>NZ_JAKEVY010000010.1 GCF_021491375.1 Flavihumibacter fluminis
AACATTAAATCCAACTAAAGTATAAAACTTGGCATTAGAATTAACAATGAACATTTATTTATAAAATCAGCAAAGGTTTGGCCTGATGCTTTTTAAATACCACCCTATCGCCAAGCCGTATACGTTGAACTAACATTGCTTCGCAATGAAAAACTGCAGGATGATTTGTAACTTTTGGTATAAAATTTATTCATCATGCAAAAAAAACACTGTCGCAGTATGCGATCAACGGGCTACAACGCACATCAGATTTACTTGGCTTAGGCCACTACAGCCCTGCTACCCAGCGTAACTATTTACAGGAGCTACGGTTTTTATTCGCTTATTACCCCGATGTCAAGCCTTCTGACATTACCTATGAAATGACGCTGCAATATCTTTTTTATTTAACCAAAACGTTACAATGCAGCAGGGTTAAGGCAAAAATGGCAGCACAAAGTATTGCTTTCTTTTTCAAGCAGGTTTTGTGCAAGCCTTATCAAATACCAGGAGTGCTATATCCGGCACACAGCAATAAATTGCCTGCCGTGATGAGTACCGATGAGGTACGACAAATCATTAACAGCATCGAGAATATCAAGCACAAAACGATTATCTCTCTTTTATATAGTACCGGCATGCGCCTCAATGAAGCAGCCAATCTTAAAATGGAAGATATTGATAGTAAAACCATGCGAATAAAAGTGGTGGATGGAAAAGGAAAGAAGGATCGTTACGTGCCGCTATCCATTCAACTCTTACAAGAACTACGACTCTATTATATTCAGTATAAACCAAAAGTTTATTTGTTCAACAGCAGTAAAGGTGGCATTAAATATAGCCCTCGCTCGATACAGCACATCTTGCAACAGGCACTTATAAAGTTGGGGTTGCAGTCAAAAAATTATTCCATACATACCCTTCGCCATAGCTTTGCTACCCATCTTTTGGACAATGGTGCAGATCTACAGGTTATACAGCAGTTGATGGGGCATCACCACATCGCGCAAACGGTGCAGTATCTCCATCTCACGGATAAGCGATTTAAGACCCTTGTAAATCCATATGATCTATTGTTTGATACCGCAGGTGCAGTCAAATGATAGTATCATGCAAGAAAATAAGATAACGCTGCAGTATATCTTACACACACATGGATATACTGGACAAACAGCATACACACGCCAGGTACTGAATCAATTGGAAAGCTGCAGAACGAAAGCACTAGGGTATCATTTATATAAGTGCGATGATCAGGAATGCGGCAATCTGAAATATCAGTACCATAGCTGCCGCAACAGGCACTGCCCACAGTGTGGCGCTTTGCAGAAAAAGCAATGGGTGGAAGACAGGCAACGGGAACTTTTGCCTGTACCCTATTACCATGTAGTATTTACAATGCCTCACCAGTTAAACGCCATTGCCCTGGGAAACCGTTCGGTGCTGTTTAAGCTGTTGTTTAAAGCAGCATCAACTGTCTTGTTGCAATTTGCAAAAGATAAAAAGTATCTCGGTGCTCAGCCCGGCATACTGGCCGTATTGCACACCTGGGGCCAACAGCTCAGTTTTCATCCGCACATCCATTGTATTGTAAGTGCAGGAGGTATAATAAAGAAAAAACTGGCTGATGGAACAGAACAAACAAACTGGAGAGCGTTAAAAAGAGTGGGAGGTCAATTTTTGTTTCCGGTAAAAGCTATGTCAGAAGTGTATAGGTCGGTTTTTATAAAAGAATTGAATCACCTGGCTTCTACACAGGCCCTTGTTTTAGCAACAGAACAGCAAGAAGGATATCCTGAACTGCTGCGCCAGTTATGGAAACAGTCCTGGGTTGTATATGCGAAAAAGCCCTTTGGAGGTCCACAGCAAGTGGTAAACTATCTGGCTGCGTATACGCATAAAGTTGCACTATCCAACCAGCGACTCCTTTCTTGTAGCAGCCAGGGGGAAGTTGTATTGCGCTACAAGGACTACCGGAATGGACAGCAGAAAACCATGAGCTTATCGGCAGCAGAATTAATACGGCGATTTGAGCAGCATATTTTACCCAGAGGGTTTACGAAAATCAGGACATACGGTTATCTGGCAAATAGAGGCAGGCAAACCAATCTAAGAGCGGTAACAACAGTCTTGAAAATACCAGCGCATCCGCCTTCCTGTAAAACTCCCTGGCAGGTCCGGTTATATGAAATGTATGGAGTCCGCTACAATGAGTGTTGCTGTTGTCATAAAACGAGTATGGTGCTGTTGCAAACAACGTATAAACCAACAGAGTTGGATAGTAGTTAAAGTTCGGCAGGTGATAATATATACAGGCAAAAAGATAAATCAACTATTACTGCTCTCAGGCAGGAGGCTTCGTTTTGCAATTAACCAAAAAAAATGGCGGTTCAAACAAATAAATCACCACAAGATTTATCAGGAATTAAAAAACAGCTCGGAAAATCTCGTATGATCAAGGTGCCTGAAAGGAAAAAGAAATTATTTTTGAAGTAACACTCGAATAAAAGTCAACAACAGGACTTGCTCAACAGAATACTTTTCACCTTACACAACAACTAACAAAAAACAAACGTCAGTCAACGCAAAAGTATACCGAATGGCCCCGGAATTATTTTATATCGCCGGGGTCTTTAAGGGGGGCCAGTCGGATACTTTTATAAGAGTTAGCAGCTATATTTTATGACCAGAACTACTCTAAAATTCATCAGACTTTTTGTACCAGGACTTATTTTAGTCTTGGAATTCTTGCCACTTTTAAAGTTCGCAGGACAAAATTTTACAATCAATCAAGGTTGGCTATCCTATAGCTTTTTGACATTGATAGCTGTCGGAATTGGAGCTTTTTACCACATTAATAATTTTCGTTATTTCGTCACCAATGCTTCACATAAAAGGATTGACTTAAACATTATGAATTCCTTGCTGAAACTCTATCCAAAGCCTTTAAGTCAAGCACAGCACAATTTTTTAAAGGATAAAAAAAGATTAAAGAATATTTTTTACAATTTCATTGATAATGATAAATCGTTGACTGCAAAAAGTGAGAATGTATATTTTAACGGAGCTCTTTGGACTTCTACTGCAGATGCATTTATAATCTCAACGTTTTCGGCAATAGTTTATGTAATTGCAGGAAAATTAGTTTTTCATCAAAAGGAAGTTTGGCTTTGGGGAATTTTATTTGCTGGCATTGCCCTTATAGCAATTCTTTTACACATTCTAACCATCTTTAAACATATTAATATTGGAAACGAGCAGTTGGAATTTATAGAAACAACTAAATTAAAAGAACTAGAAACTAAAGTCGATGAAATTTTGCAGCAATTGCCTTAACCCAATCTCATCAAAAGATAAAAGGGCTATTGCTTTAATACAAAAGGAATATCAAAAAGACAACAACCCTTGGTTCTTAGGATATAGTGGAGGAAAGGACTCTTCAGCCTTGTTGACACTTGTCTTTAATGCATTACTTGAAATTCAAAATCACCACAAAAATGTGACAGTTATTTACTGTGACACCGGAGTGGAAATTCCAACAATTTCTTCTTATGTAAAGGACACAATAAAATCTCTTGAGACAGAAGCTAAAGACTTAAGACTTCCATTAAAGTTCAATATTGTTAAGCCAAAGCTAGATGACAGATATTTTGTAAAAGTTATAGGTCGTGGCTATCCACCGCCAACAAACATTTTTAGATGGTGTACGGATAGACTAAGAATTAATCCAGTTAAAGGCATTATCAATCCAAACGAAAATTCAGTAGTTCTTTTGGGGGTTCGTATGGGAGAAAGTACAGAAAGAGATAAGACTATAAAAAGACACAATACCAATTCAAAGTACTATTTAAACCAAGGCTCATCAACAAAGACGAAAATATTCAGTCCTGTTGTAAATTATTCTCTTAAAGATATTTGGTCAACCTTGAAGTATAATGCTTTTCCCTATAGCATTGACCATTCATTAATTGGACAAATTTATAAAGATGCTGGTAGTGAATGCCCTGTCTACAAAGAAACAAAGGGTACACCATGTGGTAAAGGCAGATTTGGCTGTTGGACATGTACTGTTGTCCGCAAAGACAAATCAGTTGAGAGTATGATTGCAAACGGACATGACAATCTTGACGAACTTTTTAAATTTAGAAATTGGTTAGTTGAATTTAGGGACAACCCTAAATACCGTTCGACTGTAAGAAGAAATGGAACTCCTGGACTTGGTCCAATCACACTTAAAGGGCGAGAAATTATTCTCGACAAACTTCTTTATGCACAAAAACAATCACGACTTGACCTAATTGAAGAACAGGAAATTAATCGCATACATGAATTGTGGACTATTGACATTAATAGCGACAAATATGTGGAAGCGTAATAATACAGCTGCTAACATTGCATTGGCAATATGGCGGGGCGACGAATATATTCTCAGCTTTTTGTTCGTTATTCAGTTTCGGTTTCGACAGACGAATAACGCCGAGCAACAGAATAAACAATGAGCTTTTGTATCTTTAATCAGCAGCGGCACTGGGCAGACGGGACACAGAATACCGCCACATCGCCAATGCTTTAACGTTAGCTCTCATTTTAAAACAGACACAACCTATGACTGGAATGACAAAAGAAGAAGGAATTAATCAAGTCTATGGAGGCGGTGGACACGTTGTCATTTTAGGAGCAGGTGCAAGTATTGCATCGACATACAGAAACCCTGAGAAAAATGGTAAACGTTTGCCATCAATGGACAATTTCATTGACATCGTTGGATTGAATGACTTAATTAATCTTATACCCGAAAATTTACAGGCAAAAAATTTCGAGACACTTTACGGAAACTTACATAAAAACGACCCAACATCTGAAATTTTAATTGAAATAGAAAGACGAATTAATGATTACTTCGGCAACATGCAACTACCTGAGGAACCAACAATTTATGACTATTTAGTTCTTTCCTTACGCGGCAAGGACTTAATTGCAACATTTAATTGGGACCCTTTCTTGTATCAAGCTTGGGTTAGAAATAGAGAGTTCACCAAGGACTTACCAAGACTTTCATTTTTACATGGAAATGTGGCCATTGGATATAGCAAGGAGGACAAAAGATGTGGACCTGTAGGCTATCAAATGAGACGTGATGGCGGTGTTTTTGAACCAACAAAACTACTTTATCCTGTAGAGCAGAAAAATTATACTGACGATGAGTTTATAAATCTCGAATGGGACAGAGTAAAATATTGGTTAAGTAAAGATAGTGGGACTGTTCGTGCCACAATTTTCGGATATGGAGCACCTGTTTCAGATGTTGAAGCAGTTTCGCTTCTGAACAATGCTTGGGGAACACCTGATGATAGAGCAATGGAACAATTTGAAATAATCGATATTGTTCCTGAAAAAGAACTAAGAAAGCGCTGGAATGGCTTTATTCATTCTCATCATTATGATGTAGTAGACAGTTATTTTGGCTCATCGTTGGCATACAATCCGAGAAGGACAAGTGAGAGCTATTTTAGCCATTACCAACCAATGACACCAAAAGTAGCATTTAGAAGTAGTAATCCTATTCCTGACAATTTCAAAACATTGGATGAACTATGGGATTGGCATAGACCATTGATTGAAGCAGAAGAGAGAAAGAAAAACGAGAGCTAACACGGGTTCCTATGTAAAGCGTTAGGAATGGTTTTATCCATTTTTGTACAGAAAACATAGGTGATGAGCGGTAATTCCAATTTATTTTAACAACGTTGGGGATTTGAATGATTGCATTTTATAATGCTGGCACATGACAAGATGCCCCTGCAATCATTCAAAGACACAGCGGAAATTGTATTTCATTTAATGCTTTAAATCCAGGCTCCTATATGCAGTCTATCATTTGTAGGACAGCTGCAGGCAACTGTTTGTTTCTAAAGTAAAAAAGGAACAGCTGCCTGCTTTGCGGTGTGGCTCCGGTTTTAATTTCAGACCACCACCCATGTTTTGCAGTCTGCTCCTGAAATAATTATGCGGATTCTAAAGCAGAATGATTTTTATTACTAACCTGATAAGGTTGGCCGTTTTTTATTACTGACAGTATCCTTTTTGCCATTTTATGAGCTACTTTAACGATTACATTCTTAGTGTTTTTTCCAAAATGACGCCGATAGTACGTTTGTATTTCAGGATCAAGTCGGATCGCTATCCAGGCGGCTTCTATTAGGTAGCTCCTAAGCAATGTTTTACTACGTGGCGTAATACAAATTGTTGATTCGCTACTACCACTGTTTCGAATGGCAGGAATCAAACCGATATAGGAACTGAACTGGTCTTCATTGGAGAATCGACGAATATGACCCAATTCGCCAATAAGGGCAGCGGATAGATACCCTCCTATTCCCGGAATACTTTTTAATAAATAGTAATCTTTGTTATGATTACGCCGGCAATAACTTCGTAATTCATTGGCTGCCTGCAAATATTCAGCATGTAATGATTTTAGAATTCGTAGCTTACTGTGCATACTATACTGAGCTGGTTGATGAGCCCAATGAAGATTGTACAGCCATTGTTGAAATGACTTACTCCAGTTCGGGTTGTCATACTCTTCTGGGACATTAATCCCATGATAAAGCAACATACTTTTTATTTGTAGCTTAATTTGTCGGATCTGTTTGACCACGGAATTACGATGCCGTACCAAACTTCGTAATTCATCTTGTTCAACAGTAGGTATATGAATAGCTGTTAGTTGATTTCGTTGTAGAGCTGCGCAAAGCATCCTACAATCTATTCTATCAGTTTTCTGAAATTGCAATTTTTGAATCTTTGGTACATCAGCACGATTTACAATCACTGTATTCCAACCACATAAGACAAAATAACGTGCTGCTGAAAAACCGCAACTACCTGACTCATAACATATAGACACCTCATGATCAGGAAAATGAATAGAAACATATTCGACCAACTTGTCAGCAACAGGCGGCATGGTAAAACCACGGTGATCAGAAATGTCTGTACGGAAGTGTACAGACCAGCTTTTTTTGTGAATGTCCAGACCAATATATAACTTAGGCATGGCGGTAACTTGAATTTCCATAACCAAAATTTTAGGGCAGACACTGTAAGTGTACTGCAGGTTAATAATTGATACTTCAAGTTACCGCTTTTACATAGTTGCTTGGCGTCAGTGGGGCGCGACGAACAAATTATCAGCTTTTACTATAATAAAACATTTAATCCGGCAGCTGAATCAAATTCAGATTAAGAATTGTAATTCAACAATAATTAATATATGGGCATTAATTCAGGCGGGACATCAATAATTACCCCACCGAACGCCAAGCCCTGAACGTTAGCTGTTATTCTATGTTGACAAACTCCAACTAAACAAAAGGAAAATATTATGAAAGAACTCAAAGACTGGATAACTGAACTCAAAACGGAGAAACCTGAACTAAATGACTTCATTACAAAACTCGAAGGCTTTATTTCTGACAATGGTTTCAATATAGCACAATTTGAAAGAGCAATTGACAAAGGACTTCAACTTAAAGAGGAAGAAGTGAAAAAAACTTTTATTAAACATGTTGAAAGTAAAGAAGATAACAATTGAAAATTTCAGGGGTCTTCGCCTTCCTGTTTCTATTGACTTTGTAAAAGGTGGTAGAACAACTTCTGCATTAATTTATGGTAGAAATGGAACCGGAAAAAGTTCCATAGTTGACGCATGGGAATGGTTACATAAATTCAATATTGAAACATTGAGGAGAGAAGGGATTTTATTAACTGACTTTCCGCATAAAGCAACTGATGGAAACAACAGCTACATTTCAGTTGAGTTCCAACATCCTACAATCAATAGTGCTACAGCGAAATTTAATCCGAAAAAACTAACAACGCCTACTACTTCAGGAGAATACAATGAGTTCAAAGCATTAAGTACTTATCCTAATTACTTACGCTATACAGACCTTAACGAGTTCATCTGTAATAAAAGGAAGGCAGAACGATATGAATATATCGCAAAATATTTTGGACTTGAAAAGTTTTCACTGCTTCAAGACAATTTACAAGCAACTCTCAATAAACAAACTACCAATCTTCAATCTCTCCAAAGTACTTTTGACACAAGTAGAGATATAATCAATGCTATTACAGGGCAAACTGAAGTAGATGAGGCAACCATAGTCAGATATATTAATACTATTGCATCAAACCATAAGATAGCATCAATAACTTTATTCAAAGAAGCGGAGACTGTAAAAGAAGGATTACAAGAAATTGTTCAAAAGAATCCGGTAACAAAAGAACTAACAGAGTGGAAAGCATTTCAGGCGAAACAAAATCAATTTTATCCACTCTCTACGGCAAGGGTAAATTGCCTCGATCTTGAAACACTTTTTACTGACTTAAAACAGAATGAGGAAAGTATAAAACAACTTATTCTTTCTGCACTTTACGAACAGAGCATTGAAGTTATTTCTAAACTTGATGATAAGTCTAAATGCCCTGTTTGCGACGAGACATTTGAAGGTGATTTACTAAAGCATGTAACAGAAAAGCATAATTCACTTTCCACCCTTACAAAAAAGAAAACTGAATTTGAGAACAAGAAATCAATCCTTGAAAAACAGTTTGAAGGTATTTCAAAAAAGATAGCCGTCATAGAATCAGAAACCAGTTCAGTAGTTTTGGATGCATTTCATACTTTGTTTGAAGATATTGCAAAAATCAACTCTACACTCCCAACTTTAATATCAACGGTTAAGAAACAACTTAAAGATTTAACTGCCATTTCAATCAGTAGTGATACAGCAATATCAAAAATTGATGAAATCATTTCAGGTGAGGAAGCCAGCAAAAAGCTCGTTGCAGATAAAATAGCAGGATTATCAAAAGATGAGGCAACGAAAACCTTAGCACAAGACTATACAAATATTTCAAACCTTATTGACCATTTTAAGAGTTATTCAATCAGCAAAGAAAAAGTTGCATACCTGAAAGGGATAAGTGACAACCTACAAACATTCTTTAACATACTTACCTCCTACATACAGACAGAAATTAATAATACATTTTCAGCAATTTCATCTGATGTAGTTGAGTATTTTAATGTATTAGAAAATTCAAATCCTGATATTAAAAATCCTGCTTTAAAACTTATTACGGGGAAAGACAAAGCAGTAGAATTGGAAATTGAATTTGCTTCTGAAAAGATTACACCTGCTTTCAAATTTTTAAGTGAAAGTCAAGTGAACAGTTTTGGCCTTGCGATTTTTCTTGCAGCAGTAAAACGTTTCAATTATGAATTTAAATTCTTTATTTTGGACGATGTTGTAAACAGTTTTGACAGTTTTAAACGCCCGAGAGTAGCGCAGCTTATTGCTTCAAAATTCAGTGACTTTCAAGTTTTGATGATTACTCATGATCAAATTTTCTTTGACACAGTTTCAAGAAAATTTCCAGAATGGCAACGCTACAAGTTTACATCTTGGGATTATGCAACAGGACCAAAATTCAAGCTTTCAAAAAATTATTTAGAAGACATACAGGCATACCTTGAAGATGATAATGCTATTACTGCAGGTCAAACTTTAGGAAGATACTTGGAGTGGACTTTTGGAATTCTAAACGAGAACATGAAAACTCCAATTGCTTACAAAGTCGAAAATGTTTACACACTTTCTGAATTTTACGATCCACTTGTAAAACGATTCAAGGACAAATTGAAACTTGCAAACAATCGACACAAGCTTTCGGTATTATTTGACGAGTTTGAAAGCGGAACAATTTTCAGAAACTATTGTGTACATTGGAAAAATGAAGCAATTACATTTTCCACAGACGAGATTACTACAATTTTCAACAAATGGTTAGAAATCGAACAAATGATTTTTTGTACTTCTTGCAAATCATATGTCCATTACGACAAACCTGACAGTATTGAGTATATTCGTTGCAATTGCGGTGCAATCAATCTCAAGGATGCCGCACATTATACGCCAGTTTAAAATGACAAATAGAAGAAAAACAGCAGCTAATATAAGTATTGCTAAAAGCGGGGCGGACGGAAAATCGATGAGCAGCAAATTGCTACTGTTCTTTATCCCGTTTTGACGGAATTCTAATCGGCATTTATCTGTTAACTTCAACTTTTTAAAGTAGTATTCGGCTGCAGTTCCGGGCAGGACAAGCATCAAATATCTAGCCCTCGGCAACACTCGGTCGTTGGCGGTAATGTAAGTAGACAAGCTTATTCAACATGAAAAAGACATTTTTACTTCAAGAAGTCATTGATGATTTAGTTAATACAGATAAAAGTTTATCTGCCCCATTAATGAAGCTAAATTATTTTGGGAGGCTTATTAAAAACCAAGATTTAATTGACTACACACAGAATGAATTGAATGGGTATCGTGACAAAGAAACTATACCGGACTACCGAAGAACTATCGGGACACTTTACATTGATTTGCAAACTTACTATAATCAACATTCACGACAGCTTCCGTTCTCATTGATTGAGGAACCGTACAGGCAGGCTTTTAAATATGTTTATGTACGGGAAGGAATTGCAGCAATTGAAAAGATTGCAAGGGAAAATGAAAAAAGTGACTCAGGTGGACAAATAGTTACACCTTTACCGATGGAGATGCTACATATTTTACAAGAACCAGCTCGGAAACTTTATCAAGCCGACGTAAGAATTGATGTAGTTGGTGCAAAGTTAGCAGGAAATGCCAGTATTGTTGTTGAAATTCCAAATGCGATAAGGACAAAACTTTTAGATTTCGTAATGTCAATATCTGACACTTTTGGATATGATATTGAAATTGATTCATTCAATAAAAAAGCCGAAACTAATAACCAAACAATAATTCATCAAATGAATACAACAATAAATAATTCCGGTGACGGTAAATTAATAAATACCGGAAATGAAAATAAGATAGATAGCAATGTTGCACTTTACAAAGGTGATATAGCACGACTACAAAAAGAACTAAGAGACCAAGGCATCGACGAAGCGGACATAGCTGAAATAAGTAAAATAGTAATAAGTGAAAAACCAAACGAGGAAAAAGCAATTTTAGGAGAAAAGTCTAATGGATGGATTTCAAAAGTTATTAATAAATCATTGAATGGCGTTGGCAAAATTGCAACTGGCATTTCTTCCAACCTGATAGCGACATTAATAAAGCAGTATTATGGAATGTAATAACTGCTAAAATATCAAACTTAAATTCATTGCCAAGACTAACAAAATGGATGCGACTACAAAAGAAAAAATTGCTGAGTTAATTTGTGGCGATGACCCTAAACGACACCCTATTGTAATCAGGAACTAATAATGCAGAAAAATTGGCAATTAAAAATGCAGAAGAATTGGCAACAATAATACAGAGTTTTTGGCAACATAGAATGCAGAACAAGTAAAAATTAATCAGAGAATATTGTCTTTCTATTTTGGATTCGATAACTCTTTCCTGACAGGTTAGTTATTTCACAGCGGTAGAGTAATCGATCCAGTAATGCGGTAGCAAGTACTTCATCGCCTGACATCTTAGCCCATTCAGCCGGTTTTTTGTTGGTAGTAATGATGAAGGATGTTTTTTCATAGAGTTGATTGATAAAGTTGAACAGGGTTACGGCAGTTGCTTTTTCTACCGGGAAGAGCATGATGTCATCAATAACAATAAGGTCTGCTTTACAGAGCCCTTTGTAATCGCCCTTTGCAGTTCGGGTAATCTCCTTCATCTTAAGCATGGTAATGAGTTCATCCATGGTCCGGAAGTAAGCCTTATACCCTTTGTTGACAGCTTCAGCGCAGAGGCCGGCTGCCCGGTATGTCTTACCTGTTCCGGATGGCCCCATCAGGATAACAGTATACACCTGATCGAGCCAGTTGAGTTCTTTCAGCTGGTTCATGCGAGATTTAGTCAAGCCATTGTCTACGCCGTGGTCATACAAAGTGAGGACACAGGAGGGCGGCAATTTGGCTACCCGGAGTAGATTGGACAGGTCGTTTCGTTCGCGGTGTGTGACTTCTGCCTGCAACACCTTGACCGTAAATTCCAGGTAGCCGCTGTTGCGATCTTCAGCATCTTTGATCAGTTCATCGAGTTCCGATTGGATGCCATTCATGCGGAACTGTTGGCAATAGTGTCTGATTTGTTGTCTTGTTTCCATTTGTCTGTATTATTGTTGATGCTGCATTAAAATAGTTCGTAATAGTCGGCGATGGAGCTGGTAGCCGGTTGAATAAAGGCTTCACTTGGCATTTTACCGGTGAAGGGATTCATGTGGATGATTCTTGCACCAGCTGATTCTGTTGCTTGTTGGGTGTGCAGATGTTCGGCTACGCTTCTTAAGTCTACCGCACTATTGAGTCGGTGCGTCGTACTGTATTGCAATGCCTGGTGAATGATGGACCGGGGATAGCTTTCAATGACCTGGCGGAACAATAGTACCTGGTCACGCAGGTAGCGGGGTTTGGCCTGGCGGACAGCTTCCATAAAAGCTGCACCAAGTTCAGGCTCCTCCAGCATACTGCAGACCTGGCGGATCAGTTCTTCCACCCGTATACCTTTATCCCGTTTGTGATCGTTGTTGATGATCTTATGACCTTTGCTAACGGATAGCGGATGCGTACACAGTAGCACACCTGGTTCATCAAAAACCAGCAGCTGACCTTCTTCCGCTTTCAAGTTTACCCGCGATCCTTTCCCCTTATAGGTGCATAGGGGAAGGGAATAAAAATTGCCTTTGAACGAGATGCTATTGTCTTTTCGAACCGTGTACCAGTGCTCGTCGGCGGGTGCTGCCAGAACAGCAATCACCGGACGCAGGTAGTGCTTTTCAATGTCCCATTCGGCTTGCGGCGACTTGCGGGTTACAGCATGGGCAAGACAATTTGCGGTGCGACCGAGCCAGGCTAATGCTTCCTGGTTCAGGGTTTCAATATCATCAAAAGGACGGTTATACAGAAAGTTTTGCTTCACGTACTTCACTGCATTTTCAATCTTCCCTTTGCTTTCCGGATCTCCTTTCCGACAGAAGTGAAGAGCAAAACCAGCAGCCCGACTATAGAACCGGAACTTTTCAGTTAAAATAAGATCACCATGGTTTTCGCTGACCAAAAACAACCGACCCTGATCATAGACCACCGTAGCTGGAATACCTTCCAGGTACGCAAATGCCTGTTGATGTGCCAGTATCGACAATTCTGTAGTGAAGCGGGTGGTGGTACCTGCCCTGGCTGTTACGAAGATTGTATTCACCAAAATCTGCCTGTGCCTGTGCACCATAGGCACTCTCAGCAACCATGGCATAATCACGCTGCACAACCACCTTTTGCAGATGATATTTTTGACGAACCCAGCAAACAAAATTGAACACCGTTTTGCTGTCAACCGCTAGAAAATCAGGATAATGCTCCTTCAGCTAATCGTTCATTTGAGCAGCAGAAGTCTCCGGGTACTTCGTCAAACGGGTCTTTACAAACCCTTCATAGGGCTCCAGGTCTTTTTTGCGTTCCGACTGGTTCTGCAGGAACTGTTCGTAGTCAGATTCCGTCATCGACAGGTACTTTTTGACGGTACGCCAATCCAGCACCAGTTCCTTACTGATCCGGGAGATTGATAATCCATCCCGATGCAATTGATGTACCGTATGATAAGTCATTAGTTTTTTCGCATATGTATTCATAAATACGGAGCTATTTTCTGGCAAATCTCTTTTTTTCTATCCCCGGCCGCGGCAGAGGATAGAAAAAGTTCAGCACTCCTTGTTGCCAATTTCTCAGGATTCTTTGTTGCCAAAAGTTCTGCAGGTTTGTTGCCAAAATCTCTGTATTCTTATTTACCGATCACAGAAGAAGGTGATATAAAATGTATAGAATAAATCTTAATTAGGGGTCTAAATTCGTAAATAAATCGTTGTGTGAAAGTTGACTCTGAACAACAAACAATCACAACTAATAAAATTATTTAATCACCCAAAAAAATAACAATCATGAGAAAAAAAATCTTTGTCGTCGTTCTGATTTTTACTAACTCAAAATTAGTCTTTTCACAGAGACTTTTTAGCACCAGAGTACAACAACAACAACAGCAACAGCAACAAAAATCAGGTTCTTCATTAAGTATGTGGGTTGGAGCTGTTTTAGCTTATAATTTTGACAGCGAAGGAGGAACTGAAAATGTTGTTGGAGCAGGAAAAGTGACATTAGGTAATGTTAAGCAATTTGGGGGCGATAAGTTTAATTTATTAGTTATTGGTAATTTGTCAAAAATTACTAGTGCATTAAGCAATGAAGATGTAACAAAAGAACTAACGGCACTTGCACAATCTTCACAAGGTGTTAGTGTGGCTGTATCTCCGACATGGAGCATCAATTTAAAAAATAACAATTTCTTTCGCTTTTGGGGAACGGCTGGCGGAAAATTTAATGGATTTTCTGATGTAGGAGATGATAAAGAAACTATAACCCTTAGTCAATTTAGAATAACTGGGGGTTTAGAATTCGAGGGATTTGAATTAATTGGTGGAGGTGCCTTCAATTTGAGCACAGAATTAAGCTATTCTTTATTTGACAAGACTAAGTACAATAAAGTTTTCGGTAAGGAAAAAGGAAGTTATTTAGGACTAGAAACGACAATGATTATTCCCGTAGGTAATAACTTTGGTGCAATGTGTTCATACACTATTTCTGAAGGGACAAGTCCACTTTTTCAAGCTGGCATAGTCGTTAAAAGATAATAATTCAATTATGAAAAAATATTTCCTTTTTGTATTGTTGTTATTTAGGATGACATATTCAATTTCCCAAACTTCGCAACCAGTATTTACTTTAGAGAAATTTGCTCCAAAAATTACTCGTCAAGACGGTTCAAATTGTTACGCATATTCTGCAGCTTATGTTGCACTGACCATCCAAATCGCATATTCAAAAAGTAGTAACCTTGATAGCTCCTCAATATTCTCTTTTGGTTATGTTGATGGTTACAAAAGCTATCTTATAAAGAAATTGGGAATAGATAGTTTTAACAAGCGTGTAAATCATGCAATCTATAACGACACTGCAGAAATAATCGGAAATTTGGATTATGTTTTTTATATTCTCAAAGAATATGGTACAGTCAAATTTTCAGAATTTCCTTACACTAGACATAAACAGATAATCAAATGCTTTAAACAGTTTAATCACTACAATCTACATTTACAAAAAATTAAATCAGTAAATGAGATATTTAAATTTGGACAAGAGATTACAAATGAGACTATTTATTATTTCAAATCAGAGCTATTAAAAGGAAAACCAATTATTTGCTCAATAGAACAACCTAAAGCTTCTTGTGATTGGGGCGACATTAGCAAAATACCAAGGACGACCAGTTCTATGGGAAATCACATTGTAACAATTATAGGGTACAATAATGACAAATTTTTAATTAAAAATAATTATCACCCAACATGTGTAACTGAATACTCTATGGTTAGTTTTTTAAATATGTTAGGTTGGGCTTACACATTTAACCTTTAGATGAAACTAAAATAGAATGCAGCAACAATGCTACGTTGGGTGCGAAGCGCCAATGATGGTGCAGCAGTTGCTCTCAAATACGATAGGCTTACCATTTCTTATGGGGTTTGAATTGTATAATTTACTAGTGTCTACTGTAGATTCAGGTTAATGGTATCCCCCCCCTAGAGTTTGAAGTTAGGCTTTTGTGTTCATTTTGTTTCTCACTTAATAAGGAGGGCGGGCATGTTACTAAAACCACTGGAAATGAATTGATTCAAAGAGGTTCAACAATTAGCCGCTGATGGCGTATTAAAATAGGAGATCAAACGACGCACCGCCATAAGTATAAAAACTATCCGAAAATACCTTCGCAAGCTGTCAGCCGCTGAACCCGACAGCGATGCTCCCAGAAGCGATAAATAACTTGCCGCGTTGGTTTATGACAGCGATACAGCACCCGTTGTCGTGAGGGCTCCCCATTTTGAGTACGCTTTATTACTATAATTTTCCTTGGGTTCTACAGGCCTGCTTGTAGCGAAGGCGTAACCAAAGCGGAAAGCAGGCCTGTAGAACTGTCCATTTTTTCCGGTACACCTGGGTGGTAACCCATCTAGTTAATCATGTGGCCGATGATTTTTGTAATCAGCAACCCAGGTCTCGGATAACTCTCTTACCTGGTTCAGGTTATCAAACGAATGGGCATCTAGTACATGTCCCCGATAGCTTCTGTTAAATCGTTCTACGTACGCATTATGGGATTGTTTACCCGGCTGGATGTACTTAAAATCTATCCCATAAGCTTAGCTCCAGGATTGTGTCAACTTTGATATAAACTCAGGTCAATTATCCATTCTGATCTTTTGTGGCTTGCCGTGTCCATTGATTAAATGGTTCAAAACCCATATCACCCAGCTATTTTTTAAAGAATAATCAATCTCAATTGTAAGCTCCCCCATTATTCGGCCAGAGGAATTAGAGTTATCAATTACTTGAATTGTTAACTTTAAATCTCGAAAATGAAAAAGGTGAAATTTTCCGAAAGCCAAATTGTTGCCGCTCTGAAGAAGCAGGAAGCGGGCATGCTTGTTAAGGACATTGCCCGTGAAATGGGTATTAGTGATGCCACGTTCTATAACTGGAAAGCCAAGTATGGTGGCATGGAAGCCAGTGATGTGAAGCAACTTAAGGATCTGGAAGCTGAACATGCTGAACTCAAAAAGATGTTTGCGGCGCTCTGTATTGAGAACCGGGCCATGAAAAATCTCATCGAAAAAAAATTGTAACGCCCCAAGAGAAACGGGAGGCAGTTGATATTCTTATTGAAGAAGAGCAACTGAGTCTCCGAAAGGCGTGTATAATCGTAGGTATCCCTCGTTCAACTAACGGTTACAAGGTAAAGCCCAAAGACGATGCTCCGGTACAGGAGGTATTGACACCACTGACAGATAAGCACGTTGATATTGGATTCTGGCAATCCTACCATCGGATCAGAAACAAAAGGTATCAATGGAATCATAAGAAAGTGTACCGGATTTATACCGATATGAAACTCAACATTCGCCGCAAACCCAAACGTAGGCTACCAGCCAGGATCATGGAAGCACTTGCTATACCGGATGCACCTAATGAAGTCTGAAGCATTGATTTTATGAGTGATGCACTAACGGATGGCAGGAGATTCCGTCTCTTCAATGTTATTGATGACTTTAACCGGGAATCTTTGTCCATCGATATTGATACCTCTCTTCCCGCTCGCCGTGTTATCCGTACACTGGAACGAATGGCAGCAGAAAGGGGCATGCCTAAGTGCATCAGGTTTGACAATGGCCCGGAATTTATCAGCTGCCTGCTGCAGGAATGGTGCGAATCCAGAAACATCAGGTTACTATATATCCAACCAGGAAAACCAACCCAGAATGCCTTTGTTGAGCGACAGAACGGAAGCATACGCCGCGGTCTGCTGAATGCCTACTTGTTCTCGAGTCTTGCTGAAGTCAGGATCATGGCAGAAGAATGGCGAATGGATTATAACCTGGAAAGACCGCACAAATCACTGGGCTATTTATCACCATTCCGATATGCTGAAAAGTATTACCAAAGCCGGAAGGAAGATCTGCTGCTTTATCCACAAGCGGTGACCGGTAAACCTTTACAATTTGAAGGGAACCGCTTTGTGGATAAAATAGTTGAAAAACAAATTGACTCTAATCCATAGTGGTCCAGTTTTAGGGGAAGCTTACACATTGTTGGTAGTCATTTTTGGTAGCCAAATATTTTTTTTATTTTTAACTAAAACTTTATTTAATGAAAAAAATAGCGTCTATAATACTATTTATGATTTTTATTCAATTTGGAGCGATTGCTCAAATAAAGACACTAAAAATTGTTGGAGGTTGTGCGCTGGACGAGGTTCCACTACCTTCAGAATTTCAAACTGATGATATAGATGAACGCACAAATGAGTTAATTGGAAATTTGATAAAAAGAATTGGTATCCAAAAGAGTTTTGTCATACGAAAGGCAGATATCAAGAATGCGATGGTTGCACAAGATGAAAATGGAACACGTATTCTTCTAATTAATCCCGGATTTTTATTGAATTTAAAAGGATATCAAAGTGATTGGTTAATATACTTTGTTCTAGCACATGAAATTGGACATATTGTTAACTATGACCCATTGGAAAGTGAAAAACATAATCCAGAAATGGAAATTGCTGCAGATAAATTTGCAGCAGTACAGCTATGCAGAATGGGCGCTGGAATTGAAGATGCAAAAAGTGCCATTGAACTATTGGTAAAAGAAAATACTGGCCCAACCTATCCTACTAAAAAACAAAGATTGTTCGGAATCGAATCAGGCTGGTTAGATGCAAAATGCTCAACCGAACCCTCAGACGCCCTTACTTATGATGCAACAACTAAAAAGGCGGAATGGAAATATGCAGGTAAAGGATATGAACTTGGTTGGGGAAGTAATAATAATCGGAATTATTATAATGTCTGTTTAAAAATAATTGCCTCTCAAAAAGAATTGTCACGTATTTCATCTGTTCGGTATTATTTTTTACATGATTCTTTTGGAAAGGGCGCAAGTCAAGGGAAGGTTTTTTCAACATCTACAGATGCAAAAACCTCCTTTCAGCATTGCATTCAGATATGGGGTACATTTCCATTAAAAGTTGTAATAAATTACAAAGAAGGAAAACAAAAAGAAATTGACTATGTCTGGTAAAAATTTGATGAATTATTTTTCATTACTGAAATTACTACTTTGTCTTACCCCTTCAATTTCAATGGGGCAAGGTAAGGGTTTGTTATTTGACGATGCAGCATTTAAGCAGAACGTCAGAAAACAGTATTTAGGACCAGCTTTTCAAGACGAATTGCTTCCACAAAAAGTAAGCCTAAAAGAGTTTTGTCCTACTCCTGGAAATCAGGGTAATATGGGGTCTTGTGTAGGTTGGTCGGTTGGTTATGGAGCCTATACAATTTCAAATTCAATCCGAAAATCAATAAAAGATAAAGAAGAAATAACCTCTTCAGCATTCTCTGCATTGTATTTGTACAATCAAATAAAAATCTCTGATTGCTCCAATGGAGCTTATATTGATAAGGCTCTTACCTTTTCAAAACAGAAAGGAGATTGCGTTTTTTCACTTTTTAATCCGAAGGACTGTTATGCTCAGCCTTCTAATACATTGGAAACTACCAAAATAGCAGATTTTCAGGCATTATTTTATGGCAATGAAAGCAAGCAGACTCGTCTTTATGCAGTGAAACAAAAAATTAAAGACCGTTTCCCTGTTATAATTGGATTTGAAACAAATAATATGTTTTCTACAAAATATATAACTAAAGAGAACCCTGTTTGGCAAAGTGGAGGTAAGAATGACGGTGGTCACGCCGTTGTTATAGTTGGCTATGACGACGAGAAAGGAATGTTTGAAATATTAAATAGCTGGGGTACTTCGTTTGGCGATGGTGGATATTTTTGGATGAAATACGATGATTTTATAGTGTATACTCATTATGCTGCAATTCTAATTCTACCAGAAATTCATGAAAGCGATATGGTAACTTTAGAAGGTTCTGTTAATCTCAGATATTTTGACAAAACTCTTAACCGACTTGAGGATGTTAATATGATTAAGGCTGAAAGTTATAAGTATATTACAGCTAAGCAAGATTGGAATTTGGGTGAAATATTTCAATTAAATATAAAAAACAGGATTAAAAATGAGTATGTGTACGTTTTTAGTATTGACGGTTTAAACAATACAAATATTCATTTTCCGAGAAGAAAAGAATTTGGAAATCTCAATTCAATTGATATTAATGAATCACCGCTCTTTACTTCTGCAAAAGGCGAGTTATTTATTCCAAATAATAGAACTGGAATGCAATTGAATACTAACAAAGAGGTATTATGCATACTTTTTAGTAAAGAGGAAATTGCAGATTTGTCTCAAACAATTTCGCAGATTAGGGAGTATTATAAAGTGACCGCAAATTTGTCGACTGCTTTGAAAAAAACTTTAGGAAGTAGACTCATATCAACAAAAAATATTTCATACTCAAGCACCGTTATGAATTTTAATGTCAAAGCAAAATACAATTCAATCGCACCAATAATTATAGAACTCAAAACAAATAAATAAAAAATAACCGCAAGCAAAAAATCTTAGTTGATGTGAAGCACCAAGATGAAGCAGCTGTTGCACGGAACCGCTGGTATCCGGTCTATTACTTATGGGGTTTCAATAGTAGAAGTTATTGCTTTAAGAAATAAATACAGGAGGACTTGATTGATCTGGGGATGTTTAATGAATTAACCTCCATTTATAATGAGAAATTTTTATTTCGGATCAGCATTTTCAATCTTATTCCTGACATTCTAGACTGTTTTTTATAGGTAGTGGACATAAGATTCCCAAGCCTGTTCGGCATATAGCTTTCAAAGAGTGATTTTACAATTGGTGTTACTTGTTTCACATAATCAATAGGTGGCTATCGGTGATTATACCTTTCCTGATCTGATTTTTGTAGTGCTATGCTTGAGTTTGGTTATTTTTTTAGCCGCACAGGTACATTTGTTCAGATTACTTCGGAATTGCCGTTGCTATCTAACAATCAAAATTAACCTTACATGCTTCTGTAATCAGGAACTAATAATGCAGAAAAATTGGCAATTAAAAATGCAGAAGAATTGGCAACAATAATACAGAGTTTTTGGCAACATAGAATGCAGATCTAGTAAAAATTAATCAGAGAAAATTGTCTTTCTATTTTGGATACGATAACTCTTGCCTGATAGGTTAATGATTTCACAGCGGTAGAGTAATCGATCCAGTAATGCGGTAGCAAGTACTTCATCGCCTAACATCTCAGCCCACTCAGCCGGTTTTTTGTTGGTAATAATGATGAAGGATGTTTTTTCATAGAGTTGATTGATAAAGTTGAACAGGGTTACGGCAGTTGCTTTTTCTACCGGGAAGAGCATGATGTCATCAATGACAATAAGATCTGCTTTACAGAGCCGTTTGTAATCGCCCTTCGCAGTTCGGGTAATCTCCTTCATCTTCAGCATGGTAATGAGTTCATCCATGGTCCGGAAGTAGGCTTTATACCCTTTGTTGACAGCTTCTGCGCAGAGGCCGGCTGCCAGGTATGTTTTACCTGTTCCGGATGGCCCCATCAGGATAACATTATAAACCTGATCGAGGCAATTGAGTTCTTTGAGCTGGTTCATGCGAGCTTTAGTCAAGCCATTGTCTACGCCATGATCATACAAAGCGAGGTCACTGGAGGGCGGTAATTTGGCTACCCGTAGTCGGTTGGACAGGTCGTTTCGTTCGCGGTGTGTGACTTCTGCCTGCAACAGCTTGACCGTAAATTCCAGGTAGCCGCTGTTGCGATCTTCAGCATCTTTGATCAGTTCATCGAGTTCCGATTGGATGCCATTCATGCGGAACTGTTGGCAATAGTGTCTGATCTGTTGTCTGATTTCCGTATAGTGCAAAACCGGCATCCAGACTGTAGAACCGGAACTTTTCAGTTAAAATAAGATCGCCATGGTTTTTGCTGACCAAAAACAACCGGTCCTGATCATACTCCACCGTAGCAGGAATACCTTCCTGGTACGCAAATACCTGTTGATGTGCCAGTATCGACAATTAAGTAGTGAAGCGGGTGGTAGTGCTTTCACTGGCTGTTTGGAAAATTGTATTTACCAAAATCTGCCTGTGCCTGTGCACCATAGGCACTCTCAGCAACCATAGCATAATCACACTGCACAACCACCTTTTGCAGATGATATTTTTGACGAACCCAGCAAACAAAATTGAACACCGTTTTGCTGTCAACCGCTGGGAAATCAGGATAATGCTCCTTCAGCCAATCGTGTATTTGAGCAGCAGAAGTCTCCGTGTACTTCGTCAAACGGGCCTTTACAAAGCCTACATAGGGCTCAAGGTCTTTTTTGCGTTCCGACTGGTTCTGCAAGAACTGTTCGTAGTCAGATTCCGTCATTGACAGGTACTTTTTGACGGTACGCCAATCCAGCACCAGTTCCTTGCTGATCCGGGAGATTGATAATCCATCCCGATGCAATTGATGTACCGTATGATAAGTCATGAGTTTTTTCGCATATGCATTCATAAATCCGGAGCTATTTTCCTGCAAATCTCTTTTTTTCTTTCCCCGGCCGCGACCGGGGAAAGAAAAAGTTCTGCATTCCTTGTTGCCAATTTCTCTTGATTCCCTGTTGCCAAAAGTTCTGCAGGCTTGTTGCCAAAAAAATCTGTATTCTTATTTACCGATTACACTGTTGTTTTACTATTATTGAAGCGTTAGTGAGGCCTTCATGAAGCGTTCGGGAGGGGTTTTCTTTTTTATTTACGGTTATCTGTATTGCAGGAATATAGTGGAATAGTTATATTAGTGATACTTGTCCTGTGATTCCCCGCAATGGGACTCATGTGGCGAAGCAATGGGGGGAAGGGAGCGAGTAAATTGTGATAATGTTAGAACGACCGACATACAATGTGATTGACTGGATAAAAAATATATTTAGTAAGGGCAAAACAGTTGCCAATATCAAAACTGAAATTGACAACCAACCTCTTGAAGACCAGTCAAAATTTATTTGGTGTTTAGTTGGCAATATCGTTGACGAGCATCCTACTGGTATTGACAAAGAAATAAAACGTGGGACGAAGCATTTTTCTCCTAACACAAAGGTTTACTGTTTTCCGCCAAAATGGGGTGACGGATACGAAAAGATTAAAGTAATAGGCAGACACCGTAAGACAAGAAAAAATGTATGCATTGTTATACCAGCAAAACTTATAACTAATTGGCGCTTGCAAAAAGTTTACAGACCGTATATTCTAAATGTAATGAAAACGCAATACGGATGGACTAATAAGGACAATGACAAAGAGACAATTTTGGAAATGCTAAAATGGCTGCCAAGCAGGACGATTAAACTAGTTTGGCCAGTGTTCATTGCCGTAATTTTGAAAGGCTAATTTCCCGACAACGATAAGCATCTATGTAACAGCGATCAATTAAGCTGCCCAATTTTTGATGTGGTATAAGTATTCATTACCCACTAAAATTTCGAACTATGCAGTCTCAAATGATCGCTACACCGAAGTTATTTATTGGCTTAGATGTACACAAAAA
>NZ_JAKEVY010000011.1 GCF_021491375.1 Flavihumibacter fluminis
CTTTTTGACGGACTGCTATCTGGCTGCGCGGAAACTAAATTAAGGAACCGCCGTATACCGAACGGTACGTACGGTGGTGTGAGAGGACAGATAGCAAACAAATTGTTTGCTATCTTCCTACTCTATTGCCGTTCGGGGGTGTGAGCACCGTCCATTCGGCAGTAGTTGATCGTCCATTCAGTCATCCGGCACTGTTCCGGCACCGAATCTTGACTGTTGTTTGACTGTTATTGAAGCGTTCGTGAAGCCTTCATGAATCGTTCGGGATGGGTTTTCTTTTTTAATTATGGTTTTCCGTATTGCAGGAATATAGCGGAATAATTATATTAGTGATACTTGTCCTGTGATTCCCCGCAATGGGACTCATGTGGCGAAGCAATGGGTGGAAGGGAGCGGGTAAATCGTGTTAATGTTAGAACGACCGACATACAATGTGATTGACTGGATAAAAAAAATATTTAGTAAGGGCAAAAGAGTTGACAATATCAATTCTGAAATTGACAACCAACTTCTTGAAGACCAGTCAAAATTTATTTGGTGTTTAGTTGGCAATATCGTTGACGAGCATCCTACTGGTATTGACAAAGAAATAAAACATGGGACGAAGCATTTTTCTCCTAACACAAAGGTTTACTGTTTTCCATCAAAATGGGGAGATGGATACGAAAAGATTAAAGTAATAGGCCGACACCGTAAGACAAGAAAAAATGTATGCATTGTTATACCAGCAAAACTTATAACTAATTGGCGCTTGCAAAAAGTTTACAGACCGTATATTCTAAATGTAATGAAAACTCAATACGGATGGACTAATAAGGACAATGACAAAGAGACAATTTTGGAAATGCTAAAATGGCTGCCAAGCAGGACGATTAAATTAGTTTGGCCAGTGTTCATTGCCATAATTTGAAAGGCTAATTTCCCAACAACGCCAAACCCTACTCGTTACACGCCACCAATTGATACACTCCAGAAATGGAATATACTGATATTTATAGCTGTATTCAGATTTTACATGAAAAACCGAAATGGTTTTTTCAGAAGGAAAATATTGCTGACAAACTAAAATGCTTTGACACAATTCAAAAGGTTGGAACGCCCAGTACCATTTATTCCCTTATTCCTTTTTTGAGAAACGAGAATCTTCTAATACAAAACAAGGCAGCAGAAACTATTCTATTCTTATTTAGAAAATTGAAGTCGCTAAATGAATATGCTGGCACTTTGAAGCACTTGCCCATCGAGAAAAGCGATTTAGATTTCTACAGAACTGACTTTGATGAAGAAACCTATCTCCAATTGTTAGGCATAGCCAGTTTCAACAGCAATGGTTATGTAAGAGAAAAAGCAGTAAAGGAGCTTGCAAGGTTAAAGAATGCTGATGGATTACTATTTATTCTTTTACGGCTTGGAGATTGGGTTACCGCAGTTAGAAAAGCAGCAACCGAAGGCACTTTATCTTTTTTAGAAAGCAGCTATATAGATGATTTGCTAAAACAATTACCGACAATAGATTGGCTTTTAAAAGTTGGACGAGTTGATTTGAGTGAAATTCACGACAGGATTATTCAATTTATTTTAAGTCAAAACTTTTCTGATGAGTTTTACAAAAAAATAAAACGCCTTGATGACAAGACAAGATTTCAGTTTTATAAAACATTTTTGAGCAGGAAAATTCCAAGAGAAGAACAAATTAATAAAATAAGTGCAGACAAAAACATCTTGGTTCGCCTGGAACTAATAAAACATCTTACAGCTTTTGATTCAGAAATGCAAAAAAGGATAATTGGGAAATTTCTTTATGACCAATCGGCAAGAGTAAGACAGGAGGCGTTATATGCAAGTAAAAGTTTCTCCCCATTCTTTAATAATGAAATTACCGAATTATTATCTGATGAAGCATTTTCAGTACGAGAAATATGCAGGCATTTGCTAAAGGATAAGGAAATTGATTTTGCATCCCTATACAGGCAAAGAATAGCTAACCGACTATTTCTTTCAGGAAGTCTACTTGGTTTATCGGACACGGGAAATAGCGATGATTTGCCAATCTTTGAGCAATATATTTCTGCTGAAAAAAGTAAACTCATTGTTGCCAGTTTAGCAGCTATCAATAAATTCAATACAGACAAGGCAAAGCAGTATTCAATACAGTTGGTGGTTCATCCAATTAAAAAGGTTCGTGACAAAGCTGTTGATATTTTATCTAAGAACGCAGATACCGAAACGTTTAAAATGATCAGAGTCATTTATGTGACGGCTAACTACGACATCAAAATGACAATTCTGAAGCTATATAATAAGATAGGGGGTTGGAACATTGTTGGAGACCTTTTGCTTTCTTTGGCTGACGAAAATGCAACTATTCAGAATTTGGGTTGGCAACTGCTTGATAAGTGGAAGACAAAAGCGACAAGACTATTTACAACGCCACCAGCGATAGAAATTGAGAGGGCTAATAAAATTTACAGCAGCCTTGACAGGAACAACCTTAACATGACAAATAGCAGGACAAATCTTTTACGGGATTTACAGTTCTTCCTAAGATGAGAGCTATTGGCGGCGTACAACAGGGGCTATATGAAAGGGGGGACTGCTGGCTGTGTTTTGGAAACAATGGAAAAGAGTAAGAACACGATTCAGCAATCTTAAGCGGATGGGTATCACGAAGCAAAAAGGCATGGGAGTTTGCTAATACCAGAAAGAGTTTTTGGCGCGTCTCCGGCAGAGAAATCCTGAAGTGCGTACCTAGCTATACAAAAAATTCCATAAGGAACCACCTTATACCTAACGGTACGTAAGGTTGTTTGAGAGGACAGATAGCCAACACTTGATTAGCTATCTTCCTACTCGATTGCCATTCCGGGGTGTGTACCGTCCATTCAGGCAGTAGTTGTCTATCCATTCAGTCATCCGGCACTGTTCCGGCATTGAATGTAGACTGTTGTTTTAATGTTATTGAATCGTCCGTGAAGCCTTCATGAAGCGTTCCGGTGGGGGGTAGGGAAAAGGGGGTATTTTTCCCGTAACTCTGAGAAATTACGGTTTCCCGGAATAAAAAGATTTTCAAAATAATTATATTGTTAGTACTTATTCTGTGACTCCCGGATGGGAGTGATGTGGCGAAGCTATGGGTGAAAAGGAGATTGCAAGTCATTCTCTAATAGTTACAATTTGATGTAACGCAACTGCAAATTACTTTCACATCAATACTTGGAAAACGTATTGACGCAACCACAATCTATCTAAACGCGGATATGGTGATTGATAATGAGAAATTTAATTTTAAATGAACTTCGTATAATTGCGTAAATAAACGTGTTGGGCGCTACTTATCTTCATCCTATAGTGTAGCTACCCGGACAGCCATTCGAGCAACTAAATTTTCGGGAGGACTTAAATTCAACATTCTGAGGGTTCAGGAATATCAGAATGCAAACGCGACAATTAATAGCCAGGTGGGGTACTTGAATTATAGAAGTCAATATTGTATGAAACATTTCCTGGGGGCACGGTTTCCCCGATTGCAGACGGCACGCCAAATAGTAAGGTGGGCATCTTATGACGTGAAAGACTATTAAAGAGTGTAACACCACCTAACGCGACTGTTAAGTTCAGCTATCGGTGTAACAACGCATTCTAAAAATATAAGATGCTGACGACATGGTATATCAGGTGCAGGACAAATAGCAGCATTTAATTTAATACGAACACCGCACCCCGCTATTTGAGAATCCTATTGATATGTAAAATGGGCTGCGTTACCAATAGTAGAAGTAAAGAAATAAAATCACTCACGACGCGACAAATGGAAAATTAAACGTACCACGTCACGACAGATTGGAAAAAACACTTTAGAAACAATTGCTTCGGGATTAGTACGCAGCGCCCAACAGTCGGTTTGGCAATATGGCGGGGAGACGAATTTTTAATCAACTTTTTATTCCATTATTCAACATTAATTCCAACTACAGTATAAAAATTAGCATTGGAATAAACAATGAACATATAATTATAAATTTAGCAACGGTTCAGCCTGACGGATATCAAATACCGCCCTATCGCCAAGCCGTAATCGTTGCGCGGCATTAACTTAAACCTGTTTATGAAAAAAGCACCCTATTTACTTACCCTGGCTGCAATAGCTGTAATTGCCACAGCATTTAGCAGTTTCAATGGAACCCCCAAGGCGACACATATTTTGGGTAATACCAAAGGATATGCAACCCATGGCGACAGAGGAGCAGACCAAAAGAATAATATAGACTTTAGCACTACTGACCTAAATATGTATTCTAAATCGGACTCTTTGTATAGTGGATTGTATAATAAGCAAAAAGCACTCACGGACATCAAATCAGGAAAAGCCAGGTTGCTTGTTCAGGGAGGAATCGCTGCTGTCTACTATCCTACTGATAAATCGTTCCGCGAGACATATAAAATAGGATATGAACTGTTTGGCTGTGTAGCTCCAGAGACGATTAACTGTTTAAAAGAATACAACCAGGTAGTTTTCGAACATCTCCAGAGTACCTATGGCGACAAGTGGAAAAATGAAATCAGAAAGGATGTGATTGGTTTGAGCACCCAATAACGACCGCGCAACAAAGGGTTTGGCGTCAGTGGGGCGCGACGAACAAACAATTGGCTTTTACCATAATTAAACATTTGATCCGACAGCTGAATTCAATTCAAACTAAGAAACATAATTCAACATTAGTAAATAAATGGGCAATGGCCCAGGCGCGACATTAATAATCCCCCCACCGAACGCCAAGCCCTGAACGTTAGCGGCAAGGCTCGAGCGACAGTACTATTACAAATAGAGGACAAAAAATGAATGCTACAATTTACTCTCATAAGACAATCATCGGGACAGCAGACTTGCAAGTCGGTGACGGGAGTATGGGGTGTGTTTTCGGACAATTTATTCCTAATGACAATTACTTTAAAGACATCCAAAAATTCGTATGGGACTTTTGGAGGACAAATAAACCCGACTACACCAAATGGTATTCATTGCGGTTTAACGCACAACTTGACAACGGCTTTTTTCTTTTTCCGGAAGGTGGCTACACATTTGACGACAGTCCCGACTTTCCAAACGATACAAAACGAATTGACATAGCAGGTATTGACCTTAACCTTTTAAATTTTACTAAAGATACTTTACTTGAACCGTGGTATCCAATAGACATTTCTCAAAAATTATCTTTTGAGGACGAACTGGCAAAAGAAATTACTCCTGTAAAATCTGCTTTTAGTTTTTTATCAGCTAAAAGCAAAGAGACTCATACATTAGTTGGCACTAAATATTCAACTTTCGCCAAATATGGACCAAATGACGATGTTCTTTTTGCAGTTAAAAAGCAAGGTGAAAAAAGTAGATTAGCAATTGTTCACTTGACATGGACAAGCAGAAAGAAAGAACATTCTACTTATTTTCCTGCGACACATTTTTTCCATGACTTTGACGATTTCTCTGAAAAGCGAATGAACGCTGACAACAAAGAATGGAAAACATAACGACAGTAAACTATTCGATAGACAGTAGCCCAGCCGCTAACAGGCGGTTTGGCTATATGGCGGGACGACGAATATATTCTCAACTTTTTCTTCGTTATCATCTGTAGTCCGGGCTTTACTTTTACTATTGAGCTTTAGATGATATCTTCATCATTAGTAATTCTATTCTGCAGCGGTTCCGGGCTGACGTTTTTCAAATGCCGCCACATCGCCAAGCCGTCTCCGTTGTACGCCACTTTATGGAAACCCTTCAACAGTGCATCTTCAAGCTTTATGACAAAATTTAAAATTTCGACACTCATTATTTTATCACTTAGCTTGACACTGTTCTCAAATGCTCAGGCAAAAAAAACCGAACAACTATTCAATAAGTATTCTAAGCAATTAAAGGCTTCAAAGGTGGACACAATCGTAATCGTAAAGTCAGGCTGTACAGGTTGTGACGTTGTTTATGCTGACACACCAAAAAGTGTAATTGATGGACAGACAATTTATGTCTTGACTCAAAAAGCGGGACAGTTTAAGCTTGCAATTTTTGACGACGTCGATAATCCAAAATATTATTCGGTTGACACCTGCTCACTTTTTGACACAATAGAACGGTACAAACAAACACTTAAATTAAAGGAAGCATTTTATAAGAAGGAATTAGCCGAATTAAAGAAATCAAAGTTTCTTCCACCAAGACCCATTCATTATTCTTTTGAAGATTTGACAATTCAAACCCCAAGCTTTAAATACAACTTTATGGTAAACGGTAAAAACGCAGACTATTTAGGCTTTGTTCGTGAAAATGAAAAATGGTTTCAGGCGACAAAAACTATAATTGAAAAATTCTTCAATTATTCGCAAGCAATTAAAGGTTGACAGACAAAAGCGGCGTACAACAGGCGGTTTGGCAATATGGAGGGGCGACGAATATATGCTCAACTTTTTGTTCGCTAATCGGCTTCAGTTCCAGCCAACGAATAACGCCGAGCAATAGAATAAACAATGAACTATTAGTTATAAATTTATCTGCGGTTACGGGCTGACGATTTTCAAATACCGCCACATCGCCAAGCCGTTTCCGTTGCATGCAATTATATTTGACACCCAAATTTTCAATCAGACATGGGATATAACCTACATATTGTAAGACGTAATGACTGGGACGACTTTGAAGAAGAAAGTAACATATCGCTTGAGGAATGGTTG
>NZ_JAKEVY010000012.1 GCF_021491375.1 Flavihumibacter fluminis
GTAAGCATTCATCCAACCACGTATATGAAGTAGCTGATTAATTACTTACTAAACGTGGTTTCCATTGATCAGGTAACAGACTTCTCAACTCACTTGTTTTTGTCATCGGCATGCGTTCCAGAATATCGTGTACATATTCCAGCGGATTCAGCTCGTGTTTTTTGCAGGTTTCCAGCAATGAATAAAACAGTGCCAGTCGTTTACCACCTTCATTGGATCCTGCGAATAAATAATTCTTACGTCCGAGTGCTACGGGTCGCATGGCATTCTCTACAAGATTGTTATCGATCTGCAACTGACTGTCGGTAGTATAGTTGCTAAGTTTATCCCAACGTTGTAATGCATAGCCTACAGCTGTGGTCAACGGGCTTTTCACCAGGTTGGTGGTGTATTGTTCTGTCAGCCATGTTTTCAGTGCGGCAAGCAGGGGCATCGCTTCCTGCTCGCGGATAGCCACGATTTGTTCTGGATTGCATTGCTGCTCTCGTAGCCTTCTTTCAATGGCATAAAGTTTTTGCAGTTCGGTAAGGAAGTACTGAGCCGGTTCTTTATCTGTAACAAGTACTTTTTCAAAATAGCGCCGCACATGGGCCATACAATACAATTGCGTGATCTCGGATCTGCCACCTATAGAAGCACTATCGTACACCCCATAACCGTCGGTTTGGAGATACCCGCTAAAATTGCTCAATAAACCAAGCGGTCCTTTTTTACTTCGCCCGGGTTGATAATCGTAGTACACCAGCCGTAGCGGAGGGCTGTGATAAGCCCAGAGGTACCCGGTTTGTGTAGCTCCTTTTGTTTCACCGTTGAGTACCGGTAGCGGTGTTTCATCTGCCTGGATATAGCCGGAAGCAATGACCAGTTTTTTTAATTCCTCGTTTAAGGGGGATAGTAAGGTGGCAGTAGCTTCCAGCCATCCACAAATGGTGCTGGCAGCCAGTTTAACACCATCGCGCTGATAACGTTTAATCTGCCGATAGACAGGAAGGTGGTCAACGTGTTTATCTACAATGATCTGCGCCAGTAGTCCGGGAGCAGCTATTCCTTTTTCAATGGTAAAAGCTGGTAGTGGTGCAATAATAAAATCGGTACTGGTGCCATCGGCAGAGTCTTTTGCATATTTGGGGCGTACGTACCGGCGTACCAATAATTTACCCGGTACATAATCCAATTGTTCTGTACATTCTTCATCTACCCTTCTATAACCAGTGGTGTCCTGTTCGGGTTCCAGATAAATAGTTACTCTTTCCAGGTGTTCTGGAAGTGCTAAGCGACCGGTTGGTGAAGGATTGGTGGCTTTCTTTTTTAGTACCACTTCCTGCTCAACAGGTGGTGGAGCTGTAGCAAGTTGTTGCATCATACCGGCCAGATCCAGTTGTGCAGGATCCTGGGAGGCATCCGGAATAAAGCGTTCGGACTTGCGGCCGAAGAGCAGGCGTTTGAGTTCATCCAGTTCAAAACGAAGCTGCGCCAGTTGTGCTGACTGCTGCTTGTTGAGGCTGGTTAACTGTTCTATTTGCTGATCTTTATCCACGGAGATAAAGGTAGGCGGACGGCAAACAAAAAACAAGGTATCTACCACAGGCAGCCGGTCTGCAAAACACCCATAAATGTGGATAACTGACCCCTCTTTTTTGTTTTTAAAAAATCAGCGAACGAGACGCGCACCAAACAATAAGCAGCCCGCCAACCGACCGTTTATGCAGCACCTGAAGCCTTCCAGTCAATCGAACGACCAGCTGAAAAAATGGACATTGTGGAAAAGTTTTCAGGCACTGATTCGAAAGCGGGGCCGCTGGCGGATCGAAGTGAGTTGTATACCGGCAAGTAGCAACCGAAGTTGAAGTGCACTCAGTATCACCGTTGTTTTACCAGTTGCTGATGGAAGTTCAAAAGTGCCCTTTTCCAATCGCTTATGATACACACAAAATCCATCGGTATCCCAACTTAATAGTTTGAGCTGTGTACGTCGTTTATTGATGAAAATAAAAACATCGCCGCTTAGCAGCGGCAGTTGCATTTGTTGCTTCACCAGTCCGCCGAGTCCGTCAAAAGATTTACGCATATCGGCTATACCCTGGTATAAAAAATACCGCCGATTATCTGGCAGGGATAACATAGTTTATAAAGAAGGCTGAAGAAAGGATAAGACCTCAAAATCATATACGCTGATGATGCTGCCGCCGGGCATTTGTATCGTTGCAATTGCCAGGCGGTCAGATGGTGCAAACTTAACCGGCACAAAACTGGAGCCCGCCACCTTTATTGATTGTTTTGATTTCTTTAGCCAATAGTAATAAGTAGCTTCGCTGATTCCATTTGCGGTACAAAATTCTTTAGTAGTTTGCTCCGGATGTTTTTTCTCAAGGAGGGCAAACATATTTTGATGGATGTTTGATCGCATACGATTCGTTTGCCAGCAAAATTATTGGACGTTAAAACCGAGGCATAGACGTGGTTGGCTGAATGCTTAC
>NZ_JAKEVY010000013.1 GCF_021491375.1 Flavihumibacter fluminis
TGTGCGCCATGCATGGCGTCAGACTCGACGGTGCAAGTCCGTTATGGGGGTATGTAATCGCCAACCATTAGCCAAGAGCAAGGGTGTCTATCGCGAGGTAGAATCTGAAGGAAGCTGGCGGCAAAGTTCCGGCCCGAGGAACACGAACACTATCAGGCAGAAGTTGTGTGGATGAGCTTGCAAAACAAAGCAAAGTCCAAAGATTACACGGGCACAACACTGTAAATGGTGCGGGTAGATGGAATGAAAGTCTGGCGTTTTACCATGGGAGATCTCACAGACGTGTGGAAACAAAAGGTATGAAGCACGGTTGAAACAAGATTTGCTGTGAGAAGTCAGCAGAAGCCATAGTACAACAAACGACCTTGTTGGAAGGGCTGAACCTTAAGAAGTAAGTAGTAAATGAATGTTACCACATGAAGGGTAGAAAGCAGAAACTATCGTCAGATAACTGCCTACAGAAAGATAGGACAGCATCCGAAGACTATGTAGGAGTGCAGACTTCCATGTGGATAACTGAAAACAACCTTACCAGTTTAGTGCAAACAGGGTATGGAATGTTGGAACAAATCCTGTCTCCTGCAAATTTGAATGCAGCCTATAGAAGAGTGTTGCGTAACAAAGGTGCAGGAGGCGTAGATGAGATGGAAGTCGAATCGTTAAAAGATTATCTCATTGACCAAAAGGAGGTGTTAATAGCATCTATACTAGCCGGTAACTACCGGCCCAATCCAGTCCGCCGGGTACTAATACCCAAAGAGGAGGGCAAGCAAAGGCAGCTTGGCATTCCTACTGTAGTCGACCGCGTGATACAACAGGCAATAGCCCAAATACTTTCACCGATTTACGACAAACAGTTTTCTCCCCACAGTTATGGGTTCAGGCCAAAACGCAGCAGCCATCAGGCTTTACAACGATGCCAACAGTATATAACCGAAGGCTACGAAAATGTTGTAGATCTTGATTTGGAGAAGTTCTTTGATACGGTCAATCAGAGTAAACTGATTGAAGTACTATCGAAGACGATCAGGGATGGAAGAGTTGTCTCTTTGATCCATAAATATCTTCAGGCAGGTGTAATCGCTGCGAATAAGTTTGAGACCACCACCACAGGTGTACCACAAGGCGGCCCGTTGAGTCCGCTGCTGAGCAATATTATGCTCAACGAACTGGACAGGGAACTCGAGTCCCGCGGCCATCGTTTTGTTCGCTATGCAGATGATCTGGTTATCTTTTGCAAAAGCCAACGAGGAGCAGCCAGGACAATGGAAAGCGTCACGAGGTATATTGAAAGGAGATTATACCTGAAGGTAAATCGGCAGAAAAGTACCGTTTCCTACATCACGAAAGTAAAGTTCCTCGGTTACTCCTTTTATAAAATAAAGGGGGAAGGGCGCTTACGTATCCACCCGAAGAGTGTGGAGAAGATGCACAACAAGCTCAGGGAACTGACGTCGCGAAGCAATGGATGGGGAAATGCGAGACGGAAAGAATCGCTCAGACTGTATATCACAGGCTGGATTAACTACTTCCGGTACGCGGACATGAAAAAGCTACTGCTTAAGACTGATGAATGGTATCGCAGACGCCTGAGAATGGTTCTTTGGAAACAATGGAAACTGGTCAGGACCCGATATCGTCATCTGATGAAGCTAGGCATTAATCGGTCAAAGGCATGGGAACATGCCAACTCGCGCCTCGGATACTGGCATCTGGCCGGAAGTTGGGTATTACAGGTATCGGTGTCCAACGAAAAACTGTCGGAAGCTGGCTACCTCTTTTTGACGGACTGCTATCTGGCTGCGCGGAAACTAAATTAAGGAACCGCCGTATACCGAACGGTACGTACGGTGGTGTGAGAGGACAGATAGCAAACAAATTGTTTGCTATCTTCCTACTCTATT
>NZ_JAKEVY010000014.1 GCF_021491375.1 Flavihumibacter fluminis
TCCTATGTAAAGCGTTTGCCCAGGGATTGATATGGTTAAAGTTACTACATAATAATATTTTACAGGCTGTCATTTATTGATTTTCTGATGCAGCTTGACATTTAACGGAAGTTGCAAAATCAATAAATGAGAGCGTGGATTCCTTTTCAATAATTTCTTTAAGCTCCGGCTCCTATGTGTAGTTACTTACCTGAAGCACTACCTTCATCTATTTGGTTATAAAGAATATGAGCCGCTACCAGCTTGGCGATGTAGTTCTGCAAAGAGACTACCCTGCTCGTTTTGTAGTCAACTCATGAATTTGTTTGAGCTTTAAAGAGGTTATACATCTATGCACTAAATCCAAGCTGATAAGGCTTGCCTGATTTAATTACACTAAGAATTCTGCGGCACATTTTGTGGGCGACTTTCACAATAACAGATTTTGGATTTTTGCCGACGTGTTTTCTATAGAAGGCCTGAATTCCGGGATCCAATCGGATGGCAATCCAGGCGGATTCAATCAAATAGCTTCTAAGCAAGGCTTTACACCTTGGGGTAACGCCCATATAATTATTGGTTTCGCTACTTTGGTGTATTCCAGGTACCAGTCCGATGCAGTTGGCAAATTGGCGTTCGTTGTTGAATCGCCGAATATCACCCAGTTCAGCAAGGATAGCTGCCGATAGGATTCCGCCGATTCCTGGAATTGACTTTAAGAGATAATAGTCGGTGGTATGAACTTTTCGGCAGTAAGCACGTAATTCGTTACTGGTAAGTAGAATTTCTTGGTCCAGCAATTTGTAGATGCGCAGTTTGCTATGCAGGCATTGCAAGCCTGTTATATGCGACCAGGGGATTTGAAAGAGCCATTGCTGGAAATTTTTGCTCCAGTTGGGATTGTCAAATTCAGGAGGTATGACAATACCGTGAAAGAGCAAAAGTCCTTTGATGTTGGATTTTACCTTTCGGTGTTGTTTGACCAGTTGGTTTCTCTGGCGGAGTAAACTGCGCAGTTGTTCCTGGTCTTCAGTGGGGATATAAATGGGTTTTAGTTGGCCGAGTTGCAACTGTTTGGCGAGGTTTCTGCAATCAATCTTGTCGGTTTTCTGATAAAGTTGTTTATCCATATGTGGGATATCAGCTGGATTGACAACAGTCACCGACCATCCTAGGTTCAGGAATTCCCTGGCGGCGGAAAAGCCACAGCAACCCGCCTCGTATGAGAGCTGGACCTGGTGATCAGGAAAATGTTTAAACACGTAATTAGCCAGAATTTCCGGATCGGGGGGTAAGCTAAAGCCTTTATGATCTGAAATGTCAGTTCGAAGGTGGGCCTGCCAACTTTTTTTGTGTACATCTAAGCCAATAAATAACTTC
>NZ_JAKEVY010000015.1 GCF_021491375.1 Flavihumibacter fluminis
CAACGTATACGGCTTGGCGATAGGGTGGTATTTAAAAAGCATCAGGCCAAACCTTTGCTGATTTTATAAATAAATGTTCATTGTTAATTCTAATGCCAAGTTTTATACTTTAGTTGGATTTAATGTTGAATATGAAATAAAAGTTGATTTTATATTCGTTTCCCCGCCATATTGCCAAACCGACTGTTGCATGCAGTTTCTAGAATCCTTACGGGTAGGGCTTACCAAAATTTCCACCATGATTTTTTGTCTATTCGATTTGTCGCGTCAGATGTAAACTTGTTAGACCTATTCAGGAAGTAATTTATGTCGTAAAATTCATCATCGTCGCCTTGGACTTTGGCATTTAATTTTTCTGCTATTGCTATCATTTTCTTGATAGTTTCGTCATCTGGGTATTTAGTACTTATCATTCCGTTTCCATAGTCGAACCAAGGGATGTTATCTGTTGCTTTCGTTGTATGTCCTGTCCAGTTACAAAAGCCAGGCACGTTTTGGAATGAATTCTCTGTTCCAGGAATTTTGACTTCATAGCCATTAGTTAAATCTAGTTCATCGTCAGAGCGAACATAAGTCAACCATTCCTCAAGCGATATGTTACTTTCTTCTTCAAAGTCGTCCCAGTCATTACGTCTTACAATATGTAGGTTATATCCCATGTCTGATTGAAAATTTGGGTGTCAAATATAATTGCATGCAACG
>NZ_JAKEVY010000016.1 GCF_021491375.1 Flavihumibacter fluminis
TTTATTGATTTTGCAACTTCCGTTAAATGTCAAGCTGCATCAGAAAATCAATAAATGACAGCCTGTAAAATATTATTATGTAGTAACTTTAACCATATCAATCCCTGGGCAAACGCTTTACATAGGAGCCCTACTCGTTACACGCTACCAATTGATACACTCCAGAAATGGAATATACTGATATTTATAGCTGTATTCAGATCTTACATGAAAAACCGAAATGGTTTTTTCAGAAGGAAAATATTGCTGACAAACTTAAATGCTTTGACACAATTCAAAAGGTTGGAACGCCCAGTACTATTTATTCCCTTATTCCTTTTTTGAGAAACGAGAATCTTCTAATACAAAACAAGGCAGTAGAAACTATTCTATTCTTATTTAGAAAATTGAAGTCGCTAAATGAATATGCTGACTCTTTGAAGCACTTGCCCATCAAGAAAAGCGATTTAGATTTCTACAGAACTGACTTTGATGAAGAAACCTATCTCCAATTGTTAGGTATAGCCAGTTTCACCGTAAGCATTCATCCAACCACGTATATGAAGTAGCTGATTAATTACTTACTAAACGTGGTTTCCATTGATCAGGTAACAGACTTCTCAACTCACTTGTTTTTGTCATCGGCATGCGTTCCAGAATATC
>NZ_JAKEVY010000017.1 GCF_021491375.1 Flavihumibacter fluminis
GGTGGAGCTGGGGGGATTTGAACCCCCGTCCGAAATTACTACACCGTCGGCACTACATGCTTAGTCCAATCTTTACATTCGCCGGCCAGCTGCGGATGGACACGCTACTGACAGACTAGCCTGATTGAGTTTAACGCTTCAGCCCCAGGCAGGACATCCACGCGATCTCTTTTGGGTTTGACCTCTCTTGATCCCCGTCCTAAGAGCGGAGGCTAGGGAGAGAGGGCTCTAAGCAGGGTATTAAGCTGCTAAAGCGTAGTTTTCGTCGTTTGCGACTATTTTTTTGCGGCTTTTTACGAGGCCAACCGCCCCTCGGCATGCTCCTAGGGCTTCGCAAATCCCGTCGAATCCAGAA
>NZ_JAKEVY010000018.1 GCF_021491375.1 Flavihumibacter fluminis
AGAAGCTTGATTTTCAAATTTTCCAGAACAAAAAAGGGGGCCAAAAGGCCCCTTTTTTTGTTTTATAGACACTTAATTTGATTGAATGCCAGCTTATCTGCGTAGATAGTCTCGGATGCTTTATTTCATAGGAGAGAAAGGGAGTGGCTGCAAGTAAAGTGATTCGACTTTTTCCACGATTTTGCCGTTTTGCTCGGAAGCGTCACGCACGGTGATCCAAACCGGATCCTTGCCGAATTTTGCGAAGGAATCCTTCCCAGCCTTCTCGCTTTTGTGCGCCAATAGGTACACCAATTTTGGCTGAACGGATTCATCC
>NZ_JAKEVY010000019.1 GCF_021491375.1 Flavihumibacter fluminis
TTCGACGGGATTTGCGAAACCCAAGGTGCATGCCGAGGGGCGGTTTGCCTCGTAAAAAGCCGCAAAAAATAGTCGCAAACGACGAAAACTACGCTTTAGCAGCTTAATAACCTGCTTAGAGCCCTCTCTCCCTAGCCTCCGCTCTTAGGACGGGGATCAAGAGAGGTCAAACCCAAAAGAGATCGCGTGGAAGCCCTGCCTGGGGTTGAAGCGTTAAAACTTAATCAGGCTAGTTTGTTAGTGGCGTGTCCGTCCGCAGCTGGCAAGCGAATGTAAAGACTGACTAAGCATGTAGTACCGAGG
>NZ_JAKEVY010000001.1:0-1182500 GCF_021491375.1 Flavihumibacter fluminis
CTTTTTGACGGACTGCTATCTGGCTGCGCGGAAACTAAATTAAGGAACCGCCGTATACCGAACGGTACGTACGGTGGTGTGAGAGGACAGATAGCAAACAAATTGTTTGCTATCTTCCTACTCTATTTCAAAAAATGTCTTATAATTTATATTATGTTAAATAGAATAATCTCTCTCTCTTTCTTTTGATTCTTCGGTTGATGCACTTTTGAATTTGTGAAGATCTGTATCGCTGTTTAAGAATGCTGGGGTTGTCTATCCCCCGACCGGTGAAACTCGCGGAAAATTAATCGCAAGGATTGATCATAAGTAACATAATTGTACAGCCAGTTTAGGAATACAAACAGCCGGTTCTTCACTCCCAGGATCAGCATGAGGTGTAACGCCATCCAGACCAGCCAGGCCAGGAAACCTCCGAAATGCAATTTAGGTTTGGGAACATCCACAACAGCAAGGTTACGACCAACCGTTGCCATCGCTCCTTTATCGCGGTATTGGAAAGATTTTTGCCCGGCTCCGGACAGTTGCCCGAGCAAGTTGCTGGCAAGGTTATCAGCCATTTGAATTGCAACCGGTGCTACCTGCGGATGGCCGTTTGGATAATCCGACGTGACCATTGCTGCTACATCCCCGATGGCATAAATATCATTGTATGGTTCCAATAAATTCAATTCGTTTACCGGTAACCGGTTCCCGCGAACCGGCTCAACTTTAGTAATACCTTCCGGAACATGGCCTTTGATACCAGCTGCCCATAAAACGGTAGCGGTTTCGATCTTGCTGCCTTCCTTATTGGTAAGTGTTTTACCATCATAGTTAGCCACCAGGTAATTGGTTATAACAGTGACCCCTAATCGCTGTAAATATTTTAAAGCCTGTTCTGAACTCTTCTCACTCATCGTTCCAAGAACTTTACCGGAGCCTTCCAGCAGGTAGATTTTCATTTTGCTGAAATCCAGTTCCGGATAATCCTTGGGTAGAACATAATTGCGCATTTCAGCAATGGCACCGGATAATTCTACCCCCGTCGGTCCGCCACCAACTACTACAATATTCATCAGCCGCTCTATTTCTACAAGGTCCATTTCAATGGTCGCCCGTTCAAAATTTTCCATTAACCTGTGGCGGATCTGTAAGGCTTCCACCGTTGATTTCATGGATAATGCATGGGTTTCGAGCTCCTTATTACCAAAGAAATTGGTTCCCGCACCGGTTGCAATTACCAGTTTATCATAGGTTATCTCCCCTGAATTCGTGATCAGTTTTTTGTTTTCAGGATCAACTCGCTGAATATCGGCGAGGCGTAACCGTACATTCTTACTTTTCTGAAACACTTTGCGTAAGGGAAAGGAAATATTGCTCGCATCCAAACCGGCTGTTGCCACCTGGTAAAACAAGGGCTGAAACTGGTGATAATTGAACCGGTCTACCAGTAAGACCTCAATTCCTTTCTTGTTGTTCAGTTTCCTTGCCAGTCTTAGTCCGCCAAATCCCCCACCTGCAATTACTAGTTTCATCTTGCTTATTTTTTACAAAGTTATTAAACTTTCAAATATTATTGAAAGTTTAGTTGTTAAATAAAACGAAACCTCCGGGTACGGTTCGTATAGTATTCCGGCTGTTTCGTTTTATATATAACATCCGGCTATCTGATTATGCAGTAAGCATGCCAGCAGCCTCACAGTTATTAGTATAACAAACGCACTTTGATGGTTTCCTTCACATCGCGTAATAATTTCTGCGCCTGTGTGGAAAGTTTTTTGTCTACGTCCAGTACTACATAACCAATTTCCTCAGTTGTTTTAAGGTACTGTGCCAGGATATTGATCTTATGTTTGGATAACTCCGTGTTGATGGCTGATAAAACTCCTGGTACGTTGCGATGGATGTGCAGAATTCTGTGTGTACCTTCCTGTGGTGGCAAACTCAGCGGTGGCACGGTCAGCGAACCATAACTGGTTCCCATTTCGAGGTACTGATATAGTTTCATACTTACATCTTCCCCGATATTCTGCTGCGCTTCTTCAGTTGATCCTCCGATATGCGGCGTCAGAATTACATTGGGCAGATCCTGCAAAGGAGTTTGAAATCGTTCTCCGTTTTTTTCCGGTTCCCAGGGAAAAACATCAATTGCAGCTCCACTGAGCTGGCCTTCCACCAGGCACTTGCGTAAGGCATCCAGGTCTACCACTTCTCCCCGTGCATAATTCAACAGAATACTTCCTTTTTTAAAATGCTTGAGAGTCGTTTTATTGATCATGTTTTTGGTAGTAGGCGTATCCGGAACATGTAAAGTGATTACATCGGCCTGGGATACGACATCTTTCAGGTTTTTTCCGGCTACAGCATTACCTAAGGGTAATTTGGTTAGCACATCGTAATAGATCACTTTCATACCGAGTGCTTCCGCCAAAATACTTACCTGGGTTCCAATACTTCCATAACCAATAATTCCGAGGGTTTTTCCTCTTAATTCAAAACTTCCTTTGGCATCTTTCATCCAGATACCATCGTGTGCTGCCTTATTTTTATCCGGAATTCTGCGGATGAGCATGATGGATAATCCAATAACCAACTCGGCTACGGAACGGGTATTGGAGTACGGAGCGTTGAAAACGGCAACTCCCGCCCTGGTTGCGGCTTTCAAATCAATCTGGTTGGTGCCAATGCAGAAAGCTCCGATAGCCTGCAATTTGGATGCTGCGGATATTACTTTTTCGGTGATCTGTGTTTTGGAACGAATGCCCAGCAGGTGTACATCTTTGATTTCCCGGATCAGGTCCTCTTCGGAAAGCGCTCCAGCCAGTTTTCGAACAGATGTGTAGCCCATCTGTTTAAAATGCTGTACGGCTTTGTCGCTGATGTTTTCTAAAAAAAGAATGTTGATTTTGTCTTTGGGGTAACTTGTTTTAGGTTCCATTGTTTGGTTCTTGCTTGCTGCGCAAATATCATAAAATTACGGCATACCATTTGCGACAGGTTTTTCGTTATATTTGAACTATCCATATCCTTTGTTGAAAATAAATAAGTAGCATTTGAAACACAGATTCGTACAACTGTTGGTCCTGATGGCAAGTCTTGCAGGTTGCCGAAATGCTGAGCCCGCGGGTAATACCCCTGGTTCCAACTTATCAGCCCCCGTAATTAAAGCCTCCTTTACACATGCAGACAAAGCTGTGATAGATCGCTATGAGTCTGCTATTCAATCTTTTATGGAGAGAACCTTTGGTACCAGAGGGTTTAATGGCTCCTACCTGATCGCCAAGGACGGGGAAATCATCGCGGAAGCTTATTTGGGATATAGAGATCCTGTTCTCAAAGACAGCGAACTGCAGGAGCACGATGCCTTTCACCTGGCTTCCGTATCCAAGACCTTTACCGGAATGGCCGTTTTAAAATTGTGGGAAGAAGGCAAACTTTCCCTGGATGATGAGCTGTCGAAATATTTCGAAAAGTTTCCTTACAAAAATATTACGGTGAAGATGCTGCTCAATCATCGCAGCGGCCTTCCAAATTATACCAATTATCTGGATGTGTATGGATGGGATAAGAAAAAACTGGCTACCAACCTGGACGTTCTTGCTTCTCTTTACAAGATGAAGCCTCCCATTCAGTTTACCGCAGGTAAACGTTTTAATTACTGCAATACCAATTATGCTCTTCTGGCATTGATTGTTGAAAAAGTATCCGGACAGTCATTCCCTGAATACATGGAAGAAAAGTTTTTTGTTCCGCTTCAGATGAATGATACCTATGTGTTCCGTCCGGAGGATGCTAATGCTTCTCTTCCTTCTTTTGAAGCTAATAACCGTCGCTATGGCTTGGAATTCATGGACCTGGTGTACGGTGATAAAAATATCTACAGCACCGTTCGCGATATGCTGAAATGGGACCAGGCTTTGTACAATGATAGCCTCTTTAAGCCCGAAACACTGCAGGCTGCGTTTAGTGGTTACAGTTATGAAAAGTCGGGCACCCGTAACTATGGTTTGGGATGGCGGCTCACGGAACTAAAGAACGGTAAGAAAATCGTATATCACAATGGCTGGTGGCATGGTAATAACACGGTTTTCATCCGCCTGCCGGAAGAAAAAGCAACCATCATCATGCTGGGTAACCGGTACAACCGGAACATTTACAAGGCCAAACAACTCTGCGATATGTTTGGCGATTACCAGCAAAGCAATAATCTTTTCCAGGATATGGAGAACGAAGCCACGGTTTCCGTAGGTGGTGGCACCGACTAAGCTGATCTCTTTTTTTTGTACATTTCGGTATGGTTGTATTATCTGCCGAACAGGTGCGTGCCTGGGACCGCTTCACCATTGAAAAGCAGCCCATTGCTTCCATTGATTTAATGGAAAAAGCTGCAATGGCCTGTGTTCAGTGGATGGAAACCAACCGGATTGTAAACCAGCAACAGTTTTATATTTTTTGTGGCAAAGGGAACAATGGCGGAGATGGCCTAGCTATTGCCAGGCTCTTGCAGAAATTCAACCGTCCCGTTGATGTGTTTATTTTTGAAACAGGTCAACTGGGAAGTCCTGATTTTCAGCAAAATTTACACCGCCTCCATACCCTTCCTGTCACCATTCATTTTATCCAGGAAAACTCTCCATTGCCGGATATTCCTGAGTCGGTGTTGGTCATTGATGCATTGTTGGGTACCGGACTAAATCGTCCGGTTGAGGGACGGATGGCTGCACTTATATCCCACATTAATCAATATCCCAATGCCGTAATCAGTATTGATTTACCAAGCGGTTTGTTTGCAGATCAGTCAACTTTGCCCCATCCCTGCATTCATGCCAGCATTACACTCAGTTTTCAATGTTTTAAACCGGCGCTGCTGGTTTCGGAAAATGCGCTCTTCTTTGGCATACCTGTAATACTGGATATTGGCCTGGATCAAAGATTTCTGAATTCATGCACTCCTCTGTATGAAATGACGGATGGTCCGCTGGCTAAAGCCATTCTTCAGCCCCGGCTTGCTTTTTCGCATAAAGGCAAGTTCGGTCATGCCTTGCTCCTGGCCGGCAGTCCTGGTAAAATGGGTGCAGCAGTTTTGGCAGCAAAAGCCTGTTTACGTAGTGGAGCAGGCTTGCTTACTACCCTGGTTCCTGAACTGGAACGAATGCTATTCCCAACAGCCATTCCGGAATCAATGAGTATTTTATATGATAACCGAAAGCCGGAAGAGATTCTTTCTGATACTTCAATTTACAAAACAATTGGAATAGGTCCGGGTCTGGGACAACAGCCGCAATCCCGGGATTGGTTACATCATTTACTTACCCATTTCCGTAAGCCTATGGTATTGGATGCTGATGCACTGAATCTGTTGGCTTCAGACGTTCGTTTGCTGGAAGGCATCCCTCCTTTTTCCATACTAACTCCTCATCCTAAAGAGTTTGACCGGCTGAATGGTACCTGCAGCAATGACTTTGAACGACTCGAAGCTGCATTGCGAATGGCTATACAACACCAGGTAATTGTGGTACTCAAAGGGCACCGGACTTTTATTGCGATGCCCGGGGGACGTGCCTGGTTCAATACCAGCGGTAATGCCAGCATGGCCAAAGGAGGTAGCGGAGATGTCTTAACAGGTATGCTTACGGGATTGCTGGCGCGTGGGTATGCGCCGGAACAGGCTGCCTTGTTGGGTGTTTATCTGCACGGACTTGCAGGAGAAATTGCCAGCCGGAAACTGGGTAAGGAATCCGTACTGGCTTCCGATATCATCGATTCTATCGGTCCGGCATTTCTTGAACTTGAATCATCAAACTAACTATTATGTATACACGATTATTGTCTGTTCTTTTACTGGTTTTTGTTATTTCAGCCTGCCAGCAAAATCAACCTGGTGTACATTCGCCTGATCTTAGCTATTTCCAACCCTCGGATAGTGGGTTACAAACAGGCGGCGTACGTATGATCCCGATTCAGACTCCGAAAGGAAATTTCAAGGTCTGGACCAAACGATTCGGAAACAATCCTCAACTAAAAGTATTATTGCTCAATGGCGGTCCGGGTGCTACACATGAATATTTCGAGTGTTTTGAAAACTTCCTCCCTGCTGCTTCGTTTGAATTCATTTATTATGATCAGTTGGGTTGTGGCAATTCGGATAATCCCAATGATACCAGTTTCTGGGATCTCAACCGCTACGTCAGTGAAGTGGAGCAGGTTCGTACTGCGCTTGGGCTCAATAAAGATAATTTTGTTTTACTGGGTCATTCCTGGGGAGGTATTCTTGCCATGGAATATGCACTTGCACACCAGGAAAATTTAAAGGGGCTGGTCATTTCCAATATGATGTCCAGTTGTCCGGATTATGGGAAATATGCACAGGATGAGTTAGCCAAACAGATGGATCCAAAGGTACTGGATACCATTCGTCAGCTCGAAGCCAACAAAGATTTTGGCAATCCCAAATACATGGAGCTGCTCATGCCTAATTTTTATACGAAACATATTTTGCGTTTGCCATTGGATGAATGGCCGGAACCAGTTAACCGTTCTTTCGGTAAAATGAATCAATCCCTATATGTAACTATGCAGGGCCCCAGTGAATTCGGGATTGCAGGTAAGCTGGTGAACTGGGATCGCAAGGCTGATCTACCCAAAATTACCGTTCCTACACTAACAATTGGCGGAGCTCATGATACCATGGATCCCGAGCACATGAAATGGATGGCTACCCAGGTCAAATCAGGAACCTACCTGCATTGTGCAAACGGCAGCCATATGAGTTTTTATGATGATCAGGCCACTTATTTCAACGGGCTGCTGGATTTTCTGAAAAAATTGTAAGGACGGTTATTTCCATCGCATGGCCTTGAATTGAATCGTAGAGTACCCATTCTTTTCATAGAGTATTCCGATGGTTTTTTTATTCAACAATACGATATCCGAATAGGCAGTAGGATCGGATTGTTTGGGATCGGTTGCTTTATCCACGAGCAGGGAGCGCGACCAGGTTTTACCATCATCATAGCTGATGCGCAGGGTCAGGTTATCTCTGCGTTTCTCATCAGCTGCATTACAGAATGCCAATATGTTTTTCCTTTTCTTTTTTCCAATGGTCAGGAGTGTTCCCTGGCATATGGGATCCGGCAATTGCCGGTCAAAGAAGGTGGTATCCCAGGTTTCTCCACCATTGGAACTGGTTGCAACAATGCGTGCCCGGATATCTCCCTTCTGATTTCGTGCATTTAACATCAAGCGCCCGCCTGACAATTCTGCAGCAATGGCTTCGTTACTACCGGGTATGCTCAGGGGCTCACTTAGCCGAAAACTTTTCCCATGATCATCCGTGAAGAATCCATGTGCCTGGTAGTCTTCAAACTGATCATGTGGCGTTCCTGCTGAATGATTGGCTGCAATAAAGATTCTTCCTTTAAAAGGGCCATTGGTTAATTGCATGGCATGACCAGGAGTATTCGCATAACTTCTCCAGTCTTCAGAAAAATTGTACGCAGGATTTAGGGCTGGTTGCTTGGGCCGATGGGTTTGTGTGGTTATATTAACCGGCTCCGACCAGGACTTGCCTCCATCCGTGGAACTGATATACCATACTTCCCGAAGCCCCTGCCCTTTTCGAACTTCTCCTTCATGATTGTTGCCCGTATTATAGAACAAAAAAATCCTTCCTTTGGGATACGCGGGATCCAGCAGGTCTACTACTGGTGCAGGATTGCCTGCCTGTAGTTTATCATAATCTACTACTGTTTGCAGAGCAGACCAGGTATTGCCACCATCCGTACTGGTTTTCAGTACAATATTGATATCTCCAAAATCACCTGCATGGTTCACTCTGCCTTCACAAAAGGCAAGCAGTTTTCCATCAGGCAAACTAATAATGGCAGGTATGCGATAACTTTTATGTCCCTCTTCTCCGGATACAAAAACCGGTACTTCCTGTTGTGCCTGAACAGGTGACACAACGAACCAGCCAGCTGCCAACACCAATAACAGTTTTTTCATGTCAATTTTTTTGTTTTTTGAGATACATATAATCCACCAGTCACCAGCAGTATACCTGTAAGGGTAAACCAGGTTAAGGGTTCTTGCAGAAAAATAAAAGCAAGCAAAAATCCAAATACTGGACAGGCATACAACCAATAGGAAGCTGCTACTGTATTCTTCTTTAACAGATACAACCAGGCCTGCACCGCACCTATTGAAACCGGGAAGGTAAGCCATAAAGTGCCGGTCCAGAAATCTGTGTCCAGCTTGTTTTTGGCCGGATCAAATCCTGCTGCAGCAACCGGTAACAAAAACAATCCTCCCATCAGGGTATGCCATCCGTTGATGGTTAAGCTATCCAATCCATTCCATTGCTGTCGGGTATAATAAATCGCTGCAATTGAATAGATGAGCATACTGCTCAGCAGTAAAACAATCCCAATCGGTTGGGCTGTGCTGTTTTGAAGTAAGGGCCAGGCTGCGATCAGCACACCTGCAGAGCAGGCAAACAGTGAGAAAATGGCACTGCCTGTAATGCGATAGCGAAAAAAAATAGCAGCCAGTATACTGATGAAAACAGGGTTCACGGCAATGGCAAGACTTCCGATCCCCGCTCCCAGAAATTGCATGGCAATTACATAAATGCCCAGGTAGAGACTAACATTGAACAATCCATAAATGGCGAGTTGTTTCCATTCTTTTGCCGTTGGTTTTCTATTGCCCAGGAAGATATGTGTTATTAATAACATGAGGCTACCCGCGAGCAGGAAGCGGGTTACGGCAATCACCAGCGGTTGAGCACTTTCCAATGCAATCTTGGTTGCCGTAGCGGCTGATGACCATAATATGGCAAAGACAATGCCCACCGTTATGAATTTACCATCCATTGAGTTGATTTAACTGCAAGGTACTCCTTAAGTATTTTTTGGCAATACCATTCCTGCCTCGGTAAATGGAAAGGGCCTTTGAACATATTCCCTTTGGCTGATTGTGCTATTGTTCCGTTTCGATGCAGGTAACCATACCATTCTCCATTTTGAGCATCATGAAAGTGCGCATAGGCATATTCGTGAATCATACGGTGCCATTCGGCATATTTTTCATTTCCTGTCATGAGGTAAGCCAACAGGGTAGCAATAATGGCTTCATTCTGCGGCCACCAGAATTTCATATCCTGCCAGTATTCCTGGACCGGTTTATTAAAAACATCGCGGAAGTAGATGATGCCACCGTACTCTTTATCCCATCCTCTCTCCCACATATAATCCAGCATCCGGCAACCCAGGTTAATCAGGGCGGGATCATTACCACGATACTTTGCTTCTTCCAGTATAAACCAGGCGCCTTCAATAGCATGACCGGGATTAAGCGTTCTGCCGTCAATATGGTTGATGATCGATCCGTCCGGAGCCACCTGCTCCATTACACAGCGGATATCATCCTTTACAAAATACTGCTCGATGGTTCGGATCCAGTTACTGATCCATTCATCGCAGCGCTCATCTCCAATTGTTTCCCGAACTTGTTGTGCTGTATTAATCATGATCATGGGAACGCCAATTCCAATTGTCGGACGGGTATCCGTGAATTTTGGTTCCAATAATCCGGGCACAGTGGCGTATTGAATACATTTTCCAAACAACTCACGGGAACGATTGGCTGCAGTTTCATCTCCGCTGGCTTTTGCATAAGCTGCCATCGCAATCACAGCAAAAGTTTCAGAAAAGAAATACCGGCGTTTCCGGATGGGTTTTCCATCCCTGGTAACATGAAAAAACATGCGACCATCCGTATCAAAACAATGCTTAACCAGAAAGTCGTATCCAAGTTTGGCACCCTCCTGCCATTCCGCCCTTTGCTCAACTGTATTATAAAGGGTTGCCAGCAGCCAGGTTGCACGGCCCTGGATCCAGACTGCTTTATCATCGTCGATCAGGCTGCCATCTGCATCCCGCATTAACAGGAAACCTCCGTATTCCTGGTCATAGGATCTGGGAAACCAGAAGGGAATGGTATCATTTAGTAATTGCTTGGAATAAAATTCCTGGTAATATGCTAAATCAGGATTGTACATAGTCGATGGTTTTGGGCCGAAGGAAATAAAGTTGAACTGTCAGGATGATAAACACCACTATTGCCAGCCAGGCAAAACTTTGTCCGAGATTGCCGGCATCACTGGATTTGCCCAACCAGTCTGTAATAAGTGCGCCTGAGAATATTCCGGTAAGATTCATGAGTCCATATCCGGTAGCGCGGTACCTGGAGGGCACGAGTTGGCAAAGAATCGGCATGTTGTTGGCATCAAATAAACCAAATCCGAATCCAAAACAAAAAGCTGCCAGTACAATATGTAAGAGAGAGCTTCCAAACCCGATCAAAACGAGCGCCGGAATGGTAAGGGCAAGTCCGATTGCTCCGGTGTATACACGTCCCCGCAGGTTTTTCTGCACCCATCGATCTGATAGGTATCCACCAACCAGGACTCCAATTAAAGAAGAGCCGGAGGTGGTTATCGTGGAAAGTGGACCTGCTGTAGCCATGTCAATATGCAGGGTTTCAGAGAAAAGTGTAGGCAGCCAGTTCTTAACGGCCCATCCTGGTAAACTCGGCAAAGTGAAATAAAGGAGCAGGATCCAGAAGGAAGGATTTCCCAATAAAAAACGAAAGGCTTTACCAGGTGCAACCGCTTCCCCTATTCTGCCGGAAAATCCTTTTTTGCTGCTGAGTTCTTTTAGGAAAACAAGCAGTATGAATGAATAAATGATTCCAATAAGTCCAAACGACTGGAATGTAAACTGCCACGACATAGTAGCTGCGATGGTTGCGCCAAAACCTCCCAATGCCTGTCCCATATACAATCCGGTCATATGGATGCCAATGGCCAGCGACCTTGTTTTCCCATTGTGATAATCTGCGATCAGGGAAAGGGCTGCTGGAATATAGAGCGCTTCACTAACTCCCATGATTGCACGAAGTACATAGAGTTGGTCAAAATTGGTAGCAAAACCCATAGCAAAAGTTACTCCTGACCATACGAACAAACTTCCAACGATCAGGCCTTTACGGTTGAATCGGTCGGCAATGATGCCGGCAGCCGGACTGATACCACCGTAAATCCAAAGAAAAATTGCCATGAGGATGCCAAAGTTTTCGGCTGATTGCAATTCAGCAATATCAAGCTGCATGGAAGGACGCATGGTTGCCAGCATTTGCCGGTCCATATAATTAAGGAGAGCAACAAGCCATAAAAGGCCTACCACCACCCAGGGATATTTGTTTCCTTTCATGTTATCGGCTTCTGTTAAGTTGACCAATTTGAATATAGGGGGAACGTATACCCGCTCTTATTTCACCGCTTGGCAGCAGGAGGTTGTTATTCCACCAAATGAGAATAGTAGTTACAGGGGCATCAAATGGAACAGAACCGGCAAATTGCCATTGACTCTCATGCGCCGGCAATACCAGTAATTCTTTTCTAAAACCAGGATGGTTTCGTTGCAGCTCATTTTTTTTATGGATTAGTTCTACTCTTTTTGTACTGTCTCTTTCATGTTGGATGGCCCCCAATAATTTTTCCACCTGAGTGAAAGTTGATCCATCGTCTCCACCCAGTAAAAGAATATTTTCATCTTTCATTTTTATGGCTTGTGCTGCAGCCAATGCATATGGAAGTTTTCCCAGTTTTTTCCAGGTTCTATGATCAAGCGAGTACGCCCAGGTTTCAGCATAGAGCTGGCTGGTATCGGTACCGTTTCGCGCCCGGCCTCCTGCCAGAATGAGTTCCTGCCTGCCATTTACGGAACGGGCCTGCAGAACTGCATGAGAAACAGCGTATGGCAATGAAGGTAGTTCTAGCCAGCCCTGTGATGGATCGTTCAGTGAGAAACTAAAAAATCGGTTATTCATTCCTGTTGAAGTTTCTCCGCCGGCTATAAAAAGCTGATTCTGGATTGCTGTTCCTGCTGCATTGGTCAGGGGTATGGGTAATTCGGGTAGTGCTTTCACAGTAATTCCGGTATGCGTTTTTCCAAGTAACCATACAGCTGAACTGATTCCATTTGCTCCTTCCCCTCCTGCCAATACAAGGCCCTTTGAAGTCGAATAGGAACAACCATAGGAGGTCAGTTCCGGAAGCCGGATTGTTTTCCAATAAATACAGTCACCTCCCTCTGTTAGTTGATAAAGATGCAACTCCTCTTGGTATTGTTTTTTTCCTCCTTCCCATGGAAGTTTTTGAGGAAAATTTGCTCCCCCTCCTACTAGAAACAAATCATCAATGATTCCGGTAACAGGTCCTGCTATTCCTATGGAGTTTCCATCTTGGTATGCCGGAAGAGTTACAGGTTCTTTCCATTCAATCTCAACCAATTTGGCATTAGATCGACAGCTGCCGACAGGTGTTTGCAGAATCATCAGAATTATTGGTAAATAAAGTAAACGCATGGCAATCAGCTATGCTTTGCAACCGGAAATCGGGAGCAATAGTCCTGAAATGAAAGACGTTCCAGGTCTTTGGTGAACAGTTCTCTTTCTTCTGGCTTCATATTACGTACCGGAAGCCGGAATTCGCCGCAATCCAGCCCGATGGCTTTCATGAACGTTTTACCAGTGGCAATACCGCCGTATTTTCCGAGTAGCCGGATCATATCAATACTTCGTTGCTGTTCTGCCCTTGCAGTGTTCAGGTCATTGCGTTCAAACGCATCGATTAGTTTATGGTATAGCGGTGCTGCATAGTTGAAGGTACTGCCAACAGACCCTTTTGCTCCCAAAACCAGTGCAGACAACATGTTCTCATCCCTACCCCAGAGCATATCGTACCGCCCCTGCTGGAAGCGAAGGCAACTGAGAAAGTCCATAAAATCTTCATGGGTATATTTAATACCTGCAAAATTCGAAATATGTCCGTCCACTTCCTGTAACAGATCAATCATATTAAAGGCCACTCCTGTTAATACCGGAATATGATAATAATAGAAGGGCATATCAGGAACTGCGGCTGCCACTTCAGCAATACAGGCAGCCAGTTGTTTCACTGAAGCCGGTTTGAAATAAAACGGCGCTGTAAAGGATACTGCGTATAACCCTTCCTGTTGGGCATGTTTTGCCAGCTCTATACAATCCGTAATTGAAGTGCCTCCGAGGAAACACATCACCCTGAATTCCGGATCCTGTCGGGTTGCTGAGGCCCATGCAGTAGCTACCTGTTTTTTCTCCTGCAGGGATAGGGAAACCCCTTCACCTGTTGATCCCGCAATAAAGGCTCCGGTAACACCATTTGTTTTCAGGAGTGCATAATAGTCGGGAATGAGAGCAAGGTTCAATTCACCCGATCCATGAAAAGGAGTAAAAGGGGCCGCAATCAATCCGTTTAAATGTTGGCTGGACATATTTCGAATTTAAGTATTCTATATTATTTAGGTTTGGATGTCTGGTAGCCGGGAGTTTGATCCACGAGGGGATCATTGGTCCAAATAGCAGGTGGAATCGGCCAGAGAACTTTATATCCGATAGTGGCTTTATCCAATACTCCATATGGATGAGCTGAATTTTTATACACCAGTGGTTCATTATTTACCTGCATTCTGCGCAAATCATACCAGCGTTTACCTTCAAATACAAACTCTTTGGAACGCTCTTCAAAAATCGCCAGTTCGTTTGTGTCTTTTGTTCCGGAAACAAAGGGTGTCGGATCATTACCAACTCCACCGAAAGCACGATTCCGGATTGCCTGTACATATTCAGATGGATCAGCTCCTTCTGCATTCGATATTTCGGCCAGCATCAGCAACCGGTCTGCTTCCCGGTAAACCGGCCAGTCGTCCGCGAAATAACGCTTATTCGCATCAATCGTTCCCAGGAATTTCACCAGGGCAGTATTTCTCACTGTCACTGCGTAAGGAGTGGTGGATGTAGTCACTTTATAATAATCATAGAAGGTAGCATTTCTACGTTGATCAGCTACATCGTAGGATTGAAAGAATTCGAAGGTATATCGGTATCGCTGGATGATCTGTTGCGAATTGCTTTGTGCAATTACCAACGGATCCACCAGGAAATTTCCCACCCCGGCACTTACAGTTGAATCTTTGTAGTGCTGGCCGTCAAAATTAAAGGTGGAGTAAGTGTAGGCGGCAACACCAGGCATTTCAGCCTCACCTACCCGATAAGGTAGAGCAAAGATGATTTCATTGTTCCGTTTTTTGTTATAAGCAAATACATCTTTGAAACTTGCCTGCAAGGAATAGTCGGTTACAGACAACAAACTGCTTTTCGCTTCTGCCAGGTCTGCTGTATTACTGTATACTTTTGCAGACCAGAGGAATATTTCTCCTTTTAGCAATTTTGCAGCATGCGGATTCCACTGGTATTTATCCTGAGCAGTACTGTTACCAAAAAGATCAATTGCGCTGTTGATATCCTTCTTGACTACTTCCAGTACTTCAGCTTCTGAAGAGCGGGCCCTTCTCAATGTTTCCTGGTTGGTATTTCCATTCAATACTTCAGGTTCCAGCCAGATGGGAACACCACCATAGGTTCTCAGTAAATGGAAATAATAATAAGAACGCATGGCATATGCTTGTCCCAGCAGGTAGGATTTTTTTTCAGCGGGCAGAAATTCAATGGCAGTAACTCGTTGAATGAACAGATTTAATTGCAAAATCGGATTATAAAAGCCAGCCCAGTTGCCCACACCTGCTGAATTTTCTTCGATCCGGTGTTCAATAATATTTAATTCATTTAGGGAGGTATTCTGTACGTCTATATTGCTGTAAGCGCCACCCCTCATTTCACCCAGGCGAATAAACATAAAATTATTGTCGCGGAATTGTTTGTGGAGTCCTACCATGAAATTGGTAACCTGGGCTTCATTCTGCCAAAAGTTTCCATCACCGAAATAATCTTCCGGAGCTAGCTCCAGTGTTTTACGGCAGGCGGTCTGCGTGCTAATAATAAGTATCAGCAACCATAGAAGTGAATGTATTTTTTTCATACAAGTATGTTTCTTCAATGTGAATTAAAAGGTTAGGTTCGCTCCGAACACCAGGGAGGTTGGAATGGTGTAGGCGCTGTTCTGAGAACCGGTACGTTCCGGCAGATTCAGCATTTTATTAGAGATATAGCCCAGGTTCTGACCGGTAACTGTCAAGGTCAGGCCTTCCACGTTAAATCGCTGCAACATTCCTTTGGGTACTGTATAACTTAGCGATACTTCCCGGAATGCGAGGTAACTGGAATTCACCCAGAACATATCACTTGGGCGATCAAAGTTTTTGGTATTCAACTGATCTGCCCAGGTATAACGTGGGTACTTCGCATTCGGATTCTCAGGTGTCCAGGTATCTTTTACAATATCGGTAGCATTGAATTCGCCCTGGAAACTTCCCAGTGCCCACATCTGCATGAAGTCCTGCTGGATATGACCTGCCCCAAAATCAACTCTTGCAAAGAGGGATAAACCTTTATAAGATACAGTAGTATTTAAGCCACCAGTCCAGCGGGGAATGATTCTGCCCAGCGATACACGATCCCGGTAATCAATAGTGTCGTTTTTATCCAGGTCTTTCCACATCATATCACCCAGTTTGGTTGAAATATGATTGGTAAGTCCTAATTGGCTGATAAGTGCCTGACTGGCAACCCGCTTTCCGGCTGCCGAACCGTATTGCGCTTCACCAGCTGCGATATCAATTACATTATAAGAATCCAGGTCTTTTTGAGTACGGATGATTCCTGCACTTACATATCCAAATATTTCTCCGTACTCCTGGCCTTCCTGGTATCCACCAACCCAGATGATCCTTCCGGTTTTAGGATCATAAATTTGGGTTCCACCCTGGCGATTGTTTTCATTGCCATTGGAAGGAAGTTTGACGATAATGTTTTTATTCCAGGCGGCATTGGCTCCAATGGTCCAGCGAAAATTTTTTCCTTTTATCAGGCGATACGACAATTCCATCTCCACGCCTTTATTTCGCATACTCCCGTTATTGGTACGTAGTGAGGACAAGCCAGATGAAAACGGTAAATTGATAAAGGCCAATTTGTCGGTAGTTAACCTGTTGTAATACGCGATCGAAGCATTTATCTTATTATTCAGGAAAGCCATATCGGCACCTACTTCAACCGTATTTAATTTTTCCCAGGTGAGTTGCGGGTTGGCGATTCCGGTTTGCAAAAATCCAATCACACCGTTGTAAGCGTCTTGTGCTCCATAGGAACCCTGCAGTTCATACAAACCGATCCCTTCATTGGTGCCTATTCCAATATTTCCATTCTTACCCCAGCTGGCTCTTAGTTTGAGGTATGACAGCCATTTGTCAGTTGATGCCAGGAAATTTTCACGATGTGCCATCCATCCTACTGATAGTCCCGGAAAGGTACCATACTGGTTGTCTCCGATTAACCGGGAATATCCATCTCTTCGCACTGTGAAGGTGGCCAGGTATTTCCCATCGTAATCGTAGTTGATACGTCCAAAACCAGACATGATCCGCTCCCTCGAATGGAAAGATCCCATACTTCTTGTTTGCGTTGTTGCGTTGTTCAGCGTTAACCCGAGATCCTGGAAATCATCCGTCGGAGCGAGAGCTCCACCGGCTGAGAAGCCTGTATTGTAGACGGTATAATATTCAAAACCTGCCATTGCGCCAAGGTTATGCATATCAGAAAAACTGGACGTATAATTCAGAATGGCATTATAGGTTTGACGGGTTGTGCGATTAAAGGAATTACTGCTGGAGCGGGTTCTGTTCCACCCTGTGTTCGGGTTGGTATAACTTAACAAACCGGTTCTGAAATCGCGGTTAAAGGCTTCGTACAATCCTTCATCATACATCATAATACCACCAATTTTCGCATATAGATCCTTGTGAAAATTCACCGTGAAGGCCTGTCCAAGTGTTAATTTATCCGCTTGATTTTTACGATGGTACTTATCTATATTGATTACGGGATTACCATCACTGGCATCCCTGCCAAGCAGCAATTCTCCGTTCATATTGGTTCCACGCATGGTTGGAGGTGCTGAAAGCATTCGGCCCCAGTAGTTGGCTTCACCATTTTGAAGCGATTGATCGCGCCAGTTTGCTTTGATGAATTGCACACTGCTTTCTGATTTCAACCAATCCTTGATTTTATATTCTCCGTTTAATGCGAGGTTAAGCCGCTTATAAAAAGTGGCAAGTGATAAACCTCCTTCATCGTAGTAACCAATATTTGCATAGTACTTTCCACGATCATTACCACCGGTTATTCCGATATTATAATCCTGTACCAATGCAGATTTATTCAGGCCATAATCGCCATAATTGAAATCTTTATAAATCAGTTCGGCAAAAGTTCCGTTCGGATCATAAGCGCCGGCCGAATTGGTAGGTACGGCATCGGTCATGGTTTTCCAGCCTTGTCCGAGGCTAAGCAATTCGCGGTTGGCATCGGTGAGGCGCATCGTGCTCCATACTGCCCGGCTATCATAATTACCATCCAGCACATTTCCATTGGCATCCTTGTAGAGATTGCCGGTACCACGGGGACCTACAGCCGCTAATACAGAGGGGGCCAGTGTTCCGTTTTTAATGGCTTCGACTACCCCTCTCCGTTGCCAGGTTATATAATCGTGTGCGGAAAGGAAATTGTAGGGAACGTTGAGGTAATTCCAACCGGTGCGGGCTTTCAGATTGATGGAAGCTTTTCCAGCTTTTCCTTTTTTGGAAGTGATGAGAATAACACCATTGCTGGCGCGTGCACCATATATGGCTGTTGAGGAAGCGTCTTTCAGCACTTCCAGGCTTTCGATTTCTTCCGGGTTGATATCACTTAAAGAGGAACGGACTTGCCCATCCATGATAATCAGCGGGCTACCACTTCCATCAAATCCGGTACCTCCTCTAAGTATAATATTAGGAAGTGCACCGGGACGGCCAGTACCTGTAGAAACTCTCAATCCCGGAATGGTTCCGGCAAGTGCCTGAGCAGGGTTGGAACGAATACCTGTTTCAAGCACTTTGTTATCGAGTTTGGAAATGGAGGAGGTTACTTTGGAACGTTTGATTGTTCCATAGCCAACCACCACCACTTCATCCATTTTCTGATTTGCGGGCGTTAAACTGATTGTAAAACTGAGTTGGTTACCAGTTTTAATTTCCAGGCTTTCAAAGCCAAGTGAACTGAAAACCAGCACAGCATTTGGTACTGCATCCAGGCGGAATACACCATTTTCATCGGTTTGAGTGCCGGTGGTACTACCTTTTAAAAGCACTGAAACACCAGGTAAAACAGTTCCGTCTTCAGAAGACCGTACAGTTCCTGAGATGGTCCGGCTTTGTGCCCATACCTGAGTGGAGCCAAGCAATGCTATCAGTAAGATGAGCCATAACCGGCAAGGAATCGTTTTTCTCATAATTAAACTAGTTGTGCATTATGTATGACATAATAAAAATAATAATAAATTTAAATCCACCAAGAAAAAATATCCAAGACTTGCCTGGTCATGTGGATAAGCAGGAAATCCCTAGTTTTGTTAGAATTTAGTATTACATAATAATTGTATGGCAATCAATTCCTTAATGGAAGATTTCAGTTCATTGGACACCAGTTCCCTGGTGGATAAAGTGGAGGCAAAACTGGTTCAGTTGCTGAAAGACCAGAAGCTGAATGTTGGCGATAGCATCCCGAAGGAGCTGGAATTAGCCGAGCGTTTGGGGGTGAGCCGTACGGTTATTCGAGAAGCGCTGCTTCGCTTGCGTGTAATGGGTTTGATTGAGTCAAAAAAGAAGAAGGGGGCCGTGATAACGAGTCCGGATATCTTCGGCATTATCAGTAAAAGTGTTAATCCGCATATCCTTGACCAGGCCACGCTTAAAGAAATGTTTGAGCTGCGGCTGATGCTTGAAATCGGGATGGCAGATTTCATTTTTCAGCGGATAACCCCCGCCGATATAAAGGAATTAAAGCAAATTGTAAGTAAAGAGCCGGATGCAACACAGGATTATCTGTTTAATATCGAGCATGAAATTGCCTTTCATGGTAAGCTCTATGAAATCACTGGTAATGAAACCCTTAAAAAATTCCAGCGAATGTTACTGCCTGTCTTTGATTACGTACACCACAGTGGATTATTAAAGAAGCAGGTAAGCATCAAACGATTTGTTTCTCACAAAGGGCTGGTTGATATCATCGAAAGCGGGAGTCCGGAAATGTTTCGCAATGCCATGCGCAATCACCTGGAGAATCATTTCTCCCGCTTGTTTGAGTAAGCTATTTCTTTTTGCGTTTCTTTTTCTTTGTTTCCTGCTCGGCCTGTTTGAGCAATTCCTTCCAGTTCTCATTTGGCAGATCTTCAGATAGTGCAACGGTTTCCCGGTATTCAGCGGTACCAATAATTCTCTCTTTGATTTTATTTCCGGTATAGGTTTCGATAGCTGCCAGTAATGGCTTCTCCTCTTCGCTGCAGAAGCTGATGGCCTGGCCTTTTTTCATGCCCCTGCCGGTTCGGCCTACGCGGTGTACGTATTTATCGGGCTCTTCCGGTAAATCATAGTTAACTACATAATCCACATCGGGAATATCAATTCCCCGCGCATTCACATCAGTTGTGATCAACAGGGGAATACTTCCTTCACGGAATTGATCCATTACCTGGAGCCGGTCTCCCTGCTCCTTGCCTCCATGCATCACCAGACTATCAATTCCAACTCTTTTCATGGCTGCCTGTATTCTTTCCGCTCGAACTTTCGTTCGCGCGAAGACCAGGATTTTTTGGCCGGGCAATTCCTTTACCAGTCGCTCCAGGAAAAAGCGCTTATCATCCATTGCTATATAGGTAACCGCATGATCAATGTTTTTGGAAACAGGGTCCTGTGGCGATACCTGAATGCGGATCGGATTGTGCACCATGGCGTATGCCAGGTCTTTGATATGGGTATCAATGGTAGCAGAAAAGAACAGGGTCTGGTGTTTTTTGGGCAGGCGTTTTTTTATGTCGACGATGTCTTTATTGAAGCCCAGATCCAGCATATGATCTGCCTCATCCAATACCAGCAACCAAACATATTGAAGATCCAGCACCCTTTGATGATGCAGATCAAATAACCTTCCAGGGGTAGCCACTACAATATCCACTCCTTTCTTTAAGGAGCGGATTTGCTGCTCCTGGTCCACTCCTCCTACCAAGGCAAGTGTAGTTAGCTCCGTGTATTGACCAATTTGTTGAAATACACCTGCGATCTGGATGGCCAGCTCCCGGGTTGGTACCATCACCAGGCATTGCAAGAGGTGTTTGGGTTTGCGCCTTCGTTCCTGTTCCCGTTGCAACAAGTGCAGGATGGGAATGGCGAAAGCGGCAGTTTTGCCGGTTCCGGTTTGTGCAATGGCCAGTACATCCTCCCCTTTTAAAATACTGGGAATCGCTTTGTATTGAATATCAGTTGGGCGTTTAAATCCCAGCTCCGCCAAACTTTCCTTGATATCCTCCGAAATATGGTATTGTTCAAATCGCATGACCTTTCCTGTAAATAACGGTCAAAGGTCGTGGTTTTTCCCCGTAGATTTGTGCCCCCGAAAAAACCAGGCTATGATGCGGCAGGAAGCGAAACAAACCATTCAACTGGCATTTCCCATTGTAATTGGGGAACTGGCACAGATGGCTTTGCATATTATTGATACCGCCATGGTGGGGGCCATCAGTTATAAACAACTGGCAGCCGCTTCCCTGGTGATCAATGCGATGGGCATTCCCTTTGTAATTGGCATCGGGATGACCATCTCTGTTTCACAAATGGTTTCCATGGCGCATGGCCGCAGGGATTCTCAGCTCGTATCGCATTATCTCTTTAATGGTTTTTTTCTTTGTGCGCTGACTGCCCTGCTGATCTCTTTTGTTCTGATTGGGAGTCGCGGTATTTTACATCATTTAGGCCAGGATCCGGAGGTGGTGGAATACGCACTGCCTTTCATGAAGCTGATGGGGTTGTCCATCATCCCCATGCTGCTCTTTATGACCCTAAAACAGTTTACTGACGGCCTTGAATACACGAAGACGGCCATGATGTTATCGCTTGCAGGAATGCCCATCAATATCTTTTTGAACTGGTTGCTGATTTATGGTAACTGGGGTTTTCCGAGATTGGAATTATTGGGTGCGGGTTGGTCTACGTTAATCACCCGTTCACTACTTTTTATAATACAGGCAATTATTATTCTGCGACATAAAACATTTCGCAGATACATTGCCGTTAGCAGCAGACAATGGAAACTGAAAAGCCGCACCCTTCGTGAATTGTTATACATCGGGATACCCAGTAGTTTACAGGTAGGCATGGAAGCGGGTGCTTTCGCGGTATCGGGCATCATCATCGGTACACTCGGTGCCGTTGCACAGGCCAGTCACCAGATTGCATTGAGTACTGCATCGTTCACATTTATGGTTTCGATGGGATTGGCGCAGGCCGGATCCATTCGGGTTAGCAATGCCTACGGACGCAGGAACTGGACAAAGATATCCGTGATTGGGCGCTCTACCCTACTGACTGCGCTTGTATATGGTTGCATATGCGCGGTAAGTTTTGTAGTGTTCCGGAACCAGATTCCTTTACTGTTCAATAAAAATGAAGATGTACTTGCGCTGGCAGCTACGCTCCTGTTGTTTGCCGGCCTGTTTCAAATTTCTGACAGTACACAGGCAATTGGTGCCGGACTCTTAAGGGGCATTAAAGATGTAAAAACGCCTACTGTACTGATTGGAATCGCCTATTGGGTGATTGGCTTACCATTGGGTTATTTGCTGGGTTTTTATTTTGATATGGGTGCCCGTGGAATGTGGATCGGATTGATTGCCGGACTGACCTTTGCCTCCTTGTTTTTGATTGCGCGTTTTCTGAAGATGAGCCGCAAAGGGTCACTTTAATTTTTCCAGGGCTAGTGTACTTATGCGTGCAGCTACCTGTTCATAATACTTTCTTGAATAATGCAAACTGTCATAGGTAAGCAGGCTGGCATCATTGGCAGCCTGCCTGGATAGCGTGGTGATTTCAATATAGGAAATACCGGCACCGGCTGTTATGCTCAGGTTTTTTTCATTGAACAGATCGATTTCCCGTTTTATCTGATCCCGGTTGGAAAAGCGGGCGAATGGAGTAACGGAGTAATCCGGGATGGATAATACGATTACTTGTTTGGGATTACCACCGGCTCGGTTTACTGCATACGTTAAAAGTTGCCTGAATTCAGCTTCGTATTCTGGAAGCGGGAGGCGACGATATTGGTTGTTGACACCGATCAGTAAGGTTACCAACTGAAAATTATTGGAAATGGTACGTTTACCAAGTTCTGCAAGCAGATCACCCGTACTCCAGCCGGTTCGTGCGATAATTTCGGGCGCTTTCATTTTAATTCCCTTATCCCGAAGCAAAGCAGTTGTAATGAAAGGAAAACGATCAATTTCAGCAACTCCTTGTCCAATGGTATAGGAATCTCCCAAAGCCAGGTAAGAAATTGAATCCGGCAATACCTGAGGAGGGTTAACCACGATGGGGTTGGCAGGCGACGGAGGGGCTGCGGGCGGTGTACCCGTTCTGGAACAGGCAGCTATGAAAACAGATCCGGCCAATAGCCAGGACGACCATTTTATTGAAAAAACAAAGGCAGGCATTCCTATTATACGGATGGCCTGCCTTTTTGGTTCAGTTGCTTCTCTTATTCAGTATCATCCGGCTTCACGGTACCATTTACGATGAACTTGATCTGCGGCTTTCGGGTATCGTCCGTTGCAGCAGGATTTCCCATGATCAATATGGTATAAGCCTTGCTGGCTTCGATCTGGATGGTTCTTTCGAGTGTCGAACCTGTACCGTTGGATGCTGAAATTTTTAAATCCCCAACAGGCATGGAACTGAATTCGCTGACTGTATTGAAGGGTGCAGTAGCCGGTACATCTTTTGAACCCGAACTCAGATTAACTGCATATGCCGCAGAATCAGGTATTGCCTGGATAAAGCGAACCAGTGCTTCGCCCGTTGCAGGAAGTAAAGTATCCAGGTGATCGTTTACTATCAGATTGGAATAAACACTGTCTGCTCCTGTTACAAAAAGAGATAAGTATTTATTCGGCTCAAAATTGAATCCGGCAGTGGTACTGATTTCAGTACCAGTCAACGCATTAATTCCTCTTACATCACGATTTCCTGTAAAAACAGGTAAATAGCCACCGGTGAAATTGGAGTAGGCAAATGCCTGGTTGTTCAATGTGTTTCCGGATAAACGGATGAAAATCCCATCCTGATCTGGTGCCAGGTTAAAACCCATCAGTCCGGCACTTGGAATCTCAGGCTGATCATCGTTGTTTTTCATACAGGATACCAATCCCAATCCCATTGTTGCCGCTAATAGCATCAGAGAGATTTTTCTGGTTAATGTTAGCATAGTCTGACTTTTATTTGTTCTCTGTTGAGATGCAAATGAGGCACCAGAGTTGCGTAAAAAATAAACCTTAGAGCTTCTTTAACGATACCGGACTTTTTATGTTAAAATTCAGTTCAGATTATTTGAGTTACCTTTGCGCTCCCTAAAACAATCCGCATGTTATCTGAGAAAGACTTGCAAACAAGAAGTGGTATGGCCTGTGAACTGTGTCAGTCAACCACCAATCTCACCATCTATGAAGTAGGTCCGGATGCTGCCACCAAAGAAGAGATAGCCGTGTATGTTTGTGCAAAATGCAAAGCGCAGCTTGAGAAAAAAGAAATGCCGGATCCTGCACACTGGAAAATATTGGAGCAAACCATGTGGTCGGAAATTCCAGCTATCCAGGTGCTTTCCTGGAGAATGCTGAATCGCCTGCGTGCAGACAGCTGGGCAGCCGATTTACTGGAAATCTTCTATCTGCCTGAAGAACATGAAGCCTGGGCAAAAGCAAGTGGAGATCATGTGAATGATGGTTCGGTTGTGCTTCACCGTGATATTAATGGTGCCATTCTACAGGATGGCGATACAGTAGTGCTCACAAAATCACTGGATGTAAAGGGTTCAACGCTGACTGCCCGATTAGGTACGGTAGTTAAAAACATCCGTTTGGTCAAAGACAATACGGAACAGATTGAAGGACGGGTAGAAGGACAACAGATTGTAATTCTCACCAAGTACGTCCGGAAGCAGGGTTAATTTACGATTATTCTGTTCGTAGAGACCGGATCGGATTTGACATAGCTGCTTTTATGGCCTTGAAGCTTACGGTTAGGATGGTCAATACCAGTGCCGCAATCGCAGCCAATATAAATACCTGCCAGCTGATGTTGATCCGGTAATCATAATTGGTTAACCAATTATTGAGGTAATAATAGGCAACAGGTGCTGCAATAACACAGGAAAGAATAACCAGTGTAATAAACTCTTTGGATAATAACCCCCATAGGTTGAATACACTTGCACCTAATACTTTCCGGATACCAATCTCTTTGGTTCTTTGTTCTGCAACAAAGCTGGCCATGCCGAAAAGACCCAGACAGGAAATAAAAATCGCAAGCACGGCAAAATAGGTTGAGAGTTTTCCAATTCTTTCTTCTGCCTGAAACTTGTTACCGAATGCCTCGTCAACAAAGCGGTATTCAAAAGGTACAGTGGGTGTATACTTTTTCCAAATTTTTTCAATGCTGCCCAGCGCGTTGCTGGTACTTTGATTCGGATTCAATTTCAGGATTAGGTTACTCATGTTGTCATACTTTCCGATATGGTAGAGCGAGGGTCGTACCGGGAAAAAGGGTGATTCCTGAAGTATATCCTTTACTATACCTATGATGGTATAAGCTCTTCCATTCCAGCGTAATGTTTTACCTACGGGATCCTTCATACCAATGAATCTGGCAGCGGTTTCATTAATAACGAATGCTGCAGAATCAGATGCGAATCCCCGGGAAAAATCTCTTCCTTCCTTAATGTCCCACTGTATGGCTTTCCCATAATCAAAGGTTATGGAATTGTTGGGGAAATCTATAGCAAGGTTCGGGTCTTTACCTTCCCAGTCAAATCCCCCGTTTGTATTCCATACATCCGTGAGGGGGCTTTGGGCTGCCGCCATTTCTTCTATGGCTCCAGCCTGGATGAGTTCCTGTTTAACAACATCAAAATGTTGTCGTACTTCAGTTTCCAAATCCAGGCTAATCAAGCCATTTTTGGTATATCCGATAGGCCGGTTTTTCGCATATTGAATTTGCTGGTATACTATGATGGTTCCGATTATCAGCATTACCGACACCGTGAATTGTACAACAACCAATACTTTTCTGGGCATAGCTGCAAACCGACCCAGGCGGAAAGTTCCTTTTAAAACTTTTAATGGCTGGAAGGAAGAAAGGAAGAGCGCTGGATAACTACCTGCCAGTAAGCCCGTAATTATAATAAATGCTATGCTAAAGATCCAGAAGAAGCTACTTTGCCAGGGAATAGTCAATTTTTTGCCAGCTACTTCATTAAATGCAGGAATAAATAGCTGCACCAATCCAAGGCATAGCAGAAAGGCAATAAATACTATGAGATAGGATTCTGCAAAAAACTGTACGATCAATTGCCAGCGCATTGACCCGATGGTTTTCCGAATGCCCACTTCTTTTGATCTTTTTTCACTTCTTGCTGTACTAAGATTCATGAAATTGATACAGGCCAATAGCAATACAAAAATTCCGATGATACTAAAGAGCCAAACATATTGAATATTACCTCCACTATTTTTTCCGTCTTTAAATTCATTATAGAGATTCCATTTGCTCATGGGTTGCAAAAAAACGGCCCACTTGTAGCGTCTCGCCTCTTCTCCTATGTTATCAAGCTTTACGTTTTTTATTTTTGCGGAGACTTTTTCCAGATCTGCATTGTCTGCCAATTGCGCAAAGGTTTGACTGAAATTGCTGTCCCACGGATCGTTCATTCTTTTTACCCAGGGGTTGTCAATCAGCCAAAGTTCCCATGGCATGATTACTTTAAGATCCCGGAAAGTCGTATTGTCCGGCAAATCTTCGTATACTCCGGTCACTTTCACATCATGGGTCCGGTTTAATTTGATGGTTTTATTAATCGGGTCATCATTTCCAAAAACGGTGCTTGCAACTGATTCTGATAGCAGAATGGAATAGGGATCCTTTAAGCCGGAAATAGATCCTTTGATCATTTTGAGTGTTAACATAGCCGGACCATCCGGTTCCATGTAAATGCCTTCACTTTTGATATGCTTATCGCCCACACTTAATAACTGAGTTCCATTCCAGGAGGTTTGTACCACGTATTTAAAATCATTGCCGTATTTGGTACGAATCTCAGGTCCCATGATGGCTGGGTTAGCTACCTGTGTACCGATTCTACCATTGAAGCTGGCATGCTGCATTACCTGGGTAATGCGGTCATAATTCGCATGGTATTTATTGAAGGTTAGTTCATCGTATACCCATAATCCGATCATCAATGCAACCGCCATCCCAACTGCCAATCCACCAATATTGATAGCACTGTAACCTTTGCTTTTCATCAAATTGCGCCAGGCAATTTTGAAATAATTTCTAATCATGATAAGTTGGTTATTGGTTTTGGTAATACATCACCTCCAAAACTCCCAACGTATATGATGCCAGTTTTTTAAACCCCTCATTTTCAAATCAGCAGATAGAAAAGGTGGGATTAGAATATCCGAAAATGATACAGGTATTGTCCGTTTTTGATACAATCAGGATTTCTTACTTTACATGTAAGGTGATTTCTTCTTCTTTTTTGAGAAAATCTGCCATTACAGGTTGCCTGGTTCCGGTTGAAAGTAGTGCAGTATCTTCCACTATTTTAATAGGCTCAATACAGGAGAGATGTTTTTCGCGGAAGGGTTTATTGTATTTCAGATTATAAGCGGAAATCACTGACCACCTGGATTTCCCGGAATTGTTGGCATCTGACCGATGCAGGATATTACTGTGAAAAAACAACACATCTCCTGGTTGCAGTTCACAATATACCAGTTCGCACATACTTGCTGCCTGCTGTACAAAATCCATATCGGCGCCCTGTTGTTCACCTACGAAATTGTGCTCGAAGCGCTGCATTTTGTGGGAACCTTTTAACACCTGAAGACAACCATTTTCTTTATTCGCTTCGGTCAGTGCCACCATCACAGATATCATCGCTTCCGGGTAAAGGAACCCGTTTTTATACCAGTAACCATAATCCTGGTGCCATTCCCAGGCGCCTCCTGTCAGCGGCTGTTTCTGCATTACTTTGGAATGAAAATGACAAACATCCGTTGGCTCGGAATGCAGTAACTCCCCAACTGCGTAAACCAATTTTTCGGACCTTGACATCAAACCAAAGGGATCATCCCCTGGTGTAAACCAGAGTGTCAGTTTGGTGTCTTTGCCGGTTGTATCCCTGAAATCCATCGAATGAGAAGTGATGGACTCATCCGTAGCCGTGTTATACAACAGAGCTATTTCTTCCGGTGAGAACATCGCTTTGCGAACCAGGAAGCCATCACGCAGATAAGCTGCCGTCTCTTCACCCGTCAGTATTTTTTTCATTTTGAAGGTTTTCGTTATGAGTTGGCTGGGATTTCTTTTTGAATAATGATCCCTGATTTTTTGTCTTTCAGGATCAGTTTGGTAACACCATTTGGTAAAATTTCCTTCTTCACAAGATCATATTGCTCGTTGTAGGAATTACTTGCTTTATCTGTTGCTGTTGCTTCCTCACCCCGCCAATCATCCAGCAAAACCGGTTCCCATCTTTTGGATTGAGCTGATAAAAAAGCAGCATCTAATATGGCATTCACCACATACCCGTCATAAAAGGTTTCCATTGGAGCGCGGTTTTCCTCGATGGCATCAAACATGTCAGAGAACATATGGGGATAACCTAATTCATGGGCTTCATCTCCTACCGGAAATAGCCAGCCTGCATGTTGTTCTGCTTTTTCTGCTACATAGCCCTGTTTGTTTCCTGCCACATACATCTCAAAGCCGGTTCGTAAAAAACTGTTCAGCCAGATAGAACCTTCAGTTCCCATAACTTCATCCCGTAGGTCCATTCCTCCCCGGAAGGTCCAGCTCACTTCAAACTGACTGATTGCACCATTGGCATATTTTACAAGCCCGATGGCATGATCTTCTGCATCAATTGGATGAACCTGTGTGTCAGACCAGCACATGACTTCAACCGGACGAATCGTTTTTCCGATAAGATTTCTACCAATTTCCACACAATGACAGGCCAGGTCTATGATTGCACCTCCACCAGATAGTTCCTTGTTCCAGAACCAGTCGCTATGCGGACCCGGATGTGCTTCCCTGGATTTTGTCCATAAAACTTTTCCAATCGCGCCATTCGAAACAGCTTCAATTGATTTAAGCATTTTGGGAGTATAACACAGGTCCTCCAGGTAACCGGCAAAAACTCCTGCTTTCTCCACACAGTCGAGCATGAACTTCGCTTCCTTAGCCGTCCTGCCCAATGGTTTGGTACATAGAACATGTTTCCCTGCACGGGCCGCTAACTCAACTGCTTTGGCATGCAGATGATTGGGCAATGCGATCACCACCACCTCTGTATCGGGATGATTGATAGCCGCTTCCATATCATCGGTGCCATGGGAAAGCTGATAATCTCTGGCAAATTGCTCAGCTGTTTGTTGAGTTCTTGAATACACCAGGTGAATCCGGTCTTTTCTCCTTTGGGAATGAAGTGCAGTAGCATAAAATCTGGCGATAAAGCCCGCACCAAGCATGGCAATTTTCATAAGCAGAAAGCATTCGTATTACATAGTTAAACTTTATTCAAATAATTCTGAAACGGTTTTTTGTTCTTTACCTAAACTATATTAGCAGAATATTGTAGGATATAGGCCAATTTTATTCAAAATATGTTAGGTACACGTCCAATTGTTCAAAAGTTGCCCTTAGCCAGTGAAACTTCCTTCATTGCTAAAACCTTTCGTACTCCTTATTTTGAAACACCCTGGCACCAGCATGTGGAATATGAAATTGCCTTGTTTAAAGAGGGACATGGAATGTGTTTTGTTGGCAACTATGTGGGTGAGTTTAAGGAAGGTGATATTTTTCTGATTGGTTCAAATGTGCCGCATGCATTTTACAAAGCGGAGGGACTGGAAGTGGCCAGTTCCATGGTGGTACAGTTTAAAGAAGATTTCTGGGGTAAAGATTTTCTGCGGATCCCGGAGAACCTGCTCATCAAAAATCTGCTCGATGCGTCTATGCAGGGTATTCAGCTTACAGGTTCCGGAATGAAAAAATTAGCCAGTCTGCTCAATCAGCTGGAAGCTGATCAGGGCATTAGCAGATTGCTAACCCTGCTGCAATGTTTAAAATTGATGGAGGAATCCTGTGAAAAAAACTACCTATCTACTCAACAGCAGTTTACCCGGAATGATAAATACAAACAGCGCTTGGATGATGTGTTTGATTTTACCATCCGGAACTTTCAGCAACGAATAACCCTGGAAGAAGTGGCTGATATTGCACATATGACCGTAACCGCCTTTTGCCGCTATTTCAAAAAATCAACCCAGAAGTCCTATGTTCAGTTTCTTACAGAGGTCAGGATTGGTTATGCCTGCCAACAGTTACAGGGAACCGATAAAACCATTTTGGAAATCAGTTACGATAGCGGCTTCAATTCACCGGTAAATTTCAATAAGCAGTTTTACAAATTGAAAAAAACGACTCCGCGAGATTTCAGATCCAGCTTCTTAAAGCAGTTGGGTAAATAACCTGGGTTTATTTAAGATTAACATCCAGGTAAACAGAATGACGCCCATAACTTTCAGAAAACGGTTTGAATAGCACTCCGTCAATGGTGAACTCCAGTTTCTTTGGATCACCCTGGATGGATTGGCTGATGTCTTTTGCATTGAGCGTAACTTTCCGCCATTCTTTCCTCGCTTCCGGTTCCTGTGCGGCTAATAATACCGGACCATAAAAAAGACTCGCAATATTCTGTTGATCCATTACCGGATCCAGGTGAAACTGAAAGGGCATTTTTACCTCGATGGTATCACCGGATTTCCAGGTTCTGCTGAGTTTGACATAGGTTCCCGGTTTGGCTTCCAACGGCTGGATTTTACCATTGATTTTTATTTTGAACCCTTGGGTAGCCCATCCTGGTACCCGTAGGAATAGATCAAATTTTCCATTACCCGTTACCGTTAGGAGTGTCTGGTCCTCTTTAGGAAAACTGGTACGCTGCTGAATTTCTATGTTTCTTTCTGACCACTTGAGTGTGGATGGAATGAAAAGATTTACATAAAGCGACTGGTTGTCAACAGACTTTAAGTAGATAGCCTGTTGCAATTTGGTATTGCTTTCAATCGCTGTACCATTACAGCAAGTAAAGCCGGTCATGTTGGCATTACCAAATTGTTTGATGGAGCCGGGGTTAAGGGGTACATGGTAGGTATTAGCCGGACTGTTCTCCGCCACAGAAGCCAGTATATGATTGTACAGGGCGCGTTCGTAATAATCCATGTACTCCCCCTGCTGATTAAACAAAAACAGTTTATTGGTCAGCTTGAGCATGTTATAAGTAGCACAGGTTTCATTTTGTCCGCCTGTAGAAAAACCGTTTTCATAGAGGGTTCCAGGCTGACTGATAAAACACTCTGCATTGGCAGGATTACGAGCTCCTGCAACGCCTCCGATGCTGTACATGTAATCATGATAGGCTTTGTACCAGAAATTATCAGCGATTTGGTAGTATTCCGGATTTTGAGTTGCCATATACATTTCAATACTTCCAACAATTTGTGGAATGTGCTGATTGGCGTGTAAACCACGGAACAGATCTACATTTTTTGCGAGCCCGTGTGTATGATGGGAGTCCCCATAAAACAGTTTGATATTATCAAATAACTGCGCTGCTTTGAGGTGATTGCTTTTGTTCGTGATGGTATACATCCTTGCCATCACCTCATTCATCCCACCATATTCACCTGCGATATAGGTATTCCATATTTTGATCAGCGTATCAGTTGGTAATTTACTAAGCCGCGAATACACCCAATCCCCCATACCGCTTGCCACTTCCAATGCTTTTTTATTGCCACTTACTTCATAAACATCGAGTAGTCCGGCCAGGATTTTATGCAGTGTATAATAAGGCGCCCAAACCTGGTTGATTTGGCCGCCGTATTTGGCACCCTGTTCCAGCATTATAAACTGATCCGGTGGATAGGCGCTGATAAATCCCTTACCCCAATTCCAATAATCGGTTCGTATACCTTCATCACTGAGGTCGGAATTATACCCCGTTTTTCCAGGGCCGGGAGGAACGGCGGCTGGATCAGCTACTGCAGCTCCGCCACTTTCTTTGGGTTTGCCTGATAATTGCGATAATTCATAGAGTGTTTCCACCAGCTGGTCCATTTTCTGGGCAAAGTTGGCCTGCAGCGATTTGTCATAACCCGTGCTGGCATAAGCTTGCGCGATGGCCGTAAGATAGTGGCCCGTTGCATGTCCTCTTAATTTAGTATCGCGACTGTCCCACACCCCCAACGGTTTGGCACCTTCGGGTTGTGATTGGCCAAACGCATGGCGAAACATGTACAAAAATGAATTAGGGTCAGTATTAGCTAGGGAGTTGATGAACTTGTCCCGGTTCTCTATGAATTGGGTCGTTTGTCCCTCTGCGTTAGTTTGTAGAAAAACCTCGTTCAGCTTAAAACTTTCCAGTTTGGCTTTGGGCGTTTTAGCAGGAAGGTTTTCTTTTACAGTTACTACCGCTTTGGGTTGCAGGGTGGTGCCTGAAATGCGACCGGTAATGGTATAGGTGCCCGGTTTTAGAACAGTTGAATTATCAATATCGGCCGGCCAGATCACTTTCACTTTGGGTCCTTTCACTCCGCTTCTGTATGTGCCCTTTAAGTAAGCGGGTAAACGGGGTAAATTTCCCGTGCTGGTTTCAACTGCTACATCTTCCACTTTTACTAAATAAGGCATGTAGAGTTGAGGGTGATCTGCTGAGAATTTGGGAAGTTCTTCTGCCTGTTTCCGAACATTTACGGCACCATCATTCATTCCACGTTGTGCATTGGTAAAGATGCCGGTTACCTGAGCAGTGCTCAAAGGAACACGGTAAATCCGGAAATCATGCAGCAAGGCATTTAAATTGGATCCTGTTGTTTTAATTGATTTGCCGATATATACAGATTGGTTATCTTCATCCTGTAGCCCCTGTAGCTTGCTAAAATCTGTCGGGAGGCCTTTCCCCTCTCCCACCTGTTTACCATTTACATAGGTAAACAAGGATTTGGAAGCAAGGTCAATTACAATTGCCAGGTGTGTCCATTTATTCAATTCGATAGCAGGTGCAAGTTGTATTGGTTCAATAGAAAAATATTGGGTACCCTCTTTGCCAAATGCGAAAAGAGTTTGTCCGGGTTCCATAGAGTGCAATTGAATCCAGGTGGAAATACTGAAGGATTCCATGTCCTTGAGAACATCAGCGGGAACTGATACAAAAGACTGGTTCGTTCCCCGGAGTGAAAGAACTTTTCCAAAACGAGGATCGTTGAGGAATGGTGTATTTGTATCAGAGATACCGGCGTGTAAATTATTTCTCGACCAATCCCTGGTATTTCCTTTAAAAATATAGCGGGCTATCAATCCGGTTTCGCCAATGCCATCTAATATCTGATCACCATTCTGTGCCAAAGCGATGGTAACCTGCTGAACAAGCAGTACAAGTAAGAGGCTTCCACGTAAGAAAAGTTGAAACGTTTTCATGCACCTAAGCTAGGAAGAACCGGGAAGGTCGGTTGGACCTATTTTAACCTTTGCTCAAATGATTTTAACAGGGTTAAATTGGCACGCACTGCGTTTTATCTGTATTTATTCATTGAGGGTTACGACTCTCCAGATTGCATATGAATTGGTTCGCACTGGTCAGGAGGAGTTATTTTCGATGAGGTTTGCGGTAGATTTTGCCGATGCGAATGTTGTATCGGTTGTTGCGGGTGGTAAAGCCATCAAAACCAGTGATCATTCTGCGTGCATCTGTGTTGTACCCATTGATAAATTCGATGCGGTCATAACTCCTGCGCTTACCGTTTTCGTCAAAGAGTCGACTTGTCCAGAAAGGTGTTACTTCCCGGTACTCAATGGTCTTTTCTCCGGATGCAATCTCATCGAAGTACTGTCCTTTGATCACTATTTTAAGGGAGTTTATGGGCATATAATTAAAACTTTACGAGTATTTTTTATCAGCAAAATCATCGGGCGTTTAGAGAGCGATTCTTTGATGCTTACTCATATATGTTCTTTCTAATCAACTGTCCGCCATTATTTTAGCGATAATCCCTAATGCTAGCACAATAATAAAGAAGACGACGATAAAAGTTGTGTCGTGGTCTTCAGGTTCGCTCTTCTGAGTCTTTGAATCGCCCTTCAGTTCTCCCTGGTCTTTACTGCTAACATGAATTGTTTCACCAGATTCAAGACTAACTCCTTTAACAGCTCCAATACTTCTTTCCTTACGTTTGAGGTAGTCTTCTAAGTTCAAATCAGGAATCACCCGTTCGTTAACTAATATAAAAGGTATGTCAGTAGTACCATCCTTTTTTAGGATCAGCACCCCTTCATCGATGAATGCATGATTCAATAAAAGTTTTTCAACGGTTGTGTCTATCAGCAGTGAGCGAGCAGCCGATATGTACTTCCACGTACCGAGTATCACAGATCCATTTACGGAAAGCACGAGCTCGTTAGGTCTCATGAAGATGTACTGATGTCTGTTCCCGGATTCATCTGTAAATATCCAGGGTTGGTCTATGAACAACTCCTGTTGATCCAGAGATTTACTGATTGCTTCGAGCCGGGGAAGAAGATTTTTAAGCCAAACAAGCATAAGCTGAATTTATGAAAAACTTTCTTCGGAGTAATCATCGTGGTCAGGGAAACTCTCACTTCCTTGATTGGTCGGGTATTTTTAAGGTGGGAATCCCCCTATCCCCACTGGTAAGAAATGCAAACGCATGAAATTCAAAGTTCCACAATTAAGCACCGGTTTAATGGAGCAATATGGGGAGCAAATTCACTCATTTTCTATTCCTTTCTGAAATATTGTCAGCCATGATCAAACAGACTGCAGCAGCTTTGCTGGATAAGCCAATTCAAATTTCTATATACTGGTACCGGCCTTTATGGTTTCATACATTTCGCAAAAAACAATCAGAGCGCACCTTTGCTATCCACCCTCCTTTCCTTGGGACACTGATACAATTTTCAGAGATTCTGGATGATGTTGAAAATGATTTCCCATCACCCAAAGGCCTAAGCATGGAAAAAAATATACTGGTTTGCTGAAAGGCATTGTTTCTCTCTGGCAACAATTGCAGCCCTGGCTATTCAAAACAAACAGGAGCAGCTTCCGGATCCTTTAATCCGCCAGCTGGAGGGGAATATCAAACCGTATGAATTAATCAGGCTTTACAATGCTCTGGCCGATTTGATCGATGTTAGTACTTTTTACCAGTTCTATCACCTTCATAGAAAGCAGGATCCGGATGAGGATAAATCTGAGAGCAGTCCAGGAACCAAAACACTTTGGGGTGTGATCGGTGGGATGATCAAATATTTTCGCTTTTCCTGGAATGAAATCATTTGGGAAATCAGCTACCGAAATATTATGATGCTGTCTGCAACCATTCCCAACTACAAAACAAAAAAGGATAAAAAGGAAACCTCTGAAGTGATTCAAGATAGGGAGTTGAATTCTGGGGAAGATCTGGTGAGTTTTTTGGGATTGAAAATTTAATGTGATTGACGTATTAGGCTGGAATATTATAGAAACCGCCCTTTAAAAAACTTTTAATAATCATTTTTTCCTTTGTCTTATCTTTCCCTTCGAGAGGTTTCATGAAATAAAATAAATAATTTTCTGATCTATTATGTTTATAGACAATCGTATCAGTATTGAATTTGCCTGAAATTTCATTTTGATAACTATATGCAAAAACTACAAAGCACTCATAAAATTTCTGTGCAGTTTCACATGGAATGACGGTGTCTATAGAACCGAAAGTAATTGGATTATTTATTGTAAGATCTACCAGTTCATTTCTCCAGCTGGTGTAACCATAAAAACCTTCAAATTTCCCATTGTTTTCATGAATGAATCCAACCTTACCAGAAAAGTTTTTTGCTGGGATTTGACTTAGATTTTCAATGTAATATTTAAAGGTTGAAAGGCATGGAGCTTGTTCATCATTCCCGGGTGGCGATGAAAAGTAATCTTTAAGTCTAAGTCGAACGAATGGCTGATTGATTTTATTGAAATATTCAGTTTGTTGAAGTGTAGCTTGTAGTAGGTTGAATGTGTTTAATTGGGTAGAATCGATGCTCTGATTTGTATTCTTTATTTCGTTAATAACTTCATCTTGCTTTTCGATAAGATTTGTGATTTTTACAAGCAAATCTTTTTGACTATTGTCTGATAATGTTAGAATAAGTGCCCATATAGCCAGTAGAACTGGCACAATGAAACTTAACCATTGTGCCCATAATGGAAGAGATTTGTTCGATTTTGTAGAAACCAATTCAACTTTCAAAGGAGGATCAATCACTGCCACCGATTTAGGGATATTTAATTCCTTTTTTGATTGGTTTTTATCCGTAGGTTTTTCCTGTCTGTTTTCTGCCATTGAATAAGGTTTGTTTATATGACGTAAAGATTTATGAATTATATCTCAGCCCAGGCCTTTCTCAGGCAAAGCTTGATGGATAAGCTGATCATTTTTGAGGTATTGAGGTTTGTAGCGTGGATCCTGATTTCATTCAAAATTAAATCATTCCTTGGCCAATTTTAAGTAATGCTCTGTATAATCTACCTCATAGCGGAATTCATCATAAGCTTTCTCATACACCTCCAACTCCTTCAACAATTTTGTTGTATTTGGACCTTTCATTCCAATCACAATTGATAATTTACTATTGAAACCAGGGATTACTTGAATACCGCTCAAAGTAATTTTGAATGGTCGATAAATCCGAAGCATTGTAGCGGTAAACACTTTAATCCGTTCGGTTCGTTGCCTGGAGTAAGACTTCAATCTGATATCATCGTCAGTTGTAAGATTACGATCACAGAAAACTGTGAAATATTTTTCGATATTGCTGAGGTCATTATCAAATGGGGGTATATCGTACTCGTCAAGCTCCTTCAGCAATTCAGAAGACAATTCCGGGAATCGTTTCAGAGCAATAATGCCTAACTGTAAAACCTGACCTTTTGAATAATGAAACCGGTTCATATATGCAGAAAATTGAGTTTGGGTTGTATCCCAAATTTATAAATATTACTTTGGCCCAATCAAAACAGATTGCATGAAATCCCTTCCTCAAGAAATGGCAGCTCAGTTCCTTGATGAACTTCTCCACGTTTCTAACTACAACGAGTATATAAGCCGGTTTGATTCGGAATTATATTCTCTCCATGAAGAGTATGACCAAAAGATATTTTTGTCCATCGTGGCCTCCAAGGTTGAAGAGCAAAGGAAAGAGCATGAAAAGAAATGCACAGATCCAGTTTGCCCAAGTGACCTCGGTTATTTAAAGGTGAACAGCCATTTCCAGTACCTGATGAAGCAGCTTGGTATCCTCCAGGAAGATCAATTCAGCAGTGAAAACATAAATACCATTGTGGAACAGTTTGATAACCTGGTGAAAGCTTATGAGGCAATGGGGCAAGAGGTTGAAACTTTGAAGCGTGAGCTAAATGACTTGAAGGATCATTTCTTTCTGGGAAAGACACGATGGAGACAATTCTCCAAGGGCAAGTTTGGCGAAATGGTGACCAGTGGGCTTGTGAGTGAGGCTATTGCAAAGCCCATAGTAGACTTTTTTAATAAAGGCATTTCACAGCTGGGGTACTAATAAAAAAGCCCCGGTTAGAAACTTGGAGTATATAATCTTTAAATCAATCTATTAAAATTACTTCTGTCATCGGAGGAACTTGAATACTGGCCGGTCAATAATATCAGGTCGGCCAATAGCCAGCCGGCCGGACGGGAGTGAGAAGGATGAGCCATATATGCGTAAGTTTGCTAGCGTTGGGAATAGGGAATTCGGGGCAAAGTTGCCACGAAGTAGTTGGAAACATGACAATCTTGTGACATGGTTGTAACCGAAAATGGGTACAAATGGGCAGATTTTAGTGGGTTTAAAGAAAAATATTTGAAAAAATTTTTAAGGGGCTGGTTTTTTGTATACGGCATGCCGGCATGCGCAACTGATTAAGAATCAATGAAATTTTTTGGTGGTATGGAATTGTTTGTTAAATCCCTAAGACTCAAATAGTTGAATCCGCATGCGCTTTTCTTTAAGTGGTAGTACAACGTATAACTATTTGCACTAAAATTGCGTTATACATGCAGCAGCGAGTATTTATTTCTGCAGCATTATTCTGAGAATGATTCACCAAAAGACGATACCACAAACCGTAAAAGGTTTAGTTGCTTCTGGATGCGTAAGCAATTATGCAACTTTTTCTACCACCTACGGAACCCATCAATCTGAAAGCCTGGAAGAGGCATATATTAGAGGTCACATTGATGGTGGACAAGAGAAAGAAGCTGAAATGTTTCGAATGGCAAAGGCGCTGTTCGTCAAAGGGGAAGGCTACATCAGCGAGTTTACCAATGGACTCTTAGAAGTTGCTAATAAACTTCAAATAACAGTATTTAAATTCTGGTTGAAATTTGAAGTATGGGACTCTTGCAAGTTGATTATCGTTGTTAAAATTGAAGATTACATCGATGATAAAATCGACGAATTGTATAAAGCAGCTCAAAGTTTGTCAGACGATATCTCAAAAAATAACTTTGTTATCGATTATGCGATAACCTACTATTCTGAAAAATTAAATGTCGACAGGCTTGTTTCTGACGGCTTTGACAGATTTTATGAACACACACCTATCCCATGCTAGGCATAATAAAAACGCGTGCGACAAGTTACATGATTTAAAAGAGTTCCCAGATTGGACCTCAACAACTGCCTTTTATTGCGCAATGCATTATGCCTACTCAATTTTATTTCCCCTTACTGAGCAAGAATTTACATATAAGAATATAGATCAATACTACTCTAAAAATAGTTCAAACGGCTCTACAAAACATAGCTTAACTAGCCGTTTGATTCAAAAATATCATGATAGTATAGCAGAAAAATACAAGCAACTCAAAGATACCGCTCACACTGCCAGGTATCATGATTATGAAATCCACCCAAATGTGGTTGGAAAAATGAGAAGAAATATGAGTTTCATATCTGAATATTGTGAAAATAAATTTTGCAATTCAAGTGAAGATTTAGAGTCTAAAAAAGAAACCTCATAACTACATTCAGTCAAAGCTCGCACGCCTTTCAAAATCTACATATTTTATTTTTATAATAAAGATATTTTCCTTCCCCCTTCCTTTACAATGGATTCGCCCAAAAATTTTGACTTAAATGATCTTGACAACATTGTTCAAAGAAAGTCGTTTTATTCAAAAAGCCCCAGGTAGAAACCTGGGGCGATTACTTTAATTGCAATAATATTTGCACTTCAAAAATACTCATTGAACACCAGCTCACCTAACAATTTGTTTTTTTGCTGGTGCTGGGAATCATTAAATGCGCATATATATCTTTGATCTGTCACCGCTACTATACCTCCAGTCCGCTTTACCGGGGTAGATGGGGGAGAGCGGTGATATTTTTTTAAAACATCCAGGCAGGTCGTTTGCATTTACCCCCCCCCTCCTTCTCTTTTACAACCTGGTTCAATAAAATATTTTGAAAATATTTTGAATTTGCTCCCCATTCTGCTCCCCTTTGCTATATGAAATTATAAAACCCGCTACTGGTGCGGGTTTTGTTAGATTACCTGTCGGGATGACTGGATTCGAACCAGCGGCCTCTTCGTCCCGAACGAAGCGCGCTACCGGGCTGCGCTACATCCCGTTGGGAAGGGGTGACAAAATTAAGATTCTGCAATATTTCTTCCAAAATCTGTAACGGTAATACCCAAGCCCGGTGTTTCGGGCAGGATGACCTTCCCAAAATCATACTGCAGACCGGTGGCGATATCTTCTGCCAGTAGCAGCGGACCATCCATGTCGAGCCAGTCGGCCAGTGGTGCCAAATGTGCGAGGGCGGCAGAACCAATCGTGCTTTCATTCATGCAGCCTAACATAACTTTCATTCCCAACTCACGGGCCTCCTTAATCATGCGCAGGGCCGGAGTGATTCCTGTACACTTAGTCAGCTTGATATTGATGCCATGAAAATGTCCAGCGCAACGCGCCACGTCTTTTTCAAACACACAGGATTCATCTGCCATCAGCGGTAAGGGGGAGCGTTCGTGTAACCATGCCATACCTTCCCAGTCATCTTTTGCAAGTGGCTGTTCAATAAACTCCACATTCATGTCTGCAAAGGCGGTTATTTTTTCCAATGCTTCTTCTTTGGTCCAGGCAGCATTGGCATCAATCCGTAAGGGGGTATCCGTATGCTCCCGGAGCGCTTTCATGATTTCGATATCCTGCTGGGTACCCAATTTAATTTTGTAGACCGGCCATGGTTTTTCCTTCATTTTGGCTACCATCTTTTCGATGCTGTCAATACCGATGGTATAATCTGTGATGGGCATCCTGGCAGGATCTCCCCCAAACAACCGGTACAGGGGCTGGCGTTTGATTTTACCAAACAGATCCCAGGCAGCGATATCAAGTGCCGCTACTAAAAATCCGTTGGCAGGATAAAGATGATGCAGGTAATGCCAGTAACGATCAGGAGTGGTGAAGGCAAACTTTTCTACAAAGATTTTCTTCGCCAGCAGATCTGCCTCCATCTTCTCAACCGGAATATTATAATAGGCGATAGCAGGCGCTTCACCGTATCCTTTGATTCCATTGAAATCAAGTTCCACCACCAGTGCTGGCTGATGGGTTTTGGTTCCCTTTGATATGGTAAAAGGATGTATAAACGGAAGGTTTGTTTTGGTATAACTCACACGCATACCACAAACCTACATCATTATGCCCTTCCACTCACTTTAATATGCTCTTTGAGATCGTGGTTAAACGCTTTTTCCTTCATCAATTGTTCCAGTGAAATATGCATCCGGTACCGCCAGTAATGTTTGGGGTTAGATGGAATATTGATCCGTTCATCGGCCGCATTGGCACGACGTAGCTGGTCATCGCCCCCCAATAAATCCTGTAATTGGAAGACACTCCACATGGCGGGTGAATGCAGGTGCTGAATGATGATCTGTTTGTTGATCCATGCCTCACAGAAGGCAGGTGCATCTCCCCACTGACCGAGTTCATTATTAAAGAAACGTTGAGTTTTAGCGCGGTCTTCTTCCCACCAACCGCGGATGGTACTCATATCGTGGGTAGAAGGCGTTACCACTGCCAGATAAGGCGCATCGTCCGGATGGAAAAATTCGCGTTCCGGATTTTTCGGCATACGCTGGATTTCCAGGCTGAGGATACCGAGTTGATTCATTACCTCCGGCACGCAGCCTGGTACCATCCCCAGGTCTTCACCACAAATCATCATATTGGTGGAGGCTTTCAACGCAGGTAACTTATTCATAGCTTCCTCCATCCAGAATCCATCCTGACGGCGATAAAAATAGTTAACATAGAGTTCTTTCAATTTCTCCTTTGTATCCCATTCCAGCGACTGGAAAGAACTGGTCTGTTCCATGCCAAAACGGAAATGGTATTGGGTACCATTGGAGCCCTCCTGTTCAAACAGTATAACATTGCTGTGCAGGTCGTATAATCCCTGGCGCAGCCAGTTATTGGTGTCTCTTACCTCTTCTGTTATGAACCAGTTTTCTATTTTTCGCTGCGTATCAAATGCAGATTTGAAAAAATATTGACCGTAGCCTGTAGGATCCAGGAAGGTTTCTTTTACAAATCCGGCTACTTCCCCGAATCGTTCATTCAGGAGATTTTCGGTTATATAGGGCTGTGTGTAACGGGTATGATCAAACCAGATGTTACGCTCCTGGAATTCGTTTTTATGCACAGGAATAGCTGGTACAAATCGTCCCATAATACCTTCCACTGAATGATAGGGTATTGACCAGATCCGGAAAAAACCAAGAATATGATCGATGCGGAATGCATCAAAATAATCGCTCATCTGGGCAAAGCGACGTTTCCACCAGTTGAAGCCATCCGTTTGCATTTGCTGCCAGTTATAGGTAGGGAATCCCCAGTTCTGTCCTTTGATAGCAAAGTCATCTGGTGGTGCACCGGCCTGTTGGTCCATATTGTATAAGTCCGGCGCTACCCAGGCATCACAACTGTACCGGTAGATGCCAATTGGTATATCGCCCTTTACGATGATACCTTTTTTATGCGCGTACCTGGTAGCCGCTTTTAGTTGAACATGCAACTGGTATTGCAGGTAATAATGAAACTGGATTTGCGCATACTCCTCACTGTCTGGTGCCACCAGGTTTTCAATGGCTTCCTGGGCATACTGGCTATATTCCGTCCAGCCAGTAAAATCAGAACTACCGTTTTTATCTCTCAGGTAACAGAAGGCAGCATAAGGCACGAGCCAATCCTGGTTACCGGAGAAAAAATCGAGATACTCAGGATCCGATGCCCAGCTTTCTTTCTGGACTTCAAAAAGCTGATGCAGTACGTTCAGTTTGAGCTTCAGCACGGCTTCGTAATCAACTGTTTCCAGTTCGTTGAGTTCTTTTTGTTGATCGCGATAGGGTTTTAATAAAGCAGCCTGTTTTTTCCCTGCCACTTCATCCGGATTCAGGAAGATTGGGTGTAAGGCAAAGGCGGAGATCGCTGCATAAGGATAGGAATCCACCCAGGTATGAGTAGCCGTTGTATCGTTAATGGGTAACAGTTGAATCAGTTTCATGTCAACGGATCCTGCCCAGTCTACCAGTGCCTGGATATCGGTGAATTCGCCGATACCCCAACTGTTTTTACTGCGTAAACTAAATACGGGGATCGCCACGCCAGCTCCTTTCCAGGTAGTATTCGGGATCTGGGCAAAGCCATCGTGTACAATGGTCAGGTGTTGACCGGCATCACCAAAGAGGTGACGGTTCTCACCTGCTTCAAACTGTACAAAAGTTTTGTGTTTGGTGTGATAGATTCCGTATTTGTATTGTAGGGGGAATTCTTCCTTGGGCAGGTCAATGGCAACCGTCCACCAGTTTCCCTCTGCCTGCAACAGTATTGGATCTTCGGTTGACCAATCCCGTAAGGCGGTGCCGGCACCGGATAAACAGATTACTTCATTTTTTTTCAGCAAGGGCGCTTTCACCCGGAAAATATGACTGAACTGTTTGGGGTGTTTGTATTTTTTCTTACCTGTTTCCGGCAACAGTATTTCCTGGAAAGGTGCTGTATAAAAGGCATTTTCAAAGGAGCCTGCATGGTTCCAGGTATCGACTACCTGGATTTCGGTGAACTCTTTGATACCGGTAGGCAGGTGCCGGTCATCTCCCCATTCATTCACGATTTTACCATCCACATCCTGTAACTGATACTGGTAGGTAATCCCTTCCAGTGTGGCGGGGTCTATCTCCAGTTGAGCGAACCAATATTCCTGGTTGAACCAGGACATGCGAAGGGGATCTTTCCTGTTGGGAAGGCCGGTTATAAATAATTCTTGTCCGACTACTGTCGTAAATCGTAGATAAAACTGAATTGTCATGCAATCGTTGTTTGGGCTGGTCGAAACAAAAATAATTTATTTGTGTATAATTTACACATTTGTTGTTGTTTGGGCATAAAAAAAATCCCTGCCATTGGCAGGGAGCTAATATAAGTTACTTCTAATCACTTAGATGATATCCATTGCTTTTACAAAGCTGGTACACACAAATGGGATAATCATGGTCAGGTATTCCCAGTGCAGGTAAATGGCAGCCAATAAAGCGGCAGTTGATACAAAAAAGCCTAACCACCACATCCCGGTATTTTTCTTTTGTGTTTCCATGATAGATTGTAAAAATTAAAAAGTAAAAATTAATACGCGGCAAAAATAGACATTTCTGTAACATACCCAAAAGGAAAAGCGGCCGAAATTTTCGACCGCTTTTCCTTTTCACGTCTCACATCTCACATCTGACGTCTCACTTATTTATTTCACTTCCTCAAATTCCGCATCTGTCACATTTTCGCCGTTTGCTCCCTGGGCACCAGCGTTGCCATCGGGCTGTGCGCCACCTGCCTGCTGGGCTTTGTAGATTTCTTCAGAAGCGGCAGTCCAGGCAGTATTCATCTCCGTTACTGCGGTATCAATCGCAGCAAGGTCCTGGCTCTTGTGTGCGTCTTTCAATTTATTGAGGGCTGTTTCAATTGGTGCTTTTTTATCAGCAGGGATTTTATCGCCAAACTCTTTCAGTTGTTTTTCAGTTTGGAAAATCAGGCTGTCGGCCTGGTTGATTTTTTCAACCCGCTCCTTCGCTTCTTTATCAGATGCTTCATTCGCTTTCGCTTCTGCCTTCATTTTTTCGATTTCGTCTTTAGTCAGACCAGAACCTGCTTCGATCCGGATCTTCTGCTCTTTTCCGGTTCCTTTGTCCTTGGCCGTTACATGCAGGATGCCATTGGCATCAATATCGAAAATTACTTCGATCTGCGGAACACCACGGGGAGCGGGCGGAATGCCATCCAGGTTGAACATACCCAGACTCTTATTCTGGTTCGCCATCGGGCGCTCACCCTGCAATACATGGATTTGTACTCCAGGCTGGTTATCAGCGGCTGTGGAGAAAACTTCCGATTTTTTGGTTGGGATGGTGGTATTGCTTTCGATCAATCTTGTCATTACTCCTCCCATAGTTTCGATACCCAGGCTCAGCGGGGTAACATCCAGCAGGAGTACATCCTTCACTTCGCCGGTTAAAACCGCACCCTGGATACCGGCACCTACTGCCACTACCTCATCGGGGTTTACTCCCCTGTTGGGTTTTTTACCGAAAAATTTCTCTACAATTTCCTGCACTTTCGGGATCCTTGTTGAACCACCTACCAGGATCACTTCATCGATATCAGAAGTGCTCATGCCGGCATCTTTCAGCGCCTGCTCACAGGGCTTCAGACAGCGGGTAAACAGGTTGTCGGCCAGTTGTTCAAACTTAGCGCGACTCAGTTTTTTCACCAGGTGCTTGGGAACTCCGTCTACAGCGGTGATATAAGGCAGGTTGATTTCTGTTTCAGAAGAAGAGGATAATTCCACTTTTGCTTTTTCAGCAGCTTCTTTCAGGCGCTGCAGGGCCATAGGGTCTTTGCGCAGATCCACACTCTCATCTTTCTTGAACTCATCTGCCAGCCAGTCCATGATTACCTTATCGAAGTCGTCTCCACCCAGGTGGGTATCACCATTGGTCGATTTTACTTCAAATACCCCATCGCCCAGTTCGAGGATGGAAATATCGAATGTACCACCACCGAGGTCGAATACGGCGATCTTCTGGTCCTTGCCTTTTTTATCCAGACCATACGCCAAAGCGGCAGCGGTTGGTTCGTTTACAATACGACGAACATTCAGTCCGGCGATTTCACCCGCTTCCTTGGTTGCCTGACGCTGAGCATCGTTAAAATAAGCCGGTACGGTGATCACCGCTTCGGTTACTTCCTGTCCAAGGTAATCTTCCGCTGTTTTCTTCATTTTCTGAAGAATCATAGCGCTGATTTCCTGTGGAGTGTAAAGGCGACCATCGATATCGATGCGCACCGTATTATTATCGCCTTTGGCTACTTTATAGCTCCAATGGCTGATTTCTTCAGTTACTTCATCAAAGCGACGGCCCATGAAGCGCTTAACCGACATAATGGTATTATGCGGGTTGGTGATGGCCTGGCGTTTGGCCGGGTCGCCCACTTTTCTTTCTCCGTTTTTCAGGAAGGCTACCACGGAAGGCGTCGTTCTACGTCCTTCGTCATTCGCGATTACTACGGGTTCGTTCCCCTCCATAACCGAAACGCAACTGTTGGTAGTTCCCAGGTCGATGCCTATTATCTTTCCCATATGAATAATTTTCCTTTAATGAATGAATGTACTTTCTATTGACAATCAATATGCCAAGCGCCATTTTAAGTGTTAAAATGGCAGTTTTGTCAGGTTTGCCGCATAGGACCTGCCAAATCTCGCTTCACCCGACCGGCTCCACCCGACCAGTGCCACCTGTCGGGTGAAAAAATGACCTATTTCTTAAATGTGAAATTTCGCTGCGCGAGGTAACTGAAGGTAACCACGATCACAGTTGTGAAGATTTTGGCCACCGTGGGGTAAATGCCAAACTGTTCTACAAAAAGTTTAATAAAGATATAGTTGAGGAAAATACAGGCTGTTACGAGCAGCACATACCGGAATAACTGGACCCTTCCGCGGAGGACAGAATCATTGAATACCACGGTTCGGTTCAGGAAAAATCCAAGTGGAAAGCTAATGCAGAAAGCGATGATAAAAGCCATAATATGCGGGGTGATCACCGCTTCCCGGCCGAATACCTGGAATCCAAGATGTACATCCTGTTTGTTCAATATATAGTTGTAAGAAATAAAATAGATGAAGATATCAAGCGCCGTATTTCCACCGCCGCAGGCAATATAACGGAAGGTCTGAATTGGAAGAAACCGTTTAAACGGAGGATAAAAGAAATCAATCACCCGACTAATGCTTTGACTCACCCATGTTAACATGGGCGCAAATATATATTTTTGCCGCCTATGGCGATTACTCAACAGATCCAAAGCATTGTTAACAGCGCAATCAGCGACTTATTCCCTGAGCTCGATGGTCCGGCCAGTTTCCAAATTAACCAGACCAAACCGGAATTCGAGGGGGATTATACCGTCGTATTATTCGGACTGACCAAACCACTCCGTCAGAAACCGGAAGAACTGGGCGAAAAACTGGGACAATACCTTGTAACTCAAAATAGTGGATTCTTCACGGCCTACAATGTGATCAAAGGGTTTCTGAATCTGACAATTGCAGATACCTACTGGAATACCTTGCTGGAGGAACATTATTACAACCCATCTTATGGAAAAGCAGCACCCAATGGCCAGAAAGTAATGGTTGAATATGCTTCTCCCAATACCAATAAACCGTTGCACCTGGGTCACCTGAGAAATATTTTCCTGGGCTGGAGCATCGCTGAAATCCTGAAAACCGCGGGATATGAGGTGGTGAAGTCCTGTATCGTAAACGACCGTGGTATTCATATCTGTAAGAGCATGATCGCCTGGTTACGTTATTCAAATGGGGAAACCCCCGGATTGGTAGGCCAGAAAGGAGATCATTTTGTAGGCGATTATTATGTCAAATTCAACGAGGCCTATAAAGCGGAAGTGGAAACCCTGATGGCGGCTGGCAAAACCAAAGAGCAGGCAGAGAAAGAAGCTCCCATCATGCAGGCTGCTCAGCAAATGCTGGTGGATTGGGAAGCCGGTAAACCCGAAGTGATCGATCTGTGGAAACAGATGAACGGCTGGGTGTACGATGGCTTTGCCGCTACCTATGATGCCATCGGTGCAGATTTTGATATCACCTATTATGAAAGCAATACCTATCTCTTAGGTAAGAAGACCGTACAGGAAGGATTAGAAAAAGGTGTGTTTTATAAAAAGGAGGATAGCAGTGTATGGATTGATCTGACGGCAGACGGACTCGATGAAAAACTCGTTCAAAGAAAGGACGGCACTTCTGTTTATATCACACAGGATATCGGTCTGGCCCAACAGAAATACGAGGAATATGGAATGGATCAAAGCATCTATGTGGTGGGTGATGAACAGAACTATCATTTCAAAGTGTTGAAACTGATTGCTGAAAAATTACAATTGCCCAAGGCCGATGGGATTTATCATCTCTCCTATGGTATGGTGGAATTACCGACCGGTAAAATGAAGAGTCGGGAAGGTACTGTGGTGGATGCGGATGACCTGGTTGCAGAAATGATTGCCATCGCGGAAGTGAATACGAAGGAGTTGGGGAAGGTGGATGATTTTACTGATATCGAACTAAGCGAATTATACAATACCATTGGCCTGGGTGCGCTGAAGTTTTATTTGTTGCGGGTGGATCCTCAAAAGAAGATGATCTTTAATCCGGAAGAGTCCATCGATATTCATGGGTTTACCGGACCATTTGTGCAATATACACATGCACGTATTAAATCCATTTTGAGAAAGGAAGCTCCTTCAGATGCTTCAGATTGGATGAATGAGCCACTGCTGCCTTTGGAAAAATCAATGCTGGTATACCTGGAACAGTTTCCATCAGTAATTGAGCAGGCTGCAACTGAACACAACCCATCAGCTGTAGCTGGATACGTTTTCAAATTAGCGCAATTATTCAATTCATTTTATACGCAACATCAGATTAGTCGGGCTGAAACACCGGCCAAAAAAGAACTTCGTTTACGTATTGCTGTTATGACAGCACATGTGCTGTCGGCTGGAATGGGAATGTTGGGAATTCGGGTGCCGGAGAAGATGTGAGAACGGGAGGAAAGGAAGAGGGTGGAATGGAAGAAAGGTTATCGGATGTCCCTTATCCATTCCACCCTCTTCCTTTCCTCCCGGTATTACAATCCAAACATCGACTTCTTCTCTTTCAGCTTCGCTAAAGAAGGGTCCATGCGGATGGCTTTTTCGCAGAGGTCTTTGCCTTTGTTGTCCTCCCCTTTTTTGATGTATGCGATTCCGATCATATATACAGCCCGGGCTTGCTGCGGATCAATGGCCAGCATTTTGTCCCAGGTTTCAATTGCCTGGTCGGCATTTCCTGAATAGTAATACGATTCACCCAGGCTGAATAACAACTCCAGATCCTGGGGTTTACGTTGCAGTACTTCCTGGTAAAGGGGAATACTTTTATCAAACTGTTTGTTTCCGTAATAGGAGTTGGCGAAATTTTCGAGGAAATCATTGCTGCGTGGATGTCCGGCTGCCAGCGCTTTTTCAAACCAGGGAATGGCGCGGACTTCATCCGGGATGGCAGAATACGTCATGGCTGCTTCATACATCCATTTATTATTGGTTGGATCCAGTCGGATGGCTTGCTCGTAGCAACCGGCTGCCCGGCGATAATTATTCATCTCAATATAACAACGGGCCGCGATAAAGGGCATCTGAGCAATGCTGCTGTCTTTTTTCCAGGCTTTTTCAATGGATTCCAGGCAACTGCCATAATGTTCCATTTCATAATAAGCCCGGGCTGCCAGCCAATCGAGGTTTGCTTTGGATCCCATGGTCCGGGCCTGCTGCACCAGGTTCACGGTCTCCTGGAACTGGCGGGTCTGAAAATTCAGTTCAGCTAGCTGGCGTACCAATAAAGTATCCTTTGGTGAAACCGCCAGTAGCTTTTTGTAGGTCTCCCTGGCAATTACATAATATCGCAATTCCAATGCCATATCGGCCATTCCTTTCAGTGCTTCCGCATTGGAATCATCGAAACTGGTAGCTTGTTTATATGCATTGTAAGCGGGTAGAAACTGGCGACGGGAGGCTGCTTCTTCCCCCTGTTGGAGATAATGGGAAACACTGTCCTGTTGTGCCCTGGCAAACTGCACGACAGCAATACATGCGAGAATGGTTATCAGCTGTTTCATAGTAATTGGACGGTGGGCCAGAGCCCTTTTATTTGAGTACTACAGCCCCTAACGGAGGGAGATGCAGGTTTATTTCAAATAGATTGTTGTTTTTATCCACTTCGGTTACAATCGGATCCGGGTTGAAAACGTCACCTGTTCCCCAATATTCGGTTTCATTGCTGTTGAAAATCTCCTTCCATTCTGATTTTCCGTATGTTATCACTTTCCAGTTCCGCCGCACTTCAGGTGTCATATTTAAAACTACTAAAATATCTTCTTCCGGCTGCTCTCCTTTCCGACGATACACCATTACAGATTCTGCACGATGGTTCAGATCTACCCATTCAAATCCCCCCTGCTCAAACTGCTTTTCGTACAGCGCAGGTTCGGCTTTTAACAGATGGCAAAGTGCTTTTACACAATTTTTCATCCCTGCATGACTGTCGAATTGCAGCAGTTCCCAGGGAAGTTCTGATTTGTAATTCCATTCTGTGGTGGAACCAAATTCGTTGCCCATGAATAGCAATTTGCCACCGGGATGCGTGAACATGTAGGTGTACAATAAACGCAGGTTGGCAAATTTCTGCCATTCATCGCCTGGCATTTTATAGATCATCGGACTTTTGCCGTGTACTACTTCATCGTGACTCAACGGCAGCATAAAATTCTCATCGTAATAATACATCATGCTGAACGTAAAGAGATCCTGGTTGAACTGTCGGAACAGCGGATCGTTTTTGAAGAAGCGTAAGGTATCGTGCATCCATCCCATCATCCATTTCATTCCAAAACCGAGGCCGCCTTGAAAAGTTGGTTTGGATACTCCCGGCCAGTCTGTTGCTTCTTCTGCAATGGTCTGCACATCCGGAAAGTCTCGGAATATAGTTTCGTTGAAATCTTTGATGAACGCTATTGCCTCCAGATTGCCATCACCCCCGAATTCATTGGGTTCCCACTGGCCTTCATTCCTGCTGTAATTTAATTTCAGCATTGAGGAAACAGCATCTACACGAAATCCATCAATGTGAAACTGATCAAACCAAAAGCGTGCATTGCTGATCAGAAAGGATTTTACTTCTCCCCTTTTATAATTGAAAATATAAGAATTCCAGTCGGGATGATAGCCCTTGCGCATATCGGCATACTCATAGGTGTGTGTACCATCAAACATGTAGAGACCATGTGAATCGTACGGGAAATGCGAGGGTACCCAATCCAGGATTACACCAATTCCTGCCTGGTGAAACGCATCGATCATTGCTTTGAATTCCTGTGGCGATCCAAACCTGGATGTGGGTGCGAAATAACCAGTACCCTGGTAACCCCAACTCCCGTCAAAAGGATGTTCCATTACCGGCATAAATTCCACATGTGTGAAACCCATTTCCTTTACGTATGGAACAAGTCTGGCTGTGATCTGCTCATACGTATTGTAGGTTTCCTCATCGTGTTTGTCGGGGCGCATCCAACTGGCCAGGTGTACTTCATAAACACTCCAGGGCGCATTCAGCGCATTGTGCTGTTTGCGATTTTTCATCCATTCCTTATCCTGCCAGTTATAGTATGTATCCCAGGTAATGGAAGCTGTTAAGGGTCTTTTCTCCCAGAATCTTGCAAAGGGATCTCCCTTATCCAATTCAATTCCCTGGAAACCTTTGATACGGTATTTGTAAACTTCTCCCAATCCGAGCTTCGGAATAAATCCTTCCCATACACCACTTTTATCCCAGCGCGGATATAGCTCATATTCATTGTTTCTCCAGTCGTTGAAATTTCCTTTAACGGATACACTGGTTGCATTGGGTGCCCATACGGCAAAATAAATGCCCCAGGTTTCCAACACCTGTATGGTATGCGATCCGAATTTTTCATACAGGCTGTAATGGGTGCCCTGCTGAAAATTGCGTATATCCTCTTCCGTTAGTAAAGAATAGTTCCAGACTTTTTTAGATGTATCGATAAAGTTATCTTGTTCGTAGGAAGGTCCTGGTAATGAAGACATAACGTTCTGGTTGTCTTTAAAATTAAGGGAAAATAAGGGTAATTGGGTGTTTTAAAATTGGTTGGCTTTTAACGAAGTATTATTGATCAACGGTAATGGATTGTGGAAATAATTAGCAAATTTTGCCCCTGCCAGCTAAACCTTACTATGAGAAAATTACTGTTCGTATGGGCTTCCCTGTTAATATCAGGAATACTACAGGCCCAGACAACCACTATCAGGGGACAAATTGCAGATACCTCAGAAAAGAAACCACTTGTAAATGCAGTGGTTGCTCTACTCTCTCCCGACTCTGTTTTATTGCAACATGCAAGAACTGATGCAAAAGGGAATTTTGTGTTGAAAGCTTCAGACGGTAAGCCCTATTTATTACTGGTTAGTTACCCCAAGTTTGCAGATTTTCTGGATGTGGTGAAACCCGTTGGTACTGAGTTCGATCTTGGAAAAATCAATCTCATCAAAAAATCCGTGCTGCTCGAAGAAGTAATCGTTTCACAGAAAATCGGGGCTATCCGCATGAAAGGCGATACATTGGAGTTTCGTGCGGATAGTTTCGCAGTTCGCCAGGGAGCGAATGTGGAGGAGCTATTGAAACGGTTGCCAGGGCTGCAGGTGAACCAGAAAGGAGAAATCACGGCACAGGGTGAAAGAGTACAAAAAGTACTGGTGGACGGAGAAGAGTTTTTCAGTGATGACCCTGCAGTGGTAACACAAAATCTTCAGGCAGATGCCATCGAAAAAGTGCAGGTCTTTGATAAAAAAAGTGAACAGGCGACTTTCACCGGAATTGATGATGGTGAAAAACAAAAGACAATCAATTTAACCCTTAAAGAAGACCGGAAAAAGGGTTATTTCGGCAAGGCTAAGTTAAGTGGCGGACTGCCCGATTATTTTGAGAACGAAGCAATGATCAATGCGTTTAAGGGTAAACGTAAGTTAGCCGCTTATGGTACGATGGCCAATACGGGAAAGGCGGGCCTGAGCTGGCAGGACAATGACCGGTTTGGCGGTGGATCCAATATGGAATACAACGAAGAGGACGGTTATTTTTATTCCTTTGCGGAGTCGGATGAATTTAATACCTGGGGCGGACAATACAATGGTGAAGGATTACCTAAAGCCTGGACCGCCGGAGCGCATTATTCGAATAAACTGAATAATGATAAAACGCATGTAAACGGTAATTACCAGTTTTATAAGCAAAACATAGAAAACGAAGGTGCCAATACAAGTCAGTCTATTTTAGCAGATCGGTTATTTTATAATAACAGTACCCGAAAGACTTCTACGATGAATCTGAAACATCAGTTATCAGGTTTTTATGATGTAAAACTGGATTCCTTGTCCAGTTTGAAGATCAATGTGAACGGAATGCAAGGGCAGGCCAACAATTCCTCCATATTCAGTTCAGAATCACTGGGAGACCTGGAACAGCTAATCAATAACCAGGATCGCCGCCTGAGTTCTGTTGGAGACCGCCAGCAGATGAAAACTTCCGCCATTTGGAGAAAGAAATTCATGAAAGCCGGACGTACGCTGTCCGTTAACCTGGATCAGCAATACCAGAACAATGCGACGAATGGTAATCTGTTTTCAGTAAACCGGTTTTTTGATGGAAATGGCAATCTGACGAATACCGATACAGTGGATCAGGTAAAAAGCAATTATTCCCAGTCGAATATCTGGGGTGGTCGAATTTCCTATACGGAACCCCTATCCAAGAAATGGTTTGTAGAAGCAAATTATGGATACCGCATCAATAACAGTAAAGCCTTGCGCAGTTCCTTTGTGAAGGATTTCAACGGCAAGTACGAAGTGCTGGACAGCCTGTTCAGCAGTGATTATGCCTTTGATTTCAATACCCATAGCACCGGATTGAATTTCCGTTTCAATGGTTCTAAAATCATGGCGTCCTTCGGAAGTAATATCAACTTCGCGGATTTCCGCCAGAAGGACCTGGTTCGTGATACAGTTTACAAGTATGGGTTTACCAACTTTTTTCCCAAGGCGAATATTCGGTTTAAAATGGGAGCGCAGCGCAATTTAAATATTCGCTACAATGGTCAAACCGCACAGCCTACGCTACAGCAGATTCAGCCCATATTGGAGAACACAGATCCGCTTAATATTCAGGTAGGAAATCCGAATTTGAAACAGGAATTCCGGCATAATCTTAATCTGAACATCAATGATTATAAAGTATTGACCGGACGAAATGTGTACTTCAATTTCGGCTTTAATTTTATTGATAATGCAATCAGTCGCGCTGATAATGTGGATGCGCAGGGCAGGCGGCAATTCAGTTTTGTAAATGTGGACGGAAATTTCAATTATTACATGTACACCGGCTATTGGAAAGATCTGAAAAAAATTAAATCCAGTTTCAATTTGAGTCTTAACTGGAATGGCGGTAAGAATAACAATTTTGTAAATAATGTGAAAAACACCAATACCTATTCTTCCATGGGCGGACAGATGTCCTTTTACAAGAACAAGGAAAAGAAATATTATGTAGAATTGTCCTTTGGCCCCAATTTTACCAGAAATGTTTCCTCTCTGCGTCCGGATGTAGTGACGAAATTCTGGACCACTGACTCAAGAATTGGTGGATCCATTTTCTTCCTCAAAGACTTTGAACTGAATTCCAATGCCACGTATCAATGGCGTCAGAAAACAGATGTTTTCGGAGAAGACAGAAATGTGGTTTTGTGGAATGCTTTTCTGTCCAAAAAGTTCCTGAAGAAAAAGACGGCGGAGATTCGGTTGTCTATCAACGATATCCTGAATCAGAATATTGGGTTTCAGCGAACGGCTAATTCCAATTTCATTTCAGAAAATACGTATAGCACCCTGCGCCGGTATTGGTTACTGGGTGTAATCTGGAATTTTAGTCGTAATCCTGGTCAAAAATAAGAATATGAAAAAGCTGTTTGTTTTTAGTATAGCGTTTTGCGTCGGCTTGATGAGTTTTGGCCAGGCCCGGTTCCTGGGAGCAGGTACCATTGAGTTTGAGCGGAGAATAAATATTCATCGCCAAATGGAAAGGGAAAATATGGAGGAAGAAAGTGATTTCTGGAAAGAATTTATGTCCAAGCAACCCCGTTTTCAGAATTCCTATTTCAACCTTGCATTTAATAAAGACAAAGGTATTTACCAGCCAGGCCGGGAACCAGATAAAAAGCTGGAGCCCTGGTTATTGGGACCAGCAAAGGAGAATACCGTATTGACAGATTATGCGACCGGACTGCTTACCAGTCGCCGCAAGGTTTTCGAAGAAAACTTCATTGTAACAGATAGCCTGAGCCGGTTGCAATGGAAACTGAGCAGTGAAACACGTGAAATAGCAGGTTTTGAATGTCGTAAGGCAGTTGCTGTGATCAGTGATTCTGTTTATGTGGTGGCATTTTATACGGATGAGATCCCCGTTAGTGGCGGACCAGAATCCTTTGGTGGATTACCCGGTATGATTCTGGGCTTAGCTGTTCCACGCTTATATACCACCTGGTTTGCTACCAAAGTTGAAATCACCGAAGCTCCTCCCTCTGCATTTAAAGTGAATGAAAAGGGCAAAAAGATTGCAGGTAAAGAGTTGGCTCCTTTTCTTCAATCCACCTTCACCGATTGGGGTAAACGAGGAGAGAAATTCATCTGGTGGAGCCTTCTTTGAGCCAGCATTCTATTTTAGTTCCAGCACCAGCATTGATAAGGGGCGTAAGCTAATGGATCCTGTTAAGGAATAGCTAGCTCCAGTGGGGATATCGATCCCACGGTTGAAGCCCGCTGTACGTTCATGGAAGCGTTTCCCTTCAATGGTTTTGGCTTCCGTCATGGTATTCATGATGCACATGATGGTCTGGTTGCCATCATACCGGAAATACACATAAACACCATCTTCCGGAACAAATTGCATCAATTTACCCGTTTGCAGCGCAGTTGATTTTTTGCGAAACTGTGCCAAGCTGCGGATATGGTTGAAAATCGCATTTTCTTTATCTGTCCGACCGGCAGCTGTAAACTTGTTCTCCTTGTCGCCTGGCCATCCACCTTTAAAATCCAGCCGAACCCAACCGTCGGGATTGGTAAAACCTGTCATCAGAATTTCATTTCCATAGTACAATTGAGGGATGCCCCGGAAGGTTAATAACCAGCTCAATGCCATTTTGTATTTCGCTGTATCCTCTCCTATCACACTGTAAAAGCGGGCAAGGTCGTGGTTATCCAGGAAGATCACCTGCTTCATCGGATCCTTGTACATATAATCCTGCGCTGTTGTAGTATAGAGCTTATTTACTCCGTCGGTCCAGCCGAATGGTTTGGTCAAAGATTCCTGGATACCATAAAAAAGTGTTTGAAAATCGGTTGTGCCGGGCAGATTACTCCTGAAGGGAACATCACCCAGGGTGTTTTCTGTAAAATAAGCCTGGTTGGGAACGCCGTGTACCCAGGTTTCTCCAAAAATGCTGATTCGTGGATATTCCTCCAGCAATGCTTTGTTGCAACGATTCATAAAATCAAGATCATTGTAGATATAGGTATCCACTCTCCAACCATCCACCCCGAATTCTTCAACACTCCAGATTGCATGCTGGATGAGGAAATTCGCTACGTAGGGATTGCCCTGGTTCAGGTCGGGCATCATGGGTGTGAACCAGCCATCCAGCATTTTGGCTTTATCGGCCTTGCTGGCATAAGGGTCAAATAATACCTGGTCTTTGTAATTGGTTCCGGTGTAGGATGGCCACTCATGTAGCCAGTCTTTCATTGGCTTGTCTTGTACGAAGAAGTGGTAAAGCCCGGTATGATTATAGATGACATCTTGAATAAGTTTCATGCCGCGCTTATGTAACTCATCGCTCAGGCGAAGGTAATCTTCGTTTGTGCCTATCCGTGGTTCAACCTTGTAATGATTGGTGATGGCATAACCATGCTCGGTACGATCCGGCATATTGTTCTGCCAAACAGGCAGGCTCCAAAGAGCAGTTATACCCAGGTCCTGCAGGTAGTCAAGGTGATTGATGATACCTTGTAAATCACCTCCATGACGGTGGAAGATAGAATCGCGGTTCAGTGTCTGATCAAGTAGTCCGGGTATTTTGTCATTGGCAGGATTGCCATTGCTGAAACGATCCGGGATTAATAAATACACCAGGTCTTCTGAACGAACTCCCTGCGCATAGGTGACACCGTTACCTGTACGGCGAGCTTTTAATGGCAGGCCGGCTTTCATTGTATTCTTACCCAGTTTGCTGCTGATTTCCAGTTTGCCTGGTTTGGCGGCACTGGAAACTATTAAATCGATGAACACATAATTCGGGTTTTCGGCAGGTTGTATTTTCTCCACAACAACACCCGGATAGTCTGCAACAGTTATAACCCCTTTTCCAAAATCCTTGCCATGAACCATTACCTGCACTTTCGGATTTTTCATTCCCACCCACCAGTTCGTTGGATAGCAATTGATTTCCTGCGCAAGGGCAACAAAACTTCCCAATACAACCACCAATAAAAGACAAACTCTTTTCAACATATGAAGCAATTAAAAAATATAAGATCAGGATTCGGTTAGTATTCGTTTTTTCTCCTGTTGGATTTTAATCCAGCCTTCATCGTACACGAAGAGCACACTGATAGCCGCGCAAATCATGAAAAAGCCTGCCAGTACGATGGCGTAGATTGGCTGACCATCGTAAATGTTTTTTACAATCCATCCGTTGACCAAACCGTTTACAATTTGAGGGAGGGTGATGAAGAAATTGAAAATGCCCATGTAGATACCCAGTTTGCCTGCAGGAATTGACCCTGATAAAATAACATAGGGCATGGCGAGAATACTAGCCCAGGCCAGTCCCACCCCTACCATTGAAAATTTCAGCATCGTAGGATCTTTCAGAAAATAAATGGAAATCAGGCCAATGCCCCCTGCAAATAGAGAAATTGCATGGGTCATTTTACGACCAAACTGCCGGGCTACGATTGGAAGCATTAGTGCATAAATCATAGCTACAAAATTGTATACGCCAAAAGCCGAACTTACTTTATTGCCGGCATCGTTGTATTCAACAGACTTTGAATAGTCACCCGATAATCCGTACACATGGGTGGCAACAGCATCTGTTGTAAATACCCACATACTGAACAGTGCAAACCAGCTGAAGAATTGAACCAGTCCCAGTTGTTTCATAGTCCTGGGCATTTTTCCAAAATCTTTGAAGATATCGAGCAGGCTGGATTTCTCCTGCGAGTGATCCGGCTTCCCGTGATATCTTTCATATTCTGCCGGCGGATATTCTTTCGAATAAAAAACAGTAATCAGGATGGCTGCCATAAAAACGGCGGCCCCGATGTAAAATGAGTATTTTATATTATCTGCCACACCGGATGCACCGGCTTCTTTACTGAATCCGGATTCAGCAAGCAATTCGGGAAGAATGGATCCCACAACGGCACCCAGTCCGATTAAAAAGGTCTGGATACTGAACCCCAGCGTACTTTGTTTATCCGACAAATTATCCGCTACCAGGGCCCGGAAGGGTTCCATCGCGATGTTGAAGGAAGCATCCATTACCATCACCATACCGGCACCAATCCAGAGTGCAGGGATCAGTCCGGCCAGGCTGCCGGAATTCGGTAAAAAGATCAGTGCCAGGGATGATAAAATCGCGCCTGTTAAAAAATAAGGTTTCCGACGGCCTACCCGGTTCCAGGTTTTATCGCTGTAATGACCGATGATGGGTTGAACAATCATGCCTACAACCGGTGCCACCAGCCAAAAGGCCGGCAGGTGTTCTACATCTGCTCCAAAAGAGCGCAGAATTCTGCTGGTATTACCATTTTGTAAAGCAAAGCCAAATTGAATTCCCAGGAAGCCAAAACTCATGGTGACAATCTGGGCAATGGAAAGCGTAGGTTTGGGAATTAATCCCGTTTTAGGTTGCCCGCCTGATGGAGCCGTTACCGCCATAGCAATCGTTTTATAATGTGTATGTATTACACAACGTCCGAAAATAAGGAAAAAATGTGAGACGTGAAACGTCAGACGTGAGAAGTCAAACGTGAAAAAAAGGGTGTCCCTATCCCCGGAACACCCTTCTCACATCTCACGTCTGACATCTCACATTCTCAGATCACAAATCCATTTGGTATCACTGCGCCTTTTTTCACAACTACAATCCCATCTTTCACCGTGTATAAGGCATGATCACAGTTTTCGAGGTGAGAGCCACCATTGATACGAACATCATCGCCAATGCGAACATTTTTGTCTACGATCGCATTTTTGATATAGCAACGATCCCCGATTCCAAGGATCGGCTGACCATTTTGACGGGCCAGGTTCATGTCCTGGATGGTTTCGAAATAATCATTCCCCATAAGGTAACTGTTTACCACGGTGGTACCATTGCCGATCCGGGAACGGATACCAACTACTGTATTTTCCACCCGGGAAGCATTGATGATGGAGCCTTCAGCGATGACTGTTTTTTCCAGGGTAGATCCACTGATTTTTGCCGGAGGCAGCATGCGAGCACGGGTATATATCGCATTTTTGTTGTCGAAAAGATTGAACTCAGGAATGTCTTTGGTCAGGCTGATATTTGCTTCAAAGAAGGAATAGATATTCCCGATGTCTGTCCAGTAACCATCATATTGATAGGAGCAAACCTTGTATTTGTGAATGGACTCCGGGATGATTTCCTTTCCGAAATCAGTGGCATCTTTTTTCTCGTTCTCCAGCAAGTCGAACAGCAACTTGCGATTGAAAATGTAAATACCCATTGATGCCAGGTAATTTCTTCCCTGATGGCGCATTTCATCACCCGTATCGCTGATCCATTCGGAGAGGATATCCTTTTTGGGTTTCTCTACGAATGATGTGATAAATCCGTCCGCCGCTTTCAGAATACCAAATTCGGGGGCTTCTCTTTCCGCAACCGGAATGGTGGCGATGGAGATATCAGCTCCGCATTTTTTATGATTCTCCAGCATTTCACTGAAATCCATCTGGTACAACTGATCCCCGGAAAGAATCAATACATATTCACTTTCAAAAGGTGTGATATGACGCAGGCTTTGACGTACGGCATCTGCGGTACCCTGGAACCAGGTAGGGTTATCCGGAGTTTGTTCCGCTGCCAGAATATCCACAAAAGCTGCACTGAATGCACTGAAGTGGTAGGTATTCTTGATATGTCTGTTCAGGGAGGCCGAATTGAACTGAGTTAGTACGAACATCCGGTTGATATTGGAGTTCATACAGTTAGAAATGGGGATATCAACGAGGCGATACTTCCCAGCGATGGGAACGGCTGGTTTACTTCTGCTGGCGGTCAGTGGGTAGAGGCGGGTACCTGCTCCACCCCCGAGAATAACGGCAAGTATTTCTTTGCTGATTGACATATCGTAAAATTTGGATTAGACTGGTTTATGGTATTGTGGGCCTATTAAGGTAGTAAAGATTTGTATAAATCGATGTATTGTTTCGCGCTTACATCCCAGCCGAAATCAAGTTCCATCAGTTTGCGCCGGATGCCATCAAAGCGAAGCTGGTCTTCGTACAATTCAACCGCCCTGTATACACCATGCGTGATATCACCCACACTGGCATTATTGAAGGAAATGCCATAACCACCAGGCTCTCCGATATCAATGACCGTATCGCGCAACCCGCCGGTACGACGAACAACAGGTACCGTGCCATAGCGCATGGCATACAACTGGTTGAGTCCGCAGGGTTCAACACGACTTGGCATCAACAGGAAATCTGCACCCGCGTACATACGATGACTGAGTTGCTCATTGTAACCGATTTTGGAATTATAGAACCCCATCCAGTAGGAACGCATATTTTCCAATTCCTGTTCAACATGGGTTTCCCCACTGCCCAGTACCAGGAAGTTCATACGCTGATCGATATAATAGAGTGAATCTCCAATGGCACGGGGCAACAAATCAGCAGCCTTCTCTCCTACAAGCCTTCCAATGAACACGAATAATGGTTTGTCCGGATTGAGATTAAATTCGGCGCACAATGCTTCCTTATTTGCTCTCTTACCCGCTGCAAGGGAATCAATGGAATAGTGATCAGTCAGATAACTGTCGGTTTCAGGATTCCATACATCACTGTCAATACCATTAATAATACCTGCACATTTCCCTTTTTCGTATTCAAACAGCGCTTCCAGGCCATTGCTGTCCTGCCGCATTTCATAAAGATAACTCCAGCTGACGGTGGTTACCTTCCAGGCACTGCGAATGCCTGCAGCAAGCGGATTGATCATATTATTCCAGTCCAGTATGCCCCAGCGCCAGCCATCCCAATGCGGAATATAGTCCGACTTACTCCAGTCCATCCAACCCTGGTATTGGGCATTGTGGATGGTCAGCACGGTTGGAATATCTTCCAGGTGTGAATACTGGTAGCAGTATTTCACCATGAAGGGAATAAGGGCTGTATGATGGTCATGTACATGCAGGATATCCGGACGATGTTTCCAGGAGCTCAACCAGTCGACTACTGCGATCTGGAAAGATGTGAAACGCTCCGTATCATCCGCGTACCCGTAAATTTTTTCCCGATCCAACAGTCCGTTTATATCAACCAGGTATAAATCAAATCCGAGTTTGTTGGTAGTTTCTTTGATGATGGTATAATCAAACCAGGTATTACCCAGGTAGGCACTTGATTTATGTACCACCTCCCATTTGTTTTCATACAGGAACTTGGTCCGGTACATAGGCATCACCACTTTGTTGATATGACCGGCTTCTGTCAGGTACTTTGGTAAAGCACCTACCACATCACCTAATCCACCTGCCTTCGCCACGGGATAACATTCGGCTGAAACATGAAGAATCTCCATAGAAATAATTACGGTTGAATATAATAAGAAAATGGATTGGGGGGACGATCAATTGAAAAAATTTCAGGCAAATGAAATTCTTCCTATTTTCACTGATTCAGTGCAAGTTCTAATTGCCAAACCAAAAACCTGGATTTTATCATGTCGCAAACCAAACAACCAACCAATACAGGTGCTTTAGCGACGCTTGTAATGGTCTTCTTTTTCTGGGGCTTTATCGCCGCTTCCAACAGTATTCTGATTCCATTCTGTAAAACGCACTTTGATTTAAATCAATTTCAGAGTCAGCTGATCGGCTCAGCGTTTTATGGGGCCTATTTTATAGGCAGTCTGATTTTATTCATCGTTTCCAATAGTTTGGGATATGATATTTTAAACAAGATCGGTTATAAGAAAGGAATTATTTACGGATTATGGATCTCCGTGCTGGGTGCCTTGCTGATCATTCCTTCTGCCAATGCCAACTCCTTTCCGGCGCTGCTTGGGTCGTTGTTTGTAGTTGCTTTAGGGTTTTCTTTGCAGCAGACGGCTGCCCAACCTTTCGCTATTGTACTGGGTGATCCATCCACAGGAACGCAGCGTCTGAACCTGGGTGGTGGTGTGAACTCGCTTGGTACTACCCTTGGGCCCATTATCGTGAGCTTTTTCCTTTTCGGATCGGTTTCTGATGTGGGTAAAGAAGTTACCATAACTAATATTAATACACTGTACATAATTGTAGCTGCTGTTTTTGCCGCAGTTGCCCTCTTTTTCTCCTTTTCAAAAAATCTGCCCGATGGCAAAAACGACGAGCGGTTTGAAAAGGCCAATAAAGCGGCGGGTGCTTTGTTGATGATGACAGGTGTTATCCTGGCAATTATTTTGGTCGGACAGTTTACGGATACCAGCAAACTGGTGTTGCTAATGCTAACCCTGATCGCTGTTGTGGCTATACTTTTTTACTCCAATGCTTCGGCGGTTAAGAGTCCGGAAGGCTGGGGTGCCATGCGTTATCAGCAATTGATCTATGGGATGCTGGGCATTTTTGTATATGTGGGTGTGGAAGTAACCATAGACAACAATTTCGGTGCATTGCTGAAAACGCCGGGCTATTTCAATGAAGTGGGACTTGATGAAAGTGAAATCTCTCATTTTATATCCCTGTATTGGGGAAGTTTGATGATTGGCCGATGGACCGGTGCCATTGGTGTATTCAACCTATCGGCGATGGGTAAACGAATTGCGACGATCGTGGTTCCCTTTATTGCTTTTGCGGTGGTGTTATTTGCCAATCATCTCAAAGGAAATAATATCAGTGATCTTTATGGCTATTCAGTAGTTGTAGTGATCATGATCCTGGCGTTTTTCTATGGTCAGGAAAAACCTGTTAAAACCTTGCTGACCGTATCGGTATTGGCTACCATCTTTATGCTGATTGGGGTCTTTACAAAAGGAATCATATCTGTTTATGCCCTGATGGCCGGCGGCTTGTGTTGTTCGGTTATGTGGCCTTCGATCTTCTCGCTGGCTGTTGCCGGATTAGGCAAATACACCAGCCAGGGCTCAGCTTTCCTGATTATGATGATTTTAGGTGGAGCCGTTATTCCACCTTTGCAGGGGGTGCTCGGAGATATTAAGGATATGCATTTTTCTTATTTATTAGCGGCTGCCTGTTTTGCATTCCTTGCTTATCTTGCGATCAAACTTAAAAACGTATTAACCTCCCAGGGGCTGGATTTCGACAGCCAAATTGGTGGTGGACATTAATTGCAAGCGAACATGAGCATGACTAAAATTCCTTTAGAATACGCCATTGGTGTGGATATCGGCGGTACCAATACCAAGTGTGGTATTGTGAATCGTCGTGGTGAAGTACTGCAGTATGAACAGTTATCAACACCGGAATATGAAAGTCCGGAAGCCTTTGTGGATGCGCTTTGTGTGCGGCTGAATCTGATGATTGAAAAAGTCGGAGGAATTGAGCTGATCAAGGGTATTGGCATTGGTGCGCCGAACGGTAATTATTACACCGGAACGATTGAATACGCTCCGAATCTGCGTTGGGTGGGCGTAGTTCCCCTGGCAGATATGGTTAGCCAGCGCATGGGCCTGGCAACTGCGCTTACCAACGATGCCAATGCGGCAGCAGTGGGTGAAATGCAATATGGAGCGGCCAAAGGCATGCGCGATTTCATCACCATTACGCTGGGTACCGGTGTTGGAAGTGGCATTGTGGCAAACGGTCAGCTTATTTATGGCCACGATGGTTTTGCCGGCGAATTGGGACATACGATTATTCGTCCGGGTGGCCGACCACACTGGTCAACCCAACTCAAAGGTTCCCTGGAAGCCTATGCTTCCGCTACAGGTGTGGTATTAACTGCCAAAGAAATGCTGCAGAATGAACCGGAGAAACCCAGTATGCTGCGTAAGTACAATTTGGAGGAGTTAACCAGTAAGCAAATCTTCGATTGTGCTATGCAGGGAGATGAGATTTCACAATCGGTGTATCGGTTTACCGGACAGATCCTGGGTGAATCCCTGGCCAATTTTGTAATGTTTTCTTCCCCGGAAGCGATCATCCTGTTTGGTGGACTAATCAAAGCAGGTAATCTCATTTTTGATCCAACGATTGAGCATATGGAGCGGAACCTGCTGCCAATCTTCAAGAATAAAGTGAAGGTTATCAAGAGTGATCTTCATGAGGCCGATGCCGCCATTCTGGGAGCGAGCGCATTGGTATGGGAGATGAAGCAGAGTAGTTCGTCGCTGTGAGGAAGATGTGAGATGTGAGACGTCAGACGTGAAAAGTGAAAAGTGAACGGTGAAAGATTGTGAAAGGAAAAAAGTGAAAAAGGAGCCGGGATTTGCGGCTCAGATTCAAATAAAATCCCGGTCAAATTTAATTTGACCGGGATTTTTTATTAATAAGGTCCAAAATCACCCACTCTTTCCAGATTTTTATTGGTGGTAATATGAATCAGCTTCCAAGCATAGGATTGCCTCTAAGTGACGATACTAGTTGTATAATTTTGTAGGGTATAATTACAATTGTTTCTGGTGTTTGAACTTGATAAGGCATCTCAAAGGCTTGATTTCTTCTCACATCTCACATCTCACGTTTCACCTTTCACCATTTTCACCTTTCACTTCTCACCTTTCACCTTCCATACCATCGCTGCCGGTACTGCCCGTTGACCCTCTTTATCGGATGGCCGGATGGTTTCCTTTCCGTTGACCAGCATACAGGAACTACCGCCTCCATCCAGGTTGAGCGCTTCCATACAGCCCAATTGAACAAGAATTGCTGCTGTTTCGGTAAGGGTGGCACCTGCTGCAATACCAGGATTTCTGCCCTCGATGACCAGCACAATTAGTTTGCCTTCTTTTGTATAACCAATAGCTGTTCGGGGATGAGCATCGTTGATTGCATTTCCGGCAAATTTTCGCTCCTGGTTATTGGTAATGTTTATTGTGCTGTTTTGAACCAGCACAGGGCCTCCTCCAATTACCGTTTGCATTTTCCATCGGTGGAGTTGAGTACTGAATGAAGAATGATTGACAATGGTGGTTGAGCTTTTCGCATTGGTCAATAAAAATGTAGTACTGCTATCTTTGATTAATGGAGGAGCCCATTGCGTCGCATATGGTTTTCGTTTGTTCTTCGCTGTGAAAGTCCAGGCAACGTCCATTTCTCCTTTCTTATTAATTCCAAGCGCACTTACAAATGGATGATAGTATAACCCGCTGTCAACTCCCCTGCCTGCTATGGTATGCTGATTATAAGCCAGCAATCTGCCCCTATTAACAATAATGTTCAGGTTCAGATTGTCTTTAAAGGAAAAGAAACTGGTATTTACGACGAGTACCGGATGATTGTTTTTCTCATAAAACCCGGCCGGACTGAGCCGCCGGTTTTGGGTGGTATCATGCTCAATCTGCAATATACCGGAACGTGGATCAGCAATCACATAAAATGCACGGAAGGGTTTGTTCTGATACATCCCTTCAAATGAATATACGTCCATACCAGGTGGTAATGGACCGAAATCAGATGTCCTGTTTTGCCAGTTAATCGAGCTATTGTTTTGGGAATCAGTATCACTTGTAATACTACTTACATCCTGGGCATTGGCAGTGAATGGAAAAAATAAAAGGCCGGTTAAGGCCTTTAAAAAAATATTACTCATGCTATTAACTTGAGAGTTGAATTCAATGTTAGTTCAGTGAGGAAAAAACTGTTACATCAGGAAGCTTTATAAACTTCCATACCCTCCTTTTCTTCCATCCATTTCTGCTTTCCATACCCGGGAATAACATGACGCTCGGAGTGATAAGAAGAACGCACCAGCGGACCACTTTCCACGTAATCAAGTCCCATGTTATAACCGATTTCACGGTACTCAGCAAATTCATCCGGGTGCACAAACCGATCTACCGGTAAATGCTTTTTAGTAGGCTGAAGATATTGCCCTATTGTTACTACATCCACTCCGTTATCGCGCAAATCGGTCAGTGTCTGGATTACTTCTTCTTTGGTCTCTCCCAATCCAAGCATAATACCACTTTTTACACGCATACCACCTTCTTTCAATGTTCTCAGCACTTCCATGCTTCTCCAGTATTTTGCCTGGATACGAACGCGTTTGGTAAGTCGCTCTACAGTTTCAATATTATGCGAAACCACTTCCGGGGCGGCATCAATTACCCGCTGAATCTGGTCTTTTATGCCCTTAAAATCGGGGATCAGGGTTTCCAGGGTGGTTTCGGGGTTCAACTGCTTCACAGCTTTAATGGTATTGTACCAAATAGTAGAACCTCCATCTTTCAGTTCATCCCGGTCTACAGAAGTGATAACCGCATGTTTCACTTTCATCAGATAGATAGCTTCCGCTACCCGCTGGGGTTCATCCCAGTCAACCGGGTCAGGCCGTCCGGTAGCTACTGCACAAAAGCCGCAACTCCGGGTACAGGTATTGCCAAGGATCATAAAAGTGGCAGTGCCTTCGCCCCAGCACTCTCCCATATTGGGACAGTTACCGCTTTCACATATTGTATGAAGCTTATGTGTATCTACAAGAGAACGAACATGTTTATAACTTTCCCCGGTGGGAAGTTTAACTCTAAGCCAATTTGGCTTTTTGATAGCAGACTCAGATTTCGGAACAGCTGCAACTACGGGTAATTCCTGCATAATGGAACAAAATTACATTACTTACGCTTACCAAAGAGTACGGTTACGTAAGCATTAAAAAACAGGTTCCTTTCTTTATTGTTCACCATCTGCAGTACCGACTGGCTATAATATTCAAGGTTAACCCCTGCTTCAATTGCGGAAACCACTTCATTGAAGCGGCCATAATCAAAGCGAAGTGCTGCTTTAGCATGTGCACCCGGATTGAATTTTACCTCTCCCCATCCTACTGTAAAACCGGAAGCTCCCAGGTAAGCATACTGGCGGAAATCGTCAATTTCTGTAAAACGTTTACGGCTTCTTTCCTCGGTGGTACGATCCACTACATCTACATAGTACGGCTTCTCTAGTCCGAAGCTGATGCCACCTGCCCAGATGCCGGTTACAGATACCCCGTTTTTATTGCTTTTTCCACCAATCAGGTATTGCTGACCGTAAGCTCCTTTTAATTGATAAAAATTATTAGCTTTCCCAAAAACATATTGATTCACGTTCCCGGTGAACAAATCAATACTTCCGGCATCCTTATCTTCCTTGGGATGTTTTTTTTCGTTGAATTCAATCTGAATTAACCTCGTTTTGCGTGGTGTGATAAATTTCCCCTTTTCAAAAAAGATTCCCCAGCCATCACTATTGAGTCTTAATCCGAATACATTGTGTTTATCGAAAATCAATTGCCCTTCTTCTTCCATCTTCAACAAGGCATTGATTCTTTCTTTTTTTTCAGCTTTCTTATCCTTCCTGGAGGACGCGGGATTGGATTGGGCCCATACCATGGTTGTCATCACAATTCCTATCGGTAATAACAAGATTTTTTTCACAGTCATTTTTTTAGGTACCTGCTAGCGTAAATTTATACAAAAATAACAGCATGACAGCATCCGTTGTTTACGAAGGACATTTACGTTGTAAGGCCACACACCTGCAGAGCGGTACCTCTATTGAAACTGATGCCCCAACAGATAACAGGGGAAAAGGAGAGCGTTTTTCACCTACAGATATGGTTTGCGTAGCGCTTGGAACCTGCGCCATTACTACAATGGGCATTAAAGCACAGGATATGGGAATTGAACTGGCTGGTACTACCATTGATATTCAAAAACACATGGTCAGTGACCCCAGAAGAATAGATAAAATTGATGTTATACTGCGTTTCCCACAAACGTTAAACCTAAGTGAAAAAGATCGGGTCATCCTGGAAAGGGTTGGAAACAACTGCCCGGTGTTTAAAAGTTTGTCTCCGGATGTTAACATGAACCTGGTTTACGAATGGTAAGGTTCTTTTAATAAATAGCGACCAATAGAACAATCCAGGCAGCGTCTTGCCTCGCAGTAATACTTCTTAAGTTCAATCAGGGCCTGGCTTTCAAGTGCCGTTTCGGAAGTGGCTCCCGCACGTTGCCACTGTTTAATCAGCGCATTTCGCTCAGCTGGCAGACTGCCAATCCAGTTGATTGCTTTTTGCTGAAGAGCCGGCTGCTGTTGGTGAACTCCTGCTGCATACAGGTAAGGAATAATCACATTTATGAGTAGCTGCTGGATCAGTTCTTCACCCGTATGCTTTGGCTGATAGGGAGAAGCTTCATCAAGCGTAAAATGATAATGCCAGAAATCATTGGCGGTTATATCGAGTGTTCTTGTTATATCTGACAGTTTTTCTGCTTCCAGCCAACTCCTGCTGAACATACCCTGCTGGTGCCAGAGCATGGCCAATTGTGCCAGCCGTACTTCCGGAAATGCAGTCGGACGCATGCGTAGTTTCTGCATTCTGCCATGTAATTCCGGTAATTGATACTTATGTTGCAGATACTGATATTCGCGTTGTAATAACTGCACATAAGGATCAGGGTTGGATTCCTTTAACAGGTTTGCCTGCCCCAGTAATAACGCCTCGAGTTGTATCACCTGGTCCTTGTGTCTTGCCATGATACGGGAAGGCAAACTCTTAGCTACCTGCTCAAAAAAATCACCGTTCACTACTGAGCCCATATACCGGGCCATCCAACACCAGCAGGCATCGTTCCAGTTATGATTGCAGGATTTGTATAAATTGAGTAAATCCTTTGCCTTGCGCTGAATCCGTTCCCGTATCAATTGCTGCTTCCAGCCTGCCCAGTAATCAGCAGTTATTTCCGGTAGCCATTCCTGGCAAACCAATTGCCCACCCGATTGCATTAGCTGTTCATACCTGTCTAACAGGATGGCCGATACCCGGTGGTGCAAAACCAGGGTCGGCAAACTGGCCGATAAGCGTGGTGCATCATTTTCCCAAACTACGTGCAGGATTACGTTGTTGTAAGCTGGATCTGTTTGGTGGCGATGCTGGTACCATTGCGAGCTTTTTACATGTATCTCTACATTTCCCGCCCAGGTGGTTCCATCCAGCAGAATTCGCGCATTGAGAAAATCAGGTCCCTGGTCGTGATTCCAGGTCCCGGGATCACGGATGATCAACTGTTCACCGCTTTCCAGCACGAGATCATTCAACTGGAAATATTTTTCCTGCCAGATAAACTGCAAGAGTCGCTCTTTCATTTTTTTGTTGAAAACTAAGCTCCTCTCGTTTGCCGGTCAAGCGTTAAAACACCTGAGTTTGCAGGGTTTGAACAACACGACTAACTGGCAATCCCATTACATTGTAGAAATCACCTGTAATGGAATGAATTCCAACCACGCCTATCCATTCCTGGATGGCATAGGCGCCGGCTTTATCATATGGACGATAATGGTCTACATAATAAGTAATCTGCTCCAGTGTCAACGGATGAAACTGTACCCTGGTGATGTCTGAAAATGACCATTCCTTCTCTCCTTTCCGTATAACCACGCCCGTTATTACCTGGTGCGTTTCGCCGGAAAGGGCACTTAAAATATTTATTGCATCCTCCCGGTCTTTAGGTTTTCCAATGATTTGTTTGTCCAGTACCACAATGGTATCCGCAGCCAGCACAAGTCTTTCTTCTAACAATTCTTCCTGTATTACCCTGGCTTTTTCTCTTGCTATGAAGATGGGCACTTCTTCCATAGCTAAATCAGGAGGAAAGGTTTCAGCTGTTTCTTTCACTTTTATTTCAAACGGGATCTCTGCCCATTCCAATAATTGTTTTCTTCTTGGAGATTGCGAAGCGAGTATAATTTTTTCCATCATAAATACCACTTAAAAAACAGCAGTGTCAGTATGCCTGCAAGCATAATAACTTTTATTAAAGTACTGAGCCGGTGAAAATCGGCTGGGGTTTGCGCTTTTTTCAAATCCAGCAGAAACCTGATTAAAGGAAGGATGACGGCTAATAAGGAAAACAATACTCCAATCCACCAGCCTTTAAACAACCCGATCACCTGAATAATGACCATGCTGGCCAGTAATACAATTGTCCAGATGCCGACAAATAATTTACTTGCTTGCAGTCCCCATACAATAGGCATGGTTTTGCAGCCATACCGGTCGTCTCCTTCCCGGTCTTCCATATCTTTTACCACTTCCCGGATCAACGAAATAATAAATGCAAACCCACTATACAAAACCGCGTATTTAAATACATTCTTGAACGCCAGGATATAATCAGGATCATCAAATCGGCTGATACGCATCTCGGCAAAATACAGAACAAGAATCACCCAGGCAGTTAATAAGGATATCAGGATATTACCAATGAGCAATTGTTTCTTAAATGTGGTACTGTATAACCATAACAGGATCACACAACCGAAATTGGCAAATCCAATGATCGGATTTCGCAGTTCCCAGGATACATAAAAAGCAAGTACGATACCAATACTGGAAAATATAAAATGCCAGAAGATCGCCCAGCGCCTGCTTATAAAACGCTGCACTACGATTGCGTCCGGTTTGTTAACCTGGTCAATATTCAGATCGAAATAGTCATTGATGATATAACCGGCTGCAGCTATCAGCACCGATGAAAGCCCTAGCATACCAAATATCGGCAGGCTCAGCTTCAGGTTTACTCCGATGGTTGGCTGCAGAATGCAATAGTAAAATAACAGCTGGGTTACTACAATAAAAACCAGGTTAGGCCAGCGAACCAGTCGGAGAAATGCAGCGATTGTTTTCAAGTTTACGCTTTCAGTTTTTCAATTTATTTGCTTGATACGGTAGTATCGATCTGCCAGTCGCCTTTTAATTTCATAATTTTTTCCAATACATCCCTAACGCAGCCCTCTCCTCCCTTTTGCTGACTTATATAAGCGGCTACCTGCAAGATTTCCGGAGCTGCATCTGCAGGAGCACAGGGTAATCCAACCAGCTGCATCACTGAAAAATCCGGAATATCGTCACCCATAAAGAGGATCTCTTCCCACTGTAACTGCTGCCTGTTTCTGTATTCTTCCAATAAAGCAGCTTTGTTCTCCACTTTGAGATAAACCTCCTGTATACCGAGTTTCTGTAAGCGTTCCCGTACGGCTTCTGACTGACCGCCAGAAATGATAACTACCCGATAACCCTTCTTTACCGCCAGTTGCAATGCATAGCCGTCCTTGATGTTCATGCGACGTACCATTTGTCCGTCTTCCATCAACCACAGGGTTCCATCGGTTAATACGCCATCAACATCCAGGACAATAGTGGTGATCTTGCGAAACTGATCCAGAAGGTTCATGATAATTTGATTTCAGCGGACAATTAATTTATTTACGGGTAGCGAGCAAAACTAGCAAATGGTGCTTAGACTAACAGGATTTTCACTACTTTAATAGTCCTAAAACCAACATATGAAAAGGGGAATCCGCATTTTGATCTGGATTGCGGCAATCTTAGGTCTTTTATTACTGATTGGCGCTTTCCTGCCCGGATCCGTTACTGTCTCAAGATCTACCAGTATCAAGGCACCGGCTTCAACTGTTTATGGACTTCTTACCGATCTTACTACTTACGATGCCTGGATGCCATGGAACCAAATCGATTCCAATATGAAAAAGACTTTTGGTCCTGTTACCAAAGGAAAAGGAGCCTGGTATTCCTGGTCAAGTGAAAATTGGAAAGTAGGTGAAGGTAAACTGGAAATTTCAGCTGTGGTGCCAAATCAGTCAGTTACTACCGATCTTGTTTTTGGCGGTTCGGATGAAATCAATAAAGCCGAATGGACACTGGAGCCGGATGGAAATGATACAAAGATTACCTGGACCATGCATGCTCATTTCGGTCATAATCCCATCAGTCGCTGGTTTGGTTTATTTGGCGAATCCATGATAGCGCCAGATTTTGAAAAAGGACTTGCTCAACTAAAGCAAAAAATTGAGACGGGTGAACTCCGTTTGCCAGAACCTAAAATGATGGTTGAAACCATTAAAACGGCCCCTTTCCAGGTATTAACCATTCTGGACACAGCAGCTGTACAGTCGGATATCGGTCCGGTTTTGCAAAAGGCCTATGGAGAAATTGGCGAATTGATCAATAAAGATCAGCTGACTTTTACAAGCGCCCCCCTGGCCTGGTTTTATTCCAACTCAGCACCTTATGTATTGGAGGCGGCCATCCCCGTAAATAAGGCTCCGGGCAATACAGCTGGGCGGATCAAATACAAAACGGTTCCTGCTGAAAATGCCGTTGTGGTGCATTTTTACGGTCCTTATGAAGAAACAAATCTGGCGTATGCCAAAATTCAGGATTGGCTGAAAGCCAATAATAAAAAGGCAAAAGGTACTCCCTACGATGTTTATATGGATGATCCAACTACAAAAAAATCCATGTACGAAGTCCGTACCGATATCATTCAGCCTTTTGAGTAATGGTTTCCAGAACCTGTGATTTGTAGGAGATGATTTCTTCCGTGAGGTGCTCATACAGATCTTTCCAGTCGGGGTGCGGACTCATCAGCTCCAGGTGCCTGCGAATAGTAGAATGATCTTCCCGCATAGCAGGACCTGTTTGCCAGTTGAAGGGATCTTTTACAGGTTCATTGTCTGGTTCCAGCCGCATAATGGTTTCTCTTATCAATGGTAAGAGCAATTCAAAGGAAAGCTGGTGTTCCTGGCATAAACGATAGGCGATACTAAACATTAGGTTGGGAAAATTATTCACCCATACCGCACTAACATGCATACGTAAACGCTGCTGATCGCTGACTGACTGGCAGGAATTTCCTATGGACAGTACGAGTTTCTCTAATTGATCCAGGTCATCTGCATGGGCTGCCTGTATCAGAAAGGGCACGGAACCGCTTGCTGGTAGGGTCCCTTTTAAACTTTGTAAGGGATACAGCACTCCACAACGTGTCGACACTCCCTGCAATACAGCCATTGGTACAGTTCCTGCTGTATGTACTACGAGCCGGTTATGCAGTTGCCATTTCAACATCAGTTCCGGCAGCGCGCGATCCGCCAGGGCTACAATATAAAGATCGGCATCAGGTGTAATGGATGAAAATTCAGCCGTGAATCCGGCTCCAAGTTCCCTGGCTAAAGCCTCCCCTTTTTCCTTTGTCCGGTTCATCACCTGCAGGATCTGGTGACCCTTTTGAACAAAGATTCTGCCTAACGTTCCTGCCACATTTCCTGCACCGATCAAAACAATTTTCATATCGTAACTTTACAGCATGAAATTAGCACAAAAGCTGGCCCTGAATTACCTCCGGGCTAAATTGAATTTTACAGCCGTGTTTTCCAAACGCAAGGCTGCGGAAATGGCTTTTGAGATTTTTGCCACTCCTTTTCGTCGCTCAAAGAAGAAGGAAGCTCCTGTTTTTCAGAAGGCAGACAGGCTCTTTGTTCAGGTGGAAGGCAAGCGCGTAGCTGTTTACAGATGGAATAAGGGGGGCATACGAAAAGCGATGATCCTGCATGGATTTGAATCCTCCTCCTGGAATTTTGATCGTTATATTGGTCCGCTTATTAAAAAGGGATACGAAGTCATTGCCGCAGATGCTCCTGCACATGGTGCTTCGGAAGGAACCCAGATCACATTGCCACTTTATGTTAAAACCATTGCTACTATCTACCAGGAGTTTGGTCCTATTCATAGCTTTATGGCACATTCATTTGGAGGTCTCGCGATCGTGCATTTTCTGGAACAGGTGCCACACGACGACCAGGTTCGGGTTGCATTGATTGCGCCTGCTACAGAAACAACAACAGCCATAAAAAGCCTGTACAAAATGCTGCAACTGGATGAAAAAGTTCAGGAGTCATTTGAGGAGATTGTTCTTGAAAGAGGTGGTGTGGCTTCTTCCTATTATTCAATACCCCGGGCACTGCAGCATATTCACGCTTCGATTTTATGGATTCATGATGAAGACGATGATGTAACTCCCCTCAAAGATGTAAAACCAATTATCAAAAAAGCACCAGCTAATATAGAATTCATGATCACCAAAGAGCTGGGGCATCGGAAAATCTACCGCGAAAATAAAGTAGTGAAAAAAGTAGTGGAGTTTCTTTAAGTTCCTTCCCGTCCACCGAGCATGGGCACAAAGGAAAAATTATCAAAAACCTCTTCACTGTAACTGCCATCTGCTTTTTTCGTGAGGCGCAGCATGCGTTGTACCACACCCTCACCAACCGGTATTACCATTTTACCGCCGGTTTTAAGCTGGGAAATGAGTTTCTCCGGAATAAAAGGTGCCGCTGCTGTTACAATTACTTTATCGAAAGGGGCATATGTAGGCAGGCCTTCAAATCCATCCCCATAGAAGAATTTGATGTTGGGATATTTTTTCAGGTAACTGAATCCCCTGTTCTGATCAAACAGGGCTTTCTGTCGCTCGATGGTAAATACCTGTGCACCCATTTCCGCCAATACGCAGGCCTGGTAGGCACTTCCGGTTCCGATCTCCAGCACTTTATCGAATGGTTTGATCTCCAGCAACTGTGATTGATAGGCAACCGTGTAAGGTTGGGAAATGGTTTGACCTACCGCAATCGGAAAGGCTTTGTCTTCATACGCTTTATCATCAAACGCTGAATCCAGGAAATAATGACGCGGTAATTGGAGAATGGCATCCAGCACGCGTTCGTCTGTGATGCCCTTCTCCTTTAAATGATCTACCAGTTTTTTCCGAAGTCCTTTATGGCGATACGTATCTTCAAATCTTCTCATACCGCCCGCAAGTTATTGAAAAGGATCGGATGCCAAACCATCGCTTATAATTTCATGTCGCTGATAATGCCTTTGATTTTAGCATCCAGTTCAGCTTCCTTAGCTGCAAAGGCTGCGCTGTCTGGAAGCTTTGTAGATACGCTGAAGTAAAACTTGATTTTTGGTTCGGTACCACTGGGCCTTGCTGAAATCTTGCTGCCATCAGCCAATATAAATTGCAACACATTGCTTTTGGGCAGAGCGATTTTCCATTCTTCTCCTGTTTGCAGATTTTTACCCTGCTGCAATTCATAATCCAGTAACTGCACTACTGCAGAACCATTTATCGTTTTTGGAGGATTGGAGCGATACCCTTCCATCATAGCAGCAATCTGCTGCTGCCCATCCATACCTTTTTTGGTAATGGAAATCAAATGCTCCTTGAAGAATCCATATTGTACATAGAGGTCGATCAGTTTCTGATACAGACTTCTTCCCTTGTCTTTTTCATAGGCAGCCATCTCACAGAGAAGCGCAACCGCACTTACGGCATCCTTATCACGTAACTGAGGGCCAATCATCAAACCATAACTTTCTTCCCCACCAATCACATAATTTTCTTTTCCTTCTTTTTCCTTGATGAGTTCTGCGATCCATTTAAAGCCGGTCAGAACATTGTAGCAGGCGATATTGTTCTGTTTCGCAATTTCATCAATCAGTTCGGTGGTAACAATGGTTTTTACTACCATATCATTGGGCTGTGCCAGGCCTTTCGCTTTTCTGGCTTCAATCATGTAATTGAATGCCAGCACGGCAGTTTGGTTGCCATTCATCAGCACCCAGTTGCCATTGCTGTCTTTCACACCAATGCCTACCCGATCTGCATCCGGATCAGTTCCCAGGAGAATATCAGCATCGATTTCTTTTGCTTTTTTCAACCCAAGCGCCATTGCATCGGCTTCTTCAGGATTGGGATAATTTACCGTAGGGAAATTTCCATTGGGTTCAATTTGTTCCTTCACGATGGTAACATTTGTGAAACCAAAATCCGCCAGTACATCCGGAACCAGTTTAATACCTGTTCCATGGATGGGGGTGTAAACAATTTTCAGGTCTTTCTGGCGGGCGATAACATCCGGATAAATGCTCAGATTTTTTACCATTTTCCGATAGGCGGTATCCATTTCTGCTCCGATCAGGGTAATATTGGCTTCACCGCCAGACCATTTTACTTCATCTACAGAAGCGATTTTTTCTACCTCCTTGATCACATTTTTATCGTGTGGTGGTACCAGTTGTCCGCCATCGTTCCAATAGGCTTTGTAACCATTGTATTCTTTGGGGTTATGCGAAGCGGTACAAACCACTCCACCCTGGCAGCCCAGGTGACGGATACTGAAACTCAGTTCCGGAGTGGGGCGCAGGGCTTCAAATAAATATACTTTGATACCATTGGCCGCAAACACATTGGCTGTGGTTTCAGCAAAAAAGCGGCTGTTATTGCGACTGTCATGTGCAATGGCCACTTTGATTTCAGTATTCGGAAAAGAGGCTTTCAGGTAATTGGAAAAACCCTGCGTAGCCATGCCTACCGTGTATTTGTTCATCCGATTGGAACCCACTCCCATAATACCCCGGAGGCCGCCGGTTCCGAATTCCAGACTGCGGTAAAAAGAATCAGTCAGTTCAGTTGGATTGTTTTTGATAAGGTCTTCAATGCTGGCTTTGGTTTCGGCGTCGTAATTGCCATTCAGCCACTGGTCTACTTTTGCTTGTATTGCTGCATCCATATGGTTCGCTTTTTTAATCGGGGTTGAAGATATAGAATCTGAATGGAATCTGTTTAGCCGGGTAAAACGTATTTTTAGGGCTGAAATGATATAATCTGTTGAGCTATCTTAAAATATACATCCGTCCGTTTTTGATTTTGTTCTGTTTACTCAATGTTGTACCTATTCTAATGGCACAGGAAAAGAATGGAATAGATGTTGCAGGCAGTTTGGACTCCAGCCGCTATGACTCAATAATCAAAAACGCACCACCATTAGTTGGATCCATAAAGTGTTTTTTGTATACACCAATCCCTCCCTCCCGCAAATGGTGGGTGGCCGGGGGGCATGCAGCTGTTTGGGCAGGCACCTATATTGCACTCAATAAAGCCTGGTACGATGGTTATGAACGCCAGGGCTTCCACCTCTTTGATGATGGTAAGGAATGGAACCAGATGGATAAAGCCGGACATATCTGGACCACCTATCAGTTGGGCCGTTTATCAGGTGAGGTTTGGAAATGGGCGGGATTGAGGCATAACCAGGCAGTATGGCTGGGCGGCGCCAGTGCCATGGCTTTCCAGAGCATCATCGAATTACAGGATGCCTATTCCGCTAAATGGGGTTTCAGTTGGTGGGATATCGCTGCCAATACAGTGGGGGCAGCTGCCTATGTTTCACAGGAATTAGGCTGGAAAGAACAGCGCATCCAGATTAAAATGGGTTATTTCCCTTATCGTTATCCGTCAGAACTGAAAAATCGGCAGAAAGAATTGTTCGGTGCCGGCTTTGCAGAAAGAATACTCAAAGACTATAATGGACAAACCTATTGGCTGAGTGCTAATCTGGACCGGTTTTTCCCGGCAGCGAAACTCCCCAAATGGCTGAATGTATCGCTTGGCTATAGCAGTGACCTGATGTTGGGAGGAATGAGCAACAACTGGACAGAAGCCGATGGTACTCCTGTGAACCGGAATGATATTGCCCGTGTCAGAAGATATTATCTTTCGGCGGATGTAGACTTAACGCGGATACCTACCCGAAAAAAATGGGTGCGCACCATTTTTACTGCCCTTAACGCTATTAAGATACCCGCTCCTGCCCTGGAATACAACAATGGTGGAGGTTTCCGCTTCCACTGGCTGCACCAGTAATCTTACTCCAGGTAGGCTCCGCTCACCGTATCCCCTTCCACCGTTACATAAATATGATCCTGCATTGTAGTTGCAAGGCTGATGCCTACATAATCCGCTTTTACCGGATACGCTTTATGAGTGCGTTCTACCAATGTCAGAATCTGGATCCTTTCAGGATGATGAGCCAGAAACGGCTGCATGGCATATAAAATGGTTTTACCACTATTGGTTACATCATCCACGAGTACGATCGTACGATTGGAAAAATTCATTTCCTTGCTAAGGGTGATGGTAGTTGGGTGACGTTTATCAAGACTTACTTCAATAATATCAGAAGGTATTTCCGCAATCTCATGAATCAGTTTCGCCAGCAGGCGGGCCATCACTACACCATTGTCGCGTATTCCGGCTATAATGATGGGTTCCCTGGTTCCAATCAGTTCTTCTGCCATTTCATAGGCCATTCTTTCCAGTTTCTTGGCTGCCGCCGGGGCATCCAGAATATATTTTCGATTCGCAGACATAGTTGAATTTCAGGGCGAAAAATTACAACAAATCATTGAGCCTGTGCGAAATCACTTAATTTAGTTCCACAATACCGATCTTATGCATTACCTGCAACAAATTGCTTTTGTATTGTTACTGCTTGCTGCTGTCTGGTTTTTTTCCAGGCAGGTCAAATTCATTCGCCGCAATATCCTGCTGGGTAAGGATGAAAACTTTAGTGATCATCCCGACAAAAGATGGAAAAATGTATTGCTACTGGCTTTTGGCCAGAAGAAAATGTTTAAAAACTCACTGGTTGCCATCCTGCACTTTATAATTTATGCCGGATTCATCATCATCAACCTGGAAGTCCTGGAAATTGTCTTGGATGGTATCCTTGGTACGCACCGACTCTTTACGGAATTCCTTGGAATGGGATTCTATCGCTTTCTGATCAACAGTTTTGAATGGCTGGCTTTGGGGGTACTCGTGGTTTGTGTGATTTTCCTGGCCAGGAGAAATATGCTGAAGATCCGGCGATTTATTTCACATGACCTGGATGGATGGCCACGCTCGGACGCAAATTATATTTTGATTACCGAGATCATCCTGATGCTGCTTTTCCTCACTATGAATGCCGCGGATGTGGTATTACAGGAACGTGGTGTGTCAGGTTATACGGAGCATGCAACAGGTGCATTTGCTGTATCCTCCTTTATTCAGCCCCTGTTAACCAGCTGGAGTGATAACAGTATTATATTATTGGAACGTATTTGCTGGTGGTTGCATATTGCCGGTATTCTTTCTTTTCTGAATTATCTGCCTTTCTCCAAACACCTGCATATTCTGCTCGCTTTTCCCAATGCCTATTATGCACGATTGGAAGAGCAGGGTAAAATGAAAAATATGCCGGCTATTCAGAATGAAGTGTTATATGCCATGCAGCCGGAACTGGCTCCTACAGAGGCTGGTGAAGCTCCTTCTTTTGGTGCCAAAGATGTAATGGACCTGAGCTGGAGAAACCTGCTCGATGCGTACAGCTGTACCGAATGCGGTCGTTGTTCAGCTGCCTGTCCGGCTAATATTACGGGAAAATTATTATCTCCCCGCAAAATTATGATGGACACCCGAGATCGCCTGGAAGAAGTGGGGAAAAATATTGATAAGAACGGAGCGTTTGTTCCGGATGGAAAGTCACTTCTGAACGATTATATCACTACCGAGGAATTAAGAGCCTGCACTACCTGTAATGCCTGTGTGGAAGCTTGTCCGGTTAGCATCAGTCCATTGGAGATTATCCTGGAGCTGCGTCGCTCGCTGATCATGGAAGCCAGCAATGCTCCCCAGGAATGGAATGCTATGTTCTCCAACGTGGAAAACAATTTCGCTCCCTGGAAATTTAGTCCGGATGAGCGGGATGCCTGGACTCAAAATTAAGTACCGACCTGATTCTTATCAGTTTTTCCCGTACCTCAACCACGTAGTTTTATAAAAAAATCAATTATGGCTATACTGGAAAACAAAGTTGCTATTGTAACTGGTGCCGGATCAGGAATTGGAAGAGCGATTGCCCGTTTTTATGCCCGCGAAGGCGCCAAAGTAGTGGTATCCGATATCAACCAAGCAGGTGGTGAAGAAACGGTGAAAGAGATCCATGCTGACGGAGGTATTGCTCTTTTTTTTAAAGCGGATACTTCATCCATTGAAGACAATCGCCTGCTGGTAGAGAAAGCTGTTCAGGAATTTGGTGGTTTACATATTGCCTGCAACAACGCTGGCATTGGTGGGCCGATGGGGCCTACGGCCGACTATCCGATTGATGGCTGGAACAAAGTGATTGGTATCAACCTGAGTGGTGTTTTTTATGGCATGCATTTCCAGGTAGCAGCTATGTTGAAATCCGGTGGTGGAGCCATTGTTAATATTGCCTCTATTTTAGGTGCGGTGGGCACCCGGTTTTCTCCCGCTTATGTGGCAGCTAAACATGGAGTGGTTGGGCTCACCAAAGCCACTGCGCTTGAGTATGCCAGTCAGGGGGTTCGGGTGAACAGTATTGGTCCGGGTTATATACTAACACCACTACTCACTAATGCTTTGGATGAAGCCGCAATGGAACAGGTGAAATCGCTGCACCCCATTGGCCGACTGGGTACATCGGAAGAAGTAGCTGAACTCGCACTCTGGCTGAGTTCGGATAAAGCTTCTTTCGTAACGGGATCTTATTATGCGGTAGACGGAGGATATCTTGCACAATAATATGATCCGTTATCTCGCATTGGGTGATTCTTACACGATTGGTGAGCAGGTGTTGCTTACCGAATCTTTTCCCTATCAGTTGGTTCAACTGGCAAGGCGGCAGGGACTGGACCTGGCTGCTCCGGAAATCATTGCCCGAACGGGTTGGACTACCGATGAATTGCAGGCAGCAATGGAAACCTATCAATTTCAGCCACCCTATGATTTTGTCAGCCTGCTCATAGGGGTAAACAATCAATACCGGGGACGCACAGCCGAAGAATATGCCCACCAGTTTAAGCAACTCCTGGTTCACGCGATTGAATTGGCCGGTGGGGTGCATCAGCAGGTTGTTGTGTTATCTATTCCCGACTGGGGAGTTACTCCTTTTGCGGCAGATCGTAACAGGGAGGAGATTTCAGCAGCCATCAATTGTTTTAATGAAATAAACCAACAGCTTGCTAAAGAGCAGGCTGTTGGCTATATCGATATTACTCCAGGTACCCGGGAGGCTGCTACCGACAGCAGCTTACTTGCCGCCGATGCACTTCACCCTTCTGCTAAAGAATACCGGCGTTGGGCGGAACGACTGCTTCCTTATCTCTCCCAGAAGTAAGGAGGCTCAATTCCCAGCGACCGCAGGTAAACATAGCCCTGTCCGCGGTGATGAATCTCATTATCGATCAGGTAAAGAATAGTGCTCAGGTTGGTTCCTTCATACTGGCCAAATGCCATTTCCACGATTGAAAATCTGGCGGGATTAATTGACGGCCATTTGGCATTCATCTCTTCTGTTACGGCATCCCAGAAATCCAGCAGTTCTTCTTTGGTTTTGGGACGCTTTGCGCCACCGGTGTGATCAACTGCCGGCCAGGTTCCGGTGGCCACACCTTCGATGGCGGGAACGGCCAGGGTAGCCATCTCCATTACAAGTTCAAAGAAAGGACGCATCCCTCCTAGAGAAAATTCAAATAATTCTTTTTCGGGGAAAGCAAGGATTGTCTTTCGGGTCAGGCGGCGATGTCCCTGCCAGTGCTCCAGTAATTCGGTGGCTGATAGGATCTCCATTTTGACAGGATGGTTCATAGTTGCATTCATGGTAAACTTATTTTAGTGATGAAGCAAAGAAAAGAGGGGGTTGTGACAACAGTATGTCAGGAGAAGTGAAAGGTGAAAGGTGAAAAGTGAAAAATAGTGAATGGTGAGAAGTGAAAAAGGCAGCCAGAGGGCTGCCTTTTTGTATGAATGTCGGGACGACTGGATTCGAACCAGCGACCTCTTGCACCCCATGCAAACGCGCTACCGGGCTGCGCTACGTCCCGAACTTTACAACTGCTTAACGCTCAGCGTTTTTCAATTGCGGGGTGGCAAAAGTACACCAAAATTTGATTTCACAAAAATGAAATAACAATCCTAATTTCGCAGCATTCTACGCTGATGAAACACTTATTAGAACAGGTTGTAATCAACGATCCCCGCTCTCCATTTAACGGTTCCCGACAAGATATTCTCATCCAGGATGGACAAATCACCGCTATTGGTCAAGGCCTGATTGCCGATGATGCCCACCTTATACAGATGGATGGACTGGTCGTGAGTCCAGGTTGGGTAGATCCTTTCGCCCACTTCAATGATCCGGGATCAGAACACAAGGAAACACTGGAATCCGGTGCTGCTGCTGCATCCGCCGGAGGCTTTACCCGGGTTTTCGTAGTACCAAATACCAAACCGGCCATCGATGCGAAAACGCAAGTTGAATACATTATGGCAAAATCTGCAGGACTTCCGGTGCAGGTACTGCCCCTCGGAGCCATTACCAAAGGAACCGAAGGCAAGGAACTGGCTGAAATGTATGATATGCAGGCGAGTGGTGCCATTGCTTTCAGCGATGGCCTTAAACCGGTGCAATCATCCGGCCTGCTGGTGAAGGCCCTGCAGTATGTAAAAGCTTTTGACGGACTGGTAATCCAGATCCCTGATGATACCAGTCTGGCTCCCCATGGACTCATAAACGAAGGAATTATTTCCACGCAATTGGGCCTTCCCGGTAAACCAATGATGGCAGAAGAACTGATGGTAGCCAGAGACATCAAATTGGCCCGATATACCGGAAGCCGCCTCCATTTTACAGCAGTAAGCTCACCTAAATCACTCGAATACATCCGCAGAGCCAAAGAAAGCGGACTGGATATTACCTGTTCCATTACACCCTATCATCTTTTCTTTTGCGATGAGGACCTGGTGCACTATGATACCAATCTGAAAGTGAACCCTCCCCTACGCACCGCAGCTGATCGGGATGCTTTGAGAAAAGCGGTACTGGAAGGCTCGATTGATTGCATTGCCACGCATCACCAGCCACATGATTATGATGCCAAGATTCTTGAATTCGAATATGCAAAGTTTGGAATGATTGGTCTTGAATCTGCTTTTAGTGTGGTTAAAAAGGCATTGCCAGAACTGAAAGAGGAGCAACTGGTGAAGCTGTTCTCCCTGAATGCAAGAACTATCTTCAGATTGCCTGAGGCAATCGTCAGGGAAGGAGCCTGTGCAGATCTTACACTTTTCCAACCGGATCAGGAGTACGAATTTTCAAAGGAGATGATCCGGTCCAAATGCAGTAACAGTCCTTTTATTGGCCAACAATTCAAAGGAAAAGTAGTCGGAACCATCCTGGGTACTAAAATCAGTCTGAACAATTGAAAACGATCTACGCTTCTGCCCTGCCGACAGGAACCCTGCTCGGCCTTTTGTTTACAGGTATCCTGTTTTTCAGCTGGAAGCAGGGAATTGATTTCATGGTAAGCTTTCATAAGTATTATGCATTGCTGCCGCTTGTTTTTCTGTCAGTATTGGGAGCCGCCTATTTCATAGAGCAGAAACAGAACTGGTCCATCGACTGGAAACTAATCATCCGGTTTGCTTTTCTCAGCTATATCATTTTTGAAATCTTTTACGCATTGGCGAATTACCTCCTGTTTGACATAGTTGATCCGTCGGCTTATCTTCGCATGGTTGACACCCTGAACCAGGAAGACGTGCAGCGCTTAAAAGAGGCAAATGCTCCCGAAGAGAAAATCAAAGAGCTGATCAAAATGGGTGAATATGCCAAACAGCCAATCACCTGGATACAGCGACTGGTTGCGATCGGGCAAAACCTGATCCTCGATTTCATAAAATCTGTACTGATCGGCTTTATAATTAAACAGGTAAAACGCTAAAGATATTACATGGATCTTTCAATTGTGATACCCTTACTCAATGAAGAGGAGTCCCTTCCGGAACTAACGGAGTGGATTAAACGCGTCATGGTTGAAAATGGATTCAGTTATGAAATCCTGTATATAGATGACGGTAGTACAGATCATTCCTGGGAGATAATTTCCAGGTTACGGCAAGGAGATCCCGAACATATCAAAGGCATCAAATTCCAACGTAACTATGGTAAATCAGCCGCGCTCAATGAAGGCTTCAAAGCAGCAAAGGGCGAGGTAATCATAACCATGGATGCGGATTTACAGGACTCTCCGGATGAAATTCCAGGCCTTCGAAACATGATTCTGAATGAGAATTATGACCTGGTGAGCGGTTGGAAAAAAATCCGGTATGATAATACACTTACTAAAAATCTGCCCTCCAAATTATTCAACGCGGCCACTCGAAAGGTATCAGGTATTTACCTGCATGATTTCAATTGCGGATTAAAAGCCTACCGGAAGAAGGTGGTGAAAAGCATAGAAGTTTATGGTGAAATGCATCGCTATATACCTGTGATTGCCAAATGGTCTGGTTTCAGGAAAATTGGAGAAAAAGTAGTGGAACACCGCCCCCGTAAATATGGTGTTACCAAGTTTGGACTCAGCCGTTTTATTAATGGTTTCCTGGATCTTGCATCTATCACGTTTGTGGGGAAATATGGCAAAAGACCCATGCATTTCTTTGGATCCTGGGGCAGCCTGAGTTTTGGAATCGGCTTTGTTTCCATTATTTATTTATTGGTTGCCAAAATCATGAACCCGGAAGTAAGTCTGAGTAACCGGCCTGCTTTTTATATCGGACTAACGGCGATGATCATTGGTTCTCAGTTGTTTCTTGCCGGATTCCTGGGAGAACTTATTTCCAGAAACTCTCCCGGTAGAAATCATTACCTGGTAGAAGAAAAAATCGGATTGGATTAAACGGCGGAAATGGCCTTGCAAATTGTAATACTCGGACCGGCGCATCCATTCAGAGGAGGTGGTATTACCACCTTTAATGAACGATTGGCAAGAGGTTTACAGGAAGTAGGTCACCGGGTGGAAATTCTCAATTTCACAGTGCAATATCCGTCATTTTTATTCCCGGGAAAATCGCAAACAACCAATGAGGCAGCACCTACAGATCTTACTATTGAACAGCGGCTGCATTCTATGAACCCCTTTAACTGGTGGGCCACCGGTGAATACCTTCGCAAGAAAAAGCCTGATCTTGTTCTGGTACGTTACTGGCTTCCATTTATGGGCCCTGCATTTGGAACGGTATTAAGAAGGGTTCGTAAAAATCACCATACCAAAATCATTGCGCTTACGGATAATGTACAACCGCATGAAAAGCGTTTGGGCGATCAACTCTTTACCCGCTATTTTCTCCCGGCCTGCGATGCGTTTATAACCATGAGTAAAAAAGTGGAGCTGGACCTCCGGGCATTTGTTGATAATAAACCTATTCTCCAGGTTCGGCATCCGTTGTATGATAATTTTGGGTTGCCTGTTGAGAAGGATAGAGCAAGAAAACAGTTAGACATTCCATCTGAAAGCAAAGTCCTTCTTTTCTTTGGATTCATCCGGGCCTATAAGGGACTGGACCTGCTCCTTAAAGCCATGCCTTTCATTCGCGAACACAATATTCTTCTGTTGGTGGCAGGTGAATTCTACGAAGATCCGGCTGCTTATCACAAACTAATAAAAGAGCTTGGAATTGAAACTAAGGTAAAGCTGATGGCCGATTTTATTCCCTCCGACCAGGTTCGGTATTATTTCAGTGCAGCGGATCTGGTAGTGCAGCCCTATCGAAATGCCACACAAAGCGGCGTAACACCTCTGGCTTATCATTTTGATAAACCTATGGTAGTTACTAATGTGGGTGGATTGCCTGATTATGTGGAGAATGAGGTAACCGGCCTCATTGCAGAACCGGAACCAGCGTCACTGGCAAATGCTATCAACCGGTTTTTTGAATTTGGGGAAGACCGGTTTAGCGCGCAAATTCGTGAAAAGAAAAAAGAACTCAGCTGGTCTGCCTTTATCAACCAGGTGATGGATTTATTCAATTCTCTTAAAAAATAACACAATGAAAAATATAATCCAGGAATCTGTCCAAGCTTCGATCCAGGTGAAGAAATCCATCTTATTGGATGATGAGTTTCTGCAACGAATCGAGGAGGCGGTAAATAGTATACTGCTTGCATTTCAACAGGGAAAGCGCATTTATTTCTGTGGTAATGGAGGTAGCGCTGCTGATGCTCAACACCTGGCAGCAGAATTCAGCGGACGTTTTTATAAAAACAGAAGAGCTCTTCCGGCAGAAGCCTTGCATTGCAATACTTCCTATCTCACTGCTGTGGCCAACGATTTTGGCTACGATGAAATTTACGCACGGATAGTTGAAGGCATATTGGAACCAGGTGATGTATTGATTGGGTTATCCACTTCCGGCAATTCTCCCAATATTGTAAAAGCATTTGAATCGGCGAGGCTACGCTCCATAACAACGATTGGATTTACCGGAAGAAAAGGTGGACAGCTGGCAGCCTTAAGCGATCTTCTTTTTAATGTGCCCTCTGATGATACACCGAGAATTCAGGAAAGTCATATTATGGTGGGACATATCATTTGCCAGTTAGTGGAAGCAAAATTTTTCGCCTGATGGATTGGTTAAAGCCGGATAAAACCTGGACGCTCTTTCTGGATCGCGATGGTGTAATTAATTACGAGAAAGTAAATGATTATATCTACAACCCGGGTGAATTTAAGTTTTACGAAGGTGTATTGGAAGCCATGCATATTTTCCGTCAGCTATTTGGCAGGATCATCCTGGTAACCAACCAGCGTGGAATTGAAAAAGGGCTGATGACTGTGCAAAATCTGGAAGATATCCACCACTATATGCAGTCAGAACTGTCAAAAGTTGACGGCGTTATTGATGCCATATTTTACTGCAGTTCGCTGGATGATCAGCATCCCAATCGCAAGCCGCAGCCTGGAATGGCTTACCAGGCCCGGGAAAAGTATCCTGAGATAGATTTCACCAGGTCTGTAATGGTGGGCAACAACCTGAGTGATATGTATTTCGGCAGAAATACAGGAATGAAAACCGTTTATGTTCAAACGACCCATCCTGATCTCCCTCTCCCCCACCCTGCGGTAGACCTCGCGTGCAAGGACCTGTTAAATTTTGCGAAGTTGCTGGAGCCGGCATTAAAATGGTAACTTAGACGGGTCTGAGAAATATGAAAAAACTGATAATTATAGCCGTATTAGCATTTGGTAGTGTTCAGCTAAACGCACAACGTACATTTTCTGAAAACGAGCTGAATCAACTTCAGGCAAGGGAAGACAGCCTGCGTATTCAGGCAGATAGTATGATCAATGCCCTGAGTCCGGGTAAACGTTTTTTAAGCGATAGTGTTTTTGTGCGCATGCTGGTTCGTGCATTGAGAATACCTCATTCTTTCCAATATTCATTTGACTCCCTTCAGACCATATCAAGATTGTATGCACCGGACAGCAGTTTTCGGATCTTCACCTGGCAGTTGAAAAAGGATGAATACTTCTATTACCAGAAAGGAGCTATTCAGTTGCGGACAAAAGATGGATCACTACGGCTTTATCCCCTTTTTGATGCTTCCATGTTCACCAGTAATCCGCTGGATTCCGTTCGCAGCAGAAATAACTGGATAGGTGCTATTTATTACAAAGTGATACAGAAAACCTGGAATGGTAAAAACTACTATACCTTACTTGGCTTTGACGGATTCACAGTGGGCAGTAACCGAAAATGGATGGAAGTGCTGACTTTTGATGAGTCCACTGGTGAACCTCGGTTTGGCGGACCATTTTTTAAAGTGAAACATGATACGGCCAAGGCTGAACAGGTACTGAACAGGTTTGTGATTGAGTATAAAAAGGAGGCCAGTACCACGTTCAATTACAATCCTGAAATGGATATGGTCATTGTTGACCACCTGATCTCGGAAACACAGGAACCCCATCGCCCGGAGACCTATATTCCTGATGGTGATTTTGAGGGTTTCCAATGGAAAAACGGGATTTGGGTGCATGTACCCAAGGTGTTCACCGATGTGCCTGACGAATTCAAACGAATCGATCCATTGTTGGGTAATGCGCCTGCAGAGGATGCCATACGTGATAAAGATGGCACCATCAATGAAAAGAAGCTGGAAGAACGCTCCAGGAAAAACATAGAAAAAGCGGCCGAGAAAGAGAAACCCAAACCGAAGAAACCGGGTGGCGGACAATAACAGCAAAATACCGTTCAGGCAACTACTGCTGCAGTATAGCAATACTGCTATCAATATTCTTTTCCCACTGATTCTTTTCCCTTATATGACCCGAACACTCGGTCCTGAGGGATATGGTATTATTGGTTTTTACGAATCGCTGATGTCGGTGGTAATCGTTCTTTCAGCCTTCGGTGTTCGATATTATGGATTACGACTACTTAGTAAATCAGCCATCGGCGACTCAAAACAGGCTAACACCATCCTCCATTTGGTGTTGATCAACCTGACAATGGCATTTATTGGTGTAGTTTGTTATACTATTTACCTGCTTTCCAAACCTGTATTAATTGGTTCAGGTACAATCGCTGTTTTATATGGTTTTATAATGCTACAGTATATGCTTCATATGGATTGGTATTTTCAATCCCAGGAGCGTTATCAACTATTGTTTGCAAGAACCCTTATTGCCCGTTTGTTAGTGTTGGTTGCCTCTATTGTTCTTGTGAGAAAACCAGACGACCTTATTTACTATATTATTATTTCCGCCTGTAATTATTTGCTTATATCTGGTGTTGCCATCTACCATATCAGGGATTTGTTCAAATACTGGCAGTGGGATTTTGCGCTGTTTAAAAAGTTGTTGAGCGCACTTGCCCCCTTTGCCCTTTTGGGTGTATTGGGGTCCATCTATTTTGCATTTGATACGATTTTATTGGCAAGGTTGGGACAGTTGGATGAGCTTGGCTATTATACGGTAGCCGCGAAGGTTGTACGAATCGGTATTAGTGTATTTTCCGGGGCTTCGGTAGTATTCTTTGTAAAACTGTTTCGTTCATCTGTAAATAAAACGTTGCAGGCAGACAGTCTGCTCACCACGATTCATCTAAGTTATCCTATTGGCGCCATTTTATTTTTTTTTGCAGAGGCTGTGATATTATTCGTTTCAGGTGCTGAATATCAACCATCTGTCCATCTCTTGCAAATTTTCTCTCTTTTATGGCTTGTAGTACCTCTTCATGATTTTTTCACCATGCAGGTATTGGTTTTGAATTACAGAGAAAAGTGGGTTTTGTTTATTTATCTGGCTGCCACCATTGTTTCGTTACTGCTGAACCTGTTACTCATACCGATCTGGTTTAGCGCCGGTGCTGCTTGGGCCATTGTCCTTTCAGAAACTCTTGTATTTGTTTTAGGGATTTATCTTTCCAGGAATTATTTTTCTATCAACAAACAGCAATGGTTGGAAATTGTGGGTGTGTTGGTAGTTTTTCCAATCGCATATGGAGTTTTTAAACTAACGAATCATTTGTTCAGTTCTCCTTTGTTGAAAATCATATCAGGAACAGGCAGCACGCTGGCCTTCCATATTCTACTACAGATAACAGTATTTAAAAGCCGAATCTGGAATATTGGCTGGATGGCATTTAAAGCAAGAATAAATCGGATGGCCGCCTGATTAATCGTCCAGTTTAAGAACAGCCAGGAAAGCTTCCTGGGGTACTTCCACCGCACCGATTTGACGCATCCGCTTTTTACCTTCTTTCTGCTTTTCCAGAAGTTTACGTTTCCGGCTGATATCACCACCATAACATTTGGCAGTAACATCTTTCCGCATAGCGCTGATATTTTCGCGCGCCACAATTTTGGCTCCAATGGCTGCCTGGATGGCGATCAGGAATTGCTGGCGGGGCAATAGTTCTTTGAGTTTTTCACAAAGCTTGCGACCGAAATCATTGGCCCTGCCCCGGTGAATCAGAGCACTCAAGGCGTCCACTCTTTCTGCATTAAGCAGAATATCCATTTTTACGATATCTGCTTCCCTGTAACCGATTGGATGATAGTCGAAGGAGGCGTAACCTCTGGTCTGGCTCTTCAGCTTATCATAAAAATCAAAAACGATCTCAGTAAGCGGCATTTCAAAAATCAGCTCCACACGTGTCTGCGTCAGGTAACTCTGATTGATCAGGATACCTCTTTTGCCGAGACAGAGTGTCATGATATTTCCGATATACTCAGGTTTGGTAATGATCTGCGCTTTGATAAAGGGCTCTTCAATCCGGTCGATCCGGCTTGGATCCGGCATTTCAGTAGGGTTATTAACAATTACCTTTTCTCCTTTACTGGTATAGGCAATAAAACTTACGTTCGGAACTGTAGTGATTACAGTTTGATTGAACTCCCGTTCCAAACGCTCCTGGATAATTTCCATGTGCAGCATTCCCAGGAATCCACATCGGAAACCAAAACCCAGGGCCTGGGATGTTTCCAGTTCGTAGGTAAGGGATGCATCATTGAGCTGAAGTTTATCCATGCAATCCCGCAGTTCTTCAAACTGGTCTGTTTCCACAGGGAAAATGCCAGCGAATACCATAGGTTTAACCTCTTCAAACCCTCTGATTTGCTCTGGAGTGGGGTTGTTCGACAGTGTGATGGTATCACCTACTTTCACTTCCTTGGCGTTTTTAATTCCTGTGATGATATAACCCACATCTCCCGCGGAAACTTCTTTGCGCTCAGTCATTTTGAGTTTCAGAATCCCGATTTCATCAGCGAAGTATTCCTGGTTGGTTGATACAAATTTTACTTTATCGCCCTTGCGGATAGTTCCATTCAGAATCCGATAATACACAATTATGCCGCGGAAACTGTTGAACACACTGTCAAAAATTAATGCCTGTAAAGGGGCCTCCGGATCACCTTTGGGAGCCGGGATTTTTTCCACAATTGCTTCCAGAATTTTATCTACGCCCAGACCTGTTCGTCCACTGGCTAGCAGAATCTCTTCTGGTTTGCATCCGATCAATTCCACAATCTGGTCCTTTACCTCTTCAATCATGGCTCCATCCATATCAATTTTATTGATAACAGGAATGATTTCGAGATCGTTGTCAATGGCCAGGTACAAATTACTGATGGTTTGCGCTTGGATGCCCTGGGTGGCATCCACCAAAAGCAAAGCTCCTTCGCAAGCGGCCAGTGCACGACTCACTTCGTAACTGAAATCGACGTGACCAGGTGTATCAATCAGGTTTAATGTATAGTCCTGATTATCAGTATGTTTATAATTGATCTGGATCGCGTGACTTTTAATTGTGATGCCTTTTTCCCTTTCCAGGTCCATATCATCCAGCACCTGGTCCATCATATCCCGTTCACTGATGGTATTGGTGGATTGTAATAGTCGGTCTGCCAGGGTACTCTTTCCGTGGTCAATATGAGCGATGATGCAAAAATTCCGGATATTCTTCATGTATTCAACTGAATAAGGGGGCAAATTTAGCGAAAAGCAGGCAGATAGCAGCGTTCGGTAGAGGCTTTCGCCAAACAATTTGGAGATGTATAAAAATCGGTTAGATTCGCTGAAAATTGACGCAAAATATGGAGCTTACCCAACAATTTGAGCAGGCTGTTGCAGATAGTAAGAATCTGTCTGAAAGACCGAGTAATGAAACCCTGCTTCAATTATATTCTCTTTATAAGCAAGCAACCGAAGGCGATGTAAATGGGGATGCTCCCAATATGTTTGATTTTGTTGCAAAAGCAAAATATGAAGCCTGGTCATCATTGCAGGGAAAATCAAAGGAGGATGCCCAGCGTGAGTACATTGAACTTGTTCGCAAGCTTAAGTCCTGATAAGCTTATTAATGGCTCCAGGGAGATGCTCCCCTCTACATATTTCCTGCTGCAGCGAAAGGATTTTTTTTCTAACGTGATGATAGGCTGTTTCGTCGATGGTAGGAAGCAGTTCTGGCAGTTCTTCCAAACTGTTAATTAACCACCCTATACCCATTGAACTGATGTATTCGGCCGATCCACCAAAATTGGGAGCAATTACCGGCATTCCAGCTAGGATATAAAGTGATAGTTTATGGGGAAATATGTATTGCTGATAATTGCCAATGGCTCCGGATGGTCCATCTGCACCTTCTCCATCCCAAATCAACCCGAAACTTCCAACGATTGCAGAAGGAAGTCCATAGGGGTCATACACTCCATGATAATGAATTCTGGAGTTATCCAAACAACCTATTGGTGGATCTTCCCCGTACAGATGGTATACAATGCTTTCAGACTGCGGAAGGTGGACAAGAAAACCACTTTTAGACAAATTTCCTGCAAAGCATATGGATGGTTGGAGTAGTCTCTTTTCCTGGCATGGGGTAGCCAGGAAATCAAAGGGTCCAAGCTGTACAATTTTTGCTGTTCCGGCTTCAGGAAGGTTTTCAAGCAACCATCTCTGCATAGGGCCGCCATGAACAATAAAATGAGTGCATAGTTTTAATAATTTAAGTTCTTTTTGCAGTATTTGCTCATTGTTTGTTTTAAGTCCATCAATATCAGAAAGAATTACCAGGAGTTTCACCTTTTTTTTAGCCAACAGGTACGTCATTATCCTAAACATGCGCGGATAAACCGGAAATTGAAAGGCGACCAGAGAATTTGGCTTAATTTTCCAAACCCATGATGCCATCACGATTAAACGCATAATAAATTTAATAGGTAAAAATCTTTCGGGCAGTCGGATTGGCAAAAAACCATCCTTTTTTAAGATAGTTTCAATATCCTTGTTCCCTACCCCTCCGTGATGAAATTCATGTGGGTAATAGACTTCGAAAAAATATTTTTCAGATTCGGTTAATTTCAAATCGATTTATTGATTTTTGGAGTAATACAAATATATACATGAATGTAGGAATCCAGGAAGTTGAACATGTTGAAAACCTTTATCCTCTGATTCGTTTATTCGATACTGGATATAACAGGATTTTCCTTTTTGTTCCACGTACTACCTATCTTCAGATAGATGAAATGCTACACGGCGAAATGCACCGTTATCATTGGGTTTTACAAGAAGAAGGTGAATCAACCTGGACCTATTGTAACAGAATATTCCGAACAGTTCAGCAGCAAGAAATTTCACTTTTGTACTTAAATACGATTTCGAAACACCATCTGCTTTTTGCATTTCTTGTTTTTCGGTTGTCCTGTAAAGTTATACTTACTGTGCATGATGTGAATTGTCTGTTTAGACCGACCTTCTCACTTCGAGCAAGATTATTGATGCAGTATATTGGGAAAAAGGCTTTAACGGTTGTTGTTAAAGAGTTTAATACGATTTCTTCGACTGTTGAGCCCGCCCTTCAACTGGCTGCCGGAACCAACAAAAAAGTATGGGTAATTCCAGGTGGTTTTTTTGAAGAAACCATTGCTGCCGGAACCAATACAGCTCCTTCAGCAATGGATATTTTCAATATTGTGGTGCCTGGAACATTAGATACCAAACGGAGGAATTATGAAGCTGTCTTTGAGTTGCTCAATCAGATAAAAAAAATGCCAATAAGAATTACACTACTTGGTGGTGGATCAGATGAAGTGGCCGATCTTATCCGGAACAGAGCGTTGGAGTTTGGCAATCAACTTGTTTTCTACAAGGAATCAACTGTTACACAGGCCGAATTTGATAAGGTAATGACACAGGCACATTTAATATGGATGCCTTTGGTAATTCATACCCGAATTTGCGGGTCCATTCCGGAAATTTATGGTAAAACAAAATCCTCGGGAATAATATTTGACATCGTTAAGTATGCCAGGCCGTTTTTGTATCCTGCAGATTTGACCATACCTGATTTGTTGAAAAGTTCTGGAATTGGATATTCCAGCCTTGCTGATTTGAAAGTTACATTGGCGGACTTGGTTCATAAGCCTGAAAGTCTGTTGGAGCTCCAACAATTAGCAAAAAAAAATTCAGCACATTTCACCATTGAAAAGATAAGGAGAGCCAATTATCCACTGTTTGAAAATATGGATTAGCGTTAAAGGTCTTTCATTTCCTCTATCAGGCTTTCTTCATCCCACCCTTTTTGCTGACCAATATCGGAAGCATGAGTGTCGGTTTGAATAATTCGTTCCAACTCATCTATAAATTCTCTTGATATATTGATATATTGTTTAGGATCGCGGATAGATGATAGTTTTTTCATGGCTAGTTCGTCGTAACGAAGGAAAGTTTGTGCAGCTCTGGTGGCGGTATATGTTCTCCGCCCCATTAAACGGAGTGTATCTACTCCCATGCGCAGCGAGCTATCCAGGTTTTCCCGGTAGATATGAAGCATTCCCGCATTCATCTGGTCATAGGCATCCGTGCGGTCAGCAGCTCTTACCATCATTTGCAGGTGAGGAAAGTGTTTTTTGATGGTTTCGATCATTTCGAGTCTTTTTTCATTATCCCCGATAGTAATCAAAATAATTTTGGCATCTGCTGCGCCTGCTGCATGTAACAGATCATGACGGGATGCATCTCCATAATACACGTTGAATCCAAATTTGCGCAGAAAATCAACTCTGTCAGAGTCGATATCCAATACTGTGCAGCCAATTCCATTAGCCCTTAGAAATCGACCCACTGTATTTCCAAAATGACCAAAACCGGCAATGATAACCGGATTTTTTTCATGGATAGCATCCGGAGCTTTTTCGATCGCCTGTTTGGTACCAACTCTGGGCTGAATAATTCGTTCAAATAAGAGGAAAAGGATGGGGGTAAGCGCCATGCTTAAAGCAACAGCCGCCATAATTAGATCTGTAATTTCATTGCTGATAAGTTGTTCCTGCCGCGAAAACGAGAGCAGTACAAAAGCAAATTCCCCCACTTGGCAAAGTCCCAGTGAAAAGAGTAGATTCTGATCTGTGCCTAAACGAAAGAAACGACCCAGCACGAACAAAACCAGCCCTTTTACTATCATCAGTCCTAATACAATTCCCAGTAATAATACAGGAAGATTCATCAGTAATTGAAAATTAATACTGGCCCCGATGGCTATGAAAAACAGACCCAGCAACATTCCTTTAAAGGGTTCGATGTCGCTTTCCAATTCATGCCGGTATTCTGAATCGGCCAGCACCACCCCTGCCAGAAAGGTTCCAAGCGCAGGACTTAATCCAACCTGTGTCATCAACAGGGTTATACCAATTACCAGTAAAAGCGCAGTTGCTGTGAATACTTCTCTTACCCTGGCAGCTGCTACCATGCGTAAAAGGGGGCGTACCAGTTTCCGGCCTGCGAAAATGATAAAAACAACAGCAGCCAATACCAGCAGGGTCTGGATCCAGGCAGGTTGGTGATCAATCCATGCTGAAGATTGGTGAGTTCCATTTGTGGTGTTTGCGGGTCCTGACCCCAAAAGGGGCAGTATGGCCAGCATGGGAATAACAGCGATATCCTGAAATAGTAATACAGAGAAGCTGCTTTGACCGGCTTCTGATTTCATCAGGCCTTTTTCCTGCAGTGTTTGTAATACGATGGCAGTTGAACTGGGAGCAACAATCATCCCAATAGCAAGTGCAATTTTCCAGTCGTAACCCATCGTCATGGCAAGCACCATCACTATCGCCATGGTACAGAGTACCTGCAAGCCACCTAAGCCCAAGATGGGTTTTCTCATTTTCCAGAGTAACCTTGGCTCCAGTTCAAGGCCAATAACAAAAAGCATTAATACCACTCCGAACTCAGCTGCGTGCATGACATCGGAGCTATCTCCTACCAGGTTAAGAAAAGCTGGTCCGATCAGCATACCTGCTACCAGGTAGCCCAGGACAGATCCAAGGCCGGCTTTTTTAGCCAATGGAACTAATAATACAGCTGCGGTTAGATAAACAAGTGCCTGGTATAGAAAGGAACTTTGATCCATTAATCAAATTTGTATGGTGTTAAGTGAAACAGGTTTTTCGGTCAGTAGATTGAGCAATAGCTGCCGATAATTAATTGCTTCTCTGTGAATCATTTCAGGATCCAGCCTGTGAGTTCCGTAAATCACATACGGATTCCGGTAGTTCATATTGCAAAGGCGGGCAGATTGTTCAAACGGGTAACAGAATTCCTCCACTGTATGGCGGTTTTTTCCCTGTGGCTGATAGGCTTCAACACTACCTCCGCAGGTAATGATATTCATCCAAATTTTGCCACTTAGTGCAGTTCCCTTTTTGCCATAGGCCCATCCATGTTCAAGAACCAGTTCCATCCAGTGTTTGAGTAAAGCAGGTGCGCTATACCAGTAGAATGGAAATTGAAACAGGATGAAATCATGTTCCAATAACAGCCTCTTTTCTTTGTGAACATCAATTAGGAAATCAGGATAGGTTTCGTATAGATCGTGAAAAGTAATTGCTTCCTGTCGGGGGATTTGATTAAGAAACTCCCGGTGCACCCTTGAATTTTCCAGTACCGGATGCGCAAATAGCAGTAAAATTCTGGCCATGCCTGAATTTACTGAAATAGTAGTAATTGAGGGGAATGGGTTATTCCCAGAACTTAACGGGATAGGTATTGCAGATGGCGCTGTGCTGGTTGTCCTGCAATTGAAGTTGGTTTAATTGCTCTGCAGAAAGATTGGTTTCCAGAGAAGGGAAAACAATCCGTTCTTCAAATCGAACATGTTGTTCCAGCTGATCAGCAAGGTCTCCAAGAAGGCGGTGTGTAACATTGGCCTGATCAAGATGAGTCATGGCCGTACGCCAAAGTTCATGGTCACGTAGAATGGCCTCTGCATAATTATTTCCCTCTGGATAAGTTCTTAAGGCCGGAATAAGACTGCGCTCTTCCTGGTCAAAATGTGGTTTAATTTCCTGTTGCCAGCACTTCAGCAGAAAATCAGCCATTACGGATATGGATGCCTGTTTACTGACTCCTTTGCGAATCAATAAACAGGTCATTAAGGAAGATTTGTGTTGCCTTGACAATGGCTGCAGGCTAACCGCTCTTTGCATATCTTATTTTTTTAGTGCCTTGATAATGGCTGTGAATTCCGCCGCCACGAGGGAAGCACCACCCACCAGGCCGCCATCCACATCAGGTTGGGAGAAGATGTCTACGGCATTTGCAGCTTTTACACTTCCTCCATACAAAATGGATATTTCATTCGCCACATCCGCACCGTATTGTTTACTTAACACCTGCCTGATATGAGCATGCATTTCCTGGGCCTGGTCAGAGCTAGCTGTTTTGCCGGTGCCAATTGCCCAGATCGGTTCATAGGCAATTACAACTTTTTTCAATTGGCTTGCTTCCAGGTAAAACAGGCTTTCTTTTAATTGAACTTCCACATACTGATTCTGCTCGCCTGCCTCACGTACTGATAACGGTTCTCCACAACAAAAAATTGGCTGAATCTCCTGTTCCAGCAATAAATTTAGTTTTTCAGCCAATTCTTGATTGGATTCATTGAAATACTCCCTGCGCTCGCTATGCCCAATCACACAAAAAGGAATTCCAATGGAATGAAGCATTTCTGCCGCAATTTCACCGGTATAGGCACCCGATTTTTTATGGTGACAGTTTTGTGCAGCGATAAAATAGTTCTGCTCATTGGCAACCGCACTCTTAGCCATGATGAGGTATGGAAAGGGAACAGCAAAAACAACCTGCTGATCTTGTTTCAAAGCTATTTTTTCATGTAAAATTTCATCCAGTAGTTTTTCACCCTGTTGGTAGGTAAGATTCATTTTCCAGTTGGCCGCTGCGATTTGTTTTCTCATTCTTTCAGACTGATTTAAAAATTATCGTAAATATATCTAAGGATATTCTGTTCTCTCGGACTAATAGTGGAATTTTTCCATTTCTTCCAGTTCTCCAGGTCTCTCAACGCCCTGGAAAATTCATACCTGCGGATACCTTCAGCTCCCCAGGAAAAATGAGGAATGTATTTGGGAAGGAGTCCATTTCCAAATACACTGGAACAAATGCCCACAACTGTACCGGTATTGAAGGACGTGTTGATGGCAGCGCGACTATAATCGCCCATTATGAGTCCGCATTTGGTACCTACCGCAGCCTTGCCTCCTTCACTGGCCGGTGAATAGACAAGAATAGGGCCTGCACTGTTTTTAACATTCGACGCGGAGGTGCCGGCGCCCAGGTTACACCACTCTCCTATCACGGCATCACCAAGATACCCATCATGCGCTTTATTGGAGTAACCCATAAGTACCGCGTTTTTGATTTCTCCACCTGCAATGCAATGAGGGCCGATGGTAGTGCCTCCATAAATTCGGGTTCCCATTTTGACTATGGCATGTTCACCGATAGCAACAGGACCGCGAATACAGGTTCCTTCCATGATTTCGGCATTCCTGCCAATATATACGGGACCTTCTGTTACATTGATGATACAGCCCTCCAATTGTGCACCTTCTTCCAGGAATACCGGGAACTGACCGATTATCTGATTGCTGACGGAAACTGTTTGAGAATTCCTGCCCTTTGTTAGCAGCTCAAAATCTTCGCGAATGGCGCGGTCATTTATTTTAAAAATGTCCCATGGGAATTTTATGGCAAGTAATTCACCTTCATATGGAATGGTGTCTTTAACCTTTATCCGATGAAGGCCGGTAACATCTTCCGCATTAAAATGGAGGGCTATGGCACCCGCGTCAGCGTGAATCAGTGTCTGACCACTTTGCAGTTTTTGAATGGCTTCAACCAATTCAGAAGTTGGAAGTATGTTGGCATGAAGTAAGAGATAATCTCCTTGCTCCAGGTTTGAGTCAATAATCCTTGATCGATCCGATTCCTTATAGTCCCCTTCCCATTTGTCAAAGGAGGAAAGCTGCAATGCTTTTTCCCATTTTTCCCGGATAGTGAGAATACCCAACCGGATATCCTGGAGGTGACGGGTAAGATGAAACGGGTAAAGGTTTTCCGGTTGACAATATTCAGCAGAGAAAATAATGCATTGCATGCATTAAAGATAATAAATAAAAAAGCCGGCACTTGCCGGCTTTCTGATTATTTCTTTGCGTACTTCTTTTTGAATTTGTCGATACGTCCAGCTGTATCCAGCATCACGTTCTTACCTGTGAAGAAAGGATGGGAGGTGTTGGAAATTTCAAGTTTGATAAGCGGATACTCGTTTCCGTCTTCCCACTGAATGGTTTCTTTTGAAGAGGCAGTTGATTTGCTCAGAAAAGCAAAACCATTACTCATGTCCTTGAACACTACAAAGCGATAATTCTGCGGATGGATACCTTGTTTCATAATTTCTATTTTTAAGGCCGTACGGATTTTGCCGTACTGTTTTAATTTTTTGGAACTGCAAAATTAGAACTTTCCGATGGATTTTGAGCAGTGTGCTCAAAAAAAGATTTTAATTATAACCGACTGAAAATCAGCTTTTCATATTGATATATTGCAAAGGAATCGCCAGATTCCAGGTTTTGCTTGCCTGAATGACAGCCTGGAGATCATCGATCTTTTTGCCCGTTACCCGAACGATATCATCCATAATGGCCGCCTGCACTTTCAAATCGCTGTCTTTGATCAGCTTCACGATCTTCTTGGCATCTTCCTGCTTGAGGCCATTCCTGACAGGAATTTCCTTTTTCCAGTTCTTTCCGCTTTGATAGCCATCCTTCGCTTCGAAATCGTAAATATTGGCGTCCAGCCCTTGTTTGATAGAGCGACTGATCAATACATCCAGCACCTGGTTCAGTTTCATTTCACTTTCCACTTCAATAGTTAGGCGAAATTCCTTTTTATTCAAATCAATCTCAACCGGGGAGCCCTTAAAGTCAAATCGGTTGGTTATTTCCTTTTTTACCGTATTTACAGCATTATCCAGGGTTTGGATGTCCACTTTACTAACAATGTCAAATGATGCCATGGCTTGATATTTTCATTACAAGTACAAATGTAAAAAAACGTCCTGTAGAAACAGGACGTTTGAACCTTAAACTAACACTCATAGAGAAAAAACTATTGCTGACTGTTGTTTCCAACACGATTTTGTTCATCTGTTGCACTGCCTGTGCGCCTTCTTTGAGGGCCTCCATTCGCTTTTCCAAACCGGTAGCTGAAGTTCAATGCGACCCTTCTGTTATCCCACCGGGCGTTAATCCGGGTATCGATATTTCCAAATTGGGTATAACCGCTGAATCGCATAACAAAAAACGGATCCGTTACGGAAAGTTTGAGTGTACCCTTTGATTTCAGTACCTGCTTGGACAGGCCAAATGAAAACATACCCATTGGCCTGGCAATGATCAGGCCGCCATCCTGCATTTTGGTGCGATAAAATCCACTTAGTTCAGCACCCCAGGTTTTGGCGAATTTGAACTGGTTGTTCACATTGCCCATAAAAGAGGTAATAGATGCATCCAGGGGCGTATTATTTACAAATCCCTCGAAATAGTTGTTAAACAGGTTACCATAGAGAGAAACCGTCCACCACTTGGTAAGAGGTTGATTGTAGCTGATCGCGATACCAATATTTCTCCGGGTTGCAATATTTTCTTTGGTCTGGAAAGTGACTTTGGTAGTATCATTCTGCTTCAGGATATCGTTGATCACATCGGTAGTTCGGGTATAGTTTAATGTAGTATTGATGATTCCTTTATAGTTGTGAGAGAGTTCCACATTATGAGTGAATTGCGGCTGCAGGTTGGGGTTACCCATCCGGAATGTGTACTGATCAAGGAAAAACTGGAAAGGATTCATGTCCTGGTAATTGGGCCGCTCAATCCTTCTTCCGTAGTTCGCGGTGAGGGTATTTTTCTCATTTAGTTTATAACTCGCAAATATGGTAGGAAACAGTTGTACGTAGTTTCTTATAAACCGATCATTGTTCACGATCTGTTTACCTTTTGCATACGTGTGTTCAAGGCGCAGGCCAGTTTGCAGTGCCCATTTTTTAAACTCTTTGTTATAATTAACATAGGCTGCATTAATATTTTCTTCGTAGATAAACTGGTTGGATCTGGAAAGATCCGTTACCCAATCCTTACCGTGATTATCCCATATTCTGAAAGCAGCTTCATTATCGGTTGTAACATAACTTGATTTAATTCCTGCTTCCAGTTTGGAAGTTTTATTCAATGGATGCACATAATCCGTTTTGAAGCTATAGATCCGGATATCTGAAGGCAGATCTCCTCTTAATAAAAAGGAATCAGAAACTGTATTCTGTGGGAGTAAATAAGTAAAGTTATCAGAAGTTTGTAAGGCATTGGTACCATACCAGATAAAGTCAAGATCTGCTGTAAGTTCACGACCGGTTGTATCCAATCGCTTGCGGAAATTAAAATTGGATCCGAAATTTTTCCAGGTATCCTTATTCAGGCTGGAGGCAACATTGGATGATTCGGGATCCGATCCGCCATTGTAAATCAACGCCACACTCTTTGCTTTGAATTCTCGCGGATTGTAGGTTCCATTCACCTGAAAGCCAATGGTCGTCTTTTTGTTTATGGAATATTCCATTCCGGTGCGGAGACTCAGGTTATGGCTATGAAATTTACCTTTGGAAGTCTGATCAAAGACTGAACCGATTGTTTCATTCGCTTTAGGCGAAAATTTGCGAACCAGGTCGAGATCATTGAAACCTGCCCAGTAAGAATAACTTAGCGTGCTGAAGATTGTCAGCTTATCTTTTTTATAGTTGATATTGATGCTATTCGGTGATTTTGGATATACACCCTGCACAAAACCAAGATTGATCGATCCATTAAATCCATTCTGACGACCTTTTTTTGTTCTGATATTGATAATGCCGCTGTTACCGGAAGCATCGTATTTGGCAGAGGGCTGGGTCATGATCTCTACGGTTTCCAATTGATTGGATGGAGTGTTACGCAGCAGGTTAGCCAGATCCTGTCCTCCTAAGTAAGTTTGTTTTCCATCAACCAAAACAATTACTCCCTGCTTGCCTTTAAGACTGATGTTTCCATCCCGATCAACGGAAACTCCAGGTGCTTTTTCCAACACATCCAGGGCCGTTCCTCCGGCATTTGAAATAAAAGCATCTACATTCACGACGGTTTTATCGGCTTTTACTTCCACCATGGGTTTGCGGGCGGTTACTGTTACACCCTGCAGGTTTTTTTCGGCTGCTTTCAGTTGAACTGCTGGCAACTCTACAATTGCATTATCGCTTAATTTAACTTCATTGCTGTTAAAGGATTCAAATCCTATAGCTGATACCTGCACTAATATGGCTGCTGCCGGTAATTGAATAATTTCAAAGTTCCCTTCTTTATCAGTAGTGCCGATTTTTATCAGTTTTTTGGAATTGCTTTCCAGTAAGGTAATGGTAGCCGCTTCAACAGGCTGTCCGGTTGGATCCTTTACGTTGCCTTTCAATGTGGTTCCCTGCTGGGCCATTACGGTTGTAACAGTAGCCAGGAAAAAAAAGAGGGATTGTATAAATTTTTTCATGTGAAAGGTTTAATGCGGTTCCGAAATCGAAATTGATATTTCTGTGTAGCTTAAAAAAGTGAATTGGTGCGAACGGTTTAAATCAAGTACGAAAGCGTACGTATTGAACTTATCTTGTGAGTAAAGGTTTTGTTAAACGCTCCGCTAATGCGGAACGTTTAACAAAGTGAGACGTGAGATGTGAGACGTGAAAAGGTTTAATGGTAATGGATGAATTCGGTTAATTGCTGCCGCCCATTTTTACTCGGTTTAGCTCATCATTGGCTCCACCGATTTTACGACGGGGTTGTGTTCCTTTGATTGGTTTTCCAAAACGATAAACAAACGAAAGGTTTACTACACGGGTATCACGAAGGTTCATAAAGCTCGCATTGGTTGTCTGGAAATTGATGGTTCCTTTTACTTTCTGTGTATAGAACATATCTCTTACATTCAGCTTCAGCGTACCTTTTGATTTTAATACCTGTTTGGAAATTCCTGCAGCTGCAGCACCCAGTGGATCAATCAGGATTTGTCCCTCTACCCCTTTGCTTCTGTACCAGCCACTGAGTTCCGCACTCCAGCCTTTCTTAAACTTGAACTGGTTGTTGATATTGGCCATGAAAGTACCTGCTGATACATCAATGGTTTCATTGTTGAGTTCCCCCTTGAATTGGTTGTAATTATAGTTGGTGTATACAATTGCTGTCCACCATTTTTGAACCGGAATTTGCGCGCTCACTGAAATGCCCGCATTCTGACGGGAACCGATATTTCCCTGGCGAACGATTGTTGCATACTCAGGTTCATTGAACTGTGGGTTTCCCTGCGAAAAGGTTTCACTGAAGAAATCTTTTGTATAACTATAGTTCAGGGTGGTTGTCAGAAAACTGTTATAGGTATGCGTAAATTCTATGTTCTGTGTGAACTGCGGTTGCAGATAAGGGTTACCACGACCATAAGTATATTTATCCAGGAAAAACAGGAAGGGGTTCAGGTCCTGATAAGCCGGACGATCAATTCTTCTGCCATAAGACATTGCCAGTTGGTTTTTATCATTGGCTGCATAACTTACAAACAGTGTAGGAAACAAGCTGCCATAGTTGCGCCTGAAGCTGGAGTCTGCTCTTTGAGGGTTCCCAAACTGGTAACCTTCATAACTGGTATGTTCGTACCGAAGGCCGGCCTGGATGCCAAATTTTTTGATTTGGCGATTGTAGTTCAGATAACCTGCAATAATATTTTCCTTGTAGTCGAAATTATTTGATTTGTCATAATCCGGTACCCATCCACCATTAACCAGGTTCGTATAACCAGCAACGTTATTAGTATTTACATAACTGGTTTTTAATCCGGCTTCCATTTTTGCGCCTTTTTTCAATGGCTGGGAATAGTCGATTTTGGCGGAATAAATATCAATATCAATCGGCAGGCGGCCTCTCAGGTTTTCAACTGTTTTGGGAGACCAGTTAGGGTCATATATGGTGTTTACAAATAACTGTTCGCTATTGGATCCGTAAGTAACATAGTCCAGGTCAGCAGTCAATTCCCTACCGGTTGAGTCAAACTGATGACGCATGTTCACGTTGATGCTTTTGTTTTTCCAGAGATCCCTGTTGGAACTGGTTGCAGTTATGATGGAGTCATTCTGGGCAGCGGCATTCATCATGTAGCTGGTATTGAGGCCGGCTTGTTTCTCCGGACTAAAGTTCCCGTTGAGTACGATGCCCAGTGTAGTTTTCTTACTCAGGAAATAATCCGCACCAATTTTCATGTTATAGTTCTTATTCTCATTCTTCATGAATGAGGTTTGCTCAAAAATGGCGGTTAGTTCTTTTGAACTGGCATCCGAAAATTTCCGATTGATGTTCAATTCCTGGAAACTGTTCCAGATGCTGTATCCCCCATTGGCAAAAAAATTGAACTTGCCGGTGCGGTAGTTAAGGTTCAAACTGTTATTTGTTTTCCAGTAAGCACCCTGGCCATAATTAAGGGTTAAGGTGCCATTAAAACCTTTCTGCTTGTTCTTTTTGGTTTTAATGTTGATAATTCCGGAATTACCGGCTGCATCATATTTGGCAGAAGGATTGGTTACGAGTTCAATCTGATCAATGGAACTGGCTGGCATGGATTTCAATAAATTAGCCAGTTGTTCACCGGTAAGATAAGTTGGACGGCCATCCATCATTACCATTACGCTTTGTTTTCCTTTCAGACTGATATTACCGTCCTTATCGACCATGACACCGGGTGATTTTTCTAGTACTTCCAATGCAGTTGCGCCAACATTGGTAACAGCAGCATCCACATTTACAATAATTTTGTCTATTTTCTGCTCAATGAACGGTTTGCGATGAACAACCGTAACACCTTGCATTTCACTGGAAGCAGGGTTGAGTTGAACCGATGGCAGTTGAATCGCAGCATTAGCAGCACTTAATTCAAATTCGGCTGAATACGCTTTTTCATGACCAACAGCTGAATAGAGCAGCAGGTAACGGCCAAAGGACAGGTCCAGGAATTCAAAATTCCCGGACTTGTCAGTTGATTGCAGCTTCACTGCGGAAGAGTCTTTTGCCTGCAGCACGGTAATGGTAACAGCTTCTGCCGGCTTTTGCTGTTTGTCCGTCACATTCCCCTTAACCGAGGTATTGCTTTGGCCCATGCTGACAAAGGATAAGGTGGATAAGGCAACTGTCAGCAGAAAGAGTGTCTTTTTCATGTCTAAGGTTCTTTAATTAGTTTGGTACCGTTTAAGGTTAATTACAAGTCAAAAGTAGGTACTATGTTATGCAATGTACATTGTTTTGTGTTGGATGGCTGATTTTACTGATTTACGGCAAAAGGCCACATGAACATTGGACGATTGACCCTGGATTTGGTTACAACGTTTTGGGAATTCCTGATGAATGGTGGTAAAACAGGAAGAGCGGCCAAATGACCGCTCTTCCTGTTTTTGATAAGAATAAATTAGTTCCTGAGCTTTGATGGGTGGGTCTGCTGGTATTTTTTAGCCCAGAACCAGATTATAATTCCGGTAATCACCAGCAGGGAAGAGATGATCTCAGCCTGGGTGGGCTGAAATCCGAAAATGTTATACTTGGTATTTACTCTGATTTTTTCAATAAAAAATCGTTCAATGCCATTGAGCGCCAGGTAAAGTCCAAAAAGTCGCCCTGGAACAGGTATTTTCTTTCTGATGCTCCATAATAGTGCAAATAGTACCAAACAGGCGATTGTTTCATAAAACGCGGTAGGATATACGGGTAGAGGCAGTTCGTTGCAATAATTGCCTTCACATCCCGGAATCGGCACTCCTGCATTGATAACGTTATGTGGGTAGGTATATGACCATACCCAATCAGGCAACCAGGAATAAGGATTGGGCCGATTGTTAACAATACCCCAGTCACCATCTCCCGCAACCTGGCAACCAATTCTCCCTATTCCATATGAAAGCATTAGCGCGGGTGCAGCTGAATCACAAAGATGCCGGATGCCGATTTTATGTTTTCGTGCATACCATATAATAGCAATAGCAGCACAGATCAAACCCCCATAAAAGGTTAGCCCGCTAAAGGAGAGTAAGGCGCCGATTGGATCGGCTACAAATTCGTTCCAGTTTTCAAGGTTGTGAAAAATCTTGGCACCGGCAAACCCAAAGAGCGCAGCAAATACCACAAAATCACCAACCCTGTCATGTGGCCAGATTCGTATCACTCTTTTTTCAGGCTTGGGTAAACGCTGTTTCTGCTTTTCTCTCCATTTTAACCCGGCAAACAATAATCCCAGTAATATGCCCGAGCCCACTGAACCTTGTGAGGAAAATATAAACTCCTGGGGATCCTCCGGTCCAAGTACAAAGGCGCCAATGATTTTATACCCCAATAAAAAACCCAGAATAAAATTGGTGATCAATTCCGCAATACTGGCGGGCTCCCCCACTGTGATAGTTGTTTCTTCATACTGAAGATGTCCCTCCCTGCTTTTTCGTTTAAGCTCAAGAGTTAGTATCCAGGCAGCTCCCAGAAAAGCAAGCGCAACAAAGAAACCAAAGGAATTGATGAATCGTAATCCGGGCAGATTTACTCCAAACAGATCCTTAAAAGCGTAGTATAAATTGGGATACATGAAATGTTGATTAATGGCCTATTTCTGCGCAATGATAAGAAATATGGAGCCGGCAAAAAAATAACCCCTCCTTTTGAGGAGGGGCTATCTGATATTTTCTGAAAGCTTAACAATATTGCTCAAATGCTGCAATCAGGTTATGGGCAATCATTTGTGCAGAACGACCTTCAATCATATGCCTTTCAATAAAATGCACCAACTGGCCATCTTTGAACAAGGCAACTGAAGGGGACGATGGCGGATAGGGCAATAAATGCTCTCTTAATTTGCGAACAGCATCAATATCGAATCCTGCAAAACTGGTTGCGAGGTAATCCGGCTTTTTGGGACTGTTATGTACGGCCATTAAAACGCCCGGACGGGCTGTTCCTGCCGAACAACCGCATACGGAGTTAACTACCACCAGGGTTGTTCCGGCCTTTTTTAACTGGCTATCTACTTCTTCCGGAGTAAGTAACTCAACAAATCCCTGTTCAGTTAACTCCTCTTTCATGGGCATTACTATGTCTGCTGGATACATTATGTTGTTTTTTGAATTTGCAAATCTACTTTAAAAACATAAGAATGCTTATTTGGTTTAAATATGTCAATATGGCTGTTCCTTGTATGTGTTAAGTGTCAAAATGTCCTTTTTGATTTCTTATCTTCTACGGTTGTTTCCAGGAATGGCAGAAAAAAGTGGATGGTATGCGAATTGATTACTACTCTTCAAACACAAAAACAATAAAACTAAATAAAATGACTAGAGTAAAATTCAATCAGCCGGCACGTCCTTTCTTTCATTTACTGGATGACTGGTTCCAGGATTTTCCAGCCCGGAATCCTCGCGAAATGGCAAATGGCGTTCACGCTGTACCGGTTAATATTCTGGAAACTTCTGATGCATACCACCTTGAGTTAAATGCTCCTGGCAGATTAAAAGAAGAATTTAAAATTCAGGTGGAGAATGGTCTTCTGACTGTTTCCTATGATCAGAAAGAAAGCAAGGAGCAGGAAGGTGTAAAGCAAATCCGCCGTGAGTTTTCACAGCTTTCGTTCAAACGCAGTTTTACCCTGGACGACAAAATTGATGAAAATGGAATTCAGGCAAAATATGAGCAGGGCTTACTGAAACTCTATCTTCCTAAAAAGGAAATAGTGGCCAATCAGCCCAAGCAAATTTCAATTCAATAAGTGTTTCTCATAAGCAGTTGGTTTTGGTATAGTCCCGATGTTTCTACATCGGGACTTTTTCTAACATACTGTTAAACCTATCTCACCGCAAAATGATTTAATATTGCCACGATTTTCAGCATGATCCTTAAATAACCAGAGAATGTTAAGACGAATTTCCGCAATTTTGGTGCTGAACATTTTTATTCTGCTTGGGCAGGGTAAATTGTACGCACAGGTAACTGATACTCTTCCTAAAAAGGATCCCCTCCGGACAATGGACACCATTCCTTTGGGGCCAGACAGTTTACCAATAGCGCCTGTTGATACTACGCTCCGGATTCTTAACCTTAACCCTTACATGACGCTTCATGTGGATTCCTCCATCAACTATCAGTTGGAGATCAACCGGGTACCTGGTAATTATTTCTGGTATTTGAGAAATGCTCCGGTAGGCCTTAAAATCGGTAAGGATGATGGCCGCCTCACATTTAAGGCTGAAAAGTCCCTGTTTTTATCTGGCCGTCTGAAGTACGACCAGGAATATAAAGTACAAATGGGCGTCCAAAATCTTTCTGATCCAAAAGAAAGAATCGATACATTTTTTACCCTCATGTTTTATAACACGGAAATAGTTATATCCCGACTCAAGCCGGGTGTTAGTGAAACAATCTTTATTGACGAGGGGGATACGCTTTCCATTCCGGTTCAGTGCGAGCGCGGAAGCTTTCCTATAGAAACAATTTCAACTTTGACGGATGCTTCACTCAAAGGATATGAATCGGTACGCAAATGCGATGATATTTTCAAATGGGCTGTTCCTTATGATTTTGTGAAAGACGGGGATAAGGAAAAGCAGAAAACCTTCCATATAACCTTTGTTGGAGCGGATAAGTTTTATAACCGGGATACTGCAAAAATCACTGTAGTGGTACGCGATGCACTCAATTATCCCTTCCGGAAAGATGAATATGGCCGGGTAGTGAAGGAAATTCAACGTTACATATTACAATTGAAGTTCAGCTTTAAAGAGCTGGATAAAAATGTAAAACGTACCAAAGGTACCCGTACGGGTTTTGATCTGATGTCAGGTTCCTCCGCCCTTGCTGGAACGGTTCTGTCTACCAGCTCTGCTGATGCGGATAAAAACATCGGTAAGGTTATGCCCAGTGTAGGTGTTGCACTGGTACCAGTGAAGGAAGCAGTTAGTCCGGTTAAAGCCTACGAATCAAACTCCGCGGCACAGGTGAGAACAAGTATCAAACGACTTGAATACAGCCTCTCTGATAATGCGCTTGTTGGCGAAACAGACCCTGAGATTCTTACCAAACTTGCTAAACTACGCAGCGATCTGAAACAGGTACAAACTCAGTTGATTGACGTACCAATGGTAGATACCGGAGGCATGAGTGAAGAAGAACTCAACCAGTATTTCAATAGTCCGCGTGTAAACAAAAAATATAAGCTTACCCGTAACTAATCACTGACAACCTTCTTTACGACGGGTGTCGATGATATATTGAATCTTCCAGGTTCCATTCAGCTTTACGAGTTGAAAGGAATTCACGCCGCAGTGACTGAACCGGCTCCCCAAATAAAATTGATAGGGCGTCCATGCTGTGGCGAGAGGACCGTCTATCAGGATGGTTCCAAATTCAATGCGTTCATCGAGTACCTCTTTACCAGGCGTTCCAACCGATTTAATGAAGCCTTCAATAGATTCGGTACGAACCTCAGTTGTCCCATCCTTACTTCTTCCAATGGTTTGAAGAACGGCCGTAGATGCAAAAGCATCACGTAACTGAACAGTATCACGGTTTCGCATAGCCGAAAATAACTGGTTGATGGTGGTTTTGATGCCGGTTTCATCAGTTGTTTGTGCCCAGGCAGACAAACTAACAAGTGTTAATATCAAGCCAAACAGCGCTTTCATTTGCTTACTCTTTTAAACGGTTATTTTTTATTCCAGTCTACTAATGTATAACCAAAAATGATCCCTATGTTAAGAATTGTACCAGCGGTTATACTGACCGCAACCATTGGTCTGACCAGTCTCTCCACACAGGCGCAGGGCCCCTGGAATCAGCATCGTTCCAACACAACGGTTATTGTAATAGATGACGATGACTGGCATGAAAGAGGACCTCATTACAGAAAAAATAAAAAGGGGAAACATTCCCGCCATTGGGAACATCCGGGAAACCGGAGAGGAAGGATCAGTCATCCCCCACTGGTAATTATGGATACACGCCACCTGCCAATTCGTAGATACAATAATAACAGGTATTACTATCGCAGCCAGGCCGGTTTACACTATTGGCTAGGTCGAAATGGCTACCTATACCTGGATGTCAAGTACGTAAACCGGAACCAGTGTACCGACCGTGAGTATGCGTATTGGGAAAGAGGGTATGGATGGTGAATCACGGGAAGAATGGAGGAGGGAGGAATGGAAGGGGAGGAAAGGAAGAGGGGGTGTTCATCCCATCCTCCATTCCCCCTTTCCTCCCTCTTCCCCTCTTCCCTACCCCACAACTTCCATCTTAGGGCTGGTATCCTGCTCGCGGGCAATGGATTTTTCAAGCTGGTGCATGGGCACCAGTTCTTCTTTCGCAATAGCAATATCATAAGGACCGACGGGCAGTAGTAGTTTAGCCAGAATGGGGGCTGTTTCCAATAAAATAATCAATATGGTGATCAGCAGGTTCGCCATAAATACACTGTCTTCCCGATCAGATAAACTTTGCAGGGCTTTGTTCCGGGCCAGAAATCCGATATTCGAATAAGCAGTTTGGGCATACTTTTCCTGATCGGATTTAAGCTCCATTGCAGCATTCTCAAGAAATCTGGTCTGCCTGGCCAGCGCAGTATCCAGTCCGGGAAAAAGCTGCGCATAATTGCTGGCGGTTTGCTCATAAGCGCCCTGTTTAAGCCGGGTAATCCGTTCAATCCCTCTCCTTCCTGACCCACCGGTACCATCGGCCTCCATCAGGTAAGCCTGTTGCAATTTAAGCAGTGTATCCTGCATTGATGCTCTTCGCTGCAGTAGTAGGTTTCTTTCCTGCATTGCTGCAGCCACCCGGGCTTCGTAAATCGTATCCAGTTTCAGATTAAAGGCCTTGATTTGTTCCTGGATATGCGATTCAACCTCTACATTGATCTCTTTTTCAAAGAGCTTCAATTCCAGCGGTCTGGCAATCGTAACTCCAATAAATAGGGCCAGTAATATGCGCGGAAAGGCAACCTTCCATTGACTGGAAGAGGACATTCCATATTTACGGATAGTGGACACCATGAACCGGTCAAGATTGAATATGATTGCTCCCCAAAGCAGGGCAAAAGCAACTGCCCATCCAATATGTTGGAAAATGGTATAAAAAGCATATCCGGAGGAAAGAGCCGCAAGAACAAACGTGGCCAGTAATACCCCACCCAGTGTATGGTATTTGGGGTGTTCCGTTGGATATTGCGCCAGCGTTGGTTGATGTACCCCGGCACACCACCACAAAAAATGGGAGTTATTACCTTTACTACCAGAAAATGATTCATAACCGGAAATAGTGGTTTCCGGCGCGTCTGTTGGCTTCGCCATAGCGTTATTCAGTTAAGGAATCAAAAAAAGGTAGAAGTGGAACGACACAAATAACGACTATTTGAGCATAGTATTTCTTAAAGCTTTGGTAAGACGCAGAAATTTCCTGAATTGGTATTTTCGGTCTTATACTGTAAACTTGCAAGGACTGGATCTACTTTTTAAAACGATTTATTGATACATGGCTAAGAATTTATTGATAGTGGAGTCGCCGGCGAAAGCCAAAACCATTGAGAAAATCCTCGGGAAGGATTTTGAGGTGAAGAGCTGTTATGGCCATATCCGCGACCTGGAAAAGGGTGAAATGGGAATCGACATTAATAACCAGTACAAGCCTCGCTATATAGTTCCTGATGAGAAAGAAAAGGTGGTGAAGGAATTAAAACAACTGGCTAAAAAAAGTGATGAAGTATGGCTGGCAACGGATGAGGACCGTGAAGGAGAAGCCATCAGCTGGCATTTGTGTGAAGTACTCGGTTTAGATCCAGGCAGTACCAAGCGGATCGTTTTTCATGAAATCACCAAACCTGCTATTCAGAAAGCGGTTCAGTCGCCCCGTACAGTAAACATGAATCTGGTAAATGCCCAACAGGCGCGAAGGGTGCTCGACCGGATCGTGGGTTTTGAACTTAGCCCCGTTCTCTGGCGCAAAATGAGCATGGGTACTTCCCTGAGTGCCGGTCGGGTTCAATCAGTTGCGGTTCGGCTGATCGCAGAACGCGAACGCGAGATCAATGCCTTCAAGTCTCAGAGTCATTTCCGTATTGATGCCTTTTTTACGGCCAATGATCTGTCCAATAAACCGGTTCTTTTCAAGGCTGAGGGACAAAAATACAATGAGCAGGAGGATGCGGAGAAGTTCCTGGAGTCCTGTAAGGGGGCCAGTTATACGGTAACAGATATCCAGGTGCGTCCGGGTAAGAAATCACCCGCTGCCCCGTTCACAACTTCCACCCTGCAACAGGAAGCCAGCCGTAAACTTGGTTATTCTGTCAGTAAGACCATGCTGTTGGCGCAGAAACTCTATGAAAGTGGTAATATCACTTATATGCGTACGGATAGTGTAAATCTGAGTGATACAGCCATGGATGGAATCCGTCAGCAGGTTACCGGGCAATATGGTCAGCGTTATTTCCAACCGCGCAAATTCAAAAACAAAAATGAATCTGCTCAGGAAGCGCATGAAGCCATCCGCCCAACCTATATGGAAAACAGTACGGTGGATGATCCGGAAACCAAACGCTTATATGAGCTGATCTGGAAACGTACCATGGCCTCACAGATGGCTGATGCCGAATTGGAAAAAACCACTGCAAAAATTTCAATTTCAACCAATAAGGAGGAACTCACGGCAACCGGTGAGGTGTTGAAATTTGATGGCTTTTTGAAAGTGTATCGGGAGGATCGGGATGATGATGACCTGACCGAGGAAGATGGCAATGATAGCATGTTACCTCCTTTGCAGGTAAAACAGGTGTTGCCGTTAAAAGAAATGACAGCCACTGAACGATTCAATCGGGCAGCCCCCCGTTACACAGAAGCATCACTTGTTAAGAAACTGGAAGAGTTGGGAATTGGTCGTCCTTCTACCTATGCCCCTACTATAACAACCATCCTCAAACGAGGATATGTTGAGAAGCGCGACAAAGAAGGCATTCGCAGAGATTTCAGGATACTGAAACTGGTAAAGGATCAGATCAAAAAAGAAATGTCGCAGGAAACAACAGGAGCTGAAAAATCAAAACTGTTTCCGACTGATTTGGGACTGGTTGTTACAGACTTCCTGAATCAGTATTTCAATGATGTAATGGATTATGGTTTCACGGCCAAAATTGAGGAAGAATTTGATGAAGTTGCCAATGGAAAACGGCAATGGCATAAAATGATTGATGCTTTTTACAATCCCTTCAAAAAGGATGTAGATAAAACCATCGAAACGGCAGAACGGATTAAAGGTGAACGTGAACTGGGAACAGATCCTGAAACGGGTCGTAAAGTTGTTGCAAGGATGGGTCGTTATGGTCCGATGGTACAAATTGGAGATGCCAGTGAAGAAGAGAAACCAAAATTCGCCCGGCTCAAATCCGGCCAGAGTATTGAAACCATCTCCTATGAAGAGGCGATGGAATTATTCAAATTGCCCTTAACCATTGGAGAATACGAAGGCCAGGAAGTATCTGTGAATGTTGGCCGGTTTGGTCCCTATGTGAAATGGGGTGAGGAGTTTGTATCTATTCCAAGAGGTGAAGAGCCGCTGACTGTGGATCTGGAAAGAGCAATTGAGCTCATTAACGAGAAAAAGCAGGCTGATGCACCGATCGCAACGTATGAAGGACTTCCAGTTACAAAAGGCAAAGGCAGATTTGGACCTTTTATCAAATGGAATAACCTGTTTATCAATGTTCCGAAGGCATATAATTTTGATGCACTCAAACAGTCTGATTGCAATGAATTGATTCAGAAAAAACTGGAGAAAGAAGCCAATCGCTTTATCCAGCAATGGCCTGCTGAAAAGATTTCTCTGGAAAACGGGCGCTGGGGGCCTTTCATCCGTTTTGGCAAAAAAATGCTAAAGATGGGGCGAAAGGCGGACGGTTCAAAATTTGCAGAAGAAGAGTTAACCGGAATTTCACTTGAGGAAATCAAAAAAATGATCGAAGCAGAAATTCCGGGAGCATTTGAAAAAGCAGCTAAAAAAGCACCTGCAAAAAAAGCAGCAACCAAGAAAGCTCCGGCTAAAAAAGCCGCGCCAAAAAAGACAGCAAAAAAATCGACACCCGGGAAAAAATAGCAAGGGAATTCGTTAACTGGCAGTACTTCCGCTTATCCACAGAAGTGGATAAGTATCGGGGCATTATACCTGCTTTCCAGCGAAATTTATTGACGGAACAATAACAATATTTTGAGTGATTTAAACGTCCTAAGATTGTTATTAATCTGAACCCAACCCAGGTATGGAAGAAACCCGAGAAATATCAGCCCTTTTTCATCTCATTGATGACCCCGATATCGAGGTGTTTTCGACAGTGAGCGACCGGATTATCTCACTTGGAACCAATATTATTCCAAACCTGGAACATTTGTGGGAAACTACTCCTGATGAGGCTGTTCAGGAGCGGATTGAAATGCTTATTCATCGTCTGCACTATTGTGAGTTAACCAATGATTTTCAACGATGGAAAGCACAACCTGCTCCTGATCTGCTGGGTGGAGCCTTATTGGTTTGTAAATTTCAATATCCGGATCTTAATGTCAGTGCTATTCTGCAGGATATTGAAAAAATGCGTCGTAATATCTGGTTGGAGCTGAATAATTACCTAACACCGCTGGAACAAACCAATGTACTCACCACTATTCTCTATAATTATTATCACCTGAAGGGGTCTGAGATCAATTATTCCGAACCGCATGATTTTCTATTAAATAAAGTCCTGGAAACCAAAAAAGGAAATGCCATTAGCAACGGTATCTTATACCTGGTATTATGTGATTTACTGGATATTCCTATACGGGCGGTTCCCATCCCCCGGCAGTTTATCCTCGCCTATTTTGATATGGAACCGGGTGTATGGCAGGAACCTGCTTCTAACCCGATGCATCAAATTCAATTCTACATTGATCCCATGAGCGGCCAGGTGTTTACACAAAAGGATGTGGATACCTATTTCAAGCGGATATCAGTTCCGCCTACGGCTTCCTTCTTCAAACCAATGAATACCATCCGCATCATTCAGCATTTATTGGAAGAATTCTCACGTTGCTTTGAGTCTGATAAAGATGGATATAAACAGGAGGAACTGATGAAATTGGCGCAGCTGTTGGAGACGTGAGATGTCAGACGTCATATGTGAGACGTGAGAAGGGAGACAGGAGAAGGGAGACGGAAGACGGAAGACGGGGAAGTTTAAGGATCAAAATATAAAATGGAAAAACCCGCATTTCTGCGGGCTTTTATTTTAGAGCTTTGTTTTACTTCTCACTTTTCACGTTTCACTTTTCACTTTTCACTTCTCACGTTTCACCTTTCACGTCTGACGTCTCACGTTCCTCACAGTTCCCAGCCCTTCCTTCTTTCACGTTTCACGAACTGGTTGGCTTCTTCGAAATTGGTGATTTTCATATTCTTAGCATCCCATAACAATTTCTTACGGCCCAGGTATTTATCGTTCCAGCCTTTCAGGTTGGGATTTTTCATCATCCAGCTGCGAATCGCCAGGTTACCAATAAGGATGCTTTCCGTAAAGGGACCTGCATATTCAAACGGAGAACTGGTTTTGCCTTTGCCATGACCTGCGATACAAGCATATACCCATTGCGCATAATGTCCTTCTGGTACTCTTGCGATGGTTGGCGCTGGCAGGCTTTCCTGCATTTTGGTTGTTGGCAACAAACGTGGATTTTCACCATAACAATCTGCCAATAGTTTTCCTTTGGTTCCCTCAAAGAGGATTCCACCATCCCAGTTGCCAAATGCTTCTCCCGGCAACAATTCATCCGGACGGTTCGGTAGCAGGCCACCATCGTACCAGGAAATTTTAATATTACCTTTTCCATCCGTTCTGGGGTAATCCAGGTGAATAATAGAGGATGGAGGACATCCATCAGGATTGGAGCTTTCAACCCACATATCCTGCCAGATATTGGCAACACTGCACTCTACTGAACTTGGATAAAGAATGGGCAATATCCGGAATGCCGGATCTAGAATATGACAGGCCATGTCACCCAGTGCACCTGTTCCGAAAGCCCACCAGCCTCTCCAGTTAAAGGGCAGATATGCAGGATTGTAATCTATATGCTGGGCAGGTCCAAGCCAGAGATCCCAATTTAGTTCTTTTGGAATCTCATGTTTACCGGAAGGTGTAGGAATACCTTGTGGCCAAACGGGACGATTGGTCCAGGCATGTACAGTATGAACATCTCCAATCATGCCCGCGTCAATCAGTTCTTTTGCCCTGCGAACACCATCGCCACTTCCCCCCTGGTTTCCCATTTGGGTTACAACCTTGTATTTTTTGGCAGCTTCGGTAAGTAAACGGGCTTCATAAATATCGTGGGTCAGTGGTTTCTGTGTATAAACATGCTTTCCTAACTGCATCGCTGCAAGGGTAGCATTGGCATGTGTATGGTCGGGAGTAGAAATAGAAACCGCATCGATCTGGTTCTTGTGTTTTTCCAGCATGTCCCGGAAATCCTTGTAATAAGGAGCTTTGGGATGTGCCTGGCGTGATTTGGCCGCTGCTCTGTCATCCACATCGCAGAGCGCAACAATATTTACTTTGCCGGTTTTATAAAACTCTGCAAGGTCGCTGGTGCCTTTACCTCCGGCACCAATTCCGGCAACATTCAGTGTGTCGCTGGGCGCAACAAAGCCTTTTCCTAAAACATGGCGGGGTACAATAAAAAAACCTGCGGCCGCGGCAGTTGAGTTCCGAAGGAATTTTCTACGCGATGGCGATAAACGGGGCATAATTACAATCGGTTTGATAAAAATTAATAGATGCCTGAATTTACGGTAGGTTTGTTTACCGATTGCGCATTGCATCAAAAAAAATCTATCATTTTGCGTTAATATCTTGGAAATATGTTCATTAACTGGTCAGACTTTGAAAAAATAGACATTCGCGTTGGAACCATTCTGGAGGTAAAGGATTTCCCAAAAGCGAGAAAACCAGCCTTCCAGTTAGTTATCGATTTTGGGGAATGCGGTATAAAAAAATCTTCCGCCCAGATTACAGAACTGTATTCAAAAGAGGAATTACCTGGCCGGCAGGTAATAGCCATCCTTAATTTTCCTCCCAAACAAATTGCCAATTTCACCAGTGAATGCCTGGTTTTGGGAGTATACGCTGAAAACAAAGAGGTGATATTATTACAACCAGATCGTCCGGTAAAAAATGGTTGGAAAATCGGATAGTGCTCAACCTTTATTTAATTCCTCCCCTGTAAAACTAAAGGGCAATAAATGACTCACTGAACTAATGACTAGTATACGTCCAACCTGTCCGCCTAATATTATTCTCATAGGAAACTGCTGCCTTTTTTCCTGCTCAATCAGTGATTGCCTACAAATACCGCAGGGGGAAATGGGGTGGTTACTTTCCGTTCCTGCTGAATGAAAACTAATCGCCATGGCATTGATTACAGCCCCAGGATAAACAGAAGAAACAGCAGCCAGTACCGTTCGTTCTGCACAAAGTCCGGCAGGAAAGGAAGCGTTTTCCTGGTTCGTTCCACTTAACAATTGTCCATTGTCCAATTTTACTGTTGCCCCTACAAAGAACCTGGAATAGGGTGCATAAGCCTGAGCCGTTACCTTACGGGCAGCATCCAGCAAAGCGGCATCTCCCTGCTGCAATTCCTCAATGGAACCGTAAACATCATAAGAAAATTCAAAGGAGTTGGCTTTCATACTGTTCGTTTTGGATTGCGATCCGGTTAGTTTAGTGAATCGTTCTGAAAAGGCGATTCCAGCGTATTCCCTTGTTCAGGCTCATCCAAATGATCCAGGCCTCTCCCACTACATGATCTTCGGGAACAAAGCCCCAAAAACGGCTATCCTGTGATTGGTGGCGGTTATCCCCCATCATCCAGAAATAATTCATCTTAAAGGTATATTGATTGGTGGACTGTCCATTAATAATAAACTGATCCCCCTGTCTTTCCAACTGGTTGCCTTCAAAAACCCGGATCGCTCTTTCGTAGATGGAATAATTATCCGCCGTTAGTGTAATTGTTGCCCCTTTTTTGGGTATCCAGATCGGACCATAAAAATCTTCTGTCCATTTATGCTTTCCATCATGCGGATAAATATCAATGGTGAATTTGGTTGGAGGCACTGCATCCGGACGAATCAGTAGTGGTGTTATCCTTTTTACCAACCCGCTTTTTTGTAATTTTTCGACTGCTTCTGCAGTGAGTAACATATTGAATACATTGCCACTGAGTCTTGCAAACTCCTGTTCATCGTTGATGTCGATATCGTATTCATCTTTCATGAACTCCGCATTCAGCGGCTGTCCGTTGGTTTCAATTTCATATAGCAACTGCGATTTGGGGGGAACAAATCCCGGCTCCCCATTTATATACACACGTCCTTCCCGAACCTCCAGGGTATCACCTGCGATTGCTACACATCGTTTGATATAATTTTCACGCTTATCTACTGGTCTTATTACCAGTGGATAGGTTTCAGGATCGCTGAGGATCATTTGTCTTCCCAAATCCATATTGCCGTTTCCAAATTGACGGGCAACATTGTAATATGGATACATCGACTGAAACTCCGGTTTATTGATAACAGTATCTCCATCCGGAAAATTAAATACAACTACATCGTTTCTTTTGACAGGACTGGCAAACCATCTGCTGTATGGCAATTTGATAAGTTCAGAATAGGATTTAGTGGTACTACCAGGTAATGAATGATGTACAAAGGGAACTGCGAGCGGTGTATTTGGAATCCTGGGCCCATAGCTTAATTTACTAACAAAGAGGAAGTCATTTACCAACAGTGTCTTTTCCATTGAACCGGTTGGAATCGTATATGCTTCAAAAATGAAGGTGCGGATCAGTGTGGCGGCTACAATTGCGAATATGCCGGCATCCACCCATTCCCGTACGGGTGTTTTTTTATAATGTTTTACTCCCTCCGGACCAATGAAACGGGTTTTTTGATCCATTCCGATCATTGGAAAATAAACGAATGGCAGCAAACAGGTTAATGTATGTTCCCAAAAGCTGAACTTATTAAAACACTTTACAAATTCAATCAGGATACCCATTGTAACGAACCATCCTACCACCGGAATAAATTGCCAGAAAAACCAGTGTTTCGGACGTTTGGCTATTTCCAGCATGGTCCAGGTATTGTAAAAGGGAACAAAGGCTTTCCATGCAGGCACTCCTGCTTTCTGAAAAAGTTTCGAAAGGCCAAAAGCCGGTAACATCACCAGTAAAAGGGAAATCAGGGATACGATCAAAATCTGATTCGTTGTCATTCAGGCAATTTTAGATGTGGGCAAAAATACCATTATAAGGTAATAATACTAGTTTCCTGCTCTATTTGTAACTGTTTTATGTAAATTATGACAGCGTAGCCCCCAAATTTTTGTTAATCGGAATATTTACCGCATTCTTGCAACCGTAATGAACAGGTTCAGCATTCGTGATATTGAAAAGCTTACAGGCATTAAAGCACATACTCTCAGGGTATGGGAGCAGCGGTACCAGTATGATTTCTCGAAGCGAAAAGAGGGTGGGCATCGATATTACGACGGGGAGGATTTAAAGAAAATACTACGACTATCCTTCTTATACAAAAGAGGAAACAAGATTTCATCCTTGCTGGAAATTGATCAGGAGCAATTGGCTTCTTATTGCCTGCAGGATTTAAACGCAGGCATTCATGCTGAGCCTTTCCGCCAACTATTGGAATCCGTTTCCAATTTTGACGAGGAAACGTTTAACCAGGTAGTTCATTTGCAGGTGCTTCACAATGGTCTTCAAAAGACGATGCTGGAAATCCTTTTTCCATTACTGAACCTGATCGGAAATAATTGGCTTTGCGACCGGGTAATTCCTGCCCAGGAGCACTTTTGCAGTGAGCTTGTAATGAAAAAGTTATTGCTTGCAATAGACGGATTAGAACCGGTATATGCTGAAAATAACAGAACCGTTTTATTATTTACACCTATTGGGGAATCTCATGAAATTCCTATTCTTTTTATGCAGTATCTGTTAAAAAAGAATGGTTCAAAATGTGTTTATTATGGCAAAAATGCAGATATCCAAGTGTTAAAGGATATTTGCGAAGTGCACCATCCTTCCCATTTGTATTTTCACCTGATCACACACCTGGATGACTGTCCGCTGGAAAAATACCTTCAGGAATTACTCAGCCATTTTCCTGACAAGAAAATAGTTGCCGCCGGGCCTGCCATGGAAAACCAATCGCTTCCTTCTCAACCATCTTTTACCTGGTTAAAAGACTGTGAGGCAATGTTGAAATTTGCAGCAGCTGACCAGGTTAATTCCTGGGTACCACATTATTGACAACATCTTCCTTCACGATTGTTTTGCCGGATAGAATAACCAGTCGCTCTACTACATTTCTCAATTCCCGGATATTACCTGTCCAGTTGTAATCGCGAAGCGCTTCCAGTGCATCTGCATCAATTTCTTTTTTGGCGATACCGTATTCCATACAGATATTCTCCAGGAATTTATCTACAAGCAGCGGGATATCATCTCTTCTATCATTAAGAGATGGAACATGAATCAGGATTACACTCAATCGATGATACAGATCGAGCCGGAAGTTTTTTTCTTCCACTTCTTTAAGCAGGTCCTTATTTGTTGCAGCTACCACACGAACGTCTACAGAAATTTCTTTATCACCCCCTACCCTTGTGATTTTTCCTTCCTGTAAAGCCCTCAATACTTTTGCCTGTGCAGATAAACTCATGTCTCCAATTTCATCCAGAAACAAAGTGCCTCCACTGGCCTGTTCAAATTTCCCAATCCGTTGTTTAATAGCGGATGTAAAGGATCCTTTTTCGTGACCAAAAAGTTCACTTTCGATTAGTTCGCCAGGGATTGCAGCACAGTTTACTTCCACTAACGGACCGGAAGAGCGATTGCTTTTCTCATGGAGCCAGCGGGCTACCAACTCTTTTCCTACACCATTTTCCCCGGTGATCAATACCCGGGCATCAGTAGGAGCTACTTTCTCAATCGTGTCTTTGATCCGCTGAATAGCAGGAGAATTCCCGATCATTTCCTGCACCTTACCTACCTTCCTTTTTAATACTTTGGTTTCCGTAACAAGGGAGGTTTTATCCATTGCATTTCGCAATGTAATTAATAGGCGATTCAGGTCTGGTGGCTTGGAAATATAATCAAAGGCACCTTTTTTAACTGCCTCAACAGCGGTTTCAATAGTGCCGTGACCAGAGATCATTATTATGGGTATATCCGGATTCGCTTCCCTTGCTTTATCCAGAAATTCGATACCATCCAGTTTCGGCATTTTGATATCACAGAGTACTACATCGAAATTCTTTTCCTTAAATTTTTTCAATCCTTCTTCCCCATCCGATGCTTCTTCGACCTTGTATCCCTCATAGGATAAAATTTCTCCCAATGTTTTGCGAATGGCTCTTTCGTCGTCGATAATTAATATTTGGGACATGTTAAAATCAGTTTATGGTATGGTATCGCTTGTGTAATTGAAATGGTATTGCATCTCAACTGTACCAAAAATACCGATTAATGCAATTGCCCCTGATACTGGCAATTATTTTGCCATTTTTTCCACGTGCTGATAAACTTAGTTCAATTGAATCCATTGCTGTTCCGGAGGGATTTGCCAGGCCGGTTGCTGCAAGAGGTAGCTATACAGACTTTCTACGCAAACTCGCATTAAAGGAAAACAAGACGGTTTATTACTATACCGGTCAGCCCAAGCCAAACCAGCAGGCTGCTTATGCAGTGCTGGACATACCAGTTCGGAACAATTCCCTGTTACAATGCGCGGATGCAGTTATGCTCATCCGGGCGACCTGGTTGTTTGACCAGAAGAAATATGAACAGATTCATTTCCTAGCAACCGACGGCACCTGGTTGAACTATATTGAATGGTGCAAGGGTGTTCGATATGTACTGAAGGGCAAAAAATTACTAACGGTAAGGCGTAGTGCTCAATCAGTTTCACCGGAATATCGGTCAAACCTGGATCGATTTCTTCAGCAGGTGTTTGCCTATTGTGGTACAGCTTCTCTTTCAAGGCAAATGAAACGAAAGTCACCCAACTCAAGTCCTGAAACGGGTGACGTATTTCTTCAACCCGGTCATCCAGGCCATGTAATGCTGGTTGTTGACATGGCAAAGAATGCAAAAGGAGAAGCCGTATTTATCCTGCTGCAGGGTTTCATGCCGGCTCAGGATATTCATCTGGTTAAATCCGTCCAAACACATTACCCGCAACCCTGGCAGCGCTTTACAGGAGGCAGCTTTCAGACGCCTCAATGGAATTTTCCGGCAGGCAGTCTGTACCAGTGGTAAAGTGAAAACGCTTCGTAATTGTACTAAAAAAAATGGGTAGAACTGTGATTGACAGGAGTTGTAAGGGATTGTATTTTTGAAGTATCCAAAATCCAAAAATATCCACCTATGAACAGACTACGTCACCCTTTGAAAAACACCCGCGAGATCAGCGTGTGGCAATTGACAACCAAACTTGTTTTATTGGCAGGCGTTTTAATGGCCTATTCGTATTGCTTCCTGCTAACGGTGGGAAGTATGTTAAAGTGAGACGTCAGACGTGAGACGTCAGACGTGAGACGTCAGATATGAAATGTGAGAAGTGAAAGCCACTTGAATCTAACGCCCTGAAAATTCAAAACCCGTAAGAGTATATTCTCCTACGGGTTTTTTTATATCGTTTCACGTCTCACATCTGACGTTTCAACTTTCACCTTTCACCTTTCACCTTTCACTTCTTCATATACATCACTTCCTTTACCAGCTTTACTGTTCTTGCTACATCGGGTAAAGCTGCTGCTACCAGGTTGGGTGCATAGTGCAACGGTGCATCTGCAGCTGTTATCCGGCGAATCGGTGCATCGAGGTAATCAAATCCTTCTTTTTGGATCCGGTAGGAAATTTCAGAAGAGATTGATGCGAATGGCCACTGTTCTTCAACGATTACCAGACGATTGGTCTTCTTTACACTTTCAAGGATGGTCATCCAGTCGAGCGGTCGAATGGTTCTAAGGTCAATCACTTCCGCATTTACGCCTTCTTTTTCCAGTTCAGCAGCTGCTCCTAAGGCAACTTTCATCATTTTATTGAAAGAAACAATGGTAACATCGGATCCTGCTTTTTTTACATCTGCTTTACCAAGAGGGATATAGTATTCTTCTTCCGGAACTTCAGACTTATCACCGTACATCAATTCGGATTCCATGAAAATCACGGGATCCTCTTCGTAACGGATGGCTTGCTTCAACAATCCCTTTGCATCATATCCATTAGACGGAGATACTACTTTGATACCCGGAATATTGGCATAATAACTTTCAAATGCAGTAGAGTGCTGGGCTCCTAATTGTCCGGCTGAACCATTGGGTCCACGAAAAACAATCGGGCAGGAAACCTGTCCGCCACTCATCGCAAGCATTTTAGAAGCAGTATTCAGGATCTGGTCGAGTGCCAGAACAGCGAAGTTCCAGGTCATAAATTCAACAATGGGACGCAGGCCATTCTGAGCTGCACCTACTGCAACTGCAGCAAATCCAAGTTCAGAAATAGGCGTATCGATCACTCGTTTTTCACCAAATTCATCGAGCATACCCTGGCTTACTTTGTAGGCTCCATTGTATTCAGCCACTTCCTCTCCCATCAGGAATACGCGATCATCGCGACGGAACTCTTCATTCATTGCTTCGCGCAGCGCTTCTCTAAATGCAATTGATCTTGCCATTCTTTTGTTTTTATAAGGAGTGGCAAATTTATTGGTTACACTCCAAATGCGCAAAAAATCCCCTATAAATGCCAAAAGCCCCGGCGAGGGGGCTTTTGACAAAACTATTTTTACTTAATTTTTTAGTTTTTCGGATAGATTATAACGGTCTTCCACCAATACTTTCATTTTCTTCATCGGCAGCCGCTGATAACTTTCCAGATAATCAGCCGTAAGGCGGCTGGATTCGCGGTTAGCAGCCCTGAAAGATCCGGTAGTCAGATACTTCATGGCGCTTGCCAAACAGTCTTCAGTCAGATCTCCCCAGGCCTTATCGAGCCCATCTGGAACCTGGCTTTCCGGAATAAATCCATTGAAATAACTTCCCTGATTGTTACTGTTCACTGTGCGGAAGCTTACCGGAAGAATATACCAATCTCCTACGGGGATCGGGAAATAACCAACCGGTTTACCATTGGACGCACTCGGACCAACGATTTTCACCTCTGTATGAGGGGTCAGGCTGTTGATAAGACCTTCACTGGCAGAGGCCGTGTTTTGAGATATGATGAAAACAATTTTTGCTGGGTTGACTGTACCTTTTTTCTCGAAATTCACAGTTTCATCAAACTGGCTGGCATATCTGTTGTTGAAACTTTGCCGGTACATTACCTTTCCATTAGCGGCTGTTGGTGCAAGGTAGTTACCCATTTCTTCCCATAAGGAAACAAATCCACCACCATTGTAGCGCAGATCAACTATTAATTCCGTTACGCCTTGCGCACCAAAATCTGAAAAAGTGGAAGCCATTGCAGCCTTGATCTGATCCTGATCTCCAAGGAAAGAATTCAAGACTACATATCCGATTTTTTTGCCTCCGTTTGTATATACTGTATCCAATGCCAGCGGATATTCCTGGTAGGTAACAGGAGTAAGCGTTATCTCCTGGGTGGTTCCGTCTGGTTTTTGAAATTCAACAGTTGCTGCATTTCCTCCGTAGATCGCATTCACGATAAAATTGATACTTGCATCGGATGTATTGATGCTACTGTTGCCATTGATTTTTAACAGCCTCCAGCTTCTCTGAACACCTGCTTTTCCAGCAGCTCCGTCTTTTTCAACATAAGTAACCCTCAGGTCATTGTTTGAACGGAAAAAAATACCCATACCCAGGTCAGCGGAAATACCACTGCTGGCATTGTCCCAGTCGGCTTTTTTAACGGCGAAACTCCAGCGATCAACAGGATTGGTAAAACCTGTTTCCTTACTGAAAGGCCGAATGGCTTCCATAATCTTGTTAGGATCTGCATAACTTTGTGCATTGAAGGTTGCCGGTATCTGGTTATACCAGAGGTAAATATCCCTGGTATACAGCATTACGGAATCCTTCAGTTTTTGTTCAGCTGTAGGAGGGGTAGGTCCGGGTGGGTTTGGTTCCGGGTCGTCCACTTTTTTCTGACAGGCTAAAAGTACCCAACCCGCCATCAGAGATAGCAACAGTATACGTTTCATACGGGATTTTATTTTCAATTTACGTTTAAGTTTCACTTTCAGTTGCTCTGTTCAGCGAGAAAATAGGATTTTGGTTCAAATTTTAACCAAATCCCCCAGTTCCTTAACCATTAACCAGTCAGTTTGGGAATCAGTACCCAACAAAAAGGGGTGATCCCCTTTTCTCTCAAACCCCCATTTCTGATAAAATCGGATGGCCCTTTCGTTGTGCTCCCAAACTCCAAGCCAAACCTGTTTTACCGTTTTCGATCTGGCAAAATCCAGCGCAAACTGCATCATGGCTTTTCCAACACCTTTCCCAATGGCAGCCTGGATGGCATATAAGCGGGTTATTTCCACTGTGGGTACTGAAGGCAAACAACTATAGGCCTGTGTTTGCCAAAACCTCAGTCGCATGTATCCCAAAGGCACTCCATCCTCCCAGGCTATAAAGAAATAATTATCCGGTTCGTCGGGTTCCGCCATTAGCTGGTCCCTGGTAAATTGTTTGTCCAGAAACAGCTGCATATCTTCCGGCTTGTTGTAAGACGCAAAAGTATCAACAAAGGTTTGCCGGCTCAGATCAGCCAGCAAACCTTTTTGTTCATTTGTTACAGCTAAGATATCCATCAAGGCAAGTTATGCCAGATTTTCAATTACCATAGCAGAAGCACCACCTCCGCCGTTGCAAATTCCAGCGGCACCGTATCTGGCGTTTTTGTCTTTAAGAATATGGATCAGGGTTACCAGAATCCTCGCTCCACTGCACCCCAGAGGATGGCCCAGGGAAACGGCACCACCATGAACGTTTACTTTGGCTGGGTCGAGTTGCATACGGCGACTATTCTCTATACCTACCACAGCAAAGGCTTCATTTAGTTCCCAGTAAGCAATGTCCTGCATGGACAAGCCTGCTTTTGCTACGGCTTTGGGAACAGCAAGGGAAGGTGTGGTGGTAAACCATTCAGGCGCCTGTTCCGCATCCGCATAAGAGAGAATCCTGGCAATAGGTTTCAGCCCGAGCTCCTCCAGCTTTTCTTTACTTACCAGGATAAGTGCTGCAGCTCCATCATTCATAGTAGAAGCATTGGCCGCGGTCACAGAACCATCTTTCTGAAAGGCCGGTCTCAGTTCCGGGATCTTTTCAAATTTTACATTCCAGGGTTCTTCATCTTTCGAGAAAAGTATTGGCTCACCTTTTCGTTGCGGAATGGGTACCGGAACAATTTCAGCATCGAATTTGCCTTCGTTCCAGGCTGCCTGGCTTCTTTTATAACTTTCAATCGCGAACTGATCCTGGTCTTCCCTGCTGATTCCACATTCACGGGCACACTTTTCCGCTGCATTTCCCATAGCAAGGCCATCATACACATCTGTCAGACCGTCTTTTGCCAACCCGTCAATCAGTGCAGTAGAACCATATTTGTTACCCCAGCGAAGCTGTTCTACATAAAAAGGAACATTGCTCATACTTTCCATACCACCAGCTACCACGATAGATGCATCACCCAGCATAATGCTCTGGGCACCCAGTGCAACGGATTTCATACCACTGGCACAAACTTTATTGATGGTAGTACAATTGACAGTATCCGGTAATCCCGCGAATTTGGCAGCTTGTCGGGCTGGAGCCTGTCCCAGGTTAGCCTGCAAAACAGAGCCCATCAAAACATCTTCTACCTGATCGGCGGACAGGCCGGCTTTCGCCAGGGCTCCTTTAATGGCAATCGAACCCAATTGGGTAGCATTAAGGTCTTTCAGTGTGCCGCCAAAACTTCCCATGGGAGTACGGACGGCCGCAACAACATAAACTTCCTTCATATGGTTTTTTCAGTTGAATGACGAAAATACGGAAACAGGTTCAAATGCTAACACTTGATAGTTTTTCTATTTGTCGTCTCCCAGTAACAATACAAGCGGGGTTCCCCCTTCTATTCTTTCAGCAATTAGTTTAAGGATAGCTGCAAAAGGCACAAAGAGGATCATACCTGCCGCCCCCCATAAAATTCCACCCACGATAATGGCGATGATGGTGAAAAGAGTATTTAATTCCAGTTTGCGGGAAACAGCCCAGGGGAAGATAATATTGGCTTCCAGGTATTGAACAACACCAAAAACGGCAATCACACCAATCGGATACCAGATGGAATTATAGGTGACCCAGGATAATGTAATGGGGAATAGCGAAGCCGCTAAAATGCCAACATAGGGAATAAAAGTAAGGACTGCAGCGATAACACCAAACAGGATCGCATGCGGCACCCCAAGCAGCAGCAGGCCGACACTGTTTAGAATCCCGACAATCAGGTAAACAGCCAGCATACCTTTGATAAAATTGTAATAAGATTGGATTGCCAACTGTACGATTTCGGTTATACGTGGTCGGTACTTATCAGGAATCAGTAAAACCAGGGCTTTCATCAACCGGCTCCGGTAATATAAAATGAGAAAACTGTAAATAGGAATCAGGAATAATAAAACCAGTGAAACGGCAGAACTGGTGATGGTCTTTTGTAAAAAACTGAACAGGTAACCCGGTGCATTTTTAAGAATCTGATCCGTATAGGTTTGTTGAGTAACACTATCAATTTTCCATTCATCATTGAGATAGACAGAAAGTCGACTGATTGATTGATTGATCTTCTCTTTTAAAAGTGGCCATTCCGAACCAAACTGTTTTAATTGATATACAAGCAGGAATATTATTCCTCCAAGCAACAAGGTCAGAAAAGTAAGATTGATCAGGATCGCCAGTGATTTGGAGAGGCCTTTTTCTTCCATCCATTTACAAATTGGGTAGAGAATGAAACTGATCAGCAAGGCGAAACTAAGTGGAATGAATAGGGAACGGCCTGCATATAAAATTATACAGGAGAGAACAACAAAAAGTAATACCTGGTTTAATCTGGGCATGTTATAAAGATAAAAAAGGGCCGTCATATCGGCCCTTTTTTATCAGTTGTTAAGTGGGGAGAAATAATACCCCACTTCGCAAAGAATGAACTCGTTTGGAACAATGTTGAATAGTGTCTGATACATGTGCTTTTGATAGCGTTGGCTGGTCTCCGGCAGATGCTCCACTAATTTCCAGTTGCGGATTTTCAGTACAGCCATTTTACTGGTGTCCTGCAAATGCTCCTGGATCAACTGAAACTTTTCGGCAATATGTGCCTGGTCGTTGAAGTACAACTGTTCGTTCATAGGTGTGGAAATTTTCAATGGGTACGTCGATTAAAAACGGAACAAAGCATAAACGATGCAGAAAATAAAATCATTGTTCCATTCATCGAAAAGCTACTTTGATAAGCTATTCGACCAGCTCTGCCTGCCTGTTGTATTCTTCCATAAGTTTTTTCTGTAATTCATAAGGTACGGGAGCATAGTGATCGAATTGAATACTGAACCTTGCTCTACCCTGGGTGATGGAACGAAGGGATGAAGCATATTCATACAGTTCAGCCAATGGTACTTTTGCACTGATCCTGGTGAAATGCCCTTCTGATTCGAGTCCCTCCACGATCGCCCTCCTTGTTTGTAAATCTCCCATGACCGATCCGGTTAGGTCATCAGGACAAGTAACTTCCACTTTCCCGATAGGTTCAAGTAGCTGTGGGTCGGCCTGTTGAAAGGCCTGGCGAAAAGCCTGCAAGCCTGCCAGCTTAAACGAAATGTCATTGGAATCAACCGGGTGCATTTTTCCATCATATACCGAAACCCTTATATCCCGAACATAACTTCCGGTTAAGGGTCCTTCCTGCATTTTTTCCATTACCCCTTTCAGAATGGAAGGAAGAAAGCGGGTATCAATGGCGCCACCAACAATACAGTTGTAATAAACAAGGCTGCCCCCCCAGGGCAGCTGATGCGTTTCCCGGTTCCGGACAGTTAAACCGTTTGGTTCGGGCATTCCTTCAAACCATGGTTCAATTCTGAGATGTACTTCCCCGAATTGTCCCGCTCCACCAGATTGTTTTTTATGGCGGTATTGGGCATCCGCCGGCTTGCGGATGGTTTCCCTGTAGGCAATGCGGGGTTTGGAAAAACGCACTTCCAGCCGGAACTGATTTTGTAATTTCCATTTAATGACTGCCAGGTGCATGTCTCCCATGCAATGCAGCAAGGTCTGTTTCAGTTCAGCGGATACTTCTACCCGAATGGTGGGATCTTCTTCTACCAGCATGTGAAGGGCTTGTGATAGTTTTTCCTCCTCTCCTTTTACCAAAGGGTCAATAGCCACGCTCAGATTGGGTGCAGGAAAACGGATTGGCACCAACTCAACCGGATTGTTTTTATCGCATAGCGTATTGTTGACATGGGTGTTTTTCAATTTGAGGGTCGCACCCAAATCGCCGGCAGCCAGTTCATTCACTGCTGTTCGCTTGTTTCCTTCAACAATAAACAGTTGGTTAATCTTTTCACTCACCCTGGTATTGGCATTCATTAAGTCCATTCCTGATTTGACCACTCCTGAATAAACTTTGAAAAAAGAGAGTTCACCCACATGCGGTTCAGAAACTGTTTTATAAACAAAAAGACAGGTGGCAGCATCTGACCGGCAGGGAAGATCTTTACCCTGTACGGTTTGCTGAGGGGGCATTTCATTGGCACTGGGACAAACATTATCAATAAAACCCATCAGGCGGCCACTTCCCATATTCCGTTCTGCCGATACACAAAAAAGCGGGAACAGATCATGGTTGATCATGGCTTTTTTCATGCCTTCCTTCATTTCATCTTCATCTAGCTCACCCTTTTCAAAGTAATGTTCCATGAGTGTTTCATCATTGCTGGCAACCGCTTCTACCAGTTCTTTGTGCAACTGATCCGCTTTTTCCCTTTCCTGCTCAGGAATTGGTAGTTTTTCTGGTTTGCCACCTGTATCGTGAAACTTGTAAAGGGTCATCCTGAGTACATCCACGATCTCATGAAAACCGGCACCCTGTTGTAATGGGTATTGCACCACCACGATTTTGTTACCAAAATGGTCTTTTGCCTCCTGGACAGTTTTGTCGAAGTCGGCTTTTTCATGATCAAGTTGATTGACTGCAAAAAGCATGGGCGTCTTAAACGACTCTGTGTATTGCCAGATGATATCGGTACCCACTTCAACTCCCATTGCCGCATTTAGTACCATCACGCCGGTATCGGCTACACGCAGGGAGGCGATCACCTCCCCACAAAAGTCATCGTAACCGGGTGTGTCAATAATATTGATCTTATATCCACGCCATCGGGTATACAGGAGCTTGGAAAAAATCGAGTTGCCTCTTTCTTTTTCCAATTCATGGTAATCACCCAATGTGGAATGGCTGGAAATGGTTCCCCGCCGCGGTATCAGTCCGGCTTCGTAAACCATACTTTCCGCTAAAGTGGTCTTGCCGGAACCGGCATGGCCGAGCAAGACAATGTTTTTGACGTGTGAGGTGTCGAATTCTGCAGACATAAGGAAGAATTGAGGTGAGACGTGAGATGTGAGACGTGAGAAGAAGGAATCCCTAGTTCATAAATTCATACTTCATAGTTCGTACTTCTTCTCATCATTCGATTTTGCGGACGAACTGGTAGAATTCATCCTCTACATGATCGAGGGTGTCATTAAGTTGTTCGTACTGCATCAGAATGTCTTCGTGCGCGGAGATGGTTGCGTCAGAGACCTGACCCTTTTTTTCTTTTTCCCAGCGGGCGATCTGTTCATGCTCTTTGATGGCATGTTTCAGGTCGTGGATGTTGATAAGTTGAATGTAGAACTGGTTCTGGAGGTGTTCAAGGTCTTTGAGTGTGTCATGGTCCTGGAGATTGGTGGAAAGCTGCTGGAGCTTTTCTCGGAGAGAAGTAAAGTCAGTTCTTTTTGTGCGGAGAGTGGTGATCCAGGATGCACACTCTCCAACCAACTGGGAGATGTCTGTAGTAACCATTGGAATTATATTTAAGTGATGAAATAATTTCCTCTGATTCAACGCTGGTACAGATAGTTTCCCGGGCGGATTGTTCTCTTCTAATTTAAGCTTCTTTTTTCACACTAGTTGCATCAGGAAGCAGTATTTTTGATTTATGCGTAAAACCCTCGAAATTCTGGGAACCGGATTAAAAATGGCACTGGGAGAGTTTCGTTCCAATAAACTCAGAACCTTTCTGTCCCTGTTTGGAATTACCATTGGTATATTCTGCATCATAGGTGTACTGGCTACTGTAAACAGCCTGGAGAAAAATGTTCAGAAAGATATAAAGGCACTGGGTAGCAATACCATTTTCATAGACAAGTGGGATTACAGCGGTCAGATCCCTTATTGGAAATTGCTCAACCGCCCCTCTCCAAAATACCATGAAATGGATCTGTTGCGAAAAGCGGTGCCCGAAGCAGCCAATATTGCATTTGCGCTACAGCGGATGGATAAAGTGGAGTTCCAGGATGAAAAACTGGACAATGTAAGGATGTATGGGATTTCAGAAGATTTCTCCAATATTCAGACAATAGAGGTGATAGATGGACGCTACCTGCAACAGACCGATTTTGATTATGCTTCCAATTCTGCGGTAATTGGTTATAAAGTTGCCGAAGAACTATTTGGTAAACCGGAACGCGCGGTTGGAAAAATGGTTAATATCTATAACAGGAATGTTAACATAGTCGGACTGATTAAAAAACAGGGTTCTTCCATTATTGGCGGTTGGGAATTTGATAACTGTGTGTTACTCCCATATGCATTTATGAAAACCCTGGTGAGAGAAGACCGCTCTGATCCTGTGATCATGTTGCAGGGAAAGGAAATGATTCCCATGAAAGCCCTGCGGGATGAGGTTACCGGTGCCATGAGATCCATCCGTAAACTCAAACCCACGCAGGCGGATAATTTTTCCCTTAATGATGTAGATGCATTTGGTGAATTCGCTGCCGGAATTTTTTCCGGTATCAATATGGGAGGCTTTTTCATTGCAATTCTTTCTCTATTCGTAGGTATGTTTGGTGTAGCCAATATCATGTTTGTGACTGTGCGGGAAAGGACTCCGCAAATCGGACTTAAAAAGGCGATTGGGGCCAAAAAAATGACCATCATGATGGAGTTCCTGATGGAATCCGCCTTCCTTTGTATTTTGGGTGGAATGATCGGTCTGTTGCTCGTATTTCTGCTGACACTCGCCATCTCAAGTTCCATTGGTTTCCCGATTACTATTTCCATTAAAATTATGACCATCGCCGTGTCGATCTGTATCATTGTGGGGGTGCTTGCTGGAATCATTCCAGCCTCCATCGCTTCAAAAATGGATCCTGTGGTCGCCATTCGCAGTAAATAATTCTATGCCAGTTCTATTAGCCATTGAAAGTTCCTGTGATGAAACAGCTGCAGCAATTTGTAAAGATGGACAGGTGCTTTCCAATATCGTTGCCACTCAGAAAGTACACGAACAATACGGCGGTGTAGTTCCCGAACTGGCTAGTCGTGCACACATGCAACACATTGTTCCGGTGGTAGACCAGGCGATACAGCAGGCAGGTGTATCACTGGAAGAGCTGGATGCGATCGCGTTTACGCAGGCACCTGGATTAATTGGTGCACTACTGGTAGGGGCTCAATTTGCCAGGTCAATCGCCCTGGCTCTTAATAAGCCGCTTATCTCTGTTCATCATATGCAGGCACATGTGGTAGCTAACCTGATCGATGACCCCAAACCCTGCTTTCCATTTTTATGCCTTACGGTTAGTGGGGGCCATACCCAACTGGTGCTGGCGGAATCACCCACTAATATGAAAGTTATTGGTGAAACCATTGATGATGCAGCCGGTGAAGCATTTGATAAATCGGCCAAGCTGTTAGGACTTCCCTACCCCGGCGGACCACTGATAGATGTGTACGCAAAAAAAGGGAACCCAAAAGCGTTCCGGTTTCCGGAGCCACAAATCCCGGACCTGAACTTCAGTTTCTCCGGATTGAAAACAGCTATACTATATTTTATCCAGGAACACCAGCAAGAAAACCCTTCGTTTATACAAGACCGTTTGCCTGATATCTGTGCTTCCATTCAGGATCGGATCGTATCAATTTTACTTAACAAGTTAAAAAAGGCAGCACTCGAAACCGGTATCAGAGAAATTTGCCTGGCAGGAGGTGTTTCTGCCAATTCCGGCTTGCGAAACGGACTGGAACAAATGGGAAAAAAATACGGATGGAAAACCTATTACCCGGCGCTACCCTACTGTACGGATAATGCCGCGATGATTGCGCTGGCTGCCTACTACAAATTCCTGGAAAAGGATTTTGCCGATCTTTCCGTAACCCCTACTGCCCGCGCTGGCTGGTAATATCAAACCCTGATTTATTTTGGCGAATACCTATTTTCAGTTTAAATCCTTTCGTGTCGATCAGGAAAATTGTGCTATGAAAGTATGTACAGAAGCCTGTTTGTTTGGGGCCTGGCTGGCAGAGGAATTTCGTGGTAAAGACATGGATTCTGCTCTTGATATAGGAACCGGTACGGGACTGCTGAGCCTGATGCTGGCCCAGGAAACAAAATTTGCGAAACTGGATGCCATCGAACTGGATGAACCTGCTGCAAAACAGGCTACAGCAAATTTTGAAGCATCGCCCTGGAGCCCAAGATTACATGTTTTTCAGGGGGATGCACTCAGGTTTTCATTTCCTCGTGTCTATTCGCTGGTTTTTAGCAATCCGCCTTTTTTTGAGCAGTCATTATTATCGCCGGATGCTCGACTCAACCAGGCAAAACATGAAAGCGACCTGGATCTAGCATCCCTCATTCAACTGGCGGAGAATATTACGGAAGAGAGCGGTTATTTCGCTATCCTGCTTCCTTATTTAAGAACTGAATCATTATTAGAAAAAATTGCATCCAGCAGCTTCCAGCTTTATAAACGGAAGAATGTATGCCAAACAGAAAAACATGCACCCTTCCGGTCTTTCTGTCTTTTTAGAAAAAATAGTCCCGTCAATATGCATGTTTCAACCATTTGCATCAGGGAAAATGGAGATTATTCTCCAGCATTCAGCCGATTGTTACAACCCTATTATCTTTATCTCTGATTATTTTTTGAACATAAAATAAACGGCTCCTAAAAGGAAGGCAAAACTAACCAGGTAATTCCAGCGAAACGGCTCTTTCAGATAGAGTACAGCAAAAACAGCAAAGACAACCAGGGTGATTACTTCCTGTGTCATTTTTAACTGGAAACCGGAAAATCCATTCGCATACCCCATCCTGTTAGCCGGTACCATCAGGCAATATTCGAAAAAGGCAATTCCCCAGGCAATCAGTATTGCTTTCCACAAGGAGAGGCCTTTTTGTTTCAGGTGTCCATACCAAGCAATGGTCATAAAAATATTGGACAGGAGCAGCAGTACGATGGTACGCATAGCTTGATCTTTTGGTGTGGCGCTAAAATTAAAAAAAACCGCACACCTGTGGCGTGCGGTTATGAACTGGTGAAAAACAAGATACAACCTCCATTGCCAAAATACAATGGAGCTGCTTTTCCTGCAATCGTAAAATTCCTCGATTTCTAAAAAAAGTAAAGCACCTCCTATCGGAGATGCTTTAACAGGTTGGACGGTTACTAATACTTAAATATAGGAGTTTAATTCAAATTTCTAAAATCTACCGGTACTAATTTACTTACTCCCGGTTCTTGCATGGTTACGCCATAAATTGCATCAACGGCGCTCATGGTCATTTTGTTGTGTGTTACTATAATAAACTGGCTTTCTTCACTGAAACGACGGATCATATTAGTGAATTTGCCCACGTTTGCATCATCCAGTGGAGCGTCCACCTCATCTAGAATACAGAAAGGAGCCGGTTTAATCAGATAGATCGCAAAGAGCAGGGCAGTTGCCGTCAGTGTTTTTTCTCCCCCACTTAATTGAGTGATGGAAGAAGGACGTTTTCCTTTGGGTTTAGCGATGATATCAATTCCTGTTTCAGCCAGGTTCTCCGGGTTTTCAAGGATCAGGTCGCACTGATCTTCTTCCGTAAACAGCGCTTTGAATACTTTAATAAAATTCTCTTTTACCTGATTAAAGGTGTCAAGGAATTTCTGATTAGCAGTACTCTCTACCTCTGCAATGGTTTGCAACAGACTGTCTTTAGCGGATACGAGATCGTTCTTCTGTTCCAGTATGAACTCATAACGCTTTTTCATTTCTGTAAATGCTTCGATGGCAGTAGGGTTAACCTCGCCCAGGTTCTCCAGTCGCTTTTTCATGCGCTCGGATTTTTCCTGTAATTCTTCTACCGGTGTTTCTGAAGTTCTTGGCTGGTCAATAATATCGTCCAGGTTGATGCGAAACTCTACCTGTAATCGCTCTTTCATTCCTGCCAGTTGCAGTTTCAATTCATTCAACCGGTCTTTGATGGCTCCCAGTGAATGTTCCAGCTGCTCCTTTTCTTTAACCTTGGTACGAAGTGCTGCCTCTTTTTCATTGAGCAGGTTACGAATGGTATAATAGGCCTGATCAGCCTGGTTCAATACTTTTTCATCGGCTTCCTTTTTCCTCATCATGTCCAGCAAACCTTCTTCAGCCTGGTTCAGCAAGTTTTCACTTGCGGTGATATCTTCCGATACCTGCTTCAACTGACTGCTGTTGATTTCTATCTGGTTGGTCAGATCGTTCAACTGGTTGCGTTTGAACTCCAGTTCCTGTTTAATGGAATTGATCCGGCTTTGCTGCCTTGTCAGTGATAAGTTGAATTCATTGTACACCGCATTGGCACTGTTGTATTCCTGCTCTGCGGTTTTATAGGATTGCTCAATCTCAACGAGCCGGGAGCCTGTTTCTTCAATCAATTGCAGCAATTCCGTTAATTCAGAGCGCGTCCCTGAAATGGATTGCTGACTCGTTTCCAACTGTTGTTGTAATTCTTCCAGCCGATTGCGACTGGTGGATTGCAACGCATGCAGGTTCTCCACTTTATTCTGCAATGCAAATACCTGGTTGGTCAGTTGGTTGATTTCCTGTTGGGTTTGTTTGATTGCCTGTTCTTTCAGCTGTTCATTGTAGCCGATCACTTCATTGTGTTTCTCCTGTATGGTTTGCCGGATACCAGTAACCACCTGCTCCTGGGTATGAATCTCTTCACTAAGTTTTTCCAGATTTTTAGCGCGACCAATCTTCTTTCCTTCAAATAACCCAACACTACCTCCTATGATGGAGTATTTTCCTTTTACATATTTACCGGTCTTTTCCAGGATGATATGTCCATTGCTGTTTTCCAATGCAGATTCATCCTCTGCAATAAATACATTGCCCAGTAAATGATAAGCAAGTGATTTATAAGTGGTATCTACTTCAATTACAGATAAGGCCGGTAATGTTCCTGCTGGCACACTGGTATTGGTTGCAGCATCACCAAACTGATCAAGCAGAAAGAAATTTGCCTTTCCTTTTTTGTGCTCATCCAACAAATGTATAGCCTGCAACCCTTCTTTCAGGTTGTTAACTACGTAATAGTTTAGATAAGGTTCCAGTACATTTTCTACTGCTGCCCGGTATTCTTCCTTTACATAAATAATATCAGATAGAATGGGCGCCTGGTGATTCCAGTTCGGATTATTGTGCAGGAACTTAACGCTTTCCGGGTAGCCTTCCATGGAATCAATCAGGCTTTTAAGGAGGTCATGTTCGTTTTTGCGCGCATCCAGCAGCCTGTTCTCTTCTGCCAGTTTCTGTCTTAATTGTTCCAGTTCCTGTTGAGTTTGCAGGATCTGTTCGCGCGTACGCTCGTGATGTTCCTGTAACTGCTGCAGGTCTTTCTGTTTTGCTTCAAGTTCCAACTCCTTTTCGGTTCTTTCTTCTTCCAGTTGTTTTAACTGGCTGCCTCTTAATTCACGTTCCTCTTCTATCTGATGAATGCTGCGTTGTAAATTCAATATGGAAGTATCCGCAACAGCCACTTTCTTTTCTGCTTCAAACTGACTGCGCTGTATCTGAAGGTTTTCACTTCGGATGGCATCCACTGCCTGCCGTTGGGCATCAAACTGGCTGCGCTTTTCTTCAACATCCGCTTTATATCCTTCCAGCTGCGATTCAAACGTTTCCAGTTTGCCTTCCTCCTCTTCCACCTGTTTGGCACTGAACGCGATGCTCTCTTCCAATCCTTTTAACTGTCCATCACTTTTCTGAAGAAAATCCTGAAGGCTGCCTTCTTTTTCGCGAAGGAAGTTCAAGCGCTGTGAGGCCAGGTTCTTTTCGTTCTCCTTTGTGCGTAACTGTTGGAGCAATTCGTTGAACGTGTATTGCAGGGATTGCAATTGCCGTTCCTTTTCAATGAAATCCAGTTTTTCCTGCTCCAGTGCTGCTTCTTCCTGGGCAATTACAGCATCCAATTGAGCTTTTTTATCCGTTTCGGCATTGGTCTGCTCGTTCAGATCGCGATAGGTCAGATTGAATCCTTCCAATGCTGCTTTTGCCAGCTCGATGGAAATCTCTCTGTAATCTTTTTTTATCTCGTAATATTTCTCTGCTTTTTTTGCCTGGTTCTCCAGGGTCTTCAACTGGTTGTTGATCTCAAATAAGAGGTCTTCAATCCTGGCCAAATCCTGTTCTGTTGCATCCAGTTTCTGACGGGCTTCTTTTTTCCGGGTTTTGTATATGGAGATCCCGGCGGCCTGTTCCAGCATTCGACGGCGACTGTTATCCTTATCCTTAATCAGGTCGTCCACCATACCCAACTCAATGATGCTATAGCTATCTGTACTTACACCGGTATCCATGAAAAGATTCTGGATGTCTTTCAGTCGGCAGCTTACATCGTTCAGGCGGTATTCACTCTCCCCGCTTTTATAAAATTTTCGGGTAATTGTAACCGTATTAAACTCAGTTGGAAGCAGGTTTTTGGTGTTCTCAAAAGTCAGACTCACTTCCGCCAGTCCGGATGCCGAACGCGTCCGCGATCCATTAAACACCAGGCTGTCCAGGTTCTCCGAACGCAACTGGCTAATCTTCTGTTCGCCGATTACCCAGCGGATACTGTCGATAATATTGCTCTTACCGCAACCATTCGGACCAACAATACCGGTGATATTCTGGTCGAAATGAACGACGGTTTTATCGGCGAAACTCTTAAAACCCTTTATTTCTAAGCTCTTTAGGCGCACAATTATCCAATTTTAGAGGGAAGCAAATATATAGGAATGATTTCAACTTGGATGGGGTCAATGTTCAATCTAACGCGATAATTCTGTACTTCTTTTGCACAATATTGAAGGTGGCTACTAAATAATGATAATTAATAAAAACAATAAAATTTGAAATAGTAATGAAATACAATTATATATTAATAAATACCGGTTTATAAATATGTTTATAATCTAGCCACTTTCATGCTTTTGATCTGATTTCAAATCACTAATTCCCACCGAAAAGCATACGGAATGTATATTTGGCGCATGAAAATTGACCTTCGTTCTGATACGTTCACGAAACCTACTCCGGGCATGCTGGATGCAATTGCCCGTGCCGAAGTGGGAGATGATGTCTTTGGGGAAGACCCTTCCGTCAATGAACTGGAATCACGTATGGCCAGCCTCTTTGGTATGGAAGCCGCGCTATTTTGTCCTACCGGTACCATGAGCAACCAGGTTGCTATAAAAGTGCATACCCGTCCGGGTGATGAAGTCATCTGCGAACAACAGGCCCATGTTTACATATATGAAGGTGGGGGAATCGCCTTTCATTCCGGCTCCCAGGTTAAAGCACTGGCTGGCAATCGGGGAAGAATAACTGCTGATCAGGTTGTTTCGGCCATTAATCCGGATGATGTGCACAAAGCCAGAACCTCACTGGTTTGCCTGGAAAACACGAGTAACCGGGGTGGTGGTTCCTGTTATAATTGGGATGATATCCTTGCTGTAAAACAGGTATGCCAAATCAATGGACTAGCATTGCACCTGGATGGTGCCAGGTTATTCAATGCCCTTGTAGCAACCGGACAAACTGCAAGGCAATATGGTCAAACATTCGACAGCATATCCGTGTGTTTCAATAAAGGAATGGGATGTCCGATCGGATCTGTTCTAATTGGAAACCGCGATTTCATTCGCCAGGCCCGGAGAGTCCGAAAAGTATTTGGTGGTGGTATGCGCCAGGCCGGCTTTATGGCGGCAGCTGCCATTTACGCACTGGATCATCATATTGATCGCCTGGCGGAGGATCACCAGCATGCACGTGAAATTGCAGCTTTGTTGGCAACCAAGGAATTTATCGGTACCATCCTTCCCGTTGAAACCAACCTGGTCATCTTTGAAGTGAAAGGGCGCTACACGGCCGCGACGCTGGTAGATACCTTAAAGCATTATGACATTCATAGCCTCGCGATCTCTCCTACCCAGATTCGGATGGTAACTCATCTCGATATCACCCGGGCTATGACAGATCGCCTGCTTCAAGTTTTGAATGAATTGTAACTTAGTCCTTTTGCAAGCAAACTAACAACATGTTACCAACCATTAACCCGAGTTCTACCAAGGCCTGGAAAGGGCTGCAACAACATTTTGAATCACTAAAAGACCAGCCCATGCGGAGCCTTTTTCAGGCAGATCCGCAGCGATTTGAAAAGTTTTCACGTCGCCATCAGGAGCTGGTGATTGATTTTTCCAAAAACAGGATTACCGATACTACCTGGCAATTGCTCCTTGAGCTGGCAACCGAATGCCAACTCGAACAGGCAATCAAGGCTATGTTCAATGGTGAGCTCATCAATAAAACCGAAGGCAGGGCTGTATTGCATACCGCTCTGCGTAATTTCTCCGGAAAGCCTGTGCAAACAGAAGGTAGAGATATAATGCCGGACGTACAGGCAGTTCAACAGCAGATGGCCCGGTTTTGTGAGCAGGTTCATTCCGGCAGTTGGAAAGGATATACCGGTAAAAAGATTCGATTCATAGTAAATATTGGTATCGGGGGAAGTGATTTGGGACCCTTAATGGTAACGGAAGCACTCAAGCCATTCTGGAAAGAAGGCATTCAGCCTTATTTTGTGTCCAACGTTGATGGTACCCATATTGCCGAAACGTTGAAGAAGATTGATCCGGAACAGACCCTTTTCCTGATTGCCTCCAAAACATTTACCACACAGGAAACTATGACCAATTCGCATACTGCCAGGAATTGGTTTCTGCAATCGGGTGCTTCCGAGCAGGACATCGCCCGACATTTTGCCGCGCTGTCTACCAATGAGAAAGAGGTAGTGAAATTCGGCATAGATAAAGCCAACATGTTTGGTTTCTGGGATTGGGTTGGTGGCCGCTATTCCTTGTGGAGTGCGATTGGTTTATCCATTGCTCTGACCATCGGTTACCCTGCTTTTGAGGAATTATTGAAAGGAGCCTATGCAGCTGATGAGCATTTCCGCTCGACCCCATTTGAAGATAATATACCGGTGCTCATGGCCATAACCGGACTCTGGTACACGAATTTTTTTGGTGCCCAGACGGAAGCCATTCTACCTTACGACCAATATATGCACCGTTTTCCAGCCTATTTCCAGCAGGGCAATATGGAAAGCAATGGTAAATCTATAGATCGGAACGGGAATAAAGTAAACTATTCAACAGGGCCGATCATCTGGGGCGAACCAGGTACGAATGGGCAACATGCATTTTATCAGCTCATCCACCAGGGTACACCACTCATTCCCTGTGACTTCATTGCGGCAGCGAAATCATTCAATCCAGTTGGTGATCACCACCAGAAACTGCTCTCCAATTTCTTCGCTCAAACGGAAGCGTTGATGAATGGAAAGTCGGAAGTGGAAGCCCGGGCGGAACTGGAAAAAGCAGGAATGTCGTCTGAAAAGATCGCTGAACTATTGCCCTTCAAAGTTTTTGAAGGTAATAAACCAACCAATTCAATTTTAGTTAAAGAGTTGAATCCCTTTACATTAGGGCAATTAATAGCTTTTTATGAGCATAAGATTTTCGTACAGGGTATTATCTGGAATATCTACAGTTTTGATCAGTGGGGAGTAGAACTGGGTAAACAGCTGGCAAATAAAATACTGCCGGAATTGCTGGATGATACCCCGGTAAGCTCTCACGACTCCAGTACAAATGGACTCATTAATCTGTATAAAAAAATGAGATAAAAAGGTTTTCAGGAGCAGCTTTCGGGCTGCTTTTTTTATCTTTAAATAAAACATGTTTCGATCCGGCTTGCTTCTACTAAGCTTAGTCTTATTGGTGATTGATGCAAATAGTCAGACAGGGTATAAATTTCCATCCATAAAATTCAAAGGGTTAGATATTGTTCCTTTCAATTTCAAACCTGGGGAAAGGGTGGATCTGTCTGAATTGAATAGTTTGCTAAACGGCAATTCAGGAAAAATAAAGCCAGTTGAAATACCAACTGCAAAAATCCCGGAAACATTTACTGATCTCATGCCAAATGGCTGGCCCAAAAGTAGGGTTCTACCCTTTATTCCGAATAGTATTCCAGTGGTACCGGGTGAAAGAAAATAAAATAGGCTGAGGTTTCTTATCTTAGCCGCCAGTCTAAACATATTCGTAGCATGGCACCACAACATGAAGAAGATTTTGATGCGAACCTGGCTGGTGAAGAAGGTCAATCTGAAGAGACTAAATCCAGTTGGTTTAAGCGGATAAAAAAAGGAATTCTGACTAGTACCGCAGAGAAGAAGGAAACTCCGGAAGGTCTTTGGACCAAATGCCCGGAATGTAATTTTATCTGTACCATGAATGAATTGCGCGAGCAGTTATTTGTCTGTCCAAAATGTAATTACCATCACCGTATAGGCAGCGACGAGTATTTTGATATCGTATTTGATCCCGGGACGATGCAGGTAATGTTTGAAAACATCCGTTCCAAAGATTACCTGGGTTTTACCGACCTCAAACCTTATGAGAAGCGTTTACAAGAAATCTGGAGCAAAACAGATATTACTGATTCCATCCGGGTGGCAGCTGGAAAAATAAACGAACAGCACATTGTAATTGCCTGTATGGATTTTGAATTCATCGGTGGTTCACTGGGAAGCGTGATGGGTGAGCGTATATCAAGGGCAGTAGATTATTGCCTGGAGCATTCCACCCCTCTCATGATCATTTGTAAGTCAGGCGGTGCCCGAATGATGGAAAGCGCCTTTTCACTGATGCAGTTAGCCAAGGTATCGGGTAAATTATCGCAAATGACAGATGCCCGCATTCCCTATATTTCGTTCCTTACTGATCCATCTTTTGGAGGTATTTCCGCTTCTTTTGGTATGCTGGGCGACTTGAATATAGCAGAACCAGGTGCTTTGATTGGCTTTGCTGGTCCACGTGTAATCAAGGAAACTATCAAAAAAGACCTGCCGGAAGGATTCCAGCGCAGTGAGTTTTTGCTGGAACACGGATTCCTGGACTTCATTGTAGACCGTAAAGAATTAAGAGAGCGCCTGAATACCCTGCTCATACTATTCAATAATTAAGCATAAAGAAGGGAGTTGTTGTGGAATTGAGGAACCGGTCTGCCTTTCATGAGTATTTTTTTGAAACCACCTACGTGGCCGGTATTGTATTGGTAGGAACGGAAGTAAAATCGCTCAGAGCCGGTAAAGTAAGTTTCAATGATGCTTATTGCCAGTTTCACAAGGGTGAATTATACGTCAAGAACCTGCATATTTCCGATTACGCATTTGGTACTACCCAACGGCATGAGCCTACTCAGGAGCGGAAATTATTATTGAAAAAGAAGGAGTTGCGCAAATTGGAGGCTAAAATCAAGGAAAAGGGGTACACCATTGTACCGCTTAAAATCTTTTTTAATGACCGCAACCTGGCCAAAATAGAAATTGGTTTAGGAAAGGGTAAAAAGCTCTACGATAAACGGGAAACCATCAAAAAAAGAGACGTGGAGCGCGACCTAAAACGTTATGTAAAGTAATTTATTGTATGTAAAATATCCTATAGTAAAAGTCCATTATTACTGTGTTTTTTCATTAATTTGACCCTATGCATCGTTTAATTCTGATATCCTTATTATGTATTGGCCTTCGTTCAGAGGCTCAAACACTGGCTGGTAGCTGGTACGGAAAGGCTGACGTGGTGCTGGATGGCACGTTCAACAACTATCTCACCCAACTTATCATCAAACAGAAGGGAAATAAAGTGGAGGGCATTTTCGGATACTATTTCCGGAATGGTTACCAAAGCTTTTATGTAAAGGGAACCTATGATCCCAAGACCCGCCAGGTTACTATCAAAGACATACCCGTTGTATTTTATAAGGAAAACTCTATTGATGGAGTTACCTGTAATATGAGTTTTGAAGGAACGCTTCGGGTATCCAAGGTAGGTAGTTTTGTGCGGGGTAATTTCTTGTCTGATGGTCAGTATAAATATACCTGTCCCGAGTTAAGAGTTCTTTTCTCCTTAGACTCGCTTGTACAGGAAGACTCCGTAATCAATGAAGGTCTTGCCAAAAAAGTTTGGCAACCATCAGTGGAAGATGTGATCGTGATGGATGACGAGGACGGTCCGGAGATCCGGAAAGCAACTACCCTACCCGGACTAACCAGAGAAACCGTAAAAGGTCCAAGCCTGGACGCGAATTCCCTGATCTCAAGATTTAAACAACGCCAGACAATCATCACATCTGAATTGAAAGTTTCCTCGGATTCTATAAGAGTGAGTTTCTATGATAATGGTGATATTGACGGTGATAGCATTTCTGTATTCCTGAATGGAACGCCGGTTTTGGAGAAACAAATGATCTCTGCTAAAGCGACAACCATCTATATCAAACTGGATCCGTCCAAGGAATTCCATGACCTTGCCATGTTTGCAGAAAACCTGGGAAGAATTCCGCCGAATACGGCACTAATGGTAGTTTACGATGGTGATACACCACAGGAAGTATTCTTGTCCAGTAATTTGCAGCAGAATGGTTCGGTGAGGATACGGAAGAAAGAAGTGAAAAGTCAGAAGTGAGATGTGAAAAAGTGAAAGGTGAAAGGTCAAAAGTGAAATAAAAAAGGCCGGCCCCCATTTTGGAGGCCGGCCTTTTTATTGATAGTATCCTTAATTATCTAAGAAAAGATTTCCCTGTGGACCATCTTCTTCAAGAGGTTTTTCCCATTCCACCTCGGTGGTTTTGGTGAAATCGGCCAGTTTGTTTCCGACCGCCTTCCAACCCATTACATCAATGAAGTCGGCTACCTTGATTTTCTGTGTGCGACTTTGCGCTCCCCTTCCTGAATGAATTAACAGTACAGGTTTGCTCTGGGTGGTTACAGCTTCCAGCCGGTTACCTTTTCCTTCTTTAATAAATAGAAACTTACTCTGCAGAGTGGAGGTTTCAATTTTGAATCGCTTGATGTTAAATTGAAGCTTTTCATTATCGAGGTACACCGCAGTAATGACTTTTTCCGGGTTGAATTTTTCCAGCAGCAGGATTTTCTCCGAATCAAAACGCTGTGTCATCTCCAGATCGGTTAATTCGTAATTACCATCTTCATAAATAACCAACAGCTTTTCAGACCCGTCAAAATTACCCAGGTACTGTCCCTTTTCTTCCGTATTCAGACGTCCGAACTTATCGTCAAACCAGAGTTTGATGGCGCTCAGGGTGGATTTACCAGCTTCCTTGAGTTTAACCGATTTTATGGGGTATTTGGTAACTTGGTTGCCGATTGCTCCCCTTCCCTTGATTTCCATTTCCTCAAAATAGAATTCAAAGGCTTTATTCCGGGCGGAGCAATTAGGGCTTAATACAATGCTAACCACTTCCGCTTCCCCATTTGGATTAGCTGTGAAGTAATGTACCTTACTTTTATCGGACCCTTTGGTGAGATCGTATTCTTTGTCGCGGGTTATTCCCGTTACATTGAAGCGCTTCGCGAAACTGGTGCCGGATCCACCATCCACATAAATCATATTATAAGTAGTCCGTTCATCGTTTTTCTGGAAGACGGCTACGTGAATAATGTCCTTTCCAATGTACACTTTCTCCCCTACCCGAACCACCTTCATCAATCCCCTGCGGGTGAAGACAATGATATCATCCAGGTCGGAACACTCAAATGCCAGTTCGTCTTTTTTCAGGGAGGTACCAATGAAGCCATCGTTCCGGTTAACATAGACTTTCGTATTGGCGATGGCCACCTGCTTGGCCTGGATTGCTTCGAAAGGTTTGATCTCTGTTTTTCGTTCCCGCCCCTTTCCGAATTTTTTCAGGAGGTTTTCGTAATAGGCGATGGCAAATTCTGTCAGGTGATCCAGGTCGTATTTAACCTGTTTGATATCTCCTTCCAGTCCTTTGATCTGGTTGTTCAGTTCCTCGATATCCAGTCTGTAAATTCTGCGGACGGGCTTCTCCGTTAGTTTGAGAATATCTTCCCGGGTGATATCACGCTTGAGTTGTTTTCTGAATGGAGCAAAGCCTTTGGAAATGGCTTCCAGTACTTTTTCCCAGGTCTCGTGTTTTTTTTCCAACTCCTTGTAAATCTTTTCTTCAAAGAAGATTTTTTCCAGTGAGGTGTAATGCCACTTTTCTTCCAGTTCGCCCAGTTTGATCTGTAGTTCCTTTTGGAGCAGCTCTTTGGTATTATCGGTGGCGTTAATGAGGAGGTCCTGTACGCTCAGGAATCTTGGTTTCTGATCTACGATTACGCAGGCATTTGGAGAAATACTGATTTCACAATCCGTGAAAGCATATAAAGCATCAATCGTAATATCCGGTGATATACCAGGTGCAAGATCTACCTGGATCTCTACTTCAGCGGCTGTATTATCCGTTACTTTTTTGATCTTGATCTTACCCTGGTCATTTGCTTTGATGATAGAGTCTATTAATCCGGATGTGGTAACCCCATAAGGAACACTTTTAATCAGCAGCGTCTTCTTATCAAACTCTTCAATGATAGCTCTGACCCTTACTTTACCCCCCCTTTTTCCTTCATTATAATTGGTTACATCAATCATACCCCCTGTCTGGAAATCGGGAAAGATTTCAAACCGCTTTCCTTTCAGGTATTTGATGGATGCATCAATAAGCTCACAAAAGTTGTGGGGCAGAATTTTGGTGGATAACCCTACTGCAATCCCTTCCGCACCCTGAGCGAGCAGCAATGGGAATTTCATAGGAAGGGTGATCGGCTCGTTTTTACGACCATCGTAACTCAGTTGCCATTCCGTAGTCTTTGAGTTGAAAGCAACTTCCAGGGCAAACTTGCTAAGCCGGGCTTCAATATAACGTGGCGCGGCTGCCTCATCCCCTGTACGCACATCTCCCCAGTTTCCCTGGGTTTCAATGAGCAGGTCTTTTTGTCCCATATTCACCAGGGCGTCTCCAATGCTGGCATCTCCGTGGGGATGGTACTGCATGCTTTGTCCAATAATGTTGGCAACCTTGTTAAAGCGGCCATCATCCATTTCCTTCATGGCATGCAGGATCCTTCTTTGCACGGGTTTTAATCCGTCTTCAATAGCAGGTACCGCACGTTCCAATATTACATAAGAAGCATAGTCCAGGAACCAGTTTTTGTACTGTCCCTGTACTCCTGAATCCTGCAAATAGCTTTCGTTTTGTTTCCCTTTCGACATTTTCCTTTCTTATTTATTGTTCATACAGTTCCAATGGTAAACCGTCCGGATCCTGGAAAAAACTAAATCGTTTTCCGGTATTTTCATCTGTACGGATGGGGTCTGCTTTCACGCCTTTCTTTTCCAGAGAATGGATTGCCTGTTCCAGGTTTTTTACCGCAAAAGCAAGGTGACGTAAACCCCTGGCTTCCGGCTGACTTGGCCTTGGTGGTGGATCCGGAAAAGAGAACAGTTCGATTACATACTGACCGTTTAAAGCCAGATCCAGTTTCCAGGAATTTCGTTCTTTCCTGTATACCTCCCGTATGGGCTCCAAGCCAAGCACCTCCGTATAAAATTTTTTACTTAGCTGGTAATCACTCGCAATAATGGCAATATGGTGAACTGCCTGGATCATGCCGTTTCCGATACCGTAGCACCAGCCAGTTTCAGTTCAAAGTCTTTCATGTTCTTCAGTTCCCCCTGTACTTCAAGACCTCCGGCTGCTGCCAGTGTTTTAAGTCGCCAAAGCAGGTAGGCATCACCGGTAGTCTGTTTGTTTTTGGACAGAAACTGGTGGATGATTTTACTGGCTTTCTGCCAATCCGCTGTGATGAACTTTCTGAGGTCGGCATCATAGTAATCGTACTCATACTGAGCCAGTTTTTTACCTCCTTCCAGGATGCGCACACCTTTATTTTCGGCAGCAAGTTTCAGCCATTCATCCGGATCAACTTCAAATTCACTTAAAGTAATTGGCCTGGCCAGTTTTTTGGCTTTTAAGTATTCTTTTGGGGGAATGGTGCTCAGCCAGGTTGGATAAAATAATTGCCCTTTTTCATTCAGGAATGGCAGGTTATTTAAATACAGAATAAATATTCTTCCCTGGAACTCTTTCATGAAATGCAGCAGCCAGTAATATCCGCTTACATCGTGTTTATTCTGGGCGGCCCAGATCCAGACAATTTCTTCCGGATTACGTCGGAGTGTACCGACCAATTCAGCAACCGTTTTGTAATCGTCCACTTCGGATGATTCTATCTTACTCTCATAGTCGCCTCCTGCAAGTACCTCTTTCCACCATAACTGCCGGGCTTCCCGCCCTTCACCCCGGTATAAATCCTGGATAGGACCAACCGCGTAGTCGTCGCGGATCACCAATACTTCTCCCTGCAGGCTTTCGTCCATTTCAATCGCCTGTTTTAAAACAGCGATATCCGGTTCATTGAAAACAATATGAATCATGATTCCACAAATTATTGAGGCAGTTCTTCTGCCAGGTCCAGTTCAATCTTAAGATTGTCGATGATAAAATCCTGCCGCTGCGGTGTGTTTTTACCCATATAATATTCCAGCAATTGCTGGATATGGGTTTCCGGCATCACCAGCACGGGTTGTTTGCGCATGTCTTCGCCGATAAAACGGGCGAATTCATCCGGCGATATTTCGCCCAAACCTTTAAATCGGGTTATTTCAGGTTTGTTGCCCAGCTTTTTAATGGCTGCCTGTTTTTCAGACTCATCGTAACAGTAAATTGTTTCCTGTTTATTGCGGACACGAAATAATGGGGTTTCCAATACATAGACATGTCCGTTTTTAACCAGGTCGGGAAAAAACTGCAGAAAAAATGTCAAGAGCAACAGCCGGATATGCATACCGTCCACGTCGGCATCGGTTGCAATTACGATATTATTATAGCGCAGGTTTTCAATACCATCTTCTACGTTCAACGCATGTTGCAGCAGGTTGAATTCTTCGTTTTCATACACTACTTTTTTGGTAAGTCCGAAGCAGTTGAGGGGCTTACCTCTTAAGCTGAACACAGCCTGGGTTTCCACATTGCGGGCTTTGGTTATGGATCCACTTGCTGAATCACCCTCAGTGATAAAGATGGTACTTTCGCGTTGTTTCTGGGCAACCGCCTCTTTGTCTTTCCCTGTTGGTTCCTCATTGTAATGGAACCGGCAATCGCGCAGTTTTTTATTGTGCAGGTTTGCTTTCTTGGCCCTTTCGTTGGCGAGTTTTTTAATACCGGCGAGTTCCTTTCGTTCCCGCTCACTTTGTTCAATCCTTTTCTTAAGAGCCTCAGCGGTTGAAGGATGTTTGTGCAGGAAATTATCAAGTTCCTTTGCCAGGAATTCCAGCACAAAATTCTTCATACTCTGTCCGCCTTCTTCAATATACTGCGAGCCAAGTTTGGTTTTGGTTTGCGATTCGAATACTGGTTCCACCACCCGAACTGCTACTGCTGCAACAATGCTTGCCCGGATATCCGCGGCCTCATAATCTTTCTTGAAAAAATCGCGGATTACTTTTACATAGGCTTCCCGAAAAGCCTGCTGATGGGTGCCGCCCTGTGTGGTATGCTGACCGTTTACAAAACTGAACAGCTCTTCACCGTAATCATTATTATGAGAAACAGCAACCTCAATATCTTCTCCTTTTAAATGGATGATCGGATAGCGCAACTCATCTTCATTTGTTTTACGTTGCAGGAGATCCAGCAAACCGTTTTTACTGACAAATTTTTTCCCGTTGAAAACGATTACCAGTCCGGCATTGAGGAAACAATAATTCCAAAGCAGGTTTTCAATATATTCTTCCTGGAAATGAAAATTTCTGAACACCGTATCATCCGGGAAAAACTGAACCTGGGTACCGTTGGCTTGCTGGGTGCTGCTTTCCTTATGTTCTTTGGTAAGTACACCACGTTCAAATTCTGCGGACTTTTCTTTGCCTTCGCGATAGGCTGTAACTTTAAAATAGGTGCTGAGGGCATTCACTGCTTTTGTACCTACACCGTTTAATCCCACGCTTTTCTGAAAAGCTTTGCTGTCATATTTGGCTCCGGTATTGATCTTACTCACCACATCCACAACCTTTCCCAAAGGAATTCCCCTACCATAGTCACGAACCGTTACCGACCGGTCTTTGATGGTTATTTCAATCTGCTTTCCATACCCCATCATATGTTCATCAATACAGTTGTCGAGCACTTCTTTGATTAACACATATATACCGTCATCCGCACTGCTGCCATCCCCCAGTTTACCAATATACATACCGGGTCTAAGCCGGATATGTTCCCGCCAGTCGAGGCTTCTGATTGAATCTTCGGTATACTCCGCTCCTTTTTTACTAATTTCTGCCATACGCTTTCGATTTTATAGCTGCCTTTCGATCTATGCTGCTCAAGCGGGCAAATATAAAAAAGTAGGACCATCTGGCCGCACCGGCTTTCTGCACGGCTGTGGATAACCCGATTTTGGAACTAAGTAGTTGAAAATCAATTAAGATAAATTAAGCCTTAATTAAATTTGTAGCAAGGTTAAAACCCCGTTGCAGAGCTGCCGGATTAATCCTATTTTTGATCTCCCGCACCGGTTAACAAGCTTCAATTGCCTCCTTACTAACCCACGGCAAAGCCTTAACCTTACGGTCCAATACTAACCCGTATAGTTCTGATTTACAACCCGTTATATTAGTTTAATTGTTGAAAAATGGTAGCGTATGTATAACTATTCCTTATTGGAGACGAGTTGTTATTATCTGATCCAGGAGCAGCCGGAAGGGCCCATTTCACTGATAAAAGTGAATCTGGAAACTGATTACTGTCTGTTCATAACCAGGTTTGGGGAGACAGAAACAACAGAATGGAGAAAAAAACAGGATTCCATTCATGAGATCCTGGAGTTATTGTCGGAAGAGAAAATTAAAGAATGGCAAGCGGCCTATTACAGCAGTGAGGATGCCTATTATGAGGATGGGGAGGAATAAGCCAGATTAGGTAGAGACCCGTAAAAACAAATTATATGGCAACTTATGCTGACTTACAACCAGGTAATTTTTACCTGCTGAGAGGCGAAAAAGATACCGATATCGAATTGATCTCGGTATTGGCACTGACAGACAAATGTATGCTGCTCCGGAGTTTCGGACAAATCGAAGAGGATTTCTGGAAGAAGAGAACCGACCCGATTGAAGAAATTGTGGAGGAACTGGATTATGAAAGTGCTTCCGCTGTCTTGTCTCTTTACGACGAAGAGGAAGAAGAAGAATGGGAGGAGGAGGATGAATAATTCCTCCACCTATCCCATCGACCTCGGATTTATTGCAAGGGAGTCTGAAGAGCGGTTACTGGAGAACGAGCAGTTCAGACGCTTTCTTGGAGCCTATGCTGGTAATCTTGATGAATTGGTTCATGACCTGAATTTCCGAATATCGGCAAAGGTTGATTGTACGGCCTGTGGCAATTGCTGCAGGAGCCTGATGATTAATGTAACCCGGCAGGAAGCCAATGAATTGGCGGAACGTTTGGGCTGTACACTATCTGAGTTAAAGGATTCTCATTTGGAAGAAAGCATGGGCGGCCAATTGATTATTAATACCATTCCCTGCCATTTTCTGCATGAAAATAAGTGCACAGTTTATGAAAAACGGTTTGCAGAATGTCGTGAATTTCCCGGATTGCACAGGGATGGTTTCCGCGATCGGATTTTTAGTACACTCATGCATTATGGCAGATGTCCGATTGTATACCATTTGATTGAAGAGCTGAAAGGGATCACTAACTTTGTAGCTGAAAAAAAGGAACACACATGAAAACTTGGCTATCTATTTTTTTGCTGGCTGCTATTTGCTGGAGTTGCAACCTGAATGGGCAATCCGGAAAATCTGTTTCTCCTGCAGCATTCCAGGCTTTATTACAGGAAGGTAAGAGTTACCAATTGCTGGATGTTCGTACTGCCGAAGAATTCAAAGGTGGTTTTATCAAAGGAGCTTTGCAGGCAGATTGGCTCAATAGCCAGGAGTTCGCAGAGCGTACCAAACACCTGGATCCAGCCAAGCCAATTTATATTTATTGCGCCAGTGGTATCAGAAGTGCGGATGCGGCAAAAGCCTTGCGCAAAAAAGGTTTCCAGGTTACGGAAATGGCAGGCGGGTTTAATTCCTGGAAAAAACAGGGACTTCCGGTTGAACAACAGGAGGCAATCAAACAGATAAGCAGTGTAGAGTATGAGAACCTGATCCGTTCTGCGGATGTGGTTTTGGTAGATGCCGGAGCCAGTTGGTGTCCTCCCTGCCGCAAAATGGAACCGGTATTAAAACAATTACAACAGGATCTTCCTACCCAATTCAAACTGGCTCAAATTGATGCCGGTGTTCATACGGAATTAATGAAACAACTTAAAGTGGATGCGCTGCCACATTTCTTTGTGTACAAGAAGGGGCAGCTGGTTTGGCAACAGCAGGGAGTTGTGAGCCTGGAGGAATTGAAAGCAAAAATCCTTTAAGCTTCAATTTCAGGTTGTATCAGTGCCCGAATAACCACGCTCGCGCACTGGCATCCAAAAATTGCCGGCATATAGGGAATGGTGCCGATCAGGGATTTTTTGGGATAGGCTTTTTCTGTTACGATTACTTTTTCCGGATCGATTTTTTCGGGGGAATAAACCACTGTAATTCCTTTATAAATGCCGTGCTTGTGCAAACGCTTTCTCACGTAACGGGCCAGCGTACACTCTTTCGACTCTTCCAGTGGCGCGATGGTAACCAATGAGGGATCCAGCTTCCCTCCCGCTCCCAGTGAACTTACCACCGGAATTCCGGCTTCTACACAGGCTTTAAGCAGCATCACTTTGGGAGACAAGGTATCTATGCAGTCTACAATGAAATCATAGGGGGCAGATTGAACCAGTTCCGCAGCTTTTTCTTTTTCCATATAGGTTGAGAGAACGGTCAGGTCCAGTTCCGGGTTGATATCCCGAAGACGCGCTGCCATAACTTCCGCTTTCAATTTGCCTGCGGTGGAATGCAGTGCCGGAATCTGTCGGTTGCCATTGCTGAGATCAACTGTATCAGCATCTACAATCGTCATCTTTCCTACCCCGGATCTCGCGATCATTTCAGCGCAAATCCCACCAACACCACCTAACCCGACAACCAGCACGTGACTACCCATAAGTTTTTCAATCGGTTCATCACCCAATAGTAGCTGGGTCCTCGACATCCAGTAAGGAATCATAGAAACAAATTTTGAACCCGCAAAACTAGTTGAAATAAGGTGTAAATTGCACAACCCCATGATCTCTCAAACTACCATACAGCAAATCCTGAACAGGATTGATATTATTGATGTGGTGGGTTCTTATGTGAAGCTAAAAAAGAGGGGAACGAATTACCTGGGCCTCTGTCCTTTTCACAATGAGAAGACACCCAGTTTCACTGTTTCCGCTAATAAAGAGATCTATAAATGTTTTGGTTGTGGCAAAAGCGGTAATACCATCAGTTTCCTCATGGAGCATGAGAAGTTCTCCTATGTGGAAGCTTTACGGTGGCTGGCCAATCGATACAACATTGAAGTAGAAGAAACGGAAGTAAGTGCGGAAAAGCGCCAGCAACTACAGGTAGCCGATAGCCTTTATATCCTGAATAATTTTGCACAGCAGTATTTCTCCAAAACACTGCTGGAAGATGAAGAAGGTCAGACAATTGGTCTGGCTTACCTGAAAGAACGTGGATTTACTGATGAGATCATAGAAAAATTTCAAATCGGTTATTGCAAGGAGGAACGAACAGCTTTTGTGCAGGAGGCATTGGCCAAGCAATACAACCGCGACCTCCTTGTCAAATCCGGACTGGCGGCAATCAGAAACGAAGAGCTGGTGGATAACTACCGGGGCAGGATCATATTTCCTGTACACAATACCACGGGAAAAGTAATTGGGTTTGGTGCGCGGATTATTAAAAAGAATGATCGGGCTCCCAAGTATATCAACACGCCTGAAAATGAAATCTATGTCAAAAGCAGGATTTTATATGGCATGTATTTCGCACGCCAGGTAATTGATAAGCTGGATGAATGCCTGTTGGTGGAAGGGTATACGGATGTTACTTCACTGCACCAGGCTGGGGTTGAAAATGTGGTGGCCAGTGGAGGTACTTCACTCACTACGGATCAAATACGTCTCGTAAAAAAATACACCAATAATCTCACCATTGTATATGATGGCGATGCGGCTGGAGTGAAAGCTGCGCTTCGGGGATTGGATATGGCATTGGAAGAAGGTCTGAATGTGAAGCTGGTGCTGATTCCGGATAAGGAAGACCCGGATAGTTACGTTAAAAAGGTTGGTGCAGAAGCCTTCCGCCAATTTGTTGCCGATAATAAAAAAGATTTCATCCTTTTTCAGGTCGAAGTTTCACTTAAGGATGCTGGTAATGACAGTCAGAAAAAAGCGGCGGTTGTGAACCAGATCGCAGAAACATTATCCAGGATTAATAAAGCGGAAGACTTCACCAAACAACAGGATTATATCCGGCAATGTGCTGCTTTACTGAAGATTGAAGAAGCCGGATTGAATAACCTCGTGAACAAGTTTATCCGGGAGAAAATTCAGAAGCTGGAAGTAAAGGCTGCACCTGATACAGATGTCCCTTATTTCGAAGGGAATCCAGATACAACTGAACAATACGATGAAAGTTTTTTCCTGCTTCAGAAAGATGAATTGCAGGAAAAGGCCGTAATCCACGCATTGATCGAATTTGGATTAAAGCCCTGGGATAGTGGGAAGCGAGTTGCGGATTTCCTGTTTGAGGAACTGGATGATGAGGAACTGTTTGACAACAAACAATTATGGGAGATTGCCGAAACCTATAAAACCTGGTACCAGGCAGGTATGGAACCTACTCCGCGGCATTTCTATTATATGGAGAATCAGGCAATGAGTGCGCTGGTGGTTTCCCTCATGGAGTTTCCCTATGAGGTGAGCGATAAATGGAAAAACAAATTCCGTTTACCGGTTTCGAGCAGGGAGGAAATGTACAAGGAGGAAGTACTTGCAACACTGCGTTATCTTAAACTCCGTAAGATCAAACGCATGATGGAAGAGAACCAGCAGGACCTTGAAAAACCCCATAGTCCGGAGGAGCAGCTGACACTCCTTCAAACACACCAGGCCTTAAAGCAGATGGAAAAAGAGTTATTACAGCAACTGGGAACTGTAATCGTGCGATAAGGTTCTCTATTTTTCAGATGGATTCTTTTTACCAGCCAGTAATTTTTCAACAGTAGCGCTTAATCGGTTCTGACGAGTCTCTTCCTTTTTGGCACTGGTTATCCATTGTACATATTCTTTCTTGTTCGTGAAAGAAAGTTGTTCAAAATTTTCAAGCGCCTTTTTATGTTTCTTAAGCTGTAATTGTTGCTGTAGCGCTTCAGGAATTTCGATTGTACGGGAAACAAAATCAACTCCTTCAATTGCTGCTGGTACTCCACCATTGGCGGAAGCTCTGCTTAGTTGGGGAATTTGTTCATTTTTCTTAAAACGTAAAGCACTCCAAACTGAATCGAGTGCAACCTGGCGAACTTCCTGGTAGCCTGCACTCACGACCCTTTCCCAACTGCAATCGCGGTTGAGATTGGTAGCAATTTTGGAAGCGGCCTTAGGATATGCAATCCAGAGTTTGCTTTCCTCGTGCAGCGCCGGAAGCACATCTTCCAGAATATTGTTTAACTGATTTTCATTGATCGCAAACACCAGCGCAAAATCAATCCTTCTGCTTTTCAACAGCGGGGTAACATTTTTTGCGAAAGTGAGCTTGTTAAATTGCTTTTCGATGGAGGATGGTAATCCTTGAATGAGCAGATTTTTTTCTTCTTTGTACTGGAGCTTTTCCAACAAAGCCTGCGACATATCAGAAACTTTTTAATATAAAAGATCAATGAACCGGCTACAAAGGTAAAAAAAATACCCGCCTTTGGCGGGCTAATCGGGTATTTTTTGACCTGATTAATTTATTTATTGCTAACCGGCTTATAATATTTCAGTGCTTCGGGCATCATTTCCTTCAGTTTTTCTATCCTTGTTTCCTCTGCCGGGTGGGTGCTGGCAAATTCCGGAGGGCGATTCCCTCCACTTGCTGCTGCCATGCGTTGCCAAAGGGGAATTGCTTCCTGTGGATTATATCCTGCCATTGCAGTGAAAATAAGGCCGAATTTATCTGCTTCCAGTTCATTACTTCTTGAGAAAGGCAGCATTGCTCCATAAGTAGAACCAAGACCGTAAGCAGTCATGAATAATTGCTGCGTTTGGGCAGGTTTATTGGCTGTAGCAACCGCCAGGGCTACTCCACCCAATTGTTGAACCATTCCCTGGCTCATTCTTTCATTGCCATGTTTGGCAAGGGCATGCGCAATTTCATGACCCATAACTACTGCCAGCGCCGCTTCGTTTTGAGTTATTGGCAATAGTCCTGTGTACACTACAATTTTTCCCCCAGGCATACACCAGGCGTTTACTTCCTTGGAATCTACCAGGTTATATTCCCATTTGTAACCGGCCAATTCACTCTGAAGCCCTTTTGAAGTATAATATTGGGTGACTGCATTTGAAATACGGGTGCCAATCCGGCGAACCATTTCAGCATCTTTGCTCACGGAAGTGCTGACAACTTTATTCTGACTAAGGAAAGATTGATATTCTGACGCGGCCATGGTTTGGATTTCTGCTTCAGAAAACAGAGACAACTGATTTCTGCCTGTAATCGGGTTCCGGGAACAGGAAGCCAGGCTGCCAATGACCAAAAGGGACAACAGTATTTTTTTCATTGTTGTAGCGGGTTTATACCGGTATATTCAATTCTTGTACCAGACGGGTACAAAGCTACGATCAGGATTTCATTTTTCGTTTCCGGTCGCGGTACTTGAGAATAGGAACTTTGCTTTCACTACCCTTGAGCAGACGGCTGATGTTTTTCTGATGGGTAAGGATTACCAGTAGTGCAACAACAATTGCAAAGACCCGGTAAGCATGGTTATCCACGTTAAAAATAACCAGGATAAATATCGGGAAAGCAATACTGGCAAGAATCGAACTAAGCGAGACAAAACGCGTTAAATATAATACAAGCAAGAAGATTCCAGAGCAACACAGTGCAGTCCAGGGAGATATCCCTATGACCAGTCCGAATAATGTTGCAACTCCTTTACCCCCTTTAAACTGAGCCCAGATGGGGAAAATATGCCCCAGTACAGCCGCCATACCTAATCCGATTTGGAAGTTGGTAAGTGCGAGATCGTTTTCAATATAGTATGGTAGTAACAAGGCCAGTTTAACTGCAGCAAGTCCTTTAAGCACATCGATCACCATCACAAGGGTACCCCATTTAGAACCCAGTACGCGGAAGGTATTTGTAGCACCGGCATTTCCGGAGCCGTATTCACGAATATCAATCCCAAAATAGTACTTACTTACCCAAACAGCCGTTGGAATAGAGCCAATACAATAGGCAAATATAATCAGAAGAGCCTCTTTCATGCGAGTGTTGAGTTGGATTTCAAAAATAAGGAAATTAAGATACGAAAAACCTTCGTTTTAATTTCATTTATCCGGCGTCAGTTCCGTTCAAGGCACCAACATAACCAACTATCCTTATTTGTTTGTTTTATTAACGAAACTGGGAGTTCTTCTATTGCGGCACGCAAATCCGGTTCATCACCAACCAGCAGACCACTGATTAAAATCTTAGCTCCCGGTGCGCAATGAGTTGTCATACTTCCAATCTGTTCCAGTACCACCCTTTTATTGATATTTGCCAGAATGATGTCAAAAACCGGTAAATCATCCAGGCGGTCCAGTTCTAAGACTGAAATCCCCTCTACCTGGTTGCGTTCGATATTTTCTTTTGTATTTTCAATGCTCCAGCTATCATTATCAATTGCCACCACAGTAACAGCCCCCATTTTGGCAGCCAGGATTGCCAGGATGCCCGTACCGGTGCCGAAATCGAGTACTGATTTACCGGTAAAATCGAGTTCCTGCATCGCATCCACCATTTGATAGGTGGTGGCATGATGGCCTGTTCCGAAACTCATTTTTGGTGTGATGATCAGGTCGTGGCGAACGCTGTCCGAGCCAGGGTGGAAATCGGCGCGGATCAGGCAGAAATTTCCCACCTGAACGGGTTGAAAGCCAGCCTCCCACTCCGCATTCCAGTTGCGTTGCTGTATGGTTTCTGTTTCTGAAGTAAGCCCAAACGGATGCAGCAATTCGGATAGTATTGCAGCATCATACTGTTCTTCCGGGATATAGGCCAACAGCTCTTCCCGGCTTTCTTCAAAACCTTCGTAACCCGTATCTGCCAGCAGTGCAATTAAAATTTCCCTTGTCTCCTGCTCTTTTACCGGAATCCGAATCTGTTGATATGAATTTGCCATAGTTTAAATAACAAACCCCGATACAGGACCGGGGTTTGGAGTTTATTTGATCAGAGAAATCAGTTTTCACCTTCCTGTTGACGGGGAGCACCCTGTCCTTCAGGTTTTGGCAACAACACCTTTCTACTCAGTTTGAACTTGCCTGATTTGGGGTCGGTTCCAGTAAGTTTTACTTTTACCACATCGCCCTCTTTCAGTACACCTTCCAGTGTTTCAAGACGCTTCCAGCTTACTTCAGAAATGTGGAGCAGACCCTGCTTGCCTGGGAGGAATTCAACAAATGCACCATAAGGCTGAATGCTCTTAACGGTTGCTTCGTAGGTATCTCCAACAGTTGGTTGTGCAGCGATTCCTTTGATCCATGCCATGGCACGGTCAACGCTTTCTTTCTTGGTACCGAAGATGGAAACTTCACCCTGGTTATTCTTTTCTTCGATATTGATGGTAGTTCCGGTTTCACGCTGCATTTCCTGGATCACTTTACCACCCGGACCGATTACCGCACCGATGAATTCTTTGTCGATAATTATCTTAACCATACGAGGTGCGTGGGGCTTAACATCTTCACGGGCACCACCCATGGTAGCATACATCGCATCCAGGATATGAAGACGACCTCTCTTGGCCTGCATCAGCGCCTGGCGCATAATGTCCATGCTGAGACCATCCACTTTGATATCCATCTGAACACCACAAATACCTTCTTTGGTACCGGTTACTTTGAAGTCCATATCACCCAGGTGATCCTCATCTCCCAGGATATCGGTCAAAACAGCAAATTTTCCTTCTTTGGTGATGAGTCCCATTGCCACACCTGAAACGTGTTTGGGCAGGGGTACACCGGCATCCATCAAGGCCAGGGATCCGGCACAAACAGTTGCCATGGAAGAAGAACCATTGGATTCCAGGATATCACTTACCACGCGCACGGTGTAAGGGAAATCATCTCCGGGCATCATTTGCTTCAAAGAACGCATGGCCAGGTTACCGTGACCAACTTCCCGACGACCGGGACCGCGCATCATTTTCACTTCACCAGTTGAGAAGGGAGGGAAATTATAATGCAGGATGAATTTGGTATAGTCAGAAACCGCAGCACTCTCCACCAGCAGTTCATCCAGGGGAGTACCGAGGGTAACAGTTGTAAGAGACTGGGTTTCACCACGGGTGAACAGAGCCGCTCCATGGGGAGAAGGCAGTACGTCTACTTCCATAGCAAGCGGACGAACATCTTCCAAACCACGACCATCCAGGCGCACGCGGTCATTCAGGATCATATCCCGAACTACGTAGTACTGCAGATCGCTATAGTATTTCTTGGCCAGCTTTTTAATGGAATCTTCCAGTTCTGCACCTTCGGCAACATTGTAAGCTGTTTTCAGGTGCTCCATAAGTTCGGTGCCAATCGCTTCGAAACGATCACTGCGCTCATGCTTGGGAAGAGCCGACTTGGCAACTTCGTAAATTTTATCTTTAGCGAAAGCCTGCACCTTAGCGAGCAGTTCTTCGTTTTCTTCAGGCTTCTTGTATTCACGTTTGCCTGTTACGCCTTTTTTAGCGCGCAGTTCATTCTGAGCCTGAACCTGGATCTTGATGGCTTCGTGGGCAGCTTCAATAGCTTTCACCAGGTCTTCCTCGCTGCACTCTTTGGATTCACCTTCCACCATCATGATGTTCTTTTCAGTAGCACCAATGATGAAATCCATATCAGCTTTCGCCAATTCGGAGCGGAATGGGTTGATTACATATTGTCCGTCAATGCGGGCAACACGTACTTCAGAAATGGGTTCCTGAACCGGGATATCTGAAACAGCCAGCGCAGCAGATGCAGCCAGACAGGCCAGTGCATCGGGCATAACTTCCGGGTCACTGGAAATCAGGGTAACCAGAATCTGCACATCGCAGAAATAATCTTCCGGGAACAGGGGGCGTAAAGCACGATCAATCAATCGGCTGGTTAAAACCTCATAATCGTTCAGTTTGCTTTCGCGTTTGAAAAAGGAACCGGGGATTCTACCGGCTGAGGCAAATTTTTCCTGGTAATCTACCGTAAGGGGAAAAAAGCTCTGACCCTCTTTGGGGTCTTTGTTGGCAACGGCGGTGGCAAGAATGATACAGTTGCCTTGGCGAACTGTAACGGCGCCGTCGGCCTGGCGTGCCAGCTTGCCTGTTTCGATGGAAACCGTGCGGCCTCCACCCAGGTCGATGCTGACAGAAATAGGTTGTGTTAACATGTTAATTCGGATGGTTTAATGCTGTTAGTAAAAGTCAAAAAGGGATGGCATGCAAAAAACTATTCCCAACATGAGGTTTTCAGTTGGGAATAGTACAGCAATATCATCTTTACTCTTATTTGCGGATACCGAGTTTTTCAATCAGCTGACGATAACCAGTCAGATTGTGTTTGCTCATGTAGGTCAACAAGCGCTTACGCTTACCTACCATTTGCATCAGACCGCGGTGAGTTGAGAAATCCTTTTTGTTAGCCTGCAGGTGCTTTGAAATAGAACTGATACGTTCAGTCAGCAGTGCAATCTGTCCTTCAATAGAACCAGTGTTCGCAGCATTACCCCCAAATTCAGCGAAAATATTCGCTTTTTTTTCTTTAGTTAAATAAGACATCTTTGTGTTTTTTACGAAACATCCAATTTTATAAACTTCTTAAATTGGCGGCAAAGCTACTAAAAATCCTACAATTCATTTGAGTTCTCCTAATTTTTTTGGATTTTGCTTCCTTATTTTTTAATAACCATGCAGTACCGGATAGCTGTTCTCGGATGTGGACATATTGGACGGAAACATGCTGCCCTGGCTGCGCGGTATGGCAAGCTGGTGGGAGTAGCTGATACAGACCAGGAGAAAGCGGGGGCTATTGCGAAACTGTACCAGGTTTCTGCCTATAGCAATCTAACGGAATTATTGGCTCAGGCTGAACCCGAAATCGTGGTTATCTGCACGCCGAATGGCTTGCACGCAGAACATAGTAAGGAAGCATTCAGAAGCAATGCGCATGTATTATGTGAAAAACCGATGGCACTCAACAGTAGAGACGCCACCGAAATGATTCAAACCGCCAGATTGTTTAATAAAAAGCTATTTGTAGTTAAACAAAACAGGTTCAATCCGCCCGTTGCCTGGGTAAAGCAGGTACTGGACCGGCAACAACTTGGTCGGTTGGTTGGCTTTCAGCTAAATGCTTTCTGGAATCGAAATCCTGCTTATTTCCGCCAGTCTGCCTGGCGGGGCAGTTTAAACCTGGACGGCGGCCCGCTATTCACACAATTCAGTCATTTTGTAGATCTGCTCTATTGGTACCTGGGGCCAATGAAAGAAGTGGCATTTGCAACAGCTGAAAACCGGTTGCATCCTGACTGTATTGAATTTGAGGACCAGGGAATGGCTGTTCTTGAATTTGAATCTGGTATCAGGGGATCTATTCATTACAGCCTGAATGCTCATGGCAGAAATATGGAAGGTTCTATTACGCTTTTCGGGGAAAAGGGAACCGTAAAAATCGGAGGGTCTTATTTAAACGAAATAGGTTATTGCAATATTGAAGGTGTTGAGGTGCCTGCATTTCCTATTTTGGAATCGAATCAATATGGAACTTACGAAGGGAGCAGCAGCCAGCATCACCTGGTTTATGAGGCCATGCTGAAAGCACTTGAAAACCCAGCCAATCGTTTTCTCGAACCCGAAGAAGCCTTGCAGTCGGTAGCTATCATTGAAGCCATTTATGCCAAAATGGGAAACCGGAGGAAGGAGCATGAATAAGCGCATCATTTTTACCGTTACCAACGACCTGAACTTTGACCAGCGTATGCAACGGATTGCCGGTTCACTGGCCGCAGCTGGTTATGAAGTTTGCCTGGTGGGTGTAAAGAAGAAAAACAGTCCGCCCTTGCTTGCCCTTCCCTTCCATCAAAAACGCATTCCTGTCTGGTTTGAGAAAGGCAAATTGTTTTACCTGGAATACATGCTGAAATTGTTATGCTGGTTATTGTTTCAGCGCGCTCAGGTGCTTTGCGCTATAGACCTGGATACTATTCTGCCTGTTTACCTGGTTTCAAAGCTGAAAAGAATTCCAAGAGTGTATGATGCACATGAACTGTTCTGTGAAATGAAGGAAGTGGTCAGTCGCCCGCTGATTTATAAAACCTGGAAAAAAATTGAAACTTTCTGCGTTCCCTGTTTTCGCATAGGCTATACCGTGAATGAACCCATTGCCCGTATATTCGAGCAGGAATATGGGGTGCGATATAGTGTCATCCGGAATGTACCCAAATTATCGGAAAGCCAATTTTTGTTGGAGAAAGAGCCCTTTTTGCTGTACCAGGGGGCGGTAAATGAAGGTCGGCTATTTGAAGTACTGATACCCGCAATGCAGTATGTACAACTGCCCTTGCACATCTATGGCGATGGAAATTTCCTGGATCAAACCAGTGAGCTAATCAGACGGTACCGCCTGGAGGACAGGGTCTTTCTCAAAGGCAAACTTGCTCCCTCCGAATTAAAAGTTATTACCGCCAGGGCTAGCCTGGGATTTACTCTTTTTGAAAACCAGGGACTCAGTAATTATTATTCCCTGGCCAACCGGTTTTTTGATTATGTGCATGCAGCTACTCCGCAGGTGGCTGTTGATTTTCCGGTTTATCATCAACTAAACAGGGATTTTCCGGTGGCGGTACTGATCAATACCACAGATCCGGCTGAATTGGCTGCTGCCATAAACAATTTGCTTGAAGATGGGTTACTATATAAGCAACTGCAAGAAAACTGCCTGAAAATGCGCCAGGAATGGAACTGGGAGAAGGAAGAAAAAGCATTACTGGCTATTTATCAATCAATATAGAGTCCTGGTGTCAGAAGGAAAGACCATACATATCGTTAGTCATGACGTACCCTATCCCCTGGATTATGGTGGCGTGCTGGATATTTTTTCAACCATCCAGGCCCTGCATGAACAGGGAGTGCAAATCATCCTGCATTGTTTTGAATATGGCAGGGGTGCGCAACCCATTCTGAATTCGTATTGTAAGGAAGTTCATTATTACAAACGACTGGAAGGCCACAAGGGATTCTGTTTTCATCTTCCCTATATTGTATGCTCAAGAAGCAGTGAGGAATTGCTGGACAGGCTTAGTCAGGATAACCATCCGATCTTGCTGGAGGGCATTCATTGTTCAGCCTTATTGGACGATGCCCGATTCGAGCATCGTAAAATCATTCTCCGGTTATTTAATGTAGAAACAACTTATTATAAGGAACTATCCCGCCACGAACGTTCCTTTTTCAAGCGAATTTATTTCTGGAATGAAAGCCGGCTGCTTTCTAAACAGGAAAGGAAAGTAGCTGCTTCCTGGCCTGTTCTCACTTTGTCAGAACGCGATCAGGAACATTACAATAAAGAGTTTCATGGAAAATGGGTGCATTACCTGCCAGTTTTTCATCCTTTCAGTGAAGTGAAGTCTGCGGAGGGCGTCGGTTCGTTTTGCCTGTATCATGGCAATCTGAGTGTGGCAGAAAATGAAAAAGCTGCGATCTGGCTACTTACAGAGGTATTTGACAAATTGAAAATCCCGTTTGTAGTTGCCGGCAAAAATCCATCTTCCAGGTTACAGCGGATCGCTCATCAGAACACGCATACCTGCCTGGTTGCGAATCCTGAAGAAAGAGAATTACAGGATTTGATTGGAAAGGCACAAATTAATATTCTACCCTCCTTTAATAAAACTGGAGTTAAACTGAAACTGTTGAATGCCCTGTATAATGGACGGCATTGTATTGTAAACCAGACAGCTGTGGAGGGAAGTCCGTTAGCCCCGCTTTGTCATATTGCTGAAACTGCTACCGCAATGCAGCGAATTGTGCAACAATTATATCATCTGCCATTCGGGGAGGAAGAAATTCGCCTTCGTAAGAATTTGCTGCAACAGCATTTCGATACAGCAACCAATGCAAAAGCGCTTATAGCATATTTATCGTAGCGTTATCCTCAACTCTGCCTTTTTCTGTTCTCAATGTTCTTGCCGGGTACTTCTGGATAACCGGGTAATCGTGTGTTGCCATCACTACCGCTGCACCATAATCACGGCTGATATGAAACAGCAACTGCATGATTTCATCAGAGGTTTCAGGATCCAGGTTACCTGTAGGTTCGTCGGCAAGTATAAGCTTGGGTGAATTCAATAAGGCGCGTGCGATATCAACCCGCTGCTGCTCTCCGCCCGACATTTCAAACGGGTACTTAAACCCTTTTGATTTCAGGCCAACTTTGTCGAGCACATCCGCGATTTTTTCATCCATCAGTTGCTCATCTTTCCAGCCGGTTGCGCGCAGCACAAATTTGAGGTTGTTGTTTACATTTCTGTCGGTCAGCAATTGAAAATCCTGGAATACAACTCCGAGGTTACGGCGCAGGAAAGGAACTTTTTTCCAATCCATTTCCTTGAGATTGAAACCTACCACCTGGCCCTCTCCTTCTTTCAAAGGCAGGTCGCCATAGAGGGTTTTTAACAAACTGGATTTACCTGTTCCCGTTTTACCAACCAGGTATACAAACTCACCCCTGTTGATGGTGATATTAACATCCTGAAGAATGAGATTACTGCCCTGGTATATATTCGCGTTTCTGAGTTCGATTATCTTTTCTGCCATAGCTGGTACCTGATTGATACGGGCAAATGTAACGGTAAATGATAAGTTAACCAATAAAGCCCACCCCTACCGTACTGTTGGAGCCCTCATCTATCAGGATAAAACTACCATTCCGTTTGTTAGCGGCATAGGTGTCCGCATTTACCGGTTTGGCAGTTTTCAGGGAGATATAACCAATTTCATTTAGTCCGATTTCTTCCACATCATCAATGGTCTTATAATCGAGTACATTGATACTGGCATAGAGGTTGGTGATTTTTGCTTTCACCCGATTGCTTCCATGCTGTAACAGGTAAGTCTTGCCTGCTTTAAGCGGCGTATGATCCAGCCAGCAAACCTGGGCGGAGATTTCTTTAAGAGCAGCCGGTTGTTCTGATTTTTTTACAATCATATCACCGCGACTGATATCAATTTCATCTTTCAATGTGATAACTACCGAATCACCGGATTCAGCCTGATTGAGTGACTCTTCAAACTTGTAAATATCCTCAATAACAGATTCCTGCAGGGAGGGCAATGCTACAACAGTATCGCCTTTAGACAGCGTGCCACTGCTGAGTTTGCCAGCGAATCCCCTGAAATCATGCCATTGATCTGACTTTGGACGGATCACATACTGCACCGGGAAGCGGGCCGGAAGCTGGTTCTGGCTTGCATGCCAGTCGATACCTTCCATGAACTCCAGCAAAGATGGACCATCATACCAGTCGAGTTGTGAAGAGCGGGTAGATATATTATCGCCATACAGGGAAGATGCAGGAATAAACTGCAGGCTTTGTTCCTTGTAGTTTGCTTTTTCAAAGAGTTCTTCAAACTGCTGGCGAATCTGATTGAAAGGTTCTTCCGCGTAATTCACCAGGTCCATTTTATTGACGCAAACCACTACATAGGGTATACGCAATAACTGGGTGATATAGAAATGCCGATGGGTTTGTTCCACAATACCATTTCGGGCATCAATCAAAATAATGGCTACCTGTGCATTACTGGCACCGGTGATCATATTGCGGGTATATTCAAAATGGCCCGGTGTATCAGCTATGATATATTTGCGCGTAGGCGTTGAAAAATAAATATGGGCTACATCAATGGTGATGCCTTGTTCTCTTTCAGCGATGAGTCCATCTGTTAAAAGAGAAAGATCTGTATAGTCCACTCCTCTCCTCTTACTTGCTCTTTCGATTGCTTCCAGTTTATCCGCGGTAATGCTGTTGGTTTCATACAGCAGTCTTCCAATCAGGGTGCTTTTCCCATCATCCACACTACCAGCTGTTGCAATTCTTACGATATCCATACAAGAAACATTAAATATTAAACAAATGATTTTATGATTAAACGAATACTCCAGATCATAACGATGATGCCTACCCCAATCATCATGGTTTTGGCGGGCAGTTTACCTGCGAGCCTGGCTGAAATGGGGGCAGCAATAACACCTCCGATTATCAGTCCTGCTACTACCGGCCAGTGTCCCAACCCTGCTGTAAAAAAGAAGGTTGCAGCACTAGCCATGGTTATAAAAAATTCAGTCAGACTTACCGTACCAATGGTATACCTCGGACTTTTTCCTTTTGAAATCAGGGTACTGGTTACGATAGGACCCCAACCGCCACCTCCAAACGAATCAAGAAAACCACCACACCATGCCAGCCAGCCTACCCGCTTGATTTTTTTATTGGGAGTTGAATTCTGAAATGCCCGGCTGAATATTTTAAATCCAAGGAACATAGCGTAAAGCGCGATGATGGGCATCAGCCAATCGCCGGCTGTTTCTCCCAGGAAAACCAGCATGGCAGCTCCCAGGATAGCACCCAACACGCCCGGAATCACGAGGTGCTTGAATAATTTTTTGTTCACATTACCAAAGCGATAATGACTGTATCCACTTACCCCGGCTGAAAATATTTCTGAGGTATGGATAGCTGCACTCACTGAAACAGGATTAACCCCGGCGGTGATTAAACAGGTGGCAGAAGTAACACCATATCCCATGCCCAGTAAGCCATCCACCAGTTGTGCAAGAAAACCAGCCAGCATGAAATACAGGAAATTCTGATTGATATATTCCCTGGTACTTGCCCAGATTTCAGGCAAGGGAGGAAGCGGTATGGAGGACAGGATCAGATGTCCAACAATCATTGCAGCAAACAGGATGATCAGTTTGGTTGCAATGGATTTCCATTTTTTTTCTTCGTTAATTTTTCTGGGTTGCGTATCATCTACAAGTACCCGGGTGATATCATTGAGCTGTTTTACCTTCTCGGAAAAATTCCCGTTCATACGGGACCTAAGCACCTGCATATTGTCCAAAACCTGGTCCATTTCAGACGGGATGGCATCATTCAACAATTCTTTCAGGCGCTTGGCTACGGTAGGTGATTTACCATTGGTGCTGATAGCGATTTTCAGGTCTCCCTTATTAACAATGCTGCCCAGGTAAAAATCACAGAGATCCGGTGTGTCGGCGATATTGGCCAGAATACCTTTTGCTGCTGCCGCTTCTTTCACTGCGGCATTCAGGATTTTGTCATTGGTAGCTGCAATCACCAGATCCTGCCCGTCGAGATCAGATTGCTCAAATAGTTTTTCAACGAGCTGCAATTTTTCGAAGCTGCCTTGCAATTCTTTAATAGCCGGACTGATCTCTCTTCCCACCAGTTTAATGCTGGCATTGGGACAGGATTTCAGCAGGGAATTGAGTTTTTCCTCACCCACATAACCGCCTCCCACAACCAACACCTGTAGCTGGTCGAGTTTTAGAAAGACTGGATATAAATTATTAACTGCTGTGGGTGTCATTTTCCTTTAGCTTTTTTATAACCGTTTACCTGAACATACAGGTTTGCCTGTAAGCCGGTATTGTGAAGAAAAATTGATTGGTTGTTTTGCTTCCTCTGGAGCTGCTGGTGGATATGAATTACACCTGCTTCCAGCTGACAGTTTTTGGAAAAATGATATCCCGCCAGTACTCCGACGCGATTCTGATCATAACGGTTGGTTGGCACATTTTTACCAAATGCTACCATGATTTCATCATATACCTGCAGGTAAGGATAACTGGCCTGGCCGCTTTTCCAGGTAATCGGTACCTGTGCTTTTATCTGGTATCGAACCCTGTTCGCATACTGATAACTGTTGGTCCTTTCCAGCCAGCGCTGTTCAGTCATTACCCGGTGACGGATGTCTAAACGACTCAGCTGGTGACGAAAGGCGGCCATCTGGTAGGTTCTGTGTTCATTGGTGAACAGCCCTTCTGAATTGAAAGGGAAATCTCCATATGGCCGGTTTTCAACCCATGCATAGCCTGCTCTGAAATGCCATTTGATATTGGGTTTGAAATTGACACCGGTTCTGACCAGACGCTGAAAGAGCGAGCCCGTAAAAGGTGCGTAACGCTGGTTATAATCCAAATGCAAGCCCCATCGCTTTCCAATATTGGTAGTAGTATTGAGCTGATACCATCCAATGGAATTATGGTCATGCAAGCCACTTGTTTGGGCTGAGCTCACCGAGGGGGACAATATGTAACTTATAGTGGCCAGTGTTGCCAGTTTTTGGGTGAAAGAAAGCATATCCGTTTCGAAGCCTCCTTAAAAATATCCTTCTTTTTTACGCTGTTCCATAGCAGCTTCACTTCTTTTGTCATCCATGCGCGCACCGCGTTCAGAGATCTTAGCAGAGAGAATTTCCCGGATGATATCATCAATTTCATTTGCGGTGGAAGCAACAGCAGCTGTGCAGGTCATATCTCCTACAGTTCTGAATCGTACTATTTCTTCAAATGGAACTTCATCTTCGCTGGTGTTCAGGAAATCCGAATAAGGCCAGATCATGCCATCCCTTTCAATTACCTGGCGCTTGTGCGTGTAGTATATAGAGGGTATTGCCATGTTCTCTTCCTTGATATAGGTCCAAACATCGAGCTCGGTCCAGTTGGAGATGGGGAATACACGAACATTCTCTCCAATATTGATTTTGCCATTGAGCATTTCAAACAATTCCGGGCGCTGTTTTTTCGGATCCCATTGACCGAAATCATCCCGTACGGAGAAGATTCTTTCCTTGGCACGGGCTTTCTCCTCATCTCTCCTGGCACCACCGATACAGGCATCAAATTTGAACTCCTCGATCGCATCCAGGAGCGTTACTGTTTGAAGCACATTACGGCTGGCATATTTGCCGGTTTCTTCCTTCACTTTACCTGCATCAATGCTGTCCTGCACATACCGAACAATGAGTTCAGCACCTGTTTCACGCACGAGCCAGTCGCGGAATTCAATTGTTTCCGGAAAATTGTGCCCTGTATCCACATGCAATAGCGGAAATGGTATTTTTCCGGGCCAGAATGCTTTCTGTGCGAGGCGAACCAGGGTAATGGAATCCTTTCCTCCACTGAATAACAATGCCGGTCTTTCAAATTGGGCAGCTACTTCCCGCATGATATAAATACTCTCGTCCTCTAACATTCTCGGAAAGGCGGGTATGATACTGTTGGCTGACATAGTTGTTCTGCTTTTCTTTCTGTTTAATTCAATTTTATACTGGTTTCCTGGTGCAATCCACATTCTTTCTTGGAAGCTTCCCACCACCATCTGCCGGCGCGGATATCTTCTCCCGGTTCAACGGCCCTGGTACAGGGCGCACAACCGATACTCAGAAATCCTTTATCGTGCAGTGAATTGTAGGGAATGTTTTCCTGTTTTATGAAGTCCAGTAATTGGTCGTAGGACCAATCCAGCAATGGATGTATTTTGATCAACTGGTGAGCGGCATCCCATTCTGCAAATGGCAGGTTGGCGCGGTTTTCACTTTGATCGGCGCGCAAACCGGTAACCCAAACCCTGGCTCCTTTGAGCGCACGGTTCAGTGGTTCCACTTTTCGGATGAAGCAACATTCTTTCCGGTTTTCAACAGATTCGTAAAAACTGTTTGGACCTTTTTCGGTGAGCAATTGCTCAACAGCAGCTGCCTGCGGAAAAAATGCCTGGATGCGCACTTTGTATCGTGCGATGGTTTTATCCAGCAGGTCGTAGGTTTCCTGGAAGAGCCTGCCAGTATCCAGTGTAAACAACTGAATAGGCAAAGACTGCCGGGCGATCAGGTGGGTAATCACCTGGTCTTCCTGCCCCAGGGAGGTTGAAAATACCATCCCCTCCGGAAACTGCGCACTCATCCACTTCAAACGTTCTGCGGCACTGAGTGAAGCCAGTTGTTCATTTATTTGCTGTACATCCATGAGTTCTTAATAAAGTCCTTCGATTGATAAATAACGTTCTCCGGTATCATAGTTGAACGTGAGCACCGTACTGCCTGCAGGGATCTCGGCCAGTTTTTTAGCAACCGCTGCCAGGGATGCGCCGGATGAGATACCCATGAAAATGCCTTCTTCTTTAGCAGCACGCTGCGCATAAGCAAAAGCATCATCTTTGGAAACCGGGATCACCCCATCGATAACAGCTGCGTTATAAATACCCGGAACAAAACCGGCACCAATACCCTGGATCGGGTGTGGAGCAGGAGAACCACCACTTAATACGGGTGATAATTCCGGTTCAACAGCAAACACTTTCAGATTAGGGAATTTTTCTTTCAGGATTTCAGCGCAACCTGTTATATGGCCACCAGTACCAACACCTGTTATCAGGTAATCCAGCCCGTTAGGAAAATCTTTTATGATTTCCTGGGCTGTAGTACGACGATGCACTTCGGTATTGGCAGGATTATCAAATTGCTGGGGCATCCATCCGTGTGGAGTGCTTGCAACCAGTTCCTTTGCTTTTTCAATAGCACCTTTCATGCCTTTTTCACGGGGCGTCAGTTCAAAACTGGCTCCATACAAACTCATCAGGCGGCGTCTTTCGATGCTCATGCTTTCAGGCATTACCAGGATCAGTTTATATCCTTTTACAGCAGCAACCATAGCAAGACCAATACCTGTATTACCGGAAGTTGGCTCGATGATTACACTATCCTTGTGAAGCAGGCCTTTCTTTTCGGCGTCTTCCACCATTGCAAGCGCAATACGGTCTTTGATACTGGCACCCGGATTAGCTCTTTCCAGTTTGATGTATACAGAATGGTCCGAACCAAAAAGGCGGTTCAATTTTACATGCGGCGTGTTGCCAATTGTTTCAAGGATGTTTTGTGCAATCATGGTTTCTGATTTAAGGTGAAGGATAATTTATATAACCCAGTTTAATGGTTCTGTAAAATCTTTTTTGTTCTTAACAGTAATGATGGGCTGGTGATACACTATGCTCATGGCAGGCACTGACTCAACAATGAAACAGTTACCGCCAATGATGCTATCGCGACCAATAATCGTTTTTCCACCCAGGATCGTACTGTTCGCATACACGATCACGTTATCTTCAATCGTAGGGTGGCGTTTGGTTTCTGCTTCTTCTTTCTTGACAGCAAGGGCTCCAAAGGTTACGCCCTGGTATACTTTTACATTCTTACCAATTAGGGTGGTTTCTCCAATTACCACACCGGTTCCATGGTCAATCATAAAGGGCACACCAATAGTGGCGCCTGGGTGAATATCAATACCTGTGGTAGAATGAGCATGTTCACTAATGATCCTGGGGATCAGGGGAACCTGCAGGCGATACAGGATATTGGCAACCCGGTAGGCGGCAATAGCCTGGAACCCGGGATAAGTAATCACCACTTCTTCAATGGATTTGGCGGCGGGGTCAAACTGCAGCATAGCAGTGGCATCTTCCAGCAGGCAGGATTTGCAGGCTTCCAGCTCTTCAAAAAAAGCGGTGGCAATTTTTTCTTCATCCAGCTGATAGGCTTCACTGAAAGCATACAGAATTTCCAGCAGACTGTTTCTCAAACTGTCAGCTTTCCGCTTGTGTTTGTTTTCGTAATTCTTTTCGTTTTCAACTACCGGAAACAGGTATTCGAAAAGATCCAATGAAAATTCAATTACTCTTTTTTTCTGTGGTACCGAAGCACTCAGGATATATCCCTGTTTTAAACTCATTTACTTTCGTTTTTAGGCAATTCGTTGATGATACTGTTCCTGTATGCTGGCAAACCAGTTGATTTCCTGGTGGTATTTGACAACTTCACCTACTATAATGAGGGCTGGTGTTCCGATGCCGGCAGCTTCCACCTCCTTACCGATTGTAGTAAGCGTTCCGGTTACCACTTTTTGTTGAGGAAGGCTTCCATTTTCAACAACGGCCACCAGTGTTTCAACCGATTTTCCGGCATTTACCAGGTGGCTCGCAATTTCGCCAATATTTTTAACCCCCATATAAAAAACAATGGTCCCGTCAAAGGCTGCCAACATTGGCCAGTCAAAATTCAATCCGGTCTTTTTGCCTTTCTTAGTATGCCCGGTTACAAAGAGCACCATCTGGGACGCATCCCGGTGTGTCATAGGAATACCACTGTAAGCGCCGGCTGCGAGGGCACTGGTTACACCCGGCACGATTTCAAATTCGATTCCATTCTCTTTTAGAAAAGCTGCTTCTTCTGCACCCCTGCCGAAGATCATGGGATCTCCACCCTTTAAGCGAACCACCTGTTTCCCTTCCAGTGCCTTGTCCACCATCCATTGGTTGATGGTTTCCTGTGTGATCACAGAACAATAAGGCAACTTGCCTACAAATATTTTTTCCACTCCGGGTTTTGCCCAATCGAGGATGTCCTGGTTCACCAGGTTATCAAACAAAATGGTATCAGCCAGCTCAATCACTGCTTTGGCGCGGAGGGTGAGCAGTTGGCTATCACCAGGACCAGCCCCGGTGATATACACTTTTCCAGGTTGTGGGTTTGCGGGTTTCATATTATACCAGGTGAAAATCAGCTTTGGAATAATTATGCTTAATGATTTCCTTTCTCACAAGGAAATCTCCGAAATGCTCATTGGGTGTACGTTCTGCTGCATATTGGGCAATCAGGGGATCCAGTTCAGCCAGGATCTCTTCTTCACTGAGCGCTTCCTTATGTAATACATTCATACGGTCACCATTAAACGAAGCACCGAGATAGAAGTTATACTTTCCGGGTGCGCGGCCCACAAATCCGATTTCTCCCAGGTAAGGGCGACCGCAACCATTCGGGCAACCTGTCATACGTATGGTGATTGGTTGATCAGGAATGCCGTATTTCTCCAGTATCGCGTGAATTTTTGTGATCAGGCTGGGCAGGTAACGTTCTCCTTCAGCATTGGCAAGCGGACAAAGATTCAATGCCACACAGGCGATGGAATGCTGGTGCAGAGGAGTTACATCCTGGTGGGCTTCCAATCCGTGTTGTACGAGGAGTTCCTGTACTTTGGGTTTCAGCGCTTCGGATACATTTCCGATTACAATATTCTGGTTACCGGTAAGGCGGAAATCACCACCTTCCAGGATTTCAGCAATCGCACGAAGTCCCTTGCGCAATTGAAACTGCTCGGTGTCTTTTACCCGACCACCTTCAATATAAAGTGTATTAAACCAGTTGCCATTGGCGCCTTTCACCCAGCCATAGCTGTCGCCATTGGTGGTGAAAGTATAGGGCTTAGCTGGTTCCAGGTCGTATCCTAATCTTTTATTCAGTTCTGTTTTGACAAAATCCAGTCCCTCTCTTTCGATGGTGTATTTGAAGCGGGAGAGTTTTCTGTTTTCCCGGTTGCCATAATCGCGCTGGATGGTAAGCAGTTTCTCACATACATCCACCGCTTTATCAACCGGCGCATATCCCAGGAGGTTACCCAGGCGGGGGAAGGTATTCTCATCACCAAAGGTCATGCCCATACCACCACCAGCTGTGAAATTGAATCCGGCCAGTTTTCCGTTTTCTTCAATAGCAATCAAACCAATGTCATGTGCGTACACATCGGTATCGTTATAAGGAGGAATGGCAAAGGTGATTTTAAACTTCCGGGGCAGATAGGTTTTCCCGTAAATAGGTTCTTCTGTGATATCTTCAACCGGACCAGCCACCTGTTCGTCATTCACCCAGATCTTGTAATATGCTTTTGTCTTCGGAGTAAGATGTTCACTAACGGCCAGGGCTACCCGTTGAACATCATCGTGAATGTTGGAGGTGTACGGATTCACTGTACACATCACATTCCGGTTTACGTCACCACAGGCTGCAATGGAATCCATCAGGGATTCATTGATCTCCTTGATGGTTGGTTTCAGGTTGTGTTTCAGAATACCGTGCAGCTCGAAAGCCTGGCGGGTAGTGAGTTTCAGGGTAGGCATCCCGTATTTGTCGGCCAGGTTGTCCATGGTAATCCACTGAGCCGGACTAGCAACACCACCTGGCACGCGCACCCTTATCATGAAGGAATACAGGGGTTCCAGTTTCTGTGCCTTTCTTTCTTTGTCCAGTTCGCGATCGCTCTGTACATAACTGCCATGAAACTTGATGAGTTGCTGGTCCTGCGCATACAGGTTACCGGTAACCTCATCTTTCAGGCTGTCCTGAATGGTACCTTCCAGAAAGCGGCTTCTTTCCTTTATGTGTTCAACTTCACTGAGTTTGGATTTATCCTGATTCATGTGGAATTATGAATTATGAATTATGAATTTTGAATTGGGTCTCACTTCCTACTTCTCACGTCTCACGTCTGACGTCTCACTTTAATAGGTGTCCTCCTGGTAGCGGCCAGTTTTCACCAGTTGTTTGACGTAGTCCTGAGCTGCTTCGGGTTCGAGTTGGCCCTGTTCCTGCACAATCTGGATGAGAGTTTGTTTCACATCTTTCGCCATGCGTTTGGCATCCCCGCAGACATAAAAATGAGCCCCTTCCTGCAGCCACTGGTATAGCTCCTGCGCATGTTGCTGCATCCTATGCTGTACATAGATTTTTTTATCGGTATCTCTTGAGAAGGCAGTATTCATGTGCGTCAGGCTACCCTGCTTGAGGAAACGTTGCCACTCTGTCTGATAGAGAAAATCGGTAGTGAAATGCTGATCCCCAAAGAAGAGCCAGCTTTTTCCGGAAGCGCCGGTTTCAGCACGCTGCTCTACAAAAGCGCGGAAGGGAGCAATACCGGTTCCGGGTCCCACCATAATAATGGGGGTATCCTGGTTTTCCGGAAGGCGGAAGGATTCATTGGTATCAATGAAAACGGAAACCTGCTGTCCGGGTTGCAACACATCTGCAATGAAATTGGAAGCTACTCCCCTGTGTTCGCGGTTGTTGTTGCTATAAACTACCCGCCCAACAGTCAGATGTACTTCTTCGGGATGTGCTTCCAGTGAACTTGCGATGGAATAGAGCCTGGGCTGCAGGGGCAATAAAATAGCAGCAAACTGTTCTTCATTCAGTGTGCTGGGGAATTCCTGTAAAACGTCCCAGATATCCTTTCCATATACAAAAGATGAAAGCGCCTGTTTGTCTGCCAGAATGGAATTTAACTGATGCGCCTGGGCCGGATCATCTACGAACGCTGAATAGGCTGCCAGGAAGGAGCCACTCACCGTCGTAAGTTCTGCCTGTTTTTGCAGGAACTCAAAAAGGCTGATATCCGTGTCTTTTATTTGCAGGCGGGTATCGGGATTGAATTTCTTAAACGCGAGCAGTCCTTCCACCAGACTGGAATGATTTTCCACCCAAACACCCAGGGTATCTCCCGGCTGGTACTGCAGTCCGCTACCTTCGAGTGATAATTCGAGGTGATAGGTTTGTTTCGCGGAGCCGCGCCCATTTAGCTGAATATTCTCCAGCACAGTGGCAGCAAAAGGATTTTTTCGGTTATAGGTAACAGTTGCTTCTTTTAATTGTCCGTTACCATTCACATGCGTAATAGCGCTGACTGCAGGTTGTGCTGTACCAAAGCTTTCCTGTACCTTATTAATTACGGCTTCAATCCAGGCTTCGGCTGTTTCTTCATAATCCACGTCTGCTTCAAAGCGATCCAGCAGGCGGGTTGCTTTCAAGGCACCAAGGCGACTATCAAAATCGCGGCCCGTTTGGCAATAGCTGGCATAACTTTTATCTCCTAAAGCGAGCACGGCAAATTTGGTATTGGGCAGTGCGGGAGCCTTTCTGTTATTAATAAATGCATGCAGGTCTTCTGCTGCGGGGGGAGGATCTCCTTCGCCGTGGGTGCTGACTACCACGAGCAGCCATTTTTCGTCCTTCAGGCGATTGCCCTGGTAGGCGTTCATGTCCTGCAAAACGGTGGTAAATCCACGTGCAATCAGTTTATCGTGCAGATTTTTAGCTACTTTCTTGGAGTTGCCACTTTTGGAACCATACAAAACGGTAATACTATCCTGTGCTGCGATGGGTTCGGTGGTAATGGATTCCTGTGGTACCGGGATCCGGTTGATCAGTTGAAGCAGTTGCTGGTTGCTGTGCTGGAGTCCCGTCAGATAACCTGCCAGCCATTGCAATTGTTGGGAATTGAAATGCTGAATAATTTCCTGCACCTGTTTTTGTTCCTGGGAGGAAAATAAGTTCGACGGAAGGGCTACGCTCGCATTACTCATAGTTCAGAGGTGTTTTTCTGCTAAGCAGTTCCACTTAAACGCTGAAGAACTGCTCAGATTGTTTAACGGACCAAAATTATACACTAAAAACGATAATTCCTATAGTTTTAATAGATGTTTTAGACTAATGGAAAAAATAGAAGTAATTGAATGTTTAATAAGCACTTACAAATTGTTAAATAACAAAATCCGAAGGATCCTGGTAATCATTCTGCATGAGGTGCTGGAGGGTTTTACCCTCAATTACCTGCAGCGTGGCATCTCTGACTTCAAGGAAAATCAGGCGGATATTACAGGTGGCTTCCGGGTAAGGACAAAGCCTGCAGGGTTCATAAAATTTCTTACTCACGCAGGGAAGTAGTGCAATGGGACCATCCATCAGCCGCAAGATGGTAACCATGGGAATCTCTCTTGGGGGCTTCAGCAGGTAGTAGCCACCATTTTTGCCAGCCTTACTGCCAAGTATACCCGCTTTTCTAAGTTCCAGTAAGATGGCTTCCAGAAATTTGGCAGGGATTTTTCTTTTCTCGGCAATCTGGTTAATAGGAATAAAGCCCTGCTGGTAATGTTCTCCCAGGTAGGTTAGGGCATGAATGGCATATTGAGCTTTTGCAGACAGCATGATCTGGCAGCAAAATACTATTTCTTTTCAATTAGGAAGAAACAGTAGCCGTTCCGTTGGAAAGCTGGCAGATGATGGGCGTAGGAGTTTTTGAAAATTTCTGCTGATAGGCATTCGAAATCCTCTCCACCACTTCATTGATAAAGGATTTGCGGATCAGGTTGATGGTGCAGCCACCAAAGCCTCCTCCCATCATCCGGGAGCCAATGATGCTGTGTTCGAGTCGCGCCAGTTCTACCAGGTAATCCAGTTCGGGACAGGAAACTTCGTACAGTTTACTCAAACCAACATGGGAAGCAAACATTTTCTTTCCAAAGGAAACGAGGTCGTTTCTCCGGAGGGCTTCACAACCCACCTGCAGACGAAGATTTTCTTCCACCACATATTTGCAACGATGGTAAACCAGGTCAGGAACCTGGTCTTTGAGGGTATATTCAATCATCGCGCGATTGGCATCGCGCAGGCTATTCACATGCGGATATACTTTACGAAGTGCCTTCACTCCCATTTCACATTGTTCCCGGCGCACATTGTATTCACTGCTGGCCAGGCTGTGTTTTACCTGTGAATCCAGCAGGAGAATAGCATACTGGTCTAGTGCAAGGGGAATGTATTCGTATTTAAGATTGCGGCAGTCGAGCAGGATGGCTTTGTCCTTCATTCCAAACATGGAGGCAAACTGGTCCATTATTCCGCACTGTACGCCAACAAATCTATTTTCTGCTGCCTGGGACAATTGCACCAGTTCAATTTTTGGCCAGCTTAATTGCTTGAGCTCATTAATTGCGTGTGCCAGTCCGCATTCAATAGCCGCAGAAGAAGAGAGTCCGGCTCCTGAGGGGATATCACCCCCAAAGCAGAGATCCATCCCAAAAAGCTCCACTCCACGTTCATCAAATTCCCTGAGCACACCCAGTAGAAAATCCGGCCATTGCAGTTGGCTTTTTTCCCATTTTCCCAGCTTACCGGTATAGGAGCTGGCAAAATCTGCGGCAAAAAAATGCAATTCTTTGTCTTTGCGTTTCCGGATCGCGATATGAATGTATTTATCAATAGCGGCGGGCAAAACAAATCCCAGGTTATAATCGGTATGTTCGCCAATCAGGTTAATCCGGCCAGGAGAACTGACCAATATATCGGGAGAATGGCCAAACCGGGTAGAAAATTCCCTTGCAATATGGGTATGGGCCGCCAATGAGCTAGTTGTTCGGGTAGTACTCGAAGAATCCATGAATCGTTGATTGCAGTAAACCTCCTAAATTAATACAAAAGGGCAAGACCGGATTGGTTTCTTTTTATTCCCTGTTTCTTCCTCTATTTTAACCTCCTGTAGTGCTAATAGGTGAAAATTCAGTAAGTTTAAAGTGAATATTTAAGAAGGCTCTTATTTCTCACCCCGATTGTTTGCAACATGAAAATTCTACAGACTGAAATTGCACCGAAGATAAATAGTATGTTCTCGGTGATGGAAAGAAAAGAATCATTTTTCAGTGCTCCCCTGCATGTACACCCGGAATTTGAGTTGGTGTACATCAAAGAGAGTTATGGAAAGCGGATTGTTGGAAACCAGATAGAACGGTTTGAAGCTGGAGATATGGTGCTGATTGGTCCTTCCCTCCCCCATATCTGGATCAATGACGACAGTTTTATCAATGGGCAGGCCGGCACTACGGCAACTTCTATTGTACTGTATTTTCATCCCCAGTTATTTGAGTGCGGGTTATTTGATTTACCGGAAGCGGAGAGCCTGAAAAATATGCTTCGGGTATCGAAACTGGGAATTGCCATCCAGCATGAAACCCGCGATAAGGTGGCAGCAAAAATAGAACAGATATTGCATGCGCAGGGATTCCAGCGGATCCTGCTCTTATTGGAAATTCTGCAGTTATTATCAGAATCTACCGAATTGGCACAGATTAATGCAACTGAATTTGTGCATTATGATAACAAGAGTGAAAAAGATCGCCTCTGTGAAGTGTACCGGTATGTGCATGAAAATTTCCGTTCGGATATTCAGTTGAAAGATGTGGCACGACTCACCAATCTTACTCCCCAGAGTTTCTGCCGACTGTTCAAAAAAAGAAACAACCTGCATTTTGTAGAATATCTCAACCAGGTGCGTATCAGCAATGCCTGCCGGTTGTTGCTTGACAGCGACTGGACCATTTCAGAGATCGCTTACAACTGTGGTTACAAAACAATTTCCAACTTCAATAAACTCTTCAAGGAAACCACCGGTCTATCGCCTAAGCGTTACCGTGAGCAGGCCATCGTAAATGTGCCCCTGCAGGAAGCAAGCTGATCAGGGTGAAATAACAATACGACTGATTTTGTTAATCGTAAGTAAACACCGCTTCCAGTGAACTGTTGTATTGTGGATTTGACGGATAATTGGAATGGGAAGTGATTTTATTGATCCGGCGGTTTGTGATGTCGCAAACATGTTCCACAATTCTATCGACATAAGCGGCATTGGTACCTGTTTTAATGGTGCGGGTAATTTTAGCCGGATATTTTTTCAGGCTGCTGAAAACCGCCAGGTTATAAAGGGTATAATATTCGTAGAGTCCGACTTCGATGAACAACAGCGGATTAAAATCCGCAGAATCGGAATAACTGTCAATGGTATGCGTAATGATGGAATTGCCGGAACTGGTGATTGCTTTACTAAGTTCTCCTGAAGCATTGTATTCATAGGTAGTGGCAGTCTTTAATGTTGAACCAGCTTCATTGGAACTATAGTAATTAAGCTTTGACACTTGTCCATTGGCGTTATAGTGATATTCCATTTTATAGGAAGTGGCTGAAACAAAATCGCGGGTGGTGTTGATGTAATAAGATACGCGATTGCCATCGTAGTGATAGGTGTTTTTATAAAGAGAACGGTTGTCGTACATACCCTTCATCTTTCCTCCCTCCCATTCAAAAATGGTGGAACCAACCGAATTCAGCAAGCTGTAATTTATTTGCTTAAGCGAGCTGTCTGCATTGTATTGCAACAGGGCGAGGGTTCCATTGCTCCATTGAATGGAACGGACGAGTTCACCGGTATTCGGGATTGGGAAATCCTGGGGTTGTGGTGCAGGAACCGGATCGTCCTTCTGGCAGGCAGAAACGGTGATCAGTACAAACAGGCAAAGAAAGAGCGGCAATTTTTTCATAAGAACGGTTTTGTTGGTGAAGTAGTGACCTCCAGGGGTACTAAATCGTTGTACCGGCTTGGAAGAAAATCGCAGTTACTTATCAAGAGTGGATAACTGCGCTGAGGAGCCTATATAGAATCTTACGCAGCTGTAATTTAATTTCTACAGGAAATGTCAAGTTTGTCTATTGTCCAGGGTTTGATAAGTAGGGATCTTTGTGGTGTTAGCAGCTCAAAAATACACTTCGATCCAATCACCTGAAAAACCCGTATCATCCAATTATCCAGGTTGAAATAACCAGGTCCGACTCTCATGAAACAGAAACCGGAAATCAAAAATTTGTCGGTAGAATTGGTTTAATGGTAGGTTAATGAGGCAAAGGGTGCGAAACTTGTTGAAAGGAACAGGTTTTGCGCCCATTTGTTTTTTTGGCAATTCATACCATTCAGGTACTTTTCATCGTCCATTCGGGTACTTTGGTCTATCTATTCAGTCAACAAGTATCGTTCGGGCACTACTGTTTGACCACTCCTGGACTATTATTGAACCGTCAGTGAATCGTTCATGAACCGTTTGGGAGATAATTTGAGAAGTTGTTAATGCTTCCTGAAAGAATGATAGAAGCAAAGTGAGTTGAAGTTGAAAGTACAAAAAATAGCTGGAATAAAAATATTCGTTTGATACTGAAGAACTCAATTAAGTATGGTAGATCAATTTGCCGTATTTATTGATTTTGTCTGTGTAGAAACCATATTAGCAATCGCTTGTTTAACAAAATCATTAAGAGACATTTTCTTTATTGAGGCATAGAGTGCAGCCTGCCGATGTAATTCGGAAGGAATTCGAATATTAAATGTGCCTTTGTAAGCTTTTTCGGGTTCTTTCCCTAATTCTTGGCAAGTTTGGAGATAGTCATTTACGGCTTCCTGAAATGCTTTTTTCAATTCTTTTACCGTATGACCTTCAAAGTTTACAAGGTCATTGATACCCAGCAATTTTCCAAAGAAGACTTCATCTTCACTGCTAAAGTGCACTTCTGCGAAATATCCTTTATATTCTAAGATATCATTCATCTTTTAAATGCCCTCTTTCTTTTAATGTTGAAATAACCTGATCTATTGCATAACGTTTTAAAATATTACCAGGATGAGGTTTATGCAGGTTAATAATTTGATTCTCTTTGTCTGCATATTTCCTTCTTGATCCACCTGTTTTTCCATACTTCATTTCAAAATATCCAAAATGATTTAATATTCTAATGAGTTCATCCCATGTAAAATCAGCTGGCCTGGATAATAACCGTTCTAATAATTTCCCAATTTTTGACATCGAAACGAGTTAAAAATGTTTTTTTCATAGTGTTAATGTGGCAATTTATTAGTGATCTTAACTGATTGTGTGCAACTGAAATATAGTTGCAAATTAGTCCATTTTCATGTTCTTTCAAAAATATTTCCCAAATCCTGAAATAATAAAAATGTTTGTTTTATGAGCAAAGTCAGAGTAGCCGCTTTTTCCATTTCATTGGATGGATTTGGAGCAGGCCCCAATCAAAGTATACAACAACCTTTAGGTGTGAGGGGTGAAGAATTGCACAAATGGGTATTTCCAACCAGGAGATTTCAGCGGATGATGGGCAAGGCTGATGGTACGCTGGGCATCGACAACGATTTTGCTGAACGGTCCTTTGAAAATATCGGAGCCTGGATACTGGGCAGAAATATGTTCGGACCTGTTCGTGGTCCCTGGCCAGATGAAGAATGGAAAGGCTGGTGGGGAGAAGAACTGCACTATCAGGTGGCGATTATAACTAAAACTACTATATTTGTTAGCGAATACTAACTAACTAAATATAGAATCTAGATAAATGACGAAATATTCAACCAGGCAGATTGAGATCATGGAAGCTGCAACGGAGCGGATTGATAAATATGGTATCCAAAACCTGACCATTAAAACGCTGGCAGCTGATATTGGCTTATCGGAACCTGCTTTATACCGACATTTTAATAGTAAAAACGATATTTTACTGAGTATTCTTGATTACTTTATAACGGAAATAAAAAAGAGGAATACTGAAGTTTCCTTTAAATCAGGCAAAACAGCGCGAGCAGAACTAACCGCCATTTTGAAAGTGCTATTAAAATTACTTATCAGTAAGCCTGCCATTGCAAGTGTAATATTTGCGGAATCAATTTTTCACTTTGATACCCAGCTAACCCAAAAAATTAAAGAGATCGTTGACCTGATGCACAAATTGGTGGGAGAAAACATCAATAGGGGGCAACAGAATGGTCAATATTCCAAAATTTGTACAGCTTCCATCCTGACTACGCTATTATTGGGAGGGATTCGTATGACAGTTTTGAAATGGAAATTATCAGGACACCAATCCAATCTGCTGAAAGATGGACTGGCAGTGCTGGATGGTATGTTTAAAATGATTGTAATTAAAGAAAAATAAAATTTTTTGCATCATGAAGTTAGTGAACACTCACAAACTATTGCTGTTTCTGCTGTTACAAGTAGTTAGCATGGTTGCCTTGGCGCAACCAAAATGGAGTCTACAGCAGTGTTTGGACACCGCCTTGATTCTGAACAAACAACTCCGGATGGCGAAAAACAATGTTGCGCAAAGAGAGCAATTGCTGAAGGAAGCAAAAGCACAACTACTTCCAAAGCTAAGCCTCAATGCCGATTACCGGTATTACATGGACTTACCCACCCAGTTGCTTCCCCTGAATATTTTTAATCCCCAGGTGCCTGCCGGAGAATTCAAAGAAGCCCAATTTGGAGTACCCCATACCATCAATGCAAACCTGCAGTTACAACTGCCCCTGTATTCACCTCAAGCTTACGGGGCGATTAAACAGGCTGGTTTATTTACAGAACTGGCTGATCTGCAGGTGTTAAAATCCGAAGAACAGCTTTTATATGAAATAACCGGACTTTACTACAATGCACAAATTTTGCAGCACCAATTACTTTTTCTCGATAGCAACCTGCTTAATTCTTCCAAATTGATTCAGAACATAACCCTCCTCAAAGAACAGTTATTGGCAACCGGAACAGATTTGCGGAAGGTATATTTACAGAATACGCAACTTCAAACACAACGCGAATTAATTCAGGCAAAATTGTTCCAGGTACTGGAATACTTAAAATTGTCGATAGGTATTCCAGAGGACATCTCATTTAGGGTTGATCCTATTCAGGAGCCTGTACCTGCACCTGCATATGATGTGCAGATTCCACTCGATGTTCAAATCATTCAACAGGAAAAAAAACTGCTTGAAATGGAGCTCAACACCTTACATAGGTCTGGAAAACTCCCAAGTGTCAACTTCCAGGCTTTCTATGGCAGTACCGGATTTGGTTACCATCAGCAACCCTCCCCTTTTCTCAAATTCTATCCGCTTGGATATGCCGGGATTCAGTTCAGCTATCCCATTTTTAATGGAACCATTACTAAAAGAAAAATCACAAAAAAACAATTGGAGATTAGCAATAACCAACTGCAGGAACAATTCCTTACTGATAAAATGCAAGCAGAACTAAAAAATACCAACAGACAAAAACAAGTGCTGCAAAAAGCAATAATGACCAGTCGCGAGCAACTGGATCTGGCGAAAGCTATCTATGACCAAACCTTATTACAGCACAAACAGGGGCTTGCGAATCTGACGGATATTCTCCTGGCTGATAATGCGGTCCGGGATGCTCAGCAACAGCTACTTACTTCCTGGATTGACTTATTGAAAGCGGACCTGGAATTGAAAAAAATAACCTCCAATTTGAACTAATTACACCCACTTACTTAAATGATCAATATGAAACGTACTAAACTGCTGGTGCTACTTTCAATAGTAATTATAGTTGCGCTGGTAATATTCAAACTAAGAACGAATAAGCAGGTGGCTGAAAGCAAGGTTTATACCTATGATAAGGATAAACCGATACTGGTAGAAACTGATACCATTCAACAAGTTGAAAGACTGTCCACAAAAATTTTTCCGGGCAGTTTTGAGCCCGAAAAAGAAAGTCGGATTAGTTCGGATGTTCCAGGTAAAATTGTAGCTGTTTGGGCAGATCAGGGTTCCTTCGTAACAAAAGGGCAACCCTTGGTTCAGTTGGATACTACTCTCTTGTCCTTGCAATTAAAATCAGTTGAAGTTCAGTTGGGAGGATTGCAAGCAGATGTAAATCGCTATACCATATTAACGAAAGCAGATGCTGTTCAGGGCATTCAACTCGAAAAGGCAAGCCTGGGACTGGCAGCAGCCAAAGTTCAGCAGGCAACCATAATGGCCCAAATTGAAAAAGCTACTGTCAGGGCTCCTTTCAGTGGAGTTATTACTGCCAAGTTAACAGAAGCCGGGGCTTATGCAGCACCTGGTGTTCCGCTTATGCAGCTCACGGATCTAAAGCAGTTAAGGTTTACCCTGAATGTTTCAGAACAGGATTTGCCAGAATTCAGTATCGGTAGATCCTATCGAATTACTGCTGATGTTTTTCCTGATTTACCCTTGATCGGAAGGATCCTTCTGATTGGCAGCAAAGCCAGTCAGGGTAATAGCTTCCCCATCCAGCTCGCGGTTTCCAATTCACCTGAGTTGAACCTGAAATCAGGTATGTTCGGAAAAGTACATATTGATAAAGTTGCTACGGAAAAGCAGATTTATATACCCAGTGCTGCCATTCAGGGAACTGCTGATTCTGCACGCGTTTTTGTAGTTAAAAATGGAAAAGCAGTGAGCAAACCTGTATCGGTAGGTGGCATTACTGAAAACCAAACTATTGTAACAGCGGGCCTGGAAGAAGGCGAGATCATAATCACCAGTGGCTTTATCAACCTGGTTGAAAATGCAACCATTCAAATCAAATAAAGCAAAGAATCATGAATATTACGGAGTTATCCATCAGGCGTCCTTCGCTGATTATTGTATTATTCAGCGTGCTTGCCTTATTGGGGTTTATCGGATATAAAAACCTGGCATATGAACTAATGCCAGATTTTAATCAACCTGTTGTTGTTATCAAAACTGCTTATCCGGGAGCAGAGCCTTCCGAAGTAGAGACTTCAGTATCCCGAAAAATTGAAGATGCACTTTCCAACCTGGAAGGTGTGGACTACCTCGTTACGAAATCATTGCCAAATGCTTCCATTGTTATTGCCAATCTGGAATATGGAACCGATTTGGATCAAACCATGCAGGATGCGCAGCGCTACATTGATAATATTCGAAAGGAGTTGCCGGAAGATGTAGAAACACCTGTGATGAGCAAAGTATCTCCTAATGATTTGCCTATTATTTCCATTAATGCAACCAGTGACCTGGAGGCAACGGATTTTTACCAACTCATGAAAGATGATTTTTTACCACAGCTTCAGCAATTAAAAGGAGTTGCTGAAATAACGCTGTTGGGTGGAGAGGAAAGAGAAATACAGGTAAAAGCTGATAAGGACAAACTGAGGTTACACAATATTTCATTGTACCAGTTGGTAGAAGCCATTAAGCGTTCTGGCCTGGATTTGCCAGCGGGACTGGTTAAAACGGATAAAGAGAGCAACGCGGTTCGGTTGGTTGGGAAATATACTCAGTTGGAGGATATCAGGATGGTTCAGGTTGCCATGCCGAAACCTGGAAATCCGGTTTATGTAAAAGACCTGGCTATCGTTGCTGCGGGAGTAAAAGAAAAAACATCTGTTAGCCGGTACAATGGAAAGGATGGTATTGGACTTTTATTGAAAAAGCAGGGGGATGCCAATTCCGTAAATGTATCAAAGCTCGTACGTGAAAAGCTTATCCAAATTGAAAACCAGAATCAGGCGGCTGGTGTACACTTTATCATTGCAGATGACAGTACAGATAATACACTTGCAGCTGTTGACTCGGTGCTTGTGGACCTCTTACTGGCAGTGTTGCTGGTGGCACTGGTGATGTTGTTATTTCTCCGCAGTTTCAGAAATGCACTAATTGTACTCGTAGCCATTCCCACTTCCCTGATCACCGCGTTTGCCATCATGTGGCTCTTGGGCTATACGCTTAACCTGATGACATTATTGGCAATGAGTCTGATCATTGGGATTCTGGTGGATGATGCTACCGTTGTTTTAGAAAATATCCAGCGCCACCTGGATATGGGAAAAGAAAAAAGAACGGCCTCTCTGGATGGCAGGATGGAAATTGGCTTCTCTGCATTGTCCATTACGCTTGTTGATGTTGTGGTTTTTTTCCCTATCCTTTTTTTACAGGTATTTGTAGCGGATATGTTGAAACAATTTTCTGTAGTAGTGATAACCTCTACGCTTACCAGTTTGCTGGTAGGATTCACACTTACCCCCTGGCTGGCCTCGAGGTTTGGGAAAAAGGAAGAGCTGTCACCTACCAATTTATTCAATCGCTTCCTGATGTCATTTGAACACCAACTGAACCGGTTTATTGAATGGTATGGTAAGGCATTAAATTGGGTACTAGGGCATAAAATAATATTTACCCTAATCGTGTTGTTGTTGCTGGTAGGTACTGCCGGTATGATGAAGCAAGGTATCATAGGGAAAGAATTAATCGCGACTGGTGATCAGGGTAAATTTCGCCTGTCACTTGAATTCGACAAATCCACTGCAATTGAACAAACCAACCTGGTAGCGCTGAAAATTGAAAATGAGATTCTAAAGCAACCAGAAATAGCCAACCTATTTAGCAATGTAGGAGGGCCTAGTACCGGGATAGGTAGTTTGGGTGTTGGTGCTTCTTATGAAGCTGAATTTACCATTCAATTAAAGCCCAAAAAAGAAATCGGGGGAATTTCAACAGAAAATTTCATGCGAAGCCTGCGGGAAAAATTGCAGTTGGCTTATCCCGGTGTCAATTTTTCTATTGCTGCTTTGGGATTGATACCCCGAACTGCCCCCATTGAAATCATGTTGAGTGGTAGTTCGGCTGAACAGGTGATGCACACAGCCGGTAATTTAAAAACTGTTATAGAACGTATTCCCGGAGCAGACAATGTTCGTTTATCAGTTGAAAGCGGAAGTCCGGAACTACAGGTAATTCCGGATGCAGACAAAATGCAGCGACTCGGATTAAACGCTGCCTATGTCGGTATGAACCTTCGTACAGCCTTCAGTGGAAACGATGAGGTTACATTAACTGAAAATGGTACGGAATATCCGGTACGCATCTGGCTGGATAATTTCAGTCGCCAGCATGCAGAAGATGTACAGGAGCTAACCATACAGAATCCGGCGGGCATACCTGTTAAAGTCTCCCAGTTTGCCGGTTTGGAAAGGAGTTTATCAGCCTCCCTGTTGGAAAGAAAAGACAGGCAACCGGCTGTAACACTAACAGCCGATGCCTTAGGGCGCCCTTCCGGAACTGTAGCTGATGAAGTTGTAGCGTATATTAAAAACAATCCTCTACCGGCAGGTATACAAATGACCTGGGGAAGTGATATTAAAAGGCAGAATGATAGTTTTGGGGCCCTTGGATCTGTATTGCTGATTTCATTTTTATTGATTTACCTGATTATGGTAGCACTCTACGACAGCTTTATCTATCCTATGGTAGCACTGTTTGCAATTCCGGTAGCTGCAATCGGGGCTTTTCTTGCACTGAATTTATCGATGAATCATCTAAGCCTGTTTGCGTTGTTAGGACTCATCATGTTAATGGGATTGGTGACCAAAAATTCGATATTGTTAGTGGATTTCACAAATCAGTTAAAAGCAGAAGGGAAATCCTACAGAGATGCAATCTTGTTAAGTGGAAAAGAACGAATGCGTCCTATTTTAATGACAACTTTATCTATGGCAATTGGTATGTTACCTATTGCAATGGCTAGTGGAACCGCCGCAGAATGGAAAAACGGGTTAGCCTGGGTGATCATTGGAGGATTGTTGTCGTCATTGATCTTAACACTTTTCCTGGTACCTATGATGTATTATTTAGTGGACAGGCTGAAGGAAAAAATAACGGTTAGGACAACCTTAAAAATTGCAAGAAAATAGGATATAAAATGCTACTTGTTCAACCGGGCATCTAATGTCTTCCAGTTACGCATATGCCTGCCCAATAGGGACCAATAGGCCCTGGAATGATCCTTCACCCTGGTATGGACCAGTTCATGTACAATTACATAATCAATCAGGCTGTAGGGTAATTTAATGGTTTCAATATTCAGGATGATCCGGTTGGTTGCAGTGCAACTCCCCCATCGCTTGTTCATTTTGCGGAATTGCAGTCCCTGGTATGTAAGGCCGGTTCGCTGGCTTAACTGCTCTACCCGCGGACCAATTTTCTCTATTGCTTTCTGCTTGTAGAAGTCTAGCAAGGCCGACTGGATTTCAGCCTGGCTGATAGATAAATTGTTTACCGTGATGATAAACCTGGAATAGGTAAACTCAATTTGTATTCGGTCATTTCGTTTGTTTACCACCACCTGTACATAATAGCTCCTGCCCAGATAAGGTAATCGTGAGCCCGAGACAATATCACCTGCCGCTACTGAACGAACCAGTTCCAGTTTATCTATAATCCAACGGGCTTTTTTCAGAATGAGTTTATCCGCTATTTCCGGGGGTACCGACTTCCCTTTGAGGATAACACCATCCACATTGTCAACGCTGATATAATGCCCCTTAAGTCCCTCCCGTTCCTGGATGGCATAATTAATCAACCTCGATCCATATCGCACACTAGGCATCTTTGTTACGCTTTAGCACATCAATCAATTCCAGGGCCTTGAGTTTGGCTTCCGGACGCAGCATTTTAGTGGTTAAAAATCGGGTCAGTTTATTTTCGATGTCTTTTTGCACCATGCTTTTTTCCTCCCATCCAACAATATTGAGTTCACCCCGCACCAGATCAAAGAGTGTCCGGGTGGCATCTTCTGCGTCTCCGTCAAAGATCAGCTTCATGGAGTCGTAAATGGCTCTCTCCCGCTCAGTGGTGAATCCTTTTGCCTCCCCTTCTTTCTGGTGATTGATAATTTCATCCTGGATATCAGCATAGGCTTTTAAGAGTGCCGTTTGAGAAATACGTTTCTCTTTATCCAACCGGAGCAGTTCTTCCAGGCGCTCTGCCAGGGGCTTATAGAAATCCGGATTTTTATCCAGTCCCACGTTGATCACATGCTTGAGGTTATTACGCATTTTCAATTCACGTGTTTGAGGCGAAGCATGCTGAATCTCCTGCCTGAATTTGTCTTTATCAATAATGGAAACCGGCTCTTCCAACAGGTGCTCCACTCCCTGTGATTTTAGGTGTTCATCAATCAGCTCCTGCAATAATTGACTCTCTTCTCTTGTTACTTTCAATTCTTCATCATCCGGAAATGCATTGCGTGCCCTTAGGCGGATTTCATTGAACAATTTGAAATCGCTGGAATATTTCATCGCTTTCGTATCTGGCAATACTATGGAGATGGATGTATTGAACGCTTTTAGTAATTCTTTGAACTGATCGCGGAGGTCGATGGGTTCAATAAACAAAACCGCTTCTTCCATAAACTTCTCGCGTTCGTAATTACGATCCACTTTGATAGGCTTGAAAAACTCTACCAGTTTGTGGTGATGTGTTTCCAATCGGGGTAATTCCTCACTTAAATTCTTGACGATATCAGAGCGTTTCAGGTCTCCGCTGAAGATTTCAAGGGCCTGGATCAGGTATTCTGTAATCCCATAATAGTCCATAATGAAACCTGCCTTCTTGCCCTTGCCACTTCTATTTACCCGGGCGATCGCCTGGAGTAGGCTGTGTTCTTTCAACGGCTTATCCAGGTACAAACAGGAGGCGATGGGGGCATCATAGCCAGTCAGCAACATATCTGACACTATCAGGATGGCTGTATTATCGTATTGCTTTCTGCCTGATTTCTCTTTGTCCTGCTCATTGCCATAAGGCAATTTGAAATCCTCGGTTACGGTTTTGACGGACTCCGGTGCCACAACCCAAACAGGGCGACGAGCATCCGGATTTTGCTTATTCCATTCCAGGGTTTCATAATAGTCGCGGGCGATTTCATCCGACTTAGGCGAGCCTATACTTACGACCACTTTTGTTTCAAAAGAGTGAAACCCTTCGTTTCGCAATTGTTCAATGATCTGTTTGTACCGGATGGCGGCATGACGGCCATCACAAACTAGCATCGCTTTGTGTTTATTCGGATAAATCTTCTCTGCAAAATGTTTCAGCAGGTGCTGGGCGATATCGGTAAGGCGACTGGTAGATGTCTGGTATTTCTTAAGCGCTTTTTGCTTGAGCAGGTTTTGTTTTTCCTCTGATTCATGACCGAATTTAGCTTCGAACTCAGCATCCAGTTCAGCCTTTTTGATATCCAATCGCGCTATACCTTCATCGTATAATAACTCCACCGTAGCGCCATCGGCAACAGATTCTTTAATCGTATATACATCCAGGTAATCACCTCCATAAAACTCCGCCAGGGTGGATTTCTCCTCTTTGGATAAAGGCGTACCGGTGAAGGCGACAAATTTTGCATGGGGTAATACCGAACGCATGAATGCAGCAAGGAATCCATACTGCGACCGGTGGGCTTCATCCACCAGCACGTAGATATTTTGTTTTGAGGATAATTGTTCCAGTACGATTTCCTCCCGCTCCTTAATTTCCCATACACCATCCACCTTTACCTTGGTGGTTTTGATCAGGATATTATTCCGGATTTCCTTGGTGATGAGGGTATGCTCCTGTTCTTCCTCCAGGGACTTATCCTGCGGCTCCTCTTCTTCTTCCCGGGGTTCCTGGAATTTTTGCAGGGTGGTGGTTATGATGCCACCGTAATCATTTCGGAGCAGGATATCCAGGTTTTTAACGGAGCCGGCTCTTTGTACATTCTTAAAACCGATATCCACAAATGTATCGGTAATCTGCTGATCCAGGTCTTTTCGGTCGGTCAGGATCAGGACGGTAGGATTTTCAAAGCCATATTCCGGCGACTGCAATTTCCGCGTTACATAGGCCATGGTAATAGACTTGCCGGAGCCCTGGGTATGCCAAACTACACCACCTTCTCCACTTTGTAGTTTAGCGATGGTTTTATTGGTAGCGCGGATTTGCTGGTAGCGGGGCAGCTTTTTAATCGTAACCCCTTCCTCCCGTTGATAGATGACAAAATGCCGGATGATATCCAGCAGGTGTTCTTTTTTAAAGAGGCTGTAAAGTAATTTATCCTGTTCGGATTTCAGTCCGGGTATAGGTTGTTTGGGATCGGTTTTAAAGACTGAATAAAAAGTTGATTTGGCATTGATCGCGCCATATTTGCCACCTACACCATAGATACAGGCGATCAGTTGATTGTAGTGAAACAGTTTTTCGGAGTTCTCCTGGTAAAAGCAGCAATCACTATAGGCTTTATCGAAGGCATTTTGCGTACCGGGGGCTTTACATTCCAGCACTGCGAGGGGTAAACCATTCACAAATAGAATGAGATCAGGAATGGAATTGCGGCTCTTGCCGTGGATGCGCAACTGGTTTACGACCAGGAAATCATTGTTTTCCGGTTGTGCATAGTCGATATAGTGAATAGCATGGAAAGCCTCCTGGTTGTTGATCGTTTGTTTAACAGTGAAAGTGCCTCCTTTGATCAGTTCCCAGATTTGCTGGTTGATTTCCATCAGGGAGCTACCCTGGACAGTGGTGATTTTGGTAATCGCCTTATCGAGGTTGGCTTCATTGAGCCAGGGATTGATACGTTGGAGGGCTGTGCGTAAGCGATGCAGCAGAACCACATCAGTGATATCGTTTCGTTCATCCTGCAGTTTACCGTCGTAGTATTGATAGCCCAGCGACTGTAGCAGGGCGATAGCAGGGGCTTCGCTGTATTCGTATTCAGGAGATAAGGCCATGTTTCGGGTTCAAAGCAATTCCCAGTTCAAAAAACGCCCATTCCAGATCACGCAGGGAAAAACTTGCATTAGAATTTACTACCCAAGATAATAAGGTTTCTCTGTATTTGAGATAGTTGGAAAGTTGTTTGATGGTAAGGGCATTGGAATAAGTTGGAAATTTTTTAATATTATCTGTCGGGTATGTTGAAAAGAATTCATTCCAACCTCGGGTAACATTGCTGTCGATAATGGGGACAGTATCTGGTGCGATAAAATGCAGGGTTTTGGAAACACCTACCAGGCTGTTGTTGATAACGGGGATGAGCAGGGTAAATAAAGCTTCCAGGTGCTGATCCTCTCCCTTCTTTAGTGACTTTAAGTCAGTAAGCAATTGTTTTTCGTCCGAAATAAGGTGACTGTTGATGGTTGGAATAGTAGGCATCCAGGAATAGGTGTAGGCAACTAGCCGCCAGAAATCCTGGAGGTTATTGAGGGGTGAATCCAGGAATATGGAATAAGTGAGCGCATACCAGTCGGGCACTGTGTTATCTTCTTTTGTAGGCCTTTTCTGTTTTGAATTGGTGTAATTAAGAAGTTGGTTGTAGCTCTCCTGATTTAGCTGCATGGGTGTTAGAGTTAAGGTTTACGCGTAGTTTTCCAGTGAGGAGTTGCTGCATGAGGCCTTTTTTAAAGTTCTCAAATCTTTCTTTTTTTGAAGTCAGGCAAATTAGTTTATCATCAATCAAAGAAAGGATTGAAGAAATCTTTCTTTGTTCCTTCAATGGAGGCAAGGCTAAATAATATTTTTTAATAATTGCCCATGATGTACGAGGCATTTTTGTTCCAAATGATTTCGATACTGAGTGAAGTATAAAAGACTCTAGCTGTACTAAATAAAAAAGAAATTTAGAATCGACGTTATCCTTTGATCTAAATACCATTAACTCTGTAGTACAGCAACCTTCAAATTCTGAATACCAGAATTTGCGCAAGTATGGCCTTAATTTTCCAAATAGAATGTCCGATTTTTGAAAATGGGTTTTTAAACTAGATTTATTTTCATAATCATCATAGCCTATTAATTTCCCAGTATTTTGTTCTAAATGTTCAAGCTCAACACATTTGCCATTGCGTTCCTTGTATTTTGTTGATACATTTAAAGCAATATCCTCGAAATATTTACAATCCCAACACTTCGGAATTTTACCCAGAGGAGAATCTTTGAACTTTGTATGGCCGATACCTTTGGTAAGCAATTGCTGCATCAGGCCTTTTTTCAACTCTGTTGTTTGGTTTATTTGCGCTTCAATTACTTCAATCTTTTCATCTACTGTGGAGAGGATTTCAGCTATTTTTTGTTGTTCGGGAAGAGGGGGTAAAGCAACTTTCAAAGATTCCATCCCACTTTTTGTAACATGTAACATTGTTGAACCGTGGGATTGATTTTTCATCCGAATGGTAATTTCATCCAATAGGTAATAATGAAATTCTTTCAATAACTTTTTTGCATTTACTTCAATTTTCCAGATATGGTAATGGTAAATTGCTTTTGTTCCTTTCCACCATACAGGTCCAAATGTTGCGGACCACATATAAAGAAGATCTCCTGAATAACAATATTGATGTTCCGGTAGTTTTAAATTAGAATAATAATATTCTGTACCAGATCCAGTTAGATTTTGTAGTCTAATAACAGGAATTCCAGTCTGTTCCCATTCAGTTAATTTATACGCTCGACCATTAAAAAAAGTTGCAATCTCACCTTGCTTCAAGATTTTCCAATTACTTGGGATTAGGCCTAGTTCAGTCACTTTATAATCATCACTCATATCCCCAACTCCTTTAAAAAGTTAACCAATCTCGCATCAATCTCTTTTTCCTTTGCTTCAAGCTTCTCCAGCTCCAGTTTCACCTCGTGTAAATTGATTTCCGGTTCTTCTTCACTGGTATCGATGTAGCGAGAAATATTCAGGTTGTAATCATTGGAGGCGATCTCTTCCCGATCTACCAGTCGCGCGAATTTTTCACTTACCTCAGTTTGTTTAATCTGCAGCGCGAAGTGATCGTAGGCCTCTACAATCTTCTTAATATGCGGCTCTAACAGTTCATTCTGATTCTTACCTTCCTTATAATCTCCACTGGCATCAATTATGATCACCTTATTGCGCAGGTGTTTTGGTTTGGATTTACTAATTACCCAGATACTGGCTGGAATGCCGGTATTATAGAATAAAGCTGGAGGAAGTCCAATAATCCCTTCAATCAGATCGGCTTGCAGTAATTTTTCCCTTATGGCTCCCTCACTACCACTACGGAACAGAGTTCCATGCGGAAGCACCACACCCGCTTTGCCATCCTGCTTTAAAACAGCAATCATGTGCTGCAGAAAAGCCAGATCAGCATATCCGCGTGGTGGAATTCCATATTGAAAACGCCCAAAAGTATCTACCACTACTTTGTTATAGTTGGGAGTTACTTTCTTCTCTTTTCCATTTCTGTCCAGATTCTGGTCCTGCCCAATTTCTGCAGGAGTCCACCATGCATCCTGGCTGAATGGCGGATTGGCGATCACCCGGTCGAATAACATCAACTCTCCTTTATCATTTTTGTGTTTTGGATAAACCAGGGTATCACCCTTCTCCAAACTTGCGTCCAGGTGGTTGTGCAGGATCATATTCATTTTACCGATAGCCCAGGTACCAATGTTTTTCTCCTGACCGTATAATGAGACATTGATATTATTACCCTCTCTCCCGCCTGGTTGTTCTGCCACGTATTTGGCGGATTCAATCAACATACCCCCAGATCCGCAGGTTGGGTCATACACTTTATGTTTTGGTTGAGGTTTGATCAACCGAACAATTGTGGTAACCACACCTCTTGGAGAATAGAACTCTCCTCCCTTTTTGCCACTGTCATCCGCGAACTGTTTGATCAGGTATTCATAGGCATCACCTAAGATATCAGGGGTATAGAGATCACTGTTTTTGAGAGAGTATTGATTGAAGTGGCGCAGGAGACGTTGTAACACGGCATCACTCAGTTTATCCTTATCGCCAAATTTGGTGGCGGTCATAACCCCTTCCAGAGAAGTATTATCACGTTCAATGGCTGCAAAAGCTTTGTCCAGGGCAATGCCGATATTCTCAGTGATCTTTTTTATGGATTCCCAGCGGGCTTCGGCAGGGACTTTAAAATAGGTTTCCTCCTCTGCTTCCTTTCTGCTGATGCCATCGCGCTCCATGATGAGCTGGACTTCCTCTTCGAAAACGTCATTGGTTCTTTTTAAGAAGAGGAGACCAAAAATATAGTTCTTGAAATCGGAGCTATCGATACTACCTCTAAGAATATTGGCAGAATCCCAGAGCCAGGATTCAAGGGTGGAAAGGTCGAGTTTGGGCATTGTAAGTGGTGATTAGGTAACCAAAAAATCATTTGTTATACAGCTGTATATGCCTGATTCGGGTGATTTGGCATTTCAGGTAAGGTAAACTTCAATAAACCTTCTTGACGTAAGGGAATAATAAACTCCTCTAAGAGATATTTATCTTTTCTCTGAAGAAGAATACTTAGTTCTTCAAGTGAGTGAGGTCTGAATTTGCATAATTCAATTATTATGTTTTTCAGTACGTCCGGATTTGAAATTCTTTTACCCAGGCTAATTATTCGGTTGCGAAGATTCTCTGGAATTTCTTCCAACAAAGCGTCAAAAGTCACTTCTGAGGAAGCCTGAGGTGGTCCACTAAGAGCAGAAGGTGGTCCACTAAGAGCAGGAGGTGGTCCACTATGGGCAGGAGGTGGTCCACTAAGGCTTGTTTTAATGTCAAGTCCCTGATTCATAAGTGATCCAGCAATTAAATAGGTATACCTGCCTTTGCCTTTCATTTCCAGCAAATCCAACTCTTTAAGTTGCCTTAATTCACCACTGGACCTGAAAACATCACAGCCATTCAACTGGCGATATGTTGGGTTATCTACAGCACCAGCTTCCCGGGTAAAAATCAGGGCTCTTTTCTGGTTGTCATTTAAATTAAGACTGTTAAATTGGTTTAACCAATCCAAATCTTCTTCACTTAGAAAATGGTGCAAAAGTAAACGTAGAGTAAATTTATTGGCACCATGGTCAGACTCAAAAGTTGGTGGGGCCATACCTGCTCTTTCCATTAATCTCCTCATGGTTCTAATACCACTTCCCTTGGTTTCTGCCAGGTTTGTTTCATGAAAAATGGCAGCAATAAACTGATTCCGGCTTTGTGATCCAGGTTCACCTAACTGATCTGCAGGCTTTAAAGAGAAGCCCGGATTCCTTAATTCTATTCTATTACCATATCTTATTAATTGAATAGGTTCATTTACCCGGTAAGATCGATGCATAAAAGCATTGACTAGGGCTTCCCGGAGCACCCTTCCAGGTAGGCCTACCGATTCAGCATGTAATTCTCCTTCTGGCAAAAGAAAGCCTTTGGGGAGATCATCAGATACAGCAGAATATGCTCTTGAAACTAACTCCAATAATGGGCCCCTCATGTCAATTGTGGTAAATCTGTTCTCTGGATCAGCCACCCATTCATTGCCTGGTACTCTAATATAATCCACCCTCATCATAGGAATGAGTCTACGGTGGGCGGCACGCGAACCAAAAACTAAAAGTCCAGCATAGGTTAATTTCCAATCACCAGACTGAGTTTTTACTGCGCAACCTAATGCTTGCAGCAACTCTTTATCATTATATTGGAGTTCTTCTGCATAGGTATTTACGTTTTTCCTTAATTGCCGATATAGAGATATTGCATTTTCGTCAATGTCATCTAATGAACTACCCTGAACGATTGCGGAATCGAAGGTTTCTGTTTGATTGTAAAACAATATCATATCATCATCACTGCATCGCTGATCGCTTGATCCAATGCGACGATAGGCACCTCTTGGGAGTCCTTCATTTTTAAAGTAAAGCGGTTTTTGGCTGATATGAAGTTCCGGTATGAAAACCTTTAAAACATTAAGATTGTTGGAGGTCTCTATTTCAATTTCAGGTCTAACTGGAATATTGAACAAACTTGCACATTGCGAAGCAAGATCAAGCTGTAGCTTATCCATATCTTTAACACCTACGACTTCATACTGAGGAAACAAAAGAAGTTCTTTTCTTTCAATACCCAATACAAGGGTGCCTCCTCCTAAGTCAGGTTCATTCGAAAATGCGCAAATGGTTTCCATTATAGAACGGTCAATAGCGCTGCCACGTTTTACTTCAATGGTTGTGGACTCATCACTATTATTTAATCGTTCAATAATATCCTTCAGCATTTCCATAATTCAAGCAGTATTTGCAGCGATAATAACAATGCAAACAAGATAATCAAAATATAGAGGTGTCAAGTTCCAGAAATAAGAAACAATTAAAATAAAGCACATAAAAAAACCCCTCAATTTTGAGGGGCTTCCAGTGATCCCGCTGGGACTCGAACCCAGGACCCATACATTAAAAGTGTATTGCTCTACCAACTGAGCTACAGGATCTTATCCCGTTTTTAACAACTGTGTTGTTTGATTTGGGAGTGCAAAAATAGGGATTAATCGTTTCGCCCCAAATTTTTTTTATTTTTTTTCTGTTCTTTTTTTTCCTGCTAACAAATTGGCTGCAAACCATTTGCCTCTCCATCAAAGGTGCTTTTTTTTAGATAGGTTTGCAAAAGATAGTTCAACCCATGAGTGAATTTTTTAAAAATAAAGTGATTGCCATCACAGGTGGCAGCGAAGGAATCGGAAAAGCCCTTATTGATCAACTCATCCCCCTCGGTGCTAAAGTTGCCACCTGCGGACGCAGTTATGATAAACTGTATAACCTGCAGATGGAATATACCAATGTGATGCTCCACACCGTTGTGGCGGATGTCAGCAAAGAAGAAGACTGTAAAAAATTCATCCAGTCCACGCTTGACACCTTCGGCAAAATTGATATCCTGATCAACAATGCCGGTATCTCCATGCGCGCCCTTTTTAAAGATGCCGACCTGGATGTATTCCGCCAGGTAATGGAGATCAATTTCTTCGGTTCCGTCTATTGCACCAAATACGCAATGCCCAGCCTGATTGAAAACCAGGGTATGATCCTCGGCATCTCCAGCATCGCCGGGTACCGCGGACTGCCAGGCAGAAGTGCCTACTCCGCTTCCAAGTTTGCCTTGCAGGGCTGGCTGGAAGCACTGCGCACCGAAATGCTGGATCACAATGTCCACGTGATGTGGATCGCGCCCGGATTCACAGCCAGCAATATCCGAAATGCCGCCCTCACCGCGGAGGCCAAAGCACAGGGCTCCTCTCCCATGGATGAGAGCAAACTCATGACTGCCGAAGAATGCGCCCATCATATCCTGGATGCCATGGAAAAAAAGAAACGCACACTGGTACTAACGTACACGGGTAAACGCGCCGTGTTCATGAACCGTTTCTTCCCTTCACTGGCAGATAAACTGACACACAAGTTTTTTTTCAAAGAAGGCAAACTGGTGAAGTAGTACCTTCGTAAACTGTTCATGGCCGTTCTCACGCTCACATCCGATTTTGGCACCCAGGATTACCTGGCAGGCGCAGTCAAGGGGTTGCTCCTACGGATAGATCCTTCGTTCAATCTGGTGGATATCAGTCACGGTATTCGACCTTTCAACTATCCGCAGGCAGCTTATATCTGCAGAAATGCCATCCGTCATTTTCCTGAATTGTCGTACCACTTAATACTGGTCAATCTTTTTGAGCGCAGGAACAGTCACCTTTTGCTGGCGTATCATAAGAACCAGTATTATCTCTGTGCCGACAATGGCCTGCTGCCCATGATCCTGGAAGAAAAGCCGGAACTGGTGATCGGTCTGCCGATGGATCCGCAGGTACAGGGACATACCCTGCACTGCATCGAAGTGTTTGGCAAAGCCATCGCGGCACTGAACCGGGGCGAACGAATTACAGATATTGGAGAACCTGATTTTCCTTACCTGGAGAAGAATCCGCTTAAGCCTTTGCTACAGGAAAACACTATCGAGGGACAAATTATCTATATTGATCAGTTCGAAAATGTGGTGGTCAATATCACCCGGGAGCAGTTTGAAGCCCAGCGAAAAGGAAGGGGATTCACTATCCTTTTCAAACGCAATGAAACCATTGAACGCCTCTCCAATAACTATGCAGATGTGCCGGAGGGAGAAAAGCTGGCGCATTTTAATGCGGCGGGTTACCTGGAGATATCTATCAATAAAGGCAATGCAGCCGGGCTCTTTGGTTTGCAGGGCTATGGTGAGCAAAGCCAGAATACCTACCTGCAAAACCGCCTTTTTTACCAGACAGTCAGGATTTTCTTCCAATAACAACTATTTTCACAAATTTTTGGGCCGTGGCGGCTTTTAAAAGCATTTACTTTAATTTGCCACGCCTTGTATAAACCAATGCTGTATGAATTTTAAGAAAGTGAACAACCTTGCCGGCTGGGTCATCTGCGCAATCGCCTGCACCGTGTACCTGCTGACAATGGAAGCCACCGCCAGTTTATGGGATACCGGTGAATTTATTTCGAGCGTTTATAAGTTACAGATCCCGCACCCGCCAGGAGCTCCTCTCTTTGTATTGTTGGGTCGCATTTTCGTGGTGATCTTTGGCGGCAGCAATCCTGCCATCGCGGTAAACATCATGAGTGCCCTTGCCAGTGGATTTACCATTCTCTTTCTTTTCTGGACCATCACCCATTTTGCGCGCAAACTGGTGGTAACCAACAACGCTGAACCTACCGGTCAGCAGATCTTTGCGATCATCAGCGCCGGTGCTGTAGGTGCCCTGGCTTATACTTTTTCTGATTCATTCTGGTACAGCGCCGTGGAAGGGGAAGTATATGCCCTCTCCTCCCTGTTCACTGCCCTGGTATTCTGGGCCATCCTGAAATGGGAACACAGTGCCGATCAGCCTGGATCTGATAAATGGATTGTATTCATCTTTTTCATGATGGGTCTCTCTATTGGTGTACACCTGCTGAACCTCCTCACCATCCCTGCAATTGTGATGGTATATTATTTCAAGCGCTACCAGCCAACTGCCTGGGGAACATTCTGGGCCTTCATAGTAGGCTGTCTGATCACCGGTTTTGTACAGGTGGTAGTTATCCAGTGGTCGGTGAAAGCTGCCGGCTGGTTTGATATCCAGTTTGTAAACGGACTGGGTATGCCCTTCTTCTCTGGTTTCATTGCCTTCTTTATACTCCTGAGTGTATTATTTTATTATGGTCTTTACACCGCGAAGAAGAACCATTGGAACTTCCTGCGCCTCGGTATCTGGTGTGCGATTTTCATGTTACTGGGTTACAGCAGTTATGTAACTACCATGATTCGCTCCAATGCCAACCCTGCAGTGGATATGTACAATGTGGACAACCCGCATTCACTGGTAGGTTACCTGGGCCGTGATCAATATGGTGATTTCCCTCTTTTATATGGACAAATGTTCACCGCTTCTCCAAAGGATTACGCGGAGACCAAGAAGAAATATTCCAAAGGAAAAGACAAATATGAATTCATTGGATATGATATCAAACCGGTATATGCCAATGAAGACAAGATGTTGTTCCCGCGTGTGTGGGATGCAAGTAACGACCAGGGACATGCGGATTTCTACCGCGACTGGTTAGGACTGGCAGATGGTGAAAAACCCAATATGGCCGACAACGTCAGTTTCTTTATGGGTTACCAGATGAACTGGATGTACTGGCGTTATTTCATGTGGAATTTTGCCGGTAAACAAAATGATGTGCAGGGCTTCACGCCAACCAATGTGCGTGATGGCAACTGGATTTCGGGTGTATCCTTCATTGATAACTGGCGCCTTGGCAACCAGGATGCCATGCCAGAAGCCTTGAAAAACAACAAAGCCAACAATAAACTTTACTTCCTTCCCCTGATCCTCGGTATCATGGGATTGATCTACCAGTATTTCGCCAACCGCAGAGATTTCATTGTGGTGGGATTGCTGTTCTTCTTTACCGGCATTGCCATTGTACTCTACCTAAACCAGGCGGGCAATCAGCCTAGGGAGCGGGATTATGCTTATGTGGGATCCTTCTATGCCTTTGCGATCTGGATAGGCCTGGGCGTATTGCAGGTGCGTGAGTGGCTGATGAAAAAATCCGGTGAGCGCATTGCAAATATGAGTGCTGCCCTGGTATGTTTGCTGGCAGTACCTGTACTGATGGGCTTTCAGGAGTGGGATGACCATGATCGTAGCAAAAAAGTATTGGCCCGCGACCTGGCGAAGGATTACCTGGAAAGCTGTCCGCCTAACGCGATTCTCTTTACCTATGGCGATAACGATACCTATCCCCTCTGGTATGCCCAGGAAGTGGAAGGCATTCGTCCGGATATCAGGGTAATCAACAACAGCCTGTTGGGCATCGACTGGTATATCAACCAGCTTCGCTATAAAGTGAATGAAAGTGATCCGATTGATGTGATCTGGTCAGAAGATCAGATCAGAGGCCGCAATCGTGATTATGTTATCTATAATCCACGTCCGGATGTAAACCAGGAGCGTTTCTACGACCTGTATGATGTAATGAAGAATGTGGTAGGAAGTGAGGATCCGGCATTCAAAGTTGCCCTTACCGGAGGAGAAAACATCAATTACCTGCCTGCCAAGAAATATGTATTACCGGTGGATGAGCAGGTGGTACGTTCCAATGGAACTGTGAATCCGGGCGACAGTGTGGTAACAGCAGTACCGGTGATTATTCCCGAGAACAAGAATACCCTGCTGAAAAATGACCTGGCTATCCTGAATATCATTGCTGCGAACAAATGGAAGCGCCCGATCTGTTTTACAGCACCGTATACAGCTTCTGAGCTGGGCTTTGGTAATTTCATGCGCAAGGATGGATTGACCTATCGACTGGTGCCGATCTCCAACAATACCGGTTTCAATACCGATTGGATGGTAGACAAGTTGAAGAACAAGTTTGGATTTGGAAGCGCGGATATTGCCGGGGTGTATTTTGATGAAGAAAACCGTCGCCATTTGAATACCATCCGTGCTGCATATGCAGATGGAGCAGGTGCATTGGCAGATGCCAACCGCAAAGACGAAGCCAAGCAGTTGCTGGATATGGCGGATAAGGGAATTCTGCTGGAAAATATGCCTTATGCTATGCCAAGCAGAAGCAATCAGCACAACTATTTCACCTTCCGTTTCCTGGAAGCGGCCTACAAAGCCGGACATACAGCACTTGCTGATAAAGTATCCAAGGCGCTGCACAGGGATTTCGATCAGCAGTTGAAATACTATGCACAATTGCCGGATCGCAAACAGGAAAGCATGCGTAATGAGATTGCCGGTACACAGCAACTGGTTCAGATGCTGCAAATGCTGGAGAACAATTACAAACAGGGTTCTACTGTTCAGCCATCCATTGAATCTGGTGGTACAATTGGACAGCCGCAGGACAGTTCAAAGTAATACATACAACTATCTTTGCATACGAAGGCCGCCTGGATTTGGGCGGCTTTCTTTTTTAGACGGCTTTGCTAACTTTTTAGGTTATAAGTTGTAATTTATACTGGAGGAGATCAGATAACTATGAAAGGATTTAAGTTTAGTGGGTTCCGACCTGACGAACAAGGCAAAACTACCTTCGACACACTCTTAAAATTATTTCTGGAGCTGTTGACCTATACCAGTGGTGATGTAGGCGAAGCATTGCAATGGCTCAATCAACTCGACCGGCAATACGAACTCACAAGTGAAGAATATGGAATGGGTGATTTTATTGAGGACCTGAAAGCGAAAGGATATATCGATGAAGACCCCGCGAATGGCAATATCAAAATCACGCCTAAAACAGAACAGGGAATTCGCAAGAAATCACTGGAAGAAATCTTTGGTAAGCTGAAGAAAACGCGACAGGGCAATCACAACAGTTTCAAAACCGGTGCAGGAGATGAAGTGAGTCCGGATACCCGCCCCTTCCAGTTTGGCGATATGCTGGAGCAAATCGATTTCACAGAAAGCATCCGCAATGCCCAGATCAATCACGGGGTGGAATCTTTCCAGATGAGGGAGGATGACCTGCAGATCCGCGAAACGGATTTCAAAACACAGACCTCTACGGTGCTGATGATTGATATCTCGCACTCTATGATATTGTATGGAGAGGATCGCATTACGCCTGCTAAAAAAGTGGCGATGGCACTCAGCGAGCTCATAACTACGAGGTATCCTAAAGACACCCTGGATATTGTGGTGTTTGGAAATGATGCCTGGCCGGTAGAGATCAAGGACCTGCCCTATCTGCAGGTGGGACCCTATCATACCAATACAGTAGCTGGATTGGAACTGGCGATGGATCTATTGCGACGCAGAAGAAATCCGAATAAGCAGATCTTTATGATCACAGATGGTAAGCCAACCTGTTTGAAGGTGGGCAGGCGTTATTATAAGAACAGCTTTGGGTTGGACAGAAAGATTACAACTCGCTGTCTGAACCTGGCTGCGCAGTGTAAGAAATTGAAAATTCCGATCACCACATTTATGATTGCTTCGGATCCTTATTTACAGCGTTTTGTCAATGAGTTTACAGAAACCAACCAGGGGAAAGCGTTTTTTGCTTCGCTGGATCATTTGGGAGCGTTTTTATTTAAGGATTTTGAGAGTGGGAAGAGAAGCATCTTGAAGTGAGAAGTATGAAGTGAGAATTAAGAAGTAAAAAAAGAGCAATCAAGAACATTGAATTAAGGAAAGATGAAAAATATTACAAGCATAGCAACATTAGGAGAATTGAGGAAGTCGGGGTATAAGGCGAGGTCGGTGAAGGAGGAGATCAGGGAGAACCTGATCAAACATATCCAGGCGGGTACACAGCCATTTGAAGGCATTATCGGTTATGAGGATACGGTAATACCGGATACGGAGAGAGCATTGTTGAGTCGCCATAATATCCTGTTCCTGGGCTTACGCGGACAGGCCAAAACCCGGATGGCGCGGCAGATGGTGAACCTGCTGGATGAATACATACCCACCATTGCGGGATCTGAAATCAATGATGATCCATTCGCGCCCATCTCCAAACATGCAAAGGATCTGATCGCGCAGCATGGTGATGAAACTCCGATTCACTGGGTGCATCGCTCTGAGCGGTATGGTGAGAAACTGGCCACGCCAGATGTAAGTGTAGCCGACCTGATTGGAGATATTGATCCGATTAAAGCTGCTAACCTGCGACTCAATTTCGCGGATGAACAGGTGATCCATTATGGTATCATTCCCAGGAGCAACCGGGGCATTTTTGTGATCAATGAAATCCCGGATCTGCAGGCAAGAATCCAGGTAGCGCTCTTTAACATCCTGGAAGAAGGAGATATTCAGATACGTGGATTTAAACTGCGTATGCCACTGGATATCGTATTTGTATTCACAGCTAACCCAGAGGACTATACGAACAGGGGCTCTATTGTAACCCCCTTGAAAGACCGGATTGAAAGCCAGATCCTGACCCACTATCCGAAATCCATCGAAACTTCCATGGCCATTACAGAGCAGGAAGCGGACGTGAAAGAAGAGCAACTGAAGAAAGTGGAGATCAGTGATATGGTAAAGCGGATCATTGAGCAGGTGGCATTTGAAGCAAGGAACAATGAGTATGTAGATAAAAAAAGCGGGGTGTCAGCACGACTCACCATCAGTGCCTTTGAAAACGCGATCAGTGCTGCTGAATTAAGAGCCCTGGTGAACCAGGAGAAAAAGACGCAGGTCTGGATGAGTGACTTGCTGGGCATCATTCCCTCGCTCACCGGAAAAATCGAACTGGTGTATGAAGGAGAGCAGGAAGGTCCCTTCCAGGTGGCAATGAACTTATTGGATAAATCCATCCGTACCCTATTTGTTCAGTATTTCCCTAACCCGGAAACAATGAAGAAGAGAAGGAATACTGGCAAGGAATCCATGAAAGAGGAAGAGAATCCGTATAAAGCTATAACGCGCTGGTTTGATAATGGTAACCAGCTGGATCTGTTTTTCCAACAGAAAGATGCAGACAAACTGTTACGGTTATACGCAGTAGACGGGCTGCATGCACTGGTGAAAAAATTCTATCCCAAGGCGAATGAAAAAGAAAGCGCCTTACTGATGGAATTTGTATTACACGGATTATCTGCCTATTCACTCATCAGCAAAAAGATCATTGAAAACAAAATAGAATTCAAGGATCTGATTGGTTCCATGGTGAACCTGGGAAGTGGATCTTATCGTGATGATGAACTGGACAGTGAAGATTTCTCCTGACCTAGTAAGATACCAATCCGGAACCCGGTGTTGAGTGCCAATGCCGGGGCTTTTCCAAGCTTGATATTGGTATAATGGTACGCAGCATATTCATCTGCGTAGGAGTTGTAGCTGCCGTTGTCATTGACATTGTCAAACCCATAACCAACACCAAAAAACATATCCAGCACAACCCGGTCAGCAACTACCCACTGTTTGCCAAATTCCATCATCAAAGTGCCATAAACAAGTGTGCGGCGATCTTTTTCAACACTGTTGTTTTTCTGGACAATAATGTTTTCACTGTATGTTCCGAGATAGGCAACCGGTTTGAAATAGGAACCCTGAAGAATATGCGCGTAGCGAATGTTACGGTTGAGGAAATCCGGAGTTTTGATGAATTTGTAACCAAATCCGACTGCAGCACCAACTGCACCGCGGCGGTATTCCATACTTAGACCGGTAACAGGATCATAGTAATAATCATCGAAGGAAATATTTTTACCAAGACCAATTAAAGACAAACTCATTTCAATGGAGCGCCCAGGTGCCTGGCTTTTTTCATAGGTCAGTAAAGTGTGACCAAAAAGCGGGGAGAGAAAATTCAGTTTGAGGGCGGATTTTTTCTGATCCGCATAGAGGGAGGGATCTTTCAATTGCTGGTGATAGGACTCTACCCTGCCGTTGGCAAAAACAATCTTTATCAGTTGGATTTTTTCAATGGCATACACTGGTCCGGTTGGATCTTCTTCCAGCAGGTATTTAACTTCGTCTACACCTACTTCTGTAACCTTAGCGGCTATAATCTTACCATCTTTTTTGTAAATGCGGTCCTGGGCTTGCAGGGCAAGGCTTCCCATTAAAAAAGCGAAAAGGATAAGGCAGGTTCTCATCGTTTTTCTTTGATTGACCAAAGAACCTGTTTGACTGCTGCATGCGGTTTAAATTATATTTACTTCTCTTTCGAGGGTAACACCGAACTTGAATTGTACGCTTTCCAGGATTTCCTGGCTGAGGGTAAATATTTCATCACCTTTGGCCGCACCATGATTTACGAGTACCAGGGCTTGCTTCTCATGACAACCGGCATCCCCTTTACGATAACCTTTCCAGCCACATTGTTCAATCAACCAGCCGGCCGCCAGTTTTACAAAGCCCTCTTTAGCGGGATAGGAAACGATTTGGGGGTAATGGCCTCTTAATTCTTCATATTTTTCCTGGCTGATCACAGGGTTTTTGAAGAAGGAACCTGCATTGCCGATCTGTGCCGGATCGGGTAATTTGGAACGCCGGATATTCATAACGGCCTGGGCTACCCGCTGAATGGCAACTTCGTGTGCGCCCATTTTTTCCAGTTCCTGTTTGATGGCTCCGTATTCCAGGTGAAAGATGGGATGTTTGCGTAAGCGAAAGGTGACAGACAAGATAATGAACTGATCGCGGTAGCGGTTTTTAAAAACACTATCACGGTATCCAAATTCGCAATCCAATGCAGTGAACGTATGAACTGCTTTATCCTGTTTGTGATAGGCTTCGAGATCCCAGAACACATCTCTCAACTCCACACCATAAGCGCCGATATTCTGCATGGGAGAAGCTCCCACTTTACCCGGAATGAGGGAAAGGTTTTCCAGTCCCGCCCAGCCTTTGTTAATGCAATACTGCGTAAACTCGTGCCAGTTCTCCCCTGCTCCTGCCTTGATGTAAACATATTCAGCATCTTCGTGTACTTCCTCAATGCCTCGGATCTCATTGCGCAGCACCCAGCCCGGCCAGTTATTGGTGAAGAGAATATTGCTGCCACCTCCCAGTACCAGTAAGGACTGTTGGGAGACCGGAGTTTGTTGAACCGCATGAAGGATTTCTTCCAGGCTTTCGGTATCTTCAAAGGACGCGAGCCACCGGGCGCTGGCATCGATTCCGAAGGTATTGTATGGTTTCAGCGAACTGTTTTCAAGGACTTTCATATAACAATAATACACCAAAGGTATGAGCAGAAAAGCCTGTTTGTTAGGAGCAACCGGATTAATTGGCCAACATCTTTTGCAGCTCCTGCTGGAAGACCCTTATTATTCGGAAGTGCATTTGCTGGTTCGCAGGTCGCTCAACCAGCAGCATCCCAAACTGGTGGAGCATGTGATAGATTTCAGTGTGGTGGCGGAGTACCGGCCTGCGATCCAGGGAGCCGAGACCATCTTTTGTGCGGTGGGGACTACCCTGAAAAAAGTGAAAGGAGATCGGGAGGCATATCGTAAAGTAGATTATGATATCCCGGTGACGGCGGCTACAGTGGCTGCGGAATCGGGCGTGTATGGATTCATCCTGGTTTCTTCTATAGGGGCAGATGCCAATAACAACAATAATTTTTACCTCAAGTTAAAGGGAGTGGTAGAGGAAGCTGTTTCCAGGCTGATGATTCCCCAGGTACATATCTTCCGGCCCTCTTTGCTATTGGGCCAACGAAAGGAGAACAGACTGGGGGAAAAAATAGCGCAGGTGTTGGCGCCGGTATATTCTCTTTTTATGGTAGGAAGCTGGAAGAAATACAAACCCATCAATGCATCGGTAGTAGCATTGGCTATGCTGGAGTCGGCCAAGTCTGGTGGTAAGGGAATATTCATTCACGAGTATGAAAGCATCCTGAACTTTACAAAGGATCTACATCCGGAATAACGGTAACCGATTTAAACGGAGGCTGCTGGTGCAGGTGTGCAGTTAAGAGTTCAATCTGTTCCTTGCAGTGTTGCAGCAATCCCGCTTCCTTGGGTAATTTGATCACCAGTTCCATGCGATATTGATTGCGTACACGGTTTACAACCGGGGCAGCAGGGCCAACGAGGTACTGTCCAAAATGAGGGTTGAGCCAGTTGGCCATTTGGTGGGCAGCCTGTCTGACTGTATTTTGATCTTTGTGCCGGAAGCTGAGCTGGATCATGCGACTGAAAGGTGGATATCCAAACTGATGGCGGTTGTTCAGTTCAAATTCCGCAAAGGCTTTGTAATCGTGTTGCTGAACCAGCAATAAAACAGGATGCTGCAGGTTACGTACCTGGATCAGCACCAAACCCTGCGCGCCCTTTCTGCCAGCTCTCCCACTCACCTGTTCCATTAACTGGAAACCTCTTTCATTAACGCGGAAATCAGCAAAACCGAGGATGGCATCTGCATCCAGGATACCTACCAGGGCCACCTTATCGAAATCCAATCCTTTCACTACCATTTGGGTGCCAACCAGGATATCGAGTCGGTGTTGTTCGAAAAGCTGGATGAGTGCATCATGCGCATGTTTGCCCTTGACGGCATCTACATCCATTCTTGCAATTCTTGCTTTGGGAAAAAGTTCCTGTAATGTTTCTTCAATACGTTCGGTGCCAAAATTCTGCTGGGTGAACTGGTGATTGCCACAGGCTTCGCAAACCGAAACCGTTGGATAAGAAGTACCGCAATAGTGGCAGACCAGTTTGTTTTGAATTTTATGAAAGGTCAGGGAGACATCACAGTTTTTACAATGCGGAATCCAGCCACAGGTTTGGCAAACCTGGTAGGGCGAATACCCTCTCCGGTTTTGAAAGAGGATGACCTGTTTGTTTTGCTGGATGGCCAGTTCGATGGCTTCCTGCAACTGGGGAGTGATAATCGGTTTGGAGCGATCCGGGGTATACACAAGTTTGGTATCCACCAGCTGGATTTCTGGTAGCTGGATATCACCGTATCGTTGGGAAAGTTCTACCAGTCCGTATTTGCCATGCATGGCATTGAACCAGGATTCCAAAGAAGGGGTGGCAGAACCCAGCAAAACGCGGGCATTAAAAAGTGAGGCGAGATAAATGGCTGCGTCTCTTGCATTGTAGCGAGGGGCAGGATCCTGTTGTTTATAGGAAGGATCATGTTCTTCATCACAGATAACGAGTCCCAGTTCCCGGAAAGGCAGGAAGATGGCGGAGCGTGCCCCCAGGATAATCCTGGCTTCTCCTGATTTCACTTTGTTCCAGAGTTCAAGGCGTTCACTGGAATTGAACTTACTGTGATAGATCACAATATAACCGCCGAAATAACTTTGTAATCTGCGTATGACCTGGGCCGTTAGTGCGATCTCCGGCAGCATGTACAGTACCTGTTTGCCCTGAAGCAGCATCTCTTCCATCAGTTTGGTGTAGAGCAGGGTTTTACCGCTGGAAGTTATGCCTCTTAACAGGCAGACCTGTTTATGATTGAACTGTTCGCGTATGGAATGCAGGGCGGTTTCCTGTTGTTCGCTAAGGGTAAAAGGAATCTGGATGTTCTTAGGAAGAGTTGCGAGTCTGTCTACGGACCGGCTTTCTGTCCAGAGCACGTTTTTTTCAATGAGTCCCTTTAGCTGTGCACTGCTGGCTCCGGATTTTTTCAGGAGTTCCGATTGCTTCACCTCTCCTTCTGTTTTCAGCAGGTGGAGATAGGCAAGCAGGAGTTCCAGTTGTTTGGGAGCGCGGCTCCAGGAATTCATCAGTTCAGCCAGTTGTTCTTCCTGCTGGAATTGAGGCTGCAGGTGAACATAGGTTTCTTTCTTTTCTTTGTAGGTATGTTTGAGTTCTTCCCACACAAAACAAACCTGTTTTTCGAGCAGGCGTTTGATAACGGGATACACATGAGTGGCATCCAGAATTTGCTGAACTTCCAGCAGTTTTAATTCCTTGCGCAGCAGCAGGGCTTCGGCTACGAGGAATTCTTCATCATCCAGGTCCAGGTGGGAGAAGTCCTCTCCGATGGTTTCATTAAAGAGCAGGATGGTTTCACTGCTGAGTTTGAAATGCGTGGGCAAGGCGGCCTGCATTACTTCTCCTTCGGAGCACATATAATAGTCCGCGATCCATTCCCAGAAAGCCAGTTCTTGTAGAAATACAATGGGCGCATCATCCAGTACATTCAGGATGGGTTTGGGGTCAAAGGAGGCAGGCGCTTCCTGGTGAACCCTTTTTACAATGCCGGCATATTTCTTGTTTTTTCCAAACACCACTTCTACCCTCACACCAGGTTGTACTGCGGAAACCAGTTCCGGCGGCACTTTCCAGGTAAAGTTTTTGGGCAGGGCAAGCGGAATCAGCACCTCAACGAAGTGCGTGGGTGTGGAGGAAGGATCTATGTCTGTGAAAAGAGAATCCACTAGCTAGCATTATTGGTATAACGAAGCAAACCTGCTTCCATCTGGTTGTACACAGCCTGCTTCAACGCTTCCTGGTCTTGTTGTGAGTAGGCACTTACATCAACCATGGGCAAATATACAGCGCGGCATTTACCCGGACTCAGGGAAAACACCGACTTATGATGCAGTCTTTTCACGGTATCCGGAAAGATCAGGGGCTGGATGGGTGTGTTGGTTTCCAGGGCGATGCGAAAAGCTCCATCGTAGAAGGATTTGAGGGGAGCATCGGTTTCATTAAAAGTACCTTCCGGAAAAATAAAAATGGAGATGCCCTGGCGCAGCACTGCTTTTAATCGATTTACTGATTTCTGTCTTTGTTCGGGATTTTTTCGGTTAACCATGACTACCGCGTTCCTATAAACGAAACCGAAAATAGGGATGCCTGCCATCTCCTGTTTACCCAATACCCGGATAGGTTCCCGGAGGATTTTAACAATCATCGGGATATCCATATAGGAAATATGATTGGCTACAAAAATGCAGGGGCGAATTTCTGATTGTTGTTGTTCATGAATGATTTTGGTATGAATACCGATGAGGAAAAGCCAGGCATCAGCCCACCAGCTGCAGACTTTATAAATCATATTCCCGCCCTTGATCTCTCCCAAAAGGGAAGCAATAAAAAACAGGGGCAGCAACAAGAGCAGGAGGATAACAAAAAGCAAAAAACCGTAGACACTATAAATGGTTTGCAGGATCTTTTTAAGCATGGGGTTCAGGCATTAATAACAGGAACAGCGGTGATCTTTATCCAGGTCGATGCAGGTAACCAGTTTGAGCGCAGACTGACAATCGGCCACTACTACGCGGATATGTTGGTTATCCTGGCTGGAATAACCTTCAATGGCGTAAGTGGGACAAGGTTTATCAGCAGGGTCTGATTTCTGTTGGTTGATCCTGCCCTGTAGGATGATTTCCTTCACTTCAGCTTCTGTGATCTGGCGGCAATCCATCCGGCAACGGCCATGTTTGGTATAAACCAGTTTGGAAACCTTATCCGCAAAGCGGTTATTTTCAGTGGGTTGTGAGTTGTTTGTCCGGGTGAGGAACCAGCCGGCCAGCAGCAGTAAAACAAGGAGGAAATAAAGGATCGGGGCTTTCCGCATGGGGCCAAATCTACGTATCTTTGCGGCCCTATGGCCGAAAAAAGATCAGTGGCATTTCATACACTCGGGTGTAAACTTAATTTTTCAGAGACCTCAGCGATCAGCCGGTTGATGGAGAAGGAAGGCTTTGTCAAAAAAAACTTTGATGAGGCGGCCGACGTGTATGTGATCAATACCTGTTCTGTAACGGATAATGCGGATAAGGAATGTCGCCAGTTGGTGCGCCGGATCCAGCGCAGGGCGCCAGAGAGCATGGTTGTGATTACAGGCTGTTATGCACAGTTAAAGCCAAAAGAAATTGCACAGATACCCGGGGTGGATTTGGTTTTGGGAGCAGCTGAGAAATTCAATATTGCGCAGCACTTAGAAGCGCTCACTAAATCTGATCAGGCAAAAATCTGCAGTTGTGATATAGAGGAAGTAAGTGGATTCAATGCCTCCTGGTCGGTCAATGATCGCACGAGGACCTTTTTGAAAGTGCAGGATGGATGTGATTACAGTTGTTCTTTCTGTACCATACCCATGGCAAGAGGAAAAAGCAGGAGTGATTCGATTCAGAATGTATTGGAAAATGCAAAGAAGATTGCATCGGAAGGAGTGAAAGAAATCGTGTTAACAGGTGTGAACCTGGGTGATTTTGGAAAAGGACCGGATGGCAATAAAAAACACGAAGAAAGTTTTTATGAACTGGTTCGGGTGCTGGATGAAGTAGAAGGAATTGAACGGTACAGAATCTCCTCCATTGAGCCGAATCTGCTGACCAATGAGATCATTGAATTTGTGGCAGGCAGTAAAAAGTTTATGCCGCATTTTCATATACCCCTGCAAAGTGGCAGCAATACCTTGTTAGCACTTATGCGTAGGCGTTATAAGCGGGAGTTGTATGCAGACCGTGTGCAGCGAATCAAGACCCTGATGCCAGCTGCATCGATTGGGGTGGATGTGATTGTTGGGTTTCCGGGAGAAACAGAAAGCGAGTTTCAGGAAACATTTGATTTCCTGCATGAACTGGAAGTAAGTTACCTGCATGTATTTACCTATTCAGAAAGGCCCAATACAGTTGCATTGGATATAAAACCGGTGGTGCCTGTGCAGGTGCGCAATGAACGGAATAAAACCCTGCGCAACCTGAGTTACATGAAGCAGCAATATTTCCAGCAGCAGTTCATCGGACAAAAAAGAAAAGTGTTGTTCGAGGGGCATGCAAAAAATGGAATGATGGAAGGATACACAGATAATTATATCCGCATATCAACACCGTATCGGGAGGAATGGGTGAATCAATTGGTGGAATGGTCGCTTTGATTTTATAAAAACTGCGAAAAAAATTTTGCGGAAATCATTCAGCCCTTATCTTTGCAATCCCGTTAAACGACGGGTTGATCTTTTCAGAAGGAAGCATAGCTCAGCTGGTTCAGAGCATCTGCCTTACAAGCAGAGGGTCCGCGGTTCGAATCCGTGTGCTTCCACTTCCCTTTCGGGAGCATAGCTCAGCTGGTTCAGAGCATCTGCCTTACAAGCAGAGGGTCCGCGGTTCGAATCCGTGTGCTCCCACAAAAGAAGCCTCGCATTTTTGCGGGGCTTTTTTATTTTTACAGTAAAGAATCGATTTATGTTCAATTACAAAGAAGGTCAGGAACATGAGTTCCAGGTAGAAGTGGATGTATTAACAGATACCGGAACGCCCTACCAGCTGATTGTATGGAACGATGAAGTAAACACCTTCGACTGGGTGATTGAAACCCTTATTTCGGTATGTGGCCATACACCTGAGCAGGCCGAACAGTGTGCCCTTTTTATTCATACCAAAGGCAAATACGCAGTGAAAAATGGTGAATACGAAGAATTGAAAACCATGTGTGATGCCATTACTGAAAGAGGCATTGGTGCTACTGTAGAAATCACAGCCTGATATGCCTGTTTTCCTGCTGGAAGAAGCACTACTATTTCCCCCTGTGGAGTTGGCAAATGAAGATGGCCTGTTGGCGGTTGGGGGTGATTTATCAGTAGAACGATTGCTGCTCGCCTATCGTTCCGGCATCTTTCCCTGGTATGATGAAGGCCCGATACTGTGGTGGAGTCCGGATCCGCGATTTGTGTTATTTCCAGATGAATTAAGGATTCACAAAAGCATGCGGCCCTACCTGAACCAGCCCAAATATGACTATCGGTACAATACTGCTTTTCGCCGGGTAATTGAATCCTGTGGGAAAGTGCCACGCAGGGACCAGCCGGGAACCTGGATACAGCCTGAATTAATTGAAGCGTATACGCGACTGCACGAACTGGGTTTTGTTATAAGTGCAGAAGCCTGGGAGCAGGGAGAACTCGTAGGTGGCCTGTATGGCGTGCGATTAGGTCACTTTTTCTTTGGGGAAAGTATGTTCTCGTTGAAACCCAATGCCAGCAAATTTGCCTTTATCAAACTGGTGCAGCAATTGGCATCTGAAGGCGTAGAGCTGATCGATTGCCAGGTGTATACGGAACACCTGGAGTCTTTGGGTGCACGAATGATCCCCCGGGCTGAATTTATTCAACTCCTGAACCGGGGACTCTCCTCCTGAATTAAAACCGGGTACCCAGGTAATGGGGCAGCATTTTGCGCCAGGTAGGCCAGTCGTGGGTCATGTCTGATCCCCAGATATCCAGTTCATACCAGATACCTTTGTTATACAGGATGGAAGCCATGCTACGCGCTGCATCCGGTGCTTCATGTGCTCCACTGCCGGAGAGCAGGTGGATATGATGACTGGCCCGGATTTGTTCTAGGATGGCATGGTCGCTGAGGTTGGGCATATAATGAGCCGGACTGTTATAATAAACATCCTCATCAAAATAACCTTTGGTGTATTCTGTGAGGTCGTATACCCCGCTCATGGCAATAATACCATTGATTAGATCGGGCCGCTTGAAAAATAGGTTGGCGCTGTGCAGGGCGCCGAAAGAAGCACCACAAGCGATGATGGGGGTATCATAGGAAGTGTTCATCTTAATAAAAGGAACCACTTCATTGTAGACATAATCATTCCATTGCTGGTGGCGAATAGATTTATGGCGGGGATCCATCTGATCATTCATCCAGCTTTCGCGGTTGATACTATCGATGGAAAAAACTTTCACTTTGCCTGATTCAATAAAAGGGGCGATAGCATCAATCAGTTGGAAACGTTCGTACTCGAGGTAATCGGCTGCCGCGGTGGGAATCAGCAACAAGGCAAAACCATAATGGCCATAACTGGCGATGGGCATATCTTTTTGAAGCGCCGGACTGTACCAGGAGCTGAGCTCTCGATTCATAACCTGTATTGTTTAAATGAAAATAAGCTAAAAATTTTCTGCCTGGATGGGGTTACACAAAAATTGGATAAATCTGTTTAATTTATTATATTTAAAGGTCGCAATTAATTAAGCGATGCTTACCCCGTCCCGTTGAAACCTGAATCCACATCTAACATTTTTTGAAGGACTAAACGGTTAATTATGAAACGATTGTTCGATTTGTCACAGGCAAGCACTGCTAAACTGGTGGTAATCGTTCTTGCTCTTTACGCAGCCATAGCAGTGGTTACTTTTGTGGTTTGGAGCAGCTAAAAATCACTCTTCCAACGGAATACTGATTCGCGATCCGGAAGAGAGCGACTGATAGAGTAGCCCCCTGATAAAGTCATTATCAGGAGAGGGGGAGATCTTTTCCTTAAAGGAATCCAACCGGTTTCCTAGTGCATAGGGATCTTCCAGGTAACCCATTCCCCAAAACTTTCCTTTTACCAGCAGGTAGACCGCATAGCGTTTGGTGAAATAATGATCTTTTTCAACCAGGGCAACGGTGGGAAATTGTTGCTGGTATTCTTCTATGGCACGGGTCAGGTATTGATTGTATAGAACGGGCTCCTGAAATTCCAGGTTGCCTCCCTGTTCCACTTTTTCTTTTACGCGACGAATAAACTGGTGGCCTTCCTGCAACCAGTTGAAAGTGTGGAGGGCGGGTAAATTAGTTCGCTTTTTTTCTATCACCAATTGCATGAGGCCATTCCTGTTTTCATAACAATAGAGGCCATAGCGATGGTGGTATTTTTTCTGGCTGCGGTTGAAAGGAGGCCAGAGTTGCCGGATTTCCTGGCTTTCCAGGATCAGTGCCATGAGTTCACTGGCACAGGGCGTGAACCGGATATGATGCACCTGGCGCATCAGGTCCTGCTTTCGTTTGCTTTTATCGTTGTTGGAAAAATGCGTGCGTACTCTTTTGTTCAGGTTCACTGCCTTACCTACATAAAGCACCAGCTTTTTGGCTGATTCAAAATAATAGACCCCAGGTCCCTGCGGCAATTGGTCCAGTTCTTCCACCGGTAAATTGGGAGGTAAAAACTGTTCCGCATTTTTTCCCTTAGTCATAGCCGTTAGGATCTTTCCTTCATCGGCTTCTACCATACGCGCAAATAGAATACTGGTGGCAGCTGCGTCACCTTCTGCCCTATGCCGGTTTTCAATCGGGATGGACAATGACCTGCAGAGATTACCTAAACTATAACTGGCGAGACCTGGAAACACCTGCCTAGCCAACCGGACGGTACAGAGTTTTTTAGATCGCAGTGGGAAGCCGGCTTCAGCCAGGTGGCTTTGTACAAAGGAATAATCAAAGTTCACATGATGTGCAACGAAAATCCGGTTCTGCAGCAGGTTGTGAATATGAGGCGCAATGCTATCAAAAGAGGGCGCATCAATCACCATCTCATCTGATATACCAGTAAGTGCTGTAATGGCGCGGGGAATAGGGCTGCCGGGATTAATCAGGGTACTATACCTTCCCTCCTCCTCCCTGCCATTGTGCAGGATGATGGCAATTTCGGTGATGGCATTGCTGGAGGCAAAGCCGCCGGTGGTTTCTATGTCGACGATAGCAAACATGTGAGACGTGAGATGTGAGATGTGAGACGTCAAAAGTGAAACGTGAGACGTCAAATGAACACTCAAATTTAGTATGGACACCAAACATAAACAAATTAAATACTAAGTATTTTAGCAGGATGCAGGTGGGCTTAGGTAGCACGGGTAGCTTTTCTTATTTTTGCGGCCCTGCACGAAAGCAAGGCAAGCATATGGAATTGACTAAGAATTTTATGACCGCGGAAGCGGAGGCCAAATGGACACAAATTTGGAAGGATAAGGCGTATTTCACCAGCAAACCAGATGAACGTCCGGCCTTTACGGTGGTCATCCCCCCTCCTAATGTAACGGGCGTATTACACATGGGTCATACGCTGAATGAAACTGTGCAGGATATCCTGGTGCGCAAAGCCCGGATGAGTGGTTTCAATGCCTGCTGGGTACCAGGTAGCGATCATGCTTCCATCGCCACAGAAGCCAAAGTGGTACAGATGCTCGAAAAAGAAAAAGGCATCAAAAAGGCAGATCTGAGCCGGGAGGAATTCCTTCGTTATGCTTTTGAATGGAAAGAAAAATATGGTGGCATCATCTATAACCAGATCGAGCGACTGGGATGCAGTGTTGATTGGAACCGGGTGAGTTTCACCATGGATGATCATTATTATAAAGCTGTTATTGAAGTATTTGTTGATCTCTATAAAAAGGGACTGATCTATCGTGGCGCGCGCATGATCAACTGGGATCCATCTGCTAAAACAGCATTGAGTGATGAAGAAGTTGAATACAAGGATATCCAGGGCAAACTATATCATGTATGTTACCGGCTGGAAGCTGCAGACGGTCAGCCTTTGGAGACCTTTGCCGGTAAAGGAATTGTAATCGCAACCCAACGACCTGAAACCATCATGGGTGATACGGCGATTTGTGTAAACCCTAACGATGAACGTTATGCGCATCTGAAAGGAGCTTTTGCATATGTACCCCTGATCAACCGCAGGATCCCGATCATCTTTGATGACTATGTAGATACAGCTTTTGGAACCGGTGCTTTAAAAGTGACGCCGGCCCATGATATCAACGATTACAACCTGGGATTGAAACACCAGTTGGAAGTAGTTGACACTCTGAATGCAGATGGTACGTTAAGTGAAGCTGCACAGATTCATATAGGTGTGGATCGCTTCAAGGCACGTAAACTGGTGGTGGAAGCATTGCGTGAAAACGGACAGTTGGTGAAGGAAGAAGAATACAGTACCAGGCTGGGTTACAGTCAGCGTACAGGTGTGGTAGTGGAGCCGCGGATCTCCACCCAATGGTTTGTGCGCATGAAAGAACTCGCTGAACCTGCTTTGAATGCAGTAGTTAGTGGTGATATCCGGATACATCCAGGCGATAAGTTTTTAGCTACCTATAAATACTGGCTGGAAAATGTGAAGGATTGGTGTATCAGTCGCCAGTTGTGGTGGGGACAACAAATCCCGGCTTTCTATGCGCCTGATGGAAGTTTCCAGGTGGCAGCAACAAGAGAAGAAGCCTACCAGGCATTTGTACAATCCAATGGTGCTGTAAGTTTCAGTGCGGAAGATTTGAAACAGGACGAAGACGTACTGGATACCTGGTTCTCATCCTGGTTGTGGCCAATTGAAGTATTCAATGGAATTACAGAACCCGGTAATAAAGAAATCCGGTATTACTATCCGACATCTGTGTTGGTAACCGGGCAGGATATTATTTTCTTCTGGGTAGCGCGCATGGTGATGGCAGGTATGGAATACGAGAAGCAGATTCCTTTCCGCGATGTGTATTTCACCGGCATGGTGCGTGACAAGCAGGGACGTAAGATGAGCAAGAGTCTGGGTAACTCACCTGATCTGCTGGAACTGATTGATAAGTATGGAGCAGATGCCGTTCGCTTTGGAATCATGATCTCCTCTCCTGCCGGAAATGATTTGCTATTTGATGAAGCGGCGCTGGAGCAGGGAAGGAATTTCAACAACAAAATGTGGAATGCGCTCAAGCTCATCACGATGTGGAAAGAGCGGGAGAGTTTCCATCCGGATAAACAAACTGAGCAGTTTGCAAGCATGAACTGGCCCAATGCCTGGTTCCGCAGCCGGTTAAACCAGGTGCGTGCGGAGGTGGATCAGTTGATGCAGCAATTCCGCCTGAGTGAAGCATTGAAAACCATTTATTCACTGGTATGGGATGATTATTGCAGCTGGTACCTGGAGTGGATCAAACCTGGAGTGGATGAGCCGGTGAATGCATGGCACCTGCAACAGGCCATTGCATTTTATGAAGAGCTGGTGCAGTTGCTGCATCCATATATGCCATTCATTACGGAAGAAATTTATCATCTGCTGGCGGATCGAAAAGGGGGAGATGAACTTTGTGTGCGACAGTTTATTCCGGTAGACGCATTGCCAACAGCAGCAGCAACTAAATCGGAGGAAAGTTTCCTGGCGGAAGGCGAATTACTGAAGCAGGTAATCAGTGGCATCCGGGACCAGCGTAACAAGGCACAGCTCAAGCCAAAGGAAAGCATCCGGTTGTTTGTGAATACGCCCCAGACTGAATTGTATAATACCATACAATCGATTTTACTGAAGCAGGTGAATGCTGCATCCATTGGGTATGTTTCAGAAGCCGTACCACAAACCATTGCTGCGGTAATTGGAAAGGATCAGTTTTATATTGAATCAGAAAAACCAGTGGATACCGGTTTGCAGAAAGAAGACCTGCAGAAAGAACTGGATTACCTGAAGGGTTTTGTTGCCAGTTGCGATAAGAAACTGACCAATGAACGCTTTGTGCAGAATGCGAAACCCGAAGTAGTGGAAATGGAGAAGAAGAAAAGAGCCGACGCGGTTGCCAAGATTGAAGTATTGGAAACCAGTCTGGCGAATTTAACATAGGGTTATCCGGAATTTTGGTAATTTTTCCGGCATGAATAATCGTATTTGGAAACAGGTGGTACTGCAACTGGGTTGCTTGCTGCCTGTTTGTCTTTTTGCCCAAGCGCCTGCCTTCGATCGATCCACCCTGGTGGAACTGGCTGAACATCGCAGGCATGAACCTCTCGAATTCCAGCAATTCATTTCAAATACAACCAACTGGATCAGTTTGGGAGTGCCGGCGGGATTGTTGATAGGCGGACAACTATCCGGAAATAAAGACATGAAGCTGGCTGCCTGGAATGTGGGCAAAACAATCCTGATTTCAACCGGTATTACGGCTGCTTTGAAGTTTTCAGTCAATCGCAACCGCCCCTTTGCTGATTACCCTGTGGATATACCAAAAGCCGGGGCAGGTGGCAGTCCCTCTTTTCCATCCGGACATACCTCCCAGGCATTTGCAACTGCTACAGCGCTGTACCTCGAGTATCCCAAATGGTATGTGGCAGTACCAGCCTTCGGTTGGGCATCCGCGGTAGGTTATTCGAGGATGTATTTAGGTGTACATTATCCTTCGGATGTGCTGGCAGGTGCCCTGGTAGGCAGTGGATCCGCATTACTCAACCGGCAGATCAATCGATGGATTCACAAGAAGCCGCACCACACAGAACATGTTGTTCACTTTTAAAATCAGGGTTTTGCAAATTTCAACTGCGATTCAAGCGCTGCTAACAAATAGATAAGAGAGGCGGTTCCATCCATGGTAGGTTCATTGGTGGAATAATCACCATAATCATCATGATACACTACCAGGGAGCTCTGGAAGGGCGCATATTCATCTTCGTTAAATAATTTGATACCGATCAGGTTGCCATATATGGACCCATAAACCGGTCCGTCTACCAGTCCGCCATCTATGGGATAATTTTTCAGATGCGTAAACGCGGAGTGCGGATCCACGGGTGTATCACCCCAGGAAGGCAATCCATACACCATGCTGGTGCCCCAGGGATTCATGCCAAAGAGCCAGTCGATATTGGCTTGCGTTAGCGCATCGTACCTGGTATCACCGGTCAGTTGTTTGTACCAGATACCCTGGATGGCGAGTGAAGTAGTGAGGTTGTTACTGCACCAGATAAAAGGCACACCGCGGTGGAAAGCGTTTTGTTTGGCTTTCTGCCAAACTGCTTCAAGTCCCTGTTGGTAATAAGATAAAACAGTTGCACGTTCTGTTCCGGTTGCTCTTTTGGCGAGTTCAAAATGTCCCAGGTTGATAAAAGGATACCACTGGTAATGATGCGCAGTATCTTTTCCCAGCCAGGGAGTGATGGGTTCCTGTTGCGCATAGGATAACGCATCAGAAAGTTTATTGAGTTGGGCTGCAGCGAGTTCCATATCATCCACCCAGTTGTCTTCTGCATAGATATAAGGAGCTTTTACAGAAGCAGTTTGTGTAACCCCAGGTTTGATCAGCGCGTATTGGTAGGCGGTAGTAGCTTTTTCTGAAAGCAACTGGCTATAAGATTGATTCGATTGCTTTAAAAGGGTGGCACCTAATGAAAAAGCAGAAGAAAGTTTAGCAGCTGTGGAGGAAGTGCCCTTGGTATTATTCAGGAACTTTCCTCTTTGTTGTGGTTCACCATTGATAAAATAAACCGGGCGTTCATATCCTCTGCCATACTGGCTGTCGAGTGCCGGCATACGAAGAGAAATATGATCGCGGTCATCTGCGATCTGGTTAAACATCCAGTCTGGCCGGGGATGCATTTTCAGCAACCAGTCGAGCCCCCATTTAGCTTCATCCATCACATCAGCAATACCATTTTTGCCATCGAGTCCGTTTGCCTGTTTGGTATCAGTGAAGGCAGTTGGAAAATCGCGATAGGCCATCAGGAGATGATAGGTAGCATTGGCGGAAGTGGTAGCATATTGCAGGTAATCCGTGGCATCATGCCAACCGCCGACAACATCGATATGGGTGCTGTCGGGCATGGGACCATACAGCGTATAACCATCCCTGGTATGGCAACTGTCTTTCAGGAAGGGATTGAAACCGGTACGTTGCTGGCGCATGTAACGCAGGCAAAAATCAGCGCTTCCTTTATACGCCGTATCGGAAATGACAAATTCCGGAGAGCGGGCCTGCCCTGCTTCGAGGTAATAGCGGCCTGGTTTTTTGAACGCAGAAAAGTTCAGGCGATAGGATTGTTGAAAGGGGCCATAGGCACCGAATGCAGTGCCAGCTTTACCGGTAAAGACTTTTTTTCCGGTAGACACATCCACCAGTTGAAAAGTGGAAATCGACATATTTTCTTTTGACCCCCACACAGCAGCCTTGGTCCCCTGGGGAAGATAACCAAGTTGGTTGATCCGGATCCAGCTGGTAGGATTGGCCTGTTGGGTGGCCATCCAGCCAATAAAAAGCAGTGCAAGGGGTAATAGAAAAAACAATCGTTTCATATTGGAATCTTTGGGGTAATGGGCAAAAGAAGGACTAAAATACTGAAAATTGCTTCTTTTTCTCCTGCGCTGATTTGCCTGCCCCGGATGGGATCAGGTTAACAGGCAGAATAAACTGCCAGCGATTGGAGCCCATACCACCCATGCGATCCGGATCTAACAGGTAGGCATAGCGGATACCAAAGCTCACAGGTAACTGGTTCCACCACCGGGTATCAAAATAACATTCGATTCCGGTTGATCTGAAATTGACCCAGCCGGATTGACTGAACAGTTGCGGATCTTTTGCCCTTGCCCAGTCGAAGTAGGCAGCTGCCCGCACGCGAAGCAAGTAGACAATTTGTGCGAGTCCGGCATCCGGATAAGCAATCGGGAAATGGTAACTGATTCCACTGCGCTGCATGCGGAACAGGTTGAGGGTTTCATATCCCCGTGCAAAAGGGAAATTATTGCTGAATCGAATACCTGGCAGACTATCGCGACCACCAACTGCCCAACCCAGCACCAGGCTGTGATTACGTGCGAATCCCGGGAAGTACTGATTACCGGCAGCTAACCATTGCCGTGAGGAGTACCGGTTGATGGCATTTCTGAATTGTACGCGAATGGTACCGGCCCATTTTGGAAATATCTGCTGGCGGGCTTGCTGCGATTGAATGGCAAAAACCAACTGGTTATTCAGGTAGGAATAGGAACGATTGCCCAGGGAATCTTTTTCCGGCAATCTGAAATAAGGTTGGTTGTAAACAAAATCGGATGAAAGAGTAAGGGAACTGAACTGCCTGCCGCTGCTCAGGTTCAGGGGCAGTTGTAAACCGGTGGTAAGCTCCAGTTCATTAAAACGAATGCTTCGATTGCGAAAAATTGCCTGCCGGTTGAAGGTGTAATCAAAACCTGCCTGGATATAAGGAAAGAAACCACCAAAGACCGACTGGACCCCCAACCTGGTAAAGCCTTCATTTCGGTTGTAGGTAGCAGATAGATTGGTCTGGAAATTATTCAGCAGGTTTTGCGAGTGAGCAGTCAGGCTGAATTCAGGTTCCTCGTACCAGGGTGTCCAACTATGAAAATTTAAAAAACCACTGATATTTTTATAGGGTTTGATTTTCAGGGATGTATCTGTTTGATAACTTAGAAAGGATACAGGTGCCTCATTATATTGAGAACCTTTCTGCTGTATCATGGGCAGGGCCAGGACTTGTTCTGCAGGAATCCATTCCTTTACTGTAACAGGATTTGTATTTAGCTTATAGCCATGCGCTGTAAACTGCATGCTGGTGTAGGCGTGATTAAGTACAGCTGGCTGGTAGTTGCCCGTAAGCCGGTTGACGGTTTCCAGTAAAGCCAGTTTGTTATCATGGTAAAGCACTGTCTGATCGCGGTTATTGACCGACATCGTGAAGAACACAGAGTCGCCTACCGGCATTGGATAACCGATAATATGGTTGGACCAGTTAAAGAGGGCTTTGTGTTCACCGGTAACCATGTCAATGGCATGAAGAGTCATTTCTCCTTTTCGGTTCCTGCTTGCCGTTAGCAGGGCATTTTTAGCGAATCGGGGGAAGGAATAGATATAACCGGAATCATTGGGAAATTCTTTAAGCAGTTTTCCTTCGGCAGTCAATAAATGAAGGAAGGATTTGCCGGTCGCATCCTGCAGAATAGCAATGATGGAATCTCCGGAGGAGGAAAGCGCCGGAGTGAAATAGGTAGCGTGGGTGGTAATGCGCTTCTGTTTGCCGGATTGAATATCCAGCAATTTCAAATCTGAATAATCTCTCCATCCCCAACGGGTATCAGGCTGGTATGCCGCATAGAGGATCTTACCATTGGCATAGGAAAAATAGGAATCCAGGCTTTGATCGCGCACGCGGATCTTTTTCTCCTCTCCTGTTTTTAACCGCAAATAAAATGCAGGTAATTCGGAATAACTCGAACGCAGATAGAGCAGGTCGCCCGTTTCTGTATACACCGGATTTTCTTCATTGACAACCGGCTGAAACTTTCCGGTGTCCTGATTCAGTTCCAAGGCTTTCTTCCGAAACTCTTTGAATTTTATACCGCTATACTGATTTATCGCTTTTTGAAAAGGATAAAATAGACCTTTCATGGCAGCAGCATCATTGCTTACTTTATCCCAGAAAGAAAGTCCGTATTGTTGTTGTCCATATTGCAGCAGCAGGTAACCCAACTGGTAATGATTGGGGGTAAAATCGCGCAGGGATCCATTGCGAAGTTTCTGATACGAATACTGTTTACCTGCTTCCTGAAGTGCATTCCAGGCATTGAAGAAAGAAGGCATACGACCCCTGCCCTGTTCACTTAACAGGGTTTCCTGAAACACGGCATCGCCTTCAAAAAACCAGTCGGGGATGGTAAGAGCATTCGCGAGTGCCTGTCCCTGTTGCCCTAACAGGAACCTGAAAACTTTTGCCCCGCCCCGGTTAAACCGAAGGTATTGTTGAAAATGTCGTTGCTCGTGTAGGGCCAGCTGTTCCGGCCAGTTCAGACTACCCAACTCAAAACCATTGATGGGGGCTGTCATATACCATTCACTTCGTAAGGGTGCCAAAGCCACATACCCGTTTGATTGGGTGGTATGGTGTTGTAGTAGAACGGGAACTCTCCTGGTTAATGGAAAAGCAGCAGCACTGTCAATCTTATCCATGATGGAGGCCACGCGCAAGGCAGTGGAATCCCATCCGGTTGGGAAGATGACTTGTGTTCGGGGCGACTTAATCTGTTTCCAGCGTTGGTTAAGGGGATGGCCACCGAATTGCTGGGCCTCAGCAGTAAGGAAAATAAATCCGAATAAAAAAAACAGTAGCCCTCGCATGTTGTAAATTCTATCTCAATATTAATTCACTAATTTCAGCAGAGCAAACCTCTTCTATGGAATTGTTGGCCCTGGCATTGGCTCCCGGTATCGCGATCATGTGGTTTATCTATTCAGCAGATAAACTGGAAAAAGAACCACTGAAAGCGTTGATTATTTCATTTCTACTAGGCATGCTGGCTATTTTGCCCACTTTGCTGGCTGAAACTGCCGGGGTTCACCTGCTGAATCAGCTCCTGCCCAAAGAGGGATGGCTCTATTACAGTTTGCTCGCTTTTGTAGTGGTTGCATTTACAGAAGAACTGATGAAATGGTTAATGGTTCGTGTATATGCCTACAAGCGAGCTTTTTTCAATGAACCCTTTGATGGAATTGTTTATGGCGTGATGGTATCTATGGGATTTGCCACGCTTGAGAATATCGGTTATGTATTCCAGTTTGGCTGGCAAACCGGTTTGATGCGCATGATGCTGGCGGTTCCGGCACATGCCACATTTGGCGTATTGATGGGTTATTATTTTGGCCTGGCGAGGTTTGTAGGAAAGGAACGGGAATGGGGCCTCAAGATCAGGGGACTGCTCTTAGCTGTTCTTTTTCATGGCCTGTATGATCTGTTTCTGCTGGTGCAGCAGGATAATACGATTACCGACAAGGTCTCATCCGGCCTGCTTTTTGGAACTGCGGTACTTTCCTTTTTGGTGGCAGTAAAACTTTCCTGGCAAGCCATTAAATTGCATCAGGAAATTGCGTTGAAAAATGAGTGAAGCATTAGTAATCAGAAGTGCAGACCAGGATGACATTCCAACCATCGGTTACCTGGCACATACCATCTGGCCGGAAGTATATAGTTCCATCATTCCGCAAGAGCAGATTCAATACATGCTAAAGCTGATGTATAGTCCAGATTCGCTGGAGCAGCAGATGGGAACCCAGGAACACCAGTTTATCATTGCTGAAATTGAAGGCCAGGAAGTTGGCTTTGCAGCCTATAGTAAATTGAAGGACGCAACCTGGAAATTACACAAGCTCTATGTACTGCCCTCCATGCATGGGAAAGGAATTGGTCGCGCTTTACTGGATATGGTAGAAGAAGAAGTGCGCACCCATCAGGGCGCGCACCTGGTTCTGAATGTGAACAAACAAAACAAAGCTGTTCGGTTTTATACTTCCATGGGCTTCGAAATTGAAGATGAAGTTGTCCTTGATATTGGCCATGGGTTCGTCATGGATGATTATATCATGGGTAAGGATGTTTAGTTTCCTCTGCGCTCCGGTCTGGAGTTTCCGCCTCCACTTCTTTGTCCGCCACCACCATTCGGCCGGCCCTGGTTCCCACCAGATGGACGAGATGGTGCTTCTCTTCTAACTTCCGGCCTGCGTTGTTGAGGTTCATTCCGGCTGATCTGCGGGCGACCTGAACGTTCCATTCTCTCTGGACCACTTGGCCGGGTGATTGGAGCTCTTTGTCCCGGTTGATTCTGTGGCCGGTTTCCTGTATTACCCTGGTTACCCGGACGATAGGTTCTGTCGGGCCGGTTGGTATTACCATAACTGTTGTTGCGGTTCGGATTCACCCTGCCAGGTTCATTGTTGCGGTTGGGTGTATTGTTCCGGTTATTGTATTCGCGATCTCTGTTGCTTCCATAATAATTCCGGTTGGGCCTTACACCTGGATTGGTGTTTCCATTGTAGCGATCATTGTTGTTCCTGTTATTGTAATTACCGGAATAATTATTGCCATAATATCTACGGTTATCCCTGGTAGTTATAGCAGGCCTCGAATGATAAACATTGTTGTACCGGTAGTTACGGTAATTATTTCCATAATAATTGTTTACAATCAGGGTGTTGTTTCGGTATCCATAATAGCCATAGTGACGATATCGGGGTGCGCAATAAGCGGGGCGATATACTGAAGGTCCCCACCAGCCACCATGCCAGTAATTCCAGGGGCGATGGTAACCATATCCCACATTAAACCAGCCGGTACGGAAACCAAAACCAATTGACCAGCCATACCAGGGAGTGTAGTGCATATTGAAACCCCAGGTAAATGGTCTTGGATAATAATAGCGGCGGTACCAGGGACGATAATAAAATCCGGTACCATATACTACAGTAGGACCATAAACAAAGGTATTCAGGTAGCCCGGGGTGTATCCCATGTATATGAAATCGGGATGCACATCATAGATATACACATACTTAACAGGATAAACCGGGTAACGGGCAGGGATCAGGTCTACTTCATCGGGACGAACTGTACTAACCACCCAGGGACCATTGGGAGCACCTGACTGGAACCATACTCCATTGTCCACCAGGTAATACCTGCGTTTATAGCGAATTACAGTTGCGTTTGTGTTGACTGCATAATCCATGCGGGTTCCTTCAATAGACTGGAACTCCGGATCACCATCGTAATCAACAGAAGCGGTAGCAGTTCTTCGGTCAACCTTAGCCGTTTGAGGAAGTTCGGCATCCATCAATGCATTGCGGGATGCCGGTGTATTCGGCACACTGGCCAGCACATTGTCTTTGGGAGAGCCAACCGGAATATTGGCAAAATCCTGTGGCAACTGTTCTGCCGGAATGTATTGCCAGTTTCCTTTCAGGGAAGCAGCACGATACCAACGGCCTGATAAGAGCACATAGTATTGTTGCGAATTCACATCCATGAACAGTTCATTTGGTGAATTCTCTACATATAATAAATTGGTATTGGAGATAGGACTAAAACTTGCTTCTCCCCTGCTTTGGATCAATTCAGCCGGTTCGGTACTCACTAGCACTTCTGCAACCGGACCCTTGTATTCATCTTCATCAAACTCTGATTCAAATTCGGATTTGTCAGTTTCCTCCTGGCTCTTTTCTGCGTTTGCTTTAACATCCGCAGCAATGCGATCCAGGTTGGAAGGAGGATTGGCAGTATAGGTAAAGGACTGATCCATCCGGTTGGCTGAATACCAGTAATTGCCTCCGTAGATATAGATTTTTCCATTGCTTTTCACAATGGTATTAGGTGAGTTCACCACTGCTTCAACGCCCCAGTTCTCATTCTTTTGCCAGATGGGATTGCCATCCACGATCACCAGCAAACTGGGTTTATCCCGGTAGATCAGTTTGGGAGGTTTGTTATTGAAATCGCCGGCCAGTTTTTCTTTCTGCTGTTGTAATTCCAATCCTTTTTTCAGCTGGTCTATGGAAAACAGTACCCGCTGTTCAGGAATTGCCTGTTCGAGATCCCTGGAGAGACGGCCAGTTGTAGCTTCGTCTATTTCGGCGGGGAATTTCAAAGCGGAGATGGTCATCCGCATAAAACGCTCATAAGAACCTTGTTCCTGGGTGTAGGCAGTTGCCCATAAGGTCCCAAAAACAGGTTCGCCGGATTCATTGCGATAGTAGGCTACCGCAGATTGAAAGACCAGTTCACCGGAGTTGTGCCGGGTGGGCTGAGGTTCATACACTTTAAGGCGATCGCCCCCTGAAAGGTCAAAGCTGACCGGCCAGGACTGGGCAAAACTCCCGGTTGCAGTCACGAGGAAGGCAAACAGGAAGCCGGAGAATAGGTAAAGCTGACGCATAATTGAAGCTTTAGGTTAACCAATGTACTTCAATAGACCATCATTGAAGGCCAGCGTTTAAGAGCAAATGACGCTTTAACGTAGATTTTACAAACCCAGGGCGGCCTGCTTCATGCTGGCAGCTCTTTCCCGGCCCAGGTAGCGTTCAATCAGGTAATGAATCAGGTAAATCAGCGGCGTGCAAAGAATAGCGATGGTAAACTTGTAAGTGTAGCCAACCATCGCGATAGCGGTAACTCTTGGAAAACTGAAACCCAAAGAAAAATACAAGTATATATAAGAAACAACAACTGTATCAATGAGTTGAGAAAACAGTGTGGAGACGGTGGCGCGCATCCAGATTCTTCTTTCACCTGTGAATCTTTTGATCTGGCGAAAAACAGTAGCGTCGGTTAATTGTCCCACCAGGAAAGCTGTTAAAGACGCGATGATAATATTCATGCCCTGGCCCAGGATCTGGGTATAGGCAGCCTGCATATCGGGTACGCCTTTATCGGTTTGAGACACCTGCCACCAATCAGCGGGCGCCATGGAAATGGAGAAATAAAAAACAAAAAAGGCAAAGCTGATGAGTCCGGCTGTAAGTACAGAGAGAAACCGCACTCCCCTGACCCCATAATATTCATTGATAATATCGGTCATGATGAACACCACCGGCCAGGGCAGCACTCCCACTGAAAGGTCAAACGCAAGGCCTGATTCCCCCAGCAGTGTGAAATTGGCCTTTTCAATACCCAGGGTGGATTCGAGTGAAAAGATTTTCACTCCGATGATTTCAGCAATCACGGCATTGGCGATGAAGAAGCCTGCCAGGATGATGAACAATCGGGAGGATTTATCTTTAACAATGTGGTGGATCATACGAGGAGTAAATACAATTGAACTAAAATAACGATTACATTCAGTATGCTGATTATGTTTATTTCGGGGCGGGATTTCTTAACCAGTCCCAAATAAACAAAACTGACCATCCAGGCCAGATTAAGTGCGACAGATACAACCAATCCGGTTATCAGAATCATTGATTCGGTTACACTTCCCTGTAAGAGGGGGAAATAGCGCATCAGGAAGGAGATCAGGAAAGCCAGGTTGCCAATCGCCGCTAATTTGTTCAATTGAGAAAAAGCCATACGGCAAAAATCAGTTTAATTTGTGTTTCATGTTGGGATTCAGCATAATAATTATAACGTATAATCGTCCGGGTGATACCCTGGAGCTGTTGGACAGCCTGTTGCGGCTGGATCAACGGGAACGGTTTTTATCAGATATTGTTTTGCTGAACAATGCATCCACAGAAGATTATGGTTTAGTGCACAGGTATTTGCAGGAACATCCGGAACTGCCTGTACAGTTTATAGATGCACCGGGGAATTTGGGTGTGGCGGGTGGACGAAATTATGCAGTGCCGCATAGCAAAGCAGATTGGATGTTGTTCCTGGACGATGATGTGGTGGTGGAAGATCCGCAGTTCCTGGTTAAACTTTGGGAAGCAGTGAACCAACCCTTTTCGGCAGATCGTGCATTAGGAGCCATGGGTTGTAAAGTGCGGTATTATGATAACCGTGAAATCCAGGTAACCGCCTTTCCGCATAAGAATTTTGAGAAGTATAGAGAGAGTGATCGGTTTTTAACAGCCTATTATGTAGGCTGCGCACATGTAATAAAGAAGGAAGCCTGGCAGGCGGCGGGTGATTATCCCACTGATTTTTTTTATGGGATGGAAGAATATGATTTGAGTTACCGGATCCTGGATGCAGGCTATTGTATCGGTTATGATGGGCGCGCAGAGCTGTTTCACAAGGAATCACCGCTTGGCCGGAAACCAAGGCCTGTACAGCTATCCATGATGTGGGTGAACAAATCCAAAGTTGCCTGGAAATACCTGCCGGTTGGTTATTTTATCACAACAGCCTTTTTATGGTCAGGATTTTACCTTCGGAAATCCGGCTTTGATTTCAGGTTTTTCTTTTCGAGTATCGCGGCTATTTTAAAAATACCCTTCCGGATAAAGAAAACACCCGTGAGCCGGTTGGTCAGGAACTATCTCAAAGCTGTGGAAGCGCGGTTATGGTTCTGAAAATATGTCTTATTTTGCCGGCTTAAAACTGAAAAGCTCGTATGAATTCAGCCTGGTTCAAAAAAGCCGCCCCACATCTGTACGCTGTCCTTGCCTTTCTTGTAATTGCAATCATCTATTGCCAGCCTGCCCTGATGGGAAAGGTAGTAGAGCAGCATGATACCCTGGGATGGAGGGGTATGGCACAACAGTCGTTTGAATTCAAAGAGAAGTATGGCTATTTTCCCTTGTGGACCAATAGTATGTTTGGTGGCATGCCGGCCTTTGCAATTGCATTTGAAGGCACGGTGATCCAAACCATTTATTTACAGAATTTGCTAACGCTCTGGATGCCGGTGCCGGTAAGTTTTTTCTTCCTGGCCTGTATCAGTTTTTATTTCATGGGGATTGTGTTTAGGCTGAAGCCGCTGATCGCAGCAATGGCAGCCATCGCATTTGCGTGGGCTACCTATGATCCGGTGATCATTGCGGTGGGACATAATACTAAAATGTGGGCGATTGCCTATATGCCAGCAGTAATAGCCTCGCTGGTGCTGATTTTCCAGGGCAGGTATTTGCTGGGTGCGGGATTGCTGGCCTTGTTTTTCGGCTTGCAAACCAGTACACAGCACGTTCAGGTAGTGTATTATACAGCAATAATCATGGCCTGTATGAGTGTGGCTTACCTCGTTCATTCCATACGCGCAAAGAATGTTAAGCCGGTAATCATAAGCGGACTGGTAGCACTGGGCGCAGGATTGCTGGGGATTGCTTCGTATGCGATCAGCTGGTATCCCCTGCAGGACTATGCGAAGGAAACCATGCGTGGCGGAAGGTCAGAGATCACCATTGGAAAAGATTCAACCAACCTTACAAAAGGCGGGCTTGATAAGGATTATGCATTTGGCTGGAGTTACGGGATCAGTGAAACCATGACCTTTATGGTGCCGAGAGTATACGGAGGCAGTTCCTCCACGGTGGTAGCAGGAAAACCGCGCAGTGAATTTGGGGAAGACACCAAAGTATCGCAAGTGATCCAGGAGAAAACAGGTATGTCTGAAGATCAGGCGGATGGATTTGCTCAACAGCTACCTGCTTATTGGGGAGATCAGCCTGGCACATCGGGACCTGTATATTTGGGTGCGATCATCTGCGCGTTGTTTATATTGGGTTTGATCAATGTAAAATCCTGGCATAAAGGATGGATCATAGCTGCAACGATAATTGGAATCTTCTTAGCCTGGGGAAAGAATTTTTCCAGCCTGAATTATTTTCTGTTTGATTATTTGCCCTTGTATAATAAATTCAGGGCTCCTTCTATGGCACTGATCATTCCGCAGTTGACTTTCCCATTGCTGGCGGGACTTGGTTTACAGCAATTTATTGAAGCCAAAGAAGCAGGAACACTTGACTGGAAGAAGCTGAAACTGGCAGGTTATGTATTGGGTGGCGTACTTGTGCTTTTCATAGGTTTTTATGTGATGGCGGATTTCACCTCCCCAAATGATAGCCAGTTGAAACAGCAATTGACCAGCATGATGGCGCAAGGGCAGCAGAATCCGGAAATACAGCAACAGGCTCAATCCTTTGCGCAATCTGTGGTATCAGCCTTGCAGGATGACAGGCAAACAATTTATGGCAAGGATTTGCTACGCGCGCTTGCCTTGATATTATTAGCGGTTGGCTTGTTGTATTATTATGCGAAAGGCAGTATTAAGTTATCCTTTGTGTTGCTGGGCCTGGTGGCATTATCATCCCTGGATCTGATTACAGTGGGTCGCAGGTATTTGAACGCTGATAATTTTGTAGACAAGGAAGAGTTTGAAGCAGGATTGAGTCCGAATGCTGCGGATCTGCAGATCCTGCAGGACACCAAACAGCCTTATCGGGTATTTGACCGGGCAACAGGTGGTAGTCCATTTGAATCTGCACGCGCTTCCTATTTCCATAATTCTATTGGGGGTTATAGTCCGGCTAAACTGGGGCTGTACCAGGATCTGATCGAGCATCAGCTGAGCAAGGGTAATATGGAAGTGTACAATATGCTCAATACCCGGTATTTCATTATGCAAAATCCAGCGGATGGACAGCCGGTGGTGCAAATGAACCCGAATGCATACGGACCGGTTTGGCTGGTGAAGCAGTTGCAGTTTGTGGCAGATGGAAATGCGGAGATCCAGGCGCTTGACAGTACCAATTTAAGAGAGGTTGCGGTGGTGCAGGAGAAATTTAAGGAAGCAGCGGGAACTGCACCTGTATATGATTCAACAGCAAGTATTAGCTGGGTTGAGAACCGAAATGATGTGGTAGTGTATAAAAGCTCTTCTGCGAGTCCTCAGTTTGCAGTATTCAGTGAGATCTATTATGACAAGGGCTGGAATGCCTACCTGGATGGCAAGCTGGTTCCGCATGTGAAAACGAATTATCTGTTGAGGGGGATGGGAATTCCGGCTGGTCAGCATACGATTGAATTCAAATTTGAGCCCAAGGCTGTGGCGTTGAGTAAGACGATTACAACTGCGAGTACGATTATTTTATTGCTCTTGCTGGTATCAGGCGCAGTTGTTGAATATCGGAAAAAGAAGGAAACACCTGAAGTGTCATAGCACTTTGTAAAACCAGGGTTGATTGCGAATCATTTTCGGACTGAGTTTGTAAAGGCTGGCCAGGTTTTTACGATACCCTGTAATAAGTCCTTTTGGAAAAGAGTTTCGTCCCAGAATTGAGCGAACTGCATTGGATATGTATAATAAAGGCAACTCCAATGAGTAAACTGCCAGGTGAATCAAAAACCAAACGGTTCCATATTGTTTTCTGATCCGGAGGAAATTGGAGACCATAATCTGGAGTCCTTTTTTGTCGTAGAGATTGTAATAACCTTTACCCGAAGACTGAAAAGCTTCGTTTGCTGATGCACTTTCGAGATGAATAACTTTATGCTGGCCAAAAATGGCGAGCTTACCATATTGGCGAATTCTTGAACACCATTCGATTTCTTCAGCGTATAAAAAGAAATCTTCATCCAGCAGGCCTGCTTTAGCGATCACCTCTTTTTTGACCAGGATAAAAGCACCATTGATCCAGTCAACTTCTACCAGTGAATTGGAATCGGGCAAATTGGTTTTTTTGGCATTGAAGAGGAGTGCCGTTTTTTTGAGCAGTTTACCAAGAATTGGTAAGGGCAGAAAGTGGTTGAGGCCTCCTCTGACAAAATAATTCCCGCTGATCTGAGGTGTTTTGTCTTCGTTCAGGAGCTGGGCACCTGCGGCTACATAGTTGGAGTTGCTAAAGTCGTGGAAAATTGTATCCAGCACCTTGTCGGGTAATAAAGTATCCGGGTTCAATAACAGCAAATTGGTTGCAGAAGCATTGGAAATGCCAATATTGTTTGCTCTGGCGAAACCGGCATTGTATCCTGCATTAATATATCGTATTGCAGGCAACTCCTGCAGGAGCTGAATGAATTTTTCTTCTGAGCCGGAGTTATCGACAATAATGATTTCCAGTTCAAGCTGAGTGGTATGGATATAGGATAAAATGCTGGATTTTATGAAAGCCTCACTATGGTAGTTAACATATATGACACTCAGTTCTTTCATATTGCTTTTTTCAATTTACAATATAGATAACAGAGCGTCATCATGCCTTTTGAAATAAACCCAGAGGAAAGAAGAGCCGGCCGGATATTACTCTGAAACCGAATCATCTGGTCAAGGTAAGGTGCTTTCAGACCGGTGAGTTTTATATCAGTTACATTTTTGATGGAAGCATTTCTGATTTGTCGCCATAGAAAATCAAAATTGGCAATTGAGCGGAGAAAATCAGGATTTTTGGAATTGTACCGTATGATATCGGGAATTAATCCTGATTTTATAAAATCCCGATCTGGTTTTGAACTGGTATTACCTTCGGTAAACCGTGCAACGAGTACGTCCATAAACTGTGTTTGGATAGTTGGGGAAGTAAAACATTTCAGGTTAAAGTCCCAGTCTGCATGCAGTTTGTATTCCAGGTTATACCCACCCAATTGCTGAAAAATAGTTCGCTTATAGAAAATTGCCTGGTGGGAAATGTTTTTGGTAAGCAGATTTGCAAAGCTGAAAGCTCCATCGTAACGCTGGCCAGAGATTGACATAAGAACATTTCCATAAATAAGATCAGCCGGGTGCCGGTTGATGGAATCAGCAACTTGTTGTAATACATTCTCATTAAGCAAGGTGTCATCTGATCCAAGAAAATAGAGGTATTCTCCTTTTGCAGCCGCAATACCTTTGTTCATGGCATCATAGATACCGTGATCGGGTTCAGAGTTGAAGAAGTGGATTTTATTACCATAATTTTTTATAATGGAAACAGTATTATCCTTGGAGCCGCCATCAATAATAACCAGTTCAAAATTTGTAAATACTTGAGCCAGCACACTGTCTATAGCTGATGAAATTGTTTTTGCACCATTGTATACAACGATTATTATTGAAAAAAAAGGTTCAGTACTATCCATATTATTTATTATTTGGGAAGTACAACCTTTTTGAATTGAACAGCCAACTTAAAAAGCTCAGGAAATTTTACACCAATTTTATACTTCATATGCCATTTGCGCATTATGGACCAGCTATAAATGTTACGAATGCTGTTGGTAAAACTTTCATTGGTAGTATTGGATAAATCCAGAACTCGTTTTAAAAATATAAAATAGGTGGTAAGCGTTTGTCCAATATATTTATTCAAAACTCCCATATCTTCTGAATTTGATTGCAGCTTTAGCTCTCGAACAATAAATTCATGAAAGGCCCTGGGTGCAATTTCAAGATAAGAATAGTTGCTATTTGCATAACTATAATTGGAACCATGAATGGTTTGACAGCCAACTGCCGTATTTGTAAAAACTGCCCCATTTTGACTTCCGGCCAGGATCAGGTAAGCAGCATCAGAAAGAAAGGGCGTTCCATAATCAGGCACACCACCCATTGCTTGTGCAATTTCTCGTTTTACCATACCAGATGACCAAAGTATTCCTCCCCCAAAATCAGCCGTGCAAAACTCCCTTAAAAAGATATCCGCACTAAATTCCCTGACAGCACCAATTTCCAGATTTGCCAACCCTGAGTAAATACCAGGTGAACGATTAGCCAGATGGGAAAGCCAGAGCTTTTCATAATAGGTATCATGACTACCCATGTACATTCCATATCCCGGATGTTGGCGTTCTAAATCCAGCAATGTTTCCAGAATAGCAGGATAAACGGGATCGTCATCTGTCAGCATAACAACGAATCTTCCAGTTGCATGGGCGAGGCTTCTGTTAAAGCTTTTGACCATTCCCAGATTTTCATTATTGCTCAGGTAACGGAATCTGCTGTCTTCAAAAGATTCAACTACCTGTTTTGCACTGTGATTTTCTGCATCATTGTCAGATACAATAACTTCCCAGTCGGGTATAGTTTGTTGACGAATCGCCTCTAATTGTTTTTGCAGGTAATCTGTTCTTTTGTATGTAGAAATACAAAAGGATACGGCCGGTTGCGAAGTAGTGATTTCCTGAAGCATTCCGATTATTTCACACGTTTCAAATATCCCTCTGGGGCTACGCTGATCAGAAGTTTATTATCAATACTGTGGTCGATTTCAAACTCAGGATGCTCTTTCACAAAATCCCATACCGCTGTTTTTGGATTATCCCCTTTTTTCCAGGGTCTGCCAGGAAGGTAATTATCTGGCATGTCTTCAACAATAGTATCGAAAACAACCAGGTATGAATCTTTCGTTACAAACGGTGCATATAACTTCAGTTCATTCAGTACATGCTCATGTGTATGATTAGAATCAAGGCAGACCATGATGGTTTGCTTTCCGGCAGCATACGCTTTCACTTTATCAACCGTATCGGAAGCAATGGATGAGCCTTCGATCATTGTGATTCTTTTGAACATTGGATGAGCTTCAATAGCAGCTTTATTATGTGCCCTTATATCGATATCAATACCCAGTACTTCCCCTTTGCCTATTAATTCCAGTAGTGATGCATAATAGATCAGGGAACCACCATGTGCTATACCTGTTTCTATGATCAGATCTGGTTTAATATCCCAAATCAACTCCTGCATCGCGATCATATCTTGGGGATATTGAATAATGGGGCGACCCATCCAGGAAAAATTATAGGAATACTGACTTTTATTGGATTCCAGGTTAAATTGTTCAGCAGCCTGTTTGAGTGGGGAATTACTTCCGTTCGACTCAATTCTCTGCTCCCGTTCTTTTAAGAATTCCGCAATTGGGTTATTCATTGGTAATTATTTTAGATAGTTTAGAATTGTTCCCCCAGAAATACATCGCTTCGTGCTCTGAATAAGGAAATACCCCGGTATTTAATTGTAAGGATGAATTGTGTTGTTTGATAATATTTTCAACAAATGATTTTACTGTAATGGGATGGCCACTACAAATATTGATTATACCCGTGATGTTTTTTTGTAAGGCTGCCTTCATTATAAATGTAGCCATCTCCTGTATAGAAAGGTAATCTCTGATTTGGTCACCTTTGCTCATATTAAAGCATTCTTTTCTGTCTTTAATGGCTTCCATTAATTGTGCATACAGGGAGTTTTTATGCTGTCCTTCTCCATACGTATAAAATAATCGAAGCCATTTTAAATCAAAACCAAATTGATTTTTTAGCGCATGAAAGCAGTTAAGCAAATTAACCTTGCCAATTGCATAAGCATTCTTCGGATTGGAGGGCATGTCTTCTGTTAATTCCCCATTTACTTTACCATATTCCATACAGGTTCCGGCAATTGTCAGATCTTTTAAACCATGCTGAATTAAATTTTTACAGAAAAAATAATTAGCCATCATGTTGGATTCAATGTGATGGGAAGAACCATAATTGGGAAGTCCCTCCCATGCTAAATGAATCAACAGATCTGGTTGATTAAAATGTTTGAAAAGATTGATATTGGCTGGAGTATTTTCGATCGTCCAGGAGATATATTCCACTTGTTTAAACCAGGGCTGAGATCTGGCTTTTTCAATATCCCTTGAACTGGCAACAACAGAATACCCATTTTCCAACAAAATCGGAATCAAATTAGTGCCGATAAAGCCGGTAGCACCTGTAATTAGTATTTTATGTGGTTTAGTCATTTATAATTTCAAGTCGGGGTATTGGAACAACAAATTTCCCATTCCACTCAGCAATGTATTTCAGTTGCTCAATAATTTCTGATTTCAAATTCCACGGAAGTATCAGTACATAATCGGGTCGGGATTGCTTTAAATGAGTTTCATCCACAACGGGAATATGACTGCCGGGTAGATACAAATGTTGTTTATTTGGATTCCGGTCTACCACAAAATCAATCAGATCCGATTTAATACCACAATAATTCAGCAGTGTATTTCCTTTTGCAGCTGCACCATATGCAGCAACTTTTTTTCCGGTTGATTTGCACTTAAGCAGGAAATCCAGTAAATCTATTTTTATAGTAAACGCCTGCTGCGTAAAATTCAAATAGGTATCCATTTTAGTAAGTCCCCATTCGAGTTCTTCATTTATCAGAGCTTCTACCCTATTTGAAATTTCTTTACTTGAATCATCGCTGTGTTTTGCATAAATCCTGATTGATCCGCCATGTGTTGAAAGTTTGTCAACGTCAAAAATTTCCAGATCAAGCGTTCTGAAAATATTTCTTACGGTGTAAAAAGACAGGTAAGAAAAATGTTCATGGTAAATGGTATCGAATTGGTTATTACGGATAAGTTCCATTAAATGAGGAATCTCCATAGTAACAATGCCGGAGGGGTTGAGAACGATTTTGAGTCCACCAACAAAGTCAATAATATCCGGTACATGGGCCAGCACATTGTTTCCCAAAACCAGATCAGCGGATTTACCATCCTCTTTCAATTGCCGGGCGAGCTGGCGACCAAAAAAAGCAACCAAAGTTGGTATACCTTTTTCAATGGCCACTTTGGCAGTATTGGCAGTAGGCTCAATTCCCAATACCGGAATGTCCAATTCTTTAAAATATTGCAGAAGATAGCCATCATTGGAGGCGATCTCAATCACTTTTGAATTCTTATCTAAATGAAATCTTTCCACCATCATCCTGGTATACGCTTTGGAATGCTCCAGCCAGGTTTTTGAAAAGGATGAAAAATATACATATTCATTATTGAATATGGAATCAGACTTCTTGTACTCATCAATCTGAACGAGAAAGCACTTGTTACAGATAAATACTTTTAACGGATAAAATACTTCCGGTTCATTTAACTGCTCCCTGGTAAGGAATGAGTTGGATGCCGGCGAATTAAACAAGTCAATTAATATATCGGAAAGTTGATTTTTACAAAATCTGCAATTCATCGTTACTTTATTTATCTTGGAAATCCGGAAAATTTAAGTCCCTCTCTGAAATATTGGTTATCTCCAATGGCCAGTTGATACTGATAGCAGGATCATTATGCCTTATTCCAGATTCAAATTCCGGATTATAATAATTGGAATGAAGGTAAATTAATTCAGTATTATCCTCGAGTGTTTGAAAACCATGTGCAAAACCTTCCGGAATGTAGATTATGTGTTTATTTTGGGCTGATAATTCAAATGCCTGATATTTTTTGAAAGTGGGTGATTCAGGTCTGAGGTCTATAATAACATCTACTATTTTACCCGCTATACATCTTACAAGTTTTATTTCGCTGTGTGGTTGCCGCTGAAAATGCATACCACGTACGGTACCTTTTGCCGATGTGAATGAATGATTCATCTGCACCCATTCTTTATTGTGGCCGATGGTTTTGAATTCTTCTTTACAGAAAAAACGTGCGAACCAACCTCTAGAATCCGATTTTGGTTCTGGCAAGATTAGATAAGCGCCATCTAATGTTGTTTTTATAAATTCCATAATCCGGTATAGTCCTGAATTTGCTTTTTCGTTAAGTAAAGTTTTTCATTGGCAGGAGCTTTATACCAATCCACTGCCCATTCAACTGCCGCCTTTCCGGATAAACGCGGCCTCCAGTTCAAACTGGACTTGGCCTTTGAAATATCCAGCTGAAGCAGTGATGCTTCATGTTTTTGATGGTCATTACTGATATTAGTCCATTTTCCCTGTCCCCATGCGTCCACAAATAATTGCGTGAGTTCGCCAACTGTAAAATGATCGCTCATTTCCGGACCAAAATTAAAGGCATCCGAATATTCCAGGGGCGATTCATAAAGTAATTGCCCCAAGATCAGGTAACCGGAAATCGGCTCGAGTACATGCTGCCAGGGCCGTACTGAAGCCGGGTTTCTCAACTTGATTTTTCTATTTTCCTGGAGCGCTTTTACAATATCAGGCACGAGTCGATCTTCACTCCAGTCGCCACCCCCGAAAACATTCCCTGCTCTTGCGGTTGCTATTGATTTAGCATGAGCCGCATAATTGACCGGGTTGTAAAACGAACTTCTGAAAGACTCTGTAACAATTTCTGTACAAGCTTTACTGGAGCTATAGGGATCATACCCGCCTAGCGGATCGGATTCTTTATACAATCTACCATCTTCGTTATTCTTATATACTTTGTCGGTAGTAATCACAACACAAGCACATTTGGAATGGACTGATTTGAGGCTCTGTAACAAATTGGCAGTACCCAACACATTGGTCTCAATAGTTTCTATTGGATTATCGTAAGAAGCCCGTACCAATGGTTGTGCTGCTAAATGAAAAATGATATCTGGCTGAAAGGAATTAATAGATTTTTCCAACGCTTCAGCGTTTCTGATATCATTTATTTCTGATTCCTGGAACAGATCGGAAGGCAAATAATTAAACAATCCATGATCATATCGAGGTTGCAGTGAATATCCTTTAATAATTGCTCCTGCTTGTGAGAGCCACATAGATAGCCATGCGCCTTTAAAGCCGGTATGACCAGTTATAAACACCTTTTTTGATGAATAAAACCGCATGAGGTCTCTTAAGTTAGTGGTCACCATCTCTTCCATAAGGCATTATTACTTTCCCAAAGATTTTCCAGTTCAATTTTATCTCTCAAGGCATCCATGCATTTCCAGAAACCTGTATGACGATAGGCAACGAGTTCGCCATCTTTTGTAAGGTTTTCCATAGGCGCATCTTCCCACATCACATTATCCATATCATCTGCCAGGTACTCAAAAACGGACGGTTTTAGAACAAAAAAACCACCGTTGATCCATTTACCATCACCTGTTGGTTTTTCTTTAAAATTCATAACTACTCCGGCAGGATCAATAGTCATACCACCAAACCTGGCCTCCGGCTGAACAGCAGTTACGGTTGCTATTTTATTATGTGAATTATGAAAGTCTACCACTTTCAACAGGTCAACATCAGCAACTCCATCACCATAAGTAAGCAGGAAGTCCTCATTATCCAGGTATTGCCGGATTCTTTTAAGTCTTCCTGCAGTTTTGGTATTCAAACCAGTATCTACCAGCGTCACCTTAAAAGATTCCGCATTGGTAAAGTGAACATCCACCTTGTTATTTTTCAACTCAATGGTAATATCTGAATTATGCAGATAATAGTGCATAAAGTACTCCTTAATCACATACCCCTTATATCCCAGACAAATGATGAATTCATTGAAACCGTAGCTTTCATAGATCTTCATTATATGCCAAAGAATCGGACGGCCACCAATTTCGACCATCGGCTTTGGTCGCGTTTCCGTTTCTTCAGATATCCTGGTTCCAAGACCACCTGCAAAAATCACTACTTTCATTAAATATAAATTTAATATATACGGCTAAATCGTTTACAAGATTACGTGTGTTATTAGAATTTACGATACCGGTCTTTGAAATAAATTTCAACTTTGCAACTTATTTAATTTCAATGTAATATAGATTCAATATTCTAATATTATATTTCGAATCCAGCCAGTTTGACTTATTACATTACTTTAGAGGATTTTAATAGCATTTAAGTTCCATTGAATGGGTTTAATCAAACAGCAAAGCATCCGGTCGTCTATCCTTATCTACATTGGATTTGCATTTGGTGCTGTAAACATGTTGATTTTAGGCCCAAAGATACTGGGACCGGAACTTTTAGGATTAACCAGGATCATTACCGATGCCGGTATTACACTTGCTACACTTTCAACTTTTGGCACTATTCCGGTTATTTATAAGTTTTTTCCGTTTTATAACGATTATCTCAGTTCCAAAAAAAGTGATTTACCAGCTATTACCGGATTCATCTGCCTGAGTGGCTTTATTTTGGTATGTATTATTGGATATTTTAGTCAGGATATCATTGTTAGGAAATACTCAGAAAAGTCTCCCTTATTTGTAGAATATAGTTATCTGGTTTACCCGTTCAGTTTTTTTATGTTAGCATTTATGTGGCTGGAAAGTTTTGGCTGGTCATTCAGGTTAAGTGTTCTTACGAATGGCTTAAGGGAGATCCTTCCAAGAATATTTTTTACCATTCTTACTCTACTGCTGTCCGTTTCCTTTTTGTCTGAGCAACAATACCTTCTCTTCTTTTCTTTTTCCTATTTGTTATCGGGTGTTTTATTGTATCGTTTTTTGAGGAAATCAGGCAAGTTTGCCTTTATTTTTAAATTAAGTAATGTAACAAGAAGGCTTAAATCCAGAATGGTAAATTTTGGCTTGTTTATTTTTGGCGCTCATTTTTTAAATCTGCTAGCAAGAACTATTGACACGTTTATTCTCGCTTCCGTAAGTAAAGGAGGCCTTGCAGATGCAGCCATTTTTACAATTGCAACCTATGTAGTTACTTTAATGGAAGTGCCTCAGCGAAGTCTGAATTCTGTTACCATTCCTATTTTGGCCGATGCCTGGAAGAACAGGGATTTGCCCAAAATTTCAAGTATTTACAATAAAAGTGTCAGTAATTTGTTGGTCATTGGATTGGCAATGCTGATTCTATTTGTATTGAATAGCGGTAATCTTGAACAATTCCTGGGAGATAAATTTTACGGTGTCAGTTTCGCAATTCTGATCATTGGAATTGGAAAATTGATTGATCTCGGAACCGGCGCTAATACGCAAATACTGGGAACTTCAAGTTACTGGAAAGTTGACTTCACAACTACAGCGATTTATACACTACTTGCACTGCCTTTGAACTACGTTTTAATAAGTAAATATGGTATTAAAGGAGCGGCTTACTCTTCCCTGATCTCAATTTGTTTTTATAACCTAATGAGATTCGGATTTTTATATTATAAATTTAAACTCCAGCCCTATACTTTAAAAAATTTATTGGTGGTTGTAATAGCTTTTGTTTGTGGGCTTTGCGCTTATTTGCTGCCATTTATGCTGAATATTTATATTGATTCCATTATCAGATCTGTTCTATTCATCCTTTTGTTCATTCCTGTCATTTATCGTTTTAACATCTCGGAAGAGATTAATACATCCATTACCTCGATGCTGAAGAGCGTAAAAAAATAAACTCCGGCAACTTCTGAGCTACCGGAGTTTTTGAAATTATATGAGTACCAGCTTAGTTTTTGGGTATCATCTCACCATATGTACCATATGGTATATCATAGAAAACGTATTGATCTTCAGTAAGCGTAATAATGGTCGATGCATGTACCTGACCATTTTCAACAGATCTCACTTTTGTTTCATTTTCTATAAAGCTCCAGGTACCTGTTTGTGTAATCCCATTCAAGTCAACTCTTGAGAATGTTCCATTACTTCTGAAATTTATGTAATCACCCGACAGGTTGAGGGCATTATTTGCCATACCTCTTTTATACAGTAGTCTTGCGAATTGGCTACCAACCTGATCATAGTATTCGTTGTAAATCCAGGTTTTTGATGTCAGAAGGTCGGTTTTGGTCTTCTCAACATAAGTTGGAGATTTATCACAACTACTCAGGTAATTCATTTCCTTAGCGCTAAGCACTCTTGAATAAATCCGAATATTATCCATTTTACCATTAAATGATTGCTTGTCACCATTCCACCAGGAGCCAAGTATAAACTCTCCATTATTGCAGAAATTAAGATTTTGAGCTGTATGTGTAATGGAATCTACCACAACACCATTTATATAAAGTTTCATCTTCTTATTTTCATGAGTAATTCCAATATGGTACCACTGATAATAATTCAGGACTCCATTCTGCTTGGCCTTAAAGCTTCCTGATGGCTCTGCATTACATATGTCTGCCTGATTCTGAGTAACTGAAAAGCGCATTTTATCACCGTCAATTACAGCATCATAACCTACATTGAAAGTTGCTCCATTAGCTGTGGCATAATCCTGTTTACCAAACATCAAACCTTTATAATCTTTGGTTAGAACATAAAAAGAAACAGAGAAATTCTGACTGTTGAACTGCTCTCCTTCAGGGATGGTTGCGTAACCATTAATTCCATCAAAATTAATTGCTCCTCCAGTTACGCCCCATCTATCATGCGACAAAGCAGCTCCATTCATCAGGTTTAGTTGTCTACCATTTCCGCTTGAATCAAATGTGGATCCATTGACTGGGAAGTATGCCCATAAGCCTTCATTAATCGTCCTCCTGATTTTTTCCAGTTCAGAAAGGATGGTATCTCTAACAATAACAGTATCTCTTAAAGTGTCCGTAACTGTTACGGTATCCCGTATTATTTCGGTTTCTTTTGAGCAGGATGTAGTTGTAACTTGATAACTAGTTAATACAAGGAATGTTAAGAAAGTGGATAAGGTTCCGAAAATTTTTTTCATTAAAAGAGAATTTCCGGACAAAATAGAAAAAAAAGATTACAATCCAAATTGCCGCAGGTATTTTAGATACAGTTCCAGTCCCTCCATCTTCTTTGAATCCAGTTTGTAGTCAATATTTTCTTTATAGTAAGTAAATAAGTCATATGTCTTATAAGGATATTTCTCTACCACTTCTTCCAATCTATCTAACCCATACCGGTTGGCTTCATTGAATCCCTTTATAAACTCAGGTGCTATTTTTTTATTTGCTATCCAGGCGGCAAATACAAAGGGTAAACCGGTCATTTCTTTCCAGGCCTGCCCAAGATCAAATACATAGGCAGAATCTTTTCTTTGCTCCAATGCCCTGTCTCCTATTACAATTCCGGCAGTGGTTCCTTTGATCTGCCCGCGAAAATCATCCCGGGTATCAATTATTTCAGGATCAATTTTCCAAAACTCTTTCATCAGTATACGCGCCAGTCTTACGGATGTCCTGCTTTGATAATCCAGTAACACAGTTGAGATTTCCTCCATAGGAACATCTGAAAACAAACCTACCGATGCCACTTCCCCATCACAGGCGATTCCGTAATCACATACGATATGGAATTCTTTCAATTTTGGAATGGTTGCAACAGGCACGAGTCCGATATCAACCTGATCTTCAATCAGCATTTTTGCAACATTGGCCGGATAATCCATTACCAGGTCCAGCTCCTCCTGCATCATTCCTTGCTGCAGGCCATAAATCAAGGGCTTTGTATTCAGGTATTGTACCGCTCCCACTCTGATTTTTCTGTCCACTCGCTTTGATTTAATTTCGCAAATGTACTGCTAATTCCAGTTTGGAATGGCCAAGATAAACAACCATGGAACTTCAATCACTCACTGCCATCTCCCCTATTGATGGTCGCTATCGCAATCAGTTACAGCAATTAGATGAATATTTTTCTGAATATGCCCTGATCAAATACAGGGTCTGGATTGAAATCGAATACTTTCTCTTCCTGGCAGATGCCCGCCTTTTCAAATTGCCTGCTAAAGCAAGAGCCGGTGTAAAAGCCATTGCTGAAAATTTCAGCCTGGAAGATGCTGCTACTATCAAGGAAACAGAAAAAATCACCAACCACGATGTAAAAGCGGTTGAATATTTCATCAAATCAAAATTGGAAACCCTGCAACTGCAGGACCTGAAAGAATGGGTTCACTTCGGACTCACTTCACAGGATATCAATAATACTTCTATTCCTCTCAGCTGGAAGCAGGCAATGGAATTTGAATACTTGCCTGCTCTGCTCAATCTGACCAATAACCTGCACTCCCTAGCAACCGAATGGAAAGACATTTCCCTGCTGGCGCGTACACACGGACAGCCTGCCAGTCCTACCAAATTAGGTAAGGAAATCATGGTTTTTGTAGAGCGACTCAAAAACCAGGTGGAACTGCTGGTGCAGGTTCCCTATTCTGCAAAATTTGGTGGAGCTACCGGAAACTTCAATGCTCACTACATCGCCTACCCGAAGAAAAACTGGCTGCAGCTGGGTAACCAGTTTGTGGAATCTTTGGGATTACAGCGTCAGCAATTCACCACCCAAATTGAGCATTATGACAACCTCGCAGCTCATTTTGATGCACTCAAACGCATCAATACCATTTTGATTGATCTTTGTCGCGATATCTGGACCTATATCTCCATGGATTATTTCAAACAGAAAACCAAAAAAGGAGAAATCGGTTCTTCCGCAATGCCACATAAAGTAAACCCAATCGACTTTGAAAATGCAGAAGGTAATCTGGGTATGGCTTCCGCAATATTGGAGCACTTAGCTGGCAAACTTCCTATAAGCCGCTTGCAGCGCGACCTGACCGATTCAACTGTTTTGAGAAATATCGGTGTTCCTTTTGCTCATATCATACTTGCTATCCGATCCATTGAAAAAGGATTGGGCAAACTGGTACTGAATGAAAAGAAAATACAGGACGATCTCGAAGCCAACTGGGCGGTAGTTGCTGAAGCTATTCAAACCATTCTGCGCAGGGAAAATTATCCCAACCCATACGAAGCATTGAAAGAGCTCACTAGAGGTAAGGCGGCTATTGACAAAAAAGCGATTCACAGTTTTATCAGAAGCCTGAAAATAAGCTCAGAACTGAAAAAGGAATTACTGGCGATTACGCCTTCCAACTATACAGGAAAAACGCCCGACTACTAAGTAGACGGGCGTTGCCTTTAATCTGTTTTATGGATTTCGGATGTGAAATGAAATTCGATATCCGGATTATTGGTTCGTTCTGTATTCAGGAACCATTCACTCTGCGCTAAATAAACCAAGTGTCCATCTTTATCCTCAGCTATATTGGCTGATTTAAAGCGCGTGAATTCTTTCAGTTTTTCCGGATTCTTACTGGTTATCCAGCAGGCTTTATAATAAGGCTGGGCGCGGAATTCAACCGATGCGCCATATTCCTGTAACAACCGGTATTGAATTACTTCAAACTGCAGTTCTCCCACACATCCAATGATCTTCTTATTGCCACCGAACTGGGTAAACAGTTGCGCCACCCCTTCATCCGTCAATTGCAGCAGCCCTTTCTCCAGCTGTTTGGTCTTCATCGGATCCTTATTGATTACTTCCTTGAAGATTTCAGGAGAAAAGGAGGGAATCCCGGTAAAATAAAATTCTTCTCCTTCGGTTAGGGTATCACCAATTTTAAAGTTGCCGGTATCAAATAAACCTACCACATCACCTGGATAGGCTTCTTCAATTACATCTTTGCTGCGCGCCAAAAAACTGTACGGGTTATTAAAGCGTACATCCTTATCCAGCCGAACGTGATGGAAATATTTATTGCGTTCAAACTTGCCGGAGCAAACTCTTAAAAAGGCGATCCGGTCGCGGTGCTTGGGGTCCAGGTTGGCATGAATCTTAAAAATAAACCCACTGAATTTATCCTCGTCAACAGCCACAGGCCGCTTGGTGGTTTCCCTGTCGCGCGGGATGGGCGCAATCCGGATAAACGTATCCAGCATTTCTTTCACCCCGAAATTATTTACAGCACTTCCGAAAAATACGGGAGCTACTTTCCCCTGCAGATAATCCTCCACTACCAGTTCTCCATGTACACCATCCACCAGTTCCACATCTTCCCGGAGGGTAGCAGCATCGCGTTCACCTAATTTTTCATCCAAGACCGGATCAGCAAGATCACTGATCTGTACAATATCACTCTCATCCGCCCTTGTATTGGCAGTGAATAAGCGAAGATTTTTTTCTGCCAGGTTGTATACTCCTTTGAAATCCTTCCCACTATTGATGGGCCAGGTCATGGGATGAAGATGAATGGATAATTCTTTTTCGATTTCTTCCAGCAGTTCAAACCGGTTTTTACCATCCCGGTCCATTTTATTGATGAACACAATAACAGGAGTATCCCGCATTCTGCAGACTTCCATCAGCCGGCGGGTCTGGTCTTCCACCCCATTCACGCTATCCACCACCAGGATAACACTGTCCACGGCTGTCAGCGTACGATAGGTATCTTCCGCGAAATCCTTGTGGCCGGGAGTATCCAGCAGGTTGATCAGGATGCCTTTGTATTCAAAGGTCATAACCGAAGTGGCCACCGAGATACCTCTCTGACGTTCGATTTCCATGAAGTCGGAGGTCGCATGTTTTTTGATCTTATTGCTCTTAACCGCTCCTGCAGTCTGGATTGCACCACCAAATAACAGCAGTTTCTCTGTCAGGGTAGTTTTACCGGCATCCGGGTGTGATATAATGGCGAAGGTTCTCCTTCTCTCAATCTCGGTCTGATATTTCATAACGGGCGCAAAGGTACAATTATGGGTGCTTTATGCTGACATTTTATATATATTTAGACAAACTATTACGCATGAAAACCTGGTTGTTACCCATCGATTTTTCCGAAACTTCCAAAAATGCAGCCCGTTATGCGGTTGCCCTTGCCAATGAAACCCCTGATGTGAAGCTGGTTCTTTACCATGTTTTCGGAAAAATTGCTGCCGGATCCGATGGCACCCCCCTGGACCTTTCCAATACCACCCGGAAAGACATAGCTGAGATCGCCATGAACAACCTGATCAGTGAACTCGCGCACAGTTCCCCTATTGAAGTAGTGGCAGAAGAAGGAGAATCCCTGACTGAGAACCTGGCGCGCTATGTTCGCCATAATGGTGCCGACCTGGTGGTAATGGGACTCACAGGCGCCTCCCGCATTGAACAACTCCTGATGGGTACCAACGCCCTGAACATGGCGCATGCTGCAGTTTGCCCTGTGCTGATTGTACCCCCGCAGGCAAGCTTTAATCCGGTCAAAAATATCCTGTTTGCCACGGATATGAAAAATGTAAAACAAACTACCCCCATTAAAGCACTCCGCTCAGTATTATCCATTTTCAATGCGAATCTGCATGTAGTGAATGTAGATGCAGATCATTATGTGGAACTGACCGAAGAATACAAAGCTGAACGTGCCAATATGGAGTCAATCCTGGATGGATTTAATCCCGATTATTATTTTGTCCGGATCAACGATTTCCTGGATGCCGTTCAAACTTTTGTGGAGGATAAAAAAATCGATGTCATCATTACGGTTCCCAGAAAGCACAGCTTCCTTTCCTCCTTATTCAAACCCAGTCATACCCGGAAACTACTCTACCATACCCATGTTCCGCTGATCGCTATCCATGAATAAGAATTAGTTTTAATTTCATTACTTTTGGCATTCATGTTTCGCAAAGCAGCCATACCATCCTTTGCCTCAATGGTATTACCGGTAAATTATTACATACCGGATTAGCGCCTCTTTTTGCTGTTTTGATTTCGTAATTAATTAAACTATTTATGCCTAAAGACATTGCATTTGCCAATGTAACCAGTGAAATTGGTACATTAAAACGTTTGTTGGTACACAGTCCGGATAGCGGCCTGGGAAAAGTGGTTCCCTCCAAAGCCCAGGACTGGCTTTTTGAAGACATTGTGCACCTGGAGACCATCCGCCGGGGCGAATATGATTATTATACCAAAATCCTGCTCTATTTCCTTGATCCTCAAAAGGTAAAAGGAAGAATTGCGGAGATTGATGATCCCCAAAATACCCGGAATTTTTATAAACCCGGTCATCCTGATTTCCATCGCTCCGACAAAGTGATTGAACTTCAGTGGTTACTGGAAGAAATCCTGTACGATCGCGATATCCGCCTCAAACTGGTTGCCTCTGTTTGTGCCATTGAGGGTTGCTCTCATGCCAAACAAATGGAACTGCAGGAATACAGTCCGACTGATCTTGCCAAAATCTTCATCAGTGGTACTGCCAACGATCAGACTATGCTCTTCCCTCCCATTCCCAACTTTATTTTTACGCGGGATATCGGGATCACTATTAACAATCACATCCTTTTGAATAAACCGGCCAAAAAAGCCCGTACCCGGGAAGCATTGCTGGTTCGGTATATCTTTTTCCATCATCCGTTGTTTGCTGACCTCCGGGATAACATCATTGAATTGCCGGATACGCATCAGCACTTCCTGCTTCCAAAAGAGGGGGATGATAAAAAGGTTACCCTTGAAGGTGGAGATGTTATGGTGGTGAGCAAAGACCATGTTCTGATTGGTGTTTCTGAAAGAACCAGTCTGGAAGCCGCTCACCAGGCTGTTCACGCCTTGTTTGAGAAAAACGTAGTGAAAAAAGTATCCATTGTAAAAATCCCTAAGAAACGGGACTATATGCATATTGATACAGTTTTCACCCAGGTGAAGCGTAATGTATGGGTGATGCTGGGCAGCTTCTCCAAAAAAGCTATTAAAAAAGAAGATGCTGATATTGTACAGCGGATTCTCGAAGGGAAAAAAACCGATAATAAAATCCAGGTGATTCAGTTCCGTAAAAAGGACCTGGACAACCCCGTTTATTTCGATAACCTGGAAGATCTCTTAACTGATATCAGCCGGAACGATCTGGACTGTGATGAAAAAGTTCGCTTTATCTATTCCGGTAACAATGAATTCCCTTTTGATGCCCGCGAACAATGGACAGACTCCTGTAACGTACTCGCACTGAAAGAAGGTGTTGTATTAGGGTATGACCGCAACGATAAAACTTCTATTGCCTTCCAGAAAGCCGGGTTCAGTGTATTGCATGTGAAGGAATTATTGGAAGATTTTGAAAATGGTACCAAATCCCCAGAATCACTGGAGAATTGCATTATCCTGATGCCCTCAGCAGAATTGTCGAGGGCAAGAGGCGGTTTCCATTGTATGAGTATGCCCTTGTTGCGGGAAGCGTATTAATTAAACCAATCATTCTATGCAGACTACCAATCATATCATGATGATACGGCCTGTCAATTTCAGCTTCAATGCTGAAACGGCGGTCAATAATGCCTTCCAGGTGGCTGGCGCGGCCGAGCAGGCACAGGAAAAAGCGCAACAGGAATTTGATCGTTTTGTGGGCTTGCTTCAGCAAAACGGAATTGATGTTACGGTGATTAATGATAGCCCGGAACCCTATACCCCTGATTCCATTTTCCCCAACAACTGGGTCAGTTTCCATGAAGATGGCCGGGTGGTTCTCTATCCCATGTTTGCCCCTAACAGACGTGCGGAAAGAAAACCGGGGGTACTAACGACGATCTTTAAGCGCTTCTCACATTCAACGATCATTGATTTAACGGAAGCGGAAAAAGAAAATCGTTTCCTTGAAGGCACTGGCAGTATGGTACTCGACAGGGAAAATAAAATTACCTACGCCTGTTTATCACCCCGTACAGAAAAAAAGCTGGTAGAAGACTTTGCTGAAAAACTGGGTTATACAGCGGTTTGTTTCAGGTCGGTTGACAAAAACGGCCAGGAAATTTATCATACCAATGTGATGATGTGCATTGCAGATCGTTATGCTGTTATTTGTATGGACTCGATTCCTGATGCAAATGAAAAACAACTGGTTGAAGATGCCATTCGGAATACGGGCAAACAGCTGATTAACATCACACTTGATCAGATGAATTCCTTTGCCGGGAATATGCTCCAGGTGCGCAATGCAGCTGGACAAACCTTCCTCGTGATGAGTTCGCAGGCATATCATTCGCTGACACCCGAACAGATCAGTCAACTGGAATCTTTCAATCCCATTCTGCACTCGGATTTACGCACCATCGAAACCAATGGTGGTGGCAGTGCCCGTTGTATGATGGCGGAAATATTTTTACCGGAATCAGCCAGCTAATAACTGAGCTGCTACCTGCGAAAAGGAACGGGGTTGATAACCCAGTTCCTTTTTTGCTTTTTGTATATCGAATCCGGTTTTAGCCGGACGTTTTCCTGGCTGTGTAAAACTCGCAGCGGTAACTCTTTCCATCAGTCCGGCATCCCAGCCTCCCATTTCTGCAATTGCCAGTCCCATTCGATACGGCGTGAATACTTCTTCACCGGAGATATGCCAGATGCCTGTTTTTCGTTGCTCCAATACCAATGCGATTCCTATTGCCAGGTCATTCACATAAGTGGGCGTACGAAACTGGTCGTCTACTACTTTGCAATGTCTACCGGCTTTCAGGTTATCCCGAAGCCAGCTGAAGATTGTCGAACGGCCATGACTATACGCATTTCCATACACCAGGCAGGTTCTGACAATCGCCCAGGGAACTTCTGCTGTTTGTACAATCGCCTCTGCTTCCAGCTTCGTTTGACCATACCAGCTGATCGGGTTCAAATCATCTTCTTCGGTATACATCCCTTTCTCTCCATCAAAAACGAAATCAGTTGATACAAACAGGAAAAAACAATTGTGTTCTTCTGCATCCAATACCAATCGGGCTGTAGCTTCCACATTGATATTGTGCGCTTCTTTTTGTTTCTGTTCACATTCATCCACCTGCGACATGGCAGCGCAATGAACAATAGCGGTCGGTTTTTCTGATTCAATGATGGCCTGTAATTCAAAAGGATGCGTGATATCAGCAGCAACATATCGTACTCCGTTTGTTTCTACTGCCAATCTAGTGGGGCCCTTGCCGGTAGCTATTACACTATGCCCCCTTTGCGTCAATACCTGCACTAATTCCTGTCCTACAAACCCATTGGCACCTGTTACCAGTATTTTTTCCATGCTATTTGCTGATTTGTTTGGGTCTTATTCCCATTTCATGGTAAATAAAAGAAAAAATATCGGCCGAGAGTTCAATGGATTTGGTAAGATTGCTTGCACCGTGACCAGATTTTGTGTCAATCCGGATGATTACAGGGTTTGTTCCTTTATAGGCCGACTGCAAGGCAGCAGCATATTTAAAGGAATGAGCCGGCACTACCCGATCGTCATGATCAGCAGTGGTAATCAGTGTGGATGGATACTTCAAATCCCTACTGATATTATGCAAAGGAGAATACTTGTATAAAAACCCAAACTGATCCGGTTTTTCACTGGAGCCATATTCCGCAATCCAGTTCCAGCCGATGGTGAATTTCTGATAGCGTAACATGTCCATCACACCTACCTGCGGGATAGCTACCTTGAATAGTTCAGGACGCTGATTTATTACTGCCCCTACCAGTAATCCGCCATTGGATCCACCCTGGATAGCCAGATAAGCAGGCGAGGTATATTTGTTTTTTATGAGGTGTTCTGCTGCCGCGATAAAATCATCAAAGACATGCTGTTTTTTATCCAGCATGCCATCCTTATGCCAGGTTTCACCGAACTCCGATCCTCCTCTCAAATTGGCTACTACATAAATGCCGCCCTGCTCGAGCCAGGTCAGATTCACAGCACTGAAGGAAGGAGTCAGACTGATATTAAATCCGCCATAACCATAGAGTATGGTTGGGTTATTTCCGTTAAGCGCCAATCCTTTCTTATGCGTGATGAACATCGGCACCTGGGTGCCATCTTTACTGGTATAAAAAACCTGTTTCGTTTCAAATAAATCAGCCTGGTAACCCGGAATTACTGGTGCCCGGAATACGGTGCTTTTTCCTGAAACAGGATCCAGTTGAAATATAGTAGGCGGATAGGTATAGGAACTAAACGTGTAGAAGATTTCATCACCCTTTTTTTCGGTACTGAAACCACTGGCATTGCCAATGCCCGGAAGCTTAATCTCGCGGATTCGTTTTCCGTTGAGATCGTACTGGTAAACATGGCTGCTAACATTTTCCAGGTAGTTTATAAAGATGGAACCACCTGCTGTTGAACTGCTTCTGATGGGAAACTTTGCTTCCGGAACCAGGGTCCGGGTACTGGAAACGGTCCCATTTTTTAGTAGCATTTCAATAATCCGGTAGTTGGGTGCCCCATCATCCGTAGAAACCAGGATCCGGTCGCCCACATTATCAATGAATTCATAATTGGTGTTACCTACTTCCTTAACCAGTGGAATCCAGGTTTTAGAACCGCTTTTTGTATCCCGGATCCATAGAGCATTGCCCATAAAGCCCTTGCCCCGGTCACTAATCGATAGAATGCTGAATCGTTCATCTTTACTGGTTCTAAGGGTGTGAAAACGCTGTGGATTGGCAGGATCCTCATAAATGAGTTCATCACTGGATTGCGGGGTGCCGATCCGATGATAAAAAACCTGGTGATTTTCATTTTTGGTAGACAATTCCTTCCCTTTTTCAGGTGCCGGATAGCGACTGTAATAAAACCCATCCCCCTGCCAGGCAATGCCGGATACTTTCACCCAGGAAATGGTATCCTTTAAAAACTGGTTGGTTTGCATATCCCGGACGAGGTAGGTCTGCCAGTCTGATCCCCCGAGGGAAAGTGCTACAACAGCATATTTTCCATCATTTGAAAGTGAAAAATTGGCCATTCGGGTAGTGCCGTCTGTAGAAAACCGGTTCGGATCCAATACCAGTTCCTCCTTTCCCTTGAGGCCCCTGGTACGATATAAAGCAGATTGATTTTGGAGTCCATCGTTTTTATAATAATAGTAGTACTCGCCTTTTTTACCCGGCGCAGAATATTTTGCATAATTACTCACTTCCAGCATCCGGTTTTTCCATTGTTCCCGGAAAGGAATCGTTGACAGGTAACCAAAACTGACTTTGTTTTGCGCCTCCACCCAGGCCTTGGTTTCGGCACTGTTATCATCTTCGAGCCAGCGATACGGATCCGCTACCTGGGTTCCATGGTAATTGTCTACGGTATCAACTTTTCGGGTAGTTGGATAGGATAATTGTGCAGTAGCTCCAATACTAACATTTGTAAGTATGACCAAACACAGATATTTATTCCACATATGTGAATTGTTTATTGATTTTCAATGTTAAGTGGTGGTTGTAAGGGTATGTAGTGACTACATAATCAAGGCAAATCCTTATTTTTGGCGCGCCTTATCAAACGACTGCCTAAAAATAGGAAAGCTTGTCATGTAATTTAGCATATGTAAAACCAAACTACCTTAATTTAATTCGATGAGTGACAGCAAGGTTAAAAAAATAGGAGTACTGACTTCCGGTGGCGATTCTCCCGGTATGAATGCCGCGGTAAGGGCAGTAGTCAGAACCGGACTTTATCATGGCTTGGAAATGTATGGAATTATCAGAGGATATGCAGGCATGGTAGACGATGATATTTTCAAGATGGAATCACGTTCGGTGGCCAATATCATTCAGCGGGGTGGCACCATTCTTAAAACAGCCCGTTGTAAAGAATTTTTTGAATACGAAGGCCGGAAGAAAGCTTATGAAAATCTGAAGAAAAGAAATATTGATGGCCTGGTGGTAATTGGGGGCGATGGCAGTTTCAATGGCGCACTGAAGTTCAGCCAGGAATTTGACATCCCCTGCATTGGTTTACCCGGCACCATTGATAAAGATATTGCAGGTACTGATTTTACGATCGGTTTTGATACTGCAGTAAATACAGCTGTAGAAGCAATTGACAAAATCCGTGATACGGCAGATGCGCATGACCGTCTCTTTATTATTGAGGTGATGGGGCGTGATGCCGGATATATCGCCCTTCACAGTGGCATTGCTACCGGAGCCGAACATATTCTGATCCCCGAAAAGAAAACCGATATCGACCAGGTGGTAAAGAGTCTGCAGGAAAAAGAAAAACGCAGAAAATTAGTAAACCTGATTGTGGTGGCAGAAGGAGATGAATTTGGGGGAGCGGAAGAAGTTGCCAAACACGTAAAAGCAAAATTACCTCATATTGATACCCGGGTTTGTATACTCGGACATATTCAGCGGGGCGGATCACCTACCTGCCTGGATCGACTCATTGCCAGTCGCATGGGATACCACGCGGTGGAAAGCCTGATGACCGGTCGCAATAATGTTATGGTGGGCATCCAGAATAATAAAATGCATTACACCCCACTTGAAAATGCAGTGAAGGCAAAACAAAAAATCAATGAGGAATGGATGAAGATCGTGAAGATCCTCGCCTCCTGATCCAATCAAAAAAGCAAGCAACGAAAATCTAACATATGTCAAAACACGCCTCTAAATACCTGCACCAGGAAATGGATAAAGAAGCAGGCAGGCAACATGCTTTTAAAAGGACCAAGATTGTAGCCACTGTAGGTCCGGCTTGTGATACTTACGATAAACTCCTTGCCCTGGTTCGTGCCGGTGTGAATGTTTTCCGACTGAATTTCTCTCACGGATCACATGAGGATAAAGCTAAGATCATTGAACATATCCGCCAGATCAATTCCACGGAACCCTATAATATTGCTATCCTGGGTGACCTGCAGGGTCCTAAATTACGGGTGGGTGAAATTGAAAACAATGGCATCCAGGTAAATGAAGGAGATATCCTGACTTTCACCAATACCAAATGTGTCGGCACCCTGGAAAAGATCTACGTTAGTTATCCTAACCTGCATGCCGATGTAGTGGTAGGAAACAGGATCTTTATTGATGATGGTAAAATTGAGGTTGAGGTTACTGAAATCACCGATGACAATGATGTAAAGGTGAGAGTAACAGTTGGCGGGAAATTATCTTCCAAGAAAGGAATCAACCTTCCGGATACCAAGATCTCACTGCCAGCCTTAACCGAAAAAGACCTGCTTGATCTTGATTTTATAATTGAACAAAAACTTGACTGGGTAGCACTTTCATTTGTAAAGAGAGTAGAAGACCTGATCCAGTTAAGAACCATACTGAATCGTCACCAGAGCAAGACCAAGGTGATTTCAAAAATTGAAATGCCGGAAGCCATCACTAATCTGCGGGATCTGATCCTCGAGAGTGATGGTGTTATGATTGCCCGTGGCGACCTGGGTATTGAAATCCCCATGGAGCAGGTTCCGCTGATTCAGAAAGATATCATCCGCAAATGTATGCACCGTGCGAAGCCGGTAATTGTTGCGACCCAGATGATGGAAAGCATGATCGATCGCGTGAAGCCCAATCGTTCTGAAGTAACCGATGTGGCCAATGCAGTAATGGAAGGTGCAGATGCAGTAATGTTAAGTGGTGAAACAGCAACCGGTCAGTATCCGGTATTGGTTATTGAAACCATGAGTAAGATCATTCGCGAAATAGAAACCAAAGCCTATTATTACAACCGCGAAGAAGACCTGACTCCACAGCCCCACTCTCCTTCTTTCCTGAGTGATGCGATCTGTTACAATGCCTGTAAAATCGCCAAAGATGTAAATGCACATGCACTGATCGGCATGACTCAGAGTGGTTATACCGGTTTTATGTTGTCCAGCTATCGTCCAAAATCTCCCCTTTATATTTTCACGAAAGAGCGTTCCCTCGTGAATCAGTTGAGTTTAAGCTGGGGCGTTCGTGCATTCTTCTATGAAGAAGAGGAAAGCCTGGATGATATCCACTCAGATCAGCATGAAATCCTGAAAGAGCGTGGCTTTGTCCAGGTTGGAGATGTAGTGGTTAATACGGGAAGTACGCCGGTGAAAGAACACCTGCCAACGAATATTCTGAAGATATCGGTGGTGAAATAGTGAGATGTCAGACGTCAGACGTGAGAAGAAGAAAGGAGAAGGGAGAAGGGAAACTGGAGACAGGTTTTCTTCTCCCTTTTCACATCTCACTTCTGACGTCTGACGTTTCACGTCTCACTTCTCACATTGCGCAGCAACTCCCTGATCTCGTCCGGATCTACTGTCCAGGTTTGAGCACCTTCGCTTAAGGATGGATTTTTATACTCCATGTTGCCGGTTGTTATTTTGCGGGCAGAACTATGGAATTCACTAAGTCCGGTTAATTGCTGCAATTGCGCAATATTGCCCGACCGGATGCCAGCGCCAGGTAATATAATAATCCTTTCTTTCGCTTCCTTGATACAGGCCAGTAAGGAGCTCAATCCCTCCATTACGGTATTGGCCCCTCCGGAAGTCAGTATGCGCTGGCAACCTGCGGCTATGACTACCTCCAATGCTTCCAGCTGATTGGGCACCTGGTCAAATGCCCGGTGAAAAGTAACATCCATCGGATAGGCCAGTTCTACCAGTTTGGCCGTAGTTTCATAATCTACCCGGCCATCGGACTTCAAACACCCAAAAACCACTCCATCCATGCCCAGTTCTTTTGCCAGCTGGATGTCTTTTTTCATTACATCAATTTCCTCTGGTGTATATAAAAAATCTCCACCCCTGGGACGAATAATAGGAAATACCGGGATCTGAACTGCTTCCCTTGCCGCACGCATCATGCCATAGGATACGGTTGTTCCTCCTTCAGGTGGATTGGCACATAATTCAATCCGGCCACCACCATTGGCTTCAATCAGTTTACAACTGTTGATGTCAAATGCTATGACTTCCAGTAAAATTGACATCAGATCAGATATTTAGCATCTTTCGTATAGGCACCCTCGTTAGTCTGCACCGCGTAGTTAAACCCTTTGATTACGGAATAGGCTCCCACTTCTCCTTGTTTATTAACTGCAATAAACCCGGCCTGAAGGTTTTTGGCTTTTTCAATCCCGTTTCTTTTTACAATCCGCTCTACTGCTTTTTTACAGGCTTCTTCCGGCGACAAACCATTGCGCATCATTTCCACAATGGTATGCGTACCACATATGCGCACAATCTCTTCTCCCACACCGGTTGCGGTGGCTGCTCCCACTTCATTGTCTACAAACAAACCGGCTCCAATAATAGGTGAATCTCCTACCCTGCCTGCCATTTTGTAAGCCATACCACTGGTGGAACAGGCGCCACTCAAATTGCCCTTCATATCCAATGCAAGCATACCGATGGTATCATGATTATCCTGCTGACCAGGCACCTGCTTTTTTTGTTTACGGTTTCTTTCTTCCAAATGCTCCACTGTAATCATGGGATCGTATTTGGATGTTTTCAACCAGTTCTTCCAGGCTTTTTCTGCTTCCGGAGTTAGCAGGTTCACTTTCTCAAATCCTTCTGATAAAGCGAATTTCAGAGCTCCTTCTCCAACCAACTGAACATGGGGTGTTTTTTCCATTACCAGTCGGGCTACAGACACGGGGTGTAAAATATGCTCCAGGCACATCACGGCTCCACAATTACCAAATTCATCCATCACGCAACTGTCAACGGTAACGCGACCATCACGGTCTGGCAAACCACCATAACCTACACTTTGGTCGGTTGGATCGGCTTCTGTTACATGAATTCCTTTCTCCAGCGCATCCAATGCTCTTCCATTAGCAGCGAGTATCTTCCAGGCTGCAGCATTGGCTTTTTGATTGGGCGCCCAGGTTGATATCACAACCGGCTTGCTTACTTTATTGGTTCCTGAAATACCCGAAAAACCTTGTTTCCCTACCAAAATTCCGAGTGATCCCAGAATGGAATGCTGTAAAAAACGTCTCCTTTCAAGCATATTCGATTCAGATTAGAAATCAAAGTAAAACATTTAACCTGTTAAATGCTTATCCAATTCTGTACATTTATTCTTTAATTATCACGCTCTGATATGAAGCAGCTGTATTCTGTCCTGATATTGATTTTTGTTTCTATATCTTCTTTCGCACAAACTCCTTTCAGTCAGGACTCCTCCTGGATCCGGGACCATTATAATAAAATAGAAAATTATATCCCCATGCGGGATGGCGTGCGCCTGTTTACGTCCATTTACATGCCTACCGACAGCACTGAAAAACATCCCATCCTGCTCACCCGAACGCCGTATTCCTGTGCCCCATACGGAACAGAAAACTGGCGCGCCTTCTGGGAAACACATATTAAATATTACATGCGCGAAGGTTATATCATCGTGTTTCAGGATGTGCGTGGCCGTTGGATGAGTGAAGGAAATTTTGAAGATGTGCGTCCCTTCAAAAAGAACAAATCCGCCACCGGTGAAACGGATGAAGCCAGCGATGCCTATGATGCAATTGACTGGCTGGTAAAAAATCTGCCTAATAACAATGGCCGTGTTGGCGTGATGGGAATCTCCTATCCCGGATTCTATACCACCATGGCGGCAGCCAGTGGTCACCCTGCACTCAAGGCAGTGAGTCCACAGGCGCCTGTTACCGACTGGTTCATGGGAGATGATTTCCATCACAATGGTGCACTCGCCCTGATGGATGGCTTTCTTTTTTATTCAGGAGGATTCGGTTACCCCAGGCCGTTACCTACGCAAACTCCGCCCGTTAACAAACTCAATATCCCTCGCACGGATAATTATTCCACCTTTCTTTCCATAGGACCGCTATCCAATTTTTTAAAACTTACCGGTGATTCAATCAAATTCTGGAAGGACCTGTTTGCGCACCCCGATTATGACAACTTCTGGAAAGAGCGGGATGCCAGAACAGCCATGTTTAACATCCAGCCTGCGGTATTAACAGTTGGCGGTTTGTACGATGCAGAAGATTGTTACGGCGCCTGGAACCTGTATAAAGCCATCGAGAAGCAAAACCCGGGTATCAATAATAAGATTGTTATGGGCCCCTGGTATCACGGCCAGTGGGCCAGGGGTGATGGCAGTTCACTGGGAGCCATCCACTTTGCCAGCAAAACCTCTGAATGGTACCAGAACCATATAGAACTTCCCTTTTTTCAATACCACCTCAAAGGCAAAGGAAGCCTGGACAACCTGGCTGAAGCTACCATCTTCTTCTCCGGTGAAAACAACTGGAAAAAACTGGAACAATGGCCTCCCCGGCAAATGAACCCCACACCCCTTTATTTACAACCCAACGGAGGGCTCGATTGGATGCCGGTATTTGGGAAAAAAGCGCCTACAGAATACATCAGCGATCCCAATAAACCGGTTCCCTATGCGGATGGTGTTCATTTCAACAGAACAAGAGAATATATGATCGACGACCAGCGTTTTGCCGATCGCAGACCTGATGTGGTAAGCTTTGGAACACCTGAACTGGATAGCAACCTGACACTGGCAGGACCCGTAATTGCCGATCTCCTGGTTTCCATCAGCAGTACAGATGCAGACTTTGTTGTGAAACTTATTGATGTATTTCCGGATGATACCATTGCCGCATTAAGTGGCTTTCAACAATTGGTAAGAGGTGAAATCATGCGGGGTAAATACCGTAAAAGTTTTGAAGTACCCATTCCTTTTAAACCAAATAAACCAGAGCGGGTAAAATTCGAGTTACCAGATGTGGCGCATACATTTAAAAAAGGACATAAACTAATGATCCAGATCCAAAGCAGCTGGTTTCCTTTGATGGATCGCAATCCGCAGCAGTTTATGAATATTTATGAAGCGAAACCGAATGACTTTATTAAAGCTACCATCCGGATCCACCATGATGGAGAGCAAGCTTCCAATATCCTTTTACCTGTTGTTCACGGGTCCCCTGGCAACAACTGAGCCTTTTAATTTTGATACGATGATGGCACCTATTTCTTTTCCCTGAGTTACACCATTTTCAATCGCATCCCGGAAATGAATTCCTCCATACAGGCGGGAAATCGCAGCCTCCTGTGCCGCCTGCCGGAAGGAGCTAAAGGTACGGGCCGGCAATTCAAACATGATTTCGGTGTCATCCGTGTACGCAAAATTATCACCCAGTAAATGCGTCAGCACTTCTGCTGCTGCTGCGGATATCACACTATGACCACTGGTATATTCAGGAAAGGGAGGAGTTTGCAACAAGGGCATCCATTTGGAATCAATCTGCCGGTTAATAAATGTCTCAGGCCGGATTCGGTTACTCCGGTACTTCTCATCCCAGCAACTGATGAAACCATCCATTAAAGTGGCAGCTGTAATTGCCTGCACATAAATGGATTTATCAAGTGGCAGTCGGGCTTTGGTACTGGCAATGGAGGCAATATTCATCCAGTGGCCACCGGGACTAATTTTCTTAAATCCAACCATCATATGACCTGAACTGGAAATAGCAAAGGGATTGCAATCCCAGAATGCTGCTATTTCCTTTTGCTCCTGGCTGGCTGCATTGGCAACCTCGTATACTTCCATTGCCAGTTGATGAAAGGCACTTGTTTTTTCCTGGCTGAATGCTACCGGTGGCAATGGTTTGCATTGTTCTCCTGAATCCAGTAGCATGGGGCGAATGGTTCTCCAGTTCGGTTCTACTGCCTCAATATAACCCGGAGGGGTGGGATACCAGCTACCAGGTTGTTTGGAGGGCGTATACCGGATGCGCGCACTGAGCTTGTTGTAATTATCGGTTTTACTAAAGGCCAGTACATGCGCTACATATTTTCTTGCAATCTCTTTGGAATACTCCAGTTTTGCCGCTGTTATTCCTTTTTTACGGTATTTTTCCTCGAAAGCTGCCTGTTGTTTTTCCAGCATAAATCCGGATGGCAACAATTCTATTCCGGCTTCGTAGATGGAATAAATGGCTGTGAATCCAACATCCAGCTTTTTCACATCCGGATTGATCTCCAATTCACGGTAATGCCTGAATAAAGTAGACGGATGTGGAAGTTCCTTGTTTAACATCGCCATGAAATCATAAGCACCCAATGTTGAATAGGTATAATAGCGCGCAGCAGCCGGCGGATTTACTACGTCGTGCATCATCACCATGGTCAGAGAAAAAACAGCCGGTTGCAATTCCTGCTCAAAACCCTTTACCTGCGATTTCGATTCTATGGCAGTAAAGAGAAAAATACAAATGATTATCCAGCGCATACGGATCAATACTTTAATACTTGTATGGGCATTCCTGTTAATCCAATCAGCAGATAAGAACTTCCCTCCTTTTGAAAGGTCAGTGCAGATTTACAGTCGCCTTTTATTTTCAATCCAGTTTCAGGTTGGGCAATATACCTGAATCCCCCTTTCCCATCACCAGCTAACAAACACCCATAGTTCGCTTCTATACTTCCAATCTTCAACCGGTTGTCTGATTTATTTCCCAGCAATAACAAATCAGGAAGCCCATCTTTGTTAAAATCTTCTGTCAGAATTTCAGTTATAATAGAAAACTGAGCCTGCGCAGGTAAGTACTGCTTTTCAAAGCGACCTTTTTTGTTTAAGAGTACCAATGTCTTGCTTTCTGTTGCGTTTTTTTTACCTGCTTTTGCCAACTCATCCGGATTTATAATATCCTCCATGGTTGCAGTTGAATAATCTTTGTAGGATGAAAACTTTCTGCGCATGCTATACATCTGATCGTTCAGTTCATCTCTGCTAACAAAGGGATAAGAAACCCCCTGTATATAAAAATTCAGGAAAGGATCAATGGAACCATTCTGATCAAAATCGGCATAGTAGAGTTCCATTGGCTGAGCTTGATCAAATTTCAATTGGGTATTAGTACCAATATTACCTGCAATGATATCCTCATATCCATCCTTATCCACATCACTGATGGCCAGTGAAAACCAGAGTCCGTTTAAGCCGGAAGGAAACAGCTTACCCGTTTTATCAATCCAGTTGCCATTTTCATTTTCAAATGCGTGGATGCCCATAAACTCTCCTACCAATACCAGTTCCTTGCGACCATTTTTGTCCAGGTCTGCCCAGGCAGCGTCGGTTACCATGCCGATTTCAGCAAATGGAATACTGGCTTTTGAAAACTGTCCTTTGCCATCGTTGATTAAGAGATACGATTCAGGGTTCACCGGATAGGCTCCCGGTACAATCCGACCTCCTACAAAAAAATCCAGATCTCCATCTGCATCAACATCCTGCGCTTTTACAACTGATTTTGCAGAACGATTGGTAGCAGGCAATGCCGTTGCAGCCAGGTTGAAATTTCCTTTTCCATCATTGATATAAAGCAAATCCTGCAAACTGGAATCACCGGGTTCCTGGTAGGCATAGCCTCCCATGGCGAGATACATATCCGCATGACCGTCGCCGTTAACATCTGCGAATTCCATATCGCTGATGAATCGGTTGAAATCAGAAGCGGGAAGTGATACCTGTCTTTTTTCAAATTGACCATTCGCCTGCTGCAGATAGATATCCGGACCCACATTCGGATTTCCGGCAAGTATCAGGTCCATTCGATTGTCCTTGTTCAGATCCGCCTGTTTGATAACCGGCCCTGTTTGCGAATACATGAACGTCATCAGCAGTTGTCTTTTGAAATCATTGATTTCAACGGGCTGATGCTGATAGGCAATCCAGGATTTAGAAACCGTACTAAAGAGGGGTTGAAAAGTTGGAGCAGGTGAATTCGGAATTGTATTGGCTCCATAAGAAATGGTATGATAACCAGCTTTTACACCAGTTAATGCCTGTCGCTTTTGATCCGGCCAAATCAGGATAACAGAATCCGCCTGTGAAGCTGTACCTAAACCGATATGCTGATTAGCAGGCAGACTTGACAGATACCCACGGGCAGGATTCACTTCAAAATACTGTTTGGAATTTTTAGCATACACCAGAATTTTAGTTCCTATTCCAAATAGATTTTTGTCTTTATACTGAACCTGGATGTTGAGGTAATTTACAGGTCCTTTTTTATCGGATGTATTTTCATATACCAGGGCATCCTGGTTGATACGGTTCACTACCAGGTCGAGGTCGCCATCCAAGTCCAGATCCGCATAAACTGCCGAGCTGGATATCCCCGAACTGGTGATGCCCCAGGCTTCTTTCTGATTGGTGAAGCTGAGGTTCCCGGTATTCCGAAACATGTAATTATACAGGTTGGTAGAAGGCATTGCCTGCACCAGGTCCATGAGTTTTGCTGGCTCACGGTCAATGGCTTTTCTAACTTTATAATCACCCCAGTACCGAAGAAAATCTTTGTTGGTGTAATCACGCAGATATCCATTGGTTATAAAAAGATCTTTGTATCCATCATTATCAAAGTCGGCAAAGAGCGGGCACCAGCTCCAGTCGGTATTGGATACTCCTGCGAATTGAGCAATTTCACTAAAAGTTCCATCTCCATTATTCAATTGCAGCATGTTGCGCATGTATTGCTTGTGCAATTGCTGACTTGTCATAAGTTCAAAGGATTCATAATTCTCCTGGAGTTGTAATAATTTCTGCCGCTTATTGTCTTCCGGCAACATATCCAGGTTGATCAGGTCGGGCAGGCCATCATTATTGAAGTCAGCTATATCAGCGCCCATGGAGAATTGCGCAAGGTGACGAAAGCAGTCTCCCGCTACATCCTTAAACGTACCATCTTTATTATTGAGATAACAATAATCCGGTTCATTGTAGTCGTTGGTAACATATACATCCTGCCAGCCATCCTGGTTGATATCCGCCACCACAATACCTAATCCATAAGTAAGCGGATTCTGTCTTATACCGGAGGAGGCAGATACATTGGTGAATTTATTATTGTCGTTGCGATAGAGTTTACTACCGGCCAGTTCATCCACATCTTTACGATACCTGGCCAGCTCCATATTATCAATCTTCTTGTTGCTGTGATTCAGCAGAAACATATCGAGGTCACCATCGTTGTCAAAATCAAAAAATGCAGCTTGTGTACTCAGACTTTTATCATCCAGTCCGTATGCGGAAGCGGACTCAGTAAAAGTGGAATTCTTATTATTAATGAACAACTGATTGCGGCGCATATCATCCTCGCCTTTGCCGGAATAACAGACATAAATATCCAGCCAGCCATCTCCATTAACATCGGCCATGGTAACACCGGTTTTCCATCCACCCTGCCTTCCTTTTAACTGGGGTGAAGCCTGTTGGGTGATGTCTTTAAATTTCCGGTTGCCCAGGTTCAGAAAGAGTTTATTATCACCCATATTGGCGGTAAAAAAAAGATCTGGCAATCCATCGTTGTTGATGTCGCCTACTGCAGTACCTCCTCCATTAAAAAAGTATTCATAAGAGAGTACATTGAGCGCTTCCGTTTCCACGATGGTATTGCTGAACTTCAATCCGGTTTGTTCAGCGGGAAGCACTTTGAAACGGGTATCCTGGGCATTCGCGGCAAGCGTGAAAACCAGCAGCAGGGTAAATGAAAGCAGTCGGTTCAAAATGGTTTTCATGATACATTCAATTTAAGAAACTAATTGCAATCAGGTTCTTAAAAAAAAGAACAGGACTGTCACATGGACGGCCCTGTCTTACGCTACATACTAAGAGAACTGCATCTTTCTGCTTAGCGAACCAGCAATATATTAGTTGGCAGCATCCCACCAAACTCTACCAGTCCAGTTGTCACCACCCTGAATATCGCCGATACCAGCCTGGTAACTCGGACCATTCAGAACAGCTTCATTCAACGGAATAATCTGGCGACGGGGAATCTGACCGCTGGAGAATCCACCAGGGAAGGAAACCGGAGTCAGGTTGGGGAATCCGGATCTTCTCCAGTTGTTCCAGGCTTCAACAAAGCTGAAGTAAGAACCTGTAGTTGCCCAGTATTGTTCGTTGATCATCTTCAGAGAAGCGTTCAGGCTTGAAACATCCAGCGGATTGGCTGCTGCAAAAGCATCTGCAGTTGCTGCAGAAATCGCCGCAGAGGGATCCATTGTACCCAATGTTTGAAGCGCAGCAGAAAGACCGTTGCGATAATGCTGAGCCGCTGAACCGGTGATAGTCCATCCTCTGGCAGCTGCTTCAGCCAGCAGGAAAGAAGTTTCAGCAAAAGTCATAGCAATAATGGGTGCATTCAGGTTGGTGGTCAGAGCGGAACGGGGACGACTATATTTACCTATAGGAGATAAATCGCCACCAGTACCAGTACCGCCAGGATAACCAGGTGCATTGGTAATGTCTTTGTCGCCTTCGTTCATATCATATCCATTTGGCAATCCCAACTGAATACCAGCTGTATTGTCACCAGCAATAGCAACATTGGAAGCTGCTGCAATACCTGCAGGTGGAATTTCAGCCACAGCAGTCAAACGCGGATCATTGGTTGCTTTCAGGAAATCAATGAAGTTTTTGCTCCAGCGAACCTGGTAGAAATCATCCGATACGCGAATAGCGGAGGAATTCGGATTACCATAACCGTTGGCAAAATCACAACGAATTACGTAATTGTCTTCTACACTTGACATCGGACCACCAGCGGCTGCTTTTTCAGCCCACTGTCTGGCGGCAGCAGCATCCACTTTGGTCATACGCATAGCCATTCGAAGCATCAGGCTATAGCCCATTTTCTTCCACTTATCGATATTGCCTGCATAAGTAGAAATATCATTGGTAAATCCTGGCTGAGAGGTTGAAAACCCGTTGATAGCTGTTTCCAGTTCTGCCAATAACCCAAGGTAAACGTCTCTTTGATTATCATACTTTGGCGAATTCAATCCTTCATCCCCTTTCAACGCTTCACTGTATGGAATGGGACCATATAAATCAGTAAGAAAAGCCAGGTGCATCACCTGTACAATTTTAGCTGCACTTATCACATTCACTTTTGTTGGGTCTTCACTCAACAGTTTAATCAACTGCTGTGCTTGTGTAGCACCACTAAAACTAGTGTTCCAACTATTTGCTGTGTAAGAGTTGATATTACTCGAAGGAACGTATTTATCCATATTGGAATAATAGGTAGCACCTCCTGTAGAAGTGGAAGCGAGTAATTGCACCCATCCTGCCTGGAACAACAGGTTTCCACTATAACCCGACATTGTACCTAAATAACTGCGCTGGGCTGCCGGCAAAAGATAGGCACCATCAAAATTGGCAGGTGAAATCCGAAGTGGATCGGTATTTAATTCTTCAAATCCCTTCGTACAGCCAACCTGCAAGCTAGCCAGCAGAATTCCAGAATATATGAGTAGTTTTTTCATGTTCTAAAATTTTAGTTTTTACTTCCATTTTTAAAACGGAGGTTCAGGTTAAATCCAAGCGTACGAGCTGTTGGCAAACTGGTTCCTTCAATTCCAAGATAATTGATGTTAGCACCAAATGACGCTTCTGGATCGATGTTATCGGTTTTCTTCATAAGGTAAAACAGGTTACGTCCAACCAATGAAAGGGTTGCGCCTCTGAACAGGGGAACCTTGTTGAAGAGGTTATCCGGGAAGTTATAAGCCAGGTTAACCTGACGCAGTTTCACGAAATCACCATCCAGTACATTGGTTTTGGTAATTCTACGAGCAAGCTCAGTGTAGTAAGACTGCGCATCAGCTGCAGTAGTGTTCTGCTGACCATTCTCGAGGAATCCTACAGTAATACCAGTTTCACGACCTTCCAGAGTCATCTTGTGCAAGCCACGAGTCATAGCATAGTGCTGGGTAGCTGACAGGATCTTGTTTCCATAGTTGAAATCAATCAGGAAAGAGAAAGTGAAACGCTTATAGTTGAATTCGTTGTTCCATCCACCATAGTGAGTAGGCAGTGTACTTCCCATTGGGATCAGGTTACCACGGAGTGGCAAACCAGATCCATCCACCAGGATGTCACCTTTGGCATCATAACGATAATCAAATGCAAAGATCTGAGGACCGGCCATACCTACTGCATAAGCAGTAACCGCGTTACCAATTACGGCACGGTTGGTACCCAGGTTCAGATTGGTTCCGTTTGGATTGGTAGCCAGGATTTTGTTCTTAACATAGGTGAAGTTCAAAGAAGAAGTCCAGCTAAAGTTCTTGGTCTGTACCGGAATAGCGGTCAGCTGAACTTCAACGCCTTTGTTCTGAGTTGAACCGGTAGCAACGAAACCACTGGTGAAACCAGAAGAAATACTATAAGAAGCAGGCATGATCTCGTCTCTTGTTTCGCGGGTATAAGCTGCGAAGTCAAGGTTCAAACGGCTGTTGAAGAAACGCAAATCAAATCCAACTTCAAACTCTGTTACTGCAAATGGACGCAACAGACCATTCGGAAGCGATTGGCTATAGTTACCTAATGGAAGACCATTATACGTGTTACCTAAGCTATAATACAGAGAGGTAGTGTAAGGACGCTGAGGCTCACCACTGGTTTGTGCAAATGAAGCTCTGAACTTACCATAGTTTAATGCTTTCGCATTTAGCAAATCATGGAATACAAAGCTCGCTGAAACAGAGGGAGTGAAGATACCCGCAACATCTGTTGGGAATGTTGAGTACGCATCATAACGACCAGTAGTACTCAGGGTAATCAGGTTTTTGTAAGCAAAATCAAGTGAGTAGAAGGCAGAATTCACCTGCTGCTTGGAGAAACCATAACCTCTGTTAAAGTTCACTACGTTGTTGAACGTGTACTGGTAGGGTACGATGAACGGACCACCACCAACTGAAATGTTTTCATTTCTGTTAACACGCTTGTTGGCACCAAGTGTAAAGTCCATGGAAATATCATCAGTCAGGTCACGATTACCACCCACCAACAGTTCATAGTTAATCTCAGTGATCTGAGACTTTCCGATGCCGTTCAAACTACCGCGACGATCCTGCGAGTAGGCAGTTCCCCAGGGTGTTACACTGAAACTATTGTCATCAGAATTATCATATCCCATACGACCCTGAACATACAACCACTTGAATATGTCGTACTTTACAGATGGAGTTACGATTATACGACGACGGCCCAGGTCATTTCTGAATTGATTTACTACGAAATAGGGGTTGGTAACGAAAATATCATCACTGAAAACAACTTCGTTTCCAGTTGTTGGATCAAATCCGGGAGCCAACCAGCGAATGTCAACGTTGTTGGCCAGGAAGAAACCATTGTTGGCATTCAACGGACCATCACTCAGGTAAGGGCGATTCTGAGAACGTTCATCAATATAATTACCAATCATGCTGATGCTCAGTTTATCGGTAATTCTTTGTGTGAAGTTCATATTTACCGTATTCCGCTTCAATCCACTGTTTTCCAAAATGGATTTGCTATCCAGGTTAGAGAAGCTGATACGGAAATTACCCATATCACCACCTCTTGAGAAAGCAACGGTATTCGTCATACTGGGAGCCACCCTATAAAAATTATTGATATTTCCACTTACTGCTGAATAAGGACGGGTAGAACCATCAAACTGGGTGATGGGTGAACCATCCAAACGAGCACCCCAGCTCAAACGGGCAGTGGTTTGTGCAGCAGCAGCACTACCTGGCTTTTGTCCTCCTACACCCTGACCATATACCGTCTGGAAATCGGTGAAATCCAGCGCACGGTCAGACATGTAGTTGAGGTTATAATCAATATTATAATCACCTCTTTTTGCACTCTTGGTAGTAATTACAATTACACCATTGGTAGCACGGTTACCGTACAAGGCTGAAGCTGACTGGCCTTTCAGCACGGTCATACTTTCAATATCATCCGGGTTCAGGTTACCCAGACCATCTCCGTTGTCAGCACCACCCCACTCACCGGCTGCACCACGCTGCACGTTCTGCATGGGTACACCATTGATTACGATCAGGGGAGCACCTGCACCGTTCATAGAAGGCATACCGCGAAGCAACAGCTTGGATGTACCACCGGGACCAGAGGATGTGCTGGACACTTTCAAACCGGAAACGCGACCAGCCAGGGCATTACCCACGTTGGTTTCACGTCCCACTGAAAGGGCATCATTTTTTACAGTTGTTACCGCGTAACCTACTTTCCTGGCCTCTTTTACGATACCAAGGGCAGTTACTACCACTTCATCCAGGTTCCCTTCACCCAGATCAAGTGACAGCATCAAGCTGTTTTCGTTGGCATCCACCGAAACGGTTTTGGTGGTGTAGCCAACCGAACTAATGTCTAATTGAAATGCTCCCTCAGGTACCGTCATGGTAAAGGAGCCGTTGGCGTCGGTCACCGCCGAGAAATTCTTCCCTTTCACTTTAAGCGTGGCAGAAGGAATTCCTGCTCCGGTCTTAGAATCTTTCAATAAGCCGGATAATTGCCTGGTTTGTGCTGACAGTACCGAACTGAATAACAGCATCAGCACGAGCAGTCTTAATTCTCTCATTATGCAATTGGTTTAATGATGAAAAAATGGACTTGATTGCCAAGTATATTTTCGTGTTACATCATTAAGTGACTCATAATGAGATCTTGTAACAAGTTGTTAAAGATTTTTTTTTAGATTTTTGATCTTTTTAAAAAACCAGGGCAAGTGCCGGAGTGGTACCCAATTCTTTTCTCAAACTCGCTGGTAATTCGACTGTCACCTGGTTTCCTAAAACTTTGTATTTCAATTTTTTACCGGTTTGCAACTCCCTAATACCCGCCTTTCCGGGTAAATTGGTTGTCCAGCTAATGGTAGCCGGTATCTCCTCTCCTTTTATAAGCTGGATCGCATAACTGGCCGATCCATCCTTTGCTTTGGTAAAAAACAGATCCCCTTCTGCATAATGATCCATCGTCCGGGTGCCGTAAATCGCCTTCCCGTTTTTGTTTAACCATTGACCAATTTCCTTTAAACGGGCGATGGCTTCTTCCTGCAACAATCCCTCCGCAGTAGGCCCAACCCCCAGTAAAAGACTGCCTCCTTTGGCTACAATCTCAACCAATGTATGTACCACCTGGCTGGTTGATTTGTATTTTTCATTTGGTACATATCCCCAGGCAGCTCCCAGTGTAATACAACTTTCCCAGGGATGATCCAGCTTGGTAGCAGGAATGCGCTGCTCCGGGGTCTGGTAATTCTCGTACGGACCATGAACAGTTCTGTCCACCACCAGCAAGCCGGGTTGTTTAGCCCTGGCATTGCGGGCAATAGTTGCCATATCAATATCCTGGCTCCATTCCGGAATGGCTGCTCCCCAGCTCCGCACCTCTTCATTCACTGTTTCGAGCGGACGAACCCACCCCCCATCCAACCAGAGGATATCCACTTTGCCATAATTACTCATCAACTCATCAATCTGGTTGTGGGTATATTTTTTAAAGGCTTCCCATCTCCAGGGAAATTTCCGGATATCGTAGTTATTATTCCTATTAGGGGTAGCATACATCGGCCACCAGTAATTTTCAGAATGCCAGTCGGGTTTACTGAAATAAGCCCCGATCATCATGCCTTTATTCCGGAACGCTTCAAATACATATTTTGCCACATCCGCCTTTGGGTTGGATGCAAAGGGTCCCTTGGCGATGGAGTAATCAGATTGTTTGGTATCAAACATCGCAAAGCCATCATGGTGTTTGGTGGTAAACACCAGGTATTTCATTCCAGCTGCATCTGCTGCCGATGCCCACTGATCGGGGCTGAATTTTACCGGATTGAATTGTTTGCTCAGTCCCCAATACCATTTCTTGAATTCACCATAATCAGAGGTACTGTCGCGCGTGATCCAATCTTCCGAACAGAGCGCCCAGGATTCAATCATACCCGGTACCGCATATACACCCCAGTGGATAATCATACCAAATTTCTGATCCCTCCAGGATTCCAGTTTTTCTTTTACCTGCGGATCAGTTGGCCATTCATACTGTGAAGACTGATGATGCAGATTCCCTTGCGCAACTACTGATGCTGAAAACAATAAGCTGGTGATACTTAGTAAAATCAATTTCATATACTCCTGTTTATCGGACTTGCCAGAAAATGGGAAAGTACGTCTTATCCTTATCCCGAACTGCCACATAATTCACATTATACGTTACTTCATTACCCGGGTACAATAAGCGCCTTGGAGGCAAGGGTGCCTGTGGCTGACTGTTCACCCGGAATTCCAGTTTCGGATAACCTGTTCTTCTCAATTCCGCCCATGCCTGGTTGGCCTGCAAGAATCCAAAATGTACCCATCGCTGAGTGGCGATCTTTCTGTATTTATCTTCTGCACTTCCGGCTAAGCGAACGCTTTCCTGTTGTAAAAAAGCTTCCATGGATTCCGGGTTCGGCCTCGGCTCCGGTCTTTTAAAACTACTGTTAAGTCTGTTCAGGTAATAATAAAACCGGGTCGACTGCCGAATGCCAAGTTTAAAATACATATCGGGATCACCTCCTCCCCATCGCAGGAAGGCCTCCGCTTTCAGAAAACTTACTTCAGCAGCCGTCATCAGAATCCCTGGAATATGAGGATTAAATATAAACGTGGCAGAATCCAAAATAGCAAACTTGCCCAGGTTAACCTGTTGCTGCTCCAGTGACCACTTTACTGGTAATGCTCTGTATTCTTCATTTGGCACAAATCCAGCTCCGGTACTTACGCCAAACTTATCAAACAATACCGGTATTCGTGGATCAGCTGCCGGCAGTAACACTTCTTCCAGCAAATGCTGAGGTGCGGAATAATTTGTTAATTCGGTTAATGCAAACCGTAAGTCCAGTGTATTGTCGGCTAAGGGTGCCAGTAATATATCTTCCTGCTCCACATTGTAATCTGCTTCCTCACTTAATAGTGGATTCACTACCGTATTGGTCAGCAGCTCCGTTACCTGCGCTTTAGCATAGGTTTCATTTACATGTGATATCCGCATGAGCAGGCGCAGACGCAACGCATTTGCATAACGCTGCCATTTTTGAAGATTTCCGTTTAATAAGATATCCTGGGTCCGGAATAAATTAGCCGTTGCTGGGTCTGGTGCAAGGGCAGCAAAATATGCATTCAACACTTTCAACTGCTCGATGGCCTCTTGATAGATGTCTGCCGCGTCGTCGAATTTCGCCATTTTGGCTTCTCCACTTGCATTCAGACTACCGGCTTCGGTGAAGGGGATATCACCCCAGAGATCTACCATCTGACAGGCCTGATCATAAAAGATAACTTTTGCTGCATTTAGAAACAGGCTCGCTTTTTCTTTTTCCACCGCAGGCAAATCCCGGTGAATTTTTTGCATCTCCCTGTAAAGCGCCATGGTTCCTGTACCACTTCCAACCGGACGATAAAAATCATTCCACCTGCTTTCAATGTAACTTGGATTCTGCCAATAAACGCCTGGTGTATTTAAATAACCAACGGTCTGACTGTAGATTCCTGAGTGCATCACCACAAAGGTTCTCATCTCCCAGTAAGAGGGCCTGATCCGGTAATTATTCAGCATTTCTGTAAACAGCTTTTCAACCCTTGCCGTTGTGAGCTGATCCGGATCATTATACAAGCGCTCCAGCTTCTTGGAACAACCGGTTCCAAGAAATCCTGCTACCAGCAGCAATAACATATGATGAATAATCCTTCCCATTTCTAAAAGCCCATTTGAATGGAAACGCCAATACTCCTGGTGGCAGCAGTGGTTCCGTCATCGATGCTCTGTCTTGTCCAGGATGTTCCAATCGGTGTTTCCGGGTCCAGGTTTTCCAGCGTGCGCCACAGGTAAAACAAATTTCGTCCGATCAATGACAAGCGCATGGATTGAATTTTCCATTTTGTCAGTTGCTTTGAAGACAATGAATAACTTAAAGACGCTTCCCTCATTTTCAGATAACTGTTATCATAGATCGCTCCCTCTTCATTTAAAGCGTTTGGTCCCCAATAAAACATGTTCATATAATAATAGGCAGCATCTACAATTTGTGTATTCGGCTTGCCATCCAGTCCTACTCCCGGAAGGATAATTCCATCCCTGTAAATTTTGGCACCACCCGGAGCCTGCTGCTGATGATTCGCCAATGCTACCTTCTGCCCGTTTGGATCAATATAGTAGGGCAACCCTCCGTATTTTTCATTTCTGTATTTCAGGGTGGATTCATACATGCCAGCACCTAAATTATACTTCAATGCAGGTGATACCAACTGTCCGCCTATGCGGTAATCCATCATCAGATCCAGGCTGAACGACCGATACCGGATACTGTTCATCCATCCTCCTATCAGATCCGGCATGATATTACCTGCTTTTTTATACCGGGTATTATCTATGATATAAAGACCGTTTGCCCCTACGATTGGCTGCCCTTCCGCATTTGTTTTTTTCGGGTATACATAAATGTTACCTACTCTTTTCCCTTCTTCCGCCATGATCCGGATAGCTCCCTGTTCCATTTCCTGGTACACCATTTCCTTCACCCCATCAGCCAGCATCATGGTTCGGGTTGATACATAGGAAAGATTGATGCCGGTTTTCCAATGAAACTGCTTGCCTGATACAGGTATCGCATCCAATCCTAATTCAATTCCGGATGACCTTAAAGCTCCACTGTTTACCAACCTTGAACCGGCACCCATACTAACAGGTACGGTTAACTGTAATATCTGATCATGCGTCTGGTTCTGATACCAGGTGAAGTTTATTCCTAACCGGTTATTCAAGGCTACTGCTTCTATCCCCAGTTCAACTTCCTGTTTGCGCTCCGGACGTATGGAGTTATTGCCATATCTCGTCTGCGGCTGCTGGGTAGAAACATTTCCATTCAACGTGGGCAATACCTGCTGATTATACGTAATGGCAGCTGTATAAGGTGGCGGTGCATTTCCTACAAATCCATAACTCGCCCGGAATTTGGCATAATTCAGAAAGGAAGGCAGCTTCAATACTTCATGCAGTAGCACACTTCCGTTTAAGGATGGATAGAAATAACTGTTTTTTCCGGGCGGCAATGTAGATGAATACTCCTGCCGGGCAGTTAGCTCCAGGAAATAACTGTTCTTCCAGGACGCCTGTGCAAATCCCAGATAGGCATATCGCAAACTATTGATCCGATTGGTTCGGTTGATCAATGGCCCGAATGAATTACTGAGATTAAACCAGTTCTCTTTTACCAGTCCCGCTGAAGTAGTGGATATCTGATCCGTATACTTTTCTTCTCTCACCTGGTAGCCCGCATTTAAACTGACCCGCCAATTGGCATCAAGCTTCTTTTCATAGGTTGCGAGCGCATCTCCATAAATCAAACTATACCTTCCTTCCGAATTACCATAATGTCCTGTGCTGGTTATTCCATTAAACTCTTCCGGGTATTCACTGAAGTTGCGGGTATCAATCTGCAAACTGGTAAAATCCTGTCCCACCCTTGCCCTGAAACTCAATGCTTCATTCAATTTATAATTGATGGTGGCTACACTGAAAAGGCGGTTCTGATCTTCCAGTTCACGGTTTCTGAGCTGCGTCCACAACAAATTGAGGGCTTCCACTTTTACCGGGTACTGAAATGCTTCTTCGGGGTTACGAACCGATTGATCCCAGGGCACCCATTTATATCCCTGGCTGGTTTTATAGTTGTCAAACAACATATTGGTTCTATCAGCCCGGCTTAGGAAACCATCATAAGCTGCCACTACCCGGGTTAATTGCAGGGGACGATTCAACACCCTGCTGTTCACCCAACTGAATACCACATCTGCACTGAGTTTGGGTGATATCTTATATTGTGTATTCAGGAAAAAGGTGGTTCGCTGGAGATTGCCTCCTACCTGGATTCCCTTGTAATCATTACGTGTTAATGCCAACCGGTAACTTGCTTTCTCCGTCTGATCAGCAAAGGATATATTGAAGATGGAATTCATTCCCGTACGAAAGAAATCCCTGTAATTATTTGGCTGCGGACTATAACGCTGCCGGCTTCCATCCCACCAGGGTACTTCCTGGCCTTCCATCCTCGGGCCAAATTGGGCCCAGGCCAGAAAATTAGGTCGCAGGTCATCTTCTTTGCCATCTCCATCTGTATCTGCCGGAATCCATCCCTCTTCGGTTGCTCCTGCTGCCAGGTTGCTGATTCTATCCAGGCCCGGACCAAACTCATTTTGAAACCTGGGAAGAAAAGCTGCCTTCTCCACTCCGAAAGAATAATTGAAATCAATGCCCATTCCTTTTCGTTGCGCTCCTTTTTTGGAAGTGATAACCACCACACCATTTGCAGCCTCCGAGCCATACAAAGCAGTAGCGCTTGCCCCTTTCAGGATGGTAATACTTTCAATATCCAATGGATTGATGTCCAGTATGCCATTTCCCCGAATCCGCTGATCTGTCCAGTAGCCCTGGTTATTGATACCTTCAGTTCCTTTCTCATTGATGTTGCGGATCACTGCACCATCTAATATATACAACGGCTGCGCATTAAAATTCAACGAATTAAGTCCCCTGATCTGCACCTGTACTGCACTGGTAGCTCCTCCTGGAGCAGTGGTAATCCGAACCCCTGCTGCTTTTCCATATAAGGCTGCCGCAAAATTGGTATTACCCACCCGATTGAGATCATCTGCATCAACTGTACTGATCGAATACCCCAGGCTTTTCTTTTCGCGGTGAACACCCAGGGAGGTTATGACCACTTCCTCCATTTCTTTCTGCACCGGGTTGAGAATTACCTGTAAAAACTGGTTCGTTTTTATCTGCTTTCGCTCTGTTTGATACCCTATGGAGCTGATCCTGATTTCAGCAGCTCCGGTATAAGGAAGGGAAAATTTTCCATCTGCATCAGTAGTTACCCCAATCCAGCGATTATCCTGGTAGATTTCAATACTGGCATTGGGGATAACCTCCCCCTGGGCGGAAATCACTTTGCCCTGCAGGCTGCTTTTTTCGGCAACAACAGGAGCCTGACCTATCGACAGGGTTGTTTCCTGTGATTCAATGATTACAAAGGTGTTGGTATTTACCTGCTTGAAACTAAGGCCTGATTCACTCAGCAGGCAGCTGAGGATTTTCTCTACCGGCAGGTTTTTATCCGGACAGGGATTTACTTTTTTATCTCCAAAAGATTTGTGTGCAAATAAAAAATAGGCGCCTTTTTTCTCGTGGAGTTCGCGAAGGATAGCAAAAAGGGGCCTTTGCTGAGTCTCCTGTGCAAAAGCACTGTAGCCTCCAAAACTCATGAAGAGCATGAGTAATAGTAACCCTACATCAATTATATTGGTGGCACAGGATTTACGCATTCAATAGCAGTAGCAGTCTTTGGTTTACCAAAGCCTAGCGAACTGCCGGTCCAATTGTCACCACTTTTCCATCCCGCTTCACACTGAATTCCTGAGTGGCTTCAAGTGATTGAATAAACACATCCAAATTGTCAGATGGTAATATCGCACTGATGGTCATTCTGGATGTTGTATCACCTTCGAGCTGAACGTCAATACCATAAAGGGCTTCCACGGACCGGGCAACTTCCTCAAGGCTGGTATTTTCGAAAATGAATTTACGTTCTTTCCAGCCAATAATTTGTGAACTATTACCCGTTTTCTTGTGTATTTTACCATTTTCAAGACTAGCCAGTTCACCCGGAAGAAGGTGCACGGTATCCTTGTTTAACCTGGATGTTACTATAACGCTTCCTTCGGTCAACAAAACCTCCGTTTTATCGGATCGCTTATAGACATTGAACTGAGTGCCGGTTACATGGATATCCAGTCCATCTAAGTGAACAATAAAAGGTTTCTTTTCAGGAGTTGATTGAACTTCAAAAAAGCCTTCCCCTTCCAGCCATACCTCACGATCCTTATGAAAAAAATCAGGATGACGGTATTTTAATGCTGTATTACCGTTTAAGGTTATGTCCGATCCATCTTCCAGTTCAATTGTTGACACTTCACCAAAACCTGTTTTCACGTCCAGCAGATTAGGTTGCAGGTAACTTCTCACCAGCCAGGCGGCTGATACCAACAGGATTACTGCTGCAGCAATGCTCAAGGTTTTTTTATACCAGGGAATGACTTTTGTAGTTTCTACCAGTTCTTCCGATTCCTCTTCCAGTTGTTCCCAAAGCCTGGCTTCAGCTGCAGCTATCTGTACCGCAGAAGGGACGGCTTCACTGATTTTCAGTTGCTCCAGTAGTTCAATTGCCTCCTCCAGCAGAAAGGGATCTACCTCCCCCCTAGAACGTCGTTCTTCCCAAAGCCGGCCTTTTTCCTGGTCGGTTTTATAGTACCAGGATAAAAAATGCTCATCCAAAAGTACCTCTTCCAATTTCTCACGTGAATTGTTCATGTTGATCTTCTCGTACTCTTATAGTTACATTCCTAACACAGTTGTAACTTTTTTGAAGTGTTTTTTTTACATTAAGATGCAAATTTGTTAATAAATTACATATCAAACGATTGCACCCCGGACCAAAACAAAAATTTAATTTGAAAGCTGCTCAGTCAGATAGCAAACTGTGGGATGCCTATAAAAATGGTGATAAAGAGGCGTTTAGCTTACTTTTCAGGAAGTATTACAGTCCGCTTTTCCTGTACGGGAGCAAAATTATGCAGGATCAGAATGCCCTGGAAGACTGCATCCAGGAACTTTTCATGGAACTCTGGAAGAGTCGCAGCCAGGTAGAAGTCAAATCCGTCAAGGCCTACCTCTTTAAATCCCTGAAATATAAAATTTACCGCCAGCTCAGCCAGCGCAAGATCACTTCCGAAGCTTTTTTGAAGGAAGACATGATTTTTGAACTGAGCCACGATACTTTCATGATCCACCGGGAGGATGAAACCGAAAGGGCCAAACAACTCATCAGGGCCTTTGACAAATTATCCAACCGCCAGAAAGAGGTTATCTACCTCAAATACTATCTTGGTCTCAGTTATGAAGAAGTGAGCGAAATCATGGAAATCAATTACCAGGTTGCCAGGAACCTCTTATACCTGGCGCTCCGGTCTATGAAAAAAATGATTTCTATGGTAAAGTTGCTAATTTTTATACTTTCGCTCATTCATTAAGCAAAAGACCAAATTCAAACAACCATGGTAGATTCATTCGAGAAGATTCCCGTCAGGATTTTCAATAACCTGAAGGAAGGCTCCCTGTTTATTGCCAACGAAATTGCAGCTGTTATCCGTCAAAAACAGGCGGAAGGGAAAAAATGTGTATTGGGACTCGCAACCGGCTCCTCCCCCAAAACTGTTTATGCTGAATTGGTTCGGCTACACAAAACAGAAGGACTCAGTTTCAGCAATGTGGTAACTTTTAACCTGGATGAATACTATCCCATTGATCAGGATGCGCTGCAAAGTTATAACCGTTACATGCGCGAACACCTGTTCAATCATGTTGACATCAAACCCGAAAACATTCATATCCCCAATGGCGAACTGCCTAAGGAGGAAATCAAAAAACACTGTGCCGATTATGAAGCCATGATCGAAGAAGCTGGTGGTATTGATGTGCAGATCCTCGGCATTGGAAACAATGGTCATATCGGTTTCAACGAACCTGGCTCCAGCCGGTTTTCCAAAACCAGGATGATCACCCTCGACAACTCTACCAGAATTGCCAACTCTTTTGAGTTTCCCAATATTTCAGAAGTACCCCGCCTGGCTGTTACCATGGGTATTGACACCATTCTGAAAGCACGCAAGATTTACCTGATGGCATGGGGGCCCATGAAAGCCCCTGTGGTGCAGAAAGCAGTGGAAGAACTGGTTACAGAACAAATCCCGGCTTCGCTCCTGCAGCAGCATAACGATACCGTATATGTGCTGGATGAAATGGCGGCATCTGAGCTTACGCGTTTTAAATCACCCTGGTTAACAGGTGATATCGAATGGACGCCTGCGATGGTAAAAAAAGCCGTGGTAAGTATGGCATTGAAAACCGGCAAACCCATACTGGGATTGACCAATAGCGATTATAATGAATATGGCCTGGGAGATCTGCTGGTTGAAAAAGGCGATGCTTATGAAATCAACCTGCAGGTATTTTATATGCTGCGCGATGGCATCACAGGATGGCCGGGTGGTAAACCCAATGCAGTTATTCCTGCTCACCCGGAGCGTTCGCTGCCTTACCCCAAAACATGCCTGATCTTTTCTCCGCACCCGGACGATGATATCATCAGTATGGGTGGCACTTTCATGCGCCTGCACGATCAGGGGCACGATGTGCATGTGGCGTATCAAACCAGTGGCAACATTGCTGTTACGGATGAATTTGTAACCCGCTTTATCGACTTTGCCGTAGGCTTTGAAGAAATTTCGGGTATTGATAGCAGTAAGTCGCGCGAAATTCTCACCGCTGCGCATAAATTCCTCGCGAATAAAAAACCAAGTGAAAGCGATACTGCAGAGATCCGGGCCATCAAGGGACTGATCCGCAGAGGGGAAGCAAAAGCTACCTGTCGTTATGTTGGTATCAAGGATGAAAATGTACACTTCCAGAACCTGCCCTTCTATGAAACAGGTCGGGTGGAGAAAATGCCCATGGGCGAAGAAGATGTTCGAGTAACCATGGAACTGCTGAGAAAAGTAAAACCCCACCAGGTGTATTGCGCGGGTGATCTGGCAGACCCGCATGGTACACATAAGGTTTGCCTGGATATCGTATTTGAATCCCTGCGTCGCATCAAAGCCGAAGGTGATGAGTGGATCAAGGATTGCTGGGTTTGGTTGTACAAGGGAGCATGGCAGGAGTGGAACATTGAAGAAATTGAAATGGCCATCCCAATGAGTCCGGATCAGGTGATCAAGAAAAGACATGGCATTTTCATCCACCAGTCACAGAAAGATATGGTGCCTTTCCAGGGCTCCGACTCCCGCGAATTCTGGCAGCGTGCGGAAGACCGCAATGCACAAACAGCCAAGCAGTATGCGCAGCTTGGCTTAACGCAATACGCTGCTATGGAAGCATTTGTGCGCTGGCATTATTAAAAAAATCAGGGAAATCGGTCTTGAAATTTTTGGAATGTAAAGATCGATTCCCTTATCTTTGCACTCCCTTAACGGGAATGGCTCCGTAGCTCAACTGAATAGAGCATCTGACTACGGATCAGAAGGTTTCAGGTTTGAATCCTGACGGAGTCACAAAGAGGTCGCATAAAATGCGGCCTTTTTTTATTTATCTCCCCACAAAGCTCAGTTAAAACACCCTTTTTTAAAATTCGAAATCTTCACAATTTGTGAACTTTTGGTACATTTACCTTAGTTCATATGAAAGTCAGGCTGATAAAAGAAAAAACAATCAAAGATTTTATAGCTGGGAATAGTGGCAGTAAGGCATCGTTTGAAGAATGGCTTTCAAAAGTAAAATTGGCAGCACAAGTATCAGGTTGTATGTATGCTGGTTAGGCACTCATGCTGAATACGACAAACTTTGCAAACTGAATAAACAATATACAGTTTTTGACTATTAAAATACAGGTTATGGAAATATTGAAATATAAAGTGATTAAATCTGACAAACAATACAAAGAATATTGCCAGATACTTCATGATTTGGACTTTTCTACAAAAAGGAAAACCAAAACAATAGAAGATGAAATGGAATTGCTCACTTTTTTGATTGAAAAATACGATGAAGAACACCGCAACTTTGAAATACTTGAACCTATCCCTTTACTAAAGTCTTTGATGAAAGACCATAAAATGAAAGCGGTTGATTTAGCTAACCTTTTGAATGTAAGTGAAGGCTTGGTTTCAGATATGCTTAATTACAAAAAGGGATTATCTAAAGAAACCATTCGAATTCTATCTGAAAGATTTAAGCTTAACCAGGAGGCGTTTAATAGACCTTATGAATTAAAAGTGAATATAAAACCTAAACTCAAACACTCAAAAGTGACGCGTTCCAGAAAAAAACTGGCTGGAGTTTAACTTATGAAAATAATCTTGTCAAGTTTTGGTAAACAACAGGAAGCTTCCACCAAAGAGGCGCTGGATGATTTTACCCGTCGGGTGACACGCTATTTTCCTTGCGAATGGAAACTCCACCCTCCCTCCAAACTAACCGATCCAACCCTGATCAAAAAACAGGAAGCACAGATTATCCTGCAACAGCTCCAGCCGGATGATTACCTGGTATTGCTGGATGAAAGAGGAAAAAACATCAGTTCTCCCGAGCTGGCTGAACTTATCCAGGGAAGAGCCAATGAAAGCAGGCGGCAACTGATCTTTTTAATTGGCGGCGCCTATGGAGTGGATAGCAGTGTGCAGCAGAGAGCCAATTTCACCTGGAGTTTATCCAAACTGGTTTTCCCGCACCAGCTGGTTCGATTGCTGCTGGCAGAGCAGGTGTACCGGGCCTGCACCATCCTGCGCAATGAAAAATACCATCATTCCTAGCATTTTGGGGACTCACTGAAATTTGTATCTTTCGAGCATGATTAGCATTACCCTGTCGATCGTCATTTTAACGGTAGCCATTTCTGTTTCAGCCTTCAGTAAGGAAAAAATCAAGGAAGATTTACTGTTCTGGCCGGCACAGATTGATAGCCAGAAACAATATTATCGCTTTGTCACGAACGGCTTTGTACATGGTGATGTGATGCACCTGGCCTTTAATATGCTGGCATTGTGGTCCTTTGGTGAATATGTAGAAGGCTATCTGTACACCAATCCTATGTTATTCGGATCCAAAGCCAAACTGGTTTACCTGGGTTTGTATGTTCTTGGGCTGATCGTTTCCGTTATACCTGACTATTTTCAATACCGAAATAATTATGCGTACCGCGCACTTGGCGCTTCTGGTGCAGTTTCCGCCGTGATCTTTTCTTTTATCATGCTGGATCCCACGCAGAAAATTTCTGTCTTCTTTTTACGAGGCATGCCCGGTTATATTTTTGGAGTAATCTTCCTTGCCTTATCAGCTTTCCTGGCCAAACGAGGAGGAGGTAATATCGGTCACCGGGCCCACTTTAGCGGTGCCATCTTTGGTGTACTTTATACCATCATCATGGCAAAACTCATTGCCAATATTGATATCCTTCCCGCCTTTATTGAAACCATCAAATCCCGCTACTAACAGGCAGGTGTAGCTGAAAACGAAGGACCTGTTTGGTGGAGGGTTTTACTTTAAAGCGATCATCCGGGCGTAACCCAAGTACCCAGCAGATTTTTTTGTCTGCTTCCAGCACCCAGGTGTTTTCTTTTTGATTTCGGGAAACTTTCTCGTCTGTTAAAAACCGCGCGATCTTTTTCTTTTTGGCCATGCCAAGGGGATAGAAATAATCACCTGCTTTCCATTTGCGTAGCAGCAAGGGAAATGGCAGGCGGCTACTATCAAGAAATGCAATTGAAGCATCGGTTGGAATAGTAAACTCCTCCCCGCTTTGGCCGGACCAAGTCAACCTTCCTCCCGGGAATTCAAGTTCACCCGAAGGCGTTTCAATCACCCACCAAGCATTCAGTGCCGGTTCCTTTTTCGAAAGAATCAACCAGTTCCTGTTTTTCAATAACTGGTATTGCCCGCTCTGAATGGTATGGCCGGTCTGGCTTTCCATCAGGTTTACTGCCTGTTCTACCTGCTCCGCGCTGAATCCGGTCCCCTGCAACCATTCAAAGAGCAAATATTCTGCACCGACTGTTTGTCTCCATTTCAAAATGGGCAGCCACTGCTCGGCACCTTTTTGCTCAATCAATTTAGCCAGGCTTCGCTGCACCTGTTGTTCAGTATAAGCAGCCAGGCTTTGAAAATTTCTACTGTTCAGGTATATCCTCCGAATACTATCAGGATACAATGCTGTTATGGCAGGCAACACCTGCTGGCGGATCCTGTTTCGGCTGTATTTCTCCGTTAGATTGGAACTGTCTTCGACCCAACTTAATCCCTGCTCTGCAGCGTACCCTTCCAGCACTGTTCTTTCAACTGCCAACAGTGGCCGGCAAAGCAGCCCCCGTTTGGGTTGCATCCCTTTGATCCCCTTCAATCCGGAACCCCGAAACAAATTCATCAGGATCGTCTCCGCCTGGTCATTGGCATGATGAGCAGTAAGTATATAACTGGCAGGTTGCCCTTGTCGCACAGGCTTCTCTGTATGCACCAATTCTTCGAACCATGCATAGCGTAGCTTTCGTGCTGTCTCCTGCAAATTGCCTTCCCCACTAAACAGAGCCGGATCAATTTTCTTTAACTGTAAAGCCAATCCCCATTGCTCCGCCAGCTGCCGAACAAAATCTTCATCTCTTTCACTCTCTGCTCCTCTTAATCCATAATTCATATGCGCCAGCTCAACCTGGTACTGCAGTTGATTAAGTACATGCACCAATACCACAGAATCCAATCCCCCACTAACGCCTACCACTAACCGATCGCGCCTGCTGAACAGTTTTTCCTTTTGAATAAAGCCTTCTACTTGTTTTAGTAATGTCTGCATGTTTAAAATCGAGTGTTTTTCCTCGTAAGATTACCTTTCTGAAGTAAATATATCCACTTAGTTTAGTACCTGATTCTATAACCATTAACCGTATCCGAAGCTATGCCGAACCAGGGCTTCTTAATGCAGCTGATTGATCAGCTGACTTTTGCAACTTTGATCATCTCCCTGTTTTTTATCTTCCTGAAAAAAGCATGGACGACTCCCATTTTTTTATTCCTCGCACTGAATATCCTTTACAGTGTTTCACTCTTCGGCATGGGATGGATCTTTGGTTTGTTCTCCATCCAGTATGAACTGGTCTCAAACCTAAGCATTCATGTTGATACCCTAACCGGACTCGGCGTGCTATATCATATCTGGCCGGAAAATCAGTACCGTCGCTTCCTGGTTATTTCCGTGATGCCGGTTTTACTTGCCTGGCTGGTTACCATCTTTTTCCTGGGCCCCCAAAAAACATTCTACTGGAACCTGGTTGCTCCCGCTACCTGGTTTTTACTAGCCGCCACCTATTCCATGTCCCTCCTTTACAAACGTTCCTTCTACCATGAAAACGCCCATTACCTGAGCAAATTCCTGTTCATCGGAGGTTTTCTGTTTTACAATTTTGTGTACCTCATTATCGAAGGCTGTTACATCGTGTTTGCACAATCCGGTGGCGCCGAAGATGCCTGGCATATCAATTTCTGGAGTTATTTTATCTTCCGCCTGATGCTGCTGGCAGGAATCCTGTCCTGGTTTTATCACCCCCGGGTTTCCAATAACCAGGTGGCCTTTAATAAATAAGATCCTCCAATGCTGCCCTCAATTCTCCCAATGCATGCTGATCACCGGCTATTGTTGCCTGCTCCATGCCTTCCTGGTAAACCCGGATGGCCTCCTCCGTATTGCCTGTTCTTTCCAGCAACTTGCCTAGATGATAATAGGTTCCCACATAGCCCGGGTTGGCGGCCAGCAATTCCTGGAATACCACCCTTGCCTGTTCTTCCTCCCCCAGCTTAATGTACTCCAATCCCAATGCATGCTGCAAAAAAGAATCAGTCGGACTGGCAGCCAGGTAGGCTTTCAATTGCTGAATGCGATCCATATAGAATTTATAAATTTTTTATCTGTAAAAACTTTGCTGCAAAACTAACAAACGTATATTTGTGTTAAGTAGTTGCATAAACAACTTTTAATCTTTACGAAACGAGCGCTGTATGAAAATTCTAGTTTGTATTAGTAAGACGCCGGACACTACGGCAAAAATAGCCTTCACTGACAATAACACGAAATTCGCCACAGAGGGTGTGCAGTGGATCATCAACCCCTATGATGAATGGTATGCCCTGGTGCGCGCTATCGAATTAAAGGAAAAAGATCCCACCACTGTTTTACACCTGGTAAATGTTGGTGGTTCAGAAAATGATGCCATTATCCGTAAAGCACTTGCTCTGGGTGGTGATGAAGCCATTCGCGTTAACCTGGAAAGCCAGGATAGCTTTACCATCGCCAGCCAGATTGCACAGGTTGCAAAAGATGGAGGATACGACCTGGTATTCACAGGTAAGGAAACCATCGATTACAATGGTTCTTCGATTGGAGGGATGGTTGCCGAATTGCTTGACTGGCCCTATGTTTCCCTGGCTACCAAACTTGAACTGAATGGCAGCAATGCCAGCCTCACCCGCGAAATTGAAGGCGGCGAAGAAACTGTGGAAGCCTCCCTGCCCCTGGTGGTGAGTGCACAAAAAGGCATGGCTGAACAGCGCATTCCGAATATGAAGGGTATTATGGGTGCCAGAACCAAACCCCTGAAAGTAGGAGAGCCGGTTGCTGTTGAAGCCCTGACTTCCATCGCCGGATTTGAACTTCCTCCAGCAAAAGCCGGAGTGAAACTGGTTCCTGCCGACAACCCGGAAGAACTGGTAAGATTGCTTCACGAAGAGGCCAAGGTTATCTAATTTTTTGCACCCACTTTTAAAAACGATTCTATGTCAGTACTTGTATACATCGATCATACAGATGGAGAAATAAAAAAATCATCCCTGGAAGCTGCCAGCTATGGCGCTCAACTCGCCAGCCAGCTGGGTGTTGCTGCACACGGACTGGTATTAGGCACCCTGAACGCAGACCTGCCTGCCCTCGGCAAACAGGGACTTCAGAAAGTTCACCAGGTGAAAAACGATTCCCTCAACCAGTTTGATCCCGGTCAGCAGGCTGCTATGGTGGCGGAAGCTGTTACCAACCTCGGAGCAACAGTTGTGGTGGTATCTAATAATGTAACTGGTAAAGCACTCGGTCCACGCTTATCAGCCAGGCTCAAAGCCGGACTGGTAGCTGGCGCAGTAGCACTGCCCGATACCAGCAATGGTTTTGTTGTGAAGAAAGCAGTATTCAGTGGAAAGGCCTTTGCCCAGATTGCAGTTAGTTCTCCCATCAAAATAATTGCCCTTACCCCCAATGCCTTCTCAGTTACGAATGGCGATGGCAGTGCAGAAGTGGCAGACATCAACTTAACTGTACCGGCAGCTAAAATCAAAGTAACCGGCACCAATAAAATTAAAGGTCAGATCCCACTAAGTGAAGCAGAACTCGTAGTGAGTGGCGGTCGTGGTTTGAAAGGCCCCGAAAACTGGGGTATGATTGAAGAACTTGCCGATCTGTTGGGAGCAGCAACTGCCTGTAGCAGACCGGTGGCTGATTCACACTGGCGCCCGCACCATGAGCACGTGGGACAAACAGGCGGCGCAGTTGCACCCAATCTGTATTTCGCGGTAGGTATTTCAGGAGCCATCCAGCACCTGGCCGGGGTTAACCGAAGCAAGGTGATTGTAGTGATCAACAAGGATCCCGAAGCACCTTTCTTCAAAGCAGCTGATTATGGAATCGTGGGAGATGCCTTTGAAGTAATGCCCAAAATCATTGATTCCGTTAAAAAACTCAAGGGAAAATAAGATTGCCTGAATGTTTAAGGAAGGTTGATAATTGAGAGGGTAAATCCCTCTCAATTTTTTATTAAAAACACGTAGTTTCGTGCCTTCATATGAGGAAGATAGAACTGGAAATAGTTGCCCTGTCCCACAGCATTACCCAAACGCATTCCTATGCAGTAGTGCTGGGAGAAGTTAACGGATTGCGCAGATTGCCTATAGTTATTGGCGGTTTCGAAGCCCAGGCGATTGCCGTGGCTTTGGAAAAAATGCAGCCGAGCCGTCCGCTTACCCATGACCTGATGAAAAACTTTATGAGTGCCTTTAATGTGGAACTCACTGAAATCATCATCAGCGATTTACAGGAAGGCATCTTTTATTCCAAACTCATCTGCGTAGGTGAACACGATACCGTTGAAATCGACTCCCGCACTTCAGATGCCCTGGCACTGGCGGTTCGGTTCGGATGTCCTATTTACACCTATGAAAATATCCTCGAGAATGCAGGAATCCTGATGGAAGACACTTCCGGGAAAAAGAAAAAGCAGGTAGCTGCTCCGGATAGAGAAGAATCTGCGCACGAGGATCTGAAAACGCTCAGCATTGAAGAGTTACATACCCTCCTGAATGAAGTGCTGGAGCAGGAAGATTATATCCGCGCCATCGCTATCCGCGATGAAATCAACAGCCGGAAAAAATAAATACCAAAACACCTGTTTTGATAGTCTTCCCGAATGCAAAGATCAATCTTGGTTTACAGGTTACCGGTAAACGTGCAGATGGCTATCACAACCTTCGTACTGTTTTTTATCCCATCCAGCTCTCAGATATGCTGGAAGCCATATGGGCAGATGAATTCAGCTTTCAATCCAGCGGTCTGCCGATTGATGGAAATCCTGATACCAATCTTTGCATCCGCGCCTGGAAACGCATGCAACAGGAATACAACCTGCCTCCCATTTCCCTCTACCTGCACAAGATCATTCCCATGGGAGCCGGACTCGGTGGTGGTTCTTCAGATGGCGCCTTCACCCTCAGATTAATCAACCAATTATTTAAGCTGGATTGTCCGGATGAGCAACTGAAAGCCTTTGCTCTTGAACTCGGTAGCGATTGCCCTTTTTTCTTATTGAACAAACCCGCGAAGGCAACTGGTCGTGGTGAAGAATTAGTGCCTATTGAGCTGCCCCAATTGAAAGACAAAACCATTCTGCTCGCCAACCCCGGAATTCATATAGCAACCGGCTGGGCATTTGGACAACTGGATCTTACAAAACCAACTCCACCTTTTCCAGATCTGTCAATCCTGCCACTGGAGCAATGGAAGAATTACCTGCTGAATGATTTTGAACCGGTGGTATTCCAGCAGCACCCGGAAATTGCAGCTATCCGGGAGAAGTTCTATGCCATGGGAGCGGTATATGCTGCCATGACCGGCACCGGCTCTACTGTCTATGGAATTTTTGATGCTGCTCCGGCCGACTGGAAACAGCAGTTTCCCTCGCAGTACACCCTTTTGGAATCAAAATAATTGGCTAACTTGCCGCAGTTAATGCAAGCACAAAAACACATACCAGCTTTTCTGGCTTTCAACCTGGATTTCCTCAATCATTGAAGGAATTGATCAATACTATATGGGCTTAGTATGCCCTCTCCTTTTTAATTTTCTTACTTAACTCTTCTAATACAAGACTCATGTCAGTTGCTGTAACTGCGCTGTCTGAAAAGACGCAGTATTATCTCGATTTGGAATCCAAGTATGGAGCACATAATTATCATCCCCTACCGGTTGTATTGTCCAAAGGCTCGGGAGTATTTCTCTGGGATGTGGATGGTAATCGTTATTATGACTTTCTCAGTGGCTATAGTGCTGTTAACCAGGGACATTGCCATCCCAAAATCATTCAGGCCCTGATTGAGCAGGCGCAGGATCTCACCCTCACTTCCCGGGCTTTTCATAACAACCTGCTTGGGGAATACGAACAATATATTACCCGACTCTTTGGCTACGATAAAGTATTGCCTATGAATACCGGGGTGGAAGGTGGTGAAACGGCTATCAAACTGGCACGCAGATGGGCCTATGTAAAAAAGGGTGTAGCTGAAAACAAGGCCCGGATCATATTTGCGGAAAATAATTTCTGGGGCAGAACCCTGGCAGCCATCTCCTCCTCTACTGACCCCAGCAGTTATCACCAGTTTGGTCCCTTCATGCCGGGATTTGACCTGGTTCCTTATAACGACCTACCGGCACTGGAGAAAGCTTTGCAACACCCCGATGTAGCTGCCTTTATGGTAGAACCCATCCAGGGAGAAGCAGGTGTAGTAGTACCGGATGAAGGCTACCTGAGCAGCGTGCGCGAACTCTGTACGAAATACAATGTCCTGTTTATTGCGGATGAAATTCAAACCGGATTAGCCCGCACCGGAAAGATGCTGGCCTGTGATCATGAAAACGTACGTCCCGATATTCTGATATTAGGAAAAGCCTTGAGTGGAGGTGTACTACCGGTAAGTGCGGTTTTGGCGGATGATTTCATCATGAACAATATTCATCCGGGTGAGCATGGCTCTACCTATGGTGGTAACCCTCTGGCCTGTAAAGTGGCGATGGCTGCCCTGCAGGTGCTGGAAGAAGAAAAGCTGGCGGAACGTGCTGAAGAGATGGGTGTATTACTGAGAATGGAACTAGCCAAACTGGATTCACCCTATATCGGTACCATTCGCGGAAAGGGATTGTTGAATGCGATTGTGATCAAACATTCCAATCCGGCTGCCGCCTGGCAGCTTTGTCTGTTGTTGAAGGATGCTGGTTTGCTGGCCAAGCCTACGCATGGAGATAAGATCCGTTTTGCGCCTCCGTTAATCATTACAAAGGAGCAGTTGCTGGAGGCCATTGAGATTATAGGCAGCTGTCTGAAACAATTATAAGAAGCCCCCTACTAAAAGCCCTTCGGGGCTTTTATTTTTTGGTGATGGCCTGGTTGGGAAGGAAGGACATCACCAGTTGCAGCAAGGCGGCAATAATGTAAATGAAAAACGCAGGTTGCCGATCGGGACAATCACCTGCATGACAAGTGCTCAGCAATATAAAGTTCCTAAACGCCCAGGCCAGGTTAAAGCCGGAAAAAAACAGGTTGGCTCTCTTTGCCCAGATCCTCGGAATCAGGAAAAGCAAAATTGCGATGGAGCTCATCACCACATTTACGAGTCCGGGTTTCCCATAACGTGTCCCCTCCGTCGCAAATCCCGAAATGGTAATAGCAGTATCCGGTATCTTGATCCAGGTAATAAAACAACTGGCAATTACTACGGCTGCTAAAATGGCTCCAATCTGATTTGCGTATTTCATGGCTACGAAATTAGGGTAGAATTAAGGATTGCGGAAGCATAAGTAGAAAGGGTATTGATTTTTCATACTGCAACTCTCCATAATACAATCCCAATCTTGAAAGGTTCTTATAATAATCAGTTACGTTTTTTATAATAAAATTTCTCTGATTGAATGTACCAGGCTTTCTTCTGTAGAACTTATTCTACCAACTGCTTTATCCTCCAATTGCTATACCAATACATATTAACTTTATTTATCTATTGATAACTACCAGTTGTTTTCTAATGAAATCATTGCTTACCCTGCCGGTTATACTATTGCTTACCTCTGCCGCATATGCCCAGGATCATTCAGGCTCCGAGGCAGAAGAATTGGCCAAGAAATTAGCTAACCCTGTTGCCAACCTGATTTCCCTTCCCATTCAAACCAATACCGATTTTGGGGCGGGCATTAACAATGGTTCGCGGATGGTGATTAATGTGCAACCGGTTATTCCCTTCTCCGTTTCTAAAAACCTGAATCTTATCACCCGCTGGATTGTCCCGGTAACTACCCAACACAATTATACTGGCCCCTCTACCCAGCAAACCGGAATTGGTGACGCCGTGATCAGTGGATTCCTGAGCCCCAAAAACAGCAAACTCACCTGGGGCGCCGGGCCTGTTTTTGTGGTACCGATAGCTACCAATCAATTTCTGGGTGCAAAAAAATGGGCGGTCGGTCCAACTTTGGTGGCGCTTTCCCAAAAGAATGGATGGACCTATGGCGGACTTGTCAACCATCTTGTTTCTATTGCCGGAGACAAGAACAGATCTGCTGTCAATGCAACTTTTCTCAACCCTTTCCTGACCTATAACTGGAAAAGCGGTGCCGGCATCACTGCCAATTTTGAATACACCCGCGATTGGGAGAACGATATCAATGTCCTTTTGTTTGTTCCCACCGCCAGTGCTGTTACCAAATTCGGCAGCCAGACCGTGAGCTTCGGTATTGGTCCCCGAATACATCTTAGTCCCGATAACAAACCTGATTTTGGTATACGGGCAGGCATCTCACTCATTTTCCCCAAATAAATACTACAAAACACCATGGCATGAAAAAGATACTAACTCATATTTTAATTGCACTTGCTGCTCTCATTTATATAGCATGCAATAACAATCAACCATCAACTGAACCTGTCAGTGAAAGTGGTGCTACTCTTTATTATGGAGGCAACATAAGCACCATGGAGGGAAATGAACCTGAATATGTTGAAGCGCTTGTTGAACAGGATGGAAAAATCGCATATATAGGTTCTTTAAAAGAAGCCGAAGACAAATTTTCCAATCCATCGAAAATTGACTTGAAAGGCCAAACACTGGTTCCTGGCTTTATTGATGGGCATAGTCATTTTTTTGCATTTGGTTCGCAGGCGATTACTGCCAATCTGCTGGCCAGTCCGGATGGCAATTGCAATTCCATTGATGATATCATTTCGGAATTAAAATCCTGGCACCAGAAAAACGGTACAGATAAAACCCAAGGATGGATAGTAGGCATGGGGTTCGATGATGCTGTACTAAAAGAAAAAAGGTTTCCTACAAAAGAAGATCTGGATAAGGTTTCAACCGAAGTGCCAGTTATGATTGTTCATATTTCAGGTCATTTCAGCAGCGTAAATACAAAGGGACTGGAGGTGTTAAAAATTACTGCTGCTTCAAAGAATCCGGTTGGCGGTGTAATCAGAAGAGCTAAAGGCGGTATGGAACCAAATGGCGTGTTGGAAGAACTTGCCAGTATTCCTTACATGCTTAAAATAATTACACCAACAACAACTGAACTAAATGACCTCTATCTGGAAGCCGGACAAAAAATGGCTGCCAGCTATGGATATACAACCGCCAATGAAGGGCGGGCAATGGGAAATCATGAATCCATGGCTGATTATGCGAAGCGAGGCAAATTTTACATCGATGTAAATTCATGGATCGATTACACCTACCCCCAATACATGCGTTCAGAATGGTATAGCAAAAACTATAATAACCATTATCGAATTGCAGGATTGAAAATTACTCTGGATGGATCTCCGCAAGGAAGAACCGCCTGGAGAACCACACCCTATCTGCTTCCGCCTGATGGCCAGAAAAAAGGCTACAAAGGGTATCCTGCCATTCCAACGGATGAAGAGTTGCAAAAAATCATGGATACTGCATTTGCCAACAACTGGCAGGTTAAAGCGCATTGTAATGGAGATGCTGCAGCCGATCAGTTTTTCAGGGCAATAGGGAATTCGGCATCGAGGTATGGCAATTCAGACAGACGCAATATTTTAATACATGGCCAGTTAATCCGGATGGACCAATTGGACAGTCTGAAAAAATACGGCATTACAGCTTCCTTATTTCCGATGCATACATTTTATTGGGGTGATTGGTACAAAGAAATAATCGGTCCGGATAATGCGCAACAAATAAGTCCGATAAAATCAGCCTTAAAGAAAGGCATACTGGTTACCAGTCATACTGATGCCCCTGTCGCTTTTCCCAACCTGATGATGATACTTTGGACCACGGTTAACCGGGTCAGCCGTTCAGGAACAGTGATGGGACCAGAGGAAAGACTGACTCCCTATGAAGCGTTACAATCAATTACGATTTGGGGAGCAACACAGTTTTTTGAAGAAAATACGAAAGGATCTTTGAAACCGGGAAAACTGGCGGACATGGTGATACTGGATAAAAATCCGCTTACCGTTGATCCCATGACGCTTAAGGATATTCTTATTCAGGAAACGATTAAAGAGGGTAAGTCAATTTACAAGCGACAGCCAAATCCTGGATTATGAGAGGGCTTTTTTTTATTATATTTTTATTATCAGGCATCCATGTCTGTGCTCAGCAACATCGTATCTCCCTAGGATTGGGCCATACCCATGTATCACAGGGAAAAATTGACAACAATACCAAATGGCTGGCACTGGCTTCCTGGTCGCTCAATTATGATTACTGGATCAACAACAAATGGGCCATCGGTTTACAAAACGATATCATTCTCGAATCCTTTGTCATTAACAATTCAAAAAATAAGGAAATCGAAAGAAATTATCCCTGGGCGATTGTGCCAGTTGTACTCTACAAACCAGGAAAGCATTTTTCATTTCTTGCAGGTGTTGGCACAGAAACAGCCCACGGACATTCAAGTCTTTGGTTAACACGACTTGGTATTGAATATGGATACCATCTTCCTAAAAATTGGGAATTAGGAGCAGCCTGTGTCTGGGATAACAAATGGAACAACTACAACAGCTGGGGACTCGCCCTAACTGTCAGCAAAATTTTGTCTCGTAATACATCACATTAACTATCAGCAATCATGAAACTAAGCATCTTCCTTTTTCCCCTGCTGCTCTTTGCAAGTTGCAGTGAACCGGTTAATAAAGAAACATCCAGTACATCTTCCGATGCTATCTATTTTGGCGGAGATATTCTAACCATGGAAGGCGATAGTGCTCAATATGCCGAAGCTGTTTTAATTCGCGATGGCAAAATACTCTTCGTAGGCCCAAAGGAAGAAGCCATCAACACCGCTGGCGAAAACCCCGAACTGATTGACCTAAAAGGACAAACCCTGCTACCCGGATTTATCGATGCGCATGGGCATCTTTGGATGTCGGGTATTCAGGCAATTGCCGCCAACCTGCTGCCTGCCCCGGATGGCAAAGGAAATGATATTGCCAGCTTAATTGAAATCACTAATCAATGGAAAGCAACCAACACCGATGTAATAAATAAAACCGGTTGGATTTTAGGTTTCGGCTACGATGAAGCCCAACTCAAAGAACAACGTCATCCTACAGCTGCTGATCTCGACAAAATTTCCAAAGACACCCCGGTGCTATTTCTGCACCAATCAGGACACCTGGCTGCTGTCAACACAAAAGGACTTGAAATTTCAGGTATTACTTCTGCAAGCCAGGACCCCAAAGGCGGGGTTATTCAACGCCTCAAAGGCAGCCAGCAACCCAGTGGTGTGCTGGAAGAAACGGCTTTATTTGCTCCTGCTATGGATCTTCTGAGAAAAGTAGACGACAAAGGCAATGAGGCACTGATACTAGCCGGACAAAAATCATATGCCCGCTATGGTTTTACGACAGCCCAGGAAGGTCGTGCTACCAGTGTAGTTTGTGATGCCTACAAACGCATGAGTGAAGCCGGAACTTTACTAATGGATGTCTATGCCTATCCCGATATTCAAATGGGACTCGAATATATGAAAACCAATGGCGTGCAATCCGATTATAAAAATCATTTCAGAATAGCTGGAGTGAAATTAAGTCTGGATGGTTCTCCTTCCGGCAAAACGGCTTATTTGACCAAACCATACAAAGTTCCTCCGCCCGGCATGAAAAAAGATTACAGGGGTTACCCGGCTATTCCCGATACTGCTGTGATCAATAACCTCGTGGAAGAAGCCTTTAAAAACAATTGGCAAATCATTACCCATTGCAATGGTGATGCTGCAGCTGATGCCTATATCCATGCGGTACGATTAGCTGCTGATAAACACGGAAATGAAAACCGCCGAACTGTGATGATTCATGCACAAACCGTACGGGAAGATCAACTCGATTCAATGAAAATACTAGGGATTATTCCCTCTTTTTTCTCCATGCATACTTATTATTGGGGAGATTGGCATCGCGATGAAACCCTGGGCAAAGAACGGGCTTATCGAATATCACCAACTGCATCTACCCGTAGACGTGATCTGATTTTTACCCAGCACCACGATGCACCGGTTGCTTTCCCGGATGCGCTTAGAGTATTGCATGCTACCGTCAATCGCGTGAGTCGCTCGGGTGATATCATTGGACCTGATCAGCGCGTATCTCCCTATATTGCTTTAAAGTCCATTACAGCCTGGGCTGCCTACCAGGGCTTCGAAGAAAATTTAAAAGGAACCATAACCGCCGGAAAGTTGGCAGATTTCGTTATCTTGGATAAGAACCCCTTGAAAATCGACCCACTAACAATCACTGATATTTCTATCAATGCTACCATTAAGGAGGGCAAAACCATTTACAATAAGTAAATATGAAATTTAAGTTGTTACTGGTATTGATTGTTTGCATGGCCGTTGCAGGCAGCACCTTCGCACAAAAAACCATCCTGATTACCAATGTCCAAATCTTCAATGGCAGGGACAATAAAATAAGCCAGGGAAATGTATTGATAACCGGTAATCAAATCACCCGCATTTCTGACAAACCGATACCGGTAAACAAATCTGCCAATACAACCATCATTGATGGAAAGGGCAAATTTTTAATGCCGGGATTAATTGATGCACATGCGCATACGCTGATGGATGCAATTCCCTTACAAGTCGGACTTACCAGCGATATCGGCTATCTGAATTTGTTTGCGGCCGCTTCAGCTGAAAAACAACTGATGCGTGGTTTTACTTCTGTACGGGATGTAGGCGGCCCTTCCTTCAGCCTGAAACGCGCCATTGATGAAGGACTGGTAAAAGGTCCGCGTATTTATCCAAGTGGAGCCACTGTTTCGCAAACAGGAGGACACGGAGATTTTGGTGGCTATACAGATGTGCCTCGGGTATCCGGACAATTATCTTATCTCGAAAGATCCGGGCTTACCATTATTGCAGATGGTGCCGACCAGGTATTGATGCGTACCCGGGAATTACTGCGACAGGGAGCTACGCAAATTAAAGTGATGGCAGGTGGTGGTGTTGCTTCTAATTATGATCCACTGGATGTAAATCAATATACAGAGGCAGAAATTAAGGCAGCTGTTAGTGCAGCAACTGCCTGGAACACCTATGTTACCGTACATGCCTATACGCCTACAGCCATGCAGGCTGCCATCCAGGCAGGGGTAAAATGCATTGAACACGGACAACTAGCCGATGAAGCAACTGCAAAATTGATGGCAGAAAAAGGCATCTGGTGGAGTCTCCAGCCATTTCTGGATGATGAAGATGCCATCCCTTTTCCGGAAGAGTCAGATGCACGCAAAAAACAGCTGACCATGGTACAGGGCACCGACAATGCCTATGCGCTGGCCAAAAAATACAAAATCAAAACAGCTTTCGGCACCGATTGCCTCTTTGATCCCAAACTTGCTGCCCGCCAGGGTGCGCAACTGGCAAAAATGGTTCGCTGGTACACTCCCTTCGAAGTGTTGCGTATGGCTACTTCCAATAATGCAGAACTATTGGCACTCAGTGGTCCACGCAATCCATATCCGTTAAAATTGGGTGTGATTGAAGAAGGCGCTTACGCGGATTTGATCCTGGTGGATGGTAATCCATTGGAAAACATTCAACTCATCGCCGATCCGGATAAAAAATTTCTGCTGATTATGAAAGATGGAATCATCTATAAAAACACGCTCAAATGATTTTAATCCCGGCTTAAAAATTGATTTTATATAAGGTACAAAGATCTACCAATGCCTTATAACTATTGGTAGCTGTTTTTTCATAAATACGTTTCTTGAATGTAGATACCGAATTCATTTTGATGTTGAGGGTATCAGCAATTTGTTTGGTACCCATCCCATTTAATAAATGATGAAGAATTTGCAACTCCCTTACGGTTAGTTCCTGAAAAGGATTTGTTGCCACAACTGGCATTTCCAAACTGGGAAAGGCACTATTTAGAAAATCTGTCAACACCCTGATCACCGTATCATTATCTGATGCTTTAGAGAGAACCCCATAAATATTCAGCGACTTCAGTGCACGGGTGTGAAGGGTCACGGGCTGCATAGAAAATAACATGATTTTTAACGCCGGATACAATTGATTGATATTGGGTAGAATTTCCAGCGCATTGCCATCCGCAAACAATACATCCAATAGCAGGTGCGTAAACTGCTCTTTTCTCAGTTTACTCATCACACTGGAAAGGGAATCGGCCTCGGCTAATTCTATTTCACCAATATCACCCTGGATCAGCATGCACAATCCCCTTCGGATCATTCCGTGATCATCTGCTATTAATAATTTGGGTTTTGTCACACTGAATTATTTTCAATCGTAACTATAGGTAGTATCAATTGCACGGTAGTCCCCCGATTTTTATTACTAATAATATTCAACCGTCCTTTTACAGTTTTCAACAAATCCTTGATTATTTCATACCCTAGTCCGGTTCCTTTTCGGTTGCTTGCATTGGCTGCTGCAATCGTCCGTTCATTTGATAGAATATTGTTGATTTGCTCTTCTGTCATTCCCACTCCCGTATCCTTTACTTCTATTACTATATTTTTTTTCTCCCTACTGCTGCCTACGGAAATCGATCCCTGCTTCGTAAAGTTAATACTGTTCAGAACTAAATTATAAATGATTACCTGTATTAGTTCCATGTATTGATACAACATAAATGGAGCAGGCACTTCATTCAGCAATTGCAGTTTTTTCTGTTTGGCAGAAAATTGTAGGGTCCTGAAAATAGCTTCCACTAACTTATGTAAATCGAATTCCTCCTTCTGCATTTGTATTCCCGGTTGCTGGTAAATGATCCAGTTTAATACCTGGGAAGATAACAACTCCAGTTCTTTGGCGGTCTGCGTAATTTCAGCAATCGTTTTTAGTTGTTCTTCCGATGAAATCGGACGTTTGCTTTCAAGCAGGGCCTTTCCTGCATAATTCATGAATTTAAGGGGTGTGATCACATCGTGATTGATTACCGAAATCAACCTTGTTTTGATTTCGTCATTCTTTTCCAGCTGCTCATTTTTTGCCTGCAGGTCTTTTGTTTTGGCAGCTACCAGGGCTGCCAGTTTGGTTTCCCGTAACCGCGACAATCGTAACTGATTCATGGCATACAGTGTGATGATCCCTGAAACAGCCAGAACTCCCAGCAGCTGGAACCACCATTGCCGGTAAAAGGGTAAATGAACATCGAGCAGGATGTTTCTGTAAGAAAAATTGTTTATACCATATCCATTTAACTTTCGGATTTGCAGTTTATGTTTTCCATAATCCAGGTTGATAAATTCCAACCGGGATTCACCTGCTACAATAGAAAGCGGATGCCAGTCTCCCTGGTCCAGTTTGTATTCCATGTACAGGTTTTCCCTTTTACTCCAGGCGTTCACTCCCAGCACAATGTCCAGCTTGCCGGGCCTGGAAGGCAGGTAAAGAATATTTTCAGGAGGAATGGGAACTTCATTATCATCCAGGAGATATTTGTCGACATAAATTTCTCCGGCAGGCAAAATTTCACGAATACTCAAGGGATCAAACCATAACAAGCCTTCCATGGTTGGAAATGAAAACTGACCATTTTTTAACTGGATTGCACAGGGAGAACATCCACCATTCAATTCCGTAGCTTCCAGTCCGTCATTGGGGCCAAAATAATGATAATAAACCGGAGGTACTATTGATCCTTTTTGAATTTTCATGAATTCAAATGCTTCTATGATATCCGAAAGCGCTGCCTTGAATAGTCCATTATTGGTGCTGATCCAGATAAAATCGGCAGCATCTTTTATAAAGCAGTGTGTGTATTTCAGGTACTTCCTGGTATCCATTGGCATGGGAAAGATCACCCCATCCTTTAATACATAATAACCGCCACCATAGGTGCTAATTAATATATATTTGCCCTCTTTGTGCAAATCGCGGATACAGTTGGAAGCAGTATATAAAATCGTATCCAATTTTCTGGAACCTGTTTCATATAAAAGCAGATAATTGCAGGTGGATAACAGCAATTTTCCAGGCTCCAGCTCTATCATATTTCGCGAGGTATGATGACCGGGTATTCCTTCTTCCAGCAGTTTCTCATTAACTAGTTTTCCATCTTTTACGGTGCCGATACCTGTATGACTCAGAAAATAGTTCCTGCCACCGGATTGGATATAAGCAAAATCGTGCTCCGTATAGGTTGTTTTGAAAAGCAATGTTTCGGAATAATGCTTTTTATCATAATTCAGAATACTATCCTTGCGGGCATAGACCAGTTCTGTCGGATTGATGGAAAATATCCGCTTTGAAAACCCCTTACCCAGGTTGAAGGAATCACGCGTTGGTTGGTCTCCAATGACTTTACCCCTGTCAGTTATAACATTACCATTGGGCAACTCAACCTGGCCATATACTGCGCTACTTTCAAAAGGGGAACTGGTGGATGGTTTTTTAATAGTCAGTCGATCCGGTTGGCTGATATATAACCCCTTCGAATAGGAACCTAAAAACAGGTAACCGCTCCTTTTTTCATACCATGCATAACGGAAATAGGTATCGGCTGGCAGGCCGGATGCAACCTGCTTCAACTGCAAATGAGTCGGATCTTTCTTTTCGAGTATCCAGGCATTACCATCCTGCAACAGCAAAGGAAATTCCATTCCATTTTCCCAGATAAAATTACTGTACTTTTTTAAAGTTAACGGCTTCCCATGTTCATCAATCAGTTCCTGCCGTGTCATTTTTTGCTGTTCGACATCATAGGCAAAAACCTGCGATGCTTTCGTAAAACAATAAAAGTTATTGGCACTCTTAAAAACTCTATTAATTGCAAATCCGGAAACAGGAAGCAACTGTATCGCAGGATGACTTAGCGAAAAATAATACAGATTTCCATCGGACCAGGTTAAACAAGCCGTATCGCTTATGGCAACAGCAGTATTTGAATAAATTGAAAAACCCTTTTTGGGCCAGGGATTCTGATAACAATGTTGGGCGAGCGTATCAGATACCTCAATGGCAGCATAACGGTTGTAATTATTTCTGGCAAATCCACTATCTTTCCTTAGGGTGTAAATATCATTTTCCGCAACACTCAGCAGGTTACCGGATTCACTGGCAACCAGTATTTGTCCCTTGTTATTTTTTTTAACAAACAACAGCCGGTTGGAGCCAAAATCTGGATGGGTAGAAATATCCAATACTTTAAAGGTCAATCCATTGAACCTAAGCAAACCGGCTTCAGTTCCAATCCATAAAAAACCGGTGGTATCATCCCATTGCAAGCCTTTAATTCCATTTGAAGGCAACCCATTGGACGTTGTATAATGGCTAATGATATACTGTCCACTTATAGGAAGTTGAATGAATAAACTAATTAGGAAAAGCAGACTACCGCGAAGCATGTTATAATTTACAAATTTCAAATGGTCCAGCCATTATTGTAAAAATAAGCTTGTCCCTTTAAGACGTTTTATTGTCCACATCAGGAAACTTGCCCTCATTATCTTTGCCTCACTTTACGTGAAAAAAATCGCTTTCATCATACCACCTGCTGTAGAACTGCTGGACCTGGCGGGACCCATGCAGGTCTTCTCAGAAGCCAGCTTTTATGGTTTCGAAGTACAGTTGGAATTTTATTCCATCCAACCCGATACTGCCAGTTCAGTAGGACTTCCTTTCGGAAAATTGCAACCTTATTCAAAAGCAGCTTTGCAGGCCGGGGATTTTATTATTATTCCAGGGGTGCGATTTGAAAGTCTGAAAGTCCTTATCAGCTGGGAAAAAGCATTTTTCCACTGGCTCCGGGATACCGCGCAAAGGGGTATCAATATCTGTTCCATTTGCAATGCTGCATTTTTCCTGGGAGAAGCGGGACTACTAAACAACCGGGAATGTACCACCCACTGGCGAAGAGTGGATGCACTTCAGAAACAATACCCCAAAGCCAGGGTATTAAATGATGTTTTATTTGTAAAAACTGATTCAATCTATACAAGTGCCGGAATCAGCGCTGGCATAGACCTTGCGCTCTCCATACTGGAAGAACTGACCGATCCGCTTTTTGTCAATAAAGTGGCGCGCGGATTGGTGGTCTACTATCGCAGAAGTCATCAACACACACAGCAAAATATTTACCTGGATTACCGAAACCATATCAACCCAAAAGTTCACCAGGTGCAGGATTATTTGGTGGAACAGCTGGCCAGCGAATTATCCCTGGAAAAACTAGCCAACCTGGTGAATACAAGTCCGAGGAACCTGAGCAGAATATTCAAAGAAGCCACTGGTATAACCATTGGCGATTACCTGACCAAACTACGGATTGAAAAGGCTAAAACACTGAAAAATAATCCAGATTATACGATTGAATATATCGCTGCAGCATGTGGCTTTAAATCACCCCGGCAATTACAACGAATTTTAAAATCAACTGATTAAATTTTTCCTGTTTGAAAACGACTACATTACTCTGTACAGCGATGCTATTACTGCTGGCAGGATTTCAGCAAAAAAAGCCAGCACCTAAATGGGCACTCAAAGCCACCTATCATGAAAGCTGCAGTTGCAATGCGCCCTGTCCCTGTCCATTTGGACTACCGATGACCAATTCCTTCTGCAAACTGAACAGTTTACTGGATATTCACGAGGGATACTACAATAACATTAAACTGGATAGTGTTCAGGTAATTCTCAGTGGTTCAGCAGGGCAATGGGGAGAATACTATTTTGCTGAAACAACCAGTAAGGAACAAAAGGAGGCAGTAGAAACCATTCTCAAAATTGTTCGAATCGCGAGTTTTGATACCGTACTGAATAGCAAACGGACTACAATTAACTATGAGAAAACGGAAGATAAAATCAGTTTTTCAACTTCCCATATAAAAGTTGACATGAGTATGGTGAAAGGCAATAATAACCAACCGGTCATTGTGCAAAACTTAAAGGGGAAACTCTTTGAAAATTATATTCCTCATTTATCTCATACTAATATCCGCTCCTTTTCAGATACCACTAATAATTTTTCCTTTAAGAAGAAAGCAGGATTTACTGCTGAATGGAATTTAACCGATTCAAACTTTCAAAATCAATGATTAAGCAAATCAGAACAATCGCGCTCATTTTAGTTGCGCTCGTACTTTCCATTAAAGCGTTTACGCAGCCATCCGATAGTTTAATTGTTATAGGCCAACGTCATACAATACATTCCGCCATTTTGAAGGAAAATCGTACCTATTCTGTGTACCTGCCAGAATCCTACCAAAGAAACTCAGGCAAATCCTATGTAGTTGCCTATGTATTGGATGGGGAAAGAATAAAATTCCTGGAAGTTGCCGGAATCGCTCAATCCATGCACTCCGCCATGAACCTCAAATTACAAATCCCTGAACTCATCCTTGTTTCCATAGAAAACATCGATCGTACCCGGGATTTCACACCCACCAATTCCACGAATTACCTGGATCGGGATGATATAGCTGCTTTTAAAACCAGTGGCAAAGCAACTAATTTCATGCAGTTCATAGAAAAGGAATTAATGCCGGAGATTAATAAAAACTATCGGACGGTACCGCAATCTATGATTATTGGCCATTCTGCAGGCGGACTCTTTGGTTTGCATTGCCTCCTGGAAAATCCAGACCTGTTCAGCTATTATTTATTGATTGATCCTGCCTGGTTTTGGGATCGTAACTATATAGGAAAAAGAGGGAAGGAAATCCTGGCAAAAAAGAAGGACTTGAAGGCAAGAATCTTTATCGCACTAGCCAACAATCTCCAGGATGATAAAAGGCATTATGAATGGGGACAGGAATTCTACCAACTACTCAAGGAAAATAAATCGCCGGAATTGTATGCTGACCTCAAATATTTTGATGATGAAAAACACCTGACGGTAACCGTGCCTGCCACTTATTATGGACTTCGTTCCATTTTTCGGCCCTTCGAAATTGATTTAAATGAGGTGACAAAAGACCCCGGTGTATTGGCTAATTATTCAGCCACTATGAAAAAAGAGTTATTCCTCGATACCAAACCCGACGAGCGTTTTGTAAACACCATTGGATATGTAGCCCTGCACGACCGCCAGCTTCCGGATATAGCGGTTACTATTTTCGAGATCAATACTAAAAATTATCCGAAATCCTTAAACGTGTGGGACAGCCTGGCCGATGCCTACCTGGCAAAAGGGTATAAAGACAAAGCCCGGAAATGTTATGAAACGATCCTGAAGCTTTCCCCCACCAACACCCAGGCAAAAAAGAAGTTGGAGGCATTGAATAAATAGGTTAAAGAACCCTGAAACTAACTGAATGCAACCATGGCACTACTAATTAGTTGAATCAGTGCAACAGGTGCCCAGATCCTTTCGATTTTGCTAGGGGTGATTGAGTTTAAAATAGTTCCTACGAGGGCAAACAGAACTACTACCCAAATGGCAATACTGGAATAGAATAGCAACTCAGGAAAGACCAATCCAGCTCTGATTACTACTATCATAATCAGCACCAATAACACAATAGCATTAAGAATGGCAACCCATCTCATTTTGGATGGGTATTTTCCTGGGAATTTACCTCCCATAGAAGCTGCCCCCCAGGGAAGACCGATAGCCAGACACAATTGAAAAAGAACTACGAGCAAGGTCGCAAGGGTAAATACTAAAGCCGCCATCAAACCAATTTTATTTGTCAAATTAAACAAATCGCTGAATTAGAAATTACCAAAGGATAATTGTTGCTGCTTTTCAATAAAATAAATTTGAGGTTAACTTAAGCCTATGAATAAAATAACTGCTGTACTCCTCTCGATGTTGTTGGTTGCAAGTTCCCTATCCGCGCAAAAAACGCTTCGATTCGCTCAATTGCATAAAAAAGGGAAATTGGTTGCGGTGAATCGGGTGATAAGTATTGAATCCGATGAACTGTCAGATTATATCAAAATTTCGGAAGCAACTGGAGAAGGAATAATCTGGTTGCCCATTGAAAATAGTACAACTGGCTCTTTCACCTTAGAGTTAAGAGGGAAAGATGAGCTGCAGAAAAGTTTTGTTGGCCTGGCGTTCAGCGGACAAAATGATTCAACCTACGAAGCGGTGTATTGCCGTCCCTTTAATTTCCTTGCTTCTGATTCGGTTCGAAAAATTCATGCTATCCAATACATCGCTCATCCGGAATTTACCTGGAAGAGACTCAGAGACGAACGGAATGCAGAATTTGAAAACCCCATCCAATTTCCTCCGGAGCCCAATAACTGGTTTAGTATGACCATACAGGTTACTGAGAAGGAAGTTATTGCCCTGATAAATGGAAATGTCAATCCGGCTTTAAAAGTGAAGCGCCTCCGTACTGCTCAAGCTGGTAAGGTTGGAATTTTCCTCGGTTCCGGCAGTGGAGGAGATTTCAGAAAATTGGTTTATTCAACGAATTGAGGCAAGGGGTATAAACTAGTTGAAAAGTTCAGCAATCGTTCTTTCCAGCCCATTCTCCTTCTTAATGACAACCTGCTGTTGTTTTGCGTTGTCATACAATGCCTCGTTGCCCAACAACTCACGCACACTATCCAAAAACTGTTGCCGACTCAATTTACTTAAAGGGATGGGCTTAACTCCTACCCCTTTTTTATATGCCTGAACACCCCAGAACTGCTGATCCCCAATTGGGTGCAAGATGGGGCAAATCAGAAAAGGTTTTCCGGCTCTTAAACATTCTGAAGTGGTTCCAATGCCCCCATGATGAATGATCGCCTTTGCCAACGGGAATAACTTTTCATAAGGAGCAGCGCCAATTACTTTTACATTGGGATTATGCTCCAATCGGGCAGTATCTTCCAGTCCCCACCCTTTTATTACGATAAACCTGCAACCAGTTTGTTCCACAGATTGAAGGATGGCTTCCTGTAGATCAAACCTGCTTTTGAAAGGCATGCTGCCAAATGTCAGAACTAAGGGAGGAGTTCCAGATTGAATAAAATCCAGCAGATCAGTTGGCAGTTCCTGCTTTGACATGCCGTACCAAAAACCAGCAAAGGTCGATTGTGCCGGAAAGTCTGGGGGTACCGGCAGAAAACCAGGACTGATACCATATATATTTTTCACCGGTGGCACGATAAACTTCTTAGGCAGATTACAGGATGCCCGAAATTTACCAATAGGATTAGATAACAACCGAATGCTCAAATTGGAAAAAGTATAACTGATCCGGTTCAGAAAGGAAGGAATCGGTAACCCACTAAATGCCGGGTTGGCAAAAGCAGCAGTAGGTTCTACAATTGGTAAAACTGAGGCACGGATCATTTTCTGCGGAAACTGATCAGCAAAACTATCCGCCAGTGTTTTGACATGATATAAAACAAGATCACTTTCCTTAGCCAATTGATAAAACGCAATAAGAGAATTGGTGATCAATGGATACACCCAATTGTTTAAATTACGGCGAATCGCAAAGGGATTACCCTTCATCATTTTTTTCCCTTCTTCGGAATTCAATACCTCCTGAAAATCTGCCTCTACAGGAAGAAACTGGATACCATGATCGCGAACCAAAGGTTCAAAGTTTTTGGCAGTTGCCAAGGTTACTTCATGTCCCCGACGTTGAAGTGCCTCGCCCAAAACAGCATACGGCTGCACATCTCCACGGGTACCCATGGTCAATATTGCTATCTTCAATGCTTAATTTTAATCTTAGAACAACTAAATTAACTACTTATCAAGTTCCATTTTTTACCACTCTTCCAATTTTCAAGCCTTGCATGAAAACATTCCATTTCCTTAAAAACAAATACGGGGCAGAGATCCTGATGGATATTGGCAAGTACGATGATATCCCTGCCTATTATTTTGAGGACAATTTACATACTACGGATTTTTATGAAATTGTTTTCTTTCTCAAAGGTAATGGCTACCTGGAACTGGATCACCAGCAAATAAAACTCAGAAACCACACCATCCTCTTTCTCTCACCTTACCAAAAAAGGCGCTGGTTCTTAGATAAAAGCAAAATTGATTGTTATTTTCTGCTCTTCCAGGATGGATTTCTATCGAGTTTTTTTTCAGATAAACTCTTCACTTATAAACTTCAGTTTTTCTACAACAAATCCAATCCCTTATTCATTCAGCCGACTCCGGAATTTACGAATCAGCTACACAGTTTGCTGCGGGATTTGCACACTGAAATCAGGCATTACCGGCCAGACAGTGAACACATGACCCGTTCCATCCTCTATTATATATTGATCAAACTGAACCGGGCCTATGCCGCAGAATACCAGCTCTCCTCTCAAATGGAAAGCAATACCATCGCCTTCGCTTTTAAAAAACTGGTACAGGAACAAATTGAAAAACAACGGGGCATCGATTTCTATGCCAGGAAACTGGGCATCAGCCGCGTTTCATTAAATGCCATCATCAAAAAACAATTCGGCATAACCGTATCCGAAATGATCCAGGAATACATTCTGGTGGAGATTAAATCCAAACTCTCTTATACCAGTCTGAGTGTAAAAGAAATCGCAGATCAGTTGAATTTTTCAGAGCCCCATCACCTCTCGCGATTTTTCAAAAAAAGAACCGGACTATCACCCAAAGACTTCAGAACTACTTATCAAAATGGTAGGTCTGTTTCCTGATTGGTAGGTACCTGCCACTGATTTTACAGGAGTTTTGTTTGCCTAATTCTTTTTATGGCAAGATTACTTTTCCTCTTCCTTCTTTTCCTCCAAACCACTGTAGTTGCCCAATCCAACAAACCACGCGTTCTACTGATTTCAATAGACGGATTACCAGATTACCTGCTCGACCGCTACCTGGATCAGGGAATTCTGCCACCCAATGGAGCATTTGCTACCATCCGCAAAAAAGGTGCTTATGCACAAACCGTCTATCCAATCAATGTTGCTTCCACCGGCCCGTCGCATATCTCCATTTTTACAGGTGCAAGTCCCGCTCAAACAGGCATTGTCGGTAACAGTTTCCGACATATTGAACAAGGATGGAACACTCCTTCCCTATCCGCCTTTCGACAACCCATAGCCGCAGAAACCATCTTTCAGGCTGCCATGCGGCAAGGCAAAAAAGTGATGGCATTGGGTGGTGTAGGCATCGACAACAGCAGTGTTTCCAGAATGACCGATTACTTTCTGAAGTATCCCGAAAAAACCGGCCCATCTATCTTTATTGATTTAAAACCTGGCGATTCAGGCTTCCTGGTAAAAGAAGCTTTCTATAAAAAGATGGAGCCTGTAAACGCTCAACCGATTCCTATCTTACAATTGTCCGGCCAGCTCCAGGTACCACTTTATTTCTATCTAACCGATTCCGCTCACAATGAGGCCAATATCCTTCGACCACTAAAACAACTGATCGTAGATACGGATACTGATCCTTCCAATGGGCATGCAGCTGCGTTGGTGCCGGATACCTGGACGACCCTGCAATATCACACGAAGGATAAAATGTATTCCACTTCTCTTCGCATCCTGCAGCACGATGAAAGGAATAATTTTTACAGGGTCTTTATTAACGCGCCGGCTGAACTGGTGCTGTATCCGGAATCCTTTCAACAGCAACTACAGCAAAGCTGCGGATGCTGGCCAGGGGAGCCGGAGAACCTCAAACAAACAGCCGGACTTGTTTCTGAAGCCACCTGGCTGGAACAGGTGGATCAGCTGGCATTGTATTTCAGGAATTGCATCCTGGCAGGCATGCAGGCGGCGGACTGGGATTTGCTCTTTGGTTATTTCTCCACCCTGGATGATGTGCAACATCGATATACCCTGACAAATCCGCGCCAGCTGGATTATTACGCGGAAAATGGAAAGCGCAAGCAGCGATATGCATCTATCGTGGAGAAATATGTTCAATTGATCGATCGGTATCTAATGGAAATAATGCAAGCCGCGCCTCCAGGCACTAACATCCTGTTGTTTTCGGATCATGGTATGATTCCCATTCACAGCACCTTGCTGCTCTCCAATTACCTGGAAAAACAAAATTTTTATGTATCCAGAGGAGAACTGAAAGCCATTAGCAGTGGCAATTCGGCACATATTTACCTGAACAGGGAAAAGATCCCGGAAGCGCAGCGAAACTTGTACCTGGAGCAATTAACCAGACAATTGAAAGCACTCACCGATTCTGTAACAGGTCAACCTATCTTTGAACTAGTCGCCAACCAGCAAGAACAGCAACAATACGGACTCTACCACCCTGCTTATTCAGGGGATCTGTTTGTAAGTTGTAAAAGCGGTTACTCACTCTCAGACAGGCTTCTGCCTGAAGTACCTTACCTGGTGAACAATACATTTGACCTAAACCTGCTTGCTGACGCCAACCAGGCCACCCGTGAGTTTTTGTTGAAAGGAACCATGAATGAAACCGGCAGAGGGGTACATGGCAATCTGGCTAAGCTAAGAGAAGGGCAGTCGATATTTTATGCTATTGGTCCGGCTATCCCGGCCACTGAACTGTCCCCCATTTCTGCCTTACAAATTGCGCCCAGCATTGCCCGGATACTGGGAATTCAGCCTCCCATGCAGGCAAAAGAAAAATCGATTTGGTAATAGAATTACCGTATGGTAAAAAATTAATACGATCAGTTCCATGTTGCATAAAGCAGGATGCATTGGATTATATTTATCTCACAACCGATGTTTAATGAAGGATCAGTATAGTTTACAAAAAATACTATTGATCTGGGCAGCTTCAGCTTTACCAATGGGTATCCTGGCTTTTGTAATAACTCCAAAATTGGCTGTATTGACCAATTGGGATCCCTTGATGATATATTGGATAGCAATCAATGTGGGATTAATCTGGCAATTTGTACTGTCCCTTCTTATTCTTAAAAATGAAGGGCATACGCTCTGTTTACAGTTAATAAAAACAAGATTAAACTATAAAAAACCAGTTCATCCAATAACCGGCAAGTCGGGTTATTGGCTCTTATGGTGGACCGTTCCTTTTATCCTGATAAGCATCTTTCTACAAACCGGTCTGTTTACGTTGCCTGATGTTGATAGTACATTACGCCCTCTTTACAAGGATTTAATAACCTATGATTTATCAACATTAAATACTCCAAATTACAAAGGGGCCTGGTGGTTGCTGGGATTATACCTGCTTACTTGTATGTTTAATTATTTATTAGGCGAAGAAATGATCTATCGTGGAATCTTATTGCCGAAAATGCAGGGGGTATTTGGAAAATGGGATTGGTTTTTTAATGGTATCTTATTTGGACTGTATCACCTGCACAAACCTCAGGTTATTGTTTCTACTGCACTTTATTTTGGGTTCGTATTTGCTTTCCCATCCAAACTCTTTCAATCCAATTGGATGGCTGTGATAATACACGGACTGGAAGGTATTTTAGGAATCGTTCTAGTTCTGGGAATAATCTTATAACATGGTTAAGGACGGAGTTTAGCCTCTGTTTTCACACCTCCTTCAATAAGATAAACACGCTGAATTTTTCGGTTTGCATCAAAAACATACTCCAGCTGGATATCAATATCCGGCTCCGTTACGAATAATTTAGTTTTTGATTCAGGTCGTAGTTCTAACTCTCTTCCCATATTCAGGAGTAGTCTTCCCTCCTTTTCAACAACTTCAAAAGGAAAGGGCGTTTCGAACTTAGCTTCAAAATCTTTCAGATTCGAAATGTTTATTTTTTTGTGCTTGTATGGAATAACAATTTGTTTATCAAATAATACACCCGCAAGTCCCTTTGCCAAAAAATCAAGATTGGTTTCTCGGTTAGAAAGAATAATAATGGAACTTTTGTTGTGTGGAAAATAAATCATAGAAGAACTATAACCAGGGATATTCCCATTATGTGAATAGGTCTTATGATCAAATAAATAATCGATAAAAATGCCGTATCCGGCACCTTTGACTGGCTGATTGGGTGTATGCATTTTGGAATACAATTCCCGTTTCAACAATTTCCCTCCATGAAGTGCCTGGTTCCATTTAAATAAGTCGGTCACAGTTGAAACCAAACCACCGTGACTATGTACATAGTTATACGGAACTTTAGATTCTGATCTTAATTCAGGGAAAATTCCGCTATATCCATAGGCTTTATTAGGCAGTATGGAATCCTGGTATAAAACCCTGCTCTGCTTCATATTCAGCTCTTTGAAGAATGTCGATTTAATATACCTGTCGTATTGTTCATCGGTGATAAGTTCCAATATATAACCAAGTAACACATAATTGGTATTGCTGTAGCCCCAAAAACTACCCGGCGAAAAGTTTAATGGCAGCCTTTTGATTTGATTAATAATAGTGTCTCGTAATACTTCATGTGGATTGGAAAATTCCCGGTCAAACAGCTCAGGATACTGAGAAAATTCTTTTATACCTGATGTATGATTCAGCAACATATGAATAGTAATGCTATCCCCTTTGGGGAAATCAGGAAAGAATTTGGTGATGGGATCGTCCAACGTAAGCATCCCCTGTTCCGCCAACTGCAATATTGCCACTGCAGTAAATTGCTTGGTTAATGAGGCAATGGGAAATTTAGAATACGTGGTATTGGGAACAGACCATTCCCGATTGGCTGAACCGAAACCACTCTGGTAAATGATCTTATTGTCTTTCGAAACCAGGATAGCGCCATTAAAATTATAGGTTTTAGCAAAAGCTGAAGCATACTTATTCAGCAGTATCTGCTCCCTGGTGTTGCTTTGACTGAAAAGGGATAAGGCGGTCCCAAAGCACAAAAAGACGAATAGGATTTTCTTCATAAAAGGGGGTTACTGTCAAAACGAAGCAGCTTGTACATTATTGTAATCTGTTATTCAGAATAGAAAAGGATCGTTTATTAAAAGCCCCCCCAATCGGTCAATTCTTTTAAACAAGAAACCATTTTAACGGCACATTGAAAACCACTAATCTGAACCTCATCCGGGAAGGCATGCATTAAAGAACTGCTATAAAAGCTTAACAACAACCGGTATTCCATCCATGATGGAGTAACTGGCACCTTTACATTCCACAGGCAATGAAAGAGGAACAAACCCAACAGAGATAAAAAAGGAGATATTCAGGTTACATTGGAAGCAGGTAAGACTTACCAAATCAATTACTTACCATAAGGTAACGTATCGGTTACCCTTATATTTTAACTTGAAATAAAATATACGCCAATGCCCCATAGGAGGATAATCTGTTTTGGAATCATGCTTTCTATATTATTTAGCAGTTTTCTCAACGTTTATGGTTCAACCCCTCCTTTGATGCGTTATCAGGATAAGATCAGGATACGGGAAGCGATCCATATATCAAAACAATACAGCGAACAGATTTGGAAAAATATGCAGCAATTACCTTTTGTAGTATTGCTGGTTACAGACAGTACGGAGTTCCTGATTCACCATCCTTATCCTTCCTCAGATTTTCAACTCTCAGAATATGATTCCATTCTGAAAACAAGGATCTATTTCCGAGCCAGGCGATTCTCTAATAAGCTGCTCGCAACTTTTCCGGCAGTAAATGGAGTACCCTGCATCGTTATTGGGTTACCAGAAAAAACAAATAAATCATCCAGTGAATGGACCATTACTTTATTGCATGAACATTTCCATCAGTATCAATTTTCTTCAAAGGGATATTACCAGGATGTTGAAGGATTGAATTTATCCCGCGGCGATTCAACCGGTAGTTGGCAATTAAATTATCCCTTTCCTTATAAAGATGAAAAAATCGTCCTTCAATTTAACCGATTTAGAACTGCCTTGCAGGAAGCTGTTTTGAATAGAATGAATAAACGCTTTGATCGATACTTCAAAATTTACTGGAAAGAAAGGGACAAGTTGAAAAAAATTCTGAAACCTGCTGATTATAAGTACTTATCCTTTCAGATTTGGCAGGAAGGTATTGCCAGGTATACTGAATATAAATTTCTAACCTTCCTGAATGATTACACTCCTTCTACTGAAATGAAATCGCTCCCTGACTATACACCTTTTCCTGACCTGAGAGATACACTCTTCAAAAATGAAACAGGCTTTCTAAATAAAATGAACCTATCGGCAGATAAAAGAGTTTGTTTTTATTCAATCGGATTTACCGAAGCATTATTACTTGACAAAGAAAATGAACAGTGGCGACAATACTATTTGACTGATAAATTTTTTATCGAAAACTATTTCCGAAAATTATAAAATGAATGTAACAAAAATGGAGTTGGATCGTCCTAGAAAAAACCTATTGAAACATGGACAATACATCTATCCAAAACGAACTGATCAAATTAAAAAGATCGCATGCACGAACTAAGCAACTCTATTTGGGATCCTTACTTTTAATGGTGATTGCAATTGTAACGGTATCCTTTACCAAACTCAATCGCTTTGATCTTATACGCGCAAAAGGCATTATAATAGAAGATGCCAATGGGAAAGACAGAATCCTTATAGGCGCGCCTGTCCCCTCGTCCAAAAACCGGGTTCGAACAGATACCGCATTGGTAAGAAAACATTGGGCCAGCCAATTCGATGACCCCAATCAATATATGGGCTGGTATAAAAGGTATAAAAATTCATCCAATGGCATCATCTTTATGAATGAAGAAGGATTTGATGAGGTATTGATCGGAGAAGATTTAGCAGATGCCAATGCGGGAGTGCGGATGTACAAAATTTCAGGTATCCTCTTTAACAATAAAAAAGGATGGGAACGCGGTGGCGCTGGAGTAAATACCAGCGCAGATGGCAAAACCCGGCAAGGTGTTGGTTTTGATGATGAATCTGGAGAAGCTATGCACATGCTGACCCTGGAAGATGGAAGTAAAGCGCTCATCATTGCGGACGAAAAAGGAAGCCTCCGGATTGGCATGTCTCAGAAACCTGGGGAACTCTTCCAAAACAAAGAATCTTTTACCGGAATCAAGTATTTCAATAATCAGGGAAAACTGGTCTGGGAACAGCAGATGAAACCATAAATAGTAAAGTTTAATCAATTCCCAGGTCAGCTGTAAACGATTTTTCAGGAGTGACTTCATAATAGTTCACTCCTGTTTTTTTTACCGTGATAGCATACACTACTGCATAGATCTCATAACACAAATAGCATCTATAAATTGCTTTACAGTTATTAAACGCCAGTCATACAAGGGAATCCAATGAACTGCCTTAATTAACTTGTTCAGGAATTTAGTTCTATTCTCTTTGATTGTTTCCGGTTTGGGAACCTTGATTTGCAATTCACTGACAAAAGCATCCCAGCTTTCTTTATTCTCAGGCGAAAGGTAAGAGGATATAAAATCTGAAGGATTAATCGGGTCCGAAGTTATCTCCAACTTAATAAGGGCATAATTGACGCGTTCCAAAATAACATCTCGCAAATCAGCCGTTTCATCCTTAATATTCAGCAGATTTGCAACAGTATCAACCATTTGCTGAACAGTGTATATTTTCTCTGCTTCTGAATCGGATATAGTTATCTCGAAGTAATCTTCAATGTCCATCAATAATTCTACACTGTCAAGCCCCATAATACCATTTGGATGTAATATATCAAACAATATAAGTAAAAACCTATTGGCATTACGCCATAAAAGCAACCATGTGTAGTGCTTGTTTTGCCAGGTTACAATCGCCAGCCATTTTTACTTTTTCTATTACCTGTTCTGGCCTCCAACTTTTTGAAAACAACTTCCAGGCAGTTTCAGGATCAATAAATAGTTTAGAGTTTGCCTTAAGGTGATAGCTTTTGTCCAGATTCCAGCCATTTTCTGTTTTGATGATACTCCAAATTCCACCAATATCTGTTGTGACTTCTATTGAAACTATTGTTCCGGTTTCTGCTTCCACCTCCTTGTAGGTATGAGGAAAGGCAAACATTAAGGTATCTATAAAAGGATAAAACAAATCCCTGGTCATAATACCTGGTTTACCAACGGTATCCCGGATTTGTTGTTGATGTAAAAACTTCTCTGTGTATTCTCTGGCTATATGAAACCAGTTGGGAGAAGTTTCTTGTCCCGCCCAGGCAACAGAAAAAACGGCGTCATCAAAAGAAGATAGTGTTTTCAGATGTTCATAATATGCTTTCCCTGTACTCTCTAAAAGATCCGTAATTACCTGCGGACTTAATCTTTTAGTGGCATTAGTCCAGGACATATTTAATTGATTCAGGAAATCTACAATATCTTGATACGAGTGAATATTTTCAGGTTTTTCCCCGAAATAATTATCTCTTGAAATAGATAAGCCTCTTAAATTACCATCCAGCAAATGAGCTGCCACATCCTTTACTTTCCAACGCTTGGCAACTGTTTGCATATTCCATTCATCGGCTGTAAGTGAATGTAAAAGCTCCATCAGTTTTGCGTCTAGAATGGGGAAAAGATGGATCGTTTCTATTATTGTATCAATGCTCATTCTACATATTTTATTTTACAACAATGAATAAGTGTAAATGTCAAGCAATTCGTGTCAAGTTATGTTGCACCAATTCTTAAACTTCCCAAACTATAATTTACTTCAATCAACTCATTTATCAATTATTTCATACTACATGAAAATTTACAGTAATCATCATTATTGTGTCATACACCCTAATATTATTATCTTGTAAGTCAATAGGAAATAGTACCAGGGAGTATATGGAGAAATCTTATAAAATAATTTTCACCTTTGTTATTATCTTCTTAATTACACATCTAACAGGCTGGTTAATTTTTGTTCTTAACCCAATAAAATTCCCAGAGTACATACCCAAAACCCCATTAAACATTTCCGGTATTTTTATTTTGATTACTACGATCTATATTTGGATTCAGTATATCAAAATAATGATGCGGTATTATAGTGAAATTGGATTTGGTATTGTAATGCAACAAGCTCTATTCATTAGTTTTATTTCCGGTCTTTCCTATCAATTAGTAAGAATATCCTATATAGGAAATTTAAGTGGATCGGATAAATTCGTGTTATTTTTTAATTCTGTAATTACATCCGCTTTATTTAGTACAGGTGTTGCCTTCCTGGTTGCCTCAAAAATGCTACGAAAGGATTCAAAACTATTTTATACTGGATTAATCCTAATAATTCTATTAGGGCACTTACTTGCGATTTATTTTAGATAATATAAAATCAATTTTTTACAGGAAATAGCCGGTAATATTTTAGTCTCTCTCTACTCTTATGATCTCCCCTTTGTCCAATCTGCTTTTTAAATCTGCTTTCAACATCGGCACATGCTCCTGAATAAATGATTTTTGTCCTTTACGTTTTAATTCTGAAAGCCCCCTGGATTTATTCGTCTCATATTCATTCATAAAAAGGAAAACCGTATCTCCAACCACCTTGTCAACTTTAAATAGTGTATAATGCTTGTTTGCCAACCTAACTTCATAAATATCTCCTCGCATGGGATTCTCTATAAATTCAGCATATTTTTTATCATTTTGCTTCCCTACAACGGAGCCCCAGGTAATTAAAAGCGCAATCAGGGCAATGCCGGAAAACGTCCAAACGGGAGTTTTACTGCCGGATTTTAAGTTGTTATAACTGGCTTTCAGGTTTTCTGAAAATTCCTTTTTTTGTAAAACCTGTTTACAATTAGAACATTGGGTGGCACCGGTTTTACCTATTGGAAAAAATGGGATCCAATAAACATGGGCATATTTCTGGAATACTACCATTTCCAAACTATTCGACGTTCCGCAATTGGAACACTTATCAAAAAGGCTTTCTTTTCCGATTTCTGTTGCCTTACTTCCGTAGAATATCATAAATAGGTTACTATATTAATTCTTACCAATATAGAGGGATTTCCTGATTATTCTAAATTCAGGCAACAAAAATTCGACCAGCCGTCAGCTGCTTTATTTAGCTGATTCGTGAATATGAACAACCTTCCATTGTCCGTCTATTTTTTTCCAAACATAGGTATAGGCGCCAGTTCCAATATCTAATACCTTGTTATCATGGGTAATCAATTCTGCTACTGCTGTAAAACCAATTAATGCTGCATCAGGGGATAGAACCTGTACGACCGGGTTCGCAATTTGCAATTTAAAACTTTTAGTTCCCTTCAAAATTTGGGGATATATTTTTCTAAACTCCTCATTATTGCCAACTGATAATTCCATATTGCGATAATACCGAAAAGAATTATCAGAATGGAATTCAGCCACCTTCAGCATATTTACTGTTTCCCAGGTCTTGTTATACTTGTCGGTAATTGTAAGAATTTCAGTTACTATTTGCTGCCTTTCTTTTTCTGATTGCCCATATGAAATACGACAAGCCAGTAGTATGAATAAAAAAAGTGACAAGGTTCTCATAACTAAATTTTATTTATAATTTATTACAATTCGAATTTCATAACATCTATTGAATTAACCGATAAATAAGAATTCCAACTGAAACTCCAATTATTGATGTGTAAATAAGCTTATTGTACTTGGCCAGCCATTCCGGTAAATAGATATCAAAATTATGTCGGGTAGAATCAGAATATTTCCTGGCCCAAACTGTTAAAGGGCAATACATTTTAAACAGTAGCAATACAATTCCTTCCAGCACGATTAATCCATAACAAAGCCAAAGCCAAAAATCGATCCGGTTTATAATGACAGCATAGAGAATATAAAATATCACAAAATTAAAGAACACCCAGATGATGGTGTGCAATAACTTAATCAACCTGAGTTTTGTTGTTGGGTTCATTTAAACCTTATTAATCTCAATTAATACCAAAGGGAACCTAACCATTTTTTATTCGCAGATCGTAAACAAAGTCTTCTACCTTTATAATTCGAAAATTCTCCGATTCCTTGTGTTTAGGATTAAGCAAATAGTTATACTCCTGCGTAATTACAGCTGATGGAATTTTGATTATTGGTAATTCTGCACCTGTTAAAAGATCCGTTCCCATATCTTTTGTGGAAGATGGTGCTGGTGATTCTCTCCAGTTGCCTGGGAGATCAGCAATAGATAATTCATGAATGACATTGTCTGGTATTTCATAGGTTATGATACTTAATGATCTCGGAATCTCGTCAATAGTTACGTTAACAGTGTATTCTAATACAGCAAGCGCTCTACTTTCTGATGTATAAATGCAAGGAGTCAACAAATGATTCCAGCGTCCACCAAACAATCTCGCACCTTCTCCAGAAAGATCCTGACTGAATTTAGTTTTGCTAACCCTAAAAACAAACATTTTGCCTTGGTTTAAGAGTAAACACCATAATCAATTCTGCCAATAATGTTCTTTACCTCTTCTCTACCAAATTGGTTGTTACATACTTCATAAGGTGTTTTTCCACCTAAGGCACTATTTTCCCTGAACATCCATTGATTAAATTTTTCCTCATTTTCAAACACGTCGTATCCATAAGAATAAATAGCTGCCAAGCCGAGTATCCTTTCGCTTAGCGAACTATTGAATTTCTCAGAACCAGGTTTATTTATTAATGTGGCCCTCGTCACAGATAGTAAGTTTGCCAGTTTATCATAATCAAGTGCTGTTCTTTTCTTCAATGCTTCCAATTCTTTTTTGCTGATACCCAAGCTCAATCTTTCCATCTTTTCAATTGGTGTCATTTGACTTTCCGGTTTTTTGGTGGTACCAGACAGGATTATTGTATTCTTCCTGTGAAGTTTGCCTTTACTCTTCCCGGATGTTTTTACCTTGAGCATAGTACATTATTTTACTTATATCAGTATAAAGATATACCAAACTAAGCATTTAGTAAAATGGGTTATGACTCAGGCGGTTACCCCTCTTTTGGCTTCCTGTACTTCCCCGGCCCGGATCTGTGCTCAGGTGGTGTATACCCATACCTGGTTTTATAACGATTCCGGTTCCATTCCTGCCAGTCTTCCCATTTGGTGGATACCATCACACAATTAAAACCAGTAAGCCCCGGATCAGCCACCCTGGCTTTATCCAGAAAGTAAACAAAGGCATCATCCACATTTTTGATGTGGAATTCCTTAAAGCCTTTGACCAGCTTTCCGGCACTGGAACTATATGAAATAAAATACCAGGGCATGATTAAAATGCTAAATTACTTAGTATTTAAGAAAGATGGTATTTTTTTTCAATGAGCCCCCCTGCTATTTATTCATTTTCAGAGATTCCCAGATTCCCAATTCGACCAATGATTGTTTGCTTTTAGGGTTGGTTTCCAACAACTTGTGTCTCTTGTTACCAGTACCTTTGCAAGTAGCTGATAAGTTTCTTGCGTACTTGGCAGCGTAATAGAATCATAATTACTCACAAAATGAAACTTGTCAATTGTCATGATTTTGGGCAAATCCATCGGAATATGTTGTTTAATATCCTGCTCTGTCGCACGTATGAGTGAAGGATTCGTTTCATTTAAGTAACGTATAAAACTACCGAAATCGATCAGTTTATTTGGATTACCATACTCACTGACATTTATTCCTACTTTTTCATAGTTACGATAATCATTATCAAATGGGATAAAGACATCCCGGACTTTTACCTGTTTAATACCTGGTCCAATTATTTCAAAAGTTTCATATTGGTTACCAATTCTGTTTTCAATTCTGTCTAATTCTTCCTGGTCGATAAGAGGCACTCTGCTTGAATTTGTAATGTATTTTCTACTTGGGTACACTTCAACAGGATAATCAACGCAATTACCAACATAGTCAAGAACTATTTCTGCGCATCTCCCTCTGGTTTGATAGCCGCTCTTTTCAAAAACAATCGCCCACCTGGTTGAATCAGCATACAAATGAATCCTGCTGCCCGCTACAATACAATATCCATCTTCTAGGTCGAGGAAGAAATTATATTTGATATCCTCTGAACCTCCGATTGGATAGTATTCACTAGGCGTATGGTTGTATGCCAAATCCAATTGCCTTAAAATCTCCTTTTCTGCAACCTTTTTGGATAGATTGTATAGCAGCCAATCATTTGTACAAGAGCTGAATAAAATAAGGAATGAAGCTACCATTCCTGCTGAAATCGATAAAGGAAAATATTTTTTATCCATCGTAATCTTAATTCATAGGAAGATGCATCCATGTCAGCGCGACTAGTAATTTTTTATTACTCATGATAAGAATGGTACTTTTTTGAAACGACAGTTACCTAAGATAGATAATGTTAGAAGAAAAGGAAATAAAATTAATTACCCTATGGTAAGTAAAAACCCCCTTGTAGCTTCTGCAATTCAGGCCATTTAGCTGTAATTTGTAGTCAGCTAAATCATATGGATCACACCTTACTTCCTGAATCATCCAAACCCATATTAGAAGAATTTTTAAGTGAATTCGAACCAGTATACTTTGAAAAAAATGAGATCATAAAACAGGCGGCAACTTCAGAACGATATCTCTATTTTATTAAAACCGGTTGCATAGGAATCTATATTGAAAATTCCAGCAATTTTGTTTGCCTGGATTTTGGACTGGAAGGGCATTTTACCTGCGATTATTTATCCATCTTGCTCAACAAGCCCACCCCTTTAATACTTATCGCTTTGGAAAATACAAATGCCCTAAGAATTACTGCAACAAGATATGAGCAATTATCACAGGATCCCCGATATAAAAATGTACGACTGGCAGCATCGGAATATTTATTAATCAATAAATTTCAGGAACAAATAAACCTCCTTACCAAAACCGCCAAAGAGCGGTACCAGCTACTGCAGGAACAATATCCTGGCATTGAAAACCGGATAGCCCAGGTTCATATTGCTTCTTACCTCGGTATTACACCACAAAGCCTGAGCAGAATCCGATCCAGGTATAAACAAGCAATTTGAAAAAAACGAGTATAGTAAGGAAATAGTAATGAATTTTTTCACAAAAAATAAATACAGGATACTCGAGAATGCATGTAGCTATATAGTCGTATTTGCTATGGTAACCTATGGTTTTGGAAAAACAGTGCAGTTCAATGGCGCGACCAATATACCAAAACCTGTTTCAGAGTTGACAGGTATGCAACTCATGTGGGCTTTTTATGGTTATTCGAAACCCTTTGTTTATACAATTGGTGTGCTGGAAATTATTGGCGGTATCCTGCTCCTGTTGAAGCGAACAAGGTTGATAGGTTGCTTATTAGTTTCAACGATACTAATCAATATCATTCTGCAAGACATATTTTACGATGTAAATATGGGTGCGCTGAGAGCCGCCATTTTTTACCAGGCTATGATTTTGTTTATCTTTTATTTCAACAGAATAAAAATTATTGCCACCTGGAATATACTAACGAAAAAAGTCGACAATCAATCCAATTTTAAAAACAACTTACTGGTTCTGCTTCTTTCAGGATTTTCATTTATACTTCTACGTATTGCTGAATATTACCTAACATCCAAATGGTAAATTGGCTGCATTACCTGTAATTGGTTCAATGCAACAAATAAGTAAAATGTATCGCATTAAGTTCGGTACTGGCATTCGTTTTCCGATAAAAACGAACCGCCTCCAGGTCATAGGCTTCAGCTTCCACATACGCATGATCAAATCCCTGTTGCTTACAATAACGAACTAGTTCTGCAATCAACAGGGTACCCAAACCCTTGCCCTGGTAACCGGGATGTACACCTACATCGTATATATAAGCCACTGGCCGAGGCACATAATAGCTCTTCAGCACGTACACAGTCAACCCTCCCACAACCTGCTGGTCCTGCTGCACAACAAAGACTAAAAAATTTGGATCACCAAGTAAAGCTTCCAAATAATCGTCACCTGGTATTGCTTCTTCAACTTCAAATACCTCCCGGAATATTTCCAGCAGGTATTTAAAATGCGAAAGCTCATCCGGATGTAGCTTTTTTACACTCATATTATAAATTTAAATAACTTTAATAAGTTCCCTTTACCACCCACCATTATCAACCTATTGCAAGTATGAGAACCTGTATTCCTGTCCTTACACTTCTGCTATTACTGGCGGCATGTAACCAGCCAGATAAAAAAGAAGAAGCAAACAAAACACCCGATACCGTTTACTTCGGTGGTGATATCATCACCATGGAAGGTGATAGCGGCCAATATGCCGAAGCAGTGGTAGTTCGGGATGGCAAGATCCTCTTTGTTGGTCCAAAAGAACAAGCCCTGCAGTCTGCCAGTGACAACCCTGAACTGATCGACCTGAAGGGACAAACCCTCCTGCCCGGCTTTATTGATGCACACGGACACCTCTACATGGCCGGTATCCAGGCATTGGCTGCCAACCTCCTGCCTGCTCCCGATGGCCGGGGAAATGATATCGCCTCCCTTATTGAGGTTGCCAATCAATGGAAGGCAGCTAATGCTGCTATCATCAACAAAACCGGTTGGATCCTAGGCTTTGGGTATGATGAATCGCAACTCAAAGAACAACGCCATCCTACTGCCGCAGACCTGGACAAGATTTCAAAAGACACGCCCGTGCTCTTCCTCCACCAATCCGGGCACCTGGCTGCTGTCAACACCAAAGGGCTAGAACTATCCGGCATTACAGCTGAAACCAAAGATCCTCCAGGAGGCGTAATTCAGCGGATGAAAGGAAGCAGCCAACCCAATGGTGTGCTGGAAGAATCAGCAGTAATGGGACCAGCCTTTGAATTGATGAAAAAAGTGGACGACAAAGGCAATGAAACCCTGGTGCTTGCCGGACAAAAATCCTATGCCCGTTATGGCTTTACAACCGCGCAGGAAGGCCGCGCTTCAAAAGTTGCCTGTGAAACTTACAAACGCATGAGTGATTCCGGCACCTTACTAATGGATATATATGCCTACCCGGATATCCAATTAGAACTTGATTACATGAAAGCTAATGGCGTGCAGCCGGCATATAAAAATCATTTCAGAATAGCGGGAGTAAAACTTATTCTGGATGGCTCTCCTTCTGGCAAAACTGCCTGGCTTACCAAACCCTACAAAGTTCCCCCGCCTGGAAAGAACAAAGACTACAAAGGGTATCCGGCTATTCCGGATCCTGCTGTCCTTAATAACTTCGTAGACGAAGCGTACAAAAACAACTGGCAAATCATGACGCATTGCAATGGCGATGCTGCTGCCGATGCCTATCTCAAAGCTGTGCGCCTGGCTGCAAACAAATACGGCAATGAAAATAGAAGGACCATCATGATTCATGCACAAACAGTGCGGGAAGATCAACTGGATTCCATGAAAAACCTCGCCATCATTCCCTCCTTTTTCTCCATGCACACCTATTACTGGGGAGATTGGCATCGGGATGAAACCCTTGGCAAGGAACGCGCCTATCGCATTTCGCCTACTGTTTCTGCTCTCAATCGCGGTATGATTTTCACCGAACACCACGATGCCCCTGTTGCCTTTCCGGATGCGCTCCGGGTGCTGCATGCTACTGTTAACCGGGTAAGCAGATCAGGTGATATCATCGGGCCGGATCAAAGCGTATCAACTTATACAGCTTTACAATCCATCACCTCCTGGGCAGCCTACCAGGCTTTTGAAGAAAACCTCAAAGGCACCATCACCGCAGGTAAACTGGCTGATTTTGTACTCCTGGATAAGAATCCACTGAAAATTGATCCGATGACCCTTACTGACATTTCAATTAACGCAACCATCAAAGAAGGTAAAACCATTTATAGGAAATAATATGCAGTCACCCCTTGATTGCCATTAAACGATTATTCAGCAGCGTAACCAACTCATTAAATTCAATCTGGAGGGAGTTGGAACTTATACTCAGGGGCGTTCCGTATGAATTGTAATTTAGTTGCATCAATTTTCGTTTTAAACCACTGGTTTGCCTGTTGATATAGTCCTGCGGATTTTTAACCTCTAGCAGAATTATCTTTTGCCGATTGATTTCTATAACTGAAATATTTTGCAGGTCACTCCATAGTATTTGTCCGGCTGAAATTCCGCCGGAATTATCTGTAAGTCCTACGCTGTCTATAATAAGTCCCGGCTTGTTTTCAGGTAGTTTTCGTGCAATCAATACAGCGATCGTTCCAAAAAACAGAATCGCTGCAATGCTGATAATCAGAATAAAAGTCGGGTTACCAAAGAGCGCATTGTTGATTTTTGGCGGATTGATCAGAAACCAGATGCCTGCAGCCACAAAAACAAGGGAGCCTGCTAAAAGTAATACCAGTTTCTTTTTGCTTAAGGGGATTTCTATATTTTCTTGCATGGTTGAAAGTGTATTGATCACAGAATGATAAAGCTTATTAAATTACCTGTGTTGATCTATCAAAATTACATTCCCATCAGGATCAGAAATGGTAATACTGGCAGGACCCGTTGTTTTTTCATCTGCTTCACTGGTTAATTGAAGTCCCGATGATTTAAGCTGTCGTTGGATTTCCCGGATATCATCAAACTCAGCAAGGTTGTTGGCATTCTCATCCCAACCCGGATTGAAGGTTAAAATATTACCTTGAAACATTCCCTGGAATAAGCCAATCAGAGCATTCTCATTCTTCATGATGAGATAGTTATTATCCATGTTTCCGGCAAAAACCTGAAAACCCATTTTTTCATAAAAGTCCTTGGATAACTGCAGGTCTTTTACACTCAGACTGATGGAGAAGGCTCCTAATTGCATATGGTTTTCTTCCTAAATTACATAGAATTATTTATTAACATACCAAATACTAAGAACAATGACTAATTCATTCAAACCAGCCAATTATAATTCTGTTTCGCCGTATTTCATTATACAGGATGCCCATAAGTTTATAGAATTTTTGAAAGCCGTATTTGATTCCAAAGAATTAAGACGATACGATAACCCGGATGGATCTATTATGCACGCTGAATTCCAAATTGATGATTCTGTTATCATGCTGGGTAGCTCCTCTGAAAAATTCAAACCAATTGAACTGGTAATGCACGTCTATGTGCCCAATGTTGACGAAACATTTGCAAAAGCCATACAGGCAGGATGTGAAAGCATCCAGGAACCAGGCGAACGGGAATGAGATCCGGACCGAAGGGGCACGTTCAAAGATCCTGCTGGTAATATGTGGTCAGTTGGAACCCAACTAAATGATTGAGTATCGAATCAATCAAAAACGGACAGAATAATCTTTGTCAGGTCGCAAAAAATAGTAGCTTCTTCAATTGAAACAGGCTTTCTGGAGGTCCTGAATAAAACTTTATTATTAAACAACTCAATCTCCATTTCGGGGAAATCAGCGAAATCGTCTAATTTTTTAAACTGCAGTAGATCTTGCAACCTCTTACCATCTTCTGTCAATACCTGAAATTTTCTTGAAAATTTTTTACTATCAGGAAAATCAAGATCCCTTTTTAAGAATATATCCTCTATTTTTTCTTTGATTGTTTCCTGATGAATATAGGTTCTTGGGTAACTTTTTTTAAGAGATATATGTCCAAATATATACTGGTCAGTACCAGAATTAGAATTCTTTGGGACCGGTAAAGAAGAAAAGTAATCTGCTAGTGAAACCCGTACTATTTTATCGCCAATAACAGATTTCATGGAATGAGTAAGGGTTGCCGTTAAACTCTTGAACATATGAAACCCTTTCAGGTTTATATGAGAAGAGTCTTCACAATTTAATTCCCGTCGAATTACATTTAAGGAGTCATTAACCATCTTTTCATAGGCCTTTATCGCCGCCCTGGTTTTTTGAATCTCCTTATCGTTTGCAAAATCATCTCCAGAAAAATCTGGAATATGTTCATCATTGTACTGTGTCGTCACTAGCTGCTTATTTTACTTGCAAAAAGTTCTGGAATACTTTCATCAAGATCCCTCCAGAAGATATGATAAGACGGACGCTTAGCATCTTGCATAACCTTTATATTCTGCGCAATTAATTTTACTTTGTCTTTAGGTTCATATTTTTGTTTAACATCGCCCAAAAAAAACGTGGATTTATTTCTCCCTAAAAAATCTTTTTGCTGAAGCGTAATAAAAGCCATTTTTTCTAAACTTTCTTTGTCTGTTGGAATAGTTGTATTAAAAAAATCAAGAAGTTCACAAATCGGTTTTCGACCACCATTATCTTCATAGTGTCCAATTACTCTGAACAACGCAAATTTACCCGACGAATGAGAATAGCTAAAAACATCTCCAATTTCGAATGGAGTAAATTCTCTATAGACTTTAGCTATTTTCTTTTGTTGTGGTTGCTGTGAAAGCAACTTTTCTTTAAGTTTGATCAACTCCTTTTTTCGCTTTGCAACAAGCTTTTCATCACCTTCAAGTTCCCAACGTTTTAAGTCAGCATCAGTATCAATAACTTCTATTGCCTTTTGTTTCACTTCTTCAAGCAGGCGACCAGTCTGCCATTGTACAGAAGCCAACGAAAGCCAGAAAACCGAAGCTTCATCATCAATAGATAATGCTTCAGCATTAGTTTCAATCAAAGATTTAGTTGCCTCCTCTGATCTCATACCTTCACCTATAAGCTCCTTAAACTCATCCCGAATATCACAGGCAAAATCATCTGAAAATATTGCTGTACCAAAAGTTCCCATAAAGTAACTGATTATAAGCTTCGCCATATGAGACCCAAAAGATGGGAATCACAGGACAAGCTGCTACAATATATAAATTTCAGGATATATTTACATGCATTACAACCACTATTTAAATTAGAGCCCCGAACTGAGAACAGTCGGGGCTTTAACCTTATCCTGTGGTTATTACAAATCCGGCACAGAACAGATAAAAGGATTCTTGCGCTGACCGGACAGATATCAAAAGTAATAAAAGAGATCTTATCGAATTGTATCTATTTTGGGAAATAGTTAAGAATTTTCATTTTATACCGATTGGCATATTACAATAATCAAACAAATGAAAGAACTTAAAAAGATAGTTGAAAGCAAAACCAGGATTCATTACCAGGATTGCGATCCGTTTAATCATTTAAACAACTCCCGTTATATTGATTACATGATGGAAGCCAGGACCGAACAATTGCTTGCCAACTATGATTTCAATATGGCGGATTTTGCTTTCAGGGACAAAATTGGTTGGGTAGCCGTCCAAAATCAGATATCTTATTTATATCCGGCTACCTGGATGGAAGTTGTCACGATTCAATCCAGATTAATCCAGTTTTCAGACTGGAGCGTAACAGTCGAAGCTTTGATGTGGGATGAACATAAAACAAAACTAAAATCAGTATTATGGAGTAAACTTGTTCACTTCAATATCAAAACACAAAAAAGCCATCAACATTCCGCCGAATTAATGTTTTTTTTTACAGCGGTTCATTTCCCCTTACCCGGCAATCAGGGATTTGAAGAAAGAATAAAAGCACTGAAAGAATTGCCAGTCATAATTTAAAAAATATGGCTATTGGTTCAACAGTATAATTCTTCTAAGTGCTACGAATGTTTGAAATGGCATTTCATGGATTCTTGGATTAATCAACCAGGTTGGAATTTTCTGGGAAGGTTCGGAATGAAAATAATAGGTGATGGTAGTATTCCCTCCTTTTTCCTCCAGCAAAATATAGCCACTCGCTTTTTTTAAGGTGTACTTGCAACTCTTGGCACTATTGCTTCCTGCTATGGTAATAATACGTTTGTTATCCTGCTTAGCATCAAATTTCATTGTATACTGCATGCATTCATTAGCGTATGGCCAGGGGTAGTCGGTTTCTAATAAAAACTGATGCATAGTTTCATTTTGACTGATCAATTTTACAGAAGAAGTAAAGGCAAACCAGTCAGTGTATCTACGCACATCTTTAATAATTTTCACAATATCAGCTTCACTAGCCTCTAGTGACATCTCTGCTTTAAAAGCAAAGTAGGAACTTCCAGAAACTGGACCTACCCATACCCGGATCCCATCTTTTTCTTTCACAAGATTAAAGTTGTGCTGGACTATAATTTTAATTCCAGAAAAAAACAGGCAAGTCAACATTATTATCCACTTTATCATACCCTTACACCTGTTCTTTGTATTTTATTAGTTTAAGGAAATAGCCAATAAATACAATACAAAACAGAAAATCACCAATTACGATAATTAGTATTTTTTGATTCGCAAGATTAGCATGGAATAACTGTAATTCTGAAATGGCAAAAGCCAATTTACCTATCCCCCCAACTAAAGCAATGCCCCAATGTTTAATTGGATTATATGCTACCAATAGATAGCCAATAAAAAACAGAAAGGTGGTTCCCCAGGCACCTCTATATATTTCGAAAAAAAGAGGATCAGTAAGTGGTTTGTCAAATACTCCTTCAAAAGTGAAAGCCGTATTAAAATAACCAAAGCAGGTACCTATCAAATTCCATAACGCGGCAAGTAAGAAGATCCAGGAATAAAAAGAAAAGTCTTTAGCACGCATAAATAATTGATTTTGTACCCTTTATCAGCGACACAAAACTAACATTCCAGGCAACTAAAGATCTTTACATAGGTAAAGAAATCAAATTGGTTTTTTCTTTACAGCCAACTCTTTTCTGATGCGACTGAGTTGAATGGCTGAAATACCTAAATAAGATGCTATGTGATACTGTGGAATAAGTTGCTCCAAAGACGGAAACTCAACCTTGAATACCAAATAACGTTGTGTGGCATTCAGCAGTACAATGTCTAATTCTTTTTTTTCTTTTTCGATGAAATAATATTCAGCAATTTTTCTTACCAGTCGTTCCAGGTCCTGATGTTCGTCAAAAAGCTGAACCAAGTCTGAGTAAGTACAGGAATATACCATACAATCGGTAAGTGCCTGTTGTGCAATTAAGTTTGGCTTAGATGTCAATAAGGATGAATAGGCCCCGATGATACTTGGACCAACAAAAAACTGTTTGTTGTATTCTTGACCGGCTGCATTAGAAAAGAAAGCTCTAACAACTCCGGATTCTAAAAACCCGATTTTTTTTGCAACTTGATTTTGTTTAGCAAAATATTGGTTTTTCAATATTTTTTCTGGAGTAAGCAGTTGTGATATTTTCAGCCAGGTAAGATTGCTGATTGGCGAGATGGCATTAATATAGGCATTGATATTGTCCAATTCTGAATATTTGTTGGATTCAGTGATTTATACTGCTGATTGGACCAAAGATACTACCCCTATTTAAATTAAAGCCCCAAACTGAGATCAGCTGGGGCTTTAACCTTATCCTGTGGAACTTATTTAAGATACAACCTGTCTGCCGGGATGATTTGTTTTGTCAAACCGGGACCACTGTAAAAAGCGTCGAGCCAATAACCCTGACTGCCATTGAAATGCTCAATTCGGATGGCATGTTTACCTTTGGTCAGCTGTGTTTTACCGTTTCTCTCCTGTACGCCATGATCGCCACCATTGTCTACTACCAGTTTTCCATCGATATAGAGTTTGCTTCCATCATCAGATCTGGTAAAGAATTGGTATTCGCCTTCCACAGTAATGTCCAGCAAGCTTTCAGCAACCAGTCCAAATTGTTCGGATCCATCTTTTTGAGCTGCAGTAAGTTTGGAGTCATCCACCTGAAACTCATGCCCGGTAAATTCAGCTACAGGTTGGAGTGCAGCGAAATTCGGAACATCCTTCCAGCCTTTGCCCTGGTATAATTTATACCGTACACCGTTGCCCTGACCAGATTTCAACACCCGGAAATAGGCGCTGGCAATTTTACCTGCTGCTCCGTTTTCAATAATCCGGGCTTTAACAACAGCCGTCTGATCAACGGTGAAGGGACCGGTATATTTCTTACTGCTAGCATCAGGATCAGTTCCATCTGTGGTATAGTAGATGTTTTGACTTTCCTGCTCGTCGGCGTCAGCCATGCTTACAACACCAACCGTATCTATCAACAAGGCGCCTGTGGGTGCATAGGTGAATGACCTGGGATAGATAGTAGGTGCATCCTGTCTTTTTACCCCTTTCCAGTTAACGACAGGTTCATCAAATCCTTCAAATGCAGCTTTAACCGGGCGACCGATCCACTCATATGGTTGTTTCAGATTCAGCGCAAAAGCTATAGTTGCAGAAGCATCATACTGATAAACCTGGTGCTGGATCTGGTGGCCTTTTTTTACACCTGCACCATAAAATATCATGGGAACAGTGAGCTCTTCTATATCTTCTCCACCATGACCGGAACCTATACCTCCGTGGTCAGCAACAATCATAAGCAGCGTATTTTTTTCCATTCCTGCTTTTTTAATAGCATCATATACTACGCGCACGCAGGAATCTGCTTTCCGGATTGCTTCGAAATATTCAGGAGTACCATGACCTTGATCATGTCCGGCATGATCCACTTCATCAAAGTGAACCCATGAAAAAACCGGTTTTTTATCAACGATATAATTTGCAAATGCCTGTACCGTATCATCCTGTGTAGGATAGGTTTTACTCAGATTTACATCATTGGAATCGAAGAGTCTTCCAAAGCCACTCCAGTTATATATTGCGCCAACTTCATCGGTTGGACGCTGCTCTCTGAATATGGTAAAAATGGAGGGGAAACGAAAATTGGTATCCGAAACAACCGGCTCCACCTGAAAAGCATCCAGCTCCCAGTCGTTACTGGTAATGCCATGTTGTGCAGGGCCCGCACCCATTATGAGAGAAGCCCAGTTGGGACTACTAACAGTAGGCAAAACAGTACGAACTGAAAGAGAATAGGCACCAACTGACATCAGGCTATCCATAAAAACAGGGTTTGCTTTTCGCAAACCAGATGCGCTGAATCCATCTATACCAATTACAACTACATGTTTGATATCGTCCGGAGCCTGCTCTTTTTGCTGGCAGGAGGTGAATGAAATCGTGGCAACTACACCAAGCATTAGCGTTAGATTCTTCATAGCCAAATCTATCCACAAAGAATCAGAGTTATACTGCTAAAACCGGACTTCCTTATTCAAATTCCGCATAACGACCCACTCACTTAAGCTCTGCAAGTATCAATTTTTTCTGTTTCAATGTATTCTTCATTGCTTTATCTCTCACAACAGGATCATCACTATGGATTAATTCGAAATATTCAGTCGGCACCACCTGCCACGACAAACCATATTTATCTTTACACCATCCACAAACGCCTTCTTGCCCACCATTTTTTGTAAGGGCATCCCAATAATAATCTGTTTCAGCCTGGTCTTTTGTATTGATCACAAAAGAAACCGCTTCATTAAATTTGAACAAGGGGCCTGCCGCCAAAATACTAAACTCCATACCTGCTATTTCAATTACAGCTGTTTCAAAACCGCCATCATTTCCACTTTCATCACTATCAAACTTTCGGAAATCTTTCAATTTACCATCTTTAAAAATTGACAGGTAATAATCAGCTACTGCTTTGGCATCTTTTTCTACCCACAAGTAGGGAGTGATTTTTTGAGTAAACATAGCTTTCGTTTTTTACATGATTTCTAAACTTGTACACAAACCATTGTGAAGCTACTAACTATACTGCTAAACCCGAATAAAACTATACAAATTCCGCATAATAGCAGTAGCATCTATTTACTACTTAATAATGTCATTTTTAAATCACTATTTTCATTTCTCATTTTTTTATCTGCACCATGAACCAAACTAAACCCCTTTGCCTGTTAGTAGTAGCGCTGCTCCTGCAATTTTTCGCAGTTGCACAACCTGTCAACCGGAAAATCGTAACACCGCAGTATAAGGAATTACAGCAAAAACTCAGTTCCGGATGGAATACCTGGTATGCCAATAGTTTTTTATCGCATGTATTGTTGCCGGAAGGATTTTCCATTAACCTCTGTTTAACGCAACCCGGAAATCAGGAATATGTTCGAAATTTCTACAAGGCAGCGGATATACATAAAAGACCTGAAAAAATAATACCCGGACTACGATCCGATGATGGCAGTTATACCAGTATAACGGTGATCTATAAGGGAGAAACTATTTTTATCCAGACTGCTGCTGAAGGTGGTGAGCAATATATTCTGGTATCTCCTGTACAATCCAAAGAGAATTACCTGGTAGTGGAAGCCGGTTTACTTTGGAACCGGAAAGGAAGCATCGGCAGAACTGGTGATCAACTGACCGCCAGTTTTGGTAATCGATCCATAACAATATTCTCCACTGAATCTCCCGTGGCCGATGCCTATTCCGTTACCAGTGCTCCTCATCTTGCTTTTACTACAACAAAACCTCTGGGTATCTGCACGGGTAAACAAAGAAGTCTGGCTGAAATCAGCGCCATTATAGACAAACAACGCCGGGCTGCAGAGCAACGCATCGCGAGTTATGGACCTCTATCGGAATCCTTTCAAGCCATGCAAACGATCCTGGCCTGGAATGCCACTTACGATGCTCCCAATGAGCGTGTGATCTCCCCCGTTAGCAGAAGCTGGAGCGCAGGATGGGGTGGCTTTGTACTATTTGACTGGGACACCTATTTCGCAAGTTATATGTATTCTCTCTTCAATAAGGAACTGGCCTATGCGAATGCTATTGAAATTACCAAAGCAATAACGCCGGATGGATTTATTCCTAATTATCAGTCGCCCTATGGCCAAACCTCCTTTGATCGCTCTCAACCACCCATCGGCAGCAAAGTGATTATGGAAATCTATAAAAAGTATAAGGAAAAATGGTTGCTGGAGGAAGTATACCAGGAACTGCTAACCTGGAACCGCTGGTGGCCAAAAAACCGCGACAGAAATGGCTTTCTTTGTTGGGGTTCCAATCCGGTAGCGAAGGGCGTGAAGACCATTGATAGTCATAACCGCCAGGCAGCGGCATTTGAATCAGGGTTGGATAATTCACCCATGTACGATGATATGCCTTTCAATACCGAAACCAATACCATGGAATTGGCTGATGTTGGTTTGATGGCCATGTATATTATGGATTGTAATTCCCTGGCAGCTATGGCAACGGAGTTAGGTTTGAAGAAAGATGCTGACGAGCTCAAAAAAAGGGCGGCCCAATACAGCAAAAAGCTGCAGGGTATGTGGGATGAAAAAAGCGGTATTTATCTGAATCAGCGGATTGACACCCAGGAAAAAACCTATCGCTTATCTCCCACCAATTTTTATCCCCTGCTGGCGGGTGTCTGTACCCAGGCCCAGGCAGAGCGCATGATGAAAGAACACTATTTTAATCCGGATGAGTTTCATGGGGAATATGTAATCCCCTCCATTGCGCGAAATGATTCTGCCTTTAAAGACAATGATTATTGGCGGGGCCGGATCTGGGGACCCATGAATTTCCTGGTATTTATGGGAATGCAGCAATACCAATTGCCGGAGGCAAGGGCCGATCTCATCGCAAGGTCAAAGGCCTTGTTGATGAAGAACTGGAAAAAAGAAGGAGGTATTTATGAAAACTACAATACCGTAACCGGTGAAGGCGGCGATGTAGGAAGCGCGGATGCCTTTTACCATTGGGGAGCACTCCTCACATTTATGGAATTTGTTGAAAAAGGATATATGGCGCCGAAGGGGAAATAGTGGTGAAAAACATGTCAAATATTATTGCATAAATCGGAAATTATCCGATTTTTGTATTCAAATTTGACAACATGTCCTTTAGGGATGAGGTTTATGAATATGCCGAAGAACCTCTTAACAGGCAGATCATGATGGATCTGCTAAAAGAGTACAATCGTCCGAACGATAAAATAAATGAGCTGGTTAAAAAAGGAGAACTGATAACCATCAAAAAAGGCCTATATATGACTGGGCCTAAGCTCAAAATTGCCAGACCAGAACCTTTTCTTGTTGCCAATCACCTTTGGGGGCCAAGTTATGTGTCATTAGATGCCGCACTCTCCTATTGGGGATTAATTCCAGAAAAAGTATATGAAATAAGTTCAATGACTAACAAAACATCAAAATATTACCAAACACCCATTGGTAGATTTAGTTATTTCCGTGCACCCTTGCCATATTATTCTTTTGGCATTAAACGTGTTCAGCTAACACCCAAGCAGGCTGTTTTAATTGCCTCACCGGAGAAAGCAATTTGTGATAAAATCATCCATACATCGGGCATTTTACTACGTAGCCAGCATCAGGCACTGGAATACTTAGTTGAGGATTTAAGAATAGACGAAGAAATGTTGAGAAAACTTGACCTTTCAGCAATTAGTTCCTGGATTGAGGATGCTCCAAAGAAAGCAAGCTTATCTATGCTTGTAAAAACAATCAGCGGTTTATGATCAAAGAATGGATTCAGGAATATAACCCACAAAACAAAGAGCAGGCCGAATCTGCATTGCGTGAAATCATGCAGGAAGTTGCCCTGGCAGGGTTACAACGAACAGGCTTTTTTGAAAAGGCAGCTTTTTATGGAGGCACCGCCCTAAGAATATTTCATGGATTAAACAGGTTCTCTGAAGATCTGGATTTTTCGCTGCTTGAAATCGATCCGGACTTTTCTCTTGAGTCCTATTTTGAGGGGATTATCAGTGAATTTGAAGCTATCGGCATGAACGTAAGCATCCGGGAGAAAAAGAAAACCAAACAAACAAAAGTAGACTCCGCTTTTTTAAAATCTGAGACCGTTTGGAGAGAGTTGGTTCTTGATGGAATTATACCTCAATCAGGTGTTAAGGTATCTCCAGGGTTAAAGATTAAAATAGAAGTGGATTGCGAACCTCCTCTGGGTTTTGATACAGAAGAAAAGCTATTGCTAAAGCCATTTTCATTTTACGTAAAATGCTTTACGTTACCGAATCTGTTTGCAGGAAAAATGCATGCGCTGCTGTTTCGAAAATGGGGGACAAGGGTAAAAGGGCGGGATTGGTATGATCTTGAATGGTATGTGAGGAAAGGAATTGCACTTGACCTGAACCATTTTCTTCTTCGTGCAAAAGATACTGGTGACTGGACTGGAGATGCAATTACCCGGAATCAATTAATTCAGTTAGTAACTACTAAAATTAATTCAGTTTCCTTTGAAAGAATCAGAGAAGATATTGTTCGATTTATACCAGATGGGTCAGTACTTGAAATTTGGAGCCCCCAATATTTTAAAGATTTGGCAGAAAGGATAAAATATGCCATTTGAAAGTAATTTTCAATCAGATGACATTTGTTTTTCACCCCAGGTTCGCATTAAACTAATAAACGGGATTAATTCTTTTCCTGTATCGGTAAGTGAATATTCAACCTTCGGTGGAACTTCTAAATAAACTTTTCTGAAAATTAATTCATCTGCTTCCAATTCTTTTAATGTTTGAGTAAGCATTTTTGGAGTTATACCCACCACTGCTCTTTTTAATTCCCCATACCTCAAAAATCCATCTCTTAATATCCATAAAATTCGTCCTTTATACTTTCCACCAATTCGCTGGAAAGCATAATCAACTGCACAATGCGCCTTCTTAATTTTATTCTTCATTTATTTTTACTATTAAAATATTGATAATCAACAATAGTATCATTTTAGTATGTAGGATACTTAATTGTACGTAGTTGCACTAAAGATAATAAGGAGTTTTCTTTGGATAAAATTTTTTGAAGACAATAAATCAAAAGCAACAATGAATGCATTAATTAAGAGAGTGCTGCATTTTCCAATAACAAAAATTATCATCGGAATTGTAGTGTGTTTTTCTCTATTTGTAGTTATTCAAAACTTTGTTTTAAAACCTTTTTTCTATAGTTTAATTCAAGATAAAAGCATTGCTGACCCAATTATTATTTTTATTTCATCCATACTGTTATTAGTTAGCTATTACTACTTATTCCGTTTATATGATAAAAGAAAAATCACCGAACTATCTATAAAACATTTACCCAAAGAAATGTTTGGGGGCTTTAGTTTTGGTTTTTTGACCATATCATTATCAATTTTCATTCTATACTTATTAGGATACTATCAGGCTTTTAGTATTACAACTACTCACTACTCAGCCAGGTTTTTCACTGTATTACTATTTGCTGCACTAGTTGAAGACTTATTTCATAGAGGACTAGTCGTAAGGGAGATAGAAAATTGGTTAGGCTCAAACATAGCCATTGTCATTGCAATGGTGGTAGAATTACAACATATTTACAACCCCAACTCCAATTTATTCAGCTTTTTTTATTATTTGATTTGGGGGTTCACAATGGCAATGATGTTCATTTATACCAAAAGAATTTGGCTACCTTATTTCTTCCACATAGGTTGGAATTTTGCACAGCCTTTTTATGGCTCCAATCTAACAGGAACAAATGATATGGGTAGTATTATTCAATCTAAATTTACAGGCCCTGACTTATTAACAGGGGGTGCAACTGGAATTGAAGGTTCAATATTTTCACCATCATTTCTACTAATCATTGGCATTGTTCTTTACTACCTTGCTAAAAAAGAAGGCAAAATTGTAAAAGGCAAACTGTTTAATAGATGAATTTAAATTTCTTGAAGCAACCGGATTTCAACTAATTGACTACCTGGATCATTCATATTTCTTACGTTGAACTTCGGTACGCATTCGGCGTAATACCTACTTTTTGTTTAAACAACCGGGTGAAATGCTGAGGATAGGCAAAACCCAATTCATACGCTATTTCACTTATCGATTGATCAGCATTCATGATTCTTTCTTTTGCCAGATCAATTACTTTAGATTGGATATAATCCTGTGCTGTTTTACCCGTTTCTTTTTTGATCAGATCTCCAAAATAATTGGCAGACAAATGCAACTCCTTTGCAAAATAGGATACAGCAGGCAATCCTGTTTCCTGCGGTTTTCCGGATGTAAAATAGCTATTCAATAAGGCTTCAAATTTTTCTACTATTCCTTTATGGGGAGTTTCTCTTGTAATAAACTGTCGGTCATAAAACCGAACGCAGTAGTTCAAAAACAATTCAAGATTAGAGGCGATCAGCATTTTACTGTGCTTGTCTATGGACTGCTCCAGTTCGTATTGAATTTTGTTGAAAGCATCAATCACCAGTTGTTTTTCCTTTTCGGAAAGATGCAAGGCCTCCTTTACATCATAGGAAAAAAAGGAATACTGATGAATATTCCTGCCTAAGGAAGTTCCTTTAATTAAATCAGGGTGAAATAAAACAGCCCAGCCTTTTGGTTCAAAAGTTGTGACACCTGGCTGAATGCCTAATACCTGTCCGGGTGAAATAAAGACCAATGTCCCCTCCTGATAATCGTACTGATTCCGCCCATATTTTAATTCCCCGCAATTCAGCTCTTTTAAAAAAATAGCATACAGTCCAAAATTGAAGGTTTTGGCAGGCATGGGATGGGCTTTTGACAGATCCAGCACCGTGATTAATGGATGCAAGGTAGAGACACCCCGCATGGTGTTGTACTGTGTAACTGTTTCAATTTTTACGATCTCAGACATGATTGCTTACTTAGGATACAAACCTACGAAATACAGCCTCCTGAAGCATTGCTGTATCCGGGAATAAGGAAAACTGGTAAGGAATTCAGTAATTCATATACCAACTGGCAGCAAAACAGAGGGGAAATTTGCAGTATAAATGCAAGTCATGAAACTAACAAACAGGCGAAACTTCCTTCTTTCCGGAACTACAGCAGCAGCAGCACTGGCCAGTTCTTCCCTCTTTGGCCAATATGCTGGTACCGCCAAAAAATCGGAACGCATATTAGGAACTGGCAAACACAGCCTAAAAAATAAACCATGGAATGGGGCTTGGCTGTATGGGAATGAGCTGGCATCGGACTTTCATACCCAACCGTGAAGCGATGATTGCATTGATCCAGAAGGCCTACGATATGGGGGTGAATTTTTTTGATACAGCAGAAGCCTATGGCCCCTGGAGAAATGAAGAACTGGTTGGGGAGGCTATTCGTCCCTTTCGGAAGAAGATAATTGTATGCACCAAATTTGGCTTCAATATTCAGAATGGCCAACTGGCAGGACTTAACAGCAAACCGGCACATATCAGGGAAGTGGTGGAACAATCCTTAAAGAGATTGAAAACAGATTATATAGACCTGTTGTATCAGCATCTGGTGGACCCGGCAGTGCCAATTGAAGAGGTAGCTGGCACTGTAAAAGACTTAATAAAGGAGGGAAAAGTTTTGCATTTCGGATTAAGTGAAGCCGACTCTGTCAATATCCGCAAAGCGCATGCTGTGCAGCCTATAACAGCACTTCAGTCGGAGTACTCGATCATTTCCAGAGACCCGGAAGCTGCCATCCTGAATACCTGTGAAGAATTGGGCATCGGCTTTGTGCCCTACAGCCCAATTGCCAGGGCATTGTTATCAGGATACATCAATCCGCTAACCAAATACGATCCGGATAATGACAACCGGGATACTTTACCCCGATATAACCCTGAGGCAGTGAAAGCAAACTGGCCTTTAATTGAAGCTATCCAGGCATTTGGGAACCAGCGGGGATTAACAGCAACTCAGGTTTCTTTAGCTTGGTTATTGGCTCAAAAACCCTGGATTGTTCCCATACCCGGAACCACCAAACAAGCCCATTTACAGGAGAATCTTTGGGCTGCTTCCTATGAGTTTTCGGGAGATGAATTAAAAACGTTTACGGATATAATATCAAAAATTGAGATAACTGGGAGCAGGAATTAGTAAGAGGGATCCTCATTACTTTCTATCAGATAGAAAATAATATGACGTCCCACTTTTACTCCACGTAAACCTGATTCTACCAATGAATATGACCTTCCAATTTCAGGTTTCGTTGAAAATTCTCTTATAGTATCAATCAATAATGAATAGTATTTGTCTGCCTGGTTAATTTATAGTTTGCCATTCTTATTCACCTTAGCTTTCAATTTTTCCAGCTGTCTTTTTGAATCAAACTTATTGTCAATGCCACTAGATAAACCTTCTTTGATTGCATCACTAAGCATACTTACCCGTTGCTCTTCTTCCTCCAGCAGACGAAGTCCAGCCCTGATTACCTCGCTAGCATTCTTATACCGCCCTTCTGAAATTTTGGATTCTACAAAGTCCTCAAAATAGTCACCAAGTGATACAGATGTATTACGTCCCATTTTAGTGATTTTTATAAAGTTGCCAAATTTTGGTACTATTACAAAATCGCCTCACTTATTTCCAAAACCTCTACATGCGAAGTACCCCCCCCTTTCTCAAAACGTCTTTTTCAACTTCACACTAACCTTATCCCCGTTCGATTTAATTTCAACCACCTTTTTAATTCCAGCCACGGCATTAGAGCCATACCTGTGCACCTCCGTATTGGGATATGATATCCGAAGCAATTAATTAACAGTCACTATTCCCTGGCAAGTTCGCGTACAATTGAATTAAATTTTTCAACTTCTTCAAAATTCGGACTATGTGCAGATTTTTCGAAGGCAAAGAACTTCTTTTCTGGTGCTTTCAATTGGTCAAAAAAATCTTTGGCAACGGGATAAGGTGTCTGGTAATCATATAAACCCTGAAGAATATAAACAGGAACTTGAATGCTATCAATTTCATTAAAAAGATTCGTATCGATTACCTCTTTCCATAAATACTTGGCTGAAAAATCACTGCCTTTTAAGTAGTTTAATTTTTCTTCAATTGTGTATTCATGAGTAAGAAAAATCATCTTTACTAAGGGTAATATTCCCCTCACTTCTCGCATTGCACCACCACCAAACTTCATAACATAATTTCTCTCAATACCGATGTAGCCATCCCAAGCTGCATTGAATTCATCTAAATCAGCATAATTATCAGAATGTTTAGGGAAATTTAAATTAGCCAAATCATTGATGCCGGCTATATCATTTTGTAATTGAGCCTGTTTTTTAACCCATTCAAATGAAACAAGTTCCCCCTCATATTGGTCTCCAATTTGTCCCACACCAAAATAGGCGTGGAAAAGTTCCGGATATTTGTTGGCCGTTAAAATCCCGAGTAGAGACCCCCAGGAATGTCCCATGATATAAATCTTGTCTTTTTTGAATCGTTTGGTAAGGTATTGGCTGAGTTCACCTGCATCTAAAATAAATTGATCCAAATTCATTGACTCAGGTAGCACATCTGGGCTATAGGATTTGCCTGCTCCTCTTTGTTCCCAGTATACCATAACAAAGTCATTTTCAATTAATCTGTTTGTTTCTTTCATCATTCCAATTTCCGGGCCTCCCGGACCTCCATGTACAAACAACATTACAGGTTTGGTTGAATCGACACCCCGAATTATTATATATTGTTTCAAACCTCCAATTTGAAGCGTATCGATGGTTGAAATGCTACCTGAAATTATCTTAGCACTTTTATCAATAATAGGATCTGCTTCTCCAGGGCTATTAATCCACCATGCAGTCACAAGACACAAAATCAGTATCAAGATTGATAAGACTAGATATAGAACAACCTTCAATGTTTTTCTAATCATGTGTTACTACTATTTTGAATTTGTCATTTTATCACAATAATAGCCGTTCACTTCTTTGTCAAAGCGCAGGACCATGGTTCTGTCGGAGCTACAGATTGACGTGGCACTAACCTTATTCCCGTATTCTAAATACAATCGGAAGAATAAAATACATCTTCACCAGCCTGTCGTCCTGAATTGCCGGTATCCATTTCGGCATCTTGGTTACCAGGCGAATGGCCTCTTGATCCAGCGAGGGGTCAATAGGTTTGACTACAAAAATATCTTCTAAACTCCCATCCTTCGCAATGGTGAATTTCACTCTCACAGTACCTTGTATTCCTTGAACTTTAGCCAGCTGCGGGTACCGAAGATTCCTCGACAGGTATCTCCGCAAACTGTCCATCCCGCCGGGATAACTGGCAGTTTTTTCAAATTCAAACCAGGTGGTATCCGCCCCGTCTATACCATAACAGTTGCCGGAGATGAATTTTCCATTTTCATAGATATCATGCCTTCTTAACTGACCATTTTCCCAATAAGTTTTCAATGGTCCATTGAGCTGGTTCTTTGCGTAGCTCCGTTCCTGCACGATCCGGCCATCGCTATAGCGTATAAAAGCACCTTCCAGCACCCTGTTCGGTGAATAAGGATAGAAATTCATTTCTTCCAGTAGGGTGCCATCTTTTAAGTAACGTACCAGTTTTACCTTCTGCGTATCGGCCTTGTCTTTGTACACCACATTATACCGTTCAGCAGAATCTCTGATAGAAACTTCTTTACCTATTTTTGAGAACCATATCGTATCCTGGGAATAAACAGGGGATGACACCCCCAAAATCATAGCTACCACCACTTGTAGCAAAAGGAAAACCTTGGATTTCATTTACTTTTAAAAATCTTTTGTTTACAATTTTAATACTAACAGTCCTGGTACTCCTTACCTTAAGGTAAGTTCCGGCTCCTATTTTACTATTTTTTTAAGCGTAAAGGTTCCATTGGGCTGAGTAAGATAACAAACCTTTACATTTCCTTTCTCATCCAACTCAAATCGGGCACTGAATCCGGTTAAACCTTTCAGGTTGAAGGTATTTTCCCTGACAGGCTCCAGCTCGTATTCCGGTTGTCCGGGTACAATAGCCTTTAATACGCCCCGTGCATCTCTATAAACTTTAAATCGCAAACCGGATAATTCATAGTCACCTTCGTACTTCTGTAAGCCCTCAGAGGATAGAGTTACAGGAACCACCTCCTTTTTAAATTCTATAGGCTGAATGCCTTCCTCAATTGGGACTGTCAGAGCCGTGATGGCACCATCCGCTGCAATCTTAAACTCGCCATTCAGGGCCTCGCTGCCGTCAAACACATCTGCATCTATAGAAAACCTGAAATGATTGTAATTCAGATGCTGAATGTTAAGCTTCCATCGATTAAAGGTGCCTGTCAGCTCCTCTTTATCAGCCTGGATGATAATATTTCCATACCCCTTGTTTGTATACGTTCCGTTATACTTATCCAGGGCTAGAGATGGCTTTACGGTTTCTGTATTCCCTGTTTCTACTGCTGACTTACTGGCAACCGGTTGTTTAAAGAGCGCATTCCAATCACGGAAGCCGGCTCCAATCATCCTGTCAAGTATTAAATTGCTTAGGATACGGGGTACGGGGGAATTGTTTTGATTGACTGCTATATAAATGCCAATACTATCTGTTGGCATAAAAGAAGTAAAGGAACTGAAGCCATTGATATTACCTCCATGACCAACCCCGTATCGTCCTCTGTAGCTGGCAACATACCACCCAAGGCCGTAATTAAACAGGTAATAGTCGGACATTTGTTTAGACGGCAGGTTGGGCGATGCAATCATTTGCGAACTGATGGCCTCCTGATAAAAGTTGGAGGATATAATTTCTTTCCCTTCAAACTTCCCCTGGTTCGTCCATAGGAGTAACCAGTTGGCCATATCTTTTGCGGTAGATACGATTCCACCACAGGGCGCCACCCCTTGCATCGATGTTGTCAAAAATTCCACCCGCTTTATGTTGTCATTTTTATACACGTATCCGTAAGAAAAATCCCCCTCCTTGCCCATGGCCCCTGTTGTAGAGTTCTTCATTGCCAGGGTTGAAAACAATTTCTCCTCGATGAGTTCCTCCCAGCTTTTACCGTACTGTTTCTCCAATAACCTGCCGACTGCCATATACATATAGTTGTTGTACTGGAAACTTTGCCTTACCGGAGCCGATGCTTCCAAATAACGAATATTGTGTACTAGATCCTCCCTGGTGGTTGCAGCGCCACTGTACCAGGAAAAATCATGCCTTGGCAGACCAGTACGGTGACAAAGCATATCCCTAAGCGTTACACTGGAGGTGAGTGTATTGTCCATAAAGCTTAATTCCGGGAAATAGCTTGCGACAGGCGCATCCAGATCGATTCCTTTTTCCCTGATAGCAAAGCCCACTAAGGATGCCGTAAATGCCTTTGTGCAACTCCCGATAGCAAATTGTGTAGTTTCAGTAACCGGCTTTTTATTCTCAACATCCCGGTACCCATAGCCCTTTGTCAGTACAACTTTACCTTTTTCCACGATGGCAATAGACAGTCCGGGTACCTTCCATTCCTGCAGGATCCGGGTAATCATGGTATCTAATCCAGCCAGCCGGTTCTCTTTTTTCTGACCGGAAGCATAAAAAAACAAGACACAAAAAAGCAATACCGAAGACAAATACTTCATAAACAGGTTATTTATTTTTACGTAATAAGGGAGCGTTTACTACGCAAAGATGGATGGCGTCCACCTGAATGAAGGGTTATCTTATAAGTACGGACATCAATAATTTAACTGAGAATGAATGACTTAGACTGAACCGTCTTTGTCAGCAATTGAAGCAAGATATTCAGAGGGGGATAGTCCCGTTGCTTTCTTAAAGTTTTTATTGAAAGAAGACTTGGAGTTAAATCCACAATCGTAGGCCAGGCTCATGATGGTAAATTGCCTGCTTTCCGGCAGTGCTGCCAATCGCTTAAATTCCTCTACCCGTAAGCTATTGATATACTCAAAAAATGGCTTTCCTTCTATTTCATTGATCACCTGCGACAAGTAATTGGGATGCACATTGATTTTATCTGCCAGTATCGAAAGTGATAATTCCGGTTCCGTATACAATTTTGCTGACTGCATAAGCTGGACAAGCCGTTGGTGGATCTCCCTGCTCTTTTCTCCTGTAACACCGGAGCTGGCATATTTCCTTCGTGGGTTATTTTCAATCACTTCAACCGGCACCGGAATTGCAGGTACCGGTGCTGTTTGATACAGATTGGCAGTGGTAAAAATTCCTACCTGTCTGATTCCAAAATACCCAAGAAATACAATAAATAGGGCAGCCGCGCCGAAAATATAATAGTCGCTTTTAGTAACTACTATGATCAGCCAAATCGCCGCCAGTCCGTATATAAAATAGCGAAGCCAGTTCAGGTTGATTCTTTCTTCATAGGAAAACTCCTGACTGATGTTGAGTTTGTGCCTGCGCAGTAACCATAGTGCCCACAATACATAAACAAACCCCGACACCTGAAGTAATACAATCCGGAGTAAGTTGGCTCCCTGGTACCCTTCTCCCCCACTTCGTATAAAAGCCAGCTTTCCCTCAGCCGATCGTAACAGCACGGGTAAAAAGAATAAAACAGCAACAAGGGCAGGAATAAAATGCAATAGGATCCAGTTCCGATTCCGAGGCAGCTGGTTGGTCATAGCTGCCGTGTACAGGTACAGCATCGGTCCGTGCAGCATGGGAAAGGGAATACTAGTTCCCAGCAGCCAGTGTACATTTGCTTTAGTAATTGGCTGAATGCTGAAAATATACAACGTAAGGTGACAACCAATGAGTAAGAGCCAGACAAAAAGAATTTTATCGGCAACTGTCTTTTCCTCTTTAGAGGCCATTAATAAAATAAGGAGAAGAGTGATTCCTATGCCGATATATGCCAACATGGGGCTAAGATAAGTTATCTACCAAACAAACAATTTTACTTATTCAGATAGTTAACTGTTTAATTATTAATGGTCGCTAATGCATGTAGAGCCATTGAGTACACGAATGGATTTTGTGTCCCAAATTAACTTATGTGGTGGTATTTGTTTCAAATCAGTAATCGCCTCTGCCGGGACTAAATCTACTGGAAAACAGTCCCGACCTTATTCAGCGTGTTCCCCAACACCAGTTAGCCAGCTATTGGGGTATCAAACCACAATCTTTAAGCTGATTGAGGGCAAGAAATCTTGAAAAAAAAGAGCTAACGCCGATTTCTTAACTTAAGTCAAAGGTTATTGTATTTAACTAATCCAGTTTTGTAGTATCATTTATATGAAAGATATGCAAAAGAGAAATTTATAGATTGGACTTTCCTTTATACTGATTAGCAGTTTACAGGTAAATGCACAAAATTGTACACCCTGTCTACCTCGAGTTATGTACAAATCAAAAGCCTATTATTTTACCAAATAAATCTACGTATATGGACAAAATATATTTAATGCCAACACAGGAAGCCGGACGAAAATTTGTAATGCGACAGCTACATGGAAATATTGTAATGCTGAACTTACTTCGTTTTCGTAAAACAGCAGACTATTCAGATAATCCTGAACTTATGCCGAAAGAACCAATAAGTGGAAAACAGGCATATCAACTTTATATTGAACATACGTTGCCATTTTTGAATCAGTCGGGTGGAGAAATTCTATTTATGGGGGAAGGTGGAGATTTTTTAATTGGACCCGAAAATGAACATTGGGACGCTGTATTGTTAGTAAAACAAAATAGTGTGAACAGTTTTTTAGCTTTTGAATCAAATAAAGAATATATGAAAGGAATTGGTCATAGAACAGCAGCTTTAGCAGATTCAAGACTTTTACCAATAGTTGAAACAAAATGATTTTTAAATTACCCGACATCACAAATATGTATACTGTTCGCACTCATTGTAAAATACGTCTAACAATTCATTGAAAATAATCTATTTTACTATGGAATTTCTAAACATAGTAACTCCACGACTGAATATTCGCCACCTTAAACTCAAAGATTTAACTGATTTTCATATTTATCGCTCAAATCCAGAGGTTGTAAAATATCAGGGCTTTGATGTTTTTACACTCGAACAAGCGAAACATTTTATTCAAGACAATACTGCAAAGCATTTTGGAAATGCAGGCGAATGGGTACAATACGGAATTGAATATATTGAAACAAGTCAACTTATTGGCGACTGTGCAATTAAACTTGACCAGAACGACACAAGAATTGCAGAAATCGGAATAACAATTTCACATCTTAATCAAAAAAAAGGGTATGCAAAAGAAGTTCTTATTGGAATTTTGAGATTCTTGTTTGAAACAAAAAAAATACACCGGGTTTTTGCAAGAGTAGATACAGAAAATACTGCTTCAGTCAATTTATTGAAAAGTATAGGATTTAGACTAGAAGGACACTTTATTGAGAATATTTTCTTCAACGGAAAATGGGGAAGTGAATTTCAATATGCAATGTTAAGACGAGAATGGAACAGTAGAGCGTAATATCATAATATGAACATTTAACAACGAACATCTTCGAAGCCATCATTTTTGGCAGCTACAGAGTCCACTAAACATACAGTAAATAACTATTTCTTATCCTAAGTCAATAAATTTCACATTCACTAAATCTACTTTTGAAGTAATAATTACTATAAATAAGAAATGCTAGAAAAGTTGTATTCATTGGCATTATTCTACAGTTGACAAGTTCCCCCATACTCAAATCATACAACATTTTTAGGTGAGCAAGCCTTGTATTTTGGATACACGTCTTTATGCATATTTAACAGAAAAAAATAATACATACTAAAATGAAAAGAATAAGCCTCTTTTTCGTCTTCTTATTGCCGCTGGCATTTCTTAGTTCTTGTGGCTTCGGTACTGCCGTTGTTTCCAACCACAATCAAAACGTAACTGAAGTACACTTAAGTGGGAATAACTACAAAATAATTGATCAGGTAAGTGGAAGTTCGGAGGCATCTTATGTATTGGCAATCGGCTCTATGAATAAAAGACAATTATACGAAAATGCATACTCATCCATGTTGAAGAAAGCTAATTTACTGAATGGTTCCAAAGCCATAATAAACGTGCTAACTGAACAACATTACAGTGGTTTTGCTCCTTTTTTTGTAAGAAGAACTGTAACTGTAAGCGCTCAGGTAATTGAATTTACAAGATAAAATTTCATTAGGTAACACTTTGCCAGTGTATCTAGTCAATTTAAAGCATCCCTGGTAGACCAGGTACCAGGTCTACCAGCAGGAACTCTACAGTAACCTTCATGGAAAAATGCGATTTTTAGTCGGCAACGATAGATCCTGTTTCCAAGTTTAAATAGCCATGACGCGTGTGATTATAAACGACAGTAGGTTATTAAGCTTGTAGTGCCTAAGGACTGCAGTAAACTTCCAAAGCTGATAAAACCATCCAGCTGTTTGTTTCGGTAATTCCGGACACCAATATAAATAAGCGAAAAAACAACCACCATTACGCTATACCCAACAAATTCACTCCCTTTCAGATCCGGGTTATGATACATCCAATAAACCATAAACCCGATATTGGCACAAAACACTAAACCGATGATGATACCAAAAACCAATACAATTTTTTTCATGTGGGATTAAATTTAGAATTGGCTCAAATCTATAGGATCGGGTGCTGCTTACCCTCATACTTTAGTACCAAAATTGCTTTTCAGCCGAAATGGCACCAAAGTACGAATGAGCTTATTCTATGATTTTCAATTGTTTGGCTTTTGTAATTGCCTGCGTCCTGCTTTTGACATCCATTTTGAAATAGAGATTGGAGACATGTGTTTTTATCGTGCTAACCGACAGGAAGAGATTGGCTGCGATATCCGCATTGCTATGCCCTTTCGCCAGGAGTTGCAATACTTCGTACTCCCGATTATTTAAATTGAGTTTTTGAAGTTCAGCCGTGTTGAGGGTAAAGACTTCCGGCGGCTGTACGATAATCTCTTTCTCGACAATCAACGTTTCAACTTTGGGCTTCATAATATGCGATGCCACCCAAATCCCCAGGATCGTAAAAAACAGTGCAATAGCACCAATGTAGATATCAATCGCATTATCGACGAGAACAAATTTCCATTGCAACCATTTCAGCGCGAAGACCAAAACTGCTAAAATCAGTCCATACAAAATGATATGCCGAAAATCCTTTAGTTTCTTCATTTTCTATTCAGGGTAAAACTAAAATCTTTATTTCCAATCAGTAAGTGCTGTTTTTCATCCAGAAAATAAAGGATGTTTTTATCTGCCTGCAGCATTAAAATGGGATCCTGGAGGCCCGGTAACTTAAGTTCGTAAATAACTGCCCTGGGGGATTTTACCAATTGCCAGGTTCCAACTACATCCCTAGGCTGATTATCAACAATGTTTCGGGTGGTACAGGTGCTGGGCAAACCTGTTTGGGCGTCTCTGTTTAAGATGAGTCGCCATTTTATTTTAAAGCAATCGGAGGATGCCTTCATCTCCGGATGCAGCATTGTAATTTCCCGACAAGGAGTACGTCCCTCGAATATCAGTTTTGCTTCATCCGATTGGGCACCACTGGATTTGAATGTAGCAACCTCCCCTGCCTCAACGAATTCCCGATTAAGCGTATAACTCCAGCCTGCATTCCCAACCAGGAGTTGGCTTTGACCATCCAGCATATGGAATAGATTGGTACTTATAGCCACCAGGTTCAGCATTGCTGTACCGTCCTTACTCTTTAGGGTATAGAGTTGTTCCCAGTTTTCGGTAGCTGAAACCTGGTATTTTCCTTCTATAATTTGGAATATTCCTCCCTGTTTAAAACCCAGAGTATTGGGTTGATTCTTACCGTATTGTATGGTAAGTTGGAACGTTTCATCCGCTTTCATCAGCAAACTCCATCGAATAAAATCGATCACTGCATCTGCTTTTATACCCAGCATCTTTTTAATAGCACTATCACCAGGTGTACTACCTACTAAATTAAAAGCTGATCTATCAATTGATAGACTACCGGAAATAGCCATACTAACTACAAGTAGTAATATAACATGACTTTTCACTGGTTGGCTATTTTAGTGTTCCCCAATTTACAAAAACCATTGCACATAAAAACCCGCCCTTCTATTCCTTTGTTGGAAACAAATACGTAAAATGCACCGCATTCATTTCAGTACTACTATTGGTTTTGCGATAAAAGCGTACCGCCTCCAGGTCATCCGATTCGGCTTCTACATACGCATGATCAAATCCATTTTGTGCACAATAGCTGCAAACTTCAGAAAGTAATTGCTTGCCCAATCCCCTACCCTGAAAAGCGGGACGAACACCTACATCGTATATATACGCCACTGGTTTGGGAGTATAATAGCTATGCAGTACATAAACTGTTAACCCTGCTACTACTTTCTGATCTACCATCACTACAAAAACCATAAAATTGGGGTCGGTGAGTAAGGCAGCCGGATAGTTGTCTGCCGGCTTCACTGAGTCAACTTCAAAAACCTCCTGAAATATATCCAGGAGGTTTTTGAATTCAGAAAGCTCGTCGGGGTTTAACTTTTTAACGATCACCATCCTGAATTATTTCACCTTAACAGAAAAACTATTTCTTGTCCAGCTTCAGGTTATAGGCTGAAGCAGTTTACGCAGCGCTTCCAGTCCGCGTGATTTTTGCGTTTTTACAGTACTGGGATGCAAATTTAATTCCCGGGCAATTTCATTGGTGTTTTTGTCTTCCAGGAAATACATGGTAATCACTTTCTGATTACCCGGCGATAATGCTTTAAGCGCATTGTATAACACATGGTACAATTCCGTGCGCACCAATTTTTCAAAAGCTTTTTCGGTAGTGATAGCAGGTTTCTGAGCTGCACGATGCATAACGCTGCGCTTCCGCTCCTTCCGCAAATAGGCGATGCTATCTCGCTGCACAATTTTATACAAATAGGCCCGGATCGCACCATAGGTATCCAGCTTCCAATTCATTTTCCACGATTTAATAAAAGCACCACAAGCAATTTCTTCAGCTATGGACCGATTGTTCAAAATATTATAGGCATAATAGCTCAGCACCGGATGAAATTCCTCGTAAAGAATGGCAAGTGCCTGTTCATTACCCTTGTAGAAAGCCTGGGCCAGGAATTGCTGGTTTAAAAATGGGTTGGAATTCTTCATAGTACAAGGTGAATAAGAGCAACCTAAATTACCAACACCTTGGTGAATAAAATAATCCGGGGGTGATTAAATTAATCAGATCTCAAATTTTTTCCCAGCAGGATTTATCGTAAACGTATTCCTATAACCGATTCAATTTTTCTCACCCACTTATCTACAAGACGCGGAAAAACGTTCATTCTCTCAGCAAATTCATTACGGGTCAGATTTAATTGATAAAGAAGTTCCAAAATAGAAATAACAATTTTTTGAAAGTAGTGAAGCCAATGTCGGTTTTCTCGCTTTTGATTTGCAACTGATATCCTATTGCTTTCCCAAATTCCCCCCAAAGTTCCATTAGTTTCTGTCTGGTTGTAATAATGCAAACAATTTAGATGCTTTTATATGGTACATGTTAATTGTTTTACGCTATAAAGCCAGATCTTCATATCTTCATCCATCCTGTTCCATCACAGGCTTTACATCTTACCATTCCACTGCCATAACAAACTACACAGCTATTGGAGACCGTTTTAGGCCCATCCCCTCTTTGTCCTGTTCCTTTACAGTAACTACAAGACGCTTCACCATTAATACAGTTATAGCAAATTGATCGATACGTAGATTTTTCCTTTTTATAATTTTCTATTTTTCTCATGGCATTCTCTCTTTCTTCAGCTTCAATTGAAGGCGTATTATTGCTATCCTTTAATGCTGGTACTAATGTTAAAACATAAATTATAATTCCTACTATTATAATAGTTGTAATAATGCCCATTGTTATTTTTATTTAATTTTTTGAATGTAATATCTCATTAAGATTTCAAAACAAAACAGAATAGACCCCTCTTTGCCAAAGATATCTGTTTTTCAATCCGGGTTATGCTCATTTTTTTATAGATGTTCACGAACAAATTTTAGTAACTGCTGACAGCACGTATAGAAAAAAGTATAGTTGATTAAATGTAGAATACGTACTTTAAATACTGAAATTTACAGGCGTTACTTATATGGATTATTTTGGTCGTTACCTATCAGAAATGGAACAAAAAATTGTGTTGCTAATAACAAAGTTGGCAGAACTATAAAAAATATTATTACAAGAGAATGAAAATATGTATTTCTAGAATTTAATACATGTGTAAAATTCTTTTTAAAAACAATCCCAGAAATGGAAATGCATAAAACATGAAAAAGTAAGAAACTAAATAGATTGCCTTGCTTAATAGTCTCTGGGATATATAGGAATTTAAAAGCATTATTAAATGATAATGTCTCTATCCAAATATTTTTATTTGGAAAAATGAACGAAAATAATAAGCCAGTTATTAAGTAGGTGCAAGATGTCCAGAATGTACCACGGAAAGCTGTTTCAAGTGATAATTCAGCTTTTGTGAGCTTTATTTTACTTTTATAAAAGGTAATCAAAAAGCTGCTGAACAAAGCAGAAATCGCCGCTGGTATAGCAATAATAAGTGCTATAACAATGAGAATGATCTGTCCGCAACCTTCTCCATTTCCAGGATTAAATGAGCTACCACTGTTTTTTCTTTTCGAATCAGGGTTGTTTATTCTTTCATTCCATTCACGTTCATTTTTACCTTTAACATATTCATCCCAATTTCCCCCACTCCAAGGCTTCTGATTGCGACCTTCATCGAAACTATCACTAATTAAAAGATAATCAGGTGTCATAATAAATAATAAAGTAGGCAATTAGTTTTGTACAAAATGTCAAATTCGTTAATACAGATATTTTCTTGCCAAACGATTTTCTATTTCTTACATTCCCCAAAATGATAAATGAATGAATTACCGTCAGGCAGTCCAACTAGTACAGCTTTTGTTTTAAATTAGATATACCCCAATCTTTAATAACTTTTAGCGAAAGAACATTTACTGCTGATTTTCCAAATGCATCCGAATAAGAAAGCCGTTTTTTACAATGCCATATCTATTATGTATAAATTCCCTTGATTTTATAATAATACTTCCATAATCTCCAATAAATTGATCTGCTTATTTAGCGGTTTCTAATTTTATGGCCAGGTTGGTACAAATGTGTCTTGGTCGTACATTTCCCCCTTTCAGATCATTTAGACGCTTTCAAATACCGTCGTCGATATCCGCGGTATCAAAGAAGACGGCGATGACTTGATAAGGATCGGTAATCTTATCCTTAAACCAAACCGATGTTTCCAGTTTTCAGATATTTTCTTTTCTAAAATCCAGCCTCTTCCTTCCTCCTGACAAATTGAAATACACCTGATCTATCAATATACCCTTCAATGCTTTTATCTGAATTCAAACGTTTACCAATTTCTGCATATTGAAGTTTTGACTCAGGTTCAAACAATTTCAATTTAGTAAAGACAGGATCAATAATAATAGAACCAGATAGATCTGCAATACCAATTCCATTCTTTGTATTACTTGCTACTTCAAATAAAAATTCACCATCTTTAACACCAGACCTGACATACAACATTTCACCATTAGGAAAATGGGCCCTAAGCTTTTTTAGCACAGGGATGTAAACGCCATTGGTATCCACAAAATATGCATTATCCTTAACTCTTGCATTTGTATTAATTGACACACAAGTATACCCATTAGAATATAAAAACGGTTCTGAGACTGGATTTACCTGAGCACTCATAATTGAAATTGTATCTCCAGAGTTCTTAGGTAAGGTAAAAACAATTTCACCTCTTCTATTTATCATGGCATATTCAATTCTTTCAAGCCCAATAGCTTTCACCAAGGATCTCCCATTGCTAAATCTGCCTGGCTGTGACCTGAACTTATAAGGAATTACTAAATTGCCCAGTGTATCAATTGCTCCCCAACGCTCCTCTCCAAATTCATTTAATGTACAAACAAATGCTAAACCTTCACTGAATCTACCAACTTTGTAGAATGAAGGCGGTATTTTAAATTCTCCAAATCTGTTTATAAAACCAATTTTTTTATTTTTAATCTCTCGAAGTTTAATAATATCATTCACCTTATCTTCAGAATAATTTAATTTCCGTGCTGGATGAAGTCCGCAATTCCAATCAGGCAAACCGTCATTTGGTGTAGCCCAACTTGTTTCTTCCAAATAATAATTGATATTAGTGTATCCTAGAGCTTTTGAATAGTTTCGATTTCCTTTTCCAATTAACCGTGCACCATCGTACTTAACAGATATCATTCTGCCATCTGGCGGTAAAGAGTTTTCACCGTACGTAAGTGCAGTAATTATATATCCATCATACGAAAATTGATTGAGTGATACTTTTTCAAATCCAGTGTTTTTAAGAATATCTTTCATCCATTTGATTTTCCCATCGGGGAGAATATACCCATGTATATAATCGGAGGAATTCGGTGTTCTTTTTACAAATGAATACATTTTAATACCCTTAGTGCCAGGCAGGTAATTTGCTAAGGAACCATATTTGGTTTCAAAAAACGTTACTCTATCTTGTGCACGTCCATTAATGTTTGATGCAACACCACCATATGAATCAGCTTCTGACGATATACCATAATTATCGAAAGGATGAATAAGCTTGCCATTTTCATCAATAAGGCTTTGCAAATCACCTTTATTTACAACTGCAAATCTTCCAAAGAAATAATCTAGCTTGTCATAATCAAGATATTTGACATTTGGAGAGATAGTTCCAGCTTTTAAACTATTTTGGTTAATTGATTTATCAGTATTACTCTTTACAGCTGTGCTTTGCTTTTGGGAAACATTACTATTTGTGATACTATTTTCAGGCTTCTTTCCATTTAAAAAGCTAAATGATTCAACCATTTTGATTGTTACAGGCATACCATCATTAAATACTCCTTCAGGAGCTATATAATAAAATGAATAGCGCCGATTATCCGCAATAATCTGATAGCATCTATAGCGAGTGCCGGATTTAGTAGTATAGTCAATTACCCACCATTTATTTAAGCCTATTTCTTCAAAGCCGGAATAATTCAAGACCTGATTTTTATTCTTTTTTTGATTTTTCAGTTGAATTTCGGAAAACTCATCAAGTGTCATATACGGCTGAATAGTAAATTCAAAATGTTCAACTTCCCACTTACGGGAGGCATTGGATGCCGCTACTGCTAGAAAATCTGATGTATTAATATTTTGAAGAGTAACATCATCCGGCAATTTGAGAGAAAATATTTTATCCTTTGAAATAAATATTGCATCATTTTTTTGCCCAAAACATATTGTATGAAAAATAAAAAACACTACAGTGAGAAACCTCATATTTAATTTCTATTTAATTGTGTTCGTTATATTAATTAAGTTCATTTTACAAACAGGGTGCTTATGTTTGCTTCAACATCAAAAACGGAAATTTTTAGGGAACGAATATTTTCTGTGTAAAATAATGGCTATAATCAGCAGCACAGGAAATCACAGGATAGATTTCTCTAATATATTTCTAATTAAGAAAATCGACAAGTTTTAACTACTGAATTTTAAAATATTTTCCATGAATTAATTGTAGCAGTATTTTTCACCCACCCCTCCCCTTCACCAACCCATAGTTCGCCCTCACCAGCCCCCGCAACAACTCATAAAAATGAAACCAATTCGCCCTATCTATTTCATTCCAGTCATTCCCTTCTTCACTGCTCAGCGTTAACCGAAACATCTGCCACAAGTGCTCCTCAGTATAGGCTAACCCATATGCATCCAGAAACTCCAGTATCGCCTGCTGGTGGGCTACTCTATCATCCCGCGAAGATTTCATAACCGTCTTTTACTAATCCTGTTTTTAATATGCCCGCCGACATGGTTTACTTCCCGAACATCAATCAGGTGCACGGCTTCCACCAGTTTGGTGAGCTGGAAATAGAGGGATAGCGGCCTGACATCTTCTAATTCCAGCAGGTTCATAGATCGCAGGGAATAGTCCATCAGCAACTGCAGTTGTTCTTTCCAGTTGGCGATATTCTGGTATCGGAAAAAGCGTTTGAACACCCTGTAGGGATTGGCAAACTCTTTATAGCTGAGCGACCGGGGTAAGAAATCCCATTTGGTCAGCTTACCATGCCATCCCACAAAGAGATTGGGATTAAACACATCCTCTTTCCAACAACCAGGCTGCATTGATCACCGATTCCAGCAAGCTGAATTCATAGAGCAGACGACCTGGCTCCTGCTTCTCCCAGCACCGATCGGAGCAGGCCACCTGGAGGATGTTTTTAATGATTTTCCGATGATAAGCGATATCCGCGGCATCAAAGAAGGCGGCGATGATTTGATAGGGATCGGTAATCTTATCCTTAAACCAAACCGATGTTTCCAGGTACTCGTGTTTCATAAGAAGGTAGTTAAAGGTTAGGAATCGATTTATAGGAACCGGGAAAGGCAGTGATGATCCGACCTCCGGCATCCGTAAGGATGGTGAGCAGGCAGGTGGGTACATGATCGAGATCGATGCCGATGGTTTTATCCAGCGTAAGGGTACGTTTGAACTGTAGGGTACCTGGAATGGGAGAAGCCGGCTCGGTAGAGGCATCGCGGAGGTAAGAAAGCAATTCGATAAGCGGAACTGTGAATTTACTGGCAGCCGGATGCCGGGGAATGGTATAGTAATGCCGTTCCAGCATATGTGCGAGGGCGGTAACAGTAATGTAATAGGATTTGCGGAACAATTTTTTCCGATCCTTCAGGGGCACCTGGAAGAAGGCGTTCAGAATCATCTGATTCATCCATTGTTGGGTATCGCTGAGCAGGAAGATGAGCCGGATCCATTCTGCTTCATTGAAAGGAGGAAAATTGTGCAGCTGCGTGGTATTTTCCATGGAATATGGTGCTTGGTAAAATGGTAAAGTAACACCTACCCGATTGTATTAAATAATCCGGAAATGATTAAATTAGTCGGGCTCTGGCATATTTTAATCAGCGGTTTAAAACCTTATATTTGTCCTTATGGAAAAGAAAATTCATCACGGAAAAAATGTTGCGCGCTTTCGGCAGATGTTGGGAATGAAGCAGGATCTGTTGGCATCCTTACTGGGTGAAGAATGGACACAATTGAAGATCTCCCGACTGGAAGCGAAAGAAGAAATTGAGGATGGGATTCTGGATGATGTAGCGCGGGCATTGAAAATTCCGGTGGATGCAATTAAGAATTTTGATGAGGAAGCGGCGATAAGTATTGTTGCGAATACATTTACAGATGAATCTGTAGCATATGTTGAAAATTACAAATGCACATTTAATCCCTTAGATAAATGGGCTGAAGAAATTGCAGTAAACAGAAAATTATACGAAAGATTACTTCAAGCTGAAAAAGAAAAAATAGAGCTTTTGCAAAAATTACTAGACAAGCATAAATAAAGTGCAAGAGTTAGGACTTTATCTGAAAATCAGGTTATTTTATTTTTTATAGAGTTATGATGTATTAATAATTTTATTTTATTGCATCAACCAAATGCTATTTAATATAATGAACCAAAAAAGTCTGAAAAGTCATTTTCCTATAGAAGTATCTTCCAGAGTGATTTCGTTCATTATTTTAGAAATGAAGCCAACTGCCGTTATCTTGTTGAACTAATTTTCAGTTATCATACTTCTTTTTTATACACCACGCAAATAAATCAATCTTTCAATATTAAATGAACGTATTAACAGCTTCCATTTCAGATTGAAAGGTATACTTTGATTTTATTTCGACAAATTCCTTACAATTGTTGAATAAGTTCCTTTTGTTGGTGTCTAACTTTCTTCAGATCAAACCTCATTCAGAAGTCAGTAAAAACCCGGGAAAGCACTTTTGAGATGGCTCTAGGAAAGGGATAAAACAATCATTCAGAATTTCGACCAATCAAAATAATTTAGCCAAGTATTTTAAATACAATCTATTTCAAATTAATAATTTACCCACTTGAAAAAAATATAATTAAAGATTTTTCGTTAAAAACCATTTTAAATATATATTTGTAACCATTGTATAAGGTTAATTAACATGGTTATGAATGAATATTTGACTATATCTGAAGCTGCAAATCTAATAGGTAAAAGCAAAGAAACTTTAAGGAGATGGGATCGAGAAGGTAAACTCTTGGCATTAAGAGAACCAATAAGCAATTATAGAAAATACAGAAGACAGGAAGTTCTCGATTTACTTTTAGATTTTAAAGATGAAGAACCTCAAATTGGGAATATTAACTTTGTAAAGCCAAACAAAGATTATTGGGTATTAGAATTATTTGCGGGTGCAGGTGGATTAGCAGTTGGTTTAGAACAAGCTGGCTTAAAATGTATAGCAGTTAATGAAATAGATAAATTCGCGTGCGAAACTTTAAGAAAAAATCGCCCAAAATGGGAAATAATTGAAGGAGATATCAAAAATTTCAAGTTCTCTGAATATAAAAACAAAGTTGATGTTATAACAGGTGGGTTTCCATGTCAAGCTTTTAGTTATGCTGGAAAAAAATTAGGTTTCAAAGACGCACGAGGCACATTATTTTATGAATTTGCAAGGGTTGTAAAGGAAGTAAAACCTCTTATTTGTATTGGAGAAAATGTAAGAGGTCTTTTAAACCACAATGGTGGCAAAACATTAGAAGGAATGATTTCGATTCTTGATGAAATTGGTTACAATGTAGTGCCAGTTCAAGTTTTGAAGGCAATAAACTACAAAGTTCCTCAAAAACGAGAACGATTAATTTTAGTTGGTGTAAGAAAAGATTTGAACACAAATTTTGAATATCCAAAACCTTATAGTAAAATCTATAACTTAAAGGATGCTTTGTTTAAAGGTGAACTTTATGATTGTGATGTCCCTAAATCTTTAGGCGTTAAATATCCTAAGAGCAAAAAAGATGTACTAGATTTGGTACCACCTAAAGGGTATTGGAGAGATTTACCTATTGAAATACAAAAAAAATTTATGGGCGGCAGTTATTATCTTGGAGGTGGTAAAACTGGTATTGCCAGAAGAATAGGATGGGATGAACCATGTTTAACTCTTACTTGCAGTCCAGCACAAAAGCAAACAGAGCGTTGCCACCCTGAAGAAACAAGACCATTTACAATTAGAGAATATGCAAGAATACAAACATTTCCAGACAATTGGGAGTTTTCAGGCTCAATTGCTCAGCAATATAAACAAATAGGAAATGCAGTACCAGTTAATTTGGCTAGAGAACTTGGATACTCAATTATAAACTTCTTAAATAAAAATCAAGGATTATCAAATGTAAAAAGATGAGAATTTGAAATTTCTGATGCTAGCAATTCAATTCCAGATGATATTACATTATTACTATCTAGCCTTAAAATTAAATCATGTAAATCTGAAACTAAATTGGTATAAAAATGTTCATAACCAGTTAATCTAAACCAAAATTCATTACCAATATATACAGGATGAATTTTATTAATAGTTCTATAATGCATACTTAACTCTTCGCTTTGCCCATAAATAACCCCAACAATGAAATCGGTATTATTAATGTTTCTAAAGGCCGAGTTTGTTCTTGCAAGATTTATGGTGTCTGTAAATTTTCTAATTAAAGGACTAACATCCTCAGAATTAATTGTATTTGGTCCAGCTTTTAATTGACACCATTTTTTTCGATCATCAAGCTTATCAATAAATTCGATGTCCATTCCTTTAATTAGTGAGCCATTAGCTAATCCAATATCTACAAACATATTTTGTATTCTAGAACCAAAAATTGTTGATATTGATGTTCCCAAAACACGGGGATAATATAAAGCTTTTGCAACACCAATAGCTGTAAAATCATTTTCTAAAATCTTTGATAGATATTTAACTATTATGGGATTTATTTTATATGTTTTGAGCTTTGTATGAATACTAATAGAGGCTTTTAAATGATTGTCAAATATGTTCAACTTAAAATATTCTGTAATTGTCGCAATCAACTCTTGTTCATTCATGAATTAAGATATAAAATATTTAAATAATTAACATGAATCATCTTATTTGACTTAATCGTATATTGATGCTCATGTCATAAAACACTTAGTTAATAATGGCAGGTTCGTATCAGTTAACAATTAAAAGTTATAAAATTAGATAATAAATTAACTATTAAAATAAATGATTCGTTTAAACCTATCATAAAGGTCTTTAACAACTTTAATATTATTTAATTTTTTTTCATAAATCCGTTGCTTCCCTCTTGCATTTGCTTGACCAATCGTGTCAAGTTGAAAAAGTAAAATTGAATATTTCCCTTTCCAGGTTTTATGTCTCAATTGAATTTGAGTCCTTGTGTTTACCCATTCATAATGAGAATATGGATTGTCAAAATAAGGATGGACAATTTTAAATTCGCAATCAGAATAATTAGTATTATATCTAAAAACAATATCAGTTTGACCTTTTTTGCTTGAACCATTACAATATTCACATGATAATACAAGATTTTTCTTTTCAAAAGTAAATTCTGGATAGGCTCTTGGTCTTGCACCTTTAGGCGCAATATGATCAATTTCACCTCTAGACGTTTCCCACAATTGTAATCCGCAGTAGCAGCATTTCTGTTTTTGAAAGCCGTCAAGTTGGGAAAGAATGGATCCTTTTATATCTGTCATTATCGCATTTGTTTTGTCCCACTCAGCAGGTCGTCTGTTAACAACAATACCAGCAAGATGGGTTTCTTGTTGTTGAGTAAGGACTAACGCATTGTGAATTTGATTAATCATTTCTAATATAATCTTCAGCTTCTGAAATTAATTCATTCAGAGGGTCATTCTCTGATATATTTATTGCTTTTAACTCTTCAACTAACCTAGTTATTTTATTAAAGTCTTTACTTTTTTTTGAAAGTAGATTTAATAAATCTGCAACTGCCATTTCAAAATAATGATTACGAGCTGATTTAACATTAAAAACTCTAAACAACACATCTTCTGCTGACCAGCCAAAGGTATTTGCTCCTAATAATATTTTCGCTGATAATTGATTAGTTTTTAAATCTCTGTTTAAAGCTGTAACTGAAGAACTTTCACCCTCTAAATCGGAAACCAAAAAATGAGAATGAGTTGAAATTATAAAATGACAGGTAGAGAAATTGGCAAATACATCTTTGAGAAAAGTTATATATCGCATTTGCCAATTCGGATGCAAACTTATTTCAGGCTCATCAATCAGAACTAATGAATTATATTTAATATTTGCAAACATTCCTACAAGTGAATTTAACAAATGATATTCACCGGAACTTATGTCATTTATAGAAAGAGACGAATTTCTTTTCTGAATTCGTATTCCTTCTAGGTTAATTATGTCAAGATTTTCAAGGTGACTTATCATCGTTAAGTCATAATCTGTTAAATCTGAATCAAATAAGTCAATTGAAATAATTTTCGATGAAGAATTTTTCTTACTCAAAAATATTTTTTCAATTGTAGGTATTTTGTTCAAAAAAGAAACAACTCTTTCGGTTAAATATAAATCATCTTTGAAATATTGATTATAGTAAGGTATGCTCCAAAGTGGATTTTCTTGTTTTCTTTTTGTGTATTCAAAATCTTCATCCCACCAATTTTCAAAATATTTTTTAAAATTATCAATAGTAAGACTTTTAGAAAAGAAAAGTTTATTGATTTTTGTTTTATATTCAACTTTAAAACAATCTTCAAATTCTAAAAACTTTAGAAGCTCTTTAAGATTTCCTCTAAACTCATTACTAGCCTTCGCAGCATTAAAAATATGTTTTAATGTTCTTCTAACTGAAGTTTTTGTACTAGTTGTACTACTTGTACTTCTAGCTCCTAAATATTGATAGAAGTCAATTGGATTACTATTCTGATACTTAAATCGATCTGTTGGAATTATTGAATTTACTAGTAATTTATCAGGATATTCTAGCTCGTGATGTAGTACTTCAAAACCTGTTTGCAATTCATGCAAACTATCATTATTGAATTCAAGATTAAATGGCCTATTTTTGAAAAAAAGATATTCTTTTCTTTGCATTTTATTGTTGCTAGATTTAATTTTTCTCGCTACAATTTCGTATGTATTTCTATAATACTTGTATCGTAAATGAATATCGTAAGGAAGACTAAATTCTTTTTTGTTAGAAACTGAATATGATTTAAACTGTCGGAAAACTTCAGCAATAGTTCTAAGAATGAAACTTTTTCCTGTACCATTTGGTCCAATAATAACTGAAGTATAGGGTTTTTCTCCTTTCTTATATTCCTGTGGTTCAGAAAGTTGCAAATCGATATCCCCTAATTGAGGATGGCCTTTTAAATTTAGGAATTCAATTCTGAACATTCTATTTATAGATAGTAAATGAATAGTAAAAAAACACTTTTATCAAACCAAAGTTATCGAATTCGAGGCAACAGTTACCGAAACAACCGCCGTTCAGTCTAATTATCGATGGTGCGTTATTCGTGCGCCGTTCTTTTTCTAATGCAAGGTTATCGGCAGCGTGTCAGGTTAAAGACTTCCATCCCTTAGATTTTCTTCCTGCGTAAAGTTCATATCGCACAGGCGATTTTCTATTGTTTTCTCTCATGACAAAATTCAATATATGACTAAAGAAGTACATCACCGTAGTATTTACTTTGTCAAATTCATTTACACCTTGTCCAATTACTGGGTTTATTAAACCCTTATTCGCAACATAAATTCGGTTTAAATGCTTAACATCTGTATTTGATGGATTTGCAACATCTACAAATCTATGATATTCACTTTTTGCCCAGATATGTATTTTCACTATAAGCCATTAAGTCCTTTCCAATGTAATTCATCTTTTAATTCTATATGTTCCATTAAGTCCTTTATTGCTTCTTCTATTTGTAATAGTTTGTCATCGTGTTGTTGAACTTTTTCAAATTGATTCTGATGTGACAACCAATGCAAAAGTTTTATTCTATGATAAGTCCCGTCAGCTGAAGTGAAAACTGCTTTTACCCTTGAGTCAACAGATTTACTTGATGGATATTTCATCGAAGTATATAATTCTAAAAATCTCCTCATAGCATTTGGTAAAAGAACCGTGTGGGGAAAAGTTGATTTGTCAGCTAGTTTATTGAAGTCGTTTAATATATGGAAGATTGAGACATATTCAGAATTGTAGTCTTTAAATGTAGATGGCAGATGCTCAATTTTGGATTCTCCTGAATCATTTCTTTTAATGAAATAAAAATCTGCTTTAGTCTTCTTTTGTCGGTGAAATAATTCTTCACTGTCCATAAGTATTGAAAAGAACTCAAAATTATGTGTTGAAATAAATAGTTGAGCAAAATCCTCAGTTTTGAAAAAGTCTTTCAATAATGACCTTACTTGGAAAATATGATTACTGTCTAGACTGGAAATAGGGTCATCTATAAAAATTATTGTGTTTGGAAGTTTAGGCGGGTCATTTTTTCTTAATGATTTCAATTCTGTCAAGAAGTATGCAAATGCAATTGCTGACTTCTCACCCTCACTTAAATGTTCCGCTGGATGACCTGACCTTTCAAGCCTAAATATTTCGTCTCTAATCTCAATTTTTATATCATCTCTATGTAACAAAATTTCTAAAATGTCATTAAGCTCACCTTGTCTTTTTGCGGTGCTACTCAATTGTTCGTTATAGCTCTTAATTAATGGAATATTGTTGTTTATTTTAGCTTCTATCTTTTCATTAGTTTCCATTGCACAATCTCTATTCGATTCCTTTTTGTTGTAATCATCAGCCTTCAGATACTCCGCAACATAGTGCTTTAAGATTTTTTCAATTGCGGAACTTTTTCTCTCACTAAATTCATTAAGCCATTTATTGTGTTTTTTAATTACACTTTCAATTGCCTCAAAGTGACCTGTTAAACTTATTATGTCAATTTGTGTGGCGTCAATTGAATTGAAGATACTTGACCATTTATATTGTAGGTCTTTTTCAAGAATTGAAAGTTTTTCTTTATAAATGCCTTTTTGAATTTCATATGCACTTATCGCCATCTCATATTCGGATTGAAAAAGTTCTGCAATGTCTTTTTTGATTGGAAATTTAACTTCAATTAATTTTCTTTCGCTTTCAATTTCTTTGATAACATTTTCTATTGCATCCTGAATTTCCTTTAATTTTTTGGAGTAAAAGGAATTAAGGTCGGCAATTCGATTGTCTGGTAGTTGCTTTGTGCAGAACTTGCATTCCTTTGAATCTATGTGAAGTGGCATACCTTTCTGAACCCAATCAAACAAGGCAGGGTCTTCTTCAAGAGTTGGAAATGTAATAGCTTTTGGAGCACTATCTTCTAAGATGGATTTTACAGATAATGAAAGCCACTCTAAGCTTTCCTTAATTTTGTAATTTTCATTTTGAGGGTCAAACTTATTTTCAGCTTGCGCTTCTTTTTTTGTTAAATCACGCTCCGTAGCATTTAGAATAAAACCTTCAAGGTTGACTTTTACTTCATCAACAATTTTTTTGAAATTCCCTTTGTCAAAGGTTGTAGGGTCAAATATCCCTGGCAAATAGTTTTCTCTTACATCTTTTGCTTTTCTTGAAAAATATCCATTTGTTTTATTATAGTTTTCAAAAGCATCAATGATAGGCTTGTATTTTTTTTCACGTAATAGGGCTAAGCGTTCATTGATTGTTTCTAGCTTTTTGATTTTATCTTTTAAGGCACCCGCTGTATCCCCCAAATAGAAAGAGATGGGACTAAAACCCGACTTAGGTTCATCCCAAGTGAAAATGCGCTTGATGTATTCACTATTGAAAACCTTTACAGCAAATGGAAATTAATTTAGGGTATCCTGATTAAATATTTTGGATGTTCCGTCATTTACAGATATTTCAATTTCAGCACCACTAAAACATCTGTTTTTGTCTTTGAACTCTAATACTTGAAAAAGTTTTGAAAGCGTTGTTTTTCCTGAATAATTCCAACCATAAACCAAGTTCTTTCTCTTGAAGTCTTCTATTCTGCCCCAAGTGTAATTTTGGTAAATGCCAAAACGCTTTAGTTTATTTATTTGAGTAATCATTCAAGTCTTATTTTAGATTTTATTTTAACACGGCTATCACGTCCTACGCTTGCGCCTAACGTCGAGTATTGCTGCAGGTGGCGTATTTTATAACGTCCTACCCAACGTGCAGCAAAACTTTTGTTTGCAGTACACTCCAATTCTCACAAGTATTGAGCTGCTTTGAGTGCTTTTTTGAACTCAATCTGAAATAGCTTTTGTCCTCCTTGTCCGGGGAAAGGAATTCTACTGTCTATTATATTTCTTAATCCGTGCTGCCGCAAAGCATTAAAGGCTGTGTCGTAAACAGTCGCTTTGATTAAAATGATTTTCGTGTCACTGTTAGCCACTTGTTTTATTTTCTCAATCAGGCTCGGAAGTTGAGAACCTAAATCTTTATTTAGAAGTGATAGCGGCAGTTCTGATAAGTCGAGCAGGTAAAAACCGTCAGCTTGAAATTTGAGTAAGATTGAAAGTTTGATGTCGCTGTCTCGTCCACTTGCAATGAACTTGTACTTGAGGTCAGGGTAAAGTGCTTCAGCAACTCCTAAAAACAAATAATCATGTTGGTGAACATTCTCAAAATAAAAGAAACGGTCTAAACTGTCCGGCGGTGCTTCTGCAATCAGTAAATACCTTACCTTGTCCGGCTTGTATTTAAGTCGTGCTTTTTCAAGATTCTGCTTTAATTGTGTAATGTCAACAGTCGCTGCTGTGTTTTGCTTTGGTTGCGTTGTTACAACTGTTTTGGTCGTCATCTTAACAGTCGGATAGTTAGAGGGTGCGGTTTTCCGTTTGGTTGAATGTGGAATTGTCCAACTTGAACCTTTACCGCCAGACTGAAAAGCATGAGGTAGTTGTCCTTTGCGTAACAAATCACGAAGTGGTTTGCCGGGTTTATCTTTGCTGTCCCGAAGTAACCCTGATTTTTCAAGTAGTGCATTTGCTTCAACAGGGTCAATGCTTTGTCGCCCTGAACGTATCAGATAGTCGTCAAGGAATTTGATTATTGCTTTTATGCTCATAGGAAGTGTCCAAAAAGAATTGCTGCCAACGTTGAAGCATTGGCGAAGTGGCGGCAATCATTGAACGTTCAGCCGATAACCAATGCTGATTAAATGTACAGCTGTTCATTGATCATTTTGTCGCTCAATGGCATTCCGTCACGCTGGAACAAAAGCTGACTGATGATTAATAGCCGATTGCTTGCACGTCGCCCCCCCCCCATATACGCCAATGTACTGTTACCTGCATGCCCTTATCTTAACTTTTCACCTATCATATAATTATGTAAGACCACAAACCGACTCAAGGATAAAATTTTCTTAATGAAAGACACTTTCAATAAGAAAATTTAAACATCAAAAAAAGAAACTATTGCCAATCAGCATAACCCTGCTCTCCATCGTCGCCATGCATTCCCCCTTGACCATGGAAAGAACATCTAGCACTTCTTCCACCAGCACCACCTTTACCGCCTTTACCCGGACCGACATCTACAGTAGGCATGTTAGCTATGTCACTGCATTTCACCACTAAAACTCCACCATTTCCACCTGATGTCCCTCCTCCACCACCTCCTCCGCCCCAATAGTATACTTGCCCTCCGCCATAACAGTCTCCTGTACCGCCGTTAGTACCATTACTGCCATCACTTCCCCGAAGTTGAATTTTAGCGGTAGATCCAAAAACGATTTTATCAGCTAGAATACATATTAGTCCACCGTGCCCATATGATTGACGTGCTCCATTTCCTCCGAAACACCACCTACTACTACTTGGAGATGGTGCGCCTCTAAAATCTGTTGCTGCTATACCTGGCAAGTTTACACTGGGCCTTCCAGTGTAAAAGGCGCCACTACCACCACCACCTCCATTGTAGTCATTAGTTCTGTGGCCAAGACCACCTTGCTGGCGACCATTTCCACTTCCATTACCGCCGGAACCACCTAACGCTTCGCTATAAGTATGTTCCAGTTTTTCGCCGTTTTCTAACGTTAACGCTATAGTACCCACTCCACGTCTAAAATTTGTGTACACTATTGATCCCTCACAAATAATTACTCTTGCTTTAAGCACAAGCCACTTAGAACCATTGTCATTAACTTTTAATACTCCTGCTTCTTTTATATGAATAGTATCGTATTGATATAATCGAGGAGGTATATTTAAAACCTGACCACGCTCGACTACTAAATTGTTTAATGGAGGTGTCGCTGAAATACAAATAAAGGAAGATAATGCGATGAGCAGATAGAATTTTACTGAAAACAAAGTGGGATTTATTTTCATAATAGCAGATGGCTTTTGATGGCTTTTAAGTTTGGTTTACATAGCGAGTAGTGCATGTACAATTTTAGCTTGTCTATTTTTCAACCTTTTAAATAAAAGAATGCTACCAACAGAGTTGCAGGTAACGTTCGAGTATTTGCGACGGCAGGGAATTCTTTGATTGTCCAGCCGGGTACAAATGTCCATTTGAAAATATATTGTTGAAGTTAAGAACTAAAACTGAACATTGGACGTCGAGCCCGAACTGCTGCTGATGCTTGCACATAGCTGATGCTACATTATCCAGCCCTGCTTTTGCAAATACTTTTGTTGCCTGCAGTGCTTCTTGTTAGGAGCATGTTTACATTAATACGTCTCCAGGTCGAATTCAAAAATATTAAGCCCTATTGGTCTAAATTCATTTTGGTCTTTAAAATAATAAAGCTTGCTGCCATGGGTTTTTAAAATTTCTTGAGCAATCCAAAGACCCATACCGATGCCCTCCTTGGAAAAGGATTTTGCAGATTCGTCTCTGAAAAACTTTTCAAATATTTTGTCTTTATTTGCATCGCTCACGAAAGGGCCGATATTTTTAACCCTAATTTTCGCACGACCATACAATTGGGTAATCTCAATCTTTATATTCGAGTCCGGTGATGAATATTTTAGGGCATTATCTAAAAGAATTAAAGGGATGAACTCTATTGATTCGAAACAAAAACTGTTATGAATGTAAGCTCCATCCACATTTATCAGTTCTATTGAAATGTTTCTTTTCTTCGCTGCTAAGTAGTTAAATAGCATTTTTATTTTATAAAAAAGCTTATATATGTTGATGTTCCTTTTATTACCAAACGATATACTTTTGGGATTAATAATAACGTCAATCATTCCTAATTGAGATGTAATCAATTCAAGGGAATTGTATAAATCTTTATATGAACTTCCGCTATTTTGAAGTTTTTCTTCGAACGTATTTCCTGGCAGTCCAGCAATTATAGATTCAGTGCAATTGAAGAAAATACTCATTGATGTTTTAAAATCATGGAATAACGAAAAGTTTTTTTCTATACTTTCATTTTCTCTTTGAATTATATAGTTTTCTATTTCTTGAATTTTTGTTACAAAAACGTTGATAGCGTCTTTTTGAACAATCCAATTTTTTCTCACTTCCTTTCTGCCTTGAGGAACTGTCGTATTTGTTTCATAGATCAATCCATTCAATATAAATTTAAATCCATTGGTAATTACTAGTAGGTTATTATAACCTTTGGAACAGATATATTCAACCTGTCCTGCATTACTTAAAGCCAAACTTAGACAATCTCTTTTTTCACATTTCTCAATACAAGTTTTATTTTGTTTAAGTTCTATAGAATCAAAAAACTCATTATTGAAAATAAAGGGATACCGAGATAGATTTTTAAAAAGCTCTAGTTCCATTATTTAAAAAATTTAAGAAGCGTATTTCCTATTGTAATTATTTGATGAACTAGCTCTGGCTTATTGCTAGCAAAATCTAAAATATTACTCCAATCGGGCTGCTGTTTATTTTTGATCACCTTTATAAGCTCCTTATCGAGCTTTTTAATTTCTATTTCATCGTACCCATTTTTTCTTAAAATGCTATGAAGGGTTTCAATATATCTTCCAGGCTTAAATTTGCTATCTATTAAAGTGTCAATTATATTTTTAATTTTCAGATAGTCGCTTGGTTTAGCAATTTTTTCATCGGCTAACTCCCAAAACTTAGCTTTGCTTAAGTCAAAACTATGTTGAGAATATGCAATAATAATTTGACTTGGATTTTTTCTTTTAATACTTTCCAAAACCCCCAACCCGTCATCAACTGAAATATGAAGTGCTACACCTTTAATGTCAAGAACTATAATATCATAAAACCCATTTTCAAGTTTACTATAATCCTTAACAGCAGCCCATTTATCAATGGAGTAATTTTCTGCTTGAAATAAGCTTATGGGGAAACTATCTTCATCGTCTATTACAACAATTCTTGTCCTTTTCTTAAGCTCTTCAAATTCTAAAGGCGTTTGAATACTTTTTAGTGCAGGATAAGTGTTCTTCCAAATGAAGTTTTTAGACGAGCCAGTAACTGAGTTATATATTTTTGTTGAGATAAAGTTTAAAAGTGATCCACCGGCAGTTACTATCAAGCCGATTAACAATTCATGCATATGTTTTAGTGTTTATTAGGTATAAATCTCAGCCGAGTGGTACCGCATTGCAGGCAACTCGTTTATTTGCGCTATTAGACGTGGTTCTTTAAAAGATCATAATGAGTATCAATTGCAACTTCCACGTTCAGGCGGATTCTTGTTTCGCTAATCCAACTTTCAGGGTTATCCTTGAATGAATAATTTCGATTTACATTAAGGCGGATTTTCAGAAATAAAATCGATTAAAACACTTCAGATTTCCCCATTGCTTCGCCACATGAGTCCCATAACAGGGAATCACAGGACAAGTAACACCAATATAATAATTCTTAAACAGTTTCGTATACGGGAAACCGTAATTTGTAAATTTTGAATAAGGAAACCAGGCTGGAACGATTGCCGAACGGCTCATGAACGGTTCACTGACTGTTGAAGAACGGTGATGGAACGGTGGTTGAGCGGTGCCGGAACGGTGACACAACGCTTGCAAATACCCGAATGGACGATCAAACATACCCGAACGGTAGAATCAAAAAGTCCGCAAAGGTCATTTCACCTATACGGACTTTCTTATTTTTTGGAGGTCCCGAGCAGATTCGAACTGCTGTAGAAGCTTTTGCAGAGCTCTGCCTAACCACTCGGCCACAGGACCATTTTTGAATCGGGCACGAATGTAGGATTTTTATACATTCGTTACAAATTCCACCGTAAAAAATTCTTTCTAATAACGCCACCGAATGAAACCTATTGCCCCCTCCGAATTAATTATTACCAACCGCGGCGCTATCTATCACCTCGACCTCCTCCCCGATGAACTCGCCCCTATCGTGCTCACGGTTGGTGACCCCGATCGCGTCAAAGTGGTGAGCAAATATTTTGATACCATCGAAGTGCAACGCCAGCACCGCGAATTTGTCACCCATACCGGTACCCTCGGCAAGAAACGCATCTCGGTTGTCTCCACCGGCATCGGTCCCGATAATATAGATATCGTTCTCAATGAACTCGATGCCCTGGTCAACATCGATTTCAATACCCGTACCATCAAACCCAACTTGTCCAGCCTCTCCATCCTCCGGCTCGGCACCAGTGGTTCCCTCCAGGCCGATATCCCCGTCGACTCCTTTGTGGCCGGCACCCATGGCCTAGGCCTCGATAACCTCCTCCACTTCTATCGCCTCGAACAAAATGAAGAGGAACAGGAACTGCTCCAGTCCTTCCTCACCCAAACCCAGATCCACCATTCCATCACCCAGCCCTATATCTCCGCCGCCGCCCCTTCCCTGCTCAAACATTTTACCGAGGGCTATCACCAGGGCATCACAGTAACCTGTCCCGGTTTCTATGGTCCCCAGGGCAGAATCCTCCGCCTCGGCCTGGCTGCCCCCCAACTGGTAGATCGCCTCACAGATTTTCAGTACGGTCAGCATAGGATCACTAACTTTGAAATGGAAACCTCCGCCATCTATGGGTTGAGTCGGTTACTGGGGCACCATTGCCTTAGCCTCAATGTAATCGTCGCCAACCGGGTCAACAAAACCTTTTCATCAGATGGACAGGCAGGCGTAGAAAAATTGATTGTTCGCTCACTTGAAATTATCGCTGGTACTTAACCCCATGGAGATCAACTTCTATAAATATCAGGGCACGGGTAATGATTTTGTCATCCTCGATAACCGCGAGGGTGTCTATAACCACCTTACCCAGGAACAGATCCACTTTCTCTGCGATCGCCGCTTTGGCATCGGTGCCGATGGCCTTATGCTGCTCAATGCCGCCACCGGCTACGATTTTGAAATGAAATACTACAATGCCGATGGCCGCGAAAGCACCATGTGTGGCAATGGGGGCCGCTGCCTTACCATGTTCGCCTACCACCAGGGTATTGTGCGTACGGTTTATAAATTCATCGCCATCGACGGTCCGCATGAAGCAGAGATCGATGCACGCGGACTGGTTCGCCTCAAAATGCAGGATGTGCCTTCTATTGAGGAGAGCTCCGGTGATTATACCCTCAATACCGGCTCCCCGCATTATGTGAAAATGGTCGATCGCCTCGATGAATACAATGTCTTCTCCAAGGGTCGCGAGATCCGCAACCAGGAGGCCTTTAAACCTTCTGGTATCAATGTCAATTTTGTGGAGGTGGAAGATGAACACGAAATCGCGGTACGCACTTATGAACGCGGCGTGGAAGATGAAACCCTGAGCTGTGGCACCGGTGTTACGGCCAGCGCCCTGGTGAATTACCACAATGAACAGGGCTTTAATGAAGTGACGGTGCAAACCCGCGGGGGCAAACTCTCTGTTGAATTCGATCGCCATCCCAATGGTGGCTATTCCAATATCTGGTTAATCGGTCCCGCAGAAAAAGTATTCACTGGTACCCTTTTACTACCCTAAAAAACGAGCGGAGTGATTCAATACTTCAAAAATATCAACCATCAGACTGTATCGATCCACAAACCAGAAGATGGCGTTTGGGTGAATGTGCTCCCGCCGCTGAAACAGGAAGAGTTTACCGAGCTCTCCGAGGAACTGGACATACCCCTCGACTTCCTGACCGACTCCCTGGATATCGATGAACGTACCCGCTTCGAGGAAGAGGACAATGTGAAGCTGATTGTGATCAAAACCCCCACGGAGAACAATTCCTTCAACGACAGCGATGCCTTTTATATCACCATCCCGATCTGTATTATCCTTACCCACAACCAGATCGTTACAGTGAACTCCTTTGAGAACGATGCCATCAAGAAATTCCTGAACACTTTCCAGAACCGCCATCCCGATAACCGGAAAATGATGGTGCTCAAGATCATCGAGAAAGTGGTGCAGAACTATATGGAATTCCTCAAGGAAATCAACCACAAGCGCAACCTGCTGGAACAAAAACTCTACGATGCCAACCGGAACGAGGAACTGCTCCAGCTCATGCGGATCCAGAAAAGCCTGGTGTATTTTGTGACCGCCCTGCGCAGCAATGAACTCCTGCTGATCAAACTGGAACGCACCAATTTCATGGGCCTCAATGAAGAGGAACGCGAATTCCTGAACGATTTAATTGTAGATAATTCCCAGGCCCTGGAGATGGCGAATATTTATACCAATATCCTTTCCAGTACCCTGGATGCCTTCGCCAGTATCATTGCCAATAACCAGAACGAAGTGTTGAAGCGCCTCTCGGTAATCACTATCACCCTGAGTTTCCCGGTACTGGTGGCCAGTATCTATGGCATGAATGTGCCCATCCCCTATGCCAACTCGCCCTTCGCTTTTTATATTCCGGTCTTTTTGTCCCTGGCTATTTCGTTAGTCATCGGCTATTTCTTTCTCAAGAAAAAATTATTCTGATCTATGTTTACGATTCGGGTTTATGGTATTCTTTTAAATGAACTAAACCAGGTATTGGTGAGTGATGAAAAGATTCGCGGCGATTTTTTTACCAAATTCCCTGGGGGCGGACTCGAATTTGGAGAGGGCACCCGCGATTGCCTGCGGCGCGAATTCCTGGAAGAAATGAATCTCAAGGTAGAAGTGGGGGATCATATTTATACCACCGATTTCTACCAGATGAGTGCTTTCAATCCCACCCAGCAAATCATTTCCATTTATTATTATGCAAAAGCACTGGAACCAATTGCTGTTCCCCTGCGCCTGACGCCTTTCGAATTTGATGAAGACCAGCACAAGCTCTATGAAACCACCCAGGAGATTGAATCCTTCCGGTTTATCGACTGGGACCAGTTTGGGGAAGACGCTGTACACTTACCGATCGATAAAGTTGTTGCCAGGATGTTAAAAAATGGCAGAACTACTGTGTAATCTACTGATATGCAGGTAGATAACAAGTTACACAAAGGTTTCAATTAAACATGCTTTATTGTATCTTTGCACCCAAATAAAAGTATAAGCATGTCTACTGTCACAAAATCAGTTATTGATTTTACCCTTCCCTATAAAGTGGCGGATATCAGCCTGGCTGAATGGGGACGTAAAGAAATCCGTTTAGCCGAAGCTGAAATGCCCGGTTTGATGGCCTTGAGAGCAGAATACGGCGCCAGCCAGCCCCTGAAAGGTGCGCGCATTGCCGGTTGTCTGCACATGACCATTCAAACGGCTGTGTTGATTGAAACCCTGGTTGCCCTGGGTGCGGAAGTGAAATGGAGTTCTTGTAATATCTTCTCTACACAGGACCATGCCGCTGCTGCGATTGCTGCTGCCGGTATCGGTGTATACGCCTGGAAAGGCCAGACCCTCGAGGAAGCAGACTGGTGTATTGAGCAGACCCTGTTCTTCGGTAGTCCTGAGCGCCCGTTGAATATGATCCTCGACGATGGTGGTGATCTGACCAATATCGTATTTGATAAATATCCCGAGCTGATTCAGCATATCAAGGGACTGAGTGAGGAAACTACTACAGGTGTACATCGTCTCTATGAGCGCATGGCCAATGGTACCCTTCCTGTTCCTGCATTCAACGTGAACGATTCTGTTACCAAGAGCAAGTTCGACAACAAATATGGTTGTAAAGAATCATTGGTAGATGCTATTCGTCGAGCTACGGATATCATGCTGGCCGGTAAGGTTGCTGTGGTAGGTGGTTACGGTGATGTGGGTAAGGGTTCTGCTGCTTCTCTGGCGGGTGCCGGTTGCCGCGTAATCGTTACAGAAATTGATCCGATCTGCGCCCTGCAGGCTGCGATGGATGGTTTCGAAGTGAAGAAAATGATCGACGCTGTGAAAGAAGCTGATATTGTGGTTACTGCTTCCGGTTGTCGCGATCTGATCACGGGCGAACATTTCAAACTGATGAAGGACAAAGCGATCGTTTGTAATATCGGTCACTTTGATATCGAGATTGATGTGGCCTGGTTGAACGATAATTACGGTCATACCAAAGACACCATCAAACCCCAGGTAGATATCTACAATGTAGATGGTAAAGACATCATCCTGCTGGCGGAAGGTCGCCTCGTAAACCTGGGTTGCGCTACTGGTCACCCCAGCTTTGTAATGAGTAACTCTTTCACCAACCAAACCCTGGCTCAGTTGGAACTCTGGACCAATGGTAGCAAATACGAAAACAAAGTATACGTGTTACCGAAGCACCTCGATGAGAAGGTTGCTCGTTTGCACCTGGCGAAAATTGGAGTGGTATTGGATGAGTTGACTACTGCTCAGTCGGAGTACCTGGGTATTCCAAAAGAAGGTCCGTTTAAGCCGGAAATGTATCGTTATTAATTATTGAAGGTTATCGCAATAAAAAAAATCCTGGTCTTGTACCAGGATTTTTTAGTTGTATTACTTACCCAATGTTTTAGCTTCTTTCGCGATGCAGTCTGCCATCTTCATGAGCAGGTCCTGCTCTTCCGGCCGAAGACTGATAATGGTTTTTTTATCGTTGCGATCACTGAAACTAATGGTGACTACTTTTTTAGTAGCCAGTTTGGTGAGGTTGGCGGGAGTGAATTGTCCGCCTCGCATAATGATGTGAAAAAATCCATTACAATTATCACCGCCGGTATTTCTGATTTCCATTTTCTGTTTGCCGCCTTCAAATACAAAGAGGGCTTCGGATTCTTCGCCGATGCAGTTGGCAGCCGGATTGTTGATGATGAAAAAGAGATCAAATTCTTTACCATTGGCATCGATATTCAGTTGTACGTTCTGCAGGTTCGCAAAGCCGGTGGATAGTTTCGGTGCATTGCTGAATTCATCGTTTCCCTTGATGAGTTTGCAATCAGTTTGCTGTGCGCTGAGGGTATTGCCTGCTAGTACAAATAAGATTCCGAGTAGTATATTTCGCATACGGTTGGATTTCTGTTGCTTTTGGGGTCAAGTTAAGAAAATAGCCAGTAATTTTCAGGCTTAAACAGTTTTGAAATGGTTAAAGGTTATGGATTGCTTGGCCTGCTGTTGCTGGCGGTTTCTTCTTTTGCACAGGTTCCTGAGCCGGCCTTGATTCCGGTTCCAGTGGAAGTAAAGTATAGTGCGGGTAGTTATAATTTGCCTGCTGCGCTGAATGTTTCGTTTGATGCAGGGATTTCCGATAAAGCTTTTTTGATGCAGCAATTGGTAGCTAAATTTTCTACAGCGGCGGGGATCACTGTTAAAGAAAGTTCAGATCAGGCGCAGCTTCGGTTTAAATTGAACAAAGCGGCTGGTTCTTCGGAGTCCTATCAGTTAACTGTAAATGAGAAGGGCGTGTTGATTGAAGCGCCTTCTTCAGCCGGATTATTTTATGGATTGCAAACACTCTGGCAATTATTACCACCAGCCATTGAAGCGAAATCTAAGGTAGAAGGGGTTAATTGGTCGCTCCCCTATTGCAGCATCAAAGATGCACCGCGCGTTGGCTGGCGCGGACTCATGCTGGATGTGGCCCGGCATTTCTTCACCAAAGAACAGGTGAAGGATTTTATCGATCATATGGCCGCTTATAAATACAATCGCCTGCACCTGCATTTAACCGACGACCAGGGCTGGCGCTTAGAAATAAAGGCCCTACCCAAATTAACAGAGATCGGCGCCTTCAGAGGAGAACGTACCGGCAGATGGGGTGAGTTTGGCAAGCAGGATCCTAAAGAGCCCAAGACCTATGGAGGTTATTATACCCAGGAAGATATTAAGGAGTTGCTGGCTTATGCAGCAGCGCGACATATTGCCATTTTGCCGGAGATTGATATACCCGGACATAGCATGGCGATCCTGGCCGCCTACCCCGATCTCAGTTGCACCCCCGGCACCGAATACCAGGTAAATGGCGGCGATCGGTTTATGCACTGGCCTGGTGGTGGCAAGTTTTACAGTGATATCGATAATAATTTATGTCCGGCTAATGAAAGAGTCTACGCACTGCTCGATACCATCTTCACCGAAGTAGCAGCCCTCTTCCCAATGGAATACATCCACATGGGTGGTGATGAAGCGTACAAGGGCTGGTGGGAGAAATCGCCGGCAATAAAAGCCCTCATGCAGCGCGAGAAACTGAAAGACATGCACGAAGTGCAGAGTTATTTCGTGAAGCGGGTTAGCAAGATCATCGCCTCCAAGGGCAAGAAGATGATGGGCTGGGATGAGATTATGGAAGGCGGACTCGCTCCTGGTGCAGCAGTAATGAGCTGGCAGGGTGAGAAAGGTGGTATTGCTGCATCTAAAATGAAACATCCCGTAGTGATGTCTCCGAATACCTATACTTATGTGGATTTGTACCAGGGTGATCCTTTGTCGGAGCCTCCTACTTATGGTATGGTTCGACTGAAAAAAACCTATGAATTTAATCCGGTTCCGGCGGGCGCTGATCCGGCTTATGTATTAGGCGGACAAGCCAATCTCTGGAGTGAACGTTTGCATACGGTTCGGCATGCAGAGTACATGTTATGGCCAAGAGCTTTTGCAGTAGCGGAATCAGTTTGGAGTCCGCAAACCAAAAAAGACTGGACCAGTTTTGTGAACAGAATAGAAAAACATTTTGATCGCTTTGACCAGGCAGGTATCAACTATTCCACCAGTATGTATGACCCCATAGTTTCAGTGCGTTTGAAGGATACGTCTGTGGAAGTAAGCATGCAAACAGAAGTACCCAATCTGAACATTCATTACAGTTTTGATGAATTTCCGCCCGATAATTATTATCCGGAATACAAGAGTCCGATTGTTTTTCCTGCTGGTGCCAGCACCTTGCGCGTTCAAACTTATCGCAATGGAAAACCGATTGGCAAGTTGATGATCTTACCACTGGCGGAATTGCGAAAACGCATTCGTAAATAATCAGTCTTCAAACTGAAATTTGACGAGTCGCCAGAATTGATCAAGTGCAATGAGGCGCGCTTTGAAAAAGCTGATCAGCTCCGGCCAGTCGGCTTTGTTCAAAACCGATGCGCGTTCAAGCGCTATATAAACGCGACTGATTTCCTGTCCCGTTTGGTTGTAGCTGGTGGACTCCCAGATCCAGTCATCAAAGCCCGTGGTTTCGTTTAAAATACCCTGCAATTGCTGCAATTGTTCAAACACCTGCAAGCGCAGGAATGGATCGGGATCTGTTAAAACAAATCCAATACTGGCACCCCGATTGGGGGTATCCATGCGAATCAGCATATGTTTGACCCCGGTCTTGTAATTGATCCAGTTCTGCGGCTCCTCGTCAGCTGATAAAATGGGGGCCATATAAGTCCCAAATGCCGTGTAAAAAGCCTGTCGCAGTGCTGATGCCTGCTGTTTTGAATACATGCCGCAAAAATAAATGCGGAAATGGGGAAAAAAAGCAGGAAATTAGCACTGTGTTAGACATACTTAGCACGGGAATTGCTTACTGAAATCATATGCAGCAGATACAATTTGTGAAAAACATTCAATTCACCCGTTTGATCAAAGCGGAAGGACGCCTACGTGAGTTCAATTTCAGAAAAATGAGGGTGTTGCAGGAAACCTTGTTTTCCATCGATGTGGTAGATGATCGTGGCAACCGGATCATGTTTCGCATGCGTAAGGATGATCAGCACTGGACCATCATACCGCAAACCCTTCCTCAATGGGTTACTGAGCAGGAAAAACGAATGAGCGAGATGATTGAAGAGGAATTGGCCTAAGTTTTATAACTTTCCAGTCTGCAAATCACAAATACAAGCAATGGCTGGAATCCTGGACCTGGTGGGGAATACTCCCCTCGTTGAACTGAAGCACGTTATCGTCAATCCCAATGTAACCATCCTCGCCAAACTCGAAGGCAATAATCCGGGTGGCAGTGTGAAAGACAGAGCCGCCTATGGTATGATCAAGGGCGCACTGGATCGCGGAGAAATCAAACCCGGCATCAAATTAATTGAAGCAACCAGTGGCAATACGGGTATTGCACTCGCCATGATTGCCAGTCTCTTTAATGTTGAAATAGAATTGGTCATGCCCGAAGATGCAACCCGCGAGCGCGTGCTCGGCATGGAAGCTTTTGGCGCCAAAGTGATACTCACACCCAAAGAAAAATCAATGGAAGGCGCGATTGATTATGCCAATGCGCGGGTGGCAGAAGGTGGTTATCTGATGCTGAACCAATTCGCCAATCCGGATAATTACAATATGCATTATCGCACTACTGGTCCGGAGATCTGGAGAGACACCAACGGAACCGTAACCCATTTTGTTTCTGCGATGGGCACTACTGGTACCATTATGGGAGTATCCAGGTATTTGAAAGAACAAAATCCCGATGTACAGATAGTAGGTTGTCAGCCTACGGATGGTTCCAGAATACCAGGCATTCGCAAATGGCCCGAAGCTTATCTGCCTAAAATTTTTGATCGCAGCAGAGTAGATCGCATCATAGAATTAGCTGAAACGGATGCGCGTAAAATGGCCATCCGGTTAGCAAGAGAGGAAGCCATCTTCAGTGGCATGAGCAGTGGTGGTGCAGTACATGCCGCGATTGAATTATCCAAAGAATTAAGCTCCGGAGTAATAGTTTGTATCATCTGTGATCGCGGTGATCGTTATCTCTCATCTGATCTCTTTGAAAAGAAATGATTCGATTTAAAGTAGAAAATCATAAAAGCAAAATTGACGGTACCGGATGTTTTGCTGCGCAACGCATTCCTGCCAGAAAAAAAATCGGTCAGCTGGGTGGTGAAATTGTTTCGGTGCGCGTAGCCCGGCAACGCATCAAACAACAAAAGAAAGTAGCGATGGTGGAATTTGGGGATGGCTATGCACTCGATGCTTCCATCAATGCCAATGCCTTACGTTATCTCAATCATTCCTGCGCGCCCAATACCTACATGCGCTGTTGTTATCAGAAAGTAGAATTTTACAGTTTGCGGCCCATCAAAAAAGGAGAAGAACTCACCTGCAATTATGGTGAAACACATCACGAAGGCAAACGCCGTTGTACCTGTGGCGCACCCAACTGTGTAGGCAAGATTTGAAGAATTAACATATCCACAAGCTGTGCATAAGTAACTTTGTAAGGAACCTAGGTTAGGTTAAATTGTGTATCATAAACCTTTGTGCATTGACTGAAAAAATTATCAACCTCGAAACCGTTAACCCGATTGAATTCTTTGGTGTTAACAATGGTAAACTGGATATCCTAAAAAAGAAATTTCCCCTTCTCAAAATATTATCACGCGGAACACAGATCAAATTAAGCGGCGCTCCTGAACAGGTAGATACAGCGAAAGAAAAAATTGATCTCATTGTGCAATACCTGGAGCGCAATGGACACATGAGTGAAAATTATTTTGAGCAGATTTTAGGTGGCGATGATGCTGAGACTGTAGACAATTTTGTTGACCGCAATCCCAATGATATTCTGGTATTCGGTCCGAATGGCAAAACAGTTCGTGCGCGTACAGCCAATCAGAAAAAGATGGTAATAGGCGCCGACAAGAATGATATCCTGTTTGCGATTGGTCCGGCTGGTACAGGTAAAACCTATACCGCTGTTGCCCTGGCCGTACGTGCCCTGAAAAACAAGATCGTCAAGAAAATCATTCTGACCCGTCCGGCTGTGGAAGCAGGAGAAAGCCTGGGTTTCTTACCCGGTGATCTCAAGGAAAAGATCGACCCTTACTTACGCCCATTATACGATGCCCTGGATGACATGATTCCGGCAGACAAGCTTGGTTACTACATGAGTAACAGAACCATTGAGATTGCGCCCCTCGCCTACATGCGCGGACGTACACTCGACAATGCCTTCATTATTCTGGATGAAGCCCAGAATGCCACCGACCTGCAGCTCAAAATGTTTTTGACGCGGATTGGTGCCAATGCAAAAGCTATTATTACCGGTGATTTGACCCAGGTAGATCTTCCCAAGAATCAGAAAAGCGGACTGGAAAAAGCAGTCCGCATTCTGAAAAACGTGGATGGCATCTCCCATATCGCCCTGGATGAGGAAGATGTGGTTCGTCACCGACTGGTAAAAGCCATTATCCGGGCTTATGACAGAGAAAAAGAGCGGGAACAGCAAGCTCAGTAAACCTTTGGGCGTCAGTTTCACAACTGGCGCCTTTTCTTTATGTTTGCAGCTATGAAAAAAACAATCCTGGCTCAAGTTTTCATGGCCTCTGCCATTTTTATGGCAGCCTGTTCCAATGAAACCAGTTTCACACCGGCAGAAGATGCACAGGATGCTGGTCGCGAGTTTATCCGCGCTTCCCTGGATGGCAACATGCGCAAAGCGGAGTTTTATCTGCTGAAAGACTCTTCCAATAACATGCTGTTTGAAAAATGGAAAAAGGATTATTACAATAAACTGTCTACCGAAGAGCGGGTCTCTTTCAAGAACGCGAATATTCTGCCGATCAAGATTGAGAATGAGAATGACTCTACGGTTCAATACTCTTTTTCCAATTCTTACAAAAGCAAAGACACTACCGTCATCAAAATTGTAAAGGTGAACGGCATCTGGCAGGTAGATCTGAAAGAATTACACTAAGCAAACCAACTGAAAAAAAAGAAAGATGTTAACAGTATCACACCCCTGGCATGGTATTCCTACCGGCGAACAAGCTCCCCGTGTTGTAACTGCGGTAATTGAAATTCCCCAGGGATCAAGAGCCAAATACGAAATCGACAAAGAGAGTGGCCTTTTAAAACTCGACCGGATTATTTATTCTTCATTCTATTACCCTTGTAACTACGGATTCATTCCCAAGACTTATGGTGATGACAAGGATCCCCTGGATATCCTGGTAATTACCAGTCAGCCTGTACAGGCCATGTGCCTGATGGAAGCCAAGGTAATTGGGGTGATGCGCATGATCGACAGCGGCGATGCAGATGATAAAATCATCGCGGTAGCGGCCAATGATCCCAGCGTGAATTATTACAACAATATTGAAGAGCTGCCCAAACATTTCTTTGATGAACTGCGGCATTTCTTTGAAGAATACAAGCGCCTGGAGAACAAGAGTGTGGTGGTAAATGAATTCCAGGACAAGGCAACTGCCCTGAAGATTATCCAGGACGGTATTGCTTTTTACAAAGAAACTTTCCAGAAAGGCTGATGCCCGCTTCCGAACTCATATTGATAATTGGGATCGGTTTGCTGGCTGGCGTTTTAAGCGGACTGGTAGGCATCGGTGGAGGAATCGTGCTGGTGCCTGCCCTCGTTTATTTTCTCAAGTATAGCCAGCACCAGGCACAGGGTACTTCCCTCGGGGTGCTGATGTTACCCGTGGTGTTTCTAGGCTTTTATCAATACTATAAATATGCCCAGGCACAGGGCACTCCTATTGATTTGAAAGTGGTGGGACTGCTGGCAGTTGGCTTCATTTTAGGCGGACTGCTGGGAGGAAAAATTGCTACCCGTATTGATGGTGAACTGATGAAGAAAATCTTCGCGGTGCTGATGCTGTACTCCGCAGTTAAATTACTCCATTGGGACCAGGTGGTGCTGCGCTGGATCAAATCCGTCTTTAGCTGAAATAACGTTTGATGATCCGGAGCTGGTGGGTTCTTTTCTTTTGATCGCGACTGATAATGCCCTGGTGATCGATATCATCAATTCTTACTTTGCCGGAGGAATGAATGATTTCATGATCGTTCAGCAAAATACCTACATGGGTAATGCGACCATCCGGTTCATCGAAGAAAGCAAGGTCTCCAGGTTGTGCTTCCTGCAGAAAACCAATCGACTCTCCTTCTGTTGCCTGCATCCAGGCATCCCGTTGCATGTGGATACCGAGTTGGCGATAGACCATCTGCACAAAACCACTGCAATCAATTCCTGCAAAGGTTCTGCCGCCCCAGAGATAAGCTGTATTCAGGTATTGCAGCGCGATCTCCTGTAGTTGGATATGTTTGTCTTCGTCGACTGTGTTTATCGTGAGCCCGGTAAAGGAAATGGAAAATACGCCTGCTTTAATTGGTTCGGGGTAAACAGGTGTGCCCATGAATACCGGCATCGGTTGTCCGTTTACGTTAGCAAAGCCCAGTTCCCGATCGTAATAGCCTGTTGGCTCGATGGGCGTTGCCAGTTCCGCGAGTTGTATGGCCTGGCACCAACCTTCATAGCCATCGTGCAGGGATCGGATTTGCAACCAGCCATCGACACTGTTATCCAGCACGTGTACTTGCTCACCTAAGAGCAACTGGCTGGTCATTTCACTGCGATGGTTAGGTGTTTCCCTAACGGGACAAACAGAAACAACTGGGATATAAATCGCTTGGGTAAACATATTCAACACAAATTATGGAAAACACGCCAACTGGCATCTCTATAAAAATGATAAATTGTACCAGTGAATAGCGACAAGTACAACCATATCAGCGAACAGGAACTACTGCGCCGGTTTTACCAGGACCGTAACAAGGAGTGGTTGGGTATCCTGTTGCAGCGGTACACACTCCTATTATTAGGTGTGTGCATGAAGTACCTGAAGAATGAAGAAGCTGCCCGTGATGCCGTGCAACAGATCTTTCTGAAAGCCATCACCGAACTGGAGAAATACGAGGTGGAATTTATCAAGTCGTGGTTGTACATGATTGCGAAAAATCATTGCTTGATGCAGTTCCGGGATAAAAACCGGCAGCTGGTGGAATTATCGGAGCAGATGGTGCAAGTAGAAGACCAGGAAGACAAACTATCGATTAAGGAAAAAGACCAACTGCTCGATTGGATGCATGAGAGTATAAAAAACCTGAATCCGGAGCAGCAGCAATGTGTAACTTTATTCTACCTGAAAAAAAGAAGTTACCAGGAAGTGTCGGAACTAACGGGCTACAGCATCCTGCAGGTGAAGAGCAGTATTCAGAATGGGAAACGAAACCTGCGATTGATGATACAGCGCAGGCTGAAGGAAAATGAAAGCAGCAAATGAACAATTTACTCAACATATTAACCAATAGCAATAAGGATATCGACAATCAGTTGCTGATGGACTATATCAGTGGGAAATTGTCGCATTCCGATCGCCATCTCGTAGAAGCCTGGCTGCAGGAAAACGAGTTTGAATCCGATGCATTGGAAGGACTGGAAGCTTTTGGCAACAAGGAAGAATTGCAGCGTTATGTCAACCAGCTCAATAAGGAATTGAAGCTCTACCTGCAGAGCAAAAAACAACGCCGGGAAAAGAAAAGGATCAGGGAAAATCCCTGGACATACCTGGCGATTCTCCTGATCCTTGCCTTTCTTATTTTAGCCTATGTAGTGCTTCAATTATTGAATCGCTAATAGAGAGTTTTATTCTCCATCGCTTTCCATTTCTCAAATACGGATCCAGCTTCCGGATGAATTACATGAACAAAAGGAATCTGTCTTGCTGCATGAGGGATTGCGATCTCTTCATAAATAAAGGAATCATCAAAACCCGCGGCTGCAGCATCCTGTTTGGAAGCGGCAAATACAATGCGTTCCGGCCTAGCCCAATAGAGTGCACCCATGCACATCGGGCAGGGTTCACAGGAAGAATAGACCGTACATCCGGTTAACTGGAAATCGTTGAGTTGTTTACAGGCTTCGCGGATGGCTACCACTTCTGCATGCGCCGTGGGATCATTGGTGCAGAGCACCCGGTTATGGGCCTTTGCTAAAACCTGATTGTCTTTCACGATCACACAACCAAAGGGTCCGCCCTCTCCTGCTTCCATTCCTTTCACAGCTTCAGCAATGGCCATCTCCAGAAAAAACAGATCGTTGTTCCCGGTTTGCTCCATGCTTACTGGTATTGAATATACAACGGACGTGGTTTTAACTTCATCAATTCTTCTGCTGTGAGCAAACGGGATGGAGTTTCTTTCAGGTCGTTTTTATAGAAGATCTTGAAGCCGGTGTATTCAACCGGTTCGGTGTAGATGAAATGTTTGTAGGTACCGATCTTTCTGGCAGGCGCACCCCAACCATCCATGTGCATTACGATCTGCACTTCGGGCCTGGTTTTGATTTGCTGATAGTTCTTCACCATCGGGCGGGTAAAACGATGCACCACCAGCACTTTGGGAGGCAGGTTGTATTTTTTCACCATATTGGCCAGGTACTCGGTGGCGTAGTTGATATCGGCTGCATCAAAGGAACCGATTACTTTACCCGGTGCCTGTCCGCCTTTCATGGAGAACTCGGGATCAATACCCAGGTGCACATTCGGCATAGCGAGGTATTTCTCCAGCTCAGGGATTTCTTCCTGTAGGGTACCTAATCCTACCTGGATATCAAGGAATACGATGGCATCAATCATCTTGGCGATGTTCAATACCGAGTCGATTTGCTTGAAGGGCATGCGCAGGCGGTATTTGCCTGCAGCACCCGGACTACCCTGTGCTGTTACACAGATATAATGCAAAGCAGGTTGAACCGGTGTTTTTGGATCAGCTGCTTCCCAGTTTTTGATTTCCACTTTGAGGCGGTCGATCATTTGTTTGGGAGGTAATTCTCCCAGGATACCCATCCGGGTACTATAGAGGTTGCCATAATAGGCAATGATGCGTTTGAAAGGAAGGATGGCTCCTGGCAGAGGGTAATCTGCTTTAACGGGCCATTTGCCGGAACTGTCTCCATTCACCATATGCTGGATATGCTCATTGTAGAGGGCAGTGTCCAGGGTAAGGACTGGAGCTGCAGGCGCTGGCTCAGGAGCCTGAGCTGTTGCCGGAACTTTGGTAGTATCACCGGTTGCTCCGATTGCAGCGGTTGTAGTGGGGGCACTATCACAGGCAAATAAGCTGGCTGCAATAGAAATACTTGCGATGGTTGTAAACAGGTTATTAGATTTCATAAACACTTTATTCAGGGTAATCAAACACAAGCCTTCAACGTGGTTGAAGGCTTGTTTAGTATTTCAATAGGCGTTCTCTGTTTTATGCCGTGGTACCGGGACTAGGTTCATCGCCATCGAACTTGTCCTTGAGTTTTGCCCACCAGCCACTGGCCTTGGTTTTCAGCTCTTCCCACTTTTCTTTTGCTTCATCATCCCAGGTGTCCACTTCTGCACTTAACTCATCAATTTTCGTGCTGGCTTTTGTTTTTAGCTCAGCAATTTTTTCATCACTGAAGCCGGTCTTGGTCTGGAACTGCTTCCAGAGGGCTTCAGCTTTGTCTTCCACTTTGTCCCAGCTATCTTCTACTTTATCCTCGAATTTTTCCCAGGCATTTTCTGCCTTGTCTTTCAGGTTCTCTGCATTTGTGCTCATAGATAATGTTTTAACGGTTACTGTTTTTGGTCTGCTTTAAGTTACTGAATTTTCGCGCGACCAACAACAATAATTAATCGTTAAGCACCTGTGTAAATAACCCCGGAGGTAGGGGTTTCATGCAGTTCAATTTTTGCCAGCAGGGGCAGCAGGGGTTTCACCTCATCCCAGATATACACGGCGATTCGTTCGCAGGTAGGATTTTCAAGGCCTTTGATGTTATTCAGGCATTTGTGATCCAGCCTGTTAACCACCGGCTTTACCACTTTCTTGAGGTCAGCGAAATCCATTACCCAGCCCAGCACAGGGTCCAGCGGCCCTTCTACCCAAACCCGCAGGCGATAGGTATGTCCGTGCATTTCCTTGCACTTATGTCCCTCAGGAACATTGGGCAAAAAATGAGCGGAATCAAATGTAAACTCCTTAAACAGCAACATATTCTTTAAATATGGCGCGAAGGTACTATTTAACAGGCAATCTAAATATCAAGTACAATACGTAGGTTTTTCTTAAGCAATGCGACCTGATCCTTATTGAGTTTTCCCAATTTTTTTATAAGTCTTCTATTATCAATGGCTCTAATCTGATCAACCAGCACATCACTCAATTTGTCTAATTGTCCTTTCTGTAAATGAACCCGTAGAATTTCGGCTTCCAGTTTAACATTGGTAGTAATTTGGCAGACTATAGTGGATAAATGAATATCATTCAGTAAATCGGTTTGAACAATTACTACTGGGCGAGTTTTACCTGGCTCAGTGCCTATTGTCGGATTCAAATCAGCAAGCCAAATGTCAAATTGTTTAGCTTTCATCCAGCAGCTTTTCGAATTCTTGTAATATCTCTAAAGAATCTTCTTTCGTCAGATTGGATTCTTTAGCTAACTGCTTTTTGAGCATTAGACGTTTATTAAATAAATTGTAAACACTAACTGCCTCATTGATATATCGGTTCCTGGCGATATTCATTTTAGAAATTATTTCCTCAGCCTCCTGAAAAATATCTTCGTCCAGCTTTAATGATAGTGTTTTCATCTTTAAACTTTTTACAAAGGTATATATTTTTGGTATATACTTGTATCAACCCTCCTAACTTACTGATTCAGTGTTTTCACCATCGCTGCCATGCTTTCTGCATCCTTGGGATTGGGATTCTTGCTTTTGATGTATTCTCCCAGAGCGGGAGATAATCCGCTTACAGCCTGCGCCAGGTCTTTTTTAGATCGGGGTAACTTGATCAGTTTTCCGGCGGCCACATCATAAAGGTACCAGTCGTCCTGCTGCACAAATTTCTTTTCATACGTACCAATGCTGACCATTTCCTGGTTGACTACTTTCTCCACGAACTGTAGCAGATGAAAGCGTGCGCCATCTGCTTCGACCCGGTAATAAAAACTGCGGGACAGATTCCCGATAGCGGGGTATTCATTTCGAAAGATGAGTTGTTTGGGTTGGCCATTCCAAAGGCCCTGGTAACTGATTTCCTTTACAGGTTCCTGAAAATTATAGAGCTGGTTGCCTTCGCGAAAAAGCGGTTTGTTACTGTACAGATCAAAATTCAATTGGCTGGATTTCTCTTTTAGCCCATTACTGAAAATGATGGTTCCTTCCTGCCAATCATCACTGACAAAAGGAGTTCCCTGCACTTCTTTGTAATTACTGATCATACCTCTGCCATCCCGATCGGTTGCTACCACGGCCTGGGTGCCCATTATTTTTACCTGGGCCATACTGCTGGCTGAGAGCAGCAGGCATAAAAAAAGGAACCATGAATTTTTCATGATTCCAATATAGTTTTTTTTGATTGATCCTTCTTGTCAGGCTCTCTTTTTCTTGGCAGGCAGGTATTCCTGCAAATGCTTGACGAGTGCGGAATGTGTAGGCTTGCCTTCATAGCGCTCATCGTTGATAAAGATGGCAGGTACATCCCGCACGCCTTTGTCAACGCCTTCCAATAAATCAGCTCTTACTGTCCAGCCATAGACAGAATCCACCAGTTTGGGGATCAGGTTTTTGTCCATCACGCCGGCTTCCCTGGCATATTCTTTCAGGCTGATCGGTCCCAGTCTTCTGCGATGCGCAAAAAGCAGGTGATGCATCTCCCAGAATTTGCCCTCCTGCACAGCAGCTACTGCTGCCTCGGCGGCTTTATGGGAATGCTGGTGCACCCTGGTTAAAGGAAAGTGGCGGTATTGAAACCGGATCTGCTCAGGATACTGTTTCAATAACAAATCGATTGCTTCCTGTGCTTTGGCACAGGCTTCACTTTCATAATCGCCGTACATGATGACGCGCACGGGGGCCTTTTCATTACCTATCCAGATGGTCCGGGGTTCGATAATTTCTATCTTGTTCTGTATTGACATATTGCTCCTTTTTTTTACTGGAGCAGTTAGTTGGTATATGTATAAGACAATCTTACTTGTCAAATAGTTGTTTCTTGTTGGCGCGAATCATTTGGCCGTAGTCCCACTGCTTCGCCAAAGCATCCACCGCCTGGGCGATTCGTTTGGCCCGGGTGGTCTCCGTTTTGGCATCCGATATCCATTTGCTGAAATAGCGCTGGTGTCCCGGAGTCAATGAGTTAAACCATTGATTAGCAGCCGGTTCATCTTCCAAACAGGCGAGCAGATCGGGGTCTAATTCAGGATCTGCGGGGTCCCATTCCAGGTTTAGGTGGACCGTTGCCCCTTTTTGCTTTCCCAGTTTTTTGCGAATATCGGCTTTTAAAGGGAGAATAAATGCACCTTCCCCCATGGGGATCAATGCCTGGCCAGTTATGGCCAGCTCATCCAGCTTGCCCTTTACCCGGAAAGATACCCTGCAACCCGGGTTGAGCTTTTCTGCCATCTCCTTGGAAATCAGCAGATAAGACCAGCCGGTTTTTTCTCCCTGCTGCCCGAACTTCTCAATGATTAGGCTTGCTTTGATCATGTCGTTCATTTTACCGGTCGGGTGGCACCCGACCGGTGCCACCCGACCGGTGAATTAAAGGGCAGGTAATCCCTCCACCTCGACAGGTTCCACGGGGTCAAGGGCCTGCCGGAAATCTTTTGAAATGGTGTATGCCTCCATCAGCCCCGGATCCAGTTGGTAATGAGTCAGCTCCTGCACGCGATGCGCTTCCAGCATGGGTTTCAGCCATTCCAGGGCCAGCTCATCCGGCAAAATCAGGGGCATTCGTTGCTTCTTATTGTGCACTTTGCTCATCAGTTCATTGGCGGCGGTGGTTACGATGGCAAAGCTTATGACATGCTCCCCGGTTTCCCGATCAGTCCAGGCTTGCCAGATTCCCGCCATATAAAACACTGACCGGTCGGGTAAAAACACAAAATAAGGCACTGCGGTTTCTTTTTTCGCACCTTCCAGCCTTACATGTCGCCATTCATAAAACCCTGAAGAAGGCACCAGGCAGCGACGTTTTATCGCCGCCTCTTTGTACAGGTTGGAGGCCAGCATGTTTTCCCCGATCGCATTGAGGGTAGTATATTTCTGGCGCGCGGTCTCCACTTCTTTCCAGCTCTTCACCCAGGGCGCCAGGAATTCCCAATGCGCCTGCACGATTTCGAGTCCGCCTGTTTCAGCTGCCCGCACAATTGGCCAGCTGCCATATTCGAACCCACTCTGCATGGCATAAATTAAGGCCGATTGATCCGGCAAGCTCAGGGTCATATCACCTATGGTGAACACCCTGCTTTCCGGAACAATCAGCCTGTTATAGTAACACATACCGGAATTTACTTATTCATTTCGAAATACCACCACTCCATCAAACACATCTACCAGTACGGTTTTATTTTTCTCGATATCGCCCATCAGGATGCGCTTGCTCAACTGGTTGACAATTTCCTTCTGGATCAACCGCTTCAGGGGCCTTGCACCAAATACGGGATCAAATCCATGTTCTGCCAGGTAATCCAATGCATATTCGCTGAACTTGAGCTCAATGCCATTTTTAGCAATGAGCTGGCGCAGGTTCTCCAGTTGGATCTTGATGATGTTCCGGATATCATTGCGCATCAGGGGCTGGAACATGATGATTTCATCCACCCGGTTCAGGAACTCCGGACGTATGGTCTGCTTCAGCAATTCCATTACTTCCACCCGCGTACGATCTACTATTTCTTCTTTGTTGTCTTCATCTACAGTTTCAAAATTGTGCTGGATAATATGACTTCCAATATTGCTGGTCATAATGATGATGGTATTCTTGAAATCCACCACCCTGCCCTTGTTATCAGTCAGGCGGCCATCATCCAAAACCTGCAGCATCACATTCCATACATCCGGATGCGCTTTTTCAATTTCATCCAGCAATACCACACTGTATGGTTTACGTCTAACCGCTTCCGTTAGTTGTCCACCTTCATCGTATCCAACATAACCGGGAGGTGCCCCCACCAGGCGGGATACCGTATGTTTCTCCTGGTATTCACTCATGTCGATGCGTGTCATCATGTGCTCATCATCGAAGAGGTAGGCTGCCAGCGCTTTTGCCAGCTCTGTTTTACCCACACCCGTAGTTCCCAGGAAGATGAAAGATCCGATTGGTTTTTTAGGATCACTCAACCCGGCCCTGCTTCTGCGGATCGCATCTGCTACTGCCGTGATGGCTTCCTCCTGTCCTACTACCCGCTCATGTAAATGATCTTCCAATTGCAGGAGTTTTTCTTTTTCACTCTGCAGCATTTTTGCTACGGGAATACCGGTTGCTTTGGCTACTGATTCAGCAATATCTTCAGCATCTACTTCCTCTTTCATCAGGCGACTGCTATGCTGGCCATAGGCTTCGAGTTCAGCAGACAAATCAGCAATGATTTTTTCCTGCTCCTGTATCTTGCCATAGCGGATCTCTGCTACTTTTCCATAATCACCATTGCGTTCCGCCTTTTCAGCTTCGAGTTTGTAATTTTCAATGGTTGCCTTGGCAGTCTGCACTTTCTCCACCATTTCTTTTTCCTGCTGCCACTTGGCTTTCAGGGTATCGCGCTCCACACTGAGGTTACCTATTTCGATACTTAATTCTTTCAGTTTTTCTTCATCGTTTTCGCGTTTGATGGCTTCGCGTTCAATCTCCAACTGACGAATCTGGCGATCCAATTTATCCAGCTCTTCGGGCATGGAATTCATTTCGAGGCGCAATTTGGCAGCGCTTTCATCAATCAGGTCAATTGCTTTATCCGGCAGGAACCGATCACTTATATAGCGATGCGATAATTCCACGGCCGCAATAATCGCTTCATCTTTAATTCGTACATGGTGGTGGGTTTCATACCGATCCTTGATACCACGCAAAATAGAAATCGCATCTTCCACACTGGGCTCATCAATCATCACTTTCTGGAAGCGACGTTCGAGTGCCTTATCTTTTTCAAAATATTTCTGGTATTCATTTAAGGTGGTGGCACCGATCGCACGCAGTTCTCCTCTTGCCAGGGCTGGCTTCAAAATATTCGCGGCATCCATGGCACCTTCACCACCACCGGCTCCAATCAGGGTATGTATTTCATCAATGAAGAGAATAATCTCTCCATCACTTTTAGCAACTTCATTCACGACTCCTTTCAAGCGTTCTTCAAACTCACCTTTATATTTTGCACCTGCGATCAGTTGCCCCATATCGAGTGCAAAAATGATTTTGCTCTTGAGGTTCTCAGGTACATCGCCATTGACAATACGCATGGCCAATCCTTCCGCGATAGCTGTTTTACCAACACCCGGTTCACCTACGAGGATGGGGTTGTTTTTACTTCTGCGGGAAAGAATATGTAAGGTTCTGCGAATCTCTTCATCCCGGCCAATTACCGGGTCGAGTTTGCCATTGCGGCCCATCTCGTTGAGGTTCTTCGCGTATTTGCTTAAGGTATTAAACTGTGTTTCCTGTGTCTGAGAGGTGATGCTTCCTCCCTTCCTCAATTCCTTAATGGCTGCGATCAATCCCTTTTCTGTTAGTCCGGCATCCTTCAGGAGTTTGGCGCTGCTGTCATTTCCCTGCTGGATGGCCAGTAACAAATGCTCGGGAGTTACAAACTCATCACCAAATGATTTGAGGGCTGCACCAGCCCGAAGGATCACATTGTTGGCATCGCGACTAATAGACTGAGCCGGTTCACCGCCCTGGGCAGCAGGTAATTTGGATAACAGTTGCTCCAATTGCTGGCTCAACTGATTCACCGCCACTGCATTTTTTTTCAGCAGGTATTCAATGGGAGAATCCTGCTGCTCCAGCAAGGCTTTCAACAGGTGTTCTGTTTCAATATTTGTATGCTGGGCATTAAAGGCCAATTGCTGGGCCTGTTGTATGATTTCCGCGGCTTTGACGGTAAAATTGTTCAGGTTCATATTTTTTTCTTTTCAAGGTTCTCTTCTCTCCTTCAAATCCTAATCCATCCTGAAAATCAGGCAATAATGACAGTAAATTTTAATATATGCTGACGAATACGCCGGTTCTGTAGAAAAAAGCTGAAAATTTTTCAGGTTATAAACTCAGAGGGGAACTTTAACGTTAAGACTTCAAATCCCTTTGATAATTTAGAGTAATTCAATTCTATGCGATCCATTTTACTTTCTGCCATTGCAATTACGTTGACAGCCTCTACCTATGCGCAAACAAAACCTGCGCAGGCAAAACCGCTCCGCAACAACCAGGTTGATATCCCTGCAATCACAGAGGGACTTGAAAAATACAAGAAAGACCTGGGCAATGATTTTGTAGTGATTGTGCACAAGGATGGCAAGGATGTTTACAGAAGAGAATTTGGCGAATTAAGAGCAGCCAGCCAGGAACCGATTGGTGCTGCCAGTCAGTGGTATACAGCCGCGCTAGTAATGAGTTATGTGGATGAAGGCAAGCTTTCCCTGGATGATAAACTGGGCGATTTCCTTCCTATTTATCAAAGTTATTCCAAGGGCTATATCACCCTGCGCATGTGTCTTTCACATACCACCACCATTGAATCTGATTTGCCGGTTTTCCGAACCGCGTTGAAGAAGAAAAAATTCGATACCCTGGAAGAGGAAGTTGCCAGTTATGCAAAAGACCGGAATATGAAAGGTCGCCAGGGCACCCAGTTTTATTATGGAAATATTGGTCCCAATATCGCGGGTCGTGTACTTGAGTTGGTGGCGAAGCGTCCTTTTGATCGCGTGATGCGCGATCGCCTGGGCAAACAGCTGGGCTGGAAAAGAACCAATTTCATGAGTGATGGTGTATATGCAGAAAACCCTTCTGCAGGTGCCAAATCATCTGCGGACGACTATATGAAGTTCCTGACCATGTTGCTCAACAATGGTAAAGTGGGCACTGTACAGGTGCTTTCTGAAACTTCGGTTAAAGAGATACTGAAAAAACAAACCGGTGCTGCCAGCATTGCTTATACCTCCCCCATTTCCCAAGGCAACGACTATGGTTTTGGTTGCTGGATACAGGAAAAAGATGCTGCCGGAAACGGGACATTGGTGAATTGTCCGGGTATCAATGGAACCTGGCCCTGGATCAACAAATCAAAAGGCTATGCTGCCATTGTCTTCACCAAAGGAGAACTGCCCGATCAGAAGCGCATGGTCTTTGAAGAGATCCGCGAACTGATCGAGCAGCATATTAATTAAGCTTCTTTCTTTTTAAGCTTCTTCCTTCACGAACACCAGTTTGGCTCTGTCTGCATTGTAGATTTTCTCGTAGAACAGCAGGAGCTCGTTATACATTTTAGCAGGAAATCTTCCTTTCGACAATTCCAGCCGGCGGATATATAATACGGTGTTGTTCTGGATCTGTGTACTCACTTCGTAGCTTCCAAAGGGAGTATTGAGTTGGTTCACTTTCAGATCCCGTTCAATTTTATATCCTTCCGGCAAACTGATGCGCACCGTATCGATCTCAATCTTTTCTTCATTGAGGATGATATCAAAAAGGCGGTTGGTATCGGCCGTTAGTTTGTGCTCCCACTTGTTTAATACATTGGGAACAATGAACAGGCGTTTACCAGTCAACTGCGCATAATGGTCAGCGGTAATACTCAGCTGTTCATCAATTACAGGTATATCGCCCGGGGTTTCCTTATAATCAAAACCGCGGATGGTATACTGGGGCAGATCCAGGGAGCGTTGGAGTACTTTTTGCTTTTCCTCATTGGAATTGGAATGTACAAAATGATGCAGATCATCTCCCAACATGGCTTTGTACCGGTTATTGGCAGTGATGGATAACTGGCCTTCTTTGTTCAGTATTGCCTCAATTCTGGAATGATACTGGTTGGCTGTTTTATCGTACTTCGGAGTTTTTACCAACACACCTCCATTTTCCGTAATCAGCAAGGCGTGCCGGTTGCCGGTAAAACTTCCCATATAACCAGGAGCAGTAGTCTGGCTTGTACATTCCAGCCAGGTAGTGTCTTTACCAAGGGGAACCGCACAAATAACATGATTAAACGGGGATGAAGGGAAATCAACAGGAATATCACGTTCATCCTTACCCGCACGGATCAATACATAATAGGATTTGATACCCACCTCTTTTAATACGGCCACCATATAATTACTGAGGGCCTTACAATCGCCGTATCCTTTGCTCGCAACGTATTTGGCAGGAAAAGGAACCCATCCGCCAACACCTAACTGTATACCTACATAGTGGGTTTTGGATTGCATATAGCGATACAACTTATCTACCTTTTCACGATCGGTTTTACAGGCTGCGGCGATGGCCTTTACTTTTTGCTTCTCTTCTTCCGGGAGCTCATCCTGTCCGTCTATGAGTGTTTTTATAAACTTTCCAAAGTCCTCCCAGGTAGACATATCACCTTTGAAATTCCCCAGTTTAAAGGTTGAAGCACCCAGCGAAATATAAGGAGCTACTTCATGTATGGGAGGCGCACCATATTCAGATGGCACCGCACTCAACTGAGTCACTTCCCATTTTTCTGTTTTCTTCTTTCCATTACTGGTAGAAATTCCTTTACCTGAGATGTTCCAGGTTTTGGTACGATAGGTATAAACCGGATCTGAAATGATTACAAAACTGCTGTTCTCAACTGCCATACCTCGCCCCCTGATCGGGCTCCAGCCTGGCAGAAACATAGTTTGATTATTGGTTGTTTCAGAGATGTACTCAATCGTATAAGGATATTCCCGGTGTTCGAAGGAATGATATTTGAACCTGTCATCCACAATCATTTGTCCGGCTCCCTGCACAGGCAAATCCGTGATTTCTGATTTTTTCAGACTGCGGATTTTTTGTCCCATGGCATTGTACAGATTGCCTTCAATCTTGTCGATACTGGACATTTTATCATAGGTCTCACTCCAGTACGCATACTTGCTCCCGGCTTCATTCAGCACGGTCAGTACAAAATGTTCCCGGATGGTTACTTTTTTTTCTGAGTGAATTTCCAGGATGGTTTCCTGTTTCCGGATCACCGAATTGGCATATTTCAACAATCCTTTCGGAATGGTAAAGGAAGGATATTCATCTGCCCTTACTGTTCCTGCCAGTACCAGCTGAACCAGCAGGAAGAGAGTTAGTTTGTTTTTCATGGAGTGGCCTTTTTCAATACGATTTGTTCAGATTGCTTTTTAATAACATAGCCAAAAAACTCTCTCAGGGATTCATATTCCTCCGGCGTAAAATAAGCTTTCGCCAATACCACGCGGGTTCTCAGCTGAATCCGGCCAGGCTCTGTAGATACCAGGTATTCAAAATAACCATCGCCATCATTCAGTCCCACTTTGGCCGACTTGGGCATTTCATCCACTTTATAACCTTCCGGAATTTCAAAATTTAGCAGGTAGGTTTCGTCGATGCGGTAAGGCATTTCAACAGGGTAAAAGCGTTTGGGCGACTGGAAGGGATTCTCTTTACTGAATGGATCCAGGACAGGGTCAATATAGAGCACATCCGCCTCTTCATTCTTGGTTTGAAAATCGTAGGTGATTTTAATCGGCAGATCTTTTTTCTTCAGGGAATCAATATGCGTGTTACTGATTTCATATTCTGAGCCGAATCTGGTTTTAATGGAATTGAAAACCGCATCCTCTCCTTTTTCACGCACCAGGCCACGGTAATAGGTTGAACTAAAATAACCCATGCTGGATTGTATACTTCCTTTTACATCCTGCGGTGAAGCAACCAGGGTGGCCAGTGTTACTTTTCTTTCCAGGATGGAATCAGCAGCCAGGCTGATCGGAAGCGGATCCTGCATTAACACACGTGCATGCCCGTTATAGCACCTGTTAGGAAGGCGACCAAAACCAAGGTCGGGATCTGAAGCATCCAGCAGGTAATCACTCTCACCAATCAATACAGCACATACCACATAATTAAACCGATCCATCAACGGATAGAGTTCATGTGTATATCCCCGGCTACGGGTACTCAGAATGATTGGGTACGCCGTATAACCAAAAGATTTAAGGGCAGCAATCAGCATCAGGTTGATATCGCCAATACTTCCGGTTTTTGTTTTGATAACATTTTTAAGATTGCCACTGGTGTAAATGCCACCATATCCGTTCCAGGTGAAATTATCCCGGAAATATTCATAAATACGAATTGCTTTTTCGGTTGGGTCGTTGATGCCTGCTACATGCGGTTTGATCAGGTCTTCAAGACTTCCATCCACCCGCTCCATAGCCTGTCCAAAATTTTCCGACTGCATTAAGTCAGCAGTAACCTTTTGCCAGTTCTCCATGACCAACTTAGGCGCCTGGTTGGGAAATCGTATACTGGATAACTGGAACTCAATTTTACTCCTGTAATTTTCCAGCGTAGTAATGAAACTCTCGGATTTCAGTGCCGGAACATCTTTCATTACCCAGCGTTTCATTTTGGCCAATCCGGTTAGCACAATATCATTTCTGGTTCCACCAATGAATTCTGTTCTTCCTCCATTGATCCGGTACGTACGGGAAACATCCTTATTTGTGTTTATATGATATTTTTGATATCCCTGCGTCAGGTATACATAGTCAAAATATTCCGGAATCTCCACTTCATATTCACTCCACAGGGTTGGATACTCATTCTGAAATGCCCAGTCGCGGAACTGAAACAGGTAATCTGACTTGAGCATGTAACTCAATTCAAAAATGGAGCCTTCGCGTAAGGCGGGCATGGAGAATTTTTTATCACTCCTGTTTTTGGTAATCTTTTCGGTAAATACCTGGTTATTCTCCAGTTTGGTTTCAACTATTTTTCCATCTTCCAGGTTATAGGTTACACCATTGAAACGCCGTACCTCTTCCTTCATATCATTGCTGGTGCTGGAGTACAAGGGGATTTCAAATTTCCCGGCATCAATACCGTTTTTATCTACAATATAAACCCGAATTTTACGCTCGAATTCATATCCAAATCCTCCTTCATTGTTAGGAACAACGCGTGAATAGCCCATATCCCCCAGGATAATGGCATGAGCGCCGGTATCAAAGGAAGGAAGGGATTGCTTGAAATCTTCGGGACTAACTTTACCGAATTTAAAGGCGACTTTATCTTGTGCAAACGCAGGAAAACAGCATAGGGATAGCACAAATAGGGCCAGATAATGGACTTTTGATAGCATAAGGTTTAGCGTTTAAAATCCGAAAAATATAAATTTTAGTGAAAATTCAAAATAGCTGGGCAAAAATTCGTGAGATTTCTACAGAGCTGGGGTTCAGTTATTGTGGAATTTCACAAGCTAAATTTTTAAATGAGGATGCCCGCCGCTTGGAAAACTGGCTGAATAAAGGCTATCATGGCAGCATGCAGTACATGGCCAATCATTTTGACTTGCGGGTAGATCCTTCCAGACTGGTTCCTGGCGCACGGTCTGTTATCACCTTACTGATGAATTATTATCCTGCTGCGCAGCAACCTGAGCTGTTGCCGAAAGTTTCCAAATATGCTTATGGACAGGATTATCATGAAATCATCCGGGCAAAACTGAACCTGTTCATGCAACGCATCCGGGAAGAAATTGGTGCTGTGGAAGGAAGAGGTTTTGTGGACTCTGCCCCGGTGCTGGAAAGAGCCTGGGCCAGGGAATCCGGTATTGGCTGGATTGGTAAAAACGGGAATCTGATTACGCGGAAGGCCGGCTCCTTTTTTTTCATTGCTACCCTGATTACTGATCTGGAACTGGATCAGTACGATGATCCTTATGCGAAAGACTATTGCGGCACCTGCACCAAATGCATTGATGCCTGTCCGACTGATGCCATTGAACCGAATAAGGTCATCAATGGCAGTAAATGCATTTCTTATTTTACGATTGAATTAAAAGCAGAACTGATACCGGAAGAGCAGAATGGCTCCTACCAGGACTGGATTTTTGGTTGTGATATCTGCCAGGATGTTTGTCCCTGGAATCGCTTCTCGGCTCCTGCTGCAGAACCTGCCTTCCAGCCCATTCATGAATTATTCGAGCTAACTGCAAAGGATTGGGAACAATTGGGAGAAGAAAAATTCCGGACTATCTTTCGTCATTCGCCCATCAAGAGAGCAAAATACAAAGGCATACTCCGGAATCTTCGGTTTATCAATAACCAGGAGGATCAAAATCCATAGCGGCTCAGGAAATCAAGTTTGCCATCCGCCTGAATTTTGTACTGGTACAATCCTTTCTTTCCAACTACCAGGGCAAGGTTCTCCCGGATGATGATATCAAAAGCGTCGTCAACATCCAGTTGCTGTTTTAATTGTATCGCCTGCTTATTGGAAACATTGTAGACTTTCAATCCGGATTTTCCATCACAGATATAAATGAAGGGATCTTTTAATGCGAGTCCGTGCGGGTTGCTGAGGGGATAGGTTTTAATCAGTTTGGGTTGCATCAGATTGCTAACATCCAGGATGTCCAACTGATTCGAATTGCCTGCGCAAAAATTACCGGTACGCAGGGTTACGTAGGCATATTTATCATCAGCTACCACCGGATCACAGGCAGTGGCGTGAGTAAACGAACCTAAGAGTTGCGGACTGGCAGGATTTTGAATATCGGTGATATACATGCCATTGCTGGAACCGATAAATAATTTGTCCTTGAAAGGATACAGCGTTTCAATACCCCAGCCCAGGATAAGTTCTCCCTGGAATGCCGGATCCTGGTAATTGGAGAGTGAATAGGACAAGAGTTTGCCTGTGTTTACAACAAACAGATTGTCATTTAAGATGGAGAGCCGGGCCATGGAACCGCCTTTCCCCTCGGAACTCTTACCTGCTCCGGAATTCAGTTCAGCAAAAGAACAGTTGATACAACCGAAACCAGGCATAGGCCTTGAACCATCTTCAATATCAACGGTTGTATCTTTTTTGATCCAGTCCACAATTACCTTGGTAGAATCCAGGTAAAAACCATTTACCCAGGCTCTTTCCGGGAATACATCTTTAATTGTTTTTTTCAGCACGGGATTCAATGGATTGCTGATATCCAGCACCAGCAAATCTGTAAAGAGATCTGCATAGAGGGTATTCCCTTTCACGGCAATATCGATATTACCAGGCAGTGCGATAAATGCCTCCGGCTTGGGAGCAGCCGGATTACTGTTATTGATGATATGAATACCACGTGCAGGGTCACTCATGAAAATCCAGCTGCCCAACCAGAATATTTTTCCGGTTTCTTTTATCTCCCTGGCCGGCGCTGCGGAAATACCTGCCAGCACAGCAGCTTTGGAAGCAAATACCGGCGTCTGGATCGTGTAGGTCCTGGTTACTTTGTCTTTGATACAGGCGCTGAAAGACAGGCAGGCGATTAGGGCAAGGAAGATTTTTCCTTTTACCATAAGCAGTTTCATAAGCAATCTATTTTTGTTTATTGAACAGGAACCGCGCATTCAAACCAACAGTCAGCAGTCGTTTGTTGCCTGCGGTTTTATCAATATTGGAAAGCTGGTAATTCAGGAAAGGACCGGCAGACAAGGTTCCAGTTCCCAGGTTGAATAAGCGATAATTCAAACTAGTTTGTGCACTGGTCTGGAATTTATTAACCAGGTCGTTGTTCTGGTAATAAGCACCTGCTGCCTGATCATAATGCAGGGCATCGGTGCGAAGCAGCACGCCAAACAGGAATCCATTATTCCAGGAAAATCTTTTCCGGTTATCGAGGTACCATCCAATTTCAACCGGCACCTGCAGGTAATGATAAGCGTTATAGTAAGCTTTTCCATCATTGCCGGCACCGGTGTAGGCAGTTGTTGCTGCTATATTCTGAAGGCGGAAATTAGAGAAAAGCGCACTGCTGTCCATTTTGCGGCCCACTTCAATCCGGTTGGAAAAATACGCATATTGAATACCGGTGATGAAATTCAGTTTGCGGTTGATGGGCTTACTAACGCCAATGCTTGCCTGGAAAGAGGGCCCTGCTTTTATATCGGAAGGTCTAGGATCCAGGGTGGTGGCAGTTCCGGGTGGTTGCAAGGCAATACTGCCGGAAAAATTTTCAGTTACCGGAGAATAGGGTGAAGTCAATCCATCTCTCATAGAACCGGATCCTCCTCCAATTTGCATAGCCAGGTTCCAGGGCGCTCTTGTTTTAGAAGGCTTTGCAACTGCAGCCAATAAATCAGCATTCAGTTTGGTATCACCGGCCGTTTTATTATTGGGTTCTATCTCTCCGGGTGCTGGTGCATTGTTATTGCCGGCGATTGTTTTTCCAAAGAGTTCTTTTTCAGTTGCTTCATCTATAGCAGGCGATTGAGTTGGCTGCTCAGTTGGTGCTGTTGCGATGGCAGTTTTTTTAGCTTTTTCAGCCTTTGCAATATGGCGCTGCTGCTTATTCTCGCCTTTGTTAGCATAGGATGCTTTATTTGTAGGGGCAATACGATCAGTTGGGGCAATAAGCTTTTCGCGGACGGTTGGATTTTTACTTTTGGTTTCAGTAGAAAAACTGGTATTCTCTGATTCTTTGTTGGCTGTTATAACTGGCTGCGAACTTTTTAGCGGATCACCTTTTGCAACAGATACAGTTTCCTCTTTTGCAGGCAGCTCCTGTTGTGCTGAAGCGATATCCTTACTATTATTATTTTCTAAAGTGATTGAAACAGATGGAGTAGCATTAGAATCATTGGTAGTTGATTGGGTTACAGTAGTGGGTACAGATTGCTTGAATAAATCCGGACTTAAAAACCAGACAGACAGTCCTCCGGCCAGCATGGCTGCAGCCAGCCAGTACCAGGCGAAACCTCTTCTCCGGTCTTTTTCCTTTATTTGCGCAGCCACCTTTTCCCAAACCTCAGGGGATGGCTCCAGGCGAAGTTCATTTGCCTTACGCTGAATGGATTTATCAAAATCACGATCGGGCATAGTGAGTTGATTTTACTGATTCGGATTCTTTTTGCAGCCAGGTCATCAGCAGGCTGCGGGCACGTGCATATTGAGAGCGGGAAGTTCCTTCATGGATTCCCAGCATGGTACTGATTTCCACATGCGTATACCCTTCAATTGCATGCAGGTTAAATATTGCCTGGTATCCTGGAGGCAATTGTCTTACAAGGTCAGCGAGTTGCTTGGCATCCAGACTAACTTCCGGGTTATCAGGCGATACCGGGTGCAAATGGCCGGTTTGATCAGAGCTGAAGGACAGGTCGTATTGATAGCGACTGTTTTTCTTCAGGTAATTGATCGCCGTGGTAACCATAATTCGTCTGATCCAGGCTCCCAGGTCTCCCTCTCCCCTGAACTGCGCCAGGTAATGGAAGACCTTTACAAATCCTTCCTGCAGAACATCTTCTGCATCACTCATGGATTTGGTGTACCGGTAACAGACCCCCAGCATTTGTGCAGCAAACTGCTCGTACAGCGCTTTTTGCGCGGCCGGCTTCCCTTTCAGGCAGTCCCTCACCAGTTGGTGTTCATTGGTCATATCCTTACAATAAAGCTGACAAGGTACTGTCCGCCTTCGTTGCATCCCTGTTAAAACTATTTTATCCTGTTATTCCCTACCAGGAAGGCTTTTAAAGAGGATAACCGGTTTGCCTGGAATGAAAAAAGCCCCCAACTGGTGGGGGCCTTTCAAAAAGTTCTTGAAAATCAGGAAACAGGAACGGATGCCTGGGTGCTATCCCATTCCATGATCAGCTTTCCGCCATCTATGCGGATGGTGAAATTTTCAACCGGCGCGCTGGTTTTACCCACCGGAGCATTTACTTTCAACACATCTTTGTCCTTGTGCTTCTCATATTCATAGGCACCCCACTGCTTCAGCTGGCTGTTCAGGATGATGGTCCATTCTTTTTCATTTGGTATTACAAACAGCGTATAGGTACCCGCCTTTACAGGCTGGCCACCCAGGCTGCCATCTTTCTTAAAGGTAATTTCGGTTGCTTCATCGGCACCGGCTCTCCATACTTTTCCATAAGGAACCAGGGCACCAAAAATATCTCTGCCTTTTTTGGCAGGTCTGCCATAGGTTACACTAACATTGTCTGAACTAACCGTTTCATGCGGACTTTTCCGGTTTTGTGCACAGGCGGGAAGCATAAAACTAACTGCTACCAATGCCAATAGTAAGGATCTCATAAAAATGGTTTTATTAAAATTAAGGATTCGATTCCACAAGCTTTCTTAAATTTCCGAGGCTTTCTTCCATAACCGGGCCCATCTGCTTATCATAAACAATGCTGCCCAGCTTTTCCCAGGGATACCAGGCCAGCTCAAATTCAAAAAACCATTGAACAGTGGTGGTGCCTTGTCTTACCTCGTATAACATAAAATTACTGGAGAATTGGCGATCTCCGGCTGCCCATTGATATTGCAGACTGGAATCCGTTTGCTGCCTGAATTGTACATCTATAGCTACTGCACTATCCTGGAACCACCGATTCCATTCCGGCCAGCGTTGCTGTTCTTGTAAATAAGGCAATACCTGCTCTTTGGATGCCTGTATGTCAACCGCCCTGGAAATTCTTACAGTCGAAGGTATCAGGCTGGTAAAAGCAGTGAGCAGCAGGAAAAAAAATACGATACTGATGATCAGTAACTTGATCAGGCGCATGCCGGAGGAAAAATTAATTAATGAAAAATAAGTTCGAAAGGTAGTCTGGCCTGCACAGTTCCGATACCCTCCTGCAGCGATTGCCATTGCTCATATACCCGATGCCAATCATCCCCAATGGTTTTCCGAATCGACTGAGTGGAAACATTTTTTGAAAAATTTCCGGTGAGGCGCTCCAGCCAGTTTATGCGTTCCGGAAACTGCCGGATCCGGTAGCCATCCAGTTTTGCCAGTTTAGCTGCTGCCGCCAGCGCATCTTCCATACCCCCCATCCGATCCACCAGGCCAAGTTTGAGTGCCTGGGTACCGGTCCAGATTCTACCCTGACCAATACTGTCTACTGATTGAATCGGCATCTTTCTGCCTTCTGCCACCCTGCTTAAAAATGTTTGATAAATACTGTCAACGCCTTCCTGGAAGAATTTTTTCTGGAGAGGACTCAAGGGTTCCGTTACAGAGGGAGAATTGGCATAAGGTCCGGTTTTCACCCCATCAAAAGTTACCCCCAGTTTATCAGAGAAAAAGCCCTGCATATTGGGTACGATGGAGAAAACACCAATAGAACCGGTGATGGTATTGGGTTGTGCAAAAATGCTGTCTGCTCCACATGCCATATAATAACCGCCGGATGCAGCTACATCGCCAAAGCTTACAATTACCGGTTTATCCTTTTTAGCCAGTTCGATTTCTCTCCACATATTCTCACTTGCCATGGCACTGCCACCACCCGAATTGATCCGGATCACAATGGCTTTGGTTTTGGAATCCAACCTTGCCTTGCGGATATAATTCCGGAATTTGTTGCCACCGATCTGTTCCTCATCTCCTTCACCATCTACTATATTACCTTCTGCATATATTACAGTAATACGATCGGTCCCCTTACCACTTAGGGCAGATACTGCTTCAGCATATTTTGCGAGGGATACAAATTTTATTTTGTCGATGGAAGCATCACCAGTTTTGCGCCGGATCTCTTCTTTCACGTCATCTTCATAACGCATGCCATCCAGCAAACCCAGTTTTTCAGCATCGGAAGCAGTTCTTACCAGGTTGCTATCAGCCAGGTTCCTCAACCGGGAAGTTTCCAGTTTCCTGATTTCACCAATTGATTCCAGCATATGCCCATAGATTCCTTCGAGCAACTCACGACTTTGGATTTTATTGGGCTCGGTCATCTTTTCTTCCCGGAAGGGTTCAGTAGCACTTTTGAATTTACCGGCATAAAAAATCTGTGGTTCAATATCCAGTCTGTCCAATGCTTTTTTGAAGAACACATATTCCATTCCCAATCCTGTCCATTCCAGTCCGCCTTTAGGATGACAATACAATTTCTCAGCAGCAGATGCCACATAAAAAGCTTGTTGAGGAATTACCTCTCCATAGGCGATTACAAATTTTCCTGCTTCTTTAAACTCCGCAATTGCTTTCCGGATTTCTGCATTGGTTGCAAAACCATTGGCATTACTACCTGCTTTCAGATAGAGTCCGTCTACCTGGTCATTACCGGCCGCATGTTTTAACAGTTGCACCACATCATATACACCTGGCTGTGAATAGGGCTCCTCTCCTTCCAGCAATGCAAACGGATCTTCTTTGGTTTGCTCTTTCAATGCCTTGCCAAGATCAAGATACAGTACAGAATGTGCTTCCAGCTGCACCGCTTCTTTACTGGCAAGTGCACCCGCAATTCCGATCAGCATGAAAAAAGCAATCACGCTGAAAACAAACAAGGCAAGTAATGCAGCAAAAAAGTATTTAAAGAATTGTGCCATACGAACGCTTGGTTAAAAAACGGATTAACTGATATTTGAGCCTGTAAAGTACAGAATCTATGCATACAGCCTACCTGTTGATGGGGGGGAATATTGGAAACCGGGAAGAATACCTTCAACAGGCAAGCCTATTGATCAATCAATTGGCCGGCAGGGTGGAAAAAAGTTCCTCCATTTATGAAACAGCCGCCTGGGGAAATACCAACCAGTCTGCGTTTCTGAACCAGGCCGTACAAATCAATACCCGTCTGACTGCACCTGAACTCATGACCACCTTATTGCTGATTGAGGAAAAAATGGGCAGAAAGCGACTCGATAAATACGGGCCCCGGGTTATTGATATTGATATATTGTTATATGATCAGGAAGTGCATGCAACGCCGCATGTCCGGATTCCGCATCCCGAATTGCCCAACCGGCGCTTTGCCCTGGAGCCTTTAAATGAACTCGCACCCAACCTGGTGCATCCCCTTCTACATAGATCCGTAAATGAATTATTAAACAGTTGCGAGGATCCGCTGCCTGTGACTAAACTGAAGACATGAAGTATCACTATATAACTATTGAAGGAAATATTGGTGCCGGGAAAACAACATTGGCGCATTTACTGGCTAAACAATACAATGCGCGACTGGTACTGGAAGAGTTTGCAGACAATCCCTTTCTGCCTAAGTTTTATGAGAATCCCGGACAATTTGCTTTTCCCCTGGAGTTGTTTTTCATGGCTGAGCGATACAAACAATTAAAGGATTTAATTCATACCAAGGATCTCTTTCATTCCGTAACTATATCCGATTATCTATTTACCAAATGCCTGCTTTTTGCCAAGGTAAACCTGCCGGAAGAAGAGTTTCGTTTGTATCAGCGTTTGTTTGAAATCATTCACCAGCAGATGATTCAGCCGGAAATCCTGATTTATCTGCATGCGCCGGTTCAAAAATTGCAGAAAAATATCCGCAAACGAAACCGGCCCTATGAGCAGCAGATACCGGATGAATACCTGTTTTCTATCCAGGAAACCTACACGCATTATATCAAACAGCACAATATCAAAACACTATTTGTGGATGCTTCCAATGCGGATTTCCTGGGTAATGAAAAACATTTGAAAGCAATTCTGGATGCCCTGGATAAAGAATATGATGAGGGACAGCATTTCATTGCATTACCCTAACAGCAGCATATGACCGAACTTCAATCCATTGAACAGGCAAAACAGGATCCACTCGCCAGCATGCGGCTACCCGAATTCAGGTTCCTGATGGCAGGGCGCTTTACTTTTATCATGGCGCTGAGAATGATGGCAACCCTGGTAGGCTGGTGGCTCTATGAACTCACCGGCGATCCCTTTGCGATAGGCCTGGTGGGATTGTCGGAAGCCATTCCTGCCATCTCACTGGCTTTGTATGCTGGTCATGTTATTGACTTGTCGGATAAACGAAGCTTGCTATTAAAAGGGGTATCCTTTTACCTGGCCTGTGGTGCAGCACTGTTAACCCTGTCCTATACCTTGGGAAGTACAGGTCAAAACAACTTATTGATAGGAGGAATCTATGCGATTATTTTTTGTACCGGTATCATACGTTCTTTTACGGGACCTTCTTTCTCTGCGATTCTTGCCCAGATGGTGCCCCGGCCCTTACTGGCCAATGCCATCACCTGGAACCAGGGTGTTTGGCTGACTGCCTCTGTTACGGGCCATGCTGCAGGAGGCTTCATCATTGCAACGGTGCATGCCAGTGGTACGCTTTGGGTGATTTGTACCTTGATTTTCATCGCCCTTTTTTCCTTGTTTCAGCTGCTTCCCAAACCGGCTTCCATCAAAGCAGGACAGCAAAAAACACTGGAGAGTGTAAAAGAAGGTTTGCGGTTTGTATTTCGGACCAAAGAAGTATTGGGGGCTATGACACTTGACCTGTTTGCTGTGTTGTTCGGCGGCTTGGTAGCAATGGTACCAGTATTTGCCAAAGATATTCTGAAAGTTGGTCCCATTGGCTTTGGCTGGTTGAATGCAGCCGCTGATATCGGGGCCATCATCATTATACTTATTCTAACTTTTTTCCCGATGAAAAAGAACCAGGGACGGACCCTGTTTTTTGCAGTCGGCGGATTTGGCTTGTGTATAATTCTATTTGCCCTCTCCAGAACATTCTGGATTTCATTTACGGCATTGTTATTATCAGGTGTATTGGATGGAATTAGTGTAGTGATTCGGGGTACTATTTTGCAATTGAAAACGCCCGATGAAATGCGGGGGCGTGTGATGAGTGTGAACAGTATGTTCATCAACAGCAGCAATGAAATCGGTCAATTTGAAAGTGGAGTGGCGGCACGTTTTCTGGGAGTGGTACCCTCTGTGATTTTTGGTGGAACCATGACCTTATTGGTCGTATTCATCACCTGGTTTAAGGCACCCTCCCTTAGGAAAATGCACTATTAGGATCCGGGTTCAGCTTGAATTAATTCCATGATTTTTTCGCGTTCTCCTACGATCCAGATAATATCATCCCATTCAAATACTGTTTGGGAATCCGGGTTCAGGATACGATTGCCGGCGCGTTCAATCCCTACTACCAGTCCGTTTGTTTTTTCCCGGATGCCAGAATTGCGAATGGTTTTTCCTTTCAAAAGATTGTGTTCATCCACACGGATTTTCATCAGGCGGATTTCTTCTTCCTCTTCAAGCTGTGGCAGGGACTCCGGTTCAACAATTGGTCTGAACAGTTGCAATTGCTGGTCGGTACCAATCACCGCCAACTTATCATAGGGATAGATTTTTTCAGTACGTTGAGGGGCCATGATTGTTTTTTTCCCTCTTTCAATTGACGCGATATTGATGCCATAGCGCTCCCGCCAGGCCAGTGTTTCCAGGTCTTTTCCGAGGCAGGCAGCTTCCGGACTAATAGTGAAATAAGCGAGGTGCGCATCCCAGGGACTAAGGGTACTGGTGGCACCGGTATTGGCCACCATTTCACGATGATTCAGGTTGGTCATAAAGCGGCGTTCAATCCGGGCATAAAAAGATTGCAATCGTTTTGAAAAAATAAACAATACCACTGCTAATACAAGGATGGCACCTATCAATGCAATTAATCCGGAAAACAACTGGCTCAATAACAAGAACAGATAAAAAACTGCCAGCAGGTTTCGTAACACTTCCACCATAACCAACGGACCATGGTTTACCTGTTCATTTAACCAGAGACTGGTATAGGCACCCCGCTGAGGCTTTTTGATGGTAAGCGCCCAGATAAAAGGAGAAGCAACCAATAAAGTCAGAAGAACCGTCAGGATATGCGCAGTAATTGTTTGTTCCAGCATATCGACCAGCCAGGGATCCACAAATTTTACTGCCAGGAAAATGGCAGCCAGAATAATAACCGAATTAAGAACGATGATGTTGAAATAAGTCCGGAATACCATTTTCCAGTCGGCATCCGCTGGTATTTGTTGTGCTCCGGAACTGTATCGATTGAGGCGGTTTCTCCACCTGGGAGGCAGTGTTTGATCAATCCATTTATAGAGCGGCACTGCTGCCTTGATCATAAAGGGAGTAGAAAAGGTAGTGATGACTGAAACGCCAACAGCAATCGGGTATAAAAAATCGGAAGTCACACCCAGGCTTACCCCAAGGGTCGCAATAATGAAGGAAAATTCACCAATCTGCGACATACTCATCCCTGCCTGCAAACTTTGTTTTAAGGGCTGACCGGAGATAAAGGAACCGATGGTAATATTGATTGTTTTTCCGAAAATAACTGCCAGGGTAATGATCAATACGGGAATGCGATATTCCCACAACAGTTTGGGATCGATCAGCATACCAACCGATACAAAGAACACCGCACCAAATAAGTTTTTCACCGGCTGCATCTGGTGTTCAATATCTTCCGCCTGGGTAGTTTCTGCCAGCACGGATCCCATAATGAAAGCGCCTAAGGCAGCAGAAAATCCTACATAGGTGGCGAGTATCACCATACCCAAACACATGCCGAGGGAGATTATCAGCAGGGTTTCATTATTCAGCCATCGGTTGACCCATCTGAAAAAACTGGGAATAACCAGGATGCCAAAGAGGAACCAAAGGCTAAGGAAAAAGACCAGTTTCACCACTTCGATCATGAGGTCGAGACCTGAAAACTGCTGACTGACAGCTACGGTAGAGAGCAATACCATTAATAGTACAGCCACAATGTCTTCTATCACCAGCATGCCCATTACCATACTGGCGAAACTGGTAGATTTGAGTCCCTGTTCTTCAAAGGCCCTTATGATAATGGTAGTAGAAGAAATGGAAATGATCCCGCCCAGAAAAATACAGTTCATGGTGGACCATCCTAAAATACTGCCGGTCGTATAACCGAGCAGAAACATACCTGTTATTTCAAAAATACCAGCAATGGAGGCCGACCCTCCTACCCGCATGAGTTTTTTAAAACTGAATTCCAGTCCCAGGTTGAACAACAATACCACCACCCCGATTTCCGCCCATATTTTGATATTGTCCAGGTCGCCAATGGTAGGAAAAAAATTAAAATTAGGACCAACAAGTAAACCGGCAATAATATAACCTAATACAAGTGGTTGTTTTAACCGTTTGAATAAAAGGGTGGTTATGGCAGCCGCCCCAAGAATCAGTGCCAGGTCTTTAATTAAAACAGGTAAATGCGCCATACGCGCAAATATCGGGTAGTGAAACCGTTTTTATATATCTGGCTTATTTTAATTTGAGGTAAAGATTTTCCAATACAAAAAACACAGCCGGACAAAAACTGCTGTTCTTCAGGGTGAGTGGAATTCTTTTAAATAGCACATCTTCATCGGTATAGGGGAAGCGGGCACAATCCGATGGCCGGTCTTCGTAAACACTGCAGGCATTGTCGGATCCCAAAAATGGACAGGGAGAAGATTTGGTTACATAATCACCGTCCTGGTCGAGCCGTAGGTACTGCTCAATAAACTGGCTTTCTTTCATTCCCAGTAATTTACTGAGCCGCTTGATATCAGTTGTTTTGAACCGGGGTGAATAGTTTTTACAACAGGCAGCGCAATCCAGGCAATTGATTTTTTCAAATGCCTGCTCGTGTAAATCAGGAATTAATTTTAGCAGCTTGTTTTTGGGCGCGGTTTCCAGCAGGCGTTTGTATGCCTTTTGCCGCTCCGCCGATAACTTTTTCCAATTGGGCGCTATGCTGTCCATTTGTCAAAGGTACTGCTTCCACCCGTCGGGTAACCAGACGGGTGGAGAAAAGGTGCACAAACGATTGAGTAATGCTTACACAAACAAGTGTTCGTCTGGTTTCCAAATTGTAACTTTGCCCATCCAAAAAGCTTAACCGCACACATTATGAATTTATTCCAAGCACAGTCGAATGAATTTCTTGGCCGTCATATTGGAACGCTGGCAGATACAGATAAAATGCTGGCGGCAATTGGTATGGGGTCATTGGAAGAACTTATTGATAAAACCATTCCAGGCAGTATCCGGAAAAAGGATACACTGGCTGTTCCGGATGCTGTAAGCGAAGCACAATACCTGCGTGAGCTGAAAAACACCTCCATGAAAAACCAGGTGTTCCGGAACTTTATCGGACAAGGTTACTATGATACCATCACCCCAAGTGTGATTTTACGCAACCTCTTTGAAAATCCGGGATGGTATACCCAATACACGCCTTACCAGGCGGAGATTTCTCAAGGGCGACTGGAAAGTTTGCTGAATTTTCAGACCATGGTATCGGATCTGACAGGATTGCCATTGGCAAACGCCTCCCTGCTGGATGAAGCAACTGCTGCTGCGGAAGCCATGAACATGTTTTTTCATCATGTCAACCGTACGGATGATATTCAGAAGCCCTGCTTCTTTGTAGACAGCGCCATCTTTACCCAAACACTTGACCTGATTTACACCAGGGCATTACCCCTGGGTATTGAAGTGGTGGTAGGTGATTATAAAAAAGCAACTATAGATGACCGTTATTTCGGGGCCCTGGTGCAGTATCCGAATAACGAGGGCAGTATTGAAGATTATCGCTCCTTTATAAATGAGATTCATTCCAAAGGCGGTTTTGTTGCAATGGCAACAGATTTATTGGCGCTGACCTTGCTAACTCCTCCCGGAGAACTGGGAGCAGATGTAGCACTTGGCTCTGCCCAACGATTTGGAGTTCCCCTCGGTTATGGTGGTCCGCATGCTGCGTTCTTCAGTACCAAAGATGAATTCAAACGCGCCCTGCCTGGAAGAATCATCGGTGTTAGTGTAGATGCCAAAGGCAATCGTGCACTTCGCATGGCACTTCAGACCAGGGAACAACACATCAAGAGAGAAAAAGCAACCTCCAATATCTGTACAGCACAGGCACTGCTCGCCAATATGGCTGCCATGTATGCGGTGTATCACGGTCCGGATGGCCTTCGCGCCATCGCTAAAAGAGTGGCACTCTTAACCAAAACACTTGCTGAGTCTTTGTCAGAGCTGGGGTACCAGTTAAAAACAACCAGCTATTTCGACACCCTGGCAATTGCTGTGAAAGATGCTTCCGCAATTCGCGAACTGGCTGAACAACAAAACATCAATTTCCATTACCTGCCTGGCCAGGTAGGAATTTCCCTGGATGAAACTACCACGCAACATGATTTGCTGGATATTCTCCATGTATTTGCCAATGCAGCGGGGAAAGACAGTTCAAGCCTGACATTCAATTACGACAGCATCCTGGATACGATACCGGCTACGCTCACCCGAACTTCTGAGTTTCTTACCCACCCGGTATTCAATACGCATCACAGTGAATCACAAATGATGCGTTACATGAAATCACTGGAAAACAAAGATCTTTCACTTAATACTTCCATGATTTCTCTGGGCAGCTGTACCATGAAACTGAATGCAGCTACTGAAATGATTCCGTTGAGCTGGGCGCACTGGAGCAAGATGCACCCCTTCGCCCCTGCAAACCAGGCAGGTGGATATCAACAGATCATAAAAGAATTGTCCGACTTCCTTTGTTCTGTTACCGGCTTTGATGCCTGCAGCATGCAACCGAACAGTGGAGCTCAAGGAGAATACGCCGGATTGCTCACCATTCGTCGTTATCACCTGGCTAACGGTGATACACATAGGAATGTTTGTCTCATTCCAATTTCTGCCCATGGAACCAACCCTGCATCTGCAGTAATGGCCGGTATGAAAGTGGTAGTAGTTAAAGCATTGGAAAACGGCTATATTGATCTGGCTGATTTCAAAGCTAAGGCCGAACAATACAAAGATGTCTTGGCCGGCACCATGATTACCTACCCCAGCACTTACGGTGTATTTGAAGAAACTGTGAAAGAGATTTGTGATATCGTACACGCTTATGGCGGACAAGTATATATGGATGGCGCCAATATGAATGCACAGGTGGGACTTACTTCTCCCGGCTTGATTGGGGCGGATGTTTGTCACCTGAACCTGCACAAAACTTTTGCGATTCCGCATGGTGGCGGTGGTCCTGGAATGGGTCCCATTTGTGTGAAGGCACACCTGGCAAATTACCTGCCTGGACATTGGTCAACGGATACAACCAGTTCAAACAATAATGGCGCTGTTTCTGCAGCTCCCTACGGATCTGCTTCTATTCTGCTTATCAGCTACGCTTACTGCAGAATGTTAGGTGCTCACGGATTGAAACTTGCTACTGAGTATGCTATCCTGAATGCCAATTACATGAAGGCGAGACTCGAGCAGGCTTATCCGATTCTGTATACCGGTGAAAATGGAACCTGCGCACATGAATTCATTGTAGACCTGAGACCCTTTAAAACATCTGCCGGAATTGAAGCGGAAGATGTTGCCAAGCGCCTGATGGATTATGGATTCCATGCGCCTACCATGAGTTTCCCTGTTCCCGGTACCATCATGATTGAACCAACAGAAAGTGAAGACAAAGCAGAACTGGATCGTTTCTGTGATGCCCTGCTTTCCATTCGCGAAGAAATTGCAGCGATCGAAGAAGGAAAAGCAGACCGTACCAGCAATGTGCTGAAGCATGCTCCGCATACGCAGCACATTATTACAACTGATGAATGGAATCTTCCCTACAGCCGTCAGCAGGCAGCTTATCCGTTAAGCTATGTAAAAGAGAATAAATTCTGGCCTTCCGTAAGCAGGGTAAACAATACTCATGGAGACCGTAACCTGATTTGCACCTGCGAACCGGTTAGCTCCTATGCAGAAGAAACAGCCTGATTAAAAACCGGATCGCATTCTTGTCAGAAGCTGGGTACCTGACCAGGTACCCGGCACTATGATACGGCGGATGGTATACATTGGATCCTGTTCATCGCGGGATGTGGAAAGTATAAAAGCTGATTTCATTCCCCTGGATTTTAATTCAGGAATGGCTTCGGGGTTCCACAAACCAAACGGATAGGCAAAATGCTCCACCGGTTTTCCAATAATTTTTTCCAGGGCAGCTTTGGGTTTTTCAATCTGTTTAACCCAATCCTCGCCCTGGTATTTTTTTACATTGTTATGATCCCAGGTATGAAGCCCGATACTATGACCTTCATCCGATAATGCTTTTATCTGATCAGCTTTCATGTAATTAGGACGGTTGATCGCCACCGTCATGATGAAGTAGGCCGCTTTCATCTTATAGGGATCCAGTACCTCCCTGGTAACATCAAATTGTTCATCGCAGCCATCATCAAAACTGATCAGTACGGATTTTTCAGGAAGTTCCTCCCCTGATAACAGATAGTTTCTCAACTGGTCAGGAAGAATCGTCTGATAGCCACTGTCATGCAGGGCCTTCATCTGGTCTTTAAAGACAGATGGAGGAACGATATAGGGTTTCGCAGTAGGACTATCATCCGGTTTATACGGCCTGATCTGGTGATAGCACAAAATGGGGATTTGTTTTCTATTCAGAATGGATGCTGCACTGCTATCCAGTTTGGGAGCTGGCAAGGCTGCCGGGGCTACTGCGACTGCCGCCACCGCAGGTATATCCTGCTCCTTCGTGTCCGTTGTATTGTTTACATTAGTGCAGGCTACTATTCCCGCAGCAGCCATACAAATACTTACTGATATCCACCAGTTCTTCATGTTCTTGGTTTTTCATTCTCATGGATCCTAACAATAACGATTCATCCCTGTTATTCTTATCCCGGAGAATAAAAAACGGGAAACCTTTATCTTCGTTCGCATGCCGGTTAAAGATTATTACCAGGTGTTGGAAATACCTTATAATGCCAGGGAAGATGAGATTAAAAAAGCCTATCGGAGACTGGCTATGCGGTATCACCCCGACAAAAATACGGGGAATCCTTTTGCTGTTCAACATTTCAGGGAGATCCAGGAAGCCTATGATGTGTTGTCTAACCCGGTTAAAAGAAGTGAATACCACCAGTTAAGATGGCAATATACCGGTCAAACATCCCGGTTTGATTCACCTGTACCTCCCAGTCCGGAATTAATTTACCAGGAGGCTGTAAAAATTAAAAACTATGTCCGCCAACTGGATGTGTTCAGAATGAACCAGGAGGCATTGGCCACACAGTTATCACAGTTACTCAATGAACGCCATCTGTCTATTTTAGCCGATTCCGGTAAACCGGTCCTGATCAGGGACCTGGTGGAAGTCCTCCTGTTTTCCATGCACCCGCTTGGTTTCCCCTATTGGAAAAAACTGGTGCCGGACCTGGTACGAATAGCTGGAACCAACAACCAGTTATTGCAGGAGATTCGTGGAGCAGAAAAAAATAAAAAACGGGAATTCAACTGGAACCGGTCACAACCCTGGATCATCCTGCTGATTGTGATAGTAATTTGCCTGCTCATTTATTTTATTGCCTAAATTACCGATATGAAAAAACAGGTATTCTTTGCGTTCATCACTTTATTCCTTTCCATTATGGCAACAGCACAGAACTATTATCTTTATACGGGCACCTATACCAAAGGAAGTAAAGATGGTATCTATATTTTCAGAATATCTGTTCCATCCGGACAAACAACCCTGGTTGATATTGTAAAGGACATAGAGAACCCATCTTACCTGGCAGTATCAAAGGATGGACGTTTTATGTATGCTGTTTCCGAAATGGCAAGTGATCACAAAGGCATGATCTATGCTTTCCAACTGGATCCGCAAACTGGAAAAGCACAATTTCTGAATAAGAAAGAGAGTCGCGGTGAAGCACCCTGTTATATTTCCATTTCTGAAAACAGAAAATGGATTGCTGTTGGTAATTATAGCGGGGGTAATCTAATTGCCTACGCAATTGATAAGGATGGAAAACTCACCGACCAGTATCAGCTGGTGCACCATGAAGGAAAAGGGATCAATCCCAGGCGGCAGGAAAAACCACATGTGCATTCAACCGTCTTTACTCCAGACAACAAACACTTGCTTGTTCCGGACCTGGGCACTGATAAGGTGATGATTTATTCTTTCAATGAGAAAAAAAATCTCCCAATTGGTGGCACGCAGCAAGGGTTTGCAAAAATCACCGATGGAAGTGGTCCAAGGCATTTGGATTTTCATCCCAATGGAAAATGGGTGTATGTAATTGAAGAGATGGGAGGAACAATCAGTGGCTGGAAATTCAATAATGGAACCATGGAGAAATTTCAGCACATTGATGCACATCCTGAAAATTACCAGGGATCCAGGGGCAGTGCAGATATTCATATTTCTCCTGATGGAAAATTTCTCTATGCCTCCAATCGCTATGAAGCCAATAACCTGGCCATATTTTCTATTGATGCCAAAACTGGGATGCTGAAACTGGTAGGATTCCAGGATTTACCAGGTAAAAAGCCAAGGAATTTTGTTATCGACCCAACCGGGCAACTCTTACTGGTAGCCAATCAGGATTCAGATTCGATTACCGTATTTCAACGGAACCAGGAAACTGGCCTGCTTCAGGTAGTACCTGTAGATATCAAAGCTGGAAGTCCGGTTTGCCTGAAATTTGTGCCCGCAGGTAAATAAACTATTGAATGGCTGTAAGAATTCTATTTACAAAAGTTTCCGTATCAAACCACTGACTGTTGGCTGTTTGACCCAGCCGAACAATTACCAGTTCTTTGGAGGGGATCATTAACACCTGTTGTCCTTCATATCCGCTGAAATAATACAGATCTGCAGGCAGGCTTGGATATTTCCGGTTAGAGGAGCCTATGGGATTGCCAGCATTCAGCCAGATCTGAAAACCGTATTCCCCGGCAGGTGCTGCGGCAACCGGCTCAGTGGCCATTTTAACCCAATTCTCCGGAAGTAGTTGTTCATTGTTCCAGTTTCCATTTTGCAGGTACAACAATCCAAGTCGTGCCCAGTCGCGCGGGGTTGCATAAACATAAGAAGAACCTACAAAATTTCCGGATGCATCAGTTTCCATAACGGCACTGTACATGCCCAATTTATAAAACAGCTTTTCATAAGGATACTTGTGATAAAGGGAATCACCCAACGTAGATCTGAGTATGCCGGAAAGAATATTACTGTTTCCACTGCTGTAATAAAAGGTTGATCCAGGCTGCACCTTTAAAGCATGAGAAGCAGTGTAACCTGCCATATCGGCTTTGCGAAACAGCATATTGGTGGCGTCGGTTGGCTTACTGTAATTCTCGTCAAAATCCAGCCCGCTTGTTTGCTGAAGCAACTGCCGAACTGTAATGGCAGCTCTGCCATCTGTAGAAGTTTTCCAGGAAGCTACAGGAGCCGGTTGATCCAAAGAAAGTTTTCCTTCCTTTACCAGCATACCAATTAAAGTGCCCGTAATGGATTTGGCCATTGACCAGCTAAGCTGCCGGTGATGCCGGTCGAATCCGGGTGCGTATTGTTCAGCCACCAGTTCTCCTTTATGTACAACCAAAACAGCCCTGGTTCTCACGGGCTGATCTTCCCGTAGATTAACAAATGCGGCCTGAACAGCTTGAGGCAGGAGCAATTCCCTTTGATTTGGCATCACCGAATCCAACTTCAGAACAGGAATCCGATCTCCCATCGGCCAGTCGATTGTATCGGGATTTATCTCTGGTAATACTGGCAATTGCCAAACCTGCTTTTTCAACTCCTCTTTGGAGATTTCATTAACCAGCGTACATCCTAGTCCGGGTCTGAACACTGCAGTTTGTTTTGCCATTCCGGCAACTGTAGCTACTACTGAGCTATCAGGTTGAACTTCCACCGATGCCAGTTTCAGCGGGAAGCTACCCAGCTCCTGTTCCTCAACAGATTTCAATGTCCGGTCTCCCAGGTACATACAGGAACAGGCCATTTTTGCACTGTAGCCCGTTAAGATAGGAAAGGCATTCCAGCAATAATAAACCAGGTAGGAAAGGGTAATCAATAATAAAACAGCAGCTATTCTTTTTATGCGGTTCATTCCTCATTCTTTAGGATCAAAAAATTTCAACTGGCGCTTAAACCTGCCATATGGTTTGATGCGTTTAGCCAGTGTGAAGCGATAGTTACCTGTATTAAAACGATAATCATTTTTGGAGCTCGCTCCCCGCACCAGGATTGTATTTCCAACAAATGAAAAGTTCAGATTCCAGTTATTGCCATTATACCCGGCAACACCACGGTAGATAAAATTGGGGCTGATGGTCAGTTTATCACTGCTCTGGTCGTTTTTAAATTCCCTGGATATGCCAAAATCCATATTAAGCGTTGCCGCACCTGTCACAAAAAAGTGTTTTTTCACTACCAGGGTATAGGCGTAACCTGCTCCCGGACCAAACTCCAGAAAACGGATCCGCCAGATATCACGTTGGGGATAATCAGCAGCAAGTGTAGATGGCACGATGGCTGAATCACCAGTTACGGAACCGGCATATATCTCGCCACCAAATAAAAAAGCACCGGCTGATTTTTTTTGCCATTCACTCTGCAGGAAGGCGGCGCGATAGGAAAACTTTTCTCCGTTGCGCAGGTTGTAAACGGCCAGTCCGAATAAGGATATCCCCAGATCAGGACGTAAATAATAGGACTGCGGATCAGCATGGCCCAGTCCTTTCGGATTCAGGTAATAACCTTTGTAGAATTGTCCGAAAAAATCAATGGTCCAGTTACGGGTATAGATATGACTTTGCAAATCCAGGTATTTTGTTTTACCTCTTCCCCGCTCAGGATTTAAAAAGGGGAAACCGTAGGCAAGGTTGAGGGTAAACCCGCGATAAGTTGCACCAACACCCATATTCAGGGTGGAATTTGGACGATACCTGAGATTGGCAAGATTCTCCGGCCCTTGTAATGAAATGGAAGTGTATTTGCGGGAAAAGAAGTAACGACCCGTGATCAGGCTATCGTAAGTTTGAATGTAATTGGTATCCGCACGTTGCGCAATTACAAACAGTTTTGATTGTTGGGCCAGTACTGAAGGACAGGATGCAACAAACAGGAAACAACAAATACAGGTATGAAATCGGGCAATCAAGCGCATACAGGAAGTACAAATTTGCAGCAATTAGTTGGTTCCCCCCTGCTTATCTTTGCAAAATGCATTATGTTTCAGCAGAAGGATTGGGAAAAAGTTACGGCATCAAGCCCTTGTTTGAAAATATTTCCTTTCATATAGAAGAGGGTGACAAGATCGCACTGATCGCCCGCAACGGCTCCGGAAAATCAACCTTACTTAAAATACTGGCTGGAAGGGAAACTCCGGATAACGGTACCTGCTGGATTCACAAGGATGTGACAGTAGCACTGTTTGACCAGGAACCGGAGTTCAGAGAACAAGATTCCATCCTCGACAATATCTTCCATCATGAGCATCCAACCTTGAATGCAATCAAAGCATACGAGGCTGCCACAGAACTTGAAAATGCAGTATTACTCAATGCCGCCATCGAAAAAATGGATGAAACCGGAGGCTGGGATTTTGAAGCGAAAGTGAAACAGATACTTGGCAAGCTGAATATTCACCAGTTGAACCAGGTGGTGGGCACCTTATCCGGCGGACAGCGGAAAAGAGTTGCCCTCGCCAGAACGCTTATTGATATAGGCTTTGATCACAAACACACTTTGCTGATCATGGACGAACCCACCAACCACCTCGATATTCAGACAGTGGAATGGCTGGAACATTTTCTTAACCAGGAAAAAGTAACCCTGCTGCTGGTGACCCACGACCGCTATTTCCTGGATGCAGTATGTGAAGAGATCTGGGAACTGGATGGCTCCGAATTATATACGTATAAGGGCGATTACGAAACTTACATGGAACGGAAAGCCGCCCGTATGGAACAACAGGCAGCAAGTGTAGATAAGGCAAGAAATGTCTACCGGAAAGAACTGGAATGGATGCGCAAGCAACCAAAAGCAAGAACCACCAAATCTAAAAGCCGGATTGATGCATTTGCCGATGTGGAAGCCAAAGCCAAACAGCGATTGGAAGAGCAGGCACTGCAATTACAAATGAAAATGAATCGGCTGGGTGGAAAAGTGATTGAGTTAAAAAAAATCTATAAAAAATACGACGATAAGGAGATCCTGAAAGGGTTTGATTATACATTCAAAAAGGGAGACCGGATCGGAATTGTAGGACCTAACGGTGTGGGTAAAACGACGTTTCTGAATATCCTGCAAGGCATTGAAGAAGCAGATAGTGGCAAGGTAAATATTGGTGAAACCATCGTATTCGGATATTTTTCTCAGCAGGGATTAACCTATAAGGAAGACATGCGCGTTATTGAGTATGTCAAAACCTTTGCAGAGAATTTCCCCCTTGCAAATGGCGGGAGCCTGAGCGCTGCACAGTTCCTGCAATTGTTCCTGTTTACTCCTGATCAGCAATACAGTTATATAAGCGCCCTGAGTGGTGGAGAAAAAAAGAGGTTGTTGTTGTTAACGATACTCTTTCGCAATCCAAACTTTCTGATATTGGATGAACCTACCAACGACCTGGATTTGCCCACCCTGGCCGTTTTGGAAAACTTTTTGTCAGAATTCCAGGGATGTTTACTGATCGTATCGCACGACCGGTATTTTATGGACCGGTTGGTGGACCATCTCTTCGTATTTGAAGGCAACGGACATATCCGGGATTTTCCAGGCAACTATACCATTTACAGAATCTGGCAAAAAGAACAGGAACAGAAAACGATTACGGCAACTGTTGAGACTGCTTCCAAACAAATTGTTCAACAGCCTGCGGCTCCACAAGCTGCAAAAAAGAAATTATCGTTTAATGAAAAGCGTGAGTTTGAACAGTTGGAGAAAGACATACCCAAACTCGAGAAAGAAAAAGCGGCATTAAGCGAAAAACTAGCCTCAGGCAAACTTGAGTTCCAGGAATTGCAGGAGATTTCCCTTAAAATTGGAAAGATTAGCGAGGAGCTGGAAGAAAAAGAAATGCGTTGGCTGGAATTAAGTGAAATGACGGGAGCCTGAGGATTTAAAAATAAGCCCTTCGTTTTAGTTGCAGGAAGATAACTGCCACCAATAAACAAATGGCGCCATTTACAAACCAGGTAAACCGGAAACCCGCCGTTTCTGCCAGTTGGGAAGAAAGAAGTGGTCCCAGGGTTTGAGCAGCCGACCAGGCCATGGTATAAAGAGCTGCATATTGTCCCCGGTTATGTGCACTGCTTCGGTTGATCCAGAAACTATTCATAAAGGGCATAGCCAGCATCTCTCCTGCGGTAATAATTAGGATCAATGCAAAAGCCATCGGAAGGGCTATACTTCCCAAACCCATCAGCAGGTAAAAAACTCCCACCAAACCAACCCCAATAGCGATATAGGTGAGCTGATTCCGTCGGCCTTCCAATTGATAAATCAGGATCATTTCAACAAGCACAATCAATACGCCATTGAAAGCCATCAGCATGCCAATCTGCGGCTCTGTGAAATGCAAAACCTGCTTGAAATAAACGGATAAGGTGGTGAATAGCTGGAAGAAACAGGCTGCAAACAGTGTTACAAGAAGGATAAAAACATAAAAGGGATAATCTCTGTAAACGGATGGACCTTCCGGAGAGAGATCAGTTTTTTGAACTTCTTTTCGTTCCGCAGTGTGACGGGCAGCCGCCTGCTTTAAAAATAACACCATCAGAACCGCCGCCAGGAAATTGGAAATCCCATCTACCCAGAACAACCACTGATAACTGAATTTAGCGATGATACCCCCCATGGCACTTCCTACAGCCCAACCCAGGTTTACTGCCAACCGGTTGAGGGAATAAGAACGGGTGCGATTCTCAGGTGTACTGTAAAAAGCGATAGCAGTGGAATTAGCCGGACGAAACGCTTCATTTACAAAACTTAGCAGGAACGTAAACAGGCAGATAAGATAAAAGGACTGAATAAAACTCAGTACAAAGAAAAGTATGGCCCCTCCACCTAAAGCAGCCAGTTGAACTTTATAAAATCCGATTTTATCGGTAAGCCTGCCACCAACAAATGCGCCGGCAAAAGCACCCGCACCAAAACAACCAAAGACCAAACCGGCGTCACCGATGGAATACCCCATAGTCGGACTAGTAAGATAGAGTGTCAGGAAGGGAACAACCATGGTGCCACTCCTGTTGATCAGCATAATCAGGGAGAGCAGCCAGGTTTCTTTTGACAGACCTGTATAGGCAACTTTATAAGATGAAATTGTTTTGGAAAGCATAAGGCGGCACAAAATTATTCTGTGCCGCCTTTCAGCAATTACCGTTTAAAAAGTTTGTAGGGAAATTAACTACCAAATACTTTTTTCAGAATATCATTCACCCTTGCTGCAGGGTTGGTTCTGATTTTTTTCTCTTCTTCGGCTACATAATAAAAGATTCCATCAATGGCTTTCCCTGTTACATAACTCGACAGATCCGGATTTACTTTTTTCAGACTCACTTTGTTATACGCATCGAAAACAGCGGACCAATATTTCGTAGCACCGGTTTTCTCCAGGGATGATTCAATAACCGGACGAAAAGCACTGATCAATTCGGGTGAAGTTGATTTTCTCAGGTAACCCGTTGCGGCAGTATCTGCTCCACGCAAAATCGTGAGACCATCCTGAACAGTCATTTCTTTCACTGCATTCACGAAAATCGGAGCGGCAGATTTGGAGGCATCCTCTGCAGCACGGTTGATACTCAAAATGGCATCGTCTACCAGTTTACCCATGCCCAGAGCCCTTAGTTTTTGTTCAACCTGCCGGGCTTCCTCCGGTAGTAATACTTTAACCGCAGCGTCTTTAAAAAAGCCATCGGCTGCAGACAATCTTTCTGCACTGTTTTGGGTACCAACAGCCAGCGCTTCTTTTAAACCAGCAATAATTTCGTCGGATGATAGGCCTGATCCGGATTTGTTTTTATTAAGAAGTCCACCGGCTTTTTTAAGTAACCCACCAGCACCATTTTCATTCGTTTGTGCCTTTGCAGAGACAATAAGGGTAATAGCCAGGATAGAAAGTAAGAGTTTTCGCATAGGTGTATTTTTGATTCAGTACTGCTAAAATAAACGTATAAGAAGAAAGAATAGGTGTATACGGCCAACAATTAATGTTAAAAAGGATAGTATTTTCGTTGTTTCAATAGAAACTATGCATAAAATTCTTGTATCCTCCGCTCTACTCCTATGGACTGCCGTATCCATTGGTCAAACAACTAAAAAACCAGCGACACCTGCGCCAGCAAAAAAACCGTCGACTTCGGCAGCTGTGAAGAAACCTGCTGCTCCGGTTGCTCCGGTTTTGAAAAATGCTAAAGACAGTATGAGTTATGCCATCGGCATGAGCCTGGCCAATTTTTATAAAGACCAGGGTATTTCAGACATCAATACCCAACTGGTTTCCAGGGCTTTGAACGATGCATTAAAGAATCAGAAAACATTACTCACGGAAGAACAAATGAATATGAGTATTACCAATTATTTACAACAATTAAAGAAAGAGAAAGCAGCTGCTGCCAGAAAAGCAGGTGCAGAATTCCTGGCCGCCAACAAAACCAAGCCTGGCGTGATTGAATTACCAAGCGGGCTACAGTACCAGGTAATCCAGGAAGGTACAGGTCCCAAACCCGGACTGACCGATAAGGTTAAATGCCATTATCATGGAACCCTGATTGACGGTACTGTATTCGACAGTTCCGTGGATCGTGGTCAGCCAATTGATTTTCCCGTTAATGGGGTAATTCGCGGGTGGATTGAAGCCCTGCAGTTAATGCCTGTTGGCAGTAAGTGGAAGCTGTTTATTCCAGCTGACCTGGCCTATGGTGATCAGCAGGCCGGAGCCAAAATTGCCCCGGGGTCTACGTTGATATTTGATGTGGAGTTGATTGAGATAGTGAAGTGAGACGTGAAACGTGAGACGGCAGATGTGAGAAGTGAAATAAAGTGAAACGTGAGACGTCAGATGTGAGAAGTGAAAGGTGAAATAACGTGAAAAGTCAAAATAAAAAAAGCCCGCACTGTTGCGGGCTTTATTATTTTAACTTTTTTCAGTCTCACGTTTGACGTCTGACGTCTCACATCTCACATCTCACATCTCACTTCACATCAATCCTCACCTCATCACTCGACACCCCACCTTTATCATCCATCACAGTGAGGCGGAAACTGTAGGATCCTTTTTGAATATTGTTGAGGGCTGTAATGGCAGCACCCGGATTAACTATTTCTACGGGATTACCGGCGGTTTGTACCCAATGATACCTGGATATAATACCATCTGGCTCTCTGGAGGAAGTTCCATCAAGCTGAATAAACTCTGAGCTTGATACAACTACATCCTCTCCTGCATTAGCAGTGGGGGGAATATTGCCATTCTTTGAAAAGGCAGAAGATAATAACAGCGAAGCTGTCAGAAGGATCAGATTCATAGTACGGATTTTTATCTTTAACGCCTGATCCGTTGCTATTATTATGCCAATTCCCCGTTCACAATGCTAAAAGCTTCTTAATACCCGGCGTTGTACATCAGCTCGTAATATTCATGAGCCATACGGTTGCTTTCAAACTGGTACCGAACATCGCGCATCCCATTCTTCACCACCTGTCTCCAGGTATCCCGGTTTTGATAATACAACGGAAGGATTTGCTCTTCCAGAATCCGGTATAACATATGCAGGTCGTATTCATCCTGTTCATGGGTATTCATATTGGCATAATCCGCTTTTGGAATTACGAATCCGTTATTACCATGATTCACAAATTCCGGGATCCAGCCATCATCGGTACTAAAGTTCGCGGCTCCATTCATAGCGGCAGTCATTCCACTGGTACCGGATGCTTCCCTTGGAACACGTGGATTATTAAGCCAGCAATCTGCTGCCTGTTTCATTCTTTTGGATAGGGCCAGTTCGTACCCAACAACCACGGCCATATTTTTATGCTTCCGACTTAAATGAACCAGGTGATTGAAATCATTGATCGCCGGATAATCCATCGGATAGGGTTTACCTGCCCAGATAATCTGTACCGGATATTTTGAATTTTCCAGCAGGCGGGTGAAACGTTCGGCATCACGGGTGATCAGATCGGCACGTTTGTATCCTGCAAAACGGCGTGCCCAAACAATGGTGAAAACATCCGGATTGAATTGCTTACCGGTCTGATCAGCCACAATCTCAAAAGCGCGATGCTTCAGGTAACGTTTCCGGTCGTCCCACATATGATCATTCCCTTCTTCCATAAAGCGATACAATTGCTTATCTGCCCAATACCTCCAGTTCTGCGCATTGGTGATGGAAATGATCTGGCAGGTTCCCGAATGTTTTTCCCACATCGCTCTGGAAACATGACCATGCAACTGGGATACACCATTGGCCTTCCTGGCAAACCTCAATGCCACCAGGGAGTGATTGAACTGATCATCCTGTATGCCTGTCAGATGTCTGACTTCATCCAGCGATAATCCGCAGAAATAACTCATTTTATGACAGAGATAAATATCATGCTTTTCATTTCCGGCTTCTTCCGGCGTATGGGTAGTGAAGACCAATCTTTTACGCACTTCTTCCAGGTTGTTCCCAAAACGGCGATACAGGTAAAATGCAGCGCTGATGCCATGTGCTTCATTCAGATGGTAAACATCCGGATTGAATCCGATTTCATCCAGCAGTTTTGCACCACCAACACCTAAGAGAATAAATTGTGCCACTTTGGTTGCCACATTGGCATCATACAAACGATGCGTAATGGTTTGTGAAACATAATCGTTTTCAGGAAGGTCAGTACTCAGCAGGAATAAAGGAGCTGTCTGGTAGGTATCTGGTGGCAGGTACCAAACTTTCACCCAAACCGGGTGATCATGAATGGAAATCTGAAATTTTATATGGGTATCCTGCAAGAAACTGTATTGTTTTTCCATCCAGGTAACCTGGAGGGTCTGGTCCTGGTTACGGGCCTGATCATAATAGCCGAACTTCCAGAGAATTCCGATACCGATCAGGTTCTGCCTTAACTCATAAGCACTCCGCAAATGTGAGCCCGAAAGGAAACCAAGTCCACCACTGTAAATTTTTAACGGCTGATGAACTGCAAATTCCATGGAGAAATAGGCCACTTTCTTTGAATAACGATCATCTCCCTGGTAGGGAACACTGAAATTTCTAAAACTCATATGGCATCAATGATTTGTCGAATGTGTATTAAGTACGCAATTTAAAGTATTCACTGGAATTAAGGTCATTTACTTCTTTTTACGGGAAGCTGGGGCAGTGGTTTTTTTCTTTCGGGTATATCTTCCTTCAAAAAAACATTTGATATCCCTGTAAGAACCACAGCCTTCCAATTCTTTCATAGTAACAGTATTACCCGAGAATGTAAAATCAATAACGCAAGGACCGTTGTTTTCCGTATACCTGGCGGAATTTGCCCCCGTAATTTGTGCATCCCCCTTCAGCTCTCCAATGCACGCTCCTTTATCTTTTTCAAAATGAATAAAGAAACTAAGATATCCTTTTCTATGACTGTCGCGGAAGGAAATCAGATTACGGGTTTCACCCAAATAATCACCCGTATGTTTATGAGTAGTTGGCAGGGTATCAATCGGATTGATCAATTTTCCTTTTTTGTTTGCCTGGTCATTGGATTCCGTAAGAATTAGCATAAAAATTCCTTCCGGATTGTATATAAAGACATCTTTTTGATACAGGACCTGGCCATCAGGAGTTGTACGCTGCCGAACGGTGGTTATGGTATGGCGACTATCAATATTGGCTACTCTCTGCTCGCTACTTGTTGGAGTGGAAGTACTGATTACCAGTGGCAGCGCAGACTTGAACGAATCCTGCTCAAAAACAAGCGCATGGGCCGCCCTTTTTGTGCCTAATACCGATTTCACCAGGATATACGTTTCAGCATCTTTTATTTCAATTTTTCCGATTGGATACAATTGGGGTTTGGTTTTTTTGCCAAAAACCGGCTGTAAAACAGAGTCTGGAACAAATTGGGAAAAGATTTTATTGCCGATTCGGAGTGAATCAGGTGACTTCTTTACCAACATTGTATCCGACAAATGGAAAGGAAGTTTGATCTCTGGAAAAAAATCAATGAATTCAGTAACGACCACCTCTTCGGTATCCAATAATTGCTTCTTTTTGGAGGTACAGGCAGCCATCCCAAGCAGTAAACAAACAATAAGCAGACGGTTTTTCCAATGCATTGGTCAGGTTTTCCTTGAGTCGCTAAAATAGTTTATTTCAAATAGCTCCCATTTTTTGTCCTTTATTTTTTTTTAGTTTCGCCTAAAAATTATCCCTTTGAAGTACTCCACCAGTAAAGAAAATTACATCAAGGCAATCTACCACCTGGAACAGGAAGATCCGGTTGTGAGCACCAATGCACTGGCCCGGCAGCTGGCAACCAAACCGGCTTCTGTAACAGATATGCTTAAAAAATTGAATGAGCAGGAACTTATCCATTACGAACCATATAAGGGAGTAAAACTGACTGACTCGGGAAATAAACTGGCATTGCAAATCATTCGAAAACATCGCCTATGGGAATTTTTTCTGGTGGAAAAGCTGGGATTTGGCTGGGAAGAAGTGCATGAAATAGCTGAAGAGCTGGAGCATATCAGCAGTAAAAAACTGATCGACCGGCTGGATGAATTTCTTGGCAGGCCCAAAACGGATCCGCATGGTGATCCTATACCTGATGCTGCCGGTATTGTACCCAAAATAGAAAAACGCTGTTTACTGGACCTTCCGATTGGCGTTTCTGCCGATCTTATCAGCGTCTCCAACCAGTCTGCCGATATGCTTGATTTACTCAGGCATCACCAGATAGAAATAGGAACCCGTTTAAAAATTACGAACCGGTTTCGATTTGACCATTCCTTGCAGATAACAGTTCAGGGTGGCCCTCCGGTTACCATCAGCGAACAACTTGCGGCTCATTTATTTGTTGCCTGGGCCAAGGATGAAACAGACTGATCATTTCCGCTGGCGGACCAGGTGTTTCAATCTGCTGAAGGTTTCTGGTTTGATATTCAGATAAGATGCAATGTACTTTTGCGATACCCGCTGCATCATATCGGGGTGTTTGTGGATATATTGTAAAAATCGTTCCCTGGCTGTAAGTCGAAAATGTGATAAATCCCGTAGTTCTTTTCGTATATACATTTCCGATACCATTAGTCTTGCCAGCTTGTTCAGCACAGGAATTTCAGTATAAAGCTTTTCAAGGTCTTCTCGATGAATGGAAAGAAAGGTACTGGCTTCGATGGCTTCAATATAGCAATCTGCCGGTTTGCCGGTATGAAAGGATAGTTCGGCATGAATGAAATGTCCTTCTGTTGATAATTGAAGGGTGAATTCTTTCTTTCCTGCCCGCATGAATTTCCGAACCACTCCGCTCACAATAAAGTTGAAATAATGATCCACTTCTCCAGGCTGAATAAGCAGGCTTTTTTTATCCAGTTTTCGTACAATAAAGTAACTGGTCATGATTTTAAACTCTTCCTTTGTAATGCCACAATAGGCATTCATATAAGCAAAGAGTTCCTGAATTGCCGGTTGATAGGGTTGTAAGGCTGAAGATTTCATGCAATTACTCCTCTCCATTTAGGATATATTGTTTTTTAAACCGGCTGAAGGTTTCCGGTTTTACGTCTAAAAGGGATGCCAGGTATTTTTGTGGTACCCGTGAAAGAAGATCCGGATTCTCTCTAATAAACTGGGAAAATCGTTCTTTCGGACTGCTGATCATTCTAAAAGTATCAGTTTTTTCTTTCAACAACATCCATTCTAGGATGATGAGTCGGCCCATTTTTTCAAATTTGACACTGTACTCATACAAGGTTTCCATTCCGGATTTAGTAATAAAAGCAAGGGTACAGGGCTCCATGGTTTCAATCACAAAGTCGGAAGGCACACCGGAAAGAAAGGAAACGGATGAACTGATAAGCTGACCTTCCTTCGAAATCTGAACAGTAATTTCCTCCTGGCCACGGTAGAAATACTTTCGCACCAGGCCTTTTTCAATAAAATAGGTATGTTGCTCCAGTTCTCCGATATTGGTCAGCACCTGCTTCGGTACACAGGTCATGATTTGTATCTGTTGACGAAGTACTTTTCGCTCGGCATCAGTCAACTCCACAAACCGGTTAATATAGGCAAATACATTCGTCCCCATCAGCTTCATAACAACACAAAATTACTGGAATCCGGCATTTGATATTTTTATCATTTGAATTTTTACGCATTTGCAGTAGGTTTGCAACCTTGCATACATAAATCAGGCAACCATGACTAAAAAAATTAAAGTAGCCAACCCGGTGGTAGAACTGGATGGCGATGAAATGACCAGGATCATCTGGCAATTTATTAAGGACAAGCTTATCCTGCCCTACCTGGAACTGGATATAAAATATTATGACCTCGGAGTTGAACACAGGGATGCAACCAATGACCAGGTTACCATCGATGCAGCAAATGCAATCAAGCAATACGGCGTAGGTATCAAATGTGCAACCATAACGCCGGATGAGGCAAGGGTGAAGGAGTTTAACCTGAAGCAGATGTGGAAGAGCCCGAATGGTACCATCCGAAATATCCTCGATGGTACGGTTTTCCGTGAGCCAATAGTTATTAATAATATTCCCAGGCTGGTTACCAACTGGACAGCCCCGATTATTGTGGGAAGACACGCATTCGGTGATCAGTATCGGGCAACTGATACGGTGATTAAAGGAAAAGGCAAACTCACTATGACCTTTACTCCTGAAGATGGTGGAGAACCCCAAACCTTTGAGGTATTCAATTTCAAAGGAGATGGTGTAGCCATGTCGATGTATAACACAGATGAAAGTATCAAAGGTTTTGCACGCAGCTGTTTCAATATGGCACTCAGCAAAAAATGGCCCTTATACCTTTCCACCAAGAATACCATTCTGAAAAAATACGATGGTCGGTTTAAAGATATTTTTGAAGAGATTTACCAGAATGAATTCAAAACTGCTTTCGATGCTGCTGGTATCGTGTATGAACACCGTTTGATTGACGATATGGTGGCAAGTGCATTGAAGTGGAATGGCAATTTCGTATGGGCTTGTAAAAACTACGATGGAGATGTACAAAGCGATACGGTTGCACAGGGATTTGGCTCACTCGGACTCATGACATCCGTATTGATTACACCGGATGGCAAAACCCTGGAATCAGAAGCTGCACATGGAACAGTAACACGTCACTATCGCGACCACCAGGCTGGTAAACCAACCTCTACGAATCCAATCGCTTCGATTTTCGCATGGACCAGAGGACTTGCGTTCCGCGGTAAGCTGGATAATAACCAGGAATTGATTGATTTTGCCAACAAACTGGAAGCCGTTTGTATTGAAACAGTTGAAAGCGGTAAAATGACCAAGGACCTGGCTGTTTGTATCCATGGTAATAAAGTAAAACACGGTGAACACTTCCTGTACACACAGGAATTCCTGGATGCTATTGATGAAAATCTTCGTAAGAAACTGGGAGCTTAAGTTTCTTAACCTAAAATAAAAAAGCGCCTGAATCATCAGGCGCTTTTTATTTTAGTTGAATTTATTCACGATTTCCAACAGACCTTTCGCGTTGCTGGAGTTCCGCTTTCATGCGTTCCTGTTTTACTTTGTTCTCACGGGCTTCCATTCTGCGCTTTGCCATTATGGCTTCAGCTTCAGCTTTGGACATCATAGGTTTTTTGTGAGGGAGGTTGGCCTGTTTCGCCTGTAACTCAGCCCTGCTCAGGCGTCTTTTTTGCTGAGCCGAACTATCTAATGATATACTGAGAAACAGGAGCGTCCCGCTCAGAATCAGAATATTTTTCATACGTTCTTATTTTACGCTTACTAATACATTTATTTTTCCAATACCACTGCCGGAGTAATCCTGCAGGGCTTTACCCAGCACCTGTCCAACTTTTACTTTATCAGGATCAGCTTTCATGGCAACTCCCGGAATGCTGGAGGTAACAATCAGGTCACCTCTTTTAATAGCACCGCCTTCCATACAAACCTTAGTTGGCAATACCCCTATAACGCCCATGGGTACACCAAAACTGAGGTCGCCTTCTGTTGCATTTTCTTCTGTTAGTAACAAACCAGGTTTCGTTGCGTATACTCCCGCTACCAGGGTAGAATAAGCTCCGCTGGATTTAACCATCTTACGGTCATCGGTAGTTGAAATCTCCAATACATCACCAGGCTCGTACGTATTTCTGTTTCCTACAACGGCGAATAATTCAGCAACGTCGGCACCGGAATTAGTAGTTCCACCATTAAAGAAACCACGACCATTTTCATCAATACGAGCCACATTGGCACCATTGGTTTCAAAAACTGCATGAGTGGCAGAACCAGTCTGTCCAATTACAGACTTAATACCAATACCTCCTACCCCACCTTCCACATTGGTTTCAGCTAACAGGCCAATTCCAAATGGAGCATATCCATGTACACCTGCATAGGTGTCATCATTTCGACCCGTTACCCCAGCAGCAATATTGGATATGGTTGTACCATAAATGCCAATACCATTTCCATAGTTTGCTCCTTCAATAGCAGGAAACTGATCAGTAAGCGTCATTGACATAATTCCTCTGCCAACATTTGAAAAAGCATTTATCCCATCACCATTGTCGTTAGTTAATGTCAACAATTCAGCAAAATTAGAGAGATTGAAATTTTCAAATTTTGCAGCAGCCGATTCTACACTTGAAGCATATAATGCTGGTTCTTTAATACTTCTTGCAACCACACCGTAGGTATCAGTAGATTGACCATACACTCCTACCCCACCGGCAGATTCACCCATAATAGCAGTTCCGCCACCACGATGTCTGCCAAACACAGCATATCCATTACTTGTGGTAGTACTTGAAACTTCCCCGAACAGACCAGTCGCAAGAAAACTGGGAGCAGCATTGGTGATTCTTCCAGCAATACCAATGGCTGCTGGGCCGGCTGAATTGTTCGTTCCGGCTATAGCGGTTCCATTTCCGGAATTCGTTAAACTGAACATTTCTCCAGGAACATTAGTAGTGTTGGTGAAAGGAAAAGTCAATCCTCCACCACCTGCATTATCCGCATCAGGGGCCCATTGGGTTCCATTATATTTAAGTACCTGGCCAACTGTGGGAGCAGTGGTTGATACAGCTACTCCATTGATCCTTCCAACAGTTGGGTTTGGATAGGTACCGGAGAGATCACCACCTGCAGTTCCACTTACCGGTAAGGAGGTTGGAATCACACCCGGTGCAAGCTTGGCAGCCGTAATCGCACCATCCTGCACATTCGCAGTGGCAATGGAATTGGTTGCCAGTTTAGCATTGGTTACTGCACTTGCAGCAATTTTATTGGAGCTGACAGCATTGTCTGCCAGTTTATTGGAGTTTACAGCCGCATCAGTAATCTTTGCAGTGCTTACTGAACCATCAGCCAGTTTGGTATTACCAACCGCGCCATCTGCAATCTTTGCTGAGCTTACCGCACCGTCTGCAATTTTAGTTGCAACTACCGCATTGTTGGCAATAGTTGGGTTCGGATAGGTACCAGTTAAGTCACCACCTGCTGTTCCACTTACTGGTAAGGAAGATGGAATAACTCCAGGCGCAAGCTTGGCAGCGGTTATTGCACCATCCTGCACATTGGTTGTAGCTACCGCATTGGAAGCGAGTTTGGCATTTCCAACTGCACCATCGGCAATTTTAGTTGCACCCACTGCATTATTTGCAATAGTTGGGTTCGGATAGGTACCAGTTAAATCACCACCTGCTGTTCCACTCACTGGTAAGGAAGATGGAATCACACCAGGCGCAAGTTTGGCAGCGGTAATTGCACCATCCTGCACATTGGCAGTGGCGATGGAATTAGTTGCCAGTTTTGCATTGGTTACTGCACTAGCAGCAATTTTATTGGAGCTGACAGCATTGTCTGCCAGTTTATTGGAGTTCACAGCCGCATCGGTAATTTTTGCAGTGCTTACAGAACCATCAGCCAGTTTGGTATTACCAACTGCACCATCTGCAATCTTTGCTGAACCTACCGCACCATCCGCAATTTTAGTTGCAACAACCGCATTGTTGGCGATAGTTGGGTTCGGATAGGTACCAGTTAAGTCACCACCTGCTGTTCCACTCACGGGAAGTGAGCTTGGTATAACACCAGGCGCAAGCTTGGCAGCCGTAATCGCACCATCTTGAACGTTGGCAGTGGCTACAGCGTTGGTTGAAAGTTTTGCATTAGTTACTGCATTGGCAGCAATTTTATTGGAGCTGACAGCATTGTCTGCCAATTTAGTATTACCTACTGCACCATCCGAGATTTTAGTTCCAACAACCGCATTGTTTGCGATAGTAGGATTCGGATAAGTGCCTGAAAGATCACCACCTGCAGTTCCACTAACCGGCAGGGAGGATGGAATCACACCAGGAGCAAGCTTGGCAGCTGTAATCGCACCATCCTGCACATTGGTAGTAGCTACGGCGTTGGAAGCAAGTTTTGTATTTCCAACTGCACCATCGGCAATCTTAGCTGCACCTACCGCACCATCTGCGATTTTAATCGCACCCACTGCATTGTTTGCGATGGTTGGGTTTGGATAGGTACCAGTTAAGTCTCCACCTGCTGTGCCGCTTACCGGCAAGGAAGATGGAATTACACCAGGAGCAATCTTGGCAGCCGTAATTGCACCATCCTGTACGTTGGCAGTGGCTACAGCGTTGGTTGACAGTTTTGCATTGGTCACTGCATTAGCAGCAATTTTGTTGGAGCTGACAGCATTGTCAGCCAGTTTATTGGAGTTCACTGCTGCATCGGAAATCTTTGCAGTGCTTACAGAACCATCAGCCAGTTTGGAATTACCAACTGCACCATCCGCGATTTTAGTTGCACCCACTGCATTGTTTGCGATGGTTGGGTTTGGATAGGAACCGGTTAAGTCGCCACCTGCTGTTCCACTCACGGGAAGTGAGCTTGGTATTACACCAGGCGCAAGCTTGGCAGCCGTAATTGCACCATCCTGCACATTGGAGGTGGCTACAGCATTGTTTGCGAGTTTGGCATTGGTTACTGCATTAGCAGAAATTTTATTAGAGTTGATCGCATTGTTAGCGATGGTTGGATTGGGGTAAGTACCGGTAAGGTCCCCTCCTGCTGTGCCACTCACTGGCAAGGAAGATGGAATCACACCCGGGGCAAGCTTGGCAGCGGTAATCGCACCATCCTGAACATTGGAAGTGGCTACTGCATTGGAAGCGAGTTTGGCATTTCCAACCGCACCATCGGCAATCTTTGCTGCCCCTACTGCTCCATCCGCAATTTTAGTCGCACCCACTGCATTGTTTGCGATAGTTGGATTCGGGAAGGTACCTGTAAGGTCGCCACCTGCTGTTCCACTCACGGGAAGTGAGCTTGGTATTACACCAGGAGCCAGTTTAGCGGCGGTGATCGCACCATCTGCCAGTTTATCAGCGGTAATGCTGTTGTTTGCAATTTTTGATCCGGATACAGCACCGTCTTTTATAGTTGGATTGGGAAAGCTTCCATTCAGGTCCCCTCCGGCTGCTCCAACGGGATTGGCAGATTCTGCTCTGAAGGCAAAAGGTACACTGGTCAACGGACTAGTACCCATTGCCACAAACTGGCTGCCTCCTTTTGGGTCCATTTCAACCTGCAAAAACTTGGCAGTTCCAGTGGACCAGTTGATTCCATTTAATGAACCGGAAACAGAACTGGCTCCTTCACCACCTATGGCAGTTGAAAAAAGCCCAAACTGGTTGGTGGTTACGGAACGGGTTTCCTGGTAAATAACAGCTCCGCTTGCATTTGCTTCCCGGATTGTTAAACGAAGGTTGATGGTGTGATTGGATAATGCGGTACCGTACGTGTTTCTTGCGATACCCTGGTAATTGATCTGTTTTGGCACCTGTGCCATCAGGGAACTGCACAAAAACAGGCCTACCATAAATGGCAAAACTTGTTTTATCATGGAATTGGATTTTGCGGTTAAAGGGGTTAGTTGATCTTAACTATTTTATAGGAACCTTTTTTGATTTGCGATCCGGTAACTGGCTCTAATTCAACATATAAAAAATAATTACCGGCTGCTAATCGGGTCATATTGATGGTTTGGGTAAATCCATAGCCGTAATATTGAAAGCCAGCCTGGGTTAAGCGGATTCCTTTTTCATCATATAGCATACAGCGCATATAGCCAGCCTGTCTGCCAGATAACTGAACCTGTAACAGAGATTTTACGGGGTTGGGGAGAATCTTTACCTCTCCCGGAGCAAATGTTGGATCGGAAGCGAGAATGAGCTGTCGCCCTAAATCAGGCTGAAGCAGTCCCTGCGTTAAAATGAGCGCCTTGTTTTCTGACTGCCTGGTGTCAACCCGTACCAATTCTCCCACACTCCATTCAATGACCAGTTTGTCATTGCTGAACTGACCACCACCAATATTCACAATGGCAGTGGAAAGATCCTGGCTTTTGGCCAGTTGGGAAGAACAAAGCAGTAGTCCGCATGCCGCCACCAATGGTTTTAATTGTTTGGTGCAAAACATAGTTTGGATTTCTTGAGGTCCTTATTTTTTACGACTCAGAATCATTTTCTGTGTCATAACCTGTTCGTCTGCGGTTACCTGGATCGGATAAATACCATTGCTCCAGTTTTCAAAACCATCCAGCAGGATCGTATTCAATCCTGCAACCAGTTGAACAGGCTTCTGTTGCATTAACGCACCAACTGCATTAAAAATTTTAATTGTACCCAATTGATTTTTAGAAACTACTATGGATAAGCTCGTAGAAGTACGAACCGGATTGGGAAACAATTGAAATTGGCCTTCATTTTTGGCAAGTGTCAGTTTGATGGTATTGGAATAGCGAACCGTTCCATCTTTACGTAAAATTTTAATCCTGTAAAATACCTGACCTGAAACGATTGCACTGATATTATCATCCATTTTATAGTCAGCATATCCATTTATACTACTGGCAGACAGCAATTTGACACTGTAAAATGATTTCCCATCTTCAGCTCTTTCAACTACCAATTGCTCAACCTGTTCATTGGATGAGAGTTCGAGACTTAGTTGTGCCTTCTCTCCCATCAACTGGCCTTTTAGCTGCATTCGATTGACCGGAAGAATACCACAATTGGGAGTTTCCATTACCATAACCGTATCCTGGGAATAAATATTACATCCATTTAATAATTGCTGACGAACGATATAAGTTCCTGGTGTATCAACAGTTATACTGTACCCAACAGTATCGCTAATGATGTTTCCATCCGGTGTACTCCAGGTATAAACAGATGACGGCAATGGATTGATAACGGTCAACGTACTGACGGTTTCATCACCACATATCATAGGTATATCGGCATAGGCATCTGTAGCATCAAAATTGAAGAAATCAAATGGACCAACAAAGTCTTTTAATTCAGCGGTAAATGAGGCTGAAGACCTGGTTTTCACTAGAATACGGCGGAATGGCATATCACACTGACTTCCACCTCCAAGCAGGTTGATAGGGTCCAAACCCAGAGTACCCATGTTTACTGAGAACTCAAGAAACTGGTTAGCATCATAGGTATTCTGCATGCTATTATCACGACGGATTACTTTATACGGTCCTCCCCAGGTTGCCGCATTATTCTGAAGCCCACTGTAAAAATAATTTCCATTTTTGGGCCGGATTCCTGCATAACCATAGGTAGCACCTGAGCCATCTCCGTCAAAAGAACCATCCCAGTTAAAATTCGGACTGTTTATCAGGAGTGCATCTTTATGAACCCAGATTTTTGCAACCAGGTCCTGCAACCCACTTCCACCAAATTCAGCTGAGAAAATAACATCCCCTGGGACAGTCACTGCTCCAGTTACAGCATCAAATTGCCAACTGGTATGACCTGCATCCGGACCATACCCAGTGAAACTCTGGGTAGCCCGATCGTAATATATATCTGTCTGATAGAGTTCAAAATCAAAATAACGGCTGCCTGAAGTAGCATCAATTGCAATTCCCCCAATAAAAAACAGTGAATCGGCCACGGTATGATAACTGGAACTACCTGCCCTTCTTACATGCACCATGATATCAAGGATATCATTTTTCTGGGGTATGTTCCCATCAACTGCTCCTGTCCAGTTCTGGGGACTACCACCATTTTTATTGGACATTGCATATACAGTGGAATCGGCTCCATGATAGTCACGGATGTAAACCGCATCAATCAACCTCCGGCCGTCCAGAATGCTTAATGCAGGATAGCGCATCGTACGGAAAAAGGGAAGACGCCTGAAGGCCATATCGGTACTACAACGTGCAACATAGTAAGCCGCACCCGTAGTATCAATCATAAAACGCTGAGTACCAGTGGAATTTGTAAACCAATCGTGACTTATTGATGGAGATAAGGGGGCTGCTCCTAAAAATGGAGCGCGCAACTCTCCATCTACACCAAAACTTGCTTTTAACCCAGCAGTGGTGATTTGAGCAGTTGTGGTAAATCTACCAACAATGCATAGCGACAATAGTAATAGTAGCTTTTTCATGGATACAGGATTAAATGAAAAATACAGATACGACAAAAGTCGATCGTCAGATTACATAGATCCAGAAAAGCTAGTATTGAAAAAGTTGGGGGCGAATTTTATTCCCCGCTGTCGGCAAAGAGAATTGGTGTGAGGTACAGTTGTTTTCATAAGTGGACTTTTTTGGACAAAGGATCGGATATAATACTAACGCCAAACTATAGAAAATATTCTAATTATTCTACCCAATAACCATTAAATATTAGAAACTAGTATATTTTCATTTACTCCCTCGTAGATATCCGAGGACATGGAAAGCAGCTTCACATATAATCAATAAAAAAGGTCGATACCCTTAGGTAACGACCTCTTATACAATCGTTTAAAGAATGCCATCCTGAGAACAGGACGGCCTCTAACGATTGCTTGCCATATGAAAATTCTTATTTTTTCAGAGAATCAACGGCGGCTTTAGCGCTGTCAACTACAGCAGCAGCAGTAGAGTCGATAGAAGCTTTAGCGCTATCAACAGTAGCTTCAACAGCAGCAGCAGCAGAATCTACAGTAGCTTCAGCAGCTTCAGTTGCAGTTTCAGCAGCATTGTTACAAGCAGCGAAAGCGGCGATAGCCAGTACGAACAGGACCTTTTTCATTTGTTCTTCGTTTTGTTTTGAATGAATGATTTGACATTTATACGGGATTTGAAAAAAGGTAACCTGCCAACTCAAAAAAAAATCAAGATTTTTTTCAGGGTTACTATTTGTTATTTTGGGTATTAAATACTGAATAGTGACTTCGGATCCGATAGAAAAAGCCTTATTGGAAGGATTGGCCAGGAATGACAGAGCCGCTACCACCACCCTTTACAGGGAGCATTTCGGAATGATTCAGGCACTGATTCTCAATAATAACGGAACAGTGGATGATGCCCGGGATGTGTTCCAGGAGGCAATGGTAGTATTGTATGAAAAAGTAAAATCAGGTGAATTTGAACTGAGCTGCCAGCTTAAAACATATATATATAGTATATGCAGACGGCTCTGGCTTAAAAAGCTAACTCAAAAACAGCGGTTTTTACCGGAATTGGAGGGAACTGATTCATGGATTGCAGTAGAAGAAGATCTGGAACACTTTGAGCAGCAGGACCAGGCATTTCATTTGATGGAAAAAGCGATGAACAGCCTGGGTGAGCCCTGCCGAAGTTTACTGGATGCTTTTTATCTGCAAAAAAAATCCATGATTGAAATTGCTTCGGTATTTGGATATACCAATGCCGATAATGCCAAGACCCAGAAGTATAAATGCCTTACCCGATTGAAAAAAATATTCTTCGCCCAATATAAAAACCTGGAAGTATGAGAGAAGACATGCAGTTACTGGAAGCCGTAGAACGTTACCTGAATCAGCAAATGAGTCAGGAGGAAAAGCTGCATTTTGAACAATTGCGTGCTTCCAATCCGGAAGTCGACCATTTGGTTGTTGAACACCAGCTCTTTCTGCAGCAGATGGAAAATTTCGGCAATCGGAAACAATTCCAGAGCTCCCTAAACGAAATCCATAATGACCTGGTTACAAAAGGTGAAATCAAAACGGTTCAACCTAAAGTAAAAGTCATTCAATTGGTTGATAAGTATAAAAAGGTATTTGCCCTGGCAGCCTCTATTGCCGGTATTACTGCACTGGCGATTTCCGGACTGGTAACCTACTTCACGCCAAAAAGTAACCCTTCGGATATAGCTCAGCTTAAAAAAGAAATCAATACGGTTAAGATCAGCCAGAAACAAACCGAGAATGAAATCAATACGCTGAAACATGCACCGAATCGTCCGGCTATTCCAGGAAAATTTGGAGGAACCGGATTCCTGATTGACGGAAAAGGTTACCTGGTTACCTCTGCCCATGTGGTAGCTAAAGCTGACTCCGTATACATCGTTAATACAAAAGGAGAATACTTCAAGGCAAGAACAGTTCATGTGAATGATCATACCGATATCGCTATTCTGAAAATTGAAGATCCCCGTTTTGAGCCGGTTCGCCATCTGCCTTATGGCATCCGCAAAGCAAAAGCGGACCTGGGTGAACAGATCTTTACATTAGGTTATCCCCGTACCGAGATCGTATACAATGAAGGATATCTGAGTGCCAAAACCGGTTACAATGGTGATACGGTTACCTATCAGATAGCTATTTCTGCCAACCCGGGTAACTCTGGTGGCCCCATCTTCAACCAGCACGGTGAAGTGATCGGTGTACTTAGCGGTAAACAGGTTACTGCGGAGGGAGTAGTTTTTAGCAGCCAGAGTAAGAACATTTTCAGAGCTCTGGACTCACTCAAACAGGATAGCAGCACCACTATCCGCATTCAGAGCAACTCCTCCGTAAAAGGAATTGACCGGGTAATGCAGATCAAAAGAATCGAGGAGTGTATTTACAATGTAATGAGTTATTGAGCCGGAAGTAATTTCAGCCTGATATTACGGTACTGAACCCACATTTGTGGTGCAACGTGCAGTTGCAATCCCAGTAACCCTTTGACTGATCTGTTGACTGAATCAGCATCCAGCAATGCGCTCATTTTTTTTCCATTGATAAAGTGCTCATATCGGAAACCTGCAGCTTTGATCACTAACTCATTCCAATCATTGGTTTTTATTGCATTCCGGAGTTCGTCCTGTGAACCAAGGCTATCCAGTACAATTGGCCCGGCGCCTGTCTTAAATTCAACAGACTCTCCTCTTTTAGCCAAAAAGCCACGCCCTCTCTCTTCATAGTTTTGTCCTGTATAGGTATTGGCGCCATCAATATCTGCCTGATATCCTTTTAGTGCATAGCGCAAACCAGGCACTTCCTGGCTCCGGTATTGAACCCCACTATTCCCCTGCTCACTTATTCTGTATTCCAATGTCAACTCAAAGTCTGATGGTAATTCACCGGTATAAACAAGAAATGTATTGTATTCCAACGGATGTTCCGGAGTTACTTCTCCGAAAATAGAACTATCCCTGATTTTCCAGTAGCTGGTATCTCCTTCCCAATTGGTAAAACTGACTCCATCAAAGAGTACATTCGTCTTTTCCTCTTTTGCAGCTGGTGTAGCACATCCTGCCAAAGCAACCATCCCGATTATAAATCCTACAGCTGCGCACGATCCGATTCTATTGTTCATCTGCCTATTATTTTTTTCTGAATAAACTATCCTCCCGGTTTCCTCCTGCTTTCAGGTACGCCAGTAAATCCTTTAATTCTTCCGGATTCAGGCGGTTTATCATATTGGGCAACATAGGAGAAATCTCCGACAACCGGGTTCGAACCACATCTGATTTGGCGAGCATCCGATGTTCCTGCGGCGCAAAAGGATTCTGTGCAATCGTGTAGCCCTTTTCATCCTCATCAATCAATCTTCCCATTACAGTTTTGCCGGTTCGGAGATAGAAAACGGTTGCACCATACTGATCAGAGATGGATTTATTGGGTTCAATAATGGCTTCCAGCATATCATGGTAGGAGAATCGGGTACCCAACTGCGTTAGATCGGGACCGCTTACGCCTCCCTCTCCTTTCATAGTATGACAGGAAGCGCATAAACTGGTTACGAAGAGTCCCTGTCCTCTTTCAAAATTCCGATTGCTCATTCCGCTATCTACATACTTCATAGCATCTTCCACTGTCCAATCGCGGCCTGGTCCCTTGGGCTGCACTGCTTTTCCGGATTGCGCCACCACGGGCCGATTGGCAATAGAATCGCCGGATAAATCATTAAAGTAGGTAAATCTATTTTGAGGAACACCACTTAATGCCTGCTTCCTGGCCAGGTTGATAAAACCAGCATAACTATGTCCGCCCTGGAACTGGAAAGCCTTTGTAAACCAGGCGAAATACTCCTTTTGCTGGGGTTCGTTCATTCCAGAACGGACCTGGCTGAGCACAGTAGCATAATAGGTTTGATTTTGCGGCGGAAATTTAGCCAGCGTACCTGCTATTCCCATTCCATAATCCGGGTTGCGCATGATCAGGTCTTCCGAACTGGTCAGATTTTCTTCTTCCACCCATCCCTCTTCCTTTGGTTCAAGCATTAATTTCAGCGTATGCTGAATCGCGGTAGTATCCCCCAGGTAAACCAGCACTTTGCTGAGCTGACGATTGAAAAGCGGTTCTTTTGGTAATGGAAAAGCAGATGCAAAATAAGCGGCCAATTCTTTCCTGGTTGCCTCACCAGGTTTTGCTGATCGGCTTAAAAACAGTTCAACTGCCCGGATCATGTCCAGTTGTTGCTGGCGATCAAGTTCCCTGAACGGAATTTTATTCAGTGTATTTTTTACAAGGGTCCAATCGGTGGCGCTACCAGCCTTTTTGGATAGGGCAAGAGTAGCCTGCACCAGTTTGGAACTTTGGGTGGTTGCATTCAGGTTTGGTAACCAGCTTGCCTTAGGAGATTGCTCCAGGATTTTCCTGGCTGCAAACCGGATTCCGGCATCCGCATGATCCAGGTTTGTCCAGGCAAGGGCTCTGCCCTTCTCATCCGGATTCACGTGAAAAGCTTCCAGTTCGCGACGCAGCTCATTTTCCGGGGAAATTACTGGTTTGGCAGCTGGCTCCTTTTTCAGGTGACCATCACCGTAATAAACCCTGTAGAGATCAGACTCAAGACGCCGGCCGCCGGTTAGAAAATACAGCGCACCATCCGGACCAATAACACCATCGGTTAATGGTAATGGAGAACCGGAAAGAAATTCTTCCCCTTTTGCCGTATAACTGCTACCTGATGGCGTTGGCCAGATCGCATAAATAATTCCAAAACTCCAGTCGAAGGCAAACAACGCGTCGCGGTATTTTTCAGGGAATGCAGCATCCTTACCAGATACGATATTAGTGGGTGAACCCTGTCCAATGTTCAGCACAGCAGGGCGTCCATCAGAAAAAGAAGGGTGCCATTTGGCGGTGCCAGGCCGCCAGCCAAATTCACTGCCACTGGTTACATGGCAGACTCTTGTTGGTCTGTACCAGGGTGTACCCATATCCCATTCCATATCAGAATCATAGGTAAACATATCACCTGCCTCATTAAAGGCAAGGTCAAAGGGATTTCTGAAACCGGATGCATAGAGTTCCCAGTCAGTACCGGTTGAATCAACTTTAGCAATCCATCCCCCAAGCATGCCTACCGAATTATCGTGACCATTTGGATCCCGCAGCAAAGGAATCAGATTATCCAGCTGTGCATCCGGGGAACTGCGATAGGTTTTCATCTCCGGCAGTTTGGTGAAATTCCCGGCAATAACATAAAGCGATTGCTGATCCGGACCCAGTACTATGGAATGGGGACCATGTTCTCCCTCTCCTTCCAATGCTTTCAATAAGGTAACGGAATCATACTGATCATCGTTATTGGTATCCCTGAGCCGATACAGACCACTGCTTTTGGGATAACTGCTATCACCGCCATGATTCACCATTACGTACAAACTGTTAAATGCATAGAGTAACCCATGCGCATAGCCGAAATTGAAATTGTCGACACGCAAGGGTTCTGCCACTACTTTACTGACCGTATCACCAATAGCGGGAATGGTCATACGATACAAACCACCATACTGATCGGAAGCAATCAATCGTCCTTTGTCATCAAAGGTCATGGCAACCCAGGAACCTTCTCCTTTTTCAGAGGGACCAAATAAACGTTCCGCCCGAAACCCTTCAGGCAATTGTAAGCTTGCCAGTTTGGGATCAGATGGAGTAACATATTCGGGAGTCTTTTCTTTACAGGCTCCAAATCCTAACAATACAACTAGCAATACGAATAAACCGGTACGGTTATACATTTATAAAAAAATTTTCAGGCGTTTTTAATTAATAGTTCTGGAATCGCTTTCCCTTTACCGTCGGGAGTGGTGTAAAATGGTCGTTGCTCTATCTCGACCTGTGTTTCTTCAGGAATTCCAAGGCAATGGTAAATGGTCTGATGCAACTGATCAATTCGGACAGGATTTTCAATGGTCTTGCAGGGACGCTCATCAGCGGTTTTTCCATACACGAATCCTTTTTTGATGCCACCTCCGAAAAGCAATACTGAACCGGCATCTGTAAAATGACGGTGCATGCCATAAAACTTCATATCATGCAATACATCCGGCTGATCCACCTGCTCCTGAACTTTGAAATCAGGCTTGCCTTCCACCATCATATCCCTGCTGAATTCACTTGCCAGAATGATCAGGGTACGGTCTAAGTGCCCCGACTGCTCCAGGTCTTTTATCAGTTGTGCAATAGGAGCATCGATCATTTTTTTCATATCAACCATCCGGGTATGACCGTTTTCATGGGTATCAAAACCAAAAAAAGGTTCATATTCCGTAGTTACACTGATGAAGCGCGCCCCCTGCTGGGTGAGTCGTTTGGCCATTAGACAACCCAGCCCAAATCTGCCGGTGTTATAGATATCGTAAGATTCTTTGGGTTCAAGACTCAGATTAAAAGCTTTTGCCTCCGGAGAATTGAGCAACCGGTACGATTGCTCCATGGATCGCTTCAGGGATTCTTTCTGATAGTCACTTCCAAATTCACCAAGCGGACTTTGATTGACCAGTTCTGTGTAGAGCTGGTTTCTTTTTTCAAAACGTTTTGCATCCATACCAACCGGCGGACGAACAGCATCCAGTCCCTGCGATGGGTCAGGTATTATGAAAGGTCCAAATTCATTGCCTAAGAATCCGGCTGTATGGAACGCTTTTAATTCTTCAGCCTCTCCAACTGTAAATCGTTGGCCAATATCAATAAAAGCTGGGATCACCGGATTTTTTGGTCCCTGCAGATAGGCTATCCATGCACCAATATGTGGAGCTGCTACTGTTTGAGGAGGTTCATAACAGGTATGCCAGTGATATTGGTGGCGTGCATGCAGTATATGGCCCATATCCGCCGCTGTATAGGATCGAATCAGGGTGCCTTTGTCCATCACCTGTCCTATTTTTTCCAGTCCCTCCGAAAAATAGATACCGTCCAGTTTGGTTGGAACTGCCGGGAAAGTGCTTAATACCCGGTTGGCATCCATCCCTTTTTCAAATGGGCTATATCTTTTGGGATCGAAGGTTTCAGTATGAGCCACACCTCCCGCCATCCAGAGCAGAATGACTGTATCAGCGGAGGAATTGATTTTGTTGACCGGCTTACAACCAGGTAACCATCCGGCAATAGGGGCACCTGCTGCCATAGCAGCCAAACTGGCACCTGAACATTGTTTTAGAAATCTACGCCTGTTCCATTTTGAATTTGACATGGTGGTGGGCTTGACTAGTAAATTAATTGAAATTCCGGATGCATCGCCATAATCCATAAAAAGTCCATAATAGCATCCTGATCGGGTTTATTTCCAAGAGCCTTGGTGGCCAGTTTCATTTCATCGGCCATCGGTTTTCTTCCCAATGCGCTTTTATATACTTCATCAATAAGTACAGAAGTGGCAGCATTTCGACGAACCCAATTTGCAGCAGCTCTTTTGATGCCTTCATGAAATACGGAACCGTTGGTTAGTTCAAGCGCCTGTATCAGGTTGGCCTGTGAACTTCGGCTAGTCGTAACCGTTTCACGTGCCGGCCTTCCCAATGCAGTGAGAAAAGGATCGTTTTTGACCAGGGCAGCCCTGGCAAAAGACATAATTGTGCTCACAGAATCCGGTAGCAGGTTAGCAACGATCACGCTATCCGGGTACAGCGGTTCAAACGCCGTTGCTACTGCATCTGCAAATTGCTCAGCTGTCATGCGTTTCCGGATCATGCCACCGAATTTGAAATCCTTTGCCAGCAACATTTCAGGCTCTTTCACGGAAACACTGGGTAGCTGGTAGGCTTCCGAACTCATGATAGTAAACAATAGTTTTTTCAGATCCGCGCCGGAGTTAGCAAAGTCATAAGCCAGCCAGTCGAGCAAATCCTGGTTCCAGGGTTCATTGTCCATAACATCTACCGGTTCCACTAATCCTCTGCCAAAAAGCTGGGCCCAGATCCGGTTTACAAGTGTGCGGTACAAGCGACCGTCTTTGGGTTGAACCAGTTTATCTGCCAGCTGCTCCAGTCTTTTTTGTTTGGGAAGTGTTTTATCAATTTCTCCAAGCTGGGGATATAACATTCTGGTATCTGCCCATTTGCCTGTAGGCACATCACAACGCGCTATTTGAAGAATGGTATCAGAGAAGAGGTTGGCAAAGCCATAGGCGTCTTCCAGTTTCCAATCACTGATAAAACTATCATGGCAACTGGCACATTTCAAATTCAATCCGAGGAATACCTGTGCAACATTCTGGGCTGCCTGCATTTCTGTACTCTGACTCGAGTTAATGGTACCGCGCCACTGTATTCCTCTTATGAATCCTTGTGAAGCAGGTCCCGGATTCACCAGTTCTTTTACCATCTGATCGTATGACTTATTCTCATACAAGGATTGATACAACCATTTGGTGATATCAAAGCGTCCGCCTGTAATGTAACCGGTTCCGGTATAATCGTTTCGCAACAAATCATTCCAGAAGCTCAGCCAGTGCTGAGTATAATCATGTTTTCGATCCAGCAGGGATGTTATCAGGCGTTCTCTTTTATCCGGATGAGTATCAGCGAGAAAAGCATCAACAGAATCAGGAGTTGGCAAAAGACCAACCAGGTCGAGGTAGACCCGTTTCATAAAGAGGCGATCGTCAATACGGGTAGGCCATTTTTGCTTTGTCTGTTTAAAATAAGCATTCAGCAACCGATCTACCGGGTGTTTATAAGTTCCCTCAACCGGGGGCAATTCAGGGAGCCTGGGTTCCAGGGAAGCTACCCGGTAAAGACTTTTCAAAGGACCATCGGGCCAGGGAGCACCTTTGTTAATCCAGAATTCCAGCAGGTTGATTTCTTCTGCCGAAAGGGCTTTACCCTTTCCTGGCATGGCATCCTTGTGAGATCTTGGCAATTTGATCCGGCGGATCATTTCCGATGCGCTGGCATTTCCAGGCTGAATGACCGGACCGTTTTCACCACCCTGAAATACAAATTCTTTTTTGTCCAGCCTAAGTTCTCCTTTCACTTTTGCTGCACCATGACAACTGTAACAATGATGCGCAAGGATGCTGCGTACCTGGAAATTTAACTCAGCGGTGCTGGCTTCATCCAGCGGGCCATTAAAGGAGGCAAAATTAATGCCGGCCGGAGCTTCAACACCGGGTTCATCCTCTTTACCTGGCAGAACGCTGGTCAGATAATCTTCACCGTGAGTAAGCGAAGCACCAAAATGGCCGGCTACCGCCATGCTGAAAAAAGTAACAGCTAGCAACACAGAGCCCATGCGCTGTTTGCCATTGTAAAATAAACCTGCGGCCAGCAGGCATAAAAGAAGTGTGGAGATGCCGGTCCACTGATGTATATCCAATACTTCGCCGCCATAGGATTCAGCACTGGCCAATAACAGGCCGGCAATTACAGCTAACACCGAACTAATTGCTGCCACTGCAAGAATGATTCGAATGGCGGGGATGAATTCTGTTTTTTTTCTAACTACCCTTAGCAGGTCCAGCAAAAAAGCAATTGCAATCAAACCGATTGGAAAATGGACCAGGAGGGGATGAAGCCGACCAATCAATACCCAATACCAGGCAGTTGAACTGGATTCGGCAACCGGATCTGCCAATAAATAAAAAGGCAGGAAGAGAAACAATAAAAGGGATACTACTTTCATTACTGGCAATCAATTGGCGCTTAACTTAAGAAGGGAAAGCGGATTCACTGTCCTGTTCTGTTCTGAACAACGAATCTGCTTTCCCTTATAACGTTACAATTTAGTGCCGCTTGTAATGACTTTTCTGCCTAGCTATTATTGCCAAAGATTATTTGGATATTCACCTGCTGCCACCAAAGCATCCAGGCTTGCCTGTACACTTGGAGCATCTTCTTTATAAGTAACGCCGAACCAGCTGGAACTGGTCTGAATAACAGGGATAACGCCTTTACCGGATTTTATAAAGTCATCTGCCACTATCGGAATGAAAAATTCTGCCTTGGGTTCCTGGTAATGTTTCTTTACAAAATCATTGAACATTTCCTGACTTATAGAGAATACAGAAGGATGGAAACACCAGAAATTCATGGACACACTGGAGTCAAGGGGAAGTTCCTCCGGCTCCTGGTTATCATCACATACAATTTTTCCATCTTTCATAGCAATATTCAGTCGCTCTGCAATGGACTCCAGGTTTCCGGCAGCATCAACGCGACAAACACCCCGGTTTACCGTACCATGTTCACTAAGGGTTTTCAGGAGTTCGTAACCAATGATAGCGTATTTATCGGGACTGCAAGCTGTTGTCAGGAAATCATACGCTTTTGCAAATGCATCGCGGCCATAAAAATCGTCTGCATTGATCACAGCAAATGGTTCCTGCACCGCATTTTTGGCACAGAGAACAGCATGTGCCGTACCCCAGGGTTTGGTCCTTCCATCCGGAACAGTTACATCCGGCAGGAAAGCATCCAGACTCTGAAACACATAATCAACAGCAACTTTTCCATCCAGCTTGGAACCAAATACTTCTTTAAAATCATTCACAAATTCTTCCCGGATAATAAAGACAACTTTGCCAAATCCGGCACGAATCGCATCATAGATGGAATATTCCATAATGGTTTCACCACTTGGACCAAACGACTGAATTTGTTTTAAACTTCCATACCTGGATGCCATACCTGCTGCCAGAATTACTAAGGTTGGTTGCATTCTTCTATTTTTGTTTCGGGCACGAATATAAATCATAAGAATGACTTTATCCATTGATACCGACCTCGTTACAATTGATAAAATCCAACTGTTTGCTGATCAGCAGGTGGAAACGGATATGCTGCGACTTGACAAAATCCACCCGCAAATCAGTGGTAACAAGTGGTTTAAGTTGAAATATTACCTTGAACAGGCTGTCCTGGAAAACCGTTCGGGCCTGATCAGTTTGGGTGGCCCCTGGTCTAACCATTTGCTGGCAGTGGCCGCCGCTGCCCGGGAAACTGGTCTAAAAAGCATTGGTATTATTCGGGGCGAAGCCCCTGCTCAACCTAGCGAAACCTTAGAAGAGCTAAAGTCCCTGGGCATGGAACTGGTTTTTGTTAGCCGGACTGCTTACCGGAACCGGGTCCAATTAGTAACTGACCTGAATACCAACTATCCTGATTATTTGGTTGTGGATGCGGGTGGTGAGGGTCCCACCGGTGCAAAAGGAGCAGCAGAAATACTTAGCTATGTTCCCGACCAGGATAGGTATACGCATATATTCTGTGCAGTTGGCACCGGAACGATGCTGGCAGGAATAGCCCTGGCAGCCGGAAAAGAACAACATGTGATCGGAATTTGCAGCCTTAAGGAGAAGGAAGAACAAACAGCTTCGATCCTGCAATGGTTTCCAACATTAGAAGACAGATTTGAAATTAATACAGCCTTTCATTTTGGGGGATTTGCGCGCCACACTGCTGAACTAACGGATTTTATGAACCTGTTCTACCGACAAACCGGTGTACCTACAGATATTGTATACACAGCAAAATTGTGTTATGCCTGGAAGCAGTTATATCTCGATAATTTTTTTCAACCCGGTTCGCGGGTGCTTTTAATTCACAGTGGCGGCTTACAGGGAAACCGGTCACTTGCTCCCGGTATTTTGACATTTTAATTGTTTTTAAAGCATGACGACTGCCTTATATTTGTTCCGATGATGCATCCACAACGCTTATTATTCCGGCTTTGTCCGACTCTACTATTACTTTTCATTTCATTGGCCGGGAGCGCACAGGATACCCTGCCAGCTTTTTCGGCAGAGATCAAATCAAAAAACAGGATCATCATCAGTTGGACCAATCCCTACGGAACTAAAATAAAGCAGCTTAGCATCCAGCGTTCCAGGGACAGTAGCAGATTGTTCAAAACCATCATCAGTATACCGGATCCAACAGTTTTAAAAAACGGATTTGTAGACCAGAATTTACCTGATACCAATTTTTATTACCGGGTTTATATTATGCTGGATGGTGGCGATTATGCTTTCAGTCAGGTTCGAAAAGCCCGGAGCTTACCTCCTCCTCCAAAACACGAACCGGTTACCCGAAAGCCGGAACCTCCTGCAAAAGTGGAACCAATAAAGCAGGAGCCGGTGCAAAAACCCAAACCGGTTGAACCGGAAAAACCTAAACTTCCCCTACCTCAACCTGAAAAATATCTCGTAATCAAAAAAGGAGATGAAATTGTAGGTGAACTCAACGAACGATTCCTGCAAAGATTTCGGGATTCCGTGAGTATGCGAACCAAAGACACCATTCTGTTAACCAGCAGAGATACGCTATTGATTAAGCCCTTTCAGCCCAAAGAAGTTTACGGTGTTTCTAAATATGTGTTCATTGATAAAGCCGGACTGGTTCATATTGAATTACCCTGGTATGCCAGAAGAAAATATATTGTAAAGTTTTTTGAAGAAGACCGCTCCCCTCTTTTTGAAATTAAAGAGGTACGGGATGCGGTACTCCTGCTGGACAAAGCTAATTTTATGCAGGCTGGCTGGTATCTTTTTGAAATCTATGAAGACGGAAAACTGCTGGAGAAAAACAAATTGTTTGTTGGAAAAGATTTCTGAGTTCAGAAAGTAGGCCAATTCCTGTTTGCTTCCAGTTGAAATACCTCTTCAAATTCCCCGATGAGTACCTGTTTCACTTCCTCCATATCCAGTTTCTTACCCAACTCCTTTTCCAAAGAGGTAACAGACTTCTGACGAATCCCGCAAGGGATAATCATATCAAAATAAGAAAGATCCGTATTCACATTAAAGGCAAAGCCATGCATGGTAACCCATCTGCTGCAACGAACCCCCATGGCGCAGATCTTTCTCTCCTGTCCCGATATGGATGGATCTAACCATACACCTGTTTCACCCGAAGAGCGCTCTCCCTTTAATCCATAATGGGCCATCGTGCGAATGATTACTTCTTCCAGGTTCCGAAGGTATTTGCCAATATCCGTGTAAATTTTCTCAAGGTCAAGTATGGGATAACCAACTATTTGTCCGGGACCATGATAAGTAATATCCCCTCCCCGGTTGGTTTTAAAGAATTCAATTCCTTTCTGTATTCGGGTAGCATCATCAATCAGGACATGTTCCATCAGGCCACTTTTACCTAGTGTATAAACCGGAGGATGTTCTACCAGCAGGAAATAATGCCGGGTGGCATCCGGATTACCTGAAGCTTTCAGGGCCAGGTTCTCCTGCAGGAGTTTTTCCTGGTAATCCCAGGCGGGTTGATAAGACATGTTACCTAAATCACGAAGGAAGAATGGCTGCATTTTGCAAATGTACAACGGACTGCAGCGGGAATTGTATTTTTGCGAAAATTTGAGCACATGGCGATGGATCCGGCAGAAGATGAACTGGAAGACCAGGCGGAAAGTTCTGACGAGTTATATGAACAGCATTTCCTGAAAATAGACGGAGGACAGGAACCTTTACGGATCGATAAATTCCTGGTAGCACGTATTGAATATGCTACCCGCAATAAAGTTCAGAAAGCAATTGATGCAGGCAGGGTGTTGGTGAATGGTAAACCTACCCAGTCCAATTATAAAATCAAACCAGGGGATGAAATCGTGGTGTATTCACACCGCGAAAAAAGAGGGGAACATATTGATCCGCAGGCCATGCCCCTGAATATTGTTTTTGAGGATCCGGATATTATGATCATCAACAAACCTGCCGGGCTTGTTGTGCATCCCGGATCAGGCAACCCCGATGGAACCCTGATCAATGGAGTTGCCTGGTACCTGCAGCAGCAGAACCCGGGAATTACGGAAGAAAACCTGCCTCGCTTTGGACTCATCCACCGAATTGATAAAAACACCAGTGGATTAATGGTGCTGGCCAAAACTGATACTGCTGTTACCTCACTGGCCAAACAGTTTTTCAATCACACCGTATACCGCAGGTATATTGCCCTGGTCTGGGGTGATCCCGCCGAAGATGAGGGAACAGTAATTGCGCATATTGGCCGGCATAAACGTTTCAGAAAATTATTTGATGCCTACCCCGAAGGTGAATATGGTAAGGATGCCATCACACATTACACCGTACTGGAACGTTTCGGTTATGTATCCCTGGTAGAATGCCGGCTTGAGACAGGAAGAACACATCAGATCAGGGTGCATATGCAGCATATCGGGCATCCCCTCTTCAATGACGATTTTTATGGTGGAGACCGAATCGTGAAAGGCACGGTTTACACCAAATACAAGCAGTTTATTGATAATTGCTTTGCAGTTTGTCCCCGGCATGCTTTACACGCCAAAAGTATCGGCTTTCAGCATCCGCGCACTGGTGAAGCCATGAAGTTTGAATCGGAACTGCCTGCAGACATGCAGGAACTGATTGAAAAATGGAGGCGGTATGTAAAATCCAAAGGAGATCTAATTTCCGAAACCAAATAAGGTGGCGGTAAAAATCCCCCGTTCTCTTTTTTTGAAAGCAACTTTCCAATCCCCGGTATAACGAAGCAGGGAGGGAACCAGCAAGTCTCCCAACCTTGTCATTTCCACTTCCATGCGCACATCAAAATCGTATACCCCTGCCCGGTAGCTAAGATCATAGCGGCGGGCGAGTATGCGCATATCCGAAGGATGAAACCAGGTATCCACCCGGTTCAGCACAATATCAGAACGCTTTCCGGCTGGTAAGTCAGGCAAGGACGCTATACGAAACACGTATGCATTTTCGCCTTTGTAGTTTTCCATATCGAGCACAAATTCATAGAGCTCCGACATCGGTGGTTCATAAATATTGATCTTATCTCCAATAAAAGGAATACCCGGTATTTTTCTTCCCGGGTTAAAAAAAAGCATCTTTAATTGCTCCTTGTGCTTTTCCAGTCCCCGTTTATTTTTCAGACTAAGCTCTGCCTGCGATACAGAATTGTTTTCACCACAGATTTTTCCATTCGTAAAAAACAAACTGGCATACATTTCCATCGTGGTGTAGTTCCAGTCGCCATTTTTATCCTTGATATCTCCTGCTAGTTTTTCCTCCTGAACCTGCATTTCTCTACATCCATTCTCGAAACTTTGTATAGTACGACTTTGCAGGGAACCACTAACCTTTCCTTTTTTATCCATCATACGGACATCATTTAATGCCGTATAATTGATCTCCCGCAGGTTTTTAAACGCGCGGTAAAAACTGGTATCGAGCTGGATTCTACGCACAAAACCGGGCACATCCAGGTTGGATAGTACCACTACTTCTTTGAGGGTAACGATTTTATCATCTATTGTAAGCAGGGAATCCTGGGCTCTTGCCGTAAAAGAAGAACCAAACAAAAGCAACCCAAAATACAGCAGGGAGGATAAGGATAATTTCAAGTGGATGCGATCTTATTTAGGAAATAACATTCTGTAATCAACCCGGATTTTTCCTTTGGAAATATCATCCAGTTTCCGTTTCAGCAAGGTCCTTTTCAGAGGCTTGATATGATCAATGAAAAGTTTTCCCTCAATATGATCATATTCATGAAGAATGACCCTTGCTGTAATTCCAGTGAAGGTTTTTTCCTGGGGTTCAAATGCATCATTCAGGTAGGTGAGGGTAACCGTTTCTTTACGCATGACATCTTCCCGAACCTTGGGTATGCTCAAACAGCCTTCATTGTAGGCCCATTCCTCTCCATCCAGGTCCTTAATTTGTGCATTGATGAAAACTTCGCGGATACCTTCATCTCCGGGGTATTCTTTCTTTTCATCTTCATCCAGGTTATGAATGATTTGAAGACTGTCCACCACAAATAAACGAATGGGACGATTGATTTGAGGCGCAGCAAGACCTACCCCATTGCTATTGTACATGGTCTCCCACATATCCGCAATCAGTTGCTCCAGTCCCGGATACTCTTTATCAATCTCTGTGCCCACTGCCCGTAGAACCGGATGGCCATATGCTACAATAGGTAATATCATGAATTTTAAACGATTAGCGGGCAAAGTTACGAAATCCGGCCCAACCATTCCTGCAATAAGATGGTAGCTGCAATTTCATCTACCAGGGCTTTATTCTGGCGGGCTTTCTTTTTTAATCCCGATTGCAGCATGGTTTGCTTTGCCATTACGGAAGTATAGCGTTCATCTACCTTTTCAATTGGCAATTGCGGGAAGTTTTTCTGGATTTCCTTTATGGCAGCTGCAACAAGGGGCGTTGCATGTGTTTCGGAATCATCCCAATTGCGGGGATCTCCTATGATGATACGCTCCACCTGCTCTGCCGCCAGGTATTTCTTCAGGAAGGGAATCAATTCTTTGGATTCAATGGTAGTAAGTCCGGTTGCAATGATCTGCAAAGGATCCGTGACTGCGATTCCGGTTCTTTTTCCGCCATAATCAATGGCCATTATTCTGGGCATGGTTATCTATTTTAACGGACCAGTAAATCCGCAATCACAAAAAGGGCAAATACTACACTCGCAATACCATTGGCCGTCATGAAGGCAAGGTTTACCCTGCTGAGATCATTTGGCTTCACGATGGAATGCTGATAGATGAGCATCCCGGTAAATACCAACACCCCTATCCAGTACCAGGCACCAAAATGTCCTTCCAAACCAGCCAGTACCACACTGGTAGTACTTAGTAAGTGAAGCAGTTCTGAAACCCTGAGCGCTTTCTTTTTTCCCAATGCTGCCGGTATAGAGTGCAACTGGTTGGAGCGATCAAATTCTTCATCCTGCAAAGCATAAATAATATCAAAGCCACTCACCCAGAAAATCACGGCAAAAGAAAACAGCACAGGCAGCCAGTCGAAGTAACCTGTAACAGCCAGGTAAGCACCAATGGGCGCGAGGGACAATCCAAGTCCCAATACCAGGTGACAGAGTGCTGTAAAACGTTTGGTATAACTATACCCCAGCACTACGAGCAATGCAACCGGGGATAAATAAAAGCAAAGCGGATTGATAAAATAAGTAGCCGCGATAAAGAGTACTGCATTGGCAATCGTAAACCAGAGTGCCCGGTCTGCACTGATGATTCCAGCTGGAATCTCGCGGATTGCGGTCCTTGGGTTTTTTGCATCAAACTGGCGGTCGAGGTACCGGTTGAAGGCCATCGCCGCACTTCTCGCAAAGATCATACAGGCGATTACCAGCAGAAACTTCAGAATAACCAGGCGGTAATCCTGGGTTAATAAACCAAAATACCCGGTGGAACCGGTAGCAGCCAGGAAAAAACCAATCATCGCAAAAGGCATGGCGAAGATGGTATGACTAAATTTGATCAGGCTCAGGTAATTCTTTACGGTTGACATCGATCTTATATTTTTTTTCGTACCAGCTCCCACAATACGATTCCTGCTGCAATGGAAACATTCAGAGAATGTTTCATCCCAAACTGGGGAATTTCGATGGATCCCTTGCACATCGGTAATACTGCTGCATCAACGCCATTTACTTCATTGCCAAAAATCAGGGCAATTTTCTCATTGGGTTCCTGGTAAAGCTGGTTCAGGGGTATGCTGTCTGTCACCTGCTCTACCGCGAAAACCTCATAGTCCTGGTTCCGCAATTCCTCTACTGCTTCACTGGTTGTAGCATAATAACGCCAATGAACGGTTTCGGTTGCACCCAGCGCTGTTTTATGAATATCCCGGTGGGGCGGCTGCGGGGTATAACCACAGAGATAAATAGCTTCGATCAGGAAAGCATCTGCGGTTCGGAATACACTCCCCACATTATGCATACTTCTAATATTATCCAGCACCACCACAATGGGAATTTTCTCGGATTGTTTGAACTCATCTACTGATTTTCTTCCCAGTTCCTCCAGGCGAAGTTTACGCATGCTGCAAATATACAAAGATTGATTCCCAACTTTTCCCCACCGTGATTTCACCCGGAGGGGCATCTAAGGGAAGACCCTATATTTGCTGCCTATGTCGAAATCGAGTGCAGACACCCCTTTGATGCAACAGCATAAAGCAATTAAACAGCGTTATCCGGATGCGGTTTTGTTGTTCCGGGTGGGGGATTTTTATGAAACATTCGGACAGGATGCCATCATCGCCTCCCAGGTATTGGGCATCACCTTGACCAAGCGAAACAACGGGGCCGCTTCCTCATTGGAGCTGGCGGGCTTTCCCCATCATGCACTGGACACCTACCTGCACAAACTGGTTAAAGCAGGTTACCGGGTTGCCATTTGTGATCAGCTCGAAGATCCCAAACAGGCAAAAGGGATTGTGAAGAGAGGAGTAACGGAGATGGTTACCCCGGGAACCACGACCAACGAAAAACTACTGGAACATCATAGCAATAATTTCCTAGGTGCCTTGTTCTTTGCAGACCAGGATCAGTTTGGTATTGCCTTCCTGGATATTTCTACAGGTGAGTTTTTCCTGGCACAGGGAGATAAAGAATATGCCGACAAACTCCTGCAAAGCTTTCAGCCTGCGGAAGTGCTCTTTCAACGCAACAAACAGAAAACATTCAAGGAAAATTTCGGCAGCCGCTTTTATACCTACACCCTGGATGAGTGGATCTTCCAGGATACCTATGCGCAGGAAACCCTGCTCAAACATTTCCAGACCCATTCCCTGAAAGGATTCGGGGTGGAGGAACTGACATTAGGATTGGTAGCAGCAGGTGCAATCCTGCATTACCTGCGGGATACAGAGCATCCGAACCTGCAGCATATTTCCTCCATGCAACGGATCGACCGGGATGATTTTTTATGGATGGACCGGTTCACGATACGCAACCTGGAATTACTGGGGGCACCTAACAGTGAAGCACATTCGCTATTGAAGGTGCTGGATCATACCGTATCTCCAATGGGGGCGCGCTTATTGAAAAGATGGATGGTATTCCCCTTGAAAGATCTCTCCAGGATCCAGGAGCGCCTTGGACTTGTAGAATTTTTCATCGCCCAGGTGGAGGATCGCAATCAGACCAGCCATCGTATCAAGTTATGTGGTGATGTAGAGCGTTTGGTAAGCAAGATCCCTTTAAAAAAGATTGGTCCCAGGGAACTGATCCACCTGGCAAAAGGATTGCAACAGGTAAAAGAAATCCAGGCATCCTGTTCAGATGCTGCCAATGAATACCTGCGAAGGCTCGCCAATGCATTGAATCCATGTACCTATATCGCTGATAAGATTTTGCGGGAAATCATGGAGAACCCTGCTCCTACCACTGCCAAGGGAAATTATATAGCAGATGGTGTGCATACGGAGCTCGATGAGTTGCGATCCATCGCCAGTTCCGGTAAGGAGTACCTGGTGAAACTGCAACAGGAAGAGGCTGCTAAAACAGGTATACCATCGCTCAAGATTGGTTTCAATAATGTGTTTGGATATTACCTGGAAGTAACCAACACGCACAAAAACAAAGTGCCGGAAAGCTGGACCAGAAAACAGACCCTCGCCAATGCAGAGCGATACATTACTCCCGAACTAAAAGAGTACGAAGAAAAAATAACAGGGGCCGAGGATAAAATCCTGGCACTGGAGTTTTCGATATTTGAATCTCTGCTGAATGAGTTGCAGGATTTTCTGGCACCGATTCAGACCAACGGAAATATCCTGGCCATCCTGGATTGCCTGATCTGTTTCGCGAACAATGCGATTCAGTTTGGCTATAAGAAACCCGAACTCAGCGAGCAGGTAGATTTATACATTGAAGAAGGTCGCCACCCGGTTATTGAACGTTACCTGAACCCCGGTGATCAATATGTATCCAATACGATTACCTTAAATAAAACAGATCAGCAGGTCATTATCCTGACGGGTCCCAATATGTCGGGTAAAAGTGCCCTACTCAGGCAGGTGGCGCTGATTACCCTGATGGCGCATATGGGAAGTTTTGTGCCTGCAACCAGGGCTAGTCTGCCACTAACGGATAAGATCTTTACGCGGGTAGGTGCATCCGATAACCTAAGCGGCGGGGAATCCACCTTCATGGTAGAGATGAATGAAACTGCCAGCATCCTGAACAATGTAACCCAACGCAGCCTGATCCTGCTGGATGAAATCGGAAGAGGCACATCTACCTATGATGGTATTTCCATTGCCTGGAGTATGGTGGAACATTTACACCAGATTCCACAGCAGCCGCTGACCTTATTTGCTACGCATTATCATGAACTGAATGAACTCGAAAACAACCTGGAGCGAGTTCGGAATTATCATATCACCAACAAAGAGGTAGGTAATAAAATCATCTTCCTGCGCAAACTGGCTCCGGGTGGCAGTACGCATAGTTTTGGTATCCATGTGGCAAGGATGGCAGGAATGCCTGCATCTCTTATCCGCCGGGCGAATGAAATTTTATCCCAACTGGAAACACAGCATATTCAGTCGATTGATGAAAAAACACCGAGAGTACATGCACTGGATGAAAAAGTGAAGGAGATCGGTGGCCCCAAAATGCAGCTTTCCATCTTTGATGTACACAGTCAGACATTTGAAAGTATCCGAACCCTGCTGGAAGGACTGGATATCAATCGCCTTACTCCAGTTGAAGCTTTATTAAAATTGCAGGAAATTAAAAACATGATCCGCTGATTGGTTAACTTCCCTGTATGAAAAAAGTTCTCCTTGGTATTGCCACACTCTTGCTGACAGTAGCAGGCAAAGCCACCACAACACCGGCAACGATGGTAACACTTTCCAATTATACGTACAGTGGTAAAGCAGAAATCGGCAAGCTGATCAATGGTGTAATTGAAAAAGTGGAAGTGGTATCCAACCGCGACCATTTCTCCTGGAAAAAAGGGCAGTTGCAGCTAACCAAAAAAGGAGAACAAGCCATCCGGGAAAAGAAAGAACTGACAGTAGAACTGGCCTACCTGCTGAATGGAAAGCCGGAAAAGAAAACCTTCCGGATTTTACATGATCAGTTTCATCGCAATCCGGTTATTGCACACCGGGGTGCCTGGAAAACACTGCCTACTACTGAAAATTCCATCAAAGCCCTGCAGGAGGCAGTAACATTGGGATGTGCAGGTTCTGAGTTTGATGTGCATATGACAAAGGATGATAGCCTGGTGGTAAATCATGATGCGCATTTTAAAGGAAAAGCAATAGAAGATTATACCTATGCAGAGTTAGCCAAAGACAGGTTGGACAATGGAGAAATGCTTCCAACACTCCGCTCCTACCTGGAAGAAGGCATGAAACAATATAGCACCAAACTGATTGTGGAAATCAAACCTACAGACAAGGGTGCTGAACGTGCGGTTATCCGTGCCCGTAAGACAGTGGAACTGGTACATGAACTGGGGGCACAGGCATGGGCCAATAATATCAGTTTCGATTACAACATCCTCCTGACTGTGCGGCAACTGGACCCAACAGCGCATGTGCAGTTTTTGAATGGCAATAAATCACCGGATGAATTGAAAAAAGATGGCATGCCCGGACTTGATTATCATTATTCCGTGTTTCAGAAAAATGAAAACTGGATAACAGATGCCAAAAAACAGGGCATGGTGCTGAATGTATGGACCGTAAACGATGAAAAAACACTCCGGTATTTCCTTGAAAAAGGGTTTCCCATGATCACTACCAATGAACCGGAATTATTATTCCGGCTTCTTAAAACATCCCCTTCAGTTTCGCAATAACCTGGTCGATTTCCACTGTAGTATTGTGTTTGGAGAAAGAAAAGCGAACCGCCACTTTATTGGGGTCGTTGTTGAAAGCACGTATCACATGTGATCCCAAATCAGCACCACTGGTACAGGCACTTCCACCGGAAGCACAGATACCATTGATATCAAGATTAAAGAGTAACATTTCAGATTTCTCTGTTTTGGGGAATGCCACATTCAGGACTGTATACAAACTCTGGCCAAAACAATCGCCATTTAGGGAGGTCTCCGGAATTTCTTTCAGCAATTGCTGCGCCATATAGGCTTTCAATTCCCCGATATTGGCACTGTCTTTTTCATAGTTGGTCATCGCCAGTTCAAGGGCTTTGGCAAACCCAACAATACCATAGAGGTTTTCAGTACCCGCCCGCATGTTGCGCTCCTGTGATCCGCCATGAATAAAGGGTTTGATCTGCACATTTTCATTGATGTACAAAATGCCTACCCCTTTGGGACCATGAAATTTATGTCCGGCTCCTGTAATGAAATGAACAGGAGTATTGCGCAGGTCAAAAGGATAATGTCCTACTGTCTGTACCGTATCCGAATGAAAAATGGCATTGAACTCTTTACAGATCTCCCCTACCTGGTGAATATCAGTCAGGTTGCCAATTTCATTATTCGCATGCATCAGCGTTACCAGGGATTTTCCATTATGGGCTGCGAGTAAATCTCTGAGTTGGCTGAGATCTACATGTCCGTCTGGCAGTACTCTTATCAAACTAACCGGTATACCATGCTGTTGCTGAAAATATTCCACCGTATGCAAGGTTGCATGGTGTTCTATAGGAGAACTGATGATATGCGTACAGCCAAGGTCCAGAATGGCAGCATGGATGGCCGTATTACTGCTTTCCGTGCCCCCGGAAGTGAAAAAAATCTCAGCAGGATGTGCGCCCAGCAATTTGGCCACGGTTTTGCGGGCATTTTCAATAGCCAGCCGGCTTTCTCTTCCGTAGGAATAAATAGAGGATGGATTACCAAATTTCTCTGTCAGGTAAGGCATCATCGCTTCCAGAACAAGCGGATCGAGGGCCGTGGTAGCTGCGTTATCCAGGTATATGCGTTGCACAAGAATGATTTAAATAAAAAAGGCTCGCTAGTACCAGCGAGCCGCAAATTTCCTAAATTATTCTGATTAATCCCTATTCGGGTTTATTGAATGAATTCTTTGATGTCCTGCATCAGGCGTAAAGCGATATTATTGGCAGTAGTTTCAAAATTACTTTCCGCGTAAATCCGGATGATGGGTTCGGTATTAGAGGTCCGCAGATGTACCCAATCGGATTCAAATTCAATCTTCAATCCATCCTCCGTATTAATCGGCTGCTTTTTGTATTTCTTCTGAATCTGCTCAAAAATATCCTTCACATTGATTCCTTTTTCCAGCTCAATCTTATTCTTGGAGATGAAATAATCCGGATATCTGTTACGGAAAGATTTGATGCCGTTTTTGTGTTGTGCAAGCGCACTCAGGAAAAGTCCGATTCCGATGAGTGCATCGCGGCCATAATGAAAATCAGGCACGATGATTCCACCATTTCCTTCTCCACCAATCACAGCTTTCACTTCTTTCATCTTCTTCACCACATTCACTTCACCTACTGCGGAAGGAAAATACTCACCACCATGCTGCAGGGTAATTTCCTTAAGCGCTTTGGTGGATGACATATTGGAAACCGTGTTTCCTTTCCGATGCGAAAGCACATAATCAGCAACAGCCACCAGGGTGAATTCTTCCCCGAACATGCTACCATCTTCACAAACGAAACAGAGCCTGTCCACATCCGGATCAACGGCAATACCTAAAGAAGCGCCTTGTTTTTTTACTTCTGCACTTAAGGCAGATAAATTTTCTGGTAAAGGCTCGGGGTTGTGAGCAAAACGTCCGTTTACTTCTGAATTCAGAACAATCACGTCTTCAACTCCCAAAGCATTTAACAGCTGTGGAACTGCCAGTGCACCAGTAGAATTGATGGCATCTACCACCACTTTAAACTGCTTTTTGGCAATGGCCTCACGATTCACAAGAGGATAGTCCAGTACCGCCTGGATATGTTTCTCGAAATAGCTGGTATTGGTAGTAACTGAACCCAGTTTATCAACCGATGCAAACTGAAATTTTTCATTAGCTGCCAGTTCCAGCACGCGTGCTCCGAGTTCAGCGGATATGAATTCACCATCACTGTTCAGGAGCTTCAATGCATTCCATTCTTTGGGATTGTGACTGGCAGTCAGAATGATGCCACCATCCGCCTTTTCCCAAACCACCGCCATTTCTACAGTTGGAGTAGTACTCAGTCCCAGGTCTACTACCTGTATACCCAGTCCCACCAGGGTTTGAGTTACCAGCTGACTTACCATTTCGCCGGAAATTCGTCCGTCTCTGCCTATAACAACCCTGGCAGTTTTTTGATTCTCTAATAAAACACTGCCATAGGCGGCAGCAAAGCGAACAATATCAAGAGGTGTTAAGTTTTCAGTAGGATTACCGCCGATCGTTCCTCTAATTCCAGAAATACTTTTTATCAATGCCACGGTTCAAAGGTTTGTGGATTCAAAAATAAGCGTTTCTGCCTTGTGGCGAGCAGCCTAATTCCTGAAGATTTATCAAAAATTGGCCAGCTCCGATTACATTTGATAAAAATATTCTAATGGCAGCGGTAGAATGGTTCGAAAAATGGTTCGACTCCCCTTACTATCCGGTACTGTATCACCAGCGGGATGAAGCAGAAGCGGATGCATTTGTGGATCGGCTGATCAACCATTTAGATCCTTTGCCTGCCGGCTCCAGACTGCTGGATATTGCCTGTGGCCGGGGTCGTCATGCGCAACACCTGGCCAGTAAAGGATTTGATGTTACCGGAATTGATTTATCTCCCCGCAGTATTGAAGCAGCCCAACAATACGCTTCCGACACCCTTCATTTTTATTTACATGATATGCGTTTGCCTTTTTGGGTGAACTATTTTGATTATGCTTTTAATTTCTTTACCAGTTTTGGATATTTCCGAACGGAAAGAGAAAATTACAATGCCATCCGAACCATGGCCAATGCCCTGAAACCCGGAGGCACCCTGGTTATTGATTATTTAAATACCCATTACACGGAAGATAACCTGCAGTACACGCAAGAAGAAGAATACAGGGGTGTCAAATTCTATATCACCAAATGGTTTGATGAAACGCATTTTCATAAGAAAATCGAGATTATGGATGAGCAGCTCAGTGAACCATTGGTATTTACTGAACAGGTTGCCAAATATTCACTCGGAGATATGACTGATATGCTGGCCTTTCACAATCTCCAGGTTCAGGAAGTGTATGGAGATTATTTCTTCGGGCACTATGATGTAAAAAAATCGCCCCGTATGATCGTGCTGGCGAAAAAATTCCTGCCTCCTAATTCGTAATTGTTTTCTTGTTGTGTAACAAGAGATAGCGGGCCGTTTCAAAATAAGCCTGCGACCACCATTCATACCAGTCAACCGGTGGCTCCTGTTTGTCTTGCGCTTTATTAAAATCAGCCCAAGCAAGACTCTGCACATTACCCTGCAGTGATTTGGAATAATAAAACTGATCGTAAATAATACCCCTGTTTTTATTATTGATATCCAGAATAAAGGCCCTGCTTTCAGCTCCTTTTCCAGAAAAATGCATGTTGGCCAGGTCTCTGCCCATTGTTGAATTCCGGTAGGGAATATTTGCAATGCCGGCAATGGTTGGGAGTACATCCACCTGGGAAGCAAGATCATGCACCCGCTTTACCGGAATTTTTCCTGGTGCATAAAACAACAGGGGCACATGGTTGGAAGAGAGGGAGTTTTTTGTCCAGGATTCAGGGAATAAAGGCCCCGCATTTCCTGCGATACCATGATCACCTACAAATACAAAAAGCGTATTCTCAAAATAGGGAGCCGTTTTTGCCTGTTCCATGAAGGCTTTGAAACAATAATCAGTATAGCGGAATGCATTCAGTTCCTCATTGGATTCGAATCCATACTTGCGCAAACTATCCAGGGGGAAATTTACCACACCCAGCGCTTCGCGGTCTTCTTCCGGTATCGTGTAGGGGCGATGGTTATCGGCAGTTTGTATGACTGCAAAAAAAGGATGTTGTTCGGTGCGCAGGATTTTATCAGCCTGTAAAAAAAGATGCTTATCGCTGATACCCCAAACATCAATTTTGGGTGCATCGTAATCCTGTTCTTCGAATATTTTCAAGCCTGCGATATTATTATTCAGTATGCCTCTGATATTCGCCCAGCTGGTGCTGCCCCCAATGAAATAATATTTGCTGTGGTCTTTAAAATCGTTTACGATCATGTGCTGATCCACCATCATGGGATTGCGACTGGAAGTTTTAACCAGTTCCACATCCGGGATGCCGGTTAAGGTAGCCCATACACCGCGCGCAGTGGCGATCGTTGGGGTAAAACAGTTATCGAAAAACAATCCGTTTTTACAGAGCTCCGCAAAATAGGGAGTCGTATTGAGGGGATTGCCCCACATGGAACTTTTATACCCGCTGAAACTTTCACAAATCACTAATACTATGTTGGGTGTTTGAGTGCCTGCCCAGTTCGCAATTGAATCTGGCTGAACCTGTCGGGAAAATGTAAGCGCTGTGCTATCCTTTTCAGTTACTCCCAGCCAATCCGCCATCTGGTTATAGGAAGCCCGGACTTTCGCAAGGTCATAAGAAGTGGACCTGAAACTAAATGAACTGAAAAAAGACTGAATGGGGTTCAATGCGATATTGGCTTTGAAATCGGAACCCAGGTTAAAGGCATCACTCCAGCGAAGGGGGTACTGCCCTACCCGGCCAAAAATTCCAATCGCAAATAGTATCCCCAATAGCAGCGGATACATCCATTTGAAAGGAGATACTATTGGTTGAGCTGGCTTTTCTGTCCATTTGAACATGCGTCGCAGGCTTAAAACCATGAGCCAGGTAAGCACAATTATAGCCAGCAGCAATTGAATAACCGGATAGGTCTGCCACACCATGGTGGCTGAAATACCGGCATCCTGCAGGAAACTTAAGGCACTGGCATTGAGGCGTTGGTTCAGGTAGCGGAAATGCAGAAAATCAATGATATAGAAAATGATCAGCAGTAAAAAAACGAGGCCCAATATCCATGTCCAGCCTTTTTTAGCAGCCTTGTTTTGAAAGGGATTTAATGGCTTAACACTCCCCAGGACTAACAGTACCAGTCCAATAACAGATACCAATCTAAGATCATACCGTACTCCCAGCCAGAAAACCGGCCAATTGGAACCGTCTTCTTGTCCGGGTATGGCAAAGATCATATAGGTAAACAACCTGGCCACACTCATGGTGACCAACAAAAAAATAAGTACCAGTAAAATCCATCGAATCAGTGGGGACAATCGAAACATGTGCGCGAATTTCGCAATTATTTACACATACCGGTTTTATTCTTGCTAACTACTTATTTTTGTGTAAGTTGTAAGAGATATGGAATTTTTTAAACGGCTGGTGGAATGGGACAAGCACCTGCTTCTTGAGATCAATACCCACTGGCAGTATCCGGTGCTGGATTTCCTTTTCCAGCATATTCGGGAAACTTATTTCTGGATACCCTTGTACCTGTTCTTCATTGTTCTGGCGATTCAGAATTTTGGAAGAAAGGGTTGGTGGTGGATTCTATTCGCCATTTGCACCATCGCGCTCACGGATCAATTCAGCAGCAACCTGATTAAAAATAATATCATTCGTTTACGTCCCTGCAGGGATCCCGAATTAATGGACCAGTTGCGGTTTTATGTAAGATATTGTCCCCGCAGCAGCAGTTTTACTTCTTCTCACGCGACCAATCATTTTGGATTTGCCACTTTTGTAGCTACCACCCTGCGTCCTTACCTGGGCAGTTGGATCAATTGCCTGTTTGTATTTGCCGGCATGGTGGCATTCGCACAGGTGTATGTAGCTGTGCACTACCCACTGGATGTACTGGCAGGCGGTTTGCTTGGATTCCTGCTGGGTATGCTGATGAGTAGTATCTTCAATAAAAATATTGGCCTGCCCAAACTGGCTGGAAGCTGAACTAAGCAATCATGATAGAGATCTTTATAATATTTGGTTTAATACTGTTGAATGGCCTTTTTTCAATGGCCGAAATAGCACTGGTTTCAGCAAGAAAAGCAAGGTTGGAGGCACAGGCTCAGAAAGGGGATTTAAGGGCGAAAGAAGCATTGGCACTGGCCAACCATCCCGACACGTTTTTATCTACCGTACAGATTGGTATTACCCTAATTGGAATCTTAACCGGTATTTTCTCCGGCGATACGGTAACATCTGATGTGGCCGCCTTTTTTAAAGACATCCCCTTCTTAAGTGATTACGCAAATGGATTAGCTACAGCGGTTGTCGTGATTGTGCTTACCTATTTCAGCATGGTGCTGGGTGAATTATTACCCAAACGAATCGGTTTATCCAATCCGGAAAAAATCGCGAAGCTGGCAGCGGGCCCGATGCGCATCATCAGTTTGGCAACGCACCCTTTTATCTGGCTCTTAAGCAAATCGACTTATTTATTAACTCGTTTGCTGGGTGTAAAACCGAATGACTCGCAGGTAACAGAAGAAGAGATCAAGGCGATCATCAGTGAGGGTACGGAACAGGGAACCATTGAAGAAGCAGAACAGGAAATCATTGAACGGGTGTTTCATTTGGGTGACCGGAATATTACTTCCCTGATGACACACCGGAGTGATATCGTCTGGTTTGATGTGAATGACAACGAACAAAGCATTAAAGAGAAAATTGTTAAGGAACCGCACAGCATCTATCCCATTTGCGATGGGGATATAGATGATATCAAAGGGGTAGTATCCATCAAGGACCTCTATATCACCAGTGATCTCACCCTGTTCAAACATATTATGAAACCAGCTATGTTTGTTCCGGAGAACAACACTGCGTATAGGGTGCTGGAGAAATTCAAGGAAACACAGCTCCATTCCTGTTTTATCGTGGATGAATATGGATCAGTATTGGGCATGATCACCCTGAATGATATCCTCGAAGCAATTGTGGGCGATTTACCTCAGCCCGATATTGAAGATTATGAAATCATCAAACGCGATGATGGTTCCTATCTGGTAGATGCGCAGATTCCTTTCTATGATTTCCTTTCCCGCTTTGAAATGACCGACTGGATGCACGAGGGAGAACAGGAATTCAATACACTTGCCGGGTTTATTTTACACAAACTGGAACGGATTCCACATACTGGCGATACGCTTGAATGGAAAGGATTCCGGTTTGAAATTATCGATATGGACTCCCTACGTATTGATAAAATTCTGGTAACAATTTCCCAGGATATCCGGGAAGGAATGGATGATGAGGATTAAAAACTGGCGCTGAACTGTCTTTCCGGATTCATTACCTTTCCACTTTTTCGCTGGCCGTTTGCATTCAGGTGCATAATATGGATTTGCTGATCCAGTACATTGTACAAGAGTGAATTTTCAATGGCCAATTGTTTTACATCTGCAACATTGGAGACCTGGACATAACACCAGGCAGCTTCTCTTTCTTTTTCATATCCAACATATTCCAGTGTGACCGGCTTGCCGTTTACTTTTAAATGAACATTATTCTGAATATATTGAAAAATCCAGGCATCTGTCTGCTTGGGGTCTTTAGGATTGGTCAGGTCTACAGTTGTTTTGTATTGTGCTGAAAGACCCCTTTCAAAATCATCAATAAATAACTTGATACTGATCTCCAGCGTCTGGTCGGTTTTATTGTGTTGCACTTCGGTTACTCCCACATAAAATGGATGCATCCAGCTCATCCAGGAAACCAACATCCATTTAAACAAAATTGCAGCCATTGAACATTTTTATTTTTCCAGCACAAAACTCTGTTTTATTTTGGTAGCTTACGAATTTATGCAGGATTTTAACCTTTACTTCGGGCTCGGTGTAGAACATATCCTAACTTGGGATGCGTTGGATCACATATTATTTGTTTCTGCACTTTGTCTGCGGTACAAACTGGAAGACTGGAAGAAAGTGGCAATCCTGGTAACAGCTTTTACCATTGGTCATAGCCTTACGCTGATATTAAGCGTTTTTGGATATGTAACTGTTTCCGTTCCATTGATTGAGTTTCTGATTGCACTTACCATTGCCGGTACTGCAGGCATAAACCTGTTTTTCAAACCAAATGGAAAGCGTGAGAAATTGCCGGTTATTTATTTCTTCGCGCTGTTTTTCGGCATGATACATGGTTTGGCATATGCCAATCTCCTGCTTGACCTCGAAGGCGGAGAAAACCTGACCAGTCATTTACTGGCCTTCAACCTCGGAATTGAAGTAGCACAATTATTAGTGGTAGCGGTTGTCTTGGCGCTATCCTTTATTTTTGTAGAGAAGTTGAACATTCCTCAACTGTGGTGGATCCGGGTTTGGTCATTACTGATTCTGCTATTCGCCCTTAAGATTGCCTGGGAAAGATTCCCGGAATTATTAAATAAAACACAAACAGCAATAATAACAACAAAGCAATGAGAAATCTCCTACTTGCATGCCTGGGTTTATTGTCAGGTTCGGCAATGGCTCAGAACCTTCAAAACAACCCCGGCTCCAATCACGGGAACAAATTCGAGCAGTTGGGCACAATCCTGCCAACACCGAATGAGTACCGTACCGCCAGTGGTGCACCTGGTCCGAAATACTGGCAACAGCGCGCGGATTATGACATCAAGTGTGAACTGGATGAAGAAAAACTACGGTTAAATGGTAGTGAAACCATTACCTATTACAACAACTCACCGGATATATTATCCTATCTCTGGTTTCAGCTCGACGAGAATGAGCACAGCTCTGATAAAAATGCCAACTACCAGGATGCGAGCACCATGGGCAGACAGACCGTTGACATGCAACTGGACCGTATGGTACCAGAGAAAAATGACAACGGTGTGAATATCCTGAAACTCACTGATGCATTGGGTAAACCAATGAAGTATACCATCAATAAAACCATGATGCGCGTTGATCTGGCAACACCCCTGAAGCCTGGTCAAAAGATCATCCTAAAAATTGACTGGAATTACAAGATCACGGATCGCATGAAAGAAGGCGGCAGAGGTGGTTATGAATTCTTCCCTGAAGATGGCAACCATCTTTTCACCATCACGCAGTGGTATCCCCGCTTGTGTGTGTACAGTGATTTCCAGGGCTGGCAGAACCACCAGTTTACTGGTCGCGGTGAATTTGCCCTCACATTTGGCAACTTCAAAGTACAGATGACTGTACCGGCTGACCACGTGGTGGGTTCAACCGGTGAGTGTCTGAACTATGCACAGGTATTGACTCCAACGCAAATGGCCCGTTATCAGAAAGCGCAAACTGCAAAAGATGTAGTTGAAATCGTAACCCTGGAGGAAGCTAAAAAAGCGGAGAAGGCAAAAAGCAAAGCCAAAAAAACCTGGATTTATAAGGCAGATAACGTACGTGATTTCGCCTGGACATCCAGTCGCAAGTTTGTATGGGATGCCATGCCTGCAAACGTTGAAGGCAAGAAGGTAATGTGTATGAGTTTTTATGGAAAAGAGGCATATGGACTGTATCGCCCTTATTCCACCAAAGCGGTAGCACATACCATCAAATCCTACAGCAAATTCTCTATCCCCTACCCTTATCCGGTTGCTCAGAGTGTAGAAGCTTCCAACGGTATGGAATACCCGATGATCTGTTTCAACTACGGACGTACGGCTCCTGATGGAACCTATAGCGAGGGCACCAAATATGGCATGCTGGGTGTAATCATCCATGAAGTGGGACATAACTTCTTCCCGATGATTGTAAACAGTGATGAGCGTCAGTGGAGCTGGATGGATGAAGGTTTGAACACTTTCGTAGAATACCTGACAGAAGAATTGTGGGATAATAAGTTTCCGAGCCGCCGTGGTCCGGCAGTAGGCATTGTAGATTACATGAAGCTGCCAAAAGACCAGCTGGAGCCGATCATGACCAACAGCGAAAATATCATTCAGTTTGGTCCGAATGCGTATTCCAAGCCAGCAACCGGATTGAATATCCTGCGTGAAACCATCATGGGCAGAGAGCTGTTTGATTTTGCCTTTAAAGAGTATTCACGTCGTTGGGCGTTCAAGCATCCAACACCTGCAGACCTGTTCCGTACCATGGAAGATGCGAGTGGAGAAGATCTGGACTGGTTCTGGAGAGGTTGGTTCTACAGCACAGATGCAACTGATATTGCAATTGATACGGTTAAATACCTGACACCTGAGTTTGCTGATCTGCCAGCACAGGCAAGTGGTACACGTAAGATTAAACTGGCAAAACCCCAGGTGAATGAATTTGAGGATATCTCCAAGATTCGCAACCGGGAAGATAAGAGCATCGTATTTGAAACCGATCGGGATACCTCACTGCGTGATTTTTATTGGAGATATGCACGCGGACTGGAGCCTTATGACACGACTACCTACGAAGTACCAAGCAATGTAAATGTGGAGAAAGCAGATGCAGCCCTTCAGGCGAAGTACGGCAGCAAACACATTTATGAGGTTGCATTTGCCAACAAAGGCGGACTGGTAATGCCCATCATTGTTGAGTTTACGTATGAAGATGGCACCAAGGAAGTGGATCGCATTCCTGCCCAGATCTGGAGAAAGAATGAGAACCGCGTAACCAAGGTATACGTGAAGGATAAGAAAGTGAAATCCATCCAGCTGGATCCGATGAAGGAAACTGCTGATATCAACGAAGGCAACAACAGCTGGGGTACTATCGCTGCTCCAAGCAAGTTCCAGTTGTACAAGTTCAAGCAGGCTGCACGCGGACAAAGCACTGGTATTACGCCAATGCAGAAAGCGATGGAGAAGAAGAAGGCGTTTTAAGAAAGTGAGACGTCAGACGTGAGACGTGAGAAGGGAATGGAAGAGGGAGGAATGGAGGAATGGAGGATGGAGCAAAGGAAGACGTGATCACTGATTTATAGAGAAGTGGGTACCAGAGGTCTGGTACCCACTTCTTTTTGGTGTAGGCTGAGCCAAATGCGGCTAGTTGTGAGCCAATTAAGGATGTTTCTGAGCCAATTAATGCGATTTTCAGGCCGATTTTCGAGTAGTATGAGCCAATTCAGACTTTTCATGAGCCAATTACGCATGGCTTACCAAATTGAAACCGGCAGCCCGGAATTGCTTTAGCAGTGGGGTTTTCAAGGCAAAATAAGGTTTGGATCAGCCTTCTCTTCAGATCAATTTTTTTAATTCATCCTACCTAATCCTACGCAATCCTACGTCATCCTACGTCTTTCATATGACCCACTTGCATCCCAACACCCTCCCAGGACCGCTACTCTTATACTCCTTCATCCTTTCCTCCTTTTCTCCCCTTTTCCTTTCCTCCTTCCTTCCCCGCCATCCTACCCGCGGCACGGAGCTGCTGGTGTATAATCCACTCCAGCTGCCCGTTTACACTGCGGAATTCATCAGCGGCCCATTTCTCCAGAAGCTTATATACATCTGCATCCAGGCGTAGTATGAAATTCTTTTTATCTGCCACAATGGTTTATTTCATTGAATTATTGATACAGTGTTCCTGTATTTAGAATGGGTGTCGCGGCTTTTTCTGCGCACAGCACCACCATAAGATTGCTGACCATCGCAGCTTTTTTCTCCTCATCCAGGTGTACGATTTCCTTTTTAGACAACTGCTCCAGGGCAAGTTCTACCATGCCCACAGCTCCTTCCACAATTTTGGTACGAGCCGCAACAATGGCTGTGGCCTGCTGACGCTGCAACATGGCTCCGGCTATCTCCTGCGCATAAGCGAGGTGACTGATACGTGCCTCAATGATCTGAATACCTGCAGGTGCCAACCGGTCTGACAATTCTTTCTCCAGTAACTCATTCACTTTCTCACCCCCACCCCTAAGGGTAATGGTGGCGTGTTCATCTTCAAACTGGTCATAAGGAAAACTGGTGGCCAGATGACGGATCGCCGCCTCGCTTTGCACTTTCACATACTGCTCGTAATCCTCCACTTCAAAAGCCGCCTTATACGTATCAGCAACCCGCCAAACAATTACCGCCGCAATTTCAATAGGGTTACCCATACTGTCATTCACTTTGAGGCGTGAACTTTCCAGGTTCTCCGCCCTTAAAGAAATTTTTTGTTTGGTGTACAACGGATTCACAAACAACAACCCGTTTTCCTTGGCAGTTCCTACATATTTACCAAAGAAGGTAAGCACCCTGGAGTGGTTGGGCGAAATCACAATCAGTCCTGCTGAGAGGAAAAACGCCGATAATGTCAGGATCACCCCTATTGTAATCATCCAGCCATTTCCCTGGCTGTTTACAAACAGGGCAATGCTTACTGCCAAAAAAACCAGTGTGAGGATCAGCGTTAAATAACCAGACATCGGTTTAATGATCTTTTCCATATTGTTATGATATTAAAATGATATCAAATTTAGGCAAATAAAAGCAGGCTTCAAAATTTCTTTATCATTTATTTGTGAACCAGATCGGGTAATTTTCAGTTAATTTCTTCAACCTATTGTTGACGCTATGCGGATTTCTTACTGGCTTCGTTCCCTATTGGTAGTAGTACTGCTCTTCCTCCAGGCTTCCCTGATGGCCGGAAAAGTGGACACCCTGAGTTTATACAGTCCGGCTATGAAAAAGGACATGAAATTCATTGTCGTTCAGCCGGTTACAAAAGCACCCGAAAAGGGATTCCCGGTTTTGTACCTCCTGCACGGCATGGGCGGCAGCTATAATTTATGGATTACAAAAGTACCGGAGCTGCAGGCTGCTGCAGACCGTTACAATTGCCTGATTGTTTGTCCCGACGGAGGACGCACCACCCTCTATTTCAATAACCCCCTGGACAGCTCCTATCGTTTTGAGTCGCATTTTATTAAGGAACTCATCCCCTACATAGATAAAACCTACCCCACAGCCAAAGACCGCCGGTTCCGGGCTGTTGCCGGACTCAGCATGGGAGGATTTGGCGCTTTATTCATGGCATCACATTATCCTGAACTATTCGCCGCTGCAGGCAGTATGAGTGGTGCATTGATGGTGGATCCGATCGCCAAAGCAGTGATTGCAAGGTCCGCAGATAAGTCGGTGGACTCCAGCTGCTGCCAGATCAACTGGGATCGGCTGAAAGCATTCAATGCGGGAGATACCACCTTAAAGGAAACCGTTGCCCTGGTACTGGAATGCGGTACCGATGATTACCTGTTAATGGCGAACCGCTCTGCCCGCAAAAGGCTGACTGAAATGAATATCGCGCATGATTATACCGAACGCCCGGGAAGGCACAACTGGGATTACTGGCAGAATGCCATCGATTATCAGCTGTTGTTTTTCAGAAAGCGCTGGGACCGGTTTGAGCAAAAGGATCAATAACCAACAGATCCGTCTCTCACTTTCACCTTTTTCTTGCCGGCATTTTTCTTTTCAAACTCCAGCACTTCTTTCGGCTTGGGTACTTTTTTCGCGCCCATAGACAGGGTATCCGTACCCAGAGTTGAAGGGTTGTTATTTTTCTCGATCTTACCTAAAGTATAGGTTTCGGTTTTGACAATCAGTCCGCTTGCAGGATCAAAGTAATTCCAGGTTCCATGTTTTACGGAAGCCCCTTCATTTTTTACGATCACCTGTTTGAAATTGCCGGGTAACAGAACATCTTCCACATCAATCGTATCATACACTTTATCCGGATTAAAGGCTCTCCAGGATTCTTCCCGGAATACGTTGCCGGCATTATTAAAGTATTGCGCCTTCCCATCCAGAAATCCCCAGCGAAAATTTTCAATAGCCATCAGATCACCCATCAGGCTGTATTTGCGCCACATGCCTTCTTTGCGATCATCCACATATTCGCCCTCTTCTTCAAAACCTCTTTCTCCCCGGATGGTCTCATAACGATGTACCCAAGGCCCCTGTTTTCTACCCTGCAGGTCCACTTTGTTCAGGGTATCACCCTTCACACCAATGATATAATCCTTCCACTGCGCTGCAGCAGGTAAGGAAATCAGCAGGGATATGATCAAAATCCAACGCATTGTTGTTATGTTTGATTTTAACTAAAACGTAAACTCGACTGCCATGGTATTTTCAGGCTCTGTTATCCGTCCCAATAAATATGCCGGAATCCTTTGTCTTTTCCTGGCTCTACAAAGCTATGCACAAATCCGCCCAACCAGTGGCGATGAACGTCTTAAAGCTTTGCAAAAGCGGCAGGAAGTCAGGAACAACAGCCCTTTAAAGGACATCGCCTTCCGGAATGTTGGACCAGCCATCATGGGGGGACGGGTAGTTGACATCGAAGTCAATCCTGAAGATCCGACTGAATTCTACCTGGCGTATGCCACCGGAGGACTCTGGCATACCAAGAACAACGGGCTCTCCTTTACGCCCATTTTCGACCAGGAAATGGTGATCGGGATTGGTGATATCGCCATTAACTGGAACAGTCCAAAACGCACTATCTGGCTGGGTACAGGGGAAGTGAACAGCAGTCGCTCTACCTATGCCGGCATCGGGATGTATAAATCATCCGATAATGGAGCCAGCTGGACCTATCTCGGTCTTTCTGATTCGCATCATATCGGGGAAGTGGTATTGCATCCAACAGATAGCCTGACTGCCTGGGTGGCGGTAATGGGACATTTATACAGTCCAAATAAGGAACGCGGAATTTATAAAACTACGGATGGCGGCAAAAGCTGGAAGCAGACCTTATACATTGATGAAACCACAGGCGCAATAGACCTTCAGCTCAATCCGCAGCAGCCGGATGAACTCTATGCAGCAATGTGGTACCGGACCCGCTCTGCCTGGAATTTTGAAGAAAGTGGCAAAACCAGTGGCATTTATAAATCTACGGATGGTGGTACCAACTGGCAGCTCATCAGCGATGAAGAATCCGGCTTTGTGACAGGTGCGGGAACAGGAAGAATTGGATTGGCAGTATATCCCAAACAACCCAGCATTGTGTATGCAGTAGTAGACAACCAGGATTCAAGAGAAGTGGTGGCTAAAAAAGAGAATGATTCTACCTATCAGCTGGCAGCCTTGAAAAACCTCGACAAGGCAGCTTTTCAGCAACTCGACAGCAGCCAGCTTAAAAAATTCCTCAGCACCAACCGGGTGCCTGCAGAATATACAGTTGATCGTTTGAAGCGGATGGTGGCTATGGACTCCATTGCCCCAACAGCACTGTATAATTTCCTGTTTGTGGACGATGGCTTCCAGAATAAATCAGTGAAGGGTTGTGAAGTGTATCGTTCGGATGATGCAGGCAAGAGCTGGACAAAAACCAACCTGAAGCCCATTGACAATTATAGCAGCTATGGTTATTATTTCGGTAAGATCTATGTATCTCCTTCTAACCCGGAGCGCGTTTTTATTCTTGGAATTGACCTGATGGTATCGGAAGACGGAGGCAAATCATTCGTATCTATTGATAAGCCAAACGTGCATTCGGATCATCATGCGTTGTGGATTAATCCGCGTAAGCATGATCATATCATCAATGGCAATGACGGCGGCTGCAATATCAGTTATGATCGCGGTTCGGAATGGTTCAAGGTGCAGGCGCCATCCGTTGGTCAGTATTATGCCATCACAGTAGATAAAGCAAAGCCTTATAACATTTACGGAGGCTTGCAGGATAATGGAAGCTGGTATGGTCCATCGAATCACAAGGAGAATACATACTGGACAGAAAGGGGTGAGTATGCGTACAAGCGCATTGGAGGAGGAGATGGTATGCAGGCCCAGGTAGATACCCGAACCAACCAGGTCGTATATACAGGTTCTCAATTTGGATTTTATACCCGGATCAACCTCGCTACCCGCGAGCGTAAAATGATTCGTCCGCTTCATAAAATGGGAGAATATCCACTGCGGTTTAACTGGCAGACGCCCATCTTATTAAGTTCACACAACCAGGATATCCTGTATTATGGATCCAGTAAGTTTCATCGTTCGCTCAATCGTGGGGAAGAGCTGCAAACCATGAGTGCTGATCTTACCAATGGGGCTAAAACCGGCGATGTGCCATTTGGAACCATCACCACTATTTCAGAATCACCCCTGCGTTTCGGATTGATCTATATCGGTACGGATGATGGGAATGTGCAGGTGAGTAAGGATGGGGGTAACACCTGGACGAAAGTTGGTCAGCCTGCAAAGAAGCAACCGGGACTGCCACAGGGATTGTATGTATCGAGAGTAGTAGCGAGCAAGTGGAAAGAAGGCCGGGTGTATGTAACGCTGAACGGTTATCGCAATGATCATTTTACTGCGTATATCTATGTCAGTGAGGATTATGGTCAAACCTGGAAACAGCTGGGAATGAACCTGCCTGCTGAGCCAGTAAATGTTCTCAGGGAAGATCCTAAAGCAGAAGGTATATTATATGCAGGAACAGATGGAGGATTGTATGCAAGTCTGGATAATGGTATCAGCTTTCATGCCTTCACCAAAGATTTGCCAGCCGCAATTCCGGTTCATGACCTGGCCATACAGGAAGAGGCGAATGAGCTCGTAGTGGGTACGCATGGCAGAAGTATTTATATCTGCTCACTCAGCGGAATTCAAAAACTGGTGCCTGCGGATGCAAAAAAATAATCAGGGTAAGAAGTACTGAAGGGCTAACTCATAGCCTTTCAGTCCCAACCCTGCAATCGTTCCTTTTGCTTTGGCACTGATATGGGATATTTTTCTGAAGTCCTCACGGGCATGCACATTGCTTATATGCACTTCAATCACCGGGCTGGTAATGGCCGCGATGGTATCACCGAGGGCAACAGAAGTATGGGTATAACCTCCGGGGTTCAGGATAATGCCATCCACTGAAAAGCCCACGCGCTGAAGTTCATCAATTAATTCCCCTTCCACATTGGATTGAAAATAACTAATGCTGATGGCGGGATATTTAGCCTGCAGACTTTGAAGGAAACTTTCAAAATCCTGCGAGCCGTAGATACCGGGCTCGCGTTTTCCCAGCAGATTGAGATTGGGTCCGTTTATGATGGCAATATTCATAATTCAGTTAGCTAACAATAAGGAATATACGAAAAGACTGATTCGCTTTCCATTTTTGATTTCGTAATCGCGCAGCAGTCCCTCTTGTACAAAGCCTGTTTTTTCAAGGAGCCGGCAACTGGCCAGGTTTTCTGATTCAACGGTAGCTTCCAGCCGGTGCAGTTTAAATAAGGTTTGCAATTGCTGCAGGAAAACAGGAAGCACTGTTTGGAGTATTCCTTTGCCCTGGTATTCCGGCAGCAACCAGAAGCCGATTTCCAATTTTTCATGCTGGGGTTGATAGTCATAACCGGCAAGCACACCAACAGGTTGTTGGTTCAGCCCATCCACAATTTTCCAGGCAGCACCTCGCTCCTCTTTAACCAGGTTTTCATAGAAATCCATTTGTTCTGCAGTAGCCTCCAATGAATCGTATGAAACCCCATAGAATTTAATTACGGCAGGATCACTCAGTCCTTTGAAAACAAAAGGCTGATCGTCTCTGACAATAGGTTCCAGTAAAAAATCGCCTGCTATACAAGCACTGAGCTGCAGCATGCATTAAAACTACGAATTAATTCTTCGAAGCCTTAATCATACCAATGAACTCATCAAACAGGTAACGGCTGTCATGAGGTCCCGGGGTGCTTTCCGGATGGTATTGAACTGAGAAAGCAGGTTTGCCTTTGACACGGATACCTTCAATGGAATGGTCATTCAGGTTCACGTGCGTGATCTCGATATGATCGGCTTTTTTCACTGCTTCCGGATCCACACCAAAGCCATGGTTCTGGGTAGTGATTTCACATTTACCCGTGATCAGGTTTTTAACCGGGTGGTTTAAACCGCGATGACCATGGTGCATTTTAAAAGTCGGGATGCCATTGGCAAGAGCCAGGAGCTGGTGCCCGAGGCAGATACCGAACATGGGTTTATTTGTTTCCAGAATGGATTGAACTGTTTTAACTGCATAGTCCATAGGTGCAGGGTCACCGGGACCATTACTGATGAAGTAACCATCGGGAGCAAATTGCTGCAGTTCTTCGAAGGAAGTTTTGGCAGGATATACGCGAACAAAAGCACCGCGATCTACCATGCACTGCAGGATATGTTTCTTCACACCGTAATCGAGGACAGCAATACGTAGGTCGCTGTTGGGATCCCCCATTTCGTAGGGTTCAGTGGTGCTCACTACGCTGGCCAGTTCCAGTCCGTTCATGGAAGGCACCTGGCTCAGTTGTTTCTTTAATTCTTCCACATCAAAGATCTCTGAAGAGATGATGCAGTTCATGGCACCTTCGGTGCGGACTTTGGCAGTGAGCGCCCGGGTATCCACCCCTTCAATAGCAACAATATTATTCTCTTTGAGGTATTCATCCAGGGAACCTTTTGCAAGGCGGCGACTGAAATGTTCTTCGAGGTTACGGCTGACAATACCACGCACTTTAACAGAACCGGACTCCACATCTTCGTCCTTAACGCCATAGTTACCAATATGCACAGAGTTCATAATAATCACCTGGCCATAGTAACTGGGGTCTGTAAACACTTCCTGATAACCGGTCATACCTGTATTAAAACAAAGCTCACCGGTAGTTGTACCGATTTTACCAAATGCCTTACCATGGTGAACCGAGCCATCCTGCAGAACGAGGATAGCTTTTTGTTGAGGAGTTTGTTGCATGTGTATTGGGAAAAAGTTTTGCAAATATCCGTAAAAAAAAGGCAGAATGGAAAAACCATTCTGCCCATTATTGAGAATCAATCATTCATCCTTATTCAGCCGCTTTTTCAGGGGTTGATTCAGCGGGTGTTTCAGTGGCTGCAGCTGGAGCTTCAGCTTTCGCATCAGCCGCTTTTTTACCACCACGACGAGTTCTCTTAGCTGGTTCAGCTTTCGCTTCAGCAGCCTTACCGTATACTTCGTTAAAGTCTACGAGTTCAATCAGAGCCTGCTCTGCGTTATCACCAGGACGTGCGCCCAGTTTGATGATACGGGTATAACCACCGGGGCGACCACCAACCTTATCAGCGATCGTGCTGAAAAGTTCAGTAACAGCTTCCTTGTTTTGCAGGTAGCTGAACACTACGCGGCGATTGTGGGTATCATTTGATTTAGCCTTTGTAATCAGTGGCTCGATGAACACACGCAGTGCCTTGGCTTTAGCCAGGGTAGTCACAATACGCTTGTGCTCAATGAGATTGATACTAAGGTTAGCCAGCAGGGCTTCTCTGTGGGCTTTCTTACGACCCAGGTTGTTAATTTTGTCTCCGTGACGCATGACTTGTTGTTTTACGGCTGCACCGTGTCAGGAATTGCAGCCTTTGTTAAGTGAGATGTGAGACGTGAGATGTGAGACGAACGCCTACCACCCCATATGCTTCACCAAACTCACTTTGAAATATTAATTCCTACTTCTTACTTCAAAGTTCTTACTTCTTACTTCCTTAGTCTTCCTTGTCGATTCCCAGTTTTGCCAGGTCCATACCGAAGCTGAGGCCACGCTCATGTAAAACCTGCTCGATTTCAGCCAGCGATTTCTGACCGAAGTTGCGGAATTTCATGAGGTCTTCTTGCTCGTACTGAACGAGTTCGCTGAGGGAATTGATCTTGGCAGCTTTCAGGCAGTTGAATGCACGAACGCTGAGGTCGAGATCTTCCAGTGGAGTCTTCAGTACCTTGCGCAGTTGCAGGGTCTGTTCGTCTACCAGGTCTTCTTTTTTCTCTTCCTTGTTATCGAAGGTGATGTTCTCATCAGTGATGATCATCAGGTGCTGAATCAGGATACGGGAAGCCTGCTTCACTGCCTCTTCAGGGTGAATGGTTCCGTCAGTAGCCACATCCATGATCAGTTTTTCGAAATCGGTTCTCTGTTCAACCCGGGTATTCTCAACGCTGTATTTAACGTTTTTGATGGGGGTATAAATAGAGTCGATTGGAATATAACCAAGAGGAGCATCTTTCAGCTTGTTTTCTTCTGCAGGAACATAACCGCGGCCTTTACCTATGGTCAGTTCAATCTCCAGTTTCGCGGAAGGATCCATAGTACAGATCAGGAGTTCCGGATTCATAATCTGGAAGCTCTGTGTACCGTCCTGGATCATACCGGCAGTAAACTCGCTTTTACCTTTGATATGAAGTACAACCTTTTCGTTGGTAACTTCTGTGTCAACCACCTTCTTAAAACGAACCTGCTTCAGGTTCAGAATGATTTCTGTCAGATCTTCTGTAACCCCTTTGATGGTAGCAAATTCATGTTCAGCCCCTTCAATTCTGATACCCACGATCGCAAAACCTTCCAGAGAGCTGAGCAGTACCCGGCGAAGGGCGTTGCCAATGGTTACACCATAACCTGGCTCTAAGGGACGGAATTCGAATTGTGCTTCAAAATCATTTGCTTTCTGCAAAACGATTTTGTCGGGTTTCTGAAAGTTTAAAATGGCCATTTGTATGTTCGATTTACGTTTTGTATGGGTTATTTACTCGACTCTATTACTTAGAGTACAATTCCACGATCAGTTGCTCCTTAATGTTTTCAGGAACACTTTCCCTTTCAGGATACGTGATGAAAGTACCAGTCATAGTAGTCTCATTCCAATCGATCCAGCTAAACTTTTGATTCTTACCACGAACCTGGCTGGTCAGACCTGTTTTTTCGTCTGATCCTGGTTTGAAGGTAATGATATCTCCAGCTTTCAGTTGGAAAGAAGGTACGTTTACCACTTCACCATTCACCATGATGTGTTTGTGGCTAACCAGCTGGCGGGCAGCAGGACGGGAAGGTGCAATACCCATACGGAAAACCGTATTATCAAGGCGCGCTTCCAGTAATTTAATCAGGTTTTCACCAGTAACACCTTTACGGCGGGCAGCCTCTTCGAAGGTTTTACGGAATTGCTTCTCCAGTACGCCGTATGTGTACTTGGCTTTTTGTTTTTCGCGCAGCTGCAGGGCGTATTCACCCAGGCTCTTACGTTTGCGGGCAGCACCATGCTGACCGGGAGGATTGCTGTTCTTGTTCAGCCATTTCCCATTACCGAGAATGGGCTCACCGAAGATTCTTGAAATTTTGGTCTTTGGACCAGTGTAACGTGCCATATCAACTTGATTTTTTAGTTGCGATGTACAATCGGTAAAAATCTTAAAATAAATTGTACACCCATGTTAGAAAATACAAAATCCGAAACCCAAAGCCGGTTGGGCCTTGGGTTTCGGTATATAAAAACAATTATACGCGGCGTTTTTTCGGAGGACGACAACCGTTATGTGGTAACGGAGTAACGTCTTTGATCATTACCACTTCGATACCTGATTGACTCAGGGAGCGGATAGCTCCTTCACGGCCGGAACCAGGACCTTTCACGAATACGTCAACACGCTTCAAACCGGCATCCAGAGCGGTTTTGGCAGCATCAGCAGCAGCCATCTGAGCAGCATAGGGAGTGTTCTTTTTAGAACCTTTGAATCCCATTTTACCGGCAGAAGACCAGGAAATAACCTGACCATTTTTGTTTGTCAGGGAGATAATGATGTTGTTGAAAGTGGCTGAGATATGAGCATCACCATATGCATCCACCTTCACTACTCTTTTTTTGGCAGCGGCTTTTGCGCTGTTTTGTTGTTTTGCCATTACTTAGATAATGAGGTAATCTTTAAAAAAATTTCCTGGTTCACCTGAGCCAGGACGGCACCGCTCCTCCCCCTCCTAAGACCGGATCCGGTAGCGGTAGCTCTATGTCTTACTTCTTAGGAGCTTTTTTCTTACCAGCAACTGTTCTACGCTTTCCTTTACGGGTGCGGCTGTTCGTTTTGGTACGCTGACCACGAAGCGGCAACCCTTTACGGTGACGTAAACCACGGTAGCAGGCGATATCAAGCAAACGCTTGATGCTCATCTGAACCTCAGAACGCAACTGGCCTTCCACTTTCAGTTCATCGGTAATGAAGTTACGGATAGCCGCTAATTCATCATCGTTCCACTCATGCACCTTCTTATCATGACTGATTCCAGCCTGATCAAGAATTTGCTTGGCGGTAGAACGACCGATTCCGAAGATGTAGGTCAGGCCTATTTCGCCTCTTTTGTTTTTTGGTAAGTCAACACCGGCAATACGAGCCATAATCTGATTCTATTTTCAATTTTACAAATGACTGACAAATGCAAAGCTGGGATTAACCTTGTCTCTGCTTGTAACGTGGGTTCTTCTTGTTAATCACATACAGCCTTCCCTTCCGACGCACTATTTTGCAATCGGCGCTGCGCTTTTTGATGGATGCACGAACTTTCATGATGCTTATGTTATTTATATCTAAAAATAATCCTGCCTCTTGTCAAATCGTACGGACTCATCTCCACACCTACCTTATCACCAGGCAGAATCCGGATATAGTGCATTCTCATTTTTCCTGAAATAGTTGCCAGAATTTCGTGTTCATTCTGAAGCTTCACTTTGAACATCGCGTTCGAAAGTGCTTCCACAATAATTCCATCCTGTTTAATGAGTGCTTGTTTTGCCATACAGATTTTGGGAGCGCAAAGATAGTATTAATATTAGTTAAAATGAAAAAAATGGGGAAAAATCCACAATTTGTTGAAAATAAAGGAGGAATGGAAGACGGAAAAATGGAAATAAGGACATTTTTTGTCCAGTATTCCATTCCCCCCTCCTCCATTCCTCCCTCCTCCTTTCTTCCCTATCTTCCCAACTCCACCTTCGTCATATCATAATAATGATTCTGAAGTTCGTGCACGAAGAGTGGCTGCTTGATATGGCGGCGGTCTTCGCGGTACCAGATCTCAAAATCCTGGAAACCATCTTTTTCTGTCATCAGGATCCGGAAAGGGCCTTTTTTATACTTGATCCAGCCGTCGCCCGGAATCTCTTTCTCAAATCCAAATTTTGTCAACTGGTTTTCGTCCAGTGGAATCGGACGAAGCTCTTCCGGCTTAAACCAAAAATCCTGCACCTCGGTCTGAACACAGACCTCCTTGTCTTCCCTGTTTACTTCATTTACGATTCCTTCCCAAAGTTCCCCCTCATATTCCGCCAGCACATAATCTCCTGGTTTGATTTGATTGAATTTGATCATATGGCAGATAATTTAGGAGTAATATAAGGAAAAAGTGAGAAGTGAGACGTGAGAAGTGAGACGAAATTTCACAAATCCATACCCCGTATCCCTTCTTCCTTCCTCCATTCTTCCCTCCTCCCCGTCTCACGTCTCACGTCTGACGTCTCACATCCACGCTTCATTCCGCCCAGCTCATTGTATACCCCTGGTTTTCGATTTCCAGGGCGGTTTTGGTGAGCTGGAGGGGATGAAAGGTATCTACCATTACAGCCAGTTCCCCGGTTTCCTTTTTGCCGATGCTTTTTTCCACAGCTCCGGGGTGCGGGCCATGCGGGATGCCGGCCGGATGCAGGGTGATCATCCCCCTGGTAACATTTTTTCGGCTCATAAAATCACCGTCTACATAATAAAGCAACTCATCCGAGTCGATATTACTATGGTTATAAGGAGCCGGGATAGCTTCCGGATGGTAATCATACAACCTTGGCACAAAGGAACAAACCACAAAATTGTGTGCTTCAAAGGTCTGGTGAACCGGCGGCGGCTGGTGAACCCGACCGGTTATGGGTTCGAAATCGTGGATACTGAAAATGAAAGGATAACAACATCCATCCCAACCTACCACATCGAAAGGATGATGCCCGTAATGTAATCCATACAGGATCCCCTTCTTTTTGGCTTTGATCAGGAAATCACCTGACTCATCAATGGTAACCAGGTCCTGGGGCGGCCGGATATCGCGCTCACAAAAAGGTGAATGCTCCAGCAATTGACCATATTTGGACAAATAACGTTTGGGGTAGCGAATCGGACTAAAGGACTCGACTATAAAGAGCCGGTTGTCTGTTGAGGCAAACTCAATCTGGTAAATGGTACCCCGGGGAAGCAGGATATAATCGCCATAAGAAAAAGGCAGTTTGCCATATTGGGTCAGTACAACGCCGGAACCTTCGTGCACAAAAATCAGTTCATCGGCATCCGTATTCTTGAAAAAATAACCGGTTGTGCCTTTCCGGGGAGCAGCCAGCACCACATGGCAATCGTTGTTCACCAGGATGGCTTTCCGGCTTTCCAGGTAATCATCTGCAGGAGGAATTTTAAACCCCTCAAAGCTGCGATGTTGCAGCATTTTTTCTTCTGCTATTTCCGGCATCACTGAAACAGGTGGATCTGTGCGGATGATCTGGGTTGGCGGATGACAATGATATAAGATGGAATAATCGTTGGAGAATCCTTCCGTTGAAAAAAGTTGCTCAGAATAGAGGGTTCCATCCGGCTTTCTGAACTGTGTATGACGTTTATGGGGAATTGTTCCCAGTGTATGATAATGTGGCATAAATCAATCGTGGTACGAAAGTACAAAATCCTATTTTTACCCATGACCCGAATTGCGCTTTTGTCTGACACCCATGGTTATCTCGATCCCCAGGTATTTACACATCTTTCCAACTGCGACCAGGTTTGGCATGCTGGAGATTTCGGCAATCTTCAATTGGCCAGGGACCTGGAGCAGCAATCCGGCCTTCCGCTTACAGGAGTATTTGGCAATATTGACGGTACTGATATCCGCTCGGTTTATCCGGTAGAAAACTGCTTTACCTGTGAACAGCTGGTGGTTTTTATGAAACATATTGGTGGGTATCCGGGGCGCTATGCACCAGGAGTAAAAGCAAGATTGAAGGAAACAAAGGCCGGTTTATTTATCTCCGGACATTCACATATTTTAAAAGTGCAATTTGATCCGGAATTGAACTGCCTGCATATGAATCCGGGTGCTGCGGGCAAACTGGGATGGCACCAGGTGAGGACAATGATCCGGTTTGAAATCCACGACAAAGAGATGCGAAATTGTGAAGTGATCGAACTCGGCAAGCGCGGCTGATCTCCGGAATTTGATGTAACTTTTACACCAAACTAACAGCTATTCTATGTCTAACAGTATCAACCGGCGAAACTGGCTGAAACAGTCCACACTGGCAGCACTGGGCCTTACTGCTTCCCTTAACAGCCTGGGTGGTGAAGATTACCTGCCCAAAGACCTTGGCCAACTCCTGCCTAATTCCAACCCATCGTTGATCAACCTCGGTTCCAATGAGAATCCTTATGGGTTGTCACCCCTGGCCAAAAAAGCGATCAGTGAATTAATCGGGCAGGCCCACCGCTATCAGTATAATATTCCGCATGTACAGGAGTTCAGAAAACAGCTGGCTGATTATTATGGGGTAACGACAGATCACCTGCTGCTGACACCCGGCTCCGGCGAAGCGCTCAACCTGCTTGCCCGTCATTATTCCAAAGGCAACCTGGTTACCGCTACACCAACATTTGGAATCCTGCCCAATACGGCGAAGAAAATTGGTGTCCAGGTAAAGGAAATTCCACTGGATGGTCAACAGGTGCACGACCTGGAAGCCTTTTCAAAAGCAATCGACCCGGATACTGCGCAGGTGTATATCTGTAATCCGGCGAACCCCACCGGCACTGTTTTACATCCGGACAAACTCAGAGCATTTTGTGAAGAAGCAAGTAAGAAAACGGTAGTCACGATAGATGAAGCTTATATTGATTTCCTGGATGCGCCCTATAATGAGTCTATGCTTTCCCTGGTAAAAAAAGGGAATAAAAACATTGTCATCATCCGGACCTTCTCCAAAATTCACGCCATGGCGGGCATGCGGGTAGGCTTCATATTGGCAGATCCATCGACGATCAAATCCTTACAGGAAAACTATTTTGGTAACAGTAATTTTTGCATGAGTGCGCTTTCACTGACTGCGGCGATGGCCAGCCTGAAAGACACCAGTCACAGTATTCAATCCAAAAAACTAAATGCGGCAGCCAGACAGTATACAGAAGATGCGTTAAAGCGTTCAGGCTTTACCGTTATACCTTCCTACACCAATTTTATTTTCTTTCACTTAAAGCAATACAAAGGAGATTTTGCTGCAGATATGCTGGCGAAGAACATTGTATTACGATCCAGCGAATTGCCGGATGGCAAATATTGCAGGGTAAGTATAGGTACGCTGGAAGAAATGAAAGCCTTCCTCAAAACCATGGAAAGCATGAAATTCACCTAACTAAAAAGCCCCCGATCACATCGTAATCGGGGGCTTTTCACTTCTCACTTCTCACGTCTCACGTCTCACTTCTCATTTCTTAATTGGCCAACCATCCTCTTCCCAGTTCTTCCCGGAATGGCCAGGGAACAAGGAGCAGAATCAGCAGCAGGGCTGCAACGAAAAGGCCAAAAGCTTTTTTATGTTCTACAGCGCCGGCAGTTGCAGGCTTTCCTTTAGAGCGTCCAACAGTGATCAGTGCAATCACCACCAGCATTCCCACCATGTGTTCAACCGCGAAGAAACGTTCCGCGGAAGATTTCATCACTTCACCAAAACCTTTGGCCTGGATGAGTTTTAATCCCCATGGACCTACAAACCACTGGTACAAACCAACCAGCAGGGTGATATGCGCTGAGATCATTAAGAACAGATCTACTTTTCTGTCTGCGGCAGTATAACCTGCTTTTTTGCTCATGCCGGTATAATGGCGATAAATGGCAACCAGCAACAGGATCAGGATGATCCAACGTAAAAAACTGTGTAAATGCAAAAGTCCCGTGTACATATTCTTTGGTTTTGATGATTCAATTATTCCACCCAGTCTGCTACAAATATATTCGTATCGCGCGTACCACCATTATTTCGGTTACTGCAGAATACAATTTTTTTACCATCATAGCTGAACATGGCGAAGGCGTCAAAGCCTTTATCGCGACTAATTTTGACCCGGTTGCTGCCATCGCCATTCATCATGTACAGGTTAAAAGGAAATCCCCTGCGATATTCATGATTGGAAGCAAAGAGAATGCGTTTGCTATCGGGCATAAAGATGGGTGCCCAGTTGGCTTGTCCCAGGCTGGTAATTTGTTTAATATCGGAACCATCTGCGTTAGCAGTAAACACTTCCATATTGGTAGGTGCTACCAGGTGTTCGGCCAGCAATTCTTTATAGGAAGTAATTTCTTCGGCTGTTTTCGGGCGGCTAGCTCTCCAGATGATTTTTTTACCATCCGGACTGAACCAGGCTCCCCCATCGTATCCGATATCATGGGTGATGCGCTTTTCTTTACCGGTCTTCAGATCCATGATATAAAGTTCCAGATCGCCATCCTTATCGCTGGTATAAATCATTTTTTTACCATCCGGTGAAATGGTGGCTTCTGCATCATATCCTTTGGCATTGGTCAGTTGTTTTACAATAACGCCATTAGTGTCTGCCAGGAAAATATCATAGGAAGGGTATAAAGGCCAGATATATTTGTTGCCATATTTGGAACGGTCCGGAACCGGGGGGCAATCTTTTGACCCCAGGTGCGTGGATGCATACACGAAATGTTTACCATCGGGTAACCAGTAGGCACAGGTGGTTCTGCCTGTTCCGGTACTAACCAGTTTGGGCACAAAAGGCTCTTCCGGTTTTGTGGGGATTTTAGCAATATAAATCTGATCACAGGGAATACCCTCTTTTGCATAGGTTTTCTGAAAAATCAGGTAGTTGCCATCGTAACTGAAATAGGCCTCGGCATTGTCACCGCCGAAAGTCAGTTGACGAAGATTTTTAAAATGTGTCTCTTCCGGATAATGTAAGGTATCAGCAATTGGTGCAGGCTGATTCCTGACGGGGGTACTTTCTTTTGAAAAAAATCCAGAAATAACCGCCAATAAACCTGCGGTGATCCACGAAATCGAACTCATAATAGCAAGTATTTACCCGGCAAATGTATTGGTATAAACTCATTTTTACTGAAAACCATAGATTTGACAGATGAAATCATGGTTTGCCAGGTTACTATTGGGTGTTTGGGCAGTCAGCGCAGCCTGTAACAATTCGAATACTGAAAAGGAGGAAGTTGCTACCATCCTGACCCATCCACCCTATCAAAATATTACAGATAGTATTAATGAAGATCCAGACAATACAGCGTTATACCAGCGCCGGGCAGCCTTATTGCTGCAACAGGATGAACTTCAGCTGGCCCTGTCTGATCTGGCAAAAGCATGGGAGCTTCAACCATCAGAAGCCAGTGCTGAACAATTGGTGAATGTACTTTTTATGCTTGGAAACAATCGGGAAGCCGTCCGTTTCCTGGAGGAACTGATTAAAAAATATCCGGAAAACACAGGCTTTCAGCGACGGTTAAGCGAAGCATTGGTAAACAATGGAGCTACGAATGAAGCTATCCTGGCATACAACAACTTAATAGCCGAAGATTCTGCCAATTTCGAAGCCTGGTATGAGCGCGGATTGCTCTACCTGGAGCAAACAGATACGGCAGCGGCTATACGCGACCTGGAAAATTCCTATAGGTTGCAGCCCTTACTAATAACCGGACTAACGCTGGCCAATATATATGCAGAAAAGAAGAATGACCGCGCATTGCTGTTGGCTGACCAGGCAATAGCCCGCGACAGTTTAGGTGAAATGGCCGACCCTTATTTCATCAAGGGAGTGTATTATGTAAATACAGGCAACAAAACAAAAGCGCTGGATCTTTTCAACAACTGTATCCGGATAAACTGGAAATTCCAGGAAGCCTATGTGGAAAAAGGCATTATATATTATGAAGCCAAGAACCTGGATGAGGCTTTGCAGCAATTTAAGCTGGCCGCCACCGTTACTAACACTTATCCGGAAGCCTATTACTGGCAGGGCCGGTGTTATGAAGCACTTGGCATGAAACAGGAGGCATTGCTCAATTATGGACGAGCCTATTCACTGGATAAATCCTTTAAAGAAGCCATAGAAGGTGCTGAAAGGGTTGAAGGAAAAGAATAAATTTACTTACGGAATATTAATCAAGATGATCGTAGCCCCCTCTTTATTAGCCTCCAACTTTCTCCACCTGGAAGCAGAAGCACGTATGTTGAATGAAAGTGAAGCAGATTGGTTTCATCTGGATGTAATGGATGGACGATTTGTAAACAACATCAGTTTCGGGCTACCCATCATACAACAACTTCGAAAAACAACGCAGAAATTATTCGATGTACACCTGATGATCGAAGAGCCCGAAAAGTATGCAGAAGCTTTTGCCCGGGCCGGGGCCGATATTCTTACAGTACATTATGAAGCCTGCCGGCATTTGCACAGGAATATTCAACAGATCCGCGACCTGGGGATGATTCCCGGTGTGGCCATCAACCCGCATACACCGGTTCAGCTCCTGCAGGATATACTTCCCGATATCGGAATGGTGCTGGTGATGAGTGTCAATCCCGGTTTTGGCGGGCAGTCATTCATCCCGCATACCTATCAAAAAGTAAAAACCTTAAGACAGCGGATTGACCAGTTTGGATTGGATGTGAAAATTGAAATTGACGGAGGTGTTGATCTCTCTAATGCCAGGCAGCTAAGTGAAGCAGGCGCCCATGTACTGGTTGCCGGCAGCGCTGTATTTCATGCACCTGATCCCCGCCAGGTAATTTCATCGCTTAAGCATTGTGACGCCTGATGAAGTGGCTGCCATTCATTTCTTTCCTGGTACTATTCCTGGTTTGCGGTTCCAACCTGCAGGCACAGGTAAAAACAGCACAGCTGAGCGGCAGAATTATTGACCAGGATGACAAGCCTTTAGCTGCAGTGACCATCACGGTACTTGGGAAAAAACAAGCAGTTCAGTCAAACGACAGTGGCTATTTTCAACTAACGGTTCCGGCTAACCGTGCATTTGCACTGGTATTCAGTCACGCAGGATTTAGCACTGTCCAGCGGAATTTCCTATTGAATGCGGGCGAAAATGAATTCATTCCCATCCGGATGCTGCCAGGAAAAACAGAACTTGAAGAAGTAACGGTAACGGATGAACGCAGCAGAAGAGAATCCGGTCTTGTTACCATCAATCCCAAACAAGCTATCAATATTCCATCTCCGGGAGGAGGAATTGAAAGCCTTATTAAAGTATTTGTAGGATCCAACAATGAACTGACATCCAATTATAATGTAAGGGGTGGCAGTTACGATGAGAACCTGATTTACATAAATGATTTTGAAATCTTTCGGCCTTACCTGGTCAGGAATGGGCAGCAGGAAGGACTTAGTTTTATCAACCCGGAAATGACCCGATCGGTTCAGTTTTACAATGGGGGTTTTCAAGCGCGCTATGGCGATAAACTCTCATCCGTTCTGGACATCCAATACAAAAAACCGAAGGAGCATGGCGGTTCTGCCTACATAGGGTTATTGGAGCAGGGATTACAGTTGGAAGGCAGTGGTAAGAAAAAGCCCTTTACCTATTTAATCGGAGTGAGAAACCGCAACAACCGGAACCTGCTGAGCAGCCAGGAAACAAAGGGAAATTATGTTCCCTCTTCTGCGGATCTGCAGGGCTTGTTTACCTGGAAGTTTTCAGAAAAATGGTCGGCCGAGTTTTTTGGGAATCTTTCCAGGACCCGTTTTGAACTGGAACCCTCTTTCAGTCAGCCGAGCACTTCTGTCTTCTCTCCTTTTTTCACTAGTAATATTGGATTGGATATTTATTTTGAAGGACGTGAGAAGGATCGGTATTCAACCAGTATGGCTGGCTTATCGGTAACCAAACAGGTAAATAAAAACCTGCGACTGAAATGGCTGGCTTCCTGGTTTGAAAACAAGGAAGTCGAATCCATAGATATTACGGGTGCGTATTTATTTGGCGAGCGATCCTTTGACCGCAGCCGGCCGGAATTTGGTTTAATCGTGAATCCACTGGGTGCTGGAGTATTTCAGCAATATGCCCGCAATCAACTTACAATTGGCGTACTTAACCTCAGTCACAAAGGAACACTGACAAGGGGCAAGCATTTTCACCAATGGGGCGTATCGGTTGACAGGCAACAGGTGCGGGATCAGTTGAGGGAATTTGAGTATCAGGATTCCGCAGGATACAGCTTGCCTTATCAGCCGGGCAACCTTTCCTTGTTTAAAAGCCTTCGCTCCGATGCCAATCTGGATATTCACCGGGTGGCTGCTTATTGGCAGGATAATATTTCACTGGGAGATTCATCGGGCACCATTCTTCAATTGGGAGCCCGGATCAATTACAATGATCTGAATAAAGAATGGTTGGTATCACCCCGTGCAGGCATCAGCTGGAAACCTTCCCGCTGGGAAAAGGATATCATCTTCCGCGCGAGTGCGGGCATATACATGCAACCAGCTTTTTACCGCGAATTGCGACGATATGACGGCAGTCTGAATACCGATGTAAAAGCCCAAAAAAGCTGGCAGGTAAGTGGTGGATTTGATTATCATTTTCCTGCTTTTAACCAGGTATTGCGATTGAGCACCGAAGCTTATTTTAAATCTTTATGGGATGTTGTGCCCTATGATATTGACAATGTGCGATTGCGTTATTTTGGAGAGAACAATGCGCGCGCCTATGCAACCGGCCTGGAAGCGAGACTCTATGGAGAATTGGTAAAAGATGCTGAGAGTTACCTGAGTATCGGGTTCATGCGCACCCGTGAAGACATCAAGGATGATTTCTATTACAAGTACACACTCAATGAACAGAACCAGCCTGTTGACAGCACCCTTACACAGAATGGTTACCTGCGCAGACCAACTGACCGCCTGCTGACAATCGGAATGTTCTTTCAGGATTATTTGTCCACCAATAAAAATATCAAGGTCTACATCAATGGTCTTTATGGTTCCAACCTTCCTTATAACATTCCAAATTCTGTGCGGTACCGGAATGCGCTGTTCATTGATCCTTATATCCGGGTTGACCTGGGCTTCAGCGCCCTGCTGCTGAATAGTGATCGGTCGCGCCGCCGCCGCCATGCCCCTTTCCGGGAATTCGAAAACATCTGGCTCTCACTTGAAGTATTCAACCTGATCGACCGCGCCAACACAATCTCCTATTTGCTCATTAAGGATTTTTCCAACACCACCTATGCAATTCCCAATCGACTCACGCCAAGGTTGTTGAATGTGAAGTTGGTGGGGAGGTGGTAGGGAATGGAAGATGGAGGAAAGGAAGATGGAGGAAGGGAAGAGGGACAAAGGGAGATCTAGGATTACCAGTTTTTATAGAGACGATAGAGTTGGGCCGCGATTTTTCTATAATTACCAAGAAGAAGTTCATATTTTTCTGAAGGAATATAGCCACAATCCATCGAAATTTTAAGTGCGGAAATAGTTTCCTCTGTTGATCCCAAAGCATACACAAATGCCTTCTTTGTTTCATTTGGATAAAAACGTCTGCCCCATCCTTCTGCAATATTCAAAGAAACTGATCTGGCAGCGCGATTTAATTGAGAACATAACGAATATAGCTCCGGAGCAGGAAATTGTTTCGTCAAAGCAAATACTTCCATTGCCAATTCCAGAGAGCTCACGTAAACATCCATATCCTCAAGTTTTGCAATCATGCAGTTAATTTAAATCCTGCAATTGCTACAAAAAACAGTTTTTCCACCCATCTTTCCTTGTCTTGTTTTCCTTGCCTCCATTGCTCCATCTTCCATTCTTCCCTCTTCCTTTCCTCCATCTTCCATACCTTTGCCCCATGACAAAACTCTCAGTCAACATCAATAAACTTGCAACGATCCGGAATAGCCGCGGGGGGAATAATCCAGATGTGGTGAAGGCAGCAAAGGATGTACAATTATTTGGAGCTGATGGTGTAACTGTGCACCCGAGGCCCGATGAAAGACATATACGTTATGCGGATGTTCGGGCTATCAAACCGATCATTACAACAGAGTTTAATATTGAAGGGAATTGCAGGGAAGCAAAATTTATAGATCTCGTATTAGAGGTAAAACCGCACCAGGTGACGCTGGTGCCGGATGCAGAGGGACAAATCACTTCTGACCATGGCTGGAATACAATTGAGCACAAGGAATACCTGAAGGAAATGATCCGGATTTTTAAACAGGCCGGTATCCGTACTTCCATTTTTGTGGATCCGGTTGTAGAGATGGTGGAAGGCGCTGTTGAAACCGGAACCGACAGAATCGAATTATATACAGAAGGATATGCCCGACACTTTCCGGAAGACAAAGAAAAAGCGGTTGGCCCTTATGTGCAGGCAGCCAATCGGGCGAAGGAACTGGGACTGGGAATTAATGCCGGTCACGATCTTGATCTCCATAACCTGGGCTATTTTTCCAAGCAGATTCCTTTCCTGGATGAAGTTTCTATTGGGCATGCACTGATCTGTGACGCCATCTACCTGGGACTGGAAAATACCATCCAGTTGTACCGCCGGCAACTGCAACCATAATTTTTTTCAAAAAATTAAATCCGGCAGAAATCCTTTCTCGTAGATATCCAAAACCAATAAACTGGATACCATGAAAAGGACAACAACACATTTAGTTGCCTGTGCAGCAATGGCAACACTCATCAGCTTTAGTTCCTGTAAAAAAGAAGATAGTCCGGGTATGGAACCCAAAGGACCAGACATTGAATTTCTTGTATTGGATGAAGGCAATAAACTGGTTCGATTTAATGCAGCCACTCCACGGATGCCAATCAGTACTGTTGCGATTAATGGATTACAGGAAGGTGAATCCCTGTTGGCAATTGATTTTCGTCCGGCTACCGGTCAGCTATATGCGCTGAGTAATACAAGCCGGCTACTGGTAATCAATCAAAGTACAGGCAATACTAACGCCATCGGTACCATGCCCTTTAGTCCGGTATTAGCGAGTACGATTGCAGGATTCGATTTCAATCCTACTGTTGATCGTATCCGCATTGTTACAGGCAATGGCCAGAACCTGCGGGTACATCCTGAGACTGGCTCAGTGGTGGCTACTGATGGGGCTATTAATGGCGTGAGTAATGCAATGGTTACAGCAGTTGCCTATACCGATAGCAAAGCCGGAACCAGCACCACTACCCTATTTGACATTGATACCGAAACCGACATGCTGTACAAGCAGGATCCACCCAACAATGGAACCCTGGTAGCGGTTGGAAAACTGAACAATGATTTCAGCGGTGAGGTTGGATTTGATATTAGTCCGGATAACAGCGCTGCATTGGCTGTCAACAATAAAAACGGCAAAGCAGAGCTGTACCGGATTGATCTGACCACAGGTAAATCAATGAAAATTGGTGAATTAATGGGAGTAAACAATGCAATGGGATTGGCCATCCCTACAGATCCTGTAGCATATGCAATCGGTGGTGGCACCAACCTGCTCATTTTTGATCCTACAGATCCTATGCCTGTAACAAAAGCAATAAACGGACTTCAACCAGATGAAACCATTGTAGGAATCGATTTCAGGCCAGCTAACGGTGCGCTATATGCGCTGGGTAGTACTAGCAGACTTTATGTATTGAACACTTCCAATGGAGCAGCAACGGCGGTAGGTACTGCAGCGTTCAGCACTGCATTATCCGGAATGCACTTTGGATTTGATTTTAATCCAACTGTAGACAGAATCAGGGTGGTAAGTAATACCGGACAGAACCTGAGACTCAATCCAAATGATGGTACCGTTGCGGCTGTAGATGGTAATCTTAATCCCGGTAGTCCATCGATAAGTGGTGCTGCTCATACTAATAATATTCCAGGAGCTACGGCTACCATATTGTTCGATCTGGATTGTGGAACTGATAAACTTTACAAGCAGGATCCTCCCAACAATGGAACATTAGTGGAAGTTGGATCAACCGGAATCAATTTCGAAAACGCGGATGGATTTGATATTGGCGGAGAGTCGGAAAAAGCCTGGGCCATCCTGACTGTAAACGGAAGCTCAAAACTCTATGAAATCAATCTCAATACAGGGGCAGCCACCCCATCAGGCAATTACAGTTTTAACGAAACCGTCCATGGTTTTACGGTAGGACTGGGTTTCTAAGCACTTACACTGATACCACAACCAAGGCCGGTTCATTCCTGAACCGGCATTTTTATAAACTGAACCAATAGGTGAATTTTGCGACAAGAGCGCGGTTCTTTACTGACATGTATTCTGGCAGGTAGTTGTCCGTATATACAATGAAAAAATCGGATGCAGGTTTATAACGCCACTGCAAACGTGTATTCAGATTGACATTTTTGGTTTGCTCATTATACTGTCCGAATGCAGTAAAGTAAAAATTATTGGTGAGTGTGACATCCACGCGTGGTCCGACCAGCCAGAAACTTCTCCTTCCCCAGGTACCCGGCACCCGAATATCATTATAAGTGCTGCTCATCGTGATGCCCACATAAGGTTGAAAGCGATAACCAAATTCACCGGTCAGTTGGAGTCTGCTTCCATCATTGTAATAGCCACCGTATCGAACATTCGCAGCATAGGTAAACAGGCTCTTGGGTTTGGAAATATATTCGATATAAGCAGTATTGAAATGGTGCTGTGTGCCGGTTGCCAATGAGTCAGATCCCGTGTTGGTCGGATCAAAAGGCATCAGCAATTCAATATAGGTTTTCGATACATAGGCATTGAGCACTGCCTGGTTCCGAAAATTGGTGCGATACGTCAGACTGTGTTCATAATCTGTTTTTCGTCCCTGTTCATTGGTATAATAAATGGTTTGAAGCAAAGGACCATGACTGAGCACAGGAGATTTTTTCGGAAAAAACAAATAACCGGCCTGCGGATTAAACTTGAGATATCCTGTCCTTGGCACATATCCAACTTCCGCCTGGAAATCCTTGCCAACATATTCGTGCTGCCAGGAAAGAAACAATTGGCGACTGGTATAATTCAGATTGGCAGCCGTTGTGATGGTGCGGTTGCCACCAACCGGACTAAATGATTTCAACACCAGGGCCTTTCCAGTCCAGTAGTTACCGGGAGATGCCAGGTTGTATTCCAATCCCAAGGTTCTGTTGTATTGCCGGTGCTCCGGGGTTACCGGATCCTTATCAGGTTCATAATTGATGGATTGCTTATTGACAAAAAGGAACCCGATATTGGATCGTGAAAAGACTTTACGCTGAAGCGATAACACTGCAAAATTCTGAACCGGCAAATCTCTTTCCGGAACAGATTTGGTTTGCATATCCATAAGGCCAATGCGCCAGTCCTTATTCAGTTTGCCACTGAGGCGTGCACCAAACTGGATGGGTACATTCAGACCAATTCGTCTCGAGAAAAACGGGCGGATGTTTGCATAACCGAAGTTTCCGAAGATGTCTGCATTCTCTAAAAAGAATTGCCTTCGTTCCGGAAAAAACAATTCAAATCGATCCAGGTTGGTGACCTGCCGGTCCACTTCCACCTGGGAGAAATCCGGGTTAACGGTAAGGTCCAGGTTGAGTGAAGACGTAATACTGATCTTGGCATCAGCTCCAATATCTTTTCTGTAATCCGTAGGCGTGCCTTTATCATAATCTTTGGACAGGCCTCCCAGCACATAGGGAATCAATGAAATATTGGCACCTGTGGAAGGAGGAGGTGCATCCCAGACAAGATTTCCCGTATAAGCCAAAGAAACAGTTGGAAATTGCCTGGGAACTGGTGCCCAGCTGCTCTTTTCAAAGGCATGCAAATCATTCCGGCTAAAATTGATTCCCCAGTTGGTAATTCCTTTTTTGTAGCGAATCGTTTTAAAAGGAACAGCTGCTTCAAATACCCAGCGATCCTCGTAGTTGACTACTTTGGAAATCCATTTATGATCCCAGCTAAGATCCATTTTACCACCTTCGTAAATAAAGCCATCCCACTGCGCACCTGCAGCATTGGCGCCAAATGAAAATCCGCTGGTCTGATCTTCAAAGGGATCAAAGAAAAACAGGAAGTTGTCATTTTTCTGAAAAGCAAAATCCCGTCTTAAAGATTCCACCACATAGTTGCCATTACGGCCATGATAACAAACTGCCACCAGGTAAATAAAATGATCATCGTAGCTCATCTGTACTTCCGTTTTGATATTGGCAAAACTGGTATCCATGGGAAGTACCATGAAAAAATCACGCGCCTTGTCAGCTTCCTGCCAGGCTGCATCATTTACAATGCCATCGATCTGTACGGGTTGGGAAGTTTTACGAATGGAAAGATTGTACTTGTTATTAACCTTTTGTGCGAAAACAACATTTGTCAATAGTAAACAGCTGCCTGCTAACTGGAGCCACCTTAAAAATTTCATGCCGGGTTGTAATTATTCTGGTACAGGAATCCTGTGTATTTGCAGCGTTTGCCTGAAATTAGGACAAATCCTGAAATTCAGCAACTTGGATGCTATTTGTTGAACTTAATCCATGCCGGATTGTTGTTTGACTCAGATTATTATATTTTGATATGAAACTATGCTTTCCTATGCGTATTTATTTGAGCTTATTATGTTGTCTTTTGATTTCTAATACAGTAATGGCTCAAACAACCGGTTCCATCAGTGGTACCATCCTGGACCGAAATACGCAAAAGCCTGTAATCGGGGCATCGGTTGAAGTACAACCTTCCAAAACAGGAACCATTACAGATTCACTCGGAAGATTCAGGATTACCGGCTTAACACCCGGCTCTTATTCTCTCAGCATTACTGCCATAGGATTTGCGGATAAAACCCTGACCAACCTGGTAATCACATCCGGAAACGAAAACAACCTGAATATAGAATTAGACCCTGCAGGAACCAATTTGAGTGAAGTAGTGGTAAGTGGCAAACGCGCTTCTGCCCGTGCAACCAGCCTCGAATCGCCCTTAAGCATACAAAGATTAACCACAGAGGAAATCAAGGCCAACCCTGGTGGAAACTTTGATATCAGTCGGGTTATTCAGTCCCTGCCCGGAGTAGGTGGAGGAGTTGGAGGAGGAGGTTTCCGTAATGATATCATCATCCGTGGCGGCGCTCCTAGTGAGAATGTATTTTATCTCGATGGAATTGAAGTCCCGCTGATAAACCATTTTGGCACACAGGGAAGCGGTGGTGGTCCGCAGGGAATTCTGAATGTGAGTTTTATTGAGGATGTCAAGCTCAGCAGCTCGGCTTTTGATGCCAGGTATGATAATGCTCTGAGCAGTGTGTTTCAATTCAAACAGAAGAATGGCAACCCCAACCGGCTGCAGGGAAATATCAGACTAAGTGCAACTGAACTGGCTGCCACTTTTGATGGTCCGATCAGTCCAAAAACAACCTTCCTGGCAAGTGCCCGCAGAAGTTATCTGCAATTGTTATTCCAGGCATTGGACCTTCCGATCCGACCCAATTACTGGGATTTTCAATTCAAGACCAATACCCGGATCAATGACAAAACCACTTTGCAGGTATTGGGCATAGGAGCCATTGATGAGTTCCGATTTGCTGCACCCAAAGAGGCTACACCAGAAAAACTCTATGCTGTAAACAGCAGCCCGTTGATCAATCAATGGAATTATACCGTTGGAGCCAGCTTAAAGCGATTGACAGATCGTGGCTTCTGGACGCTTTCCCTGAGCCGGAATACCCTCAATAACCGGGCTGACAAGTACGAAGACAATGACAACCCATCAGAGGGAACCCGCACGTTCCGGATCAATAGCCAGGAAACGGAGAACAAACTTCGGTTCGACCAGACCGTTAGTATTGATAAATGGAAAATTACGTATGGCGCTTCTGCCCAGTATGTACAGTTCGGTAATGATTTTTACCAGCTGTTCCGTCCGGCTCTGACGGATGAGCAGGGCAACCAGATTCAGCCTGCTGAAGAACTGCGAACGGATACACAGTTAGACTTTCTGCGTTATGGTGCCTTCGTTCAAACTGGCCGCAGATTTTGGGAAGACCGCCTGGCAATCAGTGCCGGTATGCGGGTAGATGGAAACTCAGCTGACAACAGTGTAGCAAATCCATTGAAACAATGGAGTCCGCGCATCAGTGCGAGTCTGGCCCTGGCACCCGACTGGAATTTCAGTGCCAGTTATGGTTTATATTATCGGCTGCCAAGTTATACCCAACTCGCATTTGAAGCAAGCCAGACAGGTATGATGAACCCGGGGGATTATATCCGAAGCAGACACCTGGTAGCTGGCTTTGAATGGCTGCCCTCCAACAATACCCGTTTTACGCTGGAAGGATTTTATAAAAAATATTCCAATTACCCGATCAGCATTCTGGATGGAATCAGTTTGGCCAACAAGGGAACAGAGTTTGGTGCCGTAGGAAACGAACCGGTTGTGCAGGATGGTGAAGGAAAAGCTTATGGCATTGAGTTTTTTGCACAGCAAAAACTAAGCAAACGATTCTTTGGAGTGCTGAGTTATACTTTTTACCGTTCTGAGTTTACCGGACTTAATTCAGAATGGATACGATCCAGTTGGGATAACCGCCACCTCTTAAGTTTGACAGCAGGATATAAACTCAATCGAAACTGGGAGATTGGCTTAAAATTCCGTTACCAGGGTGCGGCACCCTATACGCCCTTCGACCTAACCGCAAGCCAATTGAATTATTTAACATTGGGAACAGGTGTTTTTGATTTCAGTCAAACCAATACGTTGGAACTTCCTGCCTTTCATGCAAGTGATATCCGGATTGATAAAAAATGGAACCTGCGCCGGTTCACACTGGATTTGTACCTTGATATCCAGAACTGGTACAATTCAAAAAACCCGGGCATTCCACAATATACTTTCCAAAGAACTGCTGACAACAGTGGTTTCCAGACAACAGATGGGCAACCGATCCGGCAAAATGGAAGCAATGGCATTCCAGTAATACTGGCTAATAATGACGGCAGGTTATTGCCAACACTTGGGTTTATTGTGGAGTTTTGAGGAAGGGGGGAAAGGAAGAAAGGAAGAAAGGAGGAAAGGAAGAGGGTAAGATAGTCTTCCATTCCACCCTCTTCCTTTCCTCCCGAATTTACTGCTCCTTGCACCCCAACACCTCACACAACTTACTCTGCAATTCTTCTCCGCGGAGGTTTTTGCCAATGATGATACCATTGGGGTCGATCAGCAGGTTTTGTGGGATCGATTGAATTTTATACTGAAGGGCTACTTCATTTTGCCAGTATTTGAGATCACTGACTTGTGTCCAGTCGAGCTTATCATCTTTGATTGCTTTCAACCATTTCTCCTTGTTATTATCAAGGGAAACACCCAATACGGTGAAATTTTTATTTTTAAAGCGATCATGCGCCAATACAACATTCGGGTTTTCCTGTCTGCAGGGTCCACACCAGCTGGCCCAGAAATCAATCAAAACATATTTGCCACGGAAAGAAGACAAACTAACAGGAGTACCGGAAGGGTCATTTTGTGTGAACTCAAGAGCAGGTGAACCAATCCGGCCAATCTTGCTGTCTGCAATTCTGGCTTCCAGGAAACGTCCATAAAAACTGGACTTTACCTCAGGTGTAAATCCGGCAAAACTTTTTTCAACCAGGTCAGGATTTTCAACTACCTGCATGATGGTTGCCCACATAAAGGGAGCCACCACCTGGTCTTTCTTTTCCGCTGCAAATCTTTCACCGGCTGCTGCAAGGTTGTCAACCAGCTGCCGATACAACTGCATCAGACTGTCTGTAACGCCAGACTTGTTAGCGGCCTGCGAGAGCTCCCCATATTTTCTAAAATAGGGTTCGAATTGTTGCTGAAAGGCGATAAATCCATCCTGCGCAACAGATCCCTCCAATTTCAGCTGCTGAATTGCATTGACATCTCCGGAGAGTTTCATTTTTTTATTTTCCAGGAAAAGCAACCCTTTTTTATCAGAAGGCAGGAAGGAAATATTGTACAATTTCACATCTACAACAGCTCCATTTAATTTGAACTGGTTTTGCCGGGAAACAGCTTTTGCCAGGGTATCCGATGGATTGTCGGGATCAGTAATGACAACTACAGATTTATCAGGTAGGCCTGTAATGGTTCCTTCAATCTGAAAACCCTGCTGGGAAATGCCTTCAAAGCTTCCCATAACCAGGGCTACCATAGGCACTATACGGAATAACAAATTCATACGAGTACTTTATTTAGCGTGACGATCCTTCAAAATATCAATCACATCCTGCAGCTTAAAACCTTTCGCATTTAGCAGAATGAGATAATGGAAAAGCAGATCCGCCGATTCATTTAAGAACAGGGCATCGTTATCATCCTTGGCTTCAATTACCGTTTCCACAGCTTCCTCTCCCACTTTTTGGGCAATCTTATTCAAGCCTTTTGAGAAGAGTTTCGCTACATAGGAGGAATCCGGAGAAGCCTGCTTGCGCAGATCGATAATATCTTCCAGGTAAAAGAGAAAATCTTCAGCGTGATTTCGTTCACTCCAGCAGGTATCTGCACCGGTATGGCAAGTTGGTCCCAGGGGATTTGCCTTAATCAGCAAGGTATCCTGATCACAATCCACTGCCATGGATTTTAATTCCAGGAAATGACCACTCTCCTCTCCTTTTGTCCAAAGCCTGTTTTTAGTGCGGCTGAAAAAAGTCACTTTTCCGGTCTCCTCTGTTCTCCGGAGGGCCTCTTCGTTCATGAAACCCAGCATCAATACCTTTTGGGTAGTATGATCCTGAATAATTGCCGGAACCAATCCATCTGCATATTTCTGAAAATCAACTTTCATACCTTCAAATGTACTCAATTTTAAAGCTACCCGATTCGAACCGGGATTCCAGAAGCAGCCAGGCTGTTTTTTAAATCCGGGATAGCCACTTCTTTAAAATGAAAAATACTGGCCGCCAGGGCAGCATCTGCCTGGGCCTTTTGAAACACATCCACGAAATGCTCCACAGTTCCACCTCCACCGCTTGCGATCACAGGAACTGGTAACCGGTTTGCCAGTGTTCCGGTAATATCCAATGCAAATCCTTGTTTGGTTCCATCGTGATTCATGGACGTGAGCAGGATTTCGCCCGCCCCCAAAGCAACTGCCTCTTCCGCCCAGTCAATGCAACGTCGGTCGGTTTTGGTACGCCCCCCATTGAGGTACACATACCATTCTCCATCTTCTTCCAAGCGGGTATCAATAGCCAGCACCACACACTGGCTGCCAAATTGTTTGGCCAGTTCTGCTATCAAAGCCGGACGTTTAAAAGCTGCTGTATTAACCGAAATTTTATCGGCCCCGTTTTGCAGGAGCAGGCTTACATCTTCCACACTGCTGATGCCACCACCCACCGTGAAAGGAATATTAATCTGGTGACTGATCCGGTTGACCAGTTCGCTTAATGTTTTTCTTTTTTCAACCGTAGCTGTAATGTCCAGGAAAACCAACTCATCGGCACCCTGTTCAGCATAAAGCCTTCCCAGTTCAACCGGATCCCCGGCATCCCGAAGGTCTACAAAGTTGGTTCCTTTCACAGTGCGACCATCTTTGATATCCAGGCAGGGAATGATACGTTTTGTCAGCATGTCAGTTTCTTTTTTGTTCATTAAACCGGGTCAGTTCAGGCAGTGAGATCCGGTTCTCATAAATGGCTTTCCCTACAATGGCTCCGCTACATCCTATTGCTGCCAGCGCCTCGAGGTCTTTCATATTGCTTACGCCTCCACTGGCGATCAGCTGCAACTCGGGATACACTGTAAGGATGGATGCATACAGGCTGGTAGCCGGACCTTCCAATTTACCATCCTTACTCACATCGGTACAGAAAATCTGTTTTACCCCCTTTGACAGATAGTTTCCAATAAACTCACGGATAGGAATATCCGTAGTTTCCAGCCATCCTGAAATGGCAATTTTTTCTTCCTTCACATCCGCGCCCAATAAAAACTTATCAGCTCCATAAGTATTTATCCATTGTACAAAAAGGGCTTCCTGTTTTACAGCGAGACTCCCGATTGTTGCCAATGCAGCACCGGATTCAAAAACTATTTTCAGGTCCTCTTGTTTTTTAATACCACCGCCGAAATCAACTATCAAGCCTGTTTTTCCGGCCAGTTCTTCCAACACTTTCCAGTTTTTTACAGCGCCTGCCTTCGCACCATCCAGATCAACCAGGTGCAGTCTTTTTAATCCCGCATCCTCAAACTGTTTCGCCACTTCCAGCGGTCGTTCGTTGTAAATTGTTTTTTGCGCATAATCACCCTGGGTTAAACGAACACATTTTCCATCTATCAAATCTATTGCAGGAATTATTTCCATTATCGCAGCACTTTTTTTATGATGATATAATCAATTCCATTTTTTTGCCATGCCTCCCCATCCTGACAAAAGCCAAAACGGTTGTAAAAACCGAGAGCAGAAACCCGTGCGTTACACCAGATAACAGCATAGCCTTGTGATATTCCATAGTCTAGTACTTCCTGCAGCAACCGTGAACCATAACCCTTTCCCTGATAATCTGCCAGGGTAGCAAATTTCCGGAATTGCAGGGACCTGCCATATTTCAGACTGTTAAAAAGGGAGATAACGGACACCAGTTTACCAGTTGCAAAAAGACCCCAATGAATAGCCTCTTCATCGCCTGCAACTTTTGCCAGTTCTGCAGCTTGCCCGGGATACATTACTTCCTGGCGGATCGGCAGTACTACTTCGAGAGGGACCGATTTAATTTCAAATTCAGGCTTCATCATAATGGTGAAGCCTTTTTAAGATTACTTATTTTTTCAACTGCTTTTACAATTGCAGTTAGGGCGATATCAATATCTTTCGCAGTGGTTCTGTAGTTAACAAGTGCCGCACGAATACAGGACTCACCTTTATATACCGATGGCGTCATAAAAACCAGGCCATCCCGATTCAATTCATTTAATAATTCTGGAATAGTCAGGCCATTTGTTTTTTGGGGATCCGGCTGAAAGCAAACTGTATTCAATCTAACTGGGGCGAGTAACCGAAAATAATCGGTCTCCAAAAGTCTGGAACCAAATTCATTGGCGAGTGTTATGCAATTTTCTACCAACTCCCGGTAACCGGCTTTACCATAAGCCATCAGACTGAACCAAACCGGCAGGGCTCTGAAGCGCCGGCTATTCTCCGGCACATAATTCAGGTAGGAAAATTGTTCCCATGGATTTCCCAGGTAGGGCGCTGCCGAGTTCTGAAAACTCTGCACCTGGTAAACTGCATGCTCTTTCCGGGTAAAGATCATTGCGCTGTCATAGGGAACATTCAACCATTTGTGAAAATCTACGGTGATACTATCCGCCAGTTTCCATCCGTTCAACAGGTGTGCATGCTTTTCGGAAAGTGCTGCAAACGCTCCAAAAGCAGCATCAATATGAATCCAGCAATTACGGGTTTGTTTAAGTTGCGCAATTGCTGCCAGGTCATCAAAATCCACACTATTCACAGTACCACCGCTGGCAATCAGGATGAAGGGCTGATTTGGATCTGCAGGCAGCTTTTCCAGTAAGGCCTGGACATCCATCGCTTCTCTATCTGGTAAAGTGGGAATGATTTCAATATTAGCGCTGCCCATACCCAACATCGCCAGTGCTTTCAGACTGCTGGAATGGGGAGCGGCTGAATAAACAGGGATGGATACCCGAAGTCCATCACGGGCTATATCCTGTCCCAGTTGTTGCCCGGCCCACTGCCTGGCCACAGCCAACCCAGTGAAATTAGCCATGGTAGCGCCGGTTACAAATGAACCCATAAAATTTTCCGGCAAACCGAAGAGGTCAAGCAGTAACTTACCAGTTTGAATTTCCAATAAGGCGGAAGCATCTCCAATGCCGGTCGACAATTGAGCGTTCTGATCAAATACAGAAGTAAGCCAGTCGCCCAGTATGGCTGCGGGTGTTCCTCCTCCGGTAACAAAACCCCAATAACGGGGTCCCGAACTGGCAACGATATAAGGGTAAAAAAGATTTTTGAATTGAGCGAGTGTATTCAATGCACCAGAACCATTTTCAGGTAATGCAGGCCAGTTGAGAGCACCCGGATGGGAAGTAGTTGCCCGATCTGGAAGTTCTTTCAGATAGGCAGCTCCTGCATCTTTTGCAGCTTCCAGAATTTCAGCCAGCTGTTGCAGGTCTTCCTGAATGCTTACACTCATATCTTTTCGATAAAATTTTTTAGGATTTGTTCTCCAACACCCGCCGATTTTTCGGGGTGAAACTGTACGCCATAAAAATTATTACGGTGCAGGGCAGAACTATACGGCTTGAGGTAATCTGTTGTGGCAATAGTATCCGGACCTATCGCTGCATAATAACCGTGTACAAAATAACAATAGCTGTTTTCCGGTACTCCCTCAAAGAGCGGGGTCCGCAGATCAGTAATCGTATTCCATCCCATCTGCGGAATTTTGTAGTTATGCTGTTCAGCTTCCGGAAGGCCTGCTTTTAAAGAATGAAAAGACTGAACATATTCTTCAAAAATTCCCAGGCACACTGTATCGTTCTCTGCTGAATGCGTACACATTAATTGCATTCCCAGGCAGATACCCAGAACCGGTTGCTGCAATTCTTTGATCAGCTGATCCAGTTTGCGTTCGCGCAGGTATTGCATGGCCGTACTGGCTTCCCCTACTCCCGGAAAAATAATTTTATCAGCTTTCCGCAATACATCCAAATCATCTGTAACGGTTGCAGTTGCACCAATTCTTTCAAGTGCATACAATACGCTCTGAATATTCCCTGCATTGTATTTTACGATGGCTATTTCCATACTTACTGACTAAACAATTGTACTTAAAAATTCTTTGGTAGCAGTACCCACGTCTTTTGCTCCTTCCAATGCTTTGATATAGGCAGTGCCGATGATTGCACCATTTGCATGTGCACAGGCGGCATCAAAACTTTCGCGGTCTTTAATACCAAATCCAACCAACACGGGATTTTTTAACTGGTAGGATTCCAGTCGCTGAAGATAATCCTGCACACTGTTCATTTGTTTGTTGGACCCGGTTGTTGAGGAAGAAGAAACAGCGTATAAAAAACCTGAACTTAGTTTATCCAGTTTTTTAACCCTTTGTTCAGCAGTTTCCGGGGTAACCAGGAATATGAAGTCCAGGCCATACTTTCGAATAATGGCGCCATACTCTGTTTCAAATTCATATTCCGGCAAATCAGGCAGAATTAACCCATCTACTCCTACTCTTGCGGCATCTGCGCAAAAACGTTCAAATCCATATTGCAGTACCGGATTCATATATCCCATCAGTATAACGGGAACAGTTATGCGATCCCGAAATCCTTCCAGTTGTTCAAACAACCGCGCGATGGTCATTCCATTTTCAAGTGCTATTGCACTGCTTTGCTGAATAACCGGACCATCAGCCAATGGATCACTATAGGGCATACCCAATTCAATCAGGTCCGCTCTATTCGCCTGTAAAGATTCCATTACTGGTAGCGTGCTGTTGAGCTCAGGATACCCTGCAGTGCAGTACACATTTAATACCCGTTTATGCTTCTGTTGAAATAATGTTTGAATTCTGCTCATATCAATAATCTTAACTCGTCAGTATTTTTTCCATTTTTATATCAGATCTCTTGTAAATCGAATTACCTACCGGTATTTGCTCAAATCCGAATTTCCTGTACAGATGAATGGCTGCCCCCAATTTGGAATGAGAATATAACTGCAACTTGTTGGCACCCTTTTCTTTTGCTGTTGCGATGGCATGCTGAACCAGCAAATGTCCTGTATGACGGCCCTGAAAGGCTGTATCCACCGCCATTTTGGACAATTCAAAACAGTCCTCAGCGGATTTGATCAGGGCATAACAACCAATTACCTGGTCATTTAACAAAGCGAAATATATAAAACCGCCTTTATCCAGGTAATAGGTACGAGGATTACTCAGCATTTCTTCATCCACCGGCTCTACTTCAAAATAGGTTTCCAGCCAGGCTTTATTCAGACGTTTAAAATCCGGCGCCCGGCGATCTTCAAATGGTTCTATCCTTATCAATTCTTCCATCAGATGCCCATCATTTCCATTTGTTTCATATAAGTGGCAAGGTCTTTATCACCTCGGCCACTCAGGCAAATCACTACCTGGTCGGTTGCTTTTAAGGACAACTGAGACAGTGCGGAAAAAGCGTGTGCGGTTTCCAAAGCAGGAATAATTCCCTCCGTTCTGGCCACATCAAAGGCAGCCCGCAGCGCATCTTCATCCGTTACTGCCAGGAACTGTCCTCTTCCACTATCAAATAAATTGGCATGTAAGGGACCGATTCCCGGGTAATCGAGTCCGGCAGATATACTATGCGGCTCCACCACCTGACCATCTTCCGTTTGCATCACCAGGCTCTTGCTTCCATGCAATACCCCTGGTTTGCCCAGCGCAGTAGTTGCAGCAGAGAGGCCACTATTCACACCATGACCAGCAGCTTCCACCGCTACCAGTTGAACTGATAATTCATCCAGGAAATGATAAAAGGCGCCTGCTGCATTGCTGCCGCCACCTACACAGGCGATAACATGTGTGGGCAGCTCGGAGCCGGTTTTTTCTTTCAGTTGCCAGCGGGTCTCTTCACTGATTACACTCTGAAATCTGGCCACCATATCGGGATAAGGATGTGGCCCCACCACACTTCCTATAATGTAATGTGTATCGGAAGGGTTGTTAATCCAGTCGCGGATTGCCTCATTGGTAGCGTCTTTAAGGGTTTTACTTCCACTGGTAGCAGCCACTACTTTTGCACCTAACATTCGCATGCGGGCAACATTTGGCGCCTGCCTTTCGATATCCTTTTCTCCCATATAAACAATACATTCCACCCCTTTCAATGCACAGACAGTTGCTGTTGCCACGCCGTGCTGGCCGGCACCTGTTTCCGCAATGATCCTGTTTTTGCCCAGCTTTTGCGCTAGCAGGATCTGACCAATGGTATTGTTGATCTTGTGTGCCCCAGTGTGACAGAGATCTTCCCGTTTCAGGTAGATATTGGTACCATAGGCAGCACTTAATCGCTTCGCAAAATAAAGTGGCGTTGGCCTTCCAACATAATCGCGCAAAAGATCCCTGAACTCCAACTGGAAGGATGGCTCCTGCATGATTTCCAGGTAACGCGACTGTAACTCTTCCACATTCGGATGCAACATCTCTGGAATATAAGCACCACCAAATCGTCCATAGTAGCCATGCACATCTGGCTGTTGATAGGTTTGCATATTCATTTTCGTATTAGTCGTTCAATTGTTTGATAAATTTTTGGACCAGTTTCAAGTCTTTCACACCGGGACTTGTTTCAAACCTGCTATTAATATCCACAGCAAAAAGCGCTTTGGCTTCTGGTTGCGTTGAAAATTCTTTCAGTGCCCCCACATCATCCGGTTCAATTCCGCCACTCAGAAAATAGGGCTTTCCGATCTGTTGTGATTTCAGCATGCTCCAGTCGAATTTCTTCCCTGTACCCCCATAGCCCACGCCCATTGTATCAAAAAGAAACATATCACATACATCCAGGTAGGGTTTGATCATCCATTCGATGCTGTCGTTTTCACTGAGGCGGAATGCTTTAACCACCGAAACATAATCTGCTATTTTTTCGCAGTACTTCGGCGATTCATCCCCGTGCAATTGCACCATATGAAGCCGGCATTCATCCACCATCTGAATCACTTCATCCACACCCGAATTCACAAACACACCCACCTTGTTGATCTTTTTTTCTTTTTTCAGCTCATTTGTCGTCAGGTACCGGAGCACATATCGGGGGCTCCTTGGATAAAAAATAAAACCAGCGAATGTAGCCCCCAGTTCCTCCAGTTGATCTACCTGTTGTAACTGGGTCATACCACAAACCTTTACTCTCATCATGCAATTTCTTTTTTAAGTGTTAAGTTTTGTTCAATTGACATGCTAGTATGTAATCTCGGAAGTATCAGTCCCGAGAGATTAACCAAGTTTATTTGATTTTAACTCCTGAATAAATAGTTCAAATGCTTTTGCAGGATCGGCAGCTTTCATAAACTGCTCGCCAATCAAAAATCCATCGAACCCGTTTTCCCTGAACAATTGAATAGTGGCAATTTTATCAATTCCGCTTTCTGCCACTTTAATAGCATGCGGAGGCAGTTTGGATGCCATCTCCAGACTTTTTTCAATATTCACTTCAAAGGTTTTCAGGTTTCGGTTATTGATCCCGATGATAGGCGTAAACTCATTCACATGTCCCAGTTCTTCCTCATCGTGTAATTCCAATAACACACTCAATTGCATTTCAGCAGCGAGCATGGCCAGTTTCCTTGTTTCTTCAGGTGTCAGGCATGCTGCAATGAGCAGGATAACATCCGCACCTATCGCCCTGGCTTCATAAATCTGGTATGGATCAATTATAAAATCCTTTCTGAGCAGGGGAATGTTCAGGGAACGGGCGTCCATCAGATCCTGGGAAGAACCTCCAAAAAATTCCTCATCGGTTAAAATGGAGATAGCTGATGCGCCTAATCTGGCATAAGCTGCTGTAACTTCCCACAGATCCGCAGTTCCATTGATGATGCCTTTGGAGGGTGACTTCCGCTTGAATTCAGCAATGATGCCGGTTTTGGAAGGATCTTTTAAAAATTCGGCAAGCGAAAAAGTTGTTCTGTGAAAATGCTCTTTTCTTTCGAGTAAATCCAGCGGTTGCCTGCTCTTACGCTCCTCTACTTCCTTTCGTTTGGCAGCTACTATAGTATCAAGAATATTCATGCCTTATTGAAGTTCAACTAGTTTTTTAAGTGTGTTTCTGGCTTTCCCACTTTCCAGGCTTTCAACGGCCGCATGGTAAGCATCTTCATAGGTCTTGTAATTGCCAGTACTTTTCAGCGCCATGGCGGCATTCGCCAATACTACGGCATTCTGTGCCCAACTACCTTTTCCATCCAGTATTTTCAGGAAAATTTTAGCTGCTTCCTCCACAGAATTGCCTCCGTAAATATCGGAAGGCTGGACCATTCTTTTACCCATTTGTTCAGGAGTAAGCAGTTGTTCTCCTTCATTGGTAATCACTTTGGCATCCGATGTAAGGGAAATTTCATCGTACCCATCGAGGCTGTGAATAATGGTAAAGGCGCCCCCGGTCTGCTGCAATAAATAATTATAGACCCTCGCCATTTCAAGGCTATAAACTCCCACTACCTGGCAGGAAGGGGTGGCCGGATTTACCATCGGTCCTAACATATTGAAAAAGGTACGCATCCCAAGGTTTTTCCGGATGGGCGCTACTACTTTCAGCGCCGGATGAAACATGGGAGCATGTAAAAAACATATATTGGTTTCCGCTACTTCTTTTTTAAGGGCTGCCGGATCGTTTTTAAAGCGATAACCCAACTGTTCCATCACATTGGAAGCACCACTGATTGAAGAGGCGCCGTAGTTTCCATGTTTAGCTACCTTCTGACCAGCACCTGCCACTATAAAACAGGCAAGAGTTGAAATATTGAAGGTATTCTTGCCATCGCCACCGGTGCCAACAATATCAACCAGGTTATCTGCTTCCAGCCGAACCGGAACGCAAAGTTCCAGCAAGGCATCGCGGAAACCCTGCAACTCTTCAATAGTTACACTTCGCATAAGGTAGACCGTCATGAATGAAGTGATTTCATGCTCATTGTACAATCCCTTACCAATGTTCAGCAACACGTCCTTTGCCATCGCCCGGGTCAGCGACTTGTGTTCAAATAAAAACTGTAGTATCTTTTTCATTGTCTATTTTTTTCGTCTCAGATCTCACGTCTCACGTCTCACGTCTGACGTCTGACGTCTCACATCTTCAGCCAATTCCTCAGCATCTTCTCTCCATCCGGAGTCAACACACTTTCGGGATGAAACTGCACCCCTTGTACATCATAGCTTTTATGCCGTAGTCCCATTATCTGTCCAGATTTATCCAATGCTGTAATTTCGAGGCAATCCGGCAGTTCTTTATCATCCACCACCCAGGAATGATACCTGCCCACTTCCAGAGTTTCCGGAAGGCCGGCAAATACATCTCCTTCTTTTTTCTGCCGATTTTTCACCTGGTGAATTGGTGTTGCTATTCCATGATATACTTCTGCCAGGTTAACCAGTTTGGCACCAAAAGCTTCACCAATTGCCTGGTGCCCCAGGCATACACCCAGGATGGACTTGGTTGCTGCGTACTGCTTTATGAGGGGCAACAAACTTCCTGCTTCAGATGGAATACCCGGACCAGGAGACAGAATAATCTTATCATAGTCGGCTGCCTTTTCCAGTGGCAGTTGGTCGTTGCGCACAACATCTACTTTCTCTCCGGTAATTTTTTCAACCAGGTGAACCAGGTTATAAGTGAAGGAGTCGTAATTATCAAAAACTAAAATCTTCATAATGGTTTCGTACTTATTCTTTCAATGCCGTTAATGGATGGATTGCGCCAACTCGATTGCTTTTTTCAGCGCACCCAGCTTGTTATTCACTTCCTGTAATTCGCTGGCCGGCTGACTGGCTGCTACTACCCCGGCACCTGCCTGGTAGGTTAAGGTATTTTGTTTACTCAACAGGGTTCTTATCATGATGGCATGATTACAGTTGCCATTGAATCCCATGAATCCAAGTGCTCCACCATAAAAGGAACGGGCAGTAGGTTCGAATTCATCAATCAATTGCATGGCCCGGATTTTTGGCGCTCCGCTCAAGGTGCCGGCCGGAAAGGATTTTGCCAACAAGGTAAACGGATTTGTATCCTTTGGCACACGTCCCGTTACTTCGCTCACCAGGTGAATTACATGGGAGAAATATTGAACCTGTTTATAGTGCGCCACTTCCACCTGGTCGCAGATTCTGCTCAGGTCATTTCTAGCCAGATCCACCAGCATTACATGTTCCGCATTCTCTTTTGCATCTGCCAGCAGCTTTTCTGTTTCCTGCTGATCCAGCAGGTCATCACCACTTCTTTTATAAGTTCCTGCAATGGGATGAACAACTGCTTTTCCGTTATCGATAATAAGTTGCGATTCGGGAGACGACCCCATCAGTTTGTAATCGCCATAGTCAAAAAAGAATAAATAAGGTGAAGGATTTACACTTCTGAGTGCCCGGTACACATTGAATTCATCACCTTTGAAAGTCTGACGAAAACGCCTGCTGACAACAATCTGAAAAACATCACCCCGATGGCAGGAACGAATCCCTTTTTTCACCATTTCCATGTATTCATCATCACTCATATTGGAAGACTCCGCACCATTCAGTTCAAACGGATAAACCGGCACATCCTTGCCCCGGATCAACGATTCCAGCATATTGCTGTCTGATTCAATTCCGTTGATCTTGTTTTCACAGAGATATAATTCATCTTTAAAATGATTGATGGCTATAACGTACTGGTATAACCGATAACGCATCAGGGGAATTGTTGTTTCAGTTGCTTTTTTTTCTGAAAAACGGATGGTATCAAAAAACTGAACAGCATCATACGTGGTGTATCCAAACAATCCCTGAGCAAAACCTTTTATTTTATCTCCGGGCTCTACCACTTCAAATCGCTGCATGAAATTCCAGAGCTGATCCGGCACTTCTTCCGGCCGCTGGATGGAAACCCTTTCAGGTGTTTGGCCCGGCAGCTTGTATTCAATGCGCTGCAGGTCGCTGATCTCCATACCTCCAATTGCATTAATGCAGATAAAGGAATAACTATTATCCGCAGCATGGTGATCCGTACTTTCCAGCAGGATGGTATCACGGTACCGATCCCGCAAGCGGAGATAAATCCCAACTGGTGTGTAGACATCCGCCAACATCGTTTTGACCGTTGTTTCGATTCGTATCTTCTTTTTTTCGTTGCTCATAGTTGTTGATTTCCAGCAAAAATTAAAAAACCCCGATGGGTTACATCGGGGCTTTAATTATGTCATCCTATACAATGGACACAGCATTACAACACCCCGGAAGAGTTTGTATGCCACCACCACTGAATAGTTTGAATATTTTTTGTCATATCACTGCAAATATGGGGCACCAAATTGGAATGAACAAAACTTTTTTCAGTAGCTTACTTAAAATATCCGGTTATGCTGATACATCATACTCAGAGGGATAGCAAAGGCGTATTTTATGTTGGCGATAGTGATTCTCCGATTGCTGAACTGGTATACACCAAACCTGCATTTGATAAAATGATCCTGGAACATACAGAAGTTGCAGAAGAATTGAAGGGACAGAATGTAGGCTATCACCTGGTAGAAGCGGCTGTTGAGTATGCCCGGCACCACCAGCTTAAAATTCTTCCGCTTTGCCCCTTTGCCAATGCGGTTTTTAAGAAGAAACCAGAATACCAGGATGTATTAATGGATTAAAACCAAAGCTATGAAAGTTGTAATATTTGGAGCCACCGGCCAGGTAGGCCGGTATCTGGTACAACAGGCCATCCTGATGGGTCATCAGGTGAGGGCTTTTGGCAGAAATGTACATGAACTACCAGATGATACACACCTGCTGGAGAAAATCAAGGGTGCCGTTTTTGATCCTGGTGAAGTATTCAACGCCATTAAAGGAACGGATGCTGTTTTGAGTGCGCTGGGGGGTAGTTTTGATGGCACTGATAAGACCCGCTCTCTTGGGATTCGCAACATCGTTGAGCAGATGAAAGCTTCCGGTGTCAAACGCATTGTGGCATTAGGGGGTGCTGGCGTACTGGATCATCCGGATGGCGGATTGGCTATTGATCAGGAATCCTATCCTCCGGAATATATTCCAGTAGGAAAAGAACACCAGAAAGCCTGGGAAATACTGGTGGATTCCGGCCTAGAATGGACCTTTGTCTGTTCCACAGATATCATTAACGCGGATGTTTCAGGCGGATTTCTGACAGCAGTCAATCAATTACCGGAAGGCGCGAAAGGTCATATCAATGCCGGCGACCTGGCACTTTGCATGCTGCAGGAGCTGGACAGAAAATCACATATCCGGCAACGAATTGGTATTTCAGCCGTCTGAACTACAGAATCCCTTTTGTTGAAGGCAAATAATTACTGAATGGGTCCCGTTTTACGGCCATCCGGATGGCTTTTGCAAATGCCTTGAAGATAGCTTCAATTTTATGATGTTCATTCTCTCCGCGGCAGTAAATATTCAGGTTGCATTTAGCTGCATCACTGAAGGACTTGAAAAAATGAAAGAACATTTCCGTTGGCATTTCTCCAATTTTCTCCCGATTGAATGAAGCATCCCATACTAGCCAATTACGTCCACCAAAATCAATCAGCACTTTGGCTTCCGCTTCATCCATTGGCAATGCAAACCCATAGCGCTCGAGCCCCTTTTTATCAGCCAGGGCTTTTGCAAAAGCTTCTCCCAATGCGATGCCTGTATCTTCGATAGTATGGTGTTCGTCAATGTGTAAATCACCGTTTGTTTCTATTGTGAGATCCAGTTTCCCGTGCCTGGCGATCTGGTCCAGCATATGATCAAAAAAACCCAAACCCGTTTGGATACTGGCTTTACCTGAACCATCCAGGTTCAACCCAATCCTGATCTTCGTTTCATTTGTATTGCGTTCGTGTTCCACTTTACGTAATCCAAGTTTCAGGAAGGAATAGATTTCCGCCCAATCACAGGATTCCAGTGCTACAGTTGTTTCCCTTAACTCCATGGCTTTGTCCTTGATCTCCGCTCCACCCAGTTCCGGGTCAAGGTTTAACCAGATAGCTTTTGAGCCTATGTTCTTGGCCAGTTGCACATCTGTGATGCGATCACCAATCACATATGAATTTTCCAGATCATATTCCGGGTTATTCATATAATGAGTGAGCATACCGATACCCGGTTTACGGGTAGGCAGGTTTTCATGTGGGTAACTCCTGTCGATCAATACTTCCTTGAAAAAGATTCCCTCCCCTTCGAGGCTTTTCATAACAAGGTTGTGAAGTGGCCAAAAGGTATCTTCCGGAAAACTGGCAGTACCCAATCCATCCTGATTGGTAACCATTACCAGTTCATAATCCAGCTCACGGGCGATTCTTCCCATGTATTCAAACATTTTGGGATAGAAGGTCAGCTTGTCAAAAGAATCCAGCTGATAAGTGGGAGGCGCCTCGTTAATCAGGGTGCCATCGCGGTCGATGAATAAAACGCGTTTAGCCATAAGGGTTATTATCGATGAAAGTTACTGATACTGTTTCAATGCTTCGATCAATTCTGAATTTTCTTTTTCCGTTCCTACTGTAATCCGAAGACAATCGTCGCAGAGTATAACAGAAGAGCGGTCCCGTACCACAATTCCTTTATCCAGCAGATACTGATATACTTTTTTCGCATCCCGGACTTTAACCAGGAGGAAATTTGCATCAGAGGAATACACTTTCTGAACGATCTTAAGGGATGGTAGTTCACGCTCCAGCCTACCCCGCTCTTCCACCAATACCCTGATCATCTCATTTACCTGCTCCACTTCATCCAGGGCTTTCAGTACCAGCTCCTGCGATGCCTGATTGATATTGTAAGGCGGCTTCACCTTATTCATCACGTCAATGATTTCTTTGGAAGCAAAGGCCATTCCTACTCTCAGAGCTGCAAGTCCCCAGGCTTTGGACAGCGTTTGCAATACCACCAGGTTGGGATACTCCTGCAAATCAGAAAGAAATGAGCGCTGTCTTGAAAAATTGATATATGCTTCATCCACCACCACGAGTCCGAAGTAATTGTTCAGCAGGGCTTCCACCGCACCCCTATGCAAGGAATTCCCAGTAGGGTTATTCGGTGAGCAGAGAAATATAATCTTGGTGAAATCATCCACTGCTTCTTCCATTGCCGGAAGATCCAGTTGAAAATCTGGCGTAAGCGGAACTTTTTTGATCTGCACATTATTGATGTGTGCACTTACCTCGTACATTCCATAGGTTGGCGGTACAATCAGGATATTATCCATCCCTGGTTCACAGAAGGCGCGGATCAGTACATCAATACATTCATCGCTTCCGTTTCCAAGAAAAATATGTTCCGGTGTAACTCCCTTGATAGTGGTGAGTTTTTCCTTTACGGCCATTTGCAGGGGATCGGGATACCGGTTGTACCATTTCAATAGTGGTGATCCCAGTGAATTTTCATTGGCATCCAGGTATACACTGGCTTCTCCTTTGAACTCATCACGCGCGGAGGAATAAGGTACCAGATCGCGAATATTCGGCCTTAATAATTCGTTCAGATTAAACATGGTTTTGCATTCTAATGGTTACTGCCTTGGCATGTGCATCAAGTCCTTCTGCACTGGCCATTTCAACAACAGCGGGACCGATTGCCTTCAATCCCCCAGGAGAAAGTTCCTGGAATGTTATTTTCCTCACAAAGGAGTCTACACTCACCCCACTATACGCTTTGGCATAACCGTTAGTGGGAAGTGTATGGTTGGTGCCGCTGGCATAATCGCCTACACTTTCTGGTGTAAGATGCCCTAAAAAAACAGATCCAGCATTCACCACTTTATCAGCTATTTCTTTGGCCTGATCACTTGCCAGGATCAAATGTTCAGCAGCATAGAGATTCAATATTTCCAGTGCCTCTTCCTTAGTGCTTACCACAATCGCAGAACTGTTTTGCAACGCTTTTTCCGCGAGCTGCGCACGAGATAATTGTTCAAGTTGTTTTTTAAGTGCTTCGGAAACTTTTTCCGGCAGGTTTTCATCGGTGGTCACCAACAGCACCTGGCTATCTGCTCCATGTTCAGCCTGGCTTAATAAATCGGCGGCAACATACGCAGGATTGGCAGTAGCGTCAGCAAAAACAGCCACTTCCGAAGGACCGGCTGGCATATCAATAGCCAGGCCATCGCGTTGCACCAGTTGTTTGGCGCAGGTTACATATTGGTTACCCGGACCAAAAATTTTAAATACCTGGGGCATGGTTTCTGTACCATATGCCATTGCAGCGATGGCCTGTGCCCCACCAACTTTAAAAATGCGCGTAACTCCTACGAGTGAAGCAGCATATATAATGGCCGGATGAAGTTTTCCGGTTTTATCAGGAGGAGAACATAAAACAATCTCTTTGCAACCAGCAATGGAAGCGGGTATGCCCAGCATCAGGATAGTTGAAAAAAGTGGAGCCGTTCCACCAGGAATATACAAACCCACCTTTTCAATACCCACTGATTTGCGCCAGCATTGGATACCAGGCATGGTTTCGATGATTTCAACAGGTTGCACCTGCGCCTGGTGAAAACGTCGAATATTAGCAGCTGCCAGTTGCATCGCTTCTTTAAGCGCTGGGGAAACCTGGTTGGCTGCCACCTGCTTTTCCTCTTCTGACACTTCCAGCTTATTCAATTGAACGCCATCAAACCGGGATGTATATTCAAACAGAGCGGCATCTCCCCTGCGTTTCACCTCCGACAAAACTGTCTGGACAGCTGATTCGAGTGTGGAACTGTCCATAACAGGCCTCGCCAACAGTGATGCATACTCGCTTTTTTCAGGATAGCGAACGACTTTCATATACTCAGATTATCATTTTTTCAATGGGAACTACCAGGATTCCCTGTGCACCGGCTGCTTTCAGTTGTTCAATGATATCCCAGAACTGGTTTTCACTCAACACACTGTGTACACTGCTCCAACCGGGTTCTGCCAATGGCAATACAGTAGGACTTTTCATACCAGGTAACAGGGAGATGATTTCTTCCAGTTTCTCATTGGGGGCATTCAGCAAAACATATTTATTGTTCTTCGCTTTTTTTACAGCCCGGATCCTGAACAGCAAACGCTCCAGTACCTGCATTTGTTCAGCTGATAAATTTTCATTCCGGATCAATGCCGCCTGGCTTTTCAACACCACTTCTACTTCTTTCAGGCCATTCATGAAAAGTGTGGAACCGGAGCTAACCAGGTCAACAATTGCATCTGCCAGCCCTATACCCGGAGCGATTTCCACCGAACCACTGATTTCATGAATTTCGGCCTTCACTCCTTTCGACTGCAGAAAGTTCTCAACCAACACCGGATAACTGGTAGCGATGCGTTTGCCCTGTAAGGATGCTACCCCGGTATACTCGTCTTTTCTTGCAACGGCAATACTTAACCGGCATTTACCAAAGCCCAGTCCCTCTACGATCTGTACCTTTTTATTTTTCTCAAAAACTACATTCTCACCAACGATACCAATATCGGCTACAGCATCCTCCACATATTGAGGAATATCGTCATCACGTAAAAAATAAATTTCAAGCGGAAAGTTTTCTGCTTCGGTTTTCAGTTTGTTGATACCATTCTTAACATCAATACCACAATCCTTCAACAATTTGACAGAATCCTCATAAAGGCGTCCACTTTTCTGGATGGCGATTTTCAATTTCTGTTGCATATAATCAAATAAAATAAAGAGGGCTTACCATGCAGGTAAGCCCTCAAATGTTATCAATAGACATCAAACATCCTCGCTTACCGCGCTGGCAGTAAAACATGATGATGATGAATGTTGCTGTTTCTTTTCATTCCGGATGCAAAAATAGGGGTATCAATTAATATGGACCAAATTTTTTAAGATCCCGTAAATTAGACGGATAACACACACATATGAAAAAACTGCTTCTATTAGTATGCATGGTTGGTTTCCGATTCCTGGTGATTGCCCAGGAGGAAGCAACCTACAAGACCCCTCCAAAAGAGATCATGGACCTGGTTATGGCACGCCCAACACCCATGGTTAGTTTTAATGCAAAAGCCGACTATATGATTTTGATCCAGCGTGCCAGTATGCCCCCAGTGGAAGAACTTGCTCAGCCGGAATACAGGATCGCTGGTTTACGCATGAATCCGGCAAATTTTGGTGGAAGTCGCCAGACCTATTTTAATGGCCTTCAGATAAAAGAAGTAACTACAGGTCAAACAAAAACAATAACCGGATTACCTGCTGACCTGAGAGGAACTTCCATGCAATGGAGTCCTTCACAACAACGTTTCGCTTTTCTGCAGTATAATAATGGAGGAATTGATCTGTATACAGTTGATCTTATACAGGCCACTGCTCAGAAAGTTAATCAGCATCCACTGAACGATGTATTGGGTACCAGCTTTATCTGGCAGAATGATTCCACCGTTATTTACAAAGCTGCTGTTAATGCCGGCAAAAAAGAACCTGCCAGGCCAGCTGCGCCATCCGGACCAGTAATACAGGAGTCTTTAGGAAAAGCTGCTGCATCCAGGACCTACCAGGACCTGATCAAATCGCCCTACGATGAAATGTTGTTCGAACATTTTGCGAAAGGGCAGTTGTACAGATTGCAGCTAGTATCCGGGAAAGAAGAGAAACTGGGCGAAGAAGCTATTTATCGCAGCTTTTCCATTTCTCCCAACAAGGAATTCCTCTTAACTGCAATCCTTGAAAAACCGTTTTCTTATCTTGTTCCCTGGAGTGGATTTCCCACTACTTATAAAGTCTCAAACCTGAAAGGAGAATTGGTAAAAACAATTGCCAGCAATCCGTCTTCAGAGGGAGCGCCGATTGGCTTTGATGATGTGGTATCCTATCCGCGTGGGATCAACTGGCGAGATGATCAGCCGGCAACCATCTATTATGTACAGGCTTTGGACAACGGTAAGGGAAGAGCCAAATCAGAATTCCGGGATGGAGTGTATTGCATCGACCTGATGAAAGAAAAAGAACCCAGGCTCTTCACCAAAACAACCAAAAGATTCAGGGGGATTGAATGGGGGAACGACCAGGTAGCACTGCTTTACGAAGGCATGAATGCCGACCGCAGTTACCGGATCAATCTACTGAATCCTATGACTGGTAAACTGGACAGCCTGCAAGAGCGAAGCAGTAATGATCAGTATAACGACCTTGGGCAACCGATAACTACCCGGAATCAGTATGGCCGCAACGTTATTCAGGTATTGAAGAACGGATCTATCCTGCTGACTTCCAATGGCGCATCTGAAAAGGGAGATTTGCCCCTGCTGCGATCCATGAATCTCAAAACAAGAGTCCTTAAAGAACTCTGGAGATGCCAGGAAGGATACTTTGAATATGTGGTTCGGGTATTGGATGCAGAAAAAGGAGTATTCATTACGCGCAGGGAAAGTCCCACTGAAACACCCAACTACTATGTAAGAAATCTTACAAAAAAGATAGCTCCGCTTGCTCTGACACAATTCACCAATCCCTATGAACAGCTGGAAGGAATCAGTAAAGAAAAGATCAAATATAAAAGAGCAGACGGCATTGATCTGACAGCAACCCTTTACCTTCCAAAAGGATATGACAAAACAAAGGATGGTCCGCTGCCACTATTGATTTGGGCGTATCCACGGGAATACAAATCTGCTGCGGATGCTGCCCAGGTAAGAGGTTCCCAATACACTTTCCCAACCATTTCCTATGGCAGCCCGATTTTCTGGGCAACACAGGGATACGCGGTAATGGACAATGCAGAAATGCCAATCGTTGGGGAAGGAAACAAAGAGCCCAATGATGCCTTTATACCCCAGTTGTACCTGAATGCTCATGCTGCCATCCAGGCTGCCGCCAAAATGGGTGTGGGAGACAGTACACGGGTTGGTGTAGGCGGACATAGCTATGGCGCATTTATGACTGCCAATCTCCTGGCTCATACCAATCTCTTTAAAGCTGGTATTGCACGTAGTGGTGCGTATAACCGAACACTCACTCCGTTTGGATTCCAGGCTGAAGAGCGTACGTACTGGCAGGCTCCGGAAGTCTATTATAATATGAGCCCTTTCAGTTTTGCAAATAAGATTAAAACACCGATCCTTTTGATTCATGGTGAGATGGATAATAACCCAGGTACTTTCCCCATTCAGAGCGAACGACTCTACAATGCGATCAAGGGACATGGCGGTGTAACGCGTTATATTTCGCTGCCTTATGAAAGTCATGGCTACGCAGGCAAAGAAAATATCCTGCACATGCTGTGGGAACAACACCAGTGGCTTGAAAAATTCGTAAAACAGGCCAAGTCCTCAACCGGAGACGGAAAGAAAGCATTCTAAACCCGATACCAGACGCTTTCGCCGGAGGCCCCGGCGAAAGCGTTATTTTTGCACCATGAGCAATTCCATTGGTTCGGATATACAGAGGGCCGCCGAATGTCTGCGAGCAGGCGATTTGGTAGCAATCCCCACGGAAACCGTTTACGGATTAGCAGGCAACGGGCTATCGGAAGAAGCTGTTCTGAAAATCTACCAGGTAAAAAACAGGCCGCAGTTCAATCCCCTGATCCTGCATTTCGCCAACTATCAGCAACTTACAAAACTGAATCTGGAACTGCCCCCAAAGGCCCAGGCATTGGCTGCCAGGTTTAGTCCCGGTCCGCTTACCTATGTGATACCGGCTTCTTCACAGATACCAGCCATCGTAACGGCAGGTACTCCCGCAGTTGCCATCCGTTTTCCCAACCACCCGCTTACCCTGGAACTGCTTCAGCAACTTGAATTCCCGCTGGCTGCTCCCAGCGCCAATCCCTCAGGGTATGTAAGTCCCACTACGGCAGCTCATGTTGCCACTCAGTTGGGTGATAAAGTTTCCTATATACTCGATGGTGGCGATTGCCAGGTTGGGCTGGAATCCACCATAGTATCCTTCCTGGAAGAGCAACCACGACTATTGCGGTACGGTGGGATTTCATTGGAAGCAATTGAAGCAGTTATCGGACCAGTTTCCCTGCCACCGGAAGGATATGTTGATAATCCGGTTGCCCCGGGTATGCTGGCAAGACATTATGCAACCCGGCACCCGCTGAAGTTTGGTAAGATTGCCGACCTCACAGTGGAAGCTTTAAAAAATTATGCGCCTCACCAGATTGCTACGATTAGTTTTCAGAAGGAAGTACCCGGGATACCCGATACTAACCAGTTTATATTATCACCCAACGGCGACTTACCAGAGGCCGCCAGGAGATTATTCAGTGCATTACGGCTGGCCGACAGTATGAATATTGCTGTTATAGTTGCAGAACGGTTTCCGGATGAAGGCCTTGGACGTGCCATCAATGATCGCCTGCAAAGGGCTGCAACGCCTCTGAAAACAACTGATTTAACACCAGGTTAAACCCTGAACGGAACCCATAGTCTAATGGATATGAACCGAATTCTACTGGCATTTGCCCTGCTGACACTAAGCATTTCCGGATTTGCACAAAAGAAAAAAAGCAATTCCGGGAAAACAACTGCCCCATTGGTGGATAGTATTGCCTTTCATTTATATACTGACAGTCTGAAAAAGGGTGTTCATAATTATATTAATGTAGACGGATTGGTCGCTGGTAAAAGCTGGTATCCACTGAGTTCCGAGGATATCCAATTTGAATCAGACGAAGGTCAATTTGAAGGCAATAGCCTGGTATTGCCTCTTGATTTTAGCAAGGAAAAAGTTACGATAACGGCAACCTATAAGCGCAATCCAAAATTGCGAAAAGAAATCACGATTTATATAAAAAAACTAGAGGAGGGTCCCCTGAAATCAAAGGAAGAAATCATGGAGGAAATCCGCAGGGGAGGAAAAAAGAAAAGAGGCCGGTAGGGCCTCTTTTTTATTACATTTTCTTGGCATCTTCCAGAAATTTCGCCAGGCCGATATCCGTAAGCGGATGTTTCAACAGCCCCAGGATGGAATCCAGCGGACAGGTACAAACATCGGCACCCAGTTCAGCACATTTGATAATATGATTGGCGTTGCGGATAGAAGCTGCCAGGATTTCTGTCTTGAAGCCCTGGATACTGTAAATATTCGCGATCTGGCCGATGAGTTCAGAACCTTCCCAACCGCTGTCGTCAATACGTCCGATAAAAGGAGATACATAGGTTGCACCGGCTTTGGCAGCGAGAATCGCCTGTCCGGCTGAAAACACCAGTGTACAGTTGGTTTTAATCCCATTATCCGTAAACCACTTGATTGCTTTGATACCATCCTTGATCATAGGCACTTTCACAACGATGTTTGGATGGATGGCGGCCAGTTTCTTGCCTTCTTCCACCATGGATGCATAGTCAGTAGACAATACTTCTGCACTGATATCACCGTCTACCAGTTCGCAGATATCCTTATAATGCTGGATTATATTATCCTCTCCTTTAATACCTTCTTTGGCCATCAGGGAGGGATTGGTAGTTACACCGTCCAAAATTCCCAATTCATTGGCTTCTTTGATCTGGGCCAGGTTGGCCGTATCAATAAAAAATTTCATTTAGTCGATTTTGGTTTTACACCAGCGAAGATAAGGAAGAATGGAAGAGGAAACAACGGAGACAGGAGACAAGGGAGGCATGGAAGATGGACAATGGAAGGGAAGACGGATGAATGGAAAATGGAGGAAAGGAAGAAAGGGGGAACGGAAGTTCAGGGCATAAAAAATGGCAGGCTTATCATATCGCGCCGCTACGACCACCTACCCTTGCTGCCTTCCGGCCCTGGGGGAGTTCAGTAGGAGCTGGCCGTATGAGACCTGCCGGTGCAAAAGTAGCCATTATAGAGTAAACTGTAAAATCTAATTCGCAGTTGTTATTGATTACGGCCGCCTAGTGAGTTAATGCGACCAATTGCAACCAGTTCATCAGAACGGCCCCCCAGGCTTCTGTAATAAACCAGTACGGTATAACTGTTTTCGGTTTCCCAAAAATTACCCTCTGTTTTATCCGTAACAAAAACCTCCCGCCCTCCAGTTGTTTCTTTTAGCGCATAACCATAATCGTAGTATCCCTGCTTCAGCCAGATGGAAGTTTCATATACCCCTTTTTCCTTGTTGTATGTCATTTTCGCCTGCGGATCCTTTCCATAATTCGTCAGCTCACCAAACAAATACAGGTCCTGCCGGAAGGGCATTCCCGCAGGTGGGAGAAAACTAAAATGTACAGATGCATAATCTCCCTGCCAGTAAGGATTCATTCCATCCAGCGTTTCATTAAAGAACATGCCGTTCCCATCCCGGTAATACACTACCCGTAGGCCCGACCGGTCAATATCCGGTTTTACAAACACGGTTGTTCCGGTCTTTTCATAAACGGCACTGTCTACCCGCTCAGATTGCAACCGAAAACTGCGCAAATCAAGCCATCTCCACTCCTTTCCTCCAGCGAAAACAGCATCCTGTTCCGTATTGTATTCCAACTGGCTCTGGCGGATAAATGTGGGTTTTAAGTCCCTCTTTGCATTGTCCCAACGGTTGTTCTGTAACAGAACTACCTGTACCTGTTGCATGGGATTCACCAGATTGAGCTGCCGCATATTCACTGTAAATACCAGTTTCTGGTGAGTAGTGAACACCTGGTTATTAAAGGGTTGTTGTACCTGCAAACCAACTGCAGCCTTCTCCTCTACTACCAGCACCCGACGGGTAAAGGCAAGCTGGGAAGGATCGCCATTCAGAAAAACCTTGAGCAGGTAGTTTCCTGAACGTGAAGGTGCCGAATTTCGGTCGGGGATCTGTGCCTGGTAATGGGTATAACGGGTAAGTGCAACCGAAGAACTCCGGTATGTAGTAATACGTTGCTGCGAAAATCCCTTGATATAATCCATGCTGTTCAGGTTCACCGGAGTCCAGTCTGCATTACAAAGCTGCCAGGCATAAGAAAATCCTTTGGTTCCTCCTTCCCTGTCATCAAAATGAAGTTCCAACTGATCAGCGGAACCCAGCCGGATTACCGGATACCCTAATGGATTACCCACCGGAAATAATTTCACCTGTTGAATATTCGTCTGATAAACCTGATCTGGTTCAATTTGCTGAGCCAGGGCCGCACAACCAATACAGGCAAACACCCAGCTAAATAACAGTTTTCTATACATGAAATTTTTTCTTGGTGATTCTTTCACAGGGAGCAATCTACAAAACGCATCCGGTTAAAAATAGTTTTCTCACCTATATTTGGCGACTAAAACCATGCCGATTGAATATCGCCGGATTTATTGCACGCAAAGTTGCTTTCAACAATAACCAATCCTTTTCCCGGTTTATCATCCGGCTGGCGATTGCGGCAACCACGATCAGCGTAGCTGCCATGATCCTGGCACTTGCATTTACCAATGGCTTTCAGTCGGCCATCAGTCAGAAAATCTTTAATTTCTGGGGACATATACGAGTACAACATTATGAACCTACCAAATCTGTGATTTCTGAGGAATACCCGATCGACCGGAATGATACGGTAGAACAGCTTCCAAAAACGCTTGCAGGGATTCGCGGTATCCAGGCCTACGCAACCAAAAACGCTATCTTAAAAACAGCAGAAAGCCTCGAAGGTGTACTGTTTAAAGGGATTGATCAGTTGTATGATTCCGTCCGTTTGCAAAGCTTCCTGAAAGAGGGGCGTTGGATGCAATTCCCCGATTCCGGTTACAGTAATGAAATCGTTTTAAGTGCATATACCGCCGGACAACTTAAACTTAAAACCAACGATCAGGTTCTGATTTATTTTATTCAGAGCGATGGGAGTCCGCCCAGGGCACGCAAACTAACGGTTTCGGGCATCTACAAAACCGGCATTGAAGAGTACGACAAACTCATCGCAATGGGGGATCTCCGGCTAATACAGCGACTTAATAACTGGTTGCCGAACCAGGTGGGAGGATATGAAGTATTCCTCGAAAAGCAGGATGACATGGACCTGATGAATGAGGCAATCTTCAGCAGATTACCCATGTTATGGAACAGCAAAACGATCTTTGAAATCTACCCCAATATCTTTGACTGGCTCTCCCTGCAAGACCAGACCATCGGCATCACCCTGATCATTATGATCATCGTAGCAGTCCTAAATCTGATCACCTGCCTAATCATTCTGGTATTGGAACGCACGCGAATGGTGGGCATTCTCAAGGCGCTGGGGGCCAGTGATCGCACTATCCAGCATATTTTCCTGTACAATGGCGCCATTATTACCCTGATGGGTATTGGGTTTGGCAACCTGCTTGGTTTTACCCTTTTATGGCTTCAGAATAAATTCAAGTTCATCCGCCTGCCCGAAGACATGTATTATATTGATAAAGCGGAAATTCTGGTTATTCCCTGGCAGATCATAGCGGTGAACCTGGGAACTTTTCTCATTTGTATCGCTGTTTTGACCATCCCAAGCCTGATTGTCAGAAAAATCCAGCCGGTGAAAGCGATTCAATGGAAGTGAAAGGTGAAAGGTGAAAAGTGAAAGAAGGGTGAAACGTCAAACGTGAAAAGTGAAAGAAGGGTGAAACGTCAAACGTGAAAAGTGAGACGTCAGATGTCAGAAGTCAGACGTGAGAAGTGAAAAGATGGAGGAATGGATGAAGCCTTCTCCAGCTTCCCGTCTCCCGCCCCCTTTATTTCCCGTCTCCTTTGTTTCCCGTCTCCTTTGTTTCCCCGCCTCCTTTGTCTCCTCTTCCCTGCCTCCCTTACTCCACCATACCTGCCAATATAATGCCTGTTGCTACTGCAGCATTGAGAGATTCTGCGGCGCCTTTCCGGGGGATAGTTACGAAATGGCGTAATACTTCCCGTAGTTCAGGGCGAATGCCTTTGGATTCATTTCCGATTACCAGTGCGGCAGGCTGATGGATTTTGAGCTCCTTTAATGGGGTGCCATCCAGGGTAGCTGCAATAAAATCACGGTGTGCATGCGCTTTTACATAGGCAACCAGGTCTGTGTAAATGATTTCAACCCTCCCAATGCTTGCCATGGTACTCTGTACTACTTTTGGATTAAAGGCATCGGCAGCGTCCTCACTGCAAATGATCTGCTGTATGCCAAACCAGTCGGCAATCCGGATGATGGTACCCATATTTCCGGGGTCCTGGATCCCATCCAGTACTAACTGCCAGCCGCCGGGTTCAACGGTGAGATCCGGCTTTTCAAAAACTGCCAGCACCTGGTTGGGGGTCTTCAGGAAGGAGATTTTTTCCAGTTCCGCTTCGGTAATCATCACTGCCCAATTGGCCGATTGCCATTCCGGATGAAGCTGCCACCAGCTTTCCAATCCGTATACCTGCCTGGGCCGCATATGTGACAGTTCAAGCAGTTCTGCTACAGTTTTAGTTCCTTCTGCTACAAATACGCCCTCCTCATCTCTGAATTTTTTATGGCTCAAACTTTGGATATATTTGGCCTGATTTTTCGTCATCATTTGCATTATTTTTCAATCAACTATGCCTTTTACCAAGAACAACTACATCCGTACAAGCTGGCTTCGGGTGTATGGTTACGCTTTATTGTTCCTGGTTACGGGGTGCAAGGTCATAAAAAATTATCCCAGTCCCCAGCCCTTTGTCTATAAAACTACGATCAAACTGGATGCAAAACTTCCTTCTACTGAAAGAGCAAATCTTATCAGTAAAATCGAAAATCAGTTATCCGACAGCCTGCAGGTCCGCTACAGCAAAAAGGGCTTTTTAAAAAAACAACTCGACCGGCCAGCTGTATTCGACACTACCTATGCGGTTGAATCCGTCCGTTATATTGACGACCTGCTGCGTGCCTATGGATATATGTATGGAAAAATCAGCTGGGACAGTTCACTTACCCAGGTCGAAGATCAAAAAAGAGTGACTACTACTTTTCGGGTTAATCCGGGGAAAGTATTACGACTCGACTCCATCGGTTTTGATTTTCGCGACAGCACGCTGCAAACCCTGGTGCAGAGCTCCAGGAAAGAAAGCACACTGAAAAAAGGAGATCCCTATTCCAATGAAAAGGTATCGGCTGAAATTGACCGGATGTTAAATGTCTTCCGCGATAATGGGTATCTGAAAATAACCAGACAGGATGTGTATGCAGAGGTTGACACTATTGTAGCGGCATTGATTGACCCGGGACTGGATCCCTTCGAACAGATCCGCTTACTGGAAGAAGTACAGAAGCGAAGAGAGAATCCCCAAATTGATATAATATTCAAACAGCGGGGTACAGAAAACCCGGAACATCTTCAGCAATACAGGTTTCGATACATTCGGTTTTATCCGGATCTGTCAATTGTGGCTGACAGTTCCATGTTCGCCAAAAAAGACACGGTTAGCCGCAGGAATATCAGTGTGATTCGCTCACGCAACATGACAAAACCTTCTTTTCTGATCCGGAACAACCAATTGACCCCGGGCAACCTGTACAGGCAAAAAGATGTATACCGGACCAATAATGTCTTTCAGCAGATGAGTGCCTGGCAGCAGGTAGGCATCGACTTATTTCCGGTTGACAGTCTCGGCGTAGTAGATGCCGACGTTAATATGTACCTGGCCAAAAAGCAGAATATTTCAGTGGATGTGGAAGCCAGCCGAAACGCAACAGATCTTATCACCACTACCAACCTGTTCGGCCTGGCACTCAACTTCGGATTGCAGGACCGTAACCTGAGTAAACAATCCGTATTGGCAAGCACCAATTTTCGTTTTGGTATTGAATTGGGTAACCAGGGCAGAATCATTCAAACTTTTCAAACCAGCATTACACAGAGTTTCACCATACCAAAATTTGTAACTCCCTTCAAAATCCCGAGGGAACGCCGGCTGCAGAGTTCCCGCACCTTACTTTCTGCCAGTGGTTCTATCACCAACCTGCGTGATTTCTTACGGGTACAATCTATTAATACGTCAATCGGCTATGAATGGACGAATTCGAAGAATCGAAACTGGTATTACAGTCCGCTGAATGTGGAATATGTTCGTTTGTACAAAACCGATAGTTTTTTCAAACAGGCAGCTATTATTCCCAATCTCGAAAACTTTTACAATGATGGTCTGATCATTTCTCAATACCTCATTCTTCGCAATGCATGGGCCCGCAACAAAAAAGTGTATAACCTAAAAATTCAACTGGAAGAAAGCGGGGGCATATTCGGTAATTTCAAACAGTTTGATCTAAGAGCCCGCCTGTTCAGGTTTGCCAAAGCCGATATTGATTTCAGGCATTATATTAATCGGGGGAGTACTTCCTGGGCTTTCCGGTTTTTTGTTGGTATGGGTATCCCATATGGAAAACAATACGACACCCTGGGAAATATCATCACAGAACCCAATCTGCCATTCTTCAAATCTTATTTTGCCGGAGGCCCAAGCAGTATGAGAGCCTGGCAGGTCAGGCAACTGGGTCCGGGTTCTTCCAAATTTTTCCAGGGCACCAATACTTTTCGATTTGCCGATTTCCAGTTGGAATCGAATATTGAATACCGTTTCCCCTTAGGTACCCTGTTTGGCATCAACCTTAAAAGTGCCTTCTTTGCGGATATCGGAAATATCTGGTACCGTAACAACCAGGGTAATCCTGCTTTGGATGCCGGTGTATTCAAGCTGAAAAATCTGTACAGGGATATCGCCGTTGCTGGTGGAACCAGTCTGCGACTCGATTTTAATTATTTCATGATTCGGTTCGACTGGGCTTACAAATTAAAAGATCCGCTGTTTGCTGAACAGCAGAATGGCTGGTTTCAAAATGTAAATCTGTTGAAAGGACAATTCCAGCTAGGAATCAACGCCCCTTTCTAACTGGTCACGGATAAATCCTGCTGCCTGTTCCATATTCAGGGCATCCTCCACTTTAAAATTTCCGATTCTGGTTCTGCGAAGACTGGTAAGATAAGCACCGCAACCCAGGGCCTGTCCCAGGTCATTTGCCAAACTACGTATATAGGTGCCCGTTGTACAGATTACTTTAAAATGAACGAGTCCCGCTTCCAGTTTGGTACAACTGAATTCAAGAATAGTAACCGGACGTGGTTCTAGTTTTACTTCTTTTCCCTTGCGGGCCAATTCATATACCCGTTGGCCATTGATCTTGATAGCAGAGTGTATGGGAGGAACCTGCATAATTGGGCCTCGAAATGCCTCCATGGCGGCATCCACTTCCTTCCAATCAATTTTATGTCCATCCTCTCTGAAAACACCATCCTCTTTTATTGAAAAGCCCGCCGTTGGCACCGGCTCAGATTCAAGGTCATAGGTTGGCGTAGAAGCTCCAAGTTGCAGGGTGCCGGTATATTCCTTTTCCTGCGCCATGTATTCATTGATCTTCTTGGTAAATTTTCCGGTACAGACAATCAGTAATCCGGTAGCAAGCGGATCAAGGGTACCTGCATGGCCCACTTTTTTTGTCCTGACCTGGTTCCTGAGTTTCCTTACCACGTCAAAAGAGGTCCAGTCGAGTGGTTTGTCAATCAATAGTACAGCACCTTCAGCAAATGGATTCTCAGGTATTCTATCGTGTATGTCTGTCAATTTTTTTTGCAAAGGTAAGCCCGTACATCTTAGCATGTATCACCATTCGTTCTTACCCGATCCGGAAATGCTGTTCCTGAGTTGTTTCCAGGATTCGGCAATGGGTGCAGGTGTTTCATAGGTTTGAGGAAACTGCCGGATATATTTTTCAGCAGTCGCTTTTCGATCGGTAGTCAAGGGATGCGTACTTAAAAAACCAGGCAGTTTAGTGCCTGATTCCGCCTTTTTCAATCGATCCATGAGGCCGATCATACCCCTTGGATCCACCTTATTGCCCCGCATCAGGTCCATTGCGCTTGCATCAGCTTCTTCTTCCAGTGAACGTGAATAGGAAAGCGAACGCAACTGATCAGCCTGACCAACCACTGCTGAGCCGATTGATCCAAGGTCACCAAAGACCATGGACAAGAGAACCGAGCCGGATAACTGGCGCAAAATGGATCGGAGACTGTGTCGTTCGTTAACGTGGCTGGCTTCATGCCCAAGCAAGGCAACCAGTTCTTCAGGCTCCTTCATTTCTTCCAGAATACCTTTATAAACAACGATTCGTCCCCCCGGAATGGCAAATGCGTTGATTTCCTTTTCATCCACCACTGTAAAATTCAGTCTATACTGTTCACTCAGTTTGAGTTCATTGGCAAACAGGGTTAGCTTTTCAGTTGCGGCGGAATCAATTTTTAATCCTTCAGCCATGGATGCATATATCATCTCACCTAACTCTCTTTCCTTTTCCGTTGAAACCAATTGCAGACCAATGCCTGTTATCAGGGAAATCAGCAGAAAATAAATACCAAGTAAGCCACCAGCTATTACAAGCAGCAAGACTGGCCATTTCCAGTGTTTTTTTGCTTTTGTAGAAAATTTGCCGGTATTCGAAAGTTTCTGGTTGAGTTCCGGCCAAAGCAGGTGGTTAACAGAAACTGTCAATCGCTCATAACCATCAGGCAACAATTGAAGCATAGCCGCTCCGGCACTGGTTTCAATCAGCCGGATGCCACCAACTGCAAATGCCCCAATAAAGGATTCATCTGCTGCATCATATAATTGAATGGCCTGATCAAATAAAAGTATACGAACCTTCCTGGGAGGATCCTGTTGCCTTGCCTGGTACCAAACCTCATGTTGCTTATCGAGCATTCTGCAAAATTAAATAATCTGCCTGGCCTTCCACTCCAGGTATTTGTTAATGGTTTGTGTTGTCAATTGCCTGGGAGGGGTAAGAATAGACTGAATCCCATATTTCTGAAGTTCCTTGACCATTCGTTTTTTTTCAAGGATAAACTTCTCGGTTATAACCTTGATATAAAGTTGCTCCAGGTTTTCAACCGGCTGCTCCGCCTGTTGCTGCAATTCGGTATTCTCGAAAAACACTACCAATAACTGATGTTGCCTGGCCAATGAACGGATATAGGGTAATTGCCTTTGCAAACTACTCATCGATTCAAAATTGGTAAAAAGAATCAGTAGGCTTCGGTGGGTAATCCGGCTTTTCACCAGTGTTACCAGTTTTTCATAATCCGCCTCCAAAAAGTTGGTCTGCTGGCGATAGAGCGTTTCTGCCAGCAGGCTCATTTGCATGCCTTTACGGTCTGCAGGGACGAACTGCCCCATAGTTTCCGCGAAACAGATCAAACCGGCTTTATCGTATTTAACCAGCGCAACTCTGCTAAGCACCAGGCTTGCATTGATTGCATAATCGAGCAGGGTCATTCCTTCAAAAGGCTGTTTCATTACCCTACTTTTATCAATCAGGCAATACACCTGTTGGCTTCTTTCATCCGTGTAATTGTTCACCATCAGGGCGCCGCCTTTTCTTGCAGTAGCTTTCCAGTTAATGGTACGAAGATCGTCTCCGGGTACATAGTCCTTGATCTCTTCAAACTCCATACTATGACCAACTTTGCGGATCTTCCTGTTTCCAATATCTGACGTTGTGGCATTATGAGCCACTAATTCATATTGCCGAAGGGAATGAAAAGCGGGCCATACCATAACCATTTTTTCAGCAGGCAAATTGTATTTTCTCTCAGCAAGAGAAAGAGGGGAACGAACCAATACCGTTATATTCCCAAAATGGTATTCTCCCCTGCTGACCGGCCGGAGTGAATACACTAATTGCTTTTTCTCATTGGCCTCCAACGTAACCGGAATTAAAAAGTTACGTGCCTGAAACTGAACCGGAACTTCATCTATCAGATCTGCTTTAACCGAAAAAGGATAATCCGATTGAACATCAAGGTGAATTTTATTTTCATCCCCATTGCTAAAAACGTCCGCCATCCTTCTATTTGCCTTGATGCCATCTTTTAACCGGAACAACATCACTATATCAATGAGCACCAGCAAGATCAAAGTTCCCAGCAGTATGAGTCCCAGTTCAAACAATACGGGAATAAAATAAGTAAGTACAAAAAAGCAGGCTATCCCGATCAGCATCCTGATGAGACGGGGTGTAAAAAAAAGACGGTATACAATTAATTCCTTTTCAGCCATTAGCGGGGCACTTCAATGGTTTGTACTATTTCCTTTATCACTTCATCAGCGGTGCCGCCTTCCATCTCTTTTTCAGGTGTTATTATAATACGATGGCGCAAAACCGGAGCAGTTACAAATACCACATCTTCCGGAGTTACAAAATCTCTTCCATTGATAGCGGCATAAGCTTTGGATGCATTCAGTATCCCGATAGAAGCACGGGGTGAAGCACCCAGGTAGATATGTTTGTGATTACGGGTCTGGTGTACAATGGCAGCTATAAATCCTAACAATTTTTCTTCTACATGAATTTGTTTCACCTGTTGCCTCAATTGCAACAATTGTTCTTTATTTAATACAGGGCGGATAACGTTGAGCAAATTTTCAGCACCTTTCTCATGATGTAACTTAAGAATGGTAACCTCCTCATCAATGGATGGATAATCTATGAGAATCTTGAATAAAAATCGATCCAGCTGGGCTTCCGGCAAGTGATAGGTCCCCTCCTGTTCAACCGGGTTCTGTGTTGCCACTACCAGGAAAGGGGGATCCATTTTATAGGTGTTTCCATCAATGGTAACCTGCTTTTCTTCCATGACTTCAAAGAGTGCGGCCTGTGTTTTTGCAGGGGCCCGGTTGATTTCATCAATCAGCACAAGGTTGCTGAAAATCGGACCTTTACGAAACTGAAAACAGGCTTGTTGCGGATGGAAGATACTGGTACCAAGAACATCCCCAGGCATCAGATCAGGCGTAAATTGGATACGTGAAAAACCAACATCCACAGCCTTGCTAAGCAACCGGGCGGTCAGTGTTTTGGCAACGCCAGGAACTCCTTCAATCAAGACATGCCCATCGGCCAGCAATGCTACCAGCAATAATTCAACCATCGCTTCCTGGCCGATAATTACCCTGGCCACTTCCTGTTTGAGTTCATCAACAGCCGTGTTGAGCTGCTGGAGATTGGTTCTTTCTTCAAATAATTGTTCTTCCATCAGGATCGTTTTATATGAAATTGTTCAATTAGGTCATTCATGCGCAACAGGTCCTCGTCCGACACAGTCCCGTGCTCCTCAATCATACGGAATTCATAAAACAGGCTGGTAAGCAATTCCGACGCCACACCGCTTTTCAGAGACAACTGTCTCACCAGCTGATCTTCCGGCAGATTCCCCTGAATATGATAGTGCTGTCGTATGAATTCCATTAAATGTGTTTCCATTTTTATGGCAAGATCACTATTGTCTTTATGCTGATAATACAATCTTCCAATGGTTTTTACGAAATCAAGCGAACTGTTTTCAGGAGGAGTTAGTACAGGAATTATTTTCCTTCTTCTTTTTATTTCACTGAACAACAAAACTACCAGCAAGAGCAGGATGGTATACAAGGCCCATTTAAGAGCAGGATATTTCATAAACACGCCCATACTGGAAAAATTATCTGTTTCAGTTTTGGGCGTCCTGAAATAATCATCCCACCAGATGAAGGAATACGAATGGGGCAGTCCGCTCAGCAAATCTGACCAATACCGATGATTGTCTTTATGAAGTAAAAAGAAATTGGTTAACTGCAATGGATTTGAATGCAGGGTAATACTTCCTGAATCCAATTGCATCCTGATACAGTTGGGCGCACCCGATTGAACAGTACCCAGAACCTCCCATCCCGAACTAGTATCAACAGTAAAATGATAGGGTATTATTTCACCTGGATATCCATAGGTTTGGTAGGTATCGAGGACGGAAGCGCGGAGCGTGTAGAGAACAGTGTCAGTAGAACTGATCATTGGTTGACCATACACTTTCTGCACACCAATAGAATCTAAAAAGGAATCGTCAAACTCTATTGCGGCTATAACCAGGTGGTTACCTTTCCTGACAAAACGCAGGAGATCCTCTTTTTCCGCATCAGTTGGTAAAAACCGGGGAGAAACAACCAAATATAGCTCCGGCTGCAATTCTTCCGTTACGGTTGAGTCATTCGTTTCAGTTGACTCCTCCCAATCTACCGAAGACCCACCAATACCAACAGCTGGCGATTCTTTAATAATGAAGATATCTTCCGCCTCGGGGAAATAGGTAAATAAGCTATTGTAGGCATACCAGGTGCCGTATGGAATTTTATCCTGGTGCCACAGACTAATCCGGGGATTGATAAACTTGGAATCGCAGCCGGCGCAACCCACAAGACAGCAGGTTATCAGCAACAACATCATTTTATCCAGCCCGATTAACTTCATACAGTCTGTTGAAACTTGGAAAATTCCTGTTTGATCAGTTGATACTTAGCGGCATCGGCAGGAAACCCACCATAGCACACATATTCATATATTCTTGAAAGCTGACGAAACTGTTCAAAATTTGGGTGCTTTCTAAACTGTTGCAAATACCTGGCATTGGTCCATTCAGGATGATACTCCAGTAAACCCTTTCTTTTCAACAGCAAGAGTGTTTTCAGGTATTGCAGCCGAACTGATTCATGGAAATCCTTCATAGCTTCTGCAGAACTCAAGAGTTGATCCAGGTCTGGTTCCAGATCGCCTGCAGGAGTACGTACAGTTTTTTTACGCGCTTTTGATTTTTTTGTAAAAAGCAGCAGATTTCGTTCAGACAAGATTCGATATAAAATAAAACCCAGGAATAGTATAAGGAGCACATAAAAAAATAGTTTCAACCATCCACTTTTCAAGAAAGATTCCAGCCAGTCCAAATTTTCCTCTTTTTTTACTTCCACTTTTTTGGGCCAGTAAGCAGGGTCATTGGCGTAACTAAATTCTTTTAGTGCTTTCAGTGAATCGACTTGTTTTACAGGCATTTCCAGTTTATCCTGTGCATAGGTGCAAAACCCGCTAATACTATGGATAAAAACTACCGCCAGAAAATGATATAAGAGTCGTGCTTTCAGCTTTCTTCTATTAAACTTGTTTTTCCAATTGGATTTTTTTTGCTAACCGGACAGGATAATAAATAAAATACCATCCAATAAATGTAAAGGATCCGATTAATATAAATAGACTTAACCAAACCGGCATCCCGGTATGACGGGTTATATATCCTTCAAAAAAAGCTGCACACAAAAAAACGGGCACCAATCCTATCATGATTTTCAGCCCGTCTTTAACACCCATTCGTAATGACTGCAGGTGTGTATAGGTGCCAGGGAAAAGAAGACTTCGGCCAACTATCAGTCCGGCACCACCTGCAATTACAATCGCTGAAATCTCCAGTGCACCATGTATCCAGATCACCAGTATGGATTCCCATCCCAACCCTTTAGCAAAAAAGAAATATTGGAAGGATCCCAGCATGACACCATTTTGGAACAGCATGTACACTGTTCCGATGCCGGCAAAAAATCCAGCTACAAACATGTTAAATGCCACCCTGATATTATTAAGCGCTATCGCTAGAAACATATACAGCTCCCCTTCCTGTTTATACACGCCAAAAGGATCTCCCTTAGTTATATTTTCTTCCGTCATCTCAACATACTGATTACCCAGAACACCCCGAACAAATTCTTGGTCCTGTGCGGAAGAAAAGACAGCAATCAATGCAAATACAACAAATACCAGTAAGGAGTAAAACAACATTTGGTGATGCTTTCTAACCACCAATGGCAATTCAATTACAAAAAAACGACGAAGCCGGGAGGTCTCTTCTTTTTTATTGCTGTAAATAGAAAGATATTTTGAACTTGCCAGCCCGTTGAGATAAACGGTAACCTGGCTTTTGGGATAAAATGTTTTAGCATATCCAAGATCGTTTACCAGTTCCGTGAACTGTGTGGCCAGTTCATCCGGACCAGCTGCACCATCTTCCTGGATGCTTTTCCATTTTTCAATATTCGATTGCAGGAATTTTCCTTCTCGCATAGGCCAACAATATAAGGTCAAAATTTTATTTCCGGAAATCAGTATGAGGTATTATCTTTTCGCACTGTACTATGCCTGTAACAAAACTTCATACCGGTTTTAACATTGAGGTAGAATTTACAATCAGTGCTTTTCACAAACGACTGCTGGCCTGGTTCATTGACCTTGTAGTAATATTAATATATAGCTGGCTGGCCAATAAATTCGTAAATAGTTTTAAATCGAGCCCGTTTGATACTTCCTTAGGATGGCTGGATATACTTGCATGGATTCCCATTTTATTGTATTTCCTGATTGCGGAAGTGACCATGAATGGCCAGTCGCCGGGCAAGCGAATCTTGCGCATAAAAGTAATAACTGCAACCGGAGGTCAACCAACGCTCAGTCAATACCTGATACGATGGCTATTTCGTTCGGTAGATTTTCCACTCATGGTTTTTGTATCGCTCATTTATTCCATCTGGCCATGGTATCTTTTTCCGCTATTATTTACCGGCCTGATCAGTTTTATTTTAACACCCCTCTCTCAACGAATCGGCGATCTGTTGGCAGGAACAATTGTAATTGATACCAATACAGAATCAGCCTGGCAGCACACTGTTTTTACTGAGGTGGAAGACAGTTATCAGGCAGTATTTCCAAATGTGATGAAACTGAGCGACCGGGACATGAACACAATTAAACAGGTACTGCTTTACACACGAAAAAGACCGGGTGATCCGGTATTGGAAAGAGTTGCTGATAAAATAAAAATGGCACTCAAAATCGAAACCGATCTGAGTGCCGAAGATTTTCTGGAAACCCTTCTGAAGGATTATAATTACCTGTCGAGAAAATAATTTAAAACGAAGCAAATCCGATTATAGCAACCCCCACAATTGCCAGGAGGTAGATAGACATTAAGATTATTGTCAATATGCCAATAAAGCGAAAACAGGATTTCAGGTTCCTGAAGGAAGTCTGTAGTTGAACTGGTTCACCTGCCCGGAGTGCAGCCTGCATTCCCGTAGAAAACCGATACAGATACAAACAGGGAAAAAAATACAAAGCAGCCAGGGCAATATATACCAGAGAAAGACCAGAGGAATACATACCTACAGAGCCGGTTAACTCAGGCGAATTAAAAGAAGAAAATAAAAAAGTCATACCAAGTCCGATTAATACAATCAGACCACATCCAATAAAGCCCAGGATGGACAAAAACTTTGCCCACTTGGCAGTCTCTTTCAGGTAACCGTTTGAAAGCTCATCAATTTGCAATTCAAACAGATTTGATTGGGTTGTTTCCATTATTATGATTGATTTGGTTTAATGATGTACTTATTGTGCACCCCAGCCCAGTATGGAAGCAATTCCGGTAAATAGCACAAAGGCCGCATACAATCCAATTATCAGAAAGGTCCATATTGCCAGGTAGCGAAAAAAAGAACGGAGACAGAGCAGTGAAATTGTAAGGCTGGTGGAATTTTCCCGCCCGGCCATTCGTTTCAGATGAAAGCCAAACCGGTACAACCAGCGAAATGGAAAATATAAAAACAATACACCCAACAGGGATACAATACTGGTAGTGGCTGCCAGATCCCTGGCGGCTTCTTCTTTTACCTGAAGTACAACTAACGTATACACCGACCTCATTCCGAGATATACCAAACCGATCAAAAACAGGTATCCGGCAATTGCCAGCCATCGGGCCCATTTGGCCGCATCCTGTAACAATAGCCAGTTCCCCGCTTCCACTTCTATCCGATTCTTTGAACTTTCCGCTTCCATAACAATTAAAGCATTAATATAAAAAAAACATGCAGAAGCCAATCAGCTCTGCATGTTTATATTTTTGATGGCATCCCTGGATCAGTACGCTCTGGCAAACAAAACCCGCTGTGTGCTGGGCTTTCCTGTCAGGATACAGGTGCCTGCTTCCTGTTTGTTGTCAAGAGGGATACAACGGATGGTTGCCTTGGTTTTTTCCTTAATGGCTTCTTCGGTTTCAGCTGTTCCATCCCAATGAGCAGCAAGAAATCCACCCTTTTCATCCAGTAGCCGTTCGAATTCTGCCCAATCATTCACCTCGGTAATATGACTATCTCTGTAAGATTTAGCCTTATTGAACATATTCATCTGGATTTCATCCAGCAGATTTTTTACCTGCCCTGCCAGGTTCTCCAGCGGAAGTGTTTGTTTTTCTTTGGTATCTCTCCTGGCTACTTCGGCTACTTTGTTTTCCAGGTCTCTGGCCCCTATTGCAATTCGTACCGGAACACCTTTCATTTCGTATTCAGCGAACTTCCAGCCCGGACGCGCATTATCGCTGTCGTCGTATTTTACGGATATGCCAAGCGCTTTCAATTCTTTAATGATTTCATCCACCTTTTCTCCAATCAGTGCCTTTTGCTCATCCCCCTTGTAAATTGGTACAATTACTACCTGTAAGGGTGCAATTTTCGGAGGCAGGATCAATCCCTGGTCATCACTGTGTGCCATCACCAGCGCTCCAATCAAACGGGTACTCACACCCCAGCTGGTAGCCCATACATATTCCAGCTTGTTTTCCTTGGTCAGGAATTTTACATCAAAGGCCCGGGCAAAATTTTGTCCGAGGAAATGAGAGGTTCCCGCCTGCAGGGCTTTTCCATCCTGCATGAGCGCTTCAATACAGTAGGTGTCCTCCGCTCCGGCAAATCGTTCGGAAGGCGTTTTTACGCCCTTGATTACAGGAACTGCCATGTATTCCTCCACAAAGCGGGCGTATACATCCAGCATTTTTTCTGTTTCTTCAACCGCTTCTTCTTTTGTAGCATGAGCCGTATGTCCTTCCTGCCAAAGGAACTCAGCGGTTCTCAGAAAGAGTCGGGTTCTCATCTCCCAGCGAACCACGTTGGCCCACTGGTTGATCAGCAAGGGCAGATCGCGGTAACTCTGGATCCAGTCTTTGTAGGTATTCCAAATGATGGTTTCAGAAGTCGGACGAACAATCAACTCCTCTTCGAGTTTGGCATCCGGGTCAACGACCACTCCGCCCCCATTTGGATCATTTTTTAAGCGATAATGGGTTACCACGGCACACTCCTTGGCAAAGCCTTCCACATGGGCAGCTTCTTTGGAAAGGAAACTTTTCGGGATGAACAGCGGGAAATAGGCGTTTACATGCCCTGTTTCCTTGAACATCCGGTCGAGCTGGTCGCGCATATTCTCCCAGAGGGTAAACCCATAAGGTTTTATTACCATACAACCTCTAACGGCAGAGTAATCCGCCAGTCCGCCTTTCAGAACTAAATCGTTATACCACTGGCTATAATCCGCTTCCCGGCTCGTAATTTCTTTACTCATGCTAACTGATTGGGTTTTAACATTTAACTTGCAACGAAAGATTAAAAATCGCTGTCTAATTTGTACTTTAGTAAAGCGAACGCAAAAGTAATTTTTTAACTCATTAATCGCTGAGCCATGAACCTCAAAATTTCTTCCTTACTGGTGGTGGCCGCTGCTCTCACACTGGGTAGCTGTTCCTCCGTATACAAATCCGGTCAAACTCCGGATGATGTTTATTATTCTCCCGGAAGAACGGGGGCGGCCTATGCATCAGGAAATGATGACAATGGCTCAGATTACCTTGCTACCAATCAGCGCCGTCGGTACAATGATCGCGTAACTGATCCGAACTATGCGGATGACCAGTATATGCGGATGGCGATCGCGACAGGTCGTCGTCCTATGTTCTTCGATGATTTTGCCATGATGAACCCCTATTACCGGAACAACTGGGCATTTAACAGCTGGATGGTTTGGAACAGTCCCTGGAACAGCCCCTGGAATTCCATGTATATGTGGAACAGCTTTTACAACCCTTACTGGGGAATTGGAAACGGCTGGTATGGCGGCGGATTTGGCCTTGGCTGGTCTCCCGGATGGGGTTCCGGTTGGGGTCCAGGCTGGGGCGGTGGTCACTGGGCTGGTGGTGGAATCATCAACAAACCCGGCTATTATACTGCTCCGCGTCCGAGTCGCCCGAGATCTGGTTTTACCATGGGTAGCTACCTGAACAACAACAACAACAACCGGAACAGTTATCGCGTAAACAATTCTTATTACGGAAACTATAACAACCGGAATAGTTACAACAATAACCGCAGTTTCAATAACAGCAACAACCGGAGCATGTATAACAACAATCGCTCTACCAATTCAGGTTCTTTTGACCGGCCAACCCGCTCTTATTCACCTTCTTCCTCACCTGCTGGCGGTAGCCGTGGTAGCTCAGGAGGTGGTGGTGGAGTAAGTCGTCCAACCCGATCAGGTAACTAAATCTTTCAAATAACGTATCGGAGGAAACAACCCAAAACAGGCCGTTTCCTCCTTTTTTATATCCATCCTGTATCTAAAGTAAAGGCACATGCGAAAAAAAATTCTTCTTGTATCCTTCAGCTTCTGTTCACTTATTGGCTTTGCCCAGGTACCCGAAGATGCACTGCGAATGTCCTGGAATACACCCGGTGGTACCGCTCGCAACCAGGCAATTGGTGGCGTGATGGGTTCACTTGGAGGAGATATAACTTCCAATTTCATTAACCCCGCCGGTATCGGTATTTACCGAACCAGCGAAGTAGTTATTAGTCCGGGGTTCAACTTCTTAAACAATAACGGTACTTTCAGAGGCACTAAAACAAGCCAGAATAATTCCAATGCATTTTTTGGAACAAGCGGATTTGTATTAGGCATCCCATCCAATCCTCGAAGCCGTAATAAAAGCAGCAGCGCTTTCAGTATCGCCATCAACCGGGCGGCGGATTTTAACCAGAAAATAAATTATCGCGGACAGAATGATTTCAGCTCTTTTTCTGAAGCCTATGCTTCCGAAATTGCCAACTCAGGTCTTTCACTGGATGATGCACTGAACTCGAATAGTATTTCATTCCCTGCCCGAATGGGACTATACACCTACCTGGTTGACACCCTTACCACTCCAGGTTTTGGCACTGAAGTAGTGGCATCCCCGCTCCGATATGCTTTTGAACAGGATACCGCCTTTTTATTAAACCAGGATAATTATATTGAATCCAAAGGTGGCATCACAGAGTTAGCTTTCAGTTTTGCGGGTTCCAGTAAGGAGAAAATCTTTTGGGGTGTGAGCTTGGGAGTGCCCATTATGAATTATGAGCGGGCCAGTACACTTACTGAATCCGATGCTACCGGGAATAACACTAATTATTTCAAAGAAACCTACCTCCGTGAACGATTTACCAGCCGGGGTGTTGGCCTTAACTTAAAAATGGGATTGATTGTGCGTCCGGTTGAATCCATTCGGCTGGGTGCAGCCATCCATACGCCCACTATTTATGGTATGCGCGAAACCTATGATGCAGAACTATTTGCTGACCTGGAAAATTATAACGCACCCACCACGGTGAACGTAGGCACACTGAATGAAGGATTTACTCCCGAATACCGGTACGACCTCACATCTCCCTGGAAGTTCCTGGTTAGTGGGGCCTATATTTTCCGTGAAGTTGAGGATACCCGCCAACAGAAAGGGTTTATTTCAGCCGATCTGGAATATGTTACCCATTCTTCCAGCCGCTTCCGCGATGCCGAATTGGATGGTTCTGGCAGCAACAATTATTTCAATGCGGTTAACAATGTAATACGCGATATCTACAAAGGAACCTTGAATATGAAAATTGGTGGTGAGTTGAAGTTCAACACCATTATGGCAAGAGCCGGTTTCGCTTATTATGGTAATCCTTATCGGGACGAAGCCTTAAATGGAAAGCGCATGTTCATCAGTGGTGGACTGGGGTATCGTAATAAAGGCTATTTCATTGATTTGGCCTATGTACATCGCATCACCAATGATGTTAACTTTCCTTACCGTTTGAACGATAAGGCTAACACGTTTGCAGATCTGCGCGGTGGTGGCGGTAATGTAGTGGCTACAGTAGGTTTCAAGTTTTAAGAAAATCTCTCCACCAGAATCCGGAATCTTTCACGGTTCGGAGCTGCGTTTTGAAGTCGACATGAACCAGCCCGAACCGTGCTTCATATCCTTCCGCCCACTCGAAATTATCCATGAGGGTCCAGGCGAAATAACCGCCCAGTTTTACTCCTTCCCTTTTTGACTTCAAAAGCGCCTGAAGATACAATTGGAAAAACCTGATCCTATCCTGGTCATGTACTCTGCCCTGCTGTACCTGGTCTTTAAAGGCAGCACCATTTTCGGTGATCATGAGTTGTTTAATGGCCCCATATTTCCAGAATCTTCGGATAATATGCTGAAACGAATCTGCATTGATTTCCCATCCCATGGCAGTAACCGGAACCTTCCGCTCCCTTGGTTTTACTTCCGCAGCCTGGATCAGTGGAATAAAGGAATGATGTTTGACAACTATCGGGAAATAATTCTGTAATCCGATAAAATCCATATCAAACTGCATCTGCTCTGCAAATTTCCAACTCTTGTTCTTCCGGTTCATTTTGTCAACAATTCCTCTGTCATCTTCCGGAAATCCTTTTCCCAATAAGGGCTCAATGAACAACCGGTTCATGAACAGGTCAATCCTGCGGGCAGCAGCCAGATCAGCGGGAGTATCCGAAAAAGGAATGACTTCCGAACAGGAAAAACTGGTTCCGATAATGGCATCCGGAATATACTGGCGCAGCATTCTTCCACCATCCGCCTGCGCAAGGGCAGCATGATGCACTGATTTCAGAAATCCTTCCAGGGATCTTCTACCGGGGGCGTGGATGCCCAGCATATGTCCCAATGTGGTGAAACCCGATGGCTCATTCAATACCAGCCAGTGTTTAACAGATCCGAAATTCTTGGCACACACTTTTGCAAAATGACGGAACCATCGATTGATAAGCGGACTCTCCCATCCTCCTTCTGCCTGTAATACCTGTGGAAGATCCCAATGATAAAGGGTTACGAAAGGGGTAAGTCCAAGTGAAAGGCATTCATCAATGAGTCGCTGATAAAATGCGATCCCGGCTGCATTTGCCTTTCCGGAACCATCCGGCAGAATACGTGACCAGGAAATACTGAACCGGAACGAGTTGAATCCAAGTGCTTTTACCAATAATAAATCATCTCTGTACCGATGATAGAAATCACAGGCAACTGTAGGCCTTGCTCCCTTTTTAATCACTCCCTTTCGCCTGGCAAACTGGTCCCAGATGGAAGGCGACCTCCCATCTTCCGTTATGGCCCCTTCATTCTGGGCGGCCGATACCGCAACACCCCAATGAAAATCTTTTCCAAATGACGACGCTTTCAGTTCGGATGTTACCATTCCGGCAAATTAGCATTACTGCCAATTGACCCATATTATGAAATCATGAAATCTGCTTTTGAATATAATTCAGAACGCCATCCCCGTCAGCAGGATGAAACCATTGGAAGGCAGTATCTTTTTTAAACCAGGTCATCTGTCTCTTTGCATATTGACGTGTATGCTGCTTGATTTTTTCAACCGCCTCGTCCAGCGACAACTGACCTTCCAGGTACATAAACAGTTCTTTGTATCCAACCGTTTGTAAGGCAGTGATAGTCTTCCAGGATTTTCCTTTCTGATCTAATTCCACCTGCACTGATTTTACTTCTTCCAGTAAACCGTCCTTCATCATCTGTTCAACCCGTTTATCGATGCGTACTACCAATTCCTGCCGGGGCAGTTCAAGCGCAATTTTTAGAGTTTGAAAAAAGCGGGGCTTGACCTGACTGGTTTGAAAACTTCGTATACTCCTGCCCGTTGACAGCACTACTTCCAGTGCGCGCAGCAGCCGATGTGGATTCAAAATTTCACCGGTGGAATAATAGAGAGGATCTTTCTCCTGAACCATTTGCTGAAGCCATCCCATTCCATTCTGCTCATACTCAAGTTGAATGGATTGCCGGATTGCCGGGTCAACGGTTGGCACATCATCCAAGCCCTCTGTGAGCGCTTTGATGTACAGGCCGGTTCCGCCCACAATTACAGCGGTATCGTGTTCAGCAAAAATCCGTTGAAGCACTTCCATACCGTAGCTGGCATACTTCGCAGCATTCCAATCTTCCAGTATGGAATGAGATGCTATAAAATGATGGGGAACAGCCGCCAGTTCCTGTTCATCTGGCCGGGCAACCCCTATGGATAACTCCTGGTAACATTGCCTGGAATCAGCGGATAAAATCTCTGTTTTAAGTGACTGGGCCACCAAAATGGCCATGGCTGTTTTTCCAACGGCCGTTGGTCCGGCTATAACTATACTAAAATTCTTCTTCACTGCTTTCATCTTCAGCACCAAAGCTATCGCTCTCTTCGTCTTCACCTTCTCCTTCAGTACCAAATCCTTCTGCTCCGGTCTGGAGATCGTATTTCTCTTCCATTTCCGCCAGCTTATCACCCACCAATCCTTTGGTTCCGTATTGTGATGGTGCTATGCCTTCCGTACGAACAACAGCAGGATATTCTATTTTAGGATTTTCTTCTTTAGAAACATTAATCAGTTCAACCAGGAAGGTCCAGTTCCGGTTGAAATCATACTGATAAATGAATTTCTGATTAGGATCAAAAATCTCGCTACCAATGGTGGTGGATTCCATCAGCAATGGCTCTACCACGTATGATTTATCGTATTTTTCAAGGGAGATTTCCTTACCGCGCTGCCAGTTATCATTACTGCGATAAAAGGTTGCCGCATGTTTGGAATCAAATTCATAGGCTTTTAAAATTGCCTGGTGCAGATCCAGAAAAAATTGCTTGTGTCGGATTGCAATATCTCTGTAAATACTGTCGTCTTCCTCAAAATACACCCTGAACTTCAGAATTGCCATAATATACCTGCTGTTGATTTCGGGCCTAAAATAGCATCTTTTATTGAATATGAAGGTGGGATTACTGCTTCGGCTGCAGGTTGTATTCCCTGGCTTTCTCCACCATCAGGGTGTAAGCGGCTTCGTAACTATTGGGGATTTCTCCATCCAGGATAGCTTCCCGGATCGCATTTTTAATATCTCCAACAATACGACCGGGTGCCAATCCGAAAATTTCCATAATGAGTTCCCCGGAAATCGGAGGCTGCCAGTTTCGTATGCGGTCGTTTTCTTCCACCTCCTGCAACCGTTGTTTTACCAGGGCAAAATTGGTCAGGTACTTTTTAACCTTGAACTTATTCTTTGAAGTGATATCTGCAGAACATAAGAGCATCAGATCCTCTATTTCATCACCTGCATCAAACAGCAGGCGCCGGATGGCACTGTCTGTAATATTTTCTTTTGTCAAACTGATAGGCCTTAAATGCAGTTCCACCAGTTTTCTTACATACCGCATCTTTTCGTTTTGCGGGAGCTTCAGTTTGGCAAATATCCTTGGTACCATGCGTCCACCGACAACTTCATGGCCATGAAAGGTCCAGCCATGACCCGGTTCAAATTTTTTTGTTGCAGGTTTTCCAATATCATGCAAAAGAGCAGCCCAGCGCAACCAAAGATCATTGGTATGAACAGCAATATTATCCACCACCTGCAACGTATGGTAAAAATTATCCTTGTGCCCTTTGCCGTCAATATACTCTGCACCGGCAAGGTCTACCAGTTGCGGGAATATAATATGCAGCAGACCGGATTTATACAACAGATCCAGCCCAATGGAAGGTTGCGTACTTTGCAAAATTTTATTCAGCTCTTCGGTTATGCGTTCCTGTGATATGATGCGGATTCGTTCCACATGCATGCAAATACCTTTCCAGGTGGTTTCTTCAATGGAAAAGCCCAGTTGGGATGCAAAACGGATCGCGCGCAGCATGCGCAGCGGATCATCGCTGAAGGTTTGACCGGGTTCCAGTGGAGTGCGGATGATTTTATTTTCCAGGTCTTTGCGGCCCTCAAAAGGATCAATCAACACTCCATAATTCTGCTCATTCAGGCTGACAGCCATGGCATTGATAGTAAAATCCCGGCGTAATTGATCTTCTTCCAGGGTGCCCGGTTCAACTTCCGGATTCCTGCTATGGTAACGATAACTCTCCTTTCGGGCCCCTACAAATTCCACATCAAACTCTTCAATTTTCAGCGCTGCTGTACCGAAATTTTTATAGAAAGCTACACTTGGAGCAGGACTGAAACGTTGTGCAACTGCATTGGCCAGTGCAATACCATCGCCAACACAAACAATATCCGCATCCTTTGTGAGTCGTCCCAATAATTTGTCGCGAACAAATCCCCCAACCACATAAGTTTCCAATCCCAAATCGGCAGCAGCATGTGCGATTTTTTTGAAAACAAACAACTCTTTCGCTGAACAAGTAATTTCCATCGGGCTGCAAATTAGTTTAATTTAAGGGGAAATTTCAGATCATGGTCAGTTCCACAGCTCCCACTGTTTCGGATTATTTAAGAGAACTACCGGAAGAGAAACGAGCCGTAATGCAGTCCTTACGAAGCATTGTTCAAAAAAATATTCCTACAGGATTCCAGGAATGTATGCAATACGGCATGATCAGTTATGTGGTTCCGCATTCCCTTTATCCTTCAGGTTACCATTGTGATCCCAGGCAGCCGCTGCCTTTTCTGAGCCTGGCAGCACAAAAAAATCATTTTGCCGTTTACCATATGGGTATGTATGCAGATCCTCAACTGCTTAGTTGGTTTCAGGAAGCGTTTGCCGCTCACTACCCCTACAAACTGGATATGGGCAAAAGCTGTATGCGTTTTAAGAAACCAGAACAGGTACCTGTGGAGCTCATCGGTGAACTGGCTGCAAAAATGAGTCCGAAAGATTGGATCAGCCTCTATGAAGGGCAGCTAAAAAAGAAAAAGTAGCAATTGTTTCAGCCTTTTTTCAGGGTTGATTTCATCAAATCAAATAAGGACTGAATCTGCTGTTCAATACTGTAGTGTTGCTCCATGTGGAGTCGGGCGTTTTGACCCATGACCCTCATTTGATCCGGATTTTGCAATAACTGCAGTATTCCTTGCACCATTCCTTTTTCATCCCATTCGTCCACCAGAATCCCGGTTTCCCCTTCTACCACCGCATCCATGATTCCACCATGACGTGTACTTACTATGGGTAATCCGCTGGCTGCAGCTTCCAGGATTGAGTTGGGGGTGCCTTCCATGTCTCCATTGGACGCAGTAACAGAATGCTGTACAAAAAGATGCGCTCGTTTCATATAGTCTGCAATTTTATCTGGAGGCAAAATACCAGGAAACTCAACAGATGACTCTATCGATAAGGCACGAACAAGTTGCTGACATTGCTCAAAAGCTTCTTCCCTCCCACCAATCATAACCAGTTTCGCATCAGGAAACACCTTGACTACCTCATGAAAAGCACGAATCGTAACCTGTGGTGCTTTTTTTTCGGTAAACCGTCCAACTGCAAGTAGTAACGGATAAGCTGCTTTTTGAGAAGGATCCGGGTTAAATTGATTTAGCTGAATGCCATAGGGAATGATCTTTACTTTTTCTTCGGGTGCGCCAATTTTAACCAATTGCTTCTTCATCACGTTTGAAACGGCAATAATAGCCGGAGCATAATCGAATAAAAGGCGATAGCCTGCACCATATTTTTTAAGTACAGAAAGCTGGGTAGCATCATATCCATGAAAATGCGGAATCAACGGAATGTTCAAATCCCTGCAAACCGGTACCATGTGTACAGCTGACAATCCATAATTAGCCAAAACCAGTTCAACCTGGTTGGATAAGAGGAATTTTTTCATTCCGTAATTGCTGAAATAGTTATTCCGGTTCCCTGTTATTGCTTTCAGCACCAGGTTGCCTATCCAGAAGGGAAGGGAATGAATCCTCCGCCCATCCTCCACCCTGGCCGGCATCCTGCCGGAGTGAAGCGTAAGCACCTCACAACGTTTTGAGAGCTCATCAATCTGGCGTTTGATAAAGGTTTCCGAATAGGTTGAACGTTGGGAGCGGGTAATACAAATTCGCATGGGTGAAAGGTTGTCTGTACCGACAATCCTACAAATGTATATTTTTGCCGGAAATTCAATCGGATTCATGCAGTTATCTGTTATTATAACCACCTATAATTCTCCGGAATGGCTGGAAAAAGTGTTGTGGGGATTTGAAGCGCAAAGCTACCGTGAATTTGAAGTAATCATAGCAGATGATGGCTCAGGAGAACCAACACATGCCTTAATCGAAACCATGAAGGCAACTGTTAGCTATCCCATACAACATGTGTGGCACGAGGATATTGGATTTCGGAAATGTACCATATTAAACAAAGCCATTGAAGCTTCCCAAACGGATTACCTGGTTTTTACGGATGGCGACTGTATCCCCAGAAAAGATTTCCTGCAAGTGCATGCCAGCAGACGGGAAAAAGGACATTTTTTATCCGGAGGTTATTTTATGCTGCCAATGTCCATTTCCAGGGAGATTACAAAAGAAAATATCTTATCACAGGACTGTTTCAGGCTTTCCTGGCTAAAGGCAAAAGGATTACCCGCTTCCTTCAAAAACAGCAAGATTTCGGTAAAAGGGGGATTGGCTGAATTCATGAATGCCATCACGCCCACTAAAGCAACCTGGAACGGGCACAATGTTTCCGGCTGGAAAGCAGATATCCTGGCGGTTAACGGCTACGACGAACGGATGCGCTATGGTGCCCTGGACCGTGAATTGGGTGAGCGCCTGATGAACAAGGGGATCAAAGGAATTCAGATCCGGTACAGTGCTATTTGCATTCACCTGGATCATTCCCGTGGTTACAAAAACACGAAGGACATTAATTTCAACAAAGGCATCCGTAAAACCACCGCGGAAGAGAAAAGAACCTGGACAGATTTCGGCATTGAAAGAACGCATCGATTTCCTAATGATCCGGTGGAACAACCAGCCTGAAACCTACCAGTGGAGCGCGAAGGCGCTTGATCAACGTAAACAGATGCTGATCCTGAACCAGGGCCACCAGTGCTGATTGCATGGTTCCAAGCCATTGTTCTTCTATACCCAGGAGTCCATTCATCTCGAGCCATTCCCCCGCTTCCAGTTTTTCCGTATCAGCAAGATCGTACGCACTGACAAACTGCACCAACTGTCTCTCCTCTGCAAAAAACAGCACAGGTTGTATTGCCAGCTGAAGTTGCTCCAATTGTTGTTTCGAGGAGGGCTCCAAAATGGCGTCCCAGGCGGCATTTGCCACCAAACCATACCAGCCGCCAGCCTGTACCGGAATGGCTTTTCCGGCTCTTAATGCTGCCAGGTTATTTTCTATAAGCTGCTCAAAATCAGACATGCGGCAAAATTATAGCCCAGTTTCTATTATCTTCGCCCCAAATTTTGCTATATGAACTTGCACGAATACCAAGCAAAGGAATTATTGAAGAAATACCAGGTGCCGGTGCAGGAAGGCATCGCCTGCAGCACCCCGGCTGAGGCAGAAGAAGCCTATCGCACTATCCATACCCAGTACGGCAGCAAGTTTGCTGTTGTAAAAGCCCAGATTCATGCGGGCGGTCGTGGTAAAGGAAAAATCCGCGGAAGCGAACAAAGAGGGGTAGCCGTAGGTAAAAACGCAGAAGCCATTAAAGAAATCGCACAGAATATATTGGGCGGCACATTGGTGACCATCCAGACCGGTGAAGCCGGCAAAGTGGTAAACAAAGTACTGGTTGCACAGGACGTTTATTACGAAGGACCTAATCCAATAAAAGAATTTTACCTGTCTATTCTCCTGGACCGCGCAAAAGGGCAGAATGTAATCATGTACAGTACGGAAGGCGGTATGGATATCGAAGAAGTGGCGCACAACACACCGGATAAGATCTTTAAGGAGTGGGTTCACCCGGGTGGGCCATTACAGGCATTCCAGGCAAGAAAAATCGCTTTCAACCTCGGACTGAGTGGTGAAGCTTTCAAAAACTGCGTGAAGTTTGTTACGAATTTGTACAATGCATATGTTGGACTGGATTGTGCCATGCTGGAAATCAACCCTCTCTTCAAAACATCCGATGAAAAAATCATTGCGGTGGATTGTAAGATGAACATTGATGACAATGCGCTTACCCGTCACGCTGAACTGTCCAACCTGCGCGATTTCTCAGAAGAAGATCCAACTGAAGTGGAAGCAGGCAAATTCAACCTGAACTTTGTAAAACTGGACGGTAACGTAGGTTGTATGGTGAATGGCGCCGGACTGGCAATGGCGACCATGGATATGATCAAACTCAGCGGTGGTGAACCTGCGAACTTCCTGGACGTAGGTGGTACTGCCAATGCGCAGACCGTGGAAGCCGGATTCCGTATCATTTTGAAAGATCCTAAAGTGAAAGCGATCCTGATCAATATCTTCGGAGGTATCGTACGTTGCGACCGGGTAGCACAGGGTGTAATTGACGCTTACAAGACCATGGGTAATATCGAAGTACCCATCATTGTACGTCTGCAGGGAACCAATGCAGAAGAAGCCAAGAAACTGATTGACGAAAGCGGGCTGAAAGTTCAGAGCGCTATTCTGTTGAGCGAAGCTGCCGACCTGGTGAACAAGGCGGTAACTGCTGCCTAACGATCAGATATAACCGAATACAAAAGCCAGGGAAAAATTTCCCTGGCTTTTTTTTATCTTAGGAAGATGAAACAGCTCCTTTTTTTCCTGTTATTGGCTTTTTGTTCAAAGGCCACCCTGGCACAACAGTGGAAACTCGTTTGGTCGGATGAGTTCACGCTGCCCGGCTTACCGGATCCTTCCAAATGGGACTATGATATCGGAGGCAATGGCTGGGGCAACCAGGAAAAGCAGGTGTATACCAAGGCTGATCCCAAAACCGTGAGTATACGAAATGGCTCGCTGTTTATTACTGCCTATAAAACCCCGGAGGGCAAGTATCATTCGGCCCGATTGGTTACCCGCGGCAAAGCCGACTGGCGATATGGCCGGATAGAGATTCGGGCAAGGTTGCCCAGAGGGCGCGGGGTTTGGCCAGCCATCTGGATGTTACCAACAGACGATGCCTATGGTGATTGGCCAACCAGCGGAGAAATTGATATCATGGAATTTGTCGGACACAACCCGGATTCTGTATTCACCAGTGTACATACCGATGCCTACAATCACATGATGGGTACACAGAAAACAAAGGGGCATCTGTTACGGATGAACTGGCAGGATTTTCATGTATATGCCATCGAGTGGCTGGAAAATCACATTCATTTTAAAATTGATGGCAATACCGTATTCAGCTTTAAAAAAGAAAAAGATGAGGCGGAAGTCTGGCCATTTGACCAACCCTTCTACCTCATCCTCAACCTTGCAATTGGTGGTACCTGGGGCGGTCAGAAAGGCATTGATGACAGTATCTTCCCGCAATCCCTGGAAGTTGATTATGTGCGGGTATCCCAACCCGCTGCCCATTAAGGCGTTTTTTTCGGTGGCAGGGCGAAAGCCTTTGCTTCATGTTCAAAATGGCCTTTGTGTGAGCCATCGCAAAAGGGTTTGTTCTGTGATAAACCACAGCGACAGATACTCACCAATGTACGACCACCTAAATCATAGAGATTGCCATCTTTATCGCGGATTTCAAAATCGCCTTCCACGCGCAGGGATCCATTGTTATTAACAGTAATGATTGTTCCAGCCATTAGTCTAAATTTTAGGATGCTAAAATAAGGGTTTAATTTGCACTATGCAGGATACGGAAAACATACTGACCGCCACGCGGAACTGGATCAACAACGTGGTGATCGGTTGTAATTTCTGTCCGTTTGCAGCCCGTGAAATCAGGCGAAACAGCGTGCATTTTGAACTGGCATCTGCAACCGATCCGGACCAGGTGTTGGAACAGTACCATCAACTACTTCAAAAACTGGATGAACATCCTGCCATCGAAACCGCTTTTCTGATACTACCGGAAGGTTTCGGCGATTTTATGCACTACCTGGACCTGGTTGAAATGGCGGAAGAACTGATTGAAGAAGAAGACTACGAAGGCATCTACCAGGTTGCCAGCTTTCACCCGGCATACCTTTTTGCGGGTTCAGATACACAGGATCCGGCAAATTATACCAACCGGTCCCCCTACCCTATGTTGCATCTGCTGCGGGAAGAAAGTATTGAAAAAGCGTTAGAACACTATTCAGGTGATCCGGACGAAATTCCCGAGCGAAACATCCGGTTTGCAAGAGAGAAAGGCCTTGCATACATGAAAAGTCTGTTTAACAGCGGCATATAGACCGCTCATCCCATTTTAAACATCCTTAACCAGAACAGGGTTCATACTGGCTTAGTTTTGCGGTCAATTCCCGACCCGGTGAAAAATAGTTTGAATTGAAATAGGGGTAATAAGCAGGCAGGTTGTCGGACAGTAAAAGAACCTGTGTCGCTGAGTTTACCCATATCATACCAGCACCAACATGAACCAATGGCCACTATTGAAGCCAGGCAGCCCATAGTACGCACCGATTTTGGATTGTTGCGTTTTGAAGAGGTATTTAAAACACATTTTAAAGCCCTCCATGCCTATGCCTACACGCTGGTACGGGAAGACATGCTGGCAGAAGAAATGGTGCAACAGGTTTTTTTCAAACTTTGGGAAAAAAGAGACACACTAAAGATTGAATCATCTGCAACTGCTTATCTCTACCGCTCTGTATACCACGAATGCCTGAATTACCTGAAGCACCAGAAAGTAAAAGCGGCCTATCAGCAGTACGCAAAAGCGATGCCCGAAGCTACCGCCGGTGGAGCGGCCCAAAAAATACAGTTAAGTGAGCTCCAACAACACCTGAACAAGGCATTAAGTGAATTACCCGAACAATGCCGCACCATATTTCAGATGAGCCGGTATGAAGAACTGAAGTACCAGGAAATTGCAGATCGCCTGGGCCTATCTGTTAAAACCATTGAAAACCAGATGGGGAAAGCACTCCGTTTGCTGAGAGAAAAATTGAAAGATTTTTTACCCGTATTATTATTAATCCTGCTCAATCTCTGATATGCTGCCCTTCCAATCCAACCATGCCATAGATGAGCTGCTGGTCAGTTACCTGCTGGGAGAAGCCACAGAGGAGCAACAGCGATCCGCCCTCAAATGGATCAGTGCCTCAGCGGAAAACGAACGGTATTTTCAGGAATTCCAACAGATTTGGGAAAAAAGCCGCGAACTGGCGGCCAATTCTTCAGTAGATGTAAACGCTGCCTGGGAAAGAATGCGGGAAAAACTGGAAAAGGGCAAAAATGGAAGAAAGGAAGAAAGGAAGATGGGAAGAAGGGAAGACGGAAAGGTTGTTAGTTTGGCAGGATGGTGGAGAAGGGCGGCGGCTATCCTTGCAATTGTGCTGACCGGTGCAGTAAGCTGGACGATCTACCGGCAATGGACAAACGCCGGATGGATGGAACTGGCGAGCCAGGAGGCGACACTTCTACAACTATTACCCGACAGTTCGAAAATCACCTTGAACAAAGGCGCAACAATTGAATATCCAAAACAATTTGCCCGGAATAAACGCCGGATTAAACTGAAAGGGGAAGCTTTTTTTGATGTGAAAAGAAAGCCGGAACAACCATTTGAAGTCATGGTTAACAAACTAACCGTTACAGTATTGGGCACTTCCTTTAATATCCGGGAAACGGATTCTGCTACCATTGTAATCGTGGAATCGGGAACTGTTCAGGTAAGCGATGGGAATCAATCCATCGTGTTGAATGCGGGAGAACAGTTGATTGCCGGTAACACTAAAAAGAGCTGGACAAAGGTTCAGCAAACAGATAAACTCTATCAATATTACCGAACCCGAACATTCAACTGCGACCGTACTCCATTGTGGAAACTGGTAGAAGTATTGAATGAAGCATATGATTCGAATATTGTAATTACCAATCCCGCCATCAGGGAACTGCCAATTACTACAGTTTTTGAAAACCAGCCACTGGAAGAAGTTTTATCCATCATCTCCCAGACTCTGGACATTACCATCACCCGGAAAGACGATCAGATTTATGTGGAGTAATTGTATAACCGGACGCAGCATCTTCCGGAAAATAATGGTAGTACTTGGTTTTCTGGGTATAATGAATAGCCTGCAGGCACAGGAACATTTGAATAAACCAATATCCCTTTCAGTAAACCGGCAGCCAATCGCAGATGTATTAGAAATCATCAGTAATAAGGGAAATTTCTACTTCAGTTACAATTCCAATATCCTTCCAAAAGACAGCCTGGTAAGTCTGCCGGCAGGTACCCGATCGGTACGCAACCTGCTGGAACTGCTGTTCCCGACTGGTTTTGAGTTTAGGGAAAGCGGACAATACATTATCATCCGGAGAACCCCTCTCCAACTCAGCCTGGTAATTAAGGAATCCGCCACCAACGATAATCATTATTGGGTAAGTGGATATGTAAGGGATGACCAAACCGGCGAGTTGGTTCGGGATGCCAGCGTTTATGAAAAAGACCGGCTTGTAGCGGCGCTTACCAATCGGCAGGGATATTTCCGGATCAAATTAAAAACACGTTATCCCCGGGCAAGCCTGACCGTCAGCAAAGAATTTTACAGAGACACTACTGTCACGATCCGTTCCGGTTATAACCAGGAAGTTCGTATCACACTGGCGCCCGTTGATCTGCAGGGCGCCACAGTTGTTGTTGGTCCGGCCCGGTTACCCGCCCCCGATTCCCTCTATATGGCCATTCCTCAACCCGATAGCTCTACCCTGCTCTATTTGTATAAAAGGATGGATTCGCTTCGGGTGCAGCGCACGGCTCTTGGTAAATTTTTCCTATCCTCCAAACTCAAAGTGCAAAGCATTAACCTGAGTCGGTTTTTCACAGTAAGACCGGTGCAGGTTTCACTTACTCCCGGTCTTTCCAGTAATGGCAGGATGAATGCACAGGTAGTCAATAATTTCTCCTTCAACGTACTGGGTGGTTATTCCGGAGGCGTCAACGGAGCAGAAATCGGTGGCATATTTAACCTTAACAAAAAAGATGTGCAATATGCACAGGTAGCCGGAGTTGTGAATATAGTGGGGGGCAATATGAAAGGTGTACAGGTGGCAGGTGTACACAACATGGTACTCGATTCCGTTACAGGGGTGCAGGCAGGAGGAGTAGTCAATTTTGTTATGGGATCTTTTACCGGTGGACAGATTGGGGGCGTTATTAACTATACCAATCATGCTGTGACCGGGCTTCAGGTTGCCGGAGTTGGTAATGTGAGTGGCAGAGAAATGAATGGGGTCCAGATCGGGGGCGTATTTAATTATGCGAAAAAATTAAATGGCGTTCAGATCGGATTAATCAATATTGCAGACAGTTCAGATGGATATAGCATCGGCCTTATCAATGTGGTATTGAAAGGATATCATAAACTGGCTTTATATTCTACGGAAGTCATGCCTTTTAATGCCGCTTTTAAAACTGGTAATCACAAATTATACAGTATCCTTTTGGGTGGAGCGCACCCGGATACCGGCAGAAGAGTAGTTAGTTTTGGTTATGGCATCGGAACTGAAAGACGCCTGGGCAAGCGATTCTCACTTAACCTGGAGGCAAGTACCCAATATGTTTTCCTCGGTAGCTGGGAATACACCAATCTATTGACCAGGGCAACCGTAAACCTGCACTGGAAGATCAGCAAACATTTTTCGTTGTTTGCCGGACCTGCATTCTCGGTTTATCAGTCGGACCAGGATGTAAAGTTTCACGGTTATGCATACCCGATACCTGAAGCAGCCTACAAAACAGTTTCACTTGGTGGAAATCGCACCGGATGGCTGGGCTGGACGGGAGGCATACATTTATTCTGATATTTTTTTCGCACACGTAGGGGTAAAGACATCAATCGTTGTCGGATAAAAAAACGATTTTATGTATCTCAGGATCATTAACCTTATCCTTATTCAATGCATCTTTTTATTGCCGCTTACGGCACAGGTAAAACAGACCATAAAAGGTCAGCTGACAGACCAATTACTGCAACAACCTATTTCAGGAGCAACTGTAGAAATCATTGGTCAGCGGAGAACCACTACAACAGACAGTGATGGAACTTTCAAATTTACGTTGGTACCCATTGGGGTGCACCAGCTGCGCATCACGCATGCCGGTTACAAACCCATCCTGCTTGAAAACATCATATTAAATGCAGGAAAGGAACTGGTGTTGAATCCTGCCATGGAACTGGATGTTCAGACACAGCAGGAAGTAATAGTAAAAGCTCGCGGAGTACGATCCAAACCATTAAATGAACTCAGTCTGGTTAGTGCCCGGGCCTTTTCAGTTGAAGAAACACAACGCTATGCAGCGGCAGTTAACGATCCGCTCCGGATGGCAACCAGTTTTGCGGGCGTTATCAGCGTAAATGACGGAGGGAATCATATTGTTGTCCGCGGCAATGCGCCCAATGCACTTTTGTGGCGAATGGAAGGCGTTGAAATTCCAAATCCCAACCATTTTGCTGTGCAAGGCAGTAGCGGAGGAGGCATATCTATTCTGAGTGCGCAGGTACTCGCCAATTCAGATTTTGTAACGGGGGCATTTGCGGCAGAGTATGGAAATGCAGTGGGAGGTGTTTTTGATCTGCGATTGCGAAAAGGTAATAACGAAAAAAGAGAACATACCATTGAAGCCGGCGTACTTGGGATCAATGTAGCAAGCGAGGGTCCCTTCAGTAAAAACTATAAAGGTTCTTACCTGGTAAATTACAGATATTCAACCCTTGGGTTGTTAAGTAAAATGGGATTAAAAACGGTAGGTGAAGGAAGTACTGATTTCAGTGATCTCTCCTACAATATTAACCTGCCTGCGGGTAAAGCTGGACAGTTCACCTTATTTGGACTCAATGGATGGAATAGCCAGGATTTACCCATGGAAAAAGATCCTTCAAAATGGGAGGAAGAATGGAACCGCTATGGAGGGAAATACAGAGGGGCTACCAATGCCAATGGACTTACCCATTCCATCGCACTTTCCGCCCGCACAAAACTGAAAACCGTCCTGGTCAATAGCAAACAGGAAAACACCAGCAATCAGCAATATTTGGAAAATGATGAAACGATCACCAACGCTTTTCGTGAAAAATTCTCTACCGGCAAATGGACGGTAAGCAGCACGCTGAACAGCCAATTGAGTCGTAAACAGGCCCTTCGTGCAGGTGTAATTTTCCAGCAAATCAATTTTAATTACCTGCAGCGTTCCAGGGAAAACAATCAGGCACCAGTGGAAGAACGAATTAACGTGAAGGATCAAACGCAACTAATGCAGGCTTTTGCCCAATGGCAATACAAACCCTCCAATCAACTGGTATTAACCGGCGGCCTGCATTTTCTGCATCTGATGCTAAATAAGACAACAGCTGTTGAACCCCGGTTTGCCATGCAATGGACGCCGGATTCCAAAAACAGTTTTGGGCTTGGCTATGGCTTGCACAGCCAGGCACAGATCATGGGAGTGTATTTCGCCCGCACCAAAATTAATAATGAATGGATGCAACCAAATAAGGAACTGGGGTTTACGAAATCACACCACCTGGTCGGATCCTATACCCGGCAACTGATGAAAGGGTTGCGATTGAGAACTGAATTGTACTACCAGCAACTCTTTAATATTCCGGTTAGCATTTATGATACCAGCAGTTTATCAACCGTAAACATTGGTGAAAATTATGTGCTTGATCCACTTACAAACAAAGGCAAGGGCAGGAATTATGGTGTAGAGATCTCGCTGGAAAAACAGTTGCGTAACAATTTCTATTTTCTTTTTTCCAATTCTTTATACCAATCCAAATATACTGCTGCCGATGGCATCGAGCGAAATACCCGGTACAATGGCGGTCATGCCAATTCACTAACGTTGGGAAAAGAATTTATTCATCCCGGGAAACAACGAAGTTTTGCGGCCAATATCAAAGTTATTTATGCCGGAGGCTTCCGGGAAACACCTATGGATGAAGAAGCAACACTTGAGCTGGGATACGCCAAATACCGCGAAGCAGAAGCATTTACGATACAGCAACCTGCTTATTTCAGAACAGATATCCGTTTGAGCATGAAATGGAATGCTTCCAGCACGACACATGTTTTATCACTCGATATTCAAAACATGACCAATCGCCAGAATATTTATGCCCGTTATTTCGACAGTGTCAAAGGAGCAATCAGTACGGTTTACCAGGCAGGCATTATTCCGGTGATTGCCTATCGACTTGAATTTTAATCATTAACCATTCAGATTTTATACCATGAAAAAAACTACGCTACTATTCGCACTGCTGATCCTGGGGATCAGCGCTATACTGCCTTCCTGCACCAAAGTGAACGGCAAAGGTCCGGTTGTATCCAAGATCCGGGAGGTTGGCAATTTTACTAAAATTGATTTTGGAACAACAGGACGGCTCTATTACAAAACAGGTTCTGAGCACCGGGTTGAAATCCGTGCACAACGTAATATTCAGGACGTAATTGAAGCTTTTGTCAGTAACGGAGAATTAAATTTAAAGATCCGCAACAATACCTGGATTCATTCTTATGAAACCATAGAAGTATATATTGAATCACCTGCCATTAATGGCTTCAAAGTGAATGGTTCCGGTGATATCTATGCAAGTGATCCAATTGAAACGAATCAGTTTTACACAGATATCAACGGGTCCGGAAAAATAGATATCCGGGAACTGGTCACTCCTCAAATGGAAGCAGATGTGAATGGCAGTGGTGATATCCTTATCCGAGGAGGTTCCATTGGGAATGCCAACCTGGATATCTCCGGCAGTGGTGATATCAATATGATCGGGTGCGAGACTACTGAAATGAAAACGGAAACCAGCGGCTCCGGAGATATGCGGGTATGGGTAACCGACAAACTGAATGCCCGGATCAGCGGCAGCGGTTCAGTAAAATACAAAGGCAATCCGCAGGTAACCGTAAAAGTTTCCGGATCCGGTAAAGTTGCGCCATACTAAGCACAGGATAACAAAAATGCGATGTTAATACAAAGGACCTAATTTTGGAACTTGTATTAACATCGTACTTCATGACATCTTACGACCTGGTGATAATCGGAGGCGGCCCCATCGGACTTGCCTGTGCATTGGAAGCACGGAAAGCGAAATTGAATTATGTAATCCTTGAAAAAGGTTGCCTGGTTAATTCGCTTTATCACTATCCGGCCAATATGACTTTTTTTTCAACATCCGAACGGTTGGAAATTGGGAACGTACCATTTGTATCCAATAACAATAAACCTACCCGTGCTGAATCGCTGGAATATTACCGGCGTGTTGCTCAAAGTCACACATTGAATATCCGGCTGTTTGAAGAAGTTTTGTCGGTTAAGAAAAGCAAAAAGGGCTTCACTGTTACCAGTAGCAAGGAACGCTATAGTACCAGTTATGTAATCATCGCCACTGGTTTTTACGACATCCCCTATCAGTTAAACGTGCCTGGAGAAGAACTCCCCAAGGTTACACATTATTACAAGGATCCACATTTTTATGCATTCCAGAAAGTAGCGGTAATCGGAGCCCAGAATTCTGCTGTTGATGCAGCCCTAGAAACATGGCGGAAAGGCGCGGACGTAACCATGATCATCCGCCAGTCAGAAATTGGTCAGCGTGTTAAATACTGGGTAAGGCCGGATATCATTAACCGTATTGAGGAAGGCTCCATTAAAGTCTATTTCAACAGCCAGGTTTCGGCTATTCGTGAACGTGAGATAGATATTCAGACACCCGACGGAAAAGTAACCATCGCCAATGACTGGGTACTGGCCCTGACTGGATATGAACCCAACCTGGAATTTTTGAAAGTCTGCGGTATCCGGTTGAGTAAGGATGAAGTGAGGCAACCCGAATACGATCCCAAAACACAGGAAACCAATGTACCCGGATTATACCTGGCCGGAGTAATTTGCGGAGGCATGAATACCCACAAGTTATTTATTGAAAACTCACGTATTCATGCGGAGCATATAATCAAAGATATTCGTAGAAAGGATCGGGTTGCCGGCAGCATCAGATAATATTGGATAGCAGTAGAATCAAGAGCAAACCCAATACAGAAATAATAGATTCCATGATGGTCCAGGAGAGTAGGGTTTCTTTTACTGTCAATCCATAATACTCCTTGAACATCCAGAAGCCGGTATCGTTTACATGCGAACAAAATACACTGCCGGCTCCAACGGACAACACCATCCATTCTGGCGATACGCCGCTGGAAACCACCAGGGGTGCCAAAATTCCGGCAGCTGTAATTCCCGCTACGGTAGCTGAACCAATTATAATCCGGATAGATGCTGCCACCAGCCAGCCTGCAATTAAAGGAGGAAAAGCATATTGTGTAAAGAAATCTGCCACCTGACCGGCGATGCCGGTATCTGTCAACACCTGCTTCAATGCACCGCCGCCAGCAATTACCATCATAATAACTGCAATTCCTTCAATCGCAGCGCCATAGTATTGCATCAGTACCTGAACGGAAACGCCCCTCCTGATACAAAGAAAATAGCCGGCAGCCAACGCAGCGATCAGCATGGCCAGAACAGGGTCGCCAATCGCCTGGGTGAGTTGCAACAGTTTTGAATCTGCCGGTAAAAAATTAACCAGTAAGGCGGGTAAAGCAATAAGCAGTACAGGCAACAGCGCAACCACCATACTGGAACTAACCGATGGCAGTAGTTGCTCCTGCTCCTCTTTCTCTTCCATCAGGGGAATGGTTCCAAATTGCCGAAAGCGTTTTCCAAATTCAATACCTGCTATCCAGACAAGTGGAACTGTAACCAGTAATCCATACAACATGGTTTTTCCTATAGAAGCAGAAAAAATAGAGGCTAGACTAACCGGTCCCGGATGCGGTGGTAAAAAACCGTGAGTAACTGATAATGCAGATGCCATTGGTATGGCTACATATAAGAGAGGCACTTTAGCACTGGCAGCAATGGTAAATACAAAGGGCACCAGGATCACAAAACCGGCATTATAAAAAAGTGGAATCCCTACCAGCAATCCCATCAGTAATACCGCCCACTGAATGCCAGAACGGCCAAACCTGTCCATAAGATACCGGCTGATAACCGTAGCTGCGCCGGTTTTTTCCAGCACCTTCCCCTGCATCGCACCAAGACAAAGAATAAGCGCCATACTTCCAAGCATGGAACCTACGCCTTTTTCCATAGCCCGCATGAGTTCCGGCACCGGCATTCCATTCAGCAAACCGATCAGCAGGGTGGCTGCCAGCAATGCCAGGAATGGGCTCCATTTGTTGAGCGTCATCCAGAACAGTAAACCCAGTGCCAGCAGAATTACTAGAAATGACATAAGCGTAAAAATTCTTGGTATTGGTTACGGTAGATGGTTCTGTTCATATCATTGGGGTAAATCGAATTATAGCCAAACGGAAGATGAGCTTCCAGTTCTGTCCATTCGTTTAAATAGCCGGCTGCTTTCATTGCAATGGCAATGGCTCCCAACGTGGAAGCATCCGCATCTTCCTCCCCCACTTCGATGGTTCGCTCCAGCACATCACTCATTACCTGCACCCACCACCTGCTTCTGGTAAAACCACCGCTTGCAACAATGCGATGAACCGGTCCGTACACTTGTTCTATCCTTTCCAATAATTGCCGGAAAATAAAACAGATGCCTTCTACCAGGGCTCTTTTGAAATGCGCCTGCCGATGCTGAAAACGAACTCCTGCAAATATTCCACTTGCTCCAGCATCCCAAACTGGCGCACGTTCGCCTCCAAAATAAGGCAAACATACCAGTCCCTCACAGCCTGGCATAACCGAAGCAGCTTCCTGTTCAAATGAATCCAGCAACATTCCAAGCGGTGCTGATTTCCCCATAATTTCTTCTTCCCACCACTGTAAAACAATACCACCATTATTGGTCGGACCACCACATACAAAATGAGTGGCATCCAACTGATAGGAAAACAAACCGCTATCCGGATCTGCTTTAAATGCGGATTGCACCACCCGGATGGCACCACTGGTTCCAATGGTAAGACTTGCAGTGCCGGGCTGCATCGCTTTACTTCCGATCTGGGCTAAACAGCCATCAGAGCCTCCCAAAACAGGTAGTAGCTGAAGTCTTTCCATTTGAAAACGGTTCTCCTTCCGCATCCATTCAACCGCCTGCACAACCGGCAACTGTTCCTTTTTTACCCCGGTAAACTCTAAAGCCAATGGATGCCAATCCGCCCTAAGCGGATCATACATTCCGGTTGCGGCAGCTGTGCTGCAATCCGTTTCCCAGAATCCTGTAAAATGATGCCAGATATATTCTTTGATACCAACACACTTAAAAGCCATGTCAAGCAATGCAGGATTTGACAGCCTGAGTTGCCATAATTTAGCCAGGGGTGTCATGGGATGAAATGGGGTACCGGTTTCACTGACCAGTTTACGAACCCTTGGGTCCTGCTTGTATTGATTAACCAACAAAAGGCTGCTGGTATCCGCCCAGGTTGAAAGAGGAGTTAGGGGATTTGCCTTTTCGTCCACCAGCATCAGACTATGCATGGCAGCACTCAGCGACAGATAAATTACTGTATCACGTTTACCTATAACCGAAAATGCATCCAGCAGCAGTTTTTCTGCCAGGTCCCTTATTTCTTGTGGGTCCAGTTCAGTAGTAGTTCCCTTCGTATAGGACGACTTTGCCTGATGCAGCAGGTTGCCCTTTTCATCAAGGACAACCAGCTTGGTATGCGTGGTACCCAGGTCAAGTCCGGCAAACAATGGCATATTCGGTATTACTGTCCCGAATATAAGGATACATTCTGAGGTCCTTCAAAGCTTTGTATGTAAAGAGGGAAATAGCGGGTACTGCGACGGTTATTGGCTAATTCATTTTTTAAATAATTCGCCATTGACTCCAGGTGATAGCCATCCCGCTGGTCATAAGCATTCAATATTAAATCCGAAGCTTCCCGTTGAGCCAGTTCCGGCTTATCAAGGTAAAAATAAAGTTTACTCAAAATGAAATGGGTGGCATAACGAAGTTTCCGGTCATGTTTACTATTTCCATCATACTCACGGCGAACTTTTTCGAAATAGGCGATTGCAGGTTGCACTTCTTTCCAGATCGGCTCCACTGATTCATTAGTATTGATTTTAAAGAGTGCGTTCTTTACAATACCCCAATTACTCCGGAAGCGGTTGTATTCGGGATGTTTGCGATTCGATACCACCCAAACCATATCCGAGACCCTTTTTTCACGATAGCCATACTGACGGGTAAGGTTACCCGAAAGTTGATATATTGTATTGTAAAGCACTTCTCTGCTTACCTGTGTGGTCAGCACGACCATATTAAGCAACACATTAAATGCGGCGACTTTATTCCCTACTTCAGTTCCCTGATAGGTAAACGTCTGTTGGCGATTTACCATCTGGTATTCATCAATCTGTCTTCCGGTATAATCACGGATAAGAACACGGGCTGCATAGGTATAGGTAAGACGGGGTGCATACCACATCTTTTTACTAACAACATTCCCGTTTTTGTCTTTTTTGATTTCTTCCCGCTGGTTAATATCGGATTTGGTAATGATCAGATCTTCCATTTTTAATTGTACGGATACATGTCCATTGGCAGGAAGCCATTTCCAGCCCATGATCTCCAGGCGTTCAGCCGGAGATTCATTCCCAAGCGCCAGTTTCATAAGCGGGCCAATATCACAGGAAAAATCATAGGTTCTAAAACTACTGTCGAGGGGTAACTGTGGAAGCTCCCGGTAATTTACCTGGAAGGAAAAGCGGTCGAGGTCGACCCGTTGTGCCATTGTAGTAACAACCAGCACCAAACAGGTAAAGAGTACACTAATCTTTCTCATTTGGAAGGATTGGATTTCTCCTAAAACGCCCCCAACCCTGCTTTTAGTCTATTTTCCGCTTTTTTTCCACACATTCAAAAAGGTGGATTCCAGACTCAGGAAATAATTATTCCGGGCAATTCGGGTCGTATTTCCGGAAGCCTCCAACCTGACACCCAGGTTGAGCTTGGTAGAACTATTGAAAATCAATTGAATAGCGGGGGCAATATCCAGATAATGGGTACCCGGACCAAGGCCCTTCATCCCCAACATTTCCACATACAGGTTCAGATTGACCTGATCATAATCTGAATAGGATTTTGGAAAAAGCAGGTAACCCGCAGACAAACTGTACATCAGGGCATCCTGATCGTGCATATTGCCCATGGTTTTGAACTTCTCATCGTACACCCTCAAATAACTGGCAGTTCCGGATATAGCCAGCTTGTGTAATAGTTGTGTTCCGATCAAACCAAACTGAATCCCACTATTATCTCCATCCAGGTTCATTTCGTCATAAATCATGTTGTTCCGGCTATAGGCAGCATCTGCAAAAGCAGCCATACGAAAATGACGATGGATGCCATCTTCGGAAAAGAAACGCCATTTAACATAGCCTTTAACCGATTCCCAGCGCTGTCCGGATTGATAAAAATTGGAAAAAGTGGTACTCACCCGGCCCATCCAGTTTTTATGCAATCCGGCCATCAACTCAGGCATGTAGCGCTGACGAATCATTCCGGATTGTGGTAAATCTGCAAAACGGGCAGTCAGTTTCGCACTGAGCGATTGAGCCGGCAGGTTGGAGGCCGGATCGGTAAATACATATAACTCCTGGGCCTGGATACCAAACGAAAAGAAAAGGCACCCAAGTCCAATCCACAATGCTTTCATTGCAATTATTTTAAGCCCTGGCGCAGCACTAATTCAACTTCACCAGCACTTGGATCAATGGATATGATCCTTCCTGTTTTGTCCAGTAAAAAGGAGGTCGGCAATTGTTCAATTCCCCATGCCAATGCAACCGGTGCATACCAGCCTCCGGCTTCACGGGTTTGGACCCAGTTGATTTTATCTGCAGCTACCGCTTTTTTCCAGGCAGCTTCTTCTTCATCCAGGCTGATGCCATAAATCTCAAATCCATTTTTCTTATAAAGATCATAGATGGGTCCGAGTTGTTTATTCGATTTTCTGCAGGGTGCACACCAGCTCGCCCAGAAATCCACCAGCACATAACTTCCCTTCAATTCAGATAGCGTAATTTCCTTTCCAGCCAGGTTTTTCAACCGGATCTCCGGTGCCATATCTCCAATTTTCGGCTGTGCATATCCGATAGTAAACGACAATGCCAGCAAAACAGAAAGAACCGTTTGTTTCATACAGTAAAATTAAGTCCGGGTGGTTGAAATCACCCGGACTGTTTCAATATTAAATCGTAACGTGATAAATGCGGCTGTCGGCTGACAGTCCTTCTTTTTGACAGCAATCGCCCGCCTTTCCTGTCTGAACGCAGGACATGGAACTGGATTTACTGTATTTTTTGAACTCCTTTGCCGGAATAAAGTTTTTATCAACGATGGTTAAGACCTGCTCGCCGGAGAGCGTCTGCTTTTTAACCGACAGAAAATGGAAGGTTTTTCCATTGATCGTCGCATGTTCATCCTGGGCCACAGCCAACTGATCAAAATTACCAGTCAGCTGAAGTTTGGCTACCGAGAATCCCGCATCTTCCACTCCTTTACGCAGAGCATCAATATCAACATTAGCGCCTTCTTTGAATTCAATCAGAAAAGAAGAAGTTTTGATTTCCGGTTTAACCGATTTGATAAATTCTAATTGTTCCAGTGAATTATTAATGGCTTTTGTGCAAAGTGCACAGGTAAGCCCACTCGCCTGCAAACTGGCTTTTGAGAATTGTGCATTGGCATTCATCCCAAACAGCGCCAGTAAACAAGCTATCAATACTTGTTTCATCCTATTGCTTATTTAGATATGAATGATTATTTTTTACAACAGTCGCCGCCTTTACTGCACTTGCCATCTTTACAGCAATTGCCTTCTTTGCAGCAATCGCTACCTTTTTTACAAACACCATCTTTGCAGCAGTCTTTGCAATGGTCTGCTTTTGCGTGGTCTTTGCTACACTTACCGTCTTTGCAGCAATCCGCAGTTGCATCAGAAGCACTAGCAGTTGCGTCTTTCCGGTCGTATTTGCAGCAGCCGTGCAAGTTATCATATACAGCCTGATCAGCTGTAAACTTTTCGGTGTCATAGCCTGCATTCGCAATCGCCTGCTGGATTTTATCGGAAGAGGTTTTCTTAGCCTTATAGCTTACCTGCAATACTTTTGTTTCTTCATTCCAGTCGGCACTGGTTGCTCCGGCATTAGAAGCTGCAGTTTCGATGGTCTTTTTACACATACCACAGTTACCCCAAACCTTAATAGATTCAGTTTTCTTCTGGCCAAATGCGATTGTTGTTACAAATAAAAAGGATACTAAAGTGATGAGTTTCATGATTGTTGAATTTGAGAATTAAATAATAGATAGTCGGGCAGACAGTAAGTCTGCATAGCATAAACCAACTGTATCTCAAATTCTGAAAATGCAATAAAGCGACTGAAAACCTGGGTGCTCTCCAATTGGCGGCCCATGCGCGGGAGGTAATACAACTGTTATCAGATCCGTTTCGGGGTGCAGCCATTCCTGCCAGGGGGCCGGGTTTAACGTTGCTACAGGTGCCTCCAGCTGATAATAGATTCCGGCGGCTTTTTGATCATCGTCTACTTTAACGAGTTTAACCTCGTCCTTACAGCAATGTGCAAATTCCTCCGTTTTTGGCATGCCACATTTACCGCAGGTACCTTCCTTTTTTTCATGGGAGAAAACATGCAGACTCGCATCCGCAATACGACCCATACAGTGATGAATCTCCACCAGCAATCCACTGGAGACAAGCAGGTAGAGAAAAGCTAACGATATGGTTAACAGTTTTTTCAACAAAGCAAAGCTACTCTCTTTTTTAAGATTTCAAAGTATGGCACTGTTAAAATCGCCTGATTTTCGTCAGTTTACGAAACTCCAGTAAATACCTACGCGGATCATCAGACCCTGGTATGGATAGTTGGGAGCTGCCAGGTTATTGTTGTAAAACCCGAAAACACCATCACGCGAAACGGCCGTATTCAGATTTTCAGCCCTAACATAGGCCGCGAAACTGCGGATCCGGAAATGCACATAGGCCGCGATATCCGGGAAATTCAACCGGAGGGTAGCAGTATCCTGGAAATAAAACCGGGTTAACAGGGGTGAATAAAAATCAGCTTTGTAGGCTGTATGATACTTCCCCTCGAGCCCGGCTGCAAATCGAAGATTCTTAAATCCCAGTGTGCCTTCATACCCAAACCGATGGTGGGTAAACAATACTGGCATATTAACCGGGCCATCCCCTGCTCTCTGTTGCAATTGTACACGGGCCATCCAGTTCCAGCGACGTCCCACTTTAAAAGTTTTTTCCGCGCTCACTTCCAGTACATTGAATAATGCCGATGCTTGTGCGGGTTTATAAAAATCAGTGAAATAGGAAAAATTACTCACCAGGTAGTAACTGGCCGATAGGTTCCAGCGTTTTAACGGGTTATCCAATGAACCGTATATCCGGGTAATATTTTCTTTATTGAGGGATGGCAAAGCAACCAGGCTGAAGCTGCTGCCGGGTTCGAAAATGTAGGAAGGCGTCCGGTTCACATTCTGAAAGCCTGCCTGGATATATCCAAGTTGTTTACTAATGTATCTTTTGATACTTGCATTCAGATCAAAATCAGCGTTGTTATAACCAGCCAGGTAGAATTTACCATTGGCTTCAAGGTCCCATTTCTGGTTCCGCGTTTTATTCCGGTATTCGCCATGAATAAATAAGTTATAGAAGGTTCTCTTTCCGTCAGTAAAGGTTCCCGTCATATTTTGAAGGGATATGCCAGCTTTCAAAAACTGGCGGGCATTTTTTTCATCCGGAAAACTGTACAACGAAAAATCATTGATCACATCATTCCACGACTCTTCTATTGTAAAGTCATTGGCTGGCCGCACCAGGAAATCATAGTTTTTGATATAAAAACTATCCTGGGGCTGACGGTCAAAATACCGGTATCGATGCCGGTTGTACTGCAGGTTGTATTCGATCCGGAGCTTCGGATAAAAAAGCGGTATTACGGATGAGTCTGTTACAATGCTGTCTTTCCTGCCAAGATCATACTGCTGCCTCAACAAATACGTGGTGGTTCTTTGCCGGCTTCCCGTATTCAGCGCGCTGTTTAAGACATTTCGGCGATAGGGAACATAATCGCCCAGTTGTACAGGTATCGCACTGCGTTCCTGGTAGCTCACCAGGTCACCCATATAGTCATAATCATCCTGCAAACCGCCGTTTTCATTGGCCTGCATGGAATTGGATAGTGCTATAAAATAGAGATGGTACCGTTTATTACGGGATGTATAATCAGAATTGAAAAGATAACGGCTATGGTTAGTCGATTGATTTTTGAACATCCCCAAACTGTTAACCAGATTGTACTGAAATGCAAAATTCCAGTTGGGTTTGATGTTCTGGGTATGCATTACATTGATGATCTGTTCAGCATTGCTTCCCAGCAGATACCCTAGTTCAGAATAAGGACGGGTAGTCTGAAAAAACCGCACCTGGTCCAGTCGCAGTTTATATGGATCAAATGCATGAAAACCAGGATCCCAGCCACTTTTCAGAATAGGATTAAATCCCAGCGGCCTGGCTGCCAGTCCGAGGTTACCCAGGTACACATGATTGGCAGGAACCGGGAATCTTTTATAAAAATCAACAATGGAAGAGTCAAGACGCTGAACTGTAGAGGTATCGAGATAGCGAAACCAAATGGTGATGGAATCTTCATTGCTATCCCGTCGTTTCAAACTATCCTGGGTGGTAGAACCTCCTCGCATACCTCCGCCTCCCATACCTGGCAACCGCCGCATGGGATTTTGCGCATAGGCATCCACGATACCCAGCAAACAAAGGAAAAGCATGCTATAAGCTAAACGTAAAAGCATCAGATCACTTGAACCAGTTCCTTAAAGATGGCGGTCAGTTTGGGCTCAGCTGCCGCAGCAGCTTCGAGCACTTCCTGGTGCGTAATGATATTTTCTTCCTCCCGGATTCCCAGGTCGGTAATTACACTGATGGCGAATACCTGCATATCCATATGGCGCGCAACGATCACTTCCTGCACGGTACTCATGCCAACCGCATCTGCTCCGATCAGGTGCAGCATTTTGTATTCGGCCCGGGTTTCGAAAGTGGGCCCGGTTACTCCCACATATACACCCTGGTGCACGTTTATGCCTAACCGTGCCGCAATTTCCTGCGCTTTTACAATCACCTGCTTGTTGTAGGGTTCACTCATGTCTGGAAATCGTGGCCCCAGTTCCGCTTCGTTTTTTCCGATCAGGGGATTGACAGCAAATAAACTGATCTGATCGCGGATGATCATGAGATCGCCAACATTAAATGCCGGATTCATTCCTCCCGCTGCATTGCTGAGTAATAAGGTATGTACTCCCAGCAGTTTCATCACCCGGATCGGATAGGCTACCTCACTGGCAGAATATCCTTCATAGAAATGAAACCGTCCTGACATGGCCAATACTTTTTTATTTCCAAGCTGTCCAAAAATCAATTTGCCGCTATGCCCTTCTACGGTTGAAACCGGGAAATGTGGCAGGTCCTGGTAAGGGATTTCTTTCTCCACTTTCAGTTCGGCCACCAGGTTACCCAGGCCGCTACCCAACACAATACCAACTTCCGGCCGAACGGAGCATTGCCCCTGGATATACGCGACCGTTTCTTTTAACTGGTCCATCAATGCTGACATATCGAATTTTTCCGCAGTTTTTTGCTGTACCTACGGGGCGCAAATATAAGGATTGCAGTCCCGTAGCCGGCGCCTCTCCCCTAACTATATGTCATTTTTAAGAGTCCCGTCCGCCAATTTGTGTAGAAATCCTGGCATGGCACCATAGTTGACCTATCGAATAATCCGCAGCTGCCCTATGTAAAACAGGCAGTATGTGTTATTTTGTCATAACAACAGACGAATATGAACGAACGGAACTTTTTCTTTAGGCCGGAAGACGAAATGGACTTTATCCCCATAATTCCCCTGAACGAGCATGAAAGCGATGATGGATCCACACTGGAAATTACAGGGGACTTACCTATTCTTCCCCTGCGCAATACGGTACTGTTTCCTGGTGTAGTATTACCGATTACTGTGGGGCGCGATAAGAGTATCAAAGCAGTAAATGATGCCTATAAGGCTGATAAACTGGTAGGTGTGCTAGCGCAGAAGGACAGCAATGTGGAAGATCCCAAACAGAACGATCTGGAAGCAGTTGGAACAGTTGCTAAAATAGTGAAGCTGATCAAAATGCCCGATGGTGGCACCACTGTCATTATCCAGGGTAAACGTCGGTTTAAACTGGAAAGTTTCACTACCGAAGAGCCTTATTTCAGAGCCAAAGTTGCACTCCTGGAAGAAGGAGAAGCACCGGCAGATGATCAGTTTGCAGCGTATGTGGCTAATATAAAGGACCTTGCCACGCAGATCATCCAGCTCTCTCCGAATATTCCATCGGAGGCGGCCATCATTCTGAAAAATATTGAGAACCCTGCATTTCTTATCCATTTTGTATCCAGTAACCTGAATACCGAATTACATGAGAAGCAAAAAATTCTGCAGTCCAACGATATCGGGGAAAGAGCAGATATTCTTATGCAACTCCTGCAGCGGGAATTACAGTTCGCTGAGCTCAAGAATAAACTTACCAATAAAACAAAAACAGAGCTCGACAAGCAGCAGCGGGAATACTTTCTGCAGCAGCAGATGAAGAGCATCAAGGAAGAATTGGGGGGCGACAGCAATGAGCTGGAGATTAAGGAAATGCGGAAAAAGGCTGAACAGAAAAAATGGCCAAAAGCAGCAGCTGAGATGTTCCAGAAGGGGATTGAGAAACTGGAACGCATGCACCCCTCCACCCCGGATTATTCCATCGTATACAACCACCTCGACCTGATGCTGGATCTTCCCTGGGAAGAATATACAGAGGATGCTTACGATCTGGAACATGCGAAAAAAGTGCTGGACCATGATCATTATGGCATGGACAAGATCAAGGAAAGAATTATTGAATACATCGCAGTGCTGAAACTGAAGGGTGATATGAAGAGTCCGATCCTCTGTTTCGTGGGCCCTCCGGGTATTGGTAAAACATCACTAGGCAGAAGTATTGCCAGCGCCATCGGACGTAAATATGTTCGCCTGGCCCTGGGTGGTTTACACGATGAGAGTGAAATAAGGGGGCACCGCAAAACCTATATCGGCGCGATGCCTGGCCGAATTCTGCAATCCATCCGGAAAGTAAAATCCTCCAACCCGGTAATGATCCTGGATGAGATCGATAAAGTGGGAGCCGATCACCGGGGAGACCCCTCCTCTGCCCTGCTGGAAGTGCTGGATCCGGAGCAGAATCATACGTTCTACGATAATTACCTGGAGCTGGAGTACGACCTGAGTAAAGTATTGTTTATTGCTACCGCTAACAATATAAATAATATCCAGCCGGCACTACGAGATCGCCTGGAAATCATTGACCTTAGCGGATATGCGGTAGAAGAAAAAGTGGAGATTGCCAAAAGGCATCTTATCCCCAAACAGAAAGAAGCGCATGGACTGGACAAGGTAACCATTCGCATCAGTGATAAGGTTCTTGAAAAGGTGGTGGAAGATTATACCAGGGAGAGTGGTGTGCGGGAACTGGATCGTCAGCTGGCTGCCATTATGCGGAATGTTGCAAAGGAAGTGGCCATGCATGGAAAAGCGAAACCAACCCTTACTATTGCTGATATCACCGAAATCCTGGGTAAACCCCGCTACAGTAATGAAATCTACAAAACGGCCAACATGCCGGGAGTAGCTGTTGGACTCGCATGGACCTATGTTGGCGGCGACATTCTTTTTATAGAAACAACCCTGAGTGAAGGAAAGGGAGAACTGAGGCTGACAGGAAACCTAGGGAATGTGATGAAAGAAAGTGCCTCAACGGCCCTCACCTACCTGCAGGCCAATGCAAAAAAACTGGGTATTGATCCTGAATTGTTTCAAAAAAGAAATATTCATATTCACGTTCCTGAAGGTGCCGTACCGAAAGATGGTCCCAGTGCCGGCGTTACCATGTTAACGGCATTAACCTCCGCCTTTACTGGTAGAAAGGTAAAACCTTACCTGGCAATGACAGGTGAGATCACTTTGCGTGGACAGGTATTACCCGTTGGAGGAATCAAAGAAAAAGTACTGGCGGCAAAAAGAGCCGGATTAAAAGACATTATTCTATGTTGGCAAAATGAAAAAGATGTGGAAGAAATCGATCCTAATTTTATCAAAGGATTAAACTTCCACTATGTAAAACAAATGCAACAGGTTTTAGACCTGGCTTTACAATAATTTTAATAAACAATCCAACGAGTTCGTTGTAATTAATACGATTGAAATTTTTCATGTTGGTTGTTTTAGGGTTAATGATCCCCCATGTCAATGGGGGATTTTCTTTATTTTACCTGCTCAACCCGGCTAGCTGAATGCAATTGCTGAAATCTCTAATCATTTTCTTATCTGCCACTTATTTAGTTGGGGCCTGTTTTACAGTACAGGCGCAAACTGCCGGAGGTCAATCCATCTTTAGTTTTCTCCGCCTGCCTACCGGAGCTCAGCAAAGTTCAGTAGGGGGCGAAACTACCAGTCTGATCAGTCGCGATCTTGGCATAATTAACCAAAACCCTGCTCTCCTCAGGCCCACACACCATAGCCAGTTCTCGCTCAGTTTTACTCCAATGCCGGCGGGAATCAAACAATACTATCTGTCGGCAGCTGTCTACAAAGAAAAAATCGCCACGAGTTTTGCCGCGCAGGTGCAATACATAGGGTATGGATCTATTCCGCAAACCGATCCTTCTGGCAACGAGTTGGGTAATTTTAATCCCCGCGATTACCAGGTGCAATTGACGGCCTCCAGGCGCTATCTCGACAAATGGTATTACGGAGGCTCGTTACAGTTTATTCAGTCGAATTATGGCGCTTACCGGTCAAGCGGGATGGCAATTACACTGGGCATGAATTATTACGATAGTTCCCGGCAATTTCAGGCGGGCTTAGTTATGAAACACATGGGAGTGCAATTGAGTAGTTTTGTACCAGGTCAAGCAGAAAACCTTCCCTTTGAACTGCAGGCAGGCATTACCAAACGATTGTCAAAAGCACCCCTTCAATTTTCGGTTACCCTACGCGATTTGCACCGGTTGATTCTTTATAAACCAGACAGCACCATTTCAACAGCCGACCAGGTTTTTCAACACCTGGTGTTGGGTGCACAGGCATTTATCGGGGATAAAATTGAACTGGGGATCGGGTATAACCATTTGCGTCGAAGAGAATTATCGATCGCCAATACCAGCAATGGATTTACCGGCTTCTCCTTTGGAGCAGGCCTCCTTCTCAACCGCTTCCAGTTCCGTTATGCCAGGTCGTTTTACACAAACGTAAAGGGATACCATCAGGTAAGTGTGAATTATGAATTATGAAGTATGAAGTGAGACGTCAGACGTGAGATGTGAGACGTCTAACATCTCACGTCTGACATCTCACTTACAAATAGCTCAGGTTTGTCTTGGGGCTTAGCGTCAACAGTGTTTCATACATCAACCGAATGGTTTGTTCGATATCATTTTTATGCAGCATTTCCACAGTAGTATGCATGTACCGCAACGGGATGGAAATTAAAACTGATGGACAACCATCATTGGCATAGGCAAAGGAATCGGTATCGGTTCCGGTGCTTCTGCTCACTGTTCGCATCTGCAAGGGGATGCCTGTTTTCTCAGCCACCTCCTGCACGAGGTACAATAATTTATTATGAACAGCCGGACCGAAAGTGGGCGAAGGACCTTTGCCACAAACCACATCCCCTTCAATCGCTTTACTGATCATGGGCGTGGAAGTATCGTGGGTCACATCTGTAATAATGGCAATATTGGGCTTGATCCTTCGAGCGATCATTTCAGCACCCCGTAACCCAATCTCTTCCTGCACGGCATTTACCACATATAGTCCATAAGGAAGTTTCTTTTTATTTTCTTTAAGCAGTCTGGCTACTTCCGCGATCATCACTCCGCCAATGCGGTTATCAAAAGCGCGGGCAACATAATAACCGTTGGCCAGTTCATCAAAACCATCCTGGTACGTTACAACTGCGCCAACATGGATTCCCAGTTCTTCTACTTCTTTTTTTGATCTCGCCCCGCAATCCAGGAAGAGGTTATCCACTTTTGCTACCGGTTCTTTCTGATCTGGATTGGATAAGCGGGTATGAATAGCCGGCCATCCGAATACAGCTTTAACGGGTCCTTTTTTACCGTGAATGAATACCCGCTGTGAGGGAGCGATCTGGTGATCAACACCACCGTTGCGTTTAAGGTATAACAATCCCTCGGGGTTGATATAGTTGACAAACCAGCTGATCTCATCCGCATGTGCTTCAATTACCACTTTAAAGGGAGCATCCGGGTTCACTACACCAACTGCGGTTCCATAAGGATCCACAAAATGCGTATCAACAAAAGGCTTGATATACTCCAGCCAAACTTTTTGTCCCTCCGCCTCAAAACCAACCGGAGAAGGTGTATTCAGATAATTTCGCATGAACGCATGCGACTTTTCGGTAAGAATCGGTTCGGGTTTCTTTTCTTTCTTTGCTTTTGCCATGGGACCATTGATTTAAGTTCTCAAATATACTATCTACAGCGTTCCAAGTCCTACCAGTATTGCCTGTACCAGCATCATACCGTCAATACCGGCGAGGTAAATATAATCGTTGTTGATTTTTTTAGTCTGTTGAATCACAAATCGGGTCAACGCTGCCGATAACAGCATCGCATGAAAAAACGGATAATTCCCCGTACGAAATAGCTGCCCGAGGGAAATAACCAGAAAAAGAACCAATAAGCCATCCGCCAATTGGTAGGTTGCTTTGGTTCCGAACCGAACAGGAAGGGTCCGGATTCCATTGGCTGCGTCCAATTCCTTATCTCTGAGGTCGAACAGCAGGCAGAGTACAAACATATACAGGAAACGTCTTATGAAAACCAACCAATAACTGGTCATATCCACTCCCTGTTGATCTGCCGGGAACCAGACAGTAACAAGGGTCCACTCGAGCGACAGTAATACAATTTTTAGCAACCCATATTCCTTTAAAGGCTTTCTTACCAGGGGCAATAAAGGAAAGGAATAGAGACTAGCCAAAACAGCCAATACAACGAGTACAATAAAATGGCGGGGTTCCAGCCAGAACATACTGATACCAATCAGCACCAGGCCGATCCCGATTAACACCTTTTGTGTGGTGCGGTTGCGAATTGACCAATCCTGCCGTTCACTTGGAAAAGCATGTTGTTTCTTAAAGAAATAGTGGAGGTTGTATTGTAATATGGTAGCTCCGAAAACAAAACTGTAAAGCGACCAGTGCGCGGGTTTTAGTCCGAGTAGTATATTGGTTTCCCAACAAAGAGCAACTGCACAAAGTCCGATGAAAACAGCGCTGAAGAGTAAAAAGTCTGCGAGGTTCCGCATACTGCAAATCTACTGCCCCAACAGTACAATCGGCTCAGTAGTTACGGTATCACTTACATTACCTGCTCTGTCTTTAACCGCAATCCGGAATACGATCGTATCGTTGGCATCATTACCACCCTGGTTGTTCTGAATTTGTTTATAGTAGGCAAACCGATCCAAACGTAATTCAATTTCTCCACTTCTCTTTTCAGGAAATTCAGGAAGAGACCCAAATGCAGGTGGATAATTGGGTCCTCCAATCACGGAACGAACATTCTGCAAAACGGCCTGGTAGTAAATGGAGGAATCCCGAACACCAGAGAGATCACCTTCTTTATCCGTATATTCCAGGGTGACAAAAAAGATCGCTTCATTATCTGCAGGAACTACCCTGCTCTGATTCTTAACCGTCAACGTAGGTTTGGTTTCAAATTTATCTTTGCTGCATGCTGCAAAAGTCACCAGTAGTATAAAAAGAGGTACCAGTTTCTTAATCATAAAGCGTCTATATTGTGAACGAATTTATCAACAACCCGTTGATTTACCTAACATGCGCAGTGAATTGATTCATAAAATTTTCTCAACTCCTGCCAGTCAGCAGGATGCGCTGATCCTGGATGTTTTCCTGTACCAATATGAAAACAATCCCGTGTACAAAAGGTTTTGCGACTCGATTAACAGGAAGCCTGCTCAAGTTAGAACGAAGGAAGAAATCCCCTTTTTGCCCATCCGCTTTTTTAAAACACATGTAATTAAATCAGGAAACTTCCAGGAGGAAGAATGGTTTGAAAGCAGTGGCACCACGGGAACCATTAACAGCCGGCATTTTGTACGATCACTTGATTTGTACAGGGAAAGTTTCACGCGGTGCTTTAACAAGTTTTATGGGCATGCCTCTGAATGGTGCATAATCGGGTTACTGCCCTCCTATCTCGAGCGCCAGCATTCCAGCCTGGTAGTAATGGTAGATGAATTAATCCGACAGAGTGCTCATCCTGAAAGCGGATTTTACCTGTACGACCAGGAGAAACTTAAAGAAACCTTGCTGCGCCTGCAGGCTACCCGACAGAAAGTTTTATTGTTTGGGGTTACATTTGCCCTGCTGGATTTTGCAGAAGCTTATTCATTCCCCCTTCCTGCTGTTACCATTATGGAAACAGGCGGAATGAAAGGCCGGAGAGAAGAAATCACCCGTGCAGCACTTCATGAACGGCTGGCCACCAGTTTTCCGGGAGCCGCTATACATTCTGAATATGGCATGACTGAACTGCTTTCCCAGAGTTATTGCGGAGATAATGGACGTTTTTTTTGTCCCGATTGGATGCAGATACTACTCAGGGAGGAAGACGACCCGCTCAGCCTGCTCCCCTCCCCTGTTAACCAACCCGTGTTTGAGGGCAAAGCTGGAGTGATCAATATAATTGACCTGGCTAACCTTGATTCCTGTGCTTTTATTGCTACAGATGATATGGGCAAACGCTACGCAAACGGAGGGTTTGAAGTACTCGGCAGGGTCGATAACAGCGATATCCGCGGATGCAGTTTATTGACGGTCTAAAAAAAAATTAAAATTTCACGCAGCAATTTAAAATCTCCGGTAGTCTTATTATGCAGGTGGATATTATTACGTTATCTGCTAACTGACCAAATCTTACTGCTACTTGCTTACCAGCCACTAACCGGGGACCTTAGGGTTCCCGGTTTTGTTTATTCAAAGAAGAGCTCATCTACAAATACCCAGCCCGGTGTTCCCTTTCCAGGATGCCAGGATGGCAGTACAGGAAGATGTTTTACAATGATTTTCAATTGTTTATATTTCTTTTCAGGTAATTTTACAGAATATATCTTTTGATACTGCACCGTATCCATGGTGTGTTGACGGGGTATTTCCTTAGCCACCAGCTGTGGTTTTCCATCCTGTTCGGCACCCCAAACCTGGATTTCTTTTGGCGGCATGATATAACTGCCCACTCCTACAAGTGTACTTACTGACAATATCTGCAGGTTTCGGGGTTCTTTAAATTCCACCTGAACTTCCAGGTCCTTGTCTTTATAACCCAACCATTTGCCGCTCCTGAAATTTCCATCTCCTTTTACTTCATCAATCAGGGTTTGCGCCCCGGAACCTTTGTAAGACGGATCGGGTGCTGTAAGCAATCGAATCGAATCGGGTTTACCACCTGTTCCAAAAAACTGCCGGCTTACCGTGGCGCTGCTGATCCAGCCTTTTTTGAAGGCCCGGGCCTTCACCTGAGTGCTTTTGGAAATGGTAATGGGACCTTTATACACAGGTGACTGCAAGCTGTCGGGCTCAGACCCATCCAGTGTATACCGTAAGTCTGCCCCTTGAACAAAATGCTTGAGTTTGAGTTCGAAAGGCTGACTGAAAATCTGCTCATCGTTCTGCACAATGGGTGGATTCAATTGAATAAGTATAGTATCACCTGCAAAACCAGTTTCCAGCCGGGTTTCACCCCATGCTTTTTGAAGCGTCGGTACATCTTCCGGCTTAACACCGGTGCTCCAGCAATACAGGGATTTTACCGGTATTGGGTTTGAGCTTAAACCAGCAGTTGTTACGGCAGTACCAGACAAACTCAGTTCACGCAAAGACGGAAGTTGTTTCAACACCGGCAATGCTTTATCCGTGATGCCACTAAAGGAAAGATTCAGGTTCCGGAGATTGGGAAACTGTTTAAGCAGTTCCAGGTCTTCATCGGTTACCGGCATCCGGTTCAGGTTTAAATGAACCAATTGTTCTTTTATCTGCAACAGATCTTTTAATTCTTCCGGCTTAAACTGGCTGGCACCAAAATAATTCACTTCCAGTGCCGGCGATTCTGCCGCAATCGGTTGTACAATCCGGTAGTGAGAATTGAGTTTTTCGATCACGGATTCAGATGCAGGAGAAAATGCATAAACTGCTTCTTCCCCACTTACAAACAATGAAGCTGTGAGTAAACGAAGACTATCCGTCTCCGGTAAATCTGCCAGTTTACCATCCATACTGGAACCTGATTTTATCCAGTGATACAGTATGGCGATCTCCTCGTCGGAAAGCTGAGGTTTACCTTTTGGTGGCATGTGTTCCTTGTGATTAAGCGGTAGATGAACACGTTGTAACAACAGTCCGTATTCCTTGGCCGTAGTGTCCCAGAGCAGCCCATTTTTTCCTCCTCTCAACAGTGATGCAGCTGTTTCCATTACCAGTTCCCCTTTGGCCTTTGAACTGTTATGACAGCTTACACATTTTGCTTCCAGGATGGGTTGGATTACATGATCATATACAATCGCATCTTCAAATGCAACAGGCGGACTGCTTTCCGTTCCCTTTACCGGAGCCAGCAGGAAATCATCCCCATGCGTTAATACTGCGCCCTGATGACCTGTCAGGATTAATCCCACTATCATTAAGGCACTGGATACAGATAACGGTATTCTCCGGGATTGCATCCATTTGCGCAAATGATACCAAACCAATGCAAACAGGGATAAAAACACGCCACCCCATTTGTGCAGGGTAACGGCGTCGGAACCATATCCTTCTTCCCGGGATAAAATCCAACCAAATAAGGCAGAGAAAACGGTAAGGTTGAGGGTGCCTAACCATAGCAGGTCCATTCCGTCAGAATTATTCCGGGCCTGTGGCATCCACTCGAAAATCAGCAACAGTAATAACAATACAATAGGAAAATGCAGCAACAAGGGATGCATTCTTCCGGCTACCTGGAGCCAGGAAGGAATTACTACCCATTGCTCAGCAAGAACAAAAAACAATAAGAGTGTATTGGCTGCAAAAGCCAGGTTATAGAGGAGAGTTTTCCAGGTACGCATCAGGCGATTATATCTTTTACAACGGTTCCTGCCACATCGGTCAATCGGTAGCGGCGACCCAGGTGTTTAAATGTAAGACGTTCATGATCCAGGCCCATCAGGTGTAAAACAGTCGCATGAAAATCATTCACATGCACTGGATTTTGTACGATGTTATATCCGAATTCATCGGTTTCTCCATATACACCGGGCTTTACTCCACCACCCGCCATCCAGATAGTAAAACAACGCGGATGGTGATCCCGTCCATAATTATCTCTAGCTAACGGACCCTGGCAATAATTGGTGCGACCAAACTCACCTCCCCAAATAACCAGGGTTTCATCCAGTAATCCTCTTTGTTTCAGATCGGTAATCAGTGCGGCTGAAGCCTGGTCGGTATCCATTGCCTGTCCACGGATTTCTCCCGGCAGGTTTCCATGCCCATCCCATCCCTGGTGATACAACTGAACAAAGCGCACCCCGTTTTCAGAAAGTTTGCGAGCCAGCAAACAGTTGGCTGCGTAAGTACCCGGCACCAGGCAATCCGGACCGTATAATTTAACAATCGATTCCGGTTCTTTGCTCAGGTCGGTAACCTCAGGAACAGCGGTCTGCATCCGGTAAGCCATTTCATACTGTTGTACTTTGGCATTGATTTCCGGATCCCCAAAGGCTTTGAAATTTTCGTTGTTCAGGGCGGCCAGCTGATCCAGCATGGAACGGCGATCCATCTTGGTTATAGCTTCCTGATTATTGAGATACAATACTGGATTTTCACCACTGCTGAACTGCACTCCCTGGTGTACGGAATCAAGGAATCCGTTGGTCCAAAGTTTGGAGTATACGCCCTGTCCATTGCCTCGTCCTTTTGATAAAAGCACACAATAGGCTGGCAGGTTCATATTTTCACTACCCAGTCCATAACTCAACCAGGCGCCCATACTTGGACGGTTGCCCACCTGCGCACCGGTCTGGAAAAATGTAAGCGCGGGGTCATGATTAATCGCTTCTGTGAACATACTCTTCACAAAACAGATTTCATCCGCCACTTTTGCAGTATGAGGCAACAGCTCACTGATCCAGGCACGGGCCTGACCATATTGAGAGAACTTGAAGGTGGAGCCTGCCAATGGAAACTTCGACTGATCTGCAGTCATTCCGGTTAATCGCTGCCCCATTCGAATGGAAGCGGGCAGATCTTCTCCGAAACGCTCATTCAGCATTGGCTTGTAGTCAAACAGATCCAGTTGTGATGGCGCTCCATTCTGAAACAAATAAATGATGCGTTTCGCTTTGGGGGCAAAATGCGGGAGTCGCTGTAAAACGGCTTCTTCTGTTTCTTTTCCGGAAAAAAGATCGGGAATCAGCAGCGAACCCAATGCCACAGAACCAATACCCAAACTCATGCGGCTTAAAAAACGCCGCCGGTTCATATTGAGATGATGTTGATACAATTCTTTTTCCATAACTACGATTTTACGATTGCCTCTTCCATATTGTACATGAGATTGATAGTCTTCATTAGTGCCGCCTGTGATACCGGATCCAGGTTCGGATCCTGCGGGTACTCTCCTACTTTAAGTGTGGACTTTGCATCCAGTTGTCCCGCACGGAATAGTTCCAGCTGTTCTTTGTGATACCTGGTCAGGATCGATAATTCTTCTTTTTCCGGAGTGCGGCAAAGGATACGACGGAATGCTGTTTCAATATTCGTTTGAGCATCCTTGTTAGTACTTATTAACTTCTGTGCAAATACCCGGGATCCTTCCAGTATAGTCGGATCATTCATCATGGCCAGCGCCTGCAGTGGTGTATTGGTTTGTAAACGTGTTACCTCACATTGATCACGATTACTTGCATCAAACAGAATCATGGAAGGTGGAGGCACTGTTAATTTGATGAATGTGTACAGGCCCCTGCGGTACAATTTCTCGCCCTTATCCTGCTTATAGGTTGCCAGTTCTCCTCTGCCAGAAGTAGCACTTTCCCAGAGACCTGCGGGTTGATAGGGTTTAACGCTTGGTCCACCTATTTTTTTAACCAGTAGGCCGCTGGATGACAGTACCAGGTCACGAACAAACTCTGCTTTCAACCTGGTTCTGGGAGCATGCGACAGATAGATATTCTCAGGATCTTTTTCCAATGCTTTTTCGCTGACCCTGGCAGATTGGCGGTAGGTATTGGAACTAACGATTTTTTTGATGATGTATTTGATATCCCAGTTATGTTCCATGAAATCAACCGCCAGCCAGTCGAGCAGTTCGGGATGTGAGGGAAGTTCACCCTGCATACCGAAATCGCCACTGGTTTTTACCAGTCCCCTTCCAAAAAACTCTTGCCAGAGTTGGTTCACGAATACCCGGGCAGTAAGCGGATTGTTTTTGTCTACTGTCCATTTTGCCAATCCGAGGCGGTTTCTTGGTAATTGCACTGTATCGTATTTCATCACTACCGGCAGTGCCATGGGCTGCACGCGTTCGGTTGGATGGTCATAAACGCCGCGGTTTAATACATAAGTGGGGCGAATGGTATCCAATTCTCCCATTACGGAAACATACAGTGAACTGGTATCTTCCCGGTTTATAAAAGACAGGGTCGATTGGAGTTCCTCATTGGTAAGTGTCAGAATGGGATTCTTAGCCGGTTTGGAAATAGAAACATCACCCTCATAACCGACTTCATAGGTATTATTAAAGAAGGCAAACAGACTGAAATAATCCTTTTGCGAAATCGGATCATATTTATGATCGTGGCACTGGGCACATTCAGCCGTAAGTCCCAGTAACCCTTTGGTGTAGGTTTTCGTTTTGTCAAGCACATATTCAATCCGGTATTCTTCCGGGATTACGCCACCTTCTTCCGTGTATTTATGATTCCTGAAAAAAGCGGTAGCTAAAACCTGTTCCTTTGTTGCATTTGGTAATAAATCGCCCGCCATTTGCCAGGTGACAAACTGATCGTAGGGCATATTTTCATTGAATGCTTTAATAACCCAGTCGCGCCAGGGCCATTGCGTCCGGATATTATCATCCTGATAACCATAACTGTCGGCATACCTTGCAATGTCCATCCAGTGAACGGCCATTTTTTCCCCATATTGGGGAACTGCCAAAAGCGTTTCCACCAGTTTTTCGTACGCATTTTCGGATTTATCATTGAGAAAGCGCTCAATCAGGGCTTCATCAGGTGGTAATCCGGTCAAATCCAGGCTCACCCTTTTCAGCAGTCTTTCCTTATCCGCCTCTTCATTCATGGACAGCCCCTTCTCCTTCAGCCGGGCCAGAATGAAATAATCAATTTCATTTTTTGCAAGAGCTGATTTCACTTTAGGCAAGTCCTGTTTCTCCGGTTTAACAAAAGCCCAGTGTGGTTCATATTCTGCGCCCTGCTCAATCCATTTTTTCAGAATGGCGATTTCTTCCGTTGACAGGGCCCCGAGATGGGAGTCAGGAGTTGGCATGATGTAATTCGGATCAGTAGAGATTACCCGTTTGAATACCTCCGATTCCTCAGGTTTACCAGGCACCAATGCAAATGCCCCTTTGGTTTCTTTCAGGGGAGCAAAGGCAAACTCGGGAAGATCCAGTCTTAAACCGGCTTCCAGTTTATTTTGATCCGGGCCGTGACACTTAAAACATTTGTCAGACAATATCGGCCTGACATGGTAGTTATAACTAATATTACCTGTATCAGAGAGACCTTCTCCGGCACTATTCAGACAGGCAGTAAATGCAATCGCTGCTACAATCAGACTACAAACAGCGACCAAAATTTTTCTCCTCATTTTCTATGGCTTATGGTCGTTTTCAAATTTACGCAAACAATACAGCTTCCTCTTATACTGCATTGTCAAAAACACAGCCTATTTTACCAGTGCAGGTTCTTTATATTTTGTAACTTAAACACATCATTCAGTTTCCCTACCCGCTGGCACTGTTTTTTTGTAGCAAGTTTCATTCATTCTTAAAACGACTTACTATGAAAGATTGGCTTAGAACCCTGATCGCCGGATATGGTGCATACAAATGGGGCGGCGGCTGCCTTGGTACCATTGTAGTTTTCCTTATTCTCTATTGGTTACTTGGTGCAGTAGGATGTTAGGCCTCCGACCCATACTTGTCCTGCTGATTATACTATTCATGGCCTTGCTGGGAGTTGGTATCGTTCGCTATTGGTTAAAATCCAGAGATGTTGCCGAAACCATCAAAGACCGAATTTCGACCTGGGTTAAGGAGGAAACAAGTGGCCAGTACAAACTCAGCATTGGCGACCTGCACATTGACCCTGAAAAACAAAGTATACTGGTCAGTGAGATAGTATTTCAACCTTCTGACAAGATTAGAAGTGCAGGCTCTGTCTACAAATTCAGATTGGAAAATCTGCTGATCAACCAGGTTACTCTCAGCTCCTTACTGGAATCCAGCTTGCTCGATCTATCCAATATAACCATTGCTGGTGGGGAATTTGAGATCATCCGGTATGCTGACAATAATGATGATTCAACTACCGCAAAACAAAAAAAACAGTTCTCCAAAAAAGGATTGCAGGGCATAAAAATCGATTCTATTCAACTTTCACAACTTGATCTGGTATATCAGGCAAGCAATAAAGCCATCACCAAACTGGAATCCGTACACCTTGATCTGTATGGCTTTCATACCGACAGCCTCAACACAACAACAACCAATTCACTACCAGTTGCAAGTTTTCGGTTAGCCATCGAAAATCTTAGGACAGAACTCTCAGATAAGGAATATGAACTCAAGGCTGAAAAGTTTATCCTGAATGGAGCGCAACATTTTCAGGCAATAATTAAAAAGATTGAATTGATTCCGACTGCGGGCAGCTCACTGGAAGCAATTGCTGCCCAAACACCGGTACAAATGGATGTCTACCAGCTAAGCATACCCGAAGTTGTAATTGATTCACTTGATTATAGAGCTTTTCTGGAAGACAGCATAATCCGTACCTCCATGATCCTGCTTAATGAACCTTCTCTCCTCATATTTAATGATCGTAGCAGACCACCCTCCACCCAATCTAAAATCGGTAAAAATCCACATCAACTGATTCAACAACTGATCTTTGGATTGGAGGTACCCGTACTCCAGGTTAACAATGGGTCAATCACGTATTACGAAAAAAACAAAGAGGGTACCGATGTTGGTAAACTCCGGTTTGGTTCTATTTCAGGGAATGCTGGCCCAATACTGAAAGGAGTTGAAACAAAGGGTAGCCTGCAACTCGACCTGGAAGCCAAACTCATGGACCAGGTTCCGATGAAAGCACAGTTTTATTTCCCTCCCGGACCAAATGGTCAGTTCACGGTTCATGCTTCTATCCAATCCTTTCAACTCGCTGCCCTAAATCCAGTCATCCAGCCACTGGCAAGGGTTGCTGTCCGAAGCGGTAAAAGCAACCTTTTAAATTTTACTATTCAGGGATCCGATCAGGGCGCCAACGGCAAGATTCGGTTTAGCTATCAGGACTTTAAAATTGATATCCTGAAAGAAAAAGAGAAAGGAACACCTACCAAACGACCATTCCTGAGTCTACTGGCCAACCAGCTGCTAATCCGTACACACAACCGTTTGGGGGATCGAAAAGCGCATGAATTCCTGGTCCGGGAAGACCGCGATCCATCGAAATCATTCTTCAATCTGATCTGGAAAACCCTCTTTGAAGGACTCAAAAGCAGTGCAGGAATTCGCTCAAAAGACACTAAACCTGCCTGAAATGGCTAAAAACTGCGATATAAAAGCTATTTAACTGGTTAAAAAAGGCTTTAATGTTTAGACATTAGAGACTGATAGGCTATCTTTGCAAGTGTATTTTTTACCATTAATAAGAATAACATGGGAACTTATAAATATATCGGACTGATTGCTACCCAGCAATTGGAAACACCCATTCTGCTGAGCTCAGGAAGTTTGGCAAATGGGTATAAGCTAAAAAAAGTGCTGGCGCATGGCGAGGCTGTTTCAAACGGACTCGCTGAATCCTGGTATCCCGGTGTGGAAGTAGTTGCGAATCTTTCCGATATTCTTGAAGATGAAAACATCGAGCTGGTAGTTGTGGCTGGTAAATCACACAACCAGTTGGAATTGATCCGGCAGGCAACGGAAGCAGGTAAATTTGTACGGGTAATTTAATCCGCAATGATTAGTTTGCTGTATGCAAACGAACATAAGAATTGGACTCCTTATTACCCTGACTATTTTACTGATACAAGCGGGGCATGCACAAAAAGAACATAAGTCGCAAAACCTGAGTGGCAACCCGCTTTTTCAAGGTTGGTACGCAGATCCGGAAGCCATCATTTTTGGAAAACAATATTGGATTTATCCAACCTATTCAGCCCCTTACGAAAAACAGGTTTTCTTTGACGCGTTTTCTTCCAATGATCTGAAAACCTGGAAAAAACACCATCGTATTCTTGATACGAGTGCCATCAAATGGGCAAACAGAGCAGTATGGGCTCCCTCCATCATTGAAAAAAACAATCGGTATTTCCTGTTTTTTGGTGCCAATGATATCCAGAGTAACGAAGAATATGGAGGAATTGGTGTTGCCGTAGCAGATCATCCCGCCGGACCTTTTAAAGATCATATTGGCAAACCCCTGATAGATCGTTTTCACAACGGCGCACAACCCATTGATCAGTTTGTTTTCAAGGATGATGACGGACAACACTACTTGTATTACGGAGGCTGGAGACATTGCAATATTGCTAAACTGAATGTTGATTTCAACGGTTTCATCCCCTTTGATGATGGTAGCATTTTTAAAGAAATTACACCCGATAAGTACGTAGAAGGTCCGTTTGTATTCAAACGCAATGGAAAATATTACTTCATGTGGTCTGAAGGTGGCTGGACCGGCCCCGATTATAGTGTTGCCTATGCAATCGCAGATTCACCGCTTGGCCCTTTCCAAAGAATCGGAAAGATTTTACAACAGGATCCTGCAATTGCAACGGGCGCAGGACATCATTCAGTAATCCGTCACCCCGGCACCGATCAATATTATATTGTATACCACCGCAGGCCGCTCAGCGAAAAAGATGGCAATTCGAGAGAGACCTGCATTGATCTCATGAATTTTGACGAAAAGGGATTTATCCTTCCAGTTAAAATAACCAGGGACGGCGTGAAAAAATCGCGTTTATAAATTCTTCCAACTAAACTGATGAATACCGGAGCCTAATTCAATAAAATGGGTTCCGGCTTTCCCTTGTGACGGAATTCTGAGCCGGCCGGTTGCTCCGGGAGGGATGGTTACCTTGTACTGCAGCATATTCCCTTTTCGCTCCCAGGCCGATTCAATTTTCCCCCATACCGATTCATAACTACAGGAAAACTGATCCAGTTTTTTGGGGAAGTTTGGCTCAAGCTGTATCACCTGAAATCCAGGCGCTGCTTCAACTGGTTTGATTCCACCCAAAGCTTTGTACATCCACGCACCAATTTCCCCAAACATGATATGATTCATGGAAATATCGGATGCTGCATTGATGGGCCAGTTTTCATATAAAGTGGTTGCTCCGTTTTTAATCCACCAGCCCCAGGACGGAAATGTTTCTCTTGATGCGAGCTCATAGGCCAGATCTGCATAGCCATTATCACTTAATGCATTTAAGATGGTTTTGGTTCCCAGTAAACCAACATCAATTTGTCTGCCATCTGCCACCACCCTGTCTGCCAGCGCTTTCGCCACAACAGGAATCAAACTGTCGGGAACCAGTTTCCAATGAAGTGCAACACTCAGTTCCGTCTGCAATCCGGATCCGTATAAACGGGTGGATGCATTCCAGAATTTTTGCTGGAAGGCCTGATAAATTTTTTCCGAAAGGGCTGTATAACGGTCAGCATCAGCCGCTTTTCCTAGTAATCGGGCTGCTTTTGACAAGATCACCACATCCGTATAATAATAAGCTGTAGAGGTGAATTCAACAGGGGTTTTTGATTTGACCGGTACCCAGTCGCCAAGTCCCCAGTAACAAATTCCATCCTTACTGATACTTTCCAGGTACTGCACGTATCTTTTCAATGCATCATATGTGTGTGCGAGCAAACTGGTATCACCATAAAACTGGTAAATATTCCAGGGGATAATAGCAATGGTGCTGGTCCAGTCTGGACCATTTCCCCATTCATAACCCCAGCCATTGGATGGAATAATGGAAGGGAATACGCCGTTCGGTTGTTGTTCATCCAGGTGATCCTGCAACCATTTTTCATACACCGTAATGCCATCAAAATTGAAGAGTCCGGTTTCACTGGCAATATGTCCATCTCCTGTCCAGCCGTTTTTCTCCCGCTGCGGACAATCTGTTGGATAACCAAACATATTAGACAGATAGGATGCATTTGTGGCAGCCCATATTTTATTTAACACAGGATTCGAACTGCTGACAGCCCCCGTTACCGGTAAATCCGAATGCATGAAATAAGCCTTTACGGATTCTTTTGTCAACTCTATCGGCTCACTGGCTGTCACTTCCACATATTGAAATCCTTTATAGTTAAAACGCGGAGTAAACTCTTCCATGCCTTTACCTGAAAGAATAAAGATGTCGGTCTGGAAAGGATCGGAATTATCCTGAGGACGATAATGCACATCGATATTGGAAAGATCTGTGCGGCCATTTTCATAGAGCCGTTCGGAATGACGGAGTTTTACAATGGTTCCGGCTTTTCCTTTGAGCCGGATGCTGGCAACTCCTGAAATATTACGTCCCATATCAAGCACATACACGGTATCACTGAATTTCCGAATTGATACGGCTGCTAATTCCTTTACTCTTCTGATCGGATGTAACGCCTGTGCCGTAACCAAAGGTGCAGGCGCAGAACGATAAATGGAGTTGCTCCAACTGGAGTCCGCAAAACCTGCCTGGTCCCAGCCCGGCATATCCAGTCTTGCATCATAATGTTCTGCAGTGTAAATGCTGGAGAAAATAACCGGACCTGTTTTTGTTTTCCAATCACGGTCAGACCCAATCGTTTCAACTGTACCATCTTCATATTCAACACGGATATCCAGTACAAAACAGGGTCGGTTCCGCCAGGGAGCCTCATGAAAATTCCACACGGCTGTAGACTGATGATTGTACCATCCGTTTCCAAGTAATACAGCAACCGCATTTTTTCCGTTTAACAATTCGGCAGTAATATCATAGGTGCAATACAACAAACGACGATCGTAACGTGTATACGTAGGTTCCAGCCAGGCATCACTGATCCGTTTGCCATTCAGACTTAATTCAAACAATCCGCCGGCAGCAATGTAAGCGCGGGCAGATCGTATCTTTTTTGTGAGGCTAAATTCTTTTCGGAAATGAGGTAAGGCTTTCTCCTCTTTTGAGTTTCCATCACTGATCCAACTGCCTGTCCAGTTGCCAGAATGCATTTTTCCCATTTCAAAAGAAGCCCAGGCTGAATAGGCAGAAACAAATCCTGACTGATCCCAAGCGCGTGTCCTCCAGTAATAACGAGTATAGGGTTGAAGTTCAGGGCCATTGTATCGATAAAAACCTACTGGTGACACAATTTTCCCGGTACGGTGAAGAAACGTTCCTTTGGCTACCAAGCTGGTATCCTTACAAAACTCAAGTTCAAACGCAGTGCTTCGAACAGCTTGCTCTAAACTGTTGATTTTCCATCGGAAACGAGGATTTGGCTGATCCAGACCAATTGGATTGACCAAATTTTCAACCGTCATGGAACTAACGTTTATCGCTATACGAGATAAACCATCCTGTACTGTCCTGTTTTGTGCAACTAATTGACTGTTATTTATCGCATTTATAAAAAGTAATACGAAAACTAAACGAAAAACTATACTCATCTGTTAAATTTAAGGAATCCTTCAGGTTTAAATGGCTTCCTTTGCAAAATGACACGTAGAACCTCAGGAATATCGACTCCTTTATACCAGTTTTTTTTATTACTGACTATGGCATTCGCGCTTGTATCAAAACAATCAAATGCGCAAGTTCAGTCTGATGACCGGATTAAAATTTCCGGAATCGTAAAAGATGGTAAAACAGGTAATGCGGTGGCATCCGCTTCCATCACAGCCGTAACAACAGTTCGCAGGGAAGGCGCAGATCCAGATACACTGTCCAATATTTCAATAACTGACCCCGATGGCAAATTTGTAATTACTGCACCCAGAGGAATTCGTACCATCATCCAGATCAGTGCCGTTGGTTTTGGATTGGAAGAAATACCTGTTACTATTTTGAACGATTTAAGTGCTTATGAATTGGGAGAGATTAATCTCACTACAGAAGCATCCAGTCTGGCAACCGTAGTAGTAACTGCAAGAAAGCCATTAATGACTGTTGGCGTGGACAGGAGGATTTTTAATGCAGATGCTGCCATAACCAGTAAAGGTGGAAATGCAGTAGACCTGATGAGACAGATCCCCTCTCTTTCCGTTGATGTTAATGGTGGTGTATCACTGAGAAATAGTTCGCCCCAGATTTTTGTGAATGGACGTCCTACCATTCTTACACTTGAACAAATTCCTTCTGATGATATTGATCGTGTGGAAGTGATTACCAATCCTTCTGCCAAATACGACGCTGGCAGCACAGGAGGTATTATCAATATTATTCTTAAAAAAAATCGCAAAGGCGGACTGAACGGAGTTGCTACGCTTGGTGCAGGAACACCGAGTCTGTTTAATGGCGGACTAAGTTTGAATTACCGGAAAAACAAAGTGAATCTGTTTGCCAGTGGTAATTATAACCAGTCTGGAGGTATTGCACGCGGTGAAGCCTATCGGGAAAATAAACGCAACGGCCAGACTACGGATTTTTTCAACCAGCAGACAGACAGAGAAAGGTTGCGCAAATTTTCTTCTGTTCGCTTTGGTATGGATTATGACTTCAACGACTTTAACAGTATTTCCATTTCACAGGGCTTTGTGAGAGGCGCTTTTGAAAACGATGAAGTGCAGCAGCAGCAGTATTTCGCTGCCAATGGACAACCTACACAAACCGGGCAGCGTTTTTCAACTGATGATTTCAGTTTTAATCGTGCCAACACACAATTGAATTACAGGAGAACATATACCAAACCTGAAAAAGAATGGACAGCAGATGTCACATTTAATACAGGAACGAATGGAGGTAATGGAGATATCCGGAACTTCTTTTACAATATGGAAGGACAATTGATATCCACGCCGAATACAGTTATCAACGATGCCACCGGAAGTGGAACACAGGTTACCATTCAAACGGATTATGTTAACCCGCTTTCTGAAAACAGCAAGTTGGAATTTGGTGCAAGATCCTATCATAATTTTTCAAAGGACAAACTGGATGTATTCTCTCTTCAAAGCGGAAACATGAGTAAACTCCCACTGAGTAACAATTACAGTTTCCGTGAAATGGTAAATGCTGTATATGGAAATTATTCCAACAAGATCGGGAAACTCGGTTACCAGGCCGGTGTCCGGATTGAGCAGTCCAGTTTTGACGGTGAACTGATTGACAGCTCACGCAAGTTCGGTTACGATTATCCATCGAAAGGAAATAATCTTCTAAATGCATTCTTCCCCAGTTTATATTTGACCTATTCGGTTAAGGAAGGCAGTGATATCCAGGTGAATTTCTCTCGCCGGATTCGTCGCCCGAATTTTTGGCAGATCAATCCTTATGTAGATATCACCGATCCGTTGAATATCCGTAAAGGAAATCCGGAATTACGTCCGGAGTTTACGAATTCCTTTGAACTGAATTTCAACCGCACTTATAGCACCGGAAATGTACTAGTGTCCAGTTATTTCAGAAACAATACGGAAGACATAACCATGTTCAGCGATACCCTGACAACTGCTGAATACGAAGCACTTGGAAATGCAGCGATTGATCCAAATGCGATACTGAATACATTCGTAAATGCAGACCGTACAAACCGGATGGGATTGGAACTGACCTGGCAACAGCGGATTGGAAATAACTTCGATTTTACTCCCAACTTCAATGCGCAATACCGGGATGTAAAAGCGAATGTTAGAGGAATCAATCTAAGCAATACCGGTTTTAACTGGAGTACCAAACTGATGATGAATTATAAGATCAATCAGCCAGACGCTAAATTCTTCAACAATTTTTCGTTCCAGTTATCAGGAGAATATGAATCACCCAGGGTAATGCCCCAGGGCAAGACCAAGGAACAATATTATATGGATTTTGCGATCCGCAAAGATTTCCTCAAGAACAATGCCGGCACCCTTACCTTCAACGTAAACGACGTATTTAACAGTCGCCGCTTTGGAAGCATCACAGACACCGAAAACTTTTACCAGGATTCCTACAGACGATGGAATGTGCGGACGGTTCGCCTGACTTTCAGCTATCGTTTTGGACGTCAGGACCTTGACCTCTTCAAACGCAGGGAAGGTGGCGACCGCAACGGGGGTGGCGAAACGGGTGAAGGATAAAATGTTGAAAACTTTGTTTTTGGATTTGGACTTATCCACTTATTTTGGCATACATGGATCACCCCTATTCCACTCTCCAAACGATTTATAATATTGTCAAGGATGACCCGGATCCGACCAGTTACCCCTGTAAACCGGCCCAGATCATCGTACGTCAGTTTTTACCCTGGGATACCATCCTTGAGCATATCCACCAGCTAACCCGGGAAGGATTGGTTGAACTGCAACAACAGGAGCGATTCACCCTGGTTAAGATTACCCTTAAAGGGCTTGCTTTATGCAGTTCCGGTGGTAAGGCAGCAGAATTGAACCTGAGCGCCTGAATTAAAATATGTTTTCGATGCTTAGACCGTAATTGAAGAGCAGGTTTTCTGATTCTGTGAAATTTACTTTGTTATAGGTCAACCCTACTGTAAGGCTAAGCCATTTTTTCAACCTGAACGAAATCGTATTGGTTGTTCGCAGAATAAAATCTTCTCCATCTGCAAAAGATTGTTGCCAGAAATGAACCCCATCCAGGGTTATTAGTTCATGAATAATCAATCGGTTTTTAAACCGAAAAGAATTCCGGAGGGTTTCATAACCGGTTCTGTCATATTTATCAGGTTCCCTCAATGCAGATTTCTCATACAGCAATCCATTGGAAATAACCAGGTTCAGTTTTCTTGAATTAACCAGGGTATATCCAAGTCCGCCTCCAAACTGGTAACGGTCATAAAGTTTTAAGGAAAGACTTTTTTCGTATCCAGCAAGGCCCCAGTAATAAAGTTTACGGGTATGTTTGAATAAATCTGCATCCACGATAAATAAAAAATCATTATTGGTTTTACGTGTTGGATTCTCTCCGTAAATCCAGTTGGTGAATGCATTTACTGTTAATATTTTTTTATCAATACTAAAGCGCAGGGAGTTATTGAAAATGTAAGAAGTGCCATTAACGGCAGTACGATTTATATTACCTGTACCGGTAAATCCTAAACGATAGATGGTAGTATCCGGCTCTTCCTTAAAAACGCTGTCTTCATTTTGGGCAATGCCCTGGAAAGATAACAGAATCCATCCGAGCAGTATTCCGATTATCCTCATGATTCGGCTGTTGGTAAGCCACAAAAATAAAAAAATCAGCGGCTAAGGATATCCTTATTATTTCAAATACACAGAGTTTATCGAACGGATTCTCTCTCTATAATTTGAGTCGGTAATATAATATGGGATGCTTCGGTGCCGGACTGCTCTATTTGCCTAACCAGCACCTCTACTGCTTTTTTAGCCATTTGTTTAATCGGCTGGCTCATGACTGTTATACCAGGTTTTCCCAGGCGAAACAAATCATTGTCATCAAAACAGATAACCGATACCTTTTCCGGCACGCTGATGCCCAGGTTACTGAAAGCTTCAAGCCCTGCTACTCCGAGGTTATTGGAAGTAAAAAAAACGGCATCAAAATCAGCTTTTTGTTTGTTGAAAAATTGTGCCAGTTCTTTTACCTGCTTCTGTTCCGGCCAACCAAAAGGAATTTTTTTCACCATGCTCTTTTCAAAGACCAGTCCATTTTTCTTAAGCCCTTCCATATAGCCGTCAATCCGTTGCTTCATCTGGAGCTGATCTGTATCATTGGTCACGAGCGCTATTTTCCTGTTTCCTTTGGAGGCCAGGTGATTCACTGCTTCCAGGCTCCCATTGAAATTATCTACGGTAACATAGTTTGAATTCAGATCCGGGAAATAGCGGTCTATCAATACCGTTGGCCGTTTTTCATCAATGAGTTTTTCCAGTTCCGGCAACATGAAGGTGGTGGGAGCAATTATGTATCCATCCATATGTTTATCAACCAGCATATTCAGGATATTCCTGCTCTTACCCTCATTGTTTTCGCTGCTGCAAAACATTACGGTATAGCCCTTTTTGTCTGCCTCCTCTTCCACCACTTTAGCCAGGTGGCCGAAAAAATAGTTGGAGATATCATCCACAATCAGCCCGATGGTATTGGTTTTGCCGGTACGCAAGCCCTTCGCAAAATGATTGGGACGGTATTGCATTTTCTCGGCCAGCTTCTCAACCTTAAGGGCCATGCTTTCACTGATCTTCATTTCCCGGGCTCTTCCATTCAGCACAATAGAAACCGTAGTTGCCGATACACCGGCAGCAGCAGCAATGTCTTTTATGGATACTTTTTTAGCCATGGAGTCAGCTGTAACCCCGCATAGTTACAAAATAGCTTTTACTTCCGCGATGCTTACCGGTCTTTTTTTCTCTACGGACCATTTGGCCGCTGTAGCAATCACTACCGCTTCTAGTCCATCCTGCCCGCTTACCGGGATTGGCTGGTTATTCTGCAGGGCTTCAATAAAAAATTTCATTTCATTCAGATAGGAAGCGGCATAGCGATCCATGAAAAAATCAAGGGGAAGCGATTGATGTATGCCCTGTTTATCATACACAATATTGCGATTGTGCAGATTATTCTCCACTTGCAACATGCCTTTATTACCAAAAATTTCAAGTCGCTGGTCGTATCCATAGATAGCTTCCCTGCTGTTATCTATTACTGCATAGGAATCGTCTTCAAAGATCAGGGTGGTTAGTGCGGTATCAATATCACCGGCCTCTCCAACTTTGGGATCAACCAAAACCCTGCCCCTGGCATACACTTCCTTTACTTCCTTTTGCATGATATAACGTGCCATATCAAAATCATGAATCACCATATCCATAAAGAGACCTCCTGAATGCTTGATGTATTCAATCGGCGGCAAACCAGGATCCCGGCTGGTAATCTTTACGATCTGAACTCCACCGATCCTTCCTTCTTTAATCTGCCGCTGTGCATGCAGGAAATCAGGATCGAAGCGGCGATTGAAACCCAGCATCATCTTAATGCCGGAACCTTGCACCTGGTCAACTAGCTGTTTGGTAGTTTCCAGGGAAAGGTCTACAGGTTTCTCGCAAAAAATGTGCTTGCCATGCTCCAGCGCAAGCCGGATCATATCCGCATGTGTACTGGTGGGTGTACATATCAAAACGGCATCTACTTCCGGTTTTGCTACCAGCTCCTTTGCGTCCCGCGAAAATGGAATACTGCCGTACTCCCGCGCAAACTGCTCCGGATTATAATCACGGTCAGCAACACCCGAGATCTGCACTTGCGGAAAATGCCGCAAAATATTATTCAGGTGGATCTTTCCAATGCGACCCATTCCGATCAGTACAAGAGATAATTTTTTCATGTTGGTTAAGTGCTTGATTTTTGTACTTGGTTATAGTTGAATAGAAGCCAGGTATTCACGATTCTTTCGGGCACATTCCAGCGGCTGTCCCATTCCGGGTAATACATCCTGCTCCACCACAATCCAGTCTTTATACCCTTCCTCTTCCAGCAGGTTTTTGATGGCTTCAAAAGGTACAGCACCTTTTCCCAACTCACAGAAAACCCCGTTCTGTACCGATTGAAAATAATCCCAGTTTTCTATTGTTGCTTTATCCCGTACCACCGGATCAAAATCCTTAAAATGAACATGCCAGATCCGGTCTATATGTTTTTTTATGAATCCTACCGGATCCGTACCTCCACCCAGCATATAATGGCCGGTATCAAAACATAATCCCAGTACTGAAGGGTCTGAACCTTCCAACAACCATTCTATTTCCTGCGGTGTTTCTACATAACCGGCACCATGGTGATGGAAGACGGTACGCATGCCATATTTTTCCTTTACTGCGCGTGCCAGTGCTTCCGCATTGTTAGCAATAAACCGATAGGATTCCCGGTCCAGCAAATCGTTTGCTTCCACCCTGCCCGCTTTTTTTGTTCGTTCGGGCACCGAACCATTTTCATCCGCCAGCACTATAAACGCATTGGGATAACCAGCTGCGTGCATGAGTCCGGCTGTACGTAATGCCCGCTCAATCCCCTCTGCCTGCGCTTCCGGTTTTACCAAAGCTACCGGTACAAAAGCCCCGAGTAAGTCCAGCTGACGTTGCTGCAATTCAGCCCGAAGTGCTGCAGGATCAGTAGGCATAAATCCCCAGTCACCTAATTCCGTTCCGCTATATCCTGCCGCCTTCATTTCATCCAGCACCTGGTCAAATCCTTTTTTCTCTCCTTCGAGTTCAAATTCCAGCACCCCCCAGCTGCAGGGAGCATTGGCTACTTTTATAGTTTGTTTTTCTATAACAGTTTGATTCATAACGGTAATGTATAAACGTTAAAATTTACGGGTCCATTCTTTAGGCCATCTTTCTACTACTACTTTGGTTTGAGTAAAGAATTCAATGGCATGTTTGCCCTGCCCATGCAGGTCGCCAAAGAAACTTTCTTTCCAGCCGCTGAAAGGGAACTGCGCCATTGGTGCGGCAATACCGATATTGATACCGATATTTCCGGCCATCGCTTCACTCCTGAATTTTCTTGCGCTGTTGCCACTGGTGGTAAACAGGCAGGCCATATTACCATAGATACCACGGTTGATAAAGTCAATCGCATCGTCCACGTTCTTCATATGCACCAGGGTCATAACCGGACCGAATATTTCTGTTTTGATCAACTCTCCGTCAAGCGGCAATCCTTCCATGATGGTAGGCCGGATGAAGTTTCCTTTTTCATATCCGGACACAGCCTGGTTTCTGCCGTCCAGCAATAGTTTGCCGCCTTCCTGCAATCCTTTGCCTATCAGAGTTTCGATACGTTCTTTGCTTTCCGGAGTGATAACTGGTCCCATTTCAACGGTGCTTTCCAATCCGTAGCCTACCTGGCGTTTTTTTGCTGATTCGTAGAGTGCTTCCTTGATGTTTGCATCGTTATCAACGGTAATAACGACAGAAGCAGCCAGGCAACGCTGTCCTGCACAACCATACACACTGTCCGTTATAATCTGTGAAGTCACTTCAATATCCGCATCAGGCAGGATCACTACCGGATTCTTGGCACCACCCTGAGCCTGTACGCGTTTGCCATTAGCCGTTCCGCGTGCATAAATGTATTTCGCTACCGGTGTACTACCCACGAAACTGATCGATTTCACCAATGGATGATCCAGTATGGCATCCACCGTTTCCTTGCCTCCGTGAACGAGGTTCAGTAAACCCGGTGGCAGATCCAGTTTATCAATCAGTTCAAATATTTTCATCATCGTCAGCGGCACTTTCTCTGATGGTTTAATGATCATACTGTTGCCAGTCGCTATTGCATACGGCAAAAACCAGAAACTGATCATTGCTGGAAAATTGAAAGGCGCAATACAGGCTGTTACTCCCAGCGGTTGCCGGATCATGAATTCATCAATACCGGTTGCTACATTCTCCAGGAATTCACTCTGCATCAGCATGGGGGCGCCGCAAGCCACTTCCACATTCTCGATGGCCCGCTGGATTTCACCTGCCGATTCAGCCAGTGTTTTACCACATTCCAGCGTAATCAGTTTAGTGATCTCCTCTTTATTTTCCTCCAGTAGTTGTTTTAGTTTGAACAGGGGCTGGATACGCTTCAACACCGATACGGATTTCCAGCCGAGATACGCTTCCTGTGCTGCCAGCACGGCAGTTTCCAGGTCTTTTGAAGTGGCAGCCCCAAAGGGAACTTTAGCCAATACCTCCTGGGTAGCGGGATTCAACACATCACGGGTTTCAGCACACTGACTGCTGACCCATTTTCCGTTAATATAGTTTTGTAATACCTGCATATCGTTTTGTTTTTAGCTTAAGAAATAATACACCGCAATAGTTGCCAGCACCAGGAAAATCGAAACCGGCTTGGTGTACTTCCAGGGTTCGATATTCACTTCACCGGTATGCACCGGTTGATACTGATTGGTGTTGGGATAAAATTTGGAAATCAGCAACATCACGAGGATATTAAGTACAAATTCAATTCCCCACACATGAATGAAATGAATGTCTACTTTAAGAATGAAGGTGGTCAGTAAATAAAAAGCCAGACCTGTAAAGATGGCCACCTTGGCTCCGGTTGCAGAAATCGATTTGATAAAAAATCCACCCAGCAGTACCGAAGCAATCGGAATGAAAAATATCCCGTTCAGTTCCTGTAACATCTGGTAGAGTCCCTCCGGTGCTTTTGCCACCATCGGTGCTACAGCAATGCCGAAAACAGCTAACAAAATGGAGGCCCAACGACCCGTTCTCACCAGCTTCTTTTCATCCGCCGCCGGATTAATTTGACGTTTGTATACACCCAATGTAAAAAGGGTTACTGCACTGTTCAACACTGCGTTAACCGTACTTAAAACAGTTCCCAATACCACAGCAGCAAAGATGCCGATTAAACTAACCGGCAATACTTTTTTCACCAGCTCTGGATAGATGGTATCCTGGTTATTGTAAAGTGAATCATTAAAATAATAAAAACCAATTACACCCGGCAATACAATGATCAGTGGCATGAGAATTTTAAACAAGCCCATGATCAGAAATCCTTTCTGTGCTTCTTTCAAATTTTTAGCACCCAATGCTCTTTGTACGATCACCTGGTTCATACACCAGAAATAAATCTGGTTGATAACAAGTCCCGTAAACAGCGTTCCAAAGGGCAAAACAGAATCTGAACTACCAATGGAATTGAATTTTTCCGGTGCATGTTCATACACTTTTTTTAACCCGCCTGCGATATCGGTTTCACCAATTTCATAGAGCGCAAAAAAGGGAACTGCCAATCCGCCTATAAACAAACCGATTCCATAGATCATGTCCGAATAGGCAATGGCTTTGAGTCCACCAAAAATTGCATACACTGAACCCAGCACCCCGATCAGTACAATCATCCACCACATCGATTCTTCTTTGGTAATTCCAAACCGCTCAGATACATCAAACAGGGTTTCAAAATTGATCGCACCGGTATAGAGTACGATGGGCAGCAGGGTGATGATAAAGGAGAGAATGAGTAAGAGGTTAACAATCGTATGTGTCGACTTATCAAATCTCAGTTCCAGGTATTGCGGAATTGTTGTTAAGCCCATCTTCAGGTAACGCGGAATAAAATAAACCGCCCCTAAAACAAGCGCAATCGCACTGGTTACTTCCCAGGCCATCACAACAAATCCGTTTTTATAGGAAGAGCCGTTCATACCGATTAGGTGTTCGGTAGAAATATTCGTGAGCAACATGGAGATCGCAATCAGCCAGGCTCCAAGGGACCTTCCTCCAAGGAAATAACTGGAGGCAGTTTCAAACTTATCGCTGCGCATTTTGTACCAGCAATAAATTCCCACAAACAGGGTAAACAACGCAAACGTTACTATAGCAAGATTCATTCGTTGGTATTGGTGGATTAATAAATGCGTTGCTTTGCTTTGTTCTTTTTCAATTTATCATAGGCGGATTTCACACTGGCATGCGTAGATACTTCCGCTACAGGAACCTCCCACCAGGCGTAACCACCTACCCGTTGTTCGCGATCCGTTTCAATGTATACGACCGTAGTGTTTTTATTTTTCTTCGCCTGGACGAGTGCGGCTTCCAATTCTTTTCGTGTTTGTGCCTTAATAACCGTAGCACCCATGCTGGCTGCATTCGCAGCAAGATCTACGGGAAGAATACCACCATCCAACTGGCCGGTTTTTTTGTTGCGGAATTCATACCGGGTTCCGAATCCTTTGGTACCAAGTGATTCTGATAAACCACCGATACTCGCATATCCATTGTTGTTAATCAGCACAATAATGAGTTTCATCTGTTCCTGTACAGCCGTTATGATTTCCTGGCTCATCATCAGGTAACTGCCGTCGCCCACCATCACATAAACTTCCCGGCTTGGATCGGCCATTTTGATTCCAAGTCCGCCTGCAATCTCATACCCCATACAGGAATAGCCATATTCCAGGTGAAAGCCTTTGGGGTTGCGGGTTCGCCAGAGTTTGTGTAAATCTCCAGGTAAACTGCCGGCAGCGCATACCATCACATCCTTGTCATTGGACAGGGTATTCACTGCACCTATTACTTCACCCTGGCTAATCGGTACGGGATGATTGAGCTTATAAACCGTATTCACCACCTTATCCCATTTTCGGGCTTCTCGTTCCTGTTTGGCGCGATACGCATCTGAAACCTTATACCGCCTGATGGATTGCAGTAGTTCCTGCAATATTGCTTTCGCATCTCCTACCAGGGGAATAGCTGCATGTTTGAAAGCATCAAATTCTGTGACGTTAATATTAATAAAGCGAACGTTTGGATTTTGAAAAGCCGATTCAGAAATCGTGGTAAAATCACTGTAACGCGTACCAATTCCAATTACAAGATCTGCTTCTGCAGCAGCTGCAATAGCACCGGGAGTGCCGGTAACTCCTGCTGCACCCAGGTTCAGGGGTTCGGCATAATGAACAGCTCCCTTACCGGCAAAAGTTTCCATTACCGGAATACCGGTTCGGTTGATGAACTCCGTTAGTTCCTTACTGGCTTCGCTGTATAGCACACCTCCACCTGCAATGATGATGGGTTTGCGTGCTGCTTTAATGGTTTGTAAAGCAGTAGCAAGGGCTCTGGCATCGGGACGGTTACGCTGGATGGTCCATACTCTTTTAGCAAAGAATTCCACAGGGAAATCAAAGGCTTCCGCCTGCACATCCTGGGGCATACAGAGGGTAACAGCGCCGGTTTCAGTGGGTGAAGTAAGTACCCGCATCGCTTCAGGCAAGGCAGTTATCAATTGCTCCGGACGATTGATCCGGTCCCAGTAACGGGAAACCGGTTTGAAACAATCATTCACGGAAATATCCTGGCTCCAGGTTGATTCAAGTTGTTGCAGCACTGGCGCCACATCCCTTTTGGCAAAAATATCGCCGGGTAATAAGAGTACGGGAATTCGGTTAATGGTAGCCGTTGCAGCACCGGTGACCATATTGGTGGCACCCGGACCAATAGAGGTAGTACAGACCAATGCACCGATGCGATTTTTCATTTTCGCATAAGCAATGGCGGTATGCACCATCGCCTGTTCATTGCGGCTTTGAAAATAGGGGAACGATGGATATTGAAGCAGCGCCTGTCCGATACCGGCCACATTACCGTGACCAAAAATGCCAAAACAGCCACCAAAAAAAAGCTGCTCCTTTCCATCTCTTTCCACGTATTGATTTTGCAGGAACAGAATCGTAGCCTGCGCCACAGTCAATCGTTGTGTTTTCTTTGCCATATGAGTTCGTTGATCAGTTTAATCGGTGAGTCCACCGCGTTCTTCAATCAGTTGCATTACTTCGGATAAAGTGGGCATATCATTCGCACAGCCGGGTCTTTGCACCACCAGGGCACCGCAGGCATTACCCAGGCGGCAGGCCTTGGAGATACTCCATCCCTGTACAAATCCATAAATGAAGCCGCCCGCAAACGCATCACCAGCGCCCAATACATTCAGCACATCTACCGGATAACCGGGAACATCCTGGGGTTCATTACCCGCCGCATAAATCGTAACGCCCTTTGATCCTTTTTTTACAATCAGCACTTTGACCCCTGCATTCAGGATCTGTTTTACGGAAGCCTCTAGGTTGCCTTTCACTTTGGGGGCGGAAACCTGCTGGTGTTCAATCACCACATCGTTGATATCCTGAAGGGTAGCTGCCAATACCTCTTCTTCTGTACCAATCGCAATAGTCACTTTAGGCAAAATGGCACGAACCATCAGTCCGAAGGAACGGATATCTGTCCACTGATCGGCCCTGAAATCAATATCCAGGATTACTGGCACATCCTTATCATAACCCTGTTCAACTGCATAAAAAATAGCACTTCGACTCGGTTCTTTACTCATCGCATTTCCCGAAACCTGCACTACTTTAAACTGACCTACATCCGCGGCAGCCACATGATCCATGGTGATTTGAATATCTGCACAGTTATCGCGGTAAAAAACCAGCGGGAAACGATCCGGAGGTTCAATACCAAGAATCACAGCACTGGTGCGGGCACCCGGAATCCGGGGAATATAATCCGTGACAATCTTTTCTTTGTTTAGAAAATTCAAAATGAAATCACCGGTTTTGTCCTGGCCTACTCCGGTTAACAGAGCCACTTTCAAACCAAGCCGGCCAGCTCCTACTGCGATATTCAAAGGAGAGCCACCTACAAATGCATTAAACCCTTTGATATCAATAAAATCGGCACCGATATCCTGGGAGTATAAATCAATAGAAGAGCGACCAATGGTCAGTAAATCCAAATTTTTCATGTTGGTTGGTCTTAGGGTTGATTGTTCATTTCAGCAGTTACCATGGGAATTCGCGGATCTCTGAATTTCCAGCTGTCAAATAACCAGCTATGATCCGGATCGGGTGTATTGGCCAGTGACTGATCACTGCCCGCAAGGAAATTCAGGTAATAACAGTTGTATCCATGCAGTGCTACCACCGGGTGATACCCTTCCGGAACCAGCACGGCATCGTTGTTACCTGCCCGCAGGATTTCATCCAGGGAACGATCACTGGTATACACCTGTTGCAATGCAAAACCGCCTGGTTTGTCTATTTTATAAAAATATATTTCTTCGAGATCGGCTTCTTTCAATTCACCGTTTGCATCCAGGATACGAACATCATGTTTATGCGCCGGAAAGGAACTCCAGTTGCCGGAAGGCGTATACACTTCAACAGCTACCAGTGATGAACAACCGAAACCCGGTTCAATCAGACTGTTGATCTGGCGGGTTGCATTTTCTCCTCCCCTGATTTCAATGGCAGCTTCTTCCGGTGTTTTGAATCGGGCCGGAAAATCCGCTTTGGCTTTCACCCATCCTGCAGCGATGTCGAGTAATTCACTGGTTGCAGTCAATTTGAATTCAGTATGGCGGGGCAGGTAGAGACTATGTGCTATGCCGCTGAAAACAGATTTGCGTCCATTGGTGGTGGTCCAGGTACCCTGACTGGTTTCCACGGTATAATTACCACTCAGTAAAATAAAGCCATATTCATGTTCACCAGTATAACCGGTCCAGCTTTCGCCCTTTTTTAATAAACGAGCTTCCATATTCAGGTGCTCCCAGCCTGCATCCGCAGCCGTTATACGCTGGTACACAGATGCCCCTTCCCTGGGATGTATTAATAAGTTGTTCATTCCTGTCCGATTATGGTGTGTTGGATTTCCTGTATCAAGGGTTGTAAAGCCCGCGACTGTCCGGCTGCTCCCATCAGTTCAAAACGCTTCAACATGAATGCCTCGAAGGATTGCATGTATTTTCTTCCTGGAACAACTGGATCAATCAGCTCTGGCTGACTGGTAAAAAATTCCCGGTGATCCCTGGTCCATAATAAACGCAGGTCGGTTGCGATATTCACTTTACAGATACCGAGCTGAATGGCTTTCTTCAGCTCTTCATCTTTTACACCGGAGGCATCAGGTTTCAATTTGCCACCATACTGATTGATGGCTTTAACCACTTCCGGATCTACGCAGGAACTGCCATGCAGTACTAATGGAAAGCCGGGCAATAATTCCTGGATTCTTTCAAGTATGTGAAATTGAATCCCTTGTCCGCCACTGAATTTATATGCACCATGACTGGTACCAACTGCTACTGCAAGAGAATCACAGCCGGAACGTTCCACAAATTCTTTTGCCTGTTGCGGATTCGTGTATTTGGCATCCACTTCTTCCACCGACAAATCATCTTCCACTCCGCTTAATACACCCAGTTCCGCTTCTACAACAATACCGTGGGTATGCGCTTTTTCAACTACCAACCGGGTTCTTTCAATATTTATATCAAAGGGATCATGTGAAGCATCAATCATGACAGAGGTATATCCCTGCTCAAGAGCTGCAATTGCATGTTCTTCATTTCCATGATCGAGGTGGATCGCGTATACAACATCCGGGTAAATATGTCCTGCGGCCTGAATCATCGCCTGCAACATAACAGGATGCGCATAGTTCCTGGCCACAGGAGTTAACTGTACAAGAATGGGGGCTTCTGCACGGTGAGCAGAAGCAAAGAGTGCCAGCACCTGCTCCATCGTAAATACGTTTACGGCAGGGATCGCATAACGACCATAACAATGTGAATAAAGCAGGCGTGGAGAAACCAGCATAACAATCGTTGGAAAGGTTACTAAATCGTTTTAGTAAAACGTTAAATTAAGGTTTTCAGGCAATAATGCAAAATTATTTTTTAGTCTGTCCCGGGCACCTGGCTGTCGAGTGCCAGCACCAGTTCCAGCTTGACCGGCAGGCTGGAGGAATCGATTTTTGTCTGATCCACTTTGCTTTCCCAGAGATAGAGTTTTTTTAATGCAGGCAAGGATGTCAGCAGGGGTAAACCTGCTTCCGATACCTGGGTTCCATAAAGGTTCAGGTATTCCAGCTTAGTTAATGCCGGCAAAAAAGACAAACCCTTTTCGCTAATCGGATTCCGGTTCAAATTCAGTTTAAAGAGACTGGTCAATGATGCCAATGCGGGTAGATCCGCATCTTCCAGCTGACAGTTTTCCAGTTGCAACCAAACCAGTTGTTGCTTTACGCCAGCCAGTACGGAAAGATCAGGCCTGCTACTCCCCTTTCCGTTGAATTTCACTTCCAGGAGATTGCCTGTTCGGGTCAGCAGATTAACCTGGTACCCATTATTCAAGAGTGCATCAATGGCTGATGGTTCCGGAGCAGGTGCAATATACCCGGCTACTGCCTGCTGATCCAATCTGAAAAAACGAACCAGTTCATCCCGCCTTTTCGCATTGGGTGCAAATGCGGTTACCCGTTGCTGTTGATGGGCGCCAGTTTCAATCCACCATTCCAGGATGGCTTTCTGTTCCTCTGTTAAGGGTGTTTTACCATCTGTTGGCATGAATTCTTTATGATCTTCCGGCAAACTGATCCTGCGATAGAGTTCACTGGTAGCAAGATTACCTGGCACCACTCCGGCACCGGATTTGCCACCTTTTAAAATGGCAGCGTGACTGGTAAGCAGGTATTCCCCTTTTGTCTTTTCTTCATTGTGACAACTAGCGCATTTAGCCTGCAGGATAGGCATCACTGCATCTTCAAAGAGATAAGCAGAATCCAGCTCGCGGATTTGCCTTGCAGTACTACCTGCTGCTCCCATTGAATCCGAAGCCGCAAAGGGGCTGTATTCCGTCAGGTAAGAACCACCGTGAGTAAGTGCACCGCCCCAGTGGCCTGTAAGGATCATTGAACCGATCGCACTAACGATACCGACTAAACGAAGAATAGGAAATGCAGATCGCTGACTTTTCCCCTGTATCAGATACGTTATAAATACTACCATTGAAAGTACTGCCACCAGGATGCCGCCATTTTTGTGACGCTCCAGGGTTTGCGATTCATAATCACCTCCGGATGAAAGCAACCAGCCGGTCAGAATGGATAGACCACCACTTATAGCTGCCAGTAACCAGAGTATGGATAGTGCTTCTGTTAGCCGGGAGGATTTTTTCTTCCATTGTATCAGATGCAGTACCAACGCGAAACTCAGCAATCCGATTGGCAGGTGTACAAGTAAGGGGTGAAAGCGCCCGATAAATAAGGAGAATTCAGAATTCAATTGCATAAACTTTTTAATCAGGCCAATATGTCTTTTACGATATTTCCATGAACATCGGTTAACCGGAAATCGCGGCCACCAAAACGGAAAGTCAGTTGTTTGTGATCAATGCCAAGCAGGTGCAACATAGTAGCATGCAGATCGTGAATAGTGACAGGCTTATCTATTACCCGATACCCATAATCATCGGTAGTACCATAGATCGTTCCGCCTTTGATACCTGCTCCCGCCATCCACATGCTGAAAGCTGACGGATTGTGATCGCGGCCATCAGTTCCCTGTGCGAATGGTGTTCTGCCAAACTCTCCGGAAAATACCACCAGGGTTTCATCCAGCAAACCACGCATTTTCAAATCCTTTAACAAGCCGGCGATTGGCTGATCCACCGCATGGGCATTTCGTTCATGTCCATCTTTCAGATTAGAGTGCTGGTCCCAGCGATCTGCATTGCCTCCAATATCCGGACAGGTTAATTCAATAAACCGCACACCCCGTTCAACCAGCCTCCTGGCCAACAAACATTGCGCGGCATAATTGCGGGTATTGGGATCCGGTGAATCCAATCCGTATAATTTTTTAGTAGCGGCTGACTCTTCTTTGAATTCTGTCAATTCGGGTATGGAAGACTGCATCTTATAGGCCAGCTCATAATTGGAGATGGCTGCTTCGATCGCATCATTGCCTTCCAGGCTTTGTAATAAATGAGCATCCCGCTTTTTCAGGAATGCCAATTTTTCTTCCTGGATACCGGCTATGGAATCCAGTGGTTTGATATTCGCAAGGGGCTCTGTTCCTGCTCTCAACAGTGAAGCCTGGTAAGCTGCAGGAAGAAATCCGTTTTTGAAATTATCCAGTCCGCCCGGAGGAATCAATCCACCATCCAGCACAACATAACCCGGCAGATTACTATTTTCCGATCCTAGACCATAGTTCACCCAGGCTCCCATGCTGGGCCGGCCTTGCAGACCGCTTCCCGTATGCAAAAAATAGTTCGCATTGGTATGTTCCGGAAAATTGGAAACCATGGAGCGAACCAGCGCTAAATCATCCGCGCAACTACCAATATGTGGAAAAAGTTCACTGATCTCCATTCCGGATTCGCCATAGCGATTAAACTCCCAGGGACTTTTCAGGATCTTGCCAGTATCGCCAAACTGTGTGGCATCCATTTTAAATTTTTTGGCCGGGTCTTCTCCGTTTTCTTTTGTCAGTCGTGGTTTGGGATCAAAGGAATCCACCTGGGAAATCCCGCCATCCATGTACAGAAAAATAATATTCTTTGCCCTGGGAACAAAACCCGGAGGAATGGGGCCGGCACCCAGGTGATCCAGTAACTGGTTCTTTCCCGCTTCCACACCGGAACAGGACGGAAGCAGGCTGCCAAACATACCCAGCATGGCCAGCGATCCAAATCCGCATTTGCAGATGCCTAACATTTCCCGGCGACTAAGCGGTCGTTGAAACTGATTCATATCAATTGAGATAAATGAATTCCTTCAGGTTAAAAATGGTATGAGCAAAATCCTTCCACACAGTTCGGCTGTTCTTTTCCGTTAGTCTGGTCAGCAATTGATTCGCTTCCCTGATTTCATCTCCTGTTGCGGCCCTGCCAAAACAATTCTTATAGAGCCATTGAATTTTTTCCTCCCGGGTCTTCAATCCCTTTTTCTCCAATCGCTCTGCCAATCGCGCCGCTTCCTGCATAACAAAGGGATCATTCATCAGGATAAGCGATTGCGCCGGCACATTGGTCACTTCTCTTTTACCAAAACTGGTAAAGGGAATGGGACGATCAAAACTGGTCAGCATGGGATCCAGGAAATTCCGGCGAACCTCCAGGTAAACAGTTCTTCTGCCGCTGCCATCCAGTGGACCAGATTGAGCCGGTTTACCTCGTCCATTCATAAAGGAAGTAATATGCTGAGGAACGGGAGGACCATACATGGAAGTATCCAACCTGCCAGAAACAGCCAGCATCGCATCACGTATCGCCTCCGCTTCCAATCGCCGCAAAGGGAAATGAGATAACCAGGTATTAGCCGGATCTTTTTCCTTGCTGTCATTTACCGGTACGGTGGAGCGTTGAAACGTTTCCGATAATACGATCGTACGGATCAATTGTTTAACAGAATAATTATGCTGTTTAAAGGATAGACTCAGGTAATCCAGTAATGCAGGATGTGATGGAAGTTTTCCCTGCAATCCAAAATTATCAACAGTTTCCACAATTCCTTTTCCAAAGAGATGATGCCATATCCTGTTTACCATTACGCGGGTAGTAAGGGGATTGTTTTCTTCCAGCAAGGCTTCTGCCAATTGAAGGCGTCCGCTACCGGCTACATCCAGGTTGTTGGATCGAGTACCCAGGGCCGTTAGAAAAGTTCGGGGTACTTTTTCTGCTGACAACTCCTGGTAATTGCCACGTATGAAAACCGGACTGTTTTTACCAAAACCGTCAGTAACACCATAGAAGAACCGGAGAGAGTCGCGCAGAGCAAGCCGTAACCGGGATTCCTGCTCCAGAAGCGATTGTATGGAAGGATCAACTTTTAGCTTTTTGATCTGGCGATTCAATGCGGAAACTACCAGCCCCTTGTTGGCTGGTTCAATCCATTTTTTATTGTACGCAATAGCATAACGGGCATCCACATACGAATCAGGCCGCTGGACGAAAACATGATTTTCATAAACACCCGGCAGCAGTTCAATATACGCCTTATGGCCTTTCCATTGTCCTACATCAAATACATATTGTTTCCATTTGGTATCGCTTACCAGTTGTTCGATATTTCCATAAATCGGCCAGCGAATCAATTGGAAATTATCAATCACAATCCGGATCACGGACTCTCTTCCTGCTGCTTCCACACCAATAAAATTGGTTGATATGGTAAAGTCTGGCGAACGAAGCGCCCCATAGATACCAAGCGCCGTTTTCCTGCTGCTGGCCATTCCTTCCCGGATACCCATGAATTGGTATTGGTCATTAAATACGGGATCACCAAGAGTGGTCCTGCTACTAAAAGCCAGTCCATCTGCTTTCCAGCCTTCCAGATCGGTACCGGAAAAATTACCCAACACCTGGTATCCGGAATCAGCAGGAGATGCAGGCTGCTGGTTATTCGTTTGCAGCAGCACGTTAGCAGTGCCCGATTCCTGCAGCTGCTGGTGCGCCCATTGCCTTACCTGTTCCTGGATTTGTTGCAGGTTTTGGAGTATTTGTACTTTTGAGCCCTGGTTAACCGGTTGGGGACTGAACCGGGTGCCTTCCATAACGCCGTAAAAAGAATAATAATCTTTTGCTGAAATCGGATCAAACTTATGATCATGACAACGGGCACAACTAATGGTAAGGCCCAGGAAAGCCTTACCTGTTACATCTATCATGTTATCAATGCGATCCGCTTCATCTTTTCGGATATCAACCGGGCTGTGCGAGCCTTCCGCCATCGTTAAAAAAGCAGTTCCAAGGATGGATTCGTTTTCATTACCCGGACCGACTCTTGGTTTTGGCAATAAATCGCCGGCCAGTTGTTCTCTGACCAGTTGATCAAAAGGAATATCTGAATTAAAGGCCCGGATCAAATAATCGCGATAGCGCCAGACCTCCTGAATCTGATAATCAAATTCATGTCCGCGCGTTTCCGCATAACGGGCAATATCCATCCAATGGCGGGCCCATCTCTCTCCGAAACGGGGGGATTGCAAATAATAATCCACCATCTTTACGTAGGCATCCTCGTTCGTTTCAGTCAAAAAAAGCTGCTGCTCTTTTTCGGTTGGTGGTAATCCGGTTAGGAGAAAGGATACCCTGCGCAGGAGTGATTCGGGATTGGCTCGCGGAGCGGATTTGATTCCACGTTCATCCAGTTCTTGCTGAATGAAAAAATCAACCGCATTTTCTTTATATTTTTTTTCAAGCAGGCTGCTGTCAGGGGGAATAAAAGCCCAGTGAGGATCATAGGTGGCGCCCTGGTCGATCCACTTCTCCAGGATAGCCATTTCCTGTTGTGTAAGTTTCAAGTTGGATTCGGGTGTTGGCATTACCTGGTCCGGGTCTTTGTGATAAATGCGTTCCACCACCATGCTATTGGCAGCATGGCCGGGATCAATCGCACGACCGCCATTTTTCAATAAGGCTGTTGCCCCTTCATAGGTATCAAGCCGAAGGTTTGCTTTCCGGCTGCTTTCATCCGGACCATGACATAGATAACATTTTTGAACGAGGATGGGCTTTACATGGTAGTTAAAATCAACGGTATCCGGAATACCGGCTGAAGCATCCGTTCCGCATCTGCTAAACAGTGCAATGGAGATAAACAATCCTGCTACTACCCAGGTTGATTTTTGCCGAAAAAACCGGAAGCCCATAATGCAAATCGTTAGACTTCTAATTTAACCAATCCTCGCGGAGCTTCCGAATTCTGACTATATAAACCTGGCTGTTTTACGCATAGTGGAGAAAAAATTCCGCATTTTGGAGAATTTCCGCATTATAAAGTAAGCTTGCGGTCCCGCGCCAGAGTTTTCCACTCGCCTGAAATATTACCCTCTACCACAGTGAATGCTTTTTCATACAGTGCCACAGTGGGACAAATATGCCAGGGCAGACCAACCAATAGATCCCCAATTTGAAATGCATCTGTTTCTGTAGTAGTAAAGAAAAAATGTTCTTCACTGTGACCAACTGGCGTGAGTCCGGCTGCATTCAACCAATGCACTCGTTTATCCAGGCTGTTTTCAGATGCAATGGATTTATGCCCAAGATCGGTGGTAATACGGTTACCATCTGGCATGGAGACCACCCTGCTTAACACAACCGCCGCTGGAATAAAAGGGGTGTCAGATAATTTTTCGGAATAGGATTGATCCCAGTAAACAAAGGTACCCGGACTACAAACCAGGTCTGGATAACCAGCTAAAATTGGAAAGCTGGGCATACCGCCAGCTATTATTTCCACGTTTTTGCAGCCACGCTCCTGTAAAATTGATTTCATTTTCCATACGGGTGCGAAAGCAGCTTCCACACGTTGTTTTCTTACATGAGGATCAGGGTCGGAAATGTGTCCGTCGTAGGCATGTAATCCTTTTACGGTTATACCTTCCCGTTGATTAATATAAAGGTATAAATCCACAGCAGTATCATCCGGTTTCATTCCCGTGCGGTGCATCCCCACATCCAGATCAAGGTACACGGAGATGGACAACCGAAGAGTAGTTGCTTTCTCCAATAGTGCCTCAGCGCTGATTGCATTATCAACCAGGCAGGAAAATTGGGTATCAGGATAAACCTGCATGAGTTGCAGGAATCGATCGATTTTTGGTCCGACTGGCTGGTAAGCCAATAACACATCCGGCACTCCCTGCTGTGCCAGCATATCCGCTTCCGCGATGGTGGAACATTTGAATTGCTGAATGCCGGCTTGCAGCAGGAGTTGAGTCAGATCCGGCGACTTATGCGTTTTGGCGTGGGGTCTTAACCGTTTGACATCTCCAACCATCCGAATGGCTGTATCGATATTCTGTTTCACTCGTTCAGGGTAAACAACCAGGGCCGGAGAATCAATCATTCCCATGCCTTCAAATAAAAACCAAGGGGATTCCTGCTTCATATCCAGAAAGATAAGCCTTCACCATCGCTCCTGTTCAATTATCGAAAAAATTTAAAAATAGTAGTCTACTTATTTGATAGGATAAAAATAAGCACTAGTTTTACATTCTCTACAGTATTAATAGACTATTACCACTAATTCTGAGACGATTTGCCTTTTAGCTTAATAATGTATCCATTATACATTATTGGGATTTGCCACTTATTGTCAAAATTTAACCAGACCAGCAACCATGAACAAGATTTTTATCACACTATTGTTTATCATTTCGGGTTTTATAGCCACGGCACAAAGCCGGCTAACCGGAACCATCAAGGATGAAAAAGGGCAGCCCGTGGAAGCGGCCACTATTAAAATCAAAAACACTTCCCGCTCTACGGTGGCGGATGCAAAGGGGCATTTTACCTTAACAGGATTACCGCCCCTCCCTTTTACGCTGCAAATCAGTTCTGCCGGTTATGCTCCTGCAGAACTGCCTTTAAACCAGTTGAAGGATTCTTCCATTACCATCATCTTACTGGAGAATTCACAGCTTTCGAATGTAGTTATTACCTCCCGCCGCCGGGTGGAATCTGCCCAGGACGTACCGATTCCAATTTCAGTACTGGGAGGAGCCCAGGTGGAGGATGCCGGTGCCTTTAATGTAAACCGGTTAAAAGAACTGGTACCAACGGTACAATTATATTCTTCCAATCCGCGTAATACGACCTTAAACATAAGAGGTATTGGATCCACATTTGGATTGACCAATGATGGCATTGATCCGGGTGTAGGCTTTTATGTGGATGGTATGTATTATGCAAGGCCTGCAGCCACCACGCTTGACTTTATCGATATAGAGCAAATAGAAGTGTTAAGAGGTCCGCAAGGCACCTTATTCGGAAAAAACACAACTGCCGGAGCGTTTAATATTACTACCAAAGCGCCGAAATTCAAACCAGGTGCAAGCTTTGAAGTAAGTTATGGGAACTATGGTTTTGTTCAGGCAAAAGCATCGGTTACCGGAGGCATTTCCAAAAAATTAGCCGGGCGTATCTCCTTCTCCGGAACACAACGCAATGGGCTGATTGAAAATATTTCAACCGGAAGATCGGTAAACGATCTGAACAACATTGGGGTTCGCGGTCAATTACTGTATACGCCATCCGACAAGGTAAAAATCACATTTATAGGAGACATTACAGATCAAAAGCCGGATGGTTATGCACAGGTGGTAGCTGGTGTGGTAAAAACCCAGCGGGCTGGTTACCGGCAGTTTGACAGTATCATCGCAGACCTGGGTTATCAACTCCCCTCCCGCAATCCCTTTGACCGGATTGTGGATCATAATACTACCTGGAAATCAGGTAACCAGTTGGGAGGACTCTCTGTAAATGTGGATGCCAAAATCGGTGGTGGTACCCTTACTTCCACTACCGCCTGGCGCTATTGGAACTGGGACCCTTCCAATGACCGCGACTTTACTGGATTACCCGTACTAACACTCTCCCAGGCTACTTCCAAACACCAGCAATGGACCCAGGAAATTCGTTATGCGGGGGAATTTTCTTCCAGGCTGAGTGGAGTTGCCGGCGTGTTTTTAATTGGACAAGATCTAAAAACCGATCCTTTCCACATCGAAGAATCCGGAGCTGCTCAATGGCGGTTTTCGCAAAGCAGTACGAGTAATTTATGGCGCACACCCGGACTCTTTGAAGGCTATGGTATTCGAACCCGTTCCCGATTGGAAACCTTTGGCGCAGCGGCATTTGGTCAGTTAGACTGGGCGATAACAGAAAAACTGCATGTATTACCTGGTATTCGCTATAACTATGATCGGAAAAAAGTTGACTTTGACCGGCAAACCTATGGCGGACTTCAGACAGAAGACCCGGCGCTGCTGGCTTTGAAAAGAGCTGTTTACACCAACCAGGCATTCACCGCCGATGTGGATGAAAGTAATATATCCGGACAACTAACGGTGTCGTATAAGGTAAGAAATGATATCAATGCATTTGCAACCTATTCGTTGAGTTACAAACCGGTTGGCATCAACCTGGGTGGATTGCCGACCTCCAACGGAGAAGTATTGATTGAACTGGCCAGGATCAAACCGGAAAATGTAACCCATTATGAAGTAGGTTTGAAAACTTCTCCCAGCCGAAATTTTATTTTCAACATCGTAGCTCACCAGACCGATATAAAGGATTATCAGACACAGGTACAAACTGCGGAAGTGGGTGTAAATCGTGGTTATCTTGCCAATGCGGAAAAAGTAAGAGTTTGGGGAATTGAATCGGATGCGAACTATAAGATCAATGACCACCTGACATTGTACGCCAATCTCGCATATACGGAAGGCAGGTATCTCTCCTTTACAAATGCTCCTGTACCCCTGGAAGAAACCGGATCCTCCACCTCCTTCAAGAATGTTTCTAACGGTAGCCTCCCCGGGATCTCAAAATGGGCAGGATCAATAGGTGGCGAAATTCAATCCGCTGTCAAAAAAGTATTCAGTAAAGAAGGCCGTTATTTCCTGGCAATCGACAATTATTTCCGTACTGGTTTCTCTTCGAGCCCTTCTCCTTCAAAGTATCTGAACGTTCCCGGTTATGCGCTTTTTAATGCAAGAGTGGGCTATCGTTCGAGAGAAGGAATCAGCATTTTTCTCTGGGGCAGAAACCTGCTGAACAAAAATTACTTTGAGCAATTGCTTCCTGCCGCGGGAAATGCAGGGCACTATGCTGCCGTATTGGGAGACCAGCGAACTTATGGCGTCACGCTGCGGTACGCCATAAATTAATCAGCTTTAATTATTCCTGCATACAGCTGCTCAATCACTGATCTGATAACAGCATTGTACCCCTCGGCATACCGGGGGGTACAGCCATTGCTGATTACCACAATCCCCCATTTTTCGGCTGGATCAAAAAACATGGCACTGTACAATCCATAGGCGGAACCTGTATGCCCGACCAGCTCTTTGCCTGTTATTAATCGGGTTGTTTTTTCCAATGCCAGTCCATAATTCTCCTGGGCAGACAAAGGGGTTTGCATCAAGCGGCTATGCTTTTGAGAAATAAGCCGCTTTCTATTACTCTTTCCGTAATTCATATGCATCATCATATAACGGGCAAGGTCAATCGCAGAAATCTTCATACCACCGGTTGGTGAGAAAACAGGTGTGCTATATCCCATGGTATAGTTCCGGATCTCCTCACTGCGCGGCGCATAAGCCCCCGGAGAAGCGCGAAATCCGATGGTATCATTTACATATTCATAAATCGTGGCAAAACGACTGGCATCCAGTGAATCAATGCAATATCCGCCATATAAACCCAATGGATCCAGTATATGTTTTTTAACATACTGATCAAATCGCTCTCCACTATACTTTTCTATGATGGTACCAATCATATTAAAATTCAGATTGCAATACTGGTACCCTTCGCCGGGAGCATACGTATTATAACAACTATCTGCATTCGGATTTTTTGCCGGGTTGATAGCATCCAGGGTAAAATAGCCCTGACGGTCGTTGATGCTGGAACGATGAGATAATAAATGCTCCAGTGTAATCACTTTATCCGGATACCGGGGATTGCGCACCCTGAAACCAATCAGCTCACTTACGTCATCACTCAGTTTAAGCTTACGTGCCTCCACCAGTTGTAAAATAGCTGTAGCTGAAAAGGATTTGGAAATAGAAGCAATACGGAAAATATCCGTATTGCTTAATTGAGTTTTTGATTCGAGCTGCTTGTACCCAAAATTCTGACTGTAAACGAGCTTATTTTCTTTTACTACGGCAACCGCTATGCCTACTGCCTTGCCAGAATCAATCAGGTGTTGAATGGCAAGTTCCGCTTTTTCGATTTGCGCAACGGCCATGGCGGGAAGCAGTAAGAGGAGCAGGAATCTTATCATAATGTATGCATAGTTTTTAAAGTGAGACGTCAGACGTGAGATGTGAGAAGGGTCCAACTTCATAATTCATAATTCTTACTTCATAATTCTCATTTCCCACTTCTTTTGGCTTTTCGCTGGGCCGGCCATTCGCCCTGCTTGCCCGTTCTCGGATTGACCGGAAGTACGGCTTTTTCCCTGGAAGTTTTTTCAGGCTCTTCGCAGGCCATATACACCAATATAGCAGTCAGGATGGCATTCTTGCGCACATCGTCAAATACAATTTTATCATAAGTATCCCGATTGGTATGCCAGGTATAGGAACCGTAAGACCAGCTTTTGGAACTCAGTGAAAAACCAGGTGCACCTACTGCTACAAAAGAAGCATAATCCGATCCTCCACCACCGGGAGATCCTGGAAAACGGGTTTCGATTTCATTACGGATTTCTTCCGGCACTTTAGACAACCACCTGCCCAGATAATCATACGCATGTAAAAATCCTTGTCCCGATATATTCGCTACCCTTCCCGTTCCATTGTCCTGGTTGAACAATGCCTGCAGATTGGCTACAATCTCGGGATGATCTTCCACAAATGCCCGGGATCCATTCAGTCCCTGCTCCTCACTGCCCCAATGCCCTACCAGGATAGTTCTTTTCGGATTGGGATACACTTTTTTAAGAATGCGCATCGCTTCCATCATCACAATGGTGCCGGTTGCATTATCAGTGGCACCCGTGCCACCATCCCAGGAATCAAAATGGGCGGAGAGCATTACATATTCATTGGGTTTTTCTGTTCCCTTGATTTCAGCCATGGTGTTGAAAGTTGGTACAGTTCCCAACTCTTTGGAATCAGCGCGTACATTCAGTACCGTTTTAACGCCGGATTCAGTCAGGCGATAGAGCATGCCATAATCTTCCAGTGCCACATCAATCGTGGGAATTTTGGTGGTGTTGGCACCAAAGATTTTATTAACGCCGAAACCGGAAGACCAGTTGCTTAAAATAATGCCAGCTGCACCTGCATTCTCAATAGCCAGCGCCAATGCTTTGGCATTTAATCCGGTTTTACTGATTCGTTGTCTCCACGCAGCTGTTTGCGCTTCTCTTTCTTTTTTCATCTTTTCAAAGGAATCCGGAGTAGCCCATTCCTGCCAGTTGTAATCAGGGCGACCGGTAGGCTGTTTCATGGAAATCAGCACAAACTTGCCTTTTACATTGGGAAGCCATTTTTGAAAGGAGATGGAATCGGGTTGATCGGCCAGGATGATGGTTTCGCCTGTTACAGTTTTTCCTTTAGTACTAGGGCTCCAGGCCAGCTGCATTCCTTCCAGGGATTTCACTCTTGGTGATACCATGTCGATATGAGTGATGCCTCTCTCCCAGCCTCTCCATTCACCCCAGTTTTCCACTCTGGCATCAATGCCCCATTCCTTATACCTGGCAATGGCCCAATCGGCTGCATTTTTCATTTGTGGGGTACCCACCAGTCGCGGTCCGATACCATCCGTCAACTGGTGTGCCAGTACTTCCAATTGTGATTGTTCAGTAGCTTCCTTTACAATGGCTGCCACTACGAGGGAGTCATTTTTTTGTGCCCATACGGTGGTACTAATCAGAAAACAACCCGCTACCAGGGTTTGCTGCAGAAATCTCATGTTCGGTTAAGTGTTATTGTTAAGCCTTCAAGCTACGAAATATCCCGAACCTGCTTACTTTCACCCTACGAAAACTGGAATACATGCTGGATATAGTTATCGATTCAAGACAGGCCGCTATCAGCGAACATATCCGCGTAAAGCGTATTCTGCCCTTTCGCCAGCGCAGAATGGTAGGACCCTTTATTTTCATGGATCATGCCGGTCCGGTTACCTCAGCACCCTCCCCCATTTCCAAAATGGATGTGTTGCCACACCCGCATATCGGATTGTCTACTGTTAGTTATTTGCTGGGGGGCAAGGTGACCCATCGCGACAGCCTGGGCGTTGAACAGGTCATCGTTCCAGGTGAAGTGAACTGGATGACTGCTGGCAGGGGCATTGCCCATTCGGAGCGCTTTGAAGACCCCACCGTATTGCAAAAGGGCCAGCTCGAACTGATCCAGACCTGGGTGGCATTGCCAGAAAAAGAGGAAGAAGCAGACCCTGCTTTTGAAAATTTCAAACCTGAGCAATTGCCGGTTTTTACAGACACCGGTATCTGGATGCGACTGATCGCGGGAAATGCCTACGGATTACGCAATGAGGTGAAAACCTTATCGCCCCTCTTTTACCTGCATGTAGTACTGGAAGCCGGTACCCGTTTTGCCCTGCCACAGGAACACAGTGAACGGGGTGTTTATATTGTTCGGGGTGCACTGGAAACAGGCGGACAGTTGTATCGCGAGGGCCAACTGCTGGTGTTTACCAAAAAATCAGACCCGGTAATTTTGGCAAAAGAGAATTGCACCCTTATGGTGTTGGGAGGTGAGCCACTGGGCGATCGGTTTATCTGGTGGAATTTTGTATCCTCCCGTAAAGAACGAATTGAACAGGCAAAAGAAGACTGGAAACAGGGGCGGATCATCCTGCCACCAAATGACAACCATGAATATATTCCATTGCCAGAAGACAAATCAAAACCTGCAGGAGGACCCAATCCGGGACTACTTTCCTGATTCAATACTACAACCAATGTTTAGATTTTTTTTATGCAGCTTATTGTTAGTGGTAACACTTACAGCTTCTGCTCAGAAGGACACCATTCAGATTTATGTTTCAACCCATCTGGCCGACTCCAACACCTTTGAGATAACTATGGATTGGCCACTGAACCCAGCTGCAGTACAGGATATCAAACTGCCGGTATGGACTCCGGGTTATTATCAGCTCATGCCCTATTCCAAAGGAATTCAACGGTTATCTATAACCGATAAATCAGGCCGGCCGTTACAATGGCAAGTTACCGGTGATCATTCCTGGAGAATTGCCACAAAGAGGGAAAAACAAATACGCATCAGGTATCAATATAAAACAGAACGTTCGTTTGTTGCTACCAGTTATATTGATGATAAAAGAGCGTTTATTCGACCCACCAGTCTTTTTTTCTATGGCGATAACTACCTGGATCTTCCTGTAAAAATCAAGCTGGAACTGCGCCCTGGCTGGAACCGGGTGGCAACCGGGCTGGATTCGATTGCCCCGGAAACCTATGTTGCCAGTTCCATGGACCAGGTTTATGACAGTCCCCTGCTTATGGGTAAACTGACTGAGTTGCCATCCTTCTCATTAGAGGGGAAACAACATCGGTTTATTGGTTATGAGATGGGAAGTTTTGATGGAGCCCTGTTGATGAAGCAGCTAGAAAAAATCATTCTGGCAACAGGCCGGCTAATGGGTGAATACCCTTATAAACATTATACATTTATAGGAATCGGGCCAGGCAATGGTGGCATTGAACAACTCAACTCCACGGCCATCAGTTTTACCGGGGATGAATTCAATAAAGGAGGCAAAAGAACCCTGAGTTTTCTGGCGCATGAATATTTCCATCATTATAATGTGAAAAGAATACGACCAATTGAGCTGGGACCGTTCGACTATTCAAAAGCCAATCGCACTAATTCACTCTGGGTTAGCGAAGGACTGACGGTGTATTATGAAAGTATTCTGCTCTACCGTGCCGGACTTCTGAATCGCCAGGATGTGATCCGGCAATGGCAACAAATGATTGAACGATACGAAAACAATCCGGGACGTTTCAACCAAAGCCTCGCAGCCTCGAGCAGGGATACATGGGAGGATGGTCCGTTTGGTAAAAGAGGGGAAACCATCTCCTTTTATGAGAAAGGGCCGATCATAGGTTTGTTGCTTGATTTGGAAATCCGATCCTCGACTCAGAATAAAAAATCGCTGGATGATCTGATGCGGCATCTGTACTACACCTATTACAAAGCTGAAGGCCGGGGATTTACAGAAGCTGAGCTAAAAGCAGCTTGTGAGAAGATTGCGGGTAAAAATCTGGATGAACTCTTTTCCCTTATCTATACCACCAAACCAATTGATTACGGCACTTATTTTTCAAAAGCGGGACTGATTTTCCAACTGATTCCCAACCAGGCAAAACCTGAAAACAGGGTACAGTTTACAGAAAACCCTAATGCATCTGCTGCCGAAAAACAGATTTTAACTGTCTTCTTTCAGTAAATTTTCCGAATTCGTAAACCGGAGCGAAGGGGCCCATGGTAACTTTGCGCCATGAAAAAAACCGTTCTGTTCTGCCTTTTGCTGGCTCCCATTTTGGGGCTGGCTCAAAACAATACACTCCTACGGGCCGATTTCTGGAAAACGAATCCTGATCTTGCTGCTGTAAAAGCCGAAATCGCCAAAGGAAACAAACCTTCAGAAGCCAATGGAGGCAATTTTGATGTGGTGACCATGGCGATTAATAACAATGCAACTACTGAAATCATTAAATACCTGGTTTCACAGGATGGTAATGGAGTTGGAAAAAAAACACATGATGGCCGGATCTATTTGCATTGGGCGGCCTCCAGGGGAAACATCGAGGTGGTGAAGTACCTGCTGGAAAAGGGAGCTGATATCAATTTTGGGGATGACCGGGGTACCATTCCCCTGGTTTATGCACTGGCAAACGGGCAAACCAATACGGCTGTTTATGAGGTACTCTTTAAAGCGGGCAATAATCCCAAACAAAAATTCCAAAATGGCGCCAGCCTGTTGCTGCTTGGCATTGCCAATGATAAAGAGCTGGTGCTGTCTGAATACCTGGTAACTAAAGGCCTTTCCTATACTGATACAGATGATTTAGGCAGAACAGCTTTTGATTATGCAGCGCGTTCCGGCAACCTGGAACTCCTGAAAAAATTGAAAGCGAAGGGAGTGAAACACAGCAATCAGGCATTGCTCTTTGCAGCACAGGGCGGTCGCGGTGGAGCAGCCAAACAGGAAGTATATCAATACCTCGTGGAAGAGTTAAAAATTCCAGCAACCGCAGTGGGTGAAAACGACGAAACAATACTGCCCTACCTGGTACGTCGTCCCAATCAGCAGGAGACCATCCAGTATTTTCTGAATAAAGGAGTAGATATCAACAAAGCAGATAAAAAAGGAGAAACAGCGCTTACGCATGCGGTTCAATTCAGTACTGCTGAAATGGTTGGCTGGCTGCTAGATAAAGGGGCTTCGGTTGTGGTTAACAGTAAGGAAGGAAACCTGGGATATTACCTGTTGCAGTCGTATCGCAGTCCACGTGCAGGCGAAACACCAATTGATTTCACCAACAAGTTGAACCTGTTGATTGCTAAAGGTGTTAACCTGAATACTGCTCAACCGGATGGCAATACACTGTATCATCTGGCAGTAGCCAAAAACGACATTCAGCTGTTTCAATTACTGGCTCCCTTAAAAATCGACATCAATGCAAAAAACAAGGATGGCATGACAGCCCTGCACCGCGCAGCCCTCGTCGCAAAAGATGACCAGTTGTTGAAGTACCTGGTATCTATCGGAGCAAAGAAAGAGCTGCTCACCGAACTGGATGAAACAGCGTATGACCTGGCGAAAGAAAATGGATTTCTGAAAGAGAAAAAGGTAGGACTCGATTTTTTAAAATAAGTAATAACGATACATGAGATTATTTATAGTGAGTTTGGTAATGAGTTGCCTGACATGGAGCTCAACCGCCATTGCCCAGCAAACCAAATACAAATGTTTGTTACAAACCACCAGTTATACAGGTGAGGAAGCCTATATCGTAGTGTCCCTGATCAACCCGTCGGGTAACTATGATAAGACACTTTACATAATGGGACCGGATAAACAATGGTACAACAGTTTTAAGGAGTGGCATAAACAGCAAAGCAAAAAGAAGGAAAACCTGAGTGCAATAACAGGCGCTTCAGTTGCAGGTGGTGACCGGGCAAGTGCAACCTTTGTATTGGATGAAGGCCTCCTGAATAAAGGATATAAACTTCGATTTGAGAGTTCAGTGGAAGACCAGCAATATCATATGGTTGATGTGGAAATACCGATGACTACGGAAGCACTTACCCAAAAAACAGAAGGAAAGGGTTATATCCGGTTTGTCAAATTAAGTAAAGTTCAATAAGGGGATTCAATCGTTCGAATGACAGCTTCCATCTGGCGGACATCGCACCTGGCACTGGCAATTGTTTGCTCACTCTTCCTGCTGGTTGCCGCGGTAACCGGGGTGGTATTGGCGGTGGATGTCATCCGTGAAAAAAATCAGCCTTACAAAGCAGCAGGGTTTGAACAGATCAGGCTATCAGAATCCCTGCCGGCTTTAAAGGAAAAATATCCGGAACTGTTGCAGCTCAGCATAGACGCGCACGGATTTGTAAAAGCGGAAGGCTTTGATACAGCTGGTAATGAAATAAACGGATATGTTCACCCGAAAACTGGTGAACTACTGGGAGCCCCCCTTGTTCAGTCGGATTTTGTACAATGGAACCTGGCCCTTCACAGATCCCTGTTTTTGCAAGAAACCGGACGGTTTATAGTTGGTGTTGTTTCCTTTTTGTTGATGCTGATTGTGCTTTCCGGCACACTGCTGATCATTCAGCGACAAAAAGGCATCCGTCATTTTTTTGATCGCATGAGCCGTGATTTTACTGCTCAGTACTATCATGTGGTTGCAGGCAGGTTGTTATTGATTCCGCTGCTTTTACTCGCAGCAAGTGGCACGTATTTATTCCTGGTCAGATTTGAGTTGTTGACCAAAGAAACTTCTCCCGACACAAAAATTGTAGAACTAACGGAAACCACTATACGATCGTTGGCTGAGTTCCCGGTATTCCAGAAAACCCGGCTGGCGGATGTCGTAAAAATTGAATTTCCACTGGACAGTGATCCGGAGGAGTATTTTAAAATACAATTAAAGGATCGGGAATTAACGGTTCATCAATTTACCGGAGCGGTACTGCAGAAAAAAAAATACCCGTTGGTACAGGTTTGGGAAAGCATCAGTCTTGATCTGCATACCGGGAGAACCAATAGTATCTGGGCAATCGTGATTGGCATTGCCTCGCTGAATATTCTTTTCTTTATCTATTCGGGCTTCCGGATTACTCTTAGAAGACTGGGCGTTAAAACACAGAATCGCTATCAAGCAGAAGATGCCGAATTTATTTTACTGACGGGTTCTGAAAATGGCAGCACGCTTCGGTTTGCACAACAGGTACACCTGCAGCTATTGGCAAATGGGATAAAATCCTACCTGGCAGAAATGAATCGTTACCAGGCCTATCCATCCGCCAGGCAATTGCTGGTATTTACTTCTACCTACGGCTTGGGAGATGCGCCCAACAGTGCCCGGGTCTTTGAGAAGAAATTATATCAATATCCACAATTACAAGAAGTTGAATTTTCGGTTGTAGGTTTTGGTTCCCGCACCTATAAAGAATTTTGCGGTTATGCAGTACAGGTAGATGATTGGCTGGAACAGCAGTCATGGGCCAGAAGAAACCTACCCTTGTATAAGGTGAATGATAAATCCACCGAAGATTTTGTAAAATGGGTGAAGGCATGGGCTTCGAAAAACAGGATTGCACTGGTGGAGAGCCCGGTAAACTACGGCGGACAACCACCTGGTTTACAACAGTTACATATAATCGAAAAAACAACTGCAACTGAACAGGATCTGAATTTTAGTGTAACCCTGAAAATACCGCGGTCAGCTACTGTACGTTCCGGTGATTTGCTGGCCATCTATCCGGCAGGTGATGAACGGGAACGTCTTTACTCCATCGCAAGAATTGGCAAAAGGATGCAGTTGGTCGTGAAACTCCATACAAAAGGGCTGGGATCTCAATACCTGCACAACCTTAAAGTGGGCGAAAAAATCAAAGCGAGAATTATTCCCAATCCCTCTTTTCATTTGCCAGAAAAAGCTCCGGAAATTGCCTTGATTGCCAATGGTACCGGCATTGCGCCCTTTCTTGGTATGATTGCGGAAAACAAAGCCGGTCGGCCTTTGCATCTATATGCAGGATTCAGACACCGATATTCCTCTGTACAAGACTACAAGGCAATCTGTGATACGGCCATCCAAAAACAACAACTGAAAGCAGCTTCTTTAGCCTTTTCGAGGGAAGAACATCCCGCTTATGTGATGGATTTAATTCGGCGGGATGCAAGCTTTTTTGCCAGCCTGCTAGCTACCAAGGGAAGCATTCTGATTTGTGGCTCTTTGGCCATGCAGCAGGATGTGGAGCAGGTGCTGGATCAGATTTGCCAGGAAAAGAATGGCAAATCGCTCCATTACTACAAGGCATTGGGACAGGTACTGGCAGATTGCTATTAAATTGAATCGATGAAGAAATTCCTGCTTATTATATGTTTATGTTCCAGCTATCTTTCAACAACGGCACAGGTTGTACGCAAGCGAACGCTCACCTTAATGGGTAGCCGCTTTGATATTTCAATTGTTGCCGCAGACAGCAGTACGGCGGAAAAATATATCGATAAAGCGATTGCGGAAATTGATCGGATCGAGCAACTCATCTCTGATTGGATTCCCGGATCACAGGTGTCTGCAATCAACCGGATGGCAGGGATTCAACCGGTTAAAGTGGATCGGGAGCTACTGGAACTCACGCAACGGGCGCTGCAAATATCCGAATTAACAGATGGCGCTTTTGATATCAGCTTTGCTGCCATGGACCGGATCTGGAAATTCGATGGCAGTATGGAGCAGTTGCCGGATTCAGCTACTATTCAACAGGCCATAGCGAATATTGGTTACCGATCTATTCAACTGGATACTGTGAACAGTACCATTTATCTTTCACGTAAGGGAATGAAAATCGGTTTCGGAGCTACCGGTAAGGGCTATGCGGCCGATAAGGGGCGGGCACTGATGAAGGAACTGGGTGTTCCGGCAGGAATCATAAATGCTTCGGGAGATCTGACAACCTGGGGTAGCCAGCCAGATGGAAAAGCCTGGACCATCGGGGTAACCAATCCTTTCAAACGATCCAAACCGGCAGCCATTTTAAAGATGCATAACGGAGCGGTTACTACTTCGGGTGATTATGAAAAATATGTGGAGATTGATGGAAAACGGTATTCCCATATCATCAATCCCAAAACAGGCATGCCGAGTTATGGGCTCACCAGTGTAACAGTAATTGGTCCGGATGCAGAAAACTGCAATGGATTCAGTACCGCCATCATGGTATTGGGAAAGAAAAAGGGACTCCGGTTAATCAACGAACATCCGGTATATGCTTGTCTCCTATTGACAACAAAGGGGAAAAAGCACAAGTCGCGAAATTTCAAAAAAGTATTGAGCACTATTTCTTCAATTCCAGGTAGCGAAAGGCAGCATGCCATTCAAGCCCAGCAGTAAGCAGAACTGTGCAAGAAAAACAAGCACCCAAAAATCAAACTTTTTAAACGGATTCCCAGGCTGCCTCCAATACCGGAAGATTGAGAATGCACAGGAAATTGGTAATGCGAAACTAGCTGCATACAGAAGGACAGTTGCCATATTCATATCTCCCAGATAGATTATTCCTTTACTTGCAGCCAGTAAGCCGCCAATAACCAGCAACCATACAGCATAATACGAAAAGGAATATGCTTGCTGTTGAAATAAAGCCGGACTTTTAATTAACTGTATGGTTCCGAGTAAAAGCAGTAACACCAAACTTAATAGTCCCATACATATACTAATCATTGGAAGGATGATTTGTATTCCATTTACCTTTTTCAATGTCTGCGTACCGGTGGTGAGAAATTTTTCCCTTGCATCATTTTCATAAAACAAATGTGAATATCCAACTTTACCATCCGTAATAAATAGGCGATTGTCATTGGTCAATAGTGGTATTGCTTTTTTCTGAAAAGGTTTAATAGAAAGTGTACCCTTATCCATTGACACATTGGTAAAGGAACTGATTCGTTCCAACAACTGAAAGGGTTCAACTTTAGGGATTACAGGAGCATAATAGCCGACCCATTTTTTACTGGCCTTTCTTGGATGAATAGATGCCATGGTTGGGAGAATCTCGGAATCCATGCTCAATCCTGCAATCAGCATTCTATTTAATTGTTCATAGTCTGCCGACTCACTATCCATATTACATGCGATAAAAAAACCTTTACCCTGCTTTGGAAAAACATACAACATAGCCTTATAGCCAATAATATTTCCGGAATGTGCGATGCCAACTACACCGTGCCGGTCTCTTGAAACTGCCCCCAAAGCATACCCATTTGGTAATCCATTTACTGCTGCGATGGTTTGTGTCTGTTTCCCTATCTGGTCTATCAGATCACTTAGAATGAATTGCTCACCGTTTATAACACCTTTGTTTAGCAGCAATTTAATAATGCAAACCATGTCTTCACCGGTGGTGGTAAATTGGCCAGCCGGACGAAGAAAGATTGGCATGGCAGGTGCCATTTCGCCATTATCAAAATGTCCCATAGCCAGCTCCGAAACTGCTTCAGCACCAGTTTGTGAATAAAACTGAAAACTGCTCTGTTGCATGCCCAATGGTTTCAGCAGTACGCTGTCTAAATAGGGCTCGTATCTTTCTTTGGCTATTGCTTCGATTACCATTCCCAATAGAGTATAGCCCATATTAGAATAGGAGAAAACACTACCAGGTTTGGAATAAATTTTCAATACTGCAGGATTGCTTCGATAAAAAGATTCCAATGGCGTATCAGGAGTTGATCCGGTACTAAAAAAATGCCAGAGCCGTAAATCACTCAATCCGGAAGTATGATCCAATAAGTGGCGGATGGTTATGGGTTGTTCCTTTTCCCATAGGTTATCAAAAGGCAATCCAGGAAGATATTGATGCACCGGATCATCCAGCTTCAGTTTATTTTCAGTTGCCATCCGCAAAACACCCAGGGCTAGTATAGTTTTCGTAATAGAACCGACATGAACTTTTTCCTGTCCAGTCATTTTCTCCCCTGTGTGCATATTTTTAACTCCCATTCCCAATACCTGTACCGAATCGGCATTAAGAACAGAAATGACAGCTCCGCTTATTTTTTCGGCTGCAAGTATTTCCTTCAGGTGATTTTCGATAGCCATTGAAACAACCTGAGCGGAGGCACCGATGGGTTGTAAATGAAGAATCCAAACCAGTAGAATAATGATATATCTCACTATATAAATATATAATACCACAGTCTTTCAAGAAATTATCCTAAGGTAAGAACTCAAAGCTGCCGTTAATAAATTATTAGCCTTCTATTAATTTAGTATTACTAAACATATTTTTAGTATTTATTACTAGATTTAAGTAGTTTTTATCATCAACCCATCGCAATCAATATGGACAATCGTCGTGAATTCCTCCGCAAAGCTGCATTGCTTACAGGTACCGCAGGCATTGCAAACAGCCTGCCTGCCTCCATCCAGAAAGCCTTCGCCATTAATCCGGCTCCGGGGTCAACCTACCTGGATGCAGAGCACATCGTTTTTCTGATGCAGGAAAACCGGTCCTTTGACCATTGTTATGGAACCCTTCAGGGTGTGAGAGGATTTAATGATCCCAGGGCGATCACCCTGCGCAATAAAAATAAAGTGTGGGCACAAACTGATGCCAACGGTAATACCTACACGCCTTTCCGGCACGACCTGAAAGACAGCAAAATCACCTGGCTGGGCTCCCTTCCGCATGGATGGAACGATATGACTGAAGCCCGGAATGAAGGGCATCACGACAATTGGCTGGAAGCCAAAAAACCAGGCAGAAAGGAATGCCAGGGGATGCCCCTGACCATGGGCTATTTTGACCGCCGCGATATCCCGTTCTACTATGCATTGGCAGATGCATTTACGGTTTGCGATCAGCATTTCTGTTCCTCCTTAACAGGCACAACTCCTAACCGGCTTCATTTCTGGACTGGAACCATCCGGGAAAAACATGATCCGAATGTCATAGCCAATGTATATAATTCAGATGTCGATTACGGAAAAGAAGCTACCTGGAAAACCTTTCCGGAATACCTGGAGGATAACGGTGTAACCTGGAAAATCTATCAGAATGAAGTGAGCCTTGAATCCGGCTTTGAGGGAGAAGAAGAAGACTGGCTCGCCAACTTTACTGACAACCCGATTGAATGGTTCAGGCAGTACCAGATCCGTTTTGCTTATGGGCACCGGCAATTCCTTCCGAAAGCTGTTCAGCTACTACCTGGGAAAATAAAAGAAATGCAGGATAAAATCGCAGCCACTCCTGCTACTGATCCAGGCTTACCCCGCCTGAAGAGGCAATTGGAAGGACTTGAAAAAGGATATGCTTATGCACAAAAAGCGGTCAAGGAATATACCCAGGAAAATTATGATCGCCTGAGCCAGCGGGAAAAAAACCTGCACGAAAAAGCGTTTAGCGATAACCGTAAGGACCCTGATTACCGGAGCCTGGAAACCATCACCTACGATGACAATGGTACAACCAGGTCTATGAAAATACCCAAAGGAGATATACTGTATCAGTTTAGGGAAGATGTAAAAACAGGAAATCTCCCAACTGTTTCCTGGGTAGTAGCGCCCTCCAATTTTTCCGACCATCCCGGTTCCCCCTGGTATGGTGCCTGGTACCTGAGTGAAGTAATGGACATTCTAACTCAGAATCCGGAAGTATGGAAGAAAACCATTTTCATCTTAAACTATGATGAAAATGACGGGTATTACGATCACGTTCCTCCTTTTGTGCCACCGAATCCATACCAGCCAAACAGCGGTAAAGCTTCCGAAGGGATTAATTGTGAAGAAGAATATGTTCACAAATCTCAGGCCTGGATGAAAGACCCTTCCAAAGCCAAACACCTGGAAGGGCCTATTGGACTCGGTTTCAGGGTTCCAATGGTTATAGCCTCTCCCTGGTCAAGGGGCGGCTGGGTGAATTCGGAAGTATGCGACCTCACCTCTCCCATTCAGTTCCTGGAACATTTCCTTTCACACAAAACAGGAAAAAAAATCTATTCAGAGGAGGTAACTGCTTTCCGCCGGACTGTATGCGGCGACCTAACTTCGGTATTCCGTCCTTACAATGGGGAAACATTAAAAGCACCGGAATCTGTGGACCGGATCAGCTACCTAGAAAGTATTCATAAAGCTCAGTTTAAAGAAATGCCGAAAGGATTTCATAAACTATCAGCTGCAGAACTGGCCGCACTGAATGCTGACCCAATGGCCTCCCCACATGTACCCGTACAGGAAAAAGGAACCAGACCGGCTACTCCTATTCCTTATCAGTTGTACGTGAATGGGAACTTCAACAATGGCCAGTTAGAGCTGACATTTGAAAACAGGAAAGATCAGTTTGGAAACAAAACAAGCGGCGCACCATTTATTGCGTACGATGCAATAACCAATGTGCCACCTCGAAATTATGTAGTGAAAGCAGGTGATCGCTTAACAGATGAATGGAAACCCTCATCCGGTGCTATTCATGTAAGAGTTCATGGACCAAATGGTTTTTACCGTGAATTCAAAGATGGAACTGCGAATCCGGGGCTCGAAGTACGCCTCACTTATGAAGAGCGCAAAGGCAGTAAGCAGCTAACTGGCAATGTGGTTGTGATGATGAAAAATTCATCTTCACGGTCACAGGTAGTCGAAATTACCGATCCCAGTTATAAAGCAGCCCCGGTTACTAAAAGCATTGCAGCCGGAAAAGCAGCCAGCGTAGTGATAGACCTTAGTAAAAATCAAAACTGGTACGATCTGCTTGTGCGTATTAAAGGAAATAGCAGCTTTGAACAGCGTTTTGCCGGACACGTAGAAAACGGACAGATCAGCACTACCGATCCTTTGATGGGAGGCGTGGTTTGATCAGGACGGCAGGGAAGAAATTTTTACTGAAGTCATGGTTAGTGAACCTCCAACCAACTGATCATTAAAAAAATCAATTGTATCTGCAGGTCCCTGTAATGCCAGTGAATATAGCAATGGTAAATAATGTTCAGGAGTTGGAATAGCAAGCTGTGCTTCTCTTCCAAGCGAACCGTATTCCATCAAAGCCTTATGATTGCCTGAAACAATAAGAGATTTAAACTGTTCATTGGCTGCAATTGCCCAATCATATCCAAATCCGGGATCATCGAGCCGGTTCCAGGCAACCATTCGAAGATTATGTACCATATTTCCACTACCTACAATCAGAACGCCTTTTTTGCGCAAGGCAACCAATTCCCTTGCCAGTTCATAATGAAACTGTCCGCCTTTGGTATAATCAATACTTAACTGTAGAACCGGAATGTTGGCATCCGGATACATATGCCGGATAATTGTCCAGGTACCATGGTCCAACCCCCAGTCGTGGTCCAGTTCTACCTGAGTAGTAGTAATCAAATTCGCTGTTTCCTTTGCAAGTTCCGGGTAACCGGGTGCCGGGTATTGAACAGCAAATAATTCATCCGGAAAACCACCAAAATCATGAATGGTTCTGGGAAAATCCATTGCCGTAATTTTAGTACCCCTGGTAAACCAGTGTGCTGAAATCACCAGTACTGCTTTAGGTGTGGGAATTTCGGTTGCCATTTTGGTCCAGCGGCGACTGAATTCCGTATCCTGGATGCCGTTCATGGGAGATCCGTGTCCGATGAACAGGACCGGCATCAAAAAATCCTGATCCGGAAGTGTGGAAGTGAAATTTCGGAAGGCCGAAAAACCAGCTATTGACATGATTCCAGTTGTTACTGATTGAATAAATAATTTTCTGTTCACAGGTAACTTTCAAACAAAATTACTGTTGAACACATGCTTCACCCAATGCGTTTGGTCAAGAAAAAGGGTTGATATTAATCAAGAGGACGGGTAATATTATATTCCACTTCTACCAATTCCAAGTCGCCGTACTGAAATTTGCCATCCGGACGATCATACCACAAACCGGCCCTGGTACCCAATCTATAACCATTAAGTTCCTTATAATCAGAAACTGGGGTTAACCATGGATAATTCTTGTAGGTTTTGCCATCTGTTTCAAATCTGTCATTTGAAATAAAATTAACCAACTGACCTTCTGCTGTAAAATACAAACTGGCGCTTACAGTAAAAGGAGGATTGGTAAAGCGCGCAATAACCACTGTATCATTTACCTGCTCCCATTGAATACGTTTATCAATCAGGGCAGCCGGGGCAATAAAACAAAAATCATTTAATACCGTAACAGTTTCGGCCTGTTTGAGTTGATCTCCTTTTGCATCAATAATAGGAAACCAGTTTAGCAACTTAACATTGAAAACTGCTCCGGAAGTATCATAGCTATGAATACCAGACACCGGCACTCCGGCTTTGGTTGCCGTAAACCGAAAAAAGCGGGATGGTTCTTCGGTGAAATTATATTGGAGGGTTTTCATTGGCATGTAGGAATCATCCGGATTGGAACGCATACCGCCTTTAAACACGGCCCTGAAATTGAAAACCTTTGGCTTCCCAACTGAATTCGTGTAACTGAGATATTGTTGTACGATTAAGGGCAAATGCACCAAATCTGCTTCTGTAATGAGTTGCGAACTGTTTGTTGCATTTATTTTTAATCTTGATTCCACCAATGTATCGAACCTTTTCAGCATCCGAAAAACTCCGAATTCCACCAATACTATTATCAGCAGAAGCAGGTTTATGATGGTTCCAAAGCGGGCTTCTTTCCAATCAGAAAAGATAAGCCACTGTGAGATCAATATTGCCACGCCTCCTGCAAACCAGGCATAGTTAGCAGCACTAAAATACAGGTAGGCAAAAAGCAGTAGTAAAACTCCGGCTACAACCCAGAGCCATCCAAATTGTGGCGACTTACGTAAACCCAGGAAATGAATTCCGGCATGAAGCAGTATCAACACCAGGAATAAAATTTTCATATTGGAATTTACTACATTCCTTCAACATCTATCTTAAAGCGCGGCCCAATCCAGTCACTTTATCAATCCATTTTTTTCTCAATTCGGGGGAAGAAGTTTTTATAATTCCAATAAAGGTCAGTTTTACAGGTTCAATCCCACAAAACATCAGGACAGAATTTTTCAACTGGTTTACACTGGGCCTTCCGAATACCAGACGGTAGTACCAACCGGGCTGATCAAGTGTAGTAATAATATGGGCAGATTTTCCCTTCAAAAGCTTATCCCACCAAACAGAATTGGGGCGATACCGAAAAGCCATTCCTGGTAAAAAAAGACGGTCAATAAACCCTTTGGTAATGGCGGGCAACCCACCCCACCAGACAGGATGCACCCACACCAGGTGTTCCGCCCATTGAATCAGCTTCCATGCTTCCAGTAAATCAGGCTCCAGTTCAATTCGTTTCTGGTAGCCATACGCCAGATTCGGATTGAAGTTTAACTCACCAATATTGATTCTTTTAACTTCTGCCCCTGTTTTTGTAGCACCAGCAACATATGCATCAGCCAGGACCTGATTGAACGAGTCCTTATTCGGATGTCCATTAATTACCAGAATTCGCTTCATCTCATTTGGATTATAGTCAATTGAAGATTTGTAGTACCCAAAACTAGAGACTGAGCGAATTATAAAAAAGGACAAATGTCTATAAAACAAACTCCTTTCGAATCCTGCTTAAATGTCGCTGGGTAATTCCAAGATAGGAAGCGAGATATTGTAACGGAATTTTTTGAACATATTCCGGCTGGTTCTGTAAAAGATCCTCATACCGTTGCAAAGCAGTAGTTTTCTGCAACTGGAAGATGCGTTTTTCCAATTCAATATATTGAAGCTCTGCTATTTCTTTTAAAAATTTAGTCCAATTCAAACTATCGTTGGAAAGCTTGTTCAATTCCTGTTTGGAAAATACCAGTAGTTCTACTTCAGAAATTGCCTGTAAATTTTCATCGGTTTTATTTCCGGTAATAAAAGATGAATAGGCCGCAATCATGTCATTTGGAAACCTGAAACAATAAGTAATTTCTTCTCCTGTGTTAGTTGTATAATAGGAGCGTATAAGTCCCGATACTAAAAAACCAACCTCTATACTAACCTGCCCCTCCCGTATAAAAAAATCGCCTTTTTTCAATTTTTGGAAACGCACAAAGGCAAGCAAAGACTGAATATCTTCTTCACTCAAATGGCCAACCATTTCTAAATATTGCCGCAAAGCTTTCATTAAATAAATATACAAAGCATACAATCCGAAACACCGCTCTTTAATTGGCTCCCTGTATCTCACTAAGTAAATCTTTCCAGATAGAAGCAGCAAATCGCTCCTGGAAAATACCAGAATGTCCGATTGATGATACCTGGAAATTTTTTGGATCTAAATGAACCTTACGCACAGCGGCATTACTGTATTTTTCAATCAACCAATCTACTGAATCAGATGGAGCATAATAATCCTTATATCATCCATAGATCCTCCATTTAATCATTTATATTCTGTAATTTAAGAAGCAGCTACAATCTTTCACAAAAAGTAACCGTGAACGTATACTCAGTTAATAATACCCATAAACGAAAAAACCGCTTTATCAAAATTACTGGCATCCTGTTGCTTTTGATATTAGCAGGTTTCCTTTCCTTTAATTTCAGCCCCTGGCCATCTACCCTCCTTATTCGGTATGCGTTTAATAAAGAGGCCGTTAAAATGAATGCGGCATTGGAAAAGCATGTTCCACCTGGTATTAAAGAAATGAAAGATATTCCATACGATCCTTTAGATCAATCGGTAATGTTGGATCTGTATTTTCCTTCCAATAGAGAAGTGGATTCACCACGGCTTCCCCTGGTTGTCTGGTTTCATGGGGGAGGACTAATTTCAGGCAATAAGGAACAGGTTGGAAATTATTGTAAAATTCTGGCAGCAAAAGGCTTTGCAGTAGCATCGGTAGATTATACCATTGCACCGGAAGCCAATTATCCAATTCCCATCCGACAAGCCAATGCTGCACTTGCCTACCTGAGCAGCAGGGCAACTGACTACTCTATCAACAACACTAAAATCTTCCTTGCCGGAGATTCTGGCGGCTCCATGATTGCCGCCCAATTAGCCAACCTGCTATCCGACAAGCGTTATGCAGATTCTTTGGGCATTCAACCTTCTATTGACCGTTCAGCGTTAGCAGGTATGCTATTGTATTGCGGCATTTACGATATCAGTAATCTGAATCTTTCCGGAAGCTTTGGTCAGTTTCTTCGAACGGTCCTCTGGGCCTATGGAGGCAGAAAGGATTTTGAAAATCATCCTTCCTTGCATACTGCTTCTGTCTTCAATTACATTACCAACAACTTCCCTCCCAGTTTCATTTCTGCTGGCAATAACGACCCTTTGTTACTTCAATCTACCAGCCTGGCCAGAAAATTGGCAGTCTTGCAGGTACCTGTTGATACTGTATTTTATCCCGCCAATTTTCAACCAGCCTTGCCACATGAATATCAATTCAACCTTGATATAGCTCCGGGGCAACAGGTACTGGATCGGGCCGTACTTTTTATGCAGCAAGTAGTAAAACAGCATTGAAAAATCTAGTACATCAGCTTCCTTATATTTTCTGCATATCCCCGGCTGACCTTCAGCGATAAATCATTCTTCATAACCAGGTAGGTTTCACTCTTTGCCCTATAGAGTTCCCGGATGTGATGAATGTTTACAATAAAAGACCGATGAATCCGGAAAAAAACCGACGGATTCAGTCTTTGTTCAAGCACCCCAATTCCAAAATTGCTTAGGTAAAATCCTTCTCCCGCATATACCCTGGTATAATCCTTTTCCGCTTCCAGGTACATTATTTCATCCGTAGCGAGACTGATCATTTTCTGACCCGCTTCCAAAAAGATACGGTCATAAAATGCGGGAGCAGGCTCTCCGGCACATTCAGCCATAGCTGTAATGCGGGCCTGGCTGTATCGATTTTGAAGCTTCGCTTTATCCACCGCCCGCCTGAAACGATCGCGTGTATAGGGTTTAAGTAAATAATCAACCGCGTTGGTATCAAATGCCTTCAATGCATATTGGTCATATGCGGTTGTAAACACAATCTGAGGAATGTGAACCAGTTGCCGTATCACCTGGAATCCACTCAAACAGGGCATCTGAATATCCAGGAATACCAGATCCGGTTCCATCCGATTGATGGCAGCCACAGCCTCCAGCCCATCCCGACACTCACCAATAATCTCCAGTTCAGGATAGTCATTCAGGTATTGCCGGATAAGGACCCTCGCTGCATCTTCATCATCTATAATCAATACTGTTCCTCGATGCATAATAATGAATAGGGATTTTAAAAGAAAAAATTAAACCGGATGGTTTATGCCTGCTGATCTGTATTTTCTCATTATACAATTTCTCCAGCCTTAGCATGGTATTGCGCAATCCAATACCTCCAAACTTTGTCATTGCGCTGAGGTCACCCTCATATCCTATGCCCGAGTCACTTACATAAATTACCACAAAACCGTGGCTTTCCCGGCAGGCTATTTTGATCTTACCTCCAGTTTTGGAAGGTCCAATTCCATGTTTAATTGCATTTTCTACCAATGGTTGTAACAACATCGGAGGGATCGCTGCATCTGTAACTGTTTCATCCGCCAGTATCTCCACCTGAAGACGGTGCGTGAATCGCTCTTTTTCCAACGCAAGGTAGTTTTCAATAAATTGCAACTCCGAAGCCAACGGTACAAGATCCTCTCTTGTTGAACGCAATGCATAACGAAACGTATCCGCCAGTTTTGCAATCAGGATACGGGTCGCTTCCTGCTCCGGCAGTACCGTTGCACTGATACTGTTGAGGGTATTAAATAGAAAATGAGGCTGAATCTGGGCCTTTAGTGCTCCAACTTCAGCCTGATAGGCAAGTGAAAGCAACTCCTTTTCCTTTTTTATCTGCTGTTGCGAACGGCACCAGAAAAAATACGCATAGAAACCCGAGAACTGGATTACATAAAAAATATAAGGAAGTGCGATATCCATCCAGAGCATGGAACGACCTATTTTCATTTCCATCCCTCCTGCTTCCAGCAGCTTATAGGGAAGTATCCCGCCCAATAACAGATAGATGCTAACTGTCAGGAGATGCAACCAGATCGTAGCTGAAACAGAACGATCTTTTAGCTTTCGGAAATAAAACCACCATAAAACAGCAATGATTCCAATCCTTACGGCATAACTCACTATTAACTCAATTCCAACAGCACTGATAAAATGAGCCGTATCGGTTGTTTTTCCGGAAGCATTGTAGGTTAGAATGAAAAAATAAAACAACAGGAATAGCGAGCAGAATCCGCTCCAGACAAGTAGTTCACCCAAGGATATTTGCCAAAACAATTTTTTGCTGAATCTACTTTGCATACATTTTGTTACAGATCTAATGTAGGCAAAGCCTGCCGAGCTTCATTGCACTGTCAGATGAACGGTACTATCCACACACTAATGGTTTCCGAAATTCCTGAAATTATCTAGCTTTCACCCTGAAAACGCCCCGGATCGGCAATGAAAAGTCATCGTCGCAATCACGGTTCCTGTAAACCCTGCCATTAAATTCACCCTGGATAAAGGTTACACCATCTTCTTCTATCACTTCTGCTGCTACAGCACCAGGTGATGCCACATCGTCGCAGGCATGTGTAGAGATATATCCATCAGTCAGGGTCAGTACATATCCCATCACACCCGTACCGTCTTTTAGGTCCTGGTTCCAGGGATACACCCTGCTTTTCAGTTCCGCTCCCACCCCCATCATGAGCGATATACTCGGAGTACCACTGGAGGTTTTATGGGCGCCCACCACAGACAGAATGCCATCCTGATGCACAAAATAATGAGCGGGAAAATTGATTTCGTCATTCCCGGCTGTTGCAATAAAATAAGTCTCCTGATAAAAACGTACTCTTTTGTAAATCTGTAATTGTTGTGAAAGCCGGATTCGGGGAAGTGTATCTTCTGGTACAACCCTGTTTAAATCGACTGAAATCGTCACATTTGCGGCACCATTAACCTGGACTGGCGCTTTGAACGTTGCTCCTGACTTATCCTCTTTCACAGAGAGTTCTCCTTGTCCGGTCAACATCCAGTTGGATAATTTGTTTTTATCATTCAACGGTCTGCTCTTACCAATTGCCCGTTCTTTATGTTCAGGTGCCAGCAGGTAAGTATCAGCAATTTTGATACTTAGCTTTGATTCTGCACCAGCTTTTACCTCATCCGGATCAGCAGTTAACCGGAACAGTGCAAAGGGTGCCCAATCCGAAAATCGGTTTGTCGTAACCGTTAGTTTCCGATTGGCAGCATCCAGGCTGGTTTCAGTCATAAATGACCATACCCCATCATTTTTCTGATAGGCAAGGAAGAGCGCATCTTCAGCAGTTCCGGCAACATCCTCTTCAGAATAGGTATAGATCAGTTCAATGGGTTTACCTAACGATAGTTCCTCCGGTAATAATCGATAGGCTGTCAACCGGCCACCGGGCAGGGTGTTTTCTATGGGTTGAATACTAATTACGGTACCTGCTGAAACGGCACCTGCAGGCAGTTTCAAGAGGAGTTTACCATCGGCAGATTTTAATTCACCACCGGAAGCAGGGATGGTCGAACTTACCGGATTGCCCAAAGCAGTTCCACGTGGTCTTATTTCAGGAGTGGGCATGATGGCACCGGGACCTTCATTTTCCCGATTGCAGGATGCATATGAAAATAGCAGTAGCAGTGCTGAATTGATCAGCAGGTAAAAAAGCCGGGATCTTGTTTTCATATCAGGGCATTTCAATTTTTACATCAATGGATCTCCAGTTGCCGGTATAGGCGGCGGTGCTGCTTGCCTGGGCGCCATCCGGATTAAACCATATAGTTGTGGAACCTACTGACTGCTTGGGTGACAAACCAAAACTGGAACTGGCATAGGGACCAATCTCTTTCAAGCGAAGGTCTCCACCACCAACAAGGCGCGCAGAAATTTTATAGCGGCCGACCGGTATATTAACGATTGTAAAATTGAGATTAGCTGTTTTCTTTCTGATTACAATCGTTTTTCGTTCTGCAGCGTGAAACAGCCATTCTTCGGGTTCAAGCCGGAGTTCAAATTCAGCACCTTCCAGTAGTGCACCGGCAGGTGCCCATATATCGCCAGGTTCTTTGGTATCGTAACTGATGAATATGCTTCCGCCAAAATAGTTGCGTCCAAACCAGGGCTTTTCACTGACGGCATCTGATTTACCTCTGCCGTAGGGAAGTAAGACAAAGTTTTTTACCACTCCGGCTTCAGATGCAAATGAATTCAGTGTTGAATCGGCAGGAAATAAACCAATGGCTGCTCTGCCGGCGCCGTAATCAATGGTATAAGCTGCAGAGAAAAATTCTGCTGTACCGAATGGTATGGTGAATTCATAATATCCTTTGTCATTGGTAACACCAGTACCATTAGAATAAACACCACCTACAACCGAAGAGCGAATACCAATATGTGCTCCGGCAACTGGTCTGCCATAACTGTCCTTTACATACCCAAGGGCTTTTCCTGGTTTAACTGATAGCGATTTGAATGCAGGCAATGGCTTGCGCTGATTGCCCATCACATTTACATGATCTGCATTTTCGGAAAGCAAAAAACTGGCGGTTGTTTGCGGCAATGCGCTGAAGGCGAGTTCCTCAAGAATCCTATCGGTAGGCTCGGGATCAGGACCTTCGTTTTCTTTTTCTGTGGTACAGGCGTACAGGGTAATGACACCCAGGAGTACCAGGGGGATAAGGTGTTTCATGAAAGCAAATTGCAGCAGGCAAAACTTGCCTCCATGTAAAATCCGACAAGTTGCAAATAGAACCGACGGGTAACGAAGACTTCCATAAATTCAGTACATTGATAGTTCAAACTCCCGATGAAATATGATCACCATAGACAACTACCTGGATAGCCATTTTATTCATCGTAGTAACTGGCTAAGAGCTGCAGTACTGGGTGCAAACGATGGAATTATTTCTATTTCAAGTCTGGCCATTGGTGTGGCAACCGCAAGCACCGAAAGGGATCCTATTCTGCTGGCAACCATTGCTGGACTTGTGGCTGGGGCGCTATCAATGGCAGCGGGGGAATATGTTTCAGTAAGTTCACAAACCGATATTGAAAAAGCAGATATTGAAAGAGAAAAGCTTGAATTGGAACAAATGCCCGAAACCGAATTATCCATCCTTGCCCAGATCTATGAAAAGCGGGGGTTGAAAAAAGAAACCGCCTTACAAGTGGCGAAAGAGTTGACAGCAGCGGATGCGTTGGGCGCACATATCCGTGACGAGTTAGGCATCAATGAAATTAGCCAGGCAAAGCCGATCCAGGCAGCCCTGGCATCCGGTGCGGCATTTACAGCCGGAGGTATCCTGCCACTATTGGTAACACTCTTTGCACCGGTCTCCAATATGGAATACTTCCTATATGGTTTTACGATGCTTTCCCTGATTATCCTTGGAGCCGTTTCCGCCAAAACAGGCGGATCAAGCATCAGTAAAGCGATCATTCGGATTGTTATCTGGGGAACAATTGCCATGGTATTATCAGCAGCGGTTGGATATATGTTTGGGGTACAGGTGTAGGGCCTGATTTGACCCAACTAAAAATCCCCCGACAAATGTCGGGGGATTTTTTTCGTGCCCAGGACTGGATTCGAACCAGCACACCTCGCGGCGCCGCCACCTGAAGACGGTGCGTCTACCAATTTCGCCACCTGGGCATCCGTTTGATGTTTAACGGGGAGCAAATATAGGAAATCAAGGATTCCTTCCAAAAAATCAATGTCCGTTTCAAAACTTTTTTTCATCCCATCACTCCGCCGCGGCGGATGTTACCCGACCGGTGAATTGGATTTCCAGCCAATCATCGTTACACCCAGCACAACCAGCACAGTTCCCAGGATCTGTGGGCCATGCACCGGTTCACCAAGAAAAAAATAGGCCTGGGCAATGGTGGAAACCGGACCAATGGAGGAAATGATCGCAGCATTATTGCTGCCAATCCGCTTCATACCGGCAGTCAGAAAAAAAGAGGGCAATACCGTGGCAAAAATTGCCAACATTACCCCGAATTGAACCTTCTCTCCTGTCCAGTCGAATCCACCTATGCCCTTCTCAACCAGGTAATGTAAAAAGATTCCGCCTGATGCCGCTAACATGGCATACGCGTTAAACCGAGTTGCACCCACTTTGGGTATCATTCGCCCACTTCCGGCCAGGTAACCGGCATAGGTAATCGCACATATAAAAATCATAAGGGAGCCGAAAAAGAAACCCTCCTTTCCATAGTCAATCTGCAATTCACCATAATAGGCAATGCCAATTCCCAGGTAGGTAATCAGCAATGCCCAGCCCTGCCTCCTGCTCAGGTTCTGCCGAAATAAGAAATAATTAATGAATGCCGTAAAACTGGGATATAAAAACAGGATCAACCGCTCCAATGCGGCAGAAATAAATTGAAGCCCGATAAAATCAAACCAACTGCTGGCATAATAACCCAGCAATCCGCAAATAACTACCCACATCCAATCCCGCCTCGAAACCGGCGTACCCCCCTCCTGCCGGCTGTTCCACCAGGCCACCGCAACAAAAAAAGGCACCGAAAACAACATGCGCAACATCAGCAGGCTGATCGCATCAATCTGCACTTCGCGATAAGCCAGCTTCACCATTACGGCCTTTGTCGAAAACAAGACTGCACCGGCAAAGGTCAATACAAACCCCCACCAGTGCAGTTGCTTATGTGCTCCAGTTCCCACTTAAACGCTCACGTTGAAATCACGCAGCGCATCGTTCAGGCTGGTTTTTAAATCGGTACTTGGTTTCCGCTGTCCAATGATCAGCGCACAGCTCACCTGGTATTCTCCTGCTGCAAATTTCTTGGTATAAGAACCCGGAATCACAACACTTCGGGCTGGCACTCTTCCCTTGAATTCGATAGGTTCTGGACCACTTACATCAATGATCTTGGTGCTCTGAGTTAATACTACGTTCGCGCCCAGTACAGCTTCTTTCTCCACGATAACACCCTCCACTACAATACAACGGGATCCTATGAAACAACCATCTTCAATGATCACAGGAGCTGCCTGTAAAGGCTCCAGTACACCCCCAATTCCAACACCGCCACTCAGGTGTACGCCTTTACCAATCTGTGCGCAACTCCCCACGGTTGCCCAGGTATCCACCATGGTGCCTTCATCTACATAGGCACCGATGTTTACATAACTTGGCATCATCACTACATTGCGACCCAGGAAAGCGCCATAGCGGGCGATAGCATGCGGTACGGCACGAACTCCCAGTGATGCATAGTTTTTCTTCAGCAACATCTTATCGTAAAACTCAAAGGGTCCAAGTTCGTAGGTCTGCATCTGCTGAATGCCGAAGTACATCAGGATGGCCTGTTTCACCCACTCATTCACTACCCATCCATTCTCACCCGGACTCGCCACACGAAGACGACCTTTATCCACTTCTTCGATTACGGCACGAACCGCATCTGCATAATCTGCTTCTTTGAGCAGTTCCCGGTTGCCCCAGGCTTCCTGAATCATTGCTTGTAAAGACATCGGTAAAGAAAATTTTTGCAAACATAGGGCAAATGAACGTTGCACGGCCTGCTTACAATATTCTTATGCCAACTCCCACCTGGAATCCTTTATTCTTCCAGGCCTCATTCACATCACCTGAGCTGATATCATTAATATTGGTAAAGTATCTACCGGTAATATGAAAGCCGCCAAAATTCAGTTGCGCTCCACCTACTAAGGATACCACTCCGGCATTAAAAGCATCACGCCCATTTTCCAGCAGATTCTTATCCTGGTTCAGTAATACTCCGAATTGTGGTCCCGCATGCAGGGAGAACCAATCCAGCAACCGATAATTCAGCGTAATTGGAATAGCCAGGTAATTCAATTTCACTTCCTGCCGGTTGGAACCATTTGCCGGAAAATTAATGATGTCTTCAAAATCATCGGCAGTACGTGTTCTGTATTCGGTCCACATTACCTCCGGTTGAATGAACCATTTTTTTCCTAATCCCACTTCCGCAAATCCGCCAAGCTGATAGCCATAATTGAATTCATCTGTCATGGCTTTTCCATCTACCTTGGTCAAATTAGCACCGCCTTTAATTCCGAAATGGAGCCCCTGTGCCTGTGTTAAGGATACGGCCAACAAGGCCAATACGAGCAAACTGAGTTTGGATTTCATAACGTTGGTTTTGTGGAAAATTAGCGCCAATTGTATGCCAACGGCTATGCATGCCTGTTAAATAAAATGCAAACAAAACAGGATTAAACCTTTCACATTTGACTTGGTCAAACGAGCTCCAAAATCGTGATCTCCGGCAAAATGCCTACTCTACCCGGATAACCAATGAAGCCGAAGCCCCGGTTTACATAGAGTTTCTGACGATCGGTTTCATAGAGTCCGGCCCATTGCTTGTAAACATATTGCACCGGGCTCCACCTGAACCCGGGTAATTCAACGCCGAATTGCATCCCATGTGTATGGCCACTAAGTGTCAAATCAATATCAGGATAGGTTTCCCGCACTTCTGCATCCCAATGACTGGGATCATGACTCATCAGGATCTTAAATGGATATTGTTCTGCTCCTTTGTACGCGTTGGAAAGATTTCCGTATTTCGGAAAATTTGCTTTCGCTCCCCAGTTTTCAATTCCAAGCAATGCGATTTTTTCGCCTTCCCGCTCCAGCACCACATGTTCATTCATTAATAACCGCCAGCCCATGTCTGCATGCAGCTGGATCAGATCAGCAAGATTCTGTTCCTTAGCGGCTCTTGATTCCCATTGATAATAATCGCCATAATCATGATTTCCTAAAACGGAATACACCCCAAGCGGGGCCTTCAGTTTTGAAAAGATCTCTTTGTAAGGCTCCATTTCCACCGCACGATCATTCACCAGATCACCGGTAAATAAAATGATATCAGGATTCAATTGCTGAATGCGATCCACTCCTTTCTGCACGGCTACGGGATCAGTAAAACTTCCGCTATGGATATCGCTGATCTGCAAAATCCGTAAGCCTTTGAATGCGGAGGGCAGGTTTCCATAGGACAATCGGTGACGCTTAACCGAATAATTGTATTTATTCGTAAAGCCGTACATAAACGTACCAAAAAGCGTAGATCCGGCAGCCAGTCCCAGCCAACTGAGGAAAGCAGAGCGACTGATTCCCTCCTCTTTTTCATCGGATGCAGCCCTTGCTTTGGGGATAACCTTGCCCGCTGTAAATTGTACACCTCTGCGGACATCATCTACCAGGAAAAACACACTCGCTATTAACTTTGAGAAAAAGAGTCCGACAATGGTGGCAAATACATAAGAACGTACAGCCTTAGGCCAGTTATCTGCCCCCAGTTGGGGCATAAAAACAAAAACAACAGCCACTCCGATTGATACCACCCAGTACCCTATCAGCATGGCCTGCCGGGATCGTACTGACCAACCCTGGGTTACATGGCGTAAAACCTGGAATACGTAAAAATCAAGGATCAGCAGGAATACCAGGATCACCCATATCATGCCCGAACTTCTCATATAATCAGTTTAAAAAGCAATGAATTCATCTAGTTGCTGGTGGATGGCTTTCAGCGTAGGCTCGTCCTTGATGCTGCCATCCAGGTTCAGTAACACATTCACTACTGAAATTGGTAATTTATTATGATGCACCATCATTTTCAGGTAGTGCAGGATTCCGGTCAGGTGTTCCATACCCCTAAGGTTGCCGGCCCTTCCGGTTGAGACTCCAACCAGCAGGGCTTTTTTTCCCCACCAGCAGGACTGGATATCACTGCTGTCGAACAGCGATTTCAACACGCCGGGAATACTTCCATTGTATTCCGGAGAGATGAATATGAATTTAGCGGTCGGAATCAGGAGACTTGTCTCCAGCTCGCGGATCTGTTCATTACGGGTACTGACATCTAAATTTTCCAGGCTCAGCAGTTTGGCCTCAATGCCTTTCTGAGCCAGGAGGTCTTTGTATTGCCAGGCAATTTTAAGCGTATTACTTCCGGTACGGTTGGTTCCTGATACAATGGTGTAGTTCGAATTCATGATATGCTGCAAAAATCTGCCATTGATAACAAGCACCGCAGTGGTTTGTTCCGGTTATTTTAAGCCGAAACGTTATTTTTGCTGTCCCTGGTCAAAAAAATAGTGCAGATTATGCAATATACATATTATGGACATTCCTGTTTTTCAGTGGTGATCAACGGCAAACACCTGCTTTTTGATCCATTCATTACCTATAATGAACTGGCAAAAGAAATCGACATAACTAGTATCAAAGCGGATTATATCCTGGTTTCCCATGGCCATGCTGATCACATTGCAGATTGCATTTCGATTGCCAACCGTACCGGCGCCAAAGTGATTACCAACTGGGAAATTCACGAATGGCTGAACAAAAATGGGGTAGCCAATACACACCCCATGAATACAGGAGGTTCCTGGGATTTTGGCGATTTTAGGGTAAGATGTACCGTAGCCCAGCACTCCAGCGGACTGCCGGATGGCTCTTATGGTGGTAACCCTATGGGCTTCATCGTTTACTCTGATGCCGGTAATTTTTATTATGCCGGTGATACTGCCTTAACCCTTGATATGCAATTAATTCCGCGATGGGCAAAACTTAATTTTGCGGTCTTGCCAATTGGCGACAATTTTACCATGAACGCCTCCGATGCCCTGGCCTGCGCTGAAATGATCCAGTGCCAGCAGGTTATTGGAGTCCATTACGATACTTTCGGATTTATCAAAATTGATCACCAGGCCGCCCAGGACTTATTTTCCTACGGCGGCAAAAAATTGCACTTGGTTGCCATTGGTGAAAGTATTACGATTTAATCCCATACCCGAAAACGAAGAACGAGGAACTGAATTATGGCAAGAATCATAGGCGTAGCGAATCAAAAAGGTGGTGTAGGCAAAACCACCACAGCCATTAACCTGGCAGCGAGTTTTGCCGTACTGGAATTTCGTACCCTGCTGGTGGATGCTGATCCCCAGGCGAACAGTACTACCGGAACCGGGTTCGATCTGCATAATATCACCCAGAGCCTGTACGACTGTATGGTAAATGGTACACCGATCCGGGATGTGATCCTGAAATCGGACATTCCTCACCTGGATGTAGTGCCATCGCATATCGACCTGGTAGGTGCAGAGATCGAGATGATCAATTATCCCAACCGGGAGAATGTATTAAAAGGTATCCTGGCACCGGTATTGGAAGACTATGATTTTATCGTGATTGATTGTTCCCCTTCGCTGGGACTTATCACAGTGAATGCATTAACTGCCGCCGATTCGGTGATCGTTCCTGTCCAAACTGAGTTTTTTGCACTGGAAGGATTGGGTAAATTGCTGAATACCATTAAAATTGTACAGAACCGGCTCAATCCGGAACTGGAAATTGAAGGTATCCTGATGACCATGTACGATGGTCGTTTGCGCTTATGCAACCAGGTAGTAAGTGAAGTTCGCCGCCATTTTGATGAACTGGTATTTAATACAATCGTACACAGGAACACCCGGATCAGTGAAGCGCCTTCCGTAGGAAAACCGGTTATTCTCTATGATGCTTACAGTAAAGGATCCGTAAACTACCTGAATCTTGCCAAAGAAATCCTCCAGAAAAACAATATGACCCGCATCAGCCAGGAAGACCGCGTGATGGAAGAAGAAACCGAAGAAGGAGCAGAAGAGTAGATTTTTTGACTTTTGCCGTTTCACTTCTCACATTTCACGTTTCACGTTTCACTTTTCACTTTTCACTTCTTATCATGACCAACCCAAATAAAAAAGACGCGCTAGGAAAAGGAATTCGTTCCTTATTGCAGAATATTGATGCCGATTTAAAAAACACCTCGGGGCAATTGAAACCCCAGGTGGTGGAACAGGCAACTTCCATTGCCCGTATTCCCATTACACAAATTGAAACCAACCCCAAGCAGCCTCGTCGTGATTTTGATGAGCAGGCACTGAATGAGCTGGCTTCCTCTATCAAAATACATGATATCATTCAACCCATCACGGTTTCCAAACTGCCTTCGGGTAAATACCGGCTGATTTCCGGAGAGCGACGTTTCCGGGCATCCAAAATAGCTGGATTAAAAGATATCCCTGCCTATATCCGCCAGGCGGATGACCAACAGCTACTTGAGCTGGCATTGTTGGAAAACCTGCAGCGGGAAGACCTGAATGCAATTGAAGTGAGCCTGAGTTACAAGCGCATGATGGATGAACTGAACTACACGCAGGAACAGGTGGCTGAACGTATGGGTAAGGAAAGAAGTACCGTGGCAAATTATATTCGTTTGCTACGACTACCACCCGATATCCAGGTAGCAGTTCGGAATGCCGATATCAGCATGGGACATGCACGAGCATTGATTAATGTGGATCATGTAGATAAGCAACTCTATATTTTTAACGAAATCAAGAACAAGGGATTATCTGTTCGCCAGACGGAAGAACTGGTTCGGAAAATGTATAAGGAGGATGGTCCCGCTGTTAAAACTGCTCCAAAAACCAGCCTGCCTCCTGTATACAAGAAAATAGAGGATAATTTAGCATCCCATTTCAGTACCAAAGTGAAGCTGAACCATAACAAAAAAGGTCATGGCAGTATTACCCTGGAATATTATTCAATCCAGGAGCTGAACAAGCTGCTGGAAGCAATGGGTGTAACGGTGAATTAATTCATGAGCAGACTCCGACTGGCATTATTGCTGATGTTTTTTTCCGGATTTTTCTGGAGCAGTGAGGCAGTTGCCCATGAAGCTCCCCTGCCTTTCTTCAACTGGCGCATGAGCTTTACTGTTAGCGATGCTTCTCTTCCAAACCGTGATACCATACCTGCTAAAATAGATTCGTTGGCCCGGCCATCCGATAGTCTTTTGCAGGCTCCCAAAAAACTCCTGGCGGTTGTGGACAGCACGGGGAAAGTTGCGAGTGCAGGAAAAGACACTGCGAAAACTGCCAAAAAAATAAAAGCGCCCCATGATCCCCGGAAAGCCACCATTCGTTCCGCAATTATTCCAGGATGGGGACAGATTTATAACAGGAAATACTGGAAAGTACCTATTGTTTATGCAGCCCTGGGAATTACCGGGTATGTGTTTTTTGACAATATCAAAACCTACCGGGAAGTGCGTTTTGCTTACCAGGTAACTGTTGGCAGGGATACCGCCAGTTGGGATAAAGTGGCGCCCTATCTCAGAGTATTTGTAGAAAACAATGCAGCCTCCTCTCTCGATAACTACCGCCGGGAATTTCGCCGTAACATTGATTATTCCGTATTGGTTTTCCTTCTTTTCTGGGGCCTCAATGTTGTGGATGCAACCGTGGATGCACACCTGAAAGAGTTTGATGTGAGTCCGGAGCTTAGCATGAAACTCAAACCGCTCCTGCCCAACAACACCTACCAGTTGGGTGTAGGTAATACTGCCGGATTATCGCTGATATTTGATATTCACAAAGCGAAGCCAGGCAGGCTTTGGGTGAAATAAATGTGAGAAGGGAGAAGGGAGACAAAGGAGACAAAGGAGACAAAGGAAACGGTTGAAGGCAGTGTTCCATCTTCCATTCCTCCATCTTCCATTGCCCCTCTTCCATTCCTCCTTATCTTTGCGCGAAAGGTTGCCAACTACGTAACCTGCCAAAACTTCTAACCTTCAATTTTTTACTTTGCAAATCGCACTCATCGGATACGGGAAAATGGGCCAGGCCATTGAAAAAATCGCACTGGAAAGAGGACATACAATCGGACTTAAAATTGACGTCGACAATAGACATGAACTCAACGAGGAAAAGCTGGCAAGCATTAATGTGGCCATCGAATTTACCAGTCCGCATAGCGCATTTGACAATATCATGGATCTTTTGAAATGTAAAGTTCCCGTTGTATGTGGCTCTACCGGCTGGCTCGATAAGAAAGAAGCGGTTGATGAATACTGTTTGCAACAGCAGGGTGCTTTTCTCTATGCCAGTAATTTTTCTGTTGGAGTAAACATCTTTTTTGAACTCAATAAAAAACTGGCGGAACTGATGGCCCATCAGACAGAATACCGCGCCTCCATGGAGGAAATTCACCATACGCAGAAAAAAGATGCTCCTTCAGGTACAGCAGTTACCCTGGCGGAACAAATCCTGCACACCATTCCGTTATACAAAAACTGGGTAAATCATGCATCCGGGAAAGCGGATGAATTGTCCATCATCAGTGAACGTATCGATCCGGCACCTGGTACCCATAAGGTTAAATATGCTTCTGCCATTGATGATATTGAAATCATTCATACAGCGCATAGCAGAACGGGATTTGCTACCGGTGCGGTGATGGCCGCCGAATTTCTGCAAGGTAAGAGGGGAATTTATGGCATGAAGGATGTACTTGGCTTATGATCTCAAAAAAAACCCAATACGGCTTGAAAGCGCTGAGTTATATGGCTCAGCGGGAAAACCAGGGACCTATTCTTATCGCAGATATTTCCGTGGATCAGAAAATTCCCATTAAATTCCTGGAAGCTATTCTGCTGGACCTGAAAAAAGCAGGACTCCTCGATAGTAAAAAAGGAAAAGGCGGGGGCTATTATTTTGCCCAGCCGCCCGGGCAGATTAAAGTGGCTACAGTTATCCGCTTACTTGACGGTCCGATTGCCATGCTACCTTGCGCCAGCCTCAACTTTTACAAGAAATGCGAAGACTGCAATGAACTTACCTGTGGATTGAATCATCTCATGAAAGAAGTGCGTGATGCGAGCCTGGCCATCCTGGAAAACAGAACAGTAGCCGATCTTGCATTTCTCTAAGCTGCATATTATTCTCCCAATAAGCGGTTCACCGTTTCTTCAAACTCCTTCACATATTTCGTGTGTTCTTCCCCGGTAGCCGGACCAAAAAATCCGCTGTTTATTTTTTTTATTGAGCCATCTCTACCAACAAAAATCGTTGTTGGGAATACTTTTATCGGCGTTAACTGAGGTAATGTTTTTTCTGTACGAAGCGTATCCGAACTGGTAACACCGGTAATCAGCATGGGATATCCCACATTGAACCGATCTTTAAACTTGCGAAGGCTGGCACGGGACCGATTGATATCGGTACTGTATTCATAAGCCAGGGAAACCACTTCAAGTCCCCGCCCTTTATGTTGATCATAATACCTGCTTAAAAAACGGGTCTCATCCATACAATTTGGACACCAGGAGCCCATGATCTGAATCACTACCACTTTATTCTGGAATCGGGGATCTCGTATACTCACGGTCTTACCTTCCAGATCAGGAAAACTGAATTGTAAGGGAGGCGCATCCGGCCGAACATGTACCTGTATGCCATCAACTGGCAGACTGGCTGCTTCATTACGAATGGCAGAAAATGCTTCCACATGTTTGGGACCGGAGTAAAAATAGCCGCCTTCAATCTCATTCTCAGAACGGATATGTGCTGAAAACACATACGCATGGCTGCCATCAAAAGTGCTTAGAAACATACTATCGCCGCGTACAATGCCTTCCAGATAGCGGTAATCCCCCGAAGGAGCCAGTATGGTTCCGGTGAGATATGAGCCTTTTTGTACAAGCTGTGCAACTGCGGGACGCGGACTCCCATCCGGACGAATGATTGTCATTTCCCATTTACCTGAAATACTACCCGCTGGTGGAGCTCCGGGTTGAAAGCGATCTTTCACTCCCGGCCTGGCAATCATTGGCATTACCGATAAAACAGTGCTCGTGCCCTTTTTCCACTCCCCCTTTAACGAACCATCTTTTTGAATTTGCAGGAAAAACGCGGACTCAAAAAAAGGCAGATCAATCAAAACGGAATCCCCTTTGCGCTGAATATTGCGGACCTCCAGTCGCTCTGATGCATTGAGAATCGTCATTTCAGGTTTCCCCTTTTCATACCTCCATTCGAAATTGAAAACAATAGGCAAACCGGCTTCACGCAACAGCTCCGCCTTCCAGGTACCCGCTTTTATGGTTTGCGCCTGTCCGATGAATCCAGTCAAACTAATGAGTACTATTCCAATAAGTTTTCGCATAATCCAGTATTCTGACCGGCAATTTACGCCAGCCAGCCGGTTTACCTGTGATTTTAACAAGCCTACTGAGCTTTCAGATTGGCCAGCATATCAGCTGTCATACGCTTGAGATCGAAATCCTGTTGCCAGCCCCAATCTCTCCTTGCAATATGATCATCAATGCTCTGAGGCCAGGAATCGGCTATTGCTTGCCGGTAGTCAGGTTCATATCGCATGCTAAAATGTGGAATATGTTCCTGGATCGAAGCGGCAATTTCCCGGGGAGAGAAACTCATAGCGGAAACATTGTAGGAGGTACGAACTGTGATCTTTTCTGCCGGCGCCTCCATGAGTTCAATGGTTGCCTTAATGGCATCCGGCATATACATCATGGGCAGATACGTATCTTCCTTGAGGAAGGAGGTATACTTCCCCTCTTCCAGGGCTTCGTGAAAAATTTCAACAGCGTAGTCGGTAGTACCTCCGCCCGGGGCGGATTTATAACTGATCAGTCCGGGGTACCGCAGACTTCTCACATCCACTCCGTATCGCTGGTGGTAATAATTGCACCAGAATTCACCAGCGTATTTGGAAATGCCATACACGGTAGTAGGTTCGATAATGGTGTACTGCGGGCAGTTCTGTTTTGGGGAAGTTGGACCAAACACCGCAATGGAAGAAGGCCAGTAAACTTTAGTCAGCTTTTCTTCCCGTGCGATATCCAGCACATTCAACAAACTTTGCATATTCAGATGCCAGGCCAGATTGGGATTCTTTTCGCCCGTTGCCGAAAGGATCGCAGCCAACAGATAAATCTGCGTAATATTCTGGCGGATTACCAGCACATGTAACATCTCCTTATTGAGGGCATCAATTGATACATAGGGACCAGTACCTTTCAGCAATTCATTTTCTTCCCGAAGGTCAGAGGCGAGCACATTACTGTTTCCGTAAATCTTTCTGAGCGCCAGAGTTAGTTCCACACCGATTTGTCCACAGGCGCCGATTACCAATATTTTTTCTTTCGTCATAGCAAGCAAAATTTCGGTTGCAAACCTACATACAAAACGCTTTGGTTTTTCAACCAGCGCAATCGTTTCCCTACCCCCTGCTCCTTTCCTCATTCCACCGAGGAGGATGGTAGTCCGCCATGTGAGGAGGGTACCCACCTATGGCGGGGTGAAAGGAACCCTTATCTTTGCAGGATGGAAAAATTTCTGCAAGACCTGTTCAAGGGACAATCCTACGACGAAAAAAACTTTTTTCTGATTGCCGGCCCCTGTGTTATTGAAAGCGAAGAACTGCTTAGCGAGGTAGCAGAAAAAGTAAAAGCCATCTGCACGAAACTCGGCATCCCTTATATTTTCAAATCTTCTTACCGAAAGGCGAACCGAACCAGTGCCAGTTCCTTTACCGGACTAGGAGACGAACTCGGATTAGGTTTGCTTCATAAAACAGGTCAGCGTTTCCAACTACCTACTACCACCGATATCCATGCCCACGACGAAGCCGCCCCTGCAGCCAAATTCGCAGATATACTTCAAATACCCGCTTTCCTCTGCCGGCAAACCGACCTGTTGGTCAGCGCCGCCGAAACGGGTAAAATCATCAATGTGAAAAAAGGCCAGTTCCTGAGCGGTCCGGCTATGAAGTTTGCGGTGGAAAAAATCAGGCAGGCAGGGAACGATAAAATTATCCTTACGGAAAGAGGCACCACCTTCGGCTACCAGGACCTGGTTGTGGATTACCGCAATATTCCATGGATGAAGGAACACGGTGTGCCGGTAGTGATGGATTGCACCCACAGCCTGCAGCAACCCAACCAGACTTCCGGTGTAACGGGAGGAAATCCACAACTGATTGGCACCATCGCCAAAGCATCACTGGCAGCAGGAGCGGATGGCCTCTTCATTGAAACACATCCAAACCCGGCGGTTGCCAAAAGCGACGGAGCCAATATGTTGAAACTGGACCTGCTGGAGGAACTGCTGACCACCCTGGTAAAACTACGAAAAGCCCTATAAGCCCCCCCCTCAACAGATGATAAGACCAGGTTAAGAATTAAACCTCATCCCGGGTATACCAGTCTCATCCAGTAATTTCGTTCAATGGTCACATTCTTCTGAAAAGGATGCCGCTGAATAGTTAATTTTACAGATAATACCCAATTCCTGAAACGAGTATTTAAAATAACCGGTTATCTAATCCTGTCGCTTCTGCTATTGGTGGTGCTGGTGTATTTTCTCTTGCAGGTATCTTTCGTCCAGAATTATATTGCCAGGCACGCAGCCAACAGGCTGTCGCGGGCGCTGAAAACCGAGGTTAAAGTGGATCATATCGACCTCGAATTTTTCAACACCCTTTCTCTGAACGGCACCCTGGTAAGGGATCAGCAGAAAGACACATTGCTGTATGCCGGCGCCCTCAAGGTAAACATCACCGATTGGTTTTTTGTGAAAGACCAGGTGGAACTCACGTATATCGGGCTGGAAAACACCCTGATTGATTTGCACCGGGTGGATTCGGTCTGGAATTACCAGTTTCTTGCCGATTATTTCGCGGCTCCCCCCAGTCAGAAAAAACAGAACCCGATCCAGTTATCGGTAAAGGAAGTATCGCTGAAAAACATCAGGTTGCTGCAGCGGGATGAATGGCGGGGAGAAAACCTGGGACTATCACTTCAATCGCTCGATCTGCAGGCTGAAGTGTTTGACCTGATCAATAAAAACATCCAGGTAAAAAACCTGTCTATCGTACAGCCCATTTTTTCCATTTACAATTATGATGGGAACCGGCCACCAAGACCCCGTAAGGTGAGTTCTCCTCTTCCTCCGAACGATCCCGAGAACCTGAGATGGAACCCCGGGAAATGGTCGCTGGGCATCCGCAACCTGACCATCCGGAATGGAACCCTTAAAAACGACATTGAAACCGAAAGAGCGCCCTACTACTATTTTGACGGCGCACATTTCCAGTTCAGCCAGATCAACAGCCAGATCAGTGATATCAAACTAGTAAACGACACTTTCAGCGGCAATATCCAGATTGCAACCAAAGAGAGATCCGGCTTTGAAGTAAAAAAATTAAAAGCCCTTATGCGATTCCATCCTGAAGCGATGGAGTTCCGTCAACTCGACATACGCACGCCTAAAAGCTATCTGCGGAACTATTATGCCATGCGCTATGATACGTTTGATGATATGAGTGAATTCATCGACAGTATCCGGCTGGAAGGCAATTTCACGGATGCCATTATTCACAGCGATGACATCGCTTATTTCGCCCCTGAACTGGCAAACTGGAATACCCGGATCAGCCTGAGTGGAAAGGCATCGGGTACCATCAGTCATCTGGAAGGGAAAAAAGTAATAGCAAAAGCAGGTAATAACACCTACTTGAATGGAGACTTTGTATTGAAAGGCCTGCCCGACATAAAAAAGTCCTATCTCGATGTAACAGTTCGGGATTTCAATGCCAGCTATGCTGATGTAACACAATTCTTTCCTGTTATTAAAACAATTAACGAACCCCGGCTGGATCGGCTTGGTTTTATAAAATTCAAGGGCAGCTTCACCGGATTCCTGACTGATTTTGTAACCTATGGAACTATTGAAACAGCCTTAGGCACCCTGGCTACTGATGTGAATATGAAATTCCCCGATAAAGGTGCTCCCATGTATGAAGGAACCATTCAGACAGAAGAATTTAATCTTGGGCAATTTATTGGGAACAACATGCTGGGTTCTTTTGGTGTTGCCGGTGATATTAAGGGAAGAGGCTTTACACTGCAAACTTTGGATGCGGGACTGAAAGGCTATATTCCGTTTATCGTGTATAAGGGGTATGAGTACCGTGATATCGAAATAGATGGAAAATTCGCAAAGCGTCTTTTTAATGGAAATGTTGCGGTGAACGATGAACACCTGGAAGCAAAACTAAAGGGACTGGTTGATTTGTCCGGTGAAATACCCCGCTTCGATTTTAGTGCACTGGTGGTGAATGCGAATCTGCGCAGCATGAAATTCGCAAAAGAAGAACTGGATTTCAATGGCACCTTCAATGTGAATTTTTCAGGCAGCAATATTGACAACTTCCTGGGATCCGCCCGCATTTCCGATGCTTCGGTGTATAACAATGGACAACGAATTTCCTTTGACAGCCTATATGTGGAAAGCAGTTTGCAGGAAAGTGGGAACAAAACCATCACCGTGCGTTCCAACGAATTCGAAGGCATACTCGCCGGAAAATTCAATATCTCTTCCTTACCTGATGCCTTCCAGACCTTTCTCAACCGTTACTACCCCAGTTATATTGCAGCATCGAAAACAGCAGTGGACAATAACTTCAGCTTTTTTATCACCACGCGCAAAGTGGATGATTACCTAAGTCTGCTGGATAAACGGCTCAAAGGATTTAATAACGCTACCATCAACGGGCAGCTCAATACCAAAGAAAACATATTTGATGTGGATGCCGAGATCCCGGAATTCGGGTATAATAAACTCAGCTTCTACGATGTAAAATTCAAAGGCCGGGGAAATTTTGATTCGCTTGCAGTGAATACCACTGTTGGAGACATCCAGGTAAATGACAGTCTGCATTTCCCGGGATCCGTTGTGAATATCAGCGCCAGCAATGACCTTTCAAAAGTTAGCATTCAAACCAGTGCCAACCAGACGCTAAACCGAGCTTCCATTGCCGGTGAAGTACAAACGCTGAAAAATGGTATCCGGGTACAGTTTTACCCTTCCAGTTTCGAAATCAACGAAAAACCCTGGATCATTGACGATGGAGGTGAGATCATCCTGAGTAAAGAACTTGTTACAACTGAAGGCGTTCGGATTTACAGTGAAGACCAGGAAATCATACTCAGCTCTGCTCCTTCGTCTATTGGTAAGGGTAATGATCTGAAAGTGGAATTGAAGAAAATCAATATAGGCGATTTCGCGCCCTTCTTTGTTAAATCAAACCGGCTGGAAGGATTGCTCACCGGGGAGATAGAACTTATCGATCCGTTCAGCAACCTGCAGGTGGATGCCGTAGCGAAAGCGGAACAGTTTCGCCTGGACAATGATTCAATAGGTGTGCTGGATCTGAGCAGCACTTATTCCAGCAAGTCGGGCAGGGTGACTTTTAAAACTATTTCGCTTAATGAGAATTACAATTTTGATGTAGCCGGACTGGTCAACACAACAGACAGTTTATCAGACCAGGTAGATATAACGGCAAAGCTTAGCCGAACCAAAATCAGTTTGCTGCAACAATACCTGACGGGCATATTTGAAAAGCTGGATGGTCATGCAACCGGTCAATTACGAATTGTTGGCAAAGGAAATAATCTTAAATACCTGGGAGATGTAAGTTTAAATGAAGCAGGATTGCTGGTTGATTACACAAAAGTTTACTATAAAATTCCTGCAGCACAGATCAAGTTTACAGATGGACAAATAGACTTTGGCAAATTTGTATTACAGGATACTTTAGGCAACAAGGGAGAACTGACTGAAGGAAAACTCTATCACAATAATTTCAATGACCTTGCTTTTGATTTTTCGGTAAAGACCAATAAGCTGCTTTTACTGAATACCACTTCAGCCGACAACAGTCTTTTTTACGGAAATGTTATTGGTCGGGCCAACATGAAATTCAGCGGTCCGATGTACGACATGCAGATGGAGATCAGCGGTGAGCCTACAGACAGCAGCAATATATACATCGCAACGGAATCGAGCCGTCAGAATGCAGAAGCGGATTTCATTGTATGGAAAGAATATGGTAAGGAAATGACACCTTACAAACCCTATGACCGCGAATCCAATTTTACCGTATCACTCGATATCAGGGCGAATAATATGGCTGTGGTAAACATGATCATTGATGAGGCAACCGGTGATATTATAACGGCCAGGGGTAATGGGAATTTAAAAATGCGGGTAGGTTCCAAAGAGAACCTTACCATGACAGGCAGGTATGATATCGAAAGTGGTTTTTACAATTTCAATTTCCAGGCCTGGAAGAAAAATTTTATTCTGTTGCCGGAACGCAACAATTACATCAGCTGGAATGGAGACCCGTACGAAGCAACTTTAAAGATTGATGCATTGTATTCGGCAAACAATGTGAAGTTCAGTGACCTGCTAAGTAGTGGAGGATTCGGGATCAATGACCCGAACGTAACCCAGTATCGTGGTACGGTAAATATCATTGCCAATATCACAGAGAAATTATCACAGCCAAAGATCCGCTTCCGGATTGAATTGCCGACGAACAGTCCGTTACGGAACAATTACCAGGCAAGTACGCTTTTCAAGATCATTCAGGAAGATGAGAACGAATTGAACAAACAGGTATCCTATCTGATTTTGTTTAACAATTTCGGTCCGCTGACTGCTGTTGGAAGCCTTCAGAACAACAGTGCATCTTTCGCCAATACCGCGTTTGAAAGCCTGGTAGTGAGCAGCATTTCCGGCTTTTTATCCAGTGTTTTGTCTAACGAATTCTCCAAAATTCTGCAGAATGTATTCAACGATAAAAGCCTGAAGCTGAACATGAATGCCGCCCTGTACAGCGGCACCAACCTTACCGGACAATCGAATACACAGATCTTGTTACCAGACCGGACGAACATTAATCTTAGCCTGGCTAAAAGTTATCTGAATGAGCGACTCACTTTTATGGTAGGCAGTGCGATCGATTTCGGGATCAATTCCAGGCAATCGGCCACTTTCCAGTTCCTGCCGGATGTATCTGCGGAATACAAACTAACCCCGGATGGTAAATTCCGTATCACGTTTTTCTATCGTAATAACTGGAGTTATGCCTACCAAAGTGCCCTCCAACGCTCAGGCGTCGGACTATCTTACCGTAAAGAATTCGATCGCATCTGGGAACTGTTCCGCCGCAAGAAGAAAAATAAAACGGAGGAACTCCCAGAAGAAGAATTAGGAGTTAAGAATTAGGAATTTAGAATTATTGGGCGGATTCGTTCTCCAATTCATAATTCATAATTCACACTTCATACTTTACAGTTTGTGTCCCAGTTTATCCCGCTTGGTTTGCAAATACCGTTCGTTGTGCGGGTTGGGATTGATTCGGATGGGAACCGTATCGACAATTTCAATACCATAGCCCATTAATCCGGCTCTCTTCTTGGGATTATTGCTGATCAACTTAAGTTTGGAGATTTGCAGGTGACGAAGTATCTGGGCTCCAACACCGTAATCGCGTTTATCCATCGGGAAGCCAAGATGGAGGTTCGCCTCCACGGTATCCATGCCTTCTTCCTGGAGTTTGTAGGCCCGGAGTTTGTTCATCAGGCCAATACCCCTTCCCTCCTGGTTCATGTATAATACAACCCCTTTGCCTTCAGTTTCCACCAATTGTAGCGCCTTGTGCAACTGTTCGCCACAATCACATCGCAGGGAACCGAGTATATCACCGGTAAAGCAACTGGAATGTACCCGAACCAGAACCGGCTCCTCCTTATCCCATTCGCCCTTGATCAGGGCTATATGTTCGTTATTGGTATGCTTCTCGCGGAAAGCCACCATGGTAAAATGTCCGTATTTGGTAGGCATATCCACCCGAACCACTTCTTCAATTAAGGTATCACGCTTCAGGCGGTATTCAATCAGGTCCTTGATGGAAATGATCTTGATCCCAAACTTTTTGGAAATCTCAAGCAGTTGAGGCAGGCGGGCCATGGTACCATCTTCATTCAGGATTTCCACCAGTACACCGGCGGGTTCGCATCCGGCCAAACGGGCCAGGTCGATGGTAGCTTCCGTATGGCCGGCGCGGCGCAGCACACCGCCTTTTTTAGCTTTAAGGGGAAAAATATGGCCCGGACGACCCAGTTCTTCGGGACGTGTATCCGGGTTGATGAGCGCCTGGACGGTTTTGGCCCGGTCGTGCGCGGAAATTCCGGTAGTACAGCCATGACCCAGCAGGTCCACCGATACGGTGAAAGCGGTTTCATGTAAAGCGGTATTGCTGCTGACCATCATATCGAGTTTAAGCTCCTCACAGCGATCTTCAACCAGGGGGGCGCAAATGAGTCCCCGGCCTTCTTTGCTCATGAAATTGATGACTTCCGGGGTCACATGGCGGGCGGCGATTACAAAATCACCCTCGTTTTCACGGTCCTCGTCGTCCACCACAATCAGCATCTTACCTTCCCTGAAGTCTTCAATGGCACTTTCGATACTATCCAGCATAAACCAAATTTTAGCAAAGCTACGGTAAAGACCTCAGAACACTATTATCAGAGAATATGGGCAACTTATCAAGGTAAACCGGTAGGTTACAATTTGTTAACATTATCCAAATAACATAATAGAATTATTCAGTTTCTTTGCAGCAAAATTGTAAAACACACACATTATGCTTTTGAAGAGAATTGTACGACTGGTGTGCCTTTTAGTGGCATTCACGGTCAGCGCAACGGCTCAGGTTACGACCAGTAGCATGAGCGGCTCCGTAAAAACGGCAACAGGTGAACCTCTGGTGGGTGCTTCCGTAACCATTACACACGTTCCAACCGGAACCGTGTATACGGCAGTAACCAGAACAGGTGGCCGCTATGACCTCGCTAACATTAATACAGGCGGACCCTACAAAATCCAGGTTTCTTTTGTTGGATTTCAGTCGGCAACCCGCGAAGACGTATTTGTGAACCTGGGTGAAACTGAAACCCAGAACTTTACCCTGTCTGATACGCAGCAGCAACTTACAGAAGTAGTAGTTGCCGCCCGCGGAAGGGCTCGTGAAACCGGTAAAGGTGGTGCAGAAACCTCTATCGGTCGCGACAAAATGGCCAACCTTCCAACTGTAGGCCGTAATATCTCCGATTTCCTTCGTTTTATTCCACAGGCAAAAGTTACCGGTGACGGTGGTATTGCGATTGCTGGTCAGAACAACCGCTACAACTCCTTTTATATTGATGGAGCTGTCAATAATGATGTTTTTGGTCTGTCTGCAAGTGGTACCAACGGTGGTCAAACCGGAGCTCCTCCCATTTCAATTGATGCGATTGACCAGTTCCAGGTAGTTGTTAGTCCTTATGATGCAAGCCTTGGTAACTTCACCGGTGGTGGTATCAATGCGATTACCCGCAGCGGTACTAACGAAACAACCGGAAGTATCTATTATTTCTTCCGTAATCAGAGCCTGAGTGGGAAAACTCCGGGTGGCGCTAAAGAAGACGCTACCAGACTGAACGACTTCTCCAACAAAACTTATGGTTTCCGCATTGGTGGTCCAATCATTAAAAACAAACTGTTTTACTTCCTGAATGCTGAAATGCAGCGCGATGAGCGTCCGCAGCCTTTCTCATTTAGTGATTACCAGGGATCTTTAACAGAAAATGATCTGGCTACACTCACCACCTTCCTGCGCAATAATTATAACTATGATCCAGGAGGTTACCTGAACAACCCTGAAAAAGTAACCGCTGATCGTATTACAGCTAAGGTAGACTGGAATATGAATGCCAAAAACAAACTGAGTGTCAGCTATCGCTACAACAATGCGGAGCGTTATAACACCAGTAGAAGTGCTAACCAGTCGATCAATTTCTACAACAACGGTTACATTTTCCCGAGCAAAACCAATTCATTGTCTGTAGAATTAAACAGCCGTTTCAAAAGAAGCAGCAACAATCGCCTGTTAATTACGTATACTGGTGTAAAAGACGACCGTGGTCCCCTCGGTGGCGCTTTCCCCCGTGTGCGGATTCGTGATGGCGCGTCCAGCCTGTTCTTTGGAACCGAAGAGTTCTCCACCGGTAACCTCTTGACGCAGGATAACGTAGCAATCTTCGATGTATTCAAAATGTACAAAGGAAGACATACGATTTCCATTGGTACCGATAACGAGTACAGCAAATCGTATAACGTATTCATCCGCCAGAACTATGGTTCTTATGATTTCCCGAACCTGGAAACTTTCCTGAATGGAGGAAATGCAACTACCTATAACCGTTCTTACTCCCTTGTTGACCCAGGTGTAACTGGTGACAAAAGTGAAAACGCTGCTGCGGTTTTTGCCACCCTGCGTTTAGGTTTCTTCATTAATGATGAAATCAAGGTTTCAGACAATTTCACACTGAACCTGGGTCTCCGTGCTGATAACACCATCTTCCTGGATGATCCCCGTACGGATAATTTCTTCAACGATACAGCTGCTGCTGCTATCAGCCAGCACTATAATCTGAGAGGTGCCCGTAGCGGAAAAATTTCTAATCCAAAATGGTCGCTCAACCCAAGAATCGGATTTATTGGTAAACTTCCCGATGAAGGAATCACTATCCGTGGTGGTGTGGGTCTGTTTACCGGCCGTGTTCCCCTGGTATGGCCTGGTGGCGTGTACAACCAGAACGGTGTTAGTATCGCCGGATTGAACGGATCTAATCTGGCTTTCCGTCCGGATCCATTTGATCAATATACTCTTTCTGATTTGGGACTGAGTGCCCGTCTCCCATCAGGTGAGGTAAACCTGATTGCTGAAGATTTCAGAATGAATAAGGTAGTACGTGCCTCTTTAGCAGTTGATAAAGAACTGGGTAAAGGATGGAAATTCACTGTTGAAGGTATTTACACCAAGAACATCAACGAAATCGCTTATCAGAACGTAAACATCCTTCCTCCTGCAGCACAGTCTGCTGGCGCGGATTCCCGTAATGTGTATGCATTGAGTGGTTCCTTCCCTGCTCCAATTCCAATGCGTTCAAATGGATCAAATCCGTATACCGGAGTTTATCTTTTGTATAACAACGACGGACCAAAAGGATACTCTTACAATTTCACGGCTACCATCGATAAGGCTTGGAGAAATGGTTTTGCTTTCAACGCCAGTTATGTTTATGGAAACTCTATCGTGCTGAATGAAGGTACCAGCTCTCAAAACAGCTCTCAGTGGAGATTCATGGAAACAGTAAATGGCCGTAATAATATGGTTAGAAGCATCAGTGATTTTGACATTGCACACCGTATCTATGCATACGCAGCGAAAAAGATCACCTATGCTAAAAAGCACCTGGCGACTACCTTTACACTGGCCTATAATGGTCAGAGCGGATCTCCTTACAGTTATGTAATGAGCCGTGGTATGGTTCGTGATTTTGACAACAACGAAGACAATGACCTGATCTATGTTCCCCGTAACAGCAGTGAAATTGTATTCGTTCAGAATGGCAACCAGACTCCTGATCAGCAGTGGGCTGCTTTCAATGATTTCGTTGAAAACGACAGCTACCTGAAAACTCGTCGTGGTCAGTATGCAGAAAGAAATGCTGCACGTCTGCCTTTCACCCATGTAATCGACCTGAAAATCCAGCAGGACTTCAACATTCGCATTTCGAAGAAAACCTACCAGATTCAGGTTACTTACGATGTATTCAACTTCACCAACATGCTGAACCGTGAATGGGGTCGTACCTGGTTTGCATCTAACGACAACTATCGTTTGCTCGATTTTGCCGGTTACAGAAGCGCTACCGACCTTACTCCGACTTTCCGTTATACTGCTCCCAGAGACGGAAAACCTTATACCATCAGCGATGGCGTATTTAACAGCAGCAGATGGAGCAGCCAGTTGGGTGTTCGTCTGAACTTCTAACAGCTTAGCAGTTATTCAATATAAAAAAGGCTGTCTCACAAAATGTGAGACAGCCTTTTTTAGTTACATAAAAATCGCTTTAATCAGCCTGCAAAGGCCCAGTCCAGAAATACCGGCATTGCCTTACCCCAGGTTGCTACATCGTGTCTGCCATCCGGTAATTCGAGGTAATACATATCGGAACTGCGGTTATATCCTTTTCCTTCCAATTCAGTCATCAGTCCGAGTGTATCATCAATGGAATCAATGATTCCATTCCCGTTGCGATCATTGGTTTCATCGAGTGTTCCGGTACAAAAGAAAAACTTCAGCCAGGGGGCATAATTTCCTTTTCTCACCAGGTCATGCATAATGCGATGTTTGTCGTCATCATAGTCAGGTTCTGTCTGATCAATCATTCTCCACCAGAGTGAACCAGAAAAGACCCCTACTTTGGTAAATTCATGCGGATGCGCCCACACAATATCCAGTGCCGATAAACCTCCCAGGCTAAATCCGGCAAATACTTTTTCACTGAATTCAGGGTATCCCAGTTCCCGCCGGATAGTTGGCAATAATTCTTCGAAGATAAATTTCGTGTAAGCAGCTGCTTTAGCGCCCCTGCCCAGGTAATCCGGAACACCGGCTGTACCGTACTCCATTTTACGATCTGTACCCGCATGCATGGCAACCGCAATAAGCGGAATGCTTCCCTTACGCTGCAGGAAGTCCCTGAACACTTCAATCCAGTTCATGGTAGGCATGTCCTGGCCATCGTTGATTAACAGCAAGGCAGGGCGCTGGTGTTTCTCCAGGAATCCGGGAACATACGCGTCTACTTTTACCGTACGATCAAGGTGTTCCGATTCAATTTCAGTAGCGATGATATCAATTGTCAAACTGGTTTTCTCCGGGGGCATCAGGTCACTCATAACTGTTCACAATAAAATAATACAGGGCGCTGAAAATACAGGAATTTGGTGAAAAAAAAACTATATTCAGGTTCGATCTTTACCATTAACCAATTCAATTACAGATGAAGAAAATTGGCATTTTGTTTGGCCAGGAACGCAGCTTTCCGATGGCCTTCATAGAGCGTGTAAATAGTAAAAACATAGAAGGCATCCTTGCAGAACCCGTACGCATCGATAAAGTGATGCAGGGAGAAGCCACTGAGTATGCGGTAATCATTGACCGGATTTCCCAGGATGTGCCCTTTTACCGGGCTTTTCTAAAGAACGCAGCCCTCTGCGGAACGGCCGTGATAAACAACCCCTTCTGGTGGAGTGCCGATGAAAAATTCTTCAATAACTGCCTGGCCACCAAAATCGGGGTACCCGTACCCAAAACGGTTATACTTCCTTCCAGGGATCTTCCGGCAGACACAACCGATCAATCGTTCAGCAACCTGGCATATCCACTTGACTGGGACGGCATTTTCAAGTATGTCGGATTTCCCGCTTACATGAAACCCTTTGCAGGAGGGGGTTGGAAAAACGTGTATAAGTTGGTAAGCATGGAAGACTTTTTTGAGAAACATGGTGAAACCGGCGAGTTGGTAATGCTGTTACAGGAGGAGATCATTTTTGATGAATACTACCGTTGTTATTGCATAGGGGGCAAATATGTGCGGATCATGCCATATGAACCACGTAACCCGCACCATCTCCGTTACCAGGCAGGCTTCTCTCCCAGCCCGGAACGTCTTAAGCAGATGGAGGAGATTGTTTTAAAAATCAACCATTATCTGGGCTATGACTTCAACACAGTGGAATTGGCTGTACGAGATGGCATTCCCTATGCGATCGATTTCTGTAATCCCGCTCCCGACGCAGAAATCAAGAGTGTAGGCGAGGATAATTTTGCCTGGGTAGTCGAAACTGCTGCCAATTATGCCATTGAAAAAGCGATGGCACACCAGCCGGGAAAAGACAACCTGACCTGGGGTGAATACATCAAGCGCAGCGCTGCCAAAACACCCTTAACCTCCGGACTATAATCATTTTTAATTTTTCACGTCTCACGTCTCACATCTCACTTAATTCATATGTCTCCAATTAATTATAGCCAATTCACGCTGGGTATAGAAGAAGAATACATGGTCCTTGACCCACAATCGCGCGAGCTGAAAAGCCATGAACAAAAGATTGTATTGGAGGGACAAAAAATCATCAAGGACAAAGTAAAAGCAGAAATGCACCAGGCGGTGGTGGAAGTGGGTACTGATATCTGCAAAGACATTGACGAAGCCTTAAAAGATGTGGCTACCCTTCGCAATACCATTGCAAGAGTGGCCGGCGACCTGGGTTTTTCAATGGGTGCAGCCGGTACGCATCCTTTCAGCCATTGGGAAAGCCAGCTCATCACTGACCATGTCCGTTACAGTGAAATCGTTAATGAATTACAGGAAGCTGCCCGAAGCAACCTCATTTTTGGACTGCATGTGCACGTAGGAATGGAAAGCAGGGAGATGGCCAATCATATTGCCAACAGCACCCGGTATTTCCTGCCACATATTTATGCGCTTAGTACCAATTCCCCTTTTTGGGAAGGAAGGCTGACAGGTTATAAATCTTTCCGTACCAAAGTATTTGATAAATTCCCACGGACAGGCATACCTGAATATTTCGATACCATTGAAGATTATGATCACTATGTAAGGATGCTGGTAAAAACCAATTGCATCGACAATGCTAAAAAAATCTGGTGGGATCTGAGGGTGCATCCATTCTTCAATACGGTCGAGTTCAGGATCTGCGATGTACCACTGACTACCCATGAAACCATTATCATTGCCGCACTCTTCCAGGCGATCTGCGCCAAAATTTACAAGCTGCGCACCAACAACCTGAATTTCATTCAGTACTCACGGGCACTAATAAACGAAAATAAATGGAGAGCCAGTCGCTATGGAATCGATGGACGACTGATTGATTTCGGGAAAGAAGAAGAAGTAAATACCCGTGTATTGATTTATGAATTACTGGATTTTGTAGATGATGTGGTAGATCAGCTTGGAAGCCGGCATATCCTTTCGCTGGTTCCCAACCTGCTGGAAACAGGTACCGGTGCCGACCGTCAAATGAAGGTATACCAGGAGACCAATAGCATGGTATCGGTGGTGGATTATATCAAAGACCAATTTCTTTATGGTATTTAATCTACTAACGCCCTTGCATAAACGTAGTTGGCCGGCGCTGATTTTGATAGTAATCCTGAGCAGTGCCTGTTTTATACAGAGTTCCTGTGTTACTACTGCCCCCTATGATCAATATGTATACAAGGAATCCACCAGCCTTAAGGTGGATGCACTGAAACTCATGGACAAGGCGGAGAAAACTTATAATACTCAGGAAAAAGAAATAGAGAAATTAACCGACCAGCTGGATAAACTCTACGAATACGAATTACATAGAAAGAAAAATCAGTTGAGGATTCAAATGTGGGAATTACTCCGAAATCCGGAAAAAAACCTGCTGGGAGGTTTTCTTTCACGCTGGAAAAAAGAAGGTCAGTTAAGTCCGGGTTTTATTACTGAAGCAAAAATCATTGTAGGCAAAGCATTTGACCAATTGGCTGAACTGGAGAGTGGTAAACTTACTCCAAAAGAACTTCAACAATAATCACAACCTAAGCTGTTATCATGGCTGAAGCAGTACCATTTGACGATATTTTCAAAACCCTCAAAAAACAGGTGGAAGAGCTGGCCAGGCTCTTTGTAAAAAACTACACCAAAGCAGCCATTAAGGATGGCAGGAAATTCCTCGATGATACCAGAGAAAGTCTGAAACGCTGGACACTGTTGCTGGCGGAAGGAAAATTAACCACGCAGGATTTTGAGTGGCTGGTACTCGGACAAAAAGATCTCGCTCAGATGATCGCGCTGAAGCAGGCGGGCTTGTCTGTTATCCGGATTGAACAATTCCGCAACAGTTTATTATCGTTGATTGTTGATACCATTTTTGGTGTTGTTTTATAATTAAAATCTCAGTACTTGAAAACGTTACGACTATTTATTGGGGCACTCATGATCATGGGTAACTGGGGCTGCAGCAACAAGAGCGAAGCAGATCTGCTTATCCGCAATGCCGTTATTTATTCGGTTGACAGCCAGTTCAGCAAACAGACAGGCATGGTTATCCGGGATGGAAAAATCCTGGAACTGGGAGCTGATGCGCAATTGTTGGAAAAATACCAGACCAAAGAAGTATTGGATGCAGGCGGACAGTTCATTTACCCTGGTTTTATTGATGCACATTGTCATTTTTACCGCTATGGCTTGGGATTGCAAACAGCCGACCTGGTAGGTACTACCAGCTGGCAATCCATACTGGATACATTGGTAAAATTTTCATCAAATGTTCCGGAAGGATGGCTGATTGGCAGAGGGTGGGATCAGAACGACTGGCCTGCCCAAAATTTTCCTACCAATGAAGATCTCAATCGTTTGTTCCCGGAACGCCCGGTATTATTAAGCCGGATAGATGGGCATGCCGCTATCGCTAATGACAGGGCCCTTGAGTTGGCGGGTATCAAAGCCGGAGACCGTTTAACAGGTGGTACCATCGAAGTGAAAAACGGAAGACTGACGGGAATCCTGATTGATAACGCGATTGATCTGGTAAGCTCAAAAATACCCGCTCCTACTGCAATACAGATGAAGGAAGCGCTGCAGGATGCACAACGGAACTGTTTTGCGATGGGACTTACAACGGTTGACGACTGTGGTCTTGATTATACAGAAGTGGAATTCATCGACAGTCTGCAAAAATCCGGTGATCTGAAAATGCGTGTATATGCCATGCTAAGCGATGCCAAACGCAATTATGATTATATCCTTCCAAAAGGCATTATCAAAACGCCCTTTCTCAATGTTCGATCGTTTAAAGTTTATGCAGATGGTGCATTAGGCTCAAGAGGCGCCTGCCTGTTGCACGATTATGCAGATGATCCCGGCAACAAAGGATTTCTGTTAAGCAATCCCGAACATTTTGATTCCGTGGCCGCACTACTTGCCAACTCACCTTTCCAGATGAATACACATGCTATCGGAGACAGTGGGAACCGTACTATTCTCAAGATTTATGCAAAGCATCTCGAGGGTCAATCTGACCGGCGCTGGAGAATTGAACATGCACAGGTGGTGAATCCAGATGATTTCGTACTCTTTGGCGCCCATGGAATTATTCCATCCGTACAGCCCACACATGCCACTTCTGATATGTACTGGGCTGGAAAACGAGTGGGTGCTGAAAGAGAGAAAGGAGCCTATGCATTCAAACAATTAATGGATCAAAATGGCTGGATTCCCCTGGGAACTGATTTTCCTGTAGAGGATATTTCCCCTTTTAAAACCTTTTTTGCCGCGGTTGCCCGACAGGACGCCAACGGCTATCCTGAAGGTGGTTACCAGCCGGAGAACGCACTTTCCCGGGAGCAGGCACTTCGGGGTATGACCATCTGGGCAGCAAAGAGCAATTTCGAAGAATCCGAAAAAGGCAGCCTGGAACCCGGTAAACTAGCCGATTTCATTCTGCTTGACCGGGATCTGCTAACGGCACCGAAAGACTCCCTGCTCTCTACCCGTGTCCTCGGCACCTGGGTTGGTGGCCAAAAAGTGTTCTAAAGGAGAAATCTTTATTTTTGCAGCTATGGCAATGGATTTGGGTAAGATTAGGGTAGCCATTCTGGATCTGTACGAAGGGGTGGAAAATCAGGGCATGCGGTGTATCCGTGAAATTTTGAACCTGTATGCAGATCAGCACCAGGTGGATCTGGAATGGGACGAATTTGAAATACGCCTGCAACAGCAGACGCCTGACTTAAGCTATGATATTTATATCTCAAGCGGCGGACCCGGATCACCACTCGAAAGTGAAGGATCGGCCTGGGAAGCGGCCTATTTTGGCTGGCTGGGATCCGTGGAAGAATTCAATAACAATCCTTTACATTCCCGTAAGAAACAAGTATTCTTCATTTGCCATTCTTACCAGCTTGCCTGTAGGCATTACGGTGTAGGAGAAGTGACAGCCCGCAAATCCACCGCATTTGGTGTTTTCCCTGTTCATATGCTGCCCGGTGCAGAGAAAGAGCCCGTTTTTCAGAACCTTAAAGATCCCTTTTACGCAGTGGACAGTCGCGATTTCCAGGTGATCCGTCCCAACTATAACCGCATCCGTCATATGGGCGGAAAAATTCTGGCAATCGAAAAGGAAAGACTACATGTGCCGCTTGAACGTGCCATGATGGCCTTCCGTTTTAATGAATACATGGTGGGCACGCAATTTCATCCGGAAGCGGATGCCATTGGCATGAGTATGTACCTGCAGCGCGACGATAAAAAGGAAACCGTTATTAAAAGCCATGGTTTTAAAAAATGGCAGAGCATGATCGAACACCTGAATGATCCGGATAAAATCCTGTACACTTATTCCCAGGTGCTTCCCAATTTTCTGAATCATGCAATTGGACAATTAGCCTTTGCAGAAGCCGGATAAAAGCGGCAATTCTGTATCTTCAAACAAAGGCAAAATTTTATGGTTTCATCCTGGAGAACTTCTTTTAACCAGCAATTCACCAAAGAACGGTACGAAGCATTTATAAAGGACCTGCACAGTGCCTATCCCGGAGAAATAGAATTCCGTGTGGCGGAAACACCTATACTGGCAGATAAAGTTTTCAAGCAAAAAGTATTGGATGCCTGTGAACGTATTGTAGACCGGATACTGGAACCGGATTTCAAAACAATCACCGAACGCAGCATTCCTCCTGCAGAAAGGGTACCAAATGAAACCCCCTTTGCGCACATGATTGCATTTGATTTCGGCGTCTGCGAAAATGAACAAAACGAACTGGAGCCACAATTGATAGAAATGCAGGGGTTCCCCACCCTATTCGGATTCCAGGTCTATTACCCGGAAGTATTGCAACGTCATTTCGAAATTCCGGAGAATTTTTCTCAATACCTTGGTGGATATACCAAAGAAACCTACCTGGATGATTTACGTTCCATTGTACTCGGTACGCATCAGCCGGAAGAAGTAATCCTGCTGGAAATCAAACCTCATGAACAAAAAACCCGGATCGATTTTTACTGCACCCAAACCTACCTGGGCATCCAACCGGTATGCATAACCGAACTGGAACAGGAAGGGAAAGCGCTTTATTATACAAAAGAGGGTAAAAGAATTCGCGTAAAGCGCATATACAATCGCGTTATATTTGATGACCTGAACGCGCAGAAAGATCAGTTGGGGAATTATATTGACATCACGCAGGATTTCGATGTTGAATGGGTTCCGCATCCCAACTGGTTTTACCGGATCAGCAAGTTCACCATGCCTTTTATCAAACATCCCTATATACCTCCTACCTATTTTCTGAACGAGTTGGATAGTCTGCCGGCGGACTTGAGTCAGTATGTACTGAAGCCACTATTCTCGTTTGCCGGGCAAGGAGTAGTGATTGATATAAGTCCGGATGATATAAGCGCCATCAAAGATCCCCAAAACTGGATTCTGCAGAAAAAAGTAAAGTATGCAGCTATCATTCCCACGCCTGATATACCTGCCAAAGCGGAAATCCGGATCATGTATCTGTGGAAGGAAGGATGGGATCGACCCAAACCTGCCATCAACCTGGCACGCCTCAGCAAAGGCAAAATGATCGGTGTCCGCTATAATAAAGACAAAGAATGGGTGGGTGGATCTGTCTGCTTTTTTGAACAATAATAAATTCCTGTATGCAACACCTTAATGATATCACTGCAAAAGAAGTCCTGCCCGGATTATTCGGAAAATTTCTGCATGGAGAAAAATCCTCCCTGGCTGTTTGGGAAATCCGCAAAGGAGCTGTCCTTCCCCTTCATGAACATGAAAACGAACAGATCACCTATATCCTGGAAGGAGAACTGCAGATGACGATCGGTGAAAACACAACCGTTTTCAAAGCCGGAAATGTAGAGGTAATCCCTGCCAATATACCTCACAGTGCTATCGCATTGACAGACTGTAAGGTAATTGACAGCTGGGCTCCCGTTCGGGAAGCCTATCGTTGATTATTCCTCTTCCGCGGAATTCTTGAGTTTTCCCAATACCGAGTATGCATTGGCGATTACCAGTTCTTCCTTTTCCAGGTTCAGTGCAGTACTGTTGATGGAAAGCAATCCATTACCAGCCGGTTCTGTTGTTACTTCCACCATTTCAAAGGTCAGTGGCTTCACCTGGCGGAAAATGTATTGGTTGTTTCCAAACCGTACCACTGCCTCTTCGGGCACAGTGAGTGCTTTGCGCTTATCGAGGAAAACTGTAGCATTCAGAAACATACCCGGCATCAGGTGATCCGGCATTTTCTCAAAATGGCAATGCACGGTACCGCTCCGGTTTTCATCCACATTGCGGGTAAAAATTAAAATTTCACCCGGATATTCAATTTCCGGCTCATCCACAAACTGCATACTAACACGCTGGCCTATTCGAAGTTTAGCCATATCCTTTTCAAAAACAGTCAGTGCGGCATGCATATCATCAGGATTAATCAGTTCAAACAAAACATCAGTAGGATTTACATATTTACCAATGTTCACATTTACTTTGGACACATATCCATTAATAGGCGAACGAAGGGCAACCGAACGCGATAAATTTTCAGCTGTCAGCTGTTCCGGAGGCAGGCCTACCAGTCGCAGTTTTTCACTGAATCCTTTCAATAATACCTGCTGACTTTCCACGTCTGTAGTCACCTGCTGTAACACTTTATCCGCGTTGACTTTGTTCTCATTGAGAATCCGCTGCCGCTCCAGGTCCTGTTTAAGATAATCCAGTTTACTTTTAGTAACCAGGTAGTCCTGCTGTAATTGCACCAGGGCCTGATCCTCAATGGTACCAATCACTTCTCCTTTTCGCACCCGCATACCCGGTAGCAAGCGGGTTGATTTTAAATACCCTCCTAACGGAAAACTCACCGATACAATATTCTGCGGGGGTACATCCACCACTCCGTTTACGGTTAGTGTACTGCTGATGTCTTTTGTTTGCGCTTTACCGGTAACAATTCCTGCCATCCGAAGCTGGCTGCTATCCAGTTCAACCTGGTTAGTCAACAATTCTGATGCTGTTGTTTCGGATTTGGGTGCTGCCGTATTACAGGCCGCAACAACTAATACCGAATATATAATTGATAATTTTTTCATTGATCTTAATTTCCATTTACAAAGTTCATTTCAACCAATTTCATATTGTACGCCTTCACGGCGTCCAGATAATTCAGCCGGATGTTGATGCTCTGATTCATCAGCATGGTCCATTGCAGGTAATCAATCTCTCCGTTTTCATAAGCAGCCCGGGCCTGTAACTGCAGGGCGTCTGCCTGTTTTTTACCAGATTGTCTGAAATAATTTATCTGATCGCGTGACCTTTTCATTTCCTCTTCCAATTGAAGCTGTCGGTACTGAAGTGACTGCAGCAAGGCGGAAGCCTGCGTAGAAGCCTGCTCCACCTGGATTTCAGCGGCTTTAACCCGGGTGCGGGTAGCTTTCATAAACAAGGGAAGCCCCATCGTAAAATTGACTGAATGAAAGCGGTAACCCGGACCAAAATACAGATTATCCACCCCGTTTTTGCTTTGATATCCCACAATGGACATATTAGTATACCCTATCGTAAACTCGGGCAGCAACTGCGCCTTATCAGTTTTGCCTGAAGCCTTGGCAACTTCCCCCAATTGCTCCAGATAACGGAGCCCCGGTGCACCGGTTAACCCGGCTGATTGTATAGGCTCCAGTAACGGCTCCTGGTAAAGAGGCTGATAATAATCAGTTGTGTTTGTAAGCGCCATCAATTGCTGCTGAATCGCCCGGCGGTCCTGCACCAATTGACGCAACTGCAATTGCAATTGTTCCAGCATGGCATCCGCCGTTGTTTTTTCCAACTGATTAGATTCACCGGTTTGTAAACGCAATGCTGCTGCTTTACCAAACCGGCTGTACACCGTATCAAGTGATTGTAAAACCAACTCCCGCTCCCGGATGTCTATCAATTGCAGATACAGCATCCGGATTTCCCTTTTGAGTTCATTGGCCTGGATACCCGTAGCTGCTTCCTGCAATCGCTCCTGCTGAGCATATAGATTCTTTTGAGACTTATACACAGCAGGCAATTGCAATCCCTGGTTCATAAAGAGACGATTGTCGTGGAATACGGAATTGAAACGGCCGTATTCAATTCCCAATGCAGTTTTGGGTAACTCAAACGTTCCTGATTGCAGCACTTTAAAATAATCCTCCTGCTGCCTGGCAGCTTTTAAACCCAGGTTTTGCCGCTCTGCCAGTACCAGTAAAGAATCAAGTGGAACAGGATGTTCATTTATCACTTGTGCCTGTACGTTAGTAGACCCTAATCCGGCAAGTACGATTACTACCATGGCTGCGGCCTTTTTACTCATACCCCATTTCTTTTCTATCCATACAAACAAAACAGGAAGGAGAAAGAGCGTGAGAATGGTTGCCGTTAACAATCCGCCAATAACAACGGTTGCAAGCGGGCGTTGTACTTCGGCACCCGGACCGTGACTAAGCGCCATCGGCAAAAAGCCCAGGGAAGCAACAGATGCTGTCATTAGTACCGGACGCAATCTCAAACTGGTTCCTTCCATAACAATATCCTTTAATGAATGATTGCCTTCTTTTTTAAGGCGATTGAATTCTGCAATCAGAACGATCCCGTTTAAAACTGCCACACCAAAAAGTGCAATGAATCCGATACCCGCTGAAATGCTAAAAGGCATATCACGGAGGTAGAGCGCGAACACACCACCGATCGCAGATAATGGAATGGCTGAAAATATAAGCAGCCCGTATTTGATGGATCCAAAAGAAAAATACAGCAGGAAAAAAATAAGCAGTAAGGCAACAGGTACGGCAATCATCAAACGAGCTTTCGCCTGTTGCAGGTTTTCAAACTGTCCGCCATAATGCACATAATAACCGGCGGGAAACTTTAAGCTACGATTGACTTCTTTGTTTAACTCACTCACTACTGACTCCACATCTCTGCCCCTGACATTGAAGCCCACTACGATCCGTCGTTTGGCATCCTCCCGTTGAATCTGGTTGGGTCCTTCCTTGATCTGAATATCAGCTACCTGGTACAAGGGCACCTGCAAACCGGTTGGAGTAGGCACCAGCAACTGCTCAATCTGGCTGATATCCTGCCGGCCTTTTTCACTCAATCGAACCACCAGATCGAAGCGTCTTTCATTTTCGTAGATCAGGCCGGCCGACTCTCCTGCAAATGCAGCACGAATCAGGTTATTGATATCTGCAATCTGCAATTGGTAGCGGGAGATAGCTGCCCGGTTATACGTGACCACAATTTGTGGCAGTCCGGTAACCGTTTCAACATATATATCTGCAGCCCCTTCCAGTTTCCGTACTACCCCGGCAAGGTGATGTGCATAGGCAGACAATGAGTCGAGGTTCTCACCAAAAATCTTACACACTACATCTTGTCTTGCACCAGAGATCAGTTCATTGAAACGCATCTGTACCGGAAACTGGAAACCGGCTGTGAGTCCGGGTATAGTTGCCAGTTCCTGGCTCATTTTATCCGCCAGTTCATCATAGGTTTCAGCGCTGGTCCATTCCTCTTTTGGTTTCAACTGAATAATCATATCACTCATTTCAATGGGCATTGGATCTGTGGGTATTTCCGCTGCTCCGATCCGGGTCACAATTTTTTTTATCTCAGGAAATTTACGCAGCAGCAAGCCGGCTCCCTGCTGGGATGCTTCAATAGAAGTGGTAAGGGAACTGCCCACCAATACGCGTGTATCAACTGCAAAATCGCCTTCCTCCAATTCTGGGATAAACTCTCCACCCAGGCGCGTCATCAGAAAAATGGCAAACAGGAAAAACACCAATGCTCCACTAACCAACCAGGCAGGTATAGTCAGTGCTTTTTGCAGCAGTGGTCGATACCAATTCACCAGTTTATCCATCAATCGATCAGAAAGAGTTGCCTTGTGATTGAGTTTCTTACTTAATGCCAGCGAACTCATCATCGGTACATAGGTAACCGAAAGCAGGAAGGCGCCAATGAGAGCGAAACTAACGGTCATGGCCATGGGCCGGAACATCTTGCCTTCAATTCCAACCAGAGACAAAATAGGCAGGTATACAATCAGGATGATGATCTGGCCGAATACAGCCGCATTCATCATTTTGCCGGATGCATGTTCTACTTCATTGTTCATCTCGTCCTGGCTGATATGCCTTGCTTTTTCATAGGTTTTACTATGGTAGAGCCGATGCATCACAGCTTCCACAATGATAACGGCACCATCCACAATTAGTCCGAAGTCAAGGGCACCCAAACTCATCAGGTTACCGGATACTCCAAAAACGTTCATCATGATCACCGCGAAGAGCATGGCCAGCGGAATCACGGATGCAACAATGAGTCCGGCTCTTAGATTCCCCAGAAATAAAACCAGGATAAATACCACAATCAGGGCACCTTCGATCAGGTTTTTCTTTACTGTAGAAATGGCATTGTCTACCATTTTCGTACGATCGTAAAACACTTCCAGTTGCACTCCCTCAGGTAATGATTGCTCAATAACGGCAATCCGTTTTTTTACATCTTTCACAACCTGGGAGGCATTGGCGCCTTTTAGCATCAATACTACTGCACCGGCAACTTCTCCTTTGTCTGCGTCTACCAGGGCACCGTAACGAACAGCGTGTCCTATTTTTACTTCTGCCACATCGCGCAGGTAAACCGGCAATCCGTTACTGGTATTCTTGATGTAAATGGAACGGATATCATCCAGGGAAGTTGCCAGTCCCTCTGTGCGGATAAACAGCGCAGCCTTATTGCGTTCAATATAAGCGCCTCCGGAATTCTGGTTATTCTTTTCCAATGCGGAAAAAACATCCGCAATGGTGAGGTTCATACTTTTCAAACGGTCAGGCATAACCGCTACTTCATATTGCTTGAGTTTACCACCAAAACTGCTTACGTCTGCCACACCGGGGATGCCCAGTAATTGGCGACGAACTATCCAGTCCTGGATGGAACGCAATTCAGTAAGGTCAATTTTGCTTTCATAACCCGGCGCGGGTTTTAGAATGTATTGAAACACTTCTCCCAAACCGGTGGTGGGGGGTGCTATTTCAGGTGTACCAGCCAACTGCGGTATTTGTTCCCGAATCAGGGTAATCCGTTCGGCAACCTGCTGACGGGCCCAGTATAAATCGATATCATCATTAAAAACAATGGTAACCACAGATAATCCAAACCGGGAGATGGATCGCATTTCGTGAATACCTGGAATATTGGCCGTGGCCTGTTCAACGGTAAAACTAATGAGGCGCTCTACTTCAGGAGCTGCCAGGGTGGGTGTAACGGTAATCACCTGTACCTGGTTGCTGGTGATATCTGGGAGTGCATCAATTGGTAACCTTGAAACCGAATAGGCTCCGTATCCGATTAATCCTGCTATAAATAAACCGATAATCAGCTTGTTCCGTACGGAAAAGCGGATAATTGCATTCAACATTTAATTAAGATTTTACATGATCAATAAAAAATCGGAATGATCATGTATGCCTGGGAGGCTGGAAAATATTGTGTAGAGCACCGGCTCTTGGGAAATCTGCCCGGTGAATATTAAATTCTCGTTCAACGCTTGCTTCCCTTGGTCGGAGGTCCAGCTGAACCGGTTCAGAAAGAGCAACAATTGTAGTATTAACGCAATGCGTTGTTTTGAATGGGAGCTGACTGTCGCGTTGATCGTCGTTGTCCAGAATAATCTGATCTATATAATGATCAACGAAAAAATCCAATAGGGAGATGTCCTTATTCAATGCACGATGCTCCTGAAAATGCACGATGAGAACCGGCAGTTTCAGCACCTGGTGCAATTCGGTTTGTGTCAGCACCAGTAAAACCATAAAGAAGAGTGTGATTCTTGGTTTCACAGGGTAAAGATAGGGAAAGCCGGAGGAATGGAAGAGGGAAGAATGGAAGATGGGCCATCCTTTCCTCCCTCTTCCATTCTTCCATCCTCCATGCTACTTACTGATCCGTATGCCTGCAAATACCCGGCGGCCCTGGTTGGGGGCGTACATATAGGTGGGATCAAAGCTGAGTGCGTAAGGATTTTCGGGGGTGGCTATTACCTGTCCGCCGGCGCCGCGAACGACCTGTTTATCAAACGGGTCATGAGCGCGGGCAATCAGAAAAGGATTTCCTCTGTCGGGCGTAAAATCCAACAGGTTTTTTACGCCCCCAAAAAACTCAACACCAGATTTCCATTTTTTAGTGACTTGAAGGTGCTGAAGTGTCCATACCGGCGACTCCGGTTTACGGGGATCCAGCTCAGAAACCAATGGCAACAGCATAGGACCATAGACAGAGCCTGTATAATCAGCCGACCAGCCGGCATTACCAAATCGGTAAGAGAGCGTCCAGGTGCCCGACCACTGCTCGGTCAGGAGTTGCCGGCTGCGTTGCAAGCGACCCTGGTCATCGCGGTCTGAAATTCGTACATCCTGCACCGTTAGTCCGGTTGTAAACCGCAACCTGCTGCTCAACTGTCCTTCCAGATTCAGGCTTACACCCAGTGATTCCGCATACCCATCGAGGTTGGCATAGATAATCTTGTCCGCATTGGTAATATAATCCGGAATGATCCGGTTGGAAAAGTAAGTATACCATCCGGCAGCTTCCAGGTTCATGAAACCGTTACCAACCACCAGCTTGCGACTGTAATTGAGGCTGGCATTATAACTCCTTTCAGGTTTCAGGTCTCCCACAATTTCAACTTCCCTGGCACCTGTAAGAGCTGCATGGTCTTCGGTAAACAGATTCACCACCCTGAAACCAGTACCCATATTCAGACGTATATAGTCCTTATCGGAAAGTTTCCATTTGTAAGCCACCCTTGGAGTAAAAATAGCTCCATGCCGGCGGTCATAATCGTACCGCAATCCAGCCAGCAACTGGTGCTGTTTATGCAATGAGATATCATCCTGTACAAAAATTCCGGGAATCAATACTTTATCGGGCCGGTTGGTTTTTCCATCCAACGCCCTTGTTGCAGGAGTATTATCATCATAATAGGTATAACGGCTAACAATACCTGAAAGCAGCTGATGTTTGCCAGCCTTTTTTTCCCAGGTAAGCTGACCAAAACCAATGTACTGATCCGCATTATAAATTGTAGAACCATATGCAGACCGCTGCTGGTGGGCATTGGCAGAAAAAGAAAACAGTAGTTTTTCGGTTGTGGGTAATTGGTAGTTCCCAATCCATTCCAACCGATTGGTACTGATCTGTTCTCCATATCGCTCCTCTCCTCCCCGGAAAGCGCGGGTCCACTGCATTTCACCTCCCCAACGGTCTTCTGTGATAAATCGAACTGCCATACCGGCCTGTCGCCCCTGCTTACGATCCCATTGGATTTTGCTGAATAAAGACAATCGGTTCTGTAAAGTTACATCGGTGAAATTGTCCATGTTTTTATCCATGCGATGCGTGTAATTAAAATAGTTGACCCCCACCAATGCCTGGCTTTTAGCACCGATTCTGATTTTGAAACCAGCGTCCAGGTTGTGTTCCCGCCAACTGGTTCCGGTATATTCTATTGAATAGCGGGGGGCTTTTGCCGGGTTTTTGGTTATGACGTTGATGAGTCCACCCATGGCTTCAGATCCATATAAGGAGGAAGCCGGGCCCTTTACTACTTCGATCCGCTCCACCAGTGAACTGGGGATTCCCTGTAAACCATAAACGGTAGCAAGGCTGCTGACAATTGGCATGCCATCGATCAATACCATCGTATAAGGTCCTTCAAGTCCATTTATATGGATATCGCCCGTATTACAAACATTGCAATTCAATTGCGGACGAACACCATTCACCAGTTGCAGCGCATCAAATAAACTCGGAGTTGGATTTTTGCGAAAGAATTGAGCGGAATACACTTCCACCGGAACCGGGCTGGCAGAACGAACAACGGCCCGCATGGTTCCGCTTACCACAACCGCATCCATTTCTTTTGAAGTGGATACGAGTTGAATTTGTAGCTCTCCTTTTTTCCAGTTCCATTCACGGGTTTCATAGCCCACAGCTGACACCAGTAGTACGGTCCGCTCCTTACCCAATTCAACCAGATCATTGGGTGAAAAATTCCCCAGGCTATCCGCCAGAACAGACTTCCCACTGGCTTTTGCTTTTACCGTTGCAAAAGCTACCGGTAATCCTGTGCCCTCTTCCACCACCTGCACTGAAAGTGCTGAAACCTGTGCCTGGCCTGTAATTGAGAGCACCAATAAAACATATCCCACTATCCAGTATCTCATATTTAGTCTTGTCTAAATTTATTTTTAGCCAAATATAGATACATTTTTTATTTATACCACAAAATAAATGATGCTTTTTTCTATACGATTTTGACGAATGGCACGTTATCTGCATAGAAGGTTCTAAAATTTCAATCATGCACTCAAGGAACGCCGACAAATTATTTATTGCAGCCATCTTTACCTCTCTGGTATTGTTTTACGGGCTGTTTGCACTGATTCTGGGTTAAGCACCTAGATTTGCGGAATGGAATGGAAAATCCGGCCGATACAGCCCGGGGACAACCCGGAACTGGCCCTGATCGTTCGAACCGCATTAACTGAATTCGGTGCCAACAAACCAGGCACTGTCTATTACGACGAATCCACCGATCACTTATTTGAATTGTTTCAAACTCCGGGCAGCTGTTATTTTGTTGCGGAAGAAGATAAGCAGCTATTGGGCGGTGCCGGACTATTTCCTACGCCCGGATTGCCAGAGGGCTGGTGTGAACTGGTAAAAATGTACCTGCGAAAAGAAGCGAGAGGATTGGGATTGGGAAGAAAATTAATAGCTCATTGCCTGGAAGAGGCGAAACGAAGGGGCTACCACACGGTATACCTGGAAACCATGCCGGAACTACGGAAAGCTGTTTCCGTATACGAAAAATTTGGATTTGAGTACCTGAACGGCCCGGTTGGCAATTCAGGTCATTTCGGTTGTGATGTCTGGATGAAAAAGAAAATTTAGCGTTTGCGATAGGTGTCTACAATACCACGGGGTGACAAATAGATCTGGAAACCTATCCGTACTACCACCCCCCCATCACTTGGAATATCTGAAACCTTGGAATTGACATAACCCACCAGGGTCTCTATTGCAACGTGCTCATTTACAAATGCGGCGAGTCCCGGACCGATAAAAAAATCTGCTCCGTTCACAGTGGAACGAAAGCTGGGATTATCAAATTTATTGGAGGTGAAAATGTATTCGGATGCAATAAAGGGCTTGAGTTCCTTCTTTCCGAAATAATAGCGCACAAATGGTCCGACGCCAAAAACCGTGGTTTTGTTATCCCCTGTTTTATTATAAGAAAGTTGAAATACCCCACCCGCTGCAAAATTGTTCAAAAAGAAATAGCCGGCAGCCGGATTCAGGCTAACAGTGGTATTCTGACTGGTGTTCAGGGCAAAGCTTCCGCCGACCAGCCAATCCTGTTGTTCTGTTTGAGCAAATACTCCCAGAGCAACTACCAAACCGAATAAAAGCAGTGTGATTTTTTTCATAACTGATGGTTTAGGACTTCGTACAATCCACTGAAAAGGTACAACTTTCCAGTTGCCAGTTCTTTACACTGATATCTTTTTCTTAATTTTTTTCCTTTTTGAAAGATCCTTCCTCCGTCAATTTCAAAGAGGGCTCCTTCTGGCAATTCCTCCACCAAAACCTGCCGCTGCTCCGGATTATCATGATTTCTGAGAATCCGCATCAGGTTTTCGTCTGCACAGCTGCTGGCCGGCAGGTTGTGAAGACTCTTATTCAGGGCTGCTTCCACATCACCCGGAAACAATCCTTTTCCCAGAAACTGTTCAAGCAGGTGCCGGTATAATTGCTTCCATTCTTTTCCATGGGATTGAACCCGGTTGCCATATTGTTCAAAGGTTACCAGGTGAGCCAGTTCATGGATAAGAGTGATCAGGAAGGAATAGGGATTCAGATTGCCATTTACACTGATCCGGTGATTGCGGTTCAGGTGTGCATGGCGATAATCACCCAGCAGGCTGCGCCGTTCACGGCTTATCGTCAGGTGCACTTTATAATAATGCAGGTAGCGGGCGATCTGCTCATAGGAACCCTCTGGCAGAAAATGAGAAAGCTGAGTAAGCGGGTATTCCTTTTTGGGCATGGATCAGCTCGACTTGCTTTGTTTTAGAACGGATCGCAATTCGATAATGGTATAAACCACGTAGAGCGCCATCGCGCCAAACAAGGCCGGCTTGTTCACATTATTACGGTTGAGGTACATATATACGAAGGCAGCCAGGGCACCACCAAAGAGCTTCAGTAGCATACCCGAATACATGTTTCGCATAAAGACATGGGTGGAACTATTTGCCATGGATCGCAAATGCAACCAGAGAGAGATAAAAAAGATACCAAAGAGAATGAGATTTGCCACCAACAGAACGCTTGTATCGAGTCCGGCTGCTGCCAGGCGTTGCTGAAATACAATCAACAGACCATTTATAGCAATAAAAAACAGCAAAAGGGGCAGTAGTGCCTTACGGGAATCAGTTCGTTTTTTTTCCATTCGATTTACCTGCGGTTTCTTTTACCAATTTGAAGATGGTAACAGCAATTACCAGCAAAGGTAAGATCCAAACGGATAGGGGCATAGAAAAGCCGAGCCGCTTATCGATCCAGATACCGGCCCAAACAGCCAGTCCCAGGGCCACCAGCAATTGGGTGCCCAGGGAAAGGTATTTCAATAAATTGTGAGAATTATCAGGCAGCTTTTGTGTCTTTCTGCTTTTCATTCACCATAGTAGGCGCTGCTGTTTCAACCCCCATATGACAGGCCCCATTAAAAGTGGCAGCTGGTTCAATTTGCAATTTACCTGCATGGATATTGCCATTAACCGTGCCGCTGGCTTTCAGTTGGAGCAGTTCTTTCACTTTGATGGTTCCGGTTACTTTACCCATGATATCGGCTTGCACCCCATGGATATCGCCTTCTACTACTCCGTTGGCACCGATTACTACTTTGGCAGTACTGTGGATATTGCCAATCAGCTTACCGTCTATGCGGAGATCACCATTGCTGGAGATATCACCTTTCAGGGTGGTTCCGTTGCCGATCAGGCTGGTACTGCTACTTGTGCTGCCGGATACTTCTGCGGCAGCTTCAGATTTGGATTTTCCGTTGAACATGATCTTGGATTTAATCGGTGGTTGTTTCAGTTACCGGTATATTCAGCAGGGTTGTATCCAATGCTACTGGCTCCTCCCCCTGTAATACCCGTTTAATATTTAACAAATACTGATCTTTATAATACATCGCCTGTTCCAGCGAATCGGTACGGATCTTCAATTGTCTCAATTCTTTGGTCGCACTGGCCGATCCGTAACCCGGAATATACAACTTTAACGGTGTAAACACAATTAAAGCTACGGTCAGGCTGGTCAATAACACAAAAATGGTACTCAAACCAATGTAAACACTTAGCCGCGATAATTTGAAGGTTACCACCTCTTCGTAACTGTCGTCGTTCATCACAACCAGCCGGTACCTGTTACGTAAACGCTTAAGGGTGGTATTGGTATTGTTTTCAGGCATTAAAATTGTTCAGTTTTTCACGTTAAGCCGCCACAACTTACATAAAATTCGAGCCAAATTATTTGGCTAACTTTAAAATAATTTTCTTGTGGGTATGTTATTATCAATTTAGTTTGCGCAGATGATTAAAATCCAGGGCCTCCCATACCTTGTCCCCTTTATACTATTCCTTTCCTTTGGACTACCTGGAATGGGGCAGCCTACGCTTGACCCGGACATTCAGCAGCAAAAGCCCAAAAAATACGAAAACCGGATCCTCCGGGCCGAAAAAACCGGTGAAAAAAAATTTACCACGCCACGCCGCTTTTTCCAGAACACCTATACACATTATAATTATGTGTTCAATGCAGAAACCAAACTGACCCAGGTACTGGAGGCCGCCAAATTGCAGCATATCGATCGCTATTCCGAACTGCTTTCCTTCTATAATTACAGTCTCGAAGCCACTTCCGCACAGAAAACCGAACTGGACTCTGTTATTTACAAAGTAAATGCGGGGGTCTTTTTACATGATTTGCGGAGCGACTGGATGGATAATCTCTACCTGGCCATGGGACAGGCTTATTTATTCAGAAATACCCTGGATTCGGCCTACATGACTTTCCAGTATATGAACTACGCGTTCCATCCAAAAGATCCGGATGGGTACGACCGGGTGATCGCTTCCAATTCCACAGAAGGAGGTAATGCGCTGAAAGTGTCTACTACAGAAAAAAGAAATATTCTTGATAAAGCTTTCTCCAGGCCGCCCAGCCGTAACGATGCACTTATTTGGCTGATCCGGACCCACCTTGAACGTGATGAAACCGGACAAGCAGCCACGTTGATCCAGACCCTACGCAATGACCCCCAGTTTCCGGAACGGCTCCATCCAAAGCTGCATGAAATGCAGGCCTACTATTTTTATAAGCTGAAGCAATACGACAGCGCTGCTATTTACCTTGGTAATGCGCTGCCGGCAGCATATAACAAACAGGAAGCAGCCCGTTGGGAATTTCTAATGGGCCAGTTGTTCAAGAAAGCGGGCTCCACGGAGCAGGCGATGGATGCGTTTGAGCAGGCTTCCAACCACACCCTGAACCCCGTAATGGAAGTCGCAGCCCAACTGGAGATAGCGTTGTTATCCGGCAACAGTGAAGGCCGAAACTGGAAAACAGTGGTGCAAACCCTGGAAAAAATGGCAAGGAGGGAAAAATACGCCAGTTACCGAGACCTTATATACTATACAATAGGAAAACTGGAATATCAGAACCAGGCTTATACAGAAGCACATCAACACCTGCTGAAAGGTATCCGGTACAGTTTGCAAAATCCTGAACAAAAAGCACAGACCTGGTTACTGCTTGGCGATGTCGCTTTTACACAGAAACAGTACCAGCCGGCAAAAGCTTATTATGACAGTGTAGAAAATAGTCTTGTAGCAGAGGCTGAACTTCCGAAACTGGAGCAACGAAAACAGGTGTTGAGTGTAGTTGTAGCCCAGATGGAAATTATAGACCGGCAGGATAGTCTGCAGGCCCTGGCTGCGATGCCGGAAGCTGAAAGAATGGAAATTCTTAAGAAAAAACTTCGTCAACTGAAAAAACAGCAGGCAGCTGTTGAAAACGCTAACGCACCTGCAGGCAATAACTTCCCGGGCTTTAATAATGCAGGAAACCAACCACCTGCTGACCTTTTTGCTTCTGGCAGTTCTACGGAATTTTACTTCTATAGCAATTCGCTTAAAAGCAGGGGATTTAATGAGTTCCGCAATAAATGGGGTAATCGTCCCAATACCGATAACTGGCGAAGAAGCAGCAGCCAGAGCAATCCTGTATTCAGCAAGGAAAAGAAAGGCAATCAGCAGGATCTCCCCGAAGAAACAGATGAAGACACCAACCTCGATCAATTACTGGAAAACATTCCGCTGACCCCCGAAAAGCTGCAAACATCCAAAGATTCGGTTGCCCAAGCCCGTTATCTTATTGCAGTTACCCTTCAGAATAAACTCGAAGATTATGCGGGTGCTGCAACGGAATATGAGTGGTTGCTTGAAAATTATCCGGGTGGACAACTGGAAGCAGATGTGCTCTATAATCTGGCTATCTGTTACCGGATGTTGGGAAAGCAGGGGGAATTATCGGCCACCACGAAACAATTGAATGAAAAATTCCCGCAATCACGGCAGGCGCAACTGGCAAGGGATCCACTGGCAGTTCAGGCGGCAGACAGTTTACAAAGCCGGCAGGCTACCGCTGCGTACGACCAGATCTACAATCAGTTTTTATCGGGACAATTTCAGCAGGCAGTAGCAGCCAAACGCGCGGCTGATAGTTTATACGGCCCCCATAACTGGACACCACAGCTACTTTATATTGAATCCATCTATTACATCAAACAGCAAAACGACAGCATCGCAATAACCGTTTTGGAACAACTCAAACGCCAGTTTCCGGAACATGCGCTTTCAGAGAAGGTAAATACCATGATTGATGTACTGAGGAGGAGAAAGGAAATTGAAAGTTATCTAAACAACCTGGAGGTGGAAAGACAGGCGGAAGACTCCACCCGTTTCCAACCAATACCGGTTGTAAAAGCACCTGAAACGCCTGCTCCAAAGGAAATCAAGGCTGCTGTACCGGTACAAAAAACGATTGTAGCGCCACCAAAAGCCGATAGTACACGTCTTAAGAAAGAGGCACCAAAATTGCCGGAGAAACCATTGTTCAGTCGCCATGCAGAACAACCCCATTTTGTTGTAATTGTACTGACGAATGTGGATCCCGTATATGTAAATGAAACAAAAAATGCATTTGATCGCTATCATCGTGAAAAATATTATAACCAGCCAATGAATGTAGCAGTCACTTCACTTTCTGATACAGTCAAGCTGGTCACCATTCGCGGTATGGCAAATGAAGCTGCTGCACTCGATTATATTGAAAGGGCAAAAGCACTGGCTGAACGTGATATTATTCCCTGGATGAAAAAGGAAAACTATTATTTTATGCCGGTAGCGGAAGACAATCTGAATTTGTTACTCGACAGCACCAATCTGCCGGCCTACAGAAGTTTCCTGCAACAGGTATTTCCTAATTTAAAGTAAACTGCTCCGTTCGAAAAACAACAATATGAAACAGGTAACACGCGTATTTTGGAAAATTTTCTTCATTGGCTTTGGGCTCTTCCTGGCGTTGATCTTATCCATCAATCTTGGAGTATTTGGCAAATTGCCTTCCTTAAGTGAATTGGAGAATCCGTCCATACTCCAGGCAACAGAAGTGTATGCTGCCGATGGAACACTGATGGGCAAATATTTTCGGGATCGGGGTAACCGGAGTAATGTGGAGTATCGGGACATCAGCAAACACGCGGTAAATGCGCTGATAGCCACAGAAGATGAACGTTTTTTTGATCATTCGGGCATAGATGGGAAATCAGTTTTACGTGCAATTATATTCCTCGGACGAGAGGGAGGCGGCTCTACCATAACACAGCAGCTGGCGCTCAATATGTTTGCTGAACGCTCCAAAAACCCAATCCTTCGCGTTGTGCAGAAGTTGAAGGAATGGGTCATTGCCATTAAACTGGAAAGGAATTTCACCAAACAGGAAATTCTGACGCTGTATCTCAATACAGTTCCGTTTGGTGAGAATGTTTATGGTATCCGGAACGCGTCACTGACATTCTTTCAAAAAGAGCCGGATCGCCTGGCTCCAGAGGAAGCAGCTGTATTGATTGGATTATTAAAAGGGAACACCCTTTACAATCCGAGAAGAAATCCAAAGGCGGCTGTTAGTCGCCGTAATGTAGTACTGGACCAGATGACCAAAAACGGGTATCTCACAGAAGAAGAAGGAGCTAAACTGAAGAAAAAGCCGATAGCACTCAATTACAGGAAGCAGGATGAAACTGCCGGACTGGCACCCTATTTCCGTGAGGTACTCAGAGAGGACATTAAGAAATGGTGTAAGGAAACCACCAACCCTGCTACAGGCGAACCTTATGATATTTACAAAGATGGATTGCGCATCTATACCACCATTAATCCACGTATGCAGATATATGCGGAAGAAGCAGTTGCGAAACACATGCCGGTACTGCAGAAAGCCATGGATGCCCAGTCTTCCATCAAAAAAGGAACGGTTTGGCAAGGGCGGAACAGCGTACTGGAAGCAGCCATGAAAGCAAGCGACCGCTGGAAAAATGGAAAAGAAGATGGTATGACAGAAGAAGAATTACGGAAAAGTTTTAAAACCAAAACACCGATGAAAGTTTTTGCCTGGAATTCACGCAGGGAAAAGGATACGGTGATGACTCCGCTGGACTCCATCAAATACCACCGACAAATGCTGCAAACTTCCTTTATGGTAATGGATCCAATTACCGGTGAAATTAAAGCATGGGTGGGAGGCATTGATTTCAAAACCTACAAGTTTGATCATGCTAATATCAACACCAAACGACAGGTTGGTTCCAGTATTAAACCATTTTTATATTGCCAGGCAATAGAAGAAGCAGGATTTACTCCGGAAACGCCGGTTGAAAATGTGGCACAGGATTTTCCTGGATTCGGATTGGTGCCAGCAAAGGGAGTGTGCAAAGGGAATACGGTATCTATGGCAACCGCCCTCACTTATTCCTACAACTGTGCTACCGCGTATATCATGAAGCAGATTGGCCCCAAACGTTTTGTAGAATTCCTGCATAACATCAACATTAAAAGCAAAATGGATCCCTACCCTTCTATTTGTTTGGGTGCCGTGGATTTGTCAATGTATGAAATGTTGTATGGGTATACCATGTTTGCCAATAACGGATTCAGTACCGAGCCCATTTATATTACAAGAATCGAAGACCGTAACGGCAACGTGCTTGAAAGTTTCCAGACCAAGATGAACCAGGTGATTAGTGAAGCAGCGGCGTATACAACTACGAAAATGTTAGGCGGACCGGTAGAAGTAGGTACAGCAGCAGGTTTGAGAGCGCGATTGGGAGCCGCTGAGATGGCGGGTAAAACAGGAACAACCAATGACAATGCCGATGCCTGGTTTATTGGATTTACTCCTCAGCTGTTGGGTGGCACCTGGGTAGGATGTGATGATCGGTTTATCCGCATCGAAAACAACCTTGGCTATGGCGGACAGGCATCGAGACCTATTTGGGAGTACTTTTTCCAGAAAGTTTATGCGGACAAAACACTTGGTATAGACAAGGATGCCCGGTTTGCGCAGCCAGAACAAATGCGTAATGAAGTCATGTACGATTATATGAATATAATTGACCAGGCGCCGTTACCAGGTGCAGAAGGTGAAGACCAGGGTAATGGAGCAGCTGATCAATATCTTATGGATCCGGATGACACCTATGTACCCATCGAATCAGAGATTCCAAAAGAAGAACAGGATGTATTAAAGGAAGCACGGCAGTCAGAAAAGAAAAACGATAAAAAAAATCCAGACACACCAGCTGATGAACCTAAGAAAAAAGGAATACTGAGAAAGATTTTTGGAGGCAAGAAGAACAAAGAACAATAAAAATTCATAGGTGGCCTACTCATTCGAAAGGGCTTCTTCCGAATGAGCAGGCCACAGGTTTAATGGTACATTAGTTTATCAAAAAGAATTCTTTCCATTGTCCTTTATTGGGATATACTGCATCCTGCAGCACCAGTGAAATTCCTGGCAAACCTTCCAGGAGAGAAAGGTCCCGATCCTCGTAATCCAGGTTTATATGCCCGCGTTTTAATAATTCAAGGCATCGCTGAATCCAGGTAGCTGAAGCTTTTTTATAGTAAGCATGACCACTGACCCTGGATAAGGAATTGTACATGGCAGCAATACCAGCAGCGCCATGACAAAGCTGGGCATCAACGCACATGGTGGAGGAAGCGTCTAATCGTTCCAGTGAACTTGCACCAATCAAATCAGCAATTTCAATGTATTGTTTTATACCAAAGCTCACACCAACTTTGTAAAGCAGGAAGGCCTGATTCAAATCCCCATAACACCAGGCCATTCTGTTGTTGTATGTTTTTTCTTGGGTTGCTTCATGAACGGAATTAGGAAAAATGGAATGCCTGTTATTTTCAGGATCAGTTGGCATCGTTTGTTTTAAAAGCAGGGAAATCATGGAACGTATGGTATCATGCAACTGCTCGTAAAGCAACCCCTCTTCAAATGCTTTTAAAAGTACCAGTATAAAACCAGTTTGTCCGTGCGATAAACTTAGATTGATTTCACTTGTCTCTTCTTTTGAAACGATATAATTCCGGATAAAACTACCTTGCTTGTTGTGAACTACTTTTCTGAGAATAGCTTCAATAAGACATTCAGCATGCAGTTGAATGGCAGGATCTGGTAATCTGTCAATAAAATAATTAAGCACTCCAAAAGCACCATGCAGGTAATCGTTAAAATCATGCTCAACCTGGTGAAGTGCCTGTTTCAGTAAAAATTTATCAATCTCCTCAAACTCATGAAGGTCCTGGTAGATGTATTGTTTTTTTGTAAGGTAATTCAGCAGCGACATAAATCCGCCTAATCCTGTACTCAGGGAAGGATTCAGCAAAGAACTTCCACTTTCATTGAAATGACTAAATACTTCATCCAGATAATTGCGGCCTTTTTCTATATGATCTTCAGCACCAGTATATTCAAAACTGGTGTAATGATAAAGTGACAATCCGAGTTTGCCGAGGAAAAGCGAATCATTTACAGCAGTACCAGAATTGATCGCATGATCAATCGTTTTGATCTGGCTGATAATATCTTTTGGAATTCCTGCTGAAACAGTGGCCGAAAAATCAACAGGATATGGGTTGACTTGCATAACTTTTATTTACAGGATAAAAGTAGCTGCCGTATTCCCAATAATTAAGTTTAATACACTAACTGGCATTTTGTAAGGACATATTCCTTATTTCATGGTACTATCTCTGGTACGCGATACCAATTGATCTTTGTATATATCACCAATAGGCACTTGTTCCACCCGGTTCCGCAATTTGAGGATATTGTTTTCTATGGAAACAATATTTTTAAACGGCACAATAAATGAGCGATGTACACGTACAAATATATTTTTGGGTAACCGATCCTCTATATCTTTTAAGTTAAGAAGGGTCAGAATTTTTTCTTTCCCTTTGTGAAAGGCAACGTAATTTTTTTGTCCCTCGATAAAATCAATTTCATCATAATTGATTTTAACAAGTTTTCCTCTTTGTTCCGTTTTCACAAAAATGTAGTCGTTCGGAATGGTATCAACAACTGCCACCTTACCGGCCATTATAATTCCCATAGCACGTTGCACGGCTTTCATAAAACGAGGAAATGCAATTGGCTTCATCAGATAATCCACCGCTTCATAATCAAATGCATCCAATGCAAAATCAGAATAAGCTGTACAAAAAATAACCCTGGTATGATTGCCAACAATTTTAAGGATATCAATACCACTCATTTCCTCCATCTGGATATCAAGGAAAACCAGATCAGGTTTATGTCTGTTGATCAGATCAATTCCCGTAATAGGATTGGTGGCTGTGGCAATCAGTTCCAGGTGTTCAATCTTGGAAACATAATTCACCAGCACATCAATTGCTGCCTTCTCATCATCAATAATCATGCATCTAACCATACGATATCATACATACAGGGTTAACTCCAGCGTATAGAATTCCTCCTCATTATTTGTTTCCACTTCATATTTCCCTTTGTAGGAAACATCCAGTCGTTTCAAAACATTTTGAATACCAATTCCACTGCTTTTCTCAAACACTTTTTTCTTTTTCTTATTACGGCAATAAAAACGAATCCTATCCTGATAGGCATCCAGCCGGATAATCAAAGGATGGGAGCTGTTTTTTAATTCGCCGTATTTAAGCGCATTTTCTACAAAGGTAATGAATACCAGTGGTGGAATGGTAAAATCTCCCACCGGCCCGCTTACTGCAAAGTCAATCTGGAGTTCGTTGGAAAACCGTAATTGGTGAATATCGATCAGGTTTTGGAGGTGATGAACTTCCTGTTTAAGGTTAACCATGCCATTATCCTTATCTAGTCCCTCTATGCTATAGCGCATGATTTCAGACAGTTTCAGGATGTTATCGGCCAGTTCTTCTGAATAATACTGGGCATGTGAGAACAGTGTATTCAGGGTATTGTATAAAAAGTGGGGGTTTACCTGGGCTTTCAGGAAGTTATATTCGGTATGAAGTTGCTGGATTTCCAGCTGGCGGTTATTTAATTCGAGTTCCTGGATCCGCTTTTGTCGTTCGAGTGAATAGATAAAATAGGAGTACCCAAGTGCAAATATGCTGTACTGCATGTAATAAGCTAACGAATAGCCAATTTCTTCTCTGTTTTTGACAAACTCAACAAAATCAAATTGACCATAAAACAAAAGTATCAAATACCTTAAAAAATAGAAAGCAGGAAACAAGAATAACAAAAGCACAACCTTTCGTATCCTTGTTTTATGGTTTGCAAAAATACCCTTAAATAAGATGTTAGTGCAAAAATAGAACCATCCAATGCTGGGTATGTAATAAGCTAATGATGGTAAAATCACAATCTCACCTCTGGTCACTAAAACCATCATCTGAGTTGTTCCGATCCATGTAACCCAGACAAGCAAATGCTTTAGAAATTTGGTGTGCATTTTTTCCTGCATTCAGAATTATTTCAGCATATAGTTACAAATTCTGAATGCAGCCACCAAAAAAAGACCAGTTTAAATCATAATCCCGCCTTTTGTAGTTGGCTTCGGAGTAGATGGACCGCATACTTCAATGAATGACGGAATAAACCGAATATCATTCCCCTTTACAAAAGGTTGCTGGCTGGTAGGTACTTCTGCCTGCTTTACCATAATAGCGATTGTTTTCTTTTGAATATTCAGTCTGGATTTGATTTGCTCGGGTCTCATTGTCAGATGATTTATTTTTAATGAATGAATTATCTGACGAAACTATCCCGGCCACCAGCCACCACCTTATCTATTACACCAACTGACGTATTCTAGGTACGAACAGGTTTTTTTCGCATTTTTTCTGCATAATAATAGCGATACAAAAAATCATAACAGATCATTTCATGCTGCCGCGGTTGTGAAGGAAACAAGCGGTTCAATTGCATATGTATCAGGCTTGCTACCAACTCTTCCAGTATTGGATCTAGCAGCTTTTGTTGCTGAAGATATAATATCTCGCGTACTGCAGCCTCCATTTCAGAAACTCTGAAACCAGCTCCACTAGCGGTTTCCAGCTCACGCTTCAATTGATCGCGATATTTTCGGTACCGGAAATCCAATTGCTGTTTTAAGAGTTTCCCTGTATGGAATTCTTCCGCAAAAGCGTTTTTCAGTTTTTCTAATACGGTTGTTTTCTTATCGAGATCCCATCCAAAAGAATTGAGCAATGCATCAATTCCTTTTAAGCCCCAAAGCCACCTCGCATGTTCCCGTTCATCTCCTTCAGTATTGCTTAACCAATTCACCGTTGCAATACTATTCTGATGAAAAATCGTTTCCACTGCTGCTATCGACTGGGTTCCATAACGCGCTGTTTCACGCTGGTAGGTATCCAACTGGATTTTCCAGATAAATCCTTGTTGCTCAAATTCAGAAACAGTTGAATGAACTAATTGTATGACTTTTCCAAACAGTTCCGGATCCCTGAGCTGCACCCGGAACCGAATATGAAAATGAGGATCCAGGTAGCGGATAAAGAACCACTTTCGGATGAGCTCCTCCTTTTCAAGGTATTGAGTTAGTGGATATAGGGCCTGCGTCAGAATTTTTTCCGCAGAACGACTTCCACAATATAATTTAACATACAACCACTCCGATCCTACCGAAAACCGATCTGTAACAAGTGATTGTTCCAGCTCCGGCAGAGAAACTGAATAGGTTGCTTCCTGTTTTTGCAGAATTGCAATAAACTGATTAGCATGGAATGCTCCTTCCGAATTCCGGACACCGGTTTGACTCCTGTAAAGAAACTCCCTTATTACCAGTGCCTGGCGTTTGGATAAAACATCGAAAAACAGCTTTCTTAATAAGGGGTCAGAAAAATTGATTAATAACTCATTATCCCCATCCGCCAGTACAATTTTTTCAGGTAGTCGCCATTTGGATAGCCAGTTTTGTAGCGTCCGATCACGTTCCTCTTCACCAGCCTTGAGCAATTCCTCCCAATCCGCTCTTTCGAGAGTCCAGGTTGCAGGGTGCAATACCACTTTTTTGTATAGAACCTCAGGCAGGAATTTATAAACCTGGGCGACTCCTCCCCAATTAAATTGATAGCCCCCGGAAATACCCTGACTTTGCAGATCACACAAAAATTCATAAACCGGAAGTGGTTGGATTCGAAAATTATGCGCACTGGATAAGCGCGGGATAATTTCCCTGTTTAATTTCCTGGATCGCAGGACCACCCGGTTGTTCCGCACTGAAACCAGTAAATCACTTGCAGGAACCTGGAATTCATCCGGCACAGAAGCTTTTGCCAGGTAGGGAATCTCGTACGACCTGAATGCCGGGTGTAGCAAAATATTCCCCATTCTGCTTTCTGGAAGATGTACAATTTCAGCGTATAGAATGGCAGGTTCCAATTCCTGCTCCAGTTGGGTTACATTGTTTACAATTTCTCCAATTTCAGGCGAACCATGTGCAAATCGGCCCAACAGATTAGCGGCACTGAAACCGGCAGCAGATTCCAGGTATAAAACCGATTGTTCAGCATCAAGCAGCCGAAACATTAGAGATAAAGAAGGTGCAGCAACCAGCTCTACTTCCTTGAATTGCTCCAGGTCTTTATCATCGAGTTCGATTCGCTGTTTCCGTTCTTCCAGTGTTTGCCGGATTTTTGCATCCCAGAATTTTTCCAGTTTCCCCCAGGACAGCGTTTCCGGCACCTCGGGCCGGACAAAAACAAAATCATTGAGCAGGGGACTTAATTCTACTCCCGTATTTCCTCTGTAAGGAATACCTGTTTCCGTATCCAGAAGTTCGAGCAATGGCATTTCCCGGTCTTCATATCGCTCTTTAAACAATCGAATAAACTCCTGCATTTCCTGTGACGGTACAGGGCTCAGTCGATGCAATACCGCCAACGCTTCCAGTAATTGATCCTGGTACCGATCATCCACCTGGTTTTGTTCTAGAGAAAAAAAGAGATCACACTGAAACAGTTTCCCGGCATCAAAGGCAACCGGTAAGCGAACCAGTTCCTCCTGGATAGCTTCATAAGCTGCTGCGGGATTGACACGCTGAATATCCAATTGCTCCAACCTGTCAGCTATACCCGTTAAAAAATCAATCAGAACGCTCAGCATTCCCTGATCATCCGCTTCCAGCTTTCCAAGAATCGATTTTAGCTGGAAAATAAACTCCGGTCCCGTTATGGCTGGTTCCAACTCACTGACCAGGACCTGGGCATCAATTAATCCATGAATGAATTCCCTCGCTTCTTCGGTTGAAATTTCCGCATCTACCAACTGAGCCGCCAATGCTTCTATTCGCTGAAAATCGGTAGCCGCCAATATCACGCGATCAATGTATTCGGTACGTTGAATAGAGCTGATTTTATGGACGCGTTTACCATCCTGGTAATAGTATTCAATGTATCTTATTTCATCACCTATTTTGTAAAGGGTTGAATTCCTCGTAAAGCCAAGTTTCTCCTTTATACCAGTTGCTCCTGCCAGATACTGGGCAAGTGCACAGAGAAAATGCATATCAAACCGCGTATGACGATAAAATTGATCCTGATCCAAAACCAATTTCGTATCACCCGTATTCCAATTCGCTACAGCACAGCCTGAAAAGAGCCCGAATGGAGTACATCTGCTATACATCCGTGTGTAATACTTCAGTATTGCCTGTTGCATTTTTTTAATTGCACGTGCATCGGATTCCTCCCCTTCCAGCAATTTCCTGCAAGCTGTATGAAGTACCGGTGATGCCAGGTAAACAGCTTCCATGAAACGCTTGTCTTTCAGCAGTTCCTTCCAACTCCCGGAATTCAGGCTTGCTGAAAGCGGGAACTGGGGTGTCCGCAGCACCAGCTTTGGATGGAATTGATAGTGCCCATTCATTAGTGCAATCTTCCGAAAAAAAAACTGGTCCGCCTCCGCGGACCAGTTTTTTATACAAACTATAAGTATTCGATTACTGACTTACCTTGAATTCAACCCGGCGGTTCTGTGTACGACCGGCGGCAGTGCCATTATCAGCAACAGGCTGATCCTGGCCAAACCCTATCGCATTCAAACGATCAGCGGCTACGCCCTTCTTAACCAGGTAAGCAACAACGGCAGCGGCACGCTTTTCAGACAACTTCTGGTTGAACTCAGCCTTACCTGTGTTATCAGTGTGTCCACCAACCTCAACTTTCAATTGCGGGTACTGCTCATTGAGGATACGGGCAGCTTTATCAAGCTCCTTACGGGCAGCGGCTGTGAGGGTTGCACTTCCGGTTACAAACTGAACTGCACTTGCGTTGAATTTAGAGGCTTCCAGTTTGGGACAACCACCATTATCAGCCGGACCAGCCAGATCCGGGCAACGATCTTCCTCATCATTTACACCATCGTTATCACGGTCAGGAATCGGGCAACCCTGGTAACGGGCAACACCTGCAACGTCCACACACTTATCTTCTTCATCATTGATGCCATCACCATCGGTATCTGGAATCGGACATCCGTTGTAACGGGCAATACCAGGCACATCCGGACATTTGTCATCTTTGTCAGCAATACCATCACCATCTTTATCAGGACAACCCTGCAGGGAGGCAAGACCTGGAATTTCAGGACAGGCATCCAGTGAATCCACTACACCATCCTTATCGGTATCAACAGGTTCAACCATTGGAGGAGGCGGAGGAGGAATTACTTTTACTTCTTTTGGCTTACCGATATTGCCGGCGAAACCAATGCTATGGTAAAAATGGTTCTCAGTTGTATTGGTAATTCTCATGCGGTACTGAGAATTGATCAACAGGAAGGCTTCGTCAAAGAAGTTCACCTGCCAACCCACTCCCACAGGGAGAATAGCACCATAATATCCTTTGAATTTGGAAGCGCCTAAACCGGCAGACAGATATGGAGTAACCCAATACTTATCAGACAGCATTTTGGCATTCACCATGGCATCCCACTCAAACAATGCACCATCGCCAACGGGACCCTTATCACGAATTGGGTAATCCAGGAAAGACACCCCAAGGGTTGTAGAGAAATCGAGGTGGTTAGTCAACCCCTTCAGGTAATTCACACCAAAACCAAAATTGTGATCACCCAGTTTTGCCCACTGTTTGTCTTTTAAAACAGTACTCAAAGAGGAATTCCGGATTTTCTCAGGAGTTTCAAAGTCATTACCGAAGAAATGAATTCCGAGTGCGGGGCGCTTTTTATAATCATTGTTTTGGGCGAATACAGCAGATGTAAAAGTGCATCCAACCAACAATGAAACTATTAATTTCTTCATATGCGTAGTTTATTTAAACTGCCGCAAAAATAAACCCTCCTGCTTAAACTTGGAAATTATTTATTATTGGTAGGTGGCTATTGTTCAATCGGTTTCTTTTTTCCCAGCACTTCCACCTTCACTTTTGTGAGCCCCCTGGAGTAAAAACCAAGCTTTTTGGCCGCTGTAGCAGACAAGTCCACCACCCGCGTATTGGCATGGTGCAGGCGATCATTGATTTTTACAATCACAGAGCGTTTATTTCTTCGGTTGGTCACCCTCACCCAGGTTCCGAAGGGTAGTCCATTGTGCGCTGCCGTTAGTTTACTGGAATCATATTTTTCACCACTTGCGGTTAAACGCCCTTGAAATTTTGCTGCATAGTAACTGGCCACCCCATATTGGACAGAATCCAGGTTGACAATTCTTTTTTTAGCCGGGAGTTGGGTGGAATCCTGTGCAAATGATGCTACGGAGCACAGTAAAAATAGTAATCCCAATATGGATAATACGGTTTTTATAGTCATGGATTATTTGATTTGGAAGCGAAATACCTTTCTTTCAGGCGTTTGTCTTCCTCATAAATATCGGGAAAAAACCGAATATCTCCATCGGCACCTGCTGCGGTTATATAGCGGATATAGATTGGCACCTGCGGAAAATCACCGATGGTCTTTTTTTCCTGCCGCTGTATCAATGCCCTGATCGTATCCGGATGATACCGTATTTCATTGTTTCGAACCAGGAAATGCGATAAATCTTCCCATTTCTGGACCCTTACACAACCGTGACTAAGCGCCCGGTTGTCCCTTGAAAAAAGACCTCTCGCATTGGTATCGTGCAGATAAACACTGTACTTGTTCCTGAAATTGAATTTCATTACACCCAAACTGTTATCATCGCCCTGTCGCTGCCTTAGCAGATAGGGGAAACTATTTTTATTTACTTTGTTCCAGTCAATGGTTTCAGGTGCAATTACACTGTCGTAGCGGTCTACTACCATAAGGTTTTCCTTGGCCAGGTATTGGATATCCTTCCTGATTTTGGGCAGCATTTCTTTAAAAATGATGCTGTAAGGCACTGTCCACTGCGGATAGGTAATGAAATTGGTGATGGAACTATTCAAAACAGGCGTTGGCGTTTTAGGGGTCCCGATTATAATTTTTGACTGAAGTGCTACGGTATCGTAATCCATCACTTCCAGTTGATACGCCGGCAGGTTCACCCACAAATAGGTTTCCGGCATAGTGTCAGGCAACTGGCGGTAACGATCCAGGTTAAGCGCTATTGTTTTGAAATAATCCCAATCGGTAGTATTCAGACTGGCTACCGTTAACTGTGCAACAAATCCTGTTGTAATAATACCTTTGGATGACTGGTATTTTTTAACCGCTTTGGCAAAGACAAGGGAGTCATCTCCGGCTACCCAGCTACTGTCCAGGAATCCCATTGCCTTTAATTTTTTACCTACCTGTTGTACAAAAGCCATGGAATCAGTAGCAGGGTACTGAATGGATTCAACAGGTTGAAAATTAGCCTTCGCCAGGAAAGCAGCAAGCCCTTTTTTCAGCTCCTGGTACCCTTTATGCTTTGGCTCCAGCCGGTTCAACATCGTTTGCACCTGCCCGTTACGATGGAGCGATCCCAGCAGATTCAGTTTCTCTTCATCTGTAAAGGCCGAATCTTTTCGAATGGTAATACTATCGCGGTTCAGATGCCCGTATTTGAGGTGATGGGCCATTTTCCAGCAGGCATCTGTCAGCAACAGATCTGCCCTTGCCCAAAGTGCTGCATTTTTCCTGCTAACAGAATCCAGGATTATTTTATTCCGGATTTCCAGCAAAATAGGATGATGATAATCAGAAGGAAAAAGACCATAGGAGGTAGCCTGGCTAATCATAAAGAACAGACTGTCTCCTGCCGGCTTCCAGTGATCGGCTTCACTCCAGATCGGATGATATCCGTTTTTTTCATAGAATTCCTGCATAAGGGAGTATTCCGTCAGCAGGACACTATCCTTCAGGTATCCATCCCGGTTCGTCAAGTAGCGAAGTAGTTCATGAATCTGTTCACTCACCACCATGGGCACTTCTTCTTTCTTGTCCACCAATACCACTTCCTCAGGTGAAGTAGAGCTGAAACAGCCGGCTAGCGTACTGACTAAACAAACAATTCCAATGCAGCGAAGTATATTTCTCATATTGACTGTTCTACCCTCATCCCTAAATATAATATTTATGGGAGGACCCGGGAAATTTGTCCCGATTGAATCATCAGGTCCGCCAGCACAATAGCAGTCACTGCTTCCAAAACAACCGGCACGCGAAGCGCTATGCAGAGATCATGCCTTCCTTTCACAGAAAAAGTTTCCTGCTCACCGGTCTCCCAGTTCAGCGTCAACTGTTCTTTTGGAGTAGAAGAAGTTGGCTTGATGGCTATCCTGAATATTAATTCGTTTCCATTGGTAATGCCTCCAACAATTCCCCCAGCATGATTGGTTCGGGTTTTACCTTTGGAATCCTCAATAGCATCGTTGTGTTCAACGCCAAACATCCGTGCAGCAGCAAATCCGGTTCCGAATTCAATACCACGCACCGCAGGTATGGCAAATACGGCATGACTGATCAGGGATTCTACCGAATCAAAAAAGGGTTCACCCAGACCAATGGGTAATCCACTAACCCTGCATTCCACGATTCCTCCTATGGAATCCTTGGCATCAATCGCTTTTTGCAAACCTTTCTCCAGGTCAGCTTCTCCCCCGATCTCAAGAATGGTGGCTGCTACAGTGATGGGATTCAGCATTTTTTTTGCTACCACCCCTGCCGCAACAAGTCCAACTGTAAGTCGGCCACTGAAATGACCACCACCCCGAAAATCTTCAAAGCCGCCGAATTTTTTATGGGCTACAAAATCAGCGTGACCAGGCCTTGGTACAGCACGCTGCTTTTCATAATCCCCGGAACGGGTATTTTTATTTTCAAACAAGATGGTCAGGGGCGCACCGGTTGCCTTACCATTAAAAAGTCCGGTTTGAAAGAGTGGCAGATCATCTTCCTTTCGGGGAGTGGTGCCTTTTTGTGTGCCGCCTTTCCTGCGTTCAATATCAATATGAAAATCTTCCAGTGCAAGTGGCAGGCCGGATGGAACACCGTCAATGATCACACCTACAGCCGGACCATGAGATTCCCCTACAATGGATACCCGAAAATTACGTCCGAATGAATTCATGCTTCTTGGTTTAGTTTGGCTCCCAATGAACGGATATGTTCATAAAAATCGGGATAGGATTTATTGATGGCTTCCGCTTTTTCGATGTTGGTGCTGCCATCCGCTTTTAAGGCTGCCACGGCACAGGCCATTGCAATGCGATGATCATGATGCGAATGCACCTTCGCACCGGTCAGTCCGTTTCCTCCCTTAATCAGCATCAGGTCGTCCTGCAATTCAATCGAAAGTCCCATTTTGCCGAATTCCTCCTGCAGGGTCAGCGCGCGATTACTTTCCTTGTGCGTGAGCCTGCCAACCCCTTCAATTACCGTGGTGCCTTCACAATAGGCGGCCAGCGCTACAAGCGGAGGAAATAAATCCGGACAATCAGTCGCATTGAAATGAAATGCTTTCATCGGCACCGGACGAATGGTGATCTGTTCCGGTTCAATACTGATGCCGGCACCACAACTCATCAATGCCTGCAGGATAGCTTTATCCGCCTGCGTTGAAAAAACATCCAGCCCCTTAATAATCGTTTCACCTGCAATTGCTGCTGCTACCAGTAAAAAGGCTCCCCCACTCCAGTCGCCTTCTACTGTGTAAGTTCGACTATCCGTTACTGTTGGGCGATTACCAGTAAAATAAAAGCTTTCATAGTTGTTATTCTGCGGCACTTCCAACCCAAAGTCTTCCATCACTTTGAGCGTGAGGTCGACATATGGTTTACTTTTTAAATTAGTTACCGTTATGGTTACATCTTTTGCCCCAGATGCAGCATAAGCCAGGAGAATTCCAGTCAGAAACTGTGAGCTGAGTGATCCGTCGATGGTGATATTACCGGGTTTAACCGGACCTTTCACAACCAATGGCAATTTGCCCTGTTGCGATTGAACCGACACCTGCAGTTGAGGCAATACTTCATCAAAAAAATCCATGGGACGTGTTACCAGGCTTCCTTCACCGGTGATGGTAATCGCCTGCTCATTCAACGCCACCAGTGGTGTAAACATCCGGATACCAAGGCCACTTTCACCGCAATGAACGGTAGTAGAACGGGCATGGATACCCGAAGAACGGATGATCAGTTCATTCTCTTTCTGTTCAATAGCCGCGCCCAATGCCTGGATTACGCCCAAAGCAGCTTTGTCGTCATTTGATTTTCCGGGATTGCGGATGATGCTGGTGCCACCGGCAGCAATCGCTGCCGCACAGGCGCGCTGCATGGAGCTTTTGGAGGCAGGTGCCCAGATTTCACCCTTTATGGAAGAAGGTTCTACCGTAACTACCATTATGCTGTATTATATCTGTTCTATTAATTGTTTAACCTGCGTCAATGGAAGCGTATGAACAACTCCCTTTCCGATTTTTTGCAGCAGGATATAATGAAGATTGGAGCGCTCTCTTTTTTTGTCGTGTTTCAACACATCAAAAACTTTGGTTCGATCGAAATCAGCATAGGTCGGTAACCCATACTGATCAATCAGCTTCACCAACGCAGTCGCCTGCTTAAATCCGAGCAATGCTTCTGATAAATGTGCCGCATAGGTCATACCAATAGAAACCGCCTGTCCGTGAGACAATTCATACTGATTCTCCAGGGCGTGCCCGAGGGTATGTCCGAAATTCAGCAGTTTGCGATCACCCTGTTCGGTTTCATCGAGCTGCACCACTTTTGTTTTTAACAGGGCATTCCTTCGAACCAGGGCAGCAAGCTCCGATTTCTTTTTCTGATACCAGGCGGCATCATGTTCCTTTAAACTGCGAAACATGGCTGCATCCTTGATAGCTGCATGTTTAATGATCTCCGCAAACCCGTTTTGCCATTCGGCTGTTGGCAGGGTTTGAAGCAGACTGGTATCAAAAAACAGGAAGGAAGGTTGTCTGATAGTACCTACCAGATTCTTGTAAACCTCCACATCCACGCCGTTTTTGCCACCAATAGAAGCATCCACCATGGCCAGCAGACTGGTTGGAATAAAACCGGTTCGGATCCCACGCATGTAAATCGCGCCCACATATCCTGCAAGATCAGTTATTACACCTCCTCCCAGGCCAATTAGGGTGGTTTTTCGGTCGGCTTCCATCTCAATGAGCGAATCAATCACAGTATCCGCTGTTTGCTGGATCTTGTATTCTTCACCAGCTTTGATGACAATGGTATTCCAGCCTTTCAACTTTGATTTACAAGCTTCAAATACATGTTCATCAGTGAGGATGATACTATGTTTTTTATCGGCAACATTTTTCAGTTGGGATAAACTCGCACCAAAATAATAGTCGGTGATGGTTTGTCCGATCCGGATTTTTTTTATTTCCATGCGCCCTGCTTAGCTGTTCATGATTTTGTTCTGGTGGTTGATGGACTCCATATGCACCGCATCAAAGTAACGGGTGATGAATTCCTTGCTCAATCCCAGTTTATCGCCTTTCAGGAAGGCACGATCCAGGATTTCATTCCAGCGATTGGTTTGCAGGATGGTGATATTGTTATTCTTTTTGTAAGTACCGATTTGTTCAGCCACTTTCATACGTTGTCCCAGTATCTGCATCAGTTCATCATCGAGGTGATTGATCTGCTGGCGAAGTTTTTCAAGTGCCGCATGATAGGCTTCGGAATCCACATCTTCTCTTCTCCAGGTAATGCTGTCAAGCATTTCTGCGAGACGGGCGGGGGTTACCTGCTGCTTGGCATCGCTCCAGGCATTATCAGGATCAATATGGCTTTCGATGATCATGCCGTCGTAATCAAGGTCAATAGCTTTCTGCATCACATCCAGCAGGATATCTCTTCTGCCGCAGATATGGGAAGGATCATTGATCATCATCATTTCCGGGAAGCGGCGTTTCATTTCGATTGCCAGATGCCACATCGGTGCATTTCGGAATTCTGTATTTCCATATGAAGAGAAACCGCGATGGATCAAACCAATCTGGTTGATACCGGCTTTCGCAACACGTTCAACCGCGCCGAGCCACAGTTCAAGATCAGGATTGATAGGGTTCTTGATCAGTACTGGCACATCCACTCCTTTAAGCGCATCGGCTACTTCCTGCACACTGAAGGGGTTTACGGTGGTTCGGGCACCAATCCACAAAACATCCACGTCGAAGTGCAGCGCATCTTCCACCTGCTTGGCTGTAGCTACTTCCACTGCAACCGGCATCCCGGTGAGCTTTTTAGCCTGCTGTAACCAGGGTAGCCCTTTGGTACCGATACCTTCAAAAGAACCCGGACGTGTACGTGGTTTCCAGATACCGGCTCTCATGATATCTACCTTACCGGTCTGTGCCAGCTGCTGGGCAGTTTGTAATACCTGCTCTTCGGTTTCTGCGCTGCAGGGACCCGCGATGATCAATGGGCGCTTGGCCCATGCTTCCTGTGTTACCTGTTTCATTGTTTTGTTGTCGGTTGCTTGCATAAAATTACTGTATTTAAAAAGTTTACTATTTATTGTTTAATACTTCCATCCCCCATCTTCCATTCCTCCCTCTTCCATTCTCACTTCTCACGTCTCACGTTTCACTTAATTATCCTGCTAATCCTGTTCGCATTCTCTATCAATTCCTGCAAATACGCATAGTTCTCTTTCTCCAGGCAGGCTTTGAATTTGCGTAGCTGTGTAATATGTTCATTGAGCACATCGAGCACATTCTCGCGGTTTTGCATAAAGATAGGAACCCACATAGAGGGATTGGATTTAGCCAGGCGTACGGTACTCTCAAAACCACCACTCGCCAGTTCAAAAATCGCCTGGTCTTCTCTTTCTTTCTCCAATACGGTATTGGCGAGCGCGAAGGAAGTAATATGGGAAATATGACTCACATAGGCAGCATGCAGATCGTGATCATGTGCATTCATTTCCAGCAGGTGCATGCCAATTTTCTGAAAAGCATTTTTTACCCAGCTAACAGCATCCGCATCACTTTCTGCGGCGTTGCACAATACGACAGCCTTATTTTCAAATGCATGTTTTACAGCGGCGGCAGGGCCGCTGTATTCCGTACCCCACATCGGATGTGAAGCTACATATCGCCCTCTACGGGGATGTTCTTTCACTGCATCAATCAATTGCCCCTTGGTAGATCCGGCATCCAGCACAATCTGATGGCTAACGCGGTCCAGCACTTTGGGCAACAATCCTGTCATTTTATCAACGGGAATGCAGAGGATAACGACATCCGATTCTTCAATTGCCTGCTCCAGCGGCAACACTTCGTCCACCAATCCCATTTCCAGCGCTTTTGCTGCGTGATCCGGATTGGCTTCCACACCAACAATACCGGCCGCCAGGCCTTTTTCATTTAACTGCAATGCCAGCGATCCGCCAATCAGCCCCACTCCAACTATTGCAATTCGTTTTCGTTCCATGCTATTTTCAACTTTACTGTATGTTTATTAGTCTCCCCTGTCTCCCTTCTCCTCCGTCTCCTTTGTCTCCCGCCTCCATTCCCTCACCCCTTCTTCCATCCTCCGGAATTTTTCCTTACCCGTTCCATCGCTTCTTTCAATTTCTCCTCCGGACTGCAAAGACTCACCCGAATAAATCCATTACCTGCTGAACCGAAGATGCCGCCCGGCGTAATGAATACATTTGCGCCATAGAGGATCGCATCACTCATTTCAAAACCATCTTTATATTGGTCAGGAATTTTTGCCCAAACGAACATGCCTACCTGTTCCGGATTATACGTTGCGTTCAATTCATCAAGTAATTCAAATACCAGTTTCCTCCGCCGGCGATATACATCATTTACAGATGCATACCAATCAGCTCCCAGTTGCAAAGCTTTTGCAGCAGCCAACTGAGCAGGCAAAAACATACCGCTGTCCATATTGCTTTTGAAGCGGATCACTTCATCAATGCGATCCTTCGCACCTGCCAGCATACCAATTCTCCAGCCTGCCATATTCTGGCTTTTACTGAGTGAGTTCAATTCTACCACTACTTCCATCGCACCAGGTACAGCCAGCAAACTAGATGGCTGATCATTCAGAATAAAACTATAGGGATTATCATGACAGATCAGGATCTGATGTTTTTTGGCAAATGCAATCAGGCGTGCATAAAAGGCCGCCGATGGAACCTGCCCGGTTGGCATATGCGGATAATTCACCCACATCAGTTTCACCTTACTCAGATCCGTTTTATCCAGCGCATCCAAATCCGGCTCCCAGTTTAAGGCTTCCACCAGTTCATACGAAACCGGTTCTCCACCCGCCAGTTTCACGGCACTGCTGTATGTTGGATAACCCGGGTTGGGAATCAACGCCTGATCTCCCGTATTCAGATAAGTCATGCAGATATGCATAATCCCCTCCTTGCTTCCGATCAATGGCAGGATTTCGGTTTCCGGATTCAAATCCACCCCATACCAGGTAGCATACCAATCGGCCATTGCCTTGCGCAATACAGGCGATCCCTTATAGCTCTGGTAAGCGTGTACATTGGGTTTTGCGGCTTCTTCCTGAAGGGTTTTTATCACATCGGGATGTGGCGGTAAATCCGGACTTCCAATACCCAAATTGATAATCGCCTTGCCCTCTTTATTAAGCGCATCAATCTCGCGAAGCTTCTGAGAAAAATAATATTCTCCAATGCCATTCAGTCGGTCTGCGGTTTTCAGCTGCATCATTGCTTACCATTTTTATAAATTCCATAAACCTGCAAACTCACGGTCAGCGGTTCGATTTCTTTTATTACTCCCTGGAACTGTTCCAGGCTGTCGAATTCCATATCCGCATGGAAACTGTATTGCCAGTCGCTGCCAGGAATCGGAAAACTCTGCAACTTGCTCAAATTGATTCCTCCTTCCGCAATTCTGGTCAATACTTTCGCAAGGCTTCCCCTTGAGTGATCGGTATGAAAATTAACCGAAGCTTTGTTGGCATCCGTAATCTCCTGCACCATATCCCTTCTTTGAAGAATGAGAAAGCGGGTATAGTTGTTTTTCATCGTGTGGATATTCGGAGCCAGCACTTCGAGATCAAACAGATCTGCCGCCAGTTTACTGGCAATAGCTGCTGCATGTTTATTGTGCTTCTGGTGAATATGTTTGGCACTGAGGGCAGTATCCTCTGTTTCCACGAGTTTCCAGTTGAACTTCTCCAGGTAATCGATGCATTGCAGAATGGCCATCGGATGTGAATGCACTTCCCGGATGTCTTCCAGTTTTACACCGGGATTTACCAGCAGGTTCTGTTTAATCTGGAGATACACTTCGCCTACCACCTGCAGGTTACTTTTCTGTAATAAATTATAGTTGGGAAGTATGCTGCCCGCGATGGAATTCTCAATTGCCATTACTCCGCCTTCGCTTTCTTTTTTACTGGATGCAATTTTAACTACCTCGCGGAAGGTATCGCAGGGAATGACTTCAACATCCTTGCCGAAAAATTGCTGGGCTGCCACCTGGTGGAAGCTGCCTTCATAACCCTGTATGGATACTCTTGTTGCCATAAAAAACAAGAGTCCCGGGCTTTCGCCGGGACTCTTTATGTTTAGTTTTAGTGATCTTAATTCGCTGATCTAACACAAAGCATCGCCGGCCTTCTGCCTGTAAAAAAGTAGAAGTAAAAATAAAATCGGCCAAATGCATTTGCTGTGATCATGAAGTAAAAATATACAATGATTGAATACAACAAAAAAGTTTTTTCCTTACGAATGTTAGTTAAACCGCCTCATTGCAGGCGTTTCATCTGTTGTTCATCCATTTTCCGGAAAAGGTGAAAAGGTTTAAACGTACGCCAGTTATCCAGCTCCACCAGCTCTATTATCCGTTGTAATTTAGATTTCCGGAAATCATACTGTGTTTGTTCCGGCATATTTAATAAGACAGCCCATCCGTTTTCATCCACCATCTCCTCGTACCACTCTTCATAGTAATCGCGGTCTCCGGAATGATAGTTCAACACATTTTCAGCAATGAAGATGAACTTATGAATGCCTGCTTCCTGGAACTTGTCAATCACCTCCCTTTTAAGTTGCATGATGTCATTCTCAATGGCATCATTCCATTCACCCAGCAGTTCAATGATAGCGTACTGTTCTTCGTAATCTGCCAGGATGACTTTCAGATAGAGGGTTCTAGATCCAAACTCATCCCACTGGGGATGGATATAGAAATTATAAATGGTTTGGGAATATTCAAACTCAGAATAAACGCGCCCGTAAAAAGGTGATCGCTCATCTTCTTCGCTCACATAGATATGACGCCAGTTGTAAAATGGTTCAATTTCGTGCACACCGGCAAGTTACTAAGTTCTCCCAAATATGCTTAAGCCGGATTGGCTGCTCTCCAGGCGTCTACTGCTTTTTTAACACTACCGTATTTTAGCAGTAACCCTTTTGCCGCTTCGTAATCGTCCAGTTTCAGTTGCTGCAAAACCATATGGGTACCACGGTCTACCAGCTTTTCATTACTGAGCTGCATGTTCACCATTTTATTGTCTTCCACCCTTCCGATTTGTATCATGACAGTAGTGGAAATCATATTGAGCACCAGTTTTTGTGCGGTTCCACTTTTCATGCGGGTTGATCCGGTAACGAATTCGGGGCCAACCACTACTTCAATTGGGAAATCTGCTTCCTGGCTTACAGGAGAGTTGGGATTGCAGGAAATGGAGCCGGTGAGTATACCATTTTCGCGGCATTTTTTTAAAGCACCGATTACATAAGGAGTGGTACCACTTGCAGCAATTCCAACCACCACGTCCTTTTCACTGACAAAATGTTTTTTAAGGTCTTCCCAGCCCTGCTGCAAACTGTCTTCTGCATTTTCCACCGCTTTCTGAATGGCTTCCTCACCACCGGCAATCAATCCGATTACGAGCCCATACGGCATGCCATATGTTGGCGGAATTTCACTGGCATCCAGAATTCCCAAACGCCCGCTGGTACCTGCTCCCAGATAGAATAAACGTCCGCCTGCAAGCATATTATCTGTAATAGCGGAAACCAGTTTTTCAATCTGAGGGATTGCTTTGGCAACGGCCAACGGTACTTCCTGGTCTTCTCTGTTTATATTCTGCAAAATCTCCGACACCTCCATTTTTTCCAGGTGACGATACCGGCTTTCCTGCTCGGTTACTTTAACAAATTCGGGCATATGCTTGCGTTGATCTTGAAATTATTGGTGGTACTGAATCAATCCTTCAATCGGATGCTGAAGAATTTTTCCAAGTTCCAGTTCGTACGAGGAACAAAGGTCGGAAACCACATCACGGAATCCAAATGCTACCCCACCCACAAAATGAATCGGATAGTTCCAACTTTCCTTGTATTTGATCACATGTTGAAAGAAGAAATCATTCAGGCCATCTTCAATGATATTTTCAATCATGTAATGGCCGCGGTTTTCAGCCAGGAAAAGTGTGAAGCTGGCCAGAAAACGGTTGGGCAGAGGTTGTTTATAAACCCGATCCAAGATATCAACATCGTTCATTTTAAACTTGTCTTCAAACCGGTAGGCCAATTCTTCATCAAAGGTTTTATACAGGTAATACTGAATTACTTTTTTCCCCAGGTAGGCGCCGCTTCCTTCATCGCCCAGTACATAGCCCAAACCCGGACTGTTCTTCACAATTTTTTTTCCATCGTAATAACAGGAATTACTACCGGTTCCAAGGATACAGGCAATGCCTTTCCCCCGCTGACAAACTGCACGGGCAGCACCCATCAGGTCGTGATTGACTTCCACCGGCTGACCCGGAAATACCCGTTGAATGGCTTTCTGTACAGATTTCCGGTTGGCGGGATTTTTGCACCCCGTACCGTAATAGTAGATTGCTTCCAGTTTATAACGACTGATTTCGGGGTATAAATCACGCCGAATCAGTTCTTCGATTTGGTCAGTATTGAGAAAATAGGGACTGATACCCAGGGTGAAAACCGTTTTTTTAACCTTTCCTTTGTCCACTACACACCATTCGCACTTGGTTGCACCACTGTCTGCAAGTAATATGGCCATGAATTCACTTTAATGCTGGGACGAAAATAAAACTATGTTAGCATACTGGAGCAATAATATGGAGAGCGGCTCCGGGCATTTCAGTAATTTGCAGCTTTAGAACGTAATATGAAGCAAGGAAAAAAAGTTCAGGTTTGGCTTCCCCTGCTCTTCGCAGTTGTCATGATCGGGGGAATGGTAATAGGTTACAAACTGCGCGATAATACACAGGTTGCCAGTAATGTTTTCAGGTTTGATACCAAAAGATCACCACTTCAGGAAGTACTGGACCTGGTGATGTTGAAATACGTAGACAAAGTATCGGTGGATACACTTGGAAATGCTGCTATCCAGGATATGCTGACCAAACTGGATCCGCACAGCAATTTTATCCCGGCGCAACACCTGGGTGCTTTAACAGAAGACCTTCAGGGAAATTTCCAGGGTATTGGAATTGAATTCCAACTATTCCGGGATACCGTCAATGTTGTAAATGTGGTTCCGGGCGGCCCAAGTGAAAAAGCCGGCCTTCAGGTTGGGGATAAATTTCTCAAAGTGGGTGATACCACTGTTACCGGAGGTATCAGTTCGGATCGTATCAAGGAACTGCTGCGTGGCCCTGGCGGCTCCAAAGTAACCACGACCCTCCTGCGGAATGGCCAACCTATAACGGTGACAATTACGCGTGGAACCATCCCGCTTCCTTCCCTGGATGCAGCCTATTTACTAGAACCTGAAACAGGTTACATGCGGATCAGCAAATTTTCAGAAACTACCTATGAAGAATTCATGGCTGGACTGGAAAAATTGCTGGGTGAAGGGATGAAATCGCTGATTCTTGACCTCCGTGGCAATGGTGGCGGCATTTTGGGTGAAGCGGTTGATATGGCGGATGAATTTCTGGATGGCGATAAACTGATCGTATACACCGAAGGAAATAACATGAAACGCCAGGAGTATCGGTCCCGCCGGAATGGGTTGTTTGAAAAAGGCAACCTGGTGTTGTTGATGGATGAACAATCTGCCTCCGCCAGTGAAGTGTTGGCAGGTGCCCTGCAGGACTGGGACCGGGCTACCATAATAGGCAGACGCAGTTTTGGCAAAGGATTGGTGCAGGAACAGTATCAGTTGAGCGATGGGTCGGCTTTGCGCCTCACTGTTGCCCGTTATTATACTCCCAGTGGACGCAGTATTCAGAAACCCTACGATAAGGGTATTGAAGACTACCAGGATGACCTGCACAAGCGATTTGAAAACGGCGAAATGAACAATGCCGACAGCATTCATGCAGCCAATGGTAAAGCTTATAAGACCAGCAAAGGCAGAACGGTTTATGGAGGTGGAGGAATTGTACCGGATGTATTTGTTGGCGCCGATACCACCCTTTTATCCAGCTCAGTAACTGCCTTGTACCGGAACAACACCATTGGTAATTTCACCTACCTCTATTATGTCCGCAACCGCGCATCCGTGGATGAATTCAAGAGTCCGGTTTCCTACAATGATGCCATCCGGTTTTCAGAAAATGACTGGCAAAGCCTTAAAAAGATGGCTGAACAGGACAGTGTTAAGGTGGGTGATTTCACTTCCGCTGACCTTTCCTTTTTATCTGAGCGCATGAAAGCCCTAATTGCCCGGTATCGCTGGAGAAGCGAAGGGTATTTCCAGGTACTGAATGCAGGGGATGAAGTAGTGAGGAAGGCGATGGAGGAAGTACATGGAAGTGGAGGAATGGAAGAGGGGAAAAAGGGGGAAGGGAAGATGGAAGAAGGGAAGAAATGACACCTAACCCCCAATAATTAGCACTTGACCGAAAGCAGGGCGTTTCACAGGAAAGTGAGACGTCAGACGTCAGACGTGAAAAGTGAAACCGGAGGGTTTTTAAGGCAATCGCTAGCAGTGCGTTACTTTAAAAACCCTCCGGTTTTAAATACAGGTATAAGGTTTAGTATTCAGGATGAGGTAGTATTTCTTATAAAGGTGCAGCATCCAGGAATCAGGTGTAAAGTATGGGAGTCTTCCATTCCTACATCTTCCTTTCCCCCTCTTCCCTTCTCACGTCTGACGTCTGACGTTTCACTTTTCCCCTTCCTTATCCAACAACTCCTTCTTCTCAATCTGATAGGATCTGATCAGGCCAAGACCACCACCGATGGCGATCAGCGCGAACCAGAGGGCAGGGTTTTCATCATCGTGCAACATATATTGGGTAATGATATACGCAAGGGCCAAACCGATACCGGCGCCCAGGAAAAGCAAACCGTTCTTAAGGTTGCGGTAAGGAGCGGGGCGATTGGCAAACTCCTTGGGATTGAGTCCTCTTTCAATCATTGCCATATTCTCACGGCTTTTCAGGTAAACGATACCAAATACCATGGCGAAGGCGCCCAGGGGAACTAAAATCGGGATCAAAACTTCTGCGGTTTGCATACAATGTTTTTTATGGTTGTGTTTTAATTGTTTCTGTTCAATCAGACTACCGCTTCCGGATCCAGGTTACAGCAGCGAAGAACTTTTTTTTGACTGGTTGTATAAACCCCGATCAGTCAACAACCGGGTTCTGGGAATATGACGGCAGGTTTTTCTATCAGGTTACAGCCGAATCCGAAATACGCCCAACTTATCTTAATTTTAGTGTTGTACATTATTACCTGTAACCTAACAACCGCAACCGGCGTCCTACTCCCTGTAATGCAACCAGCAACACCGGATAACGAGATCATACAAATGGTGAAGAATGGTAATCAGCAGGCCTACAGCCAGTTGGTTACCAGGTACCAGAACTATGTATTCACCATAGTGTTAAGGTATATCAACAGTCGGGAGGATGCTGAGGAAGTGGCCCAGGATGTGTTCATCAAAGCCTATAAAAGCCTCGCAGATTTCAGAGGAGAGAGTAAGTTCAGTACATGGATCTATACGATTACCACCACCAGCTGCCTGACCTTCCTGAGAAAGAAAAAACTGGAAGTACATTCGCTGGATAATGAAAAGGTAATGGCCCATGCGGAACAGGTTGACAGTGGAATGCGGGCCAACCAGGTGGAACAGAAATCCAAACTGGCGATGGTGAACCAGGCTATTTCCCTGCTGTCGCCGGATGACGCCCAGGTAATTACACTTTTCTATAAGGGAGAACAGAGCCTGGATGAAATTGCACAGATATTGGGACAGGAAACCAATGCAATTAAAGTAAGGTTACACCGGGCAAGGCAACGACTTCGGGATAAAATGGAAAAATTCTTCCCCCAGGAAGTCCGCGACCTGACCACTTAAAATATAATTCACAATTCATCATTCATAATTTTTACTTCATGTCACAGAATATAGAAATGGAAGCCCGCCTCTGGGAATACATCGATGGGATAGCGAAGCCGGAAGAACGTTCGGTGATTGAAGCCCTGATTCAAACCCAGCAGGAATGGAGGGAGAAATACCAGGAGATGGTAGCACTTCACCAGGATTTGCAGGAACACCTGGAGTTGGAAGCCCCTTCCCTTCGTTTTACCAAAAACGTGATGGAAGAAATCGCAAGATTACATATTGCTCCAGCTACCAGCACTTATATCAATAAAAAGATCATCTACGGAATTGCAGGATTTTTCATCACCCTGATTGTTGGCTTTGTAATATATGCCATTGCACAGATCGATTGGAGCAGTGGATCCGGTAGTGGGGGCTTTGAATGGAACCGCATCGATTTTTCCGGAATATTCAACAATCAATTCGTGAATATTTTCATGATGGTGAATATTGTACTGGGATTGATGCTCTTTGACCGGTATCTCACTGCACAGAAAAAAAACTGGAAAAAGCAGGCTTCCTGAGCGATTGGGCTTCATCTGGCAAAATCACTCAAACGGTTGCATATGGAAGGATGAGACCGAATGCTTAAGTTCGGTCTATAAAAGGCCTTATCCATATAAACTAACATGGAACAACAGATTTTGCCAGCCTATCTGAAAGAAACAGCCCATCTTTCAACCGAAACGTTCGGATCGGGATTGATTAATACTACCTGGAAAGTAACGGATAAAAATCGCTCTTATATCCTGCAACGCATTAACCAGGATGTATTCAAACATCCGGAATGGATTGCATCCAATCTCAGGCAAATCGGGAGTTACCTTAAAACTCATCACCCTGATTATCTGTTTGTTGAACCTGTTAAAACGCTTGATAACCAGGACCTCGCAATTTCAAAAGAAGCCGGTTATTTCAGATTGCTCCCTTTTATCAAAGATTCCCATAGCATTGATGTGGTAACAGAACCTTCCCAGGCCTATGAAGCTGCCAAACAATTCGGAAGATTTACCGCTTTGCTGGAAGGAATAAAACTGGATGAACTACATACTACGATCGCGGATTTCCATAATCTCACCTTGCGGTTTCGTCAGTTTGAAGATGCCATTGCTTCCGGGATTCCGGATCGGATACAAAAGGCCGGTCCCGAAATTGACTATCTCAAGAATAAATCGGGAATCGTTACTACCTACCAGCATATTTGTAATAACCCTTCTTTCCATTTACGTGTAACCCATCATGATACCAAGATCAGTAATGTATTGCTGGATGCCTCCAATAAAGGGCTCTGTGTGATAGACCTCGATACCGTGATGGCAGGGTATTTCATTAGTGATGTGGGTGATATGTTACGGACTTATCTCTCTCCCGCCAGTGAAGAAGAAACAGACCTGGAAAAGATCTGCATTCGTACGGATATTTTTGAAGCCATCGTAAAAGGTTACCTGTCCGAAATGAATGCAATTCTTTCGGACGATGAAAGAAGAGCTTTCATTTATGCGGGCAAATTCATGATCTATATGCAGGCCATTCGGTTTCTCTCCGATTACCTGATTGGCGACACCTATTATGGTGCCAGGTATGCTGATCATAACCTGCAACGCGCGCGCAACCAGATCCGCCTTTTACAGGAACTGGAAGCAAAAGAACCAGAACTAACAGAGATCCTTAACCGATATATTTTTCATCAAGATCAAACAACATCAATATGAGTTCAAACAGAAGAAAATTCCTGCGGAACCTCACAATGGGTACCGGCGCGCTGGTGAGCAGCTGGCCGGTTCTGGGCAAGGACCTTGCAGAAGATGCACCCCATCCCACAGCAAAGACCTCTCCCTCCTTTAACATGTGCGGATACGCTGCACCCAAACTTGAAAAGGTTCGAATCGGTTTTATCGGGCTGGGCATGCGCGGTCCGGGAGCTGTTGAGCGCATGAGCCATATTGAAGGAGTAGAAATTAAAGCGCTTTGCGATCTTTATCCCGAAAGGGCCGCGGCCGCTCAGCAAATCCTCACCAAAGCAGGATTACCCAAGGCGAAAGAATTCTCTGGTGAAAATGGCTGGAGACAGGTTTGTGAGCAAAAAGATATTGATTTGATTTATATCACAACACCCTGGGACTTACACACACCAATCGCTCTTTATGCCATGAACAATGGCAAACACGCAGCCACTGAAGTACCGGCAGCGCTTTCTATTGATGAATGCTGGCAGCTCGTGGAAACATCCGAGCGCACCCGTAAACATTGTATGATGCTGGAGAACTGCTGTTATGATTTCTTTGAACTGCTTACGCTGAACATGGCGCGGAATGGCCTCTTTGGAGAAGTACTCCATGTAGAAGGAGCCTATATCCACGATCTGCTGGATCTAAATTTCAGTAAAAAAGGATATGCCAATATGTGGAGACTAAAAGAGAATATCCGCATGAACGGTAGTCTCTATCCAACCCACGGCCTGGGTCCTGTTGCACAATGCATGAATATCAATCGTGGTGATCAGTTCGATTACCTGATCTCCATGTCAACGAATGATTTCACCATGGGAGCACATGCAGCAGAACTTGCAAAAACCGATTCGTTTTTCTCCCCTTACGTTAATCAGAAATACCGGGGAAATATGAACAATACCCTGATCCGCACCCACAAGGGCAAAAGCATTCTCATCCAGCACGATGTCAGCTCTCCCCGTCCCTACAGCCGCATACACCTGGTAAGTGGCACAAAAGGGGTGGCACAGAAATGGCCCAGTCCTGCGAAGATCGCTTTTGGCCACAGTTGGATAAAACAGGAAGAATTTAAGGCTTTGGAAGATAAACATACTCCACCCATCGTCAAACATATTGGAGAAATAGCCAAGGGCGTTGGTGGTCATGGGGGTATGGATTTCATTATGGACTGGCGACTGATCGATTGTTTGCGTAATGGTTTGCCGCTGGACCAGGACGTGTACGATGCAGCACTTTGGAGTTGTATTATTCCGCTCTCTAACCAGTCGGTAAATAACAGGAGCCGCAGTATGGATATCCCTGATTTCAGCAGGGGCAACTGGATCACAAATAAACCGGTGGATCTGACACTCAATGGAGGAGGCAATACCCCGGTTCGTAAAATTGAAAAAAGCGGTAAACAGCTATAAAGAAGGTTTTCGTTGATTGGTTTTACTTAAACCCGTTCTCTGAAAAGAGACGGGTTTTTTAATAAAAATTGGCAGCTCGGCGGTTAGTAGAAACAAACCATCTGCTGCCAACAAAACGACTGCTAAATTGCTCATTCTGGAAGAACCAAAACGAACCTGTAAAATAGCTCGTAATTCAACTGGTATTTAATACTATTTTACTCAATCTTCATACTTTCATTTCCAAAACGGTTACTGGTTATCAATCCCTGGCTAAAGTCATATTCCTGATTTTTTGTAATTTACCCCAGACTAATACTATTTTGACTAGCTACATATGAAAAACGACCTGCTTAGAGAGATTACGCCGCTTACCCAAAGTGATTGTTTTACCCTTTTTTCCCGAGTGAAATCAGATTTCGATTTTCCTCTGCATTATCACGAAGAGTTTGAACTCAACTTTATTGAAAATGCAACTGGAGCAAGGAGGATTATCGGCGATCACATGGAAGAAATAAGCTCCCTGGAATTGGTATTGGTTGGATCAAACCTTCAGCATGGCTGGTTCAATCACAAATGTGTCAGTAAAGAAATCAAAGAAGTAACCATACAGTTTCACAAGGATCTGTTTGATGAAAAATTTCTGCGCCGGAATCAGTTAAGCTTTATCCGGGCTATGCTGGAAAAATCAAACCGGGGTATTCTGTTTTCGCCGGAAACTACCCAACAGGTAGCCGGCCGGATAAAAGCATTGAACCAGAAACATGGGTTTGACTCGGTATTAGAATTGTTTTCTATCCTGCATGATCTCTCCACCTCCAGGAATATGCGCATCCTTTCCGATGCCAGCTTCAACAATGCAGAACACTTCACATATAACAGTCGCCGTATTGGTACAGCAATGGATTACCTCAACAATAATTTTGAAAAGCCGATCTCTTTAACCGATGTGGCTAAACTGGTCAATATGTCGGATGTGGCTTTCAGCCGGTTTTTTAAAAACAGAACGGGTAATAATTTTATTGACAGCCTGATTGAGATCAGGTTGGGACATGCCTCGCGTATGCTCATAGACACCACACACACAATCGGAGAAATCGCCTATCGTTGCGGCTTCAATAATATGTCCAATTTCAACCGGGTTTTCAAAAAGAAAAAAGGCTGTACACCCAAAGAATTCCGCGAAAACTATAATGCCGTTGGAGCCGGCACCCGCGTCTTTATCTGATCAGCGCGGAAACAGGCTCGCATCGATGCCCGGAATAATGCGAAGGGCGTTTTTGTAATATACTTTTTTAAGTACCTCATCCGGCAGATCAAGTCCGTACATTCTCCAGAATGCATGGTATTTTTTATGGTAAGGAAAATATTCATCGGCTGTTTCCAGTACCCTGAAATAGGTTGCATATTCTGAAGGCACCCAACTGTCTTTTCCAAAAAGGATACGATCCTGGTATTTAAGGAAAAAATCATGAGCTGAACGGGGCTGCCGACCCAGTTCTGCAATTACGGCTCCAAACTCCACCACCACATTCGGCATCACCTGCAACAGGGAGTCCAGTTTTTTCAGGTTATTCGGATACCAGCCAAAATGCGCAGCAATAAATGTAGTGCCCGGGTGTTTTTTGAACATCCGGTGCTGCTCTGCAATCAATACCTCCCAGGGAGCCGGATCCTCATTCGAACGTTTCCGACGCGGATGTGTGTAAAGTTCCAGCAATCGCTCGTTTTCATTCGTTAATTCTTCCCAGAAAGAGGCAGGGTCTGCTGTGTGAATAAGGACCGGAATCTTGAGTTCGCCACATTTTTTCCAGATGGGATCCAGTCGGTGATCATCTACAGTCACCCGGTTTCCCCTGGTATCCTTCACCGAAAATCCCAGGTTTTTGAACACTTTCAATCCGCGGGCACCATTGTTATAATCTTCCTGTAATTGCTTTACTGCATTCTCCGACCAGCCTTCTGTGCCGATGCCCCCAAAATCGATATTGTGAAACACAATAAATCTTCCGGGATATTGCTTACGCGCGTTCTCTACTTTCTGTTTGAGCTCGGCACCATTACCACCACTCAGGTTGACCATCACCTTCATATTGAGCGCATCCATATTGCTGATGATATCAGCCAGTGAACCTGAGCCCATCCGGTACTGGTGGTTGTGCACGTCAACAAATGGAAATTTTGAACGGGTTACCGGATTTTCGGGCACCACCAGCGTAGAGGGAGGGTTATACGATTCAAAATCAATTTTAGGTTGTTGGGCACAGGCGATCAGGGTGGTTGACAACAAAACAGAACCCAGAACTGTAATTCGTTTAAGCATATCGGTTTAATTAAGCAGGTTGCTGATGTATCTTGCGCTCAGTTTAATCAGAAACATAAAAATATGGCAAGAGGACGGAACAGGAACAAGGAGGATAACGCAGAGGAGCGTCCAAAAGTTAAAATTTCCAAAGAATCACTTCGCCAGGCCCTGGTGCTTTTCAGGTATCTGAAGCCTTTCCGCGGTCAATTTATCATGAGCCTGGTATTCATCGCTTTATCGGCTTTAACCACCAGTCTCTTCCCTTTGTTTCTTGGAAAAATGATAGATGCAGCCGTTCCGGGAGGCGGCGCTGCGGTTGTTCCTTCTGCCCCTTCCAATCTGCCTTTCGGGCAGCAGTTGAAGGAAGTGAAATGGAGTCTGAATACCAGCCTGCTTTTCATCTTTATTACGCTCAGTTTTCAAATGTTCTTTTCCTATATGCGTGTATACCTGCTGACGGCAGTGGGCGAACGTTCCCTGGCAGGCATGCGGAAAGACGTATACAGCAAACTGCTGAGTATGCCCATGTCTTATTTCTCTGAAAAAAGAGTAGGTGAATTGAGCAACCGGATTTCATCGGATCTCTCCCAGATCCAGGACGCAATATCCTTTACCCTGGCCGAATTCCTTCGGGGCATATTCACTCTGGTAATAGGGCTTTTCTTTATTTTCTGGATCAGTCCGGAACTGGCACTGGTAATGCTGGGCGTGGTACCTGTAATTGCAATCCTGGCCGTTGTTTTTGGCAAGCGCATTCGCAAAATGGCACGGAAAGCACAGGATGAATTAGCTGAAAGTGGCACGATTGTGCAGGAAACTTTTCAGGGGATAACGGTTGTTAAAGCTTTCACCAGTGAATTTCACGAGATCAAGCGGTATGTAAAAAGTATTTTTGCTGTTGTTGATACATCTATCAAAAACGCACGCTATCGGGGTGCGTTTGTTTCCTTTATGATCTTTAGTGTGTTTGGTGCCATCGCTTTTGTTATGTGGTATGGTGCTAATATGATTCAATCAGGTGAACTTACCCTGGGTTCCCTTACCATGTTCGTCATCTTTTCAATGTTTGTAGGTGGAACTTTTGCAGGCTTCGCCGATATGTTTTCCCAATTGCAAAAAACCCTGGGGGCAACTGAAAGCATCCGCGAAATTCTCCGCAGCGAAAGCGAACCGGTTTCGCTGGAAGCTATCACTGTGGCACCGGAAAACCGCATCCGTGGGGATGTACAGTTCGAACATATTTTCTTCAGCTATCCTTCGCGTAAAGACACACCTGTGCTGAAAGGCCTTAGCTTGTCTGCGCAAAATGGGCAACAGGTTGCGATTGTGGGGCCCAGTGGTGCAGGTAAATCCACCCTGGTTTCCATGCTGCTCCGCTTTTATGAACCCGATGCGGGGAATTTGTTTTTCGATGGCAAACCAGCCTCCAGTTTTCCTTTATCAGAGTTACGTGCCCAGATGGCCTATGTACCACAGGAAGTATTGCTGTTTGGTGGCACTATCCGGGAAAACATCGCTTATGGAAAACCTGATGCAACAGATGAAGAAATCACCCAGGCAGCAATCAAAGCAAATGCACATCGGTTTATTGAAGCTTTTCCTGATCAATACAACACTGTTGTAGGTGAAAGAGGTATTCAGTTGAGTGGCGGACAAAGACAACGGGTTGCCATCGCGCGAGCTATCCTGAAAGATCCGGCTATCCTGATACTCGATGAAGCTACTTCTTCTCTCGATAGCGAAAGTGAACAGCTGGTTCAGGAAGCCCTCGATAATCTGATGAAAGGCAGAACCTCTTTTGTGATTGCACACCGGCTGTCCACCATCCGGAATGCTGATAAGATAGTGGTAGTGGATAAGGGCGTAGTACACGAATCTGGCACCCATGCAGAACTGATGGCAAAAGACGGACTCTACCGCAGGCTGAATGAAATGCAATTCGAATTTGGAGTCGTTACCCAATCAGTTACCGAAACCATTTAACCTATGCTAATTCGGGCAGTTTTGACAGGAATGCTGTCAGTACTCATATTTACTAACACTCAGGCACAGCCGAAATCCAGCGTTCGGTACAAAGACATCCTGTTTGAGAAAGTGGATCGTAAAAGGAATCTTTCCTACCAGGAACAAGAAACACCTGGCGTTAAAAAAAGGTTCCACAAATTTGATTGGTATGCATCCGCCGAAGACAAAAACCGCAGGCGTCCTTTGATCATTGCCATGCATGGCGGCGGATTTAAACTCGGCAACAAAGCATCCGACAGTACTCCTTTCTGGGCAAGAGAATTTGCCAAAAGGGGATACGCTGTAGCGTCGATCAATTACAGGAAGAGTAAAAAAAAGCCGCTCTCCCGTTTTGAAGATCTTGCCGACGGTTGTTTTGAAGCGTTGAAAGACCTGCAGTTAGCCATTGATTACTTCAAACGAAATCACGAGCAATACGGCATTGATCCGGATCAAATCATCCTGGCAGGGAATTCAGCCGGTGGCATGATGGCCCTCCACGAAGTATGCAGCAGTGAATCGGAACTTGCTGCCTATCTCAAACGCGCCAATAGTGCCAGTCTCGACACCACCCACAATCCTAACCGGGTATTGGCCGCTATCAATATGTGGGGCTCAATTTATGACAGTACGTGGATTAAAAATGCCAGGGTGCCAATTGTTTCCATACATGGAAGCAAAGACCGGGTAGTACCTTCCAATAATACGGCAGGACCGTTTTTTGGCACTGAAATCATTGCACGGGAGGCCCATCGTGCGGGAATTACCCATTATGTACAGTTATATGAAGGAGCCGGACATGAGCTGCACAAACATTTCAACCCGGTATTTGGCGGAGGCCCTGGTGCGAGGCGCCGCTGGCGCGATATGACCCAACGGATTGCTGCTTACCTCCAGGAAGAACTTTCCTTAAAGGATGCTTCTCAATAAAGGATGCAGGGCAGCCGTATGAATATTTCTCCACACACGATTTAGTTCAGAATCTTCTTTAGCGCCGGCCAGCGACTGATATCCGTACAAGTTCTGAATCAATTGTAAGGCTTGCCGCGTAATACTTCTGGCTTGAGCACTGACAACATCAATAGCCGACGGCTCAGGACCTATGCCTTGCTTTACCTGCTCCCAGTTGTCCCGACAGGTTTGCAATAACTCCATTCTCAATTGATTAAAGGGTTCCGTTGAAATCCTACTTTGATGTTCAGCCAATTCAACAAAACGTTTAACCATTCCAGTTATATTGGCTGCCAGCGTATAAGCAGCCAGCAATTCAAAAGGCAATTTAAACACCGGATCCGGATGGGTTGCCCGTTCGGGATCAATAACAAAAGCTCTTCGTGCTGGAATCCATTGCGGAGTAACTTTAAAACCATTGCTGGCAGTGGCTTTCATTCCCATGGTTGACCAGTTTCCGATTAGCTCAACTTCTTTTGCATCAAGCAGCATCGCAACTATAGTTCCTTGTACATTGAAATTGGCAGTCAGGTAAGTTGCATTGGAAGCACCACTTGCATGTGGCCATTCTCCTTTTATCCAATACCCCCCATCTAAAGGAACTGCGGCACCTCCGGCATTCCCACTACCCGTAATACACAAGCCTTCCTGGATAAGCAAATCAGCCTGCAGCGTTTTATCCATAAAACCAAGAAACCAGTGAGCCCCACTGCAAAGCGTAATGGTCCAGCCCAGCGAACCATCTATCCACGCTATCTTTTCCAGTATTTCCACTGCTTCGGGGAATTCCATGCCCATTCCTCTCAAATCTATTGGAAGATAGAGGTTCAGCCAGTTGGCTTTAAGCACCTGTTCCCATATAACCTCTGGCAATTCCCCTCTCAATTCCGCTTCCCTGGCGGTATCCCGTACCAGCTCTATAAACTCAACACTCGTATCAATATTCATTTTTACCGGCTTGTGATCACTATTTTCCCTGCACCATGATAGGAATGATAATCATTGTTATACATAGCATCTGCGCTTACTGGTCCCTGTTGAAATGTACCTGGAGAAACCGCACGCACCGTGTAATAATACACTTGCCGGTTATTAGTAGCATCCACAAACAGATGCAGCCGGTCATCGCGTATATCCATTGCTGTTGGAGTAACTGCATCTTTTATCCAGTCCATACCAGGAATATCTTTTATCCTTGGATTTTCAATTTCAAATCCGGCAGGAAGCAAATCCGTAATAACTACATTATCAATAGCACCTGCATACGCTTTTTCAAGGGTTAGCTGAACAACAACGAGGTCGTTCTGCCGGAAATTTCTGCCTGCAATCGGTTTCCCGTTCCGGTCAAAGAAAGCTCTCCGGATTTTGAGGTATTGGTCCTCCTGCTTATAGGATCCGCTTGCACTGATTCCTTCTGCTTCCCACCAGTAATATACGGGTCCACCGTTTGCGCTGATCTGCACAGGCCCGTTTCCAAGTGAAGCAGCTTCAACTGTCAGCAGTTTATCCTTAAGGGTAGCAATCGTTTTACCATTGCTTTGAATCGTTGCGGTAGCTGTATTATTGGCCTGGCGGGCAGCCAGTTTCCCAAGTGCCAGCATACCAAAGGATGCTTCCTGGGTGCTGAACCAATTTAATTCTTTAAAGCGTTGTGCTAAATTCCTAGCCAAACCTGACACCTGTGGATGATCCGGTTGTACTTCAATTAATACATTGAGCGCAATTGCCTCATCCCGAAGGGGAGAATAAAAACTGCCACCCGTAACAGCAACAGATCGCTCTCCTGAAAAGGAAGAGGGCAATAACTCAGCAAACCTATTGCGATCTCCCGCCAATGCATAAGCTGCCGACAACAGGTATTTGCTATCCAGGCTTAGCTGATCGGGTTTGGACTTGTAATAATTCATCACAGATATATTTGACTTACCGCCCAGTGCCAGTACGTATAAACTGTACGCCACTTCTTTGGGAGCGATCTTCTTTTGCTGGTTGTCATTGTAATAGTAAGTGATGGTATTTCGAACACTCAGGCGTTGGTTGATATAGTTCAGGAGCGTTTCCAGCAGGGAACGATCCACTTCAAAGCCGGCTTTTCTGGCTTCAATCAAAAAATGAGCCGCATAAATACTGGTCCACCATTGCTCGGTACGGTCATTGTCCCAAAGCGTTACCGCTCCATTGTACAATTGCCGCATTTTAATTTTGCGGATGGCTTCCAATACATTGGCTGCTGCCGCTTTGCGCGATGCATCTCCTTTTTGCAGCAACTCACTCAAATCACCAAAATACAATTGTGGAAAGGCCGCTGAAATACTCTGCTCTGTACACCCATACGGATAGTTAACCAACCTTTCTAGTATATTTCCCAACTCCAGCACCGGAGAAGGACTCACTACCAGTTTTTTTCGAACCGATGTTGGCATAAAATCAGGATCACCAATGTTTAGATTTACAGAACCATTTGCCTTAACAGCTCCCGATCCGGTTCTTTTCTGCAAGGTGGAAGCAGGTCGAACCGTAATATCTACTTCTTCCGAATAAACCGCCCCTCCTGCTTTCACATCAATTTTCACCTGTCCGTTGCCGATTGACGGGTTTGCGGCCGCCGTAAATACAAGTCGTTGTTCCGAGTTGGCATCAATCGTAACCGGTTGTTCTGAAGCTCCGGAGGCTGTTATTGATCCGCTGACTTTGATGGTGGCAGAGCCGGTCATTGATTTGGCTGTTGTATTACTAAGCGTTACAGGTATTTCAATACTGTCACCCGGACTCATAAACCTTGGCAAGGCAGTACTAATGACAACAGGATCCGCAATTTTCATTGTTTTTTCGGCAGAACCGAACCGGTTGCCTGCATGCGCTACTGCCATCAACCGAACCTCTCCCGAAAAGGCAGGTATCTCAACATTAAACGAAGCTTCGCCATTACTACCGGTGCTTACCAATCCGCTCCAGTACGATAAAATCTTTACCCGTTTATTCGGCATAGGATTTACCCGCTGGTCCATTCTCAGCTCACCATCCCCACCAGTACTGCTTCGGGTCGCTTTCAATTCCGGAAACAGCAGCGGATACAAATCAAAGGCATTTACACCAAGGGCTCTGTCCGCATAAAAATAGCCGTATGGATCCGGAGTTTTATAATCCGTTACCTGCAGCACGCCATTATCCACGGCAGCTAAAGTAACCATCGAACCCGGTACTGCTTTTACCCGTACCTGCTGGGTTTTCTTAGACCGACTCGATGCTTCAGCCAGGATCTCCACCGGAATAGAACGACGTTTTTCCCTTACCGTTACCCCTTTAAATCCATGAGCAACTGTCAGAGGAAGATCACTTACCGTATGTGTTTTGATAAGGGTAGCTGTGATGTATACATTCGGCAAATGAGCTTCGCTTATTGGCAAGGTAAGTGTAGCGCTGCGCTTCTCCACATTCAGGTATTGGTAGCTCAGCACCTTATCCTGCTCCATTGTAACCAGCAAACGACCGCTGAATGGTGTTTTAAACAGGAGCTTCACCTCTTCTCCAGGGTTATACATTTCCTTATCGGTTTCAATGTCAATATTGCCATCCGTATTTACTTCGAAAGAAGTATAATCACCCCCCCAATGTCCATAACTGTAAAAAGTTCTGCTAACATAAGTAGTACTACCGGGAAGGCTTAAACGAAGTTCATAATTACCCGGAGACCTGGGTATAAAACTATAGGATGAGTTCTCTCCGGAGATGGTTACCGTGCTGCTGGCAAGGATCTTTTCCTCTTTCTGGCTTTCATACCGGAAATAGGATCCACTTTTGCTTAATACGGTCCGGTATTCATGTTTGATTACTTCCACCGTTGCTTTCTGACCTGTTACTACCTGCTCTGCCTTATTCAATGCGATCAGTGGAAACTTCACGGCCTGGTTCAGTGGAAAATAATCATATCCATTGTCGCCAATTCCAAGGAAAGCGTCCTGCGTACTGATATCCGCCTGTACCATCCTGCTCACCGGTCGGCCGGTTTCATCAAAAACAGTTGTAAAGAATTTCGCCTGCAGTAATCCGATCATCTTATACAAAGCAGGAACCGTATAGGAAATACGGGCACGGCCCTCCGCATCGGTTTGTCCCTCTTCCATCTTTTTGTCAAAGAAGCTTTGCTGGTTGGTCAGTGAAAACTGGTAGCCGCCATATTTTTTCGGTGAGAAAAGGACTTGCTTTACCTGGATTTCGGTTTCATAGTTCCGGTTGGCGGCAGGCGGACCAAAAAAATTCTGTGCCTCCAATGCCAGGGTGGCTGTTTCACCGGGCTTGAGCTCTTTTTTATCCAGGCTGGTTTGTACTTTGATACGATCTGGCACAAACTCTTCCACCTGGATGGGCAGACTGGTCAGCAGTACATCATTTCCGCTGTACAATTCCAGTATATACGTACCCGTTAGGGCTGCAACCGGAATATCAATACTGCCGTCGGTACTACCTTCTTTATTAAGCGTTTTTCGGAAACTCTTCATCTCCTTTCCTGTGGGGAACAACACTTTACCCTTTATAGGCAGATCAGCAACCGGATTCCAGTTATAATCACGTACGATTGCAGCAAAATGCACCTGTTCACCCGGACGATAAATTCCCCGCTCTGTGTAAACAAACGCATCCAGTCCGGTTGCATTCAGCTGCTTTCCACCTACTTCAAAACGCGAGGTATTGACACGGGTATTACCAAAGAGCAGGTAGTTGAAGTCAGTAGCGGTTTTGGCAATGACCATAGCCGGACGAAAACCAGCCTGTTCCTTTCGGGCATAACTGATTTCTGCAACTCCTTCTGAATTGGTGGTACCCATACCCAATACTTGGTTATTGGCCCCGTAAGCTACCAGGTTCACACCTGTCAGGGCGGTTGCTGATGCAATGGAATTGGTAAATACAAAAATCTTCTCCTGTCCTTCTTTCACAATCAACCCGATATCGGAAAGTGAAATCATACGATTGTCACTCACCCAGTAATCATCCATGGATCGAACCTTGATATGATAGGCACCCTTCAGTTCCGGCAGCCGATCCTCCAGGTTAAATTCAAGTAATTGAGAACTGCCAACACGTGGCAGCGAACGGGTATCGATTTCTTTTTCATAGATCACATCACCAAGGGTAAAATCGCCTTCTCCCTCATAATAATATTCATCATAATCACCTACTCCATTGGATTCCTTGGGGTAATAGCCATAGCGGTTTGCGGCAAGCAGATTGGATTCATAAATTTTGGAAACAACCAGTTTCAGCTTCGGCACATTCACTATTTTGATCTCGATATTGCGTGCTCCTTCGGCCGATAAATAACTGGCTTTCCCGTTCATAAAACGAATGGATGGCTCCAGGGCTCCAAAAGCAATCGACTCGGTTTGTTCTTCTTTCAGTTGTCCCCCTAATATCCCTTTCAGTCCTTTTTTAATTTCCAGTTGATACGATTTTTCGGAGTCAAATGCATCACTGCTGATCATAAACCCATCTTCCATGAGTTGCACCTGGAAAGCAACAGTGGGATCAAGAGTAATAAAGTTTTTCAACCCCGCTTCCACCACCTGTTGGCTGGTCCTTACCAGTATGCGGCCGGTAGTTCCGTCGTGTTCGGGTTGCACGCCATTGATGGTAAGCACAAAGGGGGAGGCCAGCACCACCGGCTGTTTAACTGCTTCTTTCAATCCCTGTTTCCCTCCATCCGGGGTAAGCCCCTTCTCCAGTACCAGGTCCAGAGAAAGGTCCTTATCTTCTGCTTTTAGTCCTTGCAGACGCAGGGTCATTTTGGAATCTATACCCACCGTTAGCAATGAATAAGGTATAGCTGTTTCTCCTTTTAATATGCGAAGTTGTTCTTTCAGCCGGGAAGGATCCAGTTTATAATTAAAGTAAAGATCCAGTTGCGGAACCGGATTCGTACTGCCTTCTTCCGTCAACACCCAGGAAGCATTTATTTCATCCAGGTTGAGTAGCGGTGTACTGAATTGAAGTTTATCGCCGTTTTCTATCTGATTAAATGCAGATCCATTCAAAATAGCGGAGGTAAGTCGCGCGGTATAATTTGTTGCCGGCAGCAAAGGAGCCGCGGGAGAAAAGACCAGCAGATTGGATTGTTCCCACCGGAATTTGCCCCGAATTGCCGGTTCAAACTGCACATACTCCGTAGAATCCCATCGATTCAGCAAACTGTCAGAAACGATGGGATGATTGAACCGGAATACCAGGTTCTGCAATGGCATCACTTCTTTTTCGGCATTAGTATATTCAAGTACTACTGCTTTTCGGTTACAGGCAAGGAAGGAGAAAAACAGGATAAGGTAAAAGGAGATTCGTTTCAGGGAAAACATAGTAGGTTGGAATTGTTACCAAATGTATTCACAAGTTTAACGAAATCAAAATATCGGAAACCAGTAAGTTTGTTAAAGCAATCAAGTACCTTGAAGTTTTCCAATCGAATCAAAAAAACAGTCCTCCTCCTACTGGGAGCGGGATTATTTTTTTTACTGTTACAGCTTCTGTTTCCCCTGCCAGATGAACCGGAATGGTCAGCAGTTATTAAAGACAACAAAGGCAGGGTGGTGCATGCATTTTTAACCTCCGATCAGAAATGGCGGATGAAAACAGAGCTTACCGAAATTTCTCCTTTGCTGCAAAAAGCGATCCTTGAAAAAGAAGATCGCTGGTTTTACTATCATCCGGGAGTGAATCCGGTTGCCGTTATCAGAGCAGGGTGGAATAATCTCATAAAAGGCAAAAGAACTTCCGGCGCTTCCACCATTACGATGCAGGTAGCAAGGGCCCTGGAACCTGGCAGGAGAACCTGGTGGAAGAAGATAACCGAAAGTTTTCGGGCAGTGCAACTGGAGATTCGGTACAGCAAAAAAGAGATTCTGCAACTCTATCTGAACCTCGTGCCTTATGGTGGTAATATTGAAGGCGTAAAATCTGCATCGGTCCTGTATTTTGAGAAAAATCCCGATCATTTATCCCTGGCAGAAATCATGGCCCTGTCAGTGATCCCTAACCGTCCCAATTCCCTGGTTATGGGCAAACACAATGATCGAATTGTAACAGAACGTAACCGATGGCTGGAACTATTCCGGCAAAACGGCATCTTCCCAGAAAACGATATCCGGGACGCCATCGAAGAACCGCTCACTGCTTACCGGCATTCGGCTCCGCGATTCATCCCGCATCTCTCGTACAAATTACGGAAGTCAGGCGCCATCTCCATTCCAACCGCCATCGATTTAAACACTCAATTACAAGTGGAGAAACTGGTGGCTGATTATATCCGGCCCCTTCGGTATCAATCCATTCGCAATGCAGCTGTTATTGTAGTGGAAAATGCCAGTGGAAAGGTCATCAGTTACCTGGGATCGGCTGATTTTAAAGACGTATCAGACGGAGGCCAGGTTAATGGGGCTGCCGCCATCCGCCAGCCAGGCAGTACCTTAAAACCGCTGGTATATGGGTTGGCGATCGATGCCGGACTCCTAACACCTAAGACCATGTTGTCTGATGTAGCTACTAACTATGAAGGATATGCGCCTGAAAATTTTGACCGTCAGTTCAATGGAGCAGTAAGTATGGAATACGCGTTGGATCACAGCCTCAATATTCCGGCGGTTCGTACGCTGGCATCGCTGGGCAAAGACAAACTGATTGAAACCCTTTCCGGCATTGGCTTTCAGCAGATCAAAAAAGACCGGGGAAAACTGGGATTATCCATGGTGCTGGGAGGTTGCGGAACCAGCCTGGAAGAGTTAACCTCCCTGTTTAGCAGCTTTGCACGGGGAGGGATTTATCGCCCTCTCCAATTCACCACAATCGACACCAATCACTTGCAACAACCTGTATTTTCTACTGCTTCGGCTTATATGATCAACCAGGTTTTAAGCAAGGTAAACCGACCCGATTTTCCGTTAAGCTGGCAGAGCACAGAGAAAATGCCCAAAATTGCCTGGAAAACCGGAACCTCCTATGGCCGTCGGGATGCCTGGAGCATCGGTTTTAACCAGCGATATACGATTGGGGTTTGGGTAGGTAATTTTTCGGGTGAATCCGCCGCTTCCCTCAGTGGAGCAGAAACTGCTACTCCCCTGCTATTCCGGCTCTTTAACACCATCGATTATGATTCTGACCAGGACTGGTTTACACAGCCCGCTGATTGTGATATCCGAAAAGTATGCGCTACGAGCGGACTACCGCCAGGAGAATACTGCGAATCACAGATCACGGATTATTTTATTCCATTGGTATCCGGCAACAAAACCTGCGAACACAGCAGGGAGATTCCCATTCGTGCGGATGGAATCTATTCCTATTGTATGCAATGCCTCCCGGATGCAGGCTATAAAAAAGAACGATATCCGCTTTATGAACCGGCCCTGTTGCGTTGGATGGATGAACGCAAAATCAGTTATAAAAAAATTCCTCCGCATAACCCCGACTGTGAGCAGGTCTTTCGGGAAGGTGCGCCTGCTATTCTTTCCCCCCGCAATGGCAGTGAGTATTTATTGGAAAAAAGCAACCCGGAACCGCTTTTGCTGCAGTGCCAGGCTGCTTCGGATGTACTACGGGTTCACTGGTATATCAATGACCACTATTACAAATCAGCCGGTGTGAAGGAAAGAGTATTCTTTCAACCTGTAGCCGGACCTGTAAAAATTTCCTGTACAGATGACAAGGGCCGCAACCGGGATATCCGGATCCAGGTGCAATACTGGGAAAACTGAACCAATTTAAAATCTGCCAAACTTAAAGGTGATAGTAGCTGATACCCCACTCAGGTCTTCATCACTCAGTCCTTTACTGTTGGAGCCAAAAGCACGACGGTAAGAAACACCCGGACTGAAACGCATCCAGTTCGTAAGATTTAACTCAACTTGTGCGCCGGGTTCCATCAGGAAAAAGAAGTTTGGATTACGGCTATCGTAGTCTTCCCAATTATCGTAATCGCCACGGTCGTATTGCAGTATGAAGCCGGCACCGGTAAGCAGGTTCACAGCGAAATGAACTTTTTTGGTGGAACCGATCACATATTCTGTCATTAAACCGAATTGTCCGTATTGATAGGTCATTCGTTCTCCATCCCAGATCTTATTAGCATCCGGTACAGCGATTCGATTGGTAGTGGCTCCAGCGGCAACACCGATAAGAAAGGAGCGATTGACATACCAGCCGCCATACACTTCATTGATATTGGCAAACTGCCCATTGATACGGGTAAACTTATTGGAAATTGCACCATATCCGCCGGATTTGCGAATGCCATTGGATTTAAAAATGGTTTGGTTTTGCTGTGCCTGAAGTGACAGGTTTCCGAGGGTGAGCAACGCCATTGCCACCAGCATTGATTTGATCGTCATGATTCTTGCTATTTGAGAATCCGACAATCAATAATACCCTTACCCCTATTCCGGTGCCAAAAAAATCAGGGCTTTTCAAAATAGGCTTTGGCATTGTGATAGCAGATATCCGCAACAATGCCACCCATCCAGTTCAGATCATTTGGCAATAACCCCTTTTCAATATCGGTACCAATCAGATTACACAAGAGCCTCCGGAAATATTCATGCCTTGAATAGGAAAGAAAACTTCGGCTATCGGTAGTCATTCCGATAAAACTGCTGAGCAAACCTATATGGGAAAGTGCGTTTAATTGTTTTTCCATGCCATCCAACTGATCCAGGAACCACCAGCCCGATCCAAACTGAATTTTGCCGATGGTTTTCCCATCCATAAAATTGCCGGCCATACTGGCAAACACTTCATTCAGCCCAGGATTTAGGTTATACAGGATGGTTTTAGCCAATTGATCTGTCTGGTCCAGGGCATCGAGGAACCTGGCCAGGCGCATGGCCTGCTGGTCATCACCAATGGAATCCACTCCCGCATCAGCGCCCAGCTTTCGCAGTAAGCGTGTATTGAGATTCCGGATGGCCCCCAGGTGAAACTGTTGCACCCATCCCTTTGCATGATAACTGCGGCATAAATGCAGCAGGATAAAGCCAGACAAAGCATCCGGTGCCTGAACCTGGTAGTTTTTGGTAGCCAGCAAAAGTCGGAAATCCTGCTCTACCTGCTTTTTATCTTTCAATTGCGTAAGATCCGGTAATTGTACAAGTCCAAGATCTGCCACTCTGCAACCATTTGCATGAAAATAATCAATGCGGTTATCCAATACCGTTAGCAAGTCATCGAGTTCATGAATGGATTGTCCGCTTACCGTTTCAAGTTTCTCTATATAACTCAGCCAGGCTGCCTGGTTGTTCACATTCAATACGGGGTCGGGACGGAAGCTGGGCAGCACTTTAAAGTCTGCCTCCTGTTTTGTGAATGCCTGGTGATGGCGGAGATCATCACAGGGGTCATCCGTTGTTCCCACCATTTCTACCTTACGGTTACGAATAAGCGCTTGTGCACGGAACGCATCGGTATTTAGCAATTCATTGCAATGCCGATAAATGGAATCGGCTGTTTCACTGTTCAGGAATTCATGAATACCAAAGGGATTAGCCAGTTCCATTGCGCTCCAGTGAAACAAGGGATTACGAACGGTACGAGGTGCTATCGAAGCCCAGGCTTTGAATTTTTCTTCATCCGTTGCAGCACCCGTAATCAGTTCTTCAGCTATTCCAAGTGCCCGCATCGCCCGCCATTTATAATGATCCCCTTTGAGCCATATCTCAGTCAAATTGGCAAATTGTTTATTGGTGGCAATCTCTTCCGGGGAAAGATGACAATGATAATCAATGGTCGGAAGGTCTTTGGCAACATCAAAATAAAGGCGTCGGGCAGGTTCATTCTGTAGTAGAAAGTTTTCTCCCGGCCATTGTTTAGACAGTTTTTCCATGAATGCTTCTTTACTGAAAGGTTGAATTACACACCACTAAAAATGGAGAAACCTCCATCAATCACTACCTGTGAGCCGGTCACAAAACGGGAGGCATCACTCAATAACCAGATGAGTGCACCAGTCAGTTCTTCGGGTTTACCAAAGCGTTTGAAAGGGGTGTTATTGATGATGGATTGTCCGCGTTCCGACAGCGTTCCATCCGGATGCCATACCAATTTGCGATTCTGTTCCGTCAGGAAGAAACCTGGTGTAAGCGCATTCATACGGATCCGGTCTCCATACCGTTTAGCCAGTTCTACAGCAAACCATTCGTTATAACAATCCACTGCCGCTTTCCCGAGATTGTAGCCGAGCACTTTGGTAACTGCTTGTTTTGAGTTCATGGAGGATATATTCACGATACTGGCGGTTTCATTTTTCGCCAGTGCAGGGCCAAAAATTTGTGTCGGCAATACGGTACCCCACAGATTAATATCCATTACGGTTTTCATGCCTTCAAGATTCATAGTGAACAGATCCTCGTCGTTCTGCAATACACCAATCGGCATGTTACCACCCGCTCCATTTACGAGTCCGTCTATCTTGCCAAACGCATCAAGCACCTGATCCCGGGCTTTCACCAGTTCCTCTTCCTTCATGACATCAGCCACCAGTGCGATTGCTTTTCCGCCGTGCGAGCGAATCTTTTCGGCCCTTTCTTCTGCTACTGCGGCATTGCGCCCCAACACACCAACAGCCGCACCGGCATCACCGATCGCCTCTACAAATGCACCACCTAAAACACCGGTACCACCGGTAACAACTACTACTTTTCCTTCGAGAGAGAAATTTTTTAAAAAAGACATAATGGAAGTATGAAGTGAGAATTATGAATTATGAATTATGAATTATGAAGTGAGAAGTGCGTAACTACTTCATACTTCTTACTTCATACTTCTAACTTTAATAGATCTGTAGTCTACTGCGTCGCCATGGTCCTGCAACAAAATATGTCCCTTAGGGGCCATACCGAAATCTTTCCAGTTTGCATATTTGCTACGGGCAACAAGTGCATAATAAATGGGGGTTCCTCTCTGGTATTCGACTACTTTGTATCCGTTTAAAAAATGTTCGATCCGGTTATCAGGATACACCCGGATCATGCCTTTATTCCATTCACCGGGCTTGCGTTTTGCCTGGTCCATTTTCAGGGAAGGAATCAGGTCATAAAGGGATGCCATCGTCCGGTTACCCACCACTCCCATTTTTGCATCCGGATGCTTTTCATCATCGAGCACCTGGTATTCCAACCCGATGGCCGAACCACTGCTTTGTTCATTTTCTGTTACGAAGTATTTCACACCACTGTTAGCACCCGATGTAATCCGGAATTCAAACTGCAATTCAAAGGCACTGAATTCTTCTTCCGTAACTATATCACCACCATTGGTGGATTCTCCACCTCCACCGGGCAATACGCTTAAGACACCGTTCTGAATTTGCCAGCCTTTTTCCGGGAACTTATCCTTATGCGCCCCTCTCCAGCCTTTGGTATCTATGCCATTCCAAAGCAGCCTTACTCCCTGGGCTTTTTCTTCAGCGGAGAGACTGTTTGGATTCAGGTTTACAATAAAAATGGGTTCAGCTTTTTTGGGCAGAAGATTAGTTGACTGAATGCGGATATTTCTCCATTTGATTTGCTTGCCAGGCAGGTCGTTTTTCCCTATGGAATGTACCTGCAAAGCAATAAATCCGCTGGTGAGCATACTGTCTTCCAGATGTGCAGTGGGGATTCCATTCACAAATGTGCGAACAGTTTTGCCCAAACATTCAATCCGGTAATGATTCCACTGGTTGTTTTTAAAAGCGGATTTGCCTTTCTCATTGTATTCGAGGGAATACAGCCACAATCTTCTGGCTTCATCATAAATGCCGCCACTCCAGGATCTTTTGGAAGGATCAATTTCCATCTGGTAACCGTGCACTCGACCGTTCATATAGTCTGCCCTGCTCTCACTACGAAACTGTATACCGGAATTCATACTCGGATCCACCATAAACTCCAGTTCGAGAATAAAATCGGTGTAATTCTTTTCGGTTGCCAGGAAAGAATTCGGTTCATCGGACACTGTGGTACCTACAATTGCACCATCTTTCACTTCGTATTTGGCTTTGCCATTCAATTGTTTCCAGCCTTTTAAATCACGACCATTAAATAGTGATACCCATTGTTCGCGACTGTTTTGCGCCGCCGCAACAAAAAACAAGCACATGCAGCCAATCGTCAGTAGCAGATTTCTCATACCAGTAGTTTAAGGATTATAATTTCATTTCCCAGCCCTTCGCATACTCACGGCGCCAGAGTTGAGCAGCCTGTTTATCGTTCAGAATATGTCCGTTTTTGGGATCGCAATTCAAAACGCGCCCAGTTCTCCAGGAGATGTTACCCAACTGCGCCAGCAGGGTACTTTTATGTCCTTCCAGAATGGGAGAGGTCAGCGCCTGTTGTTTACGGATCGCTTCAATAAAATTGTGCAGGTGAATCGTATCCAGGTTAGCTCCCATACCAACTGTGTTGGTGGCATCAATCTTTCCAATTTCTGTCTCCACTTTTTTAATGAGTTTATTGTCCAGATCAAATACCTGGTAATCATCTCCACCAGGAATTACCATTGTCCCTTTTTCACCATAGAAAATCACGCCTCTTCCGCTGCCTTCAACTGTATGCGGATTGCAACTGCGCGACTCCCATAACATCGCTTTCCGGTCGGGGAATTCCAATGTAATGGTTTGTGTATCGGGGGTTTCCCAATCGTCGTTAAATGCATATCGCCCTCCCGCTGATACCACTTTGGTGGGATAGTCCACACCCAACCCCCAGCGCATTACATCAATTTCATGCGTGCCATTATTCAATGCTTCTCCGGTTCCCCAATTCCAGAACCAGTGCCAGTTGTAATGAATCAAGTTATCGCGGTAGGCCGTCCGGGGAGCAGGCCCCTGCCACAGTTCATAATCCAGGTGTGACGGTACAGCTGCCGGCTTGCCTTTTCCAATTGATTTTCGATTGGCAGCATACCATCCCTTTGCAAAATAAACACGGCCGATTACATCATTTTTCAACTCCTGCATAGCCTGTTGTACTTTAGGAAAGGAACGACGCTGGTTTCCCATCTGGATTAGCTTCCCGTATTTCGCAGCTGCAGCTACCAGTATTTCTCCCTCCGACGGATTATGGCTACAGGGTTTCTCCACGTATACATGTTTACCCGCCTGCACAGCCATCAGGGTAGCAGGTGCATGCCAGTGATCCGGTGTTGCTATACAAATGGCGTCCAGGTCTTTTTCTTCCAGCAGCTTGCGTACATCGGTATAGCCTTTTGGTCTTTTACCTGTCTGCTTCTGAATGGCAGCAATGGTTTTTTCCAACACCTGTTTGTCAACGTCACATATATACCCAACTTCAACACCCTGCATGCCTGCAAAGAGCTCAGCCAGATAGGCACCCCTGCTATTGGTACCCACTACACCAATCACCACCCGGGAACTGGGTGGCACACCTGCTTTCAGGAAATGGGGGAAAAACAAAACACCTGTTGCAGCCAATGCCGACTGCTGGAGAAATTTTCTACGGTCAGCCATACGTTTAATTTATGGTAAGCATGTTGCTATTAAAATTGCACTTTCCGCAGCTTACCCCCAAGTTTTCTTATGCAAACGTTTACGGCCTCAGAGTCCGGATAGAATCACCTTCCTGTATAACAGAAGGAAGTGTTGGCGATGCCTCTGCCGGATAGATTTTCTTCTTTTTTATCACTTTAAAAAGCAATTCCGCAGCCTCCTTTCCGATTTCAAAGGCCGGCTGCACGATGGAAGCAAGGGAGGGACTCAGGAACCGGGCAGCGGCCAGGTTGGTGAAGCTGATTAATTGATAGTTTTCCGGAATGGACTGCCCCAGTTGTCGACTGATTTCATACAACAACAAGGCCATCGATTCGGATGCGCCCAAAAAAGCATCCGGTTGATGGATGGCGATAAAGTCTTTCAACCTGGCAATATCTTCATCCGGCCGGCCAGTACCACTGAAAACCATGGGTTCTGCACCTGGCCTGTATTGTTGTACAGCTTTCTGATAACCGGCCAGTCTGGTACGGATAATATATAAATTAGGATTCAGTCCCAGGAAGGCAATTCGTTCAGCTCCCCGCTCAATCAGCAAACGAGTCGCTTCATAACTGACAACCTCATTATTGGTACTCACTTTCGGCACATCCAGTTCATTCACCAGGCGGTCGAACAATACCAGGGGATAATTAGCAGCCACCAACTGATCCAGGTGCGCATATCCGTTTCCGTTATGAGTTACTGAAATGAGTAAACCATCCGCTCTGCCATTACCCAGGAGTTGCACAAATTCGAGTTCCTTTACAGGGTCTTCGTGTGTCAGATAGATTAATACATGATAATTGTTTAACCGCGCGATGCTTTCCACACCACTGATGACCTGGGAAAAAAAATGATTTTCCACTTCCGGAACAATAACGGCAATGGTTTTACTTGAACCTGCGCGAAGGCCACTGGCATACACATTCGGACTGTATCCCAGTTCGTTGGCAGCCTGCTTCACTTTTTCTCTTGTTGTTGCTGAAATTTCATGACTGTTTTGCAAGGCACGCGAAACAGTAGCGATGGACAACCCCAGCTGCTCAGCTATTGTTTTGATGGTTATCCTTTTCATCTTATTCCTCCAGGAAATCCAGATCTCTGCCATGCGTTTCAGAGATCGTCAGTGTTGAATAAATACCTATGACAAAACAGATCAGGCCCACCAGTGCACCTGCCTGAATCACGCTAAATCCTCCTTTAAATATACCATAGAGCGTAGTCATGCCAACCACTGTACCACGAACCATATTCGGAATCGTAGTGGCTGCTGTTGCTCTTAAATTGGTTCCAAACTGCTCCGCACCAATCGTTACAAACATGGCCCAGTAACCTATTCCGAGTCCCAGTAACAAATTGACCCCGTAAAACATAGTAGCCGAATTGATTCCTGCGAACAAATAAATCAGGCTGGCTGCCAGGGTAAACAACATCATGTAGAGTACCGCTTTTTTCCTGGATTCCAGGGCATGACTGATCACACCACTCGATAAATCACCAATGGATAAGCCTACATAACACCACATGATGGAAAGTCCGGGTTGTATGGGCGTTTCAATTCCCAAAGCGGTACCGAACTCATTGCTGAAGGTGGCAAGAATACCAATTACAAACCAGGTTGGCAATCCCATTCCAATGCATTTAAGGTAGCGTACCAACCGGTCTTTATTGGTGAACAAGGAAAAGAAGTTTCCCTTTTTTACATGATGTTGTTCTTTTAATGCAGAAAAAACGCCGGACTCAAATACCCCCACCCGCATTAAAAGGAGGGCGATCCCCATTCCACCTCCAATGAAGTAGGCCGTTCTCCAGTCGAAGAGTTCCACTGTAAAATAAGCAGCTACAGCCCCTAGCAATCCCACACCCGCAACCAGGGAGGTTCCCAGCGCACGCAATTTTTTAGGCAGCACTTCGGCTACGAGTGTAATACCTGCTCCCAATTCACCTGCCAGCCCGATACCTGCAATAAAGCGGAGTATTTTATAGGTTTCCGGATCTTTTACAAAACCACAGGCAATATTGGCCAGTGAATAGGTAAGGATTGATCCAAACAAGACCGACAAACGTCCTTTTTTATCGCCTAAAACACCCCAGAGAATGCCTCCTATCAATAAGCCGGTCATCTGCCAGTTCAGGATGGATGCGCCAACGGTGGAAAGAGACGCTTCATCCAGTCCCATACTTTTTAGGCTGGGTATTCTTACAATGCCGAATAATAACAAATCATAGATATCAACAAAATAACCAAGGGCAGCTACTATAACCGGTATGCTGAACAAATGCTGGTAGGTCGTTTTCTGCATATGGGGTATCAATGCGTTGAATAAAGTTCTAAATATAATTTATCTGAGTTGAACACCAACCGGTGAATCTGGCTGACACGCGTCCTGGTGAAATAATTTAATACGATTTCCTGATTCCAGCTCAACAGTTAACAGGTACCCATAACCGACAAACTCAGTTTCTTTGACATATCCTTTAAGCGGAGCTGTATTTACAGTACTTAGCTGAAGCTGTGCCGGCCGGATGATTTTGGGAAACTCCAATCGCTCTCCGCTCAATTGCTCCCATTCACTTGCATTCAGCACCGAATAAGTGCCCAGTAAGCCGGCTGTATATTCATCTTCCGGGGCATAAAATAAACTGGCAGGATTTCCTTTTTGAAGCTGCCTACCCTCGCGTAAGATCAGCAGTTCATCCGCCCAACTCAGCCAGTCGCCCGGGTCATGTGATACCAATACCCAATTTATTTGCATAGCCTTACCCAGATCCAGCATCACCTGCTTCATGGTCTGTTTATGCAGTGCATCCAGATTGGAGAAGGGCTCATCCAGCAGAAACAATATTGGCGCACCTACCAGCAGACGTGCCATGGCAATGCGTTGTCTTTCACCACCCGACAATTGATCTGTTTTACGATTCAGTAAATGATCGATCTGGCAAAGCCGGTATATTTCTGCCGCCTCCTGTTCCGTTACTTTTTCCGCATAGTTTAAAATTTCCTGTACCCGGTAATTGTTTCGCAGTTCAAAATGCTGCGACAAATAGGCAATCTTACGATGTCCTGGTATTAGTTTTTCCCAGGCTTCTTCCACCCGCTCACCCTGCAGATAAACGGCCCCGCTTTTCAGATTTTGCAAACCTGCAATGGCTTTCAGCAGGGTCGATTTGCCCGAGCCGGTTTCACCTGCAACGGCCAGTTTCTGTCCCGGCCGCAACTCCAGACTGATCGGATACAAGACCATCCGGTCACCGATCCTAACTGAAATCTCTTGTACCTCTAATATGGCCTTATGCATATTTTTTCCTCCAATACATGTACACGATGGCTGCCAGGGTTATGATGGCAGCGCTGTAAAACAATCCGGGAATCCGGTTGATATGATCCTGATACACGGTTCCTGCAATCAGGGCTCCCAGCCCGATACCCGCTTCCAGCGCAATATACATGGTTGCCATCGCTTTCCCGCGTTTATCGGGATCACTCATATCAACTGTCCAGGCATTGATGCCGGGAGATAATATTCCGGTAGCAATGCCATAAAGAACTCCACCTGTAAGTAAACCCCAGCTGCTTTGCCAGCTTGCAATGACTATCAGTGAGAATACCAGCATGATCAGTCCGCCCCTTATTACTGTCTCACGGCCACGCCTATCCGAAACTTTACCTGCTACAAAGCGTACTACCAGGGAAGCAATGGTAAAGACCATAAAAAACAAACCTTTATTGTGTATGCCGATATGATCGCCCCAGTCAGGAACCAGTGTAAGAATAGCGCCATAAGAAAGATAGGAAAGCAGGGTAACCAGTGCCGCAGGAAAAACTTTCCATTCAAAGATATCATTCCTTCCCACCTGCAGGTGCCTCAATTGAAAACGTTGTTTTCCTGGCAATGTTTCCTTCATATTGTAAAGGATAGCAATTGACAGGAGGGCCAGAAAGGAGGATGCATAAAACAATACATCAATAGAATAAAACTGTACGATCGTACTTCCCAATGCGGGACCCAGGGCCATCCCGGTACTGAAAAAGAGCCCATGTATACCCATCGCCTCTCCCCAGCGCCCAACCGGTACAAGGTCTGCCACGTAAGCTGCTGTAGCTGTAGGTTTAAAACCGGTTGAGAATCCATGAATCAGTCGCAATAATAAAAAGCCGGCAACAGAGGTGAGCAGGGGGTATAAAAAACCACAGACAAAACAGACCAGGCTGCCGATGGCCATCACCGGGATTCTGCCAATCGAATCAGTAAGTTTTCCACTAAATGGTCGGGATATACCTGCCGTAAGTGTAAAAAGTGCAATGATTAATCCCTTGTATTCCGCACCTCCAAGGCTAGACAAATAAGCCGGCAATTCCGGTATCAGCATATTAAAACTGGCAGAAAAAAAGAGCGAACTCAGACAAACCATTGCGAAAGGCCAGTTATAAATGGGATGTACTGCCTTCATGTAAGAAATCGTTTCACCAGTTCCTTCCACTCTTCTTTGATATCCACAGCCGGCATCATGGCTCCTGCACGATTGTACCAGTAGCGGGCATTCCATTCATCACCTTCAACCCGGTGCAGGTAGGCATGCAGTAATGCGGCTTGTTTATCGGGCACATCCTGGATTAGCGCGTGCGCTTTTTCCCAATTGCCACTACCTTCTTCCCATAGAGCCTGTTGGTAAATGGTCAGTCCGGCAGGCTGTTGCCCCTGCATCACGGACTCAATAAATTCATCAACCGATAAACGCGCCGCCATATTAGTTTTGTTTAACCGGTAATTGAACGATATTGATCCAGAAAGTTTCAATAGACTTTATGACAGTAATAAACTTGGAAAAATCTACCGGCTTGGTAATATAACAATTCGCATGTTGGGAATAAGTTTCATTGATATCCCGTTCAGAGGCGGAAGAAGTCAGGATAACTACTGGTATAACTTTAAATCGCTCATGCGTTTTTATATATTGCAAAACCTGCTTTCCGTCTATTTTTGGAAGATTGATATCCAGCAAAATCATATCAGGCTCTTCCGCATCAGCAAAGCTTCCTTCTTTGTTGAGGTACTGGATGGCTTCTTCCCCATCGTTCACAACTTTCACACTGTTTGCCAGCCTTATACTTTCAAATGCTTCAAGTGTAAGAACAACATCACCTTCATTGTCTTCTACCAGCAGTATCCGAATTGGTTCCATGCAGAGGTTGGTAATTTGCGACAAGTTACTTTACAATTGTGAAATAGAAAGTGCTTCCTTTCCCAGGGGCTGAATCTACCCAGATTTTCCCTCCCATTTTCTCCACGATCCGCTTACAAATGGATAGCCCAATACCCGTTCCAGTATACGTTTTTTGCTGATGCAGGCGTTGAAACACCTGGAAAACCTTATCAGAATAGCGCATATCCAGCCCGATTCCATTGTCTTTTACCTGGATTGTCCAGTTATCACCACTATCTTCCACTCCTACCTGCACCAGCGGATCCTTTTCTCCCCTGTATTTTAGGGCGTTCCCCAACAGATTCTGCATTAATTGCAGCAATTGTGTATAGTTCGCTCTGGGTATGATGGGCAGATGTTCGGTAAGGATGACCGCATTCGATTCTTCTATCTTGGTCTTGAGTAAAATCTGAACATCCCGCATCACCAGGTTAAGGTCAACCGGTACGACATCTGCTGAAGTATTTCCAACCCTGGCATAATCCAGTAATCCGTGGATCAGGTCTTTCATCCGGTTGGCACCATCCACAGCAAATTCAATATAGGTATCCGCTTTTTTATCGAGCTGACCATGGTAACGTTGTTTGAGCAATTGCAAAAAACTGGATACCATCCTTAATGGCTCCTGTAAATCATGCGAAGCAATAAATGCAAATCTTTCCAGATCGGCATTGGAGGCGGATAATTCTTCCGCTTTGGCAAGCAGTTCCTGGTTGAGTTCTTCCAGTTTCCGATATGCTTTTCTGAGTTCGGAAATATTTCGTGCAAAGCAGGCTGCTCCAACTACCTCCTCTTTTTCATTTCGCATGGGAGAAAAAGAAACCATGTAAAACTGCTCATTGATTCCCGAATCCTGGAAATAAACCTGTTCCGCAGTAAAGGGTTCCCCTAACAGTGAGCGCTCGTAGAGCGGTTTCCATTGCTCAATTATATGATAGGGCAACACATCCGCGAGTATTGGCATTCCTTCTTCAATAGGCACACCTGTGAGTTCCTGATAGCCATCCAAAAATGCATTGTTAGCCACAATCAGTTCCATTCGCGTATTGTAAGACCAGATCATATCCCCGGTATTGTTTATCAACGCATCCAGGTTTTGTTGTACCCGCAATATTTCATTCAGGAATTCTTTCCGATGCGTGATATCCTGTGTTGCGCCAATCATCCGAATGGCCTTCCCTTCGGCTGTTCGGATTATAAATCCCTTGTCATGCACATATGCCAACTTTCCATCTGCCTTAAGGAACCGATACTCATCCTGCCAATAGTTTGTCTGCGGATCCATCAGTACATCACCTCTTCTTTTTAATACGCCTTCAAGGTCTTCCGGATGTACCCGTTTCATCCAAAAACTACGATCCTTGCTGGCTTCCTCACTATCATAACCAAACAGGTTTTCCAAACCCCGGCCTGTCCGAACGACCTCATTCGTAAGCAGGTTCCAATCCCAGATGGCATCATTGGTAGCCCTTGCCACAAGGTTGTAGCGTTCGTTGACTTCCAGTATCTCCAACAGGTATTTTTTTCGCTCCGATATATCGGTATGAATACCATATACTGCTTCAACATTGCCATCTTCATCCAGTATTGGACCAGCACTTAGGTATAAATCAAGTAATCTGCCATCCTTACCCAATAATTGCACTTCTCCTGTAAAATAGCCACCCGCCAGTATGGTATCAAACATCTCCCAACCTTGTTCCTTGTTGGCATAAACTAGTGCAGGAGATTCCATATTTTGAAGATCATCCGGACTATATCCCATCATTTCCTGCATGGCATGATTGAGGTAACTGCTGTTGGTTGCCGGTGAATAAATCGCTACTCCCTCCTGTGAGCTATCGAGTACTTTTTTGAATTGTACCAGGTTGCGCTCAGCTTCCTTTAATTCTGAGATATCCTTTCCATAGGCAAACACCACGCCTTCCTCATATACCAACTCAGAACTGCTCCAGGCCAACCACTTCCACTCTTCGTTCACGGTTTTGAAACGACATTCAAATCCTTCCATGCGTTGCCCGGCGAATGCGGATTCCAGCACATTCAATGCTGCATCCAGGTCTTCCGGATGAACAAAGGATAGAATCGGATTCGATAAAATAAACGCCTCCTCAAAACCAAGCAGCCTGATAAAAGCCGGATTAACTTTCTTGAAAAAGCCGTTGGCACTGGCCATACAAAGAGGATCCGGACAATGGGTAAAGAACATACTCAATTCCAGTTCACTCTTCTTGGTTTTGATATCGATTCCCATTTTAGAACCCAGCTCCGCGCAAAACTCCAGTAGCTCCTGGTCCGGTTTTCTCAGGTCTGGGTAGTAAAATTGTAAAAGGGTGATTGTATGCTCCTGGTAAATTACCGGAATGATCAGGGTGCTTACCCCGTGCTGCTCCAGGTCGAGGAAAGCAGGTTCACCCCTTTTCCAATATTCGCCCAGGTAATGCTTATTCAGATATAATTCACGGTCCGTAGTCAGCAGTACTCCCCAACTGGCCGTTCGCATTAATTTTAATTGTCCTTCATTCAAAAGCCAGGCATTTCCACTCCGGGCTTCCAGATATGTTCCTGTTAGTGCCAACACTTTTTCCAAAGCAGCTTCAATATCCTGACTAACCAGTATCGCTTCAGTAATTCTTGCCAATAACCGATCCTGCTCCTGTCGTTTACGGATACTAGTTATATCCCTTGAAATCCCGACCATTCCAAACACCTCTCCCGCTTCATTTTTCAGTGGAACTTTCGTGGTAAGGGCAAAACGCAAACCACCGTCTTTTGGAAAAAGCTGCTCTTCTTTGTTAAAAACAGATTGACCAGTTTGTAATACTGTCTGATCATCTTTCCAGAAACTGTTAGCCTTTTCTTCTCCCAGTAATTCAATGATAGTCTTTTGTGAAACCGAACCCTCAAGGTCCACACCAAACAGATCAAGCTGTGCCTGGTTACAAATGAGATGTTTGCCTTCCTGATCTTTGACAAATATATAATCCGGAATATTGTCAATAATGGCTCTGAGTCGATTCCGCTCTTCCTGCAGTCGCTTTTCTGCTTCTTTGACTGAACTTATATCCGTCATTGCACCAATCATTCGCAAGGGCGCCCCACTCTCATAACGGATCAAAAATCCTTTGTCCTGGACATAAGCATATTCCCCGTTTGCCTTTTTGAACCGGTATTCACCAATCCAGGTATCCAGACTTCTATCGGCAAGTACTTCGTCCAATCTGGATAAAACACGCTGTTTATCCTCCGGGTGGATCAGTTCTTCCCACAGGCCAGGATCAACAGAATTTCCCTGGTGATTGTATCCAAACAGTTTATGAAAACCGTCTCCCCAATAAAGATGATTGTTTTTCAAATCCCAATCCCAGATTGCATCTGAGGTGGCCTTATTTACCAGCTCCAAACGTTCATTTGAAATACGAATGGCTTCTGTTCGGTTAACCTCCTCCGTTATATCCTGTGCGGTTCCTTTAAATTTCAGAACCTGGCCGTTTGCATCCAGTTCAAATGCACCACGCTCCCGGATATATTTTATAGTGCCATCCTCAAGCAATATCCGGTGAACGGCATCCAGCATTTTTGCTTCCCTTATGCATTGTTCATTCAAGGCTTTAAAGGATTCCCTGTCATCAGGATGAATGGTGGAATAAAAATATTCCAATGTTGGCTTTTCAATTGGATTAAGTCCCCATATAGAATAGGTTTCAGCGGACCAGCTCATTGCCTGCAGTTGCATATCAAACTCCCAATAACCAAGATGTGCCAGATTCTGCGCTTCAGCCAGTACCGTATTTATTCGCAATAATTCATCCTGCTGCTTTTTTCGATCCGTTATGTCCCGAAACACATCTACTACCCCCCTGACCTCCGGGTCCTTCAGCAGATTAATCATATTACCTTCCAGCCACCGCCAATCTCCGTTTTTATGTTTGACTCTGGCATCCGCTCCTTTAACCAATTCTCCCGGAGAGGACAACATTTGCATCCACGCTTCCTTGACTTGATCCTGATCCTCTGGATGTAACAATTCAAACAAATTCAACTGTCTGCATTCCAGTTCTGAATAACCCAGCAATTTGGTGACATTGGGGCTGACATAAAGAACACTGCCATCCTCACCCAGCAAGCCAACGGCATCCATGCCGGTTTCAAGGAGCGTCTGCAGGGTTCGCTCTCTAAGTAAATCGGCCTTTTTTTCGATAGCCTGGTGTTGCACTACTACCAGCAAAAAATCCAGCTCTTGTATGAGAGATAGCTCCATCCTGCCTGTATATTCCAGTTCCCCGACTTTGAATCGTTTATTTTGAACGGTCAGTTCAGGATGTTCAGGAGTAAGTAACGGCATGGCTGCTTCCAGCTCAATTACCCAAAGCGGGTGGAGAAACTCACGGATATGCATACCCGCTTCTACTTTTTCAGTAGTTATGAAAACAGAAGATTGCGGAGAACAATCAGCCAACCTGCATTGTCGGTCAATTACCAGGTAGTCAATTTTCAGTTGCCGCAATATGGCAGCCTGTACCTGGGTTTGAAGTGAACTAGGCGGAGGATTCAAGGCTATAGGTTAATATCAGAGAAAACTAGCGATTTACCGCGTATTCTACTGTAGAAATTTAACGAAATACCGGTCTGCACAATAAAATCAGCTTTCCGGGGTTATAATAAATACTAAAAATCCGTATATGAAAAGTTTCCGTACCCTGCTGATCGCAGCGATCCGGCATGTCCTGCTGGTATGGGGAATCGCCCTCGCCTGCCTCACCTATTTTTCCAACAAACCCGCTGATCAACGACTGGGCTGGTATATTGCCGCCGCCGCGCTGATACTGTTCCACGCATTGGTGCGGGTTCGACAAACCAGACTACAGGCCCGTTTAGCGGCTTCCTAACAAGGGCTGCAAATACTTCCAAATGCTGTTGGCCACCATTTGGTGGCCTTCTGCTGTTGGATGTATACCATCCGCCAGGTTAAGGGATCGTTCACCAGCCACCCCGTCCAGCAAAAACGGTATGAGCGTGGCATTATTGGTCTTTGCCAACTCGGGGAATATGGATTGGAAATCTTTTGCATATTCCGGGCCCATATTCGGTGGCACCATCATCCCGGCCACCACCAGTTTCACCTCCGGATTGGCGGCTTTCACTTTGTCCAGTATGCCCTGCAGGTTTTTCCTGGTTTCCGCTACCGGTATGCCTCTAAGTCCGTCATTTGCTCCCAGTTCCAATACAAATATGTCGGGCTTTTGCTGCAAAATCCAGTCGATACGGGTCAATCCCCCGGCCGATGTTTCCCCGCTCAGTCCGGCATTGATCACCTCATATCCCAGTTCCAGAGAGTCAATTTTTACCTGGGTTCGGGCTGGAAAAGCTTCTTCCGGATCCAATCCAAATCCCGCCGTCAGACTATTCCCAAAAAAGACCAGTTTCTTATCCGCAAGCTTTTTATTGGTTGCAGCCACTTCCTGTTGTGCTTCCTTTTTTTGCGATCCACTTCCACAAGCCATCCATCCCGATGCCAGCAGGATTAATCCCCATATTCTCAACCTTGACATATTTACCTTGTTATTCGCCATATAAAACAGTTATTTTACCAAATGAGTTTGACAACATCCCCTATACTGGAAGCAGTTGGCCTTTCCAAAACCTATCCTTCCGCCAACCAACAACTCCAGGTGCTACAAGATATTAGTTTTTCCATTCAACCCGGCGAAACGGTTTCTGTCGTCGGTCCATCCGGCTCCGGCAAAACCACCCTGCTGGGCCTATGTGCAGGGCTTGACCGGGCCAGTTCCGGGTATGTAGCACTCAATGGGATCCGGTTACAGGACCAGTCGGAAGATGCGCTGGCCGGTATTCGTAACAAATACATTGGGTTTGTTTTCCAGAATTTTCAGCTCCTGCCCACCCTTACCGCACTCGAAAATGTGATGGTACCCATGGAATTGAAAAAAGAAAAGGATATCCGGTCGCGTGCACTGGAGTTACTGGACCAGGTGGGACTCGCCTCCCGCAGCCACCACTACCCATCCCAACTTTCCGGAGGGGAACAACAGCGGGTTTCCATTGCCAGGGCATTTGCCAATCAGCCTAAAATTCTTTTTGCAGACGAGCCTACCGGCAACCTCGATGCTGAAACTTCCGAAAAAGTGGAATCCCTGCTGTTCAATCTGAATAAAGCGGCAGGTACCACCCTGGTAATGGTGACCCACGACCTTGAACTGGCTGCCAAAACCGGAAGGATCATCAAACTCAAAGGCGGTAAACTGGTTTCAGACGAAAGCAACAGGGAGGTAGTTACATCATGAATACTGCCTGGATTTTTCAAATGGCCTGGCGCGATAGCCGCCGCAACCGCTCAAGGTTACTGCTCTTCATATCCTCCATCATCCTGGGCATTGCTGCGCTGGTGGCGATTTACGGTTTAGGGTATACGTTAGAACGCGATATCGATTCACAGGCGAAAACATTGATTGGCGCCGATCTTGCCCTGGATGCCAACCAGCCGCCCGATGCAACTGTTCAGCAATTGATAGATTCGCTCGGAAAAACCGGCACAGCCGCCTCCGAAAACAATTTTGCCTCCATGATTTATTTCACCAAATCAGGAGGTACACGGCTCGCACAGGTTCGCGCCGTGAGTGCAGGCTTTCCCTTTTACGGGGCTATCGAAACCCGGCCTGCCAATGCCTACCAACGTTTTGCCAGGCAGGAAGGTGCAATGGTAGAACGTACCCTGCTGCTTCAATTCAATGCCCAACCGGGAGATTCCATCCGGGTTGGTGAAAAGACCTTCCTGATCCTTGGAGAAATTTTACAATCGCCCGGAAAAACCGGCTTCTCGGCTGCTGTGGCTCCCGCTGTATGGATTCCAAAGCAGGACCTCGATGCCACCGGCCTGCTCCAGAAAGGCAGCCGAATCAATTACCTCTACTATTTTAAGTTCAAATCCGATAAGGTAGTAGAAGAAGTACTACCCCGCATCGAAACAAGGCTGGAAGATGCCGGATGGGATATTGAAACTGTTGAAAGCCGAAAACGCAATACCGGCAGGGCTTTCGAAGATCTGAATGAATTTCTTAAGCTGGTGAGTTTTATCGCCTTACTGCTTGGCTGCATAGGCGTTGCCAGTGCTATTCATATCTATGTGAAAGAAAAAATCAGTTCGATCGCCATTCTTAAATGCATGGGCGCCACCAATCGCCAGGCCTTCCTGATTTTCCTGGTGCAAATGCTGGTGATCGGTTTTATAGGAAGCATCCTGGGTGCTATCCTTGGTACCGTTATCCAGTTCCTGCTTCCTTCTGTGTTCAAAGATTTTCTGCCAATCGAAATTTCGATGCAGGTTTCCTGGAAAGCAATTGGGCAGGGTATACTGGTAGGACTCCTGGTATCACTTCTCTTTGCTCTGTGGCCATTATTGAGTGTTCGGAAAGTATCGCCGTTAAATACCCTTCGGGTAACGGTTACGCATAATCGCTGGTGGCAGGATCCCTGGCGTTTACTGGTTAGCGTTGGGATGCTGGTTTTCATTTTTGGCTTCAGCTGGCTGCAAATCGGAACAGCCGGAGCTGCTGCTGGTTTCACCCTGGGAGTGATTCTTTCATTTCTTTTATTATCCGGAGCTGCCTGGTTGCTGATATACGGAATCAGGCGATTTTTTCCGAGCCGGCTTGCTTATGTATGGCGACAAGGATTTGCGAACCTATTTCGACCCAATAACCAGACCGTGATCCTGGTTGTGGCAATCGGATTAGGCTCCAGTTTCATTGCCCTCCTTTTTTATATCCAGGAAGTGCTGACTGGCAAGGTTCAGATGGCTGCCAGCGAAAATCAGCCCAACCTGGTGGTGTTTGATATTCAGCCGGCACAGAAAGATTCGCTTTTCCAGCTTACCCGGGAATTCCAGCTGCCGGTGATCCAGGACGTACCGATTATCACCATGCGCTTGTCGGAAATCAAAGGATACAGTGCAGCTGACCTGAAAGCCGATACTACCATCGATATTCCAAGAAGAGCATTTGACGGAGAGATACGTGCTACCTACCGCGATAGCCTCACCGAAGCGGAAACAATTGTGCAAGGGAAATTGCAGGATTCGGCAAGGTCTATGAATGAGATCCTGATCTCTATCGAGGAAGGTTATGCGAAACGACTAAAAGTAACATTAGGGGATGAACTGGTTTTTAATGTGCAGGGAGCCCCGATCCGTACCAAAGTGGGCAGCCTTCGGCAGGTCGATTGGAACCGGGTACAAACAAATTTCAGAGTCATCTTTCCGAAAGGAGTGCTGGAACAGGCACCCAAATTTCATGTACTGGTAACGCGGGTACCATCTGCCGATTATTCGGCCAGGTACCAGCGTGCTCTGGTCGAAAATTTTCCAACTGTATCAGTAATCGATCTCAATCTCATCCTGACAGTAGTGGACGATATACTGGATAAGATCCGTTTTGTCATTCAATTCATCGGAGGGTTCAGTATTGTGACCGGCATCATTGTGCTGATTGCATCCATCCTGATCAGTAAATACCAGCGCATGCAGGAAACGGTTTTACTCAGAACACTGGGAGCAACCAGCAAACAGGTATTTGCGATCACTGCCCTGGAGTATTTTTTCCTAGGAGCTCTGGCCGCTTTCACCGGCATTGTGCTGGCCCTAATTGGAGCAGCATTGCTGGCGCGATTTAGTTTCGATGCTACCTTCATTCCACCACTGGCACCTACCCTGCTGATCTTTGTTGCCATCACCGGATTAACCGTACTGATCGGACTCCTGAACAGCAGAACTGTTTTAAAAGCGCCTCCTTTATCGATTCTGAATAGTGGAAGTTAGGCAGCCCGCTTTGTAGTATCTTGCAGAAAAACCGACGAATGTCGAAGGAAGTTATCGTAATCAAACTGGGAACTGCCGTAATCAGCAAGGCCGATGGAACCATAGATACTGCTATTATTAAAAAAGTGGCGGGAGAAATTGCAGCATTGAGCAAGCGTTATAATATCGTTCTGGTTTCCAGCGGCGCCGTTGGAAGTGGTAAGAAATACCTGAAAGCTTACAAGGGCAGTTTACTGGAAAGAAAGGCTGCTGCTGCTGTGGGCAACCCGATACTGATACAACTCTATCACAAATATTTTCAACAACATTCCATCAATGTTGCACAGGCTCTTTGTGAACGCGTACACTTTTCCAATCGCGTACAATTCCTGCAACTAAAACAAACCTTTGCTACTTTTTGGGAGAATAATATCATACCAATCGTAAATGAAAACGACCTGGTAAGCAATGTTGAGATCAAATTTTCCGATAATGATGAACTGGCCACGCTGATCGCGATTGGGTTTGATGCCAGTCACCTGATCTTATGTACCTCTACCGGTGGCGTGTTAGACGATCAGAAAAAAATCATTCCACTGGTTGAAAAGGTTGACGGATCCGTCATGAAGTTTATCACCAAAGACAAAAGCGGTCCGGGTTTAGGAGGCATGTTATCCAAACTCACGTTTACCCGCCTGGCTTCCTCTCTTGGCATTGAAGTAACGATTGGAGGCTTAAAAGGTAAGCAGCCACTTCAGGATGCACTCGCCAGAAAAAATGGAACCAGTTTTCTGGCAAAAAAATCAAATCTGCGGGCCAGGCAAAAATGGCTGGCAAGCGGTTCGATTACACTAGGCAAAATCACGGTAGATAAAGGAGCGGCCAAGGCATTGTTAAACCGGAAAAGTTTGCTCACCATTGGCATCGCTAAAGTGGAAGGGAAATTCCTGGAAGGAGAAGTTATTCAATTGATGGAAGAGGATAACACCATTTTAGGTGTAGCCAAAGCGAAACTGGATGCAGCCTCCATGGAAGCACATCGTGCCAGCAAAAATGTAATTGCAGCACATGCGGATGACATTGTACTATTCAACGACTAATCATGATCAACATAACCAACTCACTGCAAAAAACCCATAAAGCAGCCAGAACCCTGCAGGCACTTTCCAATTCAGCCATCCAGAAGCTACTACTGGATATGGCAAAAGCTCTGGAAGAAAAACAAGCAACCTTACTCAAAGCCAATGCAGGCGATCTTTCCCGCCAGGCAAAAGACAATCCGCGTAACGACCGGCTGTTGTTGAATGAACAGCGAATCAAAAACATAGCCGCGAGTATGCGAAAAGTAGCAAAATTGCCCGACCCAACCGGTCGGGTTCTGGAAGAAAGAATACTCTACAATGGTATTCATCTTAAAAAAATAGCGGTTCCATTGGGAGTGGTTGGTGCGATTTATGAATCACGTCCGAATGTCACCTTTGATATCGCAGCGCTTTGTTTGCGTAGCCGGAATGCAGCGGTATTGAAAGGAAGCAGTGAGGCTGCTGATACCAATGCAGCGGCCGTAAAACTCATCCATTCCGTTTTAAAAGCACACGGACTACCTACAGCGCTTGTGAATTTATTGCCACCCGACCGGGAAGTGGTGCAACAACTTTTTGAAGCTACCAACTATCTGGATGTGCTGATTCCCCGTGGCTCGGATCAGCTGATTCAATTTGTTCGCCAGCACAGCCGCGTTCCGGTGATTGAAACCGGTGCCGGCGTTTGTCATGTATACATTGAGAAAAAAGCGAATCTTAAAAAAGCGGTGGATATTATTGTTAACGCAAAGACTTCCCGGCCATCCGTTTGTAACGCCGCGGATACTATCCTGCTTGATAAAGCCATTGCCCCAACAGTACTGAACGCATTACAGCCCCCCTTCACTGCATTTGAAGTGGAAATTTTTGCTGACCCTGCTGCTTATAAATTATTGAAAGGATATCCATTCCTGCGTAAGGCAACCAAAGCAGAATTCGGAAGGGAATTCCTCAGTTTGAAATGTGCTATTAAAATTGTGGATGGAATAGATGAAGCTTTGGAACATATTGACACTTATTCTACCAAACATTCGGAAGCCATTGTTTCAGAAGACAAAAAACAATGTGCGCGTTTTATCCGGGAAGTAGATGCTGCGGCCGTCTATTCCAATGCTTCCACCCGTTTTACAGATGGCGAAGAATTTGGCCTGGGTGCAGAAATTGGAATCTCCACTCAAAAATTACATGCTCGCGGCCCTTTTGCGTTGGAGAAACTGGTTACGGAGAAATGGATTCTGGAAGGTAACGGACAGATACGAAAATAAAATTCAGAGCACCAGCTCTTCAAAAAGTTTTTGCAGCGCCATACTGGGGTCTTCACAAAATCCCGGATGCACTTTTGAGCTTTGCAGGATCGTACTCCTGGTAGCTGTCAGCCAGCGAAAGCGGCTGGGTTGATCCAGTTGTGCAATTTGTCCGCCTTGTTTACTACCATTGCAAATCCGTTCAAAGGATTCCAGATACTGTTTTAGTTCTTCAATATCAAGCGCTGCAAACAGTGCTTTTAAGCGTAACTCATCCAGGTGAAATTTACACTGAAGAAAACGGGCTTCCTTGCTGTACAGCACGACTCCAATATTGCAGAATTCCTCCCGCTCCACCCTGGGCACCACCCGCAAAACGGCGTATTCAAATAAGCGCTTTCCTTGCATCGATCGCCTGGTTTAAAAAGATGGAAGAATGAGTAAACCGATTCCACAAAAAGGTTTTATAAACAGTCCGCTGTTCATCAAAGCTCAGCTTGCTTTCAGCAGATAACCAGTCATCCGGGATAAGCTCAACGATAGCATCAAGCACGGATTTATCAATTTTTTCCCTTGCCCATTGGTCCGCCGCATTCAGTTCCTTTGCAAAGGGCAGGAGCACATGATCTTTGATCGCAGCAAATGGTTTCAAGCTCTGTGCTTCCCAATCGTCCCAACTGTGGTGGAAATACAAACAGGCTCCATGATCAATCACCCACAACTCCTTGTACCACATCAGCATATTGGTATTCCGACAAGTTCGATCCACATTGGTCAGGAAGGCATCCATCCACACAATTCTGGAAGCAGTTTGAGGATCTGGTTGGATTACATTCGGATCATAGGTGATAGAACCGGATAAGTAATGAACGCCAATATTTAATCCAACGCTGGCTTTCAGCAGATCCTGGATCTCTTCATCGGGTTCTGTTCTGCCAAATGCTTCATCTATGGTTGCATATACCAGCTCCGGCACTTTCAGTCCCAATAGTTTGGCAATCATTCCTCCTATTAATTCTGCAATCAATGCTTTTGTTCCCTGTCCGGCTCCCCTGAATTTCAACACATACAAAAAACCATCATCACCCTCAGCAATTGCAGGCAGTGATCCTCCTTCACGCAAGGGCGTAACGTAACGGGTAACCGCTATTGTTCGCATTTCATATGGATTGCTGCCTGTCATACTGTTCAAAAATACCTGCTATTTTTTATAATTGGACCAGTTAATCATGAGTACACTTAGCAGGATGGTGATCAGGCCAAGCACTTGCCAGCCACTTACTGTTTCATGCGCAAAAAGCACTCCCAGCAAAACTGCGATAACCGGATTTACATAGGCGTAGGTGCCTGCCTGTGCAGCTGGACGCACAGCGAGTAAATAGATATAACTCATGAAAGCGATCACTGAACCTGGAATGGTTAAATATAATAAGGACAACCATCCGCCGGTACTTACCTGGCTCCATTCGAACCCATTCCACTCACCGGTAATAAAACTGGGAATTAGTGAAAACAAACCGGCTGAGAATAATTGAATTCCGGCACTGGTGGCCACATCCACTTGAACAGCTTTATATTTCACATACAAGGATCCGATCGTCCATGCTATACAACCGAGTAAAATAACCCCGATACCAATTACCTGCATCCAACCTTTTTCTGCCTGCAAGCCATTTCTTACTCCTGCCCCGAATAGTAAGAGAATGCCAAAAAAACCGAGTATAACACCCATGATCACCCGCTTGTCACCGAAATAGTAAGACCATTGTTTTCGATCCAGCAAGACAAACCAGATGGGCAGAGAGGCAACAAGGATGGCAGCTAATCCTGAACCCAGGTATTGCTGCGACCATAATACCGAACCACTGCCACCAACCAGCATCAGTATACCTCCCACACTGTTTATGATTATCGCTCTTTTCCCGGGCATTGGTTTTTTATTAAAAAAAGACCAGGCAAGCAGTATTAGTCCCGCTATTGCAAAACGCATCGCACCCATCAGGTATGGAGGAATAGTAGCCAACCCAAACTGTGCAGCGAGGTAGGTAGAACCCCAAATAAGGTAAACAGCCGCAAATGCTAAAATGACTTTTACAGGCAATGGAATAAATTAAGGCGTAATGATACTACATTTTAACAATTAACTTATCCACAGCTATACACAGTCCTAATTGATTGATTACAATGAAAATACATAAGTTATACAGGAGTCTTTTGATACGCTTCGTAGTTTCCCTAAGTACATAAACCTTGCATTGGCGGCGCCGCTGCACTATTTTTGCACCATCTTATTTGGTCAGGCTACCGGACAATTGAAAAACCCAAACTCGTCCGCCCCCCGGTTTCCTGATTAACTCATCCAATCTTCCTGTGATTTTCCAGTTCTGATTATTATTATCCATAAGCCTGGGTCGGCATTGTTCATCTTTAATGTACCCGTATGTTAAGATCTCAATCGCTGAAACTCATTTTGGTTCTTTTTTTGTTCGTGTTCATCAGTGCATCCGCTCGCAATTCCATGCGTGAGCGAAATGTACAGATTGAAGCAGCTACACGTAGCCTAAGCGCCTTCAATGTATTTGAACCCGAAACCTATTCTCATCATTATGGACTGCAACTGTACATTAGCAATTACAATAAAATGCAGTCGGAGCTTTTCACTAAAATTCAAAAAACAGAAAAAGCCAAGCTCAAATTAATTGATAAGATTTTTACGTCTTATAAACTACCCGGAGAATTAAAATACCTCGCCATTGTTGAATCGGAAATGAAAAGTTCCGCTACATCAAGAGTTGGTGCGCTTGGTGTTTGGCAACTGATGCCATCAACTGCAATGGATCTTGGTCTTCGTGTTGATTCTACCGTTGACGAACGTTTACACCTGCAGAAAAGTACAAAAGCAGCCGCTCTTTATCTGCGCGATTTATACAGAACTTTTAACGACTGGTCACTCGCGATTGCCGCGTATAATTGTGGCCCCGGTCCCGTTTTTAAAGCCATTAAAAAAGCCGGCTCCAATAACTATTGGGATCTTCAACAATACCTCCCAAAAGAGACAAGGCATCATGTCAAAAAACTGATGGCTACACAGGTGTTTTTTGAAGGCAAATCAAACTTAACGGACTACTATGACGGTACCCTTGCGAGTAAATAATTCACCGGTATCGCAAATGAATTCAGCAAAATAAACATAGGTGCCTGCTGCAGCGGGATTGCCGGAAATAGTGCCATCCCATCCTGCCTGGCGTTCACCAATCTGGAAGTTTTTCCGCTCAAAGATCACATCCCCCAAACGGCTGTAAATCCGCAGGCTTTTAACCTCCCTGATCCCCTTACCCATTAGGTTAAACCGGTCATTTTTACCATCTTTATTGGGAGTGAAGGCATTCGGTATGGAAACGTTCTCAGCACATTCCAGCTGGAACCCGACCGCATCAGTAGCAACACAACCATATTGGTTCTGTACCGTAATAGTGATGGGTGCATTGTCTCTCGGAAATGCAAGTGGTTCCGGGCAGGTAGCACAACTTACAAACCAGCGGGGCGACCAGCTATAACTAACCACATCAGCACTATAGGTTGGTTTTAATTGTACCTGGTCCCCGGTTGCAAGGCGAATATCATTACCAGCATCTACAGTTGGCAGTTCCCTCACCATAACCAATACCTCAGCAGTATCTGTGAAGCAATTGTAAGCATCATAACCTACTACTCTATAACGGGTATCAGTAACCGGACTTGCAATTGGATTCGGACTGGTTGATGAACTCAATCCTTCACCACTAATCCATTGATAGCTGGAAGCACCACTTACCGGAAGGTTAACAGAAAATCCCCGACAAACAGCTGTATCGGCTGCAACCTGCAACTGTATCGGCTGGGCTACCGTAACAGTGGTTGAATCCATACTAACACATCCAAACTGATTGATTACAGTTACCTGATAGCTGGTGCTAACTGTAGGCGAAATAAATGGATTCGGAATGTTGAGGTTGGCTATCCCTTCAGCAGGCTTCCATTGGTACTGAACCCCATCCCGTACAGACAACTGCACACTATTACCCAAACACAAAACAGGATCTTTTGGAGTTAGCGCGGGTACCGGATTCGGATGCACTGTTAAATTCCAGTTGACAGTATCACGGCAACCATTATGCGCAACAATCAATTGAACCGGATAAATGCCCGCCCTTTCATACCGAATGATTCCGGGTGCCGGCTGCGATGCCACAGCTCCATTTCCAAGCGTCCATGACCATTCCAGATCCCCTTCCCTGTCGGCACTGCCGGCGAATGCAACTTCCGCATTTTCGCACACTGCCTGCGGACCTGCAATAGCTGCCTGTGTCACCCTGTTGACGTTTATATCCACTTCAGAGTTGGCTGTACAGCCAAAGGGTGAAACAATTTCAATTGTTGCGATATACACTCCAGGCCGATTAAAATAAAAAGATGGTTTTTCTTCATCGCTGCTCTGACCATTTCCAGATTGCCAGCGGTAGGTTAATGGTAATCCAAGTTCTGTTGCTGCGAGGCTGATGGTTGTCGGATCCAACTGAACAAATCCGGAATCACATACCAGGGCTGGCTCCGCTTTTGCGGTTGTTTTAAGCTGATCAATAATTATTTTATCATCAATCCGGGATGTTCCGGCACAACCGGATGAATCTTTCATAATGAGAGCAGGCTGATAAATACCCGGACTTAAATACCTATGCACGGCAAATGTATCGGTCGTTTGCAGAAGTGTACCATCACCAAAATCCCAAGTGAATGAACTGGCATTTCTTACAACAGCACTCAGTTGAACAGAAAGATCCTGGCATCCAAAAATGGTATCGGCAGATAAAATCGCATAAGGTCCCTTGATCTCAATAGGCACTTTTAGTGAGTCTACTGAATTATTAAATCCGTATGCATACAAGGTTACCGTATAAACGCCCGGCAACTCATAGGTACTGGATACATTGTTCTGATTACCGGCACTTCTGCCATTCCCGAAATCCCAGCGTATATATTGGTAGTTGTCGGAGGTATTGATAAAACTTGCTACTACAGGCGGACAACTATTGTTATTAATATAGGAGGTAGTATAGGTAAATCCGGCGGAAACGTCTTTTACGACAACTACTTTGTAGGCTGTATCACGGCAACCGGTAACCAGGTCGCGTGCGATCATACGTACAGTATCATTCGTAACACGGGGGTAATATTTGCTGACAAATGCCCCCTGGTTGTTAGAACCATCCTGGAAGCGCCACCGATAATCCACCGGATTGTATGGATACACATTGGAGGTACTGAAAAAGCTTACGGTGTTTTGAGGAATCACCCGCTGCGGACTGAAATCAAAACTTGCTTTCGGGCCATAAACCAGCACCTGTTTAGCATACTCACCCGTAACATGAAAGCAACCCTCTGCATCCGTAACTTTCAGGCGTGCATAATAAGGTTGGGGATTTTCATAGAGATGTTTAACCGGATCCGCATTGTTACGGGTAATTGACTGACCATCACCTAACGTCCATTCCCATTTCACAATGGGAACATTGTTTTGCCCAACAGATCGATCTATCAACAGAACCGAATCTTTTAAACAATAAAAATCCTTCGCCATTTCAAAGTCGGCAATGGGACCTTTTATCACCAGCGGCAATAAATTGGTGGTATCATAACATCCGAAGAAATGCGACTGAAGGATCATTTTGATACCCTTTTTAGCTGGATCAAGGTTGCGGTACCTGGCGCTGTAAACAGTAGTCCAGTTAGGAACCAGTTGCTCACTAAATCCCTCCAGGCGGCTGCCATCCTGGTATTGTCCTTCCACAATCAGGTAGTGCGAACTATTACTCCAGGCAGATGGCCGGGGGTTACCTTCCAATCCGTCTATTTTAATATCAATTGCGTCGTTGGAACAAAGTTCTTTGGTAACTGAACTCAAAACCGGCTGCTGTTTGAGTAATACTGCTGTTTCCACGGAATCACTCACCGTACAACTGCCATTGGTGATGGTGAGCCTGACTTTATAAGCACCTGTTTTCGTGTAGGTATGACGGATAGACTCCTGGCCACTTGTCCATTGAACCGGCACAGAACCATCTCCAAAATCCCAGGTATAAGTTTCTGCATCCCGGCTATTCTGGTAAAGGGTCACTTCTCCTCGGGTATTCTCGCAGCTATTGGTAAAAAAGCTGATATCGGGGAAACCCTTTTTAATTTCTATATAATTTTCTTTCCGAATGGTGTCTGCGCAGTTTCCATTGACAGCAATTAACTGAATGGAATAAACACCTTCCGTTTGAAACTGGTGAATAGCATTGATCCCAGTAAAAGAAGTAGGTCCATAGTCTCCACCAAAATCCCATATATAACGGGTAACTGTACCCGTAGTCAAATTTTCAAACAATACCGGCGAATTTCCGCAGATGATTAACGTATCAGTAGTGAAATCAGCTGCTGGTTGCCGGTTGATCAGAATTTGAATGGTTTCAGTTCCTTTACAACCTGATTTAGTAGTATAATTCAGCTTTACATTAAAAACTCCTTCTTTGGTAAAAGTATGTGTTGGTTCCGAATCGGAGGAACTGCCACCATCGCCGAAATCCCAGGCATATGTATCGATTTCCTCAGATGAATTGGTACCGAATTTATTTGTCAGATTGATACATCCTGATAATGCGCCAGATAAAAGATTTATGGAAACACTTGGTTTGTAAACATCAATATACCGCTGAACCGATGATACACACCCTAAGGCATTTTCAACCTGCAAGCCGATCAGGTAGGAGCGGTTGCTTGAAAAAGTATAAGAACTTTCTTTTGTAGTTGAAAATGAACTTCCATTATCCACTGTCCATCTCCATTTAACAGCAGTGGCAGTAGTGTCTCTGAAACGGACTGTTGCCGGCGCTCCGCAGGCGGAACCAAAATCCACCACAAAACCTTGTAAATCGGGACCGGTTTTCACTTCCACCTCTTTGGTAACTGTTTGGGAACAGGCTCCAAAATTGGCTGTCATGGACAGCTTCCGTATACCGGACTGATTGAATACAAACTGTACAGGTGAATTTCCTGTTGAATAGGCAGCGCTTCCATCATCTGCTGACCAGCTTACATAATCAGGGGTTGGACTGCTCGTATTCTGTAATTCAATCACGCTACTGTTACATATCAGATCCGGAAGTTTAAAATCGGCTGTGAAGTCTGCAACCCGGATCGTAACGGGAGCACTGGTAGCTGAACATCCCAGCTCATTTTTTACCGTCAACTGTGCTTTAAATTGTCCCTTTTTACCGTAGGTATGGGTAGGAGATCCTGTGGCAGAACCAGCACCATCTCCAAAATCCCAGCTATAGGTAAGCGTACCCGGACCGTTGCTTGTATTGATGAATGAAACCGGATCCGACTCTTTACAAACAGATGCTTCAGGCACATTAAATGCGGCAGAAATGGGTTCCAGAATTTCAACAAGGGCCGTTTTTTCAAGCGTACGAAAACAACCAAAACTATTCGTTACAGTAAGACTAACAGAAGCTTTCTGTGCCAACTGGTAAGTATGGGCAACTTTTTGAAGATTTGCACCCTGCTGCAAACCACCATCTCCAAAATCCCAGAAATAACTGGTAATCGTACCATCTCCGGCTGTGGAATTACTGGTTAGCTCAACAGGGAACGGAGCACAACCTTTTAGAACATTTGCTTCAAAATTAACTTCGGGCTTTTTGTATACGGTCACTTCCAATGTTTTGGTGGAAGTCTGGTTTCCGTCACGGGCGGTCAGTGTTACCGTATAAATTTTTTCTTCATTGTACGTGGCACCTGGATTTTTCAGTGTGGAACTGTTCCCGTTTCCAAAGGTCCAGGAATAGGTGGTGGATGCAGTAGTTCCGGTGGAGGTATTGGTAAAACCCACGGCATGTGGTGCACATCCACCAGGCTTATCAATAGTAAAATCCGCCTTCAACTGACTGTATGCCGGAAGCTTGAAAAGAATCAGCAAAAATGCCAATCCTATAACAATAGGAAGTTTAGGTCGCAGGGAATCCATGCAAGTTAGTTCTGGGGCAGGTTTACTGCAATATAACCTGATAGAGCAAGAAAGACAAGCGCTTATACAGGTTATTTTTTCATTATTTTGCCCAATGGATTATTTCAGGCAACTGGCCCTGGCACTAAAACAGGAATGGCAGGAAGACAAACTAAACTTTGATGAACAGGTTCGCCTCAGTTCTGTTCAGGATCGAAGAGCAAACGGATACAGCTGGTATCCTGTGGCCATCAGAGATACCGAATTGGGTAAAGGAGATTACCTTACCGTGCAGTTTGAACGCACCACACATACCGAAATTCCCCATTTATTCCGGTTTGGGGGCGCTGCCACCCTCTTCTCTCAACACCAGCCGGATACCAACCGCCTGGAAGGCATTATCACGCATGTTTCAGGTAATACACTGAAAATCAATTTTCGCACCGAAGAACTCCCCGATTGGGCCGATGATGGCAAACTGGGAATTGACCTGGCATTTGACGACAACAGCTACGAGGAAATGCGAAAAGCCCTTCAGCTGGCAGACTCCTTAAAAGACAAAAGGGAAGAAGGCAGACTAATCCGGATTCTGACAGGAGAAGAAACTCCCACCTGGAGGAGAGAAGAATCCAGTTTCACCAGTGCCGCTCTGAATGAAAGCCAGCAGGCGGCTGTACGGAAGATTATAGATGCCCAGGACCTGGCCATTGTTCATGGTCCGCCTGGCACTGGCAAAACCACTACCCTGATTGAAGCCATTAAAATACTCTGCCTAACTGAAAAGGGCCCACTGCTGGTGGTTGCGCCCAGCAATGCTGCGGTTGATCTGTTAAGCGAGAAAGCTGCAGATGCCGGATGCTCTGTTCTTCGAATAGGCAACCCCGTTAGAGTATCAGAGAAATTGCAGGCACTGACACTGGATGTAAAACTGGCAACACATCCCCGCATGAAAGAAATCAGGCGAATGAAAAAACAGGCGGATGAATACCGAACCATGGCGCACAAGTATAAACGGAGTTTCGGCAAAGCAGAATGGGAACAACGAAAAGCATTATTTAAAGAAGTCCGGGCCATCATGAAGGAAGTGGATAACACCATGGAATACATGACCCGCGATATTATTGAAAAATCCCAGGTGATAACAGCCACGCTGGTTGGTGCCGCTCATTACACCATCACCGACCTTCGGTATGCTGTAGTAATCATGGATGAAGCCACTCAGGCACTGGAACCCGCAGCCTGGATTCCAATCCTGAAAACCAGGAAACTGGTTCTGGCAGGAGATCATCAGCAACTGGCACCAACCGTAAAAAGCCAGGCAGCGGCTGAAGCCGGACTCTCCACATCACTGTTTGAAAAACTGGTACAGCGCTGGCCCGAAACAGTTACCATGTTAACAACTCAATACCGGATGAATGCCGGTATCATGGAATTCTCAAACCGGAAATTTTATGAAGGTAAACTGTTGGCGGATGCATTCGTGGCAGACCATACTATTTTTCCCGGCGATGCTCCGTTTCTATTCATTGATACAGCCGGTTGCGGTTTTGAAGAGAAACAGGTAGGCACCAGTACCAGCAACCCGGAAGAGGCCGCCTTCCTGGTAAACTATTTCATCCGGTACTGGAAGGAAGTAACGGAAGCCGGCATACCTGCGAAAGACCTCAGTATCGGGATCATTGCGCCTTACAAAGAACAATTGGAAGCCATCCGGAAGGCAGTTGAAAATGCAGGTTCAGTTCCTTTTATTCAGCAACTATCCATCAATACCGTGGATAGTTTCCAGGGGCAGGAACGCGATATTATCCTCATTAGCATGACCCGCTCCAACCCAGACAGCCGGATTGGATTTCTATCAGAAATACGACGCATGAATGTGGCTATGACAAGAGCAAAGAAAAAACTGGTCATCATTGGCGACAGCAGCACCCTAGCCCAACATGCCTTTTACAGCGAACTTATTGAACTGGCGGAACAACGCAAAGCCTACCAAAGTGCCTGGGAATATATGTAACCCTTATTGCTGTGCGAATACCTTTTTTAATAATTCAGTAACGCGTGCGGCAGGATCCTTCCGGATCTTCTGTTCCTCCAACGCAAGCTCATGAAAAATACCTGCAATCGCTTTTTCGGTTACATAAGCCGTTAAGTCAGTATTGACGGGCGTACGGGAAACTTTATTGTAAGCTGAAAACACATCGTTCCAGTACTTGGTGGCATCTACTTGCTTTAAAGAGGATTCAATAACGGGGCGAAAGGCATCCGTTAAGGCAAGATTCGTTTTCTCTTTGAAATAATTCGTTGCTGCAAAATCCCCTCCTTTTAAAATGCCGACAGCATCAGTAATGGTCATTTGCTGGATGGCATTTTTAAAAATGGGAAGAGCTGATTTGGATGCTTCCTCCGCCCCCCTGTTCATCGACTGGATGGCTTTATCGACAACAGAACCCAGACCGATATTCCGCAAGGTAGATTCAACTTTATGCGCTTCGGGCGGCATCAGAATTTTCAATGCAGCATTGGAGAAAAATCCATTAACTGCACTAAGGCGACTGGTACTATTGGCTGCTCCAACGCTTAATGCTTCTTTTAATCCTGCAGCAATCTGTGCCGTATTGGTTTCGGTTCCTGTTGGTAATCCACCTAATATCTGTTGGGTGCTTTCGCATCCAGCCCCCAGTACCAAAACCATTAAAGCTACCAGTGTGATCTTTTTCATTTTTTTGGATTTTAACTGAAAGCAATACTAAGAAGAATCATGGAAATCGCCGCGATAATGGTATTCAGCACATTCACCCAGTCGTTGTTTAACACCCCTTTGCGCTGTAAGGCTGCACCGAAGAAAGAGTCTGAAAGATTACCCAATAATCCGGCCAGTACAATCCCGGCAAACTGCCAGCCAAATGAATACATAAAACCATAAACAAGTGCAATCAGCACACTTCCAATAATACCAAACACAAAGCCTTCCAAACTCACCACTCCATCAGCTCCCCGTTGATCGGGCTTCCCTGTCAGGCAATTGAAAAAACGACTTCCATACAGGGTTCCAAGTTCTGAGGAAAGCGTATCAGAACAGGCAGCAGCGAGTACCGCAACTACTATTAACAATCCTTCCTCCTTCCATTCCGGAAACAAGATTGCTAGTACCGCACCAAGACCTGCCATACCTCCGTTGGCCCAAACCTGGCTGGCTTTTCGATCGGTTTTATTCTTCTGATTTTCGGATACCCATTGCCGTTTAACTTTCTTTTTCCAGCGTGTTGCTCCTGCCCCGCATATAAAAAACAGCGCCAATGATAGTACACCAGTCACTCCTGTTCCCAGCCAGATCAGCCAGGCAAGTAAAGCACCAGAAGCGGCTGCCGGTTTATTCAGCAACCGGGCTTTAACTGTTAGTCCGGACAACAGGAGGAACAGCAAAAAAACAAGCAGATTAGTAATCCAATCCATTTATAGCATTGCTTTCCAGTAGTGCAGCCAGTCGAGCATGCGGCTTGTATAACCATATTCGTTATCAAACCAGGCAATCAGTTTTACCTGTCTGCCAACCACTGAAGTAAGACTTCCATCAATAATCAGTGAATGCGTATTACCCTTAATATCAGCCGAAACCAGTTCATCATCTGTGTAATCTAACACCGATGCATAATTGCTTTCAGCGGCTTTTTTGAAGATGGCATTTACCTGCTCCCTGCTCACTTCTTCCTTCATTTGAAGTGTAACATCTGTCAATGCCCCATTGGTAACCGGCACACGGATCGACATGGCTGCCAGTTGACCTTTCAAAGGAAACAGTCTGTCCAGCGATTTTACCAGGTCAATTTCTACCGGGATGATGGATTCAGCCGCTGCACGCCCCCGCCTGAACTGCGGATGCGCGGTATCCACCAGCTCCTGTCGGGAAGTATAGGAATGCAGAATATTAAAGTGTGCGGATTCTATTCCAATGGACTGCATCAGGTACAGGATATGCGTACTGCAATTGGTCATACATCCACCTGGAGAAACGATATCAACACTGGCATCCAGTTGGTGCTGATTGAAACCAAAAATCAGTAAGGGAATATCTTCTGAACCGGTGGTTGACAGCAATACTTTTCTTGCTCCGGCTTTCAGGTGTTTTTCTGCACCAGCCCTGCTGCTAAACCGTCCTGAACATTCCAGAACCATATCAATGCCCAGCCCCTTCCAGTCAAGCCGCAGGGGATCTTCTTCCTGGAAAGCACGAACTTTTTTGCCCTCAACAGCAATCAATCCATCTTCCCGACTGATTGGCTTATGCAATGGCCCATAAAGAGAATCGTATTTTAAAAGGTACACCAGGTTATCAACCGGCATCACATCGTTTACCGCTACCAGCTCAATACCTTCCTGGTTCAGCAGGCGCCGGAACAACAACCGGCCAATCCTGCCCATTCCATTGATCGCAACTCTCATAAGGGCAATTTTGGGCGCAAAGATCAGTATTTAGTTCGTATTTTACTGAAAACAACCGGCTTGGAAAACAGGTTCTACCTACCTCATCCTCTTTTGCAGGACAGTATTCACTGCATCATGCCGGTGCATGCGATTTTTGATACCCCTGATCCTGCAACTCCCTGTTTTTACCCACCCACACCGCAAAATTCTTTGTTCCTCTACCTGCGGGATCCCATCAGTGCACAACTCGATCCATCCCTGGATTTTTTACCACAACCCAGGGCCGTTATTGTAGGTCCGCAGACAAATCCGGTTTATCTCCTACTTCATCAGGAGCACCTGGCTATCAGAATAGGTTTTCATCCATCTGGATTGTATCGCCTGTTAGGTATGCCCCTGCATGAACTGGTGGATAAAAGTTTTGATGCTACTGATTTTTTTGGCCGGCCCCTTAGGATGCTGGTCGATCAGTTGCAGCATTGCAACGGATTCGACGAAATGGTGCACCTGGTGGAATCATTTCTACTTGATCAACTGGTTCACCAGAAAGTATTACTTCCTTTTGACCATGCCATGCAGGCACTGCTACGATCCGGCGGCAATTGCAGCATCGATCAGATTGCTTCCCTTGCCTGCCTCAGCAATCGTCAATTCGAACGGGTATGTAAAGAACGGATTGGTCTTTCTCCCAAATACTTTGCGCGACTGATCCGGTTTTCCCGTGCTTACCGCATGCACGAAGAAGAACCTGAGGTTACCTGGACAACCATCGCACACAGTGTTGGGTATTTCGACCAGACGCACCTGATCCGGGATTTCCGAGAATTCACCCACCAATCGCCCCGGGGTATTGAAAAAGAAATCAATCAGGCTCCCTTGAAAATGCAACGCGACCTCCGGTTATAATGTCGGATTTGTACTAGTTTCCGCCCATTTCAAAAGGGATTTTTACAGTAAATAAATCGTTATGAAATATTGTTTACTGTTATTACTGACTGTTTTACTCCAGATCCAGGCACAAGCCCAGGATTATTCACGACTCGGTAAAATGGAAAAAGAACACTTCACCGTTTATTTTAGCAATGGCTATCAGGCACGTGCAACCGAAATTTCCAACCTGGTGGATACGGCTTTTACTTATTATGCCAATCAACTCTCCTTTCAACCGAAAGTGGATTTGTTGGTACTGGCAGAAGCAGACTGGAGCACTTATTCCAGGTTTCGTCTGGTGTACGGAATGCCGCATTATGACGATCAGCGAACACTAATTGTTGCAGCGCAGGACAACCCCTTCTGGAAAAGTTTTATCCCGCCCCTCAGCGATCTACCGGGGCAATGGAAATTAGCTTTAAAAAACACATATGGTGTTCCAAATGGTAGTATCAGCGCAATCGCATTTTTTGATATACTGGCTCTTCATGAACTGGCCCATGCATTTCACATGCAGGCCAATATCAACCTGCAACGCAAATGGATGGGCGAATTATTCTGCAATATCATGACCCATAGTTTTGTAGCAGAAAAGAAACCGCAATTGCTGCCGGCATTGACGGTCTTTCCCAATTTTGTGGTGGCCGGGGGCTATCAGCAATACAAGTTTACCGGCCTGGAGGAACTTGAAAAAAATTATGATCTGATTGGCCAGGAGTATCCACAGAACTATGGCTGGTACCAATGTAACTGGCATAAAGCTGCTGGTTATTTTTATGACCACCATGGACCAGCATTCGGTCAACAAATCTGGAAAGCATTTAAATCCCAGCCTTCAATGCTTTCAGATGCTGACTGGAAAACATTCCTGATAACTCAGCAATTAGCACCATTGGTAAAGCTGCTGGAAAATTGGCCGGATTTCGGACCTTAGCAGTTCAAATGAAATCATATGATCACATTTATAGGAATGGGATTGCTAGGCTCCAACTTTACCAAAGCGCTCCTGAAACAAGGCAATACCGTACAGGTCTGGAATCGTACGCATGAAAAAGCGGTAGCTCTTGAATCTGCCGGAGCAAAAGCCATCCAGGATATACGGCAAGCCGTTAAGGGCATCCAACGGATCCACCTCACGCTTTCTGATGATGCATCTGTGGACAGTGTATTAGCAGCCGCTGAACCGGCACTTGAAAAAGGTTGTTTCATCCTGGATCATACCACCACCTCCATGCAGGGTGCCATCGATCGCACCAGGAATTGGGCTGAAAAAGGCATCCACTATGTACATGTACCGGTATTCATGGGGCCTGCGAATGCACTCGAAAGCACCGGGTATATGCTGATTTCCGAAGCAGCACCCATTCTGGGTCAGGTACTTCCGATGATTCGTCCAATGACCGGAAAAGTATTACAGTATGGAACCAATACGGGTCGCGCTGCTGCCATCAAACTAATGGGCAACTCATTTCTCATAACCATGACCACCGGCATTGCCGATATGTTGGGCGTTGCCAAATCAATGGGTGTGCCTAATGAAGACATTACCAACTTATTTGAGAACTGGAATGCAGGCGCCACTGCTCCTGCGCGACTAGCCCGTATGCTTAGTGGAAAATACGACCAGCCTTCCTGGGAATTGCAAATGAGCCGGAAAGATGCGCGTCTGATGCTGGAAGTTGCCGAAGCAGCCGGCAAACAGCTCGCTATCTTACCCGCATGCGCAACCGAAATGGATCGCTGGCTTGCAAAAGGGATGGCGGAAAAAGACTGGACGATTATCGGCTCGGAGCACCTGTAACCGTTTCCTCTTTGCTCAGACCGCTAACCTGGAAATAGAGGATTGGTTTTTCATCTCCGTCGAACTGGCAATCCACCGTGATTTTATGTTTACCCGGTACCATTACCGGCAGGTCCCGATCAAGTGTCCGCGTCTGCCGGTGATTTCCTTTTGCATCGTAAACCTGTACCTGCCGTTTGCCTTCTGTAACCAGGGACTCTCCTGCTAACAGTTCTACTGGCAGACTGATTTCGTAATAATCATCCACCTGTAAACTGATCTTCCTGATTTTGCCTTCCTTGCCTTCGGCATTCATCCGGAACTGAAGTGGTTGTTCTTTCCATTGCTGGCTGAATTCAAACAGGCTATGCGTTGGTTCACCTGGCTGACGAATAAAATGCTCCCGTTTGAACAAAGGAGATTGTTCATATTGAAATAATTTCCACTTGCCGTCTGCTATTTTATCCAGGTGAAATGCCAGTTGAGTATTTTTCAAACGCGCTTGCTGATCCGCATTAAATGCACCTGAATTCCTGGCAGCTTCCCATTCGCGGATAGCATCCAGTAAAAGGCCGGATCTAGGATTTTTTCGAAGCGCATCTGGTCTTGCCACCATCGCAAACCCTGCTCCATATCCAGCGGCCCTGGCCAGCATCCATTCCATTTCCGGCAGTGTAGTACTGGCCGTAAGCAAATACCAACCCAGCATCGGTGGCATCAGGTTACGATGAAACAATCCCTGGTTATCGATCCGGTACTGTTGCATGCTTTCCTTAAATCCACCATACCAGGGTTCACCCCAGTTATAATAGGAACCGATATGCCAGTAAAAGGTTTTGCTGAGACTGGTGCCGGCAATAAAATCATGTTTCACCTGGTCGTACACATCCTTTGCAAAAATTTCCAGCGCATAATCACCCTGGCCGGATGCCAATGCGCCTTCATGTCCGTCAAAATCCAGGTGATTCACACTGGTTTCATTCATCAGTTGCGCAATATTGGATGCCACCTCCCGCTGCATATTGAAATCAGGAAAGAACACTTTATACCCATGATCAAATAATTTACCTACCACTGAACCCGCAGCATGTGCTGTCGGCTTTGTTCCAAAAGCCCCCCGCTGGCAATCCAGCAAACGGTAGGGGGCTTCTTTGGTCACTGCCCGATAGCGGATCAGCTCTTTTCCGATTTTTACTGTATGCAATTCATTCCCTTGTTCTGCGCTAAAATATTCAGGAGATCTAACCACCACTTCCTTTTCACTGGCATCTATAGGCGAAACCAGAACAGAACTACCGGTAACGCTTAACCGGTCATCTGGCACCGGGGTGACATAGGTATCACTGGTGGTAATGAAATTGGTAAGTGTATGTACACCAAAAAATAAACCCGCTGCTTTTGCTTTTGCGACACTTTCCTTCAATCCTTTTCTTCCATTGGGGAACATCGTATTGTCCAGCTCAAAATGACCCCAGGAACTGAACGGTCCTTCATGATAGAGCGAGATCAGTCCCGCTCTTTTGGTATACGCGATCATCTCATCCACATCTTTCTCCCCGAACGAGGAAATCAGGTAGGATTTTCCAAAATAGGGCGACTTCTTGAACCAAACTCCATTGATCGTAGGATGAGGTAACCCCTCTGCCAGTTCAATGGCTCCAAGCCGGTCAAGGGTTGCCGGCTCCGCGCAACTGAAAAATGCCAGCTTGCTTCCATTTACCGACTCTCCTTTCACTGCCTGAACCAGCATGTTTTTCTGAACACCTCCCCAGGCATCCACGGTTCGGTTTTTATCTCGGTTGATGCTATAGGCCTGCATGGTACTGCCCCAGGTATATTTACTGGCGGCAATGCCTCTTTCCCAGGTAGCACCTTCTTTATTGGGATAATTTCCTCCAAGTGTTTTGGGATTCAATACCTGTATGCCAATGGCTACCTGGTCATCGCGCACTACCCCAATCACTTCTCCAACCAGTTTCGTAATAGTAGTTGGAAAAGGACCCCAGATCACCGCATCCAGCAATTGTTTAGGTTCTGCCCGTACCAATTCTAATACAAGGTGGGTAGACCGGATGCTTACTTTAATATCCGCCTGCCCTTTAATATCCGGATAGGATACACGAATGGTCTGACTAGCCTTATTCCAGGTCGCTTTGGCTGGCAGGTATTTTTTATCCCCAACAACCAATTGCAGAAGAGGAGCAATCGTATCTGTGGCGAGGTAATTCTGCTGATTCGGCAAATGCGTGATGGCAGTCAGAAATCCCTTTTCATCCAGCTTCAGTGCCAGTTCGCCCGCCTGGAGATTGACCTGTGCCATTACAAAGGGACCAGTCAGGAGCAATAAAATACAAAACAGCAGTGCGCCTTTTTTCATAACAATCGTTTTATTTGAGAGCTAACCTGGACACAATCTGTGAATTTTTCGGAGTATTCCATCTTTAACAGCTTAATTGGATAAGGAAATGAAATCATTTGGTAATTTTCAGGCCATGAAACAGGTATCATTTGCGCTGCTTATTACCGGGCTCCTGCTGGCCGGTTGCGATAATTCCATGAAACCGAGAACCAGCAACAGTTTTGAAGAACAGAACCAAAAAAACAAACTGGCCGGTACTCCCCTGCCCTCACTGCAACTGGTAAATATTAAAAATGAACCATTCGACCTGGCTTCCTTAAAGGGGAAAAAAGTCCTGGTGAATCTATGGGCTAGTTGGTGTGCACCCTGTCGCGAGGAAATGCCCTCCCTGGATGCGCTGTACAAAACCATGGATCCTGGGAAAGCCACTATTGTGTTGTTGAATGTGGACAAGGATCGCCAGAAGGGAGTTGACTATGCATTGAAAAATAATATCCAGTCGCCTGTGTATTTTACCGACCAGGCATTGCCCTCCGTTTTTGAAGTTTCGGGTATTCCAACCACGTTCATCTTCAATGAAAACGGTGAACTCATTGACCGTATTGAAGGTGCACGTGATTACAGCACCGCCACTTACCAGCAGTTTTTTCAGTAGCTTAGGGAAAGCTTTCAGATATATGAAAAGAAGAGACTGGCTCCAATTACTGGGTGTTTCTACCCTTGGAGCCTCCTTACCTGCCTGGGCACAACCGCCTGCAACCATGCAATCCAAAAGAAAAGGCAGTTTTTCGCTGGATGGAACGCGCCTTCGGTTTTATCATCCGGATATCAAACAGACATTTCAGACCGTCGTGATCGCTGACACTCATCTTTTTCGGGACGATGAGCGCGGTATTCCATACCAATCCTACAGTGGCCGAATGGCCAAAGCCTATAATCAAACCCAGCATTACCTTACCGGGGAAGCCACCAACCCTGAAAAAAGCCTGGCTGCCGCGCTCAACCTCGCGGCCGATAAAAAAGCAGCACTGGTTGCCCTGATCGGTGATATTGTCAGCTTTCCATCAGAAGCAGCTGTCGATTTTGTGCTGGATAAGATGAAAACGGCTGGATTGCCATATGTATATACGGCTGGCAATCACGACTGGCATTATGAAGGCATGCCCGGCAGTTTATCAAGTTTACGAAGCGAATGGATTCAAAAGCGCTTACTCCCGCTTTACCAGCAAAAGAACCCCTTGATGCAGGTAACGGCATTGCAGGGTGTACGAATTGTAATCCTCGATAATTCCAATTACCAGATTACAACAGAGCAGTTGCAGTTTTTCAAACAGCAGTTGCAATACGGGCAACCTGTTGTGCTTATGGTTCATATTCCACTCTATGCACCGGGCAGGTCCGTCGGTTTTGGTTGCGGCCATCCGGAATGGAATGCCAAATCTGATAAAAATTTCGAATTGGAACGCCGCGAACGATGGCCCGAAACAGGTCATATAAAAGCAACGATGGATTTTCATCATACGGTATTCAATGCACCCAATGTGCTGGGTGTCATAGCCGGGCATATTCACCGTCCATCCCTGGATATTATTAACGGTATCCCGCAGGTGGTTAGTGAAGCCAATGCTCGTGGTGCCTGCCTGGAAATTGAATTCATCCCCACCTGATTTATTTAAGTATGTCTATAAAAATTAGTTGCCTGTTTATCTGCGTATGTTTATCAGCGTTCGTACAGGCTCAATCCATTGATATCAATTCTTCCGATTGGAAAAAAGTAATTCAGGAAACGGATCAACTTTTTACAGATTTTGCCGCCAAAAACAACCAGCCAGGATTCATCTATGGCATCGTTGCAAATGGCAAACTGGTGCATCTTAAAACTTCGGGTATGGCTAACCGGGAGATGGGAATTCCGGTTAAACCCGGCTCTGTTTTTCGTATTGCCTCCATGTCAAAAAGTTTTGCAGGGGTAGCTATTCTTCAATTGCGCGACCAGGGCAAACTGCAGCTCGATGAACCGGCGCAGCTTTATATACCGGAACTATCTGACATACAGTATCCTACCACCGATGCACCTCCGATCACCATCCGGCACCTGCTGACACATGCAGCAGGATTTCCGGAAGACAATCCATGGGGCGACCGTCAGCTGGATATCTCAGAAGACAGCATGCACGCCATGTTCAAAAGAGGGATATCCTTTTCTACAAGTCCGGGTACCGCTTATGAATACAGTAATATGGGATTTGCCATGCTGGGTGCGATCATCAAAAAAGTTTCGGGCATGTCCTACCAGGAATACATTGAAGAACATATCTGGAAACCACTCGGCATGCACCATACCTATTGGGAATACAGTGCTGTACCCGATAGTACACTGGCAATTGGATACCGTTGGCTGAATTCCAGCTGGGAAGCACAACCGATGGAACACGATGGTGCATATGGCATCATGGGCGGCATCCTTACTACCGCAGAAGATTTTTCAAGGTATATGAACTTCATGCTAAGTGCCTGGCCGGCCAGAAATGGATCCGATAACAGTCCGCTTCAAAGAAGTTCTTTGCGAGAAATGCAGCAACCCTGGAATTTTGCAGGACTGAATCCCAATTACAAATACCCGGATGGAAGAATCTGTCCAACTGCAGCCGGTTATGGCTACGGACTTCGCTGGAGCAAGGATTGCGAGGGCCGTATAACGGTGGGGCATAGTGGCGGATTACCAGGCTTTGGCAGCAACTGGAGCATCCTGCCTGATTATGGAATCGGCATTGTAAGTTTCATCAACCACACCTATGCGCCAGCCACAACCTTGAATATTCAATCGCTCGACCTGCTGGTTAAGAAAGCAGCACTGCAACCACGAACCATTCCACCATCTCCGATCCTGCTGCAACGTCAACAGGAACTTACTGCTTTGTTGCCGGATTGGAAAAATGCTGAACAATCGTCCATCTTCGCAGAAAACTTCTTCTTCGATTACCAAATTGACAGCTTACGGAAGGAAGCCAAAACGCTTTTCCAGTCTGCGGGCAGAATTCTCCGTAGTTCACCTGTTATCGTGGAAAACAACCTGCGGGGAACGTTTACGCTTAATGGAGAGAAAGCTGATTTGAAGGTATATTTCACCCTCTCACCCGAGCAGCCAGCCAAGATTCAGGCTTACCGGTTACGATTGGAACCGCGTGAAAAATAACTTAATTCCCGCGGTACGTGGAATATCCAAATGCGGATAAGGTAATTGGTACGTGATAATGTGAGTTGTCTTTGATTTCAAAAACTATTTCCACAAAGGGATAAAAGCTTTCCAGCTGCTGTTTTTTAAAATAGTCGCTGGTTAGAAAAACCAGTTTGTAGATGCCTGTATTGGACTTTCCTTCCGGCAAAAAATCCCCGACACGACCATTCTTATCTGTTATTTTTTGATCGACTACCAACCATGACTTGCCTGCAGGATCCATTTTTTCTAACCGAATGGGTACGCCAGCCGCTGGTGCACCCTTAGCAATATCCAGGATATGACTTGAAAGCTGGTAGTTATTCGACTGCGAAAAACAAACCATAGAAAAACAGGCAAAACAAACTGCCAGTAGTACTGATTTCATGACGAAGTTATTTGGAAGAGAAACAGGAAGGGATGAAAAGAGTTTACCACACAAATGTTAAAATATACCCTAACAGCGCTCCACCCAGAACAATAAACGCACTATTAACACGGGGATAAAAAAAGGAAACCAAAAATCCTGAAACCGCAATTACAATCATTCTCCAGTCGGAAATGGTTTGCTGGCCCATTTCAATCAATACGGCGAGGATGATTGCCACTGAAACAACATTCACCGTATCGAGAAAAGCTGCCATAACCGGAGATTTTCGCAGAAAGGGAATCAATCGCTGTAAGAGTGCGACAAATAAAAAAGAAGGCAGAAAAATGCCGATAGTGGCAGCAACCGCACCTCCAAAACCACCCAATTGCCAGCCAATAAAAGTTGCTGCAGAGAAAACAGGTCCTGGGGTAAATTGTCCCACTGCAATCGCATCCACTAACACCTGCTTCGACAACCAACCCGTGCTGACCAATTCTGCATCCAGGAAAGCGAACAGGACATATCCGCTGCCATATAAAATGGAACCGATCTTTAAAAAGATCCAGAAGATTTTCCCGTTCACCATAGCCGGCGCCTCCAGAACAATCTGTAATAGTGGAGCAGGGAGAAATCCTTTCAATAAGCGATTGGATCGTGCATAATGCAGCAGTATACCGATTGCCCCGGCTCCAAACAAAACATATATCTCATGCATACCAGCCAGTACAGCAATTAGCGCCAACATGCCCAACAGGGCCAGCTGCCTGTTTTTCACGGCTTTTTTACTCAGACTGATCATCACAGCCAACACTACAGATAATACGGCGGGTTTGATCCCATAAATAAAAGGCGCTACTTCCGGTAATTGCCCGTATCGCTGATAGGCCCAGGCAAGCAAACCGGTTATCAACACCGCAGGAACAATAAAGCAAACACCCGCAACTACCAAACCTTTCCAACCTGCCCGTTCATAGCCGCAATGCATGGTCATTTCTGTGGAATTAGGCCCGGGTATCAGGTTCGTAGCACCTACCAGATCCAGGAAATGTTGCGCGGTCATCCAATTGCGCTTGCGCACTACTTCTTCTTCCATCATGGCGATATGTACAGCCGGACCACCAAACCCGATTACTCCGAGTTTCAGAAATACACTTGCCACTTCGGTTATCCGTTGCCGTTGGGTCAATGCCGGATTGGCGGTTGCAGGCTGCTCCATATCAGCCGCTAAAATACTAAAGCCGCGCTTTTAACGGTTCTGAAAATCCAATGATCAGGTTCAAAAACAGATTTCTTCCCATACGGGGGATCCTGTTCCAATCAGCAAATGTGGTATAATACCGATTGAACAGGTTATCTACGCCACCTCTTACCTGGAAGGTATTTTTCTTCCATTTGAACTGGTATCCGGCTCCCAGGCTTGCGATGGTATAAGCAGGTGCAGCAGTTTCACCAAATAACGGACTGAACTTCGATTGTTTTACCGCCCCATCCATGCTGGCCTCTGCAGAGAACGCATTGCTGGCATATTGCAAACGAACCCCATAAGACAATGGCTGCATCATTGGCAGATCAAGCTGCTCATTCGTAAACCCTCTGCGGTATATTGCCTTTGCGGAAACCGATAAGCCAGAAACAATACCATAACTGGCATTCAAACTGGCGGAGTAAATAGTTGCAAATGGAACTTGCTCATAAATTTTAATTCCACTTGCGCCGATCGTCATTGGAATTAGTCCACTTGCCGGCATCCCTACTATATACCTGCGGATATGAAACCAGTTTCCCTGTCCTTTCAAACTCAACCGGTCATTCGCAAAGGCAATAGTTCCGTTCAAAGAAATGGATTGCTCATTTTTCAAACCGGGATTGCCGATATAATCAAACCGATCAAAACTGTTAAACAGATAAAACCCATATCCTTCCGATACACCGGGTGCGCGTTCACTGTAAGAAGCACCCATCGAGAACCGCCAGCTGCCGGGCTGGTACTGCAAACTGGATCCGAAATTTTTCAACAATCGGTTTTTCACAGACTGCATATCCGGGTAAAAGATTTGCAGCGTTTTTACCCCGGCTTCATCCTTTAATTGATTCTGTTGAAAAGCAACACCGGCTGAACTATTGAGCGTCCATTTGCGATGCAACTGAAAATTATCTTCTGCAAACAATCCGGCATACCAGGTATGTACATCGGGCCAGGTGAGCATAAACATCTCCTTTTCATTCGGGTCATTCGGATACATGGTCATCTCCGCCAGGGAACGGTTATGATGCGCGCTGGCAGTTAGTTTGAACTGGTGACTGGATGATTCCCCTTCAATTCGGCTATACATCCCGGTTGTTGTACTCCAGCCGGGCATATCCATTCTTATCGGAACGACCGGACGTTTAGTGTCATCCATAACATGGGTTACCTTATTGTGGTAAATTTTGGTTTCCCATTCCTGCCAGGTGTTTGAGAGGTGGTGACGGGTATACGCTAGGGATGCGATGACTGCTTTTGCGCTGGATACATCCATCGGAAGTGCCGGGTACCCGATATCGCGTGCATCATCATAAATAACAGAAGCTTCCACCTGTGCATGTTCATTCAGTTTATAACCTGTAGCAGCAGACAAATTGAATTTGGAAAATTGGCTATAGCTGATTTCCTGATTTTTTCCGTCGCGATAGTTCCCCGCCTTTCGAATGGTAAAATCAAGATCGGTATACCAGCGGCTTCGGCTGTATTGAAGATCAGTGCCCAACATGCGTTGTCGGTTATTGAACTCAAATCCACTAAAGAGATGAGTCGAAAACCGATTGTTTCCAAAACCGGATTTTTTTCGAACCAGATCCAGGCTCCCTCCAATGGATGCACCATGAGCATTTCCTGCTTGCCCATTTTTTACATCGGCCCTAGAAAGATTTGTTGTTTCCACATAGGAACTGACCGGATCCATTTTATCTGTACAGGCACCGTAAATGCGCATGCCATCAATAGTGATTACTGAGCGCTCTGATGAGAGTCCATTTAACATTGGCTCCCAGGCATAGGCCCCTCTCTTGATCAGATCAACCTGCTCGTGCGAGGAAAGATATTGGTCCAGCGTACTCAACAGATTACTGTTTTTATTCCGGCTTGCCTGGCGGGAAATCACAATTACCTCGGTTAATTCCTGAACTTTTGTAGAATCTTTTTGCGCAGATACTGTCTGACCTGTGGATGACAGGCCAGACAGTAACAATGCGCAGCATACTAGCTGCTTCATAGTGTGTGCTTTAAAATTCTACTTCAAAAAACAGGCTGCTGGATTCATTATCACCGGCAACGGGTTCCCCTTTCACGACCGTTCCATTGGCATTCAGCAATTGGAGATTAATTTTCCAGTAACCGGTCATGGTCAGGCTCAGTTTTCCCCGGTACATCTTATCTGCCCCCTGTGTAAGGTGAATATTATTAGGTGATCCATGATTACCCATACCAGGCATGCGCGGATCAATCTGGATGGTATAGTTATCTACCGGGTCGAATTGCATCATGTTGGTCATGGTGTAGAGCAACACACTCATATCATTTAATGCAACTTTTGGACTGGAAGGCTCCATCATCGCCAGCACATACCGTTTGTTATCAGATCCCATTACAGATTGTACTTTTCTGCGTGTTGGATCTGTAACCTGAATGCGTTCTTTTATCGTATAGGCTTGTCCATTGATCGTATAAGTAAGACTTAATTCCCAATATTCCATATCGTTTCCCGGCATTTGGAAAACAATAAAACCCTGGTAAGTGTATTGAGCACCCTGTTTTTTTTCAATAGCTGAAAAAGGACAGGAATGACTCATATTCATCATTTTCATAACCGGCATCCAGTTAGTGGTGGCATTGTCAACCAGGCTGCCACTGGTGGTTTTTATCTGGAAATATATGGGATTATATCCGGTTTCAAACTTTCCATTTGCTGTGTACAGGTCTATAATATGCGTGGCATTCGAGATTGATTTAACGAGAGTAAGGCCTTCCAATTCATCCGCGGGTGCGGGTTTTTCATCATTTTTGGAACAGGCGGTAAATAGTAGGGTAAGGGATAACAGTCCCCATATGAACAGAGATTTCATTTTTATAAATTAAATAATTAGACAATAGATGGGATGGAGTGCTTATGCTATTGTCTGCGGAGGGCGATCCGTACGGGAAAGAAACTGAAACTGATATAAATTGGAATAAACTGCAACAGGAGCAGGCTGATCAGCTACCTGAAGAGTTGGTATTTGCAGTGTGATTTTTTCTGTTGGCTGAAAGAGCAGGTATTCTGCCTGTAGGGAAACAAGGGTTTCGTTGGCTTCTTTACGTTCTTTTTCTTTCAGCAGCTGGGAGAGTTTACATTTTCCATCACAATGCAACTGAGGCCGGTCTTTATTCACACAGAATGTGTTGATAAAAGCGGTGGTATCAACCTGGTAATACATCAATAACAGTGAGTTTTTCATCGCTCCGGTAAGCACCACCAGTAATAAAACGCTGGTTACTATGTTATGAAGTAGTTTCACACGATAATATACATCACAAAAGTACACTTGCTTTGATCTAATTCCAAAAAGCATTATTCAGGTAGAAAACTGATTTATATCAGGAAGAAATCCCGGAATGGCTCTATCTGCCTGTTCAACATTTTTACAGCATATTAGATTCCGTAACCAATGACTCGAAAGTTATCAAGAAAGTCCCCAATTCCTTTTCCGTCACTTGATCGGTTATATTACCATCAAAATCAACTTTTGATTTAACTCCCTGTATTAGCAATGTCGTCTCTTCTGTAAATTTAGCCATGAGCGTATTCATGATCAACTTCAATTCTTTATGGCCTTCCTTCCCACTTGCTGAAGCCGTAATCAAACCTGTAGGTTTACCATTAAATATGGTTGTTGCGACACACCATTCCAATATATTTTTCAGTCCTGAGGGTATACTGAAAATATATTCAGGACTGCAGATTATTACGCCATCTGAATGTTCAATGGTTGTTCTAAGTTCGATAATGGATAAAGGCGGACAATTAGTTGAAAGTTCTGGTTCAAAGTGAGGGAAAATACGTAAATCACTATATACAATTAATTCAAAAGCAGGTCCTAACCTTTCTGATAAATAATTTATAATTTTTTGATTGGCCGAATGCTTACTGGCACTTCCAACAATTATTACAATTTTTTTGCGCTTCGATATCATATTGCTTATTATTCAAGTAACCACCTGATACGTTCCCAGGAGATCAGGTAATGCAATATTGATATAGTCGCAAAAAGATTGGCAGCTTTATAGAGATTCAAATTTCTCAGCATCCAATATCCTGCAACGAATAAAAAAACTTCCAGTATTATCCGTACCCAACCGGGTATGGCCACAATCGCTTTACCAGGATCACCGGGGACTTTGAAAATTCCCCAAAGCAGCATACCAGCGAGCGGAATAAGCAAGCTGAACAGGTATTTTTGAAACCCTTCAAAACTATGCCACGACCAGTAAGCATAGATGCCAACCAGTACAAGTTCCAGCCCGAAACGTAACAGCAGATTAAGCGGATGATTATGCATGCAACTTCAAGGTAATAAAGTTAGTAAGAAAGAACAGTACATTTGCAAATCCCTAACATGCACCCATATGAAAAAAAAAGTTTTACTGACAGTCTTTATTTTAGCCCAGCTGCTGGCTTTTTCTTCGGATACGACCCAAATGATCCGAACTTCAGATTCCGTTAATCTATTTGTACATATCAGTGGTAAAGGCGCACCGGTATTGTTTCTCCATGGCGGCCCTGGCTCTAACTCGGGTTATTTTGAACATACCGGAGGAAATATATTTGAACAGGAGGTTCAGATGGTCTACCTCGACCAACGAGGATGTGGCCGTTCCGGCAAGTCGGAAAGCAGCAATTATTCACTCACAAGAATGGTTCAGGACTTTGAAGAAGTCCGGAAATCCCTGGGAATTAAACAGTGGATAGTGATGGCGCATTCGTTTGGCGGTATACTGGCAACGGCTTATGCAACAGCCTACCCGGATGCAATAAAAGCGATGGTATACCTGAACTGTACTGTAAATATAGATTCGTCAGCTACCAGCGGAATTAAACATGCTATAACACTCCTGGAAAAAAAGGGTAAAACTTATCCGGAACTAACCAATGACACCATTCCCTTATTGCAACGTTGGGGACAAGCATTTGGAAAACTTAGGGAAGAAGATTTATTCTATGGGCTGATGTTTAACAGCCGGGAGAATTTTCAGTATCATGATTCAGTTACGCTAGTCTATGGAAAAGAATGGGATTTTGGCAATAAAGTCTGGGGATACAAAGAATATTTTGAAGACTTTATACCGGCAACAGCCAGGATTAATTGCCCGGTTTTAATAATTGGCGGAACAAAAGACTATACCATTGGAATCAGGCATCCTGAATTGATGCGTTTTCCGGTAAAACAGGTAAAGTACGTAGAAGGTGGCCATGCCCTTTATTTTGAAAGCCGGGAACAATTATACAAAGCTGTACTTCCTTTTTTAAAGAAGTATGGAAAAACGTTACAGTCGGTCAAATAAAGGCCAGCGACTTTCGTTGAGCCATCCTGGTTACTGTTTTACAAATTCTACCCGTCGGTTTAACGCTTTGTTGGAAGGTGTGTCATTGGGTGCAACCGGTTGTATTTCCCCCTTACCTTCAGAATCGATTCGTGCGGCATCTATACCAAAGGTTTTAACTAATTCACTCTTTACAGCAGCAGCCCTGCGTATGGACAGATCGAGGTTGTTGGCATCGTTACCATCAGCATCCGTATGACCAATGATTTTTATTTTAACATCCGGATTCTCAGCTAACACATCGGCAATGCCTTTTAGGGTGCCATAAGATTCGGGTTTTATAACATCTTTATTTACATCAAAATAAATTCCGTAGGTCACCAGTTTGCCTTCCGTTATAAGCTTGCTTCGCATATCGGGAGCACCAATTGCAATCCTTACGTTGCTAATCATCGCTGAACCGTATTCGAACCTGAGGCGATCCGGCTTTACACAACCAGTCGGGAACGCTTTCGGCAAATCGATGATTTTGTTCTGATCCTGGTAAATCCTGATTCTTGATTTCTGTACCCAGATAGAAATATGATACTTCTGATTTATTTTTTCTTTTAGTATTTCATCTCCTACGTAACCACTCAGTTTGGCTGCAGCACATTCATCCCCATAAAACCAGGTGCTGTAACCCGGGCGACCATAATATGCTACCTCGAACTTAAATCCACCATTACCAGGAGCAGAACCTCCATCCCAGGCCTTTGCATTTTTGGCCTGCATCAATCGCATTTGCCAGCCAGACATTCCAGGACCTTCCAGGCCGCCTAAAGGAACAATATCGAACTCGATAGTATAGTTATCTGGTAATTTAAGCAACTCATCAGTCCAAATACATTCCCGCATCGCAAATTTCATCCACTTACCGGGATAAAGATTGGTAGTTACTACTTCTCCTGTACCATTGGTGTTCCAGGCGGCGGGAAAATCACCTATTGCCTCCTGGCTAAAGTCATCATAAAACAACACTTTTTCACCCGGAACAAAATCAAACTTGGTGTACGATTGTAAAGAGGGTTCACTACCGCCGGCTGGAAGCACTGTCGTGTCATTTGCGGGTGTTGTTTCTTTTTTAGGTTCGTTGGGATTTTTTTTGGCTTTAAAAGCTGAATCCACCGCCTTGTCAGCTTCCTTGTTGATGGCCTGGTTGGCTTTATTAGTTACTTTCCGTTCCAGTACTTTTTTAGGATTAGTGATTTGGGCACCAGCCGAGCTTGTTGAGAGAATGAAAAATGAACCCAGGAACATTATAGGAAGAGCTTTCATACTTTATCGTTTCAATAAAGGTATTATGGAGCAATAAGTTGATTTATTGACCGTGGTCAAATGCAGAAATGATTCAGGTCATAGAGGACACTTAGGCAAGTCTGTGAAACATCAATTTTATACCAACTGTGTAATTTAAAAAAATGTCTATAGATTTAAACTGCTTATCCAAAATGTGATAGTCAATTTTTGACACTTTTGGGGGACAGAAATCATAATTTTAAATCTTTTGAAAAAGTACAGTTTTGTCTTTCAAGGATATTTTTTTGACCTCATAACCATATTCCAGCAATTCCTTTTTATAATTCAAAAAGGAATGGTCTATTTCAACTCCAGTAATATTCTTAATATCATCAAAAGATAATTTAAATGATGGCCCACCATTTTTCTTGATATGTTTCCACAAGAGTTCATATTTACTCATGCCTCAAAAATTGTCTTACAATGATCCTAATCGGAAGTATATTGAACTAATAAAGGATTATCCCTCTTACCGCCTGACTTACACCGGATTCTTTATAGTTTACAGTAGTTCCAAACCATTGCTCTGCCGTAGTAGATCTTTGCCCATTTCCTACATTTGTATAAAAAGTGATGAAACCTTCCAATTCATTTATCGCTGGTTTTCTTATTTTATTTTTTATCTATCATTTTCCAGAGTTTTTTCAATCGTTTTGGATAACAGCGCTATTCAAAATAGGATTTCTGATTGTCGCAATAATCCTGTGTCGCTTACAGGGATGGAAGGGATTAGAAGGATATGGACTTTCTTTCAATAAGAAATGGTATTTAGTTCTGGCATCTGGACTGTTGATAGGATTCGGTGCATTTGTTTCTTCAATACTTATCTCAATCGGAATACAATTCGAACAGATTGAAAATATTCAAAGTATTGAATTCTTTCTACAAAGTATTCCACTTACTTTACTAATGACATTCTTCCCATCGATTGCTGAGGATATTTTAACACGTGGTTATTTGTATGGACATTTAAAATTACTGAAACCAACTATATGGATTTTACTTTCTTCAACAATTTATGTCTTAAATCATATCTGGCGACTGAACGATGGGATACCAGTTTTGTCTTATTTATTTTTGCTTGGAGTTGTCTTAGCTATTAGTGTTTTAGCAAAAAGATCATTATGGTTAGCTCTTGGTATTCACTGGGGCGCCAACATCGCATATGAACTGAGCAACTCAGGCCTAAAGCTGAATTCTGTGAGTAACAAGCCTGAAACATCAACCTGGCCCCTTGCCATAGTTTGGGGATTTACTTCACTCATCTTGCTGTTCATGTATCGCCGTCAACTTAAAAACTCATGAAGACTGGTTACTGATGCAATTCCCTCCAACGAAGATCCCTGCTTGCACAAAATACAGGTTGGTAGTTCTGAATGAAATTCAACGCACTGCACTAAAAAAAGACCGCCTGTTAAGCGATCTTTTTTTAGTGGAGCTGGGGGGAGTCGAACAAAGCTCACAACTAATTTAATATCAATAAGATGGAAATGACAAAACCTATTAGTTCAATGAATTATTCAATCACTATTTTTACTTTGTAACGCAAACTGAAAATACGTAAATTTTATCAATAGTTTCGAAATCTTGACAAACAACTTTAGACCGCTTTTTTTCTTGTTTATCCAAAACATGATGTGTAAGTTTCATCAAAAGGAAAATTCATACCTGAAATTAATAAAAATCCCAAGCCGGACAAGTTGGAATCGATCTCTTTTAATTTCGAATTCGTTTTTCAAGTTAAAAACAGGCATAATAAGCGGAAAATCATTACAGAATTTATTGAATACTCTGGGAAAATCAACCTAGCTAAACTCCTCAAAAACAATGTGGTTTATTTGTAGATAAAAAATTTATACACATAAATAGTAAAGTACGGCAAGGAGCAATTTTACCGCAACACGGATTACGGGGAATTCGACATTATCGATTGTAAAACAAGATTGATTGTGTTATGTAGTTTTCTGATCCTTCGAGATTCATTTCTCTCCGCCTCTTTTCCTTTCCAGCACATTCGCTGAATTTTGAGAATAAAAAAATAGAAGAGTTACTCTAAGAGCGGGGTTCGAACCATACTCTATAGTTTTATGAAAATCAATAAGTTGACTGCAATTAAAAAAATGAATTCAATGGTCTGTTCAAGATTCTAATATTTTTCTAAATTAAATAAAATGCTACATCTTGATTTGCATTAAAACTGGGCTCTAATTCATAGGTTCCAGTTCTGGGTATACTTAAAACTACCTAATCCACTCCCCATTAACCAGCCTCATTATACCCAAAGGATTTTCATCCTTCAATTCCTCGGGCAACAAAAAAGAAGGAAAATTCTGATAACAAACAGGCCTTGTAAACCTGTATATAGCATAGGTTCCAACGGATGTGGATGAGGGCGCTGTTGTGGCGGGAAAAGGTCCGCCATGAACCATGGCATGGCATACTTCCACCCCTGTTGGAAACCCATTGATGATCAGTCTGCCGGCCTTTTGTTCAAGAATTGCAATCAGATCTTTATTGGCTTCCAGGTCTTCCTGGGATCCATGTATCGTCATAGTAAGATGACCTTCCATTGACTCCGCCACCTCAATAATTTCCTGCCTATTACCAGCTTCCACTACGAGGCTGCAGGGTCCAAAGATTTCATCTGATAGGACAGGATTTGTTAGCAATGTCCTGGCAGTTGTTCGAAACAATAAAGGTTGTACCGCGGTATGACCATCCGGTAACAGTCCTGATGCCAATACTTCTAAATGCTTTTCTTTGGTCCGCTCGAATACACTCTGCCTATAGGTTTGTTGAATCGCCTCTGTTAACATAATTCCACCGGCTGCTAAAGTAAATTGTTCCTTAAGTAACTCCGGAAACTGACTCTGGCCATGCTCCTGTAATACCACCATCAAACCCGGATTGGTGCAAAACTGGCCAACACCCTGGGTTACGGAAGCTGCGTAATCAAGTGCTATTTTTTTACCATTTTCTTTCATGGCACCTGGCAATACAAAAACTGGGTTGGCGCTTCCCATCTCTGCAAAAACCGGGATAGGAAAAGGTCGCTGTTGAGCAGCATCGTAAATAGCTTTACCTCCCCGGAAAGAGCCAGTGAATCCAACAGCTTTGATTGCCGGATGTTTAACCAGGTTCATCCCGGTTGTAAAACCATCATCTTGCAACAAAGAGAAAACACCATCCGGAAGTCCACATTTTTTAGCGGCCCTGCAAATCGCCTGACCAACCAGATCAGAAGTGCCGGGATGAGCCGGATGAGCTTTCACCACAACCGGGCATCCGGCTGCAAGTGCCGATGCTGTATCACCACCGGCAACTGAAAAAGCCAGTGGAAAATTACTTGCTCCGAATACTGCTACCGGACCCAGTGCCACTTGCATCATCCTGATATCTGGTCTTGGTATGGGCTGGCGATCCGGCAGTGCTGTATCTATGCGGGCATTTACCCAGGATCCTTCGTGTAATAACTTCGCAAATAAATTCAACTGGCCAATTGTCCTGCTTCGCTCACCTTGCAATCGAGCCAAAGGAAGGCCGGTTTCCGTATGAGCGATGTTTATCAGTAGATCACCAAGTAATTCAATCTCATTCCCAATAGTTTCGAGAAAACCGGCACGTATTTTTGCAGGTAGCTTACGATAATCCTTATACGCTTTTTCAGCCAGGCAGGCAGCCTCATTCAATTCCGCTTCCGTAGCCCGGCAGAATGCAACAAGCAGGAGATTACCATCCGCCGGATTCTTTGCATAAAAAACTTTATTCCCCTCAGCTGAAAATTTATTTCCGATGATCTGCATTCCAATAACTGCCATAAGCTTTTACCCTTTTTGTGCCACAATATTGTATAAGGTCCCAATAGAGTCAATACTTACAAACACTTCATCACCTGCCAGCAATGTAAATTCATTCGGTGGTACCAACCCGGTTCCTGTCATCAGAAATACTCCATTCGGAAAGCTGGTTTCCCGGAAAAGAAAGCCGATCAGTTCTTCGTGCCCGCGCTTCATGCGATTGATCGAGATGCTTCCTTCAAACACAATAGCTCCCTTTCTTTTAATCTCAAGCCGTATTTGCGTTGCCGGATCAATTGGGTTTTTAGGAACATACAGGCAGGGTCCGATTGCTGCTGAGGCATCGTAACTCTTGGCTTGTGGCAGATACAGCGGGTTTTCTCCTTCAATATCCCGGGAACTCATATCATTACCACAAGTATAACCCTGTATTTTTCCAGAGGCACTTGCAAAAAGTGTCAGTTCCGGTTCCGGGACATTCCATTTCGAATCACGCCGGATATGCACGTATTCACCTGTCCCTACGGTTCTTGCCGGTGTTGCTTTAAAAAAAAGCTCCGGTCTTTCCGCATCATACACCCTGGCATAAAAATCACCTCCGCCGGAATCTTTTGACTCTTCTATCCTGGCTTCCCTGCTTTTCAGATAGGTAACCCCGGAAGCCCAAACTTCCTGCTGGCCAATGGGAGCAAGAATTTCATCATTTAACCAACCACCTATCATCTCTTCCGGAACTTCATTGCTAAGTTCCATTATCACCTGCTCATGCAGCTGATCGCGATTGATGAAAGCATCCCAATCTTTACCTTTCAGGAGAAAAAAATTAGTTTCGAACTGAACTACAATTCCTTTCCTCGTTTTAAAAAGTTTCATGCATTTCTGTTTAACTTAATTCAATCATCTGATGACCATTCAATTTTGGAAGGGTGATTTCTAACCTGCTGCCAACCTTTCGGAACGAAAGGGAAGTTTGCTGCGGCACTAACCTGACTTTTCGGATAGCCTTCTCTGTCTTTACTGATACTTTCAGATCATATAATGGGATAACATCTTCTATAATATCAAAGTCTGCTCCTTTACGCTCCGGCAAATAATGCAAAAGGTGCAGTACCAGGCGATTTTGCTCCGCCTGCTCGTTTAATGCGGTTACCAAAGAGGATGGTCCATTATGCTTGACAATAGGTTCTGGAATAAAAAGTTTCAATGCATTTAAGATAAACTTCTTACACCAGGCAGGTGCATTCTTTGCATACTGGCTGAATATTGGGTGCATGAAATAAATGACGCTGTCATTTTTTACAATTGCAGGATAGCCCGTCTTACCTGAAGATGGCGTGTGTTTATGGGAGGAAAAATGATCCCATTCCCGGTTGAAATAAGGAATAGTAGTTTCAGCCAGCACTTCTGCTCCAGGGTTTGTCTTCACTTCCATCCCACGTTCATACATCACCAGTTCTGTATCGGGCAAACCATCTGAAATAGCCCCACGAGTCCGGATAAAATCCGGACTGTAAGGAGCAGGGCCAACCAGGCTGACACCAAATTCATTTAAGGCAAAGGACTTACCATCAGGAGATAAACCTGACTGAAAGCTGGCAATCAATTTACCTCCTCTGGAAAGATATTGTTGCAGTTTTGACTTGAGAGCAGGATCAACAGGGATTTCATCCGGTAAGATCAACACTTTATACTTGTCAAAAGTTGAGGAAGAATCCAGGATATCAAATTGCATGGAGCCCTCCTGCAGCAACTTTACTGCGCCTAACATGGAAGCTGGCTGTCTGACATCTCCCTTTACAAATTCTTCTGTAGAGAGCACGCCTATTTCGGTAAATGCTTTAGCACCTTCACACCAGGCCTCTTTCTCTGCTATCTGTTTGTATGCTGATCCGATCAGATCATAGGTTGCAGCATCAAGCCGGCCTCTTGGATGCAATTGATCACCAATGGAACATCTGGCATTCATGGCTAGCATCATGGAAGTCTCAAATTCAAGTGCCGCTTTGTTTTTTAGCGAATGAAAATCACCCCAGCTTGTATGAAACTTCCCCGTCATACCCATAATATCCTGATTAAAATTTCTGGCATACCTGGCTGTCAATGGGAAGTGCAGATAACCCCAGCCACCTGAAGGCAAGGACTCCAGCTCCAGGTGCGTATTGGAAACAAAAGTGGACCGGATTTGCGGACCCACATGGCCTCCGTTGTAGAATATGGTGCAATCCTTATCAAGCTTACGAATAAACGCAGAAAGGTCCTGCTTGTATTCCCTCATTACTTCTTTATAAAAATCATAGCGAACTTGTTCCTTGCTTGGATCCAGTCCCTTCTTCAGCATCGCATCAATACAATACTCATTCGCATTAGGCCTCACATGATGGATATCCAGGAATAGTCCGTCTACCGGCACCTGCTCAAAAAGATCGGCAATATAACTTTTCAGAAAATCGATATAAGGCGTCAGCACACATAGATGATTATAGAAGCCCGGGTGAAAACGGTTGGTATCACCAAAAGCGATTGGAGCACCTGCATCATCGCGCATTAGCCATTCAGGATGTTGTTTTGCGGTAAGGTAATCCCATTGAACAGTTACGTAAACCGGAGTTCGTATACCCTGTTTATGGCAAGCTTCGATCTGCTCTTTCAGCAGGTTGCGTTTCAGGTGCGGATGGATCCTGTCTGCAAATTTCTTACTGTTGTGATAGATATAACCATGATGGCACCGACCAAAAACGGTAACGGAATTGACATAGGCCTTCTTCAAGGTGGAAGCAAATTCTTCCGGGTCAAAATCCTGTGCCACATCAGGTATCAATTCACTGGTATGGTAATCGAGGTGAACCTGGCGATACCTGAGGGAAGCATAGCCACCCGCGGTAAACGGGGCGGGGGCAAAACCGGCTTGCAGCCAATGGGGCAAGACAAGCAATGAAGAAGCCGCGAGGCCGGAATTTCGGATGAATGATCTTCTTGAAACCATAGTATTCATTTTATCGAATGGATCTGTTGAATGGTGCTGCCGGCAATCCTTCCTTATTGAACAGTCCGGCATCAGGGTTATCTGCCCATGCATAACGGACATGCACAGGTACTTTTACATGTTCGGTGTACACGACTACCTTATTCTCCATGATAAAGGCCCTGGCCCAATGGAATCGGCCGTCCTCACCTGCTATTTCAAACCCTTTTACCAGTCCGTATTTATCAGGTGTAAGCAGTCCACTACCGGTACTGTTAAAACTCAGAAGTAATCGGGCACCTTGGGCCTCAATAGAATCGATCTGCGGTCCTGAGGCCACCAATTTCTCTTCACCGTATGCTATCTTCCTGGCCAGCAAATTCAATCGGTATCCTACATCCATTTTATTGACAGGATGGATATCAGTTGAATCCCCAACATCAATGGTAAACGCAAGGGCAACATTGGGCAATGTTACCGCCTCCTGCTGTGCAGCCCTTATCAAGGTATAGTTCCCAACACGGTCCGGGGGTGCGGTAAAATTGGGAAGCTGTACCACCAGGAATGGCAATTGGGGCATCTTCCAATGGCTTCGCCAGTCATTGACCAGGGCCTGAAGGTGCCAGGCATAATCGGATGGCCGGGAGGTATTGTTCTCTCCCTGGTACCAAATCACCCCCTTCAATCCAAAAGAAGTGAAAGGCACTACCATAGAATTGAAGAGGGAAGCAGGATAACTGTTCGGCCCCCTGAACAGCATGGGGTTCCTACTGAGGAAGCCGGGCCGGAACCGCCATTCGCCGGCCAGAGAAAGGGGTCCTGAAGGTTTTAACAGATACATGTCCGTGGCCTTCCCGATGAAACCACCGTAAGACCAGAACTTATATACTTTTGCAGCAATGAGGTTACTGCCTTCCCTGAACAGGGATGCAGGCACAACATAGAACTGTTGCTTTCCTATGGTCGCAGGTCCATCCAGTAGTTTCCCGTTCACATATACTTCCGCCTTATTGTGCACCTGGCCCAGCGACAATAGCATTGGCTTCTTGATATCATTACCTGACAATTCAATTGATTTCCTGAACCAGCCAACCCCTTCCCCCTTATATCCCAGCACATCCCATACCGCCGGGGCAGTGATGGTTGGCCAATCTGCATCATTGGTAACAGGGTCCTTCCAGTTTTCCCTCCCTCCCAGGTCTGCATGGATAAGCGAATCTTCCCAACGCTGCTGGCTTTCCTTTGATTGCTGCAGATAGGATTCCGGATCACCAACCGACCCCAGCCTGTCCAAAGCAGCACGATGCTTTTCCAATTGCGTAAGGGTCCCGGGACTGATCCATGGTTCAATATCCGTTCCACCCCAGGCACTAACAATGATACCTATGGGTACTTTTTTCTCCTGCTGGAGGAATCTTGCAAAATAAGTGGCGACGGCAGAAAAAGCCGGGGCGTTTTCAGGTGTACAGGGAAGCCATTGGGCTCCCTGCACCTCTACGGTAGCCTTACCGGCCATCAGGTGAGGTACCGTATAGATACGAATGGAAGGATGGTCAAAGGACCTGATCGCAGCCTTCTCCTTTTCCAACCAGCCAAGTTTCCACTCCATATTGGATTGGCCGCTGCAGAACCACACATCGCCGATAATCACATCCTTAAGCTCAATTGTATTCTTGCCGGTAAAACTCAACAGGAATGGGCCGCCTGCAGGTAGTGCCGGCAGCAGCACTGTCCATTTTCCGTTTCGGTCTGCTTTTACAACTGCCGAATTGTTTCCCAATTGAACCCTAACCCTTTCCCCTGCATCGGCCCAACCCAACAAACGGATGGGTTGATCTCGTTGGAGGACCATATGATCAGAATAATAGCCGGGAATGGAGACCCTGGCAGCAACCACTGTCGTCACCAGGCAGGCGAGGAAAAGAAATATGGTTCGCAATGCAGGACTAATTTTCATAACAAACTGGCACCAGCTAAAGCACTATATGCCATTATGAAAGTATAGAATAGGTATAGAGGGAAATTATACAATATTGGCAAATCATTAAAGGATATTAAGATGCACTATTGTCCGACTAAAGTAATCGAATCCGGGGTATAAAAAAGGGCAGTTCCGAAGAACCACCCAGATTAGTTAAGTTTGGTTTACCACAACAAAACTTCACTAATGGGTGAAATTAAAAAATTTCCCGGACAGCCGATACTTTCTCAGGTTTTAGAGCTTATTCCCGGGCAGCTTATTCATGCTGCCAACCGCAAACACAAAGCTAACCGATACTATAAAACCCTGTCGTTCCGGGTCCACCTGGTGAGTATGCTCTTCGGGGTATTCAGCTACTGTAACGGGCTACGGGAGCTGTGTGAAGGGCTGCTAGCCTGTGAAGGTAAGCTCTCCCATTTAGGATTGGATAAGGCGCCAGCACGCAGTACTTTATCCGATGCCAACAGCAATCGCCACTATCAGGTCTTTGAAACGATTTACTACGGATTGCTCAGGCAATACCATAGCTTTATCTCGGACAGCCGGTTAAAAGGATTGAGTATCAGAAATTTGAAAGTAATAGACAGTACTACGATTCAATTATTCAGTGAAATCCTTCGAGGTGTGGGCCGCAACCGGCTGGATGGTGCCCGAAAAAAAGGAGGTATCAAAGTACATGCGCTCATGGATGCCTTCAGCGGGGTAACCGAGTTTATCCGAATTACAGAAGCCCGGGAGCATGACCGCAAGTTCCTCTACCACCTAAAACTGGTGCCCAACAGTTGGATTGTTTTTGATAAAGCTTACACTACCTATAACCAGTTCGCCAAATGGGCGGATCAGAAAATCTGGTTTGTAACCCGCGAGCGTGGCAATGCTGATTTTCATGTAACCAAGGTGCTGGTGGATAAAACCCGGCAGCGAAAATCGAAGGGTGTATTAAAAGAACAACTGGTAACAGTGGGCGTAAAACAAAATGGCACTGTTGTTCAACGACTGAAGCTACGTAGGATAACCTATCTCTCTGAAGAAGGTAAAACCTATGTTTTCATCACCAATAATATTACACTGCCGGCCACACAGATCGCAACGATTTACAAGAATCGCTGGATGATTGAATTACTGTTCAAGCAAATCAAGCAAAACTTTCCGTTGCGCTACTTCTGGGGTGAAAGCCCAAACGCAATTAAGATCCAGGTGTATTGTGTGCTGATCGCACAACTATTGATGGTGGTTATCCGGAAAAAAGCAGCTACAAAAAAATCCTTTGCCAATATGATAACCGTCATCCGGCTGCATTTAACCAGCTATGTGAATCTGCTGGAGTTCATAAAAGACACCTACAAAGCTTGGAGAAAAACACACAATGCATCTTTTGCATTTACTACCTGACGGATACCCGGGGTACTACCCCTGAAAATGAAACAAGCAAATAATCAACTGAAACCAACGCTGGATCTACATTACAGCGCAGGAATTGCTATTTTTAACCGGACAAGAATGATTAAGATGGTATAATTTACTTTGAAACCCGCAGCAGTTTACGCTCACCAGCCTTAATGGAAAAATTCATAAAACTTGCAGGTTGATTCACATTCATAATTCCAGTCTCAACAAACACTTTCAATTCAGCATCGAAAAGGGTGGCATTATGCACTTCGAACTCAAAGGCTTTCCTGGTTATTCCCTTCGGCTTTACATCCAAATGATCAAGCACTACAAATGATCCATCCCGTTTTACAACCATTCCCGGAAGTTGATTCACTGAAAGCATGTTGGCAATTTGCGCCCAGGTAGTTTGATTCATCACTTCACCTATTCCTTCCAACCAGTCAGTAGTGCTGCACCGCTCATCTACACCGCCCGGGGGAATTGCGCCAATCGGTTTGTCTTTCCTGGAAATGTATTGCACACAATTGTGAACAATATCCCTCAACAGGTCACGATAAAAGGGGTCACCGGTTGCCAGGTAGAGTTTCAGCAAACCCAGGCCGCCGTGAGTACAAATATTGGGTGACCCATGCTTATTTTGCGTATTGGCCCATACTGCACCATTGGAAAGGATTCCCAACTTGCCAAAACTTGAACTGGATGGAAAGCGATAATTATAGGAAGACACCCATGTAGCAAATTGAACTGTCATGCGTTCCGCAATATCAAGCCACTCTTTTTCACCGGTTGCTTCATACAAAGCCACGGCACTTTCCACCATGGAATAGGCACTTTCACTATCAGGGTTTTGCAATGCATCGCCCGGCCCACCGGTGGTGTAGCCCTTACGGATAAATGCAGTATCAAAATAGCGCATCATGCTTTTAGCAGCATCCAGGAATTTTGGCTCTTTGTAATAGCTTGCCGACAGGGCAAGCGCAGCGGGCACCAGCGACCCACTAGCCGATCCGCCCACTATAATCTCGCCTGTATAATTATCGACAAACTGTCCCAACTGCCCCTCCTTCTGCCATTGCCTAAAAAAGGCGTCAGCAACCCTGCGTATGGTATCACGATAACCATCAGGCATCTGGAATTTAACCGCCCAATTTTTGTCAGTACCGTCCAGGTACTGCATCAGTTGCAGGGCATAATACAACCCATCGGCACTGCGGCGTACAAGGTGCCAATTCCGGGTATGGGGCCGCCGAAAGTCGCCTGGCACTGGGATATCCTTTTCAATGGCGTCCCAAAAGAAACCAGAAGGTGCTACTGCATGTGTAAAGGCGAACCTTAGGTTACGAATGATCCGTTCCCGGGTGAGCGAATCCTGCTTACTGAGCAACAAACTGTAGAGCAATTGAAAGCCACCTGTCCATCCAGGTGTCCACCGCTTCCAGGATCCCACCGAATAGTAATTGAATGCTTCATTCCAGTCGTTGCGGTTCAGGCCCTCAAACATTATTTTTGAAGCCATGGAAAATGGCAGTTCCTGTTTCATTTTCCTATCATAAACCGGCAGTGTCCGCAAAGAAGAGAATGTATTGAATAGTTCTTGCAGATCATCTGCTGGCTTGGTGTATAAATAAACACGGATACTGAATGCATCACCTTTTCGGAAATGATATCCACGGTCGATTGATGGCTCCCTTGTTGTTGTGATTTTATATTGATACATCTCCCGGACCACCGGCGCGGTAAGGGAAATAATAGCCCTGCTCCTGTCTTTTGTTTCTTCTATATCAATACCATAATCACCCAATTGATTACCCTGCTCAGTAAGCATCCAACAGATGCGTTGCACTGAAGGGGAATAGAATCCAATAGCAGGAGTACTCATATCTCCACTCCGAAACTGCACCCTGCTAACGCCGTTACCAAGGGACAGTCTGGGAACATCGCTGATGATGGTAGGCACCTGCCTTCCAATATCAACCGGAACATCCTTTTCCTTTTCAGCAGGGTTCTTATAGCCTGTTGCATAATAAGAAAGCTTAGGTGAATACGGAATTACCCTCGCTTCAAAACGGTTTCCGTTGTATAAGGCTGCCGGAGCCAGTACAAAGTTTTCTGTTCGCCAGTGGTCGAAAACCAAATCCAGCGATACGGAAGCTTCATTCACCTCCCCTTCTGAAACCAGAAAGTCCACCTGTACTTCCATCAGATCCTTATATCCAGGTACAGGCTTTGTGTGGTACTTAACTTTCCAAACCACACAGTTCGCATAAACTTCTTGTACAGCATTGGAATCATCTGACAATTTTGCAGTAGTTGACTGTATTAACCTGCTGTATCGCTGTTCATCATAGGTGTTAAATCGAAGCTGAAGAGCTGCATTCATTGATGCAAGTTGTTGCTGTAGGGTATTTTGCGCCAGCGCGTTCATACCACAAGACAAAACAATTACAGATAATAAAATCTTGCGCATCATACTACCTTAGATTTCTGTACTTATCAATAGAAGCACCCATTCCCGGCACATCACCCATAAAATATTCATCAACATACAGGGTAGGGCAGTCAGCATTCATAGCCTTAAGGTTGTTCCACTCATTCCATAAGAAATCGTATTGATCGATTGCCCCCCGTATTGCGGCAATTTCATACCTGCCAGACCTATCCCCCTGCATCCCTTTCAGCATTACTATCCATGCCTGCTCGATAATGGCGTATTTGACACGACCATAGGTGGCTGTTGTCATAATGAATTCAGCCTGTTCCCGAGAAGGCATTTCAAGCTGTCGGGCCAACGCCTCTATCTGCTGCCAGATGGCGGAAGCTTCCCTTTTCTCAGCTAAAACTTTAGCGACCAGCCCATTGCCGATGATATAGGAAAAATCCTTTTCCAATTGTTGTATTCCACCCAGGAATTCATCTCTAGTCCACCAGTGATTCAAAGCAGGGTAGTATTGCGACAATTGTCCTTTCAGCACACCTTCCGCACTCAGCATAGCCAGGCGCCTGAAGATTTCAGTATTCTTTCTATCCAGGCCCAGATAGCGATGAGCAAATTCATTGAAAAGGCTTTCCTCACTGCGGGTGGTGTCCTGTGCCCAATGGCTAATCACATATGCATTCAGTGCAGGCCACAATTCGTTACCGATATAGGGGCCGCGCCAGCCGCCACCCCGCGACCAGGTCCACACCCCCACAAACCTGGGAGAACCGGATAAGCTTCGTAGTCCTTTGTATGGATAATCTGGTTGCAGATATCGGTATTCCTCCCATCCTTCAATTACACCATTTGCAACATAGTAGGGATGGGCCCCTTTGCCGTAAGCTTCCATCTGGCACTGAACTTCCACCTGAAAGCGGTGTTTCCCCTTGTTAATGGTGGGATTAAATACCGTGTTACGATGATAGTCACCCTTCTGATGCTTGATGGAAAAGATGAACAGTGGATGGGGTTCCAGGGCAGCGCTCAGGCGAAGAAAATTCTCTTCATTGGTGTGCAGTAACCCGAAGTCCCAGGTACGGTAAAGTACTTTTTTACCCCGCTTCACACATACTTCATCCCTTAGCAGGTTAGCAAGAATAATGTGATTTTCCAGCCGCCCCTGTATTAGGTTGCCACCGGTATGGTGCGGACAATCCTGAAGGTATATTTCACCTGTGCGTGTGGTCAGTCCATCAATTTGGGGAAATCGATCAAATATTTCCGCAATGCACTCACGGATCAATTTTTGCGTAAAAGGCTTACTGAGGTCAGGAATGATCCTTCCCTGGGTAAGCGAATCTTCCAGCGAACCGGAGTGCATAGTGGCCACACCCAACTCCACGGCATATTTTTTCACCAGGTTCTCGGGAAGCACCAGAAAATCGGTGAAGGGATAGACCTCCAATCCTTGCTTCTTGGCCGCCGTAATGATCGTATCGTATTTCGCAGCCAAACTATCTACCCAAAAACGCTCTTTACTACCTTTGGGGAAAGTGCGTGGACGATGTTTGTCCCAGGTCACTGCACAGGCAGCATAGATGCGTGGTATCTGCGCCCGGTACCCCCATTCTTTTAGCGAATCGGCACAATTAAACCGGCTCACGAACCATGGCTCCATGGGATTATGGTGCACCATATCGGAAATCATCGGAAGGTTGTGCTGAGCCAACAGCTGGCTCTTCACCTGTAGGCAAAAAATAGTTATACCCAAAAAGCGAGCAAGCAGGGATACTTTAATTAATCGAATAAGGTTCACGATAAACCAGTTTATAGAGTTCGGTTAGAAATGCTGCCCTGGTCATGCCAGAATATTTTTGGCTCAACACAGGATGGTTTTGTTGTCCAGCCTTTTCCAGCCACATTCTCGCCAACCTTTCATCCACTTTTTCCAATGGCATGGCTGCGTGATAGGGAAAAGCAGGAGTGTATTGATGGTCACCGATAAATTTCAAATGGTCTTCAAAAGGCACTGAGCCCCATTGTGGCACATCATGGAAATATCCCAGTGTGCCGAAATACTGGAACACCCGAAACCATGGGTCTGAAGGTTTTACATCAGAAAAATAAACAGTGATACCACCAGCTGCATGAAGCTGCTGCTGGATACCTTCCACAGCCACCCGGCGAAGGGCTGTTCTTTGCTTAACGGATGTAACGGCTGCGATGCCGGCAGCCTGTCCCAATGAAGTCCAAATCACTTCATAGCGTAGCGCAGAAAAACCCACATGAGAGGAAGAAAGGGCCACTGGAACAAGCAATCCCTCCATCTTTTCAGGCACCATTACACCATAGGGTATCTGGTAGGGCAAATTACTGGTGGCATAGGAAAAAGCACCATCCCTGATGCCGGGATGATATCGTGACGGTTCATCGCATCCATGTGAATTAAGGCCATAATCACCCACCGCTACTGCATCTTTGCGTAAATACCCCCTTACCGTATTAGGCGCCTGCTGGCAATCCTTCTCGATAAAGGTCATTACACCTGACAGCCGCCTTCCTTCCCTAACGTAAATGGAAGGTGTGAAATGATTGTTCTCCTCAAACTCATCTTTAGGCAACCAAAGTGTTTTGGCTTCGTTTCGGATCTTTTCAGGAATAGCTTCATCATTTTGAAGGAAGAAAAAGAAGCCTAGCGTATATTCCAGATGACGTTTGAAGATTTCCTTCCGCTTAGATTCATTGCCTTCAGGCCAGTCCCAGCTCCAACCAGGGCGCGCCAGACTAATTGAATTGGCAAGATGCTTGTCATTAACATCATACTTGCGGTTGGGTATGGATCGTAACTTCAGTATCTGATCACTTACGGCTGTAATCTGACCGCTTTGAATGGCTCTTAACAAAGGCAGGTAAATACTACGGTCATAATTCTCAGGTTTAGGAATGGGCAACCCGTTTTCTGCACTATCGGTCATACAAACACGGAAATTATATCCCTGTATAGCCCTGTCACCTTCGCCGGTTGAACCCAGTAGGATACGGCCGTCCTTAACAAAAACCTTTCCAGCAAAAATTTCGCCATAAGTTTCACGGCTTTCCCGGCCTAACCGATAACTACACCCCGCGGCGGCCATCAGGTCACCTTCGTAAGTGGCATCAATGAATACTTTGGCCTGCAAAAGCATTGACTGCGGACCTTTGGTGTTTTTGAAATCAGCAGCATACAGGGTCGGTTTCCCACCTACCGGACGTACATGGGCTTTCTGTAACCGAAAATTCGTAAACACCCTTACACCTGCACTTCGCAACAAACTGTCAAAAACATATAATGCCACATGAGGTTCAGCCTGTAAGCCATGGTAGGAATCAGCCACCTGCTTACTATTGGCGCCATATCGGGTGGAATAGTATTGGTGTACACCATTCATATATTCCCTGAAAAAACCCTGAACGGCTTCAAATGTCCTGAAATCAATATAGGCAAGCCCACCGGTAAGCATGCCCCCTACCTGGTATTGCTCTTCCACCAAAATAACCTTAACCCCACCTCTTGCAGCCTGCACAGCAGATGCGATACCACCGGGAGTTCCCCCATATACTACCAGGTCAGCGGTCTGCTGGGAAAATCCGTACGAAAAAAAAGACAACAAACCAAGCAGTAACAACTGTATCCTTTTGAACATGGTACTGATTTTATCCTTTTTAATACATAATTTTCCTGCCACTGGTAACCATTCTAACCCATGATCTTTGTCCCACACCTAAAAGCAGGATAGAATTCCCCCATCCAGGCATGGATCTAAAACTATAATAAAGCCAAGCAGGAAGATTTTATTTTTTTGGCATTGTTTAGTAGAAAAATGGCATTTAAAAACCAACTCATTACAGCACTTCCTTATTTTGCGAAAACCTGAAAAAGCGGAATGCCGGATGATTGATTAGGGACCAAAAAGCAATTTTGGCTTGTCTAAAATTTAAAGCTCAGCCCAAAACAAGCGGTTGACAGAAGAATAAATGGTTTGGTCATTGATACCCTGAGGTGCATTGGCGTTCCTGCTGACCTCATTCTGGGGATAAGGAAACCTAAACGCATGACCTAATGGATCTGTGACAGCCAACAAGCCAGTCCTACGAAACTCATTATAGGCTTCCACGTGTTGAAACTGGAAATAGAAGATATATTTCTGCAAAACAATATCTTTAACAGTAAGGCTACTTGCTCCAGGGAAAACTTTTGACCTGCTTAAATAATCATTAATCTCAGTCTGGCTCAATACAGCGGTAGGAGAAAACAGGGAAGCCTGACTCAGTGCGCTCCTAACTGCTAGTTCATATTCTTCATTAGCCTTTTCATTGTTACCAAGGAGCAGGTGCGCCTCAGCAGCTATAAATTTTAATTCCACAAAGGTCAGAACGGGTAATGGCGCACGTCTTTCCCTCATGAAAGCAGGCTTAGAGTAGGTTGTTCCATTGATGGAAATATCAGTAACCGCTTTTCCGCAGGGAGCCGGCACAACTTTCCCACCTATAAGTGTAAACCAAATCCTGGACCTGGGATCACCATTAACCTCTTCACCGGGATTCAGAAAATACTTCATAGTATTTACCAAATTTTCAGAAACACCAACTGCAGACTGAAGAATATAACCAATTGAAACCGGATTACCATTAAAATTATCATCCGTAAAGAACGTTAGATTCATTGCCTCTCCCGCACCAAAACTATTCTGGACCGCCGCCAATGCCTTTGTTGCAAAGCCTTGCTTATCCGTATTGCTAAGTCTCATAAAAAGACGAGCCTTTAATGCCCATGCAGATTTTTTCCACAGCGTCATATTACCATTAAATACGAGATCGTCCTTAGAAGGCCTGGTGACAGCAGATGTTGCCCGGTCAAATCTTGAAATAGCAGAATCCAGCAATACTTCAACCCTTTTGTACAAATCTTCGTCATTATCAAAAGCAGGTTGAATGTTCTGAGTTGGATCAAATGCTTCGTTAAAAGGCACGTCCCCGAACAGATCGGCCAGGTTCATTACACAAAGTGCACTAAGAAAATTTGCAATACCTGCATAGCCCCATTGGCCAGAGGCAATTGCTCTTTGCTCAAGTTCAGTTGAAGTGCGTAATGCTACATAAGCATTCTCCCAGGAAGGGGTTGCATAAAAATTCAGGCCGATGATACTTCCCGTACCAGTGAATGCAAACTGCTCTGCTACCACACCTGCCCCAAACGCTACCGCACTGTTGTTGTTGTTACCAAATACGGAATGCATGGTTCCCATTATGGCAGAAGGCAACAAGGTGTTTACAGGGGTGTTAATCAACTGATTAGGATTTTGGTCAATAGCGTCTAACTTCTCCTTACTGCAAGAAGACAACAATGTACCCAAAAGGATGAAAAAAATACTTAGCCTTTTCATACAATTATTTTTTAATTGCCCAATTCTTAAATGGGCTGACTATTTTCTGAAAATAAATTTTAGCATTACAGGAAGAAACTGGAAATTTTTCTTTAATACTTTATTACCAAGTAATTCTCAACCCTCCTCCAAAACTTTTTGTCTGGGGAGTTTGGGTTACTAATATTCCATTTGCATTGCCTGTACTCTGTCCACTCATGTTTGTGAAATTTCCCTCTGGATCGGTAAACGCCTTTGTATTAAGGAACAGGTTTCTTCCCATAAAATAAAGATCAGCATTCTTAATACGCAGCCTTTTCAGCAGACTGCTTTGGGGAAGGCTATAGGACAGATTGATCTCTCTCAACCTTACGAAAGATGCATCATTAAGCTGGGCCTCAATATTACCCATCAATACTGCACCACTATAGTAGGTATTCTTCCTAAAAATAGAAATATCGTTATCACCATCAATAAACAGGGAACCATTCACCAACCTTCCTTTCTTACCAGGCAAAACAACCGGAACATCCCTGTCCCTTGTTTCACCTGCCACACCCCTGAAACGAGCCTCCACGAGATCATGCATATAAACAACCCCACCCTGCCTCCAGTCTAGCTGAAAGCCAAATGTGAGAGACTTGTACCTGAAAGAGTTGAGGAAATTCACCTCAAAATCCGGATTACTCGTACCCAATATCATGGGAGATTGAGATAACAGGGGCATGCCACTTGTGGGGACATTTGAGGCGGAATTAACAACTATTTGTCCACTTGATGGATCCCTTAAATAACCAAGGCCCAATAATGAACCGTATTGGTATCCAGGCTGGGCAACAACTGCTGGAAGACCAGTACCATACTGGGCAAGGACAATCCTGGTCAACCCATCCGATAATTCATCCACATAGGTTCGATTGGAAGTAAAGTTGGTAGTAAAATCCCAATTGAATGATCGATTCCTGATTGGTGTTATACGAAGGGTCACCTCATGTCCATATGAACTCATCCTGCCAGCATTGCGAACTTCCTGTGCTGCCCCTGAAGAAGGAGTTAATGGAACCGATACAATTTGACCATCGGATACACTTCGAAAATAGGTATAGTCAAGTCCAATACGGTCATTGAAGAACCTCAGATCAAACCCGAGTTCATAACTGGAAGTATTTTCAGGCATGAGGTCCTTGCTGATGGTAGTCTGGGAAGGAACAAATCCAACCACGCCATTAAACGGGAATTGGAATAACCCGCCACGACTATTGAAAGCAGAATAACCGACATTATTAACATATAAAGGCCCTGCTTGCCCCACTTCAGCCCAATTGACTCTCAATTTTCCAAAGTTGATCACATTACCCAAAGCAGGAAAAGATTCTGTAAAAACATAACTCAACCCCAGGGAGGGATAAAAGAAAGACCTATTATTTGATGGCATGTTTGACACCAGGTCATTTCTGCCACTGGCAGTAAGGAACAACCTGTTCTTCCAACCGACTGATGCATTACCATAAAAACCAACAACCCTTTGCCGAAATAAAGAATTAGACGCCTGGATCCTACTGGCATTGCTCAGGTTGAACAGGTCAGGAGAAATAAGGTCAAATCCTTGTGATAATTCATTCCGGGTTTGAATATCATAAATTTCGTTACCAACTATAAAATTGTAGGTAAAATCACCTTTTCGCTTATCATAAGTAAGAAAAAGGTTGGAATTAACTTGCTCCTGTTTGGTGTTCAGGATTTCTATAAAACCTCCTGCAGGTGTACCTGTAAAACTTGTAAAACCAGCTGGTGCCGTACCCAGGTCTTCAAAGGTATTCCTCGTGTTACTGAAATAATCTATACCCAATCGATAGGTCAGCTTAAAATCAGGCAAAATCCTGTATTCGGTTAAAATATTTCCAAAGAGGCGGTTCACATACAATTTCCGATAGTTATTCTCTACAACCCAGTATGGATTGTTCTGGCTGGTACGATAAAAAATCTGCGCATTGGGATTGTCACTCCTCGCATAAGGCTTACCAGCTAAATTATACGATGGAGGTGTTTCTATTACCCCACGGAACAAATTACCGTTACCCTGGTTATCAGGGAAATCATCAGTCCTGGAATCAGTATAGTTTACCGAAATACCCAACTTGAATTTAGAAAAAGGTTCAAAGTTTCCACTGAATCTGAGGCTATTCCTTTGTAAGTTGGTGCCTTTAATGATACCACTCTGGCTGGTATTCCCTATCGAAAAGGAATAATTTCCTATACTTATTCCCTGTGATAGCTCCAGGTTATTATTGATAGTTGTACCTGTTTCGTAAAAATCTCTTGCATTATCATAGGCCCTTGCTTCCTCCGTCTCTCCCAAAAGGTTTGTATAGCTGCCTATCTTATCAATCCTGCTGCCCCATGCAAAGATGGCATTTTGGTTAAACTCATCATTCTGGCCCTGGGCATATTCATTTTGCAAATCAGGAATCACACTAACTTTATCAAAGGAACTAGAATTATCAAATATTATCCTCGGACTTTTTTGGGCATTTTTACCGCTCTTGGTCGTAATTACGATAACACCGTTAGCAGCCCTTAACCCATATAGGGCAGATGCGGCCGGTCCCTTGAGGATATCCATATTCTCAATGTCGGCAGGGTTAAAATCAAGCGCCCTTTCTCCACCAGATACCGGTAGGCCATCTACAACAAAAAGCGGTTGATTATTGCCTGTCATGGAACGTGCCCCACGGATATTGATTTGAGGAGCCCTTCCTGGCATACCACTACTCAATCGTACAGAAACACCGGCAGCTTTTCCCTGGAGAGAGTTGAGCACATTAGGATTACCTACTGAATTCAAAAGTTTACCATCAACCTTTTGAGCTGAATAGGTTAGTGATTTCGAACTCTTCCTGATTCCGAAAGCAGTTACTATTACAGAATCCGAAACGGCAACTTCCGGTTGCATCTGGATAGTTAAAATATTATTTCCTGTAATTGCGACCTCTTGTATTTGGTAACCAATATAGCTGAAAACCAAAACACCATTTTCCTTTAGCAATCCAATTGAAAAGGCGCCCCCCTGGTCTGTCACCGTTCCATTGCTGGTGTTTTTTTCAAGTATACTAACACCTTCCATAGGCTGACCATTCTCTGATACAACCTTCCCCTTTATAACCCGCTGCTGTTCATCATTATTTAATCCGGAAAGGCCTTCAATAACAAGAGTCTCCCCAACGGAACTTTTCCGGCTAAGCACTATATAATTATTGACCAATTCATACTTCAGGTCAAGGGGAAACAGTAACTCTTCCAAAACCCTTGCCAACTCCTTATTGAGGGATTTGATAGTTACTTTCCTATTTGACCTGATTAACTCAGGACTATAAACAAACTTTACCGCTGCCTGCTTTTCAATCTCATGTAAACAAGTCCTTATTTCCGCTTGATAAAAATCGATCGAGACTTTTTTATTAAGAACCTCCTGTCCCATACTTGTATGAGCATGAGTCAGTATCGATATAGACAATAGTATTGCTGGTAATACTGAAAATTTCATAATGGCAAGTACTACTGACCTTGTCAGTAATTTTTTCATAAATTGCAAGAGTTTTGGTTTAACAATTACATCAAAACAGCCCGCATTGGCGATGTGGTAATTTCCTTAGCGGGTCCTTAGAAGCTGATAATGCTCCAACATTGTCAGCTTTTTTGTTGCGATGGTGGTAGTTTATTTATGTCATAGGCAATCGTTTTAGTTTTTGCAACCGGTTGATGAGATCACAACACTTCCATCCATCACCTCATAAGAGGCGTTGATAGCCATGCAGATAATCTTTAGTTTATCAAAAAAAGCTTCATTCCCAAGGGAGGCCGATAAGGTACAGCCAGCCAAAACCTCTTCATCGTACACTATTTGAACACCATAGGCTGATTCTAACTTCTGAAACACTTCCTTTATCCGAGTCCCGGAAAATTCAAAGGACAGGTTATTGGCCTGTGGTAAAATGCAGGGGCTTTGCACTACCATCTTCTTCAGTTCATTGGACTGCACATCAAACTCCACCTGCTGGTTGGGTGTAAGGATGGTGCCCTGTAGCTTCCCTGAATTGGCCGCAGGCTTCTTCCGATCAGGGGTTTTAAACACTGATACTTTACCAGACACTACCGACACCACTGACTTTGTGTCCTTATCAAATGCTTTGACATAAAAGCTCGTTCCCAATACCACGGTGACAATATTCCTGGTGTTGACATAAAATGGGCGTTGGGCATTTTTCTTCACTTCAAAAAAGGCCTGGCCAGTCAGGAATACTTCCCGCTTTTGTTCGATGGAGTTCTGCCTGTATTGTAGCCTGCTTCCGGGATAGAGCTTCACCAAACTACCATCTGCCAGGTAAAACTGGTGAACCGTATCGGAATCATTGACCTGTTCCATCACCACACTGGAAGCCCTGACTCCTACATGATCCCGTTCCCCAGCCAGCTCCCCAGGATTAACATGCACCCGATTAATGAAAAAATACAGCCCTATAAACAGCACAAACATGGCGGCCGCTGCCATTATCCAACCAACCCTAAACTGGCTGAATCGCTTTTGCTCCTTTCCCACTACATACAACATCCCTTTGTTCCGGGAAGCCCTCTGAAGTAAATTCCTGACCTGCAAATCCAATTCCTCCTCACTAAGTGTATGATGATCCACTGCCAATGAATAGACAAGTGCCTTGGCCCAATCCACCAGATCCTTGTGGCCGGGGGCCTCATTCAGCCATTGCTCCCAACGGACATTATCCGCCTCTTCCTTACCCATTAGCCAGGCCCGGAAGGAGGGATCGAACACAAGGGAGGCCAACTGATTTATTTCTTTTTCTGTCATAAGATAATGTGCACAAAAAACCTGTCCTTATAGACAGGCATTAAACTTGAAAATCTACTGGTCGCGGGAAAGATTTTTTCTCAATTTCCCCCAGCACCACCTATTCTTCTAAAAAATCCAGGTCACGCCCATGGGTTTCCGATATGGTCAGAACAGACAAAAGCCCGATGGCAAAACAGATGGCTCCCACTGCGGCACCTGCGATGGGCACCTGAAAGAAGGTTTTGAAGTACGCAAAACCAGTGGTCATGAACACCACTGTTCCCCTTACCATGTTGGGGATGGTAGTGGCGGCAGTAGCCCTCAGGTTAGTTCCAAACTGCTCGGCACCAATGGTGACAAACATAGCCCAGTAACCAATCCCCAGCCCCATGAAGAGGGTAATGGCATAGAACAGCCCCAGACTCCTTATTCCTGCAAAAAGGTACACGAGGGAAAAAAGCAGTGTAAACAACATCATATATAGAACTGCTTTCTTCCTCGATTGCAACTGGTGACTTATAACACCGCTCGCCAGGTCACCAAACGACAACCCAACATAACACCACATAATGGACAAACCAGGGCTTACCGGCTCGTTAATCCCCAATGCTTTCCCAAACTCATTACTAAAGGTTGCCAGGATCCCTATGACAAACCAGGTAGGCATTCCCATGCCCACACATTTTAAATACCGGAAGAGCCTTTCCCTGCGCTTGAAAATCGAGAAAAAATCACCCCGTTTCACATTTTCCTTCTCTTTCACCCCTTCAAAAACACCGGATTCAAACACCCCAACACGTAGCAAGAGCAAAGAAATACCCATCCCCCCACCAATAAAATAAGCAGTTCGCCAGGCGAACCATTCCACTGTGAAATATGCCACCACAGCGCCTAAAAGGCCAATACCCGCCACCAGAGAGGTACCCAGGGCCCTGAGTTTTTTAGGAAGGACCTCTGCTACAAGGGTAATACCAGCCCCCAGTTCACCTGCAAGGCCAATGCCGGCAATGAACCGCAAAACTTTGTAGGTAAAAGGATCCTTAACCAGACCACAGGCTATATTGGCAAGGGAGTAGGTTAGGATGGACCCAAACATTACAGAAAGCCTCCCTTTTTTATCACCTAACACCCCCCAAATCATCCCGCCTAATAAAAGTCCTGTCATCTGCCAGTTCAAGATACTGGCACCGGTTGCTGAAGCGGCAGATTCATCCAGCCCCATATCTCTAAGGCTGGGCAGTCGGACGATCCCAAACAACAGTAGGTCATAAATGTCTACGAAATAACCCAATGCCGCTACCAGCACGGGGATACTAAATAATTGACGGAGATTCGCATCCTTGCTCGATGTAAATTCACTCATTGATTTTGGAAGATTTGATTTTTGCCATTCTTACAGCAACGATGATTTGGATTCATTCCATGGCGTAAAATATCAACAACACCTAATAAAGAAAGGAAGTATTGAAATCTACTGTATTTCGGAAAGGAAGCTAAAAAGAAATTTGCTCTATAACAGAAAGGGAAAAGATTCCTTTCCGGCATTTTTACGGAATTGATTAAATGCATCCTGTAGCAGGTTATAAACCGATTGCCTTTTCAGTGTCATAATCTCGGCGATTTGGTCAAGGTCAGCTTCAAGGTAATACCTCAGGTAAATGATCTCCTGTTGACGTTTAGATAGTTTCCCGATAATATTCCTAACTAAACCAATCTTTTGAGTGATTTGTTCCTGTTCCTCAATAGTTTCTTGTACAGGTACCACGGAAAAAAAACCGGCATCAAAGGGAATACCTGTTAGTTCAAGAAAGGGCCTGCTTTTTCTAATCTCCCTGAATAACTTTCGTCGTATAGATTTGAACAAATAAAATTTAATTGAACCAGTAGGCCCTATACCTTTCTTGTTCTTCCAAAGTTCGAGGAACAGATCCTGAATACAATCTTTTACAAGCTCTTCATCACGGGAGAAGCGCGTTCCGTAATTGAACAGGGATTGAAAATGCAGTCGGGTAATCATTCCGAATGCTTCAACATTTCCGCAACGGAATTGATCCCAAAGCCACTGATCATCATATGTTCCTTTGATGGCAAGCATACAACCTTCTACGATTCCTACTAAGTTGAACAAATTCGGAATATTATTATTAAACTATCTTGACATCTTATTTAATAGTTTTGGCATCATTCAACCCACTACAATTTCTATGTTTATTTCAAGTGTATGTCTGCCACTGTACTGAATTTAAAAGGTTTATCAGGATGTTGCCCCATTTGAATAAAACAATTACCAGCCTCCCTGTTTCCCCACCAGGTTCCGAAGAAAGGCAATTGTGTTGCGTTTGCCAATAAATATATAGAATTCACTTTTTTAATGTCAAGTCCCTTTGCCGAAATCATGCCCACATGAGGGTACATCCAATGCGCAAATATTCGTTTGCCTTTTTGAGTATATCTTCCCCAATCAGGCTTTGGCAATATAGCTGCACCTGCGCCATAAATACTTTCTCCGTTCTTCTGCATCCACTGACCTACTTCTTCCAGAATCCTTACGCTTTCCTCAGGAATATCACCCCTCGCATCTGGCCCCACATTCAGCAACAGATTGCCATTTTTACTCACACAATTGATCAGAGTATGAATAATTAATTCCGGCGACTTCCAATTATGATCAAATGCACTAAATCCCCATACATTATTTAGCGTAAGACAAGTTTCCCAGGGTACCTGATTCCCGTACTTGTCCAAAATAGGATCATCCGGCACACCTTGCTCAGGTGTTTCAAAATCTCCCAGCATTGATATCGATCTCTTTAAAGATGAAGAACCTTCATGAATTTCAAGCCTGTTATCAAGGATGATATCCGGCTGATGCCTGCGCACCAGCTCTACCAATTCTCTCGCTTTCCATTTTTCACCGCTGTACTCATCAAATGAATAATCAAACCACATGATATCGAGCTTACCATAGCTGGTGATCAGTTCTTCTACCTGCCCATGCATATACTTCAGATAATTATCCCAATTCACTTTTCTCAAACCATTGAGACTGTCGTTACGCTGCGGATGGTTGCCAACATTTGGATAATCCGGATGATGCCAGTCAATTATTGAATAATACAATCCAACTCTCAATCCTTCCGCACGAAAAGCATCCAGAAACTCCCTCACCAGATCTCTGCCTCCCCAGTATTTTGATATAGTATAATCTGAAAGCTTTGAATCAAATAGACTGAAGCCATCATGATGCTTTGCTGTCAGTACAGCATATTTCATTCCGGCAGCCTTTGCTAACTTTGCCCAGGCCCGTGGATTATAATCAGTTGGCTTAAAAGCATCCACAAAGGGTTGATATTGTTCAGTAGTAAGCCGTTCATTAGATTTTACCCACTCCCCTCTTCCGGGTACGGCATAGGCTCCAAAGTGAATGAACATGCCAAACCTTGCTTCACGCCACCATGCCGTTCGCTGCATTACTTTATCATATTGCGTTTTGTAAGCAGCCGGCATTTGCTGGGCACTGAGTTCTAGGTGATTCACAATTAAAAGTGCAAAACACAGAACTACCTTATAAATTAAGTCCTTTCTTTGCATATCTATTATTTTTTTTTCAAAAGATGTTGATTCAATGAAAAGGGTTTCCCTTCTTTTAAAACAACCGTTTTATTCAAATTCCCATACTTTATTCTAACCTTCTGGGAGATAGGTGATACCAGCTTCACTTCTTGTAATTGGCCATCCTGCCAGCTTATATCCACCAGGATATTCCCCCTCGCTTTTAAGCCTTTCACATCCCCCTCCTTCCAGGCATTAGGCAGGGCTGGCAGGAAATGTAGGCCATTATGCGATTGCAGCAACATCTCCGCCACACCGGCAGTGAAACCAAAATTGCCATCGATCTGGAATGGAGGATGGTTATCAAACAAATTGGGAAGGGTGAGGTAACGTTGCATATCGAGGATATTCTTCCAGGCCGCATCCCCATCCAACAGGCGCGCATACATGTTCACCGACCAGGCCTTACTCCAACCTGTGTAAAAGCCTTGCCCCTTCTCTGCAAACTGGTGGCGCCTTTCAATGGTCTTACGTGCCGCCTCGAACAGCTCGGGCTGTTCGGGAGTGATCTGCGCCGCAGGGTACAAACCAAACAGATGTGAAATATGCCGATGCCCGGGTTCCACTTCTTCGTAGTCCTCTATCCATTCCTGGATAGTGCCATATCGCTTACTCACCCGTACCGGGGGCAACTCCTTCCTCACCTTTTCCCATTGAGCCAGCAGGACCTTGTCCTCACCCAGCAGCTTACCAGCCTCCAGACAGGCATCCACCAGTGCAGTAATGATCTGGATATCCATGGTCGCCCCATAAGTAAGCATGTATTGCTCACCGTTAGGCAACCTGTAGGTATTCTCCGGGGAATTGGAAGGTGCTGTAACCCATTGGCCATTCTTATCCTTCACCAGGAAACCAAGGACAAATTCGGCCGACTCTTTGATAATGGGCCAGGCTTCCTGTTCGAGGTATTGCCTGTCCCTGGTAAACAGGTAATGGTCCCATACCTGCAGCGCCATCCAGGGGCCACCCATTGGGAAAGTACCCCAACCCACACCATCGGCAATAGCGGTCCGGCCAAAGACATCCGTAAGATGGTTCACTGTCCAGCCCTTCGACTGAAAGGTTTTGCTGGCGGTTATCCTGCCCGGACCGCGCAATTTGTTGGTGAGGTTCGTGAAGGGCTGGAAAAGTTCTGAAAGGTTACAGTTATCCGCCGGCCAGTAATTCATTTGCAAGTTGATATTGGTATGGAAATCGGAATTCCACGCTGCCTCCATATCCTTGTTCCAGATACCCTGGAGGTTGGCCGGCAATACACCTGGCTTACGGGAGGACCCCATCAAAAGATACCTTCCATACTGGAACTGCAGTACCGCCAGCCCCTTGTCTTCCTTGCCTTCCTTCACAGCCTTCAGCCGGAGATCAGTAGGTATAGTATCCTTATCCTCCTGACCTAAGGAGAGCGACAAACGGTTAAAGATGGCGCTATGCTCCCTGATATGATCCTGCTTAATGGATGCATAATCCCGTTGCCTTGCCTTTTCAAGGATGGCCGCACACTGCCTGGCCGGGTCTATACTCCTGTCGTAATTGAGCGCCTCAAAATTATAATCGGTCGCAGCAGTCAGGTAGAACACCGCTTCATCCGCCCCTTCAACAAAGATCGAATTGTTGATGGCCTGGAGACTGCCACCCTTATTCATGCCCCAAACCCTGGCGGCAAATTTCATGTGCGGACCCGCCGGGCCAGACTCAACAGCTGGCAGGTCAAGGACTTGGCCCTGCATCAATAATTCATCTTTGGCGGAAGGGACAACAGAGGCATCCTGTTCCCTATTCAAAGAGAGGCGGAAGGTCAATTTACCGGGTACACTGGAAGACAGCCTCACCACGATTATATTATCAACGGCCGATGCAAACACTTCCCTGGTCAACCGGATACCGGCATAACTGTACTCCGTCCTGGCAATACCGGTCCCGAGATCAAGTTCCCGGCGGTATTCACTTAGCTCCGGCAGGCTGCGGGTATTCTTAAAAAAATCAATATAGATATCGCCCACAGGCTGGTAAGAACGGATACGAAGCGGGTCACTTTTCAAGCCTTTCTCGGACAGCTCCATAGCAGACCTGATATCCCCTTCCAATAGTTTCTTCCTGATATTTGGTAACCATTCCGCACCATCAGCATCTGCCTCTACTTTGCTTCCGGCCCAAAGGCTTTCTTCATTCAGCTGGATACGTTCCCTTACCGCATCACCAAATACCATGGCACCCATGCGACCATTACCTACAGGAAGGGCTTCATTCCAGTCCCTGGCCGGCTTCTTGTACCACAACCTGAGTCCGGTTCCGGCTTCCTGTCCTTTCACAGCAATGCCACCAAATACAAAGAAGCAAAGGGCAGCCGCAGCAGCCTTGCAGAAGGAATAAATTGGCTTGATCATAAGCATTGATTCAGCTCCAAAATATTTAATAATGGTTGTTGTATTCTGAATAACGAGTCCTAACTAAAGCAATTCCATAAACACCCTGATGAAAAGCGAAGGATCATAATCCTTCATCCTTATTTACCCCCAAAGGCATATTCTGTAGTCAGTATACCTTTATAACATCCTTACCCATCAGTATGAATTTTACAAAAGTGCCTGGTAAACCAACATCCGAAACTTCCTGACAAATTCCCCATAATGCGCATAAGGATGAACGTTGGTAAATACCAGAAGTATCAGGTCTTCTTTTGGGTCGATCGTGTATTCACTGCAATAAGCACCACCCCAGGTAAAAGAACCGGGACTGGCCTGGTCTGCATAATGACTGCCTTCGGTGATCAACTGGAAGCCCAGACCGAATTTATCCTTACGGTCCCAAACTTCGGCTGCCCCTATCTGGTTGCGCAGCATCAGTTCAATGGTTTTCCGGGAAAGTACCCTTTGGTTATTGAAGGAGCCGCCATTGAGGAGCATCTGGCAGAACCGCGCATAGTCTTCTGCGGTACTAACCATGCCCGCACCAGCAGAAAGGTAAGTCTGTGCCCCGGCCACCGGATACAGGCGGAAGGTATCGTTCTTATGCCGCACCAGCTTGTCTTCCGCCCTTTCCTTGCTATACAGTTCTACTAGCCTTGAATGCTTTTCACCAGGCAGGTAAAAATAACTGTCTTTCATCCCCAGGGGCTTTAACACCCTGTCATGGATCACTTTGTCGAGTGGTTGGCCTGATATCACTTCAATCAGCCTGCCGATCACATCGGTATTCAGTCCATACACAAACCCTTCACCAGGATCAGCAATGAGTGGCCTTTTCGCCAGCTTATTGATCACCTCTTCCAGCCTGTCAGGCTTCATGGAATTCAGGTAAGGGATGGAAAATTCCGGGCGATTCTCCAGCGGATGACCATATGGTATTCCGGCAGTATGGGATAGCAACTGCCTGATGGTGACAGGTGACCGGGCAGGCCTTGTTTCATAAGGACCGGTCTCCGGATGGGCTGTATCATAACGAACAAGCACAACCGGGTTAAGGAATGCAGGGATATACTTACTAATGGGGTCATCCAGCAGGAACTTGCCTTCTTCATAGAAGGTCATCAGTGCCACCGTGGCAATAGCCTTTGTTTGCGAAGCGATCCTGAAGATCGCATCAGTTTTACAGGGATTCCCTCCTTCCCTGTTGGAAAAACCAAACGATTTATGGTAAACGACCTGCCCCTTCCTGGCAACAAATGCCACTGCATTGGGTGCCTTACCTGAATCGATAAATGCCTGGAACCATGCATCCAGCCTTGCCAATCTTTCAGCGTTAAAACCCGCCTTTGAAGGAGAAATAGCTAACTTAAATTCCTGGGGCGGCGGGAAAGATTGGCCGTAAACCACCTGTTGGAGTAAAACAAGAAAAGCAAAGCCAACAGCCTTTAAGGAGCCGCCAATCCATTCAGGATAACGATAAGTCACCAAATGCAGCCCCATGGTCCTGTATACAGTTTTTTTCATGACAAGCTATTTACCTTAATACCCAGGAAATTCTATATTTATTTTAGGTTTCAGTTTCCAAAAATGCCGGATTAGCTGGCAGATCGGTTCTACTATCCTAGCAATATTTTATACTCAACTGGCATAAAACACGCACATGGAGCTTTTTTATATCACCCATAAAACCCTGGAGGAACTTAATGATACGAAACCAGGGATTGGCTGGCCATCCAATCCAGGAGCAATTCTTTCCAACGCAAATATGTACCGGTTCCTAGTTGTTGCGCCACCCCAAAATCATGTCCCCCGTCATGTAAAATATGCATGGCCGCATCCACCTTGTTTGCCTTCAGGGCATTAAAATACCTCAGGCTGCCTTCAACCGGGACCGTTTGGTCGTTTAGTGGATGGAAGAGGATAGTCGCCGGTGTCATAGCGGTCACCTGTTTATCCAGGGAAAAATAATTGTGCATTTGCTTTGAAGGCTTGTTTCCCAGCAGGTTTCGGATACTACCCGGATGTCCCATTGAATCTGTAGTGATAACGGGATAGACCAACACGGCAAAATCGGGTTTGCCGGAATTGGCGTACTTACCCTTGTCGAAATCCTCATAGTGAGTGGAAACAGAAGCCGCCAAATGTCCCCCTGCACTAAACCCCATGATACCAATCCGTTGCGGATCCAATTTCCATTCCTTTGCTCGATAGCGGATGACTCTGATTGCCTGTAACGCATCTATCAAAGGAACTTTGTGTGGCTCTTCCATATACCTTGCATCAGGAAGCCTGTATTTTAAGACAAATGCCGTTACCCCTTCCTTACTGAGCCATTCCGCCACTTTTGTCCCTTCAATGTCCCAGGCAAGAAAGCCATAGGCGCCACCAGGACAAATCAGGATAGAAGTGCCATTGGGTTCCGCAGGCATGAAAACAGTGATGGATGGAACACGTATATTCTTTTTGCTGGTAAATAGTGGGCCAGGAACATCTGTCTCCTGCAGCGTATCACTGTCTTTGCTATAGGGAGGTCTTGAAGGCCAAATGGCAATCTCCCCCTGCCCGAACACCAGGTTCCCAACAAAGCAAAACAGCAACCCTACTACACCAGCCTTCCATGAAAGTTGGCAGGACCAAAACGGTCCTTGACATCGCTTATTCATTTGACTTGAATAGATACCATTTATCATCAGCTTTAGTTGACCATTACCAAAAACACAGTCCTATTGCTTCTGGAATATTCCTTTTTCCATCATCATTGGAATAGCCATTAGGGTCCCCCAGGTATAGTAACAATCGCTGCCGCCGAAACATTTATTGGTGCAGGGTGTACCATCCCCATGGTCAGCATGAAAATTCTCCCTTATCCAATTGCCTTTCAGATATTCCTTTAGCAATAACTGGTTGGATTTCCCAGCCAATACCCTTGCTTCTTCATTAAAGCCATAGTTCTTTAGCCCCATATACACGAACATATTCATAGGAGGCCAGATCCTTCCCCGCCAATAACTCTGGTCCTTGTAAGCCGGATCATTCCTTGCGATGGAAGGCAGCATCCATTGCCCATAAAATTCATTGGGATTCAACAAGTGTTCCTTCACCATCCGGGCAGCCTTTCCCGCATCAGGAATACCCACCAGCAAGGGATAGAAATTAGTTGGGGATATCCTGGGGTTAAAACAGCGGGTATCCAAACGCCAGTTCAGGTAAAGGCCGGTCTTTTCATCCCACATGGTAGCCAGCTTAGCTTTATAGGTTGCAGCCCTGCCGGCCAATTCAGTTTTTATATCACTTTTCCCTAACCATTCCGCGATGGTGGCGAGGGCTTCACAATCCCGGATATAGAGCGACATCAACCCCACATCGCCCTGCATCATGATATGCCTGGAGGTATCAAACGGCACATCATCGAACATTGGTGAGTTATCAAGGCCGGACTCAAACATTGCTGCCTTTTTGGTATGTGCATCCCAATCCATGATAATGGGACTTGATCCCCAACAAAGGAAGCCCTCATACGATCTGTTATGATGCCACCACCGGTTATTATCCAATAAATGAGGAAATACAATCTCCAGCAGCCATCTTTCCTTGTACTTGCTATAAAGTTCCTTTGCTACCCAACTATATACCGGTGGCTGGGAGCGATCGCGGGAAGCTATACCATAACCCATAGCATAGTTGGGAAAGAAACCTTCCGGCGTCTTATGGCGAATGATCTCGACCAGGTTGGCATAGGCCAATTGCTTGTGGAAGGGCAGGAAATTGTAAGCAGTAAAATCCCAACCTCAAAGTACGTAATTATTGAAGCGCTTGTTCCACCATCGGCCCGCTCCCGGAGTTACCACCCTGCTATACATGGGCTCATAAATGGTACTCCAGCCCAGTATGGCCTGGGTAGCTTGGAAAGAAGCCCTGAGTTCGCCAAATGGAGTTGCTTCCTTCTCAACACTTGCCCTATTCGCACAAACCAACTCACGGATATCAGCAAGGGATCTTTTCCTGCCCACATAGACCCCAACTTGCTCATTGTTCAATTGAAAAATAAGGTAGGGAGTAGCCAGATTAACCAGAAGGTCCCTGGTGATGGGTTCAGTAGTGCCAACCTCCAGTTGCATCCCCCCACATTTCACAAGCAGCTTATCTTTCCCATAGGCAATATTGCCTGATCGCTGCCATAGCATCCCGGCTTCAATGGTGATATGGGGCCTGATCCTGGGCATGACTATAGGAGTGATCAGCCAAACCATATCATTCCCGTCTACAGCACTTTCAACCCTGAAATGGATACCCTTCCATTCAACTTCCACATCGGTATACTTCCCATCAAAGGAACGTAGCTTACCAGGCCTAATGACCACATCGGGCGTTTCATTCTCCATTGGGTAAAACTCCCTGACATGCTCCCCAAACAATCTCCTGTCCTTCAAACCAAGGCTTACTGACAATCCCTGAGGAAGCAAAACCTGGCTCAACATGGAGTGGTTATTCCAGGTATTCCAACCTTGCGCCAATTTCTTTTGAAGGGCGATGTATTGGGGGTGGTTAATATCCACTATATCATAACGCAAAAGTGAAAGGCTGTCCACCTGCGCGTTTGACCCCGGTGAACACATTGCTAATAAAAAAGTATAAAAAGCATATAAAGCTCTTTTCATAGCAACTGAATTAATGGACCTTTTTAAGTTAATTGGCATTGCATAATATCTCTGGAATCAGCCATCTTTTGAAATAACATTAAAATCCAGTCACTTCATTTTCCAGCAGGTACATATAGCCAAGCAAAGCGCCCCAATGGTAAAAATTATCGCTCCTGACTTGGACCTCTTCTGGCAATCTTCCTATCCCTGAGGCATGGTAATTTTCAAATACACCTTTCGATTCCTGCCAGTTCTTCAATAATAATGCATTTGATTTTTCAGCAAGAGAATGCGCCACTTCTTTGAAGGGATATTTTTTCAATCCCTGGTAAACAAGAAAATTCAAGGGTGCCCAGATTCTTCCTCTCCAGTAGTCCTGGTCCTTAAATGCTGCATCATTTCGGGCAATGGATGGCAACACCCATTCACCCCAGAATTCCTGTTCATTCAAAAGATGTTCATTGATCATTCGCCTGGCTTGCTCTTCTGTTGCTGCTCCGGCAATCAATGGAAAGAACAGGGTTGGTGATAAGCGATAGGACCATTCACCAGTATCGGTACGCTTATTCAGGAATAGCCCGAAATCATTGTTCCACAGTTTTTGCAGCGCTGCCTGGTATTTGCCGGCACGGGCCTCCAATTCCCTCACCTCTGCGGTCTTGTTTAATTCCCTGGCAATGGCTGCCAGGTACTTGCAATCAGCAATGAACAAACCCATCAACCCAACATCCGCCAGGGCCATCTGGCTGTTCTGTTTATTGAAAGGAACCTTATCGTACATGGGGGAATTATCAAGTCCGGATTCATAGGCCGCTCCCTGCCAACTATGGGCCGCATCATCAGGGGGAATCGCATTGGTTCCCCAACAAAGGAATCCATCCGTATCACGATTCTTAGGCCACCAACGGTTCCATTTCAGCAATTGGTCAAAGGTCAACTCCAGCAACCATTTATCCTTATACTTCTGGTACAACTCATACACCGCCATACTTCCCACAGGAGGCTGTGAACGGTCGGGAGAACCATACCTATGGGCTGATACATAATTGGGTACCATCCCCCATTGGTCAACGGTTTTGGTTACTTCCACCACATTAGCATAGGCAAGAGCCTTGTTATCAAAACCAGCCATCATACCGGATAAATAGGTATCCCAGTCAAACAATACGTAGTGCCCGCCAAAAAAACTGTTCCAGACCCTACTGACAGGGGCTATTACAGCATTACGCTGCTTATCATAGATCATGTTCCAGGCCAGCACAGATTGCTGTGCCAGGTAAGTCTCCTTCAGGTTTCCGAATTTGGCCAGGCCAGATTCAAAAGCAAGGCGCTGCTTTAATACCAATGCCCTGATCTGATCAAGTGTGCGGGGCTTTCCCACACTCACCCCAATCGGCTTATCGTGATAAAAAGCTAAATAAGGACTGCTTAATGGCAAATGATCCTCAATAGTTGGTGCGGAGGATTGAATCTGCCATGATTGATTTTCCACTTTGGCCACGATTCCTTTACCAGCATGTTGCACCACGCCCTTCATATTCCACAACATTCCAACTTCAATCACCAGGTGATGTTTGTACTGAGGTGTCCTTACAGGAGTTACAAGTATCACCATCCCATTCCCATCATGGGCCGTTTCCACTTTTGATTCTGCTCCTTCCCATAAAACAGTGCATTCTGTATAACTGCCATCATATGCATGATGACCGGGTACAATCTGTTCAGGTCTTGGATCTTTTTCTGAAATATAAGATTCCTGCAGGTATCTGTTACCCGATATTACATTGTTCTTAAATCCAATGTTAACAGCTAATCCCTCAGGCAACTTCACATGACTCAGGACACTTTTAGTATTCCAGGTATTCCATCCGGAAGCTAGTTGTGTCTGCAGTTGGCGATAGGGATGCAGAGAGTTTTGCTGCGCAAAAGCATCAGCGTAATCAATAAGGAATAATATCACCAGAATGCTAACAAATCTTGACAAAAAAAAGTGTTTACTTGTGATCTCATTCATAATTTGAACTTTGAAATGAAAGGAAAGGAAAGCCCTCCAGGAATGGAAGGCTCGGTAAGTATTAACTACTGCTCGCTAAATCAAATTTCTACTATTTAACAAGTTCTGAATTCCTGTATTTGAGCATCCTATTATACTATTCTGGCATTGCCATTGCTTTCGAAAACGCGATTAGTTTTTTTTATTTTTAAACAGTACAAGTGAGCTAAAAGGGTCAATAACCACTTTTTCCTGCAATGGCTCACCTTTAATAGAATAATGTTCCCCGGTAAGTAAAAATGATTTCGGATATCCCGAATCATTAACAAGAATTTTGGGTGCCATCCCTTTTGACCACTCTGTTCCAAAAGTAATTGCAGTACTTCCCTTATCGTTATCCATAATTGACTGCCACTGTTCGAATGAAAGATCTAGTCGTGTGGGTGCAGGAAATTGTTTAGTTGTGTAATAAAAACCCTGGGTGGATGTAAGGTTAACATATTGATTATTGCTGAATATTCCAGGCTTTAAATAAGGACCGATCCAGTTAGTTAAACTGAATAATTTCTGCTGAGGCGATAACCCCACTACCAGGTTATTATCTACCACCATACCATAGATCTTACCGAGGTTCGCCCACTCGGCCATTCCTAGTCCCTCCTTGCAATCGAATATGGTATTGTTGCGTATGGTATTATTGAAGGAAGCATCATTGTTAACGATACCGGAAGCGCCTGTTGCTATAACGGTATTGCCTTCCACCAGCATTTCAGATGAGTTGTTATCGAGGTAGATCCCAAATGCCAGGTTGGGATTATCAGGTGTAGCCTGGCTGTCACCAACACTGTACCGTACAATATTGTTCCTGAAAATACTATTATGGGTTACCCCCGGCCCTGCGGCAAAACAATAGAGGTTCGCTCCATCATTTAGGGTCAGGCTACAATGGTCTATGACATTGTATTCAACCAGGTTGTGGTGACCATCCACCCTTACCCCATTATAGCCACAACTATCTACACGATTATACCTTACTGTATTATGATGGGCAAAACTGGTATCGGTCTGGATCCTCCTCTCCACATTGTGAATGAGAATACCCGAAGCACCATTCACGCCAGTCCAGCCATGCCCCCGCGATAAACCGATCCTCGACAAGGTATTCCCTTCCACCTGAAGACCCATCGGTTCCAGCGCGGATATTCCCCGGCCAAGGATATCAACAAACTGATTCCTGCTGACTGAACAATTGGAAGAAGCACTATCCATCAATACCCCAACACCATGGATCTGATGAAAGCGATTGTCCTTTATTGTAACATGGGAAAGTTTCCAGGCCCCGCCAACGCCCGCTTTCTCATATTGCCTGAAATGGATCCCTTCTACTACCACATGCTTTACACCTTCATTTAACCATACACCGTAGGGATGTACCACTGCCTGAATATCCATACCAGCCGCAGTTAGACCCTCAGGGAACTGCACCAAAAGCTTTCCATCCTGCCAGCTCCATTCAAAAGCAGTATCCACCATGGAAGGTAATCCTTCGAGGAAGAAACCATACCCCTTCTGGAAATTATAGAGCGGTAACCGACCACCTTTCGTTCTATCCTGGAAACTCTTTTCGATCTGGTACCTGTTCTGCGGTCCTTGTATCAGCAAGCCTTTCTCATAGCGGGCAACCATCCTTGTCTCATATACCCAATCTATGGTTCTAATCCGAAGCAGCGCCCCATCCCAATACCCATCAGGCTCCTGAAGGGCAGCCGAAGCGATGGAGTCCTTACCATAACCTTTGTCAACTTTCAGGAATCCGCTATTGGGATAACGCGCATGGGTATACCTCAAGCCATTCACGAACAGGTCGAACACTTCCCTATCAAGCTTTGTTTCATAACGGTTATTACCAACCGTATTCAGGTTGGTTGCAGGTACCGACCCAGTAAAGACCGGGGCCTCACCGGTGCCATAAGCTGTGATGACGATTGGTTTTCCCATTTCTCCGGATTGATGCAGGTTAATGCCTCCTTCGAATACCGATCCCCTTTCAAAGAATAGGGTATCACCGGATTGCAGTCGTAAGCCTGTGAGCCGCTGCAAGCTTCGCCAGGCTGACCGGGGACTTTTTCCATTGGACCGGTCATTACCCGTTTCAGAAAAGTAAAAATTGCGAGCTAAAACAAAATGGTTGACCATTAATAGAAAAAACAAACAAGAAAATATTTTTCTCATATAAAACTTTTATTTGGAAGTAAGTAGATAAGTTTATCACCTCCTGCTAGAATGCCTTGATTATTCAGTGAACACTACTAAACAATCAATACATCGTTTACCATCAATTTTTTCTTTAGCATTCACGGAAAAACTGAAGTTTTCTAATACTCCATCACTATGCCAACATGCATGGAGAATGGAGACAGTTTTACCCTAATCAAATCTCCACTCCTCGAAAAAGATAATGGCTTATTATCTGGTATACTAAATACCTTCCGTATTTTCTCAGGAACCCTCACTTCAATAACAACATCACTGATCTTCGGAAAATCTTCAATAACGATCACTTCACCACGCTGTAATGGGGGACTATACAGCAAATGAGCTACATATCTATCCTGAATTGACTGCTTAAGGAAACTTACCCTTCCGGCACTTGGCAGATTCTTTATACTCAATGCAGGATGTTGATAGAGCAAGTCCAGAGCATTCTGGAAAAGTTGCCTGTGCACCCTGGCAGCATGGGAATAATACAACAGGTCAAGATCGTGGGAAAAATAGACCACATTTCCATGCCTTACCACCGCCGGATGATCAGACTCCACTAACCTATAGGGCGTTTCCCTATGACTGCTATAATGCGAATAGGTCCTACCGAAATAAGGTTCTACCACTCCTGCAAGCACATCAGCCTTTTCAGCCTTTATTTTTAACCCGGACTTATACGCCAAAAATGGAGAGCTTACCAAATGTTTGTTTACTCCCTTTTTTACTTTTATATAATCAAAAGAATAAGTCCCATCACTTACATATCTCACACCTGCATCAATAAGAAAAGAAGTCCGTGTAGAATCCATCAAACCCTTTCCGAAGGAAATCAATTTGCCGCCCTTGTTTACCCATTCATTGATCCTTTTTGCCTGATCATTCCCAAGCCTGGTTTGGCTCGGAATGACCAGCACTTCCAGGTCATCCAGATTTCCAGTATCGGCTACCACAAAATCATAATGCATCTCAAGCAACATATTCACAATTCCGCGATCAGCCTGTTCATTCATACTCAGCCAAAGGCCAAGCCTGGAATAGGGTTTCCCATTCAACCCATACTGTTCTATTTTCTCCACATACTTATACGCTTCACCAATATTGCGATAGGTATCCATATCCATTTTTCCTGAGGGATGCAGCTGGTCACCAAAATTGCAGGAAGCACCATTAGCGATCATTGCGGCGGCCTCGTACTTTATAGCATCCGGATGCTTAAATCCCCCGAACTCACCCCATGCCTTATGAAACTTCCCGCTCATAGCTACAACACTACTACCCTTTCCCAAGTGAAATTTCGCCTCCAATGGTAATTTATCGTAACCACCCCATGTGGTTGGGAGATCTTCTAACTCTTGTTGTGTATTCAGTTCATATAGCCTATTCGTGAATACCGCAGAGTTGTTCACATGAGGGGTTGCATTAAAAAAAACTGATGCATCAGGATGGTACTTTGCCACCAGGGACCTGATTTCAGCCATATGTTGCTTTGAAGCCCTGGCAACGCTTTGCTCAACAGCAGCGTGATTATTCATATCCACTCCTTCCATACTATACCTGTGTACACAGCTGTAGCAATAACAGCGAGGGAGGATATGATACATATCAAACCAGAATCCATCAACTTTATACCGTTGGCATAACTCTTCAACCTGCTTCAAGATGTGCTTATGATAATCGCCACCGGGCAACCAACACAAAGTGCGCCAGGAGTTAAATGGCTTGGAAGCCGAACCCGGGGCATTCATATCATAATTCTCCCCAATGAAGGAGCCATCCCTTTTTCGGGCGCACCATTCAGGGTGATCATTGGCATCATTGGTAGACCACCCTACAATGTAATAGATCGGTGCCTTTACACCTATCTCCTTACAAGCCTCCAACTGAGCCCCTAACAAATCAAATGATAGATTAGGATGCATTTTGCCAACCCTGGTCGGGTAATAGCTCCAACTATGGCAACACTTGGCAAATACATTGACCTGATTGACATTGGCCATCCTTAGAGCCTCCTGGAATTGTTTTTTATCAAATTGCTGACCTATGGCCGGGATATGTTCCGATGTATGAAAATCTAGATGTACCTGCCGGGATGGCGGATACGCATTACGCTCTTGAACAACTTGTGCGCCGACCATAGTCCAATCAAGAATAAGAAGGATGATCAGGTATCCCAATAACCTATTTCTCATTTTATCAATTGTTGGTTTTGCCCTGTAGATTGAATAATTCCAATGCAAACTGCCGGGCTACGGGGTTGTACTTTACCCTTCCATCCAACTGAACATGGTTGATCCTGAAAACGCCATTGCCAAGTTTCTTCTCGGCTGCAGCATTTGCATAATCATTGGCGCCGACCCACCCGGTTTGGCCAGTTGCAGCAAGGCTGGTCCAGCCCTTTATTACTGACATCTCACCCAGTATCGGGCTGAACACGCCCTTATTCCCATTGTACCAGAATTTGAAATCATCCGGCCTGAATCCTTTCATGGCAGCATGTTCAAGTGAAGGAGCAACAAAATAGTATTGCCCCATAGTAGTTTTGGAAACAGTAACACTATCACCGGCTATTTGAAAGCTGCCCGCCCCGGGCTGCAGCACCACGGCAGTCTTACCCTGTTTCACCAGGGAATCGATCTGGCCTTGAAGGTCATGATAAGCTGGAAGGTGATCAATCAACAACACGGATGCTTCCATCATATCTTCAGTTATGGATAGTTCCAGTTGTTCTGCAATGGAATGTGCCACCCCTTTCGCATTACCGGCGATCCATGCCTTTCCGGTCGGCTTTGAAGGTGCAGGAAAAACCTCTGCATCAAAATCTGTTTCATGAACGGGTAGTCCTTTATCGTACACCAACTGAAGCCTCAGCAATAGCGGCATGCGTTTACTGGTCTTTGGGGCAACCAACTGGATATAACCCTGGAAGCGGCTACGGTTAGCTAATATATTGGCAGGCGCCTGGCCAACGGACAGCACCTTTCCATTTTGCTCCCATTGGTAACGAAGGGTTGCCTGCTGCGGCACAGTATTCCTGTCGTTGGCGATCCAGGCTTCCACTGCAATGGTATCGCCACTGAAGAACTGGCGACGATCAGACCTGAGGCTAACAGCCAGCGGAGCTAACGCATGGGCATACTCGAAATAGGCAGGTTTTGGTTGCCGCTTCACATCCATGATGCTTTTCATCCATCCTGCAGGCCAGGCATCAATAAAAAGATGGATTGCAAAACTTACCAGGTCATTGTTCCGGCGAAAGGATTCGGTTGTCAGCCTGGTGATCTTTGCCTGGTGATCCTGGCTTACTCTAATCCAATCCTTAACACTATGCTGCCGGTTGAACCACATGTAATGGAACCTGTAGGATTGTGCCATACTGATCACATTGGGCGTCCAGTTTTTCTCCGCTTCCGCATTTTCAGGCAACCATTTTTTTGGGTAATACTCCCGCATAGTATTGTAAAAGTCAAGCCCTTCCGAACCAAACTCCCCACATGCATATAACCATCCTGGTTTCACCGGGAGCCAGTACCCTTTATACATTTCCCCCAATCCCAACCCATGGCCATTATACCATCCATTGTACACATGGTTATCCGGAAGTCCTGGCGATGGCGGATCATAATCACCATCCCCAGCCTTGATCACCCTGTCGGGATTAGCCAGTCGAACTGCCTCATCGGCAGCACGGAAGAATCCAGCGAACTCCTCGTATTCCGAAAAATGACGGTGGGGGTTACCTTCCCCATTTGGAAATCGTTCATTGATATAACTCACCATGATATTGGCCGGATGACTTCTTACCAGTCTTTCCAGTTCCTCCACCTGCCGGATACATTCAGCCCATTTATTTCTACGTAGCATACCAAACAAAGGCAGGTCCGACTGGGTCATCATGCCCAGCATATCACAGTAATCATACACTTCAGGCTGTACCGGGAACTGGGTCATCCTGATATAATTCATGTTGGCTATCTTGGCCAGCAGGATATCATCAACAAGTTGATCCCAGTCCTTTCTAATGACGCTCTGCATAAATGCACCCATGGTATTGGCTCCCCTGAGCCTGGTGAAAGCACCGTTGAGGTACATGGCACCCTTGGGATAGGAAACCGTATCCATGCGGAAGGAGCGAATTCCGAAATGCTGTTTCATGGCATCCACCACCCTGCCATTTAAATCAAGCAATTCTATCTGCAACTGATAGAGCCAGGGATGATCTGGATGCCATCGCTTACTACCGGGAATTATTATGCGAAATTTCAGGAAATTCATTCCCTTACCCATCTTCAATTCCTTTTTTTCCCAATCGGTAGGTTTCACAAGGTCACCTACACCCGGCACATGAACAGTAGCCGGTTTGTATAATGCCCCTGTGTAAATCGTGGCGGGAAAATTCTGGCCATAAAGGGAATGTCGGACAGTTAGTTCTTTGTTATCCAGCAATGTGTTGTTTATTTCCAGCCATATTTCCGCGGTATCAGAATCCGCAATGGGCCGAACAAAAATATCGTGTACATGGAGGGTAGCCCTTGCTTCAACTGCCACCTCCTGCCAAATGCCCATACCGGGCGGGCAATGGTGCCAACCCAGTTCAGGATCATCATAACCCAGGCCTGTTGCCGCATACACTTTGTCGCCATCCAGCTTACGCCCATCCTCACCAACATGCCCTAACATGGGATAATCATTTTCCACTTTCACCAGCAATGCATTCCTTCCAGCTTTGATATAGGCTGTCACCTCAAATTCAAAGGGCGCAAATGCACCTTCATGCGAACCAATATAGGCTCCATTCACAAAAACATGGGCCTTGTAATCCACCGCTTTAAAGGAAAGGAAAACGGCCCCTTTTTCAATCATGGAAGGGCTGACCACAAAATCAGTTTGGTAGTAGGTAGTGGCTTTACCCAAAGGTGGGCCATAATGGGGCACCTGAACCTTTTTCCACTCCCCTTTTCCTGACAGGACAGATGGAAAATCTTTTTGATCAGCAGGAGTCTCCTCCCGCCAGTTGAAATTTGTCAAAATAATTCTTTCCCTTTTCTCTTCCATAACAGGAGCTAGTTGGCGCAGGAAAGGTTCATATTGCTTACGAAAACTTTTCAACACCAATTTGAGTTCTTCAGGTGTATCCAACCGGTCCATTGGTGAAAATCCCTTTGCCCAGGCTTCTAAAATTGGCAGATGTATATCGGGTAATGGGCCAGGAATCCGTTCTTTTAATAACTGTGTTCGGGTTGCCGGAATCTTATTTCCAATTTCTGCAAAACGATCTGGTGATTGCGCATATAAACTAATGCCACTGAAAAAAGCAACTGCCAGTAACCAGCAATACTTTACCATTTCTATGAACTTGAATTAGAAAGGAGTTGTCTCAGAAAACATCCAAAGAGGTGAAATAAAGCCTTTCAATGGTTGAAAGGCTTTATAAGGAATTAGTTAACAATCAATATGTCCACCGGTTGGCGTGATAGCTCAGCTGCAACTGATGATTCGCCAATGTAGAGCCTGGTGCAGGAATTGTTCTGAGTCCTCGAGCCCAAACTGTGTAAACACTATTGGCATCAATGATTAGATCCCTTGCCGCACGGAGTACCGTACTGGTACCTGCTGCATTGATCTGGTAACGGTAATTACCAGGGTTTACTTCAACATAACCTCTTCTGTCTTTATACGAAATATTAGCAGCCACAACTTCGCCGGTTACCGCATTCACAATATCAATCGGACCCGCATCAATACTCAGATTCAGAAATAAAATCTTTGCTTTGCCGGAAGAAGGAAATGACAGATCATCCCTGATAAAGAAAGTATCTACCGCATAAATCGTTCCTACGGAAAACAAAGAGTAATAACTGTCCGCTTCAACTTGAAGGGACAAGTCTTTCACAGTTGCCCGGTCCAGCGATGGAGGGTTTGTTCCAGGTGAAAAACAGGTATCCAGTTTTAAATTCAATGTACCCGGATCAAAGGCCTTGTATCCATTCGTCCAGGGATATTGTATGGGGTGGTTATTAAAATTCAGTCCATTATAAACGGGATATATGCCCACTTCTCTTAGCGCTTCACCCGGAACAGTTGAGTTATTGACAGTTGCGTTGATAAAGACCAGCTTTGCCTTATCCCTCATCTCATCCATTCCAGCCGGATCATCTTTGGTGCAGGCGATAAAAAGCAACGAGAAAGACAATACCAATGACAATATTTTCAATGACTTTTTCATTCTTCTGATTTTTTGGATTAATACCCGGGGTTTTGTTCCAGTAGCGGATTATTGATCAGTTCGATCTGAGGGAAAGGGAACAACATTTTGCTTTGATTGAACTTTGTTCTCTTCTGATTGGTATTCAAAGCCTGGTTAGCGAAATCAAAACCATAGCGGCAAAGATCAAACCAGCGCTTGTTTTCCATAGCCAGTTCTTTTCTTCTTTCTGAACGAATGATTTCCCGGAAACTGTCCTGTGTCTGAACCGGGCTTATATCCTTGTCTGAAATCTCACTGAGTGGTAGTCCAAATGCTCTTCTCCTTAGCTGATTAATCAGTTCAACAGACAATGCATCAGGCCCTCCCAGTTCATTAGTAGCTTCAGCATAAATCAGGTATGCATCTGCCATTCTGTAGAGTACCACATTACCTGTAGAAGAGGAGGCTCTTCCAACCTCATAATACTTTCGCGTTAACCATCTTGAAACACCTCCATCACCAAGTACAAAATGAAAATTGTTAACTTTTCTGAGATCGCCTTCTTCATACATCTGGATAAGGCCTCCCGTAAATCCAGGTTCGTTGTCAGGTGATTCATTATCAGTTGGCCTGTACCTTCCCAGATTCACATTTCCACCCACTGCTTCTGAAAGTGGTCCCATGATATAACTGAGATTATGTCCCTGAGGAGCTGTTGAGTTGGCAGCAATGCCAGCATTACTGAATTGAATTTCAAAAAGAGATTCCGGGGTATTTTCATTTCCTCCGTTTATAGCGGGAAAACTCGCTGCATAACCGTTGTTGAGTCTAAACCCACCCGTATTTTGCAGCACCTGTTGTGCAGTTGCCTTCGCTTCTGTATATTTTTTCTGCGTGAGATATGCTTCCGCCAAAACTACCAGAGCTGTCCACCTGGTTACCCTGCCACGTTCATTTCCTGCACCACTTCCGTTATAGGATACAGGAAGTTTCTCCGCTGCTTCAAGCAGATCTGCCTCAATTTGCTGATATACTGCTTCTCTTGATGATCTGGGTAGATTAACTGCATCCGGACCTGTGATCGCTGTAATATGCAAAGGCACTCCTCCAAAAATCCTGACCAGGTTATAATAGGCAAATGCACGCATAAACAACGCCTCTCCAACAAATTGATCATTAAAGGAACTTCCCGTACCATTCCTTTGGAAAGCCAATGGAAAGTTGATTTCTGGTACCCGCTCAATGACCAGGTTAGAGCGATAGATAATCCGATAGAAATCATCCATGATCTGGAATGTAGTGGCATTATCAGGTACCAATTCAAAATAATCTATGAAATCATACAAACCTGCAGGTGCACTTACACTCATCACATCATCACTGGCCTGGTCAATACTCAACCAGGAATTGGAATTACGGATCAGGTTACCATTGCTCCATTGTGCATAGATACCATTCACCGCATTCATGGCACCATTAAAATCTGTAAATGTTGCATCAACGGTTTGCTGTCCGTAAGGTATGGGATTCAAAACTTTTTTGCACCCTGCAATCCCCATTGCTGTTACCAGAAAAAGGAAATATCCTATATTAGAAAACGTAGTTCTTTTCATGTCTCAATTTTTGGTATGATTAAAATGCAATGTTTGCACCGAAGATCACTGACCTTGCTTGTGGATAAGCGCCAACATCAAGACCATTGGTGGTAACATTTGAACCAAAACTGTTTACCTCAGGATCCCATCCTTTGTATTTTGTGAACACAAAGAAATTATTTGCCTGTGCGTACAATTTCATCCTGCTAAGCTTAACAAACTTGATTCTGCCAACAGGCAGCTCATAGCCAAGCGAGATGGTTCGGATTCGTAAAAAAGAACCATCCTGCAGATAAAACGGAATTGCCATAATGGGATTGTTATTCCTGGGAATTGGAACAGAAGTCTCCACGCCCGGATTGCTGGGCTGCCAGCGGTTATCATACACTTCTCTCCAAACATTACCCTCAAACGTAGTAGCATTCAGGAAAGGCTGGTTCCAGATTTTATTACCCACCTGGAATGGAGCAAATATTGCCATTGACCAGTTCCTGTAAGTAAAGGTATTGGTGATTCCGCCAAAATAATCCGGGAAAGGAGATCCTGACCAAACCCTGTCCTGGTCATCAATAACGCCATCCTTATTCTGATCAACCGGTATGAAATCACCAGGTCCAAACCAGGGTTGGTTGCTTATCCGGTAAGTCGGAGCAGTAGCAGCCTCTTGCCAGGTCTGGTATTGTCCTGCTGTTTGAACCAGGTAGAATGCACCAATTGGCTGACCAACTTCTGTGCGGTTGATGAATGAGTTGATACGCCATACAGAAACACCATTGATAAAGGGCTGACTACCCAGGCTGATCACTTCATTCTTATTCGTGGCGATATTGAAATCAAGGTTCCATGTAAAATTCTTTTTCTCAATGATATTAGTGTTCAATGCAAATTCAAATCCACTATTGCGGATCTCGCCAATATTCGTTATCAGAGAATTACCAACACCTGATATAACTGACATGGGAGCTGATGCCAATAAACCTTTTGTACGCTTATCGTAATAATCCATTGTAATATTGACTCTGCCATTGTACAGGCTCAGGTCTAAACCGATATCGAACTGGTTGTTACGTTCCCATTGGATGTCTTCATTCTGAAAACGGGTAGGAGCCAAACCAGGAGTATAAGAATTTCCAAATACAGCTGTAGTACCACCCATCAATGCGGCATAGAGGAAATTTCCAATTTCCTGATTACCGGTTGAACCATAACTTGCACGCAACTTCAGATCACTGATCACTTTACTATCCATCAGGAAATTTTCCTGAGATAATCTCCAGCCTAATGAGAAAGAGGGGAAGATTCCATACTGATTATTTGCACCAAATCTCGATGATCCATCTCTTCTGATGGTACCGGTGAACAGGTATTTTCCTTTATAAGCATAGTTAGTACGTACAAATTGGGAAACCAATCCCTGGTCCGACTGACCACCAGAAATCATTGAGAAAGTTGGGTTATTACTCAACTGGTCGAGAGAATTACTTACTGATCCGTTTGCAGCAGCTGCAAAAGTTTTCACCCGGATATTCTGAACAGAGAAACCTGCCACTGCATTTATGGTATGATCTCCCAGTCGCTTATCATAAGTAAGGGTTTGTTCAGTGATCCAGTTAAAAGTTTTAGGACTGCTTTCCAGTACCCTTAGGGGGGAATTGATATCAACACCTCTTACCCAGTAGGGATCAACCTGCCGAAGTTGCGTAAACAGGTAATCTACACCGAGTGATGTTCTGAATTTTAAACCACCGCCAAAATTATATTCACCAAACAGATTGGAGATGATGCGGTAGCGATCGGCTCTCCGGGTACGTTCTTTCAGGTTGGCAACAATGTTGGAGTTGCCAAAAAAACCGGCATTGATTACATTATTAGGACGACCGGCAAAATTACCCTGTGCATCATACACAGGCAGTAAAGGAGAGTTAACTGTCAGATAATTCAATTCACCCTGGAAGAACTCATCGGTTGCAACACCATTCTCCCACTGGTAACTCAGGTTGGTCCGGGTACCAAACTTTAATCTTTCGGTTGCCTTTACATCCAGGTTCACCCGCATGCCAGCCCTTTTGGAATAGGTATTCAGTACAATACCCTGCTGATCCATATAATCACCACCGATTGAATAGGTAATCTTATCGCTACCACCTGTTACACTAAGGTTGTAGTTAGCGATGGGAGCATTCCTGAATACTTCATCCTGCCAGTCGGTACCTTTTGGATACAGGTAGGGATTCACTGACCAGACATCAAATACTTCATTTCCCGCAGAACCCCGATTGCGACGATGCTCATAGAGGATTGCCGCCCTTTCTCTTGCATTGAGTACTGGTATCTTTTCGCGGAGCGATTGAATGCCATAGGAAACATTGAGACCTACTTGTGGCTTTCCTGACTTTCCTGACTTAGTAGTAATCAGTACCACCCCATTAGCAGCCCTTGAACCATAAATGGCAGTAGCTGATGCATCTTTCAGTACTTCAATAGATTCAATATCATTTGGACTGATTGTATTCAGGGGACTGGCACCATTGGAAGCAGCACCACCGCTTGAACCTTCATTTCCAACACTCAAACTGTTAATACCTTCTACAAAAAGCAAGGGCACTCCATCAACTACATACAGTGGCTGGTTCGCTCCACCACCTGCTGTAGAGTTTACACCACGTACACGAACCTGAACCGCTCCACCAGGGGCACCACTGGTTTGCATAACCTGAACACCGGCTACCCGTCCCTGAATCGCCTGGTCTGGACTATTTACAGGCGTGGAACGGATGGCTTCTCCACCGATTCTGCTTACTGAACCAGTTACATCCCGCTTGCGCTGGGTACCATAACCTACTACAAGCACATCCTGAAGGTCTCGTACATCAGCCTTTAGCACTACACTGACCACTGAGTTATTGGATGGAACAGACAGTTCATACAATTTGTATCCTACGGAAGTGATCAACAATACCACAGATTCTGATCCTGCATTAATACTGAAATTTCCATTTCCATCGGTAGCAACCGAAATACTTTCACCCTTTACTGTTACAGTTGCTCCGGATACCGGCTCACCTTTATCATTTATAACCCTTCCTGTAATGATTCTTTTGATCGTTTCCACCCCGCCAAATGCATCCGGGGATATTGCTGAATTAAATAAATTGATTGAAATCTCTTTCAATGGAAAAAGGATCACTTGCTCATTTACTATTTTGTAACCGATGCCATAACCGGAAAGGAATTCATTCAGGAATTCACCCACTTTTTTCTCAATGGCAGTATAACTAACCAAACGGTTACTTTTTATAGCACTGGAACTGTACGAAAATTTAATAGTGGTTTGCCTGCTCACAGAGCGAAGCAGATCTTCAATTTGTATTTTAGATGCCTTAACCGTAAACTTTTTATCCAACAGGCCCTGACTATTGGCTTCTTTTGCATAAAGCCCGCCAACAAACAATATTGTCAAAGCCATTTGGGCTATCGTTAGTCTCATAGCAATCGTTAAAAGCAATACAACGTGTTGCTTATATTTCATAACTTTAATTGATTTTGTTCTGAAATTGGAAGGACAAAAATTGCAGCTTCTTACCGGAAGCTGTTCCTGAGCCGGATAGTGCACCACCACTTACCGGCTCTTTTTTTATTTTATGGAGGTTTTAAGTACTTTCTCATATAGCAGCGTTTTTAATTATTGGTTTGATTGATACATCCATTCCCTTTGACCAGTACCCTTGTCCCAATTACCTCATAAGAGGCATTAATTGTCAGACAGATAATTTTCAAGCTGGTAAAAAAATCCTGATTGTTCAAATCCCCGGTAAACAGGCAATTGTTGAGGTTTTCATTTTCCACCAACACTTCAATGCCAAAAGTTTCAGCCAGTTTTACAAGTACCTGATCAATGCTACTCTGCTCAAATTGTAAACTGCCGGCTGCGATTTCCTTAAAATTTCCAGGTGCTACATGCTCTTTCAGTGCCAGGGGCAACTCAACCAGCGAAGTCTCAAATCGTCTTGAATTTTCCGAGTAAACTGCCTTTTGGTTGGGTGTTACTATAACCACGGCCAGTTTTGAGGAATCCATCGTAATAGAGGCATTTTCCATTACCTGAACCTTTCCGGTTTTCACAATCACTGAAACATTATTTTGATTGGGGTCTGAAATAATATCGAATGAAGTGCCCAGTACCTTTGTCACTACCTGCCTGTTATAGACGTAAAATGGTAGCAAAGGATTTTTAGTCACATCAAAGGAAGCATTACCTGTCAAATGGGTTTTTCTTCCTGATTTTCCAAAGGACTGATCATAACGGATGATTGCCCCCGGTTGTAAGGTAACAATTGAACCATCCGGCAAGGAAAGAGTCAATGGCTGCTGGCCGGTATTTTTCTTTGCCAGGTAATTTTGATTAAGTACACTGGAAATTGATTCCCCATCCGAATTTTTATTTATCAGACGGGTGAGAACGGGAACCATACCAATCAGTAAAATTATGGCTGCGGCGGCCACCCAAACCCAACGCTTCTGGTAAGATTTCTTGCCTGGCAGCAACTCAACTACTTTCTTTTCGGACTGAAGGATATTACGCATGATATCCTGTGCAATATGAGGAGGAAGATCTGTTCCTTTAAGCGGCTCAGCCTGCAAATCGGCCATAACTTTTGCAGCGAGTAAGGACTGTTCATCCTGTCCCGCCAGGTAATTCAGGAATTCGTCCAATTCCAAATCAGTTATCCTGTTGGACTTGTAGCGTTCCAATAAGAAAGCAAGTCGTTCGTTATTCATTCGTGATGAGTGTAAAGCAGGAAATAGAAATCCTACTATTATTTACACAATCGAACAACCAGAAAGGAGTACATCAGGGTTAAAAAAATAGAAAAAAAACTGAAATGCCTTTTGACTGCAGAGAAATCCTGATTTGGCGAAGTGCTCTTCCCATATGGGTTTTTATGGTTAAGGGTGAAATCCCAAGCTGCTCACCCGCTTGCGCATAAGATAAGCGCTGTACCCTAACTAACTGATAAACCTGCCGTTGTGTATCAGACAATTCATTCAGTACCTCTTGAAATACCTGCTGATAATACGATTTATCCAAATCCTGAAATACCTGGGGTTCAATTTCTTCTACCTCTTCTCCAGCTTTTCGCTGCAATGCTTTCCAATGGTTCGCTACCTTTTTCAACTGGTTGATAATCTGGTTACGGGCCACTGTAAACAACCAACCCTCCAAAGGCTGATTGTTTTTAATATTCTCCCGCTCAAACCAAAGTTTCATAAAAACATCCTGCACCACATCTTGTGCCAGTGCGGGACTCTTGAGGTATTCAATACCAACTCTGTATATCCTGCCCCGATACCGGTCAAACAATAATTGGAAAGCATATTCACTGCCTCCGTTGAGCAGGGCTATCAATTGATAGTCCTGGTATTTTTCAGCATCAAACAGCAAGCGTTCCATCGTTGGCGAGATTCAATTATGGTCAATTCAACAGTTTTCTAAGTATAAAGTTGAGATGATAAATGTATTCAACGTTTGCCAAACTAAGCATATCATTACACTATTTTGTCAAGCAATCAGGCATTAGCCATCGCCCTATCAAGGTGTACATAGCCCCCATCCACATGTATTAACTGGCCAGTGGTATGGCTGGATAAGGAAGATAACAGGAATACAACCATATTGGCTATCTCTTCAGCCGTAGTAAACCGGTGTTCAAAAGGAATCTTTGAAGTGATCTCCTTCAGTTTCTCTTCGGGATTGGGGAGGGCCCTGATCCAGTTCTCATACAACGGGGTATAACATTCTGCCACCACCACAGCATTTACCCGGATAGCATATTTAGCCAGTTCCACTGCCCATTCCCGCGTAAGCGCATTTCTTCCGCCATTGGAAGCCGCATATGCAGATGTGTTACCCTGACCGGTCTCTGCAGTTTTCGAAGTTATATTTACGATACTGCCTTTTGATTTTTTCAATTCCGGAAGCACATGATGAGCCATCAGGTAATAATGTACCAGATTTTTATGAAGGCTTTCTATAAAACGATTGTAATCACCTGATTCCAACCCCACTCCATCATTCACACCGGCATTATTTACCAGGCCATCAATTCGTCCGAATTGCCGGATAATCTTTTGTACAGCTACAGCGCAGGCCTCAGGCTCCGATAGCTCGGCTACCACTTGCCCAACTTTGCCCCCTTTTGCTACAATGATTTCTACTGCCTTCTGATTATCAACTTCATTTCGTCCGATAATAACGGGAATTGCACCTTCTTTTGCCAATACCTCCACAATCCCAAAGCCAATACCTTTTGCACCACCGGTTACAATAATAATTTTATCCTGTAAGTGAAAATTCATAACTGACTGTATTTATGACTGATTTTCGATTACAATGAAACACCCCGCTTCCAGGGAATGAAATCATCCTGGTTGAGCAGTACTGCTTTCGGCAGCACTTCACCACTGGCTGCCTTAATCACATATTCGAGAATCTCTTCGCCCACTTCTTCAATACTTTTTTCACCTTCAATGATAGAACCGGCATCAATGTCGATTATATCTGCCATTTTTCTAGCCAATTTGGTGTTGGTAGAAATTTTAATGATCGGGCAAACCGGATTACCAGTTGGTGTTCCTAGGCCTGTAGTAAATAAAATTAAGGTAGCCCCACTGGCGGCTTTTCCGGTAGTGGCCTCAACATCGTTACCAGGTGTGCATACCAGGCTGAGTCCGGGCCTGGTTGCAGGCTCCGTATAATCCAGTACATTCACGACGGGAGAAGTACCCCCTTTTTTACAGGCACCGGCACTCTTGATGGCATCGGTAATTAAGCCATCTTTAATATTTCCGGGGGAAGGATTCATGTGAAACCCCGAACCTGCACGTTGAGCCAGCTTGCTATAATCAGTCATTAAACTGATAAACTTATTTGCGGTAGGTTCATCTACAGATCGGTCGATCAGTTCCTGTTCGGCTCCGCACAACTCGGGAAACTCCGCGAGTAAAACACTGCCACCCAATGCCACCAGCAGATCCGAACAATGTCCCACTGCCGGGTTTGCAGAAATTCCACTGAAACCATCACTACCACCACATTTTACGCCTATACACAAGGCACTCAAAGGGGCCTCTTGCCGTTCGGTTTTATTGGCTTCTATCAAGTGCAGAAAAGTCTTTCTGATAGCTTCCCTAACCAGTTCCGGCTCACTTTTACTTTCCTGCTGTTCAAATATCAGTAATGGTTTGTCAAAGCCGGGGTTACGCTCATTCAGGTATTGTAGCATATCAGATACCTGCAAATTCTGGCAACCCAGGCTAAGAACAGTAATTCCGGCTACATTGGGATGATCACAATAGGCAGCCAGCAGCCTTCCCAGGGTTTCAGCATCCTGCCGTGTACCACCGCAACCTCCTGCATGATTCAGGAACTTAATCCCATCAATATTACTAAATAACCGGCTGCTTTTTGATGGTCCAAGATCAATAAAGTCCTCCCTTGAATCCAGCTCTTTTCCGCTCCGATAGGCATTTACAAGATGTCGTGTGAATGATTTATATTGTTCCGTTACTGAGTATCCCAACTCGTTGTGCAGCGCTTCACGAATTACATCAAGGTTACGGTTTTCGCAAAAAACTGTTGGAATAAATAACCAGTAATTAGCTGTTCCATATCGTCCGTCACTTCGCCTGTAACCTTTAAATGTTCTTCCCCTGTATTTGCTGACATCGGGCGGTGTCCATTGAAATTTTCTGTTTCGATACAGATAGGGATCAGCCGCATGTCTTGTATTTGATACAGTCATCAGGCTTCCAGCTGATAGATCCAATTGAACAGTTCCTACGGTAACACCATACATGATTACCTTTTCACCAATCTTCATAGATTTGGTAAATACTTTATGTTTGGCAGGAATAGTATCCAAAAGTTCTATTCGCTCGCCATCACAATGAATAGATTCGCCTTTATTTAAATTAACTAATGCAACTAAAACATTATCCGATTTATGAATTTTTATGACTTTCTGATGCATGATTAAGAAGCTGTTTTTTGTATATTTTATATCATGTTCAGTCAAAATTAAAATAGCTACTATCGAGATGTTTTTGTTTTTTTAGCCCATTGTTAAACTATTCTGGCAAATAATTATCAATCCCAGGTCACCTTAAACAACAGGTCAGATGAACCCCAAATTGCTGAAAGTAGTACCCAAAATCAATCATTCATTCAGTGTTAGAAGAGATGTAGTTCCCTACTTTTATAATCACTGGCATTTTCATCCTGAATTGGAATTGCTATTGGTCGAGAAAGGGTCTGGCATTCAATTTATTGGCGACAGTATACTTTCCTTTAAAAAAGGCGATCTGATTTTAGTTGGAAGTAATCTGCCGCACTACTGGCGTTGCGATGATGCACATTTCGAAGCCGGATCCAAATTAAAAGCTATTGCACTGGTTGCACATTTCAGGGAAGAGTTTTGGGGTCAGGATTTCCTGGAACTTCCGGAAAATAAAAAAATAAAAGATCTATTTCTAAGAGCCAAAAGAGGCCTACAGATAACCGGTAAAACAAAAACCAGCGTTTCATTCCTATTGAAAGAATTGCTGGATTCGGAAGGCTCTGAAAGAATTGTCCTATTGCTTCAGGTACTAAACGAAATCGCTAAATCGAAATCCGTTAAATTACTTTCGACCCAAGGCTTTCAACCTGCTCACCTTGAGGGAAAGGAAACAGAAAAAATCAATCAGATATTTAAATATTCACTTGATCACTTTAAAAACAAAATCACTTTAAATGATGTGGCCGCTAACGCGAATATTAGTCCCAATTCGTTTTGCCGCTATTTTAAGCAACACACAAGAAAGACTTATAACCGATTTTTGCAGGAATTAAGAGTTGGTCATGCCAGCAAACTATTGATTGAAAATAAATTGAATATTACCCAGATCTGCTACGAAAGTGGATTCAACAATATCACTAATTTTTACAAGGCATTCAAAAAGATAACAGGAAAAACACCCTTAAGTTTCCAAAAAGCATTCATTAGTTTTGATGAGCAAGAATGAAAAAAACTTATTCCTATTTTTATAATGGTTTAAATATTCCGTCCGGTTGAACAGAAATAAAGTACGCCTGTTTTTCAACATTGAAAGAATAGCACTGGAACAAGAATATCTTTCTAATAGCCTCCAGCCTTTCCATTGGAAATATTTTAGCTTCTATTCGCTTTATCTCCTCCTCTACCAGATAATCCTTCATGGTCTGCTTTATAGTAATCTTATAACCAAGGAATGGATTCTTATCTATCCACTGATTTACAATAGCTGTATTAATAACCTTCTTTAAGTTCTTGAGATATTTAGCGGTTGTATTGTGATTACAATTCCTGACAGTTTTCAGATAATGTTCAAAATCCTGTAAGAACTTAACAGACAGTTCAGATAATAAAAAATCTGTTCTCTGGTAATTATCAGAAAGAAACACAGTAAGAAGATTGGTAAGAGTTTGATAGCGGATTACAGTAGCTGGAGCATAATCTTTTCCTACCAGTGATTTCAGGTATTTGTTGTGGGAAACGATAGCTTCCATTAGTGTCCTTTGAGAAGCTTCTTGTTCACCCTGCATTCTTTTCTTGAAAGTTTCAGCAGTGTAGGATACTCTGGATTTTAAAAGGTCTCTATAAGTTTCATTGAATTTATCCCGGAGAATTTCTAGTGTTTCATTATAAATCTCAGAATCTGGATGTTTGGAAAGGACTTTTTGAGCCTGAGAGTTCCAAAACTTTTCAGGAATTTTTACTCCAGTATTAATTTCTGATCTGGAGTCTCCGACCTGAATTCTCATGAAAATTGGGGAGTTCCCTTTTTTGTCTGTCTTGGATCGGCAAATCCAAAGTAGGTAGGTGGTTTTCAGTACCATCTTTTTTAAGTTTTTGAGTTAAAAAATTTGGTCACCTGAAAGCGAAATTTGGTCACCTGATTTGGTCACCAAAAAAGAAAAAGGTAACCGTTTTGGTCACCTATTTTCTTGCATAAAACATTGATAATCAATTACTTAAGTGGAGCTGGGGGGAGTCGAACCCCCGTCCAAACATATTCGCCGAAAGCTTTCTACATGTTTAGTTGCTTATTAATTGTCGGGAAAGAGCAGGAAAACAACAAACCAATTCTCTCCTTAGCTGGATGGTCTTAAGTTCAACGCACAGCCTGGTTGAACAGCAACCTGTATTTAGTTTTGAGTCGGCGGCGGAGCTTGGTAACAGATCAACCTGCTCAACGCGGCCCTAATGACTACTTAATCACTGATTAGGCAGCCATGGCATACTGTGTATTGCCATTTGAAGTTCGGGTATTCAGATTTACGTGCTAATTATCCAACGCACGACATGCTTACACTCTCAAAGAACTACGCTGTCGAAACCAGTACAGCCCCAATGGAATTGAGAAGTATGAATTTTGAATTATGAATTGAGGAACTCCTACTTCTAACTTCTTACTTCTAACTTCACAATTTCAAAGATACAGATTTATCCTAGTTTCACGGTTATGTTACAGGATCCCAATAGTTTCTATTCCAGCTTTTACCAACAGCTTAACACGGAAAAACAGGCGCTTTCACAAAAAAGAAACCGCATCGCTGTTGCCAGGGTTCTCACCATTGGACTGACCGCCTTCCTGCTTTACCAGATCCGATCCGAATCGCTGCTGATGCTCGTCCTCGTATTTTCTGTGGCACTGGCTGTCTTTCTTTTCCTCGTGAAATTCAGCCTGCAACTAACCGATCGCATCAATCTGCTTTCCGAAATGATCCGGCTTACCGATGAAGAAAACCGCATCGCACAACACCAGTTCTTTCACCGGTTCCAGGGGGATGAACTGGCTCCATCCAAGCATCCTTATGCAGGCGATCTGGATCTCTTTGGCAAAGCATCCCTGTTTCAATTCCTGCACCGTACAACCAGCGAAGCAGGCCATCAAAAACTGGCCCAATGGTTACTGGAACCTGCTTCTACTGCTACCATTTTAGCCCGACAGGAAGCCACCAAAAACCTCGCATCCCTTCCAGCATGGAGCCTGCAATTCGAAGCGTACGGTCACCAACAACCGATCCCGAATGCAACCCGAAACCAGGTGCTGAATTGGTCTGCTACCCCTTCCGGCTATTTCCCAAAAGCAGCGTGGAAATTGCTCCGCTTCGCCTGGCCAACCCTTGCCATTGGATTGTTAGTCTTACATCTTTTAGATCAACTTCCCTCCGCTTCCTTTTACGGATTGATCCTTCTCCTGATGGCAATTGCTTTTTATATTTCAAAAAGCATTGTCCCCATTTATCGTAAACTTGATGCTGTTCTTCCCTCCCTTACTTCTCTTTCCAATTCGCTTCATTGGGTGGAAACTGCAAAATTTGAATCGGATCATTTGAAAACTTTGCAGTCAACGATCTTACATTTCTCAGGTACCATTAGCCCCGCAGTTCGTACTCATTCCGCTTCCCGGGCAATAAAAAGTCTCCACCAGATTCTCGACCGCTTCGACTACCGGCATAATCCACTGGTCTATATTCCGCTCAACACCTTCCTGCTTTGGGATATCCAACAGGTATGGGCCCTTGAAAAATGGAAACGCGATCACCAGTCGGCCCTGAATGCCTGGTTTCAATCCATCGCAGAATTGGAAGCGCTCAACAGCCTGGGCCGATTTGCATTTAATCATCCGAATTATTCCTTTCCTGAAGTGAGTGAAATCCCCGGCCATTGGACTGCCACCGGTCTCGGTCACCCACTGATCCCAGCAGGCAAATGTGTTACCAATGATTTCAGCACCAGCGGTCGCCCCGCCATCGCGCTCATCACCGGTTCCAATATGGCAGGAAAAAGCACTTTCCTGCGCTCTATCGGTGTTAACCAGGTACTCGCTATGTCCGGTGCACCGGTTTTTGCCGGCCATCTAACGACTAGCAATATGCGCATCATGAGCAGTATGCGCATCGCCGATAATCTCGAAGAAAACACCTCTACCTTTTACGCCGAACTCAGCAAACTCAAAGCCATCATCGATGCTGTGAATGCCGGGGAGCCCGTTTTTTTATTACTCGATGAAATCCTGCGCGGCACCAATTCACAGGATCGACAAACCGGTTCCAAGGCGCTGATCCGCCAACTGGTAAAACAAAATGCAACTGCCCTGCTTGCTACACACGACCTGGCCCTAACAGAGCTTGAAAAAGAATATCCAAACGCCCTCAGCAATTATCACTTTGATGTTAGTGTAGAGAAGGAGGAGCTTTTCTTCGACTATAAACTGAAAACAGGGATCTGCACCAGCATGAACGCCAGCATCCTCATGAAAAAAATAGGTATCGAGATTACTTAAACAATCGGAATATATCGAGCCCCAGCGCGTAGGCCATCAGACCCAGTAGCAGGATCATGCCCACCATCTGCGCGTACTCCATGAACTTGTCACTTGGCTTTCGGCCGGAGATGATTTCATAGATGGTAAATAAAGCATGACCTCCATCTAACCCTGGAATTGGCAGGATATTCATCAATGCCAGTACCAGGCTGAAAAAGGCCGTTAACGCCCAGAATTGCTGCCAGTCCCATACAGGTGCAAACATCTTTCCAATACTGATTACACTGCCAAGGGATTCATTCGTATTCACTTTTCCACTGAAGATGAGTTTCAACTGCAACCAGTAGGATGTAAGGGTTTCAATACTTTTCTTAAAGCCCGCCGGAATCGCTTCTAAAAATCCATATTTCACTTCCTTCACTTCAAACTTATCCGCCCAGGAGATCGGATACACCCCAAGCGTTCCGGTCTTGGGTATCGCTGCATTCAGTTGCAGAGTATCGGTACCCCGAAGCACCTGCATCGCGATGGTTTTTTCTTTGCTCTTTTGAATCAATTGCCGGAACGTGTGATAATAGGGTACCGGCTGATTGTTCACCGTCAATATCTGGTCTCCTTTGCGCAACCCGGCCTTCATCGCGGCACTGGTATCAGCTATTGAATCCAGGCCCAGGAAAGGCACGCGCATATCAATAAAAGAAATCGCTTTATAGTGTATCAGATCCGCCGCAAAACTTTCCGGAATTGTGATAGTTACAGGTTTTCCATCACGCTCAACTTCAAAAGTTTTCGCTCCGTTCAGAATAACACGAAGGGGAATTTTATTGAACCGGTCAATGTATTCACCGTCCACCGATACAATTTTATCACCATCCCGCAGGCCAATACTTTGTGCCAGGGAATCTGTTGCGATACCATACGTGAATTTATTGGTCGGAACATAGGATTCGCCCCAGTACCATAAAGTCATGGCATAGATCAGGAATCCAAGAATCAGGTTCACGACCACTCCTCCGACCATGATGATCAGTCGCTGCCAGGCCGGCTTGCTTCTGAATTCATAGGGCTTGGGCGGCTGATTCAACTGCTCCTTGTCCATGCTCTCATCAATCATGCCACTGATCTTGACATATCCACCAAAAGGAACCCAACCCAATCCATATTCTGTTTCTCCTATCTTCTTTTTGAATAAGGAAAACCATGGATTAAAAAACAGGTAAAACTTCTCCACCCGGCATTTAAACCAGCGTGCCGGCAAAAAATGCCCCAGCTCATGGAGAATGACAATGATGGAAAAAGAAAGAATAAACTGCCCGGCTTTAACTCCAACTTCCGCCCAATTAATTGCTAAAAATATCATATACTTCAGTCAGGTACAATGTATGAATGTTGACAAATATCAGGGAAAAAACCCTATTGGAACCATAAATTTTTTGTTCGTACAACGCTTGCAATCACAACTTTGTCATGATCCCTAAACATCGATACATGAAGAAATTAGTTTTTTCCGCTGCCGTGGTGCTGAGCCTGAGCGCCTGTTTGAAAACCAAAGACTTACCACCAGATCAGCGGGTCCTGGTTACGATTTCATTTGCCAATGTAAATACGCCCGATACTGCTAAAGTGGGTGATACGGTTAAAACCCAGCTGCGCGTAACTGCCCCTGACCAATGCTATAAATTTGAAGGGGTGGATGCGCGGAATTCAGGCCCCAACCAGTTTGATCTGCAGGCCATCGGCTCCAAGCCCAATCCTGCCTTGCCTCAGCCTTCCTGTTTGCCAAACTTATACGTGAAGGATACGATTTTCACGTTCCGTTTGATGACTCCGGGAAAATATGTAATGCGTTATTATAACGGCACCACTTTATTGCAGGCAGACACCCTGCACATTGTGACTAATTAAAAGATTACAAATGAATAAGCGTTGCGGCAAACTCACGGGCCGCCGCATCGGTTTCAAAATATTGTTCCAGGGTGGGTTCCGCAATAAACTCCAGTTTATTCATGGTCCGTTCGATCACATCGGTCATGTCCAGGAATCCCACCCTGTTTCTTAAAAAGGCATATACCGCAATTTCATTCGCGGCATTTAAGATACAGGGCAGATTACCTCCCTTATACAAGGCCTCTGTTGCCAGTGCCAGGTTTCTGAAGGTTTTTACATCCGGCTCTTCAAATGTTAGTGTATTCGGTTTACGGAAATCATAGCGCGGAAACTGGTTCACGATCCGCTGCGGAAAAGCCATCGCATATTGAATCGGTAATTTCATATCCGGCAACCCCATCTGCGCTTTGATTGATCCATCCTCAAACTGCACCATACTATGTATGATACTTTGCGGATGCACCATTACCTGCACCTGCTCCGGCTTCAGGTTGAATAACCATTTTGCTTCAATCATTTCCAGCCCCTTATTCATCAAAGTGGCCGAATCAATGGTGATCTTGGCTCCCATACTCCAGTTGGGATGCTGCAACGCATGATCCCGCTTCACATTAACCAGGAAATTAGGCTTCTTTCCAAGGAAAGGCCCTCCGGATGCCGTTAATATGATTTTATCAATGGGGTTCAGGTTCTCTCCCACCAGGCACTGAAAGATGGCGCTGTGTTCGCTGTCTACCGGGATGATGGGCACCCGCTTTTCAATCGCTTTCTGCATCACGATATCACCCGCCACCACCAGCGTTTCCTTGTTGGCCAGGGCTACCGGTTTTCCCTGCTCAACCGCCTGCAACGTAGGTTTTAATCCGGCAAATCCAACTATACCCGCCAGCATCAGGTCATAACAATCCAATGCCGCTACTTCCTCCAATGCCTTCTCCCCGGCAAACACCTTGATATCGGTGCCGGCCAGGGCCTGCTTCACTTTCTGGTAGCGGGATTCATCCCCGATCACCACAGTATTGGGCTGGAATTGAAGCGCCTGTTTGATCAGTAATTCATCGTTTTGCTGGGCAGTCAGAATTTCTGCCGTAAACAACTGAGGATTGGCCTCAATTACTGCCAATGCCTGGGTTCCAATGGAGCCGGTGGATCCGAATAAAGCGATACGTTTTTGCATGTATTGGTTCAATTAAGCACCTTTCCGGCGCAACGAATGGGCAAGTTAACGTAATAATTGCTCCACAGCGGCATTTACTGTGCTAAAATTGAACCGGCTCAGTACAGCTTCCATGGATTCTTTTATCTGATCCGTACATAGGTTGCCGATACTGCCTTCATGGGTATGCCGCAGCTCGGTTTGGTATTGATAATTGCCGCTTTCGATGGCCAGTCCTACCTGCCTGTAAGCATCCCGGAAAGGCACTCCCTCCAATACCAGCCTGTTTACTTCTTCCACACTGAACAAATATTTATATTTTTCATCATGTAAAAGATTGGGGCGGATTTCGATCTGCGAAAGCATCAGTCCCGCCATATTGAAACAGTCTTTCAGCGTACTGAATGCCGGAAACAGGTGTTCTTTCAGCAATTGAAGATCCCGGTGATACCCCGACGGCAGATTAGTGGTCATCAGCATTATCTCATTCGGCAGCGCCTTGATTCGGTTGCCGTGTGAGCGGATCAGCTCAAACACATCGGGATTCTTTTTATGCGGCATGATGCTGCTGCCCGTTGTCAGCTCCGGCGGGAAACTGATGAACCCGAAATTCTGGTTCAGGTAGAGGCATGCATCCATGGATAATTTCGCCAGGGTATCGGCCAGGTTGGCCAATGCCATAGCTACAATACGTTCCGCCTTACCTCTTCCCATTTGCGCATATACAACATTGTGATTCAATTGCGCAAATCCGAGCAGTTCGGTTGTCCGTTGACGCTTGATTGGAAATGATGATCCGTATCCCGCGGCGGATCCTAATGGATTTTTATTTACTACTTCATAGGCCGCCTGCAGCGTGGTCAGATCATCCACCATGCTTTCCGCATAGGCGCCGAACCAGAGCCCGAAAGAGGAAGGCATGGCCAGCTGTAGATGGGTATATCCAGGTAATAAATGATCCTTGTATTTTTCGCTCTGAGCCTGAAGTAATTCAAAAAACGGTTGTACTACTTCCACCAGCGCCTGAATTTCATCACGCAGAAACAATTTCAGGTCTACCAACACCTGGTCGTTCCTGCTTCGGGCACTGTGAATCTTTTTACCGGTATCGCCCAATGCCTGAGTGAGCAGGAACTCCACCTGGGAGTGAATATCTTCAATGCCTTCGCCGATGAGCAACTCGCCATTCGCGGCCACCGCATAAATTTGTTTCAACTCCGCCAGCAATTGCTCTTTTTCATCGGTTGTAAGCAAACCGATTTCCTCCAGCATGATGGCATGCGCCATATTTCCAAGCACATCCTGGCGAGCCATTTGCTGATCAAACTCACGATCACGGCCAACCGTAAATTGTTCTACTTCCTTCAGCGATGCTGTATTTTTTTGCCAGAGTTTCATGTTACAGTTTTAACTATTTGATGCTTCAAAAAAAGGAAACGCGGTTTCAATCAGTTCAATATAGGTTTTGATGCCATCACGAATTTCATCCAGGTAAATGAATTCATCCGCAGTGTGACTTCTCCCGCTAAAACCCGGACCGCATTTCAATGCCGGAAAAGGCAGCAAGGCTTTATCCGAACAGGTGGGAGAACCATAGGATTTCTTACCCAATTTGCTACCGGCCATCACCAGCGGGTGTGCATCACCAATAGCCGTAGCCCGCATCCGCATACTGCGCGGTTTAATTTCGGCGTCCACAGCATCCTGTACAATCTCCACAATTTCTTCGTGTGTATAAGCGTCCGTCACCCGGATATCCACCGTAAACTGGCAGGTTCCGGGAACCACATTATGTGCTTTATTTTCAGTTTGTATAACGGTCACGTTCATGTGCACCGGTCCGAGTGTTGGCGATACCCTGGGAAACTGATAGTTTCTGAACCAGTTGATCGCATCTACTGCTTTATACAACGCATTAATTCCTTCCTGCCTGGCTGCATGTCCGGTTTTTCCGGTTACCGTGCAATCCAGCACCAGTAAACCTTTCTCCGATACCGCCAGTTCCATTTCGGTCGGTTCTCCTACAATAGCCGACCAGTTCCGGAAAGCCGTTTCACCGGATTGTTTTATAGCAGTTAAGAAGCTGGCATCTTTCAATAAGGCCTCCACTCCATTTACACCAGACACTTCTTCCTCTGCCGTGGCCGCTAAAACCAGGTTGACCGGCAAATCGGTTTGTTCATAAAAATGAAGAAAACAGGCGATCAGAGATACCAGCGCCCCTCCCGCATCATTGCTGCCAAGGCCGTAAATTTTACCATCTTCAATGGCTGGCTCAAACGGGTCTCTTGTATACTGCGGATTCGGTTTCACTGTATCATGATGTGAGTTCAGCACTACCGTAGGTTTTCCTGGCTGGAAATAGCGGTTCAATGCCCATACATTATTCAATTGCTGCTGCACTTCCACTCCCCGGGTTTCAAGGAATGCACGAATCAGCTTCGCAGTACCCTGCTCCTCCCGGCTCAGGGACGGCGTTCTGATCAGCTGCTTCAACAGCTCCACTGCCTCCTCATATAATTGCTCCATACTTTTTCTTTTCCTATCCGCCAAAGGCAGAATACCATTCACCGCGGCGGATGAATCAAGCTGAAATTAACGTCCCTGTTGTTTCTGTGCCCGTATTCTGCACCAGATCGGCAGCATGTCCGATCAGTACCTGCTGCACCCCCTTTCCAATCGCATCAAAGGCATTGTCCAGTTTGGGTAAAATACCCGCAAATAATTTCTGCTCCGCTTTCAGTTGCGCATACAAATCCGGATTGATAAACCGGATCACGGATGATTCGTCCTCCACCTGCTCAAGAATCCCCTTCTTCTCAAAACAATAGATCAACCGCACGGGGTATTGTGCTGATAATGCAATTGCAATTGTTGCCGCCATGGTATCCGCGTTGGTATTCAGCATATGGCCAGCTCCATCATGTGTCAGTGGCGCCAGCACCGGAACCAGGCCATTATCCAGCAACAATTGCCAGCGATCCACTGGTAAGGTAGCTGCTTTCACATCCCCCACCCAGCCATAATCGATTGTTTTAACCGGACGTTTCACGGCCGGAAGCAGGTTTCCATCTGCTCCTGTTATCCCGATGGCATTACAACCCAGGGATTGCAATTGTGCCACCAGCTGTTTGTTTACGAGGCCACCATACACCATGGTTACCAGGTCAATGGTAGCATCATCTGTAATACGTCTGCCATCCACATACTTCGATTCAATCCCTAATTGATCTCCCAACCGTGTAGCAATCTTGCCACCTCCATGCACCAGGATCTTGGGTCCATTGATCAATGCGAAATCTTGCAGAAACTGTTGCAATGCCGCCGGATCATCCAGCACATTCCCACCTATCTTGATAACAAAAACCATATCTCTTATTTAGCACGAAGGATCGATGCCAGTACTGCCTGGGCCGCCCACACCCGGTTACCCGCCTGAGTGGTTACCAGGCTATTCGGTCCATCCAATATCTCATCACTTAATTCCACATTCCGACGCACCGGCAGGCAATGCATCACCCTGGCTTCATTGGTCAGCGCAAGTTTTTCGTTGGTGAGCATCCACTCCGGGTCGTTGTTATAAATCTTACCATAATCAGTAAACGTACTCCAGTTTTTCACATACACGAAATCAGCATCTTTCAATGCTTCTTCCTGGTTGTATTCGATACGTGCCCCTTTAGTGAATGCCTCCGATAATTCATAATCTTCGGGATGGGTGATTACAAAATCCGCTTCGCCCCAGGCATTCACCCATTGCGCGAAACTATTTGCTACACATTGAGGAAGTGGTTTCACGTGCGGTGCCCAGGTCAATACCACCTTGGGTTTTCGTCCTGAAAAGGCTGCCGCCTTCGAAGGCTGCCGCATGTATTCCTGCATAGTGATGATATCGGTCAGGCTCTGCAAGGGATGCAGGGTAGCACTCTCCAGGCTCACGATCGGAATGCCTGCATACTTCATAAACTGCCGGATATACAATTCGGAGTAATCATCCTCCTTGTTCTTTAACGAAGGAAACGTGCGAATGCAAAGAATATCAAAATACTTTCCCATAATCGGAGCTGCGTCTTTCACATGCTCCACTGTTGTTCCGCTCATGATGGCTTCTTCTTCAAATTCAAGCGCCCATCCCTCACTGCCCACATTGAATACCACCGCTTCCATTCCAAGTTGCTGGGCCGCCACCTGGGTACTCAAACGGGTACGCATACTCGGATTCAGGAATAACATCCCGATCCGTTTCCGTTTTCCAAGATTTTCATCCTTATAGGGATCCGCTTTATAGGCTAAAGCTGCATCCACGAGTTGCTGAAGATCCGGAACATCCTGAACAGAAGTAAAATGCATCATGAATTGTCAAAATTTATAGAGTTAACCCACGGGTACTGAAATCTCCTTGCGAACGGCCTCCAGGAACTCATCTGCTTCTTCTCTGGTTAAGGCCAGGGAAGGCAGCAGGCGAATCACATTCGGTTTGGCTTCGCCGGTGAAAATAAAATGATCAGTTAAGAGTTTCTTACGGAGATCTGTATGCGAATCAGGCATATCAAAGCCGATCATCAATCCTCGCCCCCGCACATTTTTCAATTCCGGAATTTCCCGAAGTGATTGCATTAGATAATCGCCGATGGTTGCCGCATTTGCGATCAGCCCCTCCTTTTCGATTACTTCCAGCACTGCAATTGCAGCTGCACAGGCCAGTTGATTGCCACCAAAGGTTGTTCCCAGCATACCGTGTTTGGGATGCAGGTGGGGCGCTATGGAAATCGCTCCAATTGGAAACCCATTGCCCATTCCTTTGGCCATAGAATAAATATCTGCGTTTACTCCCGCGAAATCGTGAGAATAAAACTTGCCTGATCTGCCATAGCCACACTGTACGGAATCCGCGATATAAACAGCTCCATAGGCATCACAGCATTCACGGATGGTTTGCAAAAACTCGTTCGTTGCCACATTAATTCCACCAACACCCTGAATGCCTTCTACAATTACTGCTGCGATGTCGTTACCCTGTGCGGTAAAAACTGCCTTGAGTGCATCCACATCATTGAAAGGAAGAAAAATCACAGCATCCGTTTGATTCACCGGCGATATAATAGCCGGATTATCCGTTGCTGCAACTGCCAGGGAAGTACGGCCATGAAACGCTTTTTTAAATGCGATAATTTTTCTGCGTCCTGTATGGAAAGAAGCCAGTTTCAATGCATTCTCGTTGGCTTCTGCACCTGAATTACAAAGGAACAACTGGTAATTCTCTTTGCCTGAAATACGACCCAGCAATTCCGCCAGCGCCTTCTGCTGCGGGATCACCACCGAATTGGAATAGAAGGCTATCATTTCCAATTGCTCTTCAATTCGCTCTACCCAATGCGGGTGGGTATGACCTATTGAAATAACGGCATGACCTCCATACATATCGAGATAAGACTTCCCCTGTTCATCCCATACCCGTGCACCCTTTGCCCGAGTTATAGTGATGTTGTTTAATGGATATACGTCAAATAGTTTCATGTTCGTTGTTTTGTTTTTTGTAGCTCGCCTCCTCCTTTCCTCCTTTCCTCCTTTCCTCCCTGCTTCAAAACCCCACTCCCTTCAGCTTCAGCCCCATACATTCATCCAATCCAAACACCAGGTTCATATTCTGAACTGCCTGTCCGCTTGCACCTTTCAGGAGGTTATCAATCGCACTGTGGATGACAAGTTTGCTGCCCACTTTCTCGATTTGCACGATTGCTTTGTTGGTATTTACAATTTGTTTCAGGTAGATTGGCTCGGTACTTACTACTGTAAAGGGATGATCAGCATAAAATACTTCGTAAAGCGCCAGCAGGTCTTCATAGGGCAATTCCATATGAATAGTTGAACTGATGAAGATGCCCCGGGTAAAATCGCCCCTCCACGGTACAAAACTCAGGTCGATATCACTATCCGGTTGTAACTGCAATAAGGACTCGCCGATCTCTCCCAGGTGCTGATGCGTCAGGGTTTTATAGGCCTGGATATTATTCGCTCTCCAACTGAAATGAGAAGTGGAACTCAACCCTTGACCGGCTCCGGTAGATCCCGTAATTCCGGTAGTATAAATTTCATCCAGCAATCCAGCCTTGGCAAGTGGCAATAACCCTACCTGAATAGCTGTTGCAAAACAACCCGGATTGGCAATGGCATTTGCCTTACGGATGGCTTCCCGGTTCAATTCCGGTAATCCATAAACGAAGTTCCAGTTGCCAAACGTGGATTGCTCCTTCAATCGGAAATCATTCGACAGATCAATGATTTTTGTTCCTGCTGCAGGCGGATGTGCTTCCAGGAATTTCCGCGCTTCACCATGCCCCGTGCACAAAAACAGGCAATCCACTTTTGTTTCCAGCGAATCCGTGAAAAGTAGTTCGGTATCTCCAATCAAATCAGCATGTACAGAATAGAGCGGTTTTCCTGCGCTACTCTTGCTGTGTACAAAACTCAGCTCCACACCCGGGTGATTGATCAGCAACCGGATCAATTCACCACCCGTATACCCCGCCCCACCGATAATGCCTGCTGTTATTTTTGCCATGTTCTTTTTTTTGATTTGTCTTCCTTCCCCTCTCCTCCATTCCTCCCTCTTCCCTTCTCACGTTTCACGTCTGACGTCTGACGTTTCACTCTCCGTGTACCGCTTTCCAAATCGCCGTCTGGTTTCCGAAAATCTTACTAAAGCCTCTCACATCCTGTCCGGTCCAGCCGCTGTTCATCTCACCATATCTTCCAAACTTGCTCGACATCAGATCGTATTTTGATTCAATTCCGATGATCTGGAACCGATACGGATGCAACTGCACAAATACATCACCTGTCACCGTCTCCTGTGAATGCTGCAAAAAGGCCTCAATATCCCGCATTACCGGATCCAGAATTTGTCCCTCATGCATCCAGTTCCCGTAAAACTGCGCCAGCTGGTCTTTCCAGCTCAACTGCCACTTGGTAAGCACGTGCTTCTCCAGTGCATGATGACTTTTTAATATTACCATCGGGGCGGCAGCTTCAAAGCCAACCCGTCCTTTGATACCGATGATGGTATCACCCACATGGATATCTCTTCCAATTCCAAACGGACCTGCAATCGCCTGCAATGCCTGGATGGCTTCCACCGGATGATCATAACTGCGGCCATTGATTCCCGTTAGGTGACCTTTTTCAAAATGCAGCACCACTTCTTCCGGCTGGGTTTTGCTTACTTGTGTAGGCCAGGCTTCTTCCGGCAACATGCCTTTGCTGTGCAGGGTTTCCTTTCCTCCCACACTGGTACCCCATAAACCCTTATTGATCGAGTATTGTGCCTTTTCAAAATTCATTTCTACATCACGTGCTTTGAGGTATTCGATTTCAGCCTCGCGACTCAGTTGCAGATCTCTAATCGGTGTCAGGATGGGCAAATCAGGAATCATGATATGAAATACCATATCAAACCGTACCTGGTCGTTACCCGCACCGGTACTTCCATGCGCCACCGCATCCGCTCCGATCTTTTTTGCATGTTCTGCAATATGAATCGCCTGGATCAGTCGCTCTGCTGATACACTCAGCGGATAGGTATTATTCTTCAATACATTTCCAAACACTAGATATTGAATGATCCGATCGTAATAGTTTTTTACTGCGTTCACACTGGTGTGTGATTTCACTCCCAAACGGTTGGCATGTGCTTCAATCTTTGACAGTTCTTCTTCTGTAAATCCGCCTGTATTTACAATAATGGAATGCACTTCGTATCCCAGATCTTCAAATAGGTACTTTGCGCAATAAGTAGTGTCCAGTCCGCCGCTAAATCCGAGTACAACTTTTTTCGATGTCATCTTCGTAGAATAGTTTAGAAATGAAAGAATGAAAAGAACCTTTTTTTGGCCGTTCCGCCTCCGCCGCCACCTTCCGGTTTGGATTCGGTTCCGGTGATTTTGCGGAATGCTTTCAGAAAACGGGATTTCTTCAACCGCAACAACCGCTCATACCCTTTGGAATGTTGTTTGAAATCCGCAGCTGTTTCCTCCGGTTTGTAATGATCTTTGGGGTCATAGAGCATCGCAGTACAGAAACAGTTCTTGCGATCCTTGCTCATCAATATATCGTAGTTCACGCAGCTCTTACAACCGGCCCAGAATGCCTCATCCTGCGTTAATTCCGAGTAAGTTACTGGTTCATACCCTAAATCGGAATTAATTTTCATTACAGCAAGGCCGGTAGTCAATCCAAAAATTTTGGCAGTGGGGTATAATTTACGGGATAGCTCAAAGATTTTTTCCTTGATACGTTTGGCTACACCACTCTTGCGAAACTCAGGAGATACGATCAATCCGGAATTCGCCACATATTCACCATGACTCCAGGTTTCGATATAACAAAAACCTACCCAGGTACCAGTTTCAGTAACTGCAATCACCGACTTTCCCTCTTTCATCTTTTGCTCGATATATTCAGGAGATCGTTTAGCGATACCCGTTCCTCTTGCCTTGGCAGAGGACTCCATTTCATCAGTGATGGTAACGGCGTAATGAATATCGTCGGGATTGGCTACCCTTACGATAATGGCGGAATTTTCCACTTGCAATAAATTAAAGGATCAGTAAACGTGCTGCGTACAACTCTGTTGTAAATAATAATACATTGGGGCTTTTTTCACTGATAGGGGCCGGTGCAAAGGGCTCGTCCTATCAGCATCCACGTCGCGGTCGGGGAAGAAAACAAAAGGCATGTAAAAGTACATCAACCTGGCTGTCCAGCTGAAGGGGAGCGCTATATGGTTGGAAACTATTCATTTTTCGTTTGATTGCCTATGTTTAAAATGCGAGCCAAAATTATACGTTTTTGATTGAATTTCCCCAAAATATTCTTTAAAATATTGTTAGGCTATCAAATAAAAAGCAGGATTTTGGAATGGTTTCCAAATATCCTGCTTCAATATTGAAAATTATCGAACGGTTGTTAGCTTTCAAGCCAGGGCTGTAATGCCTCTGCCAATTTGCGATCATTACTCAACCTGGGGACTTTATTTTGGCCACCTAACTTGCCAATACTCTTCATGTAATCAATGAATCCATTCTTTTTTACAGGAGTAATTTTTAGTGGCAATAAAATATTGCCGGTTATCAGGTCATCGTAGTAAATGTTTTTGGTTCGCAGGTTTTCATTTACCTGCTGCGCAAAGGCAGTCATATCTGCCGGGGCATTATCAAATTCGATGAACCATTCGTGATAGGACTTTCCTTTATCCTGCGAGATCATCGGCGCAACGGTAAACTCTGTGATATGCACTCCATTTTCGGTGGCTGCTTTCATCAGGCTGTATTCCACTTCCTCTCCAATTACGTGTTCACCAAATGCAGAGATAAAATGTTTGATTCGTCCGGATACAATCAACCGGTATGGCTCAGTTGAAACAAATTTTACGGTATCCCCTATATTATAACTCCACAAACCCGCATTGCTGTTGATGATGAGTGCATAGTTTTCTCCCACTTTCACATCTTTTAAACTCAGTCGCGTAGGGTTCTCATTAAACACTTCATTTACAGGAACAAATTCAAACCAGATCCCACTGTCGGTGTTCAGTAACAGTCCTTCTGCATGCTGACTGTCCTGGAAGGCAAAAAAGCCTTCCGATGCCGGGAAAGTTTCAATGGCTGCAACTTTTCTTCCGATGCTGTCAAACAGCTTTGATTTATAGGGCTCGAAATTCACCCCACCATGCACCAGCACTGAAAATTCCGGGAACAACTCTCCCACTTTCTTACCGCTTTTTTCCATCAACCGGTCGAAATACATCTGCATCCAGGGTGGAATCCCACTGATCAGAGTCATGTTTTTTCGGATGGTTTCCTCCACGATTTTATCCAGTTTGCTTTCCCATTCCTCAATACAATTGGTTTCATAAGAAGGTAACTGATTCTTTCTGAGATAACTGGGTATATGGTGATTGACGATTCCGCTGAGGCGACCTGTTGGGATGTCTGCGATCCGTTCCAATACCGGGGAGCCGGATAAAAAAATCATATTCCCATCTGCAAACCGGGAATTTCCCGACTCTGCCATATAACAGAGCAACGCATTTCGGGCAGTATTGATATGGTTAGGGATGGAATCCTTCGTAATTGGGATGTATTTCACCCCGCTGGTGGTGCCTGAGGTTTTGGCAAAATAGATGGGCTTGCCTTTCCATAATATATTATGCTTGCCTTCTTTGATTAATTCAATATAAGGTTTGAGCTGTTCGTAGTCGCGAATAGGTACCGCCTGGCGGAATTCCTCCATCGTTTTAACCTCCCCCAGGTGGTGATCCTTCCCAAACTGGGTTCCGGCTCCTGTCTTCAGCAGTTCCCGGAAGATCGCCTCCTGGTCTGGGACAGCCTGGTGCATAGACCGCTTTACCTGCTTATAAACGTAGGAAGCAAAGGGTTTGGCAAGAAAAGACTTGAATTTCATAGCGCTATGATGGATGAACGGCGACAAATTTAGGCTCTACACCCCAGTAAACTCCTTAAATTTGCGCTAATTATTTTGGAAAATCTATTTGGAGGTAAGGAAATTCCCCTTACCTTTGCACTCCTAATTTTGGTAAGTTATGTTAGCAGTTGTTAAAATAGCCGGTCAGCAATTCAAGGTTTCTAAAGACCAGACATTGTACGTTCCCCAGATTGCGGGCAACGCAGGCGACAAAGTAGAATTTGCAGATGTTCTGATGTTTGATAATAATGGCAGCCTGTCTGTAGGTGATGCTGTTAAAGCTGTGGTTAAAGCAGAAATCATCGACCACCTGCAGGGAGATAAAGTGATCGCCTTCAAAATGAAAAGAAGAAAAGGTTTCCGCAAGAAACTCGGTCACAGAACTCACTATACCAAAATCAGAATCAACGATATCGCATAATCTGGTAACGTAACAACTGTTATCATTTAAAATTCATACGTCATGGCACACAAAAAAGGTGAAGGTAGTGTTAAGAACGGTCGCGACTCTCAAAGCAAACGCCTGGGTGTAAAGATCTACGGTGGTCAGCCTGCTATTGCTGGTAACATCATCGTTCGTCAGCGTGGTACACAGTATCATCCTGGAAAGAATGTAAGTGTAGGAAGAGATTACACACTGTTTGCAACAGCTGATGGAGTGGTTGAATTCCGTAAAACCAGAGAGAACAAAACCATCGTTTCTGTATCTCCGGTAGAGGTAAGCGCTTAATCAATTCTGATTAAACAGCAAAAAAAATTTTGCAGTTTCGGATTAGTTTATATTTTTACTTCCGAAAACCCATTTTACTAATCATTAAATTCTAAAAAAATGGCAACTGCAAAAAAAGCTGCTCCTAAAAAAGCTGCTGCAAAGAAAGCCGCTCCGAAAAAAGCCGCTAAGAAAGCTGCTCCAAAGAAAGCCGCTAAAAAAGTAGCTAAGAAAGCTGCTCCTAAAAAAGCTGCAAAAAAAGCTGCTCCTAAAAAAGCCGCTAAGAAAGTAGCAAAGAAAGCCGCTCCGAAGAAAGCTGCTAAAAAAGCTGCTCCTAAAAAGGCCGCTAAGAAAGCTGCGAAATAAGTTTCGACTTTTTACAGCAAAAAATACAATCCCCGGTTTTCCGGGGATTTTTTTTTGACGTGAGATGTGAGACGTGAGACGTGAGATGTGAGACGTGAGACGTGAGACGTGAGACGTGAGACGTGAGACGTGAGATGTGAGACGTGAAAAGTGAAAGTTGTCAAAGGAAATTAGGTCAAAGAGATGATGCCCCTTCATTCCTCCCTCCCCCATCTTCCTTTCCCCCATCTCCCATTCCTCCCATCTTCCATTCCTCCCTCTTCCTTTCCTCCTTTCTTCCCTCTTCCATTCTTCCGTACCTTCGCTCCATGCTCGACAATTACGCTATCGCCGATCAGTTCAGCCTGCTGGCTAAACTCATGGATATCCACGGAGAAAATTCTTTCAAGGCCAAATCATATTCAAGCGCTGCCTTCTCAATTGAAAAATTACCTGTTCAACTCAGCGATACCCCAAGGGAAAAAATAGCCGGCCTAAAAGGAATCGGCGATAGTACCTCCAAAAAAATATCGGAGTTGCTCGACACTGGTAAACTCACCGTATTGGATGAACTCATTTCAAAAACGCCGCAGGGCATTTTGGAAATGATGCAAATCAAAGGATTGGGCCCCAAAAAGATTGCAACCATCTGGAAAGAAATGGGCATCGAATCGCTGGGTGAATTATTATACGCCTGCAACGAAAACAGACTCCTGATGTACAAAGGTTTTGGAGAAAAAACGCAGGAGAGCGTCAAACAATCCATCCAGTTCTACAATGCCAATAAGGGACAATTTTTGTATGCAGAAATTGAACCCTTTGCACAACAACTCGAAAACTTTTTCATCAACCGCTTTCCCGATCAACAAACCAGTTTATATGGTGATACACGCCGGCAGGCAATCATCATCACCAAAGTGGAACTGCTCACTACTACCAGTATGCCTGATATTCAATCGGCACTCGAAGCGCTTCAATTCCAATCCATACAAACTGAAAACGAATCTATCCATGCGCAGGCACCAGACGGTACCCAGGTAATTGTTCACCAATGCCTGCCGAATGAGTTTATTCAACAATTGTTTACCAGCAGTTGCAGCCAGCTTTTCCTGGATAGATTCCAACAACTTGCCATAACTGCGAAAGCAGGCAGTAGTGAAAGTAGTGCAACCGAAAGCAGCAATCGATTTAAAACGGAAGCAGCTCTTTTCCAATCTGCCGGCATACATTACCTTCCACCCAATCAACGCGAACTTCCGGAAGCCATTCAACCGCTCAGCAATTCCGAACCAGCCCCAGTTATCACTACAGCCGACATAAAGTCTGTCATCCACTCCCACAGCAACTGGAGCGATGGCCTCCACACGATTGAAACCATGGCCAAAGCCTGCATCGAAAAAGGATATGAATACCTGGTCATCAGTGATCACAGCAAATCTGCATTTTATGCCAACGGTCTTTCCGTGGATCGCATCCGTGAACAACACCAGTATATAGATGAACTAAACGCCAGCCTCAGCCCTTTCCATATTTTCAAAAGCATCGAATGCGATATCCTGAGTGATGGCTCACTTGACTACGATAACGATACACTTAACAGCTTTGACCTGGTAATTGCTTCTGTACACAGCAATCTGAAAATGACGCAAGAAAAAGCCATGCAGCGTTTACTTACAGCGATTCAACATCCGGCAACTGCCATACTCGGACATATGACCGGTCGTCTTCTGCTTAGCCGTCCGGGATACCCGATAGATCATAAAGCCATTATTGATGCCTGTGCCGACAATAACGTAGTTATCGAAATCAACGCGCACCCTCGCAGACTTGATCTCGACTGGAGCTGGATCCCCTATGCACTGGAAAAAAACTGCCTCCTCTCGATTGATCCGGACGCCCACAGCGTGGAAGGATTTGAAGATATCCGGTATGGTGTAATCGCTGCGCAAAAAGGCGGACTAACAGCCAGGCACAACCTAAGCAGTTTTACACTCGACCAATTCAGGAACTGGCTGACGGCAAGGAAACAAAGAAAGTAGTACCATCCGTTTCACTGGTCTCAAACCAGATCCTGCCACGAGCCTGTTCCACTATACCCTTGCTCATAGCCAATCCCAGGCCTGTGCCTGATGTTTTGGTAGTGAAATTCGGCGTAAAGATCCTGGACTGTGTAGCAGCCGGAATTCCCTGCCCGTTGTCGTGAACTGAAATAATGATCGTATCCTCACCCCATTCTTCCTTCACTTCCACGAGGCGCAACTCCCGGTTTTCGGTAGCCTCCATAGCATTCTGCAACAGATTGGTGAACAGGCGGTTCATTTGCGTTTTATCAGCAAATACCCAAACGGGGCCGTCCACCGGCTTCCAGGTAAACACTACCAGGTCGTTGGAATCATACAGGGAGGAGAGCGATTGTAAAATCTCATGCAGGTCGAACAACTCATTATGCGCATTGCTGATATTTGCGAACTGTGAAAATTCGGATGCGATCTTTGACAGGTGATCAATCTGCTCTACCAGGGTATTCGCCACATTGAAGGTAAGCTGCTTTACATCTCCATTATTACCCTGAATCGCTTTCTGCAGATACTGAATGCTAAGTTTCATCGGAGTTAGCGGATTCTTGATCTCATGCGCCACCTGACGGGCCATCTCTCTCCAGGCTCCTTCCCGCTCACTCTTAGCCAGGGCTGCCGCACTTTCTTCGAGTTTTAAGACCATCTTGTTGTACTCCTTCACCAACTCACCAATTTCATCGTTCCGGTTCCACTGTATCTCATCATTGTGCTGACCCAGGTTCACGGCCCGCATTTTCTCACTAATCAGGGAGAAGGATGCTGTAATCCGGTTGGTAATAAAGAGCGCAATCACACCTGCAATCAGGAAAATAAAGGCATTCAGGTTGATGATCGTTACAAGAAAATTTGAGATCTCCCGCTTCAACTCTTCCTGGGAGTCGAAGGAAGGCATGTTCAGATACGCATAAGGATTACCATTTTCATCTCGCACTGGAGAATATATACTTTGGTAACTGATTCCTCCTATTTGTTCTGTAGTAGTAAACTGCACCAACTTCTGCCGGTGGATCCGGTAATAAGCTTCGGGATTCATACGCGAGCTCAGTATCCCCTTATCATAAATGAAAGGGTTCGAAGACAAACGTAACTCGCCCTGGGTATCATAAATATTGATATCGGTTCCGTGAATTTCTGACACCTCCCGCACCAGTACTTCCAGGTACTCGTTGTATCCACTGTCGTACAGACGCAGCATATAATCAAAAAATGTCTGGCTGTCAATCTTATTCTCCACCTCATTGCTCATAATTTGGATAGCCCGGCTTAGCTGGTCCTGCTTATTTCGGTTGTACCGGTTAATAAAGAAAAAGATCGTGGCCGCCCCAATCACCAGGAAAGAAAAAAGGCTGATAAAAATGATCGTACCATGCACCTGTGTACGGAGGTTCAATTGCATTTCTTTTCGCAGGTTCGATAAGCGCAACCTGGATCGAACCAGGAGGGAGATTAATTGAAAAATTCCCAATAGAAGCAGAAAAGTGGAAAACAGGTAAGCGACGAGTGTTATGGATTCAAGCCAGAGATTATTCAGTTTGGCGATAATCACCACCTTATTGTTATCGCGGTACCACAATTCATCATATCCCTCATTTTTCCGGAAGGTGAAATTGTTGGGCGGCAACTGTTTATCGCTCAACCTGGTGGGAAAGGCGTAATCATTGAAATAATCTATCAGCTCCCGGTTATTGTAAATCGCATAACTGTAAATCGGAGAATACTCATCCGGTAAAAAATCCTTTCTACCCCGAAACAGTTCCGGAACCAGTGCGTCGTTCTTATATTTCTTCGGCTCAGATAAAATAAATACATAACCAATGGCTGTACCGGAGGTATCGGTTACCATCTTACGACTTATATACGCATACTTATCAAATGCCTTTTCGAAATAGCGCATATCCGGCACATTGGTCGGTTTGCCTTCCATCCGGTAAATGATATCGAGCGTATCGTAGGAAACCGGCGCATCATTGTAAAGCGGCCTTTCCTGCGAATCAAAGGTGTAAATCCGGGTATCGTATTTGTTCAGATAGGCACTGAAGTTCTTGTTGATCAGGCTGTCTTTCAGGTACTGATTGGAAGAAGCCAGCCGAAAGCGATTGAAATTCGCGTACAGGAAATCATTATCAAAATATGTAAGTGCAATACTCAGCAGTCGCTCGGATGTTGGATCCGCCTGTGTTGCTAACTTCTCGGCTGTTCGTTTCCGCTGCTCCAGTTCAATCCGGCTATTCTCGGCAATAATGATCAGCGAAATCGATCCGGAATAAAGGAAAATCCAAAGCAATAACACCGAAACCGACCAACGATGATCCTTTGTGATCAACAACGGCTGACGTAACAGCCAGGTATAACCGATCAGCCAGACCAGCACAAACAGGTTCAGCTCTACAATATTTCCACTCTGAATAAAAGTGATCAACAACAAACCAAAAGCGGCCAGGAAAGCGTACAGATAATATGCATTGGTACGCAGCAAAGGAGCCAGCACCCGTAGGATTACGGACGATGCCAGGAAATAACTCAGGGCCAGCGTTGCCAATACCACAAAGCCCCAGAAACTATACACATCCAGGCTAAAGAAGTTGGTCACATTAAAGGAAATTCTGGCTGCATCGGCGATCAGGCTACGAATGATAATGGCAAAAGAAAAGGTAATACTTACCAATAAAAAAGCACCAACAGCAACCAGAGGCCATTTCAGCCAATGTTGTTGAAATGCCTGCAGATTCATTCCCACGCTCTTCCGGTAGATAAATAACAGTATCCAGCAGAACAACAGGGAGTTGATAAGCAAATCCCCCAGCGATGGCAGGAGTAAACTTGAACTATAAATCCCCGGATCAAATAATTCAAACTCTGACCATGCAAGGGTGTCGGAAAACATATAAGTCAGCAGTCTTAATCCGATCACCGTACCAGCCAGGAATATCAGTCCCCGCACAAAACCATATGTTTCTGCAATACTGTTCGCAGCACTGTGTACAGCGATCAGTAATAATACAATGCCAATAATATCCAGTACGATCGCCCACTCATTGGCCGAAGAATCCGCAGACACTTTACGTGGCTGCAGATAAAATAACAGCTTACCACTTAAACTCCGAACCGGGTAGGCTGTTTCTGTATCGGTTATGGCCACCGAAGATTCCGCACTTGGAAATCCAGCAAACTGGGACGAGAGGTTGCTGTTTTGCACAAAATACTCTTTCCTGACCTCAATCATCGCAATTAGTAATAATTGCTCCCTGGCCAGTGGAATCAGCTTTCGGATGCATTCATATTGCCCGTTCTGCAAACCTACCAGTTGAATACTATCCTCACTGTAAATAATATCGGCTGCTGGTTCCGTTTGCTGATAACTCCAGAACTGCAGTTTCCAGTTATTGTATTGATCCGGACGATACAGAAATACCCCCAGGTTATTCCTGCTCAGTTTTTCCAGGTGATCCACATCATAAGTTCCTTCCGCCAGCACTTTTAACAAGGCAGTATCCCCAGACAATATTTCCACCTGCCGCTCCTGCACCTGGATCCTGTCTTCAATCGCTTTGCGCAGGTAAGGGGCCGATGAAGCTCCAACAAAATAATTATTGATGATAAATGCTATGGTGAACAACCAGGCGGCCGCCAGCAGGAAATAGGCATTCTTTTTTAATATTCCGATGACAAACTGGATCAACTGCTTGATTTTTTCGCTTTGATTTCATTCCACAAGGCATCCATCTCTTCCAGATTCATATCCTTGAGCTCCAGCCCCTTTTCACGGGCCAGTTCTTCCATCTGCGTAAAGCGGTTGATAAACTTCTGATTGGTCCGGGCCAGGGCATGTTCAGCATCCACCTGCAAAAACCGTGCATAATTAATCAGTGAAAAAACCACATCCCCAAACTCGTCTTCCACCTGGTCCTGGTTCCCGCCTGCTACCGCATCTTTTAATTCCTGCATTTCCTCTTCCACTTTCTCCCAAACCTGTTCCCGGTTATCCCATTCAAATCCAACCTGCTTCGCTTTTTCCTGCAGGCGCATAGCCTTAACCGTTGCAGGCAAAGACTTCGGCACTCCGCTCAATACCGACTTCTTCCCTTCCTGCAGTTTGATCTGCTCCCAATTGCGTTTGACGTCTTCCGCATTCTCCAGTTTTACTTCGCCATATACATGCGGGTGCCGGCGGATCAGCTTCTCATTGATCCCCTTTAAAACTTCATCAAGGCTGAATTGTCCCTGCTCCTGCCCGATTTTTGCATAGAATAACAGGTGCAGAAACAGATCACCCAATTCCTCTTTTATGCCTTTCCAGTCTTCATCCGAGATCGCATCCGCCAATTCATACAATTCCTCTATGGATTGCTGCCGTAAACTTTGAATGGTCTGCTTTTTATCCCAGGGGCATTTCTCCCTCAGGTCGTTCATAATATCGATCAATTGCCCAAATGCTTCCTGTGCTGCTGCTTTCATGGTGGTAGTTTTAATGGCCCGGATTAATGGCTTGTGCCGCACTGATGGCGGTAAAGATCACCAATAGCACCATCATCATAAAGAAAGAGAGGATATTTAACAGTATAAATTTAAGCAGGGTCTTTTTGCGGCTCTCACCGTAAAACCTCCGCATTCCCTTATACAGGTATAAATAAACTGCTATAGTAATGATTACCTGTAACAGGTTAATAATTCCCCACTCGGTATAATCCTGCAAGGCTCCCAATGCAAAACTGCCGAGCAGAAAGATAAAAGTGGCGCAATAGGTATGAATGGTAAATATGGCATGATCCGAGTAAAACAGATCCTTTCTGCGCCCATACAACAGTTGCAGGAACCAGGCAAACAGGGGAAGAGAGGCAAACAACATCTTGGGGAAGCTGTGAAACAGGTTGTTTAGAAAACTCTGTAAATAAGCCCGTTCCCCCTTGAGTTTTCCGGTTTCAGATGCTGCTATGATCTTGGTTACAAATATTTTTTTAATCCAGCTGTCTTTCTTGTCTTTTGGTAAAGCCTCCTGCATTCGACGATAAGCCTCCAGCGATTCATAATTGGATGAACTGAAGGCATCATTGCTGCTATCCGTGGACATATTGATATTTAATCCCTGATCCTCCTGATCAATCTTCAAATCACCCGGCACTTTGATACCTTCTTTTTCCAGGGTATCCAGAATCTCCTGGCCTTTTTCGGAGCGGATGGAGTCTGCTATTTTCTTATCGCTGATTTCTTTTTCAATGGTTTGAATGTCTTTTTCAAGTCCGGCCAATACACGCTGCGCCGTTTCCCTTTCTACTTCATTTGCAGACAGTAACGGTTTCTCCTGAACCACATCCCTTGCCAGCTTCAGGCTCTCCAGTTTTTCCTTTTTCTTGTCAGAATCCGATTTTCCAATATTTTCCGCGTTGTACATCGTGAAAAAAATGATGAAGAAAAAGGCGGAAGTGAACACATACATCCGGATGGGATTCAACTGGCTGTTTCTTTTTCCCTGAATGTATTCAAGGGATAATTTCCCCGGCTTCGTCAGCAACTGGCTCATTGTGCCAAAAAACTTGCTGTCGAAATGCGTTATATCATAAACAAAATGCGTAAGCAAACTCCAGAAGGATTCCCTGGCAATAATATTCTCCTGTCCACATTGCTGGCAATAATGGCCAGCTACTTCCGTTCCACAGTTCAGGCAATTCTTTTCCGTTCTTTCCTTATAATGCGACACTTGTTAAAATTTGAATAAAAATAAATACAATTAGTTAAGTTGCACTCATTCGCCAGTGTATAAACAATAGTCCAGATGAAAAACATCGCTTTTATTCTCATTTTAACCCTTAGTTCCTCCCCGCTTTGGTCACAATTCTATTATAACGACCTGTTGGCCAATCGCCAGACCAATCAACGTTACCAGCAATTGCTTGAAAAAGGAATCAAAAAAGTGACTATTACCAGTTACGACGGAAATACTCCTGAATCAGCTGGCTTCACCGCAGAACAAACCCTGGATTCGAAAAAAGGGCTGTTGGTTACCCGCACACAAACCAGTCAAACAGGTGATACGCGTATCGAAGCCCGCTACAATGAAAAGGGATGGCTGATCAGCAGCAAGGATACCGCCCAGAACGCTTCCAGCCAGTCTTCCTATTCCTATAACCCCAATGGCCAGTTGATCCGCCTGGAAAGCAGCAGCAGTTCTGATAATATCACCACAACAGAAATTCATAACTGGACTTACAACGAAGCCGGATTACCCCAATCCATGCAACGGATACGCAACCAGGTGGACACTACCACCGTTAGTTTTGTATATGACGAAAAAGGAAACCTCGTAGAAGAAAAGGCAATCCGTGCGAACCTGCCTGCGATCACCTATTATTATTACTACGATGCCAAAAACAGGCTGACCGATATCGTACGGTTCAATGTTAAAGCACAGCGGCTCCTGCCTGATTATATCTTCGAGTACAATGAAAATGACCAGCTAAAAAAAATGACCATGGTACCCGAAGGCACCAATGCCTACGAGCAATGGTTCTATCAATACCTGCCCAATGGCCTGCGCAGAATGGAGCTGGTTTACAACAAACAACAACAACTCATGGGTAAAGTGGAATACGAATATGAATAAACATCTCAGTTTGCTTTTATTATGCGTGGTTTTCAGTTCCTTTAGCAGCATTGTTTCCGCCCAGTCGCAGGAAAAACTAAAGGTGCTGGTTGTTGGCATGACACACGATCATGTGCATGGAATCCTTCAATTTCATAAACAGGGAAGAGTTATCATCACAGGAATTGTGGAAAGCAATCCCGAACTCATTGAACGCTATAAAAAGTCTTACCAACTGCCTGATGCTTTATTCTTCAATACCATCAGCTCGGCGTTAAAAGCGACCAAACCACAGGCTGCATTGGCTTTCAATGCCATCAATGAACACCTGGCCGTTGTAGAAGCCTGTCTTCCGCAGGGCATTCCCGTTATGGTGGAAAAACCACTTGCCACTACCCTGGAAGACGCAAAAAAGATAGAAGCGCTCTCGAAAAAATACAATACGGCCGTACTTACGAACTACGAAACAACCTGGTATAACAGTAACCACTATGCGAAAGACCAGGTTGATCAGGGCAACCTGGGCAAGATCCATAAAATAGTAGTGCATTCCGGTCATGAAGGTCCGAAGGAAATTGGCTGCAGTAAAGAATTCCTCGACTGGCTTACCGATCCGGTTAAAAACGGGGGTGGTGCATCCCGTGATTTCGGCTGTTATGGCGCCAACCTGATGACCTGGCTGATGCATGGGAAGGCCCCCAAATCCGTTACGGCCATCATCCAGCAATACAAGCCGGCCGTATATCCAAAAGTGGATGATGTGGCTACTATTTTGCTGGAATACGAAAATGCAACCGGGGTTATTGAAGCATCCTGGAACTGGCCCTACTCTATCAAGGATATGGAAATTTTTGGTTCTTCCGCTTACTTCCATGCGGTTGATGCACAAACTATTGTTCAGAAAAAGCAGCAATCCAAACCCATCAGCGGAATGGCACCTGCAGCTGTGTATGGCGATTTTATCAGTTACCTGGAAGCTTTTCTGACAGGAAAAATTACTGATACGAATGACCTTTCCTCGTTATCCAACAACCTGCTGGTGGTAAAAATCCTGGAAGCTGCTACCCGTTCTGCCAAAGAAGGCAAAAAAATCATGCTGGATTAAATAGTTACTTACGGGGAAGATGTTTTTTCCTGTATTCACTCGGCGAGCAGCCATGGATCTGCTTGAATTGCCGGGCTACATTGTTCGTCAGATTCAATCCGGCTTCGTGCGCAATCTCTGAAATCCGTTTATCCGTTTCCAGGAGCCGCTCAGAAAACTTCTGCATTCGCACCTTGCTGATGTATTTATAAACACTGGTGCCCGTTACCTCCTGGAATTTCTTTTCCAATGAGCGCCTGGAGATCGTTAATTGTCCCAATACATCCGACACATTTATATCATGATCCAGGTTTTTATGAATAAACTTCAGCGCTTTCGCAATATAGGCATCATCTACTGCAGCAATATCGGTTGACTGCCGGGTTACAATATAGGTAGGCATTACCATTACATTCCGCGGCTTTTTAACCTTACCCTGGATCATCAGATCCATTAGCCGGCCTGCTTCATATCCTCCTCTCTCCGTATCAAGGTTAATACTCGACAAGGGCGGATCTGATAAGTTACAGGTTAATTCATCGTTATCAACTCCCAGCACAATAACATCTTCCGGTATGCGAATATTTGCATGCTTGCAGGCTTCAGCAATGTGAAGGCCCCTGGCATCGTCGCAGGCCATGATTGCAATTGGCTTAGGCAGTTGCTGTAGCCATTCACTCAGATCAGAAGGTTTGTAATACCAAAGTTCCGAGTTACCAGTATCTTCTTTCTGGTTAAAATAATAAACATCAAATCCGCGTTCATTCAGATAATCTTCATATCCCATTGAACGTTCGCGCGACCAAACAATATTTTTAAACCCGTAAAAGGCGAAATTCTTAAACCCTTTCTTGACAAAATATTCTGCCCCCATCTGACCGGCTTCATAATATCCTCCGGTAATATTGGGAAACTCTTCAAAGCGCTCTTTATAATCCTCTACAATCAGGTGTATTCCTGATTCGGCAATCTTCCGTACATCTCTGGTATTATTCAGTTGTGCAATGATCCCCTGTGCACCCCACTCTTTGGCAAATTTCAGAATTCCTCTGATACCCAATGTTTCCCTGTAATAAATTGGCATATTACAAAACAGGGCATTGCTGTTTTCCTTAAAATACCGAACAATACCCATCATCAGACTCTGCCCGTATTTTTCAGAAATATCAAATAGTAAGATGATCTTATTCATTCAGAAAAGAGTTGCAACAGGTAAATTAAAGCAGTTTGAAGATTTTACAAAATCATACCAGCGCTTTGACAGGAACAAGTGCCGCTGCTCCCAATAACGCAATGTTCTCTGTTTTGGAATGAATCACTTTTACCTGTTTGAGCAGGGATGGATACATAAAGTCATCCATACTCAGATACATACTTTCTTCAAAGTATTTGTAGGCATTGGAAATCGAACCTCCAAGCAATACAGCCTGAGGAGCATATGCATACAAAACCACCTTTAAAACATTGCCCAGGTGATGACCGTATTCCTGCCAAACCTGAAGGGCTTTGGGTTTCCCTTCCTGTGCGTCATAAAAAAGTTCTTCCGCAGTTGTATCATGTATGTCAAAAAAACTGCTGCTGGAATAATATTCCAGATTTTTATCGAGATAAGGAAAATAGCCGATTTCTCCTGCCCCGCAATTCACTCCAAGATATAACTCCCGGTTAATTACAATAGCAGTTCCAAGTCCCGTCCCCACTGAAATTGCTACAAAGGAATCAAATGGCTGTGCAGCACCAAATTGGTGTTCCCCCAGAGCAAAACAATTCACATCATTATTTACAAACACCGGTTTATGAAACTGTTCTTCGAGTATTTTCTTCAACTCAACTTTCTTCCAGGAAGGAATATTCACCACATCAAACACCACTCCATTGTCCACATCCACAATGGAAGGAACTCCGATCCCTATGCCTTCAACCTCTTCACTTACCAATGGTTCTATAACTGCTATTATTTGCTCCAGCGTTGCATCCAGTGAATGTTTATTGGTTAGCTTATGACTGATCGATTGCAACACCTCACCTCCCTGAATTAATCCGGCCCTAATATTCGTCCCGCCTAAATCAACGCCTATGATCATAATAAATTAATTAAATGATAATACAGGAGTAATACCTGCCAACGGATGGTAACAAAACTACCCGCTGTATATCAGAATACTACCTATATATGCGTATCTATCACATCAAATTGCGTAGCATAGATCGTATTTTGATGATTACGCATTTTGATGATTAATATTCGCTTCATGTCCCAATGCAACTGAATAGCTAATCTAATTTTATAGAGCCTTTGTTTTAAACTGAATAACCAACTAGATTATGAAATTAAACTTACTGCTAAAGAGGCTTTTTGCTTTCATAGCAGCGATTGCACTCCATCAACTTGCATTCGCGCAAACATCGGTTACCGGGAAGGTAACAGATCAAAGCACCGGTGCTCCTCTCTCCAATGTAAATGTGACAATTAAAGGAACCAGCAGGGGTACCACTACCAACGACAACGGTGTTTTTTCCATCAACCTGCAGCAGGGTGATGCAGTACTTGTTTTTTCAAGCACTGGTTTTGCTGAAACAGAAATTGACATCAACGGACGCAGCACTATCGATGTTACACTCTCAACTTCCAGCACCAAACTTTCTGAAGTGGTGGTGGTAGGTTATGGTACCCAATCGCGCCGGGATCTTACCGGAGCTGTTGCTTCTGTAAAAGGCGATGCCATTCAAAACCTGCCGGTCTCCAGTGCCTCACAGGCGCTCCAGGGACGTGCAGCCGGTGTAAATGTGGTGCGCAGTGGCGGTAACCCCGGTAACCCCGGCAGTATTCGCATACGCGGTACAGGCACCATCAACAACGCAGACCCGCTGATCATCATTGATGGTATTCCCGCAGGTGATCTGAACGCTGTTAATCCCAATGACATTGCCTCCATCGAAGTACTTAAGGACGCTTCGGCTTCCGCTATCTATGGTACACGTGCTGCTAATGGGGTGGTAATCGTTACAACCAAACGCGGTGGTTTCGAACAACCAATGCGAATGAATGTGAACGCCTACACCGGTATGTCAAATGCTATTAAAACGCTTGACATGCTGGATGCAGCCACCCTGGTTGAATTGAAAAGAGAACGTTTTACCAATGACGGCCTCACAATTAACCCCGTATGGAATGATCCCTCCAACTCTACTCAAAGAACCAACTGGCAAGATGAATTATTCAGAACAGGTACTGTAAACAACATAGATGTGGCGCTTAGTGGCGGTTCTGCCAAATCCTCCTATATGTTATCAGCAGGCATGTACGATGAAAAGGGAATCATTACCAATTCCTTTTTCAAACGTTACAGCATGCGCTTAAATTCAGATCATCGTATCGGAAAGCGCCTGAAAGTGGGACAAAGCATTCAGCTCACCCGCTCCAATGACAACAGCCTTAATACCTTGTCTGCACAGGACGGTCTGATCTGGAGTGCCATCCGTTTCATGCCTTTTATTCCGGTTAAAAATGATGACGGATCCTGGGGTACCTCCAAAGCCTCCAATGAATTCGGCGATATTAACAACCCTATATTTACTGCCAATACAATTGATGCAGACAATATTAACACCCGACTCCTGGCGAATATCAATGCAGAATATGAAATCCTGAAAGGCCTCAAGTTCAAAGTGAACCTGGGTGTGGATGGAAACCATTATACAGGTCGTAATTTCAACATCATCATCAGTGATCAAACCCGCACGAGAAACAACAACTCACTCGGAAGATCATTCAGTGAATCTTATTCTCTGTTGGGTGAATACTTCCTTTCCTACAGCAATATTTTCGCCGGCAAACACAAACTGGATGCCGTGGCAGGTTATACTTCACAAACCTTTGACGGAGATAATTTCTCAGCGGCCAAACGCGATTTCCTCAATGAAGATCCCAACCAGCGCTTTCTTGATGTAGGTCAAACCTTACAAGGTATCGGTGGTAATCGCTATTACGATGCCCTTCAATCAGTTTTCGGAAGGATTAACTACGACTACGATCAACGTTATCTTTTCACGGCTACTTTCCGTGCGGATGGTTCTTCCAAATTCGCAGACGGAAATAAATGGGGATATTTCCCGGCCTTCTCTGCAGGCTGGAGAATTTCCAATGAAAAATTCTTCAATGTTTCATTTATTGATGAATTGAAACTTACCGCAGGCTGGGGACAACTGGGCAACCAAAATGTAAACCGTTTGCAGTACCTCGCATTGATTGGAAATGGCGGTCGCTATTCCTTCAACAACAACACCACGGTAGGCAATACGCAAACCAGACTTCCCAACCCGAATATTTCCTGGGAAACAGCAGAAATGTCCAACATTGGACTAAGTGCAGAGTTGTTCAATCGTAAACTGGCTGTGAACCTGAACTACTTTGATAAAAAGACACGCGATATGCTGCTGTCTCCTCCTACCATCGGAACAGTGGGCACACTCAGTATTCCTGATCAGAACGTAGGCGTATTGAAGAACAGCGGTTTTGAAATGGATCTTTCCTATTCGAATCGCGCCGGAGAATTTTCCTATCGGTTAGGTGCCAATGCCGCTTTCATCAAAAACAAAGTGATTGAATTGTATGATGGTAACTTCATCGGCTCCCGTACCTACGGTCGCCCTAATGAAGAGATCTCCCGTACCTACGAAGGATTACCTATAGGTATCTTCTACGGATGGAGAACCGACGGACTTTACCAGACTACAGACGATATCAGCAAGGATCCTAATATCGCAAATGATCCTCGCCGTACTGCAGGTTTAATTGAACCCGGAGATGTACGCTTCCTTGATATTAATGGTGACGGACTGATTGATGACCGAGATCGCGTTAACCTGGGCAGCCCACACCCGAAAATGGTATATGGTTTCAATGCTGATTTCAATTACAAAGGTTTTGACCTCGGCTTGTTCTTCCTTGGTAATGCAGGTGTGAAAATCTTTAATGCAGACCGCATGCAGGGCCTTGATCCTACTTATTCATTCAACATGTATGAAGAAGTTAAAGATCGCTGGACAGGCCCGGGTACCAGCAACAGCATTCCCCGTATGACCACGCGCAGGAACAATCGAAATTATCGCACATCCGATATGTTTATCGAGAAAGGAGATTTCCTTCGACTGAAGAATCTCAGCATCGGATATACGCTGAACGACAAACTGACGAACCGCCTTGGTATTGGCAAAACCAGGTTCTATATCACTGGTCAAAACGTATTCACCGTTACGGGTTATTCAGGCCTTGATCCTGAATTGGGATATACAGATGGTAACAGGCAGATCAATGTGGATTACGCACAGTATCCGCAATCCCGGACCTGGATTTTTGGACTCAATGTTACCTTTTAACTGAAAAAAGAATTGACTATGAAACATACGATAGTATACAAAGGATTTCTGTTGCTGCTGGCCGTTGGCGCAGTGAGCTGCAATAAAGACCTGCTGGATTCGCCTCCTTATGGGCAGTCCACCTCCGCGGATTTCTGGAGAAATGCCGATGACGCCGTCTCTGCATCCAATGCACTGTATTCTTTCCTGGGCGACGAATATACGTTTGCTCATACGGAACAAACCTGGGACATCTGTTCAGACGACCAATGGAGAGCCGGTGACCACCCGGAAGACCAGGCCATTGAAGATTTCACGGTTGAACCTTCCAACCCCCAATTGAACGACAGTTGGGCCAGGAAATATGAAATTGTATCTCGAGCCAATGCTGTCCTGATCAATGTACCAGAAATCAATATGGATAATGCCCTGAAAAATCGCATCCTGGGCGAAGCGCATTTTATTCGCGGACTCATCTACTGGCAGTTCTACAAGATCTACGGCGAAGTGCCTTTGATTCTGGAAGCCAATGTTCGGGAAAACAATTACAATGTTCCCAAAGCAAGCATGGCTGAAATGGAAGCGCAGATTGAATCCGATTTTCTTGCTGCCGCAGACCTACTGCTTACAACCAATGACAATGCGAATCTGGGTCGCGCTACCAAAGGTGCAGCCTGGGGTTACCTTGCCAAATTCTATATGTATAAAGAGAATTTCCCCAAGGTGATTGAATTCGGCAACAAAGTAATTACCGGCCCGTATGCGCTGGCTCCAAGTTTTGGCGACAACTTCACACCCGCTACCAAAAACAACCCGGAAGTTCTTTTCTCTATTCAGTGTACAGAAGGCTGGACAGAAAACGTAGCTTCAATTTATTACGGTCCTCGTCCCTGGGGCGGATGGGGCTTCCAGGAACCAATTGATGATCTGGCAGATGAATTTGAACCAGGCGATGAGCGCATGGGCTACACCATGGCAAAAGTGGGTGACATGATTGATGCTGGTGCCTCCAATGGCGGATTACAACCTGTTCCGGCCGGACTCACCAACACCGGTTATTTCTTCCGCAAATATGTAAGCTGGAGACCGGATGGCGGCCTGGACAACAATATGAACATTGTAATGCTCCGCGCTTCTGATATTTACCTGCTGGTTGCTGAAGCAAAGATTCGTTCCGGACAAAACGGAGACAACGAGATCAATGCCGTGCGCCGTCGCAATAATATACCAGATGTAAGCAATGCAACCATGCAGGATCTTATTCATGAAAGAAGAGTGGAACTGGCTGGTGAAAACGAACGTCATCTCGACCTGATGCGTTGGGATCGCGCCAATATCATCGATTTGCGCGCCCATTATGCAATCAACCGTGGTCAGTGGAAACCTGCCCGCACGTTCACTCGCCCTAAAAATTATAAATTCCCGATTCCCCAGCGCCAGATTGATCTGAGCAATGGAGTACTGATACAGAACCCAGACTACCAATAATTGGTTACGGCTTTTTGAGCAATCCCAAACCGGCTCCTATACTTTTGCAGTTTTGTATAGGGCCGGTTTTTTTATTTTTACATCTCCGCAGTTATATATGTTATGAATCAGAACGATTTAAAGGCTTCGCATAAAAATTTTAGTAGCGCAATTGCAGTACTGGTAATTGCCTGTAGCCTGAATGCCTGTACCACTGATTATGCTCCCAAACTGGTAGGCACCTGGGAGATTGATTCGGTATTTGATTACCATAACGGATTTACTTTTACAAATACGAACCCAAGTCCCAGGGAGACACATACCTATAATCCGGATGGCACCATGTTACGAGAAGGAATGGGAGAAAAAAAACAATACTATTATGAATTGAATGATAAACAGCTCATCATTCGAGATTTGCCCAATGCCAGTGTAGGAAATGAAATGGAAATTATTAATCTGGATAACACCCAACTGGTACTCAAAAAAAATAAACGCCCGCTCTTCGAAGGCAAAAAGGAAGTCCGTTATGAACTTCGATATTTCAGCCGAAAGCAATAATCACTTCTGACGTCTCACTTCTCACGTCTCACTTCTCACGTCTCACTTCTCACGTCTCACTTCCAAACAAATCACTGCTCCATTACTGATTCCTGCCAACACCAGATTAGTTCTCCCCGGCCGATCTAATTTAATCAGTGACCTTCCCTCTCCGGTTACACGAAAATTATCCCGCTTCTTGGTGAATTGACCATCGCCCATTCCATGCAGAGAGAGTCCATTTAAGGCATCCACTGGCCCATTGATCACTTCATAACTATAGTCGTTTCCGGTCAACAACAGATCCTGATTCCCATCCCCGTCCCAATCATTCACAAGGATAGCATGAACAGGAGCAAACTGTGCCTCCATAGGCAAAGGCTGAAATTTCCAGGCACTGTCACCACCAGTTAACAACACACCTGAACGCCATTCATTTAATTGCCTGAATTCGGCAGCATTCAAATCAACCTGGGGAAAGAGGTCCTGCATTCTTGCCTTTGCATAATCGTTATACAGCGGAAATTTCTTTCGTAAAAAAGGCAATTGCATCATCAGATCGTCTCTTGGATGAATAGGATATGCCTCTCCGTTAGTAGTATAACTTATCACGCCATGGCGGGTACCTGTTTTACTAAAATCATACCAGTAAACTCCCAGCGACTGATAATCAGACCTGGCATATCGACTGTTCAACCCATGGTTACCCAATACCAGGTCTGGTTGCCCATCCTTGTTACAATCTGCCACTTGCACCGTATTCCACCAGCCTACGGTTTTAGCTAATCCTAATTTTTCCGTGGTGTTTTCAAAACGGCCCTGCCGGTTCATAAATACTGTCACCGGTATCCATTCTCCAACTACCACCAGGTCCATCCAGCCATCCTTGTTCAGATCAACCCAAACAGCTCCGTTCACCATACCAATTGCTTCTAATCCGGGTGCTTTTTCAGCAGCTACCTGAATAAAACGTCCATTCCGGTTTTCCAATAATTGAGAAGTTCCTCCTTCCGGATAATGCTGTGGCCGGATTCTACCGCCAACGAACAGATCCATATCTCCATCCCGATCAAAATCCATTGCAACTGCAACAGATCCACTGGCTGGTATTGCAGGCAATAGATCCTTCGATAGCGTAAATCCTCCCCTGCCATTGTTGATATACAACCGATCCTGGTAATGAACCGATCCCTCAGGAAACTCATTACCACCACTTACTACGTAGAGGTCCTGGTCTCCATCTCCATCAGCATCCAAAAACGCAGCTCCCATATCCTCCGGCATTTTTTTCCCTTCATTAAGTAGCTGACTACGAAAAGCACCATTCGGTTGTTGCAGGTAGATTAAACCCGATTGATTATAGGCGCCACCTATGAAAAAATCATCCCGTTGGTCTCCATTCAGATCAGCTACAGCCATTGGCGGACCACCGGTTGAAAATTTATGTGGTATGAGTGGCTGAATATTAAAATCAGTATAAGGCGTTTCATGGTGGAAAAAATTGATACCCAACTGTTCTTTTTCCAGCTCAAAAAATCCATTTTGTAACATCGTATACGGAAAATAATAAGCCTCCCGGCTATCCTTATACGAAATAACCAGTTCCCTGTTTAAAGGAGGTGATTTGAGTGTCTGCTGCCGACCATCGGGCCAGTTGATAACAAGTGAATCCAGCTGGTTGATGGCACCCAAACCAATCAGCATCCTATTATCAACGGAAGACTGGTAACCTCTAACTACCTGTTGCTCTGAAAACCACATTTCAGTTCCTGCATACAGACGACAACTGGCTCCTATCCCATCCCGGTTTCCTGGTTTCCCTTCCAGCCGTATCCGTAAAAAACTATGTTTTGTTTTTTCAGCAGCAGTATTCCTGTACACAGAAGCCGGTTTTCCCGTATTCACTACAACCAGGTCCAGGTCGCCATCATTATCCAAATCAGCATAGGCAGCACCGGTAGAATACGCATCTGTACTGAATCCCCAATACTTTGACTGATCTGAAAATCGATAATCACCCTCATTACGAAACATGAAATTGTGCAGATAGGCACCCTCCAGTTTTTGCAGTACTGCAAACTGGTCCCTGGTAAGCGGTGCTTTCGGATCAGTTCGCGACAACCCCTGCGCCTGGTAGGTGATAAAATCCCGGTTCGTAATATCTCTTGGATAGCCATTGCTAATAAAAAGATCACGACGACCATCAAGGTCAAAATCAGCAAGGAGCGGGCTCCAGCTCCAGTCGGTAGCGGAGATACCTGCCAGTTGGCCAATTTCACTGAATTCGGGTACATCTCCTTTTATCAATCCTGTATTCAGGTGTAATGAATTCCGCATGAACTGAGGAGCATAACCCACCTGCAACTCGGAACGATAGCGGTCGTGATTGGTAAATCCCAGCATCAGTTTCTGCCGGTAATTATCCGGAGGCAACATATCCACTTCTACCAGATCAGGGAAACCATCGTTGTTGATATCACCTGCATCATTACCCATGGCAGAATAACTGGTATGCTTAAACGCAGAAGTAGCCTGGTCGGTAAATGTTCCATCCCGGTTGTTGATATACAACAAGTCGTTGGAGAGATAATCATTGGAAACGAAAATATCCGGCCAGCCATCCCGGTTTAAATCCGAAACAGCAACACCAAGGCCATATCCTTCCTTTAAAATTCCGGCTTCCCTCGATACATCTCTGAATTTTCCATTTCCCTCGTTCTTGTAAAGTCGGTCAGTATTGATCATTTCCCCATTCACCCGCTTGGGACGAATAATATTCGGCCCCATTTCATCTGTGATATTGGTCAGCAGGTAACAATCCAGGTCATCATCCAGGTCATAGTCAAAAAAAACAGCTTGTACAGTATGGCCGGTATCTGCTAATCCATAGGCTGCCGCCTGATCTGTAAAGCGTCCTTTTCCGTCGTTTACATAAAGCGCATTTGCCCGCTTGTCCGCGGCATGCGGACCAGCAAAACAGAGATAAATATCCGGGTAACCATCCTGGTTGATATCTACAATGGATACACCTGTAGCCCACTTCCCACGGGTATCAATACCCGAAGATTCCGTTTTGTCTTCAAATTGAAAATTACCCTTATTTACATAGAGTTTAGAAGCACCCATATTGGAAGAAAAGAAGAGATCCGGCAGAGAGTCCTGGTTAAAATCTGCTACCCCCACTCCCGCTCCATTATAGAAATACTCAAAACTCAGGATATTCAGTTGCTCATCTTCCCGGATTTCATTGGTGAAATCAATACCTGTTTGCTGCAACGACAGTTCCTCGAACAGAAAATTTTCAGGCGCTTCCGGTTTGCAGGACCAGCAATAAAAAAGAATAATACACAACCAGCTAATTCGTATCATAAAAATCAGATATACACTCAAGCTACAAGTTACAATTCCTGGCCGGCTAAGAGGGAGTACTACGTATTTTGAAGACTATTATTCGCAAAAAGTGAAATAGTTGACTAATAGCAAAGTTAACTTTAGCTTTACTCAAAACTGGTAGCATGGATTCGAGAAGAAAATTTTTACGCAACTCCTTTTTACTGGCTGGGTCTGCTGCATTACCGGCACCATCCCTGTTAGCAGGTGAAGGCCCCTCCTCTGCTCCCGATCAGGATATTGAACTGCAAAACGATTTCAAAAACACATACGTAAAAAACGTATTTGTAACAGAGAATGAATTTCGCAATGCGCAGCCCAACCTGGTACCGGCTCCTTCTTTCGCGCAAGCCAAAGAAATGTTACCCCTCCCCAACTGGAAAGGTAACCAGGCTGCCATCGACATGTACTGGAAAGCCTGGGAAATTGCGTTTAAAAATATCAAGGATCCTGCTCCGAAATCCGGCTTTATTGCTTCCTACATAGATACTGCCTACAATGGCAATATTTTCATGTGGGATTCAACCTTTATCACCATGTTTGCGCGATATGGCACACGGGCCTATCCTTTTCAGCAAACGTTGGATAATTTCTATGGAAAACAACATCCGGATGGATTTATTTGTCGCGAAATATGGGGGCTAACCGGCAAAGACTGTTTCCATCGCTACGATCCTACCAGCACAGGCCCCAATCTGATCCCCTGGAGTGAGTTGGAATATTACCGCCAATTCGGAGATATTCAGCGACTGCATAAAATCTTCCCGGTATTGTGCGCTTATTATCAATGGCTCCGGCTTAACCGCACCTGGAAAGATGGATCCTACTGGTCCAGTGGATGGGGTACCGGTATGGATAATCAACCCCGCGTGCATAAAGAATACAACCCGATCTTTTCACACGGCCATATGACCTGGCTGGATACCTGCCTGCAACAATTGTACATTGGAAAAATCCTGGTTGAATTTGGCTTTTATGTAGAACGCTGGCAGGAAATTGAAGACATTGAATCAGAAACCAAATTCCTGAAGAAATGGATCCGCGAAAATCTCTGGGATTCCAAAACTTCGTTTTTCTATGACCGTTATGCCGACGGTTCAATTGGCAATTTCAAATCAGTCGGTGCCTACTGGGCACTCTGGGCGGATATCCTGGAACCGGATGAATTAAAAAAATTTACTGCACATTTAACGGATACGCAAACTTTTGCACGCAAACATCCAATTCCATCCATGCCGGCCAACCATGAAAAATACCAGCCGGATGGGCGCTACTGGCAGGGAGGTGTATGGGCTCCGACTAATTATATGGTAATTGCCGGACTGAGACAAAACAACCTTCACACCCTGGCATTTGATCTCGCTAAAAAACACCACCAGCAGGTATTACAGGTGTTCAAAGACACAGGCACTTTCTGGGAATATTATGCTCCTGAAACAACTAGTCCCGGACTACTGGCAAGACCTGATTTTATTGGCTGGACCGGCCTCGTTCCCATCTCCATTTTATTTGAAGGAATTTTTGGAATTCGATCCAGCATTCAAACCAATACCATCAATTGGGATGTACGACTGACAGAAGAACATGGAATTGATCGGTATCCGATTGGAAAGGAAGGCATCTTATCATTACAGGCTGCTGCAAGAACCAGTGAAAAACAAAAGCCTTCCCTTACCATTCAATCAAACCTTCCACTCAAATTAAAACTTAGTTGGGCAGGTGGTTCGGATACAATTGATATTAAACCCGGAATGAATAAGATTTAATTAGTTTACTAAAAACTAACAATAAATTAAACTGTGTATCATGTAGAAGATACACAGTTTTTTTATGCGTTTATTGATTGCCGTTAGCTAGTTGATATCCGTCAAATTAAAATTTCATTTCTACGCATTTTGAAGTTTATTATACGCATATGCGTAGGATGCAGTACAACCAGGCCCATATCTTTATGTTTACTACTGCTAAACATTTGTTCATAAACCAAAATTTCTACTCCTCTACAATCAGCATTATTTAACCCTACATATTAATCAACGAAAGCCACTGGTATGAAAAAAATCACAGGTATTTTAGTATTCCTGTTCGGGCTTGCTATTTCCGCAAGCGCCCAACAAAAAATATCCGGAACGGTCAGTTCCGGTAAAGACGGTACGCCCATCGCAGGTGCCTCTGTGATGATTAAAGGCAGTTCGACAGGAACCGTAACAGAAAATGATGGCACTTACACCATCAATATCCCTGCAGGCACGAAAACACTTGTATTCTCTGCCGTTGGCATGAAAACAATCGAACGTTCGGTTGGAAATTCAATCACGGTTGATGTGGTATTGGAGCCAACAGGATCCAGTTTCGATGAAGTGGTTGTGATTGGTTATGCCAATGCCCGCAAACAGGATTTGCAGGGCGCTGTTTCTACAGTAAAAGTGACTGATAATTTTAAAGGACGGCCGGCATCACTGGGTAATATCATACAGGGACAAATGCCCGGTGTGAATGTTACTCAAAGTGGCGATCCTACTTCCTCTGGCTCCATCAGTATCAGAGGTAAAGGCAACAAAAATGGTGATGCCGTACTGATCGTTGTAGATGGTGTTCCAGGCGCTCCTTATAACCCTGCCGATATTGAAACCATCACGGTTTTAAAAGACGCATCCTCTGCTGCCATTTACGGAGCCTTCGCCGGATCAGGTGGTGTGGTACTCATTACCACCAAACAGGCAAAAGCCGGAAAAATGACTATCGAAGCCAATGTTTGGAATGGTACGCAGCAGGCCTGGCGCACGCCCAAAGTGCTCACTGCAGAACAGTTCAACATGGTTTGGAAAGACGCTTCCACTGCTGCCGGCAGAACTGTTCCGAAAACCTACGACCCCATCACCTTCCCTTACGGAAATGTTACCCGTACCGACTGGGTGGATGAGATTTTCCGTACAGGCCGCATGCAACACTATGACCTGACCATCCGTGGTGGTACCAATACGATCAAAGCGCTTGCTTCGGTTAGTTATGATGACGTACAGGGCACCCTGATTAATACCTACAATAAAAAACTGACCACCCGTTTGAATGTTGATTTCAACCTGGCAAAATGGATTGAAATCGGTCAGCATGTATTATATGATTTCAACAAGGGGCAAAGTGCTATCGGTGATGGGCACACGGGAACAATCTTCGGTGCAATGGCTTATCCCCGTTTCAGCACTGTTCGCGAATTCGGTCCGGATGGCGAACTGCTCTACGGCGGTACCGTTCCCCGTTGGGCGCTTGCTGAAGGTTTCAGTGTAGAAGCCGACTTACGTAACCCTGTTGCCATGCTGGAAAAAGTGAAGCATAACAATCCAGCCAATAAGATTTTCTCCAAAACCTCCTTACGTTTGAAACCCTTACCTGGCTTACAGTTCCGCTCTGAATTTTCTGCTGACGTAACCAGCTTCCGCAATGAATCTTTCCAGATGCGCTTCCTGGAACCTGGTCGTACGATCAACCAGAATTACCGTTCAATCTCTAACACCCTCGCGTCGGGATGGAACTGGGATAATATCCTCTCTTACAACAAGACCTTCAACAACGTGCACGATGTAGCCGCCATGGGAGGTTTCCTGATGAACAAACGCACATCCCGCTATAACTGGGCGGAAGTTCGGGGTTACGCGTTCGAAGATCCTTACCAGACTATCTTCAACAACGGTACCGACTGGTCAATCCGTCCGAGTGAAGATATTTGGGAAGAAACCTTCGTTTCTGTTCTGGGAAGAGTGTCCTACTCTTTTGACAACCGCTATTTTGTTTCAGGTAGCGTTCGCCGGGATGCCTCCTCCAAATTGAGCCCAACCAATAACTCGGATGTTTTCCCGGCGGTTTCTGCTTCCTGGAAAATTTCTTCCGAAAACTTCATGCAGCGCTTTCAACAAATCAACCTGTTGAAGATTCGTGCCAGCTGGGGACAGGTTGGAAATATCGCATCCGTGCGCCGATTCATTTATGCACCTCCCTACCAGGTTACTTCCTGGCCGCTTTTCCTCGGACCTAACGGTGAGGGACAGGCTTTTGGAATTTTCCAGCCCACTATTCCCAACCCTAACCTGAAATGGGAAAGAACTGAGCAGATCAATATTGGTCTTGACCTCAGCCTGTTTGACAATTCCCTAACTGCCACTGTCGATTATTTCTCTAAGAAGACCAAGGATCTGATAGAATCCATGCCCACTCCTTCTGTTGCAGGGGTAGCATCTCCTCCTGAATTCAACATTGGACAGGTGGAAAACAAAGGATGGGAATTCACACTGAACTATAACCGAAAAATCGGATCCGTTGATTTTAACATCGGCGGCAACCTGGGTACCTTCGATAACAAGGTGATCAGCATAGGTCAAACCGCGTTCATCGCACATGGCAACGGTGTAAACTCCATGAACCCGCTTCGCTCAACAGCAGGTATGCCCTGGCATTCTTTCTTCCTGATCGATGCTGTAGGTATCTTCCGCAACCAGAAAGATATTGATGATTATACCTGGACCGATCCTGTTAGTGGTACTACCAAAAAAATCCAGCCCAATGCACGTCCCGGTGATCTGCAGTTCCGAGATGTTAACAATGACGGAACCATCAACGACGGAGACCGCGTTTATATGGGCGCGTATGATATGCCGGATTTCAGCTATGGTTTTAACCTGGGAGCCAACTGGAAAGGATTCAGTCTCTCTCTGTTCATGCAGGGTATTTCCGGAGTGAATGTATTCAACGGTGTGAAAGCCATGACCTATACCGGTTCCAAAGGATGGAATATGAGCACCGATGTATTGAATTCCTATAACTACAATCCAAACTCAGATATTCCCAACCTGGCCGTAGTTGAAGATCCGAACGGAAACTTCAGCAAAGTATCTGACTATTTCCTGGATAAAGCAGATTACCTGCGGTTGAAAAACCTGCACCTCGCTTATACACTGCCAAGCAGTTTGATGCAGCAGGTATTAGCATTAAAAGACGCACGGGTACGTGTATACGCAAACGCAGAAAACCTGATCACCATCACCAAGTACAAAGGATTTGATCCGGAAGTAGGCAACCTGGGTATTGATGGCGGAAGATTTCCTGTGTCCCGGATGTTTAGTGTAGGTATGAATGTTTCATTTTAAAAAGTTCCATCATGAAGACGAAACTAATAGCAATCGCTTTAATTATAGCTGCAGGCAGTTTGAGCTCCTGCAAAAAATTCCTCGAATTACAGCCTTATGGGCAGCCATCTGAACTTAATAACCTGACGGATGCCCAGGCAATGCAGGCAGTATATTCCCTGTTTTACTGGCAATACCGGGAAGGCACACTGGGCCGTGGTTTCATGTGGTTTGAAAACTGCAGCGACAACTTCGTTACCGGTCGTACACAGGCCGAAGCACAGAACATTAAAAACTTTCTGGATGAAGGTTCCAGCAGCAGGGATGTGCGTGATAACTGGCCTCAAATGTACCAGACGATCAACTATTCCAACAACCTGATCCGTTCGGCACCCAATGCCACCAAACTTTCCAACCGGGTGCGCAACAGTGTATTGGCACATGCTTATTTCATGCGGGGGTTCTCCTATCTCTGGCTCGCGCCCTGGTATGGCGATAACGGCCCGAATGGCGGTATTCCCATCGTTACAGAAAACACACCAATCGATGAAATCGATGTGCCTCGTCCGACTTCTGTCCTGGAGAATTATGATATGATCATCGAAGACCTGCAAAAAGCAGCTGACCTGCTTCCCTGGTTTGATGAATTGCCGCAGGCAGAATGGGGACTAATGCACAAAACCGCTGCATGGTCGCTCATGGCAAGAGCTGCCCTATACGCTGCACAATACGATCCTTCTTATTACGAGAAAGTAATTGAGTATACTGATCGTGTGATCAGCAGTGGCAAACACGGATTGGTGCCACGTTATGCCGATGTATTTGAAATCGAAAACAACTGGAGTCCGGAATACATCATGAGTGCCACCAGCACGGAGATTGACGGATCCAAATTACCAGGTGTAATCTTCCAGAACGGCGGCTTTGGTATATACAATACCTGGGGCTATTTCCAGCCAACCGTTGAGCTTTGGAAAGCATTCGAAGAAGGTGATACCCGCAGGAAAGCAACCATTGGTTTCCCTGGAGACACCCTGCAATTTGTAGGCAATCAACTTATCTGGGCAGTGAATCCATCTTCGGTTTCCAGTCCAACCGCTATGACCATTGTTAAATACCTCGCACCTTTCCGTCCGGCTGAAGCCGTTGGAAATACGGTTAACCCTAACAGTGATAATGGTACCACAGATTTAAATATACCTATCGTACGCTATTCAGATGTATTATTAATGAAAGCAGAAGCGCTGATCTGGCTGGGCAGGAACGGGGATGAGCCACTGAATAAAGTAAGGGTGCGTGCCGGACTGGACCCCATCACCAACGCAACTAAGGAAGATCTTAAAAGAGAGCGTCGTTGCGAATTCGTGCTGGAATTTGGTGTATTCCGTCACCTCGACCTGGTACGCTGGGGTGATGCACAGGCAGCTTATGCAAAACCATTGCATGGTTATAAAGTGAATTTGTCGGGCAGTACCGTATCCTCGCTGGAAGAGATCGTAGTATGGCCAGCCAGAAACTTCAACCCATCTGTTCACCATGTGTTCCCGATCCCGAACAACGAGATCTCTAAAAGTGTGAACCTGAAACAAAATCTTGGTTACTAAAACCGAACGAACATGAAACAACTTATAACAAACCTGCTGCTGGGCATACTGGTATTCACTACCGGATGTACAAAAGAAGAAGCAGCAAAAGCAGATGGCCGCCTGCTTGGACTCGAATTGAGCTTTCAGCATAAGGATCCCAAAAGCGGTGAAACGCTTACAAATGTGTTCAGCAATTATTACCGCAAAACCGACCAGGTTGAAGTGAACCTGGAGTCTTCACTGGAAATTGAAAAAATTGACATTGTAAATTCAGTAACACAGAGCAAACTCACCACACTGGATGTAAATGGCACCACTGCTTCTTATTCCGTACCGGTGAATGATCTGGCAATTCCATTTGGTCAGCGTGCTTCCCTGTTTTTCCATGTCTATTTCAAGGATGCAGGCAAAGATGGATTCAGCTATCCTTCCATGAAATCCTACACATTCAATGTGATCAGTGAAATTCCTTCCATTGTGAATTTTAAAAGAGCGGATGGCAGCACCACTGAATTAAAGACTACTGATTTTAACATTCAGGGATTTTCGGAAGACCCCAAAAGAGGTGTAGTTGCCACTTTCAAACCAGGCACACCCTCTTACCTTTCTATTGAGGATTCCCCTCTCCTGCAATTTGGAGCGAATAGAAACTTCAGCGTAAGCTTTTGGATCCAATCCAACCACAATATCAGCGATCCGGCAATTCTGGGTACTATGGACTGGAACAGCTCCAATAACAAAGGTTGGGTTGTAGCCTGGCTGAATGGTCGCCTTCGTTTTGTTACAAGTGATGGTGCCGGTTTGAAAAACGATATCCGTCTACCCGAAGGAGAAACAATTCTCGGCGATGAATGGCATTTTGCAACCATCGTGTGCAATCGGAATTCCAGCCTTTCCATTTACGTAGATGGTGTTGAAAGAGTGTCCGGCGCTGCAGTTCCCATGGATATCAACAACGGAACTACGGTTAAAATAAATCAGGATGGAACCGGAAGTTATGGAGATCGTCTTGGTAGTAAATTCGGCAGTGTCGTATTTTATGATCAGGCACTTACAGCTGCTGAAATTCTGGACATTTACAACAGCACCAAATAAGCGGTTCAACTCAGATGATAAAACGTGTTTTAGTAGCAGCAGTCAGTTTATATCTTCCTGTCTTCGGGCTTGGTCAGACAGGACAGCAACCGATCAGGGACAACCTGCAGTACACACTGCAGGTCCCCTACCCGGTTGAAAAAATTCCCGCTCCTAAAAAAGGGAAAATCAAAAATGTGATATTGCTGATTGGTGATGGTATGGGCCTGACCCAGGTTTCAGCCGGATGGGTGGCCAACCGGGGACAACTTTACCTGGAACAATGCACACATACAGGTATGTCAAAAACCACTGCTGCCAATAAACTGATCACCGACTCCGGAGCTGGAGCTACAGCGATGGCAAGCGGACAAAAGACGATTTATCATGCCGTGGGTGTTGATACAGCAGGAACTGACCTCCATACACTAACGGATATTGCTAAACGAAACGGCCTGGCAACAGGTATCGCAGTAGCCTGCTCTATTACCGATGCCACACCAGCATCCTTCGCAGCAAATAATATAGACCGGGAGGAAGAAGAGGAAATCGCTACAGACTTTTTGAACAGTAATGTAGATGTACTCTTTGGTGGTGGTCGCAGGTACTTTAACAATCGTAAGGACCAACGTGATCTGTTACAGGAAATGAATGCCAAAGGTTACCAGGTCATCAACAGCACTGCCGAATTTCTTTCGACTCGCCAGGCGAAGGTGTTGGCCCTTGTAGAAGATGGTCAGTTGGATACTGCCCCCAAAAGAGGCACCGCATTTCAAAAGGCTGCCATCCATACCCTTGATCTGCTGAAGACGAATCGTACAGGATTTTTTGCCTTACTGGAAGGATCCCGCATCGATGATATGGGACACATGAACAATCTACCAGGTGTAGTTGAAGAAGTGCTGGATTTTGACCAGACCATCGGTAAGGTATTGCAATGGGCTGCGAAAGAGGGACAGACCCTGGTAATTATAACTGCTGACCATGAAACCGGTGGACTCACCCTACTCGACGGAGATAAAGGAACCGGTTATGTTAGCGGGAAATTTTCAACAGGCGGTCATTCAGGCGTAATGGTACCAGTTTATGCCTGGGGACCAGGCGCAGAACATTTCACCGGAATTTATGAGAACACGGAACTTTTCAGGAAGATACAGTCTTTACTTCGGCTTCGACAAAGGAACTAAGGATATACCCCATTTTATGCACAATCCATAACGGCAATAAAATCGATATCGATGGCTGCCTGCAGATGAATCTTCTCACCACCACTGGCACGCACCCGAACCAGTGCCTTTCTGAGTTCATTCTGGATATCCTTGATCCGACGCTCCGAATGTAAAACCTCTTCAACAGTAGGCTCTTTGGCAGCCAGCCTTTCCTCATGAAAAGCAACTTTTGCCTTAACTATTGCATTTAATAATTTTTCAGCCTCCGCTACAGTAAAATGCCCGTCGATTAAATGAATCTGCATGAACTAAATTTGAGCAAAAATCTGTCCGGCAATCCATATATTTTCATTTATATTTTAAATGGATTCTATAAATATTGTTCATACCAGTTAAATCGCTGCTCAATGATCTCTTTTTTTGTTTTCCTGACATATTCAAGATAGGCTTTTGCAATGGGCGAGAACATCTTTCCTTTTAGCCAAATCATACTCCATTTGGTAGAAATGGGTAGCCCTTTTACCGGAATGATTCGCAACACACCAGCGTTCAGTTCATTTTTAATACCAATCAATGGCATAATGGAATAGCCCAATCCTGCTATAACAGCCTGTTTGACGGCCTCATTGGAAGTGAGCTCCACCTTTTTTACTGCTGCAATCCGGTTGCGTTCAATGAATCGTTCCATGGTCATTCGTGTACCGGAGCCTTCCTCCCTGTAAATGAGCGGAAGCTCTTCAAATATGTTTTTGTCGTATGATTTTTTTTGAAACTGCGATACTGAGCTACCCACCAGGAATAATTTGTTCTGCATCAGCTCCAGCTTATCTACATTCAGGCTAGGTGGCAGGATCGATACCAGAGAAAAATCCACCTCATTATCCTGTAAGGATTCAATCACCCTGGATTTATTTGTCACGTCCATTTGCAACTGAACCCCAGGATGTTCCTTCATAAAGCCGGATAAAAAATAAGGCATCACGTATTTACCCGTTGATACAATGGAGATTTTGAGTCGCCCTACCAATTGCCCCTTGAATTCCATCGTTTTCATATTGATGGCCTGCACCTGGTTAAGTATCTCCTCGGCTGCAAGAGCGATTTCCTTGCCAAAATCCGTAATATAAATTTTTCGTCCAACGATCTCCGTAAGTGGAATATCAAACTGCTGCTGGAAATTCCGGAGCTGAATCGATACCGCCGGCTGTGTAAGATGCAATTCTTCCGCCGCCTGAGTAATGCTTTTGGTTTGCGTGATCTTCAAAAAGATCTGTAGCTGATGAAGTGTATAGTTCATAAACAGTATTTATGCTCCAAATAATTAATATAAATATCGTTTAAGTATAAAACTACTGAATTTTGCGACCGAAAAAAGCAAACCACCATCATGAATTTAACAGCAAGTCTGCTCTCCCCCATGGTTCTCGCCTTTTTGCTTGGTGTTATAGCTACCCGGCTGAAAAGCGACCTTAAATTTCCGGAGTCGTTGCACCAGTCGCTCACCATCTACCTGATGATTGCCATCGGGATGAAAGGTGGTTATAAATTATCCTCTGTCAACTTCAGTGAGATGATTGTACCCTTGCTGGCGGCTGTTTTGCTGAGCTGTTGCATTCCGGTCTGGACCTATTGGATCATGCGCAAATCAGGCAAATTTGATGTGTACAATGCAGGAGCCCTGGCAGCTCATTATGGATCGGTATCAGTAGCCACCTTCAGTGCAGCCATCGCTTTTCATGAAAGCAGCAGGATCGAATACGAAGGCTTTATGCCGGGCTTACTGGCCATTATGGAAATACCCGGTATCCTGATCGCGATCGCACTCGTTAGACTGTATACCCCCAACCGGCAGGATACAAAACCGGCATCCATAGACCAGATAGCCCGGGAGCTATTGGCAGGTAAAAGCACACTCTTATTGATTGGGTTTCTGATAATCGGCTGGCTGGTAGGTCAAACAGGCTGGGAACAGGTGGCACCCTTGCTGGATGTACCTTTCAAAGGATTGCTGACACTGTTTCTGCTGGAAGCGGGACTTGCAGCAGGCAAACGTTTGTCGGATTTTAAAAAGGGAGGCTGGGTGCTCACTTTTTTTGGAATTGTCTTCCCGGTACTGCATGCAATAGCAGGCATTGTGATTGGCCATTTGGCCGGACTTAGTGTAGGCGGCTCCACCATCCTGGGGATACTTGCAGCAAGCGCCTCCTATATTGCTGCTCCGGCAGCCTGCAGGGTGGCGTTGCCAGAAGCAAATCCTTCCTATTACCTCACAGCAGCTTTGGCCATTACCTTTCCCTTTAATATCATCATCGGGATACCTCTTTACCGCCAACTGGCACTCTATCTTTGCGGGTAAGAACAAGGCAGGCCAAATGCTGCAATCAATGTCTAAAAACGGTACTGAACAATGCTTCCACTGCTCTTACCGCCCCTTCCATATAACCACCAAACGCTGTAGCTGTTTCGGTGTTGCAGAAGAACAAGCGATCTTTCATATAACCTGCTTGTAATAAAGGATGACCGTTGTTTTGATGGGGCCTTTGCGCGATGGGATTACCGGAAACGAGCAGGTCATCCATCCAGATTTTATCCTGGTAACTCAACGCATCTCCAGCTTTTTCTCCGAGCAGGAGGACAAGTTGTTGCAAAACCAGTTCTTTTCGAACAACTGCAGAGTAATTAGCCGCTCCACCGTTTAGAAATCCGGTAAATCCGAATTTGGTTGCTTCGAAATTGGTATGATCATACATTTCCATCACGATACCGGCATGTGAGTAGAGCATGCCTGAGTACCCGGCCTCGCGCCAGAAGGGTGCTGCATATTCAATGGTGAATTTGATAGCGCCAGCCATCCAGGTTTGTACCGATGGCAATACAGCTGCGGGCGGCTCCGGTAAAGCTGGACTAAATTGAATGCTAACACCCGCTAACTGTGGAGGAATACAAAGGATTACTTTATCTGCTGAATAATGGTCACCTGTTCCGGTTACGATTTCCAATCCCTTTTCAGTTTCCTGAATTTCCTGCACCCGCTGTTTCAGTCGAATGACTTTTGCTGGTAATTGCGAAGCCAGCTTTGTGATAAGTGCACCGGTTCCACCGGCTATCCGGTACGAGGGCGCTTCAGATTCCGGAATATAAAATTTCTGCGGAGGTTCAAACGATTTTGTCTGAAACAGGGAAATGCCGGCAGAAAACTGTGGAAATTTATCCAGGTTCAATTTTCCGAGAAGGGCCAGCAAACGGGGATGCATATCCGAAAACCAGGTTGCCCCGAGTTCCATCGGGGTAGCTTCAACTCCCTGAATCGTATGGATCCTACCACCCAACCGGTCTGCGGCCTCCAGTACTACTACCTCTTTGCCGGCCTCCTGCAATAAATTCGCGAGATAGAGCCCGCTTAACCCCGCTCCAACAATTACTATTTTCTCCATCTTGAATATTTTCCAAAAACAATAAAAAAAGCCGACTCATTACTGAATCGGCTTTTTGTGCCCGGGACGGGAATCGAACCCGTACTCGCTTTTTCGGCGAACAGGATTTTAAGTCCTGCGTGTCTACCAGTTCCACCACCCGGGCAAAACATCCACCAAAAAAAAATTCCAAACGGTAGGTTTGGAATCTTTTGGAGCGGAAGACCGGGCTCGAACCGGCCACCCCAACCTTGGCAAGGTTGTGCTCTACCAAATGAGCTACTTCCGCAAAAAACTATCTGACCGGCTTCCAATTGAACCTAAAAAATAGTACCAGATAGTGTATCTAAAGAGCTGTTTTTCAATTGGGATGGCAAAGATAAGAACTCCGATCTTTCTGCCAAATTTTTCTCGAAAATTATTTGTACTTCGGCGTGTACATAGTGCTTTCAGGCACAGAAACTTTACCCTTACCCTTGTAACGGTTCGCATACAAACCAAAACATCCGCCTAAAACAAATGCCAGGATGCAAAACACCTGCAAATAAAACAGGAAACTGGAAGAATTCACCCAATTGTGTTTAAAGTCTTTCTCCAGCGGATTTTCTATTTCATGTGCCTGATTATGAGCCATATCTTTTATTTAAATGCTGTGCAAAAATAACGGTTCAGGCCAAAAAATCATTTTTTAAGTCGCACTATTTCTGAAAAATATCGACGACCCCGCACAAAATGATCCCACACCACACATCCCCTGTACCATCCCCGCAATTTTCCCTTTTTACTGATTGGAAAAACCGAGCGACGATGCCGGAATACAACCCATCCCATAAACCCTAAATGCGCTTCCAGGATTGCCTTGAAGTAGATGCCCTGGCCTTCAAACAAACTTTTCCAGGCTGAAATAGCATCCAGCAAGAAGCGGAATGGAATTTTCCACAACACCTGGTACCAGGGCAGGTTCTTCGCCAGCATGATCAGGTTATTGCGAAAATTCAAAAATACTTTCCACTCATTGCCCTTGGGCAGGGTTCCGCCACCTACATGGAATACCACGCTGGCCGGACAAACCATCACTTTATAGCCAGCCAGCTGCAGCCTCCAGCAAAAATCAATTTCCTCCTGGTGTGCAAAAAAGAATTCATCCAAGCCACCTAACCGGTGATATAAATCGGCCCGCACCAAAAGAGCAGCCCCACTTGCCCAGAAAACTTCCGCTGTATCATCATATTGGCCCAGGTCCTGCTCGCAAAAATCAAAAATACGTCCGCGTGCAAAGGGATAACCCAACGAATCCAGCCATCCCCCTGCGGCTCCCGCATACTCAAAGGAGGTCTTATCGTGATACATCTTAATCTTAGGCTGACAGGCACCGATACGTTCATCCGATTCAAGGAGTTTCAGCATCGGCTCCAGCCATCCAGCCGTAACTTCCACATCACTGTTCAGGAGAACGTAATAGTTCGCCTGCACCTGCTTCAGCGCTTCATTATACCCTTTTGCGAAACCGTAATTCTTCTCCAGCTGAATGATCCGTACATCCGGATGGTGCTCTCGCAGCCAACCTACTGAATCATCCGAGGAAGCATTATCAGCCACCACGAGTTCCATACCCGCACAGGCATGCGCCTTTACAGAGGGCAGAAAATTAGACAGGTGCTGTTGCCCGTTCCAATTTAAAATCACAACAGAAACCAGTGGTTGCAAGGGGAGCATCTTTGATTAGGGGGCAAAAATACAGGTATAAAACTATTCAGCTTATTTAGTTAGCTTTCAAGTATGCAAAGAAGAAATTTCCTACGCGATCTGTCCTGCTCGGCCCTCCTGTTGCTGGCCAATGGCGGGATCAAACCCCTTCAGGCAGCCGGACTCCTTTCAGCCCAGGCACCTGACAGGTTCCGCTTTGCCATTACTTCGGATGGGCACTATGGACAACCGAAAACTTCCTATGATGATTTTTACAGGGAAATCTGCAAGGCGATTAATGCTTTTCATCAGCGATCACCCCTGCAATTTACGGTAGCCAATGGGGATCTGTTCCATGACCAGCCGGCATTTCTCGAAGCAGCCGCCAATGCGCTGAAACCCATCGCTACACCACTATATGTTACCAAGGGCAATCATGACATGGTCAGTGATACACGCTGGAAAGAAGTCTGGAAACAGGATGTCAACCAGGCCGTGGAACTCGGAGACAATATCCTGCTGCTCGGCACCACTTCTGATGAAAAAGGAACTTATCTTTCACCCAATACCGACTGGTTTGCGGAGCAATTCAAAAAATACAGCAGCGCAAAAAACATATTCCTTTTCTTTCATATCACACCGATCAAATGGACCCAACATGCAGTGGATGCAACTGCCTTTCAAAAACTGCTGAAAGAACAAAAAAATGTCCGCGCTGCTTTCAACGGCCATGATCACCAGGAAGATGGCGTAAAGATGTTTGGATCCATCCCCTTTTTATTTGACGGACATTTTGGGGGCAGTTGGGGCGTGAACTATCGCGGCTTTCGGGTGGTGGAAATACTGCCTGATAACAGTCTGCTTACTTATATGATGAGCCCGGTTGAAAAAATGGCTGAACTTTCCATTTACAATTCGCTTTAATTCATGGTATCCATTCTTACAAACTGGCGCAGCTGGCTGGCTTTACTCGCACTCTCCATTGTAATCGGTACGATTTTTTATTCGCGGTATCTCGCCACTAAAATTGCCCAGGAAGAACGCGATAAAGTGGAACTCTGGGTAAATGCCAGCAAGGCAATTTTTGACAACCCGGACATGCCCCTTACGCTGCCGAATATGATCCGGAATGAACAGACCAATATTCCGATTATCGAAACCAATGAAAAAGACAGCATTGTCAATTATATCAACCTCGATAGTACCGAAGCAGCACTTGATCCAACCTATCTTCCGGATAAGCTGAGGGAGTTCAAACGCAATAATGAACCCTTTATCCTGGTGCTGAGTCAGCAGCCTTATATCGCGAACAAATATTATTATGGCAATACCCGATTATTAAGGGAAGTAAAATATTACCCCCTCATTCAACTGGTAATTGTGGGCTTGCTGATCACTTTATTGCTCCTGTTGCTGACAACCCAGCATCGGTCCAGCCAGAACCAGCTCTGGGCAGGCATGGCAAAGGAAACGGCGCACCAGTTGGGAACTCCTTTATCTTCCCTACAGGGCTGGGTTGAAATGTTGAAGGAATCCGGCGGGCAGGAAGCAATCACGCGGGAGCTGGAAAAAGATGTAAACCGATTGAAACTGGTAAGTGATCGTTTCAGCAAAATTGGCAGCATTCCCAACCTGGAACCCACAGATATTGTAGGACAGGTTGACGCCATGTTGGATTATATCAAACGCCGTGCATCCGGAAAGATCAGGTTTGAGTTTATGGCGCCACCAACCGGCAGCCTGATCATTCCCCTTTCCGCCACCTTGTTCGATTGGGTAATAGAAAATCTTCTGAAAAACGCGCTGGATGCCATGGAAGGCCAGGGACAAATAACGGTACAGATCCAGGAAAACGAGCGCGAAGTGCTTATTGATGTAACTGATACAGGTAAAGGCATACCTGCCACACATATCGGGCGGGTATTTGACCCCGGATTTACTACTAAAAAAAGGGGCTGGGGACTGGGACTTTCGCTTTCCAAACGGATAATTGAACAGTTTCACCGGGGGGAGCTGAATGTGAAGCAATCTGAGCCAGGCAAGGGTACCACCTTCCGGATTGTATTGCCGAAGCAGACCGGTCTTTCCAAATAAATTCAGCCGAATACTTGGCGGCAATTCGTTGAAATCCTTACATTTGCCACCGCTTTAAAGCGAGCCCAGGTGTTGAAACTGGTAGACAAGCCACCTTGAGGTGGTGGTGCTGGAAACGGCGTGCTGGTTCGAATCCAGTCCTGGGCACGGAATAAAAAGGGAAACCCTTGATAGCAGTAGCTTTCAAGGGTTTTTTATTTTTCAGGGGACAATTTAGGTTTACCTCCCTCCTTCAACCCCTTCTCCTTCATTTTCTTAAGGCCATAATTCCGGATTGCTTCAATTACCGGAATCACCTCCTTACCTTTTTTGGTAATTGAGTACTCCACCCGGGGAGGTACTTCAGCATACACTTTTCTTGTTATCAATTCATGCTTTTCCAGTTCCTTTAATTGGCTGGATAACATTTTATCCGTGATATGCGGCAGTGCTTTACGGATCTCCCCATACCGCATGGTGCGGTGGTTAAGCCGCCATAAGATGGGCATCTTCCAGGTACCACCAATAAAATGCATCGCAAATTCAACCGGATTATAATACACTTTGTGTTCGTAAATAAAGTCAGGCATAATCATTACTATCCAATTAGATAGTGACTATCAAATTAGATATAATATTCCGAATCACCGGTAAATGAACCAATTTTAAAACAAAAAAGCAGTATGAAAATTTCAATTATCGGAACCGGAAATGTAGGAGGAGCACTGGCAACCAAATGGGCAAAGGCCGGACATGAAATTTTTCTTGGAGTTCAGGACCTTAATACATTCAAAGGTCAGGACTTACTGAAGAATCCGAATACCTTGGCAATGCCCGTTCAGGAAGCAGTTGCAGCTGCGGAATGCATACTGCTTGCCACTCCAGCGCCTGCAGCGATAGATGTTGCCAAAAGCCTTGGCGATACCAACGGGAAAATAATCATTGATGCGATGAACATCATTATGAAAAAAGGTCCAGCCGGTTTTACCACTACCGCCGATGCAATTTTGGCCCATACATCCACTCGCGATATCGTAAAATGTTTTAACACTACAGGTTACAACAATATGGTCAATTCAATGTATGGTGATACAGCACTGGACCTCTTTGTTGCCGGAGATAGTACCAAAGGAAAGGAAGCTGCCAAACAGTTGGCAAAAGATGCTGGTTTTGCCAACTGCTATGATATTGGTGGAAACGACAAATTCGAATTGATGGAACAATTCGCCTGGTTCTGGATCAACCTGGCAATGTTCCAGGGACAGGGAAGGGAAATTGGTTTTAAATTATTGAAGCGATGAATGTTTACTAAAAAAACTCATCCAGCAATGTGTAAAAACGAAGTTTGTTTTCGTCCAGGTATGTTAACCCATAATTGTGTAAAAAAAGAGGAATTAGTTCTTCAAGACTTTCATGTTTTAGACTCCTTATCGCAAGCGATAAATCCTGGTAACGATCCGCTACCCCAGCCCTGCCCATATCAATAAAAGCAGCTACTACTCCATCGCGTACAATCAGATTATCCGGACAATAATCGCCGTGTGTAAATACGAGGTCTGCCATTATTGGTTTGTATCTAGTCAGCTCATCCCACAATTGCTCCGCTGTATAATTCCGGAACTCCTTTTCAAAATCTGTTGTATCCACGCAGCCATTCTCTATCCGAATCCGGACTTCCTTCAATCTGGTATCGATAGAATACACGGGTGCATCAGAGTCAAGAGTTACTTCATGTAGTGTTCTTAATGCCTTCGCATAAATCCGAACCCATTGTTCAGTTGCAGGAAGTTCAGCCAATGTATTACCATTTATCCATTCGACACAAAGCCATTCGGTAGTGTCATCCTCCTGGAAAAAATGAACAGCAGGTACAGGAACCTTTCCAGCCAACCATTCATACACAAGAAAATTATGCTGAAGCGTGTTAGCAGATTCTGTTTTAGCTGCCCCCTTAAGCACATACATTTCCTCCTGTTCATCTTTAACAAGAAATATACTGGCAGTACTACCTCCCTCCAACTGCTTAACCAGTTTCAATCCAGCAGGTAATCTGTTTGAATTCATACCATCAATATAAATATAACACTGCACAAAAATCAAATCTGCCAGTGGAGAGATCTGTATCAATTATAACCGATTAATTCCACACACAAAAAAAACAACTCAAAACTGTTTAAGTAAAATCAAAAAAAACAACAGTAAATATAATATTTTAAAAACCTTCAAACTATTTGAAACTACAATATGTTCAATAATGGTAGTTCAATAGTTCAACAGCTTTTCCGGATTAGCCCGTTACTACTTCCAACAAATTTTAAACTTATAACAAATGAATCCATTATTACTGGAGATCATGCCGATCGCCAACAACAATTATGTTGCCTTTACTTTCTTTATTGGTTGCATGGCTATGCTTGGGGCATCTGTCTTTTTCTTTTTTGAAATGTGGAATGTTGATAAGAAATGGAGAACTTCCATTCTTATATCCGGATTGATCACTTTCATTGCTGCCGTACATTATTATTACATGCGGGATTATAACCTCGCAACCGGTCAATCGCCTACATTTTTCCGTTATGTAGATTGGCTACTAACAGTACCGCTCATGTGCGTTGAGTTCTATCTCATTACCAAAAAATCAGGGGCAACTACCAGCCTTTTAACCAAACTCATTGCCGCATCTGTATTCATGCTGGTTACCGGATATATAGGCGAAGCCATTTATCCAACTGAAACTCAAAGCTGGATTTGGGGTTTTATCAGCAGTCTCGGTTATTTCTATATTGTATACCTGATCTGGTTTGGAGATGTTGCAAAATTAGCCAACAATACCAGCCCGGCTGTTGCAGCCGCCAATCGCACCCTGGCTTGGTTTGTATTGGTTGGATGGGCTATTTATCCTATTGGATATATTGCAGGGACTGAAGGTGGATTATTCGGCATGAAAGTGCTGGAAGGAGTTTCACTGGATGTCGTTTATAATATTGGTGATGCTATCAATAAAATTGGTTTTGGATTAACCATTTATGCACTCGCGCAACGTGAAATGGCAATGACCAGTAAATCAGTTTAACGCGTTTTTTTTTGTTTTTACAGGTAAAATACCTGGTAGGGTACAGTTTTACTGACTGTACCTTGCCGGGTTTAATTCTACTTAATGAAAAATAGTTTTATTGTATTGGGACTCCTGTTGTGTATGTTTCACCATTGGTGGATACCCATTCCCTTCCAGATACAGGCAGGAATGCTTCTTACCGGATTTATTTTGCTAGGCATTCCGCATGGCGCTGCAGATATTCTCGTAGCGAAATATCAATCATCCGCAACAAGAACCAACTTTTCCCTCAGAAATTTCCTGTTGCAATACCTGCTGCAAATTCTGCTATTTGGAATCCTGCTATGGCTGTTTCCTATTCCGGCGTTAGTTGTTTTCCTTTGCATAGCAGCCTACCATTTTGGCGAAACGGATCTTAAAAATATACCTGCGGATAACTGGATTGGAAAATTATTCATCAGCAGTTATGGATTATTGATTTTATTTTTTCTTCTGCTTACTCACACAGACGAAGTGGCCCCAATCGTTTCACTAATAGATGATACTGCAGTTATTAATAATTCGATTCCTGCTCTACAACAATATCAGCAACTACTACTAGGCATACTATTTATCTTTTTTCTAATAATCAGTTTTGTATTTTTTTTCCAACAAGCGAAAAAAAAGCAATACGGTTCTGGAAATTTTTTATTGCGGCTCTCTTTACTTTTACTAATCCTACACCAGCTTCCGCTTTTATTGGGATTCAGCTTCTATTTTATTATTTGGCATTCCAGTCTTTCACTTCAATCTATTATAACAGGTCTTAAGAATACCGGACACTTTTATCCCAAACTATTATTTAAACATCTATTGATTTGCAGTGGCATTGCACTTTCAGGAACAGCAATCTTTCTCTTAACCCTTGGTGATGTTAAAAACAACCACCAGGTTTTATGGTATTGTTTTGCTACCCTGGCACTACTTACCGCACCTCATATGCTGGTAATGCATCGACTGTACAAATGGATGAGATCGAATTAATTATCCCTAAGGTTTGGCATAAGGCAGCCGTATCACGCTGGTGGTAGCATGATAACTATCCAGTCCGCTACAGGTGAGTGTACCGGCTGATTCAAGGTCAATAAAACCATCCGGACCCACTAATGCATCCGGAACCATCATGTGAGTAATCTTTCCTATGATAAAATGTGTCTGGTTGAGTTCAATTGGGATATGCTGTACCAGTTCGCAAGCAAATTTAATAATGCTTTCTTTTACGAAAGGTGCAGCAACTCCTTCCACATAATCAGGAGTTAACCCAACTGCTTCGAATTCACTAACTCCTTCCGGGTATTTGGCACTGGTTTGGTGCGCTTTTTCTATAAATTCAGCATGCACCTGATTAATTGTGTACACACCGGTTCGCAGGATGTTCCCCAACGTATTCTGGCCTTCCGTATTCGGGCGGACAATCAATCCACATAAAGCAGGATCAGCACCAATATGCACCAGGCTGCTGAATAAGGATAAATTCTCCTTCCCTTCCCTGCTTTTTGTACCTACCAGCACCAGGCTCTTGAAGCCCCCAATAGAATTTATGAGATTGGCGCGGTATCTCCTTTCCAAACCTGATAATTCCCCCTTTGTCAATACCATTTCGGTCTGATTTTGAAAAGGATAACAGTTGAGTACTGAAATGGTTAACGACCCAATCTGTTCAAAACCTCAACCAGATTATCCGGCATCGAGAAAAATGGAGAATGACTGGCAGGCAATTCAATAATCTCCCTGCAGCTTACATTTTTCGACAAAGTGGATTTATCCATATCTTTTGCCTTCGTACAAAGAATATAATACTTAGGGATACTACCATAGTTTTGTTGGGTCAGGCGCACCGGTGTTGCCAGCACGGATAATGGCCCTGGACGCAATCTTGCAAGGGCATATTGAAGATCTTCCTCTGTGCAATCATTATAGAGCAGTTCCCGAACCATTGCAGGATTAAGTGAGATCGTTTTCTGATCCGTTGAAACGATTAGTGCTTTTTGTAAAGGCGGACCAGCGGGGCCTGCAAATTTCTCTGACAAACTGAAAACGGACTCGCCATCCCTGGGCAAAAAAGCATCCAGAAAAACCAATCCTTCTACCTTTTCCTTTCCTAAACGCTCAGCGGCCTGTGCGATCACGAGTCCGCTACTGGAATGACCAACCAGCCATACCATACCAGGTTGGGCCTGTACTTCTTTCACTACTTTTTCAACACACTCTTCGAAAGATACCTGCTCCGTAGGTGTTTGGTCTTGACCAAATCCTGGTATATCAAAGGAAATAGCCTGATGTCCGCCCCCCTGAAGTAAAGGGACAACCTTGTTCCAACACCAGGCCCCATGCCATTGTCCATGTACCAATACAAATGTTCTTTTTGTTGATTGAGAAAAACCGGAATGTGCCATAAGAAAACCGACTATTAGTAATAAAAATGGGTTCATAAACAGAAATTAACCCGGTAAAATTGGGTTGATTCCGCAGCAATTCACTGGTAAAAAAAGGACATCCTGTTTCGTTCAGAAAAAACTGACTGGTTTAAACCTTTCTTTGTAAACAGCATCAGCCAATCCCAATTTGCATTCCGGAGATTCCTGTTCCAATAAATGAAAAGAGGTAGGAGTTGTTCCTGTAAAGGTTCTGTAATCTCTTACCAGATGTTGGTAATCGTAATAATCAGCATCTACTGCCACTTTCAGCCAATCCCATCCAGGATTTGCATTCCTGGTATTATAAGCCCGGATAAAATGTAACAGCCTGGCATAAGTTTTAGGATTCACTCCCATCCGCTCATGAAAATTCCGTTTAAATTGCCTGGTACAAAGGCAGGCTTCTTTGGCCAACCAATCAAGCGAAACCAATCCATCTTTTTTAATCATCCACTTAATGGCCGCTTCAACAGGATCCATTTCCATTTTTCTTCGGCTAAGCAATGAGCGAACAAAACGATCACCAATGGTTAACATTCCAGCGTAATTGTCAGCATAAAGTAATTCTTCAAAAAAACACTTGATCCCAGGAAAAATGAGTTCCGCATTTACAATTTGATTCGCCAGGTCCGGTGCTGGAATACCGGTTAACCGAAACAGGGAAGAAGAATGAAACACTATCTGAAAATTGAGAAAATCACCCATTGTATATCTTGGCATCACGGATGTTTGCTGACCAATCAGGGCCATATGAAAAGGGAAGGGTATTTTATCCTGATCAGGTGTAGCAACATGCAAATCCCCCTTTACTATAAAATGCAAACAAAGCTCTGGCTTTGGAGGATATGCTTTAAACGAGAGGGAGTCAGCTACCTCAAAACTGAAATGAACAATCCTGTAACATTGAACAAGATCCCGCAAAGCAGGGTGAGGAGGATAATCCTTCAACAGCATATTAAAAAGTGGTTCAATAAATTTACACTAAAATTGACACCATTGCACTTTGTGATGCATGTCACCATAAAACTGCCATATACCTGATACTTTGCAGCCATTAATCAATTCAACATGGCAAAGGAATTCTGGGATCAGCGTTATGCAGCCAATGAATCCGTTTACGGTTCGGAACCCAATGCCTTTTTCAAACAGTTTATAGACAATCATAAACCCGGCACAGTACTCCTGCCAGCCGAAGGGGAAGGAAGAAATGCCCTCTATGCCGCAAAAAAAGGCTGGACAGTACACGCCTTCGATTACAGTGAGGTAGCGCGGGAAAAAGCATTGAAAGCAGCGGGGGAACAGGGATTAAAAATTGTCTACTGGAATCAATCCATTGAAGATTTCCGTGCCAACCAGCAATACGACCTGGTAGCCAGCATCTATGTACACCTGCCTGCTGCCCTGCGCAAACAATACCACCAGGAACTGATCAAATCCATACGCCCGGGCGGATACCTCTTATTGGAAGCTTTTGCGAAAGAGCAAATAGAATACAGCTCCGGCGGACCAAAAGATCCAGCCCTTTTATACGACGCCCCTACCCTATGCAATGACTTTGCGTTTCTCCATGTACTTAGCTGCCAGCAGAAGGACCTGCACCTCAACGAAGGCCCATTTCATTCAGGAGAAGCAGCTGTATTACGCTTAACTGTTCAAAAAATATAAATCAACAAATAATGGAACAAATTACCTTAATGCCCAGAATTGGCGATATGGCCCCTGATTTTGAAGCGGTAACTACTACCGGAAAAATTCAGTTTTCGGATTATAATAGAGGATCCTGGGTTATCCTGTTTTCACACCCAGCTGATTTTACACCTGTATGCACAACCGAAATGAGTGGTTTTGCATTGGAGAAGGAATTCTTTGCCCAGCACAACACCAAATTAATGGGTCTTAGTATCGACAGTATCCATGCCCATATTGCCTGGGTAAATGCAGTCTATGAAAAAACAGGAGTGCTTTTTGAATTTCCCATAGTAGCAGATATTGATATGTCAGTATCCAAACTTTATGGCATGCTTCAGCCAGGAGAAAGTGAAACAGCTGCCGTACGTGCGGTATTTATTATGGACCCAGAAGGGAAAGTACGATTGATCATGTATTATCCCTTAAATGTGGGCAGAAATATGGAAGAAATCAAACGGGCACTCCTGGCATTACAGACCTCCGATCAGCACAAATGCGCGATGCCGCTGAACTGGACCCCCGGAGAAAAAGTTATTGTACCTGCACCCAAAACTGTTGAAGCACTGCAGGAAAGAAAAAAGAGTGATCTGGAAATGGTGGACTGGTACCTCGCTAAACGTTCATTGAACTAAGGGCTATTTTCGACTACACACTCATGAGAAAGTCCCGGTGCTGCCGGGACTTTTAATTTTTCTAATACGTATCCATTAACTCAGACTAATCCCAATTTGAAATGGGACTTCCGTATATCGTCATCTTTCAACCTGATGAAATTTATCAAACAGCATCTTTTCCTATCTCTTCTATTTCCATAGCAAAATTACCATCCCCTTTTGGATTTAATCCATATTCATTCGGGCCGGGTATGCTATCCGCAAATAACATCCAGAAACCATAAAAAGGAATTAGTTGATACCAACCGGAATTCCCCCGGTCATGACATCTTTTGGCTCCTTGAGCTAACATGAACCACAAAAGTGGAATAACCGCTAAACCCAACCATCCCATGGATTCATCTGAACCAATAATGTACTCAAGGATTATAATAAAAACCAGATAAATTATAAAGGAAATGCCGTATTCCATTCTACGGATACGTCCATTAAATGAAAATGGATTTTGAAACATAAAAGAGGTAAATTAATAAGGATGAATTCTTTTAAAAATAGGAATTCAGAAATATACAAGACAACTTTGAATACTGCAAGAGAAAGGAACTGATATCTTGTCATAATTGCAGATTCAGATAACCTTTACTATTTTGTTTGCGGAATCAGTTTCTATTACACCTTTAAACGCAACATGAAACCTTATACCTATTGCATCCTGCTTCTGCTTTGTTTACCCTGGGTTGGCTACAGTCAATCGAAAGAAGAACTTTACGAAGCAGCCAGCACTGAATACGATCGCAAAAACATGGTCAAAGCCATTGATTTAATTACCAGGGCGCTTTATATAGAACCCAAAAACACCCGATTTTTATTACTAAAGGCGAGTGCATTGGACCATGCTGGCCAATACCAGGCAGCTTATGACACCTATACGACAATAATTCAGCTTGATCCCAAAGACATTATCGCCTATAACAATAGAGGGCTTTTATTAAGCAGGCTACAGGAATACGAATTAGCCCTTAAAGATTTTGATGATGCAATCAATTTAAACCCTCCGGATACTGGAATAGTGGGTTTGTATCTCAACAGGGGATCTGTAAAAACCAGCATCCGTGATTTCACCGGAGCTTATGAGGATTATACAAAGGCATTATCAATCGACTCCCTGAATATCGCTGTTCTAAATAATTTGGCGGGCGTATGTGACGAGATTGGCAAAGGAGATCTAACATTAAAATACCTGAATAAAATAATCACCATTGACTCCAGTTTTATTGGGGCCTATGCTAATATCGGATTCAAGTACCAGGAAATGGGAGATTACAAAACTGCTATTACCTATTACAACAAAGTATTGGAAATGGATCCCACGGAAGCGCTTGGATATAGTAACAGGAGTTATAACCGATACAAATTGGGTGAAAATGAAGCTGCGCTGAAAGACATCAACGAATCGATCCGGTTGTATCCGGGCAATTCGTATGCTTACCGGGTAAGAGGGTTAATTTACCTGGCTATGAAAGACCCCAACCGTGCCTGTAAAGACTTTACAAAGGCACTGGAACAAGGTTTTACGCGTATGTATGGTGAGGAGGTAGAAAACTTGAAGAAAAAGCATTGCACATTTGACAATTTATAATCGTCCTATTCCAGCAATACTCTGACACTTATTAGTATGACACTACACTGGAAGCAGATTGATTTTCTCCTTCGTCGGAGCCATACAGTTTCCGTGCCCTTTTTAAAATTTTCCGATAAGCGGGATTTAATGAGTACGCTTTGTATCTTGATACATAGTCTTCAGGCACTTCATATTCGAACAGGATTGCATGATACATTAACCGGGTAAGCAATAAATCTCTGGCCGGTCCTCTAAAAGTGTTTGCTAAGGTATCAAAACAGGTTTCAAACAAGTTTTGTCTAACCATCGAACTCACACCCATTGATGGATACATTGCGGTATTTACAGAGCCGATAAATCCCCCGGAATTAGCATCAAGCCGAACCTTTTTATTCAGGTTATTAATTGCAGGCAGGAATGCTCTCACTTTACTAAAAAAAACTTCCCTTTTCAGCAACGTATCACGATACAACCAGTACAAACTTAATACTTTATAATTGTAGGCATCTGTAAGATAATTTTTTGTTGCTCTTTTGAATTTTCGCCCAACCTTATAAGCTGCGGATAAAGAATCTAATAATTGCAGGGATGCGATCCTGGCAGGAATTATTTCTGTTTTTAACCTGGTTTCAAGATCCAGGATATCCTGATAGGAGTACTCAAGCAGGCGTACTAGTTCAGGACTTTTTTCCAATTGCTCAAATCTCTTTAAAACCTGTAATTCGGCATTTCTACGTTTGTCTTTTCTTTTGGAAAAGAAAGTAGCCTCCCAGTTTTTATCCGGATTAGTTACAACTTGGATACGGTCTCCGGGATACACCAGGAAAGGCACCTGATCCATTCGGAAAATGGTTGGTCCGGATATATACGCTTTTGCTTCGATTCCCTTTTGCAAATACACCGTATTCATACACGGATAATCGATCCAATATTTCCCATGAAATAGCATATGCGGCTTTTTATCCAGGGAGTCTGTAAATACAATATCATCTGCCGTAAAGTAAACCGGACGCTCACGCCCTTCTATGCCACGAATTCCACAGGAGCTGAAGAAAAGGGCAAAACAGACAGTACAAAATAAGTAACGATTCATGATATGTTAAATTGGTTATACTGAAACCCGGTGGCATGGTTTTAGAAAGAATGCTACTAAACAGAAAACATGAAAAACATTCTTAAGTTATTGAGCGTATTGCTGATAGGAAGTCTTGTATTTATTTCCTGCAGCAAAAAAGATGATCCAACAGACAATAATCTGTTTGTAGGGTCTTATGAAGGTAGTATCGGATATGTAAAAGAGGGAGAAAACAAGTCAACTGACAACGGAAAAGTTACTGTTGTTAAAGTTGGAAACAATTACAATTTTGTTTTTTCCGATGGCATTCCAGATCTGAAAGGAGTTCAGTTTAAAAGTGACGGTGCTACAGCTGTTATATCTGTAGATAATGATGAATCAAAAATGATTCGCATTACAGCCAATGAGCTAACGATTGCCTATACAAAAGACGGCGAAGCCTGGGTTGCGAATTGTACGAGATAAATATTACCCATGAATTATAAAAAGTACTCCTAAGGCAATAATTATTATAACTTAGAAGTGCTTTTATTTTTATTAATTACTTAACGGTAGGCCATATCCGTCTTTTTGTATTTTTACTCAAACTACTAAACGTTCCAATTCATCTTCCAAATTTTTACGCGCCGCCTCCTCGTATTTTTCATAAAAATGATTTGTTTTGAAAATTCGTGGCATGGCTAGAAAATGATTTATAACCTTTTTTCTCCCAGGAGTATATATAAAATCAGGATAAAACTTATACTCCTTCCTTATGGATGTTGCATAATACCGGTAAGCTTCAGTGGGCGCGCCTAAAATTGCTAGGTCTGCATCTGTAAAATAGTTAGTATCGATATCTTGAGAAACTGCATGTCCTTTTGTTGCAAGTATTTGTGTGGCGCATTTTTCCCTGATAGAAGTATTAACACCTAATTGTGTCAAACATGTAAGAGCGTATGCTGCACTCTTTTCTTCATTGTTTGATTTGAGGGTGCTATAAACCATATCATGATATGCAATAGAAAGAATTACAACCGGCCAGCTATGTATGCATTCTTTTATAGGTAGCAAGTCAGCTAATAAATTATCAAGATGAGTCAGGTTGTGATAGTAGCGATTATTGTTGGAATATTCACTCTGAATATCCTTCCAGCACTTATCCTGAATAGCAGGATCAATTTTCAAACCGGATAGCACTGCCTTATAATGTTCTTCAAACATAATTTTCTTTCGCCCTACTTTTTTGCACTCCGTATTTGTTTTTATTCAACCCTGTGACTGAAAAGTCAAGTTTCCATTCTGACAATTCTCAACGTAATAGCATTTCAAAAGCTTTAGTCAATGCTTCGCCACATGAGTCCCAGCAGATAGACTCAAAGGATAAGTACTAACAATTTAGGTACTATGGAATGATCCTGCAAGCAGTATGCAGTAAATCTTTGTGAATAAATCCCGTACGAATTATCCTTCTTCCGGATCTACCACCTCGGTTTCGGCTACACGGCCAATTTGGCCATCTGCAAGGCGGACTTTGATGCCGCGGGAATGAAAGGCAGCAGAGGTAAGAATATCTTTGACAATGCCGTACGTCAAACGGCCTGAACGCTGGTCTTTTTTCAGGATGATCGCTACTTCCTGACCGGGATAAATGTTTTTACGATACTGGCCGTCCATAGAAAATCACTGCTTAACATTCGGAATAATCAGATGAAAAGAGGCCATTGAGCGCGTAGATCTGATCGATGGGAATTTCTAAACCGCTATCGAGTTGAAGAAATTGGCGGTTGTCTTTTGAATATACCTTCGTAATCATTCCCCCGGCACGGGTTACGCCAGAGTCTTCATAAAGCAAGGAGGCTTTTTGTTGAGTCTGGTGCAGTTCAACAACCAACTTATAAAAGCTGCCTTTGGGTGGCAAAGTTTCACGAAGGTCCATATTGATAATTTTACCGGCCGGGAACTCACCCGACCGGTAAAATTAAAACTATTTACGGGCAATCACCTGCTTCACTTTCTCCACAATCGCAGCGGCATTCAGGCCATACTTTTCCATTAACTGCGCAGGTGTACCACTTTCACCAAAAGAATTGTCAACGCCGACCATTTCAACCGGCGTGGGTCGCTTGCGGCTCAGCAACTGACAAACCGCATCTCCCAAACCACCGTTCAACTGATGCTCTTCAGCAGTTACCACACAACCTGTTTTTTCCACTGATTTCAAAATTGCTTCTTCATCCAGCGGCTTGATGGTGTGAATATTGATGATTTCTGCATCGATTCCCTCCTGCTCCAGTAGTTCACCTGCCTGGATTGCTTCCCATACCAGGTGACCCGTTGCTACAATTGTAACATCCTTTCCTTCATTTACCATCCACGCTTTACCGATCACAAACTCCTGGTTGGGATCCGTAAATACAGGCACCACTGGTCTGCCAAAGCGCAGGTAAGCCGGTCCTACATGATCCGCCAGGGCAATGGTTGCCGCCTTGGTCTGGTTATAATCACAGGGATTGATCACAGTCATCTCCGGCATGGAACGCATCATTGCCAGGTCTTCCAGTATCTGGTGCGTGGCACCATCTTCTCCCAGTGTTAGTCCTGCATGCGATACTGCAATTTTTACATTCGCACTGGAATAAGCTACACTCTGACGAATCTGGTCATATACTCTTCCCGATCCAAAATTGGCAAATGTTGTGGCATACGGCACATAGCCCGCAATGGCGAGCCCTGCCGCTACTCCAATCATATTGGCCTCCGCAATGCCACACTGCACAAAGCGATCCGGGTTTTCTTTAATAAAGGCATCCAGTTTCAAAGAAGCCACCAGGTCAGCACAAAGCGCCATTACATTCGGGTGCGACTTGCCCAATTCAGCCATCCCGGCACCAAAGCCAGATCTTGTATCTTTCTTTTCCGTATAGGTATATTTCTTCATGATTTGCTGCTTGCTTGATTAATAATCCCCAAGGGTTTCCGGCAACTGCGCCAGGGCTGCTGCCAATTGTTCATCATTCGGCGCGGTTCCATGCCACTTGTGCGTGTACATCATAAAATCCACCCCGGCACCCATTTCGGTTTTCATCAGGATCACCACCGGCTGCCCCTTACCCAACAAGGCTTTAGCCGCGGCCAGTGCATCCAATACCTGCTGCATATCATTGCCATCCAGGAGATCCACCGTCAACCAGCCAAAGGCTTGGTATTTGGCTTTCAGATCGCGGTTGTCCATCACTTTATCCGTACTGCCATCAATCTGTTGTTTGTTCCAATCCACGATGGCCACCAGGTTATCCAGCTTATAATGCGGTGCAAACTGCGCTGCTTCCCATATCTGGCCCTCCTGTTGTTCACCATCACCCATCAGTACGTACACTACGTTGTCTTCCTTACGCAATTTCTTCGCATAGGCAGCCCCGTTAGCAACTGACAATCCCTGCCCTAAGGAGCCGGATGCCACTCTGATACCAGGCAAATGTTCATGCGTTGCAGGGTGGCCCTGTAAACGCGAATTGATCTTACGGAAGGTGGTCATCTCTTTTATGTCAAAATAACCACGTCTTGCCAACACCGAATAAAACAGCGGTGAGATATGGCCGTTAGACAGAAAAAACAGATCCTCTCCTTTTCCTTCCTTCGAAAAATTCAGGTAGCCATCTGCTCCTTTGCTATCATCAATTTTCATAGCATGGAAATACAGGGCTGTAACCAGATCGGTACAACCCAACGAGCCACCCGGGTGACCCGATTGACAACCATGCACCATGCGCACGATATCCCGTCGCACTTGTGCCGCTGTCGCCTTCAGTTCTTCTACTTTCATGTTTGGTTTGGTTTATGTCGTCATTGCCCGGTGAAGCGCGTATTCCACGCCTCTTATTTCCGCCAGCCCTTTTAAACGGCCTATTGCGGAATAACCCGGATACGTTTTTTTCTTCAGATCATCCAGCATCTGGTGGCCATGATCCGGCCGCATCGGTAGCGATAGCCCTCTGCGTTGCTGAATCATCAGTACCTCCTTGATCACTTCATACATATCGGTGTCACCACCCAGGTGATCGGCTTCATAAAAATTGCCTTCCTCATCCCGCTTGGTATTGCGGATATGTAAAAAATGTACTGAATCACCAAAGCGCTTGAGCATGGCCGGCACATTATTGTCCTTCCTTGCCCCAAAGGAACCCGTACAAAAACAGAGTCCGTTGGCCGGCGAAGGTACGGCTTCCAATAAATCTGCCGCATCCTGCTCTGTACTCATGATTCTTGGCAGTCCCAAAACAGGATAAGGAGGGTCATCCGGATGGATAGCCATCTTCACCCCTGCTTCGGCTGCAACCGGCACTACCTGCTTCAGAAAATAAAACAGGTGTTCCTTCAGCTTAGCAGCATCTATGCCTTTGTATTTCTCCAGCTCAGTCAACACCTGTGCAGCAGTAAAGGAATCATCACTGCCCGGCAGTCCCAGCATCATATTGCCAAACAGATGCTGGCGCTGATCTTCGCTCATGCTTTCATAACGCTGCTTTGCTCTGTCCACCTGCTCCGGGGTATATTCTTTTTCAGCACCCGGCCTTCCCAGTAAATACAGATCAAATACCAGGTAATCCAGCCGGTTGAAATACAACATGGTGCTGCCATCCCCTTTGGGATAGTACACATCGGTTCGGAGCCAGTCGAGTACCGGCATGAAATTGTAGGTTATTACTTTAATTCCTTCAGCAGCCAAATTGCGCAAACTTGCCTTGTAATTTTCGATATGGCGCAAGTAATCACCTGTCTGGCGTTTGATATCATCGCTTACAGGTAAACTCTCTACTACGGTCCATGTCATGCCAGCGGTTTCAATCAACTGTTTACGCTCAGCAATAGCCGAAACAGGCCATACTTCTCCTACTGGGATCTGGTGTAGAGCAGTAACAACGCCGGCACAGCCCGCCTGACGAATATCTGATAAACTCACTACGTCATTCGGACCATACCAGCGCATGGTTTGGTGCATCAGCATATTTCCTGAATTGGTTTCCGTTAAATATACTGATTGATGATGTTTTCGAGGAATTCCTGCTTGCCGCTCTTCGCTGCAGGCTCACCATTTTCAATAGCATAGGCCCTTAAGTCTTCCAGGGTCAGCTTGCCATCCTCAAACTCCTTACCCTTCCCGGCATCGAAAGATACATACCGATCCTTACGAATTTGCTTGTAGGCAGATTTTTGCAGCACTGCATCCGCAATCAGCAGCGCACGGGCAAACGTATCCATTCCACCGATATGCGCATGGAAGATATCTTCCACATCGGTACTGTTTCTTCTGATCTTGGCGTCGAAATTGATACCACCACCACCAAATCCACCGGCTTCCAGAATGATCAACATGGCTTCTGCCAGCTCATTCAGATTATTCGGGAACTGGTCAGTATCCCATCCATTCTGATAATCACCTCTGTTCGCATCGATGCTGCCCAGCAGCCCGGCATCCGCCGCCACCTGCAGTTCATGCGTGAAGGTATGTCCAGCCAGGGTAGCATGGTTCACTTCAATATTCAGGCTGAAATCATTCAGCAAATCGTGCTGGCGCAGGAAGCCGATCACGGTTTCACAATCGTAATCATACTGGTGCTTGCTGGGCTCACAAGGTTTGGGTTCGATAAAGAATTTGCCTTTAAAGCCATTCCGGCGTGCATAATCTTTTGCCGCATGCAGGAAGCGGGCCAGGTGCTCTTTCTCACGTTTCATATCGGTATTGAGCAGGCTCATATAACCTTCGCGACCGCCCCAGAATACATAATTCTGTCCGCCCAATGCGATGGTTGCATCCAGGGCTGCCTTCACTTGTGCGGCACCATGAGCCAAAACATGGAAATCCGGGTTGGTGGCGGCACCATTCATATAACGGCGACTACTAAACAGATTGGCCGTTCCCCACAGCAATTGAATGCCACTTGCTTTTTGTTTCTCTTTCAGGTATTCGGTAAGCGTTTGTAAACGACGATCATTTTCTGCAACATCAGTACCATAGTCTACTACATCCACATCATGGAAACAGTAGAAAGGAAGTCCGAGTTTGGTGAAGAATTCAAATGCAGCATCGGCTTTGTCTTTCGCGCGCTCAATTGCATCACTTTTTTCATTCCAGGGGAATAGATGGGTAGCTTCACCAAAAGGATCTGATCCGTTTCCACAGAAGCTATGCCAGTAAGCTCCTGCAAAACGCAAGTGCTCCTGCATGGTTTTTCCTGCCACTACTTTATTGGCATCGTACCACCGGAAAGCCAGCGGATTGTCCGATTCTCTTCCTTCGTATTTGATTTCCGGCACGCCTTTGAAATACTCTTTTTGTCCAAGTGTAATTGACATGGTTGCTTGTTGATTGGTTATTAATGTTGGCTGGCAAGCCGCTGATCCAACAGCGCCTTCCAGTCCTGGTATATGTTTTCGTATGTTTCCTGATTATCTGGCTCCATTACACCAATAGGTTTGCGCCTGCTGCCGGCTTCCTGTGCAGTCGCATAGTAACGGGCACCAATACCCGCACCAATAGCAGCCCCGAAGCTACCATCGCCTTCATAAAATTCTACACTAACCTGGTTGAGCGTGGCAAAAGCTTTTGTAAACACTTCACTCAGGAAGAGATTTGCTTTGCCTGCACGTACAACAGAAGGTTGAATGCCGTTTTCGCGCATAATATCCAGTCCATATCGGAAAGAACAGGCAATTCCTTCCTGCACGGCCCTTACCATATGCGCTGTTGTATGGATATTGAAGTCAAGATGTTGTATATGGCCGCCTATGATGCGATTGTTTAACATGCGTTCTGCCCCATTACCAAATGGAAGCGCCCTTAATCCATTGGCTCCAATAGTCACTCCTGCCGCCAGTTCATTGAGTGCCGCATAACTGAGCGAAGAGCCAGCCAGGTTTTTGATCCATCTATTAAAAATGCCGGTTCCATTAATGCAGAGCAAAACACCGATGCGCCTAAGTTCCTCACTGTAATTCACATGCGCAAAACTGTTGATGCGCGATTGGGGATCATAACTCAGTACATCACTTACGCCATAGATTACGCCCGAGGTTCCTGCGGTAGTGGCCACTTCACCCGGCTCCAGCACATTTAAGGATAGTGCATTGTTTGGCTGATCTCCTGCTTTATAAGTAACCGGTATTCCGGCTTTCAGTTGAAGCCTGTCTGCTACTACAGACTTTAATTGTCCGTGTGATGAAAATAGTGGCCGAAGCTCCGGTATATGAAGCTTATTGAACCCATAGGTTTTCATAACATCCCCGGACAACTGATTTTCTTTAAAATCCCAGAACACTCCTTCCGACAATGCTGATGCAGTGGTAGTTGTTTCACCAGTCATTTTCATTGCAATGAAATCTCCCGGCAACAAAACCTGATCAATTTTTTCATAGATCGCTGGCTCATTGGCTTTTACCCATGCGAGTTTGGAAGCGGTGAAATTTCCGGGTGAGTTGAGCAAATGAGCAAGGCTACGATCCGGACCTATTTGCTGAAATGCGTTTTCGCCGATGGCAACAGCTCTGCTATCACACCATATAATGGAGTTGCGCAAAACCTGTTGGTCTTTATCTACCAGTACGAGTCCATGCATTTGATAAGCGATACCGATGGCTCCAATAGCTGTTGGATCATACGACTTGCTGGCATGGCATTTTAAAATGGCCTGCTGCACATGATCCCACCACAACTCAGGCGACTGCTCAGCCCAGCCGGGTTGCACACTGATAATATCCGCTTCTGTTTCAGGATAACTGGCAGTGGCAAGAATCGATTGCGAATCGGCTTCTACAACAGAAACCTTTATGGAAGATGTACCCAGGTCGATGCCTACTAATAACATGTTTGTTGTTTGACAAATGGATTGGAAAGATACTGAAGCCCAATTAAAATGCAGCAGCGATGAAACGCAACCGGCAAGCAATCAGGACCTGAAGCAGGCTCTCCTAAAAGCGAAATTAGGGGAATTTAGAAAAAATGCAACTGATTGCATAAAAATATTGCAAAAAGCAATATTTTTGGAGAATGGGAGGATACAATGATAAGGTAAAACGGTAAATTCACCGGTAGAATAGAAGAGCAACTGATTGCAAAATGAAGACAAAAAAGGAAGTCACCATATATGATATAGCCCAGCAACTGGATATTTCCACTGCTACTGTGAGCAGAGCCTTGCAAAACAATCCGGTTATCAATAAAAATACCCGACGGAAAATCCAGGAAGCCGCGCGGGAACTGGGTTACAGGCAAAACACCTTCGCCAGTAACCTGCGCAAACAAAAGACCAATACTATCGGTATCATTGTTCATGAACTTAACAGTAACTTCATCACATCCGTGTTGGCGGGCATTGAGAAAGTCACGGCTGACGCGGGTTACGACCTTCTGATCGCTCACTCATCCGAATCTTTTAAAAAAGAAACTGCCAACGTGCTTAACCTGTTTCATAAAAGAGTAGATGGACTGATTGCTTCCCTGGCTTTTGACACCAGGGGGTTGGATCATTTTCAATCATTTTTTGATAAAAATATACCAGTAATTTTCTTCGACCGGGTGGAGGAAAAAGCTGATAATACCAAAGTGATCATCGACAACTTCAAGGCCGGGTACCAGGCAACCAAACACCTGATTGAGCAGGGATGCAAACGGATTGTAATAGTAACGGCCAGCCTTAGCCGAAACGTATACGCAGAGCGTTTGCGTGGTTACAAGGAAGCACTCAGGGAGCGCCAGATCAAATTCGATGAAAACCTGGTACTGATCAAAGACCTCAGTGAAAAATGCGGTCGTGAAGCAGCCCTCCAGATTCTCCAAATGAAACCCAGACCTGACGCTGCTTTTATCACAAACGATTTCTCTGCAGCTGTCTGCATGCAAACCCTCAAAGAAAAAGGTATCCGGATTCCGCAGGATATTGCCATTGTTGGATTTAACAACGATGCCATTTGCAAAATCATTGAACCACAACTAACCACCATTAATTATCCGGGTATGGATATCGGCGAAATGGCAGCCCGTAACCTGATTGCGCACCTCAAAGGCGATACAGATATCCGGCAAACCAATACCATCATTGCCAAATCCGAACTCATTATTCGGCAATCCTCCCTCAAAAAAGGAAAAAAATAACGATCACTGCCATGAAAGTAAATTTGCTTGCCCTGTTGTTATTGTTGTTTTCTTTCGCACAGGCGGAAGATGGTTACCGGCTTTGGTTACGCTATGATCAGTTGAAAAATGCATCCCTGCGAACCGGTTATGAGTCCCGGCTTGCCACTATTTCTCTTCCTGGCAACTCCCCCACGCTCCAGGTAGCCCGCAAAGAATTGGAAATGGCCCTTAGCGGATTATTGGGGAAAATGGTTCGCATTCCGGAAACCAGAAATCCTCAGGCCAGCTTGCAAATAGAAAAATCCTCAGCCAGAGTTAGTGCACAGGAATTAACCTCGCTTGGAGAGGAAGGATTTCTGATTCGGTCAACCGGTGGTAAAAGTCCGCTGCTGATCACTGCCAACTCAGAAGTTGGTTTGCTCTATGGGGTATTTCATTTCCTTCGTCTGCTGCAAACGGAACAATCCATTGAAAAACTGAATATCAAAGAAGTACCCAGGCTCGCACTACGTATGCTCAATCACTGGGATAACCTGGATCGTACCGTGGAGCGTGGATATGCGGGATTTTCCATCTGGAACTGGCATACCCTGCCAACCTATATGGATCAGCGTTATATTGATTATGCCCGGGCCAATGCTTCGATAGGCATCAATGCGGTATCGATCACCAATGTAAATGCAAACGCCACCATCCTTACCCAGCCCTATTTGCAGAAGGTAAAAGCACTGGCAGATTTGTTTCGTGCCTATGGTATCAAAGTATACCTGACGGCAAGATTCAGTGCACCGGTTGAGATAGGCGGACTAAAAACCGCTGATCCTCTTGAACCGGCTGTACAACAATGGTGGAAAGATAAAGCACGTGAGATCTATGCCATCATACCTGATTTTGGAGGTTTCCTCGTGAAGGCTAACAGTGAAGGACAACCCGGTCCTCAGGATTATAAACGCACCCATGCCGATGGCGCCAATATGCTGGCAGATGCGGTTGCTCCCTTCAAAGGAAAGGTGATCTGGAGGGCTTTTGTTTACAGTGCAGAAGTACCCGACGACCGGCACAAACAAGCTTACTCCGAATTCCTGCCACTGGATGGCAAATTTCGATCTAACGTACTCGTTCAGGTGAAAAACGGGGCTATTGATTTTATGCCCCGGGAACCATTCCATCCTTTATTTGGTGCGCTTCCCAAAACACCGGTAATGATGGAATTCCAAATAACACAGGAATATCTCGGACAGGGCACTCACCTGGTTTACCTCGCTCCTTTATTCAAGGAATGCCTGGAAAGTGATACCTATCAAAAAGGAAAGGGAACTACAGTAGCATCTACATTGAACGGAATGGCTGGGGTATCCAATATTGGAACGGATATCAACTGGACCGGCCATTTATTCGGACAGGCAAACTGGTACGCATTGGGCAGACTGGCATGGAATCACGAACTAAGTGCTGAAGACATTGCTAAAGAATGGATTCGTATGAGTTTTTCAACTGATCCTTCACTGGTGTCAGACCTCACCCAAATGATGCTTGCATCTAGGGAGATCCTGGTGAATTATATGAATCCTATCGGCCTGCACCATATCATGGCTACCGGACATCATTACGGACCTGGCCCCTGGGTTGCTGATCTGAATCGTCCCGAATGGAATCCAACTTATTACCACCGCGCCGACAGCATCGGTATTGGTTTCAACAGAACTGCAACCGGCTCAGATGCACTTTCACAATACCATCCCGATGCTGCTAAAAAATGGAGCGATCCTGCAACCTGTCCGGATATAGACCTGCTCTGGTTTCATCACCTGCCCTGGAATTTCACCATGAGAAGCGGCCGGACTTTATGGAATGAACTCTGCTATCGCTACAACCTGGGTGTAGACAGTGTAAGCTGGATGCAAACAGTCTGGAATCGCCAGCAATCCAAATTGGATGCACAGCGATTCGAGCAGGTGAAAATGCTGCTGAATATACAGCACCAGGAAGCGAAATGGTGGAGAGATGCCTGCCTCCTTTATTTCCAAAGCTTTTCCAGGTTACCTATACCAGCACCATATGAACAACCGGCGAAGAGCCTGGACTATTATAAATCCCTGCAGTTCCCCTATGCTCCGGGGCATTAAAGCAAGAACCATTACCATGCAAACAGAGAAGAAAACAGCGATTGTAACAGGTGGAGGATCCGGACTTGGATTCGCGATCGCGAAAGCCTTTACCCAAAATGGAATCACCACCATTATTGCCGGACGAGACCAGGCGAAACTAATAAAAGCGCAGGAACAATTAGGTCCGCTTTGCATTTTTAAAGTGTTGGATGTTACTGATTACAAGGCGATACCAGCCTTTGTAGAAGAAGTCGAATCCAAACACGGACCAATTGATATTCTCGTAAACAATGCCGGCATCAACCAGAAAAAAGAGTTTACGGAAGTAAGCGATATCGAATTCACCAACATGCTGAATACCAATGTAACAGCCGTTTTTGTATTAAGCAGAGAGGTGGCAAAAAAGATGCTTACGCGAAAAAAAGGATCCATCCTCAACATCAGTTCCATGGCGGCACAGTATGGCCTACCAAAAGTGATTGCCTATACCGCAAGCAAAACCGCTATTGAAGGCATGACCCGCGCGATGGCAGTAGAACTATCGCCAATGGGTATACGCGTAAATGCTATAGCACCCGGATTTATTTATAGTGATATGACCGCAAAAGCCCTGGATTCTGACCCGGATCGTAAGGCAAGAGTAATGGCTCGCACCCCTATGGGCCACATGGGACAACCGGAAGACATAGGTGCTGCTGCCCTGTATTTATCAGGTGAGGATGCCCGTTATATAACCGGAGTAGTGCTGCCTGTAGATGGCGGAAACAGTATCAGTTATTAATTAATTGCTATGTTCAGTAAACGATTGCTTGTTTTATTACTTCTCACGAATCCTACGGTCTCCAGGGCGCAACTGCCAGTATCAGTTGATGCCAATACCAATTATGATCTTGCCGGAGCTGCCATTCTGGTAGATTCAACAGACCATGAGGTAGTGAAAAAGGCTGCTTTTTTTTTAGCCTCCGATCTGCAATCGGTTACAACCAGGGAGAGTAATGTCATATTTATACCTGGAAAAGATTCGCAGGCAACTATTGTTATTGGGAGCCTTGATAAATCAGCCTTACTGAAAAAAATGATTCGGCAATACCGGATTTTAACTACTGATCTAAATGGCCAGTGGGAAGGTTATAAAATGCTCACAGTTCAAGATGCCGGTCAACACCTGCTGTTTATCATTGGCAGTGATCGTCGCGGTGCAGCCTATGGCGCCATGGAAATCAGCAGGCGCATTGGTGTATCGCCCTGGATCTGGTGGGCTGATGTTCCGGTGCGAAAAAAGATGCAGGTATTGATCGCCCGCGATTCTATCCTGCAGGATGCCCCAAAAGTGAAATACCGCGGCATTTTCATCAACGATGAAGCGCCTGCCTTAAGTAGTTGGAGCAAAGAAAAATTCGGCGGTTTCAATTCCGGATTTTATGAACGGGTATTTGAACTGATGCTGCGACTCCGGTCCAACTATATCTGGCCCGCCATGTGGGGAAATGCATTTTATGACGATGATTCACTCAACATAAAAGTAGCAGATGACTATGCGATTGTTATCGGCACCTCTCATCACGAACCGCTGATGCGCGCGCATGATGAATGGAGACGCTATGGCAAAAAACGGTTATGGAATTATGATAGCACTAAAGCAGGCTTGCAGGAATTCTGGACTTCCGGCATGAAGCGTGCATGGAATGAAAAAATTGTGACTGTGGGTATGCGCGGTGATGGCGATGAACCCATGAGTCGCGAAACCGCCACCGCACTACTGGAAAGAATCGTAAAAGATCAACGCAGCATCATTTCCAAAACTACCGGCAAACCTGCTTCCCAAACTCCGCAGCTCTGGGCTCTGTACAAAGAAGTTCAGGACTATTACCGAAAGGGAATGCGGGTACCCGATGACGTTACCCTGCTTCTTTGTGATGACAACTGGGGGAACCTGCGCATGTTACCTAAACCTGGCGAACCAACCCGAAAAGGAGGTTATGGTATCTATTATCACTTCGATTATGTAGGTGGGCCCCGTAATTACAAATGGATCAACACCAATCCCTTGCCCCGGATCTGGGAACAAATGAACCTCGCCTGGCAGCACGGTGTAAAGCAGATATGGATTGTAAACGTGGGTGATATCAAGCCCATGGAATTTCCCATTTCCTTTTTCCTCGATTATGCCTGGAATCCGGATCGTATTGGCGCAGATGATCTTTTCGAATATACCAGGCAGTGGGCTGCACAACAGTTTTGTAGTACCCATTCAGATGCCATCGCGCAGCTACTGGCAGCCTATGGAAAATTCAATAGTCGCCGTAAACCGGAACTACTGGATCAAAACACCTACAGCTTTAACTACAATGAATGGGAAACAGTAGTTGCTGACTTTACTGCCCTAAAAGAAAAAGCAGAACAGATCCAACTGGCCCTTGCGCCTGAATTCCAGGACGCTTATTTTCAACTGGTCTTGCATCCCATTGCGGCCAGTTCCAATCTTTATCAGCTTTATCAACAGGTAGCCCTAAACCACAAAGCTTTTGCAGAAAAGTCAGTCTCAACGAATTATCATGCTGAAAAAGCAAGGGAGTTTTATGAGCGCGATTCTCTTATCACATTGGCATATCATCGTATCAACAATGGTAAATGGAATCATATGATGAGCCAAACCCATATCGGTTATACCTATTGGCAACAGCCACCGGTGAATAAAATACCAAACTTAAAAACCCTTCCACCCGACACAGATTATCAAACCCTGTCAGACACCCTTATTCAGATTGCAAAAGCCCCTTTCCCAGAGAACCTCAACTACCCGGCCTTTTTTGAATTCAATGGCGTTGTATCAATGGAGGCTACCAACTTTTCCAGAAAACAGGAAACAGCTGAAATTCAGTGGAAAAAATTGCCGGATCATGGCAGAACAGGTGACGCGATTACATCTTTTCCTGTGACAGCAGCAGAAAGCAAACTAAATGAAAACACACCCTTTCTGGAATATGAATTTTATACCTACAGCCTGGACAGCATTACCCTCCATGCCTATTTCTCGCCCAGCCTGAATTTTTATGGCTCGGATAACGGTCTGCAGTATGCGATTTCAATTGATGAAGAGCAACCGCAGCTAATCAGCCTGAATAAGGAAGATAAAACCAGTATCAGCGGCATCTGGAACAAATGGGTAGCCGATAACTGTATCGTGAAAACGAGTCGCCATTTTCTTTCTCAGCCTGGCAAACACCGGGTTCGTTTCTGGAGAGTCAGCAACGGAGTGGTGTTGCAAAACCTGGTGCTGGACCTGGGCGGACTGAAACCATCTTACCTGGGCGCGCCAGAAACCCGTATACCATCTTCTCAACTACTAATTGCCAAATAAAAAAATCATGAAAAAATTCTTACTGAACAGCACAATAGCAGCGTTTGTAGTTCTGGGAATCGCCGGCTGTGGCACACAGAAATCAAACGCAGAGGCTGAACAAGGATTAAAAGACGCCTATCGATCCGACTTCCTGATCGGTGCTGCACTTAACAAACCTCAGATTGAAGAAACTGATGCCAAAAGCAACGCTTTGATCCTCCGGCAGTTCAATGCAGTGACACCTGAAAATTGTATGAAAGCAGAAAACATTCACCCCGAATGGGATCGCTACGATTTTGAGCTGGCTGATAAGTTAGTGGCCTACAGTCAGAAAAACAACCTGCAACTGAATGGTCACACCCTAATCTGGCATAGCCAGTTGCCTGCGTTTGCCAATCAGATTCAAAACCTGGATTCTTTTAAAACATTTTTTGAAAACCATATTAACACAGTGGCATCCCGATTCAGTGGTAAAATCTTCTCCTGGGATGTGGTGAATGAAGCACTCAATGAAGATGGCACACTACGCAATTCCATCTTTCTTCAAAAAATGGGACCGGATTATATCACAGAAGCATTTCGTTTGGCAGCAAAAGCTTCACCAAATACAGAATTGTATTACAATGATTATAACAACGAGCAACCTCAGAAAAGAGCTGGCTGTATCGAACTGATAAAAAAAGTGCAGGCCGCTGGAGTGCGTATTGATGGCGTTGGTATCCAGGGGCACTGGCATTTGGGTAAAGTCCCGTTCAAAGAAATTGAAGAAAGCATACTCGCCTACCATGAACTGGGTTTAAAAGTAATGATTACCGAACTGGATATTGAAGTATTACCACGTAATTTCCAGGGAGCTGATGTGGCACAGCGAATGGCAAGCGACCCTTCCCTGAATCCTTATGCCCAGGGAATTCCGGACAGCATACTCCAACAACAGGCTACCGATTATGAAAACCTGTTCAAACTTTTCCTGAAGCATAAAGACAAAATCACTCGCGTAACATTTTGGGGAGTGGATGATGGCCAAAGCTGGCTCAATGGCTGGCCGGTGCCGGGCAGAACCAATTACCCCCTGCTCTTCGATCGCCAGTTAGAACCTAAAGCCGCCTATCACAAACTGATGGGTTTAAAAAAATAAATCCCGCTCATGAACACAACCAATCAACGGTTATCTATAACCGAAAAGCTGGGATACAGCCTGGGCGACCTGGCCGCCAACCTGGTCTTTCAAACCCTCATGACCTATCTCGCCTATTTTTATACCGATATATACGGATTGGAAACGCAGCACGCTTCCGCTATCATCCTGGCCGTGGGATTGATTGCAGCTTTTGCCTTTAATCCAATTATTGGGGCCATTGCTGACCGTACGGTTTCCAGATGGGGCAAATTTCGTCCCTGGATCCTGTGGACAGCTATCCCTCTTGGTGTAGTGTCCTTACTGGCCTTCAGTACACCTGATTTTTCCTATAAAGGCAAACTGATTTATGCCGCCATCACCTATACCTTGCTGTTATTACTCTACGCGGCAAACAATCCGCCCTACTCAGCCCTGAGTGGTGTGATCACCGGTGATATGAAAGAGCGCAACAGTCTTTCTTCCTATAGGTTTGTAGCTGTGATGTTTGCACAGTTTTTTGTGCAGGTATTTATGTTACCCATTATTGAATCTGCAGGTAAAGGAGATAAGGCGGCAGGTATTGAAATTGTCATGACCTGGCTGGCCATTATTGGTACGCTATTGTTGCTTATAACGTTTATCAGTACCCGAGAACGAATTGTTCCCAAACCAGAACAAAAATCAAGTGTGGCGCAGGATCTGAAGGACCTATCCTCAAACAGGCCCTGGTTACTTATGTTAGTACTCACCACCCTGGTATTTATCACCCTGGCGATGAAAGGCGGCTCCTATGTCTACTATTTCAAAAACTATGTAAACAGTCAGGCACTTACGGAATTCATCCAACCGATCCTGAATGGTTTACAGTCCATGGGAATAAATTTCTTTGGAGAAGATTCCGTATCAGCAGGTTTTGGTTTGTTTAATGCTGGTGGCATTTTATTCATGATTGTGGGCATCATGCTCTCCAAAGGATTTGCAGATAAATATGGCAAGCGCGATGTATTTGGCTGGGCACTTTTTATATCAACTCTTTTTATCCTGTTCTTTTATTTTTATGCACCAGATGCCATCGGTTTGATATTTGGCTCGCAAATATTGCATGGATTCTTTTATGGCCTGACCATTCCCCTGCTCTGGGCCATGATTGCAGATGTGGCAGATTACAGTGAATGGAAAACCAATCGCCGTGCTACAGCGATTATTTTTTCGGCTATGATGGTTGGGTTAAAAGTAGGACTCAGTGTTGGCAGCGCACTGGTTACCTGGATTCTTGGTTTGTACCGGTACCAGGCCAACAGCGATGCCACGCAAACAGCTACCGCAGTGAATGGCACCAAACTATTAGTAAGCATTTATCCTTCCATTCCTTTTTTTATCGGGATTGGGCTGCTTTTTTTTTACGAGATCAATAAGTCTATGGAAAACCAGATTGAAAACGAACTTAAACAACGAAGAACAACCTAACCATATACTATGGATATTCAACAACTCAAGCGCAAAGCAATATCCCAACCGCTGGTGGAGCATATTTACACAGCTGATCCATCAGCGCATGTATTTAATGGAAAGATTTTTATCTATCCTTCCCATGATGTGGAATCCAATATCCCATTTGATGACCTGGGCAGTCATTTTGCGATGGAAGACTATCATGTATTGTCCATGGAAGATCCCGGTGCAAAGGCAGTGGATCATGGTTGTGCCTTACACCTGAGCGAGGTACCCTGGGCGTCTCAACAGTTGTGGGCACCCGATGCCGCAGAAAAAGATGGGAACTATTACCTGTTTTTTCCGGCGAAAGACAAAGAAGGTGTTTTTCGTATAGGGGTCGCAGTGAGTGAATCACCCGTGGGCCCTTTTACTGCACAACCGGAACCCATCAATAACAGTTTTTCCATCGACCCGGCTGTTTTTAAGGATAGCGATGGCAGCTATTATATGTATTTTGGCGGTATATGGGGCGGACAATTACAACGTTGGCGGACCGGGCAATTTAAGGCCGAAGGAGAAGGTCCCTTTGCGCACCTGCCCGCGGATATGGAGCCTGCTCTTTGTCCAAAAGTGGCTCGCCTGCGGGATGATCTGCTGGAGTTTACTGAGCTCCCACGCGATTTGCAGATCCTGGATGAAAAGGGTCGGCCTATACTGGAAGGAGATAAGGACCGGCGCTTCTTTGAAGCAAGCTGGATGCATACCTACAAAGGGAAATATTATTTCTCCTATTCCACCGGCGATACCCATTTCATTTGTTATGCCATCGGTGATTCACCTTACGGTCCTTTTACCTATACTGGCAGAATCCTGGAACCGGTGATTGGCTGGACATCCCATCACTCCATCTGTGAGTTTAATGGGAAATGGTATCTTTTCTATCACGATAGCAGTTTAAGTGAGGGTGTTACTCATTTAAGATCAGTAAAGGTTACAGAACTGAATCATGATGAAAACGGACGCATTCAAACTATAGACCCCTATTCAAAAAAAGCATTCCGGTTATGGTAAAACGATTAACAGTTGTATTGTTACTACTGGCGGCAAGTTGGCAAAGCCAGTCGCAAATACGGCTGCCGCAGCTACTTCGCGACAGTATGATATTGCAACGCGACCAGCCGGTCCGACTCTGGGGTTGGGCATCTCCGCAGGAAAAGATAACAGTATCGTTTAACCGAAAAAAAATTCGGACCCGTGCCGGATCAGATGGCAAATGGAAAGTGGAACTCCCTGCCACGAAAGCCGGCGGACCATATACCATTCAGTTCCAGGGAAAGAATAGCATTACACTCAATGACGTATTATTTGGTGACGTATGGTTTTGTAGTGGTCAAAGCAACATGGTTCACCAGCTGAATATTCACGATGTTACCTATGCAGATGAAATCGCTACGGCTAACTTTCCGCTGATCCGACAATTCTGGATACCGACAGCAACGAGCCCGGAGGCACAAAAAGATGATATAACTGCAGGGCATTGGGCGCCTGCGGTGGGTGAAGCAGTGCGGCCCTTTTCCGCAGTGGCTTATTTTATGGCGAAAAAACTGCACCAGCAATATGGTGTTCCAATTGGAATAATAAATGCAAGTGTAGGTGGAACACCTATAGAAGCCTGGACGGGCGGACTGCAATCACCGCAGACAAATGCAACTCCTGCCAGGCCTGACAATCCGGTTCAAAGACCAGCGCCACCTGTCGATAAAGGAATGAATGAACCGTTGAAATGGTATGAGCCAGCCTATGTTCCAAAAGGCTGGCGTTCCATTTTTGTTCCGGGATATTGGGAAGACCAGGGCATCAAAGAGTTGAATGGGGTGGTTTGGTATCGCAAAGAAATCATGGTACCGGAAACCATGATCGGAAAACCTGGAAGATTGTTTCTCGGCCGGATCGTGGATATGGATGAAGTTTACATCAATGGGAAAAAAATTGGTCAAACAACCTATCTGTACCCGCAACGCAGGTATGCTATCCCCCAGGATGTATTACAGCCCGGAAAAAATCTGATTGTGGTTCGGGTAACCAACCACAATGGTAAAGGGGGCTTTGTACCGGATAAACCCTATTGTCTTTTTTCGGGTAAGGATACGGTTGGGTTAACCGGTAAATGGGAGTATAAAGTTGGAGCTGCGTTTGAACCAGTAAGTTCTTTTTACAGTGGTGGCGGTAACGATCAAAACAAACCATCCGCCTTATACAATGCCATGGTAGCGCCGGTTACATCCTATACGATCAAAGGTTTTTGCTGGTACCAGGGGGAGTCCAATGCAGGTCGGCCTATGGAGTATGCTGCATTGTCCCGCCAATTAATCAACCAATGGCGAGGCGCCTGGAACCTCGGCACTCTTCCTTTTTTATACGTTCAGTTACCCGGGTTCATGGAATACAATTACTTGCCTTCTGAAAGCAACTGGGCAGTGCTACGGGAAGCACAGGCAAGTGTACTGGAGGTTCCCAATACAGCTATGGCGGTAGCAATTGACCTGGGTGAATGGAACGATGTGCATCCGGATAACAAAAAAGAGGTAGGAGATCGACTGGCTCTGGCAGCTATGAAATTGGCATATGGAGAGCAGATCGTTTACTCGGGACCGTTATATCGAAAAGCCCGTGTTGAAGGCAATAAAATCATTGTGGAATTTGATCACACAGGAGGCGGACTTATAACCAACGATGGTGAAGCACCCGGTAATTTCGCGATTGCAGGAGCTGACAAAAAATTCGTCTGGGCTGCTGCTCGCATTGAAGGTAATACCGTGGTGGTTTCAAGTGACAGGGTTTCCAATCCCATGTATGTGCGCTATTCCTGGGCCGATAACCCCACCCAGGCCAACCTTTACAACCGGGAAGGCCTCCCTGCCTCCCCCTTCCGCACTGACCGCTAGCCAAATTATTAGAGATAACAAACATTATTGCAATGAAAAAAATCGGTTTTGCTATTATAGTATTCTTAGTGTGTTTCAGTTCAAGAGCCCAAAAGGAGGTGAAAATTGCTCCCCTAGGTTTTGACAGGGAAAATACCAGCATTGCAAAAGGAAAAATTGACACAATCTCTTATGTATCCAAAACAGTTGGAACTACCAGAAAAGCGCTGATTTATACACCACCCGGCTATTCCGGCAAGCAGAACTATCCAGTTCTCTATTTATTACACGGTATTGGAGGCGATGAAAAAGAATGGCTTAATGGAGGTGTGCCTCATATCATTCTGGATAATTTATATGCAGAAGGAAAAATAAAACCTATGATTGTGGTAATGCCCAATGGAAGAGCCATGCCGGATGACCGGGCAGTTGGTAATATTATGGCACCGGATAAAGTCCAGGCTTTCGCCAATTTTGAAAAAGATCTGTTGAATGACCTCATCCCTTTTATTGAGAAAAATTTTCCAGTATTTACAGATAGGAATAACCGCGCAATCGCTGGTTTATCTATGGGTGGAGGACAATCCCTCAATTTTGGCCTGGGCAACCTGGACAAGTTTGCCTGGGTGGCAGGTTTTTCATCTGCTCCCAACACCAAAAAACCGGAAGAATTAATACCGGATCCGGCAAAAGCCAAACGCATGCTTAAGTTACTCTGGATTTCCTGTGGCGACAAAGACCGGCTGCTGAGTTTTAGCCAACGAACGCATGATTATCTCCAACAACATAAAGTACCGCACCAATTTCAAATAGAACCAGGTGATCACGATTTCAAAGTTTGGAAAAACGGGCTTTACCAATTTGCTCAATTAGTTTTCTAAGAAAATGATCAAACAGTCCAGCAAACTACTATTACTTTTACTATTGGTAATCTTTGCCAACTCTGCGCAAACACAGAAAACAGCAACCAATCCGATTGTTTACGCAGATGTTCCAGACATGTCCATGATAAGGGTTGGCAATGTCTATTACATGAGCAGTACAACCATGCATATGAGTCCAGGTGTTCCCATCATGAAATCGACTGACCTGGTTAACTGGCGTATTGTTAATTATGCTTATGACACCCTCGCAGAGGTGGATGCGTTAACACTTAAAAATGGTAAAAATGCCTATGGCGCAGGATCCTGGGCAAGCAGCCTACGCTATCACAAGGGAGTTTACTATGTTACTACATTTGCATCCACCACGGGGAAAACATACATCTTTACTACATCCGATATTGAAAAAGGATCCTGGAAAAGAATCCAGTTTCAACCAAGTTTGCATGATCATACACTATTCTTTGATGATGATGGCAAAGCCTATATGCTTTATGGCAATGGCAAACTCAGCCTGGTTGAACTAAAGCCCGATCTGTCCGGTATTGAACCCGCAGGTTTCCATCAGGTTGTGATTGAAAATGCAAGTCTTCCTGCTGGCACTAATATCGGTCTGGGAGCTGAGGGATCGCAACTATACAAGGTTAATGGATATTACTACCTGTTTAACATCACATGGCCCCGGGGTGGGATGCGTACAGTGATCGTTCATCGTTCAAAAAAAATCACGGGCCCTTATAAAGGTAAACTTGTTTTGCAGGATAGAGGAATAGCACAAGGCGGACTTATAAATAAGCCAAATGGCAACTGGTATGCCTACCTGTTTCAGGACCATGGTGCAGTTGGCAGGATTCCTTATCTGGTACCAGTAAAATGGGTAAACGACTGGCCAGTTTTAGGTGAAAACGGAAAGGTACCCATGACACTAAATCTGCCCCCGAATCAATCGCTGGTTCCTGGTATCGTTGCATCTGATAATTTCACCCGAAAACGCAAAGAACGGGATCTGCCACTGGTTTGGCAATGGAATCACAATCCTGATAATTCCTTGTGGTCAGTGAAATCACGGAAAGGTTTTCTTCGCTTAACCACAGGTAGAATTGACACCAGTTTGCTAACAGCTCGAAACACTTTAACCCAGCGAACGTTTGGTCCACAAGCTGAGGCCAGTATTGAAATCGATTGCTTGCACATGAACAATGGTGATATTGCCGGATTAGCCCTGCTGCAAAAAAACTATGGATGGGTCGGAATCAAAAAAATCAGGGAAACTTATCATCTCCAAATGCTCAATAGCTCAACCGGATCCCCGGAAGTGGTTGCTGACATTCCTATACAACAATCAACGATACATCTCCGTGCCAGTTGTGATTTTACCAACAAAACGGATACAGCGCATTTCTCTTACAGTCTTGATGGTCAGACCTGGAACCACATCGGCACCACACTGAAAATGAGCTATACCCTGCCACATTTTATGGGTTATCGCTTCGCCCTTTTCAATTTCTCCACTGTACAGCCCGGAGGATTTGTCGATTTTAATCATTTCAACCTTTCACCTGACCGGTGGCCCCGGTCGGGTGAATGAACTACCTTAGATGTCAAAACTATTAACCCATGCGCTGGAGCCCACTGATCTGTTTTGCTATTTTATTCACCACCTGCACCAATCCGGTCCATCAAAAGTTTCCAAGCGTAACGATTCTGAAACAGGAAAACATTGTTGACAGTCCGCTTTTTGCAAGTTGCCACGCTTCCACAATTGTGGATCTTCCGGGCAACCGACTGCTAGCCGCCTGGTTCGCAGGTCCGCATGAATCACATAAGGAAGTAATCATCTATACTGCTACCCTTGAAAATGGAATCTGGAGCCAGCCGCAGCCCGTTGCTGATGGCATTATCAATGACACGTTGCGTTATCCTACCTGGAATCCTGTGTTATTCCGCACCCAATCCGGTAAACTTGCGCTGTTTTATAAAGTAGGTCCCAACCCACGCGAATGGTGGGGCGAATACAAAATTTCCAATGATGAGGGCAAAACCTGGTCAGCAGCTATCAAACTACCCGAAGGCATCCTGGGACCAATTAAGAACAAACCCATTCAACTTAAAGATGGATCTATTCTGCACCCATCAAGTACCGAAAGCCTCGACGAAAAAATCTGGCATATCCATCTTGAAAAATCTGACAGCAATTTCCAGAACTGGAGCCGCATCAATATCAATAACGATAGTTTCGGTGTAATACAACCCAGTATACTTTCCTATCCTAACGGAGACCTGCAGTTGCTTTCCAGGAGCCGTCAGAATTACATCATACAAACCTGGTCTAAAGACAAGGGTGCTACCTGGGGGGGGCTTACCAAAACCAGTCTTCCTAATCCCAATGCAGGTTCAGATGCTGTAACGCTTCACAATGGCTGGCAATTACTCGTGTACAATCCGCTTCCAGCAGGTAAAGACTGGTGGAATGGCAGAAACCGTCTCAATGTGGCTGTGTCAAAAGACGGTAGCAGTTGGCAGGAAATTCTTGAACTGGAAAATCATCCGGAAGGCGAATATAGTTATCCGGCTGTTATACAAGACCGTGATAATATAATTCATATAACTTATACGCACGACCGAAAAAATATCCGGTACGTTTCCCTGCAGGTAAAATAAAAATACCCCCTTGCCTGGGCAAGAGGGCCGGGTCTCACCTTCTGGTATGTGGACCACTACTTATTTTACGAGGAAAGGAATAGCCTGCAATCCGCATTTCAATGTATACATGCCTTTGGAAAGTAGAGATAAATCCAGCCTGTTTAATCCTGCTTTTCCATCGGTCTGATAAACAGGAAAACCTGCCTGGTTATACACCTGGATTAATCCTGCTGTTTCCATTTGCACAGTTAACTGCCCTGATGTTACCGGGTTTGGATAAATACTAACTACTGCATCAGCATCCAGTTTAATTGCCAGCACTTTACTGAATCGGGTCCTTCCATTCTGATCACGTTGCATGATCCGGTAATGATTGACTCCGGCAACTGGTTTTACATGTTCAAACTGATAGCGTTGTATGGTTTGCGAATTGTTATTGGATAATACAGAACCAATGGTTGTCCATGCAGTTCCGGATACACTATGCTGCACCAGGTAATCCTGCGTATTGTATTCTGCAAAGGTTTCCCAGTTCAGCATAACTGATTTCTTCAATCGGCTGGCAGTAAAACTTTTCCAGTCTGCAGGTAATGAAATCATCGCATCGCCAATAGCAAAAGGTGAAAAACTTCCGGTATAACCAGAATAGGTTAAACTGTTTGTACCTGGTAATATTCCAGTTAAGGGCTGCTTATTCCAACTATTATTTTCAAAATGATACAAGGCCGGAGTAACAAGATTAATTGCTTCGTCTTCATTCCAGTAAAATGTAAAATCCAATCCATTCCCTCCATTTGCATTGGCTTTACTGATATCCCAGGTACGCTTTACTCTTGGCACATCAGACACCGTTCCATCTGAACCATTAAGGTATACTTCATCCACCACACGAACTGAAATCTCATCTACCAATCCCGTATTGTTGGTAATGCGAATCGGATTATAACTGCTGTTACCAACCGGGTAAACGGCGCTAACTCCGGGCGCTACTTTAATCATGAGTTTACCACTTCCATTGGTAATGATATGATTTTGGGCATTGCCTCCAACCACTCCATTAATTGTCAAATTATGATTACCCAAAACAATTTTACGATTGGAACCGGCAAAATCAATGGTACCCAAAACATAATCGGTATCCAACTCCATATCATTGGAGGCGGTTGAACTGATAAGCACATCCGACCCACGCATCGGCTTATTTCCGCAATCCCAGTTGGTTGACTGCTGTGCCTGTCGGTTCGATCCACCATGCCACTTAAACCGGTTCGTACCCAATATAGTTACAGTACCTTCCGATGAATAAGCCGTACCGCAGGCGCCATTTGTTAATACTGCCCGGTATTTTCGGGTAGATGACACTCCGTTATAGGTTAATGTAGAAGTGGTATTGGCTACATCTGTCCAGGTGATACCGCAATCCGTAGAAAACTGCCATTTCTGTATGGTTCCTGAATGCCCGGTTAACTGGAGACTTCCCGAATTCGAGCTTCCGCAATGCTCCCTGCCCGAAACCACTCCTCCTACTGGTGCTGTACCTGAACTAACGGTAATCGCATAAGCTGCACTGTTGGTTGTATTGCTGCATCCAATCGCCTTTACGGTAGCTCTGAAATAATAGGTTCCAATTGAAGCCAATACCTGGCTGATACTTGCTTCCTTACTCGAAATCGTAGTTACGCCACTTGAAAAATCGGAACTGGCAGAGCGTTGCCATTGCGTTATTTCACCGGTAAACCCATAGAGCGTAAGCTGGGCGGTACCACCCGGACAAATCGTATTATTTTGAGCAACAATATTTCCAGCTTCCAATCCTTTAACATAGATAGGAGTAGCAGCTGTTGCAAGACCGGTACAACCTGAATTGGAGTTTACGATTGCCCTGTAATAACGGGTCTGGGATATATTGGATACAGTAAGGGTAGCTGATGTACTAGACACAGAAGTTCCGGCTGTTAAAAAATTATCCAGGGAATATTCCCATCGAACCACAGAGCCACTTAGCCCGGTTAAAGTCAATACCGTACTATTGGTTCCGGAGCATACTGTAGTATTGCCTCCTGAAATGGTGCCCGATGGAGCATTATTGATGGTTATCTTTTTGGTAAACACAACCTGGGAGTGCGACTGATCACCTGGCATTCCACCATATTCAATAATGCTGGCAATAGACTGGCCATTGGCATAATCATTCCACCTTCCATTACTTCCGATTATATGTCCATAATCCTCTTCACCAGGATTGGAAGTTGTAAATCCAGGCCAGTCGTTGGGCTCATTGTTATCCCAGTTGTTGTATCGGTTGTTAACAGGGGAGACGCCACCGGATTGCCAGGCATTCTGACTGGTAAACATAGTTCCGCGCTCTGGACCTGTTACCCAGTGATATTTGCCATCTGCCGCAGTTTGATTCGCATATTTTGAATAACCTGCAGCAGAATTCACAGCGCTGAAATTATCCGAAGCACCTATCCAGGCATTCACGTTTACGATACGATAAATAAAACTGTTTTCCGCCTGTGATGTAATCGTTACCAGGTAACCTTGCCTCCCATAATAGGATTGTGTCTGCGCATAATCACGCGCACTCGTCCAGTTAGCCCCGGCAGACCGCAATTCATAAAAATGATCATTTAACGGATTATAGTAACGCTTTCCAACAGTAAAACTCACCCGACGACTTTCAGGATTACAAATTGCGGAAGTAGTTTTCAAAGTAACCCGTCTCAACAATTCCTGCCATACCTCAGCAGTGGCGATTCCTGTAAATTCGATGGAGCGGCTCGTAGCATTAAAACTACCCGCAGTAATACCAGATGGCAAAGAACCACTATAACTTAATGCATCACCTGATGTATAACTATCAGTGATGGACACAGTAAAATCTTTCAGGGTTCCATTTGAAATAATTTCAAGTTCGGGATCAATAACAGTTGCCACATTATTGGTGATTGATCTATCTGCCGGGTTACCGGTAACATTGACAGTACTGGCTGTTTGACTAAACATGAATTGATGCAGCAACAACGAGTAACAAAAGAGTACGGCTCTTTTCATACGGTGGATTTCATTTAGGGTGAGGTAAAAATAGAAGGCCGATTCTCCACCTACAATAATAGAAAACACTTAAAACGTGTTATTTTGACCTTTATCAAACTTATTTGTAAGTGCTTACCTTTACCAGCTATATAGTACCACTTAGAAAAAGAGCAAAAAAAATCCGGTTCATCACCGGATAAAAAACTGTTTTACTTCATCTCCTGCCTTGATCTGGTATAAACCTGTCGGAAGATCACTGACGTATAATTTAGATTTACCGGCTTTACACTGTTTTTGCATAACCGCTTTACCATGCCTTGTAAAAATCGTTACTTCTGAATCTGTACTCATCTGAAGATTCAGGATGCCATTGATAACCGGATTAGGATAAATTTTCAATGGAATGGTTTCTTCGAATTCGATTTGTACCACCCGGCTAAACTGTGCCCTGCCAGTTTCATTGACCAGCACCACACGATAATAATTAGTACCCGTAACCGGTTCATTGTGCAGGTATTTATACGTTTTAATCGTACCACTCTGACCACTTGCAGGCATAGAGCCTATCAGTGTCCAGGCTTGTCCGCCTACACTATGTTGTATCATAAACTCCTTGGAATTATACTCTGCAAATGTTTCCCAATTCAATGCAATCTGGTTCTTGTACTGATGGGCTGAAATCTGTTTCCAGTCATCAGGCACTTGAGCAAGGGAAACCTGCATCAGAAAAATGGCAGCGAAGGTTAGCCAGGTAAAGATCCGGGTTGGTTTAGTCATATGGGATTATTGAACAGTGTACTAAAATATACCCGGGACCAAATACCTGCAATAGTAGAAACCCCTTATTTGCTAAAACCTTCCAAAATTCGAATTATTTCGACAAGCTATCATATGGCCCAAAGACCGCTTTTACTTTTGCTTCTTCCCGCTGGTCATCCAATATGATTACATAATACTGGCTTCCCCCTGGCAATACCCGAACCAGTATATGACCTTGCTGGCTTTTATACGACCGGTCAATCAATGGGCCAATCACATACCGGTTAGCTTCCAGCATATTGGTGGCAAATAAATCCCGCGGACCATTGTACAAATGCGGACTCACCATACGCACCAAAACCTCATGCCCGGGATGATCTGCCGACCAGCTCTGCCCGATCCAGACCCTCGGTTGCAATGTCTTCACCTGAAATTCATTAACCGCATCCCGGTTCCCATGATGATCCAGCGTTGCCACATCCACTTTTCCGGTTACCCTTGCCATGGGTGTTTCAACATCGCGCCAGTGGTGATTTCCATAAAATAGATTACCTGGATTATCACCTCCGGTGTAATATCGAAACCCGCCATATTCTATAAGGATTGCGAGACTCATGCTGTTCTCATCTGGCCAGGTGGCCGGCAATTGTGGATGCGCGGGAGGAAAATGATCCACAGCCAGACTGTCCTGCCCGCTCCAGATCAACCCATTAGCTTTTAGATTTCGCACCCTGAATTGCGGATAAGCCTCTCTGTTATACTGCAGGCGAACCTGGTTAACCGAACCTGCTTTTAAAGTGGCAGCGCCCATCCCGTTTTTAACGCCAAACTCGATAAAGCGCCAGTAATTCTCCATGGTTCTGCGATAGGGAGTATCATTCTTACCCACCTGCTCCAGCCAGCGGTTTTTTGCTACCGGGTAATTATAATCCGGATAACCCCTGTCCAGCAACATTTTCACCGGAATCAGACTAGCCACACCGGTTATACCCGTGAGTCCGAATCCTCCCTTTTTATGAAAGGGCATTTCCGGATACCAGGCGCCAAAATGATCATCGTGAAAATGTGTGATCAATGCGTAATCCAATACTGGCTTTGACTTTGGATGAAAACGCTGTATATACGAAGCAATCCACTCATAGGGCTTTTTGCTGTCGTTTGGCACAATCACACTGTTCCTGGGTGTGAAAACCCGACCGTCGTGAATATCCATCTCTCCCGCATCCAGCAACATCGTGGTCCCATCCGGAAATACATAAAATGCGGTGCTCCCTCGCCCTGTATTGACATGATGCATATCCAGGTAACCTTCTTTCCAGGCAGGTAACTCAGCACCAGGTTGGGCAATCTGCGCAACCAAACCTTGCGTACAACACAACAAGCCTGATAACAAGCAATAAAACAACCGCATATAAGTAGTATTAAAGTTCAACGATCCTGCCCGTACGCACCGATTCGTCACACGCAAATGCAATGCGCAAACTATTCACTGCGTCTTCCATATGATCAGTCAAATCAAGTCCTTCCTGTATCGCTTTTAAGAAATAAGCCTGCTCGCGATTGCATAATTCCTGGTGATCCGGTTCATCTTCCAGGTCCACCCATTTATCTTCTTTCACAAAGCGGCCATCTGCAGTCAGATCTGCTGAATGTATACGGATGGATTCGGTTTTGGTATGCGAGGATACATCATCCGACTGACCTTCCGCACTGGCTTTTTTCGCCACAATTGATACGGATCCTTTGGGGCCGATCACATCTTTTACAAAAAAAGCAGTCTCACTGATCATCGGACCCCATCCTGCTTCATACCAGCCAACCGATCCATCTTCAAAACGGATTTGCAATTGACCGTAATTGTAATTGCTGTCCGGAATATCATTAGTCAAACGGGCACCTATAGCCGAAACCTGCACAGGTTTGGACCGCGACATCTGGCACATCACATCTATGTAATGAACACCGCAGTCCACAATCGGACTCAGGCTTTTCATCAGGTTGCGGTGTACCTGCCACATCAGTCCATGACTTTGCTGGTTGAGGTTCATGCGCATTACCAATGGTTTACCTAATTGCTGTGCCTGTTCAATAAAATAAATCCAACTGGGATGATGACGCAGTATATAACCCACTACAAGTTTTTTATTCAACTCTTTGGCCTTCGCTACCACTCGCTCCGCTCCAGCCACCGTATCCGCAACCGGTTTTTCCAGAAAAACATGTGCGCCGGCTTCCATTGCCTTAATAGCATATTCTTCATGTGTATCGGGATAGGTTGAGATACAGACGGCATCGGGTTTGGTTGCTGCCAGCGCCTCTGTATAGGAATCAAAAAGCGCATACTCCCCCCCAAGTTTTTCATTCAGTCGTTTTTTACTGTCGCCCCGCGATACAATTCCCGCTATCTCAAAACCATCCAGTAACTGGTACGCTAATGCATGGGATGCTCCCATGTTACCGCAACCCACTACCAATACCCTGACTGTTTTCCGTTCCATATTACAAATTCATTTTTTTCAATTCTTCAACCGCATAATTGGCAGCTCTTGCGGTCAATGCCATAAATGTGAGTGATGGATTCTGCGTACCGGTGGATGTCATGCAGGCGCCATCTGTTACAAACACATTTTTACAGGCATGCAGCTGATTCCATTTATTCAGCAGGGAGGTTTTGGGATCATGCCCCATTCTTACGCCTCCCATCTCGTGGATATCCAATCCCGGTGCCTGTTTGGTATCAGTTTTAGTAATCGATTTCACTCCTGCTTTTTCCAGCATTTCCTGCCCCTGTTCAAAAAAATCATTCAGGATCTTCAGATCATTCTCATCATAATCTACGTTTATGGATAGCTGTGGGATACCCCAGGCATCTACTTTATTTTTATCAAGGCTAACGCGATTGGATTCCTTTGGTATCGTTTCTCCCTGCATCATCATAAACACACTCCACCCGCCAGGATCCGTGAGTGATTCTTTTAATGCTGCACCTATTTCTTCTCCTCCTCTACCCCAACTCGGACGATAAGCACTATAGAACGTCATATATCCACGTTGGAAATCCATCTCCTGCTTGCGAACATTCCGGAAATTCGGCATCATCACAGCACAGGGTCTTCTACCTTTATAATACTTATCTTCATAACCTTCTACTTTTCCATTCAGTATGCCCCGGTAATTATGAAATGCCACATGGGTTCCCAGTAATCCATTATCATTTCCCAATCCGTTGGGAAAACGGGAGGAGATTGAATTCAGCAGGATCAGGTTCGTATTCATGGTTGCCGCATTCACAAAAATGATCTTCGCCTCAAACTCATGCTGCTCTTTGGTAATGCTGTCAATTACCAGCACCCCCCTGGCTTTTTGTGATTTCTCATCATACAAAATGGAATGTACTACCGAATTGGGGCGCAGTTCCAGATTACCTGTTTTGGCTGCCCAGGGAATCGTTGAAGAATTCGAACTGAAATATCCGCCAAACGGACAACCTCGTTCACACAAACTCCGGGCCTGGCATTTGCCCCTGCCCTGTTCCAGGTGAATCGGTTGTGGCTCGGTGAGGTGCGCGCAACGACCAATAACAGGAAACCTGTCGGTATAACTGGAACGTATAGCCGAAGCGATATCTTTCTCCACGCAGTTCATTTCCCAGGGCGGTAGAAATTCACCATCCGGCAGGGTTTCCAACCCATCTTTATTTCCGCTGATGCCGGCAAATCGTTCTACATGACTGTACCAGGGAGCAATATCCTCATAGCGGATCGGCCAGTCGGTGGCAAAACCATCTCTTGCCGGCCCCTCAAAATCGAATTTGCTCCAGCGCTGGGTTTGCCGGGCCCATAACAGCGATTTACCACCAACCTGGTATCCACGGATCCAGTCAAATGGTTTTTCCTGTGTGTATGGATGCTCCTTATCCTTCACGAAAAAATGTTCGGAGCTTTCACTCAGCGCATAACACCTGCTTGCGATGGGGTTATCCTTTAAGAAATCCAGGGGCATTTTATTCCGGTGCGGAAACTCCCAGGGATGCATAGTTGCAGTAGGGTAATCTTTCAGATGTTTCACATCCCGCCCTCTTTCCAGCAGCAACACTTTTAATCCCTTTTCACAAAGTTCCTTTGCGGCCCAGCCACCACTGATGCCCGAACCTATAACAATTGCGTCGTATTTACCTGCCATGTGATAAATATACGAACGGTCCGATTAATCAGCAGGATACAATAAATTGCCGCAAATTGGTGCTGTATGCCTACGAATATCAAATGCCCGAATTGTGCGCATGAATTCCCGCTGGAAGAAGCGTTGAACGATGAACTGAAGGACGCCATCGAAAAGGAAAAGCAGGAACTCCGGGAAAAAATGCTGGAATACCGAAAGCAGAAAGAGGAAGAACTCCGTAAAAAAGACGAAGCTTTTGAGCAGTTCCGCCGCCAGCAGGAAATGGCTTACCGCCAGCAACTCGACCAGGAATTGAAAAAGCAGAACCAGCAGTTGGAGGCCAGTATCCGCCGGCAACTCCACTCCGATTACGAAAACCAGCTCATCCTGCTTAAAGATGCCAATCGCGATAATGAGGAAAAACTGAAGGCAGCCCGCCAGAAGGAACTGGACTTCCTGCGTAAAGAACAGGAATTGAAAACCAGGGAAGAAGAGCTGGAGATCAGCCTCCAGCGAAGGTTACAGGAAGAAAGAGGCCGGCTCTCGGAAGAACTCCGTAAAATTGAGGAGCAGAAAATTGCTGCGAAAGAATCCGAATTCAACCTGCGCGTTAAGGAACTGGAAAAACAGTTGGAAGACCAGAAAAAACTGGCTGAAGCAATGAAACGCAAAGCCGAACAGGGCAGCATGCAGTTGCAGGGCGAAGTCCAGGAATTGGCCCTGGAGGAAATGCTGAAAAGCAGTTTCCCTTTCGACCTGATTACAGAAGTGGGTAAAGGTGTTCGGGGGGCGGATTGCATCCAGACGGTACGCAATCAATTCGGCCAGGAATGTGGGAAGATCATTTATGAAAGTAAGCGAACAAAAGGGTTCACCCGCGAATGGATAGAAAAACTCAAAGCTGATATGCGCAGCCAGGGAGCGGATCTCGCTATCCTGGTAACACAGACCATGCCAGACGATATGGATCAGTTCGGAGAAAAAAATGGAATCTGGATCTGTTCTTTCACAGAAGTCAAAGCCCTGGCCCAGGTCTTACGCGAAAGCTTGATCAAAGTATTCAACGCCGTACGCAGCCAGGAAAACAAAGGAGACAAGATGCATATGCTCTATGATTACCTCACGAGCAACGAATTCTCGGAGCAATGGAAAGCGATCCGCGAAGGATTCATGAGCATGAAACTCTCCATACAGAAAGAACGGGATGCTATGGAGAAACTTTGGAAAGCCCGGGAAAAACAACTAGAAAAAGTATTATTGAACGCGGCCCATATCCGCGGCAGTATCGAAGGAATTGCAGGCTCCGAAAATATCAGCCTGCAACTCCTTGATGAGGAAGATGACCCCACCGGACTGCTTGAGTAAGCCTTCCGCCCTGGCGGAAGGAATGTTATTTTGCGTTCTTTTTCACGTAAGCACCCAATGCTTTTCCTGCATCAGCATACGCTTCGCCGATACGCAGACCGGTATCAAAATCAAAACCGCCAAAGGTACGACCCAGTGCCTTGTCCACCTTGATTCGGGCTACTTCCTTGCTGCGGTTGGCTGTTTCCACGATGGTTACCACCAGGTAAATATTGGCGTTACCACGGGTGATTCCAATGTTGTAACCAGGTTCAGTTGAAACCGTTTTTACGATCATGGTATATTTGGCAGCAGGTGCACTTCCGGAAGCTATACCACTTTCTCTGCCAAACAACTCATTAAACTTCGGATGAAAGCGACTCTCCCGATCCGCCACCCAGGACTTGGCCCAGTTATCTCCCCGGCCGGATTCTTTTTTATTGTATTCTTCCGTCTTTTTGGCTACGTACTCGGCTTCTGTCTTGAATTTTCCTACCGACATGCCGTCGTACACAAACTCGGTATTGATCTCTTTTTCGCCGGCCAGTGCCGAAATATCACCGGATTCCAGTTTAATCCGCTGCGCAGACGCCGTGAGGGAACTGATAGTAATAGCAATCACTAAACTTAAACTGATAAAATTTTTCATGTAGAAGGGTTTATATGAAGTTATGCTATCTGAGCGCTTCCGATACTATTCCGTTGTATCCCTTCTCAAAAAATTTTAAGCGTACCAGACATCTGGTATTCATCATAAAAAATCAGGTCACCAGGTAAGCCATCACCAGGGGTTCAAAAATTTTGGCTTCCAATTGCACTTCCAGCGGCTGACCCAGGTTAAACCGGAAAGGAATCTCCATCCACTGATTGGATTTGTATTTTAAGGGGCCACTGAGCTGCATATGCGTTTTGAAATCCAGTCCCCCTAATCCATACCACTTGTACACCGCCTCTTTTGCACTCCAGATCACGGTTGTCATCTCCAACTGCAATTGATCAAATAATTCCCATTGAGCCAGGTACGCTTTCTCCTCTTCCGATAAGAATTTGGGCGATATCCGCTCAATCCGCGGCGTTACCAGCTCAATATCAATCCCCACCCGGTTCGTACTGCTGGCAATCGCCGCTGCATAATTTCCGCAATGAGAGATCGAAAAATGATATTTTTCCCCCGGCAGGTAGGGTTTCCGGGTGTCGGCTACCAGGATCTCTTCCAACGGGAAATCTTCAAACAATACAGGTAATAAATACCTGCCCGCAAGGTGCTGCAACCTCTTGTAGGGATGGGTGACATCCTGGTGCAGGGAAACACTGGACAGAAAGAATTCCTCCGGCTCCTCAATGCGCCAAATCGCGAGTCGCGTTGTTTGGTTGATATTATGTTGATAAAATAAGGCCAAGGTTGAAATTAAGAACCTAACATTGCAGCGGCACTTAAACAGTACCCCGCAACAAATATAAATTAAGCCAAGCACATGATTTTGTCGGATACGCGCATATTGGAAGAAATCGAAAAAGGCACCATCAAAATTGAGCCCTATAACCGCGAATGCCTCGGAAGCAATTCCTACGATGTTCACCTGGGCAAATGGCTCGCCACCTACAAGGAGCATATCCTGGATGCCAAAAAGCATAACCAGATTGAATACTTTGAGATTCCTGATGAAGGGTTTGTGTTATATCCTCATATTTTTTACCTCGGCGTAACGGAGGAGTATACCGAAACCCATGCGCATGTCCCCTTCCTTGAAGGAAAATCCTCTACAGGACGCCTTGGGATTGATATCCATGCCACAGCAGGCAAGGGCGATGTTGGTTTCTGCGGCAACTGGACCCTCGAAATTTCTGTAAAACAACCGGTGAAAGTGTACAAAGGCATGCCTATTGGACAGTTGATCTATTTCCCGGTAGAAGGACCTATTGAAGTTGCCTACAACCAGAAGAAAAATGCGAAATACAGCGGTCAGCCAGATAAGCCCATCGAGAGTATGATGTGGAAGAATAAATTCTGAGTTCAGAGTCGCTCCCATCCATTTTTTCTGCCATAGGCGATCACCAATGCCACCACCTGGTTATAACTCAATAATCCGGATGGCTGTTGGTTGGCACGTAAATATTGTGCATACAGGGTTCTTACCAAAGGCTCCAGTAATCCAACATGCTCCTGGTTGAATTTTCGCAAAGCGATAATATCTTCCTTAACGCCGGCAGGCAACTGGTTCATGCGCAGCTGTGCAAGTGTTGAATCCCGAAGGTTCAAATCGCGAATAGCATATAGGTAGAGGTCAAAATAAGCGGAATAGCGGAAAGCCGGACTTTCACTTTTACTCGCCGTCAGAAAGCCTGCCATATTGGCTTCGTTCTCCCGCGCATATCCCAACTGGTGGCCAATTTCATGGCAGGTGGTAAAAGGCTGAACAAAAACCGGCACGGTGGTATTCACCTGCGCCTCTCCGGTAAACGGATTGTAATACCCCGTAAATCCCAGGTAATTACCCAGGTAACTATAGAGGGAGGGCTTAACGCTTTGGCCGCCGTATTTTAAAAAGAGAGCCCGCGTACCCGGTTGCTGATAGGCGCTGAAAGCCCTTGTAAAAAGGGTTCTTTTATGCCGGAGGGGTTGCCGTTCGGGAAGCGATATCGTACGGTTGGCTTCCATCCGGCTGGACAAAACCTGCACCAGGCTATCAAGTTCAGCAGTTGAATATTGTCCTGGCCGGATACCTGCCTGCCGGGCAATGCCAACCCGGTTGTAATTCAATCCCCATAACAGATTGAAAAGAATATAAATCCATAACCAGACCCGCATTACTTTCACACCTACCCGAAGCAACCAATTAAGATCGATGCGTTTTTGCACCAACGCCTGGATAAATTTTACCAGCGCATATACCAGTCCGATAGTTGCTATTGCATAGAGCAGGTCGCCGAAACTGAGTGGCATCCATCCAAACAAAAATCGCTGTACCCTGGAGATCACCGGGTAAACCCCGGTTGAATAATATTTTTCCACCAAATCAGGAAAAATTGACACCAGCTTAATGAATAAAGCTGTGCCTGCCAGAAGGTATAAACCCGTATACCGGTATCTTTGCCCCGTTCTTTCCTGCATGTTGTTACAACTATTCGCAATAATAGAATGTTCAATGCAAAAAGAAAATTCAAAAATGCCTGCCATGAATATCGAAAAGAACCGGAATGAAGACGCGATGAAGCTTTTGCTTAGTGATCTGAAGAAACGCCGCGAAAAAATCTTAGTCGGCGGCGGCAAAAAATCCATTGACAAACAACACGAAAAAAATAAGTGGACCCCAAGGGAACGGATCGATTACCTGATTGATGCCGGAACAGAATTCCTGGAAATCGGAAGTTTTGCCGGATATGGCATGTACGAGGAGCAGGGTGGGTGTCCTGCAGGTGGAACAGTTGCCGGCATCGGTTTCGTGAGCGGGAGACAATGTGTGATTCTGGCAAACGACCAGACAGTAAAAGCCGGAGCCTGGTTTCCTATTACCGGGAAGAAAAACCTGCGGATGCAGGAAATCGCGATGGAAAATCACCTTCCTGTCATCTACCTGGTAGATAGTGCCGGTGTATTCCTGCCCATGCAGGATGAAATCTTCCCTGATAAGGAACATTTTGGCCGGATCTTCCGTAACAATGCCCGCATGAGCGCGATGGGTATTACACAGATCGCAGCTGTTATGGGCCCCTGTGTAGCCGGTGGTGCTTACCTGCCAATCATGAGCGATGAAACCCTGATGGTGGAAGGAAACGGCTCTATTTTTCTGGCCGGCCCCTACCTGGTAAAGGCCGCTATCGGAGAAGATATCGATGCTGAAACCCTGGGTGGCGCTGAAACGCACAACGCCCTTTCCGGAATTGCGGATTATAAATTTCCGACAGAAAAAGAGTGCCTGGATCATATCAAAAAAATCATGAGTAAACTGGCCGATTCACAACAGGCAGGCTTTAATCGCACCCAACCGAAAGCTTCCAAAAAAGCACCCGAAGAAATCTATAGCATACTGGCAGAAAACAACAGCAAGCCTTATGACATGCGGGAACTCATCACAGCCCTGGTAGATGATTCCGAATTTGAAGAATTTAAAGCCGAATACGGGAAAACCATTCTCTGCGGTTATGCGCGCATTGAGGGATGGGCAGTTGGTATTGTAGCGAACCAGCGCCTGATCGTGAAAAGCAAAAGAGGTGAAATGCAGATGGGAGGTGTAATCTACAACGACAGTGCTGATAAAGCGGCTCGTTTTATTATGAACTGCAACCAGAAAAAAATTCCGCTGGTATTTCTGCAGGATGTAACCGGATTTATGGTGGGCAGCCGAAGTGAACATGCGGGCATCATTAAAGACGGCGCCAAACTGGTTAATGCAGTGGCCAATTCTGTAGTACCTAAAATCACGATCATTGTTGGTAATTCATACGGTGCAGGCAATTATGCCATGTGTGGTAAAGCCTATGATCCCCGTTTCATTTATGCCTGGCCAACCGCAAAGATTGCCGTGATGGGCGGCGACCAGGCAGCTAAAACCCTGATGCAGATCCAGGTTGCTTCCATGAAAGCTAAAGGTGAAGAAATTACGCCTGAACAGGAAAAACAGGTATTGCAATCCATCAAACAGAAATACGACGAACAAACCACCCCCTATTATGCAGCCTCCCGGTTATGGGTAGACGAAATAATTGATCCATTGCAAACCCGTCGGGTAATCGCAACCGGTATCGAAGCCGCTAATCACAATCCGGAAATGCCCGTGTTTAAAACGGGAGTAATACAGACGTGAGATGTGAGACGTGAGACGAAAAAACCATTTCACCTTTCACGTCTCACATCTCACGTTTCACCTTTCACCTTTCACTTCCTCATGTCCGAACTCATCATCTACACAGACGGCGCCAGCCGGGGAAATCCCGGTCCGGGTGGATACGGTACCATACTTAAATGGGGCACCAAAGAAAAAGAATTGTCCAAAGGCTATCGCAAAACCACCAATAATCGCATGGAATTAATGGCGGTTATTGCAGGGCTCGAAGCACTTACTAAAACCGGTTTAAAAATCACGATCTACAGTGACAGTCAATACGTGGTAAAAGCCGTGGAAGAGGGTTGGCTAAAAAACTGGATCGCCACCAACTTCAAAGGCGGCAAAAAAAACCGGGATCTCTGGACCAAATATCACGAGCTCGCCAAACAGCACCATATCCGGTTCAAATGGGTAAAAGGACATGCCGATAACCCTTTTAACAACCGCTGTGACATACTGGCTACTACCGCAGCAGATGGGAAACACCTATTGATTGATTCCATCTACGAAGCAGAAAATCCCTGAAAAGTCCGAATACAATCTCCTGTTTTGGATTCAGGAAATATTGGATATTTGATACATGACCGAAACCAAACCGCCTGCTGAAATCCGGATTAGTTCACTCCCGGATGCTGTTTCTCCCCCGATGGATCTTATCCTGATGGCTGATCCTAACCCGGAACAGGTTGCAGAATACCTGCCCCATTGCCTCATTCTGGTTGCCAATCACCTCGACCTTACCGTAGGCGTACTGGCCCTGTCGCCCGAAGGCAAAACCAAAGCAGAAATTAAAGTACTGGCCGTTACTCCCGGTTATCGGAGAAAAGGAATAGGCAGATTATTATTGCAGGAGGCCAGTGAAAGGGCGCGGCGACTCGGTTTTACTGAGCTCCAGGTTTGCACGGGAAACTCGAGCATCAAACCCTTCCAGTTGTACCAGCAGGCAGGCTTTGAACTGATTGATGTGCGCTGGAATTATTTTACTCACCATTATCCACAACCGATAATAGAAGAGGGAATTGTTTGCAAACATCAGCTGGTACTCAATAAATCATTATAACCCTGCCCGATGCTTACCAATACTTTATTGTACCTGCGTCAGCGCTCCAGCTTAAGCATTGGATACCTGTTTGCTGTTTCCAGTATTTTACTGGGCATTTGGGTGGCAGCGATTCCCCAGGTCAAGCAAAGACTGGAACTCACAGATGCCACACTTGGGCTCACCCTGCTACTTGCGCCGCTGGGTGCACTCACCGGAGTTGCCATCGCGCCCTGGTTTTTTAAACGGATAGCGGTAGGCAACTGGATGTTTTATGGCAGCCTCTTTTATTGTGCTGCCTTTATTCTGCAGGTAACCGCCCCTACTGTACCGGTATTGATGATCGCGCTTTTTTCAACCGGACTTACCGGTTTTCTCAATGGCGTATCAACCAATGCAATGGTTGATCAACTGGAACAAAAATTGCAGCGCCGGCTGATGAGTACTTCACACGGCATGTATAGTTTGGGTGGAGGTATCAGTGCCGGCCTCGCCTCTTTTTTTTACTGGCTGCAGATACCAGCCGTTTGGCAGATCGCGATTGTGGCGTTGACACTTTCAACTGGCCTGTTTTTGCTACGCAAAGAATTGTTATCACATCAGGTAGAGATCGCTTCAGACAGCCGCTTTCGTTTACCCTCCGGAGGCCTGATCGGACTTTCCTTTATCTGCTTTGTCACCTTTATGGGAGAAGGTTGTGTTGCCGACTGGAGTGCACTCTACCTTCGTGAATCCTTGAATGGCACCAAGGCAATTGCAGGAATCGGATTTGCAGGTTTCTCAATTGCAATGGCACTTGGCCGCTTTAATGGTGATGCGCTGATTCCAAAAATTGGCAATAAAAATATAGTGATGGGAGGTTGTCTGGTAGCTGCTACAGGCTACCTGCTGGCGGTTAGTTTTACTTCGATCCCGGTTGCAATTGCAGGATTTACACTAGTCGGACTCGGATTTTCCTGCGTTGTTCCCGTACTGTTCAGCACGGCCACAAAAGTACCGGGAATAAGCGCAGTTAGTGGTATATCTGCTGTTGCAACGGGTGGTTTACTTGGCTTTCTCGCCGGCCCCTCACTGGTAGGCATCATTTCCGAAAAGTTTACCATGGCAACCGGACTCAGCATGATTTTTATTCTGGCTCTGCTCGCAGCTGCAACTGCCTGGAAGAATCGGTATCTTCAAAATTCAACAATCACCTCAAAGCAGGTAAATTATCCGGATCAGCTTTTGTAAGGATTTACTTGCCGCTGGCTGGTATCATCAGAAACAGTAATCGTATGAAAATCTGGAACCTCACTTTTCGCTTATTGCTCACCGTTAGTTTTCCAATTTATTCGGATGCCCAGAACATTCAGGAAGACGCAATTCGCATTTATCTCACCGGTGATTCTGCTGATGTACAAACTACAACCAAACCCGGATTACTGCTCGCTGGAGGCAGTACGGATGTTAATTCCGCGATGCTTTGGTTGCTGGAACGGTCGGGTGGCGGTGACGTGGTGGTGATCCGATCCTCTGGTGCCGACGGCTACAATCAGTACCTTTTTGAACTCGCGAAAGTTAATTCCGTAGAAACCATCCTGATCAATAATCGGGATAAAGCATTCTTGCCCATTGTGGCAGAAAAAATCCGTAAGGCTGAACTTTTATTTATTGCCGGTGGTGATCAATGGAATTATACCCGCTACTGGAAAGACTCTCCCGTTGAAGAAGCCATCAACTTTTTAATCAATGAAAAGAAAGTGCCGGTAGGTGGCACCAGCGCCGGTTGTGCTATTCTGGGCGACTATTATTTTGCTGCTCAATACGAAACCATTCAATCAGAAACAGCACTTGAAAGTCCTTATCATATTGCTAACGCAATTGGCCGGAAGGATTTTATAGTAGCCCCAATCTTGCGTAATACCATCACCGACTCACATTACAGTCAGCGCAACAGGCAGGGCCGACATATCAGCTGGCTGGCAAGGTTGCTGCAAGAAGAAAAAACCAAAACAATCCGCGGCATTGGAGTGGATGAAAAAACAGCAGTAGCCATCGATGAAGCGGGATGGGCAACTGTCTTCGGAAGCAACGAAGCCTGGTTTGTATGGAATGAAGCTAGCAAACCGGAGGTGTGTGAACCCGGAGAAGCGCTTCACTGGAGTCCTTCCAAAGCTCCGGTCAGGGCCTATATGATTAAAGGTTCAATAGAAGGAAACGGTCGTTTCAATCTGAATAACTGGAAACAAATGGAGGGCGGCACCACCAGGCAGCTAAAAGTTGAGCAGGGAGTCTTACGCTAACTCTACTTTTTTGTTTCCGTAAAGAAGATAATAACCTCCGAATAACAGCAGACTGAAAAACAGTGTGGAATAAACGCTTATGGGGTAAAATGGCAGTCCGTCTATATAGGTTGCCATCAATCCGGCAAATGATTTGGGATGTCCCCATCCGCCACCAAATACCCATACACTAAAATTGGAAAGCAGAAAATATACGGTTGGTGCAGCTACAGATGCGAGCCCTACCTGCAGTACATTGATCTTTTTAATATAAAAACCAATCACCGTCATCAATGCAAACAGTGCGTAGTTCAAAACCTGTCCACTGTAAAATCCCTGCGTTGTTGTAATTCCAGCCTTGTACAGTCCATGATACAGAAGATCACTTAGAAACATGGAGAATATTGGCAAGGCGAAAGCCCACTTCTTATCCCTGATCAGCGCGCCACCAAATATGGCCATAGCCAGTTGAGGAGCAAATCCAAAAGGGCGGGACGGAATAATGCGGTATACGGCGGCAACCACAATCAACAGTACAAATGATACTATCAGAGATTTATTCAGTTTCATATTCTAATGCTCGAATGTTAAGGATCAGGCACAAAAATAGGGGATTTTCACTTGGCAGCGGCAGGTACCGTGGCCCGAAAAGCCTGGCAGCCCCCCGCTGTGGAAATCTTTACGCTAGCTCCTGCTGTCAATAATACAGATTGCCCCCTGGACATGTTTTGAGAATATCCAGTGCCTTGCTCGCAGATTTCAAGTTCCCCCTCCAATACCAGTATGATGTCTGTAGTATCCGTTGTAAGCTGCAGTCCTGCAGCGGCTGGCAGCTCCAGCAAATGCAGTTCAAAATCATCCGCCGGTGTAATAAATGCCTTTTCAAAAGGCTGAACATCCCTTCCTTCCAGCAGTTCCGGAACGCAGGGTTCAAATCTCACGTGTTTCATTAATTCAGGCACATCCACGTGTTTGGGGGTAAGCCCACCTCTCAACACATTATCCGAATTTGCCATAATTTCCACATTCTGACCTTCCAGGTAAGCATGCAAAACGCCTGCATCCTGAAATATCGCCTGTCCTTTCTTCATTTCTACCAGGTTCAACAGGTAGATACTGAAAATTCCACGGTCAATCCTTCCCGGCTGATTATAGGTAATAGCAGCTCTCGCAGCCCAGAAATCCGGATTGGACTTTACCAAACTACCGGCATGATAAGCAGGCAGGATACGATCGAGCAATGGTTGCAAATGCGCTGCTACTTCATCATCCGGCATTTCCATAACCGTACGATATAATTTCGCATACTCACTCTCTGCAAATACTTCCAGCAAAAATTGAAGTTCTGAACGCGCTGCCAACACCTCTTTCAATGATGCAGCTTCCCTGAATCCATGCAATAACCAGAATTCACCCAAGGCATATGCCAGTTCAGGCTTGTGATTATCGTCTTTATAATTGCGATTGGATGCTGTTAACGCAACACCTGCCGCATTTTCAGCTGCATAACCCTTCTTGGCATTTTCTCGTGTTGGATGCACCTGAATACTCAGCATATCTTTTACATCCAGTACTTTCAGCAGGTAAGGGAGTCGCCCGAATGTAGACTGAACAGCAGCCCCTAACAATTGGGGATGTTGCTGTAACAACGCATCCAGCTTTGCTTCTCCATTCACGATGGATGGCGCCTGCACATGGGCACCCAGCCAGTATTCAGCAGATGGTTGTCCGGCTTTAACCTCCCGTGATAACAAGGTTGGTATGTAGGTAAAACCACCCCATTGATAGGGCTGCACCGTTCCTTCCAGATCAAATAACTTATTTTGAATATCCATAGCGCGCCGAAATTAGGACAAAATCAGTGAGTGAAACAGGCAAATCTGCATACTGGAAAATTGGGCGAAGAGGAAGCCATTAAGTTTCTGGAAAATCTTGGGCACCGCATTCTGCATCGCAATTGGAAATACTTCCGAAAGGAAATTGATATTATTTCCTGTTGCAACGAAGTATTACATTTCACAGAAGTAAAAACGCGCACCGGTGATGGTTTCGGCTCCCCGGAAAGCGCCGTGAATACCAAAAAAATTCAACATATCCAATCAGTTGCGGCCGCATTCCTGGAGGTACATCCTCAATGGAAACGCATCAGCTTTGATGTGCTTGCTGTTGAATTAAAACAGGATGAAATAAAGATCCGGCATTTCCAGGATCTTTCTTAGCGAACGCGGCTGATCTGAACCAGTGATAATGTCGCTTTTAACTTCTCTACCATTTTGAAGGTAGCCGGACAATACTCAATATTCTGTTTGTGTACATGCATATAATCCACCGCTTTCTTTTTACTCAGGTGGGGGAAACCGGCGCAGTCTGCAGGCCGCACTTCATAAATGCTGCACATATTGGTTTTGAGATCGAGGAACTGGCAGGGCTGTTTCACATTCATCCAGTCTTTATCTTTTTTATCGAAAAACAACCACTTTTCCTTGAAAGCATCTACGGTCATATTGAGATGCGCGGAGATACGGATGAGATCCTGTTTTGTAAAAGTCGGACTCATTTTTTTACAGCAATTCGCGCAGGTAAGGCAATCCACTTCCGACCAAACTTCCTGTTCTATAACCGGAGTAATCTTATCAATTCCACGCGGACGTTCATTTTCCAATTTGGTCAAAAATCGCTTCAGGGTACGTTTTCTTTCAATTACCTGCTTTTTAAACTGTCGCAGGTTAACAGCACGGGGATTGGTCGCCAGCTCCATTCGGTCACTTGTTTATGAAATCGCAATATAAAGGATTCAATGCGTTAATTTGCTTCCTGTACCGGAACAAATTATCATGTGGGCATCTTATAAAAAAGGATTTAAAGCATGGCTGCGATTGGAAAAATCCCTGGCGGATCATTCGGTGGCTGCGTACCTGCATGATCTGGACCTGCTGATTCAGTACCTTGATATATCTGGCACAGCTCCTTCACCCGATAATATTTCTCCCGAACAATTACAGGCATTCCTGCGCTGGATTGCCGAACTGGGCATGAGCCAGCGTTCCCAGGCCAGGATCTTATCCGGACTCAGGAGTTTTTATACCTATTGCCTGGTAGAGCAAATCACCAAAACCGATCCTACCGCCCTGCTTGAAGCTCCCAAACTGCAGCGCAAGTTACCCGACACCCTGAGCTATGAAGAAATAGAAGCAATCATATCAGCAATTGATCTTAGCAAACCTGAGGGAGAAAGAAATAAAGCTATTCTGGAAACGATGTACAGTTGCGGACTTCGGGTAAGCGAGATTGTTAGTCTGCAAATTTCCTGTTTGTACCTGGATAGCGGATTTATACGGGTAATTGGCAAGGGAAATAAAGAACGGCTGGTACCCATTGGAGAAAAAGCGATCCGCCAGCTGGAGATATACCTTAAACTGGTACGATCATATCAAATCATTAAACCGGGGGCAGAGGATATTGTTTTTTTGAACCGCCGCGGTCAGCCCTTAACTCGGGTAATGATCTTCCTGGTGATCAAAGAACTTGCAAAAAAAGCAGGTATTCAAAAGTCCATTTCGCCACATACGTTCCGGCATTCCTTTGCCACCCACCTGGTGGAAGGTGGAGCAGATCTTCGGGCCGTTCAGGAAATGCTGGGACATGAAAGCATCACCACTACCGAAATTTATACACATCTTGACCGGGAATTTCTGCGTCGCACCCTGCATGAATTTCATCCTGCTTTCCGTTCATCCATTTGATCTTAAACAATTAGTTTCGTTGCCCGTTATATTTGTCATTCAAAATCAGCTCATCATGAAAAAAATCATTCTTACGCTGTCTGTAGCGTTTTGTATCCTCCAGGGAGCACAGGCACAGCTCAAGACACCCCAACCGAGTCCGGCTGCCTACATAAAGCAGGAATTTGCCTTATCGAATGTTGAATTGTCTTATTCCCGGCCCGCCATGCGGAATCGTGCCATCTTTGGAGATTTGGTTCCATACGGTAAAGTTTGGCGTACCGGAGCCAACGCCGCAACCACCATTACTTTTGGTGATGATGTGGAATTCGGTGGCAAACCTGTTCCAGCCGGCAAATATGGATTGCTTACTATTCCCGGTGCAAGTGAGTGGGTAGTAATTCTCACCAGGCAACTGGATGTTACAAGTCCGGCTGCTTATAAGCAAGACCAGGATGTAGTTCGTATAACTGTTCGTCCCGAGTCACTGCCTTTCAGTCTTGAAACCTTTATGATTGGTTTTGATAATATTCAGCCTACTTCCATGAATATGGATATCGTATGGGACAGAACTGTTGTAACAGTTCCCATCAAGGCGAATATTGATGGAAAGGTAATGGCACAGATCCAGGAACTGGAGAAGGGTGATAAATTCCCTTACTTCCAGGCGGCCATGTACTATATGGAGAATGGAAAGGACATGAACAAAGCGCTTACATGGCTTACCAAAGCAACTGAGCAAAATCCGAAAGCTTTCTGGGTACATCACCAGCGTGCTAATTGCCTGGCCAAACTGGGCAAAAAAGCAGAAGCAATTGCTGCGGCAAACAAATCCATGGAACTGGCTAAAGATGCCAAAAACGATGACTACGTAGTTCTCAACCAAAAACTACTGGCCTCTTTGAAATAAAGATTGTCCAACAAAAAGAAAGACCCGCAATTGCGGGTCTTTCTTTTTTCACGTCTCACGTCTCACGTCTCACATTTCACATCTCACATCTCACGTCTCACGTTTCAAGTGTTTATTAACCGTCCAGGATTAATCAATTTTACGGAACCGCTGGGGACAGCCGGTACAACTCAGGAAAGGCCGGAATCCGTTGGGTTCTACGGCAAAGGATTGTTTTCCATCCACCCATTCAAATTTTCCACGGAAAAAATTTTCTAGTCCTGATTCCCGCATATTTAACGGGCGTGTAAATAACTCCCCACCACCCATTCGTACTTCATATTGATTCGTTAGCGGATCGAAGTTGTCGGAATTTTGCCGGATCGTTCTATAAGTGAGTGAGTTGTCCAGCAAAACAACTATTCCACCCTTCTTAAAAAACACGAGGGTATCAGCAGTATGATTGACATCTACCCAGCTACCCACCAATTCCCGGCCGGAGCCGAGGTTTTCTTTTCCACAGGCAGTCAGTATGACCACTGTAGCCAAAAGTGGCAAAAGGTATAAATGTCTCATGCAGTCGCTGCTTTAAGGCATTGACTGCTTTTTATTTCTGATCGTTGCATGGATCAGTATAGCAAGCAGAATTAATACCACTGCTCCTACAAGGTTCAACCAGAGAAAGGCCATTTTCCCTTTCCAGAAGATCAATACTACAATGGCCTCAGTTATTACTGCACTCCAGAAAGTGGCGGTACCACCCACCCATTTGAAGAAAAAAGCAACCAGGAAAATACCCAGGATTACTCCGTAAAACAACGAACCCAATACATTTACTGCTTCAATCAGACTACCCATATTATTTGCGAATTGGGCGGTTCCAATACAAAACAACCCCCATCCAAGTGTATACCATTTCGACATTTTATACTCCCCAATGGGCGTGAATTCGGTTTTGGAGTATTGTTTATGAATATCACAAACAGTACTGGATGCCAGGGAATTCAAGGCAGCGGCAATACTGCCCCAGGAAGCAAGAAAGATCACTGCAATTAACAAGCCTACAATGCCTTCCGGCAGATGGTCCACCACGAATCGAAGGAATACATAATTCGTATCATTCACGTCGGCCAGTGGTGCCGCCTTTTTTAGTGTGGATTTATATTCTTTACGATATTCCTGCAATTCCTGTTGATTAGCTTTAATCTGTTCAGCTATAACCGTATTCTCAGGTTCCTTAATGTATTGGCTTACCAGGCTGGATTGTTTTGCTGATTTCTCTTCAAAAGCAGTTTCGATGCTTGCAAGTTCCTCCCTGGCAGTAGCGTCTACCACATTGGCAGATACGGCTTTATTGAAAAAAACGGGGCCCTGGTTAAACTGATAAAACGTAAAGAGAAGGGCTCCGATCAGCAGAATCGCAAACTGCATGGGCACTTTTACGATGCCGTTCATAAGTAAGCCAATACGACTTTCGGTAAGGCTTTTTGCTGTGAGATAACGCCCCACCTGGCTTTGATCCGTTCCAAAATAGGATAGTGAAAGAAAAAAGCCGCCGATGATTCCACTCCATATATTGTACCGGTCTGACCAGTTAAAGCCGTTTTCCGTTTGGCCGCTGGTAATCACATTTAATTTGCCCATTTGCCCACTCACTTTCAGCGCGTCAATAAATCCGATGCCTTCTGGCAACAGATGCATCATCATATAAGCCGCGATAAACATGCCGGAGAAAATAATAATCAGTTGCAATTGCTGGGTGTAGGCTACTGCTTTTGCACCTCCGGTAACAGTGTAGATAATCAGAAGTCCGCCCATGAAAATATTGGTCAGGTAAATATTCCAGCCCAATAAGGAAGAGAGAATGATGGAGGGCGCGTAAATGCTGATACCGGTTGATAAACCCCGACTCAGGAGGAACAATATCGAGGTAAATGTTCTCGTTTTTTTGTCGAACCGCTGCTCCAGGTATTCATAAGCGGTATACACTTTGAGTCGGTGAAAGATGGGCACAAAGAAGATGGAAATCACCACCATGGCAATGGGCAGTCCAAAATAATATTGCACGAACCGCATACCATCATCGAATGCTTGTCCGGGTGCGGAAATAAAAGTTACAGCACTTGCCTGCGTGCCCATGATACTTAACAACACGAGATACCAGGGCAGGGAGCGGTTGCCAAGAAAATAACCATCCAGGTTTTTGCTGCTGGCACTGCGGTATAATCCATAAAAGATGATACCGCAAAGCACAACCGCCAATATGATCCAGTCTAATACACTCATGAAAAATAACGGGTAAATAAGTGAAAGGCAATTATCTGCAGCACCAGCAGGACCAGCACAAAAATGTACCAGGCTTTCCAGCTTTTGAATACGGGGATTTTTTCCTGTTCTTGCATGGTATATTTCTATTTTTCACTCCGCTCTGGCGGAAGACACCCGCCAGAGCGAAATAGAATTATTTTTTTCGACCGGAAATCAGGCCGGCGCTCAGCAAACCGATGCCTAATCCGATTAATAAGCCGATATGAACCCGTTTGATAAAGATGCCGATGATCAACCCAATGCCGATCGCCAGTGCAATTCCGATATCTCTTCTGCTGTTGTTATTCGTTGCCATGTTAGAATTGCTTTTTCTGATTCAACCCAATAAGATTCGCCAACAGCCGGTAAGATCCTGGCACACCTGCAGGCAGTTGCCGGAAGAAAACCAAACCCGTATAGGTGAAATAGCCTTTACCGTATTTCGCAATGATCAGGCTACCATCATCCGGCTTCTCATCCGGATCACTCATGGAAAGAATGGTTTCAAATCGGGAATCAAAATTCGCCGCATGATAAATGCTTCGTTCCTGCTTCCATCCTTCAAAATCAGCCTGAGTAATTTTATTAGGAAAATTAAGTACGGGGTGAGTTGGATTGATGAAGGTAACTGGTGCATTTTCATCCGTAATACGATTGCGTACTATCGAAAACGGATACGGACCGATTTTTGACTTAACTGTTCCGAGTTGGTTGGAAGTATTGTATTGAACGATTAGATTCCCCCCTCCTTCCACATAAGCCATCAATTTCGTGTAATGGTTACCGAGAGACTCCATCACGTTGTACGCCCGTACGCCGGTAATGATGGCATCCAGCTTTTTAAGATCATAAGAACCAAGTGTTGCCTCATCCAATACCACAACGGAATATCCCATCTGTTTTAATGCTTCCGGAATCGCATCCCCGGAACCAGGAATATAACCAACCGTTTTGCCTGCCACCCGAATCTCTTCTTTCACCACCGTTACACTGGTTGGCAGGAAATAATGCATGTTGGGAATATGATCGTATTGAATCATTTTCAGACCATTGTTGTATCGTACCCGTCTGTTGGTCTCCGGAATTTCCACCCAAGGGTAAATACGATCTGGAACTTTTCCCTTAAACAACGTATCCAATGGCAAAGTAACCAACTGCATGGTGTTTTTAGGAAGTGGTAAAGTATAGGAAAGACTTTTTTGCGTATTCTTCTCCCCTTCCATAAGATCAAACAGTAATCTACCCTTTACCGTATCTCGTTGCTGATAACTTTTATAAATCAACTGCAGGTATTGAGGATTTTTGGGAACAAGATTTTGCAGCACTACGCCGGGTTGCAGGCCCAATACAACTGGAGAAACTACCATAACCGGCTGATAGATTTCGCCCTTCACCGGATCGGTGAATTTATATTGAAGGGGGATGCGCTGGCGAAACTCCGTATTCTCTACTTTATACCGCAATTCAATCTCATCCCACTGGAGTTCAGGATTGCCTATCAAACTGGGGGTTTTCACTGTAAAACTTCCGGAATCCATTTGCTCCCGTAACCAGTACGGTTGCGTTTTATTAAAGTCTTCGACAATCCGACGCGAAATCTTTTTGCTCAGGTACTCATTGCCTGCAGCCACTGGCGCAAATTGGAAACTGGTATCTTCCAGTTCAAGGCTCAGGTCTTTAACAGGAACATTACTGGCATTTATGACATTGAAACTTATTTGCAGAGAATCACCTGTTACTGCAACCTGTTGATTGGCTACGGCTTCCACATAAAAGCCCAGGCAGGCATTGATCAGTTGTTGAATTTCTGCTTTCTTCTTGGCCTTCCAGTAATAATCCCGAACAGCCAACTCAATTCTGTTATACAGGCGCACCAGGGAAGGCACGGAGGCAGCCGGATTAATTGGATTGAATTGCTGAATTAGCGAATCAATTGAAGCATTGAGTTGGTTTTCATTCACTCTTGACCAGTCTGCGGTTACACCATCAAAGAGGTCCTTGCTGAGCGGATCGCCATCTGTATGTGAAAAATATTCATATTGGTGACCCCGTTGTGCGGGCACACCAAAACCCTGGCTTTTATGTTGACTTCTGCTTTCCGCTGATATTTCCCCATATCCTTTACCCAGCAATGGATTAAAAATACCAACATCAATTTTATACTGATCTTCCAGCTGTGTATTAATAGAACCGAAATTGTAGGTATTCCACAAAATCCGTTTGGGTTTCCAGGGTTCCGTCATCACAAACTGTTCAGGAAATCGATTTGGATCACCAGCCGCCTTAAATGCTTCAATAGCGAGTGCGGCTGAGGCGGAATGATGCCCATGCCCAGCCCGGCTATCAGGAGGAAAACGCGTGATGATGACATCTGGTTTAAAACGCCTGATCACAAAAACAACATCCGCCAAAATTTTTTCCTTATTCCAGATGCGCAATGCTTCGTCTGTGGATTTACTGAATCCAAAATCAAAAGCACGCGTGAAAAATTGTTCTGCTCCATCTATTCTTCGGGCGGCAAGCAATTCCTGGGTGCGTATCAACCCAAGTGATACGCCCTGTTCATCTCCGATCAGGTTCTGTCCTCCATCCCCGCGGGTCAACGACAAATAACCGGTGCGGTATTTTTTTTCATTTGCCAGGTAAGCCAGCAGCCTGGTATTTTCATCATCGGGGTGTGCAGCAACATATAATACAGATCCCAGCACTTTTAACTTTTGCAATCCCTGTAAAATATCGGCAGAAGATTTGCTTACCGGTTGTTGAGCCAGCAGACTGATTGGTAATAATGCCCCGAAAACAAAGGCACGTAAATATTTGCTCATTGTTTTTGTAAAATACAAAAGTTCATCCGCCAAGGCGGATGAAACTCTTATTGTCCTGTTAAAAATAATGCGTTACAAAGCAGCAGCTTACCGTTTTCCCAAAAGCTTCGGAAGATCGGGTTGTCAGCAAAATAGATTACCTGTCCCCTACCCATATCCTGGGCACCAATCAGCAGCGCGTCATTTAATTTGGGACGAATATCACTTCCTGCAAATCCGCTGATATAATTATCGCGTTTAATCACACCCACATTCCATCCCTCTTCTTTAAAGAATTCGTACAAGTTACCATCCTGCTTAAGGCTGTAATAATAATCAGGGTAACCAAATCCCAGTGGATGTGAATTATCCAGTTCGAGACGGAAAATGGATCCTGGCATGCTGTTTTTCAACCAGTCGCGCTCCCTGTTTTCAAATTTTTTCAATACTGAATAGTCTGATTTTCCCTCTGATTTTTTATCCTCTCCATCTTTCATTTTGATCCCCCAGTCAGCCCTGGCCATCTGCGCAACTGCATTTTCTAGTGCAATGATCTTGCCCCCCCTGCGAACCCATGCTTTCAGGTCTTCGTTGATTTCCTTTTTATTGAAGAAATCATAACTGCCATCAGCCAGTATCAGCACATCATAAGTATTCATACCCTCCCGGATAAAATCATTGGCGCTCATGACAGTAACGGGATACTTCAATTGTGTATCGAAGAAATGCCACAGTTCACCAAAGCCCAGAGAAGAAATATTCTCTCCAGCCAACAGTGCCACTTTTGGAGCATTAATGATTCGAACATTACTGGAACCAAAATCATATCCCTTATCCACAAAACCGGATGGAATGGAATAAACCTGCGATTTGGTTACAGCAGCGATTTGCTGTACTTCTTTAAGGAGATCTTTTCCTGAATTGGCAGCTTTGGTTACCAGCAGGCTTCCTTTTTCAAAACTCTGATTGCCCGACTGGAAAGGCTGTTGCGCAAAACGGACTTTCAAACTTTTCTTCAGCGCAGCAGCGAGAAATTTAGCACTATTTAAACCATCCCATTTAATCGCATATGCATATGCGTTAGGATCAAGTGCAATATCCTGAAGGGCGGGAGGAGTTTTAGTGGTGGCAGTAATAAGATTTGCTACACCATATGCTTTTAATCCATACACATAGGGCATGGACCATGCGGTAATATCATAGGTAGCCGAATCGGTGATGGCTGAGTTACGCTCAAACAATACTTTGACGAAATTTCCTTTTGGCTGATTCAGGTTGATCACAATATCTCCCGGTTCTGCTTTGAAACTTTCTGATTTTCCGGTAAAATAATTGAGACCGGAATAACTGGCACTGGATGCATAACTCCAGTCAACCAGGTTTTTATCAAGCAAAGAGGTGAGTCGGCTTACGCGATCCGTCCCATCATTTTTAATTACCCAGGATTTGAACTCACCTGCCGGTTTGGCCAAAACATTGGTAAAGTAATTCCTGAATTCTTTCACAACACGTGCTGCATGCCGGGAAGTGATTTCAACCGTACTGATACCGGTTGTATAATGGTGCTGAACGCGATCAACCAGGGTCAGCGTATCACCATCTTCATTGATGATTCCCAATCCGGCCCGGATCCCACCCTGCTCATAAGTCATACCGATAGCACCATGATAAGTCGGGTAGGTATCACCGTAAGAAGGATAAAAAAGATCGAAGCGCTCTTTGGTAAAATACAACCATCCTTCTTTATCAAAATACCGGGCATGATTCTTACCGATCATGGTCTGAAATTCCCGCTGCCAGGGCGTTATCACTTCATGAAATGGTTCTGCAGCAGGCGCGAAATAGTAGGGTTCATTGAATCCCTGTTCATGAAAATCAACATGCACCTGTGGCAACCAGGTATTGTATACTTTTAACCGATGCTGGCTTTCCTTCTGGGTTTGCCAGGCCCAGTCGCGGTTCAGATCAAAATTATAATGATTACTTCTTCCTCCAGGCCAGGGTTCGCGATGTTCTCTTGCGATTGGCTCCGGATTGATCGTTTGTCCGATTACAGTTGTATACCAGTTTACATAGCGATCACGTCCGTCTGGATTCAAACAGGGATCAATCAATACCACTGTATTCTGCAGCCATTGTTGTGATCTTGTATTGGATGGATTAACCAATTCATAGGCGGTCAACATGGCCGCCTCAGATGAAGAGGTTTCATTTCCATGCACATTATAGCTCAGCCACACAATAGCAGGAGCATTTTCATTTGGTGCTGCTTTATCACGGGCGGCATTGACGAGCCGAAGATTGTTTGTTCGTATGGCTTCGATATTGGACATGTTTTGAGCGCTGGCAATGGTAGCCAGTAAAAGAGGACGACCTTCATTGGTTTCTCCGTACTGCTCCAGTTTCAGTTGCTGGGGAGCTTCCTTGGCGAGGTGCTGAAAATACTGTACGATCCGGTAATGGGGAGTGTAGTGTGTACCTACCTTATATCCTAAAAATGCTTCCGGTGATTTTAGCTGTGCATGGGTTCCAGAAACCACCAGAAGGACTCCCGCCAAACAAATTAGTCTTCTCATATATATGTTATTCAAGTTGCTGAACAAAGTTCCGAAGCTAAGGAAAACTTCCCTTCACCCGACCGGTGCCATCAGTTGGGTGAAGGGAAGTTTTCCTAATTTCGGGTGATGAAGACCCGAATAACTGGTGTGCTGCTGGTACTACTGATCACCTTTGCAGCAAGCGCACAAACCAACCTCACCCCCTACTCTTATTCCAGCAATAAAAAGGCTACCGGTAGAAACGGGGCCGTGGTTTCAGCGCATCCATTGGCCACACAGGTAGGACTCGTCATTCTTCAAAAAGGAGGAAACGCCATGGACGCCGCCATCGCCACCCAACTGGCACTGGCTGTCGTATATCCGGGAGCGGGCAACCTGGGTGGTGGAGGGTTTCTGGTAGCCCAGTTAGCCAATGGCCAACAAATCACACTGGACTATCGCGAAAAAGCCCCAGGAAAAGCCCATCGTGATATGTACCTCAATCCGGATGGAAGCCCCAATCTCGAAAAAAGCCAGCACGGGCATCTCGCTGCCGGCGTGCCCGGAACCGTTGCTGGTTTATGGCAGTCGCATCGATACGGTAAACTACCGTTCAAAGACCTCGTTCAACCTGCTATAGAACTGGCGCAAAACGGTTTCGTCATAACCGAAGCTGAAGCTCGAAGCCTGAACGGAGACCAACAAGATTTTCAAAAAACCAATACCCGTCCCCACCCATTTACCAAAAACCAGCCCTGGAAAGCAGGCGACACACTCTTTCAACCCGACCTCGCCGCTACGCTTATCCGTATCCGTGAGAAAGGCAGAAACGGGTTTTACAAAGGGAAAACAGCCAGCTTAATCACTGCTGAAATGCAACGGGGCAAAGGCATTATCTCCAAAAAAGACCTGCGCAACTATCGTGCAATTGAACGCACACCCAGCCTGTTCAGGTACAAGGAATACCAGGTACTTACCATGCCGCTGCCCAGCAGTGGGGGGGTGCTCCTTCCCATGATGATGAAAATGACGGAAACCTATCCCATCGCCAGCTATGGCTTTCATTCTCTCGAAGCTGTACAACTTATGACTGAAATTGAACGCCTTGCTTATGCCGATCGCGCCAAATACCTGGGCGACCCGGATTATTACAAAGTACCTATTCAACAACTCCTGAGCCAGGAATATATCCAGCAAAGACTTCAGTTATACCAACCCGGTAAAGCGGGCAACAGTAGAGAGATTATAGAAGGCACACTTCCGGCCTCATTCAAAGAATCGGAAGAAACCACGCATCTGAGTGTGTACGATAGTGAAGGTAATGCCGTTGCAGTTACCACTACGCTGAACGGCAATTATGGATCCCATACGGTTGTAGGCGGTGCAGGCTTCCTGCTCAATAATGAAATGGATGATTTCAGCGTAAAACCTGGTGTACCCAATATGTATGGGGCAGTTGGAGGCGAAGCGAATGCCATCGTACCTGGAAAGCGGATGCTGAGTTCAATGACACCCACTATTGTGCTGAAAAATGGCAAACCCTACATCATTACCGGAACCCCTGGAGGAACAACTATCACCACCTCCGTTTATCAAACACTCATGAACGCATTGGAATTCAAATTGGATGCTACAACCACGGTAAACGCGCCCAAATTCCATATGCAATGGCTACCGGATGTGATCTACACAGAACCAGGCTTCCCGGAAAACTTAATAAAACAACTCGAAGCCATCGGTTATACCATAAAAAAGAGAGGTCCCATCGGCAGAACCGAGTTGATCCTTGTAAAAGAAGATGGCAGCATTGAAGCCATTGGGGATAATAGAGGCGATGACGCCGCACTCGCTTACTAACCTTTATCAATTTCCAACAAAATGAACCTCGGACAACTATACCTCGACAGCACCAAAAAGCAATTCCGAGCTTACAAAAAGCTTGGCGATAATACGTTTACCCAATTAAGCGAAGAAGAGCTTAACCGCATCCCTGCAGCAGATTCCAACAGCATTGCCATCATTGTAAAACATATGCACGGCAACCTGCTCAGCCGCTTCACCAATTTTCTGACCGAAGACGGTGAAAAACCCTGGCGCCAGCGGGAAGAAGAATTCAACCCCGGCCAACATCTCAGCAAAAATGAGCTTCTCCAACTTTGGGAAGAAGGCTGGAACTGCCTTTTCAACACACTCGACCAGTTGGAGCCGGATGATCTGGTAAAAACTGTCACCATCCGAACTGAACCGCATTCTGCACTGGATGCAATCAACCGGCAATTGGCACACCATGCCTCCCATGTGGGACAAATCGTTTACCTGGGCAAATTGTATCGCCAGACTAATTGGCAATCCCTTTCCATTCCCAGGGGAGGCACCGCATCTTTCAACGAAAAAATGGCAGGAAAATCCTGAAAGGCTTGCAAATGCTGAAAATTCCGGTTTATTTTGTCCAGTCCAATCCTGTTTAATTCCTTCCAGTTCCGGAGAGAAACCATAAAATACCCTTTAAACACTCTATTTTATGGTTATTCGCATCGTGCCCCTGGTCACATTATTGACCCTTTCTGTAATTGCTTATGCACAGCCCGTTACCTGGCAGGTTCGTGCCGGATGGCATACCAGTTCTGCCCAGATTATTGATAAAGCAACCATGAAAAATGCTACCACCAATCACCTGAATGGCTTCACCGTGGGAACAGGTATAAGAGTTGAATTTGATAAGCAATTGTATTTTACCCCCCGCATCCAATACAGCCTCCATGGCTATGAGTTAGGAGCTGACAAACAGGAACCGGCACAGCAATTCCGGCTTCATTACATTGAAATACCAGTCCTGCTTCAATATGACTTTTCAAAAACCAACAGGGGATTTTTTGCCCAGATAGGGCCATCGATTGGGGCAGCGATTGCAGGTTCTCAAAAATCAGGCAACCAGGTCTCCCCGCTCAGATTTGCCATGACACAATACAACCGCGTTAATGTGGATGCGCTGGCTCATTTCGGTTATCGCTTTAAGAATGGACTTAGCCTGGATGCTTCATACACCTATGGGCTAACCAGCATTACCAATGGCGATAGCCTTCCAATAGTAAGGATGGCACAATTTGGCATCGGCCTATCCTACCATTTCAACAAGAGAGGGAATCAGAAATAACGAAGGGGGTTCCTTTTCCGGTCGTAGATATATTGTTTTATGTTCATCCAAAAGGCAGCGATCGTATAAAAAATAATCGGCGAGCCCATAGTGAGCAGAGAAATATACATAAAGTACTTTCGGATGGTGGCAGGGGCGATGCCCATTTTTTCTCCCATATAGGAGCAAACGCCAAACACATGCCATTCAATAAAGTGTTTGAAGTTTTTCATATCACCAAATTAGTAAATTCTAACAAATACAATGAGTAAAGGTTAAAAACAAATCGCTTTTATCGGTAATTTCGCGATGTTTCGGAAAATTTACTGAAATAGCAAACTTCAAACATACAATCGTTATGGTTTTTGACCTCGAGATGATTAAAAAAGTGTACGCCCAGTTTCCGGATCGGGTTGCTAAAGCCCGCCAGGTTGTTGGTCGCCCGCTAACCCTCACCGAAAAAATATTGTACGCCCACCTCTGGCAGGGAGATGCCACCCAGGCATATGAAAGAGGAAAAAGTTATGTAGATTTTGCTCCCGACAGGGTTGCCATGCAGGACGCTACCGCCCAGATGGCACTTTTGCAGTTTATGCAGGCCGGTCGGAACAAAGTGGCTGTTCCCTCCACAGTTCACTGTGATCACCTGATTGTAGCCAAGGACGATTCCAAAACCGACCTTGCCCGTGCCGTAAATGAAAGCAGTGAAGTTTACGACTTCCTCGCTTCCGTTTCCAATAAATACGGTATCGGATTCTGGAAACCCGGTGCTGGTATCATTCACCAGGTGGTGCTTGAAAACTATGCCTTCCCCGGCGGTATGATGATCGGAACCGATTCCCACACCGTTAATGCTGGTGGTCTTGGTATGATCGCGATTGGTGTAGGCGGTGCAGATGCCTGTGACGTAATGAGTGGCCTTGCCTGGGAATTGAAAATGCCCAAATTGATTGGTATCAAACTGACCGGAAAACTCAACGGCTGGACTGCCCCCAAGGATGTAATCCTGAAAGTGGCCGGTATCCTGACCGTAAAAGGTGGAACCGGAGCAGTAGTTGAATATTTCGGCGAAGGAGCCACCAGCATGAGCTGTACGGGAAAAGGCACCATTTGTAACATGGGTGCGGAAATTGGTGCAACCACTTCCACTTTCGGTTACGACGAAAGCATGAGCCGCTACCTGAAGTCTACTGGTCGTGCAGAAGTTGCCGCCCTTGCTGATGGTATTCGCGAACACCTCACAGCTGACCCTGAAGTATATGCGAACCCTGAGCAATATTTCGATCAGGTGATCGAAATCAACCTGAGCGAACTGGAACCTCATTTAAACGGACCGTTCACTCCCGATCTGGCTACGCCTATTTCCAAAATGAAGGAAGAAGCAGCCAAAAACGGATGGCCAACAAAAGTTGAAGTAGGTCTGATCGGCTCCTGTACGAACTCTTCTTATGAAGATATTAGTCGCGCTGTGAGCCTCGCCCGCCAGGTTGCTGAAAAGGGTTTGAAAACCAAAGCAGAATTCACCATCACTCCTGGATCTGAGCAGGTTCGCTACACCATCGAACGCGATGGTTTCCTGAGTACATTCGATCAGATCGGAGCGAAGGTTTTCGCAAATGCCTGTGGTCCCTGTATTGGTATGTGGGATCGTATGGGTGCGGAAAAGCAGGAAAAGAACACCATCGTTCACTCTTTCAACCGCAATTTCGCGAAGCGGGCGGATGGCAACCCGAATACCTATGCGTTCGTCGCTTCTCCAGAGCTGGTAACAGCGCTGGCGATTGCTGGTGATCTTACCTTCAACCCGCTCACCGACACTTTGACCAACGAAAAAGGTGAACAGGTGAAACTGGATCCCCCCAGCGGAAATGAATTACCTCCTAAAGGATTCGCTGTTGAAGATGCCGGTTACCAGGCTCCTGCTGTTGACGGCAGTGCGGTTCAGGTAAAAGTAGATCCAGCGTCCAAGCGACTGCAGCTCCTGGATCCATTCCCTGCCTGGGAAGGAACTGATCTCAAAGGATTGAAACTGCTTATCAAGGCAAAAGGCAAGTGTACAACTGACCATATTTCTATGGCAGGTCCCTGGTTAAAATTCCGCGGTCACCTGGATAATATATCTAACAACTTGCTGATAGGCGCCGTTAACTTCTTCAATGAAAAAACGGATTCCGTTAAAAATCAGTTGACCGGAGCATACGGTCCGGTTCCTGCCACACAGCGTGCTTACAAAGCAGCTGGTATCGGCTCTATCGTAGTTGGCGATGAAAACTATGGTGAAGGTTCCAGTCGTGAACATGCTGCGATGGAACCCCGCCACCTGGGCGTTCGTGCCGTACTGGTGAAGAGTTTCGCCCGCATACACGAAACCAACCTGAAAAAGCAGGGTATGCTGGCGCTGACTTTTGCTGACAAAAACGATTATGAAAAAATCCTCGAAGATGATACCATTGACATCAATGGACTGACCAGCTTCACCCCTGGACAAGCCCTTGAGCTGGTATTACACCACGCTGATGGAAGTAAGGATACTATTCTGGCCAACCATAGCTACAATGAACAACAGATTGAATGGTTCAAAGCTGGAGCGGCCCTGAATATCATCCGCCAGCAATTCGCAGGTTAATCAACTTGAATACCGTAAAAGAGGCTACACATCAACGTGATAGCCTCTTTTTTTACCCACAAACCATGGAATCTTAGTAAAAACCCGCGTTTTTTTGCTTGGTATATCTACATATCAACAGAATGTTTAACTTTATCCACACTTTCCCATTACTCTGACGGTAGCTTACCCTGTCTCCAATATCATTTCCTTAATACCACCGTATCCAAATATCCCTGGACCTTTCTTATTTATTGACAACTAAATTTCTGTTGTGAAGAAGTTAATCGCATGCCTGTTAATAGCAAGCTCTGCTGCTTATGGGCAAACCGGGGTGTTATTTTATGACCCTTGTGAATCCCTGCCGCAGTATGGTTGGAGCAACCCCTACCCCAATAATTTCTGGAGTGGCAAGACCGGTGATGAAGCAAAAACAAGCTTTTCCGTATCAAGCGATTTCAGTAGAGCTGGTAATACGTCATACCGCTTTGAAATCAGAAGAGATGCAACAACTCATCAAAATGATAATTTCCGGCAAAATCAGCTTATCTACAATTTCCTTCCGGCAGGCACCAATACCGATGACGCTACTAAAATGGGTCAGGCAGTTGCAACAGGCAGAAATCCCCTGGACCTGCGATGGATTGGTTTGTCTACGCTGGTTCCGGCAGATTACCAGCCGAATCCTTATCCGGTTTCCATAGGCCTGTTATTGAAAAATATTCCGGATGATCATGCCACACCACAGGATTTGATTTTACAAAACGGTCAATATAATTTTCATGTAGTTACCTGGGAGAATGGAGTACCGACATCCAGGGTAATCAATATCGGCGAAGTTCAGCCGGGTATTTGGGAAGACTGGGTAGTGGAAAGAAATTTCACACAATCTGCAAATGGATTTATAAGGTTGTACCGCTATGGCAACCTGGTTGCTAATGTAACAGGCCCCAATTGGCCAACTGACAACCCGGTATATGCGAAAGAGCCCTATATTAAAATTGGTCCTGCCAACTATGGATGGGCAGCAAATATCAACCAGGTAGTCAATAACAACCAGTCTGAATTGGCACCTACGGTATTGTATGTGGATGAAATAAAATTTGGATCTTCCGCAGCCGCCACTTCTGAATTCCTTGCAACACAGCAGCAACCCCAACAACCACAACCGCTACCCTCCTTTATTTTTTACGACAACTGTGAAATCCCTGGTATGCCTTATCTGACCATGGACTATAACCTGCAACCACCAGTTCAGTGGGCCCATTTTCAAGGAGACCCTTCCGTAAGTTCTGTTGTAAGGTCTGCCGAACAAAAAAGAGCAGGCGGTTTTTCGTATAAATTTGAGCTGAATGACGGTCCGGGTAATACCTGGCCATTTTTCAAATCTGAACTCGTTTGGAATTTCCTGCCGGCGGGGTCACCATTAGGTATTTTGGGCAATACTGAAGCTTATTCAAGACAACCGCTCGGACTCCGATGGATAGCTGCATCAACCTTCATCCCCTCGTACAATACTGATTTCAATACACCGACCAGTATTCTTTTTAACACCAAAGCAGTAGATGATGATTGGCCGCAGCCCAATGCGCTTTGGATGGAGAATGGCCGGTATAAGTTTATTCTTACAAGAGTTTCTCCTAATGGCTCAACCCAAACAAGTTCAACTGATGTAGGACCTGTTGTAAAAGATATTTGGGAGGATTGGGTCCTGAATAGAAATTATACCAGTGCAGATTCCGGCTACGTACGCTTATATAAAAACGGGCAACTTGTATTTGAATACCTGGGTGGCAACTGGAAGGATGATGCTTTCCATAGTAAGGAACCCTATGTTCAAATGGGTATTTACAAGTGGGCATTTGGAAATAACTGGGCGATCCGGCCCGATGCATCCCGCATTACCTTATTTATCGACGAAGTACGATTTGGTGATGTATCCAACCGGCTGGAAGATTTTGCTGTAAAAGCGGCAGCCAATATTCCACCAGTATCCAATGCAGGCCAGGATCAACAACTATTTATCCCCGCAACACGTACCACGCTAACTGGTATTTCAACAGACAGTGACGGAACCGTTTATTCAAAAGTCTGGAGAAAAATTAATGGTCCTGCTGGTGGTAATATCTCAGACAGTACCCAGAATACTGTTACCATAACCAATCTTCAACCCGGCACCTATACTTACCAATTTCTGGTTACGGATGATAATAATGCTGTTACCAGCGATGACGTTGTGATTAATGTATTACCGCCAGTAGTAACCATGGTTAACTACAATCGTTTTGGCGGAGGTGCTAACCAGCCGCTGGCAAATGTTTGGAGAGGAGGAACTTCTCCAAATTCAACAGCAGTATCTGGAACCCAGGTAATTTCCGGAGACTTTAGTCTCCAGGTGACGGTCGGCAACCAATCATCCGGCGCATTCATTGCACTGGATACGGATGATACACTTCAACATGTTTACACACCCGGACAAATTTGGATGGGTGTAGCCAATAATCGTTTGTATGCGGGCGATTTTCCAGGCTGGTTCCTGTATCGCCTAACCGATGCTACCGTAACTACGGGTGATTTTATACGAATCAGAAGACAGGGGGATATTTTACGCCTTGAATTCTCAAAAGACAATGGACAAACGTGGGCCCTGGCATACACTTACCTATTTAGAAGCTCCAATAATCTGTGGGTAAAAGCGACTTTTGATAACCAAAATTCAACCATCTATTATCCGGCTTTAATAACATCAAGCGGCACCCAAAATCAACAGGCAATGACAGCTGCCCCAATTGAGTCTGCTGTTAACCCAACTGCCCAGGGAACCAAAATATATCCGATTCCTGCTAAGCAATGGATTAATGTGGTAATAGGAAATGAGTTCGGATCTGGTAAACTCAGCCTGGAAGTAGTTGACAACCTTGGAAAACTAGTAACCCGACAAGTAGCAAATTACCAATCAGGCCAAACCGTTCAAATTGATTCAAGGACCTGGAACCCGGGCTCTTATTACCTTATCATTAAAGATGACAAAGGGAACAGGCTACAGAAAAAAGTAGTAATCGTTAAGTAAAACACCGGGAAAAATACCCCCCTTTCATTCGTGTTAAAACGGGTGGAAGGGGGAATTCCAGGAACTATATTTGCTTCAGGGATGACACTTGATCAATTACCAGTAAACCATTACCTTATCTTCCCTGAAACCAACTTTATTTATAACCTGCCACTGGCAGGTTATTTTTTTACGGGAAAAATGCCCCCTCCCAGCGTGTATTCTCCCATTGGCCAACACCTCATCCACTCCTAGTTTTGAATTCTAAACAGGTTCGGTCGGTCATGGTTGTGGTTGTCTCAGACGCCACAGCCTTACCGGCAAAACACCAATTCATTACATGAAACGATTACTTGATCTTTCTGTTCATACAATCCCCTGGTTGATGCTGATTCTAGCAGCCCTTACTCTGATTACCATGTTTATAGTGCTGATGCAAAAAAAACAGCAGGACAAAGACATGAACGGAAATGATTATTAAAAAATGTTGCTTCCTTCCACTTGCCGGGGATATATCTGCAACAACCCTGGCATTTTTATATCTATTTTTAAACTAATAATTTTTCAATCATGAAACAGGTTATAATTATTCTATTCTGTTTAATTGGAATGGCTGCGTGTAAAACTGGCAAGCCAATTACCATTCCAACCGATGAGAAATTTATTGCGATAAAAATTACAGCCGCGCAAGCCACCGAGTATGAACGTGCATACCAGGCCGATCAACATTTTAAGGCAGCCTTCCGTAATGGAATGTATCTGCCAGTTTCCGTAATTGATGAAATTCGAAAAGCCGTAGGAATTGAAGGAATAGCTGTTAACTATGGCAAACATCCGGATTATACCAGCCCTGTATTCATACTATTTGCAACCAGTACCAAACCTACGGATACGGAAAAGAAATCAGACGGCACAGAAAATGTCATCTATTTAGTTTATTATCCTTGCCCTACCGTATGCGGCAAAAACCCTTAATCAGGTATTTAGAATGAATTATTGGATCACAACCCTCATAAAACTTTCTATTATTGTTTTCGGAATTAGCATTGGATTTGCAAGAGAAAAGAAGCTTACCCGAACCAATTATGAATTTTTACTAATCCTGCTTGTAGCAGGGGCAGGAGAACTGCTGGAATGGCTGATGGCCCAATACTACAACCATAATTTTGTTTATTATCACGTTTTTCGCCCCCTGTTTTATTCCCTAATAACCCTTGCCCTTGCACCCCATCTGGGTAGGATGAAAAGAAGTTTCCGGCTATCCATCATTTTTGTATGGATAGCCGCCTACTTCAATGCCAGGTTCCTCCAACCACCGGAAGATTCGCTGAACACAGTTATCATCAGTCTCACCTGCCTGCTGCACATTCTGGCGGTTTTATTTTATATCGCCCGGTTGTTTGATAAGTACAGCTGGAATGAAACCATTTACCAACATAGTTTTTGGATCGCAATAGGCATCCTTCTTCATTCTATCAGTTCCTTCCTTACTCTCGGATTGCACAATTTTCTTGGTGCTGACGGACAGAAAATGGTAACCTATGTTCTGATTGTATCGGAATGGTTATATTACGGTTCATTTGTTGTCAATTTCAGCTTGCAAAAAGAAGCATCGCCAGAATAAGTTGTTACCATGAACGCCAGTCAGATAGAAATTATCCTAACGATGGCGGCCGCCGTTTTCATTATGCTGACGCTTAGTGCATTCGTGGTGTATTTTATTCTTTCTAGCCAGAAACGCAGAATTCGCCTTCAACACGAACAGGAACAAATGAAGGAAAACTATGAAAAGGAAGTACTCACTACCCAGATAGAAAGCAGGGATCAGACTTTACGGGATATCAGCCAGGAAATCCACGACAATATGGGGCAACTGCTAAGCGTATCAAGGATCAATTTGAATATTCTCGAAAAAGAACTGGAAAAACACCCTTCGGTTAACCGTATACGTGACACAAATCTGATTCTGGCCGATGTCATTAAGTATATCCGCATGCTTTCCAAAGGTCTGAATTCCGACATGCTGGCTAGCTATGGACTAAGAGAGTCCATCAAATTCGAATTGGATCGTATTTCTCAAACAGCCCTTATTGAATGTAAATTTGAAACGGAAGGTGATGATTTTCTAATCGACGCAAAAAAAGAAATTATTCTCTATCGCATGATTCAGGAGATCCTGAATAATATTTTGAAACATGCAGACGCTTCTGAAATTCATATTCAAATGAAGTACACAGAATCTGCATTTATTCTGAACATAACCGACAATGGGAAAGGATTTAATCCTGAACACCTTGTAAACCTGTCGATAAATGATGCCGGATCCGGACTCAGGAACCTTCAGAAAAGGGCCCAATTGGTTGGAGCCACTTTGCAAATAAGTTCAGAGCCATTCAAGGGAACCCGTATCAATATTGTTTTACCCAAACAACCTCAACATGCAATTTCCTAATACAACCAAACATACAGTTGCTATTGCCGATGATCATCGGCTTATTGCAGAATCGCTTTCCTACCTGATTAATGACAGCCCGGAATTCAATGTTATACTCCTTGCAAACAACGGAAAATTATTACTCGAAGCTTTAGAAAAATCCGGCGACTTACCGGATATCTGTATCCTGGATATCAATATGCCGGTATTAAATGGGGTAGAAACCGCTCGTGAAATCAACAATCGTTTCCCCGACATCAAACTGCTGGCACTTAGTATGAACGATGACGAAGCCTCTGTTATACAGATGATCCGGGCCGGTTGCAGAGGATACTTACTGAAAGACTGTACACAAGCTGAATTGCACAGAGCCCTTCATGAAATCTTTACAAAAGGGTTTTATTATTCCGATTTTGTAACAGGAAAACTCGTACATACCATTCATAAGGAAGAAAAAACAACAGAGCCTGGCGTCCGGCTAACTGAGCGTGAAATGGAATTCATTCGCCATGCTGCCTCAGAAATGACGTATAAGGAAATTGCCCTCACCATGAAGTTAAGCGAACGCACTATCGACGGATACAGGGAAGCGTTGTTTGAAAAACTCCAGGTCAAAAGCAGGGTTGGTTTGGTTCTTTACGCAATACGTGCAGGATGGGTTCTGGCAAATTAGAATATTATTAGAACGTTCTATTTTATAAGTTCTTTAAAGAATTCTAAAATACGGCAAAATAGATTTGCGGCATGAGACTCCTGACCGTATTGTTGCTGTGCCTGAACCTGCCTTACGAACTGTACGCCCAATCTGAATCCGATTCAGTTAAAATACAAAAAACCATCCTGGATAGCGTTTATATATCCGAAGTGGAATCTCCAAGGCAAAAGCCTAAAGTACTGCATGCAGAACCTCTCTTTATCGACCTCATCCGCGACCTCGGTGCCCGTAAGGGAGAAAAGGAATGGAATATGGGTCTTGGCATCACCGACAACAATAAATACGATTCCTATGCTGCATTGATAGAATATGAATTTGCACCGGTTGACCGCCTGGGCTTTGAGGTGGAACTGCCCTTTAGCTTCTACTATCCGGCAAACGGAAATGATCGCAATTCAATACCCCAAAGCCGCCTAAACAGTTTAAAATTGGCTACTCAATATACATTACTGGTGTCTGATCAGGCAAATACCTCACTGGCGCTCGGATACATTCATGAATTTGAACTCCCTTCCTTTAATCAGTATGGCAAAGGCAGTCTACTTGAGGGAAATGTTTTTAATCCATTTTTTGTTGCAGCAAAACGCTGGGGCAGCAATTACCACACCCTTATTTATACAGGACCTGTTATTCACAAACCACAGCACCAAACTGCTAAAACACACTGGCAACTGAATAGCAACTTTCATTACATGATCAGCGGCACCCGAAATTTTATCGGCCTTGAATTCAATAAAACCTTCCGGCAAAATGATTTTGATATGACTATCCGACCACAAATGCGGGTAGGCATAGCTGATAACTTCATGGTCGGAATTGTAACAGGGATTCCTATACGAAGAGAAAATGAAAGATTTAGTTCTTTCATCCGGTTGATTTACGAACCCGGACATAAAGCCATACGAGCCCATCACCAGCCGATTCCATAATCTTCCCCGTGATTACTGGAACCACCCCAAAAGCTCCCGTGTTTCCAATCAAACCAGATTGCATTTATGGGTCCGGAAGTTCTTGGCTCAAATCGCAGGATATAACCTTTATCTCTTAATTCTTTTCGTATCCAATCGGGCGTGGAGTTGTGCAATAATAAATGACCAGGTTTCGGCTTCCGATCCTTACCTCCCAACGATAACCAATATTGATAGGTATTAAAATTCGGAGCCTCCGCTGCTTCCTGCACATTCATGCCAAACTCCACCATATTCAAAAAAAACTGCAATAGGTTCTGATCCTGGGTATCCCCACCCTGAACGGCAAAAGATAAGAATGGTTTCCCCTCTTTCAAGGCAAGTGTAGGTGTGAGCGTTACCCTCGGGCGCTTCCCCGGAGCCACCACATTAAACGGATTCAGTGATGCATCACAAACAAAACTTTGCATCCGCTGGCTCATGCCAACACCGGTTTCACCTGCAATACAGGCAGGTATCCACCCTCCACTGGGTGTAATCGACACTACCCATCCTTCTTTATCTGCTGCCTCCACACTGGTGGTGCCTCTCCATACCTGGTCGAGGTACTCGCGATCCGGTGCAGCTACTACTTCAGTTCCTGTAAATCCGGTCCATTTTTCCAATTCTTTTTTAAATGGATTTACTTCACCCTGGTGCGGGTAGGGATCACCTGGAACAATTGCCGGATCATTTTTCTCTGTAAGCAAAAACTTCAACCGTTCCCTCGCATATGACTCAGATAACAACCCTTTAATTGGCTCAGCTGGCGGGAAATAGGGATCGCCATAGTAAAAATCGCGATCCGCGAAAGAAAGATTCAATGCCTGATAAACCGTATGTATATAACGAGCAGAATTATAGCCCATGGATTTCAGGTCAACCTGTTTCAGTAATTGTAAACTCTGCAACAACATCGGCCCCTGGGTCCATTGCGATAATTTGTACACTTCAATACCCTTATAATTTACCTGCAACGGTTCCTCTATTAGTACTTTCCAATTTGATAAATCCTGTTTGGTTATAAGTCCGCCCTGTTCCTGGCACCCTCTTACAAACTCATCTGCAATATCTCCTTTATAAAATCGATCATACGCTGCATAAATAGCTTCTTTTCTGCTTTTCCCCTTTTTTAGTGCCGCCTTTTCCGCTTCCACCATTTTTTGAAGGGTCTTTAATAAATCGGCTTGAACAAAGATCTCACCAGCTTCCGGTGCTTCCCTCTCCTGCCCTTTATGTGGTAGAAATACTTTTGAGGAATAGGGCCATTCCTTAATTCTTTTTTTCTCCCGCTCTATACTGTTCGCCGTTTGTGCCTCTATGGGATACCCTGCCGCTAATTCTAAAGCAGGAGCCAGTACTTCTGACAGGCTCATCGTTCCGTATTCTGCGAGCATGGTACATAGCCCGCCAGGGGTACCGGGAGTAACCGCTGCCAACGGACCATATTCAGGAGGAAAATCATACCCTTTTGATTTGAAAAATTCAGGTGTTGCACCGGTTGGCGCTACTCCCAATGCATTTATTCCAATCACTTTTTTCAGTTTGGGATGATAAATCAGCGCCTGTGTTTCCCCACCCCAACTCAACACATCCCACATGGTACAGGTTGCCGCAAGCATAGCACAGGCAGCATCTACTGCATTACCGCCTTTTTGAAATAACGACGCACCTGCTGTGGCAGCCAACGGCTTTCCAGTTATCGCCATCCAGTTTTTCCCATGCAATACAGGTTTCTGTGTAGGCTGCGCTACTAAACCTAACGGTAACACGAACAATATAAGAAGTGCATTTTTCATACAGCAATTTTTCAGAATGTGTTAATCACCTTTAACAAATATACCTCTTAACTTATTCACATTTTTCTACTTTGGAACAGTTTTGGAAAGACCACTCACAACAATAAAATGTTGTTACTTATGAAAACAAGCGTATTACAATCCCTTGTTCTGGGAACAGGCCTTGCCTTTTTATTAGTGGCTTGCAGCCAGCAGGATGATACCAATCCAAATGATGCCCGCATCGAAATCAGACTCACCGATGCTCCCAATCCAAACATCAAAGAGGTTTGGGTAGATATTAAAGAGATTCAAATCAATATGGGTTCAGATTCTAATGGCTGGACTACCTTAACCGGTACCCATCCGGGTGTTTACAACCTGCTGGAACTTACCAATGGCAGAGATACCCTGCTTGCAAACGCAAGTCTTCCATCTGGTAAAATGAACCAGCTGCGTTTGATTCTCGGAGAGAACAATTATGTTATTACACAGGATGGACAAAAAGAAATGCTGAGTACACCTAGTGCACAGCAATCAGGATTAAAAGTTTTAGTGAATACTGAACTGAGTGGTGGTGTATTGTACCGATTGGTTTTAGATTTTGATGCTGCGAAATCTATTGTACCCGCCGGCAATAGTGGCAAGTACATTCTTAAACCGGTTATCCGTGTTTTATCCTTTGTTCCTTCCGGTGGAATTATTAAAGGGTTTGTTGCTCCCGATTCCGTATTAACCACCGTTTTCGCCCTCCAGGGTTCAGATACGGTTTCCTCTACTGCCACCAATCAGGGTAATTACCAGTTTTCAGACATACCTGCAGGAAACTATTCCCTGCATTATTATCCTGCTCCCGATAGTTTTAAAACTGCTCAGAAAGATATTACTGTTACACTCGGACAAACTACCGTCGTGGATACGATTCGTCTTGAGTTAAAATAAATTTCTCGGTTATCTGGACAAATAAAGAGGCTCCGTTATCGGAGCCTCTTTTATTAGTATTGTACTTCTACAGAAAACCGGGCCTCACCATTTCCTGCTCCCAATTCAGCCGCTGCCGCATTGCTGATTCGAATGGCAAGTCCGGTATTTTCTTTAATATCAGACAATTGCCCCAACACTTTCGCATATACTACCTTGTTAGAACCGGTATGACGGATTTTAACAATCGTTCCAACAGCCACATTATCCATTAAAGCATAATATTTTCCATCTTTCCATCCACTGGTGCTACGGAAAATGGTTGCCTGACCATTTGCTGAATTGGAACCATTCCGAAACTGTGAACGAAAAAATCCGCCGTTGAAATCAACTGATCCCGATATAGCTACAGGTTCCTGCTGCTTCAATACTGGCACAGGAGCCGGTTTATCAGTAGTAGTTTTTGGCGTCTGCGTGGTTGTTACAACCTGTTTTTCTTCTTTTGGTGGCTCAATTGGTGCTTTCGGTTGGCTTACCACTGCAGGTTGTTTGCCTGCTGTGCTTTGCACCGCTTGCTGCGCCAATGCAGATTGCTCCCGCTTTACTTTCAGAAAGCCAACAACCAATTGCATACCAGATCGAACCTGGTTCCTCGTGATTCCATTCCATTTCTCCAGCTTTTCAAGTGCCACTTTGTTGTGATTCACACTTACCCGGTACATCCACTCTCCCTCTGCTACCTGGTGATACACCGGCACCAATACTTCATCCGCTTCCTTTCGTTCATCCTGGGAAAAATTACCGGCAATCAGGGGAATTTTCAATAGCTGACCGATCTTCAGGCCGGTATTTAAATCAGTACTGTTAAATGGGGCTATTTCCTTTGGATGCAAATTGTACATCCTTCCAACACTGAACCAGGTTTCCTTGGCAACTACTTTATGTTCGAGATATAAATCAGGGGTTTTGCCTTTCACCTCCAATTTTGACTGGGCAAAGCTGCTTAGGGATAGACATAAAAACAATATCCAGAGTATCGGCTTTTGTTGCATCAGGACGATGAATTTTAGTATTGCTGCAAATATGGTGCTTTCTCCGCAAAATAGCTGCCAAAAGCAGGTTAACAGGCTTTTACCTGCCGGATTGCATCAGAATTCGCCATTCCTTAGGATAATAATTATTGGACCGGTTTGGCAGCACCTTTAACCAGCCAAGTGAAAGTCCCTTATAACAAGCCAGGTTCCAGCCCGGCGCTGAACCCGGCACCTGAATTTCTTCTTTTCGTAAATACTGCAGTGCCTGAGGCGCTGATAATTCGATCCGGTTAACAGCCTCATGTACTTCATTACTCAATGCCAGGCCATGATCCGGGATTAATTTCCTGTCTGCCCATTTACCTAGTGTTACTCCTGCTCTCCGAACATACAGGGAACCAAGTTCGCTCAATAATGAATCAACCTGCTCAGGCATCCCAACCATATTCTCCTGGATCATATAAAACTGGCTAAGTCCTGGCTTCAACCATTCTGAAATATCTGCAACCTGCTGTTTACTCACCTTCTCCAGTTTATTCTTTCCTTTTCGCCCCGATACGGTACCAGCAGCTTCACGCTTGCGAAAAGCGGTCAGAAAAAACCCTTCCCCTCTCACCTGGTCCGGATAAAACCGATACCCAAATGCAGCTTTCTGTGCTGATTTAGTTTCTACAATATTCCAGGCAGGATCAACCTGCAGCGGTTCTGATTCAGCTTCAACCTGTGATAACAGCCAGTCGGCTATTGCTTCGTCTTCCTGAAGCGAATAGGAGCAGGTTGAATAAATGAGTAAGCCTCCCTCTTTAAGACAGGGCCAGATATCCGTGAGTATGCGCTTTTGTCGCTGACTGCATAGCTCCACTGCCGATTCCGACCATTCTGCCATTGCTTTGGGATCTCTGCGGAACAGGCCGCTTCCACTGCAGGGTGCATCAACTACAATCAGGTCAAACAATCCGCCTAATTCAGAAAAATCACGAGGATCATTATTGGTAATTAATTGATTGCTGTTCCCCCATTTCACCAGGTTTTCTTCCAGGATGGTTACCCTTGATTTAATCACTTCATTGCTGACCAGTACTGCGTCATCCGGTAACAAGGATAGAAGGTGCGTTGATTTACCACCCGGGGCGGCACACAGATCCAGCACCCGAATACCCCCACGCTCCGGCAGTAACTGTTTCACTGCCTGCTCCAGGAACATACTGCTGGCTTCCTGCACATAATAAGCCCCTGCGTGCAATAGCGGATCCAACGTGTATTTGGGCCGCTCATCGAGGTAATAACCAGTTTGAGTCCAGGGAATAGCTGCTTCCACAGGAAAGGAAAGCGACTGTGAATCTGTCCATTTGCGGGGATTGAGCCGTATGCTTTGCACCTGCTCACCGGTTTCCAGCACCCTGCAATAAGCTGCTTCCTGCCAGCCCGGAGTACCAGCCATATGGCGAATAAAATCAGGAGGGATCGTCAATCTTTTTTTTGTAAAACTACGACTTAGAGATTTTTTATTTCCGTACTGATAGCCTCCAGTACTTTTTTTGCATCTCCAAATAACATAGAGGTCTTGGGTTGAAAGAAAAGCTCATTCTCAATTCCGGCATAACCTGGCTTCATACTGCGCTTGTTCACGATACAATTTTTTGCCAGTTCCACTTCCAATATGGGCATACCATAGATGGGTGATGCAGGATCCGTTTTGGCAGCTGGGTTCACCACATCATTCGCTCCTAATACCAGCACCACGTCCGTATTGGAAAATTGTTCATTGGCTGCTTCCATCTCCAATAACTGATCGTAATCTACATCGGCTTCCGCCAATAACACATTCATATGTCCGGGCATCCTGCCTGCAACGGGATGAATGGCATATTTCACTTCTACTCCTTTTTCCGTCAGCAGTTTTTCCAACTCGTGACAAGCATGTTGCGCCTGTGCTACTGCAAGTCCATAACCGGGAACAATCATAACTTTGTGCGCATAAGTCAATAGAATGGCGGTATCAGACAGCGAGATTTCTTTATAATTGCCTTGTGCCCTGGCAGCGGCAACACCACCGGCATGGCCACCAAAGGATCCGATCAGTACGTTGAGCAGCGAGCGGTTCATCGCTTTACACATCAGAATGGTCAACAAGGTACCTGCTGCTCCAACCAGGATTCCCCCTGTTAACATCGCTTTGTTATTATACAAAAATCCACCGCAGGCTGCTGCTACTCCGGTAAAAGAATTCAGCAAAGAAATCACTACCGGCATATCCGCTCCGCCGATCGGCAACACAAAAAATACCCCGTATAACAAGGACAAAATCAACAGCACATAGAATACCGTTGTATTTGCATTTTCATATACACCTGCAATCCAGCCTGCCAACCCCAATAGCACCAGGAACAAAAGCCCATTTATAAGATGCTGTCCTTTGAATGCGAAATCGTGAATCTTTCCATTCAATTTTCCCCAGGCTATTACACTGCCGGAGAAAGATACCGATCCGATAATCAGTCCAGCTAAAATAACAATTGATTTTCCTACCCAGGCACTATAGGCCGCACTTGCCGGGAAAATCTCTCCCAGTTGAACATCGTGTGGCTGGTGCAGGGTTTCTGCCAGGTGATTGAATTCGGTTATGGAGATAAGCGCCGCGCAGGCACCTCCCATCCCATTAAATAAACTCACCATCTCCGGCATGGCAGTCATCTTTACTTTCTTAGCTGCCAGTGTGCCAATTACTGTTCCGATGATCAATCCGCCAAAGATCCATCCATAGTTGCCCAATTTTGTTCCATCTGATTCCTCGTAAAGAAAAATGGTTCCAAGGATTGCCAGTCCCATACCAGCTGCCGCAATCAGGTTGCCTTTCCGGGCGGATGCAGGGTTCGACAACATCTTTAACCCCAGGATAAAACTTACCGAAGCAAGCAGGTATATAACGGTGAGCAACATAGGCTAATCTTACTAATTCATTTTTGTTTGTGCCGGAACATTTCCAGCATGCGATCCGTTACCACAAATCCTCCCACCACATTGAGTGTTCCCAATATCACAGCTAGGAAACCAAGACCCAATGCCAGGTAATTGGATGGATCGGCTTTCCCCATTACGATGATAGCTCCAATGATTACTACCCCGTGGATAGCGTTTGCTCCACTCATTAAAGGGGTGTGTAATACACTGGGCACGCGGCCGATCACCTCTATTCCCAGGAAGATCATCAGCACCACGATGTAGATATAATCCTGGTGCAAGGCGATTTTTTCCAGTAGTGTTTCCATTCTTAATAGTTTACAACGCTTTTACACGCTCGTGTACCAGCGCCTGATCATGGGTGATACAGGCTCCTTTTACCAGGTCATCTTCCCAGTTCAATTTAACCACGCCAGCCTCTCCCGTTATAAGTGCCAGAAATTGCTGGATATTTTTTCCATACAATTTGCTCGCATCTGAAGGAAGCGTGGCCGCCAGGTTGGAATTGCCGATAATGGTTACGCCTTTGTATCGAATCGTTTTATTATTTTCTGTTTTAGTTGTGTTACCCCCGGTTGCAGCTGCGAGGTCAACGATCACAGACCCATTCCGCATCGCTTCCAACATGTAGTCTGTAACCAATACCGGCGCAGCTTTACCAGGTATCTGCGCAGTAGTAATAACGATATCTGCTTTAGCGATGCTTTCCGCAATTTTCTGTTGTTGTCGCTGTTTGAATTCTTCCGATTGTTCAACGGCATAACCACCGGCCTGACTGGGATCTGCCGCACCTTCCACTTCAATGAATTTTGCACCCAGGCTTTTTACTTCTTCCTTTACAGCCGGACGGGTATCAAATACTTCAACAACTGCCCCTAACCTGCGTGCGGTTGCGATCGCCTGTAAACCAGCAACACCGGCTCCCAGCACCAATACTTTTGCCGGAGCAATACTTCCGGCTGCTGTCATAAATAAGGGGAAATAACGGGGATAGGTAGCCGCAGCTAACAGTACAGCTTTGTATCCGGCAATATTGGCCTGCGAACTCAAAACATCCATGGATTGCGCACGGGTGGTACGTGGCAGCATATCCAGACTAAAACTGGTAATGCCTGCTGCAGCCCACTGTTCCATCAATGTCTTGTGATAAAGCGGCTGGTAAACTCCGATTAGAATCTTTTGCCTGAGCTGCTCCATTGGCATTCCTTCCGGATGCTGAATGCATAAGATGCAATCGGCCTGCCAGATTTTTTCGCGATGCAACACCTGCGCACCTGCTTTTTCGTACTGCCCATCCGAAGCAAAGGCGAGTTCTCCTGCATCCTGTTCCACCCATACCTGGTGACCAGCTTTTACTAAGGCAATTACAGCCTCCGGTAAGATGGAGACCCTGGCTTCTGAAGCGGGCTCTTTCAATACGCCAATGGTCATAAGGGAGCGATTTTTCTCCCTGAATTTAAGTTTTATTACGGATACTTAAGAACGTTATAGGAATTAATTCAAAAGCGAATGGTAAAATGCTGCGGACTTTTAAAAGAATCTGAAAAAAATACCAGTCCGATGAAAAAAAGATCAACTGTACAGCGTACTTCGGGATGTTGCTGAATTGCTTTCCAGGCCGCTTCCATTTCTTCACTCCAGTGAATATCATCAAATATAAGCACGCTGCGGGATTGGCATTTCTTCAAAAGCTGTTCAAAATAACGCAGTGTGGGAGCATAGCGGTGATTGCCATCGATGTAAGCAAGGTCAACTTTTTCAAGTTTCGCTAATAGAGGCTCAAGCGTTTCATCGAAATTTCCGGTTATGGTGCTTATACCGGAGTAACCGAGCTGGTTGAAATTTTTGTTGGCCTGTTCCGCTACCGCTGGTGCTCCTTCCAACGTATATACTTCCGATTTCGTATTGCCTGCATAGAGATAAGCCGCCGACAACCCCATGGAAGTACCTAACTCTACAATGGTAGCAGGCTGAAAATAGTTAGACAAGCGAAAAAGCAGCCTGCCCAGTTTTTGCGATTTTGAGGTGCGTTTGGTAATGGCGGAAATGCGTTCCTGGCGGATTCCTTTACCTCCGGCACCAAGATCTACCAGTTCGATGCGTTCATGGGTCTGCTCCAATTGCAGTCTCAGTTTTTCAATAGATGAGTAGGCATAATATTCACCACGATCATTCAGCACATCCCGGATCAGGGCAAATACAAAAGGAGAATGTATACCATGCCCCTTCCCATTACCGGCATTTATCCAGTATTGCAGAAATTTCATTCCTAATTCAATTGCACTGTAGGGCTTATGCTTCATTCGGATCATTTCCTATGCGATCCCATATTTCAAAACTGTAGGGATATGCGTGTTTGGCATCAGCCGGAAAATCCAGTCGGGAATGCAGTGTCCATTCCGCTGCCGGTAATTCCGGAAAATAGGTATCACCTTCAATGGTAGTGTGCACGCGGGTCTGGTACACCCGGTGACAAAAAGCAAGGCTTTGCTGATATATGTCTCCACCCCCAATTACAAAAACTTCCTTTGCATCTGTCTCACGGGCAGCAGTAAGCGCAGTTGTCCAGTCGTGTGCCACAATCACGCCCTCCGCTTCCCAATTATTTCGGGTAGTCAGTACGATATTAGTTCTCCCAGTAAGTGGTTTGCCCAGGCTCTGAAAGGTTTTTCTGCCCATGATAACCGGCATCGCCCAGGTTGTATTTTTGAAAAACTTCAGATCATTCGGTAGTCTCCATAAAAGCTGATTATCCTTACCAATCACCTGGTTTTCACTTACCGCCACCACTAAACTTATTTTCATAATCTCATCTTTTACATCTCACATCTCACTTCTCACATCTCACTTCTCACTTCTTCATACCGCTACCGGCGCCTTTATCCCCGGATGACTCTGATACCCCACCAGTTCAAAATCCTCATACCGGAATCCAAATATATCTCTCACTTCCGGGTTGAGTTTTAGTTGCGGCAGGGGGAATGGAGTTCTGCTTAGCTGCAGTTTCACTTGTTCGAAATGATTGCTGTAGATATGTACATCTCCAAAGCTGTGAATGAAATCCCCTGGTTCAAGGTCACATACCTGTGCCAGCATGAGTGTTAATATGGCATAAGATGCAATGTTAAAGGGTACACCCAGAAACACATCAGCCGATCGCTGGTACAACTGGCAACTGAGTTTGCCATTTGCTACATAAAACTGAAAGAGTGTATGACAAGGCATCAGGGCCATTTCGGGCAGATCGGCCACATTCCAGGCGCTGACGATCAACCGCCGGCTATCCGGATTGGTTTTTAGTTGTTTTACCAGGTCACTGATCTGGTCCACCACTTTTCCATCTTTCCCTTCCCAGGAACGCCATTGTTTTCCATAAACCGGTCCCAGTTCCCCATTTTCATCTGCCCATTCATCCCAGATGCTCACCCCATTTTCCTTGAGGTAGGCAATATTGGTAGAGCCCTGCAAAAACCAGAGTAACTCGTGGATAATACTTTTCAAATGAACTTTCTTAGTGGTGACAAGCGGAAAACCCTGCGATAGGTCAAACCGCATCTGGTAGCCAAAACAACTGATGGTGCCGGTTCCCGTGCGATCCGATTTCTCCACACCGTTCTCCAGGATATGTTGCAATAATTGATGATACTGTTGCATGCTCGCAAGTTACAGATAAATTCACCCGACCGATGGCACCGGTCGGGTGTCACCGGTCGGGTGAGGGAAACTTGTGGAAACAAAATGATTAATTTTGCACCATGGCAGAAGACTTACAGATTTTGAAAGGCACCAAAGAAGAACAGTACCGTTCCCTGATTCCGCAGATTAAAGGTTTACTGGATGGCGAAACAGATGAGATTGCCAACCTCGCCAATATAGCCGCCGCCCTGAAAGAGCAGTTTGGCTGGCTTTGGGTCGGTTTTTACCTTGTGAAAAACGGACAACTGGTACTCGGACCTTTTCAGGGACCCGTTGCCTGCACCAGAATCCAATTGGGTCGTGGCGTTTGCGGTACGAGCTGGAAAGAAGCGCGCACACTGATTGTACCCGATGTTGAGAAATTCCCCGGACATATTGCCTGCAGCAGCTTATCCAGGTCTGAAATCGTGGTTCCCCTGTTCCGCAACGGAGAAGTGATCGGGGTGCTGGATGTTGACAGTTCCGAATTAGATCAGTTCAACGAAACCGACCGCCGTTTTCTTGAAGAAATCGTTGCCCTTTTGCAGTAATCTCCCTGCCGGTAACCAACGGATACAGATAAAATCAACCAACGGCCACCAGTGGAGAGGGTGCTTCACGATGCCCCTGCAGCCGTTCCATCCCCTGAACCAGTTGCTCCTGCAAACCGGAAAGAAAACGGGCCTGTTGCTGCAACCGATCCTGCAATCCATGTAGTTCAGCTTCTTTAACCTGTACTGTCTGCTTTAATTCCTGAAGCGCATTTTCTTTGTGCTGCAATTCCTGGCGGATCTGCTCCTCGCGGGCTTCCACATCATGGTAATTACGAATCCGCTGCGAGAGTTGGTTCTGCAAAAATTCAATCTGCAATTGTTTTTCCTGCAGCATGTCCTGCAAAAACCGAACATCCGTTTCTGTTTGTTTGAACTCCTGTTCCATAGCCTGGATTTTTATTTTTTGTGAAATGGTTTCGCGAATCTGCGCTTCCTGTGGATCCAGTTTTCTCCTTCGGCGATAATGCAACCACAGAACCCCAAAAAAAGTGAGTACGATTACGGGAATGCTGCAGATCACTACTACCTGCGCGTATCGTCCTACCTCGTAGGTAGTAACGGCCAATAACTGAATCATAGAAAGTAGTTTTGCGTAGAAGTCAACCCATGCTGCTTCTAACGCATCAACTATGGTACCAAAGCAAAAAAAAGTGGATAACTACCCCGGTTGTAAAAGGATTTTAACCTTTTGACCTGCGCTTTAATTCTTTCCGGATCAGGCTTAATTCTCTGCCGGTTTGTCCGGCTACCGAACTATTCTCCTGCGCGCGCCGCATCAGGTATGGAATCACATCGCCAATGGGGCCAAATGGCAGGTATTTGCTAACCGGGCAATTAGCTTTTGCCAGGTTAAAGGTGATATGATCACTCATGCCGTACAACTGAGAAAAATGTATATGCGGATGGTTGTGTGAAAGCCCTTTTTGATCAAGCAACTGAACCGCATAGAGATTACTGTATTCATTGTGCGAGGCAACGATGGTTGCTATCCGCTCCAGGTGCTCAATGCAAAATTCAACCGCCCAGTTATAATCCCGGTCACACGCTTCCTTATTTGGCTGGATGGGCGAGCGGTAGCTCATTTCCTCCGCACGCTTTCGCTCTTTCTCCATATATGCGCCGCGTACCAGCTTGGCTCCGAGTATAAAATCCTTTTTCTCCGCCTGTTGATAACTGTCTTTCAGAAACTGTAACCGATCATGCCGATACAACTGAACCGTATTGTAAACAATTGCCTTACCCTTATTGTACTTTTCCATCATCTGCATCACCAGCGCATCTACAGGATCCTGAATCCAGCTTTCTTCCGCATCAATCAATACACCCACCTGCTGCCTTGCCGCAGCATCACAGATCCGTTCCATACGTACCACTACCCGATTCCATTCGGCACGTTCTGATTCCCTCAATACTTCAGTATGAACACGACCTTCAAAACCGCTTTTCGCCTGTGCTGCCGTATCCAGCTTTTCAAGCAAACCGAATCTTGCCAATCCCGTCACCTTGATACTCATGAAGGGAACATTTGTTTGAGTGGCCGCATAATTCACCACTTTCAAAAACTCCTCACAGGCATGGTCCAGTCCGGCCTCACCATAATCACCTCCTTCCACACCATAATCAAGGATCACCTGTACTTTGTATTTACCCAGCAGGTTAGCAACGTTTGCGGTCTCCTCAAGGGTTTCACCCCCCACAAACTGTTCGAATAAAGTATTTCGTATTACGCCTTTAACCGGCAATCCCGCTTTAATTGCCCAGGGAGTGATCCAGGTCCCTAATTTTACCAATGGGGCAAACCCCATAGAGCCAAAAAGAAAAGCCGCTTTTTTTAAGGCTTTATCAGATTTATAGGCAAACGCATTTTCAGTATTGTCGAAAGACAGTAGGGATTTTGGATCCATGCCGGTACATTGAGGCCGCAAAAATAAGGCAATTTCAGATCGCCTGGTGATTGAAAGGTTGGAGCACCATTTCACTTACCACCCCACTGGCAGGTTGCTGGCAGAGAAACCAGATCGCACGTGCAGCCTCTTCCGCTGTTACCATTTTATCTCTCTGCACGCGTAAATCAATAGTATCCCAAAAAGGCGAATCTACACCTCCCAGAAAAAGATTGGTAAAACGTACATCCGTACGCTTCAATTCTTCCCGGATACTTTGCAACATACCAACCAATCCATATTTGGATGCACTATAGGCAGCAGCACCCGCCATAGGAACCTTTCCCAGAATTCCAGGAACATGAATGATCAGTCCTTTTTTCTTTGCCTTAAACTCCGGGAGGAATTTCCGGAGCAATAAAAATGGAGCAAACAAATTCAACTGCAGGGTATGCATAAACTCCTCAGAAGTCAACTGATCAGCCGGTTTGATAATACCAATACCAGAGGCATTTATGAGTACATCAATGGAAGGCATAACAGCAGTAAATTGCTGAAACAGCCGATCTGCTTCTGCTTCTTTGGTCAGATCCGCAGCCATCCAGTTTTGCGGATCCAGGTTCAGACTATCAGCCAGTATTTTGAGTTTACTTTCCGTACGGCCCGTTAAAAACAAGTTCGCTCCCGAAGCCGCCAGCATTTTGGCTACAGCCTGACCGATTCCTCCTGTTGCACCTGCCAATAGTATCGATTTCCCTTTTATGGATTCCATGAATCTGTTTTACCTAGCAACAAAGCGCATTGGTTTTTGTTTATTCCTGCATGCAAAAGCAAGCTGTTCTGCTATTACCGAATCACCTTTTTGAAAAGCATCCCGCACTTCAAAAAGATCGTTTGATTGTTCTGATTGAAGAAGAATTATTCTTTAAACAATACGCATTTCACCAGCAGAAAATCCTGTTCCACCGGGCCAGCATGAAAGCTTTTGAAAGTGAATTAAAAGAGAAGGGGTATTCGACACTCTATATCAATTCCAATGAAAAAGCATCGGCCATTCGATTCCTGCACGAAGGTTTAAAAAAACAAAAGATAACCGATTTGCATCTATGTTATCCAGCAGATAACTGGGTGGAAAAACGCATCAAAGAAACAGCCCAAAAAAACAGGCTAAGCCTCCACTGGTATTCAAACCCTGGCTTTTTACTGCAACCTGCTGATGCCGACCTTCATTTCAATAAACGCAGTACTTTTTTTCAAACCGATTTTTATATCTGGCATCGTAAACAACTGAATCTCCTGCTGGATGAAAAAAAACAGCCCCTGGGCGGCAAATGGAGCTTTGACGCAGAAAACCGGGAAAAAATTCCCAAAGGTCTCAAAATACCTGCATTGCCGGTTACCCCAACAAATGCCTTTATCGATGAAGCAATCAATTATTGCGCAACCAACTTTCCAGATAACCCTGGCACTACCACCCATTTTAAATATGCCGTCACGCATAAGGATGCCCGTTACCAGTTACAACAATTTCTGGAACAACGCCTGGCAGGTTTCGGCGCCTATGAAGACGCGATGCTGGAAAGCGAATCCTACCTTTTTCATAGTGTACTGACCCCCTACCTGAATGCCGGATTGATTACTCCCGGAGAAATTATTGACCAGACCATTTCATTCGCCGGCAGAAATCAAATTCCGATGAATTCACTGGAAGGTTTTATCCGTCAAATCATTGGGTGGCGTGAATTCATTCACCAGGTTTATTATCGAGCCGGCAGCCGCCAAAGAACCCGTAATTACTGGGGATTCATTCGCCCGATCCCACACCCATTCTATACCGGAGAAACAGGCATTCATCCAATTGACAACGTAATAAAAAAATTACAGCACACTGCCTATAACCATCATATTGAGCGCCTCATGGTGTTGGGCAATTTTTTCCTGCTCTGCGAATTCGATCCCGATTCCGTGTACAAATGGTTCATGGAATTTTACATCGATAGTTATGATTGGGTAATGGTGCCAAATGTGTACGGGATGACGCAATTCGCTGATGGCGGACTTATGACTACCAAACCCTATATCAGCGGATCAAATTATCTACTGAAAATGGGCGACTGGAAAAAAGGGCCCTGGCAGGCTACCTGGGATGGATTGTTCTGGCGGTTCATGCATGTACATCGCGATTTTTTCCTCAGCAACCCACGCCTGGGAATGCTGGTAAAGACTTTTGATAAAATGGCTCCCGAAAAACAGGCTTTGCATCTTCAGCACGCAGAAGAATTTTTAAAACAACTCGACCAATGGAATCAACAACACTAACCACTGCAGAGATAGATCGTATTATTGAAATGGCCTGGGAAGACCGCACCCCGTTTGAGGCCATCGAATTTCAATTCGGTTTGTCAGAACAACAAACCATCCAGCTCATGCGAAGAGAAATGCTTCCTTCCAGTTTTAAACGCTGGCGTAAAAGGGTACAATCCAGGAAAACCAAACATTTCATGAAACGGGAGGAGGCAGTTCAACGATTCAAATGTTCCCGTCAACGTACAATAAGTCTCAATAAAATAAGCAAACGTTAACCAGATGGATGGCAACTTCCCCACCGATTATCAAAGCATATTGGAACGGGTTCATTCCGTTTCACCTCAGCAATATGGAAAAACCAGGAACTACCTGAACGGATCCGTCACCTATCTTTCTCCTTATATTTCAAGAGGAGCTATTACCCTACCAGAAATTTGGGACCTTCTCAAAAAAGATGGTCACACGTTAAAAAATGCTTACAAACTGGTACAGGAACTCGCCTGGCGTGAATTCTTTCAACGCTGCTGGTGGCAATTCGGCGATCGCATCTGGGAAGATATCCGGAACCCCCAGTATCCGGTTTCCCACCATGAAATTCCGGATGCACTCATCCATGCAGGAACGGGTATTAATGCCATCGATGAGGGAATCAAAAATCTCTACAAAACCGGATATCTGCACAATCATCTTCGTATGTACATCGCCGGTATAACCTGCAATCTGGGACGGGCACATTGGAAAGCTCCTTCAAAATGGATGTACTACCACCTGCTTGATGGTGACCTTGCCAGTAATACACTTAGCTGGCAATGGGTAGCCGGAACTTTCTCTTCCAAAAAATACATTGCGAACCAGGAAAACATCAACCAATACCTGAATAGTAAACAGAGCGGAACCTTTCTTGATCATTCCTACGATGAAATCTTCAACCAGGAAATTCCGCAAAGCCTCAAATGCACACAACCCCTCAGCCTCCAAACCACCTTACCGGATACTGCACCTCCTAATATTCGTACTGATAAGCCTGTGCTGATCTATACCTCTTATTGGCTTAATCCAAATTGGCGAAAAGAACAATCGGCCAACCGGATCTTATTATTGGATCCCAAGCATTTCAGCCAGTACCCCGTTAGCAAAAAAGTATTGGACTTTATACTGGAACTGGCCGTTGATCTGATCCCGGATATACAGATCGTTACCGGATCACCGGAAGATTTTCCTGAGCTGCTGCAGTGCCCTTCGATCCATACCATGGATCATCCCCTGACCCGGCACTACCCTGGTGAGAAGGATGCTTATCCCTGGTTAATTCCGGGTTACACAGGAAAACTTTCTTCCTTTTTTAACTTCTGGAAAAAAGCAGAAAACCTCTTGAAATAAGCGCTTTGTTTTATTTTCGGTCATTCGTTTACGTATGATCATTACACATATTGATATTTATCGCTACAGCATTCCAATGGAGCCTTTTACCATTGCTACGGGAACCATGGATTTTGCACAGAATCTGTTCATCCGCGTCCACACGGATGAAGGCATTTATGGTGTGGGAGAATGTTCCGCTTTCCCGATGATTGTGGGTGAAACGCAATCCACCTGTTATGTTATGGCACAGGATTTTGCCAAACTCTGGAAAGGAAAAGATCCCCTGGAGATTGCAGATCGAATGCAGGAACTCCATCTCTTTACTGCACGTAACTCTACCGTAAAGAGTGCGTTTGATATGGCTCTTTACGATCTGGCCGCCAAAACGGCCGACCAGCCTTTATATCGTTTTCTCGGAGGAACCTCAACAATCCGGATTGAAACAGATCTTACCATTGGAATTGATACGGTGGAAATGATGGCAGCAAAAGCCGTTGCGTATGTTAGCAACGGAGTACGCATTATCAAGATCAAATTGGGTAAGGATCCAATTACCGATATTGCCAGAGTGAAAGCGATCCGCGAAGCTGTTGGTGATGAAATTGTATTGCGAATTGATGCCAACCAGGGCTGGAGTTTCGAAGGCGCTGTGCAAGCACTTACGGGGATGCAACCCTACAACATCCAGTTTTGCGAGCAACCCATGCGTACCTATAACGATCACCTGGGCCCGCAACTCAAAGCCCTCTCTCCCGTTCCTATAATGGCGGATGAGTCTGTTTTTGATCACCGGGATGCCATTCGCGTGATTGATTCGGACGCCTGTCAGTATGTGAATATCAAACTCTCGAAAAGCGGCGGACTGCTGGAAGCTATTGAAATCAATCGCGCCTGTGCCGATCGAAATATTCCCTGCATGATGGGTGGCATGCTCGAAAGCCGCCTGGCTGTTACCGCCTGTGCACATTTTGCTACGGCTCATCGTAATGTCGAATTTTATGATATGGACACCTGCCTGTTGGGGCATAAAGCAGATCCCGTTACAGGAGGCATCACCTACCACGGATTCCTGGTTGAACTGTCTGATGAGCCTGGATTAGGAGCAGATGTGGACGATTCATTCCTGCACGAGCTCGAGCAGATCAGGATCTGACTAAAAATCTGGCATCAAAGTTCCTAAACTGGCGTAGCTTGCGACCGGATAAAATCTAGCATATGCAAAAGAAAAAACCGGCTGAAAGCCAGGTAACCATGACAGAACTGGTATTACCCAACGATACCAATGTGTTTGGGAACCTGATGGGTGGACGGCTGATGTACTGGATGGATATCGCTGCAGCGCTGGCTGCTGGCAAGCATTGTAATGCACCTGTGGTTACAGCTTCCGTGGATAATATCTCCTTTGAATCGCCTATCAAACTGGGCAATGTGGTACATATCGAAGCAAGAGTGACCCGCGCTTTTACTACCTCCATGGAAATCCACCTGAGTGTTTGGGGAGAAGACTTGACACATCAATACCGGTATAAAAGCAATGAAGCCTATTATACCTTCGTTGCGCTGGACCCAAATCGGAAACCCCGTCCTGTGCCTGTTTTAGAACCGGAAACAGAACAAGAGAAAAAATTGTATGATGGCGCCCTGCGCAGAAGACAACTCCGGCTAATCCTGGGAGGAAAAATGAAGGCGGCAGATGCCACTGAATTGAAAGCGCTGTTCAGCGAAGCTTAATTACCGGATTGTTCAGCAGCTTTGCTTTCCCGGCGAAGCTGCTGTTCTTTTAGCGCCTCTGCCAGGTGCGGCACTTTCATCATGAATTTTTTACTTTGTTCAATCGCATCCATGATCTGCTCCAGGATTTCTTCATTGGATGCTTCATAATCTATTTGCAGCGGCTCTTTAAACCGAACGGTAAGCAGGGATCCCCGCTTTTTGAAGCTCAATCCTTTTTTGGTAAACGCCCGCCAGAAGCCGTTTATAACTACCGGTACTACAATCGGACGATTCTTTTTAATGATCAATGCGGTTCCTTTTCTTCCCGGCGCGAAAGCCTTGGTAGTTCCCTGGGGAAAAGTAATTACCCAGCTGCCCTGTAGCGCCCGTTCAATTTTCCGGGTGTCAGAAGGATCGAGTCCCCGTCTCACTTCCGTTGCCCCCTGTCTCCAGGTACGCTTTACTGTTAGTCCGCCTGCCAGCATAAAAAACTTACTGATCAAACTTCCCTTCATAGTTTCCTCCGCTGCCACATAATATACATTGGTGAAGGGGTTGAGCAGGTAATAAGGAATACCCAGTTCATTTCGCTTTCCCCATTTTACAGCACAAAAAATATGGAGGAAGGTGATCACATCCGCAAAATATGTCTGGTGATTACTGACAAACAATACATTGTTACGGGGTAATTTCTCAAGATGCTCCGTACCAGAAATTTTGAGTTTATTAAACCATACCAGTCCGGGATACGATACGAATCCGACAATCGCATATACCAGTTTACGAACCAGTCTGATTTGTTTCAATCGGTCGATGAATTGACTCATGCATTGAAATTGGGTGAGCTAACCGGTTGCAATATAAGGATTTGGCAATACAATAACGGTTTTATCAAAAGCCCAGAGTGTATATTTGCGCATGTCTCAAAACGCTGTGATTTTTGATATGGACGGCCTGCTGATCGACTCTGAACCATTATGGCAGCAAGCTGGCATGGATACCCTTAAACTTTTCGGAATTCAGCTTACGCATGAACAATATATAACCAGTACCGGACTCCGAACACCTGAATGGATTGATTATTGGTTTCACCAGTTTGGGATTGATCCTGACCATGCTCCAAAAGCAATTAGCACTATTGAAGAAGCCGCCATGGAAAAAATCCGCTTACAGGGCGAACCCATGCCCGGTGTTGGAACTATCCTGGAGTTTTTCCGTTCCAAGGGTTATCCTATCGCCATTGCCTCTTCCTCTCCCATGCGGATGATCGAAATGGTCATTCAAAAGCTGGGAATAGGATCTTATGTTCAAAAAGTCAGTTCCGCAGGTGAACTGGCTTTTGGCAAACCTCACCCGGAAGTCTTTATTCATTGTGCCGCGCAATTACAGGTAAAACCCATGCAATGCCTGGTTTTTGAAGATTCCTTCAATGGCCTCATTGCAGCCAAAGCCGCTAAAATGAAATGTGTGGTAGTGCCCGCTCCCGAAGTTTTTCACCAACCCAAATGGAGCGCCGCCGATCTGAAACTCGGCTCATTGGTGAATTTTAATGAGCTGTTGTTGCAGGCGATATGGAAGTGAGACGTCAGATGTGAAAAGGGAGAAAGGAGACGGGAGAAAGGAAACGGGAAAAAACAAAAATAAAACGGGCAACCTAATTGGGTTGCCCGTTTTTATTTTGGTGATCGACTTTAAACTCATTTCACGTCTCACATCTGACGTCTCACGTCTCACATCTGACGTCTCACGTCTCACATCTGACGTCTGACGTCTCACTTCATCTTAAACGTTTCCAAAAACTTAGTCGTGAAATTTCCGCTGCGGAAATCATCATTCTGCATCAGTTGTAGGTGGAATGGAATGGTTGTTTTTACACCTTCGATTACATACTCACTCAAGGCCCGATACATGGTATTGATGGCTTCATCACGGGTACGCGCAACCGTAATCAATTTTCCGATCATGGAATCATAATACGGAGGAATGGTATAACCTGCATACACGTGGCTGTCTACCCGCACCCCATGACCACCCGGGGTATGAAGTGTTGTAATCCGACCCGGACTTGGACGAAAATCATTATAGGGATCTTCGGCGTTGATCCGGCATTCAATTGCATGCATCTGGGGTTCATAATCCCGTCCGCTGATGGATTCACCCATCGCAATCTTTATCTGTTCCTTGATCAGGTCAAAATTGATTACTTCTTCCGTTACACAGTGCTCCACCTGGATACGGGTATTCATTTCCATGAAATAGAAATTCCGGTGTTTGTCTACCAGGAATTCGATGGTACCAACACCTTCATAGTTGATAGCGGAAGCGGCTTTCTTTGCTGCCTCACCCATAGCCTGGCGTAATTCAGGCGTCATGAACGGTGAAGGAGATTCTTCTACCAGTTTCTGGTGACGGCGCTGAATAGAGCAATCCCTTTCACTCAGGTGGCAGACTTTTCCATAGCGGTCGCCGGCAACCTGGATTTCAATATGACGGGGCTCTTCCACAAATTTCTCCATGTAAACGCCATCGTTTTTGAACGCTGCCAGTGCTTCTGCCTTGGCGGTATTATAAGCCCGCTCCATTTCTTCTTTCTGCCATACTACACGCATCCCTTTACCACCACCACCGGCAGTTGCTTTTAAAATCACGGGATAACCCATATTTTCCGCAACAGAATAGGCTTCATCCAAACTGTCAAGGAGCCCTTCGGAACCGGGAATCACCGGAACGCCTGCACGAATCATGGTTTCCTTGGCCGTGATCTTATCACCCATAGAGCGAATCTGATCAGGTTGGGGACCGATAAATTTAATGCCGTGCTCACCGCAGATTTCCGCAAAACGGGCATTCTCCGCCAGGAATCCGTATCCGGGGTGAATAGCATCCGCATTGGTGATTTCTGCCGCCGCCATCAGGTGCGGAATATTGAGGTAGGAATCAGCGCTTTGAGGGCGACCGATACAAACTGCCTCATCAGCAAATTTTACGTGTAAACTATCTTTATCCGCTGTGGAATAGACCGCAATGGTTTTAATACCCATCTCCCGACAGGTACGAATAACCCGAAGCGCAATTTCACCGCGGTTAGCGATTAATACTTTTTTAAACATCTTCGGAAAGAATTAGTGCATTAAGCGGGTTCTACCAGGAATAAAGGCTGGTCGTATTCAACCGGAGACGCATCGTCTACCAGGATCTTAACTACTTTACCTTTTATCTCACTCTCGATCTCATTGAAGAGTTTCATGGCTTCGATGATACAAACCACTTTACCTGGATTGATTTCATCTCCCACTTCAACAAAAAGCGGTTTATCGGGTGAGGGACGACGATAGAAGGTTCCGATCATGGGACTTTTAATCGTAATCAGATTGCTTGGAACTGCGTCAGCCGATTTAGGTTTATCTCCGTTGCCAGCAGGAGCAGTGGCCGCAGGGGCGTTAGCAGCCGGTGCAGCGGGAGCCTGGGCGGCAGGTGCAGCGGGTGCATACATAGGAGCAGCAACCACCTGCTGAATGTTGTCTTGTTTTTGCTTAATCGTGACCTTGAACCCTTTTTCTTCAATCGTCAGTTCACCGATGTTCGACTTGTTGATCAATCGGATCAACTCCTGAATTTGTTTGAAATCCATTGTACTGAATTTACAGTTGGTGATCAATTTAGGCGGCTAAGATAAGGAAAATGCCCCTCCGCAGAGGGGCACTAACATCTTTCATTAAAAATTACTCTTTTACGCGCTCCACGTAGTCACCGGTTTTGGTGTTCACGCGGATCAATTCCCCTTCGTTCACAAAAAGCGGAACCATCACGGTTGCACCGGTTTCCACTGTTGCGGGCTTAAGGGTACGGGTAGCCGTATCCCCTTTCATGCCGGGTTCGCTATAAGTTACCTTCAGAACTATTTTATCCGGCAGTTCGATACTCATGGGAGTATCGGTTTCGGTATTTACCAGCACGGATACTTCCTGTCCGTCTTTTAAAAACTGGGGAGCATCCACCAGACTCTCCTGGGCTACGATTTGTTCGAAGGTTTCATTGTCCATGAAGTTATAACCGCTGTCGTCTTTGTAGAGGAACTGAAAATTCTTGCGCTCTACACGAATGGGATAAATGGTATCGCCACTGTTCCAGGTTTGTTCTATCGTACGGTTATTGTCCACACCTTTCAGCTTTGCCCAAACCTTGGCGGCTGCACGTGCAGTCTTGTTTTCTCCAAACTCAACGATCTTGTACAGGCTTCCATCGAGTTTGATAATCAGGCCACGGCTGATATCGGAGGTATTTGCCATAATTAATTACAGTTTTCTGCTATATACAATTAGTAAGGGAGCAAAATTACTGCAATTCGGCAATAGGCAGCAAATTTTTAGCAGATCACTGTTTTTTTCTCATCACTACAATTACCCCGTTTTTTCCTTTAGCTCCGAATCGTTCAGTTGCCTTTTTATCTTTATAAACAGTAATGGACTCAATAGACTCTGGTTTCATTTTCTTAAATTCTTCCGGACTCATCTCCTGACCATCAACAATATAAAGCGGACTCGCTTCAGACTTCGCATAACCGGTAACTGTTATGGGTTCAAGTTTACCGACAGGATCAGCAGCAGCATTGTCCGATTTTGTATCGATCAGGATAACGCCCTCTTTCGCCCGCTCCCCGTACTTAACAACCGCCTGTTCATTTTTTATTACATGGATTGCTTTGATTCGGTTGGGATCAATTAGAGATACATCTTCTTTTGTCCACTCCTTACCATTTACAAAATAAAGAGGCCCTCCATCTTTTGGCATTTGCAGTTCAACCCGCTTGCCAGTGATTGTTGCATTTTGTTCCTCATCAACTTCCACCTTTGAATCTCCTTCACTGATCACCATCAGTTTTTGCTTATCAGGAGCCGGTGGGGCAGCGGGTGGCGCTGGTGGCGCCGGCGTTGCAGGCGAAACTGGAGCCGCAGGAGCAACGGGTATCGTTTTTCCAGGAGCAGGAGGAGCAGGAGGTGGTGGTGGTGGAGGTAGAGGTGGAGGTGGTAGCTCACCATACTGCTGCTCATATAGTGCCTTATTGGCATTCCATTCATCCAACGACATGGATTTTACCTTCTTTTTTTTCTGATCCAAAATGGTAACTTCTCCAATCCCGTTCTTTTCGGTTATCCTAATGTGATACCCTTTATCGGTTGGTCCAGCCAGGTAGGATCTCTTAGAGGCTGGTACCGTGTCGTTTTGCTGTCCTGCTAAACCTGGTAACAGTTCAGGAATATGTTCCAGATTTGTATGCTGTACCTGTCCCTCATCCTGTACCAGCCGAAGTAATGCTGGAGAATGGACTGCTTCAGGAACTTCCTGCAACTCCTGTTTTTTTCTAAAGGCCAGTAATAATATGGCGGCCAGCGGCACCGCAAAAGCAAATTTTACCAGGTGTATGCGCGCTGATCTGATTTTGTTCATCATAACAATTCTTGTTTTTAAGGCTGAAAAATTGAGGTGACTAGCCATGCTGAAATTGCGCTGGCCCACCACTTTTACCAGGAGGTATTGATATTGCCTCCGATCAACGCCATGTGTTAGTACCTGCCGGTCTGCAATGAATTCCAGATTTTGCCGGATGGCATGCCGAAGTATCCAGGCAAACGGATTAAACCAATTCAATACCAGCAGTAGTTCAGCCAACATCATGTCCGCGGTATGATGCTGCCGAACGTGTACCATTTCATGACGAATGATATCTTTTAAATCCTCTTCACTGTGCAAAGCAGGATTGACATAAACAGAACGTCCAAAGGAAAACGGAATAATGTTTCCCGTTACTGCATACAATTTAATATCCTCACCCCCCAACAATGCCGCCCTTTTGGATAAACGACGATAAGAAAGGTACTGCATGAGAATTCGTAAGGCCATCATTATTGAACCGGCAACTATAATCCCATTCAGCAAATACCAGTAATTGAAATTGCCTGTACCTGCAGCTACGGATGAAGGCTTCCAGTTACCTAATGCAGGCAGTTGCTGCAATGCGCTCAAATCGACCCTGTCAGCTTCCAGCCACCAACCAATATCCAGCAATGGAAGCAGGAAACAACTTAAGGGATAAACCAGCAGATACCACCTGTTCCAATTATAGAAGGTCAGCTTTCGCAGGAACAACTGGTAAAAAATCGTTACCAGCGATAAACTGATGGTAAATTTTACCAGATATACAAGCATATCATTCATGGTATCATTTTGTTTTTTTTCCTTCTATCATGTCCAGGATTTCTTTCAATTCTTCCTTGCTTAATTGATCCTGTTCCACAAAAAAATTGACCATCGCCTTATAGGAATTATCAAAATAACCTTTGATAAAATCAGTCATAAACCGCATTTTATACTCCTCTTCGCTTATGGCTGCCCGATAGACATAGGTATTGCCGATCAGCCGGCTTTTTAAGAAGCCTTTTTTCTCCAGGTTCTTCACCGTGGATGCCAGGGTGGTATAAGGCGGCGCTTCTTTCATTTTCTCCAAAAAGGCTTTTACATTACCCTCCCCTGTCTGCCAGATCACCTGCATGGCCTGTTCTTCCGGTAAACTCAACTTTTCCATTTCTACGAAGTTTTCGTAAACCTACGATATTTTCGTAGATAATTCCAAATTAAATTCTAAAAAAAATAGTTAATGAATTTAATAGGTAATGGCAGCCTATTTTTATGAAAAATCAACACGCACGCATGTACCGATACTGCATAAGCAACAAGAGCTTTCAACCAGTGGGCAAATTTATTCTGGCGATCCTTTTTCTGATAGCAACGCAGGAATTCAGCTTTTCCCAGGAAAAGGCGGCCGCCACTCCCGCCCCCTATGAGCGTTTTAAAAACCTCCCCCCTTTTGAATTGAAGGGACTGGATGGGAAAACAATCAAACGCGATAACCTGCTTAAAAACCGGGGCACGATCCTGATGTTCTTCAGTCCGGATTGCCACCACTGCCTCCAGCAAATGGATTGGATGAAACAGGTTAAGGAAGAATTGAAACCTTACAATTTTGTATTGGCTACCTACCAGCCGCTGGAAGATCTTAAAGGATTTTACCAGAGCTATAAACTGGATGAATGGAAAAATATTTATATCGGGAGGGATGAGAAATATTTTCTGCCACCCTATTTCAGGATCAAAAACCTGCCATTTATAGCCCTCTATGATAAGAAGGGGCAGCTCCTATCAGTATTTGAAGGTAATACCAAAACAGACCTGATTCTTGCTTCTTTTAAATGAACAGAAGTAGTTGCAAGTCCTATCTTTGCACCGCAAATTATTATTTCACCGCATAATTTTATTTCCATGAAAGTTACCGTAGTTGGTGCCGGAGCCGTTGGAGCTACCTGTGCAGACAACATTGCCAGAAAGGAACTCTGTGAAGAGCTGGTTTTATTAGATATCAAAGAAGGTTTAGCCGAAGGAAAGGCGCAGGATATGATGCAATCTGCTACCCTGCTCGGATTTGATACCCGCATTATTGGAAGCACGAATGATTACAGTAAAACTGCCGGCAGTGATGTGGTAGTGGTAACTTCCGGTATTCCCCGTAAACCCGGAATGACCCGTGAAGAATTGATCGGCACTAACGCAGGTATAGTACGTACTGTTTGCGAAAATATTCTGAAATATTCCCCTAACGCTATTTTTATCATCATTTCCAACCCGATGGATACCATGACTTACCTGGCATTGCAGGCAACCGGTATCGCTAAAAACAGAATCATTGGTATGGGTGGAACATTGGATAGTGCCCGTTTCAAATACCAGCTCAGCCAACGCCTGAACTGCTCACCTTCTGATCTGAATGCAGTTGTAGTAGGTGGTCATGGTGATACTACCATGATTCCATTGATCCGGTATGCCACCTGGAATTCTGTTCCAGTTACGAATTTCCTTTCACAAAACGACCAGGAAGCAATCGTAAAAGACACTATGGTTGGTGGTGCTACGCTTACCAAACTAATCGGAACCTCAGCCTGGTATGCTCCCGGAGCAGCTGGTGCGGCCCTGGTGGAAAGCATTGTGCGCGATGAGAAAAAACTCTTCACCTGCTGCGTAGCCCTGGAAGGTGAATATGGTCTTTCTGACATCTGCCTGGGTGTTCCGGTGGTAATCGGAAAGAACGGCTGGGAAAAAATTGTTGAATTCGGACTGAATGAAGAAGAGCAGGCTTTGTTCAACAAAAGTGCAGAAGCTGTTCGTACTATGAACGATGTTCTTAAAACTCTCTAAGTCAACTGATTAGAATAAACAAAAAGCCGCCCTGTGCGGCTTTTTTCATTTCATTCATCGAATTTTTTTTTAATTTCTCAAAAAAAACAAGCCCAACTATTTTGATGGCAATAGTATTCTATTAGATTTGTACTGCTATCTCTCCAACACCTATTTAAAGCTCTTAGGGTTATACCCGGTTTACCAAAGCCTAGAAGGCCGATTTCTGTAACCTATACAAACAAAAAGAGCATGATCAAGCCCTTACTCGTATTAGCATTTAGTGTGTTGGGAATTAGTGTCCTCGCCCAGGAACCCCTTGAATTGCCCAAACAACGTGACCCGCAGGTTAATAAGACAATTAGCCCTGCTGATAATCCCCGTATTAATCCAGAGAAGAATTTCCGCATCAATCCCAAACACAACTGGAACATCAACCCGGCTATGAACGAGGGTATTAATCCGGATAAAAACAAACTCATCAATCCTAAATTCAACAAGGATTTTAGTCCGCTTCATAACCAGAGTATTAATCCTATGTATTCTTTCAGTCTGCACCCGCTTACCAACCAGAACTGGAAGGGCTATTACATGTTTGACAAGGAAAACAAATTAACGGGTTACCTCGTAATCGCTAACCAGTTCGTTGTGTTGGATTTTGACGACAAGGGAATCTGGAAAGGATACCTGGTTAAAACAAGTACGAACACCTACAATTATTTCAATCTGCAGGATGAATGGACCCGCACTTTTTTCTGTGAAGATTCCATGGTTGGTTTCAACATATTTAATGCTGCCGGAGAATGGACCGGTGCATTTGCCAAATAAAGCTCTGGCAGACCTTTTTAGAATTTGAATGGTTAGCGCGCGGCAAGCAATTGCCGCGTTTTTTTATGCAAGTCCTGTAAATCAATTTGCTCCATGCACTTGAAATGCCCTTTCGGACAGGCATCGTGTCCAATTTTGGAGCAGGGCCTGCAACGAAGCCCAATAACCTCCACCTGGTCGGTTCCTCCATTTGAATTACCTGTCACAGGCAATGATATACCATTAATCAAAACTGCTGGAGCCCCCGGTTGATTGATATAAGGTGTCATGCCAAATGCCGGTACCGTATTGCCCCACACTGAAATAACCGGTTTTCTGAATGCTGCAGCGATATGCATGAGTCCGGTATCGTGCGTGATAATCAGTTTGGCCTTTCTTACCAGATCAGCAGATTCATTCAAACTGAATTTACCACATGCATTATACACACGGATGGGGTCCAGTTCTGCAAGGACTTCACCTGTTGAACGATCCTCAGGTCCGCCTAATATTACCAGGGGATGATCAATCAGTTGAACCAGCTCTTTCAGTTTATGAAGCGGCAATCGTTTTGTTGCATGCGCTGCCCCTACAACCAGCCCGATATATCCGAGTTGATGAGAAGCCGGCAAATCTGATGGTTTGATTTCTTCATTGGCAGGAATAAAATAATCGAGGCCTGCACCATCGTTTCTAACTCCCAGGTGCGAAACGGTTTCCAGGTAGCGATCGACTATATGTTTTTGCGGCAGAAAATTCAACTTGAAATTCGTAAGCAACCATTTCTGAATGTTGAGTTTATTAAAACTCTTCGAAGGACATTTCAGCACTTTCTTGATTCGTAATGTCCGGAGATTGTGGTGCAAATCAATCACCCAGTCGAAACCTTCTTCCGCAAGTGCGGCAATTGTGTTATCCAGTGATTCATCCAGTAAATGAAGTTTATCAATATACGGATTCGATCTAACCACAGATGCAAAATTCTTTTTGGTCAAAAAATGAACTTCCGCATCCGGCACCTGCATTTTAACGCAGCGTATAACCGGAGTTGTTAGTACAATATCACCAATAGAAGAAAACCGTATAATCAGAATTTTCATATGTCTCACGTCTCACTTCTCACGTCTCACGTCTCACTTTGTTTCCTCCGCCCTGTGATCAGCTTAATCAACACAGGTGCAGTTGTAACCAGCACAATCACAATGATGATCGCTTCCAGGTGGTCCTTCAGGTCGAAGCCAAACTGCGCCTGTACCCATTTTTGTAAAAAATGTCCGGCAAATATCATACTCACCACCCAGGCGATACAACCCACAATATTGTAGAAGGCGAATTTCTTTTTATCCATTCCAACAATACCTGCAATGATCGGTGCAAACGTACGTACGATGGGCAGGAAACGCGCAAAAACAATCGCACCACCGCCATGTTTATCATAGAATTCATGCGCCTGCTCGAGATAGTGTTTTTTGAAAAAGAAATTGTCTTTCCAGCGAAACATGGTAGGACCAATCTTTTTTCCGAACCAGTACCCTACTGTATTACCTATAATTCCGGCAAAAGAGATCAGGGTAACCAGTAGCAGCAGGTCGAACCATTCTCCTCGCTGCCAATCCAGCCCAAATGATTTGAACAACTCATTAATCAGGTTGGTGCTATAGATACCGGCTACAAAAAGCAGACTGTCACCCGGCAGGAAAAACCCGGCGAACAATCCGGTTTCCGCAAATACAATCAGCAGGATAATCCAGAGCCCGCCCATTACGATATAAAACATCGGGTTCAGCAGGTCTTTCCAGCCAAAGGATTTTGTCAGTACCACTGTTTTGGAATTATCTAATCCTGCATAACTGAAACTAGCAGTATCATGCAAGGGAGCAGTAATTTTTACTTCGGTAAGGGAATCGAGCGGCAAGAGTACATATCCCTCCTTATCAGCCACAAACTCTTTTGAATCGGCGCCCTGCATCAGGGTAAATTGTCCCACGGAGGATTCATACTGATTAATCACCCGCAAACGGATCTCCTCCTGTGCAATAAGGCCACTACAAACAAAAACTAATACCGTCAGCAGAAACAGCTTCTTCATCTTCATCTTCTTTATTTCTATCGTTAACTCTCTAATTCTCCTTCCCACTTGCTTACCGCAGAAGTGGCCAGTGCATTTCCAAGTACATTGGTCATGCTTCGGAACATATCACAAAAATGGTCTATTGGTAAAATGAGTGCAATACCTTCAGCAGGAATACCAAACATGGCGCAGGTTGCCGTTACCACAACCAGTGAAGCACGTGGTACACCGGCAATCCCTTTACTGGTTAACATCAGTACCAGAAGCATGGTAAGTTGAGTTCCAAGATCAAGGTGAATGCCATATGCCTGCGCTATAGCAAGGCTGGCAAAGGTCATGTACATCATACTTCCATCGAGGTTAAAACTATAACCAAGGGGCAAAATAAATGCTACAATTTTATCCTTACATCCAAAACGTTCCAGTTCCTCTGTCAGCTTTGGGAATACTGCTTCACTGGAAGTGGTACTGAACGCGATCAGCAATGGCTGTGCAATTCTCTTTAACAACACAGGCACGCGGTTACCCAGAATAAAATAGCCAACCGCAAGTAAGACCATCCACAATACTGTGATTCCAATCAGGAAATACAGCATATACAGGCCATAAAAGCTAAAGATACTTAACCCATTGGTTGCAATTACTGCAGCCAGTGCACCAAATACACCCAGCGGCGCAAATGCCATCACATAACCTACCATTTTAAGGATAATGTGCGCTACACCATCCAATGCTTTTATCACTGGTTTAGCATAGTCGCCCATGGCCGTGGCTGCAACTCCAAAAAAGATGCTGAATACTACCAACTGCAGTATTTCATTGGTTGCCATTGCTTCGACAACACTTTTTGGAAATACATGTTCAACAAAATTCTGAAGTGAAAACACTTTTGTTTTTCCAATCAGGTCCTCTGCATTGCTGGTATCTGCATTTCCTAAATTAATAACGGATCCAGGCTGGAAGAAATTCACCAGTACCATTCCGATGAGCAGGCTAATCAAAGAAGCCGTAACAAACCAGAGCAATGCTTTTCCTCCAACTCTTCCAACTGTTTTCAAATCACCTAGTTTGGCAATACCAACCACCAGTGTAGAGAAAACAAGTGGGGCAATAATCATCTGAACCAGTCGTAAAAAAATGGTGGTCAGTAATTTTATTTTCTCAGAAAAAGAGGCAATAAATTCAGGAGTAGCATTCTTGTGAACGATATACCCAACGATAATACCCAATACCATTGCAATCAGAATGTAAAGGGTCAACCTGTTCTTTTTCGTCATTTTAGGTGCTTAAGCTTTTGAACGGAAGGCCGAAAATTCGAAAAATTCCTGATGCTACCAAAATAATCGGCCGAAATCCGCTTCCATTCAAAGTTTAGCGGCTGCGAATTAAATAATTATTTATTTTACGCCCTTCTAAACAGCTTATCAAAACACAATTAAAACTGATATGAGTTTATTCAGGAAAAAATCCCTGTCCGCTCTGCTGGCGTCGGCTGCTGATTCAGAAAAAGGTTTAAAACGAACATTGGGGGCTACCAACCTGGTAGCACTTGGAATAGGCGCCATTATTGGCGCCGGTTTGTTTGTAAGAACTGCTGCAGCTGCCGGACAGGCAGCCGGACCAGCAGTAACAATTTCATTTATCATTGCCGCTATCGGTTGCGCATTTGCCGGACTTTGTTATGCAGAATTTGCTGCGATGATTCCCATCGCGGGAAGTGCTTATGCCTATTCCTATGTTACCATGGGTGAGCTGATCGCCTGGATCATTGGCTGGGCGCTTATCATGGAATACGCACTGGGGGCTGCTACTGTTTCTATTGCCTGGAGTGAATATTTGAATACGTTGCTGGGGGGACGAATACCCTATGAATGGTCGCATTCTCCATTTGAAAGCTTTACGGATTCAAATGGAGTGCTGCACCAGGGAATCATTAATGCACCTGCATTGGTGATCCTGCTACTTCTTACACTTTTGTTGATTAAAGGAACACAGGAGTCTGCCATGGTGAATGCTATTATCGTATTCATTAAAGTTGCTATTGTACTGATTTTTATTGCAGTAGGCTGGCAGTTTATAGATCCCGCAAATCATACTCCCTATTTGATTCCTGCAGGAACTCCAGAATTTAAAGACCAGGCAGGTAAAACGATCGCTGATTATTCCGGAGTGTTTAAACATGGCTGGGGCGGAGTTTTGGGTGGTGCTGCTATCGTGTTCTTTGCTTTTATCGGATTTGATGCGGTTAGTACGGCAGCTCAGGAAGCTAAAAATCCTGCCCGCGATATGCCAATTGGTATCCTGGGCTCACTGGCAGTTTGTACCGTATTGTATATTTTATTTGGCCATGTTTTAACCGGAGTTGCTCCCTGGACCGATTTTGTGGATCCGGTTAAGGGCCGTGAAGCTTCCGTTGCTTATGCGATTTCGGAATACATGCACGGTTATCAATGGTTATCCACCGCTGTTACGATCGCCATCCTGGCAGGATTCTCCTCTGTTATCCTGGTGATGCTAATGGGACAAAGCCGAATCTTTTTTACTATGAGTAACGACGGACTGATACCAAAGGTATTTGGAGATCTCCATCCGAAATTCAAAACACCTTATAAGGCCAACTGGATCCTGTTTGTTTTTGTTGGATTATTTGCCGCATTTGTACCCGGACACGTAGCTGGTGACCTCACCAGTTTCGGTACCCTTTTCGCTTTCGTTCTGGTAAGTGCAGGTGTTTGGTTGATGCGTAAAAGCGAACCTAACACAAAACGCCCCTTCCGCACTCCCTGGGTACCGTTTGTTCCCATCATGGGTGTGCTCGTATGCAGCGCTATGATTTTTGCCCTGGATGCACAAACACTGGAAGTTGCAATTATTTGGATGGTGGTAGGTATTGTAGTTTATTTCCTGTATGGCAGGAAAAACTCCAAGCTCAATGATCCCGGTCATACTCCTGGAGAGATCCTTCCCAAAAAATCGGATTTCGAAGGATAATTACAGCATTAAATAATATCCCGAAAGAGACTGTCAGCCTGAATTGCGACAGTCTCTTTTTTTATTCGGAGTACTGAAAATTTTTTCTTTATTGTACCTTTGCTGACCATAAGAACAATCTAACAAACCAGTAATACATTTATATGGGTCGCATTTTTGAAGTTCGTAAAGCTACCATGTTTGCCCGCTGGGACCGCATGGCCAAACAATTTACCCGAATTGGAAAAGAGATCGCCATCGCCGTAAAAGCAGGGGGCCCCGACCCGCATACCAACCCTGCTCTTCGTCGTTGCATGCAGAATGCGAAATCCGTAAACATGCCGAAAGACCGGGTAGAAGCAGCCATTAAGCGAGCACAGGGCAAGGACATGGAAACCTATGAGGAAATTCTATATGAAGGTTACGGCCCGCATGGAGTAGCCATCCTTGTAGAAACCGCCACCGACAACCATGTACGAACTGTTGCAAACGTGAAAGCAATTTTCAATAAAGGAAATGGTACCCTCGGAAATAGTGGAAGCGTAAGCTTTCAGTTTAAGAAGATGGGTGTTTTCAAATTAAAGCCGGAAGGTTTGAACACGGAAGATCTGGAACTTGAACTCATTGATTTTGGCCTGGAAGAACTGGGAGAAGGAACGGGCGAAAATGGGGAGGAAGTGATGGTTTTACGGTGTGGGTTCACCGATTTTGGAAATATGCAAAAAGCACTGGAAGAAAAAAACCTCACTACCATCAGTGCCGAAGTGGAATGGATTCCCCAAAATACGGTTGAACTCGGTGAAGAACAGGCACAGGAAGTTCTGAAACTCGTTGACAAACTGGAACAGGACGAAGATGTTCAGAAAGTTTTTCATAACCTGGCTTAGTGCCAGGTTTTTTTATGGATATGCGCAGTAATTGATGTAACTTACTAGTAAAGATTCCGCACCTGCTCCGCCCCTATTATTCCGCACCATATTCAAAGTGATTCATCACCCTCAATCTTTGTATATGGAAGCAATTTATCAACGATGCTCCGCCTGTTATACAACAAGCCGACGAAGCCGCCTCTCTGCCATAATCGCAAACTTAATGCTGGTTGTAGCGCTTGCCTTTCCCAACCAGGTTCGATCGCAGGCTCCTAAAATTCCGGTCTACCTGGAAGTAACCATGTACAAAGTTACCCAGGGAAAAACAGAAGCCTACCTTAACCTTGTAAGGAATTATGGCCTTCGTATTTATGAGGCCATGGTTCGCGACAATACCATACAGGGCTGGTATTTTTATGAGGTAGTCATGAGCCCGGAAAACAAGCAACCATATGATTTTATTGGCGTTAAGGTTACTACCCGATTCAGCGATATGATTGACAATTCCAATTCGTTGAAAGAATACTACAATAAAATTAAAGGTCCCAAAGAACCTGCTTTTGAGCAGATTTTTGGCCAGCTCCAGGAATACCGTTTTCCGGTGAGAAAAGAAATCTTTATTCACCGGGCCGGTCTTGACCCTAAAACACCGGTATCAAAATTTGTGCAGATCGATTTCATGAAGCCAATGGCCGGGAAAAGAGAAGAATACGTCAGGATGGAATCACAGGTATTTTATCCAATCCACCAGGAACGCATCAAGATCGGAGCATTGACCGATTGGGCACTGTATGAAAAGTTTCTGCCGTTTACCAATAATGCAGAATTCGACTTTGTAACTGCTAACTTTTTTGATAATCCCGCTGCAATCATCGATCCTAAATATGAAGAGGCGTTTAATAATATTCCAAACAATATAGACTTTATTCGCCTGAGTGGTCAGATTGATCAAACCCGCACACTGGTCAGAAGTGATATCTGGAAGCTGGTAATGCATGCGGATCAGCTGAGTGTACGGAAGTAAGGGAAGAGGGAGGAAGGGAAGAGGGAGGAAGGGAGGCGTCTTCCTTTCCTCCCTCTTCCCTTCCTCCCTTATCTGCTACTGATAGGTAGCCGGCAACTTCCACCGATACCTGAGTGCCAGCATTCGGATTGAAAAAATTACCAGGATGCAGAATATGTTATTCAGCTCAATTGAAAGCGTTGTGTTTTTGAGCAGGAAGTAAAGGATCCCTCCCAGAATAGCCGCAGAGGCATAAATCTCTTTCCGAAAAAGATAGGGAACATTATTTAATACCACGTCTCTAATAACCCCTCCAAAACAACCGGTCATCACACCCAGAGAAATGCAAATACCGGGAGGGTACCCCCAAAGCAATCCTTTTTCTATTCCAACCAGGGTGAACAATCCCAATCCCAGCGCATCAAATACCGAGAGCACCGGTTCCATTTTTTTCAGGCGGGATGCAAACAATAAAACAGAAACGGCAGCTAATAGTATGACTGCAATCGTGATATTGTTACTAAGCCATGCAACCGGCAAATCTCCAATCAGGATATCACGAATGGAACCACCACCAATAGAGGGAATAAAAGCAAGAATAATGACACCGAAGGGATCCAGTTTTTTTTCAATAGCCGCAAATGCCCCGGATACCGCAAACGCAAACGTACCCAACAAGTCAATTGTGGTCAGGAAACTAAACTCCATTTTATTCAGCCATCATTTCTTTCACAAGTTCCACAATATCTTCCAGATTTGGTTTGCTAAAATAATCACCATCGCTCGCATAAGCCGGACGATGAGCCTGTGCCGTTAAGGTTCTGGGAGCCACATCCAGCCAGCGGTAGCCCCCCTGCTCTTCCATGACCTTATTGAACATATAGGCTGCAGCTCCACCGGGAACATCTTCGTCAATGAAAAGAATCCGGCTGGTTTTTTTCAGTGATTCCAGTATGGAATGATGAATGTCAAATGGCAGCAGGGTTTGCACATCTACCACTTCAGCATCAATTCCATAAATTGCCAGCTGAGCAGCTGCTTCCTGCACAATTCGCAGTGTGGACCCGTAAGAAACCAGCGTGATATCAGTCCCTTTTCTTACAATCTCAGGTATTCCTAACGGCACTGTATATCCTAAAAGATCCTGAGGCAATTTCTCTTTCAAGCGGTAGCCATTCAAACATTCCACCACTATGGCAGGATCATTAGACTGCAAAAGGGTATTATACATTCCAACTGCCTGCACCATATTCCGGGGAACACAAACATGCATACCTCTCAGGGAGTTAAGAATCATGCCCATAGGAGATCCACTGTGCCAGATTCCTTCCAGGCGGTGTCCGCGGGTTCTGACAATAAGCGGACAGCTTTGCTTCCCAAAAGTGCGGTAATGGGTGGTGGCCACATCATCACTCAAAGGTTGCAAACCATACAGCAGATAATCCAGATATTGAATCTCTGCAATCGGCCGCAGGCCTCTGAACGCTGCACCTATACCCTGCCCCATAATAGTTAACTCACGGATACCAGTATCCGAAATACGGTCAGCACCATACTTGGCTTGTAATCCCGCAAACCCCTGGTTAACATCTCCGATGTAACCAACATCTTCACCAAAGGCAATAACTTTCGGATTACTGGCAAAGAGCTGATCAAAATATTTATTCAGTATCTCATAACCGTTTACAATCGGAGCATCTGCCGCGAATGTCAGGGTTGAACCCTTTATATTCAGTGCAGACTTTGGCCCCTCATTGTATAGGTGAGAATTATATAATGCTTTATTTTCTTTTTTCAGATCCTGGTAATAATCCTTTAACCAGAAAGCATGATCCGTTTTACCGGCAAGCTGAATCAGCTTGTGAAGACTGCTCATAACATCCCGGCGCATCGGTTCCTTTTCGGCTTTTAATTTTCTTATTTCAGCTTCAAGTACTCCAGCTTTTTCGGGTAACTGCAGCATAAGGGCCGATGCCAGTTCAAGTACCCGGCTAACCTGGTCCTTGATTGGTTGCTGGTAAGTAGCCCAGGCCCTGTTCTTACAATCGCGCACAAACTCTTTTGCCTTCAGTTCAATATCTGATAATTCCTCTTCGCTGCTTAACGCATTTTCAAGAATCCATTCCTTGAATTTTTTAATACAATCAAAACTACGCTCCCATTCCAGGCGCTCCGGGCTCTTATAACGTTCATGACTACCCGAAGTAGAATGTCCTTGTGGTTGGGTAATTTCTTCAATGTGAAAAATAGCCGGAATATGCGTATCCCTTATCTTTTGAATAGCAGGTTCCAGTAACTCTACCATACTTGCATAGTCCCAGCCCTTCAGTTTGTAAATATCAAGCCCATTGGTGCCTTCCCGTTGCTGGAATCCTTTCAGCACTTCAGAAATGGAACCTTTGGTGGTTTGTAATTTTTTTGGAACAGAAATTCCATATCCATCATCCCAAACAAAAATCGCCAGGGGAATCTGCAATACTCCCGCGGCATTTACTGCTTCCCAGAAATGGCCTTCTGACGTTGATGCATCGCCAATTGTACAAAAACAAACCTCATTGCCATTATTCGATAACTCAGGAAATGCTTTCAGTTCATCCACTTTCCTGAAGAGTTTGGAGGCAAAAGCAAGACCAACTGCCCTCGGCATCTGTGATGCCGTAGGGGCCATATCACTTGATATATTCTTCTGACGGGCAAGTGGTAACCAATTACCATCCGCATCCGTATTGGGTGTAGCAAAATGAGAATTCATTTGCCGGCCGGCACTGAAAGGATCCTGGTTTACATCCGGGTTAGCATACAATTGGGCAAAAAACTGTTCAATAGAAGCCTGTTTGCTGGCAAATACAAAGGTCTGGTCGCGGTAATAACCAGCCCGGTAATCACCTGGCCGGAAAAATTTCGCTGCTGCGATCTGTGCTACTTCCTTACCGTCTCCGAAAATTCCAAATTTGGCTTTACCGGTTAATACCTCTTTTCGGCCCATCAGACTGGCCTCGCGACTCTCGCAGGCCAAACGGTAATCACTGAGTACTTCTTCGCGGAAGCGGTCAAAACTTAATTTCTCCGCCGCTACCAGATCGTTTTCAAGCAGATTTTCCATCCGGCAAATCTAAAGGAATTCAACAATGCGAACAACCGTTAGTTTTCCACGCTTTACTCCACCAGATGGGAGGCACCCGACCCGTTCCACCCGACCGGTGGCTCCTGTCGGGCGGAGTAAATGGATTTCGATCACAATAGCTATATTTGTTTGACGTTTTAACTCCGATGATGATTAAGCAGTTGATTATAGCAGCAGGACTACTGGCAGGATGCCTTTCAGCAGATGCACAGGTGTTGGCCAATGCGGCAAAAGAACCCATGCAAATCACTGAATACCATGATTTTGGCACCATTCGAAGGGGCCGTCCGGTTACGCATACATTTCAATTTGTAAACAATGGAAAAGAGCCCATCAGGCTGGAAAATGTTGCTGCTTCCTGCGGATGTACCACTCCGGAATGGTCACCCGAGCCTGTAGCCCCCGGGAAAACCGGATCCGTGAAAGTGGGCTACAATGCCGCTGTGGAAGGTGAATTTGAAAAATCAATCACCCTTGTGTACAACGGTGGCAAAACAAAAACCATCTACGTAAAAGGAAAGGTAGAACCACCGGTTCCCGCAGTTCCAATAAACAGTTCTGTTCAGTTATTAAAACAATCGAATTAAATTCAATAAATCAATAAGTATGAAAAAGTTAGCGCTTACCCTGTTTGCTGTTGTGATTGGTACTTTTTTGTTTGCGCAATCCAAAAAAGCAGAGGAACTGGTAAAATTCTCCGTTGTTAAGCACAATTTTGGTAAAATCAAACAAGGTACTCCTGTCACCTACGATTTCGAATTCACGAATGTAAGTGGCAAACCCATTGTAATTGAAAGTGCTACGGCAAGCTGTGGTTGCACTACACCTACATGGCCTCAACAACCTGTAGCCCAGGGAAAAGGCAATAAGATCAAAGCAGGTTTCAACGCGGCAGCGCCCGGACCGTTTGATAAGACCGTATTTGTAAAAGTTGCCGGAGTGGATCAGCCTGTTGAACTGCGTATTACTGGAGAAGTTTTGTCTGCAGATGAGTATGCCAAATACGAGTCTTCAAAAGACAAAAAAAGTAGCAAGTAAATTACCCTTTCAAATAATGCGAAGAGGCTGTCTTAAAAAAGACAGCCTCTTTTTTTATTGCAATATTTCGTTTCCCAATCAAAAATTCAGGAAGAAATTCATCTTATAAAAATCTCCGTCAAAGTTGGCTCTTGCAGATTCTCCGGCAAGATTTCCACCTGCTGAAAATCGCAAGCCGGCAATCCCTTTAGTGAACTGAATATAGGGGCCTAGCCAGGTATAGTATTGAGAAGTGGTTGTAGCCTGATTTTTTCCACCCTGACGGAACAGGTTCTCAAAATGCGCACCTACAGAAAAATGGGAACTTAGTTTTCCACCAAAATTCAGCCAATAATGGACGTAATTGGCAGTTAATGGCCCCTCCTTCCTCAATGCTGCATAATAACCTGCATAGAACTGACCTTCCAGCTTACTATTGTTTAGATTGACAGTTAAATTGGGTACAATTCCATCCCCAAAGGCATATTTCCCGGCAGTAAAAGAAGAAAGCAGGTTTCCCATAGTCACCCCTATCTGAGGATTGATGGTAACCGACTCCCCGGCCTGGAAACTATATCCCAATCCAAATTCTGTCCAGTTTCCCCATGCGATGGCGGTACCTGCTCCCCATTGTATGCCATAAAAAGTCAGGGCAGATTTGTCTCCGGTTTTAATGGCTCCCGAAAGCATAGGGTTAAAACCAAAAAATGCATCATGGTTCAAGGAGAGTCCAATCGATACTTTATTCTCTTTTGTATCTTCAGTTTGGGCATTAACAGTGCTAATAGATAAACAGGCAAATAAGGAAAGAATGGAAAATACTTTTCGCATAACAGTTTGTTGTTTGGTTTTTGTTTGGTTTCTGCTGCTGTGCTGCAGCAGCTTGCTTTTTGTGATGTTTTACAGTATAGCAGAAGGCATGGGCAGATTTACCTGATAAAACCCTTCGTCATCAATTCCATTATCCAATCGCCCGGTTCGGTTGCCAGCCACCTATGCGATATGATTTGGATAAAACCTCTGATGATATGATCAAATCAAGGATGAATAGATAGTGATCAACATATTAATTATTTACACATTTTTATTTTTAAATCATATTTTTTGACTTTTCATATCTATTAGGTCACTAAAATATTTATTTGGTTATTTTTTTATATTATAAATGAATTAGAGTTTTCAAATTCTAATTAATATTAAAGACTGATAATGAATTAAATTCTGGATTACGACACTAGATTTATTAGGAAACTGAATAAATAAAATACATATTCTATTTATTCATATTTATTTTTTCGATTTCCAGAAATCTTCTAGATCCTCTTTTTCCCATACAGAATCATACTCTCAGTCCGTATCGGTTTTCAACGATCACTGCACTTAACAGGGGCTTAAATGAGCGGGAAGCCATCTTTTTACTATATTCCAGCAACAACTGGGAATATGAACCACTTAGCATTTCAGTCCTACCTCGACTCGCTTCGAGTACAACCGCAGCAAAAAGTTTCTCTCAAAAAAGACTTTCTAACGGACTATGATCGTAAATCCATGAGCAAGGAAGAAGGAGAGCAATTGTTAGCAGAAGGGATTCAAAACCTCTCCCTGATGCAGGATAAATTGTACGCGCATAACCGTCACAGTATACTGATCGTTCTTCAGGCAATGGATGCAGCAGGAAAAGACGGGGCTATCAAACATGTAATGAGCGGATTAAATCCTCAGGGTGTGAAAGTAACCAGCTTTAAGACCCCAAGCAAAGAGGAACTGGATCACGATTACATATGGCGTCACTACAAAGCCCTACCCGGCAGAGGAGAAATTGGAATTTTCAACCGGTCGCATTATGAAAATGTACTCGTAACCCGGGTACATCCGGAATATATTCTGAGCGAAAACCTGCCTGGTATTGATAAACCAGAAGATATCACTCCATCCTTTTGGGAGAAACGTTTTAAACAAATCAACCGGTTTGAAAGAAACCTCGCACAAAACGGCACCCTGATTTTGAAATTCTTCCTGCATGTTTCCAAAAAAGAACAGAAAAAAAGATTCCTTGAACGCATTGATGACCCCAGTAAAAACTGGAAATTCTCCAGCGCTGATGTGGAAGAAAGACAATTTTGGAACCAATATATGGAAGCATATGAAGACATGCTTTCAGCAACCTCAAAAGAATTTGCCCCCTGGTTCGTACTACCAGCCGATGACAAGTGGTTCACCCGGCTTTGCCTGGCAGCCATTATCAGCAGGGAATTTGACAAACTGGATCCAACCTATCCAATTGTCAGTGATGCCGAAAAGGCTCAACTGCAAATGATGCGTGAAAAACTGATGCAGGAAAGCAATGGCGACTAAAAATCAAGTCCGGGCTGCTATCTTTGCGCCATGCTACAGATCAGTAAAAGAGGCCTGGCTATGCCCCCGTCTCCCATCCGGAAACTGGTGCCCTATGCCGAAGCAGCCAAGAAAAAAGGAATCAAAGTTTTCCATCTGAATATCGGCCAGCCCGATATAGAAACTCCTTCCATCATGTTTGACGCGGTTAAAAACGCGCACATGAAAGTGCTGGAATACAGTCATAGCGCCGGTAATGAATCCTATCGTCGCAAGTTGGCAGAATACTACGCCAAAGTTGGCGTAAAGGTAAACCACAACCAGATCATCGTAACCACGGGAGGATCTGAAGCCATTCAGTTTGGTTTTATGGCTTGCCTGGATGCTGGCGATGAAGTCATCATTCCCGAACCTTTTTATGCCAACTACAATGGTTTCGCTGTTGCAGCTGGAGTTACAGTAAAGCCTATCACATCCAGTATTGACAACGGATTTGCACTTCCTCCAATCGAAGCATTCGAAAAAGCGATCACCTCCCGTACACGTGCTATTGTGATCTGCAATCCAAATAATCCAACTGGATATCTTTACAGCAAAGAAGAACTGGAAGTATTAAAAACCATCATTCAAAAACACAACCTGTTTCTCTTTTCGGATGAGGCATACCGTGAGTTCTGTTATACGGGGACCCATTTCAGTGCCATGCAACTGGAAGGCGTAGATGAACATGTAATCCTGATGGATACGGTTTCTAAACGTTACAGTGCCTGCGGAGCCAGAATTGGCGCCCTTGTAACCCGCAATCAGGCTGTATTGGATACCGCTATGAAATTCGCCCAGGCCCGCTTAAGTCCACCCGGTTTCGGTCAGATTGCATCCGAGGCTGCCATCGACCTGCCCGATACTTATTTTGATGGCCCTAAGGCTGAATACCTGAAACGCCGGGATGCCCTAGTCAGCCGGCTGAATGCCATGGAGGGCGTTTTTTGCCCCAATCCCGGAGGGGCCTTTTATGCAATCGCGCGACTGCCCATTGATGATGCAGATCGTTTTTGCCAATGGTTACTTGAAAGCTTTTCCTATAATAACCAAACAGTAATGCTGGCACCGGCTACCGGTTTCTATAGCACACCCGGACTTGGAAAAAACGAAGTTCGTTTAGCCTACGTATTAAATACTGATGACATCCACGCCGCTATGGACTGCCTCGAAGAAGCACTTCGGCAGTATCCAGGCCGCACTAAATAAAATTGGACCCTGAAAAAATATAAAAGCCCCGGAAAACGGGGCTTTTTTTAATGCTTTAAAGATTGAATAAAAGATCTTCCAACTCCGGACTTTAGCCATTTTTCTCGTGCAATGGCTTCCGATTGCTGAGAAAACGTTTCCAGGTAAATCAACTTCCATGGACGATATCTTGAAGTCCATCCTTTTCCCAATTCGTTATGCGATAAAAGTCGACCATCCAAATCGGAAGTGTATCCGGTATAATGCTTTTTATGCAGCACTGAAAACAAAACATAAACACAGTATTCCATACACTCACTTTTATTCCTGCTATGAACCGCCGTCCGCCTTCGGCGGATAAGAATCTGATGCCCCCAAACAAAAAAAGCCCACGAAGGGCTTAAAAGTGTAGCGAGGAGCGGACTTGAACCGCCGTCCGCCTTCGGCGGATAAGAATCCGATGCCCCCAAACAAAAAAAGCCCACGAAGAGCTTAAAAGTGTAGCGAGGAGCGGACTTGAACCGCCGACCTTCGGGTTATGAATCCGATGCTCTAACCAGCTGAGCTACCTCGCCATGTTGTCGAAACCTCTTCACTTTGACCATTGCCCTCTATTCGACCAATATTTTTAAGAACTACTTTCTTGAACCGCCGTCCGCCTCTGGCGGATATGAATCCGATGCTCTAACCAGCTGAGCTACCTCGCCTTGTTGTCGAAACCTCTTCACTTTGACCATTGCCCTCTATTCGACCAATATTTTTAAGAACCACCTCTCCATGATGGAGATGCTCTCAAACGGAGCGCAAAAATAGAGGATTATCACAAAAGATCAAAAAATAGCTGTGCCTTAGTAGGCTTTTTTTACTTCACCCTTACCAACTTTTCAATATTAAGGTGTTCAATCCCAAGGGCTTCTATTTTTTCAACGCCAGTGGTTATCAACGTATCCCCGGAAATTTTATAGAAAAGCTCAAACTCTCCCCCCTCCCATTCCCGAACAGAAAAATAATCCAGCAGTTCGGCATAGGTACTGTCGCCAATTTTTACCCTCCCGCCCCCTGCAGCATAACTGGCAGTACTATCTTTCCCCTTATTCAGATCATGCCGTAGAAAAGCAAAATGTGTCGGACTGATAATCTTGATCATTTCCTGTCCGATGGTATAATCGGTTACCACCGTATCTGTTCCCTTGATTGTAGTACCGGTAAGTAATTTCCAGGTACCCACAATTGGAGGAGCTGTTTGTGATTTCGCATCTTGTTTTGGAGTAACAGGTCCACAGGAAACAACCATCAATAACATCCCGAATACATATCCGTACTTCATATCAGAAAAATTTAATTCTTATAAACCTCCTTCAGCACCTTCAATTTCGCAGTATCACCCGCTATTGATTCTGCAGAAAATGGCATTACACCTGTGGAAGGAGGCAATAAACCAAATTCCAGAACCTGCTTAAACTCCTTCGGGGTTACCTGTCCAGTTCCATTGTACCCCTGCACAATCGGCCATATTTTAGGTGCCCCAGCCCCTTTCAACCACGACTGCCCCGATAACCAATTCATATATTCACCCACCCAGGAAACCGGCCGGCCTTTTAATTGATGGAATAACATAGGAGATAACACATCCGCCTTGCCGGAAAGTGCAGCCAGATCAATTCCCAAATTTTTATACAATGCAGAATCATGATCTGCAGGCATCCATCCGCAATGATAAATACCGGTCAGCAGCGAGCCATCAACTGATTTAACCTGTTTACCCAGCAAATCTGCCCACTCCACCAACACCCCTGTTCTCCATTTTCTCCAGGCAACTTCCTGATTCCTTAATATCCAGTCAGCCTGATCTGCAATCGGCCCCTCAGGCAATTTTAGTCCGGCATAGTTTTCAAATAACCCCATACATCGTTCACAAAAACAGGTTTCAGGCAGAATTGGATTCGGCGTTTCAAATTGTGCATGCCAATGAAAATAATCCAGCCAGATGCCATCAATTGAATAGGAAGACAGAATAGTTGCCAGTGCCTGCTGCCGATCCGCCCTGAATCCAGGATCAGTAGGACAAATTCCCATAAACCAATCAGCCGGCTCTGCCCGATTCCCCTTTTCAGTTATCGGCCATGCTTCCGGATGCTTTGATAAGTATTCCTTGCCATTCAATACCGGGAACTCTACATAGATCTTTACACCCTCTTTTTTCGCACGTTCTATAAATTCCTGATTCAAAGATCCACTTCGAATAAATACGGCATTAATACCCAATGAAGAAAAATCATACCCTGCTTTCCATAACGCTGCAGGATTCCCATATACGCCCTTAACAGGAGAGTTTAGTCCTCCAACTTTCTTAGAGCTAATACAACCCAGAAGCTGGATTAATAACAAACCGTATAAAATAATTTTTATTCGCATCTATATCCGGAAGGCGCTTCAAGTTACAACCGATTTTTCAGGATATGACTTAAATCATGTTTGAAATTCCAAGGCCTTATTAGTTTTACAACAGTAAATGTTTTTCCGCTTTATCATATCATCACTTCTACTGGCCTCACTACTATTACAGTGTTTTCAGGTACCCATGATGGTTGTAAACTATTACACCAACAAGCAGGAATTCCTGGCCAACTGTGAAAACAAATACAGGCCCGAACTAGCCTGCGAAGGGAAATGTATCCTGATGAAAAAAATCAAAGCGGCTGAACAAAAAGAGGAACAGGAGAAAAAAGAAAGCAAAAGTTCAGGCTCTGCAGATATCGTTTCTTCACGTTGCTTTTTTACCAATGAACTGAGTTTGACTATGAAAATCTCAGTACAAGATTATTCTTTACATATGGTATCCAACACCATCGATCGATCCTATCCGCTGTTTCATCCCCCTTGCTGGGCATTTCCTGAAAATGCTTTTCACGTATACGGCTAAAATCTTCAAATCAACACCCAATTTCCACAGCTCGTAACCATCCGGCTTGACTTCCCTTTTGTCTGTATGTTACTTGCAACCCGATAAATTTATTTTAACATGTCAGTTTTATCCAGGCTGTTATCAGTGGTAATCCTACTGGTTACCCAGCCTTGCTTTGCCCAAAAAAAAGTCAGTGCCACCCTCATTGACTCCATCAATAATGAACCCATTAATGGCGCAACTATTCAATGCACGAACAGTACGTGTAACTGTAGTTGTGTCAGCACGAATTCCGGTCGTTTTGAAATGAACTGCCGTGATTGCCGCTTCCTAAAAATCACACATACCGGTTACCAGTCTTTTATCGTCCCCATTGAACAACTCCTTAAAGCTCCCGGAACTTTACGCTTGCAACCCTTTGCCGGCAGCCTGAATGAAATCATCGTTACCGCGAGCAGAGGTGAAAAAATCAAGCGAACCGAAGCTCCAATTGCTATTGGTTTGATCTCAACAGCTTCCATCCACGAAACCAAAGCGCAAAGCGCCGATCAGTTATTAAATAAAGTCAGTGGTGTAAACATGGTAAATCTTGGTAATGAACAACACCAGATGAGTATTCGTCAACCCATGACCACCAAAAGTTTATTCCTTTACCTGGAAGATGGTATCCCTGTACGCACAACCGGTTTATTCAATCACAATGCGTTACTGGAAATGAATCTTGCGGCCACCAAAAAAATTGAAGTGATAAAAGGACCCTCCTCTTCCCTGTATGGCAGTGAGGCCATCGGGGGTGTTGTCAACTTCATCAGCCTTGCACCTACACCAGTACCTGCACTGAAAATTTCCCTACAGGGAAATAACATAGGTTACAAAAGAGCGGATCTCCAGTCCAGTTTTCAATTTGGGAAATGGGGCTTCGCCTTAAGCGGTTATTATGCTGGTAAACGAAACAGCTTTATGGAATATACCGACTTTCATAAAGGAACAGTTACGGCCCGTGTTGATTATACTTTTTCTGAAAAAACACAACTGCAGAATAGTTATACTATTACTGATTATTATAGCGATATGCGCAGCGGAGTTGACAGCATCTCATTTGCAACCCATCGGTTCTTCAATCCACAGACGTTCACTTATCGTAAAGTGAAGGCACAGCGTTTTAGAAGCACACTACATCATAGCTGGAATGACAACTCAAATTCAAGCTTATCCGTTATTCTTAGAAAAAATTCAATCGGACAAAATCCTGCTTATAGAATCAAAGAGGATTACCGAAAAGTAAATGGTGTATGGAAAGGTGATAAAACGCTGGCACACGGAGAAATCAACGAAAGCAGTTTTAAAAGCCTGGCCATCATCAGCCAGCACAAACACCAGTTCCAATGGAAAAATGCGGAGCTGATCGGCGGACTTTCAGCAGATCTGAGTCCATCCGGCTATTCTGCTTCCTATATTAAAATCCATAAAGACACTGTTGCAGGGAAATTTGACAGCTATCAATCAACCGACAGCACGCTTACCAACTACAAAACAACTATAAACAACTATGCAGCGTTTCTTCAGTTCGCATTCGAACCTGTAAAAGGACTGCGACTGGTAGGCTCACTTCGATATGATCTTTTTCAATACAAATTCATCAACAATCTAACTCCCTCTGCTTTTAGTGGAGCTGCAGACACCAGCACCAATTTTAAAAAGCTAAGTCCCAAAATCGGATTCACCTACAACCCAACCAAAAGAATCGGATTTTTTGCGAACTACAGCGAAGGATTTGTGCCTCCGCAGGTTACTGAATTGTTTACAGGAGTGAAAGTTCCTTATCTCCAGCCCTCCTTATTCAAAAACTATGAAATCGGCGGATGGATGGAATGGTTGCCCGGCAAACTCTCAGCAGATTTCAGTGTCTATCAGCTGAACGGCTCAAATGAAATTGTGAATGTCAGACTCGATGATGGCAGCTTTGCCAATCAGAACAGTGGCCGAACCAGTCATAAAGGAATAGAAGTGGGTGTCAATGCCACTCCTTTGAAAAATCTTCAGCTTAGAACAAGTGCATCCTACAGTAAACACCTATTCGAAGAATATGTAGAAAAAGGAGTAAGCTACAATGGTCGCGAAATGAACAATGCTCCCCGTTGGCTTTTAAACGCGGAAGCCTGGTATCGCCCTGCTTTCCTGAAAGGATTTCGTATCGGCACCGAACTACAACTGGTCGGCCCCTATTTTGTTGATCCGCAAAACACTGCCCGTTACCAGGGATATACCGTTTGGCACCTGAGAGCAGCCTATCGGTATAAAGCAGTTGAAACCTGGGTTCATCTCCTGAATGCAGGTAACAGATATTATTCGAATATCACTTCAAAAAGCAGTTTCGGATATAGTTACCAGTTAGCAGATCCGCGGTCCGTAAATATTGGAATGAGTATTGATTTAGGTTCGCTTTTAAAAAATAACTGATGAAACAACTAACACTCTATATCTGTGCATGGCTCTGCAGTTGGTCTTTAAAAACTGCTGCACACACGCAAACTGATAGCCTGCAATCCGTTACTCAAATAATAGCTGATCATGCATCACTGATACCCGGACTAACAAAAGATCATCTGAAAAGACCCGTACTCAGTTGGGTGGAACAGTTAACAGAGAATCGGTTCCGAATGCGATATGCCATCTCAACCAATAATGGAAAAAGTTTTGAAGCACCTGTAATTGTCACACCCTCCATTACATTATCTCCTCATGCTGAAAATGCACCTAAACTGGTATTTAAACCCTCTGGAGAAATTATTGCTATATGGGGCGTTACCTCAACCAGCCTGCAGCAGGGCATTGAAAAAAAAGAGGGGAGCGACGAACACATCCATCATAACGGCACAAATACAATTAAATCAACACCAAAAAGTAAATACGCAGGCCAGATCTATTACAGTCAGTCATTTGATGAAGGTAAAAACTGGACAACAGCCAGACCACTGGTAAATGATCCGGAAGGAAATGATCAGCGTTATTTTGACGTAGCGCTCAATCAGGATGGAGAGGCTATTATAATCTGGCTGGATAACCGGAAAACAACTAACCAGGAGGGTTCAGCATTATTTATGGCAACCACTTACCAGCAGGAAGGTTTTCAGCAACAACACAAAATCAACGAAACAACCTGCCAATGCTGCCGCACCAAATTGCTGATTGATCAACAAAACCGGATTCATGTAGTCTACCGCGCTATACTTCAGGACTCAATTCGGGATATGGTGCACCAGGTATCCTCAGACGGAGGTAAAACATTCAGCACACCAAAACGTATCCATGATGATAACTGGATCGTAAAAACCTGCCCGCATACAGGCCCAACCATGACCGTCAATCAGTCCGGTCTTCATTTTGCCTGGTATTCCGCATCACCGAAGAAAGCAACTTATTTTACGAGTAGCACAGATAACGGAACCAGTTTTACAGGCTTCACCACCCTAAGTGAAACTGCAAGGCATCCACAAATGCATACACTGGCCAATCAGTTGATCGGAGTTGTATGGGATGAGGTTCTCCGAATGGGTGAAACACCAACAACGGGCATAGGCATGGAATGGAAAAACAGAGAGGGCAAAACGATTGGCAAATTAACCCTGACCATTCCTGAAGAGATGGCAGCCTACCCCGTGATCCTGCCGCTGGAAGATGCATTTCTGCTTGCTTACCAGGTCAAAACCCCTGCAGGTCAACGGATTGGATGGAAAATTGCATCGCCCCCCACCTCAACAACTCCTTAAAATAGATTTCGTACCTTTATTCCATGTGGTTTAAGGACGATCCGGCTTTCCATACCTTATATCCGGTTGAACTCAGCCAGATGGCTAGAAGGCACTGGACCCCCTTGCTGGTAGCCAGAAAAGCAGCACGCTTCCTGGTGACCCAACCCGGGGACCGAATACTTGACATTGGAAGCGGAGCAGGTAAATTCTGCCTCGCAGCTGCCAGAGAATGTCCACAGGGGAAATTCACGGGAATCGAGCAACGTCGCAACCTGGTAGATTATGCCAACCAGGCTCTTGAAATAACCGGACTAACGAATGTTGAGTTTTTGCATGGAAACATTACCGACTTGAATTTCAAGGACTTCGATCACTTTTATTTTTACAACTCCTTTTACGAGTATATTGTTGATAGTGAAAAAATTGATGATCAAATTTCTTTTTCAAGCGACTTATTCAATTACTACAGTCATTATCTTTATAAACAATTGTGCAAAGCCCCTGAAGGTACCCGTCTGGTTACTTACCACAGCCTGGAAACGGAAATCCCTCCCTCTTTCCAACTGGTAGCCACAGAAATAAATGATCAATTAAAATTTTGGGTTAAACTGTAAAACCATTTGGTACTGTTATGGCTAAAAACTTGGATGACTACAGGTGTAAACTGGTTAGTAAAATTTTGCAGGCTCCAACAACAGATCATGTCACCCGCTATTTCAATGCGGCGATCAGGAGTTTGAAAGAACATAAAGTAAACGGATACGTTACGAAACGGTTCCTGGATAAAATTGAGCTGGAACTCGATGCTATACAACCGGATCAATTAAACACACAACAACTTTATAACCGGGAAAAAGCTTATCAGCTTACCGCTATCTGTAAATACCAGCTCTTCCCGGCTGCAACAATTCCGGCTATTGCATAATACGTTCTGCAGCAAAATCAGTTCTGCGGGAAATTTTGCCAAAATGTTTTTTGGGGAATAGTAAGGCATGCAGAAAGTGAACCAGGAATAAGGGAACAGACTTTAATCTGATCTCCTGCTCATACTTATATGCCAACCCGATTTTATGTTTTAAACTAAGATCCTTTTTCCCCCTTTCAAATTGCTTATTGGCCATGGCGAAACTTTCCCTCAAAAAAACGGCAGTATTCAGTGCGGGGTATACCATCCAATCTAATTCTGTACAACCATCCAGCGCATTCCACATCGCATGTTCCTGAAAGGGTTCAATATGAAATGAATGACCTGCTTTAATCCGGTCCAGTTTACCCTGGTGATACAACATCAATTCTCCACTGATAACAGAAAACTTTTCCTCCTGGGCAATATGATAATGCAAAGGTGGAGCCATTCCTTTACCTCTGTACGACATGCGCATTACCAATTGTTCCTCCCCTATGCCTTCCATAAGAAACACGATTCGTTGTCCCGTTAATTTGTTTTCTATACAAGTACTCATCCCTGAAATTTTCAGGCAAGATCAATCAACAGAAAAGCTGTACAAATTACCAGTTGTATTAATTGAGAAAATCGTGTTATCAGTTGCTTTGCAGCGGCTCCACTTTTCCATCTACCAGTCTTTCATACCCCCCCATTACAGTAAGAGCGCCGTTGGCTACCCGTTCCCTGATCACCGGCGAGGATTGAATAATTTCCCGCACACCATGCTGAATATTGGCTTTTACAAAATGATCAAACACCTGATCACCCTTAATCTTCAAGGCCTTTATTTCGCTCTCTGCAGCAATGCTGTCTATAATTGTTTTCAGGTAGCCGGATGCATGCTCCCCTTTCACATAAGCACCGATCGCTCCACATCCTTCATGACCAACTACCATAACCAGTGGCACATTCAAATGTTCTACTGCATATTCTATACTGCCCAGTTCAATTTCTCCCATGATATTACCTGCTGTACGAATTACGAAAATATCACCAAGCCCCTGATCAAAAACCAGTTCAGGTGAAACCCGGCTATCAGAACAGGTTACAACCACCGCATACGGGTGCTGTCCTTTCGTCAACTCCTTTCTTCTCAACCTGGATTCATCCGGATGAATAGGCTCATACTGCGTGTATCGCTTGTTGCCCTCAAGTAACCGATCAACTGCAGCAGCAGCAGTTGGAGCGGAGGTAATTTCCTTACCAGCATCCGTTTGCAACGTACAAAAAATCAGCCAGCCGGTTAAAGCCAATAAGAACATCTTTTTCATGACACAAAACTATTCAGTTTGCTACAGCCATTTTGTAACCTCCGTCACAAAAGCAGTTTTGAAATACTAATTTTTTTAGTATTTTTACGGCCCGGCTTTCACGAAAGAAACTTACCATGTACCTCAACTGCAAAACCTATTTCAGCCTTCGATACGGCACATTTTCAACCCAGGAATTGGTAGATCTTGCCGAAAAAAACGGGATTGAATCACTTGCGCTCACCAATATCAACAATGTTTCAGATGCCTGGGATTTTTACAGTTTGTGCCTGAAAAAAAACATCAAACCCATACTGGGCGTAGAGATCCGGAACAAGGAACGATTTTGTTATGTTCTGCTGGCACTTAATACAAATGGCTTTGAGCAGATCAACCAATTTCTTTCCTTTCATCTTCAGGAAGAACGGGCATTTCCGGAGCAACCAGGTGTGGAAACGTTTTTTTCCAAGCCTGAAAATGTTGCCATCATCTATTCCATAGCTTTCTTTTTTCCTGAAAAATTAGCGAATAACGAATGGATTGGTATTCGTATGGATCAAATTACTAAAATTTTTAGCTTTCCTATAGACCGTTATCGCCATAAACTAATTGTCCTACAGCCGGTTAGTTTTTTAAACAAACGTTTTTTCAATGCCCACCGTTTGTTAAGAGCGATTGATAACAATGTACTTTTATCCAGACTTACTCATGAACAGCAGGCTGGAGAAATAGAGATCTTCCAGTCGCCGGAAAAAATACTGAAAGCATTTGCTCAATATCCGTTCATTATTACCAATACCTATCGGTTGATGGAAGCCTGTTCGATAGAGATGGAGCTACACACAGATAAAAACAAAAAAACTTTTAGCTCCACTCCTGAAGACGATCGGATGCTGTTGGAAAAATTAGCGATGGATGGCTGTGTACTGCGTTATGGCAGACGAAATAAAACCGCAATTGATCGGGTTAAAAAAGAATTAGCCATCATCAATCAGTTAGGATTTAACTCTTATTTCCTCATCACCTGGGACATCATCCGCTATGCACAAAACCGAGGTTATTTTTATGTAGGAAGAGGAAGCGGCGCCAACTCGATTGTTGCTTTCTGCTTACAGATCACCGATGTGAACCCTATTGAACTCGATCTTTATTTCGAACGATTCCTAAACCCACATCGTACCAGTCCGCCTGATTTTGACATTGACTTTTCCTGGCTTGATCGCGATGATGTGATAGACTATGTCTTCAAACGATACGGCAAAAAACAGGTAGCCCTGCTTGGCATGGTAACCACTTTTCAATACAATGCACTGATTCGTGAATTAGGAAAAGTGTTCGGATTACCAAAAGGGGAAATTGATCAGTTGGCAACCAAAGGCTATTATTCACGCTCTTCCGATTTTGATCCGACTAAAGCAGAAGATAAGATTCAGCAGCTCATCCTGCAATATGGCCAGTTGCTTAAAAATTTTCCCAACCACCTTAGCATACATCCTGGCGGCATGTTGATCAGTGAAGCATCGATTTATCAATACACAGGAGTTTTCATGCCTCCCAAGGGATTTCCAACAGCACAAATTGACATGTTTGTAGCGGAAAACATCGGACTGTACAAACTGGATATTCTTAGTCAACGGGGGTTGGGGCATATCAAGGAAGCCATCCGCATCGTGCGTGAAAACAAAAACATCAGCATTAATATTCACGAGATTGAAAAATTCAAAAAAGATCCGGGAGTTCGAAACCAGATCCGTTCGGTTCAAACGATTGGTTGTTTTTATATTGAGAGTCCGGCTATGCGCCAGTTACTCAAAAAGCTGGAATGTGATGATTACCTCACACTGGTAGCTGCAAGTTCCATTATACGCCCTGGAGTAGCCAGCAGCGGTATGATGAAAGCTTATATCGAACGTTACCACAAACCCGACTCCTTTGAATACATTCATCCTATCATGAAGGAATTACTCGAGGAAACCTATGGGGTCATGGTGTACCAGGAAGATGTGATAAAGGTAGCGCATCATTTTGCCGGTATTGATATGGGAGAAGCAGATATCCTGCGAAGGGCCATGAGCGGAAAATACAGAGGTAATGATGAGATGATTCGCATCAAAGAAAACTTCTTTTCCAATTGTAAAGAACGAGGTTATGATCCGGCGGTCGTTGCCGAGGTATGGCGACAAATAGAAAGTTTTGGAGGATACAGTTTTTCCAAAGCTCATTCCGCGTCTTTTGCCGTGGAGAGTTACCAGAGTCTTTATCTGAAAACCTATTACCCGCAGGAGTTCATGGTTGCGGTGATCAATAATTTTGGAGGTTTTTACAGTCGCGAGTTATATTTCTACGAACTCTCCAAAACCGGAGCTACCATTCATGCACCCTGTATCAACAATAGCGACTGGTACACCTGCATAAAAGGACAGGATGTCTATACCGGATTTGTTCATATAAAATCACTTGAACAGAAAGCAGCAGAATACTTGATTGAAGAAAGAAAAAGGGGTGGATCCTATAAAAGCCTGGCAGACCTGGTGGAACGTAGCGGCATCGGGAAAGAATCATTAAACTGCCTGATCCGTTTGAATGCCTTTCGTTTCACAGGAAAAAGTAAAAAAGAATTGCTTTGGGAAGCCAATCTCTGGCAGGAGCCGGGTAAATCAAAGGAAAAACAATTGCATCCGGCGCTGTTTGAAGAAGCACCTCTTAGTTTCCAGCTACCGGAACTACCTGCTTATCCGCTGGAAGATTTGTACGATGAAATGGAACTGCTCGACTTCCCTCTTTCCAACCCATTTCCATTGGCAGACACCGACCTGGATCAATACATTCCAGCGGCTTTACTGGAGCAGTATAAAGGTGAAAAAATTACTATGCTGGGTTATCTAATCACTTACAAGCCGGTGCGAACAATCAAAGGGGATCTCATGTGTTTCGGAACCTTCATAGATGCAGCACTCAACTGGCTTGATACCATTCATTTTCCGGATTGCCTTCAACGTTATCCCTTACAGGGAAATGGATTCTATGCACTCACAGGAACCGTAGTGGAAGATTTCGGCGTACTCAACCTCGAAGTCTCTTACCTAAAAAAAATCGGGCTCAAACCCCGCAACTCCAGGCAGGCAGCATATCCCCATCTCCTTCCCCCCACAGGCTAATATTTTTTCACGTCTCACATCTCACGTCTCACGTTTCACTTCTCACTTCTAACTTCTTACTTCCACATGTTCCTTGCCCGCCATATCGCCCACCTTGATCTCGATGCTTTTTTCGTATCGGTGGAATGCCTGCGGAATTCTGACTTTCGGGGAAAGCCTCTGATTGTGGGAGGATCCGGTGACCGTGGGGTGGTTGCTGCCTGCAGTTACGAAGCGCGCAGTTTTGGCATTCACAGCGCGATGCCAATGAAACTGGCCCGGCGCTTATGTCCGCAGGCTATTATTATAAGTGGCGATATGGAACAATACAGTTATTATTCAAAACTCGTCACCAGCATCATTGCCGAAAAAGTACCCGTTTTTGAAAAATCATCCATTGATGAGTTTTATATTGATCTGAGCGGAATGGATAAATACTTTGGCTGCAGCCTGTTCACAGCGGAATTAAAAAAAACAATTTTTAACGAAAGTGGCTTGCCCATCTCCTATGCACTGGCCAGCAACAAACTGATTAGTAAAGTAGGCACCAATGAAGTAAAACCCAATGGACAATTGGAAATACCCTTTGGTAATGAGAAATCCTTTCTCGCACCGCTCGCCGTACAAAAGATGCCGGGAGTTGGAAAAGAAACGGCTCAGCTTTTGAATCGAATGGGAGTTGAAACAATCAAAACCCTGAGTGAAATACCTGTGCGCCTGATGCATAACCTGATGGGAAAAAGCGGACTGGATCTTTGGAAAAAGGCACAGGGAATGGATAATTCTCCGGTTGTACCATACCGTGAACAGAAATCAATTTCAAGTGAAGAAACTTTTTCAAACGATACGATTGACATGCAGTTTCTCCAGCAGGAACTGGTACGGTTAACCGAAAAAATCGCCTATGAACTGCGGCAACAAAATAAATTGACGGGTTGCGTCACTGTCAAAATCCGGTACGCCAATTTTGATACCCATACCAAACAATTATCTATACCTTACAGCAGTGCGGATCATATTCTCATTTCAACTGCCAAACATTTATTTACCGCATTATATGACCGTCGCTTATTGGTGCGACTCATTGGCGTACGTTTCACGCACCTCATACCAGGAAATCATCAGATCAATTTGTTTGAAGACAGCCAGGAATCCATCCGCCTTTACCAGGCGATTGACAGCATCAAAAATCGTTTTGGAGTACAAATCATCGGGCATGCTGCAGGCCAGCGGAGATAGGAAAACCTGCAATTGCCAATTTGCGGCTTTCCCAATTCATCCCTGCAATACCCAGGAACAAACAGATTGCTGAAAACAGTAACATTTCATTGGTATGTGGAATCGCCCAGTAAAACATGGCAGTAATTCCCTGGGCCATTAACGTAAGTTCTGTCAGTAAAATTCCTGCAATGAATAACCGGCACCAGTTACTCAATTGTCCTCCACGCATCGGCAGCAGGTTTTTCTCCATCATCCAGCCCAGCAGGAATAAACTCACAAAACCCAGTAAAACCAGGTGCAGATAACCGATCACTACGGGCCTGTAAGCAAATGCATAGCTACTTAACCCAGGTATTATCGATAAACTTTGAAGGAGGATCTTGATGCAAAAGGCCACAAGTGATAAAAACCAAATCTGCTGTAAACCTCTGTATTTTAGGGTATCCCGTACTCCGGGATAGAGCTTACGTAATACAAGGATTATCAAAACCGGTTGAAGCAGGGCAGCAATCCAGGCAGCAGTCAACATCCACAAGGGCAATCTCATCCAAAGTGCGGATAAGAAATAGGCAGGGATCGATACCCATGCCAGGCCGATCAACAGCTTAACCAGGCGATTCTGTACATCCGGTGAAAGCCGGGAAACCACGAGCGCCAATACCCCGAAGAGAAACCAACCATTGTACTGAAAATGCAGGTAAAAATAAACAGCACCAAAATAGAGTTCCGCTTTATTAATGTGATTGCCCATCAACCAGGCCAGGTAAAAAGTTCCCAGGGAAGACAATACAAGGAAAAGTACCGACCAACGGATCAACCGAAATACCAATTGCCCTGATTTGGCAAACAATTCCTCCTTCCAGACTTTGTAAGCAAACCACCAGCCTGCAAGAACGGATGCGGTGGAAAAAAAGATGGATATCGGTCCATATCCCTGAAAAGGAAAACTCAATAACATTCCGTAGGCGGTAGCGGTATAAATTCCAAGCAGGGTATTATAGGTTTTTGCTTTCTGCTCCGGTAAGAGGCCAATGATCGCACCCATCAAAAAGAGACTGATCCATCCTGCAAAAGCAAAATGAGAATGTGCGTGTAATAAATGTTTGTGGTGAATCCAGGGTATGGGTAACAATATTTTCAATCGTAGTAGAAGCCCCGCTACTGCTACCAGCAGCAGATTAAATAAAGCCAGCCGGATCCACTTGTTTGCCGTTGCATTCATACCGGTTTTTGCTGCAAAAAAACACCCTGAAAACAATAAAAAAGATGATCGCAATCAGGTTCTTTTAATAAAAAACTTTTCCCCGCTGGATGGTAAGCCTTCCTCTTTCATGCAGGGTTCGAATGGTACGAATTACTGTTTCAACCCTTAACCCAGTCATATCTGCCAATTGCTGACGGGTTAGATGCAACTTGCAGGGTTTCTGTTCAATACCCCGCAACCGCTTGTAATAATTCAGCATGGTAGAGATTCGTTGCTCCGGATTATTATAAGCCAGTTCCCGTAATGTCAGGAATTTAAACCGAAGCCTTGATACCAACAGTCTGGTAAAATTAAAATGGATTTCGTAATTACTCCGGAGCATCTGGTGAAAATTGGTTTTGTGCAAACGAAGTAAAACACAATCATCATCCGCAATGGCTGAAGCCGCATAGGGCTGATCGTCAAAAAGAGGAAATTCTCCGAAGGATTCACCAGGCTCAATCATCACCTGGATAAATTCGCGGCCATCTTCATTGATGTTTACCCAACGTACCCTGCCCTCTACTAATTGATAATAAAAACAGGCAGTACCTCCTTCCATGAAGATCAGATCGCCTTTATTTACTTTCTTGTAGGTGGCACCATAACTCAGCAGTGTTTCCTCGGAAATGAAAGCTGTTGACATGTTGTTTGGCATTTCGTTCAACAAATCTATTCACGGGGGTCCAGCAGAATCATGATAAATGTACTGAATCCGGTTGAGTTTGTCAGGGTTATCTGTGACTGCAATCACTTATTCATATGATCTTCATCAGTTTAGGGAAATTCCTGGCGAAATATGACCCCAATCATATTTACCCGGATCACACTCTGCTAACATTGCATCATAATCTTTTGTACAATAAAATTACTCACCATGAAAAAGCTCCTCCTCCTCGCCGGCATCGCAGCAATGATTTATGCCTGTGGCGGTGGTACCCAGCAAGACAACACAGCTTCTGATGAAGCAGCCTCCTCTGCCAGCAGCTCTTCCACACCCACCCCCGCAGATAACCCGGATGGTGTTGGTAAATTCAAAGATATTCAGATACCGGAAAAACTGGATGCGGCCCTTGCAGATAAGGGTCAATCTGTGTATGATGTTAAATGTTCTTCCTGCCATAAACTAAGTGATGAACGCCTGGTTGGTCCGGGTTGGAAAGATGTTACCAAGCGTAATACCGCTGCCTGGATTATGAATTTCGTTACCAATGTGGACGAAATGCTGAATACCGATCCAAAAGCACAGGCACAACTTGAAATATGTCTGGTTAGAATGCCCAATCAAAACCTAAGCGATGAAGATGCCCGTAATGTGTATGAATTCATGCGCAAAAATGACGGGGTCCAATAATACATCAACCCTAAAATAACAAACATGAATGCGTTTCTCAAATTGAGCCTTGGAACGGCGGCACTACTCGCCGTCGGTTTCCAGGCCTGCAAACCTAAAAACACCAGTTCCGCTGTTAGTGGCGATGCTGCTGTAAAAGCCTATGTTCCACCGGGTAAATACGACGAGTTTTACAACTTTGTTTCCGGAGGCTTTAGCGGACAATTAAGCGTTTACGGTCTTCCCAGCGGTCGTCTTTTCCGTGTAATTCCCGTTTTTTCCGTTGACCCTGAAAAAGGCTGGGGTTATTCCGAAGAAACCAAGCCCATGCTGATGACTTCCCATGGTTTTATTCCCTGGGACGATCTGCACCACACTGAGTTATCACAGACGAATGGTGAAATCGATGGTCGCTGGGTTTTTGGGAATGCCAACAATACCCCCCGCGTGGCCCGCGTAGATTTAAAAACCTTCCGTACTGCGGAAATCATTGAGCTACCTAACAGCGCCGGTAACCACTCCTCCCCCTTCATTACAGAAAATACCGAATACGTTGTAGCGGGTACCCGTTTCAGCGTTCCGGTTGACTATGCAAACGGAGATGTTCCCATCAGCACCTACAAAGAGAATTTCAAAGGTACCATCAGCTTTATCAGTGTTGGTAAGGAAGATGGTAAAATGGACATAGCATTTCAACTCCTGCTGCCGGGTGTAAACTTCGACCTTAGCCATGCCGGTAAAGGTCCGAGCCACGGCTGGTTCTTTTTCTCCTGCTACAACAGTGAACAGGCGAATACACTGCTGGAAGTAAACGCTTCCCAGAAAGACAAGGACTTTATCCTCGCCGTAAACTGGAAAAAAGCCGAAGAATACCTGAAAGCAGGAAAAGGTAAAAAAGAAAAAGTACGTTACGCACGTAATACCTGGGATGAATCCACTCATACCGGTAAACATGAAATACTTGAAGAAGTTACTGTACTGGATGGTGTAGCGCTTAAGGATATCTGTTACCTGATTCCCTGTCCGAAATCACCACACGGATGTGATGTGGATCCAACTGGTGAATACATTGTAGGTTCTGGTAAATTGGCTGCCCTGATCCCTGTATTCTCTTACACTAAAATGCAGAAAGCAATTGCAGCCAAAGCATTTGAAGGCGAATACGAAGGCATACCGGTGATCAAGTACGAAGAAGCCCTGCACGGTGAAGTTCAGAAGCCAGGTCTTGGACCTTTGCACACTGAATTCGACGGCAAAGGAAATGCCTATACTTCTTTCTTTGTATCATCAGAAATCGTTAAGTGGAACATCAAAGATCTGAAAGTATTGGATCGTGCTCCTACTTTCTATTCCATCGGTCACCTGAGCATTCCTGGTGGCGATAGCAAAAAACCCAGTCCGAAATATGTGGTCGGTTATAACAAAATCACCAAAGACCGTTATCTTCCTACCGGACCTGAACTAGCTCAGAGTGCACAGATTTATGATATCAGCGGCGATAAAATGCAACTGATCAATGACTTCCCCACTATTGGTGAACCGCATTATGCACAATCCGCTCCTGCTGAACTGATCAGCAAAAATTCAGTGAAAATCTTCAAGATTGAAGAAAACAATCACCCTTATGTAGCCAAAGGCGAGAAAGAAAGTAAAGTCGTTCGGGAAGGCAATAAAGTACATGTGTACATTACTGCCATTCGTTCTCACTTCTCCCCGGATAATATTGAAGGAGTGAAAGTTGGAGATGAAGTATACTTCCACGTAACCAACCTGGAGCAGGACTGGGACGTACCGCACGGCTTTGCAGTAAAAGGCGCCAATAACGGTGAATTGCTGGTTATGCCGGGTGAAACACAAACCCTCAAATGGGTGCCTGAAAAAACCGGAATATTCCCGATTTATTGTACTGACTTCTGTAGTGCACTGCACCAGGAAATGTCTGGTTATGTTCGGGTAAGTCCGAAAGGATCCACCGTTCCACTGACATTTAGCCTTGGAAAAAACAGTTCCGATGCGAAGTCAAAAGAGAACAATAGCAATGGCCACTAATAAATCGAGAAGGCAGGTACTGCCTGCCTTCTCTTTAAAACACCGATCATGAACACAAGGTTATCTCCAATTACCCGAATCATCAGCCTGGTGTCTGCAATTGCGTTGGCACTGGTATTTTTTCTTCCGATCTGGAGGATTGACCTGGTTGCACCGCAATATCCGGAAGGTCTTTTTCTGCAGATTCATGCAGGTAAAATTGGAGGCGATATAGATGTGATCAATGGACTCAATCACTATATCGGAATGAAACATATTGAAGAAAAAGACTTTGTTGAATTCCAGGTACTGCCCTATATTATCCTAACCCTGGCCGCATTTGGAATACTAACAGCAATCATTAACCGTAAATGGTTTTATTTCACCTGGTTTGGATTTCTCTTATTGTTTGGTATTGTAGCCATGCTCGATTTTTATCACTGGCTTTATAATTACGGACACAATCTGGATCCGGCTGCCGCTATTAAGGTACCCGGACAATCCTATCAGCCCCCCCTGCTCGGCTACAAGCAGTTACTCAATTTCGGGGCCTACTCTATGCCCGATATTGGGGGATGGATCTTTGTGGTGGTGGGCGTATTACTGCTGATCGGAGGATGGCTCGAACTAAAAGCTATCAGAAAAAAACGCAGTATCGGACCTGCATTTCTATTGCTGCTGACCGGCAGCCTTTTCTTCACTGGTTGTGCCAGTGGACCTCAGCCAATTCCCTATGGCAAGCAGGAATGCAATTATTGCAAAATGACATTGATGAATCAGCAATTTGGAACCGAATTGCTTTCCGATAAAGGCAAACCCTATTATTTCGATGATATTACCTGCCTTGTTGAATATATCCGTGAAGGTTCTCCCGGCACTACCGGAACTTACCAGGCATACATGAGTGATTATGATAGCCCGGGGAACTTGCTGGAACTGGAGAAGGCTTTTCTTTATCAGTCAAATGAAATTCGGGGACCGATGGGTGGCAACATTGCGGCATTCGCTACAGAAGCAGCAAGACAACAATTCAGCACCTCCAAACCTGGAAAAAATACATCCTGGAAAGAACAAGTTCAGCCATGATTCGTCTCCTTTATATTATTATCTGTGCACAATTGGTGATACTCCTGCCGGCACAAGCAGCAGAACACCTGGTGAAACCCGGAGAGTCGATTCAGGCTGCCATCAATAAAGCATCCAAAGGCGATCTGATTAAAGTTATGCCTGGCACGTATCGGGAAAAAGGAATACTTATCAATAAGCAACTCGTCTTGCAGGGAATTGGCTACCCGGTATTAGATGGAGAGAAGAAATACGAAGTATTAACAATTACTGCAGATCATGTGGTAGTTCAGGGTTTCGAAATTATTCGCTCCGGTTACAGTAGTATGGATGAACTGGCAGCCGTACGAATCAAGCAGGCCTCCTATGTAGGGCTTCGTAATAACCGGTTAAGGGAGAATTTTTTTGGCATTTATTGCCAGCATGCCTCCTTCAGCCTGATCGCCAACAATGATATCACCAGCACCGGTGGCAGTGAACTGGAAGCAGGCAATGGCATCCATGCCTGGAAAAGCGACCATCTTGTGATTGATGGAAATTTCATCAGCGGCCATCGGGATGGTATCTATTTTGAGTTTGTAACCGAGTCTACTATTACCAATAACAAAAGTCATCAGAATATCCGGTATGGATTACATTTTATGTTTTCTCACCAGGATATTTACACCAATAACACATTCAGTGAAAATGGAGCAGGTGTTGCGGTTATGTACAGCCGGCAGGTAACCATGATTCGAAATCATTTCCTGGATAACTGGGGTAGCGCAGCATATGGAATTTTGCTTAAGGATATTTCAGACAGCTACGCCGCATACAATGAATTTTCCCGCAATACGGCTGCCATCTACATGGAAGGATCCAGCCGGCTAACCATTTTCGCTAACCGGTTTTTGCAGAATGGATATGCCATTCGCATCCAGGCGTCCTGTGATAATAATGTTATCCGTAAAAACAATTTCATTGCCAACAGCTTTGATATTGCTACCAACGGAAGTCTGGTACTAAACAGTTTTAATGAAAATTACTGGGATAAATACGAAGGGTATGATTTAAACCGGGATGGTATGGGAGATGTCCCTTACCGTCCCCTCAGCCTTTTTGCCCTGATCGTGGAACGTAACAACAGTGCCATGATGTTATTTCGCAGCCCAATGGTGGGTTTACTGGAAAAAGCGGAAAAAATCATGCCCGGCATCACTCCGGAAAAACTGAAAGACGATCAACCCAGTATGAAACCCTTCCCGCTATGATTATCGCAACTAATGTACAGAAAAAGTTCGGGCGACTGGTAGCTCTTGACAGCATCAGCCTGAGTTGTAATAAAGGACAAACCATCGCTCTGATCGGACCAAACGGTTCGGGCAAAACCACCTTCATCAAATGCCTGTTAGGCATGGTTATTCCCGATAGTGGTTTTATAACCGTTAACCACGAAAACATACATCGTACCTGGGAATACCGGCAACATATAGGATATATGCCCCAGATCAGCCGTTTCCCGGATAATATGACCATTGAACAGGTCATTGACATGGTGAGGGACATTCGGTATAAACCCGGACAGGAACTGGATGAAGAATTAATCGAGGCATTTGATCTGACTCGTATGTATGGCAAACGCATGAGAACACTATCAGGTGGAACACGTCAGAAGGTTAGTGCCTGCCTTGCTTTTTTATTCAAGCCGGATATCCTGATACTGGATGAGCCAACTGCCGGACTTGATCCAGTTGCAAGCGAAATCCTGAAAGCCAAAATCTTAAAAGAAAAAGCAAAGGGAAAACTGACCCTTATCACCTCTCATGTGTTAAGTGACCTGGACGACCTGGTATCCGAGCTTATTTATCTGCAGGAAGGACAACTCCGATTTCATGAATCGGTTGCTGAATTGCAGAAAAAAACCGGGGAAGCCAAACTGAATAAGGTGATGGCACAAATCATGTTACAGAAAACGGCACAACGATGAAAAAGATTATTAAATACAGCCTGCTTGATATATTACGGAACCGTGTAATCCTGGCCTATACAGTCTTGCTGGCTGTTGTCAGCATCAGTTTATTCATGATGGAAGACAACCCAGCAAAGGCGGTCATGAGCCTTATGAATATCAGTTTGCTGATTGTGCCGCTTGTAAGCAGCATTTTCTGTACCATCTATTTGTACAACAGTGCTGAATTCATTGAATTACTGGTTGCTCAGCCAATCCGTCGATCGCGCTTGCTTTGGGGTGTTTACCTTGGTATGATTACAGCATTACTGATCGCCCTGATCATGGGAATCGGATTACCGCTTCTGATACTACAACCCACAGTTTCCGGACTCAGCTTGTTTTTGACAAGTGCAGCCCTGACAATTGTATTTTCCTCGCTGGCCACACTTTCGGCTGTACTTACCCGTGATAAAGCAAAAGGCATCGGCGTATCCCTCCTGTTATGGTTTTATTTCACATTCATTTACGATGGAATAGTATTGCTGGTTTTATTCCAGATGGCTGACTATCCACTGGAAACAACCATGATTGGTATGAGTATGCTGAACCCAATTGACCTGGGTAGAATCGGAATGTTACTTCAGCTCGACATTTCTGCCATGATGGGTTTAACAGGTGCCTTATTCCATGACTTCTTTGGAAATGGATTCGGAGCCGTATTGGTAATTCTGGTAATGCTCGGCTGGATGACCATCCCTATCCTATTTGCGATTCGTAGGTTTAAAAATAAGGACCTTTAAACAACTGCATCCAGATGAAAAAAGATATCGCTAATCGTTCGGATATTGAATTATTGATCAATCGTTTTTATGAACAGGTAAAAACAAATGATCAGATCGGTCATTTTTTTACTACAGACAGGAAGGTAAATTGGGAACACCATCTGCCAATTATGTATAATTTCTGGGAAAACATTTTGTTTTATACCGGGCAGTACAATGGAAATCCGATGGCTGTGCATAAACAATTACACCAGGAATTTCCGTTGAGCAGGGCAGATTTTGCGGAATGGCTACTGCTGTTTAAAAATACAGCAGATGAGCTGTTTGAGGGAGATAATACGGAATTAATAAAACAACGAGCGCAATCAATTGCGCTCGTTATGGAACTTAAAATTGTTCATGGCAACAACACCTCATCAATCACATGAATGATTCCGTTACTGGCCGGCACTGAAGCCAGAATGGTAGCTTTACCGTTCACCATCACTTTTCCGTCTTTTACTGAAATCGTGATATTGCCACCATTTGCCTGCCCCAATACCTGACCATCGTTCATCAGATCGGTTTTAATTACGCCCACATACACATGGTATTGAAGAATATTTTCCAGGTCAGCTTTGCTGGACGGTTGCATTAATTTATCCAGTGTTCCCGCAGGCAATTTGTCAAATGCTGCATTCGTGGGCGCAAAAACGGTAAAGGGACCTGCGTTGGAAAGCACATCTACTAATCCGGCAGCCTGCACAGCTTTCACCAGTGTCGAATGATCTGCACTTCCAATTGCCACTTTTACAACGTCTTTCTGGGAATCATCGTCCTTAACCGCAGATTGTCCGCTTAGCGGTGTTTCAACGGCAGCGGCAGCATTGTCAGAAGCGGCCTGATCGCCGCAGGAATGCATCAGGAGGGATGCTCCAATCAGGAGGGGAATCCAATTTCTCATACTGTTATTTTTAGGGTGTATTTAATAATCTAAGCTATTACACCCAGCTTACATCTATTATGATTCTGGTCATAACAAAAAAAGCAGGTAGTAGAAACTACCCGCGTTCACACACATGAGAAATAAAGAAATTTTTATTGCATATGCACTTCGTGCAAAGGATGCTTATTTATAAGTTGAAGCAGTTTAGCCTGCATGTTTTCGTTGCGATGATTGTATCTGAATTCACATTCCTTGATATGCAGGTAGAGGGTATTCCGGTTTACTCCGCGAAATTTCATCAGTCTGTTGCGGGTTAGACCCCAGAAGCCAGAAATTTCATCCCCATTGGTCGTAGCACCGGCTGCCAGCATATCTCTCCTGTATAACCGCCAGTTGTTGAAATCCGCAACTGCCTGAATACTTTGCATTTCTGAACCAGGCTGTCCATTGTGCTGCTTCTGCCAGTTCAGCAAATGCTCTTTTGTAATATTCTCCAATCCGGTCGCATATACATGACCGTTATAACGCGTAAATCCAAAATAGGAGGTTTTAGGCAATCCGCTTAAAGACCCTTTCAGAGAAACGACATTTTCAGGTAAATGGTGTAGAGGAAATGTATCTTCACAAAATTGTGCCAATCGCGTACGGATCAGTTTCAGGTAAGCATTTACTGTAACACGGCTCACTCCTGTTATGGCAGCAATCTGGGTAGCAGTTAAGTCTTCGCAGAAATAATGTAAAATCTCCCTGCATTTTCTTTCTGAAAGGTGTGCCCCTTTCAACATTCTATTTTTCATTGAGATAGGTTTGGTTTGCAGAATTTATACGAAACGATTCGGAGATAAATATCTACAGAACAACCAACACAAAAAACCTAATTATACACCAGTGGGAATAATACAGGATGAACAGAATGATCAAGATGTTAGAAAAAAGTGAAGACCCGTTAATACGACAGCAACTGACCTATTCGCCCCCGTAGTTTGTCAGCAGAGGGTAGCATAGCCGCCTCCAATGCCGCATTCATGGGAACAGCGGGTAAATTCAATGCTCCCATAACATCAACCGGAGCATCCAGCCATTGAAAACAGGCTTTGCTGATGCGGCCAGCCAATGCTTCAGCAAATGAATTATGTTGTTGCTCCTCTGTAAGCACCAGGCATTTTCCATGTTGTTTGACGGTATCAAATACCAGTTCCTCATCTAACGGAAACAAACAACGGAGATCAACTACCTCCACTTGTCCCGGGAAATGCATGGCAGCCGCTTTAGCCCAATAAACCCCCATTCCATAGGTGATTATACAACAGGAATCTCCCTGCATAACAGCTTGTTTAAAAGCAGGCAATGCAATCCTTGCTTTTCCAAGGGGAATGCGGTAATCAGCCCCGGGTTCCGGCTGTTTGGCAGATTCAGTTCCCGGAACCTTACTCCAGTAAAGACCTTTATGTTCAAGCATCACAACCGGGTTGGGATCCAGGAAAGCTGCTTTCATCAATCCTTTCATATCAGCTGCATTGGAAGGATAAACCACCTTAATGCCTTTAATGCTCAACAGGGTGGATTCAATACTTCCACTATGATAAGGACCGCCTCCCCCATAAGCGCCAACGGGGACCCGGATCAGGGTTTGAACCGGAAATTTTCCGCAGCTCAAATAGGACGATTTTGAGATTTCAGAAACCAGCTGGTTGAGTCCGGGATAAATATAATCGGCAAACTGAACCTCCACTATCGGTTTCAACCCAACTGCACTCATTCCGGAAGTAGAACCTATTATATAAGCTTCCTGGATCGCAGTATTGAACACCCGATGATCCCCAAACTGTTCCGCGAGGGTCGCAGCTTCGCGGAAAACACCACCCAGCCTGCGACCTACATCCTGGCCATACAAAACTGCTTCAGGGAATTCTTCCATGATCTCGCGGATGGCAAAGAGAGCAGCATCCACCATGTTGATCTTTTCTGCTTTTGTCGTTTCCCGCTGACCGGTTTCTACAGTAACAGTAGTGGGTACAAATACATGTGATTGCACAGTGGCGGGATCCGGATCTGCAGCTTCAACTGCCTGCTGAAAAGCCAGCCGCACTTCCTGTTCAGCGGCTTTATCGATGTCAGCAAGTTCATCCATTGATACACCTGCGGCCAATAGTCGTTCTCTTAACAGTGGGCCAGGATCTCTCAGGGCATGCATTTTCAGGTCCTCTTCCGTTCGGTAGAATTCTTTTCGCACACCGCTGGTATGATGCCCAAGCAATGGGACATTTGCCTGGATTAGCCAGGGAGACCGCTCCCTTCTGATGCTTTCAGTTACCTCCTGAAATAGCTGGTAGCAGGCTTCAAAATCACTGCCATCCACCCGCGCCCTTGACATTCCGGGAAAGCCCGCAGCATATTCATACGCATCCATTACCCGGGATTCATCGGCTGATACGCTGATCCCCCAACGATTGTCCTGAACCAGGTAAAGTATTGGTAATTTTTTGAGTACAGCAAACTGAAAAGCTTCGCTTACTTCTCCTTCCGTTACACTTGCATCGCCCAAGGAACACACAACCAATGGCATTTTTCCGTTGCTGGTTATATTCAGTTTTTCGGAAAGATGTTTTTCAAGGTATTGTATACCCTGAGCGATACCGGTAGTTGGAATCACCTGCATGCCCGTGGCACTGCTTTGTTGTATGATGGTAGGTTTGTCATCCCCCCTATAACCGGGATGCGAGTAATAGGCCCTGCCCCCCGTAAACGGATCGGCAGCTTTTGCCAGTAATTGCAACATCAACTCATAGGGACTGAACCCCAATCCAAGCAACAGACTTTCATCCCGATAATAGGGACTCACATAATCAGCCGGATCCAGCAGATAGGAAATAGCCAGCTGCACAGCCTCATGCCCTCTTGATGTACTGTGTACGTATTTACAGATATTCCTATGTTGTTCATAGGTGGCCGCCATATGTTTGGCCTGGCACATGTGCCGATACGCTTTAACCAACAATTCCTGTCCGTTCATAGTGATGCGATGGTTCGCAAATATAAACGAACAGTTGTTAGTAATGTTTGGTGTAGCTTACTTTATTTCGATGTTAAACATCTCTGCGTCTTCCAGGATGCCTTCCAGTTCATCGCCCACAACACATTCGCCTACGCCGGCGGGAGTACCCGTAAATATGAGGTCACCAATATTTACAGAGAAATAGTTGGATATATGGGCTACAATACTATCAAAATTGAAGATCATGTTACTGGAATGACCTTCCTGTACCAATTCCTTATTCTTCAGTAGTTTGAAATGAATATCCTTTTTATTCTTCAGGTCAGCCAGGTTCACCCATTTCCCAATTACGGCTGAATTATCCCACGCTTTAGCTTTCTCCCAGGGAAGGCCTTTCTCTTTTAATTCATTCTGAATATCCCTGGCAGTAAAATCGATACCTACCGTTACCGCATCATAATATTTGCCGGCATAACGGTCCTGGATGTATTTTCCATTTTTGCATATCCGCAAAACAAGTTCACACTCATAATGCAGCTCATTGGTGAATTCAGGATAGTAAAAAGGAGTGTGCGTTTGCAGCAGTGCACTCTTGGGTTTCATAAAAATCACCGGTTCATCGGGCACTTCGTTGCCCAGTTCTTTGGCGTGCGCCACATAGTTACGGCCTATGCAGAATATTTTCATATTCACTACAGGGTTTAATGATTAAATAATCACTGGTTTGGTTGGGACGTTACTCCCCGGAATTTGATAGGGATACCGGAATCACAGGCAGGTTTACCTGATGGTGAGCGAAAATAACCATTCATAAGCATAAATCATAACTTGTATTCCACATTATTGAAATGATTCATGGTATTGGCCAGCCCGGCAAGGACAAAGGATTCAATTATGGGGATGGTTTTATCTATTTTCATACGGATAAGAGGCGCTTCTTCAGAAGTCCATTTACCAAGCACATAATCTACCTGGCGGCCCTTCGGATAATTATTACCAATACCAAATCGAAGGCGAGGGTAGGCCGTTGTTCCCAGCTGTTCCTGGATACTCTTCAAGCCATTGTGGCCCCCATCGCTGCCGGCCCCTCTGATCCTGCTTTTTTCCAATGGAAGTGCCAATTCATCCACAATTACGAAGACCTGTTCAGCCGGGATTTTTTCTTTATCCATCCAATATTTAACTGCCTTTCCGCTCAGATTCATGTAAGTGGATGGCTTAAGGAGGACCAGGGATTTACCTTTTAGTTTTATTTCAGCAACATCACCCAGACGGTCGGTCCGAAAGCTTACCCCATGTTTTTCTGCCAGAGCATCCACCACATCAAACCCGATATTATGCCGGGTATGAGCATATTCAGCTCCAATATTACCCAAACCAACGATGAGAAACTTGTTCATGGCGCGAAGATAGGGAACGTGAGACGTCAGACGTGAGATGTGAGACGGGAGACGGGAGACGGGAGACGGGGGATGGGGGACGCGGGGACGGAGGACGGAAAAAGTCAAAAGCACCGGGGATACCGGTGCTTTTGTATGAATTGAAATATCGATTCGATTATTTCTTGCCTTTTTCGGCAGCAGCTTCTTCCTGCTTCAGCTGACGGGTCATTACGATAGAAGCAACCGGAATACGGGGAGACATCAGAATCTCCATATTCTCTGTCTTCACATCCTGGATACGAACGTTTTCGTTTAATTCCAGATTGGTAATGTCAAGTTCGATACTTTCTTTCAGGTACTTTGGCAGTGTCTTAACTTTCAGCGCCTTCACCTTAACAACCAGACGACCACCGGCTTTAACACCAGCAGGAGAACCAGTCAGGTGCAGCGGAAGCTGCGCAATTACTGGCTTATTCTCTACCAGTTCCTGCAAATCCACGTGCGTAAGTGCATCGCTTACTTTGTCAAATTGCATGTCTTTCAGGATGCATTTGTAGCTTTTGCCATCAATGTTTACCTCTGCAAGGTTGAATTCAGCGGTATACACCAGTGGCTTGAAAGCCTTGGCCGGAGCAACGAAATTAATTTCCTGCTCACCTCCGTAAATTACACCTGGCACTTGTCCCTCAGAGCGAAGTTGGCGGGTGGCCTTTTTCCCGGTTTCGGTCCTGAGTTGTCCTTCGATTGTAATTGTTTTCATTTTGTTTTATTTAATAATAATTAAGCACGATTTAGTCTCTGTTCAGCTCCGCATCCCGCTGTTCCTTTAATTGCGAATGAATGAACAAGCTGGTAATACTTCTTTGTTCAAATGCATTTCGCAATGCCACTGCAAACAGGTTAGCAACTGATAAAACTTTAATCTTGTCTACCTGCTGCTTCAATGGTATGGTATCACAAACCACCAGTTCCTCCAACACACTGCCTGCAATATTCTCGTAGGCTTTTCCACTCAATACAGGATGCGTACACATTGCCCGCACGGTAGTGGCTCCTTTCTCCTTCAGCAACCCGGCACTTTTTGCAAGTGTTCCCCCGGTATCACAGATATCATCAATCAGGATCACATTCTTATCTGTCACATCACCAATCACCACCATACTCGCTATTTCATTTGCACGCTTTCGATGCTTATCACAAATCACCATTTCAGCATTGAAATAACTGGCAATTTCCCGGATCCTGTTTGCACTACCCACGTCAGGGGCCGCAAAGGTAAGGTTTTCTAGTTTTAATTGCTCTATATAAGGGATAAAAATTACCGAACTGTCGAGGTGGTCAACAGGGATATCAAAATAGCCCTGAATTTGGGGTGCATGCAGGTCCATGGTGATTACCCGGTCGGCACCCGCCGCTGTTAACATATTGGCAATCAACTTACTGCCTATTGCCACCCGGGGTTTATCCTTCCTGTCCTGGCGGGCATATCCGTAGTAGGGAATCACGGCAATCACTTTATAGGCAGATGCACGGCGTGCTGCATCGATCATCAGGAGCAACTCCATCAGATTGTCTGAAGGTGCAAACGTGCTCTGCACCAGAAAAACAACATCCCCCCTAATACTTTCCTGGTAAACCGGTTGAATCTCTCCGTCGCTGAATTTCTGGATATTAATCCTGCCTAATGGAATTCCGTAGCTGTTGGCGATTTTTTCAGCCAGGTACTGCGAGCCGGTACCGGAGAAGATTTTTGCAGTCATAGAAGAAAATTCTTGCGGCGAAGATAAAGAGTTGAAGTTGACACTCCACCCTGAAGTGCAAGAATTTGAACAAAAAACGAAAAGGGGACTACCATTGGCATCCCCTCTTCTACCTGTCTACATTAACTAATTTATCGCGACGCCACTACCTGCGGAGCCGCCTGGCTGGCAGATACTGTTTTCAGGGTGCCGATCGGTTCGGTACGATTCTGAAACGCGTGAAAAATCGCAGAGCAAATAAAAATGGAAAAGAATAAGGCTACCACGTAGATTCCTATGCAAAAAAGCATGGATTGGAATCCGCCTAATACGTTGAAAGTACGGGAATTCATAGCTTACTGGTTTTAGTTTTTCTAGAAAAAAGGATCATTGGATAAAAGGGTTAAAACCCTGTTTCAAGACATAAAAATATTCATTAATCTTACTTCATGCAAGCGCAGAACCACTCAATTAAATCATGGGCAAAAGACGATCGGCCACGCGAAAAATTACTTAGTAAAAGTCCGATGCAACTCAGCGATGCGGAATTGATTGCCCTCTTGCTGAATCATGGTAACAAGGAAAAAACAGCCCTCGATATGGCAAGGGAACTGCTGCAGCTCGGTCAAAACAACCTGTTTGAACTCGGTAAGTTATCCGTATTTGAATTGATGAAAGTGAAAGGCATTGGAAAGGCGAAAGCAGTAACAATTGCTGCTGCGATGGAACTTGCTAAACGCCGCCAACTCAGCCAGGCAGTGGAACTGAAAGCCATTACCGGGAGCCGGGATGTCGCTGCCTTTTTGCAACAGCAATTCGGCGATTACAGGCATGAGGTATTCATCGTACTGTTCCTAAACAGAGCCAACAAAATCAAACACAAGGAAATTATTAGCAGCGGTGGCTTAACAGGAACAGTAGCAGATCCCCGGATCATTATGAGGAAAGCCATTGAACAGGATGCAGTAGCACTTATTCTTTGCCACAATCATCCCTCAGGAAACCTGCACCCCTCTAAAGCCGATGAGGAACTTACCCGTAAAATCAGGGAAGCTGCTTTATTACTGGACATCCGCGTACTCGACCACCTGATTGTTAGCCAGGATGGGTATTTCAGCTTTGCAGATGAAGGACTGATATGATATCAGGCTTGTGCCGCAGGTCCGCCAAAATTCATTGGAACCTGGATCTCTTCCAGATCTTTAATATCGCCATTCACTTCCTCAAATCGATCTATATTTTCAATCAGGGCTTTCATGAATCGCTTGGCATGCTGAGGGGTCAGAATAATTCTGGACTTTACTCTGCTTTTAGGTGTACCGGGCATCACATTTACAAAATCAATTACAAACTCTGCATGGGAATGTGTGATGATCGCGAGATTCGCATATTCCCCTTCGGCCATCTCTTCGGATATTTCAATATTTAACTGGTTCTGCTGATTGTTCGTATTATCCATGATACAGTATTGAAGGTCAAAAGTACTATTTGTTGGCAAACTGCCTTTACCAATCAAGTATAAGCTGAAATTTCCACTCTGAACGCCGGTTGCCTGGAATTTCATCCCATCCTGAACCCATGGAATCCTGGTTGGATACGCGGGTCTGCGACCATCGAATCCACCATTTCAGTCCACCCGAAGATAACCAGTTAATTTTCCATTTGCCCTGCCATTGCAGGTAATAACGCAATCCCTGATCAAAAAATGCAGGAATAGAATAACTGTAGAGCAGATCCCGTTCATAACTGTAAATACGGGTTTCATATCCATCTGTCCGGAACCAGTGTATTCTTGCTGCAAACTGCCAGTTTCTTTGTGGAACCATCCATTTTGTATCTGTATACAGCCCCCAGCCAGATTGCAAGACCTTCGCTTTTCTGTAAAAGACCATATCCAACCTGGTACTAATCAGCAGATTTTTTGTTGCATTACGCTGCGCATGCAGTCTCAGATTTTCCTGGGCAACCGGTTCAATCGTATTTGTAAAGGCACCTGATATGTTTTCCGGTTTAGTTTGCATCCTGAAATAACCATAGATCAGCCAGGCACGTCTTTTTTCCCATTGAATCAGCAATCTCGCTTCCCTCCCACTACCCGGAGCATCCGCCCGAAACCGCAACCAGGGAAACCGATACCAGTCTGCAAACAATTGTATCTGCCAGCCTTTCGCCGGCTTGATTTCAAGACTGGTATAGATTCCTTCCTCATTTCGTACAGCAGCCTGTTCTGATAATGCATTCGCAAATACTGCATGATAGGATGGTTGAAAATTCCGGTATACCAATGTCCAGTCGAGCCGTTTGTCAATACTGACAAGCATCCCCTGGACCATACCGTATCCCTTGCCTCCCCTTGCAATTTCACCAAATAGAAAAAACTGCTTTTTACCCCAATTGTAGTCGACGGACTGATGAAAAGATGATTGACCTCTGAATGAATAGTGTGAATAAGGGGCTTCCCTGGGTTGCCAGGGAAGCGAAAATCGTTGGTACAATTGATTCCATCCAATTCGCAAACTACCCGTTTGATACCTGATTACGGAGCCTGCCACCAATTCCCCGAGTTGTTTTCTTCCTGCAATTTCTGAACCGCTTCGATGATAACCGGAAGTAGATAAACTACTGAATGCAACTGCCTCCTCATTTTCCCGAATAATGGTGGCTGATTTTTTTCGGTTAGATATCCAGGTTAGGAACTCCCATTTGCCTTTTGCCAGGTGAATTGCAGCTCCCCTGAAAAAATTGATTTCGCCCGCTGATCGGTAGGCTTTCAATAATGGTCCCTGGCGAAAGACGCCGGCTCCCGCCGCGCCCTTTCCAAAAGCCATTCCTTGCCATACCACCAGCCCTTGTCCCGCATTCACCGAAAAATCACCCAGCGCAATTGCCTTGAGGGCTCTCCTGCCCCTGATAAACAAATGAAAGCCGGTAAAATCAGCCGGATAAAGCAACCGCTTCCCAAAAGATTCTCCGGCATCCTTTTCCAAACTAAACCCAGCCTGGATCATCCGGTTGAACTGGTATCCATACCGGATAAAAATCCGTTGTGGTGAACCAGCATAACTTCGGTTACCCACAGTATCCTTCTGAAACCCTTTCGCTTTTTGTACTATTGAACTGGCCCTGAACAATAACTGATGCGATCCCTCTTTGAATAGCTCTGCAGTACTCCAATTGCCGGAAGTCCTGGGTGTGAAATCAAGGAAAGTTATCAATTGCTGAATAAGCTGTTTGTTCCAATAAGGAATTGCCTGTAATTCATATTTATTTGCAGGAAAACCGAAGAGCCGGACATAATTCAGATAGGCATTAATTTGAAGGGGATTTAAACCAAACAAGCCTAATTGATCTGCTGTGAGACGGCTTATTGGTATGGGTTTGCGTTTAAGTTCCTCCCACTCCAGCAGCTGATCATCCAGTTCCGGCACCTGTTCCTGTTGTTCCGCGACTTGCTCCCATTGGCGTTCTGCTGCTTCTTCTTCCTGGGCAAAGGCAATATGACAGAACAACAACAAGATCAGTAAGGGTACCTTATTCATGTTTTAGGGAGGTTTTTTTTGTATTCCAGACAAGGCCGAACCCTGATTTCCAACCAATCGTTGGATAACGAATGGCCTGAACAATCAACCAGCAGTTACCAAGCCGGTAACTTTGTTCCCATGCTATAAAATCAGGACGAATCTGCCAGTGCATTCGCAGATAGGCGCGATCCAACAAATTATATTGCAAATTGAACCCGGTATGGAGCAATCGCTGACCATTGTAGCTTGCAAAGAGTTCAGTGGATACCTGGTTAGACCAGCACTGGCGGGCATTGAACTGAAAATGATCTTTATGCAGGGAGGAACTACTTTTCAGGAAGAGCAAGGAAATGAGCTGTTGCCTTGCTTCTACTGCAATTGAAATACCGGCCATCCAATGGCGGCTTGCTTTAACAGCCTGAATTTTCTGTTGGCGGTACTGAAACAGCAATCCAAGCTTCCAGTGAACCATTCCTGCATGGGTAGTTCCCAGTCCACGCCCATATGCGATACCAATTTCCTGCTCCTTAAATTGTTCCCTTCCAGTGTTTGAAATCCTAAAACCCATACCGGCTTTTTCCTGAAGGGGTAAACAACCGGAAGCATCCATTCTTCGGGTGATAGCGAGATCTGTAACCTGATTGGCAAAAACGGACAATGCTGTAGTTGAACTACTATCTGACAACATACCCGGACTTACAAACACTGTAGCGGGTCTAAAAAAAAGAGGGTTCCCCAGTCCTGCCGTTTCCTGGCAGAAAACCGGCATACTGAGGAACCATCCACACACACAACCTATCACTGCTCTCATACTGCAAAATCCAACAATGACAAACAGTAGTCAAGCGTGAAATGACGGTAAACAACCGTGTGAAATAACCTTTTAAGAAGAAACCTTCCGAAATAAAAAAACCTCCGTTAAACGGAGGTTTTAAAAATGATCGCCGACCAGGATTAACGATCACCAGTTCTTTTCATCGTCCAGTCAAAATACACACGGATATGCGGAGGCGTGGGTATAGAAGCAGGTTGATACATGAAGAATTTAACCTTAATGGTTTTTGTAGCCGGATCATAGAAGTTTTCACCAGTTGGATCAAGACCAGCCGATCTCCCGTTCGCTGAAGGCTGACCATAAATATTGGTCACCTTTATAATCTTGTTGGTAGCAGGATCAAATTCAAATACTGGTGAGTAAGCTCCGTATCCGGAAACATCAGCTCCACTCATAATGGGAATGAAATAGTTAACCCAGTAATCCGGATCATATCCATCAACTGTGTTTGCACCAGAAGTAATCAGGTGATAATTCATGGGGAACAAGCCACCAAGTGCAGCTGCTTCATCTTTCATGGTTCCTGTTACTTCATAGGCACCATCCCATGCATTCTTAACAAGTACTTTTACAAAAGCTGTTTTGGACTCCGAGATTTTACCATTGCCATCAATGCTGGTGATGGTCAAAGGGAAAGCATACTGCTTGGAAAAGTCAAGCTTGGTAGCATCGGTTAAGGTAAAATTAATCGGCGCTGCAAACTGACCCGCTGCCATATTGATGGTAAATCCATCTGCACCAGCAGGAATATCCGTCGTATACAAATTTGACGGAAGCAATTCATACTCCGTATCATTCTCTTCGTTATAAGCATCCATATAAGCCTGATCGAAGGATACTTTTACAGTTGTTGGAGTATTCAATGCTGCTTCAGATGGTGCATCTTTACGAATGTCAACCAGCAGTGCAGTCTGGGGTGCACTCAATGCATCGAACGCAAGTACTTTCTCTCCTGCATTCAACATTTTTACAATAACATCTCCTTTACCCTGGGAACTCGGCCATTCTTTACCGCGCTCACAGGAACTTAAAAACGCTGCACCAGCGATTAAGCCCAGAGATAACAGTTTATTTATTTTGATATTCATATCCGTTTGATTTAATTGATTGCGTTAAAAAGCAATTTTATTTATCCCACCACATGCGGGAATCCTGTGTATCACCACCTTGCAATCTGCCGGCAGCTTCTGTTACAGCATCATTGTTGGTGCCATATTCACCAGTACCATAAACAAAACGTCTGGGGATTTGCTTGGTAGTGTTGGTTGCATATTGAGCTGGAGTTAATTCAGGGAAACCGGTCCTTCTCCATTCTGCCCAAGCTTGCATACCATCAGGATACATAGCCAGCCATTTTTGGGTGCCAATTTTCTTAAGATGATCTGTTGCGCCATAAGCTACACCAGTTTGAGAAAGGTAGCTGGTCACCGCAGCACCGCTGTATCCCCACTGGGCCATACTGGCTGTTACTGCAGCATTATAGAGGTCCTGTGCATTTTCAGATGTCCAACCTCTTTCAGCAGCTTCAGCACGTGCAAATAATACGGTAGCCGCATTCATAATGATTACATCTTCTGCATCACTCATGGATTGTCCGTCCAGTACAAGTCCCCATCCTGGAGCAACTGCAATCGCATTTGGACGGTCCAGACCATAGGGGAAGCCTACATCTGAGGTTCCGTAATCATTGATGCGCGGGTCATCCAAGCTGGAAAGGGTATTGGTCATTGTACTACTGATCGCATCGTCAATACGAGAACTAACAACATAAGAAACATACCATGGATTCTGATACGCTCCTCCGGGGAAATCAATCTTTGCATTATCAGCATTGGTTTCGATTGAACCGGCAGGGTGATTCAGGGCTGCAGCAAATTCAGTAGCAGCAAGACCACCTGCATTGGGATACACTTTACTCATTCTGAGTGCCATTTGCATACGAATGGAATTTGCAAAGCGCTTCCATTTTGCCGTGTTACCATTAAAAATGATATCACCTTTCATTCCCAGGCCATTGTCAAACTGATCAACCGCTTCGCGAAGCTCCTTCAGCAAGTCAGCATAAATTGATTCCTGGGTATCATACTTTGGAAGCGGATTGCCCTGCAATGCCTCGGAATAGGGAACATCACCCCAACGATCAGTAATTGTCCAGAATGCATACGCTTTCAAAATTCTGGCAGTTGCGATCTGATTGGCATTAGAACCGGATACGGAAACAATATTCTTGGTTGCTTCGTCTGTATTCTGGTTGATGATATTTTGCAGATCATACAGGAATCCGGAATAATTTCCTGTGAACTCCAATTGAGGTACACCATAAAGTGAGGCCTCCGGGTATTGGGTTTCAGAAAAATATTGTGCATAATAACCCGGACGGGTATACGCTGAAATTGCCAGACCACCTTCACGTCCGCCCAATTCTGCTACCGCCCTTGTAAACAAAGCGCCGGTTACCGGTACAGGAGTACCATTGGGGTTCGTGTTGGTATCTTCAAAATCTTTTATTTTATCACACCCTGTTAGCCAAACAGACGCTGCTGTTGCTGTTGCAAGGAGCATTTTACTATATATTCTTTTCATAATCTTCTGTTTTTGAGTGAAACCTGGTTTGGATTAGAAATTGAGTTTAAGGTTTACACCAATTGAACGGGTGCCAGGCATCTGTCCATTTTCACCATAGGTATTGCTGATTTCAGAAGGATCGAAATCTCTGGTTTTAGCGTAGATCAGCCAAGGGTTTCTGGCAACAATGGAGAAGTTAGCACCAGTGAGTACTTTACCCAATCCCATTTTGTCTACATTGAAACGGTAACCGAGGCTCAACTCACGCAGTTTTACAAAAGTCAGGTCGTAAACACTGTTTTCAGAAATACGGCTTGACTGGAATTGATGGTAATAAGTCTGAGCATCTACATAGAAGGTAACAGCTTTACCATCTGCATCTACTCCATCAACGCGAACACCACCACCATCTTCAACAGCATCACGAACAGGGTTACCCTTGTCGTTCAGCGCTGCAGTTTTAGCAGTCAGACCAGAGAAAGAACCCCAGAAATCAGACAGTGAGAAGAACTTACCGCCCTTCTGGAAGTCAATGTTTATGTTCATGTAGAAGTTCTTGTATCCGATTGTGTTCTGAACACCACCTGTGTAATCAGGCAATACTGAACCAAAGTTTACTTCTGGTTCACGTACAAACAAGCCACTGGCATTCAATTGAGGAACACCGTTGATACGCTTGAAACCAGGACCGAATAACTGTCCCCATGGTTTTCCAACTGCGTTCACAACATACGCTGCATAACTTCCTGCAAAAGCACCCGATGCGTTGGTGATTCTTTTCAAATCACCTGCCAGCGCTTCTACCTGATTTTCCATCAAACGGGCAAATGTTCCGGTAATTTCCCAGTTGATATCTTTGGTACGAACCGGTGTTACATTGAGGAGCACCTCAATACCTTTTTTAGAAATCTCACCTGCGTTGGTCAACAGGGAAGTAAATCCACCTGCACCATTGGTAGTAATATCCAGCGGAATTTCTTTAACCGTACCATCCCAGTAAGTAAAGCTGAATCCGAAACGGTTTTTAAAGAATTTCATATCCAGACCCAACTCGCGCTGAGTAGTTACAGAACCGCGGATTTTTGGATCAATCAGACGATTGGGAGTTCCCATCAGGAAGTTTCCATTCCACTGATTCTGAGAAATTCCATAGTTAAATCCAGTCAGGTAGGGATCAATTGTTTTTGGAATTTCACCCCAGGAAGCTCTCAACTTACCAAAAGAGATAAAGGGAGCTACATCACGAAGCAGATCGCTGAACACGAAACTACCTCCCACTGACTTACTCAGGATTCCATTATCAGTTGGTGGTAAGGTAGAATAATAGTCCTGGCGGAAGGTGAAGTCAACAAACAACATATTTCTCCATCCGATATCACCTCTTACAAACCCGGAACGGTATTTGGAATTTTCCCTGTAGTTACCGTAAGAAATAGGGTTTTTAGAGTTGGAAAGAGCAAAGAAATCTGGAACGTTCAGACCATTTACAGTACTTGCGGAGATGTCTTTATAGGACGTACGCATGATATCGAAACCAATATTACCATTAAAGCTGAAGTCTTTTAATTTTTTAGAATAAGACAACAAACCTTCGAAGTTATCGCGGTTGCTATAAGTTTCAGACGTACCATATCCTGCTTTGGCACCCGACTGGGTAGCACTGCTTTCAACAATAGAATAGGTCTTATTCTCCGTGAAAGTTGTCAGCTGATTCTTGCGGTAAGTAAACTTAACTTTTAAATCATTGGTGATTTTATAAGCAAGCGAGATGTCTCCATACAAACGATCCCTGTTATTGATATTTTTTATGTTATCAAAGTAGGAGTAGAAATTATACCAATAGTTACCACCATAGAAATTAAGTGGGTTAGAAGCATTGTATGCATCCGGGTTCTTATGGTTCCAGCTTGCCAGGGCACCCTGTGGAGAACGAAGATCTCTCAACTCTTTCAGGATATCCATATCCAGGTTACGATGGAACCACTGGTTAAAGGATCCGGTTGAGTTGTTGGAATAACCATCATCAAATTGTCCCTCTGTTTTCTGGTTGAGGTAGGTTATATTGGTTCCCAGTGTCAGTCTGCTGGTGATATCAACAGTACTGAATACGGAGAGGTTATTCCGCTTCATGCTGGAAGTTGGAATAAGTCCTTGAATATTCAGATTGGTGTAGGAAACCCGAAGTGAATAGTTGTCTCCGGCTTTGGACAAACTAACGTTGTTGTTCACGGAAACACCTGTGTTATAAAAATCTCTTGAATTGGTAGACTGGGGAGTCAGTTTCGCAGTTTTGTATGAATACTGAGATCCGGGATACCAGGCATACCAGGGAATATATTCCTGGCCAACCATTCTGGGTCCCCAACTGGCGTCATCAGAATAATCATGGTAGTATTTACCATCCAGCGCTTTCCACTCTTCCGGATGGTTTGCCTGCCATTTGTATTGCATAAGGTCGCTTACACCACCACCAGCATAACTGTTCTGATAATCCGGCAGAATGTAAATTTTATCCAGGGTTACACCTGTATTTAATTCCACACCGATACCCCGCTGGTTTTTCTTGGCTCTTTTGGTAGTAATTACAATGGCACCACCTGCACCCTGTGCACCGAAAATGGCAGCAGAAGCAGGACCTTGCAATACACTCAGGTCTTCAATATCATCCGGGTTGATATCACCGGCTGAACCACTGGGCATAATGGTACCGTCAATTACATACAAAACGTTGGATCCACCAACCAGTTCTGACTCACCTCTTAAACGAACCTGTGCATAACCGTTTGCACCAAGTTTGGCAGCCGACTGGCTTCTAACCTGTACACCAGCTACTTTTCCTGCCAGGGCATTGTTTACATCCGGCTGACGGATGGTATTCAGCTTTTCGTCTGAAATGGTTTGAACCGTAGAACTGGTACTACGCTGGGTCCTTTTAATGTTATAAGCCCCAGTTACCACTACTTCCTGTAAGCCCTGTTCACCGGAGGATTCCAGTGAAACTGTTACCAGGTTTTGCTGGTTAATAGTAATTGTGTTTGTTTTCTGCCCAATCGCGGAAACCTCCAATACGTCTCCGGTTTTTACCCGAATCGTAAATACACCATTAACATCTGCAGAAACTCCAGTGGTACTTCCCTTTACTTTAACTGTTGCGTAGGGCACAGGATTACCCTTATCATCAACAATCTTCCCCGTAACCGGACGGGTCTGGCCAAATGCCAATGAACAGCAAAGAGACCCGACCACCAGGAGTGATAGGATTTTTCTCATGTCGTGTTAGTTTTTGATTTTGCTGCTAATTTAAGAAGCAAACTAATTGTTAAAGTTTTCTTACAAGATAAATTAAGGTATATTTTACATTTTTAGCGGTTATAAATACATATTTATTAAATATACATTAGAATAAAGCCCATTTAGCTCTAATATTCTTACTAATCTCTTAGAATTTAGGGCCAGATTTTAGCCCAAATCTCATTTTTTACTCCCCCGTCGCGCCTTTACCTTTGCGCCATGCAAATTTTAGATGGTCAACTGGTGTCCCGGGCCACCAAGGATGAATTAAAGCTGAAAGTAGCCCAGCTGGTCACAGAAGGTAAAAAAATCCCTCACCTGGCTGCCGTTTTGGTAGGTTCCAACGGAGCCAGTGAAACCTATGTAGGTGCCAAAGTGAAAGCCTGTGGGGAAATCGGATTTAAATCCACCCTCATCCGGCTGGAGGAAGATATCAGCGAAAACAAGTTACTGTCTGTTATTGATGACCTCAACCTGGATCAGGATATAGATGGCATCCTCGTGCAACTGCCCCTTCCAAAGCATATCTCAGATGAAAAAGTGATCAATACCATCCTTCCCTCTAAAGATGTGGATGGCTTTCACCCAGCCAATGTGGGTAAAATGGTGCAGGGCCTTGACACATTTATTCCGGCTACCCCCTACGGGATCATGCTCATGCTGGAACATTATAAAATAGAAACCAAAGGCAAACATGCCGTGGTAATAGGCAGAAGCAATATTGTAGGACGCCCGATGAGCATCCTGCTCAGCCAATCGGCCCCTTATGGCAATTGCACTGTTACCATAACTCATTCACATACCAAAAACCTCGCAGAGATCTGCCGGTCAGCGGACATTATAGTGGCAGCTCTAGGGATCCCGGAATTTGTAAAAGAAGATATGGTGAAAGAGGGCGCTATCATTATTGATGTTGGCATCACCCGGGTACCCGATGCTTCCAAAAAATCAGGATTTGCACTGAAAGGGGATGTAGATTTCAAAGCCGTTTCTCCCAAGTGCAGCTTTATCACCCCTGTACCCGGTGGTGTTGGTCCGATGACCATAGCCGCACTGATGAAAAACACATTCAAAGCATGCATAGACAAATTATGAATTATGAATTGAGAAGTTAGAATTCATTCTCAGTTCCTAATTCATAATTCCTAATTCATAATTCATACTTCCATACATGCTTCCCATAATGGAATCATTCTATACCCTCCAAGGCGAGGGATTTCACCAGGGCCGCGCAGCCTATTTTGTGCGGCTGGGGGGATGTGACGTGGGTTGTGTCTGGTGTGATGTAAAAGAAAGCTGGGATGCCTCCAAACACCCACAGCAGGCAATATCCGAAATTGTTCAGGGAGCATTGGAACATCCGGGCAGACTGGCCGTAATTACTGGAGGAGAGCCCCTGCTCTACAACCTGGATGAGCTCACCCTGGCATTGCGAAAGGAAGGTTTCGAAACCAATATAGAAACATCCGGCTCCAGCCCGTTGAGTGGCTATTGGGACTGGATCTGCCTATCCCCCAAAAAGTTCAAATTTCCACTTCCCGAAGTCATAGACGCGGCTCATGAATTAAAGGTGGTGATCTTCAACAAAACAGATTTTGCCTGGGCTGAAAAATATGCAGCGGAGGTTTCCCCCACCTGTAAATTGTACCTGCAGCCGGAATGGGATAAGCAGGCAGAGATGCTGCCCCTCATTATTGATTACATAAAGGCGCATCCCCAGTGGGAACTCAGCATCCAGAGCCACAAATTCATAAATGTGCCATAAACCATTGGGTTCCTGCATAAAATGGCCTAATTTTCGTTTGCTATGCATATGCAGTTTAAATCCAATCTTCTTTGCCTGTTGGCGGTCATATTATTTATAAGCTTAAGCCCCCTGCAGGCACAGGTTTATAATCCGGGGAAAGTAAACAACAAGGCACTGAAGCTGTATCAGAAAGCCATGGAACAGGCCGAAGAAGGTTATTTCCCGGAAGGCATCAAAACTTTACAGGAAGCAGTCAAAATTGATCCCCAGTTTGCAGATGCCTGGCTCTCTATCGCCGGTATGTACGGTGAACTCAAAAATTATGAACAGGCGGTGCTCAATTATGAAAAAGCACAAAGCATCGATAGTAGTTATTTCCGCGACTATAACCTTCCCTACTCTATTAATCTGGCCGGATTAGGTCGATTTCAGGATGCATTAAAAGCAGTGAATCGCTTCATGACTATTAATGACCTGAATGAATCCAGTCAACGGGCTTCTTCCTACCGTCGTAAAACATATCTCTTTGCACTGGAGCAGGCAGCAAAACCGGAAATGTCCTCTTATACATTCACCCCGCTGAATATGGGAGACTCAGTCAACAGCACCGTTTCAGAATATTATCCGGCACTCACCATCGATAACCAGCAACTGGTATTCACCCGGCGCGTGGGTAACCGAAATGAGGATTTTTTTGAAACCCGTAAATCCGGTGAGGGATGGAGTACAGCCAGAGGATTGACAGGTCAAATCAATTCCAACCTGAATGAAGGCGCACAATCCATCTCACTCGATGGCCAATGGCTGATCTTTACCGGCTGTAATTTCCCAGACAGCTATGGCAGTTGCGATCTGTATATTTCCTACAATACTCCTGCCGGCTGGACAGAACCCGAAAACCTTGGTCCCAAAATCAACACCGAATTCTGGGAATCAGCTCCCAGCCTTTCACCCGATCGCCGCGATCTCTATTTTGCCAGTCGCAGACCCGATGGCTTTGGTGGCAGCGATATCTGGGTAAGTCATCGTTTACCCAATGGCCGCTGGAGCGAACCTGAAAACCTTGGCCCAGAAATAAATACCAGCGGTGATGAAAGCTGTCCATTCATCCATGCAGATAACCAAAGCCTCTATTTCACTTCCAACGGTTTGTCCGGTTATGGAGGAGATGACCTATTTGTAGCCAGAAAAGGTCCGAAAGGTAGTTTCTCTCTTCCGCAGAACCTGGGATACCCCATCAATACCATTGAAAACGAAGGCAGCCTGGTTATCACAGCAGATGGTACTACGGCCTACTATGCAAGTGACCGGGCCGATAGCAGAGGTGGCCTTGACCTTTACACCTTTACCATACGCGAAGGTGTTCGCCCAACCAAAACAATCTGGATCAGGGGAACTGTTCGCGACAGTAAAACCAAAAAGGGACTACCATCAGCTGTTGAACTAACGGATATCAGTACCCGACAGGTAATCAGCCTGGTGGAAACAGATGAAACTGGTAATTACCTGATCACTCTACCAACCGGAAGAGATTACGCGTTTAACGTGAACCGTAAAGGTTACCTGTTTTATTCAGAGAGTTTTCAACTAAGTCAACGCGCTCCCGACTCCACCTATGTAATTGATATTGAATTACAGCCCATTACAAAAGATGCCAGTATTATACTTAAGAACATTTTTTACGAAACCGGCAGTAAAGAGTTAAATACTTCTTCTGAAGTAGAACTGGATAAACTCGTACAGCTGCTGAAAGACAATCCAAGTTTACGCATCCAGATTAATGGTCACACTGATGCAGTAGGTAAAGCATCCGACAACCTCGCACTTTCCAATGCAAGGGCACAGGCTGTGGTAGATTACCTGGTTAAAAAAGGAATTCAGCCGGCCCGTCTGAGCTTTAAAGGATTTGGCGCTACTCAACCAATTGCCGACAACAACACAGAAGAAGGCAGGGCCAAAAACAGAAGAACAGAGGTGAAAGTAACCAGCGAATAACCGTTTTTTCACGCTTCCTAAGCTCCTCTCCCACAACTATATTGGCGGAAAGAAATCTATGGAAGAGGAAAAGTATTGCCAGGTTGCACTGACCAGGGTAGCAGCTGTCGGATATGTACACGCGAAACTCTTACTGGAACATTTCGGATCTGCCAAAGCCATCTTCAACGCCTCTATCCGGGAGCTACAGGCTATTGAAGGAATTGGTCCGCAAAGAGCCAGGCAAATCAGGGAATATGCAGGCTTTCCTGAATGTCAAAAACTGGTGCAACAATCCGAAGTAAAAGGGATACGACTGATCGGCTATGGAGATCCTGCTTATCCGGAATCCCTGAAAGAGTGTTATGATCCTCCCAGTTTACTTTATTATACCGGAACTGCATCTCTCAACCTGCCGCGAAGTGTTGCGATTATCGGTACCCGCAACCATACCGAATATGGCAGGCAGCTTACCCAACAACTGGTTAAAGAATTCGCGGCATATAATATCTGCATCATCAGCGGAATGGCCTACGGAATAGATGGCCTCGCGCACAGAACGGCACTGGAACAGGGATGTACTACCATTGGTGTGCTGGCACATGGGCTGGATCATATCTATCCATCCGCACATACCGGAATGGCAAAAGAAATCCTGAAAAGCGGAGGCGCTTTACTTACAGAATTTCCAATTGGCACCAAAGCACAACGTCATCATTTTCCCATTCGCAATCGCATTGTAGCAGGCATCAGCAAAGCTGTTATTGTCATTGAAACCGGCATACGGGGAGGTAGTGTAATTACTGCAGGTATGGCCAATAGTTACAATATTCCGGTGTTTGTACTTCCCGGCAGGTTGTCTGATAAATCCAGTGCCGGATGCAACCGGATGGTACGCGATCAGAAAGCAATCCTGTTTACCAACGTTTCAGATTTTCTCGAAGAAATGCAATGGAAGGAGAAAGAAAGCGGTTCCAGGCAGGCTGTTCAGCTCGGACTCCTACCTGACCTCGACCCCTCCTCCACACTGCTGGTTCACCTTTTGGGAAAACATGGCATATTACCTCTTGATCAGTTGTACATTTTAAGCGGACTGGAATCCGGTACCGCAGCAAAAGCCATACTTGACCTGGAATTAAGTGGTGTTATCAAATTATTACCCGGCAGAAGATATACACTTTCCTGAACAAGGGGTGCAGGACAAAAATTTGGGACATACCCTGGCGGCATCCTATCTTTGCACATGGCAACAAGAAAGACCACTCCCCGAAAACTCGATTTATCCCACAAATTTTTTGGTGAAGGCCTGACCTTCGATGATGTGCTCCTGGTTCCCGCTTTTTCAGAAGTGTTACCGAGAGAAGTTTCCATTCGTTCCAAACTGACACGTTCCATTTCCCTGCAGATCCCCATGCTTTCTGCAGCTATGGATACCGTTACAGAAGCGCAGCTGGCGATCGCCCTGGCAAGAGAAGGCGGAATCGGTATGCTTCATAAAAACATGAGTATTGAGCGCCAGGCTGAACAGGTACGCAAGGTGAAACGTAGCGAAAGCGGTATGATCCTCGACCCGGTAACTTTATCACCGGATGCTACCATAGGTGACGCACTTCGCCTGATGAAAGAAAACAAAATTGGCGGTATTCCGATTGTTGATAAGAATAATAAACTGGTAGGCATACTCACCAATCGTGATCTTCGATTTGAAACTGCCAAGTCGAAAAAAGTGAGCGAGGTGATGACCAAAGACCGGCTGGTTACTGCACCTGAAGGCACCGACATGAAAAAAGCGGAAAAAATCCTTCAGCAACATAAAATTGAAAAACTGCCGGTTGTAAGGAAGGATGGCAAACTAGCCGGACTCATCACTTACCGCGACATCCTGCAATTGCATAGTTTTCCACACGCTAATAAAGATTCTTTTGGTCGCCTGGTAGTTGGCGCAGCAGTAGGTATTACCAAGGACATGCTTGACCGCGTTGCTGCCCTGCAACATGTGGGAGTAGACGTAATCACCCTTGACTCCGCGCATGGTCATACTAAGGGAGTAATGGAAGCGGTAAAAAACATCAAAAAGAATTTTAAAGAATTACAGGTAATAGCAGGTAATGTGGGAACAGCCGACGGAGCAAGAGCACTTGCAGAAGCCGGTGCTGATTGTGTAAAAGTTGGTATTGGTCCGGGTTCCATTTGTACCACCCGAATCGTTGCTGGTGCTGGCGTTCCTCAACTTACCGCAATTATGGAAGCCTACAGTGCCCTTCAACCAATGGGTATCCCTCTTATTGCAGATGGAGGTATTAGGTATACCGGTGACATGGTGAAAGCACTGGCAGCCGGTGCCAGTTGCGTAATGATGGGTAGCGTGTTTGCCGGAGTAGAGGAAAGTCCGGGTGAAACCATCATTTACGAAGGCCGGAAATTCAAGGAATACCGGGGTATGGGCTCCATAGGCGCCATGTCTCAGGGATCAAGCGACCGCTATTTCCAGGATGTGGAAGACGATATTAAAAAACTGGTTCCGGAAGGTATCGAAGGACGAGTTGCTTATAAAGGCCACCTGAAAGAAGTAGTTGCCCAGTTTGTTGGTGGTCTGCGTGCAGGTATGGGGTATTGCGGTGCTAAAGATCTGGAAACCCTTCAAAAAACAGCCCGCTTCACTAAGATCACGAATGCCGGCATGAAGGAAAGCCACGCACACGATGTGGATATCACTAAAGAAGCTCCTAACTATAGCAGGAAATAATTAAAGAGGGATGAACTATTTTCGTTGGAATGAAGAAGTTTCATCCCTTTCTTTTATCTGTTGCAAGCGGACTTTTGTTAGCAGCAGCATGGCCACCCATGCCAACAACCCTGCTGATTTTTATAGCCTTTGTTCCGCTTTTCTATCTGCTTGAGCAGGGCCCATCCAGATTCGCATTCGTAGCCTGGTCCTTTCTTTCTATGCTGATCTGGAACAGCGTTACTACCTGGTGGATCTGGAATTCCACAGATGTAGGAGCAATTGGTGCCATTATTGCCAATTCTGCTTTCATGAGCCTTCCCTGGCTTGCATTCTACAATGTTCACCAGCGATTGGGTGCCAAACTCAGTTACTGGGCCTTCCTGGCTTGCTGGATGACTTTTGAATATATCCATCTCAACTGGGAACTAAGCTGGCCCTGGCTAACCCTTGGTAATGTATTTGCCAATACCACCAACTGGATTCAGTGGTACGAATTCACAGGCACATCCGGTGGTACGCTTTGGGTATTACTTGTAAACATATTGTTCTTCCGAAAACTCATTCAACTTCCTCATGCTTCCCGTCCTCAGTTAAAGCCGGCAGGAAGCTTACTGCTTATCGCCATTGGGGTACCTGTTGCGATTTCATTTGCTGTAAAAAATTTCACCCTCAGCAAGAAAGAACTTGCGACTACCAATCAAAAGAACACAGTTGTTGTTCAGCCCAACATTGACCCCTATGCGAAATTTTTTCCTGGCACACAGGAGCAGCAATTAAAACAATTGATCCGGCTAAGCGAAGCTGCCATTGACAGCCAGACGGCCCTGGTGGTTTGGCCTGAAACAGCCATCAATTCACCTAATGGCCTGGATGAAGCACGTTTAAGACAGAACAGTTCCCTGGAACCGATTTGGAATTTTTTAAGCAGGCACCCTAAGATCAGGCTCTTGTCTGGCATTGAAGCGTACGGTTTTTTGCCTGAGGATACGGAATCCCCCTATGCGCGTCCCATTCCCGGTTCCAATCTGAAATACGAAGCCTATAATAGTGCGGCATTGCTTGACAGTTCGGGTATCCTTAGCCGTTATCATAAGTCCAAACTGGTACCCGGAGTTGAAACCCTCCCCTCCTTTCTTCGCTTTTTGGATAAATGGTTTGAACAGTTTGGAGGTACTACCGGAGGGTATGCCAAACAGGAGGAAAGAACAGTGCTGGTGGATCAGAACAGCGGGCTGGCAATCGCCCCCGCGATTTGTTATGAATCCATTTATGGTGATTTCATGACAGGTTTTTTTCGCAACAAAGCCAACCTGATGGTCATTATAACCAATGATGGCTGGTGGGGTAATACAGCGGGACATAAACAGCACCTCGCCTACGCGCGTTTGCGTGCCATCGAAACCCGTCGCTGGGTGGTCAGAAGTGCCAATACAGGTATCAGCGCATTCATTGACCCGTACGGCACAATTGTTCAGCAGCAGGGATGGGATACTTCCGCAACCATTAAGCAACCAGTTCAGCCACTGGAAAAACAAACTCTGTTTGTTCGATTCGGCGACTGGATCTCCTGGATTATGGTAGTGTTGGCAATTCTACTGGTTTCCTGGTCGAGTATTGTATTTTTAACCCGGAAGAAAACGTCTAAAACCACTACCTGATGCATTACCAACTTATTGGAAGCGGAAAACCAGTAGTACTGATCCATGGTTTTGGAGAAGACAGCAGTATTTGGAAACAACAGCTTGAATTCCTGGGTTCAGACTACCAACTCATAATACCGGATTTACCGGGAACAGGTAAAACAGAGCTGGAATCCGTACTCACTATGGAATCTATGGCAGCCGGTATCCGGGATATACTGGATAAAGAGAAGATCGGTAGCTGTATCTTACTGGGGCATTCCATGGGCGGTTATATCAGCCTTGCTTTTGCAGAATTATTCCCGGACCGGATCAATGGTCTCGGTTTACTACATTCCAGTGCATTCGCCGACAGTGAGGCCAAAAAAGAAACCCGCCGTAAAAGCATAGAGTTTATTAAAAAACAGGGATCCTTTCCTTATCTGGAAGCCTCCACGCCCAATTTGTTTGCAGAAGAAAATCGGTTATCCATGACCGGTTTAATCAGGGACCTGGTAGATCGGCATGCTTACATGAAACCGGCAACACTTGCAGCCTTTTTAGAAGCAATGATGGCCCGGCCCGACAGAACGCAGATCCTGAAGAAAGCCAATTTCCCGGTCTTGTTTATTGTTGGAAGAGGAGATCAGGCAGTACCTTTTACAGACTCCATGCAACAGGTATATCTCCCTGATTTGTCCTATATTTATATACTTGAAAAGTCCGGGCACATGGGTATGCTGGAAGAAACCGGGAGCTTCAATCAGGCGCTAATTGATTTTATTTCCAGCACACCGATGTAGTCAGTCAACCATTTTAGATGAAAACAATCGGTATACTGCTGTTGGTGTTGTTTGGGATAAGCTCTGCTGCATTAGCTGCGCATATTCGGGGGGGTGAGTTAACATACCGATACCTGGGTGCCGGTACCCAGCCTAACACCTCAAGGTATGAACTGACACTGAAATTATACGTTGATTGTAGTGCCCGTGGAGAAGGCCAGTTGGACGGCAGTGTATCCTTCAGTATTTTCAGAAAAACAGGTGGCATCAGCCTGCTTCAAAGCGTTACCGCGCCTTTTACCAATGAGCAGCGAATTGAATACGATCCCAATTCCAACCCCTGTATTCTCAACCCGCCTACGGACATTTGTTACCGCCTCCGCTATTATACAGTTGTTGTTACCTTACCAGACTCAGACGATGGCTACTCTGTTGCATTCCAGCGCTGTTGCCGGATTGACAACATCCGAAACGTTGCAGGAAACAGTGGCGATGTAGGAGCTACTTATTCCTGTGAAATTCCAGGTACCCGGGTACTGAATGATGCACTAAATAATTCCAGTCCCAGTTTTAACCCCAATGATGCGATCGCCATTTGTGTAGGAACCAATTTCACCTTCGATTTTTCTGCGGTAGATCAGGACGGAGATTCACTGGCTTATGAATTCTGTAATGCATTTGTTGGGGGCGGAAGAGAACCAGGTGTGTGCGTATCCTGTACTTCCCCCAATCCAACTTCCACACCACCTCACGCTTCCATCAATTACAGGGGAGGTTTCAATGGAACCAACCCGCTGGGTGGATCAGTCAGCATCAACCGGAATACCGGCCTCATGACAGGAGTCGCCCCCAATGCAGTAGGGCAATATGTAGTTACTGCCTGTGTTCGGGAATACAGGCGGGGAGTATTAATCAACACCCATCGAAAAGATATTCATATATCGGTTTCCAACTGCCAGCCTTTGAGAGCTTTTCTGGATCCTGACTATAGTTTTTGCGACGATTTTAATGTGACGTTTCAAAACGGACAGGCGAATCCGGCAGGTGCTGTTTATATCTGGAATTTCGGAGACGGTTCCGATAATGATACGGTGTCAACTGCACTGGGACAAATTCAGCATCAATATGCTGATTCAGGCACCTACACTGTTAAATTAAAAGTTTTATTAGCCGGCGGACAATGCGTGGATTCAACTACCACACTGGCTAAAGTATATCCCGGATTTTTCCCTGGTTTTACTTTCCTCGGGTCCTGCCTGCTTACCCCTTTCCGCTTTGTTGATACAACCAGGAGCCGATATGGAACAGTGAGCAAATGGGCCTGGAATTTTGGCGATGAAACAACTGATACCGATGTTGCAACCATACGAAACCCTTCCTATAAGTTCAACTCCCTTGGAATAAAGACTGTCACCTTACAGGTGGAAAGTGATAAAGGCTGCAAGGGTACGGCTACGGTCCAGGTAGAAGTCCGGGATCGCCCCAACCTGGTCCTGCCATTTAAAGACACACTGATCTGCAGTATTGATCAACTGCCACTGATTGCCACGGCACCCGGCACCTTAAATCCTGTTTTCACCTGGACGCCCAACTACAATATTCGGTTTGCGAATACGCCCAACCCTATTGTGGAACCAAAAGTTACAACCACGTACAAGGTAAATCTGAATGATAATGGCTGTACCGCAGATGACTCAATCCGTGTTCGGGTTGTTGACCAGGTTACGTTGAGCACAGCTCCTGACACAACCATCTGTCTGACTGACCCAGTTCCCCTTGCTGCATTTGGTGATGGCCTGCGCTATGAATGGACGCCCGCAGCCGACCTGGATGATCCTGCCAGTCGCACTCCTTTTGCGATTCCAACTGGCACAACTACCTACACTGTGACCGCCCGGATTGGAGGCTGTACAGCTACTGACCAGATTAACGTGCGTGCAGTACCTTATCCGGGTGCAGATGCCGGAGAGGACCGGTTTATTTGTTACCTCGATTCCACCCTGTTGACTGGCAATATTCAGGGAGCCTTCTTCAATTGGTCGCCGCAAAGCACCTTGCTGGATGCCAATACACTTACTCCAATTGCCCTGCCACGATTCTCCACCCGCTACGTACTTACAGTGACAGATACTATTGGTTGTCCCAAACCCGGCAGAGATACTGTATTAGTTGGTGTACGACCACCTGTACCTGCTTTTGCAGGAAATGATACGGCCATTGTGGTAGGACAACCACTCCAGTTGAACGCAACAGGTGGAGCCATTTATCGCTGGGAACCTTCCACGGGATTAACAGACCCCTTTATTTCGAACCCGATTGCCAATATCACTCAGAATCAAACCTATACGGTAAGGGTATCAACTCCCGAAGATTGCTTTGCCCTGGACACTATGAATGTTACTGTATTTACCACGGCACCTGATATCTTTGTTCCCAATGCATTTACTCCTGGTAAATCTACCAATCCTATTTTCCGACCCATCCCGGTAGGTATTGCCCAAATCGACTATTTCAGGGTATTCAATCGCTGGGGACAGATGGTTTATAGCAGCTCGAGTGCTGGAGGTGGCTGGGATGGCAAAGTAGGCGGGCGTGATCAGGGTACCGACACCTATGTATGGATGGTGCAGGGACGTGATTATACAGGAAAAGTTATTTTCAAAAAAGGAACGGTTGTTTTGATACGGTAACCACAAAGGACTTTTTACATGAAACATATTGCATTGATCACCGGTGCCAGCTCCGGATTTGGCTGGGCAACCGCCAGAAAACTGGCAGAAAAAGGATATGATCTGATCTTAACAGGCCGGAGAGGAGATCGGCTGCAGGCATTGGAAACTGAACTGCACAATATGTTCGGCACGAAATGCCGGTTGCTGGTATTTGATATACGCGATAAGAAAACAGTTTTCCAGCAAATAGAAACCCTGGAAGATAACTGGAAGAAGATCGATTTATTGATCAATAATGCAGGGCTGGCCCTGGGAAGAGACTATTTTGAAGAAGCCGACATGGACGACTGGGAAACCATGATCGATACCAACCTGAAAGGAGTTATTTATATCACCCGCGCTGTCCTGCCCCATATGATCGTGCACAAAAAAGGCCATATCATCAATATGGGCTCCATAGCTGGTAAGGAGATTTACGAAAAAGGCAATGTGTACTGTGCTTCCAAACATGCGCTGGATGCCCTGTCCAGGTCCATGCGGGTAGATTTACTCCGGCATGGCATCAAGGTTACCGCCATTCATCCGGGAGCCGCAGAAACCGAGTTTTCCATTGTGCGCTTTAAAGGGGATTCGGAAAAAGCCGAAGCTGTTTACAATGGTTTTAAACCCCTTGATCCTGAAGACATTGCGGAAACTATCTGGTTCTGTGCCAGCCAGCCCGCCCATGTTTGTATCAACGATCTGGAAATTACCTGTACTGCTCAGGCCAATGCCTATCTCTTCCATAAGGAATAAAAAACCATCCGGTGTTACAATAGCAGCCCCATCCTGACGTTTATTTCTGGAATTCCAAACCCTCTTCAAATCCAGCCTGGTTTTTGTGGTAATTAAATAGTCCACCAACCATGGTAGCGATATGATAAATGAAAACTGTTAGGATGAAAAACCTTATTTTTTCTGCCCTCACCTTGGCGGCCATTGCCTTAACCGGCACTACCCAGGCTCAGGACCTGATCCGGCAACAAACCTGCCAGACCCAGTCGGTCCAGCACCAAATAGACAGTTTAAAACGGTATTATTCTGCACATGGGTTTTCCCTGATGAGGGAAGCCAGCATGCAGATGGAAAGTCAGTATGAAATGCCCATCATCGTTCCCCTTACCCAGGGAGAATGGTATAGTTTTGTATATGTGGGAAACCCGGAATCCAGGTTGCATGAAGTACGCATGTACGACTACATGGAGAAAATGGTGATCTACCGGAAAAATCTGAAAAAGGATCCCTCAGCCAACGTCATAAACTTCACCTACGAACCGGTAGCAAGTGAATATCATATCATCAAGCCCGTCCAGATTAACAACAAACAAAAGGACCTTTGCGGATATGTGATGTTATTCAAACGAACCGATAAAAGAACTGCCACCACTGGCAAATAAAAACTAAAGAGGCCTGGATTAAATCCTGGCCTCTTTAGTTAAACCAACCGTCCTGCAATATTTTTAGCTTAGCTATACCACAAAACTAACTACTAAATATCCCCTGAACAATACCCTAATGTGGTTATTACTAACTGTCCAACATTGAATTCAGTTTGATCCAATCCTGCAGAATAGCCATTTCTTTTTTGATTCCTTTACGGATTTGATGAATCATTATAAATGCCCCGGGGGGAACACTTGCACAACATAAAACCGTTAACCACAATGGAGCATGCCGGCTGAATTCAGGCATCAGCAAATAGAAACCAACCAGGTAAATAACTACTATTGATATCGTTACCGGTCCATGTACAAACTTCCTGAAGCTACGATAGTTAATGGTTGCTTTTGTATAAGCTTCTGCAGACAACCAGGTTTTAATACTTCTTGCTTTCCGTATGCTGAATACTTCAATCAGAATCCTGATGAGCAGGGTACCAATCATCAGTCCTACTCCTGTTTTGCCAGCAATTGTTGAATACGGATACCAGCGCACCAGGAACAAATAGATAAGCAGCACCGTGCAACTCAGTATCACAATAGTAGCATACTGTGAAACAAGACTCGCATTTCTTTTGGCTGTTGCCTGTTTTGACCAATCCGTATGCATTGATTCTTTTGCATCTGATTGTTCCTTCTTCCAGGACTGTTTCAATTCAAATAATTCATCCTGCATGGCTTAGAATTTTTTTTATTCGTTGTTTAATCCGATGAATTTTAACCCTGAGTGTCGCCTCACTGATACCCATAACCGAAGCGATCTGATCGTACTCGAGCTCATCCAGCACCATCATGATTATAAGCCGGTCTACTTCTTCCAACTGTCCGATGGCACGATACAACTCGCTAACCTGCTCCTTCCCTTTTGCTGTTGCTTCTGTATCCTGATCCCTTATATTTTCAAGTTGTTCAGGAGCCAGACCAGCTTTCATTCCCGGTTTTCGTAAATATTGCAAACAGCTATTTACGGTGATCCGGTAGATCCAGGTTTTGTAGTTGGCTTCACCCCTGAATTTTGATAAGGCATTCCAGACATTGATAAAAACATCATGGGCAAGATCTTCAGCAAGTGCCCGATCACCGTTCAAAAAACCAGTACAGACCTGCTTTACCATGGGAGCATAATCCCTGTACAACTGATCAAATAAATCGCTGAACTGTCTGCTCATTTGGAAAAATACTGTTGTATGTTACGAGCCATCCATTCAAATTCATCAAACATGATAAAATGCCTGCTTTTATCTGCTATCAGAATTTCTTTGTTTGATAACGCTTCGTATTGTTTGATATAATTTTTTTCAATTACCTCCCTGTTAGGAAAGCCTGCGGCAAGTATCAGAACCGGCGCTTTAACAGATGGCAGTACAGGTCTCAGATCCAGTTTCAACAGGTCAGTGTATCCGAATACATATACCTTCCGGTCAGCTTTCAACATCCAGCTGGTAATGCTGTCTGCTTTTTCCTTCGACTGGGTCATGTTGGCCGACATACCTGCAGCCATTTTTTTAAAAGGTTCCGCCTGCATTTCCAATAACTGTTTATTATACGGACTAATATACTGGATCTGCTGCGCTTTCACTCCTGGCATCATCACCTCCCTCATACAGGGAATGGCATCCACCAGTACAACCTTGGTTACCCTATCCGGAAGAAGCGCCGCCAGATCAGTTGCCAGGTTGCCTCCCATGCTGTGCCCAACTAAATGTACTTTTTTCAGCTTTTGGCTTTTTATGTAATCAACCAATCCATCTCTCACTGCTGAATACCAGGGTGTGTCGATGGCCGCTGTACCATCAAAGCCGGCATAGGTAACAAAATGAGCACTATAGCCTTTGCCCAGAAAGGCTGCTGTCTCCTTCCAGATACGGCCCGGACAACCAAATCCCGGCAGATAAATCACCGGTGTTCCTTTTCCTGATTTTTCAACCTGTATGGAGGGTGTTTGACCCAGCGCTGTGGCAACCTGAAAAACAACTGCAATTGCTATAAGTATCGATTTCATGGAATTTATTTTCCACTTTGATACAGGCAATAGCAGATTGTTACACCCCCCTCAAAAAAAATTATTGCTGAGCCAGGGAAATCCGGATCTGCAATCCGGCCCTTGTGGTGGTAATCGGAGCCGAGGTAGATATTTTAGGAATGGTTCTTCGCTGGTCAAAAAAGAGTCGCAGGTTCACCCGGTTATTCAGGACATAATCAATAGAAGGTGAAATGGTAATCACTTTCTGACCGGCTGTAGGCAAGGCGGCTTCCTGGTCGAGGCGACTATTGGCGGTTGCATCATCCCGTAAGCCCAGGTCCAATCGCATATTCAGATCATTTGACAATTCCTTGGAGGCCTGTTTGCTTCCAGGCAGTTTCACCTTGAAAGGCAGGTTCACGCCTCTCTTTCTCCAGCCTACTCCCAGCGTAAATTCTTCCGAACGCGCTTCACTCAACTGGAAGTCAATCAAACTCAGACTCAGCTGCCGGCTCTTTTTGTATTCAAAGCGCAGGGTGAGCTGGTTGGTGAATTGCATATCAATATCCAGGAAGGGAGCAAATGCTTCTGAAATAGAAATATTCGGAACCAGGAAATAAGGATAAAAGTTACCGGTGGCCGTATCAATAAAACCAGGCGCATTCAATGCCAGCGGATCCGCAAAAAGCAGGTTGTTATTGAAACTGTTCATGCTGAGGTTACTGTTATACGCATGCGTCAGTGTTACATTGGTAAAGGTTTTCTCCATACCCGGTATCCTGGTTAGTCCGGTATAGGTTACCCGCCAGTTGGGCTTGGGCATAATATTGCGGAAAGGATTGGATCGCACACTGCTGTTATCCTGTTCAATCAAAGAAACAGATCTCGGATCCTTATTAGTATAAGCTGCAATAAAGGAAGGAATCAATACATCCTGGGCATACCGACTATACCCCTTATAGAATCCATCGGAAAGAAACTGTTCTGTAGGATCCAATTGCTGCCAGTAAGGATTCTTGGTTGCATTGCGTTCACTCAAAATGATCCGGTTCTCCTGGAAGCGTTTGAAGGTTTCCGTTACCTCATTCGGCTGGAATTTACCAAACAGGGTCTGATAGGAAATATAACTCACGTTAAAGGAGCCTGCTACATAAGGACTCAGTCTTGCAAAACTTCCATTGCCCACAGTGTCTTTGTATAATTCAGAATAATTCTTTCCGAAAGACTTATCCAGGTTCAGGTCAATCATCAGATCCCGTACCGGCATTAATTGTGCGGTTATACTTAACCGTTGGTTAAAGTCCTGCCGGTTCAGGTTGTTTAATAAGGGGTTATTGGTGATGAGTCCCCTTCGCGCGAAATCATTGATGAAGGATGTATCCGGCTGCTTACCAAAAACAAATCCCCAACCCGGAGCAGTGGAACGGGTATTCATGCCCAGGAATTTGGTACTGTCTGTATATCCCGCCAGTGATGTGGATCCTGTTTCACTGTATTGCACACTTACCCGCTTCACTGAAGTGATGATTCTTCCTACAATTTTTACAACAGTTCCAATCTCCGGCAAGTCATTCGGATCTCTCTTGATTTTCAATTTTCCTCTCTTATTTCGAACCGTATCCGGAGCAGGTTTCGCATTTGATTTATCCGGTTTTGGCGCATCCCAGTCGATGGCACGCAACCACCTGGATTTTGCATACAACCTGGTGAAATCCAGTTCAGCTGCCATGTTTTTCTCCTGTCCATTGGAGATAAAATTCCCCAGGCTCTTGGCAAACTCATCCTGCGAAGCAGTCAGCCAGTTGTAACGGGCGGTATAACCAACTCTCACTGTGGTCCAGTCGAGCAGCGGAACCTTTGCAGTTGGTAAGGTATAGGTTATATTGGCCGACTGATCATAGGTGGTATTACGTCCGCCCCTCCAGAACAATTGCCACATCCGACGGCGTTCTCTCTGATCCAGTCTGCCTGAATCTTCGTCTACCCTTGCCCGGTTGACTGCTGTAAAATCAATATTAAGCGACCGGGTAAGATCCCAGCGTAAATTATAATAACGATCAAAGGTGAAGTACTTGTCGTAGGTTTCGGGAATGATGCCTTTAGGGCCTCCCACATTACGCGGACGAATGGCTCCAAACTGCCGGTTTACATCTGCCCGGAAGCTTAATAAGGACGGTGCATAGTTCAGATTAAACTCTTTCACCAGGTCGTACCATTTGGAAGGTCCCTTGAATTTTTTCTTGAAGGGCTCCCAATATTTTGGAGTGCCTACATAATTGTAACCCAATCCCGCACGATGTTTGGCCATCTCTTCTGATTCAATCAGGGGACTGAATCTTTCCACCTTGGTATATGAATAACTCACATCAAAATTCTCCACACTATACACTTTCTGTTTCTTACCGGAGGTATTCAGTTTTCGAACATTGGTGAAATTGACAGTTTTAGTTGTGGTTACATCCACCGCCTCTTTGCGAATGGAATCCCTGTCGGCGCCACTGGCAGCATCCAGCTTGTCTTTCAGTTTTACATCCAGGTCGTAGGGATCATACTCCGGTGTCAATACAGTTTGAGAATAACCAGCATAAACTGGAATACTCACACCTGCTTTTTCAGGAAGGAGTTTGCCCAACTCCAGGTTGGTGGCCGCATCAAACTGTGTAAAGTTTTCGCGACTCCTTTCATTCACTCGCTGCTCCAGGTTACCAAACCCGATACTGCGTGCAGCAGCTGACAAAGAAACGGTTCCCAGATCCGCCAGTTTGATATCAACCCGGCCGGTAGCAGCCCAACCGCCACTCTCATCCAGTGATGACAAACGCAATTCGTTGAACCATACCTCGGAACATACAGGCGCTCCGGAGTTGTTCACAATACCAAGGAACATACCTCTCACTTCACCCAGGTTCGGGTTACCAAAGATGGCATAGGTTTTTCCATCTTCATCTGTTTCAGAATAATAGAGGTTGGTCTGGGTAGAATTATTCCTGCTCAGCTTCAGGTTGATCAATCGCTGTATAGATAAGTTCAATTCATTTTGTTGTGGCCAAACGATATCCGCCTGCGAATCTGTATAACGTCCGAATGGTGTAACCTTCAGGGGTATGCGAATTTCATAATAGTTGCCAACGAAATCATTTCCTATCCGGATCACTGCAGATAGCGCATTGTCCTGCACGGCAGGAGAACCAACCACACTTTCCGCATGCACAAACATTCTCATCTGACCATACTGACGCAAATCCAGGTTCATCGTTTTGAATACCCCGCGGCCATCCCTGCTTGGCAGATTACAGAGCTTCATACTCATGGCCTGTTCGTTCTGCAGAATGTTGACGTTGTTATTACTTAATTGCTGAACGCGCAGAATGCCAGGAGGTATCAGGTAGTTCACCGGTTGACGGGAACCATTCTCTTCCACATTCACTGCCAGCACATTGAATTCGGTAGGCGCATTCGCCGGCAATGGCTTATAGGTTCCTGTTGTATCCAGTTCAAAAGCAAAGCGGCGCCATTGGTTGCGCACCAGCTCCAGTTTGGCAAATCGGGTTACTACCGAATCTTCAAAACCAGTCAGGAACATTCGGATAAAACGAATCGATTTAAAGTCTGGAATATTTCCCACTTTCTGCTCATACTCAGCAATTGGAATCCGGAAAAGATACCACTTACGCTGAGGACCTTCACCTGCAATAATGCGTTCATCCGTAATATAGTTCTGTCCCACTACCAGGTCCTGCGGACGCAGGTTCACGCGGTACTGAAAATATTCTTCCAGTTCATTCAGGGTGTTATCGCGGTTCAGGTCTTCCTGATCTGGATACAAAGTGAAAGCTGTTGTTACAGTTGAGTTCGCTGCCGCGATGGGTGAGTTGCCATGCGGGTTGTTGATGTTTTTATAACGCGCCAGGATATCTCCCCCGGGGTTATTGTAAAACTCATCCCGATAATTGCGGAAGTTGTCATTCGCAGGATCCGCTAATGCCTGTTGATACGCGGGCGAGTTGGTTCCAAAATTAGCAGCCAGTTGATTCAGGTAAGCATTGAATTTTCTGCGTTCCGCATCATCATCTAAACCATCGAAACCGACATCCTGGAAGGGGCGGTCGGTTGGGTCATTGCTAAAGGCAGTTGTTACCTGGATCGGGTTGTTCGGTGTATTTCCCCAGGTACCACTTGAATCTACAGTTGCCTGGATGTTGGGAGTTGGTAAACCATTTTCAAAAAACCTGCGACCATCGCGCAGCACATCTTCTGAAATATTACCCAGGTTGAAATAGAGTTGACCACCATTGCTGTTTGGGTTATCCAGGAAAGGATCCTGCATCCAGAATTCAATGAACTCCACGTTGCCGGTTTCAAAATCTACCTGGTCCAACCCGCGCATGATACCACCCCATCGTTGTTCGGGGTTGAGCAGTTTACCATTGGCACTTACACTTCCCGGTCTTGCATCAAAGTTATACGGACCACGATCTCTCGGGTAATAAGCCAGGTCAAAAGTGATCAGTTGGGCGGTTCCAAAATCAGGTGTTCGCGCAGGAAATAACTGGTTTTGTGTTACCGCGCGGATCTTGGGGTCCAGGAAATAATCATTTGGGAAAAAGGACGTCAGCGGGTTATTAGGTGCCCTTCGATCCTGCAGGTTGGGCTCAATATTATACCAGGCCAGTTTGGCGCGATTATACCCATAGGCCAATGAATCACTCAGTTCTCCTTCGGGGAACAATCCATTTCCCTGGGGCGTGGAAGCCAGGGTCCAGTTGATCAGCGGAAAGCGAAGATCAATACTGTTTCGGGTGCCTTCAAAATCATCTACATATATAAGTCCGCTCTCTCCCTTACCGATTTGTGGTGGGTGACCCGGTTTCAGAATAGCGCCCTCACCATAGGCAGTGATGGTACTCATTTCCGTGGTCTTGTAAAACGGAATTTTATCCAGCCATCGGGTTAGTCGGGGTGCTTCTGCTCTGTAACTGAAATCCAACCCGTACATGGTATTTCGGATCGGATCTTCATTGTAATTCATTTTCGTGAAAAAGGGGCGCTCACCCAATCGTACAATTTGTCCCCCGATTGTAAAAGATTCCTTCACTGTATTGATGGCCATATAATCCCACCGGACCCCCATATAATTTCGTTGCTGTATACCGAATGTGGCATTGTTCTCAAAACCCACCTGTACCGGAATGCCGGAATTGAGAATTGCCTGGTTGATGATCTTCACGGAACCCAGGTTATAATCCACCATGTAATCAATACCTTCTACGAGGGTACGGCCACCAGAGGTAACAGTAACCGATCCCTGCGGCACATTGAATGCTCCCAGCGGGATATCAGAAGTTGCCTGTCCCTTTGCTGTACCACTAATGATGAAACGATCAAGGTTCGCATAGGTTTTGGCGATCTCCTTAATGGTATCATAGAGAGGAAGGAAGAGATATTTATCCTTGATTTCCTGTGGCACCCCCTGGAAGGCAACACTGTCGAGGTCGCGACCAAAAGGCTCCAGGAAAGGAAAGATAATTCTTGCCTGGTTGGAGATCACGGTAAAGCCTTCAATATAGTCAAAGACCCCATCGGGTTGGGGATCCCGGTTATTATTAAGGCGGTCGAGGTTTAAGATTGTAATAAGAGGTATGCCGGTTCTGGGACCTTCAGGCAGATAGCGTTTGGTACCCAGACTGGGCTCTTCATATAATACGTTGAGTTTGAAATCAGCCGGCTGCACACTTGAGATATAACCTCCATCCCGCGTACGCAGTGCATACACGTTTTTCATCATGAGGTCAAAAATGGGCAGGGTGGTACGTTGCGAAGTTGCTTTCAGCATTTTCAGGAAAAGCACTTTGGGATTACCTGCAATGATGGCGGTGGTATCGGGTGGTACATCCTGCGAGAATTCACCTACCTGGTAGATTTTTCCATTGTAGCTATACTGAAACGCGATACCTAAAACCTCATCCGGTTGAAGGGGTTGGTTCAGGGATAGGAAACCAACCTGCGGGTTGAAATAATAATCATTGGGACCGAGTTTCCGCGCAAAGGTTTTCTCAAAATCCTGTACGGGGCGTAAACCCAAACTACCCAGTTTGCCGGTAACGGTTGCTGACCTTCTGCTGGCGGGATCAGAAACCAGGGCCTGATACAAACCATTCACTGTATTGGATGGCAAAGAGTCAGGCGTTACCGGGGTTGGGAAATTAAAAGGAAAACGTTCCCCGAGGTCGGCCAGTGCTACGATATCACGGGTTTCGGTAGTTGCTCCATTCCGGTTGGTAACCCAAACTTCGAGGCGCAGAATATTCACGAGGGAATTCACAGCAGGCAAACTGCCCATCGCCCTGTTATAATTTTTACGGAAGAATTGCGACATCAGGAAGTGCCGGTTTTCTTCGTAATCATTGATTTTAAATTCAAAGTTGGTGGTGGCAGCACCTCCAACCAAACCGAGTGATTGTCTTTGTGCACGCTGGTTGGCCAGGATACCGGTAATAAATAATTTACCAAACTGCAGTTGGGTTTTAATACCAAAAAGGGATTGCGCTCCTGGAATCAAAGAACCCTTGGTTGAAAAAGATACATTCCCTGCTTCGATGCGTTTGATGATTTCATCCGGGCCGCCGGTATAGTCCAGCTTGAGCTGGTTTTCAAAATCGAAATTGGCCTGGGTGTTATAGGTGATAGGCAATTTCATTTTATTGCCAATATTCCCCAGCACACTCAGGTTGGCATTCATGTCAAAGTCGAAACCACCATTTCTCCGGGCTCGTTCAGGAAGAGTTGGGTTTTTGATATTTTGTCCCTGGTAGCCGGCGATGATGTCAACATTCCCCATGGGCCGTACATCTACCTTGCCGCCGCCAAAGATGCGGTTGAAGAAAGATTCGGAAACCGATAGTTTGGGTTTGATGTTTTTTCTGTTCAGGCTGCTCAGCACATCTGCCCGCTGGCGGAAATAATCACGTTCCTGGATGGCTGCCCTGTACCGGAGGTACTCCTCAAAAGTCATGTAGGTTGGTGTCCGGTAGTATTTATCACCAATTTTCTCGACGATGAAATACTGCCGGGTAACCGGATCGTACTCAACGGTTTTATTAATATTCGAAGGATCGTTCAGGTCGAAAGGATTTTTCCGGATGCCTGGTTCTGCGCGGCGGTCTTCCAGGGGAAAGCGTAGGGTGTCTGGAGCTTTTATTACTGGAACATTAGGAACTGTGTCTTGCGGATTGCTTGTAGAATCCTGCTGTGAGTATCCAGCCAATCCCGGGCAAAGAAATGCCAGGATCATAGAAATGATCAGTAGGAGACGCCCACATTGCATACGAAGAATGCCCACAGTTTTTTCCCAGGTAATTAGTTAGGTAGAACTCCTGCTATAGGCTTAGAGGTTTTTAAGTGCTGATTTGATAATTTCTTCTACTTTGTCAGAACCTGGATGTAGTTGCATAGACTTACGGAGTGCGATTTCTGCCGCCGGACGAGCAATTCCAAGTGCCAACAGAGCATTTAACGCATCGGTTTCGGCGGTATTGCCTATTGACACTGAATTATTTAGATCCAACGACTGCTTGGTGAATTTATCCCGAAGTTCGAGAATTATTCTCTCTGCAGATTTCTTGCCAATTCCTTTTACAGACTCCAATTGTTTCGCATTTCCCTGGATAATGGCCCTTGAAATTTCTTCCGGTTTCAGGGAAGAGAGCATCATTCTGGCAGTGGAAGCCCCTACTCCATTCACCCCCAGCAGCTGCAAAAACATATCTTTTTCGGCCGGTGTGGCAAATCCATACAGCAGGTGGGCATCCTCCCGAACCTGGAGATGGGTATACAGCAACCCCTGGGTTTTACCCTGAATTTCACCATATGTGTTTAACGATATAAAGACCTCATATCCAACTCCCTGAACATCAATATGAACAAAAGTGGGTGTAAGAAGCGTGAAATTCCCCTTGAGAAAAGCGATCATAGGCTGCAAAATAAACTATTACCCCTAAATTTGTGCCGCTTTTGAAATTAAACGCATGACCAAAAAAATTACAGCCGCCATTACAGCCGTAGGCGGTTTTGTTCCCGAGGATAAGTTAACCAATGCTGACCTCGAGAAAATGGTTGACACCAACGACGAATGGATCCGCACCAGAACAGGCATTTCCGAAAGAAGAATTTTACGTGGTGAAGGCAAAGCAACTTCCGATATGGCAGTACCTGCTGTGTTGGACCTGCTTAGTAAAAGAGGGATGAAACCCGAAGAAATCGACTGTCTGATTGTAGCAACTGTTACTCCCGATATGGTTTTCCCGGCTACTGCCAACATTGTTTGCGACAAGATTGGTGCCGTGAATGCCTGGGGTTATGATATGAGTGCGGCCTGTTCAGGCTTTCTTTTCGCGCTCACTACAGGAGCCATGTATATTGAAAGTGGCCGGTACAAAAATGTGGTGGTTGTGGGTGCCGATAAAATGAGTGCCATTGTAGATTATACCGATCGTAATACCTGTGTTTTGTTTGGCGATGGCGCCGGCGCAGTGTTGCTGGAACCGGATGAAGAAGGATATGGAATCCTGGACAGTCTGCTTAGAACCGATGGAAGTGGTCGCCATTTCCTGAACATGAAAGCAGGCGGATCGGCGTATCCTGCTACAATCGAAACAGTTACCAACCGCGAACATTTTGCTTTCCAGGAAGGCAAGACTGTTTTCAAGTTTGCAGTAAAAGGGATGGCCGATATCAGCGCCGACCTGCTGGAAAAAAACAACCTGACTGGTGCCGATATCGCATGGCTGGTGCCCCATCAGGCCAACCTGCGTATCATTGATGCCACTGCTGAACGCATGGGATTGGATAAGGACAAAGTAATGATCAATATTCAGCGCTATGGAAATACCACCGCAGCTACTATTCCGCTCTGTTTATGGGAATGGCAGGATCAGCTGAAAAAAGATGATCTGTTGGTGTTTGCTGCATTTGGAGGTGGGTTTACCTGGGGCGCGACCTTGGTGAAGTGGAAAATGTGAGCATGGAGACAGGAGACAGAGGAGAAGGGAGACGGGAAATTAAAAAAGGTGAAAGAGGTACGCCCCTTTCACCTTTTTTAATTTCACTAATTTTCACATCTCACGTCTCACATCTCACGTCTCACCTTTCCTTTCCTTTCGGGTAATTTTCTCCGTCCATTCGGCCTCTTTTCTCTAACCAGTCAGTCAATCTCAACCGCTCCCGCACTATTGTTTCACTATTATTGAACCACCAGTGAAGCACCAGTGAACCATTCTGCAACCACGCCAATATACTCCACAGGCACAATGAACAGTTCCAGGTTAGTTTAAGCTATACTTAAAGTAATTTATAGCATCTCTATAAAATCAGGTGGTCAGACTCCCTGGTATGGTTTCATCAGCATTTTAAATGTCGCATATAGCCATCATTAACCCTATGTAATGTCACCTATAGGTAACCATAAAATTCATCAGAAAACAGTTCCCATATTTCTTCCATGCCTCCTTCCCACCAACTTCCTATGCCAATATTCCATGCCTCCCTTGTCTCCCGTCTCCTCTGTCTCCTTTGTCTCCTTTGTCTCCTTTGTTTCCTCTTCCATTCCTCCATCTTCCATTCCTCCATCTTCCATTCCTCCATCTTCCCTGCTTCATGCCTCCTCATCAAAATACAACTTGTAATACTTCTTGCCTACCGTTTCATCATAACCGCGTTCCAGGAGGTCGCGGCGACCATGGATGTACACATGGAAGTTCTTGTCGAGTTTGAGCACTGATTTGAATACTTTCTGCTGTTTCTTTACAGCGGCCAGGTGGATATCAAATTCTTCATCAATCACATAGTTGCGATTGGCTTCAAAATGTCGTTTATAATCCATGAAACTGTCCACCACATCGGGGTGATGAATCACTTCATCCGCAAATTCCTGGAGATTGAACTGTTCCTTCGACTTGAAATAATCCATCGACTTATTCAGCAAATCAATCTGATCGGATTTGCTTACTTCAAATTTCTCTGCATATTCTTTTTCAATAAAGAGTTTGCAAAGTCCCAATGCCTGGTTGGTATGGTGGTAGCTATCCGTATAAGGCTGTACCTGCAGAAACTCACTGATCCAGTATTGGGTATCGTTCTGTTTATTGGTAGTATCCACCACCAGCACTTTATACCCTTCCGCTTCATTTTCCCGGATAATCAGACAACCTTTATCCAGCTTATTGATATTGATACCGTCCTCTGCCGCCAACTCCCAGCCACCCGCATGCGAAAACACTTTCAGGAAGGTTTCCTTGGTTTCAGATTTGAATAAGCCCAATGCTTTCTTTTCTTCCCCCTCCACTAACAACTTATCAAATAACACCACATACAATTCCCCTTCCTTTACTCTAGCATGCGTGGATTTCTGATAGAGCAACTGCGCCAGGAACGCAGCCACTTTCTGAAAACTGCCGGGATCATCAAAGATCTTTTTGGCATATTGGTATACATCATTCAGCTCCAGATCGCTGATATGTGTAAAATGATATACATCGTGTTCATTGAAAGGTGCCAGGAAATAGCGGGTTAATAATCCACGTACAATTTCATCATTAAGCGTAAGCGTGTTGGGCGAAAGTTGCAATGCTTCCCCGCGGGTCGGATTTCCTACTTTATGAACGATGGCTTTTTCCAGCGTAACTGCATCAATTCCTGTCATGGCGCGAAGATAGCGCCTTTGGTATTTTTTTCCTGCAGGGTTCGCTGGGCAGTGAGCTCTCGGTAGCGGGATTTAAACCGCGACCATAAATCATAGGAAGAAAGGCGGCTGTATTCATCAGGAACAGTCCCCATGGTCACAAATTGTTTTACTGATGGCCCCTGAAAGAACCTGACTGCTCCCCATCTGATTCGGTCATCCTGCTGTGCAGGATATTCGATTACATATTGTTCGGTACAAACCACCTGGTCGCGGTCGAGATAATAAACCTCCAGGTATTCTATGGTATCCACGAAATAATGTATCTCAAAAATCACCACCCTTCCTTCGGAAACGGTATAATGCCAGGTTTCCCGAATAGGTCGATCGTCTGACAGGAATTTTTGAATATGAAAGGTTTGTTGTGAAACCAGGGATAAGCTATCCGCCTTATACACAAGGTCATCAATCCGGCTTCGCCAGTCGAATCGTTGTGCAACTGCTTCCTCCCACCAAAAATTGCCGGCAACAAGCAACAGCAACCATACCCGGAAAAATCCCCCTTTCATAACACTCAATTTGCTTTCCGTAAGTTACGAAAATACGGCACTACTTTTTCAGTCCCCTCGACCACACAATAAAGTCGGTTGCCGGGATATCGGTAACTCCAAGCTGCCGTAAAATCGTTACCAGCTGACCGCGGTGATAGGTACCATGGTTAAATAAATGCATCAGGAGATGCGTATAGGAACTTTCATAGGACTGCCCCTTCAGATTGGTGTAGGGAAAAACCTCATTTAATTCTGCTTCAGACTTTGATTCCAGCCATTCCTTCCAAACATGGCCCTGCATCAGCAAGGCTTCTGCTCCCTTCAACGGATGTTCATGAAAGTTTTTACTGGGGATAAACATTTCCGTTTTACCCTGGATCCGCTGCCACCAAAGTGATTCAGCATCCCACATATGCAAGAGTGTTTTTAACAGGGACGGAAAACTGCTGGTTACCTCCTTTGTCCAGCTCTCTTCGTTCAGGTTTTTGATACAGCCATACAGTTGTTCATTGGCCCAAATATGATAAGTGGCATATTCCAGTAAAAGGGTCTTCATGGTTTTCAGTTAATTTTACTAAAATTAAAGCCTGATTCACATATGTCGAGTAAAGATTTTAAGATGAAAGGAAGCAGCACGGTAGCCGTTCATGGCGGAAATGAACCTGACCCTATGTATTCCCATATCACACCGATCTATGCAAGTTCCACTTTCTATTTCGATACCGCTGAGCAGGGCATGGAGCGATTTGCCGGTGAAGACAAAACGCAGATCTATACCAGACTTGGCAACCCTGGTTTTAAAGTGGCAGAACAAAAAATCGCTGCCCTGGAAGCACATGGAATTACCGGGCAGGATGGCAATCCCCTTCAGCTGAAAGCCTTGTTGCATGCAAGCGGACAAGCGGCCATGTCCACCCTGTTTTTATCTACCTGCAAACCGGGTGATAAAATCCTGACACATTTTTCCTTATATGGTGGCACCCAGGAATTGCTGACCAAAGTTGTGGAAGAGCATCAAATCGAAATCATTGTTGCCGATTTACGCAATCCTGAGCTGGCGGCGAAAGCAATGGAAACACCTGGCATCCGGCTGGTTCATATCGAAACGCCTGCCAATCCAACCCTAAGTTGTGTGGACATCAGCCTGATTAGTGAGATGGCAAAACAGAAAGGATACTTGGTTTCGGTTGATAACACATTTGCAAGTCCCTATCTGCAGCAACCTTTCAAATATCCCGGAGTCGATTTTGTGTTTCATTCCACCACCAAATACTTAAACGGTCATGGTTCTGCAATTGGTGGCGTTTTACTAGGAAGGGATCTTGAGTTCATGAAAACCAAAGTCTGGAAATGGCATGTATTACTGGGCGGCAATGCAAATCCCTTTGATTGTTACCTCTTGATCCAGGGAATGAAAACACTCGAATTACGCATGGACAGACATTGCAGCAATGCCATGGTGGTTGCTGAGTACCTGGAAAAACATCCGCAGGTGGAGAAAGTTATGTTTACGGGACTGCCATCGCATCCGGATCATGCCATCGCTAAAAAACAGATGAAAAATTTTGGTGGCATGCTTAGTTTCGAAGTGAAAGGAGGCATTGAAGCAGGTGTTCGCTTTATAAACCGATTACAGCTTTGCACCAGGGCTGTGTCATTAGGCACGCTGGATACACTGGTATCTCACCCGGCATCTATGTCGCATGTTGGAGTACCAAAGGCTGAAAGAGAATCCTATGGTATTACAGATGGATTGATCCGCATGAGTGTGGGAATTGAAAACATCGAAGACATCCTGACGGATCTGGAACAGGCATTACAATAATCAATTAAACTATAACGATGATCACTATACGAAGAGCGGTTGAATCTGACTGTCCGCGTTTACTCGAGTTAATTAATGAACTGGCCCTCTATGAAAAAGCGCCGGAAGAAGTTACAGTAACCCTGGAGCATTTTACCAAAAGTGGATTTGGCGACCAGCCAGTCTGGTGGGCATTTGTAGCCGAAGAAAATGGAGTAGTGCAGGGATTTGCGTTGTACTATATCCGGTACAGCACCTGGAAGGGACAACGCATGTACCTGGAAGATATCCTGGTAACCGAAGCGATGCGTGGCAAAGGAGTTGGGAAATTATTATTCGACCGATTGATAGAAGAAGCGAAAGAAAAAGGATTAAACGGAATTGTTTGGCAGGTGCTGGAATGGAATGAACCTGCTATCAATTTCTATAAAAAATACAATGCCACCTTTGGCCATGAATGGGTCAACTGTTCTATCTCAGTATAAAAAGAAAATCCGCCATAGTGAACAGCACCGAACCGGTGGCATTCACTATGGCGGAATTATTTTGTCTCCAGTCTCCTCTGTCTCCTCTTCCATGCCTCAGCTTATTCCATCCACCGCAACCGTCTTATCAATCTTGCCAATCAATCCCTGCAACACTTTACCCGGACCCACTTCCGTAAACCTGGAAGAGCCATCCTGGATCATCGCCTGCACACTTTGTGTCCAGCGAACAGCTCCTGTCAATTGCTGAATGAGGTTGTGTTTGATTTCATCTTTATCAATAACGGCTCTTGCAACCACATTCTGGTAAACGGGACAAACAGGCGTTTGAAATTTCATCGCTTCGATCGCATCTTTCAATTCCTGCCGTGCGGGCTCCATCAAAGGAGAATGGAAAGCACCACCAACAGGCAACACCAGTGCGCGTTTGGCTCCTGCTGCTTTCATTGATTCGCAGGCCAGTTCGATTCCTTTTACAGAACCGCTGATCACTAACTGACCAGGACAATTATAATTGGCAGGCACTACAATTTCACCGGACTCCTCCTGCACGCGGGCGCAGACTTCTTCAACTTTTGCATCATCCAATCCGAGTACGGCAGCCATAGTGGAAGGTTGCAACTCACAGGCTTTTTGCATAGCGAGGGCGCGAATCGAAACAAGTTGAAGACCATCTTCAAAATTCAATACGCCATTCGCCACCAATGCGGAAAACTCACCCAGTGAATGTCCGGCAACCATATCCGGCCTGTTCTGTTCAATACCTTTATAGGCAATTACTGAATGCAGGAATACAGCAGGCTGAGTAACCTTGGTTTGTCTGAGGTCTTCATCAGTACCAGTAAAAAGAATGTCGGAGATACGAAAGCCAAGAATTTCATTGGCTTGTTCAAATAACTTCTTAGCAAAGGCACTGTTTTCATAATGCTCTTTACCCATTCCCGGAAACTGAGATCCCTGTCCGGGAAAAACATAAGCATGCTTCATATAGGCGGTTCTAGTTATACCGCAAAAATAATCAGATCAGCTCAGTTTGGACGAAATCAATTTTGTGAACTCACTCCTGGTTTCTGATTTTTCAAATTCTCCCCAGAAAGCAGAGGTAGTGGTAACAGAGTTTTGTTTTTGAACACCCCGCATCATCATACAGAGGTGTTTGGCCTCGATAACAACTGCTACACCAATAGGATTGAGTGATTCTTTAATAGCATTCAGAATTTGTGAGGTAAGTCTCTCCTGCACCTGCAGTCTTCTGCTGTAAACGTCCACAACGCGGGCAATCTTACTCAAACCAGTGATATAACCATTGGGGATATACGCGATATGCGCTTTACCAAAAAAGGGCAGCATATGGTGTTCGCACATGCTGAACAGCTCGATATCTTTCACGATGATCATCTCACTAACATCTTCATGAAACTTGGCAGATTCGAGGATGGCTTTCGCGTCCATTTGGTAACCCTGGGTGAGATACTGCATCGCTTTTGCAACACGTTCAGGAGTTTTTAGCAACCCCTCACGTTCAGGATCTTCTCCTAATAAAGCCAGCGATTCGCGATAATTTTCGATCAGTCCGGAGGTTATTTTGTCTTCGTACTGTTCAACTTTTTGATATGCCATTTTTTAGTGTTTTTGAATTTAATTTGAATGCCCCCTTCTCACATCTCACGTTTGACGTCTCACATCTTACTTCCCCGGGTAGTCCACAAAATTCCTTGCCGTCTCATACAACCGGATACCCAGTTCATGTTTCGGATCTATATGTGGTCGCAACAATTCGTAGATCACGATCGCTATGTTTTCAGCGGTTGGGTTTCTCTCTTTGAAATAAGGTGTGTCGAGGTTCAGGTTGCGATGATCAAACACCTGAAGGACTTCGCGATTAATGATATCCGACAACTGCTTCATGTCAATTACGAAACCAGTCACGGGATCAGGCTCACCCAGCACTTTAACCTCTAATTCATAGTTGTGCCCATGATAATGAGGGTAACTGCATTTGCCAAAAACCGAAAAATTCTGTGCATCATCCCAATCAGCCCGAAACAACCTGTGTGCTGCATTAAAATGTTCCTTCCTGTAAACGGCCACTTTGTTTGACATCTCCAACCTGTTTAATAATTGTTGCTGGAAAGTTTAACAGAACAGAATTCAATTTGTTCAGAAATTGATAAAAAGCTGGTCTGATTGCCTTACAAAGCTAGTCATTCGGCAGGATTTATCAGGAATCCCGACATTTGCGGCAAACTATTCAGGAATGCATTGTTTACTGGTCGCGGCCACTGCCGCCGAAATCACTCCTTTTACAGAACACCTGGCTGAGACAGACAAACTGATTCATATAGATTTTGATGTGGATATCCTGATAACCGGGGTAGGCTCCGTTGCCACCACCTATGCCCTGACGCGTTACCTCCAGCATAAACGTCCCGAGTTGATCATACAGGCTGGGGTAGCTGGCAGTTTTGACCCAACAGTACCAGCCGGGACTGTTTACGCGGTTCAGAAAGAAATCATTGCAGACATGGGAGCTGTTGAAAAACAGGGATTTGCGAACTTATTTGAGCTGGGACTGGCCAATCCGAATGAAGCACCTTATAAGAGATCCTGGCTGACCAACCCGAATACCACCCTGCTGAAAAGAAGCCGGCTTAAAAAGGTGAATGCCATCACGGTGAATGAAATCTCCACTTCAAAAAAAAGGATCCAGTCCTACCAGGATGCCTACCAGCCCGCGCTTGAATCCATGGAAGGGGCTGCCTTTCATTATGTATGCCTGCAGGAGAATATTCCTTTCATGCAATTGAGAAGCATCTCCAATACGGTTGGAGTGCGCAACAAAAAACAGTGGGATCTTCCTCTGGCCATTGAGAATTTGAACAAGGTGTTGGTGAGGTTGTTGGAAGCGCTGTAGATGTGAGACGTGAGAATGGAAGATGGAGAAAAGGAAGAAAGGAGGAATGGAACAGGAGGCAAAGGAGAATGGAAGAGGAAACAAAGGAAACGGGAGGCAAGGAAGAGGAGACAAAGGAGACGGGAGACAAAGGAGACGGGAGACAAAGGAGACGGGAGACAAAAGAGACGAAACCTGAAAAGATAATGAACCAGAAAAAATGAGCAAACCGATTACCATAGCATTTTCGCCCTGCCCGAATGATACCTTCATATTTGATGCATTGGTAAATGGCAAGATTGATACTGGTGGACAGCAATTTGAGGTGGTGCTGGAAGATGTGCAAACCCTGAATGAATGGGCGCTGGAAGGCAGGTATCCGATCAGTAAAATAAGCTATGGGGTATGGCCGCAGGTGAAGCACCAGTACAGACTTCTGGACGCCGGGGGAGCACTTGGATTTGGTGTTGGTCCGCTCCTGATTGCAAGAGAGCCTATTGCGCTCGAAGACATTCACCTGAAGCGCATCGCCCTGCCTGGCAGAAACACTACCGCTCACCTACTTTTCTCGCTTGCTTTTCCAGATGCGCAAAACAAAGACTTTGGCATCTTTCATGAAATTGAAGAAGCCGTCTTATCCGGAAAGGCAGATGCAGGTGTTATCATTCATGAAAACCGGTTTACTTACGAAGCGAAGGGCCTGGTGAAGCTGCTCGACCTGGGTGCCTATTGGGAATCCAAATTGCAATGCCCGGTACCACTGGGAGGCATTATCATTCGAAAAGATCTTCCGGCAGCAATGGATGAGCAATTGAACCAGTGGATTCGGTCCAGTATACAATATAGCTGGTCTAACTACCCTGAACTCTCCTCCTTTGTGAAAAACCATGCACAGGAAATGAGTGAGGAAGTGATGCGCAAGCACATCAATCTCTATGTGAATGAGTATTCTCTTTCATTGGGCGAAACAGGTAAAAAAGCAGTCTCCGTGCTGGAGGCTACCTACGAACGGATTGCTGCTGCATAAGTATCCAGGCAACGTTTTCTTGCGAGTTCATGCTCCACAATTGGCCGGGGATAGGTCAACTCATTTAATTCCGGCACCCATTTTTTGATATAGGCTCCATCCGGATCAAACTTCTTGGTTTGCAGATATGGATTGAAAATTCGAAAATAAGGAGCTGCATCACAGCCACTTCCTGCTGCCCATTGCCAGCCTCCATTGTTCGCAGCCAGATCAAAGTCAAGCAACTTCTTCGCAAAATAAGCCTCGCCCCAGCGCCAGTCAATCAACAAGTGTTTCGTCAGAAAAGAAGCTACAATCATGCGTACCCGGTTGTGCATATAACCGGTGGTATTCAATTCCCGCATGCCCGCATCCACGATTGGATAACCAGTACGCCCCTCGCACCAGGCGGCAAATTCTTTTTCATTGTTCCGCCACTTGATCTGATCGTATTCCGGTTTGAAGGAGAGCCCCTTGCCTACCCGCGGGAAATTCCAGAGGATCATATGATAAAAATCCCGCCAGATCAATTCATTCAAATATGTCTCGTTCAACTGAGTTGCCTGCTTCGCCAGCTGTCGTATACTGATGGTACCAAATCGCAGGTGTACACCCAGCCTGCTGGTTCCACGAACAGCAGGAAAGTCGCGTTGTTCTGTATATTTTTTGGCAATTTTCGGATCCAGCTCAGGATCCGGAAAAGAAAATGAACCAGCTGAAAAACCGATGTCTTCCAGGCTGGGTAAGGCTTTGGGACTGCGTTTATGAAACCCATTAAAATAGTCGGCAGTCGGATAGGATTTGAGATAGAAAGCATTCAGCTTGGCTTTCCATTTTCTTGAATAAGGAGTGAATACGGTATAAGGCTTACCATCATCCTTCACTACTTCTTCCTTTTCAAAAATCACCTGGTCTTTAAAGGTATGAAATGCAATACCCTTTTCTTTCAACATGGCTGCTATTGCTGCATCACGCTCGCTGGCATAGGGTTCGTAATCATGATTGGTATATACTGCTGCAATTTTATACTCACTGAGAAGCTGGGTAAATACTTCCATCGGTTTACCGTGGCGCACATCCAGGCTGGATTTCAATCCCACCAATTGAGCCTGGATTTGCTCCAGGGCCTGATGAATAAACAAGACACGTTTATCGGCTTTATCTTCCAGGTCATCCAGGATATTGGAATCAAAAATGAATATCGGCTGAACCTGCAATCCCGAACGCAGGGCATGATACAAACTTGCATTGTCCTCCAGACGGAGATCCCTGCGAAACCAGAAAATTGCGATGTTGCCTGCAGCCATAAATGGAATTTAGAGCATTAACAAGCAATTCTATGCTTGGTTCAACTAATTTTTTGGATGAAAGAGCGGCTGGATGGCTTCCTTGTACAAGCGGGCACTAAAGCTGTTTGCATATTTCCTGTCGCCCAGGCTTCCTACCCAGCGAATGCCATAGCTGGTGTTAGTAAGAAAAATTTCATCTGCCTGTTGCAGATCTTCTTCGTTGATAGTTGTCTCTTTAAAAGGCAATCCTGCTTTCCTGCAATAATCCAGCATATATCGCCTCATGATGCCCAGCACCGGGCCTTCGGATGCTGCAGGTGTATAGAGCACTCCTTCTTTTACCAAAAAGAGATTCGCGATAGTGCAGTCGGCCACTCTTCCTACAGCATTCAGTACCACTGCATCATTCCACTTTTCTTTTTTCACCTCGAGGGCCCCGAGTACATAGGGCAGGTAATTGTTGGACTTGGTATTTGCCAACAGATCCATTGTTTTATGTGCAGTTCGGTGAATTCCTAAAACAAGGCCATTTTCATTCCACTGGTGATTGGCAGGAGGCAGCGACCAGCACTGAATTACATGATGGGGAAAATGACTGACCGTATCATACAGTCCTCCATTTCCACGAAAGATCATGAGCCGAATCCTTGCCAGGTTGCTATGACCATTACGATGGGCCAGTTGCAGTATTTTATCCTTCAGATAGGCAGGAGTAAAATAGGAAGGGCATTCAAATTGTAAGAGCGCCAGCCCTGAAAACAGTCGTTCAAAATGCCAGTCGGCCAGTTGAATACTGCCCTTGTTGACTTTCATTGTTTCAAACAATCCATCTCCATACCGGATGGCCCGGCTATTGGCTCCTATCAATAATTTATCATCCCGGTAAAACTGACCGTCTTCAAATAAAACCTGCGACATACTTGCCCGTTTGACCGGTAAACTTACAACGCAATCACCTTTGGGCTCTCATTTTGTTTTTAATGCTTACAGAAATGATGACTGCCAGAACCAGCAGTACCAACAAAAGCAGGCAGGCCGGCAGAACAGGATACAGCATTTTTTCCAATGCCGGCGGAGGTGGGGTAAAAAGGTAAACTAACATAGCACAAGGTTGAAATGCAAACTTAGTGCTTCCATATGAACAGAACATGAAGAAAAAACACCCCCGGAAGGGGTGTTTTCCCCATCACCTTAAAGTGGTATTGTTATTTGAATTTCTTCTTCAATTCATTCAGTTTCGCCTGGAAATCATTCACCGGCTCCGGCCCCTTCTTCCTTTCCTCCGTCTTCCTTTCTCCCCCTCTCCTTTCCTCCATCTTCCTTTCCCCCATCTTCCGTTCTCCCGTCTTCATCGACAAACCAATTCGTTTCCTGGCAAGATCAACTTCTGTCACTGTTACCTTCACTTTCTGCTGCAATTTCACCACTTCTGCAGGATCACTCACATAGGTATCACTGAGTTGGGAAATATGAATCAATCCATCCTGTTTTACACCAATATCCACAAACACACCAAACTTGGTAATATTGGTTACGATGCCCGGCACTACCATGCCCACTTTTACATCTTCCATTGTTTTGATACTGTCATCAAAACGAAACTCTTCAATTGGTGCACGTGGATCACGTCCCGGTTTTTCCAATTCCTTCAGAATATCTTCAATCGTGAATTCACCAATGGTTTCTGAAATGTATTTTTTCCGGTTGATCTGCCGGCGCAATTCAGCTTTTTCAATCAGGTCTTTCACTTTGCAATTCAGGTCCTTTGCCATGGATTCCACCACTGGATAAGTTTCCGGGTGCACGGCACTGTTATCAAGTGGATTAACGGCCTCGCGTATACGCAAAAAACCGGCGCATTGCTCAAAGGTTTTGGGGCCCATCAGGCTCACCTTTTTCAATTCTTCCCTTGATTTAAACGGACCATTTTTCTGGCGATACTCCACAATGTTTTTAGCAAGTGTGGCACTTAGTCCGGATACATACATCAGCAAATGTTTGCTGGCTGTATTCAAATCCACACCCACATGGTTCACGCAGCTTTCTACTACACGATCCAGGCTCTCTTTCAAACGCGACTGGTTTACATCGTGCTGGTATTGTCCTACACCAATTGATTTGGCATCAATCTTTACCAATTCACTTAACGGATCCAGTAAACGTCTTCCTATACTTACTGCACCCCGAACAGTAACATCGTAATCAGGAAATTCTTCGCGGGCCACTTCTGATGCAGAATAAATGGAGGCACCACTTTCATTCACCTGGAATACACTTACAGGTTTTCCAAAATCAATAGATCTTGCCAATGTTTCAGTTTCTCTTCCGGCAGTTCCATTCCCTATACCTATTGCTTCAATTCCAAACTGCTTCACCAATTGTTTGATAGTGTCTACACTTTTCTGCCATTCATTCTGTGGCGGATGCGGGTAAATGGTGCTGGAATGAATCAGATTGCCCTGTTCATCCAGGCATACCAGTTTACAACCGGTACGATATCCAGGATCAAGTGCCAGTACTCTTTTGGAACCCAGCGGAGAGGCCAGCAAAAGCTGTCGCAGGTTTTCTGCAAATACCTGGATGGCTTCTTCATCAGCCGCATTTTTGGTTGTTAACCGGAATTCATTTTCAATGGATGGCTTTAGCAAACGATCAAAACTATCTGCAATCGCCAGCCTGATTTCTTCGGCAGCTTCACTGTTGTTTTTTACAAATAATCTTTCCAGTTCAGGTACCGCTATGGCTTTTTCAATATTGATATCCATTAGCAGATAACCTTCCTTTTCACCTCTGCGAATCGCAAGGATCCGGTGGGAAGGGCATTTGGAAAGTGGCTCAGAGAACTCAAAATAATCCCGGTATTTCTGTGCATCTGCTTCTTCTTTTTTAGAACTCAGCACGCGTGAAACCAGGATGGCAGAAGTTTCAAACAAAGACCGGATGGCAGTCCTTGCCTGCTGGTCTTCAGCCACGCGTTCTGCAATGATATCTCTTGCACCCTGTAAAGCATCTTTGGCTGATTTCACTTCCTCTTTTACATAAGCCTGTGCAGCAGCTTCCGGACTGCCGGACTGCTGTTCCCAAATCCAGTCGGCCAAAGGTCCCAGTCCTTTTTCAATGGCCTGGCTGGCTCTTGTTTTTCGCTTGGGTTTATACGGCAGGTAAATATCTTCCAGTTCCGTAGCATTGATACAGGCTACAATTTTTGCAGATAATTCCGGTGTCAGTTTCCCCTGTGAGTCGATTGTTTTCAGTACGGTTTCCTTTCTTTTCTCCAGGTCTTTGAAATAGGCGATTTCTTCTACAATAGAAGTAATAACTACTTCATCGAGGTTACCGGTTGCTTCTTTCCGGTACCTTGCCATAAAAGGAACAGTAGCCCCTTCCTCCTGCAGTTCATATACATTCACTACCTGCTTTATGGAAAGGGATAATTTCTGCGCGATTACACTAACATATTTTGGATCCATATTCACAAGTTTCGGACCGCAAATATAGCCGGATGAGGCATGCAAAATCCAGCTATTTATTCCCTGCCAAAATCGCAGCCAGGGTCTGATTGATTTCAGGCGCCCGGTTCATCACCATCAGGTGGCCGGCTCCTGGTATCAGATGGGTTGGATGGGTATACCGAATGGGCAACAAACGATCACTTGTGCCATGTATATGATAAATTTTTCCAATTGGTTGTTCTGTTTTCCATTCCAGGATAGCGCCCATCGCCCAGCGTAAAAAGGCAGGATCGGATTCGCGAATAATTTTTCGCAGGAGTTCTTTGTCTTCACTGGTTTCTGTAGTGAAGAGGCGTTTCGCAATAGATGCCTGCTGAAACAGACCGATAGGAAGTATTTTATGCAATTTCAATGGCGCTGCCCATCGAAAATAAAAAGGCAGTTCCTGTGGCGACTGAATACTGGCAATCAAAATCGTTTTTTCGGGATGACGAAACTTACTGATTTCCGTTGCAAGCATGCCACCGAAGGATAGTCCCACCAGGCAAAAGGGATCTTTATCCGGAATCATTGCTGCCAGTCGTGCAGCATAATGCGTCAGGCTTTCTCCCTGTTCCGGAGGCAACCAGTTGATATGTTCAATAGAATAGCCGGGTGGCAACTGAATATGTTTGAACACACGCTTATCAGCACCTAATCCCGGTATAAAGTAAACGGTCATTGCAGCCATTTGTAAAATTGTACCTTAGCGGCTTACTAACAGCCTGCTATGGACATTAAAAATAACATTCTCGAAACGATTGGCAACACGCCATTGATCAGACTTAACAAAATTACAAAAGGACTCCCCGGAACCATACTTGCCAAAGTGGATTATTTCAATCCCGGCAATTCCATTAAAGACCGGATGGCACTCAAAATGGTGGAAGTAGCTGAACAGGAAGGCAAACTCAAACCAGGTGGAACCATCATCGAATGTACAAGTGGAAATACAGGAATGGGGCTTGCATTGGCTGCTGTTGTGAAAGGATACAAATGCATTTTCACAACAACCGATAAGCAGAGTAAGGAGAAGATGGATATCCTTAAAGCAGTTGGTGCAGAAGTAATTGTTTGTCCAACGAATGTGGAACCTGATGATCCCCGTTCTTATTATTCAGTAGCGCAACGACTGGCGCGTGAAATTCCGAACTCCTATCATTTCAATCAATACGATAACCTGGCGAATCGCCTGGCGCATTATGAAACAACCGGACCGGAGATCTGGAAACAGACCGATGGAAAAATCACTCACCTGGTATGTACTGCAGGAACAGGAGGAACGATTACCGGAACAGCGCAGTACCTGAAGGAAAAGAATCCCAATATCCAGATATGGGCAATTGATGTATATGGTTCTTTGCTCACCAAGTATTTCCGCACCGGAGAAATTGATATGGATGAAGTGCATCCTTATATCTCGGAAGGATTTGGTGAAGATTTTGTTCCGAAGAATTACGACATGTCGGTGATTGATCATTTTGAACAGGTCACAGATAAGGATGGTGCCATCATGGCAAGAAAACTGGCTAAAGAAGAAGGTCTGTTTTGCGGATACAGCGCCGGTTCCTGTATACAGGGACTTCTGCAATTAAAAGACAGACTGAAAGCAGATGATATGGTGGTTTGCATCTTTCATGATCATGGCAGCCGCTATGTAGGAAAGATCTACAACGACCAATGGATGATGGAACGCGGGTTCATGGAAGCCAAAACCTTCCGCGATGTAGTAAGTGCAAGAGGTGGCAAACAGCGTTTAATCACGCTGTCTCCTGATAAAACAGTAACAGACGCAGTTGACCTGATGCGCAAGTACGATATTGAACACATCCCAGTATTTGATGGAGAGAACATGATTGGTTCCATTTCTGAAGGAGGACTGTTTCAGCAGGTATTTGCACAACCGGAAATCCGCCAGGCTACCATAGAGGAAGTGCTTGAAAAACCATTCCCCATGGTGGAATTCACTACTCCGATTGAGAAATTAAGCAGCTTAATCAATAAGGAAAATGGAGCTGTACTGGCGAAAGATGAAATTGGTAACTATCATATCGTAACCAAGTACGACCTCTTGCAGGCCCTGGGCAAGTAAGCTACCCTTTCGCGTAGTTTTACGATACTTTCCGAAGTAGATTAACTAGCAGACAGATGTGCCAGATACGAGCACATGAGTAAAATCCGTATTGTTAAAATTCAGCAAATGCGCTATTGTTCAGTGTCTGGCAGCGGCCTACTTTTGAATTCGAAATCAGCGCCAAGATCCTACGAAAAAACGAGCAAAATCTGAAGCCAGTGCAAACCAATGTCCAGTAACCAACGTCCAAAACGAAATACTGGTTTCAGGTTATCCAATTGTCCGGTGGAAAACACCAAGTCCTTAAAACCACTATGATTCGAAAGAGTCAGATCCTGAAATCCGGTACCCTCCTGCCCTGTAGCCCGTCCAAGCTGTAAGGCAGGAGGCCGATAGTGGTTCCGAAAAATTGTTGCCCCGTTTTTATAATCCATACACCCTGACCGCTGCACCAGCGAGACTCAGTTTATCCGAAACCCCATGAAGCTATCAGTTGATAGCCCCTAACCTCTACTTTTCGAATGGCGCCTTACGGCCTGTGCTTACCTAACCTTAGAATTCCGTTTCCCGGCTTTTGCTGTAGCAAAGTATATTGTCATGAAGTCCTGACAATTGTACCTGTTACAACAAAAGCTTTTTTATTTTGCGCAAAAAAAATTGCAGCAGTTCACTGATCAGACCGGTTTTACTATTCAGCTGGACTCCCAGCCGAAACGGATTGTTTCCCTGGTACCCTCTCAAACAGAACTGTTATATACGCTGGGCCTGGAAGAAAAGGTGGTGGGTATCACCAAATTCTGTATTCATCCGGAGCATTGGTTCCGCAACAAAACCAGGATTGGCGGAACAAAAGGAATCCATGCCGAAAAGATATTCTCCCTTCAGCCCGATCTCGTAATTGCCAATAAAGAGGAAAACCTGCAAGCAGAGGTGGAACTGCTTCGCAGCTGGGTGCCTGTATGGACCAGTGATATAGACACCCTGGATGCAGCCCTGGAAATGATTCAGCAGGTGGGAGCACTAACTGGCGAAATCGAGAAAGCAGCCACCCTGATTCAGCAGATAAGTACTGCTTTTGCCCAGCTAAAACCAGCTTCCTATTCTGCAACAGTTGCCTACCTGATCTGGAAGAAACCCTATATGACAGTGGGATCAGATTGTTTTATTTCAGACATGCTCAAAAAATGTGGTTTTACTCCAGCCTTTGACCACTTACAACGATATCCTGAAATTTCAGCAGCTGATCTGCAGGCGGCTGCTCCTGAATTTGTGTTTCTTTCTTCAGAACCTTACCCTTTCAAGGAAAAAGATATCGAGGAATTAAAACTGCTTCTACCGGCTTCGCGAATACTGCTCGTAGACGGAGAAATGTTCAGCTGGTATGGCAGTCGGCTCCAATATGCACCTGAATATTTTCAGGATTTGATTGATCAGCTTGGTGCAAATCCCTAACTTGTTTCCACTTTGTATACACCCTTCAGATCTGGCTATTCAAGAGGCGAACCGGATCGCCCTTCCAGGAAAAAACCTATGTTTCCTGTCAGCCAGGCCCTGCGCGGCTTTCTGAAACAACATGGCAGAGAGGTTAAACTGCCTGTTTCCTATCGTGATCTGCAGCGTTTCACCTATTCTGTTCCCCTGAAAGACAAGGAAGGACAGGATACTCACTGGGAGACGGTAGTCTATGATATGCGGGAATGGGAATATATCCGGGAGGGACTGGTCCGAATTTATGCCCTGCTCCGGACGGAAGGAGATATGACCTTCAGCAAACACCTGGATGTAGCCCGCATTGATTACTGTGCCTTTGGTAATTCCCAGCCTTTCAGGATCCGGATCGTCAATAAGTTCAATGACAATTACGATCATTATTATATCAAAATCGCAGATGCCTCCCGCATCTACGGGCTGGAACTGGAGCACATGCTCTCCCCCAACCGGATTACCTTTCTAACAAATAACCATAGCCTGGTGGAGGAACATATCCCCGGAATTCCGGGTGATGTATTTATTCAGCAACACCTCAACCGGCCCGACACTAACAAAATCCGCATCGCCAAAGAATTTGTGAAGTTCAATGAACGCTGCTTTGTGAGGCTGCTCGGAGATATGAGGAGTTATAATTTCGTAATTGACATCACGCCGGATATTGAGGATTACCAGTACCGGATCAGGGCCATCGATTTTGATCAGCAGTCCTATGAAGGCAGGAAAAATTTATACCTGCCCCAGTTTTTTAAAGAAAATTTTCCACTGGTAGAAACCACCCTGAAACATCTCAATAAAGACAGTATCCAGCAATACCAGACGGAGGAACGAACGATGATGACTTTCCGGCTGGTATCAGCCCGCTACCGGTTGAAAGAATTGCTGGACATTATGGGCAAAGACACGATTTCCACTCCTGAGAAATTACACCAGCTCGCTTCCGAACTCAGTGAAATGCACCATAACCACAAAGGACTTTTAAGGGCCCGGAATATGGGGCAGCTGGTGAAAGAACACCTGAAAGTCTGCCTGCGCAAAAATCTGCTGCTGATCCCCCGCTTCCAGGGGCGTTCGGAAGACTAGGCCGGTCATTCAACTCATAATTGTTATATTAGCGCTTCTTTTTAACGATTGCAGTTGCCCGTTTTATCAAAAAACCCAACAAAAAACAATGAGCAAGTACAGTGCAGGCGTTCTTTTCGGCGATGAATTGGAAGCCCTTTATAAAGACGCAAAAGCCAACAATTTCGCAATGCCCGCGGTAAATACCATCGGTACAGATTCAATCAATGCAACCCTGGAAACCGCAGCAAAAGTTAACTCTCCGGTTATTATTCAGTTTTCCAATGGCGGCGCCCAGTTTATCGCTGGCAAAGGAATGCCCAATGATAAAATGCAGGCCAATATTTCCGGTGCTATTTCAGGAGCGCTTCATATTCACAATGTGGCGAAATACTACGGAGTACCGGTTGTATTGCATACCGACCATGCTGCCCACAAATGGCTTCCCTGGATTTCAGCCCTGGTTGATGCAGGAGAAACCTTCTACAAAGAAAAAGGTCAGCCCCTTTTCAGTTCTCACATGCTGGATCTTTCTGAAGAAAGCATCGAGGAAAACATTCAAACCTCTGTACAGTATTTCAAAAGAATGCAACCGCTGGGCATGGGTATTGAAATTGAACTCGGGGTTACAGGTGGTGAAGAAGATGGAGTAGACAACAGTGGTGTAGAAAATGATAAACTTTATACACAACCACAACATGTTGCCTATGCTTATGAAGAGTTAGGCAAAGTGGGTCGCCTCTTTACAGTTGCTGCTGCTTTTGGTAATGTGCACGGTGTTTATAGTCCGGGTAATGTGGAACTGCGTCCGGAAATCCTGAAGAACAGCCAGGACTATATCCGTCAGCAATTCAACACCGAAGAAAAGCCTGTATACTTTGTATTCCATGGTGGCAGTGGTTCTCCAAAAGAGCAGATTCATGAGACACTCGGATATGGAGTTATCAAAATGAATATCGACACTGATATGCAATGGGCATTCTGGGAAGGTGTACTGGGATATTATCAGAAGAATGAAGCCTATCTTCAGGGTCAGCTGGGTAATCCGGAAGGACCAACCAAACCCAATAAAAAATACTACGATCCAAGAGTATGGTTGAGAAAAGGTCAGGAACATTTCGTACAAAGACTGGAAGAAGCGTTCACTGATTTGAATTGTATCAACAGAAATGCATAATAAAAAAAGGTGTTAGAAAATTCTAACACCTTTTTTCTTTTTAGAAAGGCTTCTTAGCCTCTGTTATCTTCTCAGGCATCAGGATAGCACTGAATACATTCTTTCGGTTCAGCAGGAGTTTGGCAGCTTCCTGGATATCCTTCACCGTTAGTTTATTTACTTTTTCTTCATACTGCAGGAAATAGGACGGATCCTGTCCTTCAGAAGCCTGGCTCATCAGTTGCCGCAACCAGGTTCCATTTTCTTTCTGATTGGTTTTGTATTGTTCGATCCACTGTTTTTTCACCTTGTTCAGGTAGGAAGAATCCGGACCTTTTTTGGTGATCCAGTCAATCTCTGCATTCACTGCTTTCAACAATGTATCAACCTTTTCAGGTCCGCAGGGCAGTTGCAATACGAATGAATAATTGGGATAAGGGAACTTAGCCACTTCCACAAAAAAGCCACCTCCGTAAATACCCTGGATTTTTTCTCTCAATTCTTCAATCACCCGGATATTCAGGATTTCAGCAATTGCCTGGGCTTTCAGTTCCATGTCCTGGCTATACTTGAGTTCCCCGGTATAGAAATTCAGGATCAGACTTTTCTGCTCCTTACCCTTCATCACCATCAGTTGTTTGTTACCGGAAATGGGCCTTACCTTATTATCCTTTTTCTCAAACTTCTGACCGCTAACCGGCAAACTACCCAGGTAGGTTTCCAGTAACGGGATCAGTTCCTCTTCTTTAAAACTTCCTACCAGTACGAACTGCATGCCGGTTGCATCCCCAATTCGTTCTTTATAGATTTCCATGGTCCGGTCGAGGTTGATCTGTTTGAAATTTTCCACTTTAGGAAACACGACCGGAGCTTGTGGATTATTGTTGTACAATACCTGGTTCAGGGTATCGAGGAAGGCTGCCTGCGGATTCGCTGACAATGCTGCGTACTGTGCAACAGAACGCTGGATGAAGGAACGAAACAGCGCAGTGTCTTTCCTGGGTGATGTCACCTGCAGGTGAACCAGTTGCAATAAGGTTTCGATGTCCTTGTTTCCGGAAGACCCATTGAAACCATCTGAAACTTCTCCAATGGAGGGAGCCAGATTGACTGTTTTACCAGCCAGTGCTTTTTTCAGATCGGTGGGACTGAATTCGCCCACACCCATGGAAGAAATTACCTGTACTGCAAACTGCGCATTGTATTTGTCAGCTGCACCATAATAGTTTCTGCCTCCGTTTCTGGTTGCACCCAATAAGATCTGATCATTTTTAAAGGAAGTTGGCTTGAGGGTAACCATCACACCGTTGCTCAGGGTAAGTTTGGTAGTACCCATCGTTTTATCCAGCTCTTTTTTAACCACCTTACCTGCTTTAGGAGTAGCAGCCAATAAGGAACTGGCTACAGCTTTCTCTTCATAGGCTGTGATATTTTTAGAAGCAGCGGAGCTCACGATCGCCAGCAAATCAGCAGGTGCAGGCAAACTGCTGTTTGCATCCGGTTCAGGACCTGTAACATATACCAGTTGATTGTCCTTTGCCAATGCATTCTTTCCGGTGGCATTCAGTTCTTCCAGGCTGATACCAGGCACCAGTTCTTTCACCAGCGCAAATTCCTTTTCGATTCCAGGAATAACTTCACCACTAAGGAAGTTGCGCACGTATTCGTCTATCCATACCTGTGATTCTGTTTTATCGCGGTTGTTATAAGAACGTTCCATTGAACTCAGCATGGATTTCTTTACTCTATCCAGCTCGGAAGCAGTGAATCCAAACTTGTTTACTCTTTCTAGTTCTGTAGTAAGCGCTTCCAGTCCTTTTTTGATATCACCGGTTCCAACAACTGCAACAGCCCGGAAATTCTCATGTCCTCTTACAAAATCACCATAGCCGGCTCCTGCCCCAACAAAGGGTGGATTCGCCTGCTGAGCTACTTCCTGCAGGCGCTGGTTCAGCATGCTTGAAAACAACTGACGAACCAGGTTGCGGCGATACCCTCCAACTGTCTTGTCTTCTTCTGCTGAAGTAATCGGGTAGTTCAGTGTGATGGAATACCCGGTTGCTTCTTTATCTGTAACCACTAAGGCTTCTTTTTTCAGGTATTCGGGAATTTTTACCGTTTCCCGCTTTCTTTCATTAGCCGGATTTTTTAATCCTTCAAAATGTTTGCGGATCAGTTGTTCTGCCATGCCCGGTTCTACATCACCCACCACCATTACTGCCATAAGATTAGGCCGATACCAGTCTTTATAGAAGCGGCGAATTGCATCCGGTTTGAAAGTCTTAATGACTTGCTCCGATCCAATCGGGAGTCGAGCTGCATATCTTGAACCTGCAAATAAAGCAGGATAAATCTGCCGCATCATGCGATCCTGTGCACCTTTACCCAGCCTGCTTTCTTCCAGAATGATGGCTCTTTCAGACTCGATGTCTTCATCCAGGTAAGTAACCTGGTGTGCCCAGTCTTCCAGCACCTGAAAACCTTTTTCCAGATTGCCGGGCTTATCGGTTGGGATGGGCAGCATATAGACAGTTTCATCAAAACTGGTATAGGCATTCAGGTCATTTCCAAAACCCACACCGATATCCTGGAGGAAGGATACAATTTCATTCTTTTTGAAATTTTTAGTGCCGTTAAATGCCATATGTTCCGCCATATGCGCCAGGCCCAGCTGATCATCATCCTCATTATTGGAGCCGGCATTAATTACCAGGCGGAGTTCCACTTTATTTTCAGGCATTTTGTTGGATCGTATGTAGTAAGTCAATCCATTGCCAAGTTTGCCAATTTTTACAGATGGGTCAGGAGGAAGTACAGCGTCCATGGATTGCTGCGCAAGTACTGTCCCGAGTTGTGTCACTAGGAACAGCAGCATCAATAAACACTTGCGAAACCAGGTGTTTTCTTTCATATGTGTAAGATTTGTAAGTCGGCGAATCTACAATGTATATCAAAAAAAATCCCGGACTGTTGAACAGTCCGGGTTAATATACCCGATTACCTCAGGATTCAACTTATCATGGTCTGATTGCCTCAATGACAGTACCTACAGTTCCATTCGGCATCTGAATATGCAGAAGGGCTGCAATTGTTGGAGCGATATCTGTCATATAAACTTCCTTATTTGATTTTCCCGGCTTGATATTCCAACCATACCAAACAAGGGGTATATGCGCATCGTAAGGATTCCACAATCCGTGGGTGGTACCTGTTGGACCGCCATCGATGTATTGTGGGTACAGAACCAACTGGATATCACCACCGCGGTCGGGAGCATAGCCATTGGCAATCATGGATTTGATTTTGGCCGGCAGGGTTGTTTCTTCGAGTTCAGCGATATCAAACACGCGCATTACTTCAGGTTGTTTTTCCATGAAACGCACTACGGTTTCGATGATATCTTCCCTGTCAAGATCCAGGCTGTCCATAACATATCTGTTCAGGTGAATCTGGTAGTTATACATACTGATCACCATATTAGGATAACCTGTTTTTGCTTTGAGAATAGCATTCAGTGTATCTCTGTATTTTCCGTCATCAAAAGTTCCTGCCGGTATTTTATGATCTTTCATATAACCGGGGATATGAGCAACACCATGATCTGCTGAAATAAAAAACAGGTATTGTCCTTTTCCAATTTCCTTATCCAGAAAATCAAAGAACTCACCCAGGTCTTTATCGAGGCGGAGATAGGTATCTTCCACTTCAACAGAATTGGGCCCGAAGGAGTGGCCAATATAATCAGGTGACGACAAACTAACGGTAAGCATATCCGTAAAAGATCCCTTGCCTAATTTTTCACCCTTTAGTGCCGCCTTGGCGAGCTCGAGGGTCATGGTATTGCCATAGGGAGTAGATGAAATCGCCCCATAGTTTTTACCGATCATAGATTTCAGATCGTAGGGGTGCGCCAATGCTTTGGCTCCCAGCGGCCTGCTTTTATAGGGCTTGTCTGCTCTCTCACTGTTCACATAGGTATCTATGGGATAGAGGGTATTCCAGCCTGTTTCATATATTTTATCCACCCACTTGGAGTCGTTGAAGGCTTTCACCCAGGTAGGTAACTCGTTGCGGTAATAGGTAGAAGTAATCCAGTTACCGGTACCACCATCGTACCAGTAGGCACCATCGGCAGTATGGCCGGCAGGAAGGATACCACCTCTGTCTTTAATTGCTATACCGATAACTTTTGATCTGAAATTGGTTGCGAGTTTTAATTCATCCCCAATAGTGGTGGTATGCATGTTGCGGGGACTCATCATCCCTGCCTTGGAGCTGCTACCTACGGTTTGAACAGAGTTGTCTTCCACGCAATAGACGATTCTTCGCTGACGCTGATCATACCAGGCATTTCCGGCGATCCCTGTAATAGCAGGTACACTGCCAGTATAAATGGTACTATGGCCGCAGGCGGTAACAGTTGGGGCGTAGGGAATGAAGGTATTTTCGTTGGAAAAGCCTTGTTTCAGGAGCCGGTTGAAACCACCATTAGGCAGGTAGCGATCCTGGTAACGATAGAGGAAATCCCATCTCATCTGATCTACTACTAAGCCAATAACCAGTTTCGGGCGGCTGATACCGGATGCCTGCCCTGTTTTCTGTGTGGATTGGGCTGCCAGGTTCAAACTGGCAAGCGTGGCCATACAGAACACGAAGAAGCGTTGAAGCATGATACTGTTTTTTACAAATATAAACCCTTAAAAAAACTACCTTTGCGACAATTTAAAAACACAAATTATTCATAACATATGGCAGATATCTTCGAGAAGCTGGTGAAAGATGGCGGACCGATAGGTCAGCACATGAAACGTGCGCATGGTTATTTCGCATTTCCGAAACTGGAAGGGGAACTGGGTAGCAGGATGTTTTTCAGGGGCAAGGAGCGAATTGTATGGAGCCTGAATAACTACCTGGGGCTTGCCAATCACCCTGAAACACGCAAGGCTGATACCCTGGCGGCGGAAAAATGGGGAATGGGATACCCTATGGGCGCGCGTATGATGAGTGGAAACAGCGTTTATCACGAAGAACTGGAAAAAGTATTGAGTGGATTTGTACAGAGAGAAGATGCCATGTTGCTGAATTTCGGCTACCAGGGCATTATGAGTTGTATTGATGCACTGGTAAATCGTCGCGATATCATTGTATACGATGCAGAATGTCATGCCTGTATCGTGGATGGTATCCGGATGCACCTGGGTTATAGCTATACCTTTAAGCATAACGATATCGAAGATTGTGAAAAGCAATTACAGCGCGCTGTGAAGATGGCGGAGAAAACAGGTGGTGGTATTCTCCTGATCACGGAAGGTGTATATGGAATGAGTGGTGACCAGGGTAAGCTGAAAGAGATTGTTGCCTTAAAAGAAAAATACGAATTCCGTATCCTGATTGATGATGCGCATGGCTTTGGAGCAATGGGACCAACTGGTGCCGGAACTGATGAAGAACAAGGCTGCCAGGCTGGAATCGACCTGTATTTTTCAACCTTTGTAAAATCAATGGGAAGCATCGGGGCATTTATAGCCGGACCAAAAGATGTGCTATCCTACCTGCGGTACAATACACGTTCCCAGATCTTTGCGAAGAGCCTGCCCATGATCATCGTGGAAGGTATGCTGAAGCGTATGGAGATGTTAAAGACCATGCCGGAGCTGCGCGAAAAACTCTGGAAGGTGACCAATGCGCTGCAATCTGGTCTGAGAGAACGCGGATTTGACCTGGGCAAAACCAACACCATGGTAACCCCGGTTTACATGAAAGGAGACGTGCCGGAAGCAACTGCCATGGTACTGGACCTGCGTGAAAATTATAATATCTTCTGTTCTATAGTAGTGTATCCGGTAATCCCGAAGGGGCAGATTATTTACCGCCTGATTCCTACTGCAGCGCATACAGAGGAAGATATCAACCTCACGCTGAAAGCGTTCACCGAAACCAAAGCCAAGCTGGATGCCGGAGCTTATAAAGTGGCGGAGATTCCGGATATGGCGGAGGCGATGTAAGGAACGTGAGACGTCAGACGTCAGATGTGAGATGTGAGAAGGGTATGGAAGATGGGGAAAGGAGAAAAGGAGGAAGGGAAGACGTGATCACTGATAAATAGAGAAGTGGGTACCAGGGGTCTGGTACCCACTTCTTTTTGGTAGTGGTTGAGTCAATTGCGGTGATCTATGAGCCAAATATGGGTAATTGTGAGCCAATTAAGGGTCGCCGTGAGCCAATTAGGGTGATTTTTGGGCCAATTTTATAGTAGTATGAGCCAATTAGTAGTTTTCATGAGCCATTTATACCTGGCTTCCAAAACGCTGGCCGGTAGCCCTTAATTGCTGTAGCAGCGGCGGTTTCAGGGTAAAACAAGATCCAGGTCAGCCTTGTCATCAGATCAAAATTATTTATTCATCCTATGTTATCCTACGCAATCCTACGTGATCCTTCGTCTTTCATTTGACCCACTTACAGCCCAACACCATCCCAGGACCGCTAATCACATACCCTTCTCCTTTTCTCCATCTTCCATACCCGTTTCCTTTGTCTCCTCTTCCATGCCTCCCGTCTCCTCTGTTTCCTTTCTACCTTGTCTCCTCTTCCATTCCTCCTTTCTTCCTTTTTTCCATTCTCCATGCTTCCATTCTCCTATGTCTCCGGTTTCCTTTGTTTCCTGTCTCCCTTCTCTCCATTCTTCCTTTCTTCCTTTCCTCCATCTTCCATTCTTCCTTGTCTCCCCTTCCATACACCCCCCAAAAAAAATCCCGCCGAGAAACGGCGGGATGCACTAATCAAATACCATTAACCATTAAACCTTATCCTATGAAAATTCAAATATAAGATGTTAATGAGGAAACATTAGTTGCATCCTGCAATTTTTTTTGGAGTAGCATGAAAGAAGTTGACGAAAATCAATACTTCCTAAGTGCTTCCTTAAAAGAAAGCTGATTGATCCGTCAATTTTGACCCTGGGAGAGTCAATGAGAAGAAATCCTATGAAAAACCAACTATATAGATAGGAATTTGATCAGAAACGTTGCAGGGGTGTTAAAACTATCTTGATTTTTTAATGTGTTTTTAATACTGTAACTACCATTTCGTCTTCAATTGCTTGTGAAAAACAGGAAATGGGGTATTCGGATACGCTTTATCGCCAAAGTACTTGACGAAGGGTTCCAGCTCTTTGGGCATCATAAAGCCGGCTACCGCCTGGGGGGCCTCCCCTGGAGCAGGAATGATTACGGTACTTGGATAAGACAACTGCCCTCCGGTTAGGTAAATGGCAAAATCATTGGTCCGGTACTGTGGATTAAACTCAAATGTCTTTCCCATCCACTGGTAAGGAGTTTTAGCCTCCGCATTCAGCTTAACAGCATAAAAATGCTGGTTCAGATATTGCACCACTTTCGGGTTTTTATAGGTTCTTTTGTCCATCACTTTACACCATCCGCACCAGTCTGTATAAAGATCAATAAGAACCGGACGCGGAGCTGTTTTGGCAGCCTGCTCAGCTTCCTGCAAACTCATCCAGCGTATATCCTTATCCGTTGTTTTTTGTGCGTTTAACATACTGCAACTGATGAGGAGGAATAAAAACCCAATAAACCTTGGCATGATTACATTTGTTACTCTAAAATAACGAATCAAAATGCAAAGAATTGTTATTGCTATTACTGGGGCTAGCGGATCAATTTATGCTCAACTGCTGATTGAGAAGCTTCTAAAAATCAGGGAACAATGGGATGCATTGGGTATCGTTATGACTAAAAATGCCAAAGAAGTCTGGAAAACCGAACTTGACAATGAATCCTTCCTGGAATATGAACAAGCCGGTGTGCGCTTTTTTGATAAATATGATTTCTCAGCCCCCTTTGCCAGCGGGTCGGGACAATACAATACGATGATTGTAGTGCCCTGTTCCATGGGAACACTGGGAAGAATTGCAGGCGGACAATCAGATGACCTGATTACCCGGGCCGCCGATGTTATCCTGAAAGAAAGAAGAAAGCTGATCTGTGTAGCCCGGGAAACCCCTTATAATCTCATCCATATCCGAAATATGGAAACCATCACCCTGGCAGGAGGAATTATTTGTCCGGCTACCCCTTCCTATTATTCCAGACCCCAAACAATTGAAGAACTGGCCGAAACAGTTGTTGACAGGGTGCTTGACCTTGCCGGACTGGACATACGTACATTCCGGTGGGGAAGCGATTGAAATTCTTCCGTACTTTTGAATAACCAATTCTCATAACTTGTTCAGTTTTGAATATCAGTCAAATAACTACAGACACCTGCTTTCGCGCATGGCGTATGAACTAGGTGTTTCGTTGCAAGGTGATACCCTGGTTTATCCAAAGGAAGTTGCAACCGGATATTCAACTGTTTTCGAACTGCCAAACGGTCTTCAGGCTATACTTTCTGACTACACACTGAATGACCACTTTTACATGAAGCGGATAAAAGAAGCAGAAGAATTTTATGTACTCCGTTATGAAGAATTCCGTATTGCAGATGAGTTGACATTGAAAATAGATGGAGAAACATTGTCTACCAGAAATGTACATCACTCCGGTGTTTATCTCACAAGCTCCTTATTCGATCTCTCCTACTTCGGAAGAAAAGGCAGCCACAACAAGAGTATAAACATCACTTTTGACAAAAATTGGCTAGCTGTTCATTTAGATATTAAAGACCCTGAAGAAGTACTGTCTACCTATTTGCAGCTTAAAACGGCTTCCTATACTATGGAACCAATAGACAATGAATATCGTCGTTACTTTACAGAAATACTGCATGCACAAGAAGATAATCCGTTACGTATTGCAACTATACAAAATCGGATCATGCTCCTGATCGAGCGATTCTTTTCAAGACTATATGAAAGAAGCAAATCTGTTTTAACCAGCCCCAAAATATCACGTCACGATATTCAGCAACTGATGCATGTGGAGTCTTTACTTACAGCAAATGTTGAAACCCGTCCGCCTACTATAGATCAACTGGCGCAGGCAGCTGCCATGAGTTCCGCCAAGCTGAAAAAACTATTCAAAGAAGTGTACGGAACCAGCATATATGCCTATTACCAGAAGCAACGAATGCAAATGGCCAGAGACTTGCTGTTACGCGGCGACTATTCAGTAAAAGAAGTAGGCTTACAAGTTGGGTATTCCAACCTCAGTAATTTTGCTGCTGCCTTTAAAAAAGAATTCAAACTGCTGCCGAGTGAAATCCGAGCCTGAGCTTATCTCAGATCAATCTCTTCTACTCCGGGATATTTTTTCTTATCGAATACAAACTGTGCGTCAGGAATCACTGCTTTCCCGTTGAAATTGGATACTGTGTAGGTGTACACATTGCCATTCTTCTCCAGGATTTTAGCGCTGTAAATGGATTTCTGCGCTTTGTCTACCAGCAGATATACTTTATGAAATGCCTTGGATTTGTCGATTGGAGTAAGCTCAATTTCCTGCATCAGGCGATTGCCCACTTTCTTCTCACCATTTAATTTGTACAGGAAGTCTTTATCGTAGAAATTGGTAAATAATTTCTGAGGAGTTAATGAATTTTGTCCGCCTTCCATTTTAGTGATGGTTACTTCGTTTGCTCCTTTGTCGTAGGTCCAAACATTGGATCCGTCACTGTAAATTTCCTGTCCGGATATATTCACGCGATACTTGCCACCTTTCATAAATACAACACCGGATTTTTCTCCCTGCACTTTTCCTTTTCCATCTTCCACTTTCAGGGTAAAACCGGATTGTACGGCCTTGAATGTTTTGAATTTTGCACTCACCCCATCCAGGATTTGCTTGGCTGCAGGATCTGACTGAGCCTGACTGGAGTTAACAGAACCAAAACCTATCAATAATGCTACGAGTGTTAAAATTTTATTCATGTACTCAAATTAAAAATAAGTTGCAAAGATAATTGACAATGGTATAGACTGCAATTAAGATGCAGGGATTAAGCAAGTGGTTGTCTTTAAGCCGTTTTTAACAGAAAGGCTACATATTTGTTAGGAATTCTTCCAGTTCGTGCTCTGTTTTGATCAACACTTCGCGGGCTTTACTCCCCAGGTTGGGGCCTACCACCCCGGCAGCTTCAAGTTGGTCCATCAATCGGCCCGCCCTGTTATAGCCCAGTTTCATCCGGCGTTGCAGCAAGGAAGTAGAACCAATCTGATTGGCTACAATCAGTCGGGCTGCCTCTTCAAAAAGCGGATCCTTATCTCCCAGGTCAAAATCTTTTCCTTCCATGTCTTTTTCATCCACATATTCCGGCAGTAAAAATGCCTGAGGATATCCCCGCTGGTTTCCAATAAAATCAGTCACTTCCTCCACCTCTGGCGTGTCCACAAAGGCGCACTGCAGGCGGGTCAGCTCTCCATTGTAGGAAATCAGCATATCCCCCTTCCCGATTAACTGCTCAGCTCCTCCGGCATCCAGGATGGTTCGGCTGTCAATTTTAGAGGATACTTTAAAGGCGATCCGGGCAGGGAAGTTGGCTTTGATGGTACCGGTGATAATATTTACAGATGGACGCTGGGTGGCAATGATCAGGTGAATACCTACCGCCCTGGCCAATTGCGCTAATCGCGCGATGGGCATCTCCACTTCCTTACCTGCTGTCATAATGAGGTCTGCAAACTCATCAATCACCAATACGATAAAGGGCAGGAACTGGTGCCCTTTTTGCGGATTCAGTCTGCGCTTGATAAACTTCTCGTTGTATTCTTTAATGTTTCGGGTGCCTGCTTCCTTGAGGAGATCATAGCGGTTGTCCATCTCTATACAAAGCGCATTGAGGGTATTAATCACCTTTTTGGTATCCGTAATGATGGCTTCCTCTTCACCGGGTAGTTTGGCCAGGAAATGGTGTTCGATGGTTCTGTAAATGCTCAATTCCACCTTCTTGGGGTCCACCAGCACGAATTTCAGCTGAGAAGGATGTTTCTTATAAAGAAGTGATACCAGGATAGCATTCAATCCAACTGATTTACCCTGTCCCGTTGCACCTGCCATCAGGAGGTGGGGCATACTGGCCAGGTCAACAATAAAGTTTTCATTGTCGATTTTCTTACCAATGGCGATAGGCAGACTGAAATTGTTATGTGTGAATTTTTCAGAACTGAGCAGGGTTTTCATGCTCACCACTGTCTTTTTCACATTGGGCACTTCAATACCAATGGTACCTTTCCCGGGAATAGGTGCTATAATACGGATTCCAAGTGCAGCCAGGCTAAGTGCTATATCATCTTCCAGGTTTTTGATCCGTGAAATACGGACCCCGGCAGCAGGTACAATTTCATACAGTGTAACGGTAGGACCAACAGTTGCACTGATTTTCTGGATATTGATATCGTAATTCTTCAGGGTGTTGATGATCTGGTTTTTGTTCATCTCCAGTTCTGCCGGATCCTGAACAATTTTTTCACTTCCATGGGTTTCAAGCAGATCCAGTCCCGGGTATTTATAATCGCGCAAATCCAGGGTTGGCTCATATGGAGGCAGTTCATCCACTTTAACCGCATCCTCTTCCGATTCCTCAGACAGTGGTTGTGATTTTATTTCCAATGGAAGGTCCTCCACCGGTTGATTTTTCTTCACCGGGGGAGCTATAACAACCGGGGGCTTAACTTCATGTACCGGCTCTGGTTCGGGTTCAGGCTCAGGTTCTGGTTCCGGGGTGATTTCGGCAACCAACTCTTCTTCTTTTTCAATAATGTCAAACGGGATCATTTCCTCTTCTTCCGCCGGAGGAACTACCACTATACCACCTTTTTTCTTCAATCCATTTTTAGAAGCAAGGGTTTCATCAACCAGTAAGCGGGCACCGGAATTTTCCACCTCTTCTTCATCCTCATCAACTGGCAGTGGTGGAGTTAGGGTATCATTCTGGGATTCGGACTGTTGATTCCTGGTTGGCAGTTTGGGAATTTTGGGCACATCAAACTGCGGGTTGAATCTCCAGATGAAATAGGCGATCCCACCCAACAACAAAATAGCAGCTGTTCCGATGGTTCCTAAAAAACTGGTCATCCATTTGCTGATCATGTTTCCTACAGCACCGCCCCAGGCAAAGCTGCTGGATCCTGAAAAAAAGGCCAGGCTAACGCTGAAGTATAGGAGTCCCACCAGCACATACCGGATATTCCTGCTAACCCGGAAAAGTTTTTTTCGAAAAAGCAGATTGGCACCCAGCACAAAAAACAGACTGCAGAGAAAATAAGAAGCAAGGCCAAATCCCTTGTAAAAAAAGAAATGGGAAACCCAGGCGCCGAGTCTTCCAAGCAGGTTGGCCACTTTGATATCCTCGGCAAACAGGAAATAGCTGCCACCGCGGAAAACCTTGTCCTGATCTGCCTTCCAGGTGAACAGGTAGGAACTAAAGGCGATAAACAGAAATATGGCCAGTAACAGGCATACTGCACCAATGATCTTCAGTGTTCGTTCATCCTTCACCAGCGTTTTCATTTCCACCTGCTCCTCTTTATCAGGTCGCAGATCAACTGCATCGGGACGTGATTTTTTACGGGTCTTCGCCTTATTCGCCATAAACGCAAATATACATGCTGAGCAGGCTGGAAATAAATTGTATTTTGGCACATCCAATAGGGAAATGAGCTGCGCATGACCATACATACCAAACCAATCATCCTGAAAATCTGCCTGCTATTTTTTTGGGTGCTGTGCGGAAGTTCAGCATCTCTGCTGGCGCAGCAAAAGCCGGGGTGGGATACTATCAAAACCAGTGAGATCCGGTTTTTCAAATCCATTAAGGAGAAAACGGGGTTGTATTTGGATGAGCAGGGGAGCCCGGAAAAAGAGGCAGTCAACAGCTTACCTGAATTGCAAACAGTAGGACCCAACTACACCCGGAGAATACCCAGTTCATTTGTTGGGAAGCCCGTCTACCTGCAGTTCACCATTAAAAATGACCTGGACACAGTAACTACTGTCTATTTTTTGCCAGGCATGTATTTCGAAGACATTGATTTATTCCGGTACAATAGGCAAACCAACCAACTGGAACCTGAGCCAGAATACCCTGGCGAAGGGATATTTGATCCCAATGTGGTCAGTAAACTAATGTTGCAGCCTGGCGAGACAGCCACTTTTGTCACCAAACTGGCCTTTATCAAAACCACTATCAATACTATTACCCCTACACTCAGTTTTGGCCATTTTCTTCCAACCCTGTTGACCGAATTGCAGAGTGAGCGCAAGATCAATACTGTGATATCTTTCCTGGTATGCGGTATCATGCTGATGATGATTTTTTATTCACTGGCTGAATTTTACATCAACAGGAACCGGGTATTCCTGTATTATTCCGCGTATGCGATTCTGCTCGGGGTTATGTTCTTTTTCAAGGCCTACCTGTTTAAAACCCCGACGGTTTCGAATTACTTTTTTGAATCCTATTTTGATTTTATCCTGCAGGCAGGCGGAACGCTGTTTTACTTCATGTTTCTCCGGAAATTCACACAGTCGGCAACAGAATTTCCGCTTCTGAATAAGGTTCTGCTGATTCAGCAGATCGTAACCATTTCCGGCATGCTGCTTTTTACTATCCTTCATTTTTTCACAGATCTTTTCCAGGTACAAAACCTGGTAGAGAATATTGTGAAATACGCCTGGTCGGCCTGTACTGTATTCTTTATCATTTTTGCAATTGTCAAACGCCATCACTTACTGACCTACCTTGCTATAGGCCATTGCTTCCTGTTTGCTGGCGGATTGCTTTCTCTTTTCCTGATCAACTCCACCTACCGGTTTAATCCCTACCTGGGCTCACTGGTAAACGACTCCCTGTTCTGGTATGAAATGGGTATTCTGTTCGAACTGATGTTTTTCCTGGTTGCCCTTTCCTATAAAAACAGGCTTGATATTTCTGCAAGAGCCCGTGAAAAAGAAAGGCTGTTGCTGGAGTATGAAAAAAGTGCGATTGAACGAAAAATGGCCGTGCTTGCTGCCAAACAGGAAGAGAGAAACCGGATCTCTGCAGATATGCACGATGAACTAGGATCCGGCGTTACGGCGATCCGGCTGATGAGTGAACTGGCAAAAACCAAATTGAAAGATCATTCCCTTCCCGAACTGGAACGGATCTCCAACTCAGCCAATGACCTGATCAGTAAAATGAACACCATCATCTGGACCATGAAAAGTTCCAATGATACGGTAGACAATATGATCGCATATGTCAGATCCTATGCTGCAGAGTTTTTTGACACTACTGAAATCCGTTGTATAGTAGAATATCCTGAACAATTACCTGCTATTGAAATGAGCGGGGAAAAGAGGAGGAATGTCTTTCTATGCATCAAAGAATCACTTAATAATGCACTGAAACATTCCAGTGCCACAGAGGTACGAATCCTCTTTAAAATTGGCCCTCACCTGGTAATTCAAATTATTGACAATGGTGTTGGTGTGAAATCGATTAACATATCCGAATTCAGCAATGGACTAACGAATATGCGCAAACGAATGGAGTCCATTGATGGTCACTTCTCCATCCGAAATGAGAATGGAACCACTGTTACGTTAAGCATTCCGCTTCAATAAGGCAAGGAAGAGAAAAATCCAGCCGACTACCAGGAATACGCCGCCAATGGGAGTGATCAGTCCCAACTTCGAAAGGCCGACAGTATCAGTAGCTTTCAGCAGCGTTAACAGGTAAAGAGATCCACTGAACAGGAGGATGCCGACCAAAAAACACTGCGCGGCCCTTCTTAAATGGGCAGACTGAACATGCATTGCAATCAATCCGGTAGCAAGCAATGCAAACACATGATAAAAATGATAGCGCACACCGGTATCGAAGGTGGTTACAGTTTCCGGTGGTACAAGTTGCTTGAGTCCATGTGCTCCGAATGCGCCAAGAATAACTGCAAGTGCACCCAGCAGGGCAGCGCTGGATAGTATTGATTTACTCATGAATTATTGCTGCTTTAATCTGATCAAGAGAAAGTTCTTCTTCGTGCAAGGCGAGATGCGCCTGCTCATAATACATTTTACGGTCGTGCAGTTTCTTGATGATAAAGGATTTCATCTCCTCATCAGGAATATCTTTCAGTAAGGGGCGATGTTTTTTCTCTTTAAGCAATCTGTCAATCAATACCGGTGTAGCAGTATTCAGCCAGATCACTTTACCATGCTCCTTCATGTAATCAATATTTCCAAAGAAACAGGGAGTACCTCCGCCACTCGAGATCACAAAATCATCATGGTTTTCGGTCAGGTTGATCAGTGTGTCTTTTTCAAGCAGGCGAAAATACTCCTCTCCTTTTTCTGCAAATATTTCGGTGATGGGTTTGCCTTCTCTGAAAACAATCACATCATCCAGATCAAAGAATGGAATGTTCAGGGAATCTGACAGTTTTCTTCCCCAATGCGATTTTCCGCTCCCCATAAAACCAATCAGATAGATTTTCATATTAACTGAATGCATTCAGTCCGGTTACATCCATACCGGTTATTAATAAATGAATATCATGCGTGCCTTCGTAGGTGATCACACTTTCCAGGTTCATCATATGACGCATCACACTGTATTCTCCTGTAATACCCATTCCACCGAGCATTTGACGGGCATCTCTGCAAACATTGTGAGCTACTTCACAACCGTTGCGTTTTGCCATACTTACCTGGGCAGGTGTAACCTTGCCTTCGTTCATCAGCACTGCAACTCTCCAATTCAATAATTGTGCCTTGGAAATTTCAGTGATCATTTCAGCCAGTTTCTTTTGCTGCAACTGAAAACCTGCGATCGGCCGGTCAAATTGAACCCGTTCTTTTGCATAACGAAGAGCAGTATCATAACAATCCATTGCTGCTCCTACAGTACCCCAGGCAATCCCGAAACGCGCTTTTGTCAAACAACTCAGCGGACCTCTCATTCCTTTCACATTGGGAAGAATATTCGCCTTTGGAACTTTTACATTATCAAACACCAGTTCCCCGGTGGCAGAGGCCCGGAGGCTCCACTTACCATGCGTAGTGGGAGTGCTGAATCCTTCCATGCCTCTTTCAACAACCAATCCATGTACAACGCCCTCTTCATTTTTTGCCCATACCACTGCGATATCAGCAAAAGGGGCATTCGAGATCCACATTTTTGCTCCATTCAGGATCACATGATCACCCGCATCTTTGAAATTGGTCAGCATGCCAGCAGGATTACTACCATGATTGGGTTCTGTTAATCCAAAACATCCTAACCATTCACCACTTCCAAGTTTAGGCAGGTATTTTTTACGCTGCTCTTCATTTCCATATTCATAAATCGGGAACATCACCAATGAACCCTGTACAGAGGCAGTAGAACGAACGCCACTATCTCCTCTTTCCAGTTCCTGCATCATCAACCCGTAGGAGATATAATCCAGTCCGCCTCCTCCATATTCCGCCGGAATAGTGGGACCAAAAACACCCAGTTCTCCCATCTGCTTAACAATTTGGCGGGGAAACTCAGCTTTCTGTGCATACTCTTCAATGATCGGAGAAATCTCCTGTTTCACATAATTGCGGACAGCATCTCGGATCATTTTGTGTTCTTCGGTCAACAAATCATCCAGCTGCAAATAATCGGGAGATTGAAATAGGTCCTGGGCCATGGCATCGTTTTTTTTATCGTACTAATGTAATCAGTTTACTGTAAATAGTTGCTCATCTCTGCCTGGTACTGGCTTGCGATGATGCGGGCTTCTTCTGCGAAATCTTCTTTTTCGGAAGCATATATAATGGCTCTGCTGGCATTCACCAACAGTCCTGCATCTTTATTCAGCGCTTTCTCTGAAATCTCACGCAAACTTCCTCCCTGTGCACCAACTCCGGGTACCAGGAAAAAATGATCCGGCAACCAGGATCTGATTGCACTGAATGCTTCTGCCTGGGTAGCTCCCACCACAAACATCAGGTTACCCGGATTTCCCCAGGAAGCAACCGTCTTCATTACTTTTTCATAGAGGTATTCTTCACCCATCTTTTGCAATTCAAAATCGGCAGCACCTTTATTGCTGGTTAATCCCAGCACGATGGTCCATTTGTTGTCATATTCCAAAAATGGCTGTACACTGTCGGCACCCATGTAAGGCGCTACAGTGATCGCATCAAAAGGAAGTGCTTCAAAAAATGCTTTTGCGTATTGTGAACTGGTGTTCCCAATATCACCTCTTTTGGCATCCGCAATTTTCAGATGTGTGGAAGGGATGTAGTGCACCGTTTCTTCCATGATCTCCCAGCCGCGGGGTCCCATTGCTTCGTAAAATGCAGTATTGATTTTATAGCTAACGCAAGCGTCGAGCGTAGCATCAATGATGGCTTTATTGAATGCCAGTACAGCATCCGGCCTTTGTTTTAAATGCGCTGGAATTTTATCCGGGTCCGTATCCAATCCAACACAGAGATAGGATTTTTTCTTTTTTATCTGCTCAACCAGTGATTGCCTGTTCATGAGCACGAAGATAAGAAGGATTAGCCGCCCAGCACCTGAGCAAAGCGCCAGATTTCTTCATATCGGTTATATAAAGGCACTGGTGCCAGCCTGATTACATCTGGTTCCCGCCAGTCGACAAAAAATCCTTTCCGGGTTAATTCATCGAATAATTCCTTGCCTCCCTGTTTTACCAACAGCGATACCTGGCAACCCCGCGCTGTGGCAGCTGCAGGTGTCAGTATGTGGAACTTTCCCGGATTTGCTTCACTGATCTGCTCTAACAGAAACCGGAGATAAGCAGCCATCTGTTTTGCTTTTTGCAAACAGGAATCAAATCCGGCAGTTTCAAAAATTTCAAGAGAAGCGCGAAGGGATGCATACAAAATTGGCGAAGGGGTGCTGAGTTGCCAGCCCTCTGCAGACTCCATGGCCACAAAGCCTTTTTCCATTTTGAAACGCGTATTCTTTTCATAGCCCCACCATCCTGCAAAGCGATGCAGGGATTTATCCTGGTGATAACGTTCATGAATAAACGCAGCGCCAATAGCACCCGGACCGCCATTCAGGTATTTGTAATTGCACCAACAGGCGAAATCAACGTTCCATACATGAAGATGGAGTTCAATATTACCAGCTGCATGTGCCAGATCGAATCCCACTTTTGCTCCCACTGCATGGCCTGCGCGGGTGATGGCTTCCATGTCAAAAAGTTGACCGGTATAATAGTTCACACCGCCCCAGAGAACGAGGGCCAACTCCTCTCCTGTCTGCTGAATGGCAGCCAGTATATCTTCCTGATGAATGGTAACTTCTCCAGCACGCGGACTCACTTCAATCAACACATCTTCAGGATCATAGCCCAATGCTTTGATATGTGTTTCAAACATGTACTGATCACTTGGAAAAGCTTTGGCTTCACAAATAATCTTTACGCGTTTGTCTGCAGGCCGGTAAAAACTAACCATCAGGAGGTGCAGGTTTACAGTAAGCTGGTTCATCACCACCACTTCAGCAGAATGCGCACCCACGATCTTTGCAAGAGGGCCCACCAGGTGATCGTGGTAATTCAGCCAGGGATCCTCCCCCATGAAAAAACTCTCCACACCATATTTTGCCCATTGGTCGAGCACTTTCTGTATATATGGTCCGGTATTCTTTGGTTGCAGTCCCAAAGAGTTGCCAAGAAAATAAACCTGTTGCTGTCCGTGTTCTTCCGGAATGATAAACTGCTCGCGAAAACCCGCCAGTGAATCAGCAGCATCAAGGGATTGGGCATATGATAATTCCAAGTTCATAATTCATAATTCATACTTCTCACTTCTAAAGGCTTCCCGTTCGGCCACCATCCACCGGAATGCTTGTACCAGTTATATAGGCTGCTGCAGGACTAGCCAAAAACGCCACCAACGCAGCAGTTTCCTCTGCTTTTCCAAAACGCTTGAGCGGAACCTCTGCTGCCATGGAACGTTCCTGTTCTTCAACAGTTATGCCTTTGTCAGCAGCCAGGCTTTGGGCCAAACTTTTCAATCTTGCGGTGGAAGTAAATCCTGGCAATACATTGTTCACCGTAATTCCAAATGGTCCCAGTTCATTCGCCATGGTCTTTGACCAGGAAGCAACCGCACCCCGAATCGTATTGGAAACTCCCAGGTTATTCAGGGGAATCTTAACAGAGGTGGACACGATATTGATGATTCTGCCATAGCCCAGTCTTTTCATTCTAGGTACAACTGCCTGGGTTAACAACTGGTTGACGATTACATGTTGCTGAAAAGCATTCAGAAACTGGTCGGTATCCGCATCGATTATTGGTCCGGGTTTTGGCCCGCCGGTGTTATTTACCAGGATGCTGATGGTGTGCTTCAACAGAATTTCTTCAATCGATTTCTTAACTGCATCCGGACTGGAAAAATCAGCCACAGCAAAACTGTGCTGTTGCCCTTTGGATGTATCGAGTGAATTGACGGCAGTCTGCAAAGAGCCTTCATTGCGTGCCAGTAAAATACAATTAGCACCCAACAGGGCGAGTTCCCTGGCTGCAGCCAAACCAATGCCCTGGGTGCTTCCGCAAACCAGGGCAGTTTTATTTTCAAGAGATAATTGCATGATTTTTTTTTAGGCTACCACTTCAATCACGCGGGTGGCTTCCAGGCTGGCATTGCGCATCGCGATGCTGCGTGCTGCCAATCCGGCAAAATCAGAAAATGCTGACTTGGTAATTTCATCATCCGTCATCATGATCGGCATTCCTTTATCACCACCTTCGCGGATGGATTGCACCAGCGGAATCTGTCCCAGGAAGGGAATATCATATTCCTCGGCCAGCTTTTTACCACCTTCCTTACCAAAAATATAATACTTGTTATTAGGCAATTCTGCAGGCGTGAAATAGCTCATGTTTTCAACAATACCAATGATCGGTACTTTGATCTGCGCCTGGCCAAACATGGCGATTCCTTTTTTCGCATCTGCAAGGGCAACATCCTGCGGAGTGGTAACTACAATTACACCTGTAACGGGCACCGTTTGCATCAGTGTCAGGTGAATATCGCCGGTTCCGGGAGGCATGTCAATGACCAGGTAATCCAGTTCATCCCAGAAAACATCTGTAACAAATTGTTTGATGGCACTGCTGGCCATTGGTCCGCGCCAAACCACTGCATTTTTCTCATCCACCAATAAACCAATTGACATCAGTTTAATACCATAGCGCTCCAGAGGTACAATCAATCCTTTCTCTCCGCCTGCCATCATTTTCGGGCGTTCACCACGAACCCCGAACATAATGGGAACACTTGGTCCGTATATATCTGCATCCATCAGTCCAACTTTGGCGCCTCCCTGAGCTAGTGCCAGAGCCAGGTTAGCAGAAACGGTACTTTTTCCTACCCCGCCTTTACCACTGACAACTGCAATAATATTTTTTACTTTAGGTAAAATCTGGCCGGGATCTGTTCTCTTACTGTTGGTATTGGCAGTAAAATTCACCTGCACATTGGCTTCTTTATTCACGAGCAAACGAACCGCATTAATGGCTGCATTTCGCATCAGATCCTTCATCGGACAAGCCGGGGTGGTGAGTACGATAGTAAAACTCACGTCATTTCCATTGATCTGCACATCTTTAACCATGTTCAGGCTCACGATATCACTGCCCAGATCAGGCTCCTGCACATTTCCAAGCGCTTTTAATATGTCTTCTTGCGTCATTATTTATATGTATTGATTGGGAATTTTAGTGCAAAATTAACCAATGCGGTCGGTAAATTGTTGAAGCTGATATATTGATATCCTATATTTGGCATAATGAAGCGAATTCTACCACTTGTCATAATAAGTTTTTTTTGCATCTGTAAGCAGGCTTCCGCGCAGTTTGAAACGATGAAAGACTCTGTAGTGATGCTGTATGGAGTTGTGATGACGGCTGATAGCCTGGATGGTATACCGGCGGTAAGTGTCAGCATCAAAGGAAGCGGTCGTGGTACCATCACCAATGACCAGGGTGTGTTTTCCATCGTTGCATTAAAAGGAAATATAATTGAATTCACCAGTGTGGGATACAAGCCTAAAATAGTTGAGATTCCAAGAAACCTGGAAGGCAATCAATTTAGCATAGTGCAGTTAATGGTGGTTGATACGCAATACCTTCCTGCTACAATCATCCGGCCCAGACCTACCCGTGAACAATTTGAAAGAGATTTCGTCAATATGCAGGTGCCGGATGACGATCTGGAGATCGCGCGGAAAAATACTAATGAGCAAACCCGCAGGGCTTTGATGAACATATTACCCGCAGATGGTAAAGAAGCCGCGAACTACGCCCTGCGTCAGCAGGCAACCCGCTATTCCTACCAGGGAACTACACCTCCCATCAACCTGATGAACCCGATGGCCTGGGCAGAGTTTATCAAGTCCTGGAAAAGAGGTGATTTCAAACGTAAAAACTAGCGTGTATGTTTAATCAGATTGCTGTCATCGGTGCGGGCACCATGGGAAATGGTATTGCACATATTTTCGCTCAACATGGTTATAAAGTAAACCTGGTAGATCTGAATCCAGAGCAGTTGGAAAAAGCAATAGCAACGATCCGTAAAAATCTCGAAAGGCAGGTAGCCAAAGGAATTCTTTCAGCAGCAGAGAGCCAGCAGGCAATTGATAACATCACTACTACATCCGGATTGGGAGAAGGTGTAAACAGGGCAGATCTTATCATTGAAGCTGCCACTGAAAATACACAGTTGAAACTATCCATCTTCAGCGAGATTGATAAACTGGCTCCCGCGAATGCAGTATTGGCCACCAACACATCTTCAATTTCCATTACCCAAATAGCAAGTGCCACCCAAAGACCCGAAAAGGTGATAGGTATGCATTTCATGAATCCTGTTCCGGTTATGAAACTGGTGGAGGTAATCAATGGGTATTCAACCGAAAAGCAGATCACCCAACAAATTGTGGAGCTCAGCAAAAAGCTGGGAAAGGTTCCGGCTGTGGTAAATGATTACCCCGGATTTATTGCCAACCGGATTCTGATGCCCATGATCAATGAAGCTATCTACAGTTTATATGAAGGCGTAGCCGGCGTGGAAGAAATTGACACCATCATGAAGCTGGGTATGGCGCATCCCATGGGGCCTCTGCAACTGGCAGACTTTATCGGACTGGATACCTGCCACAGCATTTTGCAGGTGCTGCACGAGGGCCTCGGAAATCCCAAATATGCGCCCTGTCCACTGCTGACCAATATGGTTACGGCTAAAAAACTGGGGGTGAAGTCCGGAGAAGGATTTTATCTCTACACAGCCGGTTCCAAAGAACTGGTAGTTCATCCACGATTCAGACCCTGACTTACACAGTTTACTGATTCCTGTTGCGATTTAACCGCGCTTTCTGCTGTTTCATGCGGGAATTTAAGCGGTTAGTCGGATTTGTCTTGTTTACAGGCAGGATTAGGAGCATTTTTACATCCTAATTATTTACCAGGATATCATTAAACCTTTGATCATGAAACCGGTTACCGCTGTAAGTCTTCTACTAACAATCCTTCTGGCTACTGGAGTTACAGCCGGGGTCAAGTCGGATTGTTCTGGTAACCAGCGTTGCATATCTAAAACGTCCAAAGCCATCCAGCCGAAAGAAGTTGAAATGCTTGAACTTTCTGCATTGAGTGTGTTGGTGTATTAAGTACTATCCTTTTTCTCTTTTGGCGGTACAATCCGGTAGTCATCGGGACGAATTCCTTTGATACCGGATGGACGTTTTCTACCACCTACTGAATCAGGGCGCAGGTTATCAGGTTGCTTTATTGTAGGTTCTGCAATTGACTCCGGCGTGGTAGCTTTCACTTCAGGTGCAGCAGCATCCACCACTGGTGGTTGTAAAACAGCAGCAGAATCTGGTAAGGGGCCTGGTTCAGCACCAGGAACCGGACTGGAATCCTTAGTACTGTCATTTAGTACGGGAGACGATGACCCGGGAGAAGAGGGCCCGGGAGGAGATAGTCCCGGTGCAGTTGGTAACAATTCAACAGAATCAACCGGCTGGTTAATAACCGGAACAGTTTGATCCACAGGAAGATCAGATTTCTTTAACAGGTAAATCAATAGCGCGGCAATGCCTGCCAGCAACAGGAGCCAGCTCCAGCCTTTCCAGCCTGCAACCGGACTACCACCATGCGGACCAGGATCACCACCAAAATCATTGTCATCCGTAGGCAGTTCTCTGTCAAGCTCTGTGCTAATGCGCTGCCAGATGGAATCAGCCATTTCCGGTAAAGGAGGAAGTTCACCAAGTTTACGGGCGATCAGGTCTTCGTATGGAAAGGAAGCATTCATGAAAGATGCACCTGCTGTAATTTTTGAATGAGGAATTTTCTTGCTTCGCTGAGGTGCCATTTACTGGTACCCTCGCTGATAGCTAATTTTTCAGCTATCTCCCGATGGTTATAACCATCCACTGCGTATAAGACAAAAACCGCATGCGTAGCTGGTGGCAACTGCTGAATCATGGTCATCAGTTCCTTTGCATTCAATTGCTCTATCGCGGCATTATTGATATTGGGGGCGGCAACCGTTTCAAATTCCAGCTCCATTTCCTGGCTGAACTTTGATCTCGCCTTAATATGATCCAGGCCTTCGTTAATGGCGATTCTGCGCAACCAGGTTTGGAAGCTGGCAATGGAAGAATCAAAGGATTTTATACTCTTGAATACTTTAACGAAGGCCTGGCTCACAATATCAGCGGCGTCTGCATCATCCCTGGAGTACCGTTGTGCAATCACCATCGCATAGGAATAGTATTGCCTGTACAGGTATTCCTGTGCTTTCCGGTTGTTGGCGATACAACCATCAATTACAACCTGTATGTCCAGGGTTTCCGTCAACGATTGCTTAAATCTTTTTTCTGCTTTAAAAGTAAGGAAGCCGAAGCAGCTGCCAATATCATCTTGTAAGCCGGATACAACTCATTGACCATCCACACCTGGTTGTCCAGCATATCTACCACACCAACCACGCCATCTTCAAAACGAATTTCATATCCGGCAAAACTGGGACCGCCCAGCACTTTCATCTCCTTTCCTTTTTTATTGGTATAGGAACCAATTCTTAAGGTCTCAATGGTAAACTGAACATCTCCATTGGTAAGGTATCCCTGCTCCTCAACCATTTCAGCTCTTCCCTCTTTGTGTACCATAACCAGTTGCCAGGGCTCGGGTTGTTTTTCAGATACCAGCATGATAGCTGCAGAAAAAGCATATTGCAAATTGGTAGTAGCTGCCAACTCGCCCCAGCGTGGATTCCGGTTTTTAAATACGAGTTGTTTTTCACTGAGTTTTTCAAGTGCAAATACAGCTGCTTTTTCTTTTCCATTTTCAATGGTGAACTGCAGTTTGCTTTTCTCTGTGAGGCTGCGATTGTCGGTATTGATATCAAACACTTTCAGGATCTGGTCTTCCGGGCGAAAACTGATCCGGCTGGCCTGCCAAACCGAACTGAAATCCCAGCCCCGCTTAACGGGACTGGTTTCATATTCGCCAATTGTCAGGGTCTGATTGATCATCCATCCGTTGACACCTTTCACTTTCATAGCAGTTGCACCCTTTTCAAACTCACCGGGCACAGCAACTTTCGCTGCACTGCAGGATAACAGCAACACCCAACCGAACAGTATCAGATATTTCATAAAAGAGATTATTAAAGATATTAATTACTATAGGTATAAACAGTTTTCATGCGGTACATATCAGCGTCGCTTACATAAGATTTGTAATAGGTATACAATACTACCGGATATCCGTCTGCATTGTACTCATACTCATATTTGTAGGGAACAGAGGAAGGAATAGCACCGGAATAACCTGAATTTCTTCCTGCCACATTATTCTTCGAAACGTGCGACAGATACATATCCGGGAAGAGCTTGTTGGTAAACCTGGGGTTGATCATCTGATCATACTGAAATTTACCACCTTCACGACCGCCTGTTGAAGTAGCAGCAGTATAACTCACTTTGTTACCACCGGAGAAAGTTGCTGCATAATGAACTGTATGTCCATTGTCCAGAATCATGTATACATCTGTTACGCCACCTTCAGTTGAAATACCATTTTCAATTACACTGGTTGTGGTTCGATCATACATTTTCTCTATGATATGAGTAACCTGGCCATTGGCGTCCAGCTCATAGCGGGTTTCACCTACTCTTTTGTTAGCCGGATCGATACGATCTACTCCAATCAGTGTTGCTCCCTGGTAAACTCCCTTGTCAGAGAAAATATACTGCAAATCCTGGCTCTGCGGCTTCTTCTGGTAGTAGTTGACTTCCTTCAACTTACCATCGGCTCTTTGCTGATAAATAGTGATGGATTGTTTCTGCCAGTTACCCATGATTTCTAAAAAGGTTTCTTCCTGCTGCAACCATTTACGGTTCTTCTGTCCTTCCAGGATGATCAAATTGTCGCCCTCCACTTCTTCACGAGTCACAACTTTTTTCACAGGTGTATTCCAGACGTTTCCAGTAATATCATACTTAACAGCTTTCTCACTGAAACGAATCTCTTCTTCCAGACTGCTGCGCTCAATGGTACGGGTTACAGTTTCTCCATTGCTTAAGGTGGAAGTAAGGTTGAATTTTAAAACCGGTGCATCATACACAACACCACCGATGGTGATTGCTGCCTGCACATTTACCAGGATGCCATTCCGCTGAAATGCACCTTTGGAGTAGCCGAAATCTTGCGGACCAACTGTTTCATCTGTAATCAGCAACTGCGGACGAAAAACAGTAACTACATTGGTCAGAGCCTGCTGTTGTGGCAATCCGATCTGGATGTTCTGAGCCAATCGGGAAGTAGACAGCGGGGTAGCATAAAGCGCTTTATTCTCCTTTTTAACTACTAACTGCGTCATGGAGTAAGTTCCTTTATCAAGAACTATCTCCTGTGATCTCCACTGGTAGGCCTGCGGACCAATTTTTCCAATCCTGATAGGTTTGTTCTGCATTACAGGCTGGCGTTTATCATTCACCACTGTTATATAGGCATCCAGGCTATCTTCTGCATGCAATTCCTGCAATCCCAGCTCCAGCTGGAAAATGCCGGAATCTTTTACTGCAACGGGGTCTGTAGGTCCAGGTTTGGAAGGAATAATTACCTCATCGTCTTTCTGACAAGCGGTGAGAAAAAGAATACTCAAAAGGAAAAGGTTTAAGATCTGTTTCATGATTGTATATTGTTTTATTTAAAGACTATACCCCTGGTGGTTTCAAAACCGTTGGGTAGGGTTCTTGTGTTTTGAATAACTTTAACAATTATTGATTTTTTCATGCTTCCACTGCTTTCAAAAATTGTCACGTTTTTTCTTTCTCCCGCCAACTGGATATGGATTCTGGTTATACTGTTTTTAATAGGGAAACCCGGAAAATGGAAACGTCGCTATGGGATAGCCCTGATCACGATAACATTGCTCTTCACCAATCCTGCCCTTTTTTATTTCTGTCTCCAATCCTGGCAACCAGCTTTTGTGCCGGCTACTGGAAAATTTGAGGCAGTTATTCTGCCAGGCGGACTTTCCAGCTATGATAAAAATGGACAGGGATATTTCGGACAGGCTGCGGATCGATTCATTCAGGCCGCAAAGCTGGTGCATAGCGGTGTGGCAGAAAAGGTAATTGTGACCGGTGGAAATGGTTTTCTGAACCGGAAACTCCCGCCAGAAGCGGATTTTGTTAAAGCAGAATTAATCCATAATGGAATTTCACCGGTCCTCATTTTTGCGGAAAATAAAAGTCGAAATACAAAGGAAAACGCAGTCTTTACTAAGTCATTGATTGACAGCCTGGGAATGAAGGGACCTTTTATTTTGGTGACCTCTGCCATGCATATGCGTAGGTGTGAAGCTGAATTTAACAAAGTTGGAATCAAGACAACCAGGCATTGCGCCAACTATGAAGTGATCAACGGTTTTCAGCAATGGTACGACTGGTTATGGCCAGACTTTTCATTGCTTGATAAATGGAATCGTTTGAATAAAGAAGTGGTTGGCTATTTGGTCAGCAGGCTTTGACTTCCACTGTATGCAATTGCTTCAACCTATATAATACTTCCTCTTCGCGGTTGAGGGGAACTCCGATTTTATACAAACAGAATAATTGTACTTCCTGCTGCAGCAAGGTGCAATTGCATTGTTTGATGATCATCATTATCTCATTGATCATGGTATAATCAAACTGCAGTTGATAGGAACGTTCAATCGTTTTTTGAACAAAGGGGATGGTCTGCAATACCACGCTGGCGGTGGTCTTATACGCATTGATCAAACCCGGAACGCCCAGCATGGTTCCTCCGAAATACCGAACTACAACAACTCCCACATTTACCAGTTCCTTGGTGTCGATCTGTCCAAGGATGGGCTTACCTGCAGACCCCGAGGGTTCTCCATCATCGTTCACCCGGAAACTGTTTCCATCCAGGCCGATCCGGTAGGCAAAACAGTGATGTGTGGCTTTGGGATGTTCTTTTTTAATCTGTTCCAGTTCTTTTTTGAATTGCTCTACCGAAGCAGCCGGAAATGCATAACCGATAAAGCGGCTGCCTCTGTCGCGGAATTCGGCCGTACCTGATTTTTCAATTGTAGTATAAAAAGTCTTATTGTCCATAGTGTACACTGGAAACAGCGCGCAAAGGTACAGCTTTACGGGGGAGATCAGGGGCGATAATAAATCAACTGGTCGGTTCCCAGGGAGCAGGACTTCAGCTCTCTGGCATCCGTAATAACAGGGGCGGGATAGCCTCCCTCCAGCACCACCGACCTGGATTGAATCCTGCGGATCTCATCCCAGTAGCCTGCAGTCATAAATTCCTGGTGGGTTTTGGCACCTCCTTCCACCAGAATGGAAAGGAGTTTGCGCTTGTACACATCCTCCAGTAACTGGTCGAGTAAAGGTGTTTGTCTGTCCAGTTGTACCCATTCAATCCCTTCCTCCTTCCCGGATTGATGGTAATTAAATATAATAGTAGGTGCTTCAGCAGAAAACAAACGATTGGTGCGTGGCACTCTTAATTCAGGATCTATGAGTAGGCGAACCGGATTTTTTCCAGCAACCAACCGTACCGTTAATGATGGGTCATCCATAAGCGCAGTAGTGGCGCCTACCAGGATGGCAGCTTCTTCCGCCCGCCACTGGTGAACCAGCCGGTTGGTTTGGGCAGAACTGATCGCAGCCGGCTTTTTTTCATTCGTGGCTATTGCCCCATTTACAGATTCCGCCCATTTTAAAATAATATAAGGGCGATGGGTTTCATGAAACTGTAAAAAACGTTTGTTGACTTCCCGGGCCGCCTCCTGTTCCACACCTAATATCACTTCTACTCCCGACTCCTGTAATTTTTCAATTCCTTTTCCATCTACCGCATCAAATGGATCCCGGATAGCAACTACCACTTTTTTGATCCCGCTTCGAATGATCAGGTCTGCACAGGGCGGTGTTTTCCCAAAATGCGCACAGGGCTCCAGTGAAACATACAGGGTACTTTCAGGGATGAGTAACCGATCTTCTTCTTTAACAGCAGCAAGACAATTTACTTCCGCATGTGCCTGTCCGTATTGTTCATGATATCCTTCTCCTATGATCCGGTTCTGGTACACCAATACAGATCCTACCATTGGATTGGGTGCCACCTTGCCCGCACCTAATGCTGCGAGTTGCAGGCAACGTTTCATATATAGATTATCCTTGTGCATGGGGATGCTAAATTAAGGCAGAATGCGCATGCGGTAGGCATTCATGGCAGTTACTCCCAGTTTGCGAACCAGCCGATAATTCACAACCAGGCCTACCGGTGCGCCAATGATAGGGATCAGTTGAGCCAATTTGGCAAGATCCAGGTAATCGCGGTATTCCTGCTGGAACCGGCGCCAGTCGAATTGATGAATATCATCCGGCAGCAAAGCTGCTTTTTCTTTCCAGTTTACCATTTTCTGATATACCTGGTTACGGTGTTCCTGGCTGGAAAAGGCAAGCTCGAGAATGTGCAGTATATACACCCGCTCCTTGTAGTCTTTTACATCAAAGCCATACAAACTGGCGATATCAAAAAGCAGTTTCAGTTTTAATCCCAATAAAATAGGAAAATCAGCCAGCCCGAGTAATAAGCCGCCGGCACCTGTTACGGCGCCTTCTACAGAAGCAGTTTTCTGATAGAATTCAATGCGTTCTTTCACTGCCATTTCTCTTGCCCAGAAAGATTCCGATTGCAATGGAGGGGCGCTGGTGTATTTCGCGCCAAACAATACCGCGCGAATCATTTGTTTGATCGTAGTCGTAACTACCTGGTGTACTTTTTCAGGTATCCAGGAGTTTACTTTGTTCTGCCAGGATTTGGAGAGACGATTAAAGAAACCTGGTGAGGACTGCATTTCCTGCTGCCATACCCATAGTTCTCTTGTGATATCCTGCTCATATCCCTGCATGCAGGCAATTTCCTACAAATCTCCGGTTTTTAGTGCTTTGAATGCATAATCAGCTGCCCGGGCAGTTAACGCCATATAGGTCAAACTGGGATTCTGCGTTGCCGTAGAGGTCATACAGGCGCCGTCTGTTACAAATACATTTTTACAATGATGCAATTGATTCCATTTATTCAGCAGTGATGTTTTAGGATCATGCCCCATGCGAACGCCCCCCATTTCGTGAATATCAAGTCCGGGTGCCTGCTTGGAATCCACTGTTTCAATATTCTTGAATCCAGCAACAGTAAACATCTCCGTCAGTTGCTCCAGGTAATCCTTCACCATTTTTTCATCATTGTCGTCATAGTCCACGTTGACATGCAGTAAAGGAATGCCCCATTCATCTTTGTTGCTGGCATCCAGGCTTACCTGTCCGCTTTCTTTGGGGATGGTTTCTCCCATCATGTGAGAGCCTACATACCAGGGACCCAGGGTTGGATTCAACAGGCTTTTTTTCAGGTCCTCACCCCAGCCTTCTGCACCCTGGTTGTACCGGGAGGCACCAAAGCCGGCAGCATAACCACGTAAGAAATCTGTATCCTGCTTTTTGACATTCCGGAACCTTGGAATATATCCACTGTTGGGTCTTCTTCCACCGGAGCTGGTTTTATCCAGGTGCCCTTCGTATACAGCGGATACCCTAGCCCGGTAGTTGTGGAAGGCTACATATTTACCCAGCAATCCATTATCATTCCCCAGCCCATTCGGAAACCGGGAGGAGGTGGAGTTTAATAAAATCAAATTGGTATTGAGAGCCGCTGCATTTACAAAAATCACTTTGGCAAAATACTCAGTAGCCTGCTTGCTAACGGCATCGATCACCCGAACACCGGTTGCTTTCTGTTTGGCATCATCATAAATAACGGAATGCACTACAGAATTGGGTTTCAGTGTCAGCTTCCCGGTTTTCATAGCCCAGGGAATGGTGGAGGAGTTACTGCTGAAATAACCTCCAAAAGGGCAACCACGCTGACACAAATTTCGATTCTGACATTGTGCCCTGCCCTGGTCGAGATGAATCTGTTGTGGCGAAGTTATATGAGCAGCTCTGCCTATAATAACTGGCCTGTTTCCGTTATAGGAAGCTGCCATCTTTTTGGAGAAATAATCTTCCACACAATTCATTTCCATCGGCGGAAGAAACTCTCCATCAGGGAGAATATCCAAGCCATCTTTATTTCCGGATATGCCTGCAAATTTCTCAACATAACTGTACCAGGGTGCGATATCCTTATACCGGATCGGCCAGTCGACCGCAAAGCCATCACGAGCCGGACCTTCAAAATCATATTCACTCCAGCGTTGGGTTTGCCTGGCCCATAAAAGCGACTTCCCTCCTACCTGGTATCCACGGATCCAGTCGAATGGTTTATCCTGCACATAGGGATGTTCTTTATCCTTCACGAAAAAATGCAGCGCATCTTCCCGGAACGCATAACATTTACTCACCACCGGATTCTCTTCAATCAGCTGACGTGTTAGCTGTCCGCGATGTTCAAACTCCCAGGGCATTTTATTGGTAGTAGGATAATCTTTCTGATGTTTCACATCCCGGCCTCTTTCCAGCACCAGGGTATTCAATCCTTTTTCTGTGAATTCCTTGGCGGCCCAACCACCACTGATACCAGATCCAATCACAATAACATCAAAGGTATTTTGATCCACTCCTTTTGTATTCAGATAACCCATACTTATGATTTTGAAGTAGTACTGTCAACAGGCACACACCCGTAATATTTACCGGGCACCAATTGATATGGCAATAGGTTGGTCATTACATATTCCGATTGCGTATAGCCTTGAATTATCAGGCGGCGAAAGGCTTTCATAAAGGCAAGCGCGTCTTCGTCCTTTTCCTGCTCCGCGGCACTCATGAGGGTAGCCGGATTGGGTTCTTTTCCCTGCAGCTTTTTTAATCCCGCCATGAATTTATCCTGCTCCTGTTTTTCGAAACAGTCGTCCACCATTTTCAGTGCAAACAGATGGCTTCCCAGTTCCGCTGCACCCGGTGTATCAGTTGGGGGAATAATGGCATCCGCGAGCTGCTTTAAAAAGCTTTCCTGATCAGGATTGATTTGAATGGATTGCAGTTGAATGGAAACTTTTCCATCCTTGTAAACACAGGAGGACATGAAGGCCAGTCCCGCTCCAACTACTAAAAAATGCCTGATAACCTGTCGTCGATCCATAACATGCAGATTCGTTGATCAATTGGTAGAACTGGAAGTTATGTTATTTTAAATCCACCTTGTAGAATTGTCAAATTTTTGATACCTTCTGTTAAAATCATATTGAATGAAAAGTCTGCTTTACCTGCTTTGCCTGGTCTTTTCATTTGGTCCGCAACAACCTCCTGTATTACCAATCGGCGCCAGCGCGCCAGATTTTTCCTTACCGGGTGTGGATGGAAAACAACATCGCCTGAGTGACTATAAAAAAAGCAAGTTGCTGGTGGTAGTATTTACCTGTAATCATTGTCCCACTGCACAGGCTTATGAGGATCGCCTCATCCAGCTCACACACGATTACCAACCCAAAGGAGTAGCTGTTATTGCGATTTCTCCCAACGATCCAAAAGCCATCCGCCTGAATGAATTGGATTATACTGATTTGAACGATAGTTATGAAGAAATGAAAGTCCGCGCGGAAAGAAAAAAGTTCAATTTCCCTTATCTCTACGATGGTGATCTGCAACAGGTTTCCCGGGCATATGGTCCGGTAGCAACGCCCCATGTTTTCATCTTTGACCAGGATCGTAAACTGCGGTTCCAGGGGCGCATTGACAATGTAGAGAAGCCATCCGGCAAACCAACTATACAGGACACCCGTGCTGCGTTGGATGCCTTGCTCAAAAATGAACCGGTTGCAACTCCCACCACCAAGGTTTTCGGTTGTTCCATTAAATGGGCTGAAAAGCAGGACTGGCGGGAGAAAGCCATGAAGGAATGGGCAGCAGAAAAAGTAAGCCTGGAAGCAATCGATTCAATGGGTATACGCAAGCTCTTGCAAAACGATTCCAAAAAACTGCGACTCATCAATGTATGGGCCACCTGGTGTGGTCCCTGTACTAGGGAGTTTCCTGATTTCATCACCATCCATCGGATGTACCGGGGAAGAGCATTTGAGTTCATCAGTATCAGTGCCGATGATCCGGAAAAAAGGGCCAATGCGTTGGAGTTTCTGCAAAAGCAACAGGCATCCGGCACAAATTATATTTTCAATTCCAGTGATAAATATGCCCTGATTGAAGCCATCGATCCCAACTGGCAGGGAGCCCTTCCTTACACCCTGGTGGTAGAGCCCCGAGGCAAGATTGTATATGCCAAACAGGGCACTATTGACCCGGATGCGATGAAAACTCTGCTAATCGACCACCCCTTACTTGGACGATATTTCTGATACTGGTCGCTATGCGGTAAATTTGCCCGCTAAACTGGAATCTTTGAGCACACCGGTATTTCTTGTTACGCCTCCCTTTACACAGTTGAACACGCCTTACCCGGCCACTGCTTACCTGAAAGGATTCCTGAACACTAAAGAGATTGCATCAGAGCAGGCGGACCTGGGTATTGATCTTACACTGGCCTTGTTCAGCAGACAGGGATTGGAAGAAGTTTTCAGTACAGTGGAGCCTGCCTCCATTGAAAGTCCCAACTCCAAAAGGATTTACCGGCTTCGCAACCAGTACATGGAAACCATTGATGAAGTCATCCGCTTTTTACAGGGAAATGAACCTACCCTGGCGCATCGCATTGCCGGAAGAAATTTTCTTCCCGAGGCAGGCAGGTTCGCCCAATTGGATGACCTGGTCTGGGCTTTCGGTAAAATGGGCACACAGGACAAGGCCAAACACCTGGCCACCCTATACCTGGAAGATTTATCCGATTTCATTAAGGAAAACCTGGATGAACATTTTGGTTTTAGTCGGTATGCAGAAAAGCTGGCGCGTTCCGCCAATCGGTTTGATGAACTGTATGCCGCATTACAAAATGCACCGGGTTTTATTGATCAGAAAATGACGGCCTTACTGGAAGACTACATTCAGCGTTATCAACCTTTACTGATTGCCTTTTCTGTTCCTTTCCCAGGCAACCTCTTTGCGGCCCTGCGTTGTGGTCAATATATAAAACAGCAGCATCCTGCCATCAAGATTGCGATGGGTGGAGGCTTTGCCAATACCGAATTGCGCTCCTTAAAAGATGCCCGCATCTTTGAGTTTTTTGATTTCATCACACTGGATGATGGAGAAGCCCCCATCGAACAACTGCTCGCTTATGTGAGAAAGCAGATTGATGCGGCTGAATTGAAACGAACCTTTCTGCTTGCCGAAGGCGCGCTGACCTATATTGAAAACAAAGCCTGCCGCGATTATAAACAGGCAGAGCTGGGCACCCCCGATTACAGCGGCCTGCGACTATATGAATACATTCAGGCCATTGAGATCATCAACCCGATGCATTCCTTGTGGAGTGACGGGCGTTGGAACAAACTAACGATGGCGCATGGTTGCTATTGGGGCAAATGCACGTTCTGTGATATCAGCCTGGATTATATTCGGTTATACGAGCCTGTTGCAGCTTCTCTGATCGTTGACAGGATGGAAACCATCATTCAGCAAACCGGCAACAATGGATTTCATTTTGTGGATGAAGCAGCGCCGCCTGCCCTGATGCGCGCGGTTGCATTGGAGATCATCAGGCGTAAACTAATAGTGAGCTGGTGGACCAATATCCGTTTTGAGAAAAGCTTTACAAGGGATCTCTGTTTGTTGTTGAAAGCATCTGGTTGTATAGGCGTATCAGGTGGATTGGAAGTTGCATCGGACCGTCTGCTGGCATTGATTGATAAAGGAATCACTGTTGCACAGGTAGCGCGGGTGAACAAACATTTCACGGAAGCGGGTATCATGGTACATGCGTACCTCATGTATGGCTTTCCAACTCAAACGGATCAGGAGACTATTGATTCGCTGGAGATGGTGCGACAATTATTTGCTGCCGGGGTATTGCAGAGTGCTTTCTGGCATCAGTTTACGATGACGGCTCATAGTCCGGTTGGACTGGAACCTGAAAAATTCAAGGTAAAAGCGCTTCGTCCGGCTGAAATTTTATTTGCCGATAATGATGTGGAACACGAAGATCCAACCGGTGCAGATCATGCTGCGTATGGATATGGGTTGAAAAAATCCCTACTGAATTTTATGCATGGAGCCTGCCTGGATTTCCCCCTCCATAAATGGTTTGATTTTAAAGTGCCGAAAACAAGTATTGCACCGGATTATATAGAACGAATTTTGAAGGAAGAAGATTTTTCAGCGACCAAGCCAACTACTAAAGTTGTTTTCATTGGCAATCTGCCATCATCTGAAATAGTTGTGAAGTCAAAAAAAGGGCAGCAATGGGAATCCATGGAGTTATCATTTGAAACCCTGCAATCTGACCTAACCATTCGCCTATCAAAAGAAGAGGGAGCATGGTTGGTAGCCATACTCCCTCAACTGCAATTAGATAATCCCAAAACGATGACCCGGCAGGAATTGAAAACTTCGTATGAAGCAGCCGGACTACCGGATTTCGAGCTCTTCTGGGATAATAAGCCAATCAGCAACCTGTATAAAGCAGGCCTGCTGCAGCTGTAAAATATTAATCGCGACTGCTAAGCTTACTCAGCAACCGGAGGATTTCAATATAGAGCCAGATGATGGTCACCATCAATCCGAAGGCGCCAAACCACTCCATGTATTTTGGAGCACCCATCTTTACTCCGTTTTCAATCATATCAAAATCGAGGATGAGGTTAAGTGCTGCGATGGCAACCACAAAAAGTGAGAAGCCAATGCCCAGCAAACTGCCTTCGTGCAGGAAAGCCAGTTCAACGCCAAATAATCTCAGTACCAGTGCGATGAGGTAAAAAACCGCAATACCTGCTGTAGCGGTGAATACGATAGATTTAAAACGCTGGGTGGCTTTAATAACACCGGTGCGATATAAAACATACATGGCGATAACAGTTCCGAAAGTGAGTGCCACTGCCTGCATCACCAGCCCGGGAGCCACTTCTGAGAATGCATCCGCGTATATGGCAGAGATACCTCCCACAAAAACACCTTCTACCAAACCATAGGCAGGTACAGTGTATTGTCCGTATTGAGGACGAAAACTGGTAACCAGAACCAGGATCAAGCCAACAATTGCGGATCCGATTACCCAGGGCATTACATTAACCCCTTCGAAATGGGCTTTCCAGGTAAGTAAAGCAGAAGCCATCAACAGGAAGAAGAGGAAGATAAATTTGTTCATCGTGCCTCTTTCGGTCATGGTTTCGGTACCAGCACCGGTAAGAGAAGCTTCAAAACGTTTTTCAGAAAGTGCCGGGTTTCCGGACTTAAAAATTGCCATAGGTCTGAGTTTAGGGGATCAAAGTAGTAAATACTGGTTGAAAATCAAAACATTCGAGGCATGAGCCAATTATAGGGTTTTATGAGCCAATTATTGGCAAAAATGAGTCTTTTAGGGGATAAAATGAGCCAATTATCAAAAAGCATGACCCCATTAAAAAAACACAATTCATTGATTTTCATTTAAATATCTGAAATTTTCAAAAATCAAAACCCGTAATCCTCCGCAATCCTTCGCCATCCTCCGTCTTCCTAGGATATTGAACCAGCCCAGCTTCGACCCACCACCACCCATGGTCCGATAAAGAACACCCACACGGCCCCTCTCACGTCTCACGTCTCACATCTGACGTCTCACTTCTTCCATACTCAATCAAATCCCAAAGATTTCCATACAAATCTTCGAAAACGGCTACTGTTCCGTAGGGTTCAATACTTGGTCCCCGGACTATTTTAATCTTATTGTCAAGCAGGTTCTGATAATCTCTCTCGAAATTGTCCGTGCACAAAAAAAGAAATACACGTCCGCCTGTTTGATTTCCAATCCTGCTTTTTTGTTCATCTGTTGCCGCTCTGGCTAACAAGATTGAACATTCGGTTGCACCCGGTGGACTTACTAAAACCCAGCGTTTGGTATCTGAAAGAACAACATCTTCCAATAAGATGAAATGCAATTTTTGTGTGTAAAACTCAATGGCTTTATCATAATCGTCAACTACAATTGCTATGTGCGCTAAGTGCTGTTTCATTTGCATTATGATCCAAAAACAGAAAATGTATTTTAGTATTTCAATTGACCTGGATCCTGTCTGGTATTCCAAAAGCTTAAAAGGATGATTTTCTTTCGAGTAGTGTAATACCGATAATATAGTGTAGTATATTTATTGAGACGCGCTCTTCGAACTTGTTTTTGCTTTAACGATGGATTATATGACTCTGGATATTCTTGTAAACGACTAATTACATATTCTGTTTGCTGAATAAAACGCTTAACTTCCTTTTCTGACCATTTTCTGAGCAAATAAGAGACTATTTCATCAAAGGTTTTCTTCGCTTCCTCAGACCATGTTACTTCGATAGCCATTTGCGGTATTTTTTCATTACCACATCATGTGATATAACACGACCCGCTCTTGCGTCTTTTAACCCTTGCTCAATGGAAGCTTTCGTTTCGTCCCCCAAATCATCCCACCAATCGCTTTCATGTTCCACTTCCAGCATGGCATGTATCATCTTTACCACCTTTTCATCTGCCATGTCTATATATTGCTTTACTTCTTCGCGTAAAATGGATACTCCCTTCATAGCAATTATACTTTGAATAAAATTACTTTTAAAAAAACTTTTATCCAAATGAGCAGTTGCTCCCTACAATTGCCCACTATTAATTCTGCTAAGCCGCTTCACCTACTGATTTTTGCAAGGCTTTCTGCTGACGGCGCAATTCTTTCTCCTGGCGTTTTTTTTCTTTATCCTGACGTTTCAATTGCTTCTGGTGTTGCTTTTGTTGTTTATCCAATTTCTTTTGCGACTTCTTCAGCTTCTTTTGTTTTTTTTTCGCCTTTTTAGCATGCTTCTGCGTTTTCCTATGCTGCTTAGCCATCTCTTTCTGTCGTTTGATAGCCGCATTATCGGGAGCCTGCGCATGTACAGTTCCTGCGACTGTAAAGAACAGGGTCAATAGCAGTAAAATCTTTTTCAACTTATTCATACCTGAGATTTCATATGATTAAATCAATCAGCTCCTTTGCCTGATAAAAAAGAGACGCTTTAATCTCTTTTTGTAGTTGTTGCTCACAGGATATTTTCGATTCGGTGTAATATTATTGAATATCAGCGCCACCAGCAAAAGTACGAGTGCCCCGCTTAATACAGGAAACAGGATGTAATTATACCCCAATAACTTTATTTTATCCGAACCGATTACCGCCAATAAGGCGGTAGCACCACCAGGAGGGTGCAGAGTTTTGGTGAATTGCATCGCAATGATAGAAAGCGATACTGCCAGGGGTGCAGTCAGCCAAATGATTTCAGGAAGCAGCGACTGCACACTAACGCCCACGAATGCAGAAACGAGATGGCCTCCAATTAAATTACGGGGTTGCGCCAACGGACTTTGGATCAAACCAAACACCAGTACACTGGATGCCCCGAATGATCCAATTAAAAATAAACTGTCAGAATCTTTAAGTAAAAAAATTTGCCAGAAAGCAATCAGTCCAATTCCGATGAAAGAACCCAGGAAGGACCAGAACTTCTCTTCCCGGTTTACTAAGGTTTCTCTGTAATAAATGTATCTGGTGTAGCGTAGTGTTCTTTTGACTCTCTTTTTCAGCATAGACGGGTATCTGTGCTTATTTCATTTTTCTTACGTTGATCGCACTATACCCTTTTGGTCCGCTTACTACTTCAAAATTTACTTTATCATTCTCAACCAGCCGGGTTTGCATCTCATTTACATGCACGAAAATGCTTTCCTGGCTTTGTAAATCACGTATAAAGCCAAACCCTTTTGCCTCATTCATAAAGGAAATGATACCGGAGCGAATCAAATCTTCCGGGGAAGGTTCTGCCTGCTTGGGAACACCGATCTGGATATCTTCCAGATTTACTTCCACCATGGTAGAAGGATCAGGCGGAGTGCTCACAATATTGCCATCGGCATCTATATAAGCCATCATATCCTCGAGGGACTTACCTTTTTTTGCATCATTCTTCCTTTCTTCCTTGCGTTCTTCCTTCTCCTGCTTCTTTTTCGCCCGCTTTTTCTCCATCTCCTTTTTATTAAACGAATCCCTCGACCTAGCCATAAGCGATGTATTTGATGAGGTATAAAGGTCGGCTTTTTATCCGCCATCAGCAAAACTTTCATAAACGGCCATACCTCCGTCGATGAAAATGCTGGTGCCAGTTATATAGTCGGAATCGTCGGAAGCCAGGAATACCGCGAGTTTGCCTACATCATCCGGCTCACCAATCCGGTTGTAGGGAATCAGGCTCATGAGCGACTGATAAGCTTCTTTTGTCTCCCAGGCTTCCCGGTTGATTGGAGTACGAATGGCACCCGGACAAATACTATTAACCCGGATTTGCTGCGGACCGTATTCCTGCGCCAGGCTCTGCATCAGCATTTTAATGGCTCCTTTGGAGGCGGCATAGTTTACATGTCCGGCCCATGGAATTAATTCATGCACAGAACTGATACAGATAATCTTTCCGCAAGCTTTGGATCTTTCGGGCTGATGTCCCCTTCTCAAAAACTCCCGGATCGCTTCCCGGGCACAGAGAAACTGTCCGGTCAGGTTTACATCAATCACTTTCTGCCATTGCTGCAAGGTCATTTCGTGAAAAGGAGCATCCTGCTGCAGGCCTGCATTATTGATCAAAATATCAAGTGTGCCATATTGTTGAATTATTTCCCCAAACATGGAGAATACATCCTCTTCCTTACTGACATCTGCTTTAATGGCAATGGCATCAGAACCATTTGTACGAATGGTGCTAACGACTTCCTCAGCTGCTTCCGCACCGGAATAATAATTCACAATAACTGCGGCACCGGCTTCGCCGAGGGCGATCGCGATGGCTTTTCCTATGCCGGAACTGGCCCCGGTAACCAGGGCGATCTGGCCTTTTAATTTTTTCTCACTCATACGATAAGATACAAAAAAATTGCGCCAGCCTCCAGTACCTTTGACACCTACAACAACAAATATTGCCTACACCCAGAACACATATTATCCGTCAGCTGGAATCCATTTATGGCAACACAGAAGCCAGTTACATCGCGGACCTGGTGTTAGAAAAACTAACCGGACTGCCCAAACGCGAGGTAAGAACCCTGGAGGTTACCAATCTTTCGGATCAACAGCAATTGTTACTGGAGGAAATGCTGGCGCAATTACAAAAGCACCGGCCGGTTCAATATGTAATCAATGAAGCCTGGTTCCAGGAAATGCCTTTCTATGTAGATGAGCGGGTGCTCATACCCCGGCCCGAAACAGAAGAGTTGGTGGAATGGGTGGTAAAAGATCTCAAAACCGAAAAAGCGCCCACAATTTTAGACATTGGTTCCGGCAGTGGCTGTATTCCTGTGAGCTTGGCTAAAAAACTACCCACTGCGGAAGTGCACAGTTGTGATATCAGCAGTGAAGCCTTATCGGTAGCACAATTGAATGCGGCACATTTACAAGCCATTGTACACTGGCATGAAATGGATTTTCTGGATGCAGGCAACTGGGAGCGATTGCCTGTGCCTGACTGCATCGTCAGCAACCCGCCCTATATTCCTAAAAAAGGGGCAGCTGAAATGAGTGCGCATGTGGTGAAGTATGAACCAGGCATTGCCTTGTTTGTGCCTGATGAAGATCCCTATGTATTTTATAAAGCCATTGCAAGCTTTACGCAATCGAGATGCCAACCCGGAACAGCTATCTACCTTGAAATACATGAAGACCTTGCTGCTGGCGTACAGGAAACACTTCAGCAAGAAGGTATCAACAACATTGAAATCCGCAGGGATATGCAGGGAAAGGAACGCATGATCAAAGCGATCCGCTAATGATTACTGAACACCGTTTTTATCTACCGCCAATACAGATCTGGCACCTAATTCTCTTGCCACGCGCATAACAGCCACCACATTCTCCACCGGTACATTTTTATCGGCATTGATCACCACGGAAGGCTGATCGGTTTCTTTTGCCAGGATGGGTTGAAGTTTGGCTTTCAGTTCTTCCAGGCTCACTTTGGAGGTTCCTACATAAAACTGGTTATTCGCGTCAATGGATACCACCACTGTCTGTTTGGCCTTGGTATCACTCTTAGCTTTCGGCTGTGAGAGTTTGATCACGTTAGGATTGGCCAGCGTGGATACAATCAGGAAGAAGAGCAACAGAATGAACAGAATGTCATTCAGTGCTCCGGTATGAACTTCGGCATGTCCTCTTAATCGACGTTTTAAATTCATGTTCGCTTATCTGGTAGGTTCCTGAAGGGTATCAATAAAATCGGAGCTGGCAACTTCCATGCGGTTCACGGTTTTATCTACCTGGGCATTTAAAAAACTATGTCCCACATAAGCCAGCAAACCAATGATCAATCCGGTTGCGGAGGTGATCATTTTCACATAAATACCACTAGCAATGGTACTGAGGGTATATTCACCGGTAGAAGAAATTCCGTAGAACAACTGCACCATCCCTACGATGGTACCAAGGAATCCAAACATGGGAGCAATGCCCGAAACCAGCGATAACACTGAAAGATTTTTTTCCAGTTTATACATTTCCAATCGCCCTACATTTTCCATGCTTTTTTCAATCGCATCAATGGGTTTACCAATACGCTGAATCCCCTTGTCAATGATTCTTGCAACGGGGTTATTGGTATTCTTGGCCAGTGATCGGGCTGCAGCCACATTACCACTCAGGATATGATCCTTAATAATGCTCATGAAGTTCTCATCGATCTTACTTGCTTTATTGATGGCCAGGTAACGCTCGAAAAAGAAATACACAGCAACTACCAGCAATAAAAACAGGGGAATCATCAGCGGGCCGCCCTGGAAGAGCAGATTGATCATACTGAGATCTTTGTTTTCATTGGTAGCAGCCTGGGCAGCATTGGCGATCTGTTGGGCCGTATCTGCAATCTGAAGAAGAAACAAATTCATCTGGTTGGTTTATTCTTTTGTCGGGTGTGAAAATAAGGCTATTATTTGCTAAGGAATTCTAAAGATTCTACCACAACCGGATCAGGCGCCTACCTGCTTTACCATCATGGCCTGTATTTGCTTCATGGTTTTCTCCATTCCTTCGGCACTTCCGTCCAGGAAAATAACATTCCCTTTACCATATTCAGCAAAGTTTTTCACGGCTTCGGTCCACATACTGAAGAGAATCACATTGGTATCAAGGTTGGCCTGGCGCATGCGATCTGCTGCCTCGCTCATACCCTTGGCCACTTCTTCTCTGAAGAGTGCCACACCCTGGCCTCTCAGGCGGGCTGCTTCTCTTTCCGCTTCTGCGGCAATTTTGATGGCATTACCTTCTGCTTCCGCACCCTTGGTTTTGGTGATCAGCAAAGCCTGTCCCTCGTTTTCAGCAGCTGCTTTGAGGTTATGCGATGCCACCACGCGGCTCATGGAATCCATAATTACCTGGTCAAACGTGATATCATTGATCTGGAGATCGAGCAGGTGATAGCCCCATTCTTCCAGTAGTTGGTCGATCTGATCTTTAACATATTCCACGATTTCTTTTCGCAGGGCAAGAATTTCTGCCTGGCGTTTGGTTGCCACAAAGGAACGGATGGTCCCTTCAATCGTGCGACTTAAAGCCTGCATCAGATCGCGATCGCTGATGAATTTAAAAGCCACTTTTTTGATGGTATCTTCCTGTTCATTCTGCACGGCATAGAGCAACATGTTTTTAAAATAAACATTTGCCTGGTCTGCCGTAACCGCCTGGAACTCCAGTTCCACCGAACGGTTCTGCACAGACACCCTTTTGGAAATCTGTTCAATAAAGGGAATGATGAAATTAAGTCCGGGTAAGAGGATACGCCGGTACTTACCAAACATCGTAACCACCCCAATCGTACCCTGGTTAATGGTTTTCAATCCGGCGAATACCACCAGGATTACTATAAGAATCCACCAACTGGAAGTAAGAAAATCTAACATATTCGAATTTTGAGTTTAATATAACTATTCTGCAGCGTTCTTTTCCCAAAGCTGCACCAATTCTACCAATACTGCTAATGATTTTTCCATATCCTGCACACTTACATATTCCTGTTTGCTATGAAGCGACATTTCTCCCGTGAACAGATTCGGACAGGGAAGTCCCATAAAGGAAAGTCGCGCACCATCTGTTCCACCTCTTATTGGAAATTTCCGGGGCTGAACGCCACAGTTGAGCATAGCTTGTTCTGCAAGGGCTGTCACCTGCGGATGATGCTGCAGTACTTCTTTCATGTTGCGGTATTGTTCCTTCACTTCATACGTAGTTCGGGAACCGGGGTATTTCAATACGATTTCATCTGCCAGGTGTTGCAGCAAAAATTCATGTTCACCCAGTTTCTGCGTGTCAAAGTCGCGGATGATAAAATCCACCTGGGCTAATTCTGCGGAGCCGGTGATGCGTACCGGATGCACAAAACCTTCTCTGCCTTCAGTCAGTTCAGGGGCCAGTTTTTCTTTGGGCAGCGACGCAACAAATTCTCCTGCCAGTTTGATGGCATTGATTAGTTTACCTTTCGCGGAACCGGGATGAGCTGCGATACCGTGGAAGTAAACTGTCATGCCATCTGCGGAGAAGTTCTCATCTTCCAGGCTGCCGAGTTCACCGGCATCCAGGGTATAGGCGATATCGGCACCCAGTTTTTTCAAATTCACTTTATCTACTCCCCTGCCGATTTCTTCATCCGGGGTAAAGAGGATTTTAATTTCGCCGTGAAGCAGCTGCGGGTTGGCTACTAAGTAGGCTGCCAGCTCCATGATGATGGCTACACCAGCTTTATCATCTGCGCCTAACAAGGTAGTACCTGAGGCAGTAATGATATCGTCCCCGATTTTTTCTTTCAGGTAGGGATGCTCTTCAATAGTAATTACCTGGGAAGGATCCTGGGGCAATACGATGGGTGCACCAGTATACGCTGTATGCACAATTGGCTGTACGCCTGTACCACTGCAATCGGGAGCTGTATCCACATGCGAGCAAAAACAGATCACCGGAACTTTTCGGGTACTGGTAGCCGGGATCGTCGCATATACGTAACCGTATTCATCCAGGTGAGCGTCTCCGATGCCCATGTCCAGTAGTTCCTTCACCAGCAAACGCGACAGGTCTTTCTGCTTTTCCGTGCTGGGCTGGGTTGGACTAAGCGGATCGCTTTGTGTATCAATCTGAACATAGCGAAGCAAACGATCTTTTACAGCTGGTCGATCCATTTCCGGCATGATTGGTTAATTTTCGCCCCAAATTACAGTATTGATGGCAAAGCATTGGCGAGCAATCATTTTCACCTTACTTTTTTTAAGTGTATTAATAGGTGCTGGATGGATCGGCACCCTGCTGGGACTGGATATCTATACCACTACCATTTTCCTTGGGGTACTATCCACCCTGCTTGCATTTGGTATGCGAAAACTCGTAGACCGGGAAAGCATTGGCTCCATGGGCTGGAAGTGGAAAGGATATGAAACTGATTTTGCAGTAGGGAATTTAATCGCGATAGCAATATTAGGAACAGGTACCTGCGGACTACTCTTATTTGGTGCCATTGAATGGGCTGGAGCTGAAATGAACAGCAGCGCTTTTTTTTATTCGCTGCTATTGATGATCGTAGTGTCTCTATATGAAGAACTGGCCTTTCGGGGATATATCCAGCACAACCTGATGGAAAGTATACATCCTGTGAAAGCCTGGGTAATCACGGCGGTGATCTTTGCATTTTTTCATGGCACCAATCCAAATGGATCCTTACTGGGCACCTTTAATGTATTCCTTGCAGGTTTGTTATTAGGCGTGAATTATCTCTATACACGCAACCTCTGGTTTGGAATCGGGCTGCATTTTACCTGGAATTTTTTACAGGGCCCCGTATTAGGATATGGGGTAAGTGGCTTGCGTCTGCCATCGGTGTTAAGTCAAAACCAGCAGGGCGCTGAACTATGGACAGGAGGAAAATTCGGATTTGAAGCATCTTTACTCAATACCCTGTTATGCCTAACGGTAACGGCTGTGTTATTTTGGGTTTACGGAAAGCAGCATAACAAAAAATGGTTGCCCTAAGGACAACCACTTTTTAATTACTTGAATCAAACCGGATTAGGGCATGATGATGCGGGAAGGTGCACCAACAATCTCAACCAGTTCGATGTCGAAAACCAAATCTTCACCAGCCAGCGGATGATTGGCATCCAGCAGGATAGCAGTTTCCTGGATCTCGGTGATAACAACAGGAACCACCTGGCCCTGGCTGTTATTCAGATTCAGACGCATACCCACTTCGAGTGGCATATCAGCAGGCACCTGCTCTTTTGGAAATTCGATAATCATATCCGGATTCTTGGGACCATACGCATCGTCAACAGGAATATGCACGGTTTTCTTATCTCCCACAACCATCCCCATCACACCGTTGTCGAAACCAGCGATTACCATTTGGCTCCCAACCTGAAACTCCAATGGATCCCGACCTTCTGAACTATCGAAAGTGGTTCCATCGGTAAGGCGACCATGGTAATGAACCTTTACGGTATCGCCAGACTGTACTTGTTGCATAAAAAAAATTTAAATTGATCAAATCAGGGCACAAGGTAAGGGAAAAGCGGCAGAGCGCCTGCTACCAAACCGTTATATTTGAGCCATGAAAAGGATTTTTTTTGTACTGCTTTGCTGCCTGTTTGCCGGCGCTGATCTTTTTGCACAAAGGATTGAACCGGGCGCTGAACAATTCGACCAATACCTGCCCAAACTAGCCGGGCTGCGGGTTGGAATTTTTGCCAACCAGACCACCGTTGTATATGACACCCTCCACCTGGTGGATGTATTGAAACAAAAAGGCGTTCGCATCACCCGCCTCTTTTCACCTGAACATGGATTCCGCGGAACTGCTGATGCAGGAGAAAAAGTGGGCAATACAGTTGATCCTAAAACTGGCATCCCGGTGATTTCACTCTATGGCAAAAACCGGATTCCCAAGAAAGAAGACCTGGACGCAGTGGACATCCTGATATTTGATATTCAGGATGTTGGCGTTCGATTTTATACCTACATTTCTTCATTGGAAGAATTTATGGAGGCAGCGATTGCAGCTAAAAAACCACTCCTGGTGCTGGACCGCCCCAACCCGAATGGTTTTTATATTGATGGCCCCATTCTTGAAAAACCCTATCGCTCTTTTGTGGGCATGCAGCCCGTACCTGTGGTGTATGGTATGACCATTGGAGAGTATGCCAAAATGCTGCTGGGTGAAAAATGGCTGAACACCAACCTGTCTACAGAAGGCTTCCAGCTCACGGTGATCCCCTGTAAAAATTATACACACGAGAGCAAGTATCAATTGCCGGTAAAGCCCTCTCCCAACCTGCCGGATATGTCATCCATATACTGGTATGCATCAACCTGTTTTTTTGAAGGAACAGTATTAAGTGAAGGCCGGGGAACCGATTACCCTTTCCAGGTATTTGGTCATCCATCTCTTCCAAAGAATTTGTATTCCTTCACGCCGCGTTCCAAAGAAGGTGCTAAAAATCCCAAACTGAAAGATCAGTTATGTTATGGCTGGAACCTTGCTGCGGAACCAGCTGTGGTGCTTTCAAAAGTTGGCAACCAGATGCAACTGGATTACCTGCTGGAAGCTTATCGCCTGTTTCCTGATAAAGCCAGCTTTTTCCTGGGCAAACCAAATGCTGAACCAACCGCTTATTTCTTCAATAAACTGGCGGGCAACAGTCAGTTGATGCAACAAATAAAAGAAGGGAAAACCATGGAAGAGATCAGGGCATCCTGGCAACCGGGATTGGAAAACTTTAAAAAGATTCGCGCCCGTTACCTGATTTATCCCTAACCCTTCTTACTAAATTCATAGTATGGATTATCGCTCTCTGCGAATTGTTTTTATGGGCACGCCGGAATTTGCAGTTGCTTCCCTGGATGCACTGGTGCGTGCGGGATGTAACATCGTTGGAGTTGTAACAGCACCCGATCGTCCGGCTGGCAGAGGATTGCAATTGCAGCACAGCGCCGTGAAAGCATTTGCGCTGACTCATGATATCCCTGTTTTACAACCTGAAAAATTGCGCGACCCACATTTCCTGGAAGCACTTGATCACTTGAAAGCAGATCTGCAGGTGGTAGTTGCTTTCCGGATGTTGCCTGAAATGGTATGGAACCGGCCACCTATGGGAACAATTAATGTACATGGGTCTTTACTTCCGAACTACCGGGGAGCTGCACCCATCAACTGGGCTGTGATCAATGGAGAAAAAGAAACCGGTGTAACCACCTTTAAACTGCAGCATGAAATTGATACCGGCAATATTTTATTGCAGGAACACATGCCCATAGGTGAAGAGGAAGATGCCGGCTCTGTACATGACCGGATGAAAGAACTGGGAGCCAAATTGCTGGTGAAAACCATTGAAGGACTTGCTAATGGAAGCATCAATGAGATACCACAGACCAAACTGGTGGATAGCACCCACCCTCCCAAACACGCACCCAAGATCTTTACAGAAACCTGCCATATCAACTGGTTTCAGCATGTAGATGCGATTCACAACCTGGTAAGGGGATTATCACCCTACCCTGCTGCCTTTACTTCATTGGAAGGAAAGACTCTGAAAGTATTTAAAACCAAAAAAGAAAAAACCCAACCGGCAATCGCACCCGGACAATTTGAAACCGACCACGCTACTTACCTGAAATTTGCTACACCGGATGGATACATTCATTTGGAAGAAGTGCAATTGCAGGGCAAAAAAAGAATGGGCATCCAGGATTTTTTACGCGGCTATCGCTTTACTACCCAACCCAATTAACCAATGATATCTTATAACACCAAAGACTGGCTCTCTGTCCTGTTTAAGTTTCACAAGGCAGATACAATCCGGCAATTGTTACCATTAATCGCATTGATATCATTGTACTCATGGGGTGTTGCCTATGTAGAAGTGGAAGTATTGAAATTATCACAAAATAGTCACCTGAAGCAGATATCTCTCATGCATAGTCTGCTGGGTTTTGCGATATCCATGTTGCTGGTATTTCGCACCAATACAGCTTATGATCGTTGGTGGGAAGGAAGAAAACTCTGGGGAGCATTGACCAACAATTCCCGCAACCTTGCATTGAAGCTGGATAGTATGTTAGCTGTGGATGATCATGTAACCCGAAATTTTTTCCGTAAGTCCATTGCGCTTTATGCCAGCATGCTCAGAGATCATCTTCGCTCCGAGAAAACAAGGCTGGCACTGGATGAAATTGATCATCCGGAATTGGCAGTAGATCAATCCAGGCACCTACCTAACCAGGTAGCAGCATTGATGATGCGAAGAGTGCAGGAGCTCTACCGGAAAAATGTAATCACGGGAGATCAGCTTATCACCATTAATACAGAACTGCAATCCTTTACCGATATCTGTGGCGCCTGTGAACGAATCAAGAATACACCGATCCCCTATTCCTACAGTGTGTTTATTAAAAAATTCATCTTCATTTATGTGATCACACTGCCCATTGGGTTTGTATTCAATATGGGCTACCTGGTGGTTCCGGTTGTGGCATTTATCTTTTATGTGCTCGCCAGTCTGGAGCTGATCGCGGAAGAAATTGAAGACCCATTTGGTGGCGATGCCAATGATGTACCAACCGAAAAAATAGCTGAGAATATCCGTATCCATGTAAACGAAATCCTTTGATCACGACTATGAATAACCGAATCCTTCTTCTTGGAATCCTTCCCTTGTTTGCATTGTTTATCTCTTGTGGAAGCAGTAAGAAAACAGTAGCACCTGAAGTGCCCCCTGTTGTGAAAACATTACCTCCGCTCACAGAATCTGTCATACATATACCAGTCAAAATTGTAGTCAAACCTTTTTTACAGCAGGCAGAACAATTAGCGCCTACTACCATCACCTCGGATGGATGGCCGGCTTATCTGCAGAGTGGTTGCGATTTCCGGTACAAGTATCGCTTTCTTCGATCCGGCTTTCAGTTTAGTTGTGTGAACAACCGGGTAACCATGACCATGAATGGGCGGTACCAGATCGCCGGAAGCAAAACCGTATGTGTGTTGGGGCAATCGGTTTCTCCCTGGATCAATGGAAGTTGTGGCTTTGGTGATGAACCGATGCGAAGAGTGAATATTCAGTTGGTATCCGATTTAAAGTTTACTCCTGATTATCGGTTGCAAACCAGCACCCGGGTAGAGAAAGTGCAGGCCATTGACAAATGTGTTGTAACCATTTTCAATAATGATGTTACCCAGCAGGTAATGGACAGCATCGCAGCAGCGGTTAATTTTTATGGCACCACAGTAGATCAGAATATGCGCAACCTTCGGTTTGATGAAGTATTAAATCCGGTTGCGGAAAAAGCAGGAAAGAAAATCCCGCTCAGCACGTATGGGTACATGAAATTAAATGCCAACTCTATCAAACTGGGTGCTATCAATTTAACTGGAGATACGTTGAAATTCATTGCCGGATTATCCTGTTTTCCGGAGATCAGTTCCGACAGCATCAATACGGCAGTGACGCAGCACCTGCCTCCTTTAAGCGGCACCGTAAATGGAGATGGGTTTAATCTAACTACCAATGCGATCTATGATTACCGTACGATTGACACCTTATTGACCAGAACCTTAAAGGGCAGAGAGTTTGATGTAAAAGGAGAAAAGATACGTATCTCTGGAGTGGAGGTATCCGGGCTCGACAATTACAAAGTTCGGTTTAAGGTTGATTTTACCGGCACCAAAAGAGGCACGCTGTTTCTCACCGGAACACCGGAGCTTGACATACTAACACAGCAATTACAGGTGCCGGACCTGGAATATGATTTGAACTCCTCCAGCCTGGTACTGGCAGTCGGGAAAACATTCTTCAACCGGCAGATCCTGGAGAGTTTACGTCAGCAGGCAAAGATCAACGTGCGTGAGCTCTACCTGAAAAATAAAATGAAGATTGATACCCAGCTCAATCGGGCTATTATGGATGGAATCCAGATGACAGGCAATACGCAGGAACTTCGGTTAACCGGCCTTGTTATCAACAAAGACAATGTTAAGGTGCAAGCGCAGGTGAAAGGGCAGGTGAATCTTGTCATCACCAAATTGCCGATGCAATAATCAGAGGGCGTCAAACCACAAAGGTTTGGGATCATTCCAGTCGCCATTGTAATTGATAAACAATTCCTCTCCGGCATTGATCGCGCGTACTGTTTTGATACGGATCATTTGGGATTCCATATCCATTTCATATTCGCAATTACTCTGAAAACTGTGGTTGTACAAAGAGACATATCCGAGTGCCACGCAACAGGCTTTGTTATCTTCTCCCCATTCAAAAATATAGTAGTGCAGCAGGGTCTTGTCCAGTAACTGGCGGTCCGTTTCAGAAAGCACAATAACCGGACTGATCTCTACCAGGGTATCGGCCTCCAGTGGCTCGAGGGTGAACACACCTCTGCCCATGGAGGGGGTTGGGGCAATTATCAGGCAGGGTAAAATCATCCTGCAATATAAAAATGTATTTTTACCGCATGACCGAAGATCTGGAAACCCCTGCGTCTATCAGTGAACAATTTGCTTCCATCATTCACCTGGAAGACAAACTGCGCATACGCGAGTTTCTGAACAATCAGAACATCAGCGATGTGGCTGAACTGGTGGATGAGTTTGATGAATTTGCCAGCCAGATCATCGGCAATATGAGCACGCACCGGGCCGCCAGTGTATTCAAGATCCTGGACACTTCCGTACAGAAACAAATCATACAGGAGCTGCCGCCATTAAAGTCGGCCGAACTACTGAATGAACTACCTGCGGATGACCGGACCTCCTTCCTCGAAGAGTTACCCAGTGAAGTGGTAAAAGAACTGATTAAAACACTGGATCCGGAAGAAAGAAAAATCACACTCTCATTGCTTGGGTATCCTGAAGGTAGCGTAGGGCGATTGATGACTCCTGATTATATCGCGGTGAATGCAGACTGGACCATGACCGAAGTGTTGGATCATATCCGGGAAGTGGGACGTGAATCGGAAACAATTGATGTGATCTATGTGGTGAATGATAAGGGAGAATTTGTGGATGACATGAGAATCCGGGATGTGATCATGACGAGTCCGGATAAAGTGGTAAGTGACATAATTGATTATAGATACATCGCACTAAATGTAAATGACGACCAGGAAGTAGCCAACCAGACATTCAAGATGAATAACCGGGTGGCCTTGCCTGTGCTGGATGATCAGAACATATTGCTGGGTATTGTAACCATTGATGATGTGTTGTGGGTAGCCAATGAGGAATTCAGTGAAGACATGCAACGGATTGGTGGTACGGAGGCATTGGATGAGCCTTATCTTGAAATGCCCATCTTCAAATTATTCCAGAAACGCATCGTGTGGATGGTGGTACTCTTTATCGGAGAAATGCTGACAGCCTCGGCGATGGGGTATTTTGAAGATGAAATCGCGAAAGCGGTAGTGCTGGCCTTATTTGTTCCATTGATCATTTCAAGTGGAGGGAACAGTGGATCACAGGCCTCCACCCTGATTATCCAGGCGATGGCGGTGGGAGAAATTACCATTTCGGATTGGTGGAGGGTACTCAAGCGTGAAATCATATCAGGATTATTGTTGGGAACGGTGCTGGGCATCATTGGTTTTGCAAGAGTAATTGTGTGGTCGCAGTTTTTCCCGGAAGTATATGGCATCTATTATATTCAGTTGGGAGCTGCTGTTGGAATATCCCTGATGGGCGTGGTATTATGGGGTACGATCAGCGGATCCATGTTACCCATCTTCTTAAAAAGAGCTGGTGCAGATCCGGCTGTTTCCTCCGCACCCTTTGTTGCAACATTGGTTGATGTAACCGGGTTAATCATCTATTTCAGCGTTGCTTATCTCTTTTTGCGGGGCCTCATGCTCTGAGTCTACCGGCTTACGCAAACGATTGCTTAAAAAATAATTTAACTATGTTTGCGTTTTATTGCCGGCACCTTATAACAAAAAAAGATAATAAATTATGTGTGGAATTGTCGCTTACATCGGACACAGAGAAGCTTATCCTATTATTTTAAAAGGGCTGAAAAGATTGGAATACAGGGGGTACGACAGTGCGGGGGTGGCTCTTTTGAACAATGGAATGAAAGTGTATAAAAAGCAGGGAAAGGTTGCTGACCTGGAAGAGACGCTGATTGGAAAAGACCTGCATTCGAATATCGGAATTGGTCATACCCGATGGGCAACACATGGTGAACCCTGCGATCGGAATGCTCACCCTCATACCTCCAAAAATGGCAAGTTATCCATGATCCACAACGGGATCATTGAAAATTATGCCCAGATCAAAGGAGAACTTATCAAAAAAGGATACAGCTTTCAGAGTGATACGGATACGGAAGTGCTGCTGAAATTCATTGAAGACATCTATGTGAACAATGAAGGAACACTCGAAGAAGCAGTACGAATTGCATTGAAACGGGTGGTGGGCGCTTATGTGATTGTATTACTGGATGAAGACAATCCGGATACCCTGATTGCAGCAAGAAAAGGATCACCACTGGTAATCGGAATCGGCAAAGGAGAACATTTCCTGGCATCGGATGCCTCTCCTATTATTGAATACACCAAAGAAGTGGTGTATGTAAATGACTATGAAGTGGCGATTATTCGTCCGGATGAACTGATCCTGAAAAACCTGGGTAATGAAAAGATAACCCCCTTCATTACCAAACTGGATATGGAACTGGCAGCCATCGAAAAAGGTGGCTATGATCACTTCATGCTGAAGGAAATTTTTGAACAACCGCATACCATATTTGACTGTTTGCGTGGCCGACTGGATGCCAGTGCCGGAACCATCACGATGAGTGGTATACAGCAATATGCAGAGCAACTGATGACCGCCAACCGCATCATCATGATAGCCTGTGGAACCAGCTGGCATGCGGGACTGGTAGCAGAATACATATTTGAAGAGCTGACCCGGATACCGGTTGAAGTGGAATATGCTTCTGAATTCAGGTATCGTAATCCTGTAATTAATAAAGGAGATGTGATCATTGCGATTTCACAGAGTGGTGAAACCGCAGATACCCTGGTAGCCATTGAGAGTGCGAAAGAAAAAGGAGCCATCATATTGGGAGTAGTGAATGTGGTAGGATCATCCATCGCCCGTACCTCTCACGGCGGGGCCTATACGCATGCTGGTCCGGAGATTGGAGTAGCCAGCACCAAAGCCTTTACAGCGCAGTTGGCGGTATTAACCATGATGGCATTGAAGTTAGGTTACATGAAGGGTTGCATCAGTGAAAAACGCTACATGCATTTGCTGAATGAATTGAATGATGTACCTGAAAAAGTGGCTACCGCTTTATTGCAGAAAGATGCCATTCATGAAATCGCGCTTAAATACAAAGATGCTTCAGATGCACTCTATCTGGGTCGCGGTTATAATTTCCCGGTAGCGTTGGAAGGTGCGTTGAAACTGAAAGAGATCTCTTATATCCATGCGGAGGGTTATCCGGCTGCAGAAATGAAACATGGTCCCATTGCATTGGTAGATGACAAACTGCCGGTATTCTTTGTGGCAACAAAAGACAGTTTCCATGAGAAAGTGCTGAGCAATATGCAGGAGATCAAAGCACGTAAAGGAAAGGTGATTGCTGTAGTAAGTGAGGGTGATGATGCAGCCAATCAACTGGCAGATGACCTGATCGTGGTGCCATATGCAGATGAGCTGATCGCGCCTATTATCAATGTAATTCCCATGCAGCTCCTCGCCTATTATATCGGTGTAGCAAAAGGACTGGATGTTGACAAGCCCCGGAATCTCGCCAAAAGCGTAACAGTAGAATAACTGTCTCTTATGAATTTGATCAAAAAAAATCCCCTTCAATCCCTGGGATATGGATTTGTAGAAAATCAATATCTCAAGGAAGGGAAGGATGAGTATTTCCATAGAAATCGCCAGAACAACAGTGGCATCAAATACCGGCAGCTGACAGCTTATGAGATCGAGGTATTGGTGCGCAACCGCAATCAAAGTGACGACTGGAATAAGTTACTGGTATCTGATGCCTTCAATCCGGAGCTGGTGAAGAACTGTAAGTTTTACGGACTGGTTAGGATTGGTAAACTTGAGCCTTATTGCCTGGAGTTTAATAACCTCAAGATGGCAGTGGGCTTGTATAACAGCACCATCATCAGTTCTGACTTTGGAGATAATGTGGTAGTGGATAATGTAAACTATCTCTCTCATTTCATCATTGGAAATGAAGTGATGCTGGTAAATATCAACGAGCTGGCTACTTCGAGTCACTCTAAATTCGGAAATGGGATTTTGAAAGAGGGCGAAGAAGAGAAAGTGAGGATCTGGCTGGAAGTCTGCAATGAAAACGGTGGTCGCAGAATCCTCCCCTTTGATGGCATGTTACCAGGAGATGCTTATTTATGGAGTCGGAACAGGCAGGATGACCAGTTGCAACAGCGCTTTGTAGAGATGACCAACAATCGTTTCAGCAAAGAAAGAGGTCAGTATGGTCAGATTGGTGACAGAACTGTGATTAAGAATTCCAGGATACTGAAAGACGTATACATTGGAAGTGATGCCTATATCAAAGGCGCGAATAAAATCAAAAATGTAACTATACATTCCAAACCCGATGCCCGCAGCCAGGTTGGTGAAGGGTGTGAACTCGTGAATGGCATTATTGGAGAAGGCTGCAGGATCTTTTATGGAGTGAAGGCGGTGCGCTTTATTATGGCAAGTCATTCGCAATTGAAATATGGTGCGCGACTTATTAACTCCTATCTCGGAAACAATGCAACGATCTCCTGTTGTGAAGTATTGAATTCCCTGATCTTTCCGGCTCATGAACAGCACCACAACAATTCCTTTTTATGTGCTGCACTGGTAATGGGGCAATCCAATATGGCGGCGGGCGCAACAATAGGATCCAATCATAACTCAAGAGCAGCTGATGGCGAACTCATTGCTGGCAGAGGATTCTGGCCAGGTTTGTGTGTTAGCCTCAAACACAATTCACGATTTGCTTCTTTTTCCATATTAGCCAAAGGGGATTATCCTGCTGAATTGGATATCCGGCTACCCTTTTCACTCATCAGCAACGATGTAACACAGGACCAGCTGATTGTGATGCCGGCTTACTGGTTTGAATACAATATGTATGCGCTGGCAAGGAACTCCTGGAAATACGTGGCGAGGGATCAGCGCATTGAAAAACTCCAGCACATCGAATACGATTTTCTGGCACCGGATACAGCAAATGAAATGCTGGAGTCGTTGGATATTTTAACACTTGCAACCGGAAAAGCTTGGTTTAAGCAGCAGGGAAAAGAAGCAACAGCAAGGCAGTGCCATACAAAAGGAAAGAGGTTATTGGAGGAAGGGGAAATGGCAATACAGGATCTTACCATAGAATTAGAACTGGCTGAAAACAGTCAACGTCCTGTAGTGATAAAAAAAGCGGCGATGGCCTATCAATGGTTCAGCCGCTTGCTTGATTATTATGCAGCCAAAGAGATCCTGCTTGCCTTTGAGAGAAATCCATTGAGTACACTGAACCGCATGGTAGCAAAATTGCCCAAAGCAGGAAAGGTTTCCAGGTGGACCAATATCGGAGGTCAGTTAGTAGAAGCTGCAACAGAAGAACAATGGTTATCTGCTATCCGGTCGGGCAAATTAAAAAGCTGGGAAGAACTGCATGCCCGCTACCAGCAGGAAACGGATCAATATGCTGAGCAAAAACTAAAACATGCGCTGGCCATATACAAGCAACGACATGGGGTAGATTTATCAACAAGTTCAGCCCAGGTTCGTCAGCTACTTGAAAATGCCATCAGTACCCGTCAACTCATGACCGAAAAGATTTTCGAAAGCAGGGCCAAGGATTACCAGAACGAATTCCGAAAGATGGTATATGCAAATGACGAGGAAATGGAAACCGTAGTGGGCAAACTGAAAGAAAACAGTTTTATCTCGGATGAGCAGAAAGGATTCCGTCAGTTTAAAAAGAAAGTGGAAGGTTTGTTATAATTCCGCTTACCAAATTTGTTTCAGAATAGTACTATTTCCTTTTTGATCCGTAAGGCGAATCAGGAGCCATTGGTTTGATTTGCGTGGCAAAGGAATCCAATGATTGGCTATTCCCGCTGGTTGATCAATTGGATGGCGCAGCAATAGTTGTCCGGCTGCAGTGTAGACCTCCAGTAAATAACGCCCCGCTTCCCTGCTCTCAATTTGAATAGACGAAGCTGTTGCAATCAAACGAAGCTGGTTCTGCAACGGAACTATGTTGCCTGGAAATCTTAGAACCTTCGAATACTGTTGAGTGCCATTGCCCTCAATCAATTTCACTCTGCACATGGCGCTGGTTTGGCGGATTGGTAAAGTATGGTAATAGACTTTTTGTCCGGGTATAGGCTGAAGCGTCGCAATAGCTTTAAACGGTTCACCTTTTTCAGCCAATTCTACTTCCATGGCTGCTGGTTCAATTCCACCAGCCAGTTCCCAGTTAACGCTCCAATAACCTGCATTTCTGCTGATCCAGAAGGACTCCACCAGCACAGGTAAAATATTTATACCACCTGTTTTATTGGCCAATGCAAACCTGGAAGCACTCAACAGGTTTCGGTCCAGTGCAATAGTTCGGATCCTGCCCTGTTCATAATTTGAACCAGGTGTTAGTCCATCCCTGACAGAGCTCCATTGATTATTAGTAAAAGCAGCGATACTAAGTGCTGCCGTATCCTGGAGGGTTCCACTATGTGTTCCGGAATAACTAAACTCAAAAACAGGATCGGGAGAATTGAGATCGGGCACACTGATAATATTCCAAAACTCAAGAGAAGAAATTGTGCTGATACCGGCCGATAGTTGTTGTCCTTCCATGTTGGCATCTTCACGATGATAAGAAAGATGCATAGTGCCGGAAAAGTTGGCAACCTGAACCAAGCTAACAACATCTTTATCAATGAGAGGGAAGCTGATAGTATCATTTGCATTAAATCGCTTTTGAATAGTGCCTGCGATTCCCGTACCAACAGTTCCAACGGCATGGGTAAATCCGGCTTTTTCACTTAATACCAACTGATGCGCCATCGTACGAATGGGTCCCTTTTTAAGAGTTAAACCATAAGGCAGGATAAGATCTGACAACAATTGCAAACCAGCAGTATTGTCAATCATCAACAATATACTATCCAGCAGTTGCCCGGATGAATAAATTGTTTGTACAGAATTACCTCCAAATAAGAGGCAACCGGTAGACCCGGATAGATTTGTTTCGAGGATACGGGAGTTAAGCTGTTCCAGGTTCCCCATTAGCTTCAGGCAGGAACTCCTGTTACCTGTTGACATATTTAAGGTGGCATCTTTGAGATGAAGTGTACCATTCACCTGAATGGTATCACTGAAATGCAGACTGAAAACAGTTCCGCTGTCCAATACCAGATCACCTCTGATCAGTGAGGAATTGGTACCGGAAGAGGAATAGGTACAAATACCAGCCGGACTCGCATCTGAAGACAATTCCAGGCTACCGAAGACTCTGCCACTGATAGACAAAGTAGAAGCAGCATCTGTGTTTTCCATTCGGAACACCCCTTTTTCTGTGCCAACAGATCTGCTCAGTTGATTAATCAGGTCAGCATGCCCGGTTCTGCTACGATGGATATATTTTGCGCCATTTTCTACCCGGATGGAATCACTGATCCGAATAGAGTAACCACTGTTGCTACCCGAGGCGTTTATAAATTCGGCATTGTTATGTAGTATAAGGGAATAGCCTTCTCTCAAAGTTGTAAATCCTCTTGGCAAAATTGACCCGCTTGTACTTGTAACCGTATTGGTAACAGGCAGGAGTAACCGAATGAAGGAAGTACCAGCCGGATGAATCTCAAGCGACTGTATAACAACGCCTGTATCGGGGAGAATCACTTCATAACTGCCTGCAAGAAAGCTGTTATCCAGCAAGATCTGATCCAGAGAATCAGGAACTGTCTCCCCTTCCCAGTTAAGAGGATTATTCCAATAGGTTGTATTACCATTGCCGGTCCACTTTTTTTGGGCATAACTGCATGGGACCACAAGCAGCCAGACAATACCCCAACACCACCTTTTCATAACACACTGTTTGTCCCGACCAAGTTACAGTTACCTGGTGGTACAAAAAGCGCGTTAAAGTGGAATGGGTGAAAAAACGGTGGCAGAATTTTATTGCGCGGAACTATCAACCGCGGTAGAATCAAGCGCTGCCTGCACGGTAGAATCTATCGCTTTTGCAGCATCTCTTGCTACCCTGGCTGCAGAGTCAGTTGCCGCTTGTATTGCAGTGCTATCAACAGTTGTTCCGGAAGAATCTGAACCATTGGAACAGGCAACCATACATGCAGTCAATCCAATTACAAGCAATACCGTTTTCATACTAAAGGATTTATTTTTTACGGAAGAAAATACGAACCGGCACTCCTTTGAAATCAAAGGTTTCACGCAACTTGTTTTCGAGATAATTGCGATACGGCGTTTTTATATCATCCGGATAGTTACAGAAAAACGCAAAAGAGGGCACATGCGTAGGTAACTGGGTTACGTATTTGATACTAACCGGATTACCTCTTACAACCGGCGGATGATACGCTGCGATCGCTTTCAGCATTACATCGTTTAGCTGGGAAGTAGGGATTTTTTTCTTTTTATTCTCTACCACTTCCAGTGCAATTTCAATTGCCTTGAAGATGCGCAATTTGTCTTTGGCGGAAATAAATAAAACAGGTACATCTGTGAAAGGCGCCAGTCTTTCTTTCAACTGCTTTTCATAATCTCTTGCCGTATTGGTTTGCTTTTCAACCAGGTCCCATTTGTTTACGAGGATAACAATCCCCTTTCCTTTTCTTGCAGCCAGGCTGAAGATGCTGAGATCCTGGGCAGAAATTCCTTTCTCCGCATCCAGCACCAGCAAACAGACATCGGCTTCATCCATCGCTTTAATAGCACGAATCACGGAATAGAATTCCAGGTCTTCATGTACTTTTTGTTTTCTGCGAATACCCGCTGTATCGATCAATACAAATTCCTTCTGGAACATATTGTAGTGGGTATGGATGGTATCTCTGGTTGTTCCGGCGATATCACTCACGATGGTTCTCTCCTGCCCCACCAGCGCATTCAACAAGGAGGATTTACCAACATTGGGCTGTCCGATGATAGCAAACTTTGGAATGTCCGCTGTTTCATCATCCGCCAGGCGATCTTCGGGAATTGCTTCCACCACAGCATCCAGGATTTCACCTGTTCCACTACCGCTGATGGCGGATACAAAAAATATCTTTTCGAAGCCCAGGCTGTAAAATTCAGTAGCCTCAAGCATTCGCTGATTATTATCCACTTTGTTGACAACCAGGTAAACCGGTTTGGTAGTGCGACGTAACACATCTGCCATTGCTTCATCCAGGTCTGTGATACCGGTGGCGGTATCGGTCATAAAGATGAGGGCATCGGCTTCATCCAGTGCGATCAGCACCTGCTTTTTGATCTCCTGTTCAAACACATCATCACTCTTGGGCACAAAACCGCCGGTATCAATGACGTTAAAGGTTTTGCCATTCCACTCTGCAATACCATACTGACGATCGCGGGTTACGCCACTCACATCATCTACGATTGCTTTTCGCTGCTCCAGCAGCCTATTGAAGAAAGTACTCTTGCCAACATTCGGCCTACCAACTATTGCTACAGTATATCCTGACATGGGAATTATGAATTATGAATTAGGAAGTATGAATTGGGGACGCTCACATTATAAACACCAAATCCAACTCCTACTCTATGATTATTTTGTTTTTAATTTTTGTTTTGTCTTTCTCACGTCTCACTTCTCACTTCTCACATCTCACTTCACTTATATCCATATTCCCTCAAATACAAATCATTATCCCTCCATTTCGGACGCACTTTTACAAACAGCTCCAGAAACACTTTTTGTCCGAGGAACTTTTCAATTTCAACCCGAGCTCTTGTGCCGAGCTCCCGAATCATTTTACCACGTTCCCCCAGGATGATTCCCTTTTGGGTATCGCGATGAACAATAATATCAGCCATAATTTTCACCAGGGTTGATTTCTCCTTGAATTCCTGCACCAATACAGCCGCATGGTAGGGTATTTCATCCTGGTATAACTGGTAGATCTGCTCGCGAATCAGTTCCCCCACAAAAAAGCGGGTAGGCAGATCCGTTAGGTTATCCTCGTCGAAGAAGGGCTCACCTTCCGGCAGGTAACTCAGGATTTTTTCCAGCAGCGCCGGCAAGCCGGTTTTCTTCAGGGCTGAAATCATCAGTATCTCCCGCACATAAGGTTTGTTCTCAAAAAACTGCTTGGCAACTGTCAGTTTCTCTTCCGGGATACCATCAATTTTATTGAGTACCAGCAGCGCCGGAACCTTCAATCGCAAGGCAGTGAAAATAGCATCACTTTCCTCCAGGTTGTCAGAAACATCCACCAGCAGAATGGCCAAATCAGCATCTTCCAGGGCGCTTTTAACGGCCTGCATCATGCGCTCATGCAACTTGTACTTTGGTTCAATAATACCGGGCGTATCCGAAATGATAATCTGGTAACCGGGTTCTGTCAGAATGCCCTTGATACGATGGCGGGTGGTTTGCACTTTGTGTGAAACAATAGCCAGTTTTTCACCCAGCAGTGCATTAAGGAGGGTGCTCTTACCGGCATTAGGCCGACCAAAAATATTTACAAATCCAACTTTCATCTTTAGCATTTAAGACAGGAGTTTACGCTAAAGAAGATCAGGGAGGTAATCAAATTCCAGCGCGAACATCCGGTCGCATAGAATAAACGAGTATAAAGCTACAATAAAAAACCAGCAAGTCTCCTTGCTGGCTTTGGTTGCGAAGGGAGGGATCGAACCTCCGACCTTCGGGTTATGAGCCCGACGAGCTACCGCTGCTCTACTTCGCGATTTGGATTGCAAATGTACAGCGATAACTCTTCCCTTCCAAAAAATTCTTTTAAATCATCCATCCTTACGCGAAATGGAGCTTGCTCCACTGCTTTTCATATCCCGGATCAGTCCTTCGCCTTTAATTCTGATATCTGATGCGCCGCTTGCTTTGGCTGAAATTTCTTTGTTCACAACAACATTGATAGAAGATGCACCACTGGCATCGAGCTCACAATAATCTGTTACCAGGTCCCAGCCTTTTACTGAGCTGGCTCCACCTACGCTGGCTGCCAGTTTTCCGATCTTGCCTTTCAGACGGGTATCACTGGCACCTCCCAGGTTCATGGTCAGTTCACGGCATTCCAGCTCTCCTTTCATATCACTGGCACCTCCCAGTTGAATATTCAGGACATCCTGTTTTAATACCCCCATAATGGAAATATCACAGGCACCATTTGCCTTTATCATAGTAAGGGTTTTAACAGACACATAGGCTTTCATTTTCTTATCACCTCTCCAGTCGTTCCATCCTTTTCCATCAAACCAGATTTTCAGCACGCCATCCTTCACCTCGGTCCGGATCCTGTCATTCACTTTTTTATCAACAGAACTAACCGCTACACCAGTTTCATCTCCCTGGGATATATATATATCAATGGCGCTGCTTGCATCAATAGCAGTAAAGTTGCCTACAGATCGTTGTTCCGCATTCGCATCATTGATCAAAAATTTCTGAGCCTGACCGGCAACTACACTCATTACCAGTCCCATTAATAGCAGGTATTTTTTCATATGCTTATTTACTTTGAGATTTTACACTTCCGCCGCTACCGGTACGTAAGTTACGGATCAATCCACCACCCTTGTAATGAATAGCGCCCCCGCTGCTGGCTTCGGCATTTAATTCTTTGGTAACAGTAATATCAACTACACCACCGCTGCTGACATCAGCAGAACAATAATTGCTGGTTAAACCATATCCTTTGAAGATCGCGCCACTGCTGGCTTCTACAGACAATTTTTCTGCAGAACCGCTTATTTCTGTAATGGCTCCACTGCTGTTATCAGAACTGATTTCGGAAGCATTGAAACTGGCTTCAATAATGGCACCGGAGCTGGCGTCCAATTTAATTTTAGCTCCTTTAATGGTACTGGCAGTTTTTGCGATAGCGCCGGAGGAGGCACTCAATTCAGTCAGTTCACGAACAGAAACATAGGCTTTAAACTTCAGGTTCTTCCTCCATTTCCAGTTACCATCGGTATGGTCAATATATACTTTCAGCACCCCATTATCTACCACTGTTTTAATGCGGTCAGTATATTCCGGATTAGAACAGCTTACTGCCACCGCTTCTTTATCTCCCTGTTGTAACAAGAGTTCAATGCCGGTAGATACTTTAACCCCGGTAAACCTTCCCACAGAACGCTCGCGGGCATTGTTATCAGTAATGGTTGTGGTTTGGGCCAGGAGGCTGGAGCTGACAAAAAGCAGCAGGAAAAGGTTTATCAGTTTACGCATGACGGTTGTATTTTCAGTAGGACGGATCAAATCTCCAAAATGTTACAGCTATTTTATTTTTTTTGGCCTTAACTTGCAGCCAGATTACGGCCGTAGTCAAATATCAGTTTCCCGGGGTGCTGAGGATCTCCGATCCAAGGCTGAGATAATACCCGTTGAACCTGGTCAGGGTAATGCCTGCGCAGGGAAGGTGGTTGAATAACGTTTATTCCTCCTTTTGCTTTCGCAGCATTTCTCTCAAATCATTTTTTCAACTTAATGAAACACAATGAAAAAAATGTTTTTGGGGATATGCGCATCCATGTTATGTATCCCTCTTTTTGCTCAAATCAGACCAATTGTTATTGCCGACCAGCAAACCCGTAAGCCACTTGGCAGGGCCAGCCTGGAATGGCCAGACGGTTCTGGCAGGATCAGTGACGAACAAGGCAAAATCAGCCTGAATGCACCATCCGGCTCTGCTGTAATTTCCAGTGTGGGGTACCGTCCTGCTCTTATTCAGTTTCCAATCAATGGCGACACAATTTTTCTGGACCCCCTGAATCTTTTTCTTGAACCGGTTGAAGTGACTGCTCTGAGGGCCGGCGACAAAGCCCCCTTTGCACGAACGAATATTTCTGCCAAAGACCTGGCAAAACAAAACCTGGGACAGGACCTCCCCTTTCTTCTGAACCAGACGCCTTCCGTGGTGGTCAGTTCAGACGCCGGGAATGGCGTGGGTTATACAGGCATCCGGATTCGCGGTTCAGATGCCACCCGCATCAACATGACCCTGAATGGCATTCCGTATAATGACGCGGAAAGCCAGGGTATGTTCCTGGTTAACCTGCCCGATTTTGCCTCTTCCGTGGGGAGCATCCAGGTGCAACGCGGGGTTGGTACTTCCAGCAATGGAGCCGGTGCATTTGGCGCCACGCTGAACCTGAGTACGAATGAATTCCGCGAGGAACGGTATGCTGAAATCAACAACAGTTACGGTTCTTTTAATACCTGGAAAAACACGGTGAAACTGGGCTCCGGATTAATAGGGGATCATTTTACCATTGATGCCCGCCTCTCCCGGATCAACAGCGATGGCTATGTAGACAGGGCCAGTACCGATTTGCAATCCTTTTATCTTTCGGGTGCCTATCTCACTGAGAAATCAAGCCTGCGACTGAATATTTTTTCCGGGAAAGAGAAAACGTACCAGGCCTGGAATGGTATCCTTCAATCAGAAGCCAGAGGTCCCAACCGCCGGTTTAACAGTGCGGGTACTGAGAAACCAGGCAGCCCTTACAACAATGAAACTGATAATTACCAGCAGGATCATTATCAACTCTTCTTTAATCATTCCGTATCAGAGCAGCTTTCCTTTAATACAGCTGCCTTCCTGACCCGCGGTCGTGGTTACTATGAGCAATACAAAGCAGAAGAAGATTATGGAGATTATGGACTAAGCAACCCGATCATCAATGGGAGTCCGGTTACCAGCACAGATCTCATCCGGCAGCTCTGGCTGGATAATTATTTCTATGGCGGCATTTATTCAGTTCAGTATAAAAAGAAAGGAACCGGAATTACAGTAGGTGGTGCCATTACCCGGTATGATGGCGATCATTATGGCAGGGTTATTTGGGCCGATAAAGGCATTCGGCCCGGGCACGAATGGTATAACAATGATGCCTTGAAAAATGATTTTAATATGTATGCCAAGTGGACCCAGCAACTGGGATCCAGATGGCAGAGTTTTCTGGATATCCAGGGCCGCACTGTTAAGTATAAGATCAGTGGATTCAGAAACAATCCCGGCATTAGTACGGATAACAGCTATCAGTTTTTTAATCCCAAAATCGGAATCAGTTATTCTCACCAGGGTTGGCAGGCATTTGCTTCTTATGCAATCGCCAATAAGGAACCCAATCGGGATGATTTTGAAGCAGGACTAACACAACAACCCAAACCAGAACGTTTACAAGACCTGGAAGTTGGAATAGAAAGAACATCCGGTCGATATAGTTGGGGCGCCACGCTGTATTACATGAATTACCGCGACCAACTGGTACTAACCGGACGAATCAATGATGTGGGAGCTTATGCAAGAACCAATATCGACAAGAGCTATCGCCTGGGATTGGAATTGCAGGGTAGTTTCAAAGCAAGTTCCTGGCTGAAGCTTACCGGTAATTTGACGCTCAGTGAAAATAAGGTGATCGACTTTGAAGAATTCTATGACGACTATGACGAAGGCACTCAGAAATCAGTAAAGTATGAGAAAACAGATATCTCATTTTCTCCTGCTTTGATGGGTAGTGCAACAGCCATCCTTACTCCAATCAAGAATGGAGAAATAGCCCTGATCGGTAAATATGTTGGAAGGCAATACCTCGATAATACATCCAACAGGAACAGAAGCCTGGATGCATTTTACACACAGGATCTTCGGTTGTCCTATACTGTGATAGGCAAAGCGGTGAAGGACCTGACGATGATCTTCCAGATCAACAACTTGTTCAACAAACTATATGAACCAAATGGTTACACATTCAGTTATATTTTCAACCAGGAACTGATCACGGAAAATTACGTATACCCTATGGCGGGAATTAACTTTATGGGTGGCGTAAATATCAGGTTGTGAGTTGTACGAGGTAAATATCCCGGTATATTTCCTATATAAAAATTTGGCATTTGGCACTATTTAGGATAGTGCTAAATGCCAAATTCCGTATCTGATGAAAAAAACCATTGTAATCAATGTATTGATCATCCTGATCTTTTACATCCTGTTCAGTCTTGCAGCCGGAAAGTAACGGTGAGGCTTAGCTGCCGAATTTTTCCTGCCAGGCCAGCATACCGCCTTCCACGTTCTTGGTATTGGTGAAGCCCATCGAATCAAGAATCAGGCAGGCGGTCATGCTTCTTTTACCACTTCTGCAATGAACGATAACTTCTTCGTCTTTAAGAGGCATCAACTCATCCACATCCATCATCTGGAAACGTCCCAGCGGAATAAGTTTCGCCCCAATATTAAAGGCTTCAAACTCTTCCGGCTCACGAACATCTATGATATGCAGTTTCTCACCTGCATCCATTCTTGCTTTTAATTCTTCAACGCTGATTATATCCATATGGCAACAGTTTAATAATTATTTTCTACAGGAGTAACAACCCTGGGAGTTGTTACAGTGGTATCCCGTACCGGTTTTTTAGTACTCAGCCAGATATCAATCATTTGTCCGGGCCGGATTCTGTTTGCTCTGCGGTCGGCAGTTAATCGATCCGGGCTTTGCCTGTACACAAAAGCAGTAGCAGTATCCTTAACATCCGGATCCAGAACGATGGCACCAAAATTAATGCCACTGGTTTGCAGCAGATCACGGGCACTTGAGTAAGTTAGACCAAATAAATTAGGAACAGCCATATCCACATTGGAAAGGCCACTGCCCAGTACCAATGAAATCGGTGTACCCATAGGCAGTTTGGTTCCTGCCTTGATTTCTTTTCCGTCATACTTCTGAACCAGCACGGAATTTTTGGCAAAATCTGGCCGATAACTGGTATCTCCCATCTTTAATCCAAATTGTTTCAGCACGATAGCAGCATTGCGTACACTCATCCCAACCAGGTTGGGCATCACTACTTCAGGAGGTACCGCCCGGTTTACAGTGAGGTAAATGGTACGATTGGATTTTACTTTGGATTCAGACTCCGGGAACTGGCGGATTACAGCCAGGGGCTTAACAGTGTCTCTGTAAATAGAGTCCTGGATTACCACTTCAAAACCTTCGGCCTCCAAAGAAGAAGTTGCTTCCTCCAATAGTTTCCCGGTTACATTGGGAACCTCAACCTCTTCACCATGGCGGGTAAAAAAATCAAGGGAACTGAAAAATGCCAGTACGATTACTGCAACAATTGCAAAAGCTATTAAAAGGCTAACCCAGAGTGGTTTTTTTGTAATGGATTGGAACACGAATTAGTATATTTTTTAAAGGATCGGATTCAAAGAAAAGTAAAATTATTTAACCGTCAAGGCTTCTTCAATAAGAGCCGAGTAAAAGTCGCGCAATGTCCAACCCATTGCCCTAACCTGCTGGGGCACAATACTGGCCTCACTTTGTCCGGGTACCGTATTAATTTCCAGCATATAAGGTTCTGCTTCCAGTTCATTATAAATGAAGTCGATCCGGATAATTCCCCGGCAGTTAAAAACTTCATAAACCCGGCGGGCAGCCGAACGGATTTTAACTGCAACATCCTCATCTACCTGGGCAGGTGTGATTTCTTCACTGAGTCCCTCGTATTTGGCTTCAAAATCGAAAAACTCTTTTTTGGTAATGACTTCTGTGAAGGGCAGGGTTACAATCTCACCCTTTTGGCGGAAGACGCCGATAGTGAATTCCCTGCCGGAGATAAACTCTTCCACCAGCACCTGCTCATCTTCCCGGAAAGCTTTTTCGAGCGCATTAGCCAGGTCACCCGGATCTGTCACCTTACTCATCCCGATACTGCTGCCACCATTGTTTGGCTTAACAAAAACCGGCATCTGTAGATGAGCCGCAATGCTGGCCGGAGCCATTGAACGATCTTTAAATAGGTGCAGTGATCTTGCTACTTTAATACCGGCAAATGCAGCTACAGCAACTGTATAGCGTTTGTTGAAAGTAAGTGCTGATGTGGCAGCATCGCAGCTGGTATAGGGAATTCCCAGCATATCAAAGTACCCCTGCAGTTTACCATCTTCTCCTGGCGTACCATGGATACCAATCAGGACTGCATCAAAATGAATACGTTTGGTTTCCAGAGGAATCGTGAAATCATTTTTATCAATTGCAATTTCAACGCCAGCTGCTGTTTTATACCACCAGCCATCGGGTCGGATATCTATCTGGTAGACATCAAATTTATCGGTATCAACATTCTTTTCAATTGTGAGGGCAGATTTGTAAGAAATTTCAGCTTCTCCGGAATATCCACCGGTAAGAAATGCGATCACAGGTCGCGTGTTCATGAATTTTTCAGTTGGATGTTAAGAAAAAGGTGAAGGACTGTTTCCTTCACCCGTTACCCGGCGGGAAATATCACCCACCTATAAAAAGTAGCATAGCTACTAGTAAACGCTTTCAGTTCTAAGTTCGAAAATTACCCTGAAACAGGAAAATAAATTTTAGAGATGCAGGCGTTCTTTTTTAGCCATCAGTTCATCAACAGTTTCCTGGTACATTTCATCCGGTACGCAGCAGTCAACCGGACAAACTGCAGCACACTGAGGTTCTTCGTGGAAACCCTGGCATTCGGTGCACTTATTGGGAACAATATAATAGGTATCTACGCTGATTGGAGAATTCCGCTGGTCAGCATCCATGACAGTTCCATCCATCAGGGTAAAACTTCCCTTTACAGAAGTGCCATCGCTAAGGGCCCATTCAACGCCACCTTCGTAAATCGCATTATTGGGACATTCCGGTTCGCAGGCACCGCAATTGATACATTCTTCAGTTATTTTGATTGCCATGTTTTATAGATTAATGGGTTCGAGATGAGTTAACTTTGCACGCAAATTTAGAGGTACATGTTGAATTTACAACACCGGATTGATTTATTGGTTCAGCTGGGGGCATTTATATTGGCAAATACACCGGAATGGCAGGAGGCAAAAGCACGTGCGCATGCTGCGAATGCCTGGTTCATCCCGCAATTCACGGACTTGGCCTCAAATGCCATTGCCACGCAGTTTTTAAGTCGCCCGGTGCTGGAAGCCATCGCAACCGAATATGCAGTACCTGATCTGCCGGTCAGCCCCAAAACAGTTGGGCTTGTAATGGCCGGAAATATTCCAATGGTAGGCTTTCACGACTGGTTATGTGTTTATCTGGCGGGGCACAACGCCCGGGTAAAATTATCTTCCCGGGATTCCATACTCCTGTCTTTTCTGATTGCAAAGCTGAATGAATGGGATTCCTCAGACCAAGGAACAACTGAATTTGCTGACCTATTAAAAGGCTGTGATGCCTATATCGCCACCGGGTCTGATAACAGTGCCCGCTATTTTGAATACTATTTCAATAAATATCCTCATATCATCCGGCGGAACCGAACCTCGGTAGCCATAATGGATGGCTCAGAAACCAAGGCGGAGCTGGATTTGCTGGCTGATGACACGCATCTCTATTTCGGATTGGGCTGCAGAAATGTGACCAAATTATACGTTCCAAAGGACTATAATTTTGAGTCCATGCTGGATTCTATGAGGAAGTATGGTTACTTTTTTGATCATTCCAAGTATAAAAACAACTACGATTACCAGTTGGCGCTTCACCTGCTAAACAACCAATACTATATGACCAATGGGTCGGTCCTGCTCTCAGAAAACCAGGCCTTGTATTCTCCCATCAGCCAGCTGAATTATGAATTCTACGAGGAAAAAACAGCGGTTGAGGAGCTGCTTAAGAATAATCAGGGTGTACAATGCGTTGTAGGACATGGACACACGGCTTTTGGTCAGGCTCAATGCCCCGAATGGAAAGATTATGCCGACGGAATTGACACAATGACATTTTTGGTAACTTTATAAGTATGTCCTGACAAGGTTCCAGTGATCTACGAAGACCTTAGTAAAACTTCTGTTAAACTGGAAGGCCGTGCAACTGAAAAGGTGTCGGCTTCGTTATTTTGTAAGAGTCAGGCATATGCTTTGACGAACAAAAAGAAAAAAGGAAGAATCATATGAAACTACAGCAAATTGTACCCGTAATCCTGATCAGCGCGGTTACATCGGTAGGAAGCATGTGGGCCTACAACAAATATGTAGGTGTGGAGAAAGTGGTTTATAACAGCTCCGACAGTAATCGTATCCCCTCTAATTATGCCGGATTTTTTGATGGCATAAACAACTCCCCAACCGATTTCAGCCAGGCTGCAGAGGCAGCGATTCCAGCTACGGTACACATAAAGACCAAAGCTACCCGAACTGCCAGCAATAACCTGCCCAGGAGAAGTCCCCTGTTTGACCTTTTCGGGTTTGACTGGGATGAGGGAATGACACCTCGCAGTATGCCACAAATGGCATCTGGTTCCGGGGCCATCATCAGTGATGACGGATATATTGTTACCAATAACCACGTTATTGATGGGGCCGATGAAATTACGGTAACCATGAGTGATAAGAAGACACACAAGGCCCGCCTCATTGGTGCTGATCCAAGCAGTGATTTGGCTGTTCTGAAAATAGAAGCAAAAAATCTGCCATTCCTGCTGTATGGAAATTCAGATGATGTGAAAGTGGGACAATGGGTACTGGCTATCGGTTATCCATTGAACCTTCAGACCACTGTAACAGCAGGTATTGTAAGTGCGAAAAGCCGTACACTGGAGATCAACCGCCGGCAGAGCAATACACCAATAGAATCATTCATTCAGACAGATGCTGCGGTGAACCCTGGAAACAGTGGTGGTCCGCTGGTAAATACAGCTGGTCACCTGATTGGTATTAACTCAGCCATTGCCTCCCCTACCGGATCCTATGCAGGTTATTCTTTCACGATTCCGGTGAACATGGTGAAGAAAATTGTTGCTGACCTGATGAAATTCGGAACTGTTCAGAGAGCTTATCTGGGTATTAACTATGCACCGGATAACCTGAGCGAAGAAGTGAAAAAGCAGGAAGGCATCACCAGTGGAAATGGTGTATATGTACTGGATGTAACGAAGGACGGAGCAGCTGCTGCATCCGGCATTAAAAAAGGGGATATCATCACCCGCATCAATAATGCTCCTGTAACATCTGGTGCTGAAATGGTGGGACAGATTGCAACGTATCGTCCTGGCGACAGGGTGAAAATTGGATTTGTTCGCGATGGCAAAGAAATGATCAAGGAAGTTACTCTGCGTAACAGCAGTGGCACCACTGAGATAGTAAAAGTAAGTGTGCTGGATAAACTGGGTGCCGAGTTTGGTAATATCGACGCTAAACTGGCCAAGGAAATGGGCGTTCGTGGAGGCGTGATCGTGAAAAGCATTTCCGAAAGTGGCGCCTTTAGTAAGACCCGGATGGAAGCTGGTTTTGTTATCCTGAAAGTAAATGGAAAGGAAGTGAGCAGTATTGATCAGTTCCGGGCAGAATTGGAAAAAGCAGGGAATTCGGTAACACTGGATGGAATGTATCCTGGATACGAGGGCGTGTTCCGGTATCCGATGAAGATAGTGGAGTAAGGAAAGTGAGACGTCAGACGTGAGACGTGAGACAAGAAAAAATTCGGGCGATCCTGGTTGGATCGCCCTTTTTTTGCTTAACGTTTTAAAGCGAAAACTTTGTAACCCCAGGCATTCAGCTGGAAATAGCGATATCCCGGATGGAAAACAAAATTCCCCCCGTCTAAAACATCTTCATAAGAGCCATCAATAGCTGCATCCAGAAAGCCAAATCCTACATTGTCATGTGGCGAAAGATTAAGCATGACCAGCACCTGGTCATTTTCCGAGGTACGCAGAAAGGCGAAAATATGCTGATTGGCACTGGTTTTCACTCTGAATGTATAATTGTCCTGGGATCCGGCCTGAAGGCAATCGTATTCCTTTCGTAGCCTGAGCAGTTTGCGATAGAAATCGTGGTATTCGGGTTGTTCTGTCCATTCAATGGGGTCCCGGTCAAAAAATTTGAGTCTTTTTTTATTGGGCAATTCCTGTCCGCTGTATATAAGAGGCATGCCATTCCAGGTGGCACTGAATACTGCCAGTGCCTGGTGAGCAGGACCATATTTCTCAAATTCGGTTCCATTCCAGCTATTTTCATCGTGGTTGCTGGTAAAATAAAGTCGCATTGCCCCGGCAGGAAATTGATGATTGTATTTCCACAATTGGTTTTCCAGGCCATTGACATCGGTGTGCCCCTTGATGAAATCACTGGTTTTGTGCATCCATTCCCAGGTATAGGTCACATCAAATGCCTCGTGATAATGAGGTTCTTCGCATTCAGCCAGCCAGAACAGTTGTTTTTCCCGATCCAGGATGGTTCTGGCCTCCACCCAAAAATCCAGTGGAACAAGCATCGCCATATCACAACGGAAACCATCAATATTACATTCCTGCACCCAGAAGCGCATGGCCTTTATCATGGCCGCGCGCATGCCCGGGTTGGTATAGTCGAGGTCGATTACATCATCCCAGCCATTGGAATCAAAAAAATGTCCCGCTGCATTTTTCTTATAGTATTCCGGATTGGAAACCGTCCAGGTATGGTCCCAACCGGTATGATTAGCCACCCAATCGATTATGACTTTAAACCCGTGTTGATGGGCTTCTTCTACCAGGGCCTTAAACTCTTCAAGGGTTCCATATTCCGGGTTGGTAGAATAAAAATCACTGCTGGCGTAATAGCTACCGAGGGTTCCTTTTCTTTCTTTTAGAGCGATGGGGGTGATAGGCATGAACCATAAAACTTCCACCCCCATATCCTTCAGTCTGGGTAGAGCTTTGGCAAAACCTGCAAAATTACCTTCTGGTGAATATTGACGCAGATTCACTTCATAAACATTACTGTTTCTCGACCAGCTAAGAGGCGTAAAAGGCAATCTCGACATTTGAAACTTTTTTCTAATAAATAAATACCCAACTGAACCGTTGTTGATTTCAGAGGTTATTAGTGAAAATAAGATAAAAATGCCTTTAGCGGCGTGCTCATCAAACTAAGTACATTTGCACTATGAAGCAATTTGAGGTTCCAGCAGAATACCGTAGTCCACTGATTACCGCTATCAAACAAAAAAGAAAACAGGAGGATCGGCTGAAAAAAGATTTTAGTCCCACCCTCTTGAATTTCGGCAAGCTGCATGTTTACCTGGCCCGGCACTTTGGGTTCTGCTATGGTGTGGAGAATGCCATTGAAATTGCTTTCCGGACGGTGCATGAAAATCCTGGCAAACGGATATTTCTGCTAAGTGAAATGATACACAACCCACAGGTAAATAAAGACCTGCAGGAAGCGGGTGTACAATTTCTGCAGGACACATATGGACGGCAACTGATTCCCTTTGATTCAATTACTCGTGAGGATGTGGTATTAATTCCGGCATTTGGAACTACCCGGGACATAGAGCGTATGTTACAGGAAAAGGGGATTCCTACTGATAAATACAATACTACCTGTCCGTTTGTTGAAAAGGTTTGGAACCGGGGGGAGCAGATAGCCAAAAAAGGATATAGTATAGTAATACACGGTAAACCCAAACATGAAGAAACCAGGGCTACTTTCTCCCATGCAGCAGCGAATGCACCTGCTGTGATCGTAAATGACATGGAAGAAGCAATACAGTTGGCAGCTTACATTAAAAAAGAGAAACCGGCGGATCAGTTTTATGAGGAATTCAAAGGCCGGTATTCGGAAGGTTTCAATATCGAAAAAGACCTGGAGCGATTTGGTGTAATCAACCAAACCACCCAATTGGCAACAGACACCCAGGCGATTGCTGAATACCTGAAGGAAGTAATGATCCAACAGTTTGGGTTAAACGCTGAAACGGTTCAGGATCGTTTTGCAGACACCAGGGATACCTTATGTTACGCCACCAATGATAACCAAACTGCCGTAAAAGGCATGCTAGATACCGAAGCTGATCTGGCGATTGTAGTGGGTGGATATAATTCTTCCAATACAACTCACCTGGTTGAAATATTGGAAACCAAACTGCCCACCTATTTTATCAAGGATGAATCATTAATCCTGGATGAATCATTAATCCGGAGTTTCAATATTCATACAAAAACGGAATCAGAAATAGCCGGTTTCCTGGGCTCAAAAACTCCAGTGAAAGTCCTGCTGACCAGTGGAGCCTCCTGCCCGGATGCCATTGTGGAAAAAGTGATTGAGAGACTGGTAGATATTATGGGCCTGGATATTGATTTACAAAATTTTTCGGAGGGGTTGTAGTTCCAATAATTACCTGGTCTTAATTTCTTGTAGGCATTATTGATATCTGCTTGGAAAGTACATTTCCAAATTTTACTACTATTTGACAATAAATAGATCCTGCTGAAACACCTTTAGGAAAAGGGTGAAAACACCCTCTGAAATTTCCGATTTACAATTTAATTTGGTACTTAAAGTACCGACATGACGCCACTTTTAGAGTTTTACATTTTTCAAACCTTTATAATAATAACCGGAACAATAATATGTTTTCTATTTTCTAAAAACGGAAGTGAAAAAGAAAAACGTTATATTTTGCCATATTGCATTATTAGTGCGATTCTGATGTGCTTATTAATACATGCAAACATAATTTATGCGTCTCATTCTTACATATACGCATTAATGTATTTAGCTGGATGCAGTGAAATTCTACTAATTCCAAATTATATATCAACAATAATGGGCAAGAAAAAACAAATTTTTACACAAATTGGAATTTGTTTGACTTCATTTATGATATCCAATTACTTTGTTCAAAATCCTACAACCCTACTTTATTTATTTAGCAATCTGTATATAACCCTTTATACAGGAAAATATTTTATATGGTTGTTTAAAAATAATGAAAAATTGGATTTAAAGAATACACCCCATTACTGGATAATTATGGGTATTTGTATATGCTTTACTGGATCTATCCCCTATTATCTTTCTGAACTATTAATTATAAAATTCGAATCTATAGAAGTTTTTGCTGAAATTTCAAGCACATTTCATTCGACATTTATTATACTTAATATTACAATGTACTTTTTTTTTATTAAAGCATTTTTATGCAAGAAAAAATTTCTGAAGTCCTATTCTGGACAATATTAAGCTCTGTACTTACGATCTTGCCTTTCATTTTATTCATAAATTATATAATCACATTATATAATAAAAAAAATATTGAATTTAATACACAATTACAACTGAGAAATTTAGAAAAAGAGAAAGAAATACTAAAAACAAGAATTGATGTTCAAGAAGAAACTATTCAAAAAATATCTAAAGAATTACATGATAATGTTAATCAAATTCTGACGCTAGCAAAACTCAATCTAAACGATTCCAATAATGAATTCAAGATTGACAAGATAAATGTTTCAAAGGATCTTATCACCAATGCAATAAATGAATTATCTAACTTGTCTAACAGCCTTAGTTCGCAGCAGGTTAAAGATCTTGGAATAATTAGAAGCTTAGAAATCGAATGTGATCGGATAATGAAAATAAAAAATATAATATTCTTAATTGAAAGTAACATTGCACATAATAACATCAATACAGAAGATCAAATAATTTTATATAGAATTTTCCAGGAAGGAACACGAAACTCTTTAATACATGGCCAGGCAAGCGCTATAGATATTAAATTCTTACAAACTGATGATTTCGAATATGTTTTTGAAATATCAGATAATGGAAACGGCTTTGATCTAAACAACGAAGAGTTTATTGAAAAAAATAAATTGGGCACTCACCAAGGATTAAAAAATATGCAACGTAGGGCATCTATTTTAAATGCTATTTTTTCCATTGAATCATCAATCAATTCGGGAACAATAATCAGTATCAGAAAACCTCGTACTAATCAATGATTTTATTTCTCATTCCATACATGATTAATCCGGCTATAGTTTTTGCGCCAACTTTCGATTTCATGTTTTGACGAATAGTTTCTATTGTCCGTGGACTCAAAAAAACCTCTTTTGATATTTCTTCTGTGGTCTTATCTTCAGCTAACAACTTAAGAATACGAACCTCTTTTTCTGAGAATTTTACAGGATTGGGATAAAATTGTTTTACGGCTTTCTTGGTCTGAAGTTTTGATAATACCGCCTTATTTACCAAATCGTTAAAATAGAAATCGTCATTCATGCAGGTCAATATTGCCTGATAAATTTCCTCCGGATCTGTTGTTTTTGTTAAGTAGGCATTAGCGCCCATTTCCATCATTTTCGAAATCATCTCCTGATCATCATACATTGTGAGAACAATAATTCTCACATCATCATATTCTTTTCTCAACAAATTAATGGCATTAACCCCATCAATTTCTGGCATCCGAATATCCATTAAAAGCACATCCGGCTTTTTTAGCTGCATCTTATGCATCAGATCTTTTCCATCTTCAGCCTCCCATAAAATTTTGAGGTATTCTTTATTCTTTAGGGCCATCTTTATTCCATCCCTAAATATTTTATGGTCATCTGCTATACTAACCTTTATGCTTAACTCGGAACTCATGGTTTTTAGGGAGTTTGTGGATTTCGTTAAAGTATTCTAAGAACGATAAAAATGCTATTATCGTACTTTCACTCAAATTATTTTAATTAAACGTAATTACACTTTCTTTTTTTACGACCAATTTTCTTCTTTAATATACTCTCAAATAAGAATTCTAAAGTTCAATTAAAATGGCGCATACATTATTATTTAAATTAATACTTGTGTAAGCTTCCTTAAAAATCTTCTATATTAAGTAAATTATCTTAGTAGATCAACTATTATGTAAATGTGGTTTTTACTAAAAAAGTAACGTATTTCTACTCGTTTTTTAATAGTAGATTAACTATCATATTCTTCGTAAACCTACTACCAGCCTGAATTTTATCCAATTTATAACAAATCGGGCAAGAAACACCCCATTGCCACTAGTTTTTTTTTAAAGGTTATTACGTCCCAAACCAACCCTTCACTAAAAACTTACTACTATGATGCAAAATGAAATTTTGAACACCTCCCTGGCAGCTGTAGGAGAAGATATAGGTCCTGAGCTGGGTGCCAAAATGGTTAAGGACTTCCAGGATGCGTTCCCTAATGAGAACCCTTGGCTTTTTTGCGGGAAGAATATTATCCAAAATATTCTGAACCAACCGGATTGCCAGGGAATCAGATTTTATCATGCCTTGAATGAAAAAGGTGAAAAAACTCTAGTTTCAGTTGGAATTGATTCTTCAGGTAGTATTATCAGTCAAATTACAGTTATTGACACTTATGGTGAAATGAAGAAATATAACGCAATAGTTGCAGATAGGAAAGAACCACCAGGCATAAAAACAACCGGAACTACCACCACTACTCTTGATTGGTGGTTTTAATACTATTTCGTAGTATCAAAAAAATAATAAAACACAAAAGCATTGTTATATTTGATGTAACAATGCTTTTGTGTTTTTATTAGACTTTACATATATTTCTTATATAATAACAATTATCATCTTCTTTGTATTCGCTAAAAACAATAGGAATACGGGTTCATTAATTGTTATTGTTTATACATGCTATTCATTAATAAATGATATTGTAATTGAAAAAAAACTATTGAATAGTATTGGTATAGACTCTACTTTTTTAATGTCTATTTTTACGATTGTAGAATTTACGTTTCTTTTCTACTACCTATCCCATATCTTGGCAAACAAGAAGATAAAAGCTTTCTTATTTGTTTCTACATTTATTTTTTTTATTGTAGCTTTTGTCAATATTTATAAAAATTTTGTTCAAAATTCCCTATCGCTTGACACAATTCCAATAGCAGTAAGTTCAATAATTTTAATCATTGGATCAATAGCATATTTTTTTGAACAAATTCAAACTCCCGAAGTTTCATTTATTTATAGCAAACCTAGTTTTTGGGTTGTAGTTGGTATTATGATTTACTTTTCAGGGACTTTCTTTCTTTTTTTGCAATACGAAAATCTTTCTGATACTGATAAAAAGACTTTCTGGATTATCAACATGTTTTGTCTGATCCTGAAAAATATTTTCTTTTCAATATCGTTTATCTTAAAACCTGAGAATCAACAAATTTCGAATGTTGATGATTATTATTTAAATAAACTAGAATAAAACAACCAGCTAACCCTACCCCCTAAATGTTGCTTTTACAGGTAAATACCTCAGGTGCAAATGTGTCCCTAGTGCTCTTTTTTGGCACTATTGGGATGCTCGCATTAACTATCGGCCTCATCGTTTTCATCATTTTCCACCAGCGAAAGGTTATCCGGTACCAGATGACCCTGCAAAAAATGGAACAGGAACAGCAGAAAATGTTGCTGAATGCATCCATCCGCTTACAGGAAGAAGAACGCCAACGCATAGCTGCTGACCTGCACGACGATGCCGGTCCTCTCCTTGCCACCGCCCGACTTTACCTCAACGAAAACCTGGTAAACCTGGACAAAACAACCCAGCTCCAGAGTATTTACAATGCCAAACAAATCATTGACGATACCATCCAGCTGATCCGGAATATCTCCCACAGCCTGATGCCCCCTACCCTGAAAAATTTCGGTCTTGAATCCGCCGTAAATGATCAGTTTCAAAAGATCAGCAGCTCCGGAATCATCAATGCCAGTTGCCGTTTTCATGATTACAAAGAACGCCTTCAAACTGATAATGAACTGATTGTATTCCGGGTAATCCAGGAATTGATCAATAATATACTCAAACACAGCAACGCCAGTTTTATCCATTTGACCCAAAACACAAATGGAAATAAATTCTATATAAGGATGCACCACGATGGAAAAGGCATCACTCAGGCAGACTTTGAACGGATGAATAAAAGCGCTGCCGGACTGGGGTTGAAAAACATCCAAAGTCGCCTTAAAGTGCTGCACGGCAGAATCTTCTTTGAAAAAGATGCATCCCAAACCTATTACAAGGTCACCATTGAGCTAAACAGAGAGGATAATCAGTGAGGAATCCTTATTTTTACTACTCGCGAATAGTGCAAGATTCCTATGAGAGTAATCAAAGTAGCCATTGCTGACGACCATAAGATTTTCAGGAAAGGAGTTATACTTTCCCTTCGACCCTTCACCAATATCAAATTTGTTCAGGAGGCCGAAAACGGCAACGAATTAATTGAAGGACTGGCTGAATCAGCCCCTGATGTCATTTTGATGGATCTCAGAATGCCTGTTAAAGATGGAATCGAAACCACCAAGTTTATCGCCAAAACCTACCCCAACATCCATATCGTTGTACTGACCATGTTCGAGGATGAGCGATTTGTAAGTCATCTGATGGAGATCGGTGCCAATGGGTATTTATTAAAAAGTGCAGACCCCTCAGAAATCCGGAGGGCTATCATGGAAGTATTTGAGAAGGGGTATTACCTGAACAATTTCGTCAACCGCATCCTTCTAAAAAAATCCCACGCTAAACAAAAAGTAATTCCCAGCCTGAGCAGCGAAATTACACTTACAGACAGGGAGCGGGATGTTATCAAATATATCTGCATGGAATTCACCGCCTCGGAAATTGCTCAGAAAATGGAAGTGAGTCCCCGAACAGTTGAAGCCATCAAGGATCGACTTATGGAAAAGTTCGGCACTAAAAACACTGCCGGACTCGTTTTCTACGCAGTTAAAAACAACCTGATTGATTGAGTCAATCAGTCCAGTTGCATTTCAGGGATCTCCCCCATCACTACCAGTCGACCTGCAGTTTTCTGAACGATTTCCTCCACCGAAACACCAGGTGCTCTTTCAAGCAATTTGAATCCGGCGGGTGTCACATCCAATACAGCAAGTTCTGTCACGACTTTTTTAACACAACCCACCCCGGTTAACGGGAGTGTACAGGAAGGCAATAACTTGGATTCTCCTTTAGGGTTGGTGTGCATCATGGCAACAATAATATTTCGTGCACTCGCCACCAGGTCCATCGCGCCTCCCATCCCCTTTACCATTTTACCCGGAATTTTCCAGTTGGCGATATCACCGGAATCACTGACTTCCATTGCACCCAAAACAGTCAGATCTACTTTGCCTGCGCGGATCATTCCAAAACTTTCTGAACTGTCAAAAAACACACCGCCAGGTAATATGGTAACCGTTTCTTTTCCTGCATTGATGAGATCCGCATCTACCTCCTCTTCCTTTGGATAGGGTCCCATACCAAGCATACCATTTTCGCTCTGCAAAAAGATATGCATACCTGCCGGAATATAATTCGCAACAAGTGTGGGGATACCAATTCCTAAATTCACATACATCCCATCCTGCAATTCCTGGGATATCCTTTTGGCAATACCAAATTTGTCTAAGGCCATATCAATGATTTAAGATATGTTGGAAATACGGTGTCTGAATTTTCTTATCAAGCGCTGTTTCGAAAAATTCACAAAGCGTCGGATTCAGTTTCTTTAATTCCTGAAAATTTTGTTTCGCTGCTGCAATTGCTTTTTTAATTCCGTCTGCATGATACCCGTAAAATGAAAGTGAGTTTTCCTCCTGGTTTTGGCGGTCTTCCTGAAAATCCATTATGTCATCCAATAATAAAAAACTGGGCACTAAATTATACCAGCTATCCAGTACTACCGCTAACACGGGTTCAGGAATTTGTATGGTTGCAAGCAGGTAAAGAAAGGCATCGCCTCTATTAAGGGCGGGATTCTCAGTACCAATACGGCCTTTACGAACTAAGTTTTGCTGACTGAAATAGGCCTGCAGCTCTTCAAAAAAAGAATGATTCAAAAGTTTGGGGGCCACCAATCGTTCAATCTCCTGAATATGGGTTGCAAAATCCTTCTCTCCAAACTCGTATTGAGCGGCAATATGCAGTATTTGCTCCATGGTCTGCACATAGTCCTCATTCAAAAGGATGCCTCTTGGCACACCTGCCTTGAGCTGAAGATCAAAAAACAAGGGTATGAACAAATAACCAGTGCCCCTTGCAACATAGAGGTATCGGCCTTTCCAATATAAATTTCCGGCGGGAACTTTCCTGTCTACAAAAAATGCGGCTATCTCTGGGTCCACTCCCATTGATTCCACCAATTCGTTTTTACTGGTAAACATCCTGACTACTCCTTTTACTTTGTTAATTGCACCGTTCGGCGTTCAATTCGCTTTTCGTATGAATCCGCCTGGAAAATGCGATGAACATAAATTCCGGGAACATGGATCTGGTCGGGATCAAGTTCTCCCGGCTCTACCAGTTGTTCCACTTCTGCGATGGTTATCTTGCCAGCCCTGGCCATGGAAGTAGAGAAATTGCGCGTTGTTTTTCTAAAAACCAGGTTTCCATAGCGGTCCCCTTTCCAGGCTTTAATCAGTGCAAAGTCAGCAGACAAGGCTAATTCCATGAGGTACTGCTTTCCATTGAATTCACGTATTTCTTTTCCTTCTGCGATTTCAGTACCAACACCTGCAGGTGTAAAAAAGGCAGGTATCCCCATTCCTGCCATCTGGATCCTTGTTGCGAGGGTACCCTGGGGCACGAGGTCAACTTCCAGTTCCCCTTGCAGAAGCTGCCTTTCAAATTCAGCATTTTCTCCTACATAAGAACTGATCATTTTTTTTATCTGCCGGGTTTTAAGTAAAAGTCCCAGGCCAAAATCGTCAACTCCGGCATTATTCGAAATACAGGTAAGATTTTTTACTCCCTTTCTCACAAGGGCTGCAATGGAAGCTTCCGGAATTCCGCAAAGACCAAAGCCACCTAACATAAGGGTAGCCCCGTCCTGGATATCCCGGATGGCTTCATCCGCATTGGACATGGTTTTATTCATACAGCAATCGTTTTATTCCGGTTTTACTCCGGTTTCTTATCCCGGTTCAATAGTTTCGGTTTGGTAACAGGTTGAGAGGCCGAAGGAACCATCCTTGCCAAACGATCCCGGTTACCATAAGCTTCTACCGAATCAAAAATCACTTTTAACTGATCCGGGCGGGCAAGATAGTAATCATAACTTTCTTTAAAAGTTTTATAGTCGACTTTGTTGAGATCAAATACCTGGTCGTATTTTCTTGACCGGATTGAATCCATACGACGGGTAGAATCCCGGTTCTGATAATCCAGACTGATTTCATCCACCAACATCAATTGATAAACCAGGGGCACCATATCCATTTGGCTTAGCGCGGGTTTTTCATCCTTATCTTCAGAACAGGAAAGAAACCCAAGCAGGGCCAGCATCAGGAAGAATGAAAAAAATCTCATTATCGGAGTTCCTGTTTATAGGTATTTGCATTTGTGATATCCAGCCGGCTTAACAGATCCAGCGCAGCAGCTTTTTCATCAGGTGGCGACTTTTTAAACATCTTGCTTAGTTCCCCGGTTCTGCCCTGGAAAAAAAAGGGCAGCACCATAGAATTCGGAATTTCGCTATTGACAGTATTAAATTGTTGCAAGGCATTTAAAACGGCTTTACGGGCCTCTGCTTCCTTGTCATAGAATTGATCCAGTCCCAGTCTGAAATAACCGTAAATGGCGTCATGAATGAGATTATAACGTGCACTGGTCAGGTTCTCCATTAACCAGTACCGGTTTCGTTGTCCATCAAATGCTTTCCAGCCCAGAATATCCCGGCTATCTGGAGAGTTATTTACAATATTCTGGGCTTTTATGAAGTACGGTTCGCCTCCTTTTAATGAAAAGGAATCACCATCCATGCCCAGGATAATATTCACATAAAATGCCAGGACCGCAGTCAGATTAGATACCAGTGGGTCATTTCCGCTAACCCTGTTTTCATTGAATTCAAGTTGCTGAAACTCGACATAACGGAATAAGAGATTCTCATCCATGAAATTGATCAGCGGAGTTTCATAAGCGGAATTGTAAACCGGTCGGGCAGCCTGTACAGTAAGCGTCGCCTGGTAGATATTACCATCCAGGGCGGTCTTAACCGTAATTAAAAAATTGCATTTGATTTTTTCATTCGTCTGGTAGGTATCCTTTGTCCATTTCCGGTTGTTCAGAAAATTAGTGAGCGCATTCTGCAGTGTATTGAAAATTTTTCTGTCTACTCTTGAACCCACTTCATTGGACAACACCACAACTTTGGCCTGCAATTCCTGTGCCTGGCTGTAAAAAGACAGGAAGAACATACAAACAGCTATTAGCAATCTTCTACACATAAAACTTTTTCTGAATCAGGTCTACAATATCTGCAGCCACTTCCGATTTGGACTTTACCGGGTAACTGATTTCTTCTCCAGCTTTATCAAAAACGGTGATTTTGTTCGTGTCATATCCAAATCCAGCACCAGCATCCTGCAGAGAATTCAGTACGATGAGGTCGGCATTCTTGGAATGCAGTTTCTGAAGTGCATTGGCTTTCTCATTATTGGTTTCGAGCGCAAATCCCACCAGCACCTGGTGTTGTTTTTTCAGGAGCCCCAGTTCCTTTAAAATATCCTTTGTCTTGGTTAACCTCAGTTCCATCCCGCCATCCGTTTTTTTGATTTTTTCGGAGGCTACAGTTTCAGGCGTATAATCAGCCACTGCGGCAGACATAATAGCTAAATCCATGGCAGGATAGTGCTCGATACAAACAGTATACATTTCCTGAGCTGTAGTAACGCGGTGCAGTTGGATGCCTTTATTGGCAGGATCCTGCACACCCGGACCCGCAACCAGTTCAACCTGGGCTCCTCTTGCCGCCAGTTCATTTGCCAAAGCAACACCCATCTTACCAGAGGAATGATTTCCAATAAAGCGGACCGGATCAATTGGCTCATAGGTTGGTCCTGCAGTTACCAGGACTTTCTTACCTGCCAAACTTTGTTTCGTATTGAAATGATGGGTGATCATCTCAAGAATTTCCTCGGGTTCTGCCATTCGTCCTTCTCCAGTTAAACCACTGGCCAATTCACCAGCACGAACCGGGATTACATGGTTGCCAAAAGAAGTAAGTATATCAAGATTTTTCTTTGTAGAGGGATGGTGCCACATGTCTTCATCCATGGCAGGAGCCACCCAAACCGGACAGGTAGCAGAAAGATAGGTGGCCAGCAACATGTTATCGCAATGACCATGTGCCATCTTCGCCAGCGTATTACACGATAAAGGAGCAATTACAAACAGATCTGCCCACCGGCCAAGCATTACATGATTTGCCCAGGTTGCTTCATCAAAAAGATCACTAAGGACTTCCTGTTTAGAAAGCGTGGAAAGAGTAAGTACCGGAACAAAATCCCGGGCAGCGGGAGTAATTACCACTTTTACGGTTGCGCCCTGTTTTATCAACAAACGCACCAGGGATATGGATTTATAAGCAGCAATGCTGCCGGTAATACCAAGCAGGATTTTTTTTCCTTGCAACATGTGATAAAATTAAAAAAAAAGCGACAGCCCTGCCGTCGCTTTAACAAATATATGGATAAGAATCAACTGAACAGTTTATCCTCATTTTTGCGGTAATACACTTTTTCCTCCATAAACTCCTGGGTTGCCAGCAAAGCAGGATTCGGCATTCTTTCATAAGCCCTGGATATTTCAATCTGCTCCTTGTTTTCATGGATTTCTTCCAGGCTGTCTGTATGCGTAGCAAACTCTTCAAGTTTATTATGCAGTTCTTCTTTCAGGGCAATATTAATCTGATTGGCCCTTTTGGCAATAACGGCAATTGACTCATAGAGATTACCAGTTCTACCTTTGATTTCCAGCAGATTTTTAGCTTCCGCCACATTACTGGTATTGGAACTAAGCTGACGTCTTAACTTGCTCATTTTTTATTGCTTTAATATTATTTTGCGATATACTCAGGAAGTTACTAACCTCCGCTTTTAATGCACTTTCCGGAAACCGGTCTGCGAATTCGTTACACTGCTCAATCACTTTATTGAATCGTTCTTCTTTCTTCTCATCTATACTCAGAACAGCATATTCAAAATAAGAACGGATCACTTCCAGTTTATAGGTATCACTTTTGTCCGAATCCGGGTAATTCTCCATCAGATTTGTAAAAGCAATAGCCGCCGCTTTATACTGACGAAGATTAAAATACAGTTCAGCTGATTTAAATTCCTTTAGTTCCAGTTTTGCCCTGCCTTCATCAATAATAGCAGCAGCTTCTTTATTCTTTTCTGATCCAGGATGCGTATTGATAAAAGCCTGCATCAATCCAATTGCCTTTATGGTATTGGTCTGGTCCAGTTCTACCTTCGGAGATTGTTTATAATAGGTATACGCCCTCATATATTCCATCTCCTCTGCCCGTTTACTGGTTGGGAAAACCTCTACGAAGCCTTTAAAGAGATTCTCCGCATTCATATAATCCCGCATATAGTATGCACAGTACGCGAAATTATAGTAGACCGCCTCAAACTTATCTCCACCTTTCAACAATGGGAATAGTTCTTCATACAACTGCTGGGCATACATGTATTTCTTTTTTGCGAAATACTGATCAGCCATACGCAGCTTATAATCATAGTCGGTACTTTTCTGCACTTTAGCAAACTTGGAGCAGCCGGTGCTCAATAGGGCTATCATGCAAACAAAAAGGATTGATCTCATAAAGGCTGGCAAAGTTAACACATTTGCTCAAATATAAAAAAACCCCGCATTAGCGGGGTTCTTTTATAGTATTCTTAACCATTATTAGTTTCTTCTACGCAGGTTCGGGTGTGGTGCAGGTACTGCATTTGGACCCTCTTCAGCGGTGCCATCACGCAGGTCAACCGTATTCGGGTCACCACCGCCTTCACCGTACTTGAAGATAAAGCGGTCTGCGCTAATTCCCTCCTGTTCAACCAGGTAGTTGATTACAGCGTTTACGCGATCCCAACTTAACTGCTGTGCAGATTTGCTGGATTCACCATAACCGATAACTGCGATACGACAGTTCGGGTTGGTACGGATTTTCTCAGCAACGCTTGCCAATACAGCTTTTGAGTCATTGTTCAGAGAAACTGTACGTCCGGTGAAGGAGATGCTCGGCAGGTCACCAATATTACACTGGCTCGCTGAACCACCAATAAATCCACCCTCTCTAAGTTCTTTACAACATGCAGGCTCCGGACACTTACCAATACCATCTGCATCAACAGGCTGACACTGGGTTGGAGTGATGAGTTCTTTGTCCTTGAAATCAGGTACACCGTCGCCGTCTGTATCCTTGCTCACCCCATGGCTGTCAACCGGAGCGTTAGCAGGAGTATTGGGCTCCAGGTCAAACTGATCAGTTACACCGTCACCATCAGCATCGTCCAGGATCGGCTTGGGAAGCTTCATGTGCTTGGGCGCATTCAGCTCGTTGTAAGCATAATCCAGGGGGTTCATCCAGTACAGGGGTTCTGTGGATTTTCCACCCAGGTTAAAGTTGGCACCTACGGTGAAATAATTGTAGGTATCGTAGTCTGGAGTCAGAATTGAACCAAACGGCCTCTCTGGATTTCCTGTTCTGGCCGCCTGCCAACGTTGACCATCCAGCAGGTCATTTTTGGTAACAGTAAAGCGATTTTCAACTGCAAGATTAACTCTCGGACTAACACGGAAAGCCATACCAGCACCGAAGTGAAAATTACCCAATAAGGTATTGCCTCCCAGTTTTGCACGGGCATCACCATCAGTTTCTGCAGGTGTTTCATAACTGTCATCCAGCAGATCTTTCAGCTGATTCTTTGTTTCTTTTCTTTCTTTATAGATATTGGCTACTGTAATTGAACTGAAGTTGTAAGGGTTACCGCCGTCATTTAAAGCATTTATATTTGTTTTATACCAGCTGGCTCCCAAACCAACGATACCATACGCATTCCAATTGGATTTTGCCTGGTGGAATCGAATGTTATTGAATGATATAATCGCTTGTAGATTTAAATCTTTCATTACAGTGCGATAGTTATCAAAAACAATTCCGAATGGGGCAACACCATATCCTTCTGCTTCCCATGCTTTGTTAATACCTGAACCACGCCCCTTCCAACTCAAACCTTTTCCAACACCGTACATGAATTCACCCCTAAGTGAAAACATGTAACCTAATGCTTTACGAACGTGGATACCTCCTCCAAAAGTTGGAAAAACTGTTGGAACGTCTCCGAAAATATTAAACAACCCACCTTTGATACCAACTTCCCACTGGTTGCGGGGCTTGGCAGGGAATGGATAGGCATTGTTCATGAACTCATTGTGCTGCGGCAGTCTTTTTCTGGTTATCAGCGAGGAGTCTTGTACATCATAACTCGTACCAATCTGCGCATACGAGCCAGATGCCAATAAACACAGTAACCCTATGAGTGCTGTGTATTTTTTGATTGCCATAATAGAATTTTATAAATAATGGTTAATGAATTGACAGGATACAGTATTCCAAACTAAGCACAAAAATATCAATTGAACGCAAAATACCAAATAAAATACTCATATAAACCTGCTTTAATATCCACAGAATCAATTGAAAGACATATTACAAAAGAACTGTTTTGCTCGAATTTGGACAGCATTACCGTAATTTGCCGCGGTATTTAAATTCATGAAACTAGCACAGACTATCATAGCCGGAGAGCTGAAGATCTTTGAAAAAAGGTTTCAGGAAGCTGTCAAAAGCCAGGTTCCCATGCTCGACCGGATTACCAGTTTTATTGTAAAAAGGAAGGGTAAGCAGCTCAGGCCTATGTTTGTTCTGTTATCTGCCAGGTTATGCGGCAATATCACGGATTCAACCTACCGGGCAGCTTCCCTTGTGGAATTGCTTCACACTGCCACGCTTGTTCATGATGATGTAGTAGATGAATCCATGGAAAGAAGAGGTTTTTTCTCCACCTATGCACTCTGGAAAGCCAAGGTTTCGGTCCTGATCGGTGATTATCTCCTTGCAAAAGGACTTCTTTTATCATTGGATAACAACGACTTCCGCATTCTTCAGCTGCTTTCAGACGCTGTCCGGAGAATGAGTGAGGGAGAACTCCTCCAAATCGAGAAAAGTCGGAGTCTCAACCTGGATGAAGGCATCTATTTTGACATTATCAGCAATAAAACAGCCTCCCTGCTGGCATCATCCTGTGCAGCCGGCGCTTTTTCTGCACAAAATGATGAAAAACAGGCTTCTATGCTGAAAGACTTCGGTGAAAAGGTAGGCATCGCATTCCAAATCAAAGACGACCTTTTTGATTACGGCTCCGAAGACATCGGTAAACCCACCGGAAACGATATCAAGGAAAAAAAACTTACCTTACCCCTTATATATTCTCTTAACCAGGCGGATAAAGCAACCCGGCGCCGTTTGGTCAATATCATTAAAAATGACCACAAAACCCCTGAACAGGTTAGGCAGGTTATCGATTTTGTGGTTCAGACAGGAGGCATCCGCTATGCCACCGACAAAATGATACAATATAGAGATGAGGCTTTATCCATCTTACATGAATTCCCTGAAACGGATTCCAGATTGGCCCTAGAGGAACTGGTTAGGTTTACCACCGACCGAAAATATTGAGTTGAATGGAAAAAAGATGGAAACTACTGGAAGCTCCCAACAGGGAGGTGAAATCTTTGCAGGAAAAACTGGGCATTCATCCCGCCCTGTGCAAAATCCTGGTGCAAAGAGGTATCCGGACTTTCCAGGATGCCAAATCTTTTTTCCGGCCAGAACTCTCCTCGCTCCATGATCCCTTCCTGATGAAGGATATGCAAAAAGCGGTAGATAGGATCGTTACAGCCTTACAGGCACGGGAAAAAATCATGGTGTTTGGAGATTATGATGTTGATGGAACAACCGCAGTTGCCTGTCTTTACCAGTTTCTCCTCGATAACTATGAAACTGATAAAGTTGATTATTATATCCCCCACCGGTATAAAGAAGGTTATGGTGTGTCAAAGAAAGGGATTGATGTCGCTTTTGAAAAGGACGTTACGCTTATCATCTCCCTGGATTGCGGTATTAAATCAGTGGAGCTGATCCGGTATGCGAAAGAAAAAGGAATTGATTTCATTGTTTGCGATCACCATATGCCGGATGCCGAACTGCCGCCGGCAGTAGCCATCCTGAATCCCAAACAAAGTGATTGCCCTTATCCCTATAAAGAATTGTGTGGTTGCGGGGTTGGCTTCAAACTTATCACAGCCCTCTGCAAACACATGCAGATGCCGGATGAATATTACCTGAGATACCTGGACCTGGTAGTTACCGCCATCGCTGCAGATATTGTTCCCATAACTGGCGAGAACAGAGTGCTTGCCTACTACGGATTAAAGCGTGTCAACGAACACCCCTCCCCTGGCATCAAAGCCCTTATTCAGTTATCTAAACTGGAACACCAACAACTGACTATCAACAACCTCATCTTTGTGATTGCTCCCCGCGTAAATGCAGCGGGAAGAATGGATGATGCCAGCATCGCGGTTCAGCTCTTTATTGAAAAAGACCCGGTTAAATCAGCCACCCTCGCCGAACTCCTGCATTCGCATAATGATGATCGTAAGGAAGCAGATCTATCCATAACCGTTGAGGCGCTTGAAATGATTGAAAAAGACCTTGAACAGGCTTCCAGAAAATCCACTGTGGTTTATCAACCGCACTGGCATAAGGGCGTAGTTGGCATTGTAGCGTCGAGATTGATCGACCGGTATTACCGACCTACTATTGTTCTTACTCAAAGTGGAGATATAGTAGCCGGCAGTGCCCGATCTGTTGCAGGTTTCAATCTATATGAAGCCATTCATGCCTGCAGAGAACACCTGATTGGATATGGCGGTCATTTTGCTGCTGCGGGCATGACCTTGCTGCCAGAACAGGTGCCGGCTTTCCGGGAAAAATTTGAGGCCATCGTTTCAGCCACCATCCTGGAGGAACAATTGGTTCCGGAAATTGTGATCGATGCAGAAGTTCGACTCGCTGATCTAAAACCCGCTTTCTATAATATTCTCAGGCAGATGGAGCCCTTCGGCCCGGATAACAGCCGCCCCATTTTTATTGCCAGGGATGTAAAAGATAATGGCTGGTCCAAAATTGTTAAGGACCAGCACATTAAATTCTGTGTTGTTCAGGATAATATTCTCTTTAATGGAATCGGCTTCGGGATGGCTGAAAAATTTTCTTTGTTACAGCATGATCAGCCAGTCGATATCGTATTCACTCTGGATGAAAATGAATGGAACGGATCCAAACACCTGCAGCTCCGGATTATGGATCTCCGGGCTGCAGCGAATGATTAAAATTTTATTGCTTCATCAAATCCACACTCCGCTCAATAAAGGATGTCAGATTGCTACCTTTCAACAAGCCCTGTGAAAGAAGCGCCAGGTCTGCCAGATTCCTTGTTAGCTTTTCCTGTTTCTGTTCATCTCCTACCGAAAGAATTTGCTGGTATATCGGGTGGTTACCATTTACAGTAAGTGTTACTTCATCCGGCATATTGGCATAGAAGCTTCCCATCGGTCCGCTGATCGCAGACATATCCTTCATCCTGCGCATGAACTCAGGTCGGGTTGCCAGAACCGGTGCAGTTTCCGGACTCAGTCCTTTTACCTCTACTGTCAGATGTAAACCCGACGGCTGCTGCTCAAATAATTTCTTTAACCGTTCTTCCTGCTCTTTGCTTAATACAGTGGAACTGTCTTCCTGCTTGTCAATCAAGTTGTCTGTAATGTCAGCATCTACCCGGGTAAACTGAACATCACTCCATTTCATTTCCATCTGATTGATAAAGGCAGCATCCACAATTGTTTCCAGTTTCACAACAAGATAACCCTTATCTGTAGCCGCTTTTATATAAGCATCCTGCTGCACGGGATCGGTTGCATACAATATAACCAGTTTCCCATCTTTGTTTTTCTGCAATGTTGCAGCCGCTGTTTTATATTCCTCAAGCGTGTAAAATTTAGATTCACGGGCATCCTGCATGATATGAAACTTCTCCGCTTTTTCCAGGAACTTATCATCAGTCATCATACCATACTTCACAAACAATCCAAGGCTTTCCCATTTGGATTCAAATTCCGCCCGATCTGTCTTGAAAATTTCTTCAAGCTTGTCAGCTACTTTCTTTGTAATATGGTTATTGATCTTCTTTACATTGGGATCACCCTGCAAATAACTCCGGCTAACGTTTAACGGGATATCCGGACTGTCAATCACTCCCTGCAACAGCATCAGAAACTCCGGAACAATATCTTTTACTTCATCTGTAACGAATACCTGGTTGCTGTAGAGCTGAATTTTATCTTTCTGAATCTCATAGCTCTGTTTGATTTTCGGGAAATATAAAATCCCAGTGAGGTTAAACGGATAGTCCACATTCAGATGAATCCAGAATAAGGGAGGCTCATTAAAGGGATACAACTCCTTGTAAAAGGACTGATAATCCTCCGTAGTCAATTCAGATGGCTTCCTGGTCCAGGCCGGAACCGGATTATTAATCTGCTCCCCTTCAAAGAAAATCGGAACAGGCAGGAAACGACAGAATCTTTTCAAAACAGTTTTGATCCTGTCCGCTTCCAGAAATTCCTGGCTTTCTTCGTTGATGTGTAAAATGATGTCTGTTCCCCTTCCCTCTTTTGCAGCTTCTTCCAACTGATACTCCGGACTTCCATCACAATCCCATCTAACCGCCGGAGCTTCTTTAAAACTTTTCGTCAGGATTTCCACTTTGTCACTTACCATGAAGGAGGAGTAAAAGCCAAGCCCGAAATGCCCGATGATATTGTTTTCATTCTGGCCTTTGTATTTATTCAAGAACTCTTCAGCACCTGAAAAAGCCACCTGGTTGATGTATTTATCCACCTCCTCGGCAGTCATACCTACCCCCTTATCGGAGATCGTCAGAGTTTTGGCATCCTTATCAATTGCCACCGTAACCGACAGGTCGCCCAATTCCCCCTTGGCTTCACCAATAGACGAAAGTGTCTTTAATTTCTGGGTGGCATCCACCGCGTTACTGATCAATTCCCGCAAAAAAATATCATGTTCACTGTATAGAAACTTCTTGATAATGGGGAAAATATTCTCCGTTTGTACCCTGATATTACCTTTTTGCATACTGATTATTTAAGTTGGTTTCAGGAAGCCCCTGCTCAAATCGGGTGCCATGGCGTTATTTAGCGCCAGAATCAGCAAATTTGGCAGAATTGCTGCACTACCTGTCAGCCTGAAGGCCTTTTCTAAGTAGCTTCGGTATGGTTTTTTAAGTACAACCAGGCAGAACCCATTGAAAGTGATTCGACTTTATCCCAAACGCAGCCCACGCTGGCTTCGCATTCTTATGCGGATCCTTTTGGCGTTGCTTTTATTGGTTTTATCACTTCTGCTTTTTATTCAGTCAGATTGGGGCCAGCAATTGCTGACCCGTAAAGCCAAATCGATCCTGGAAGACCAATTTCAGACCCGGGTTGAGCTTCAGCGCATCCGGCTGGACGGATTTAACCGGGTGTCTGTTGAAGGCCTGACCGTCTTTGATCAACAAAACAAGGTGCTTTTACACAGCGGCGACCTCTCCGTCCATTTTGCACTCCTTCCGCTTTTTTCAAATACCGTAGTAGTTCATGCACTGGAATGGAAAGAGCTTACTGCCAGGGTTTATACACTCAGCAATGATCAACTCAATTACCAATTTCTGCTGGACGGATTTCAGCCTTCCGGCAAGGATACCACCCAGGCAGAACTACCGGCTGGCAAGGCCTGGAAAATTTCCCTGGGAAGGATAGAGTTCAACAACATCAGGCTCCAGTATGATGATCAAACTTCCGGAATGCATGCAGCCCTTGTACTGAAAAACCTGAGCTGGCGGTTTAAAGAAACAGATATTTCAGGCGGGACATATGATTTCAATGATTTACGCATAACCGGGTTGAATGGATTTTATACTCAAGAATACCGGAGAAAAAATCCAGTTGAAAAACCTATTGATTCAATTGCAAACAATCCCCTTTCATTATTGATAAAGGGGAAACTTATTCAACTGGATGACATCTGTTTTGCCTACCGGGATGAAGGCAGTGGCATCCATACAGGCTGGCAACTGGAGCAGGGCCGGATCGAATTGTTGAATGCAAATGTGGGGGCTAACAAGTACTTGTCTGGAAATATTAAACTGCAATCCCCCAAAGGATATCTCATCTGGCACGAAGGACTTGAGACACTGGACGGAATGGCTGAAGCATCCCAGCCCCTGGTAGTAAACCTGCAATCAATTGATCTGAAAGGTGGTGCATTTGGCATGCAAAATCTGGAAGAGAAAAGAAGCCCCTACTCCAGTTCCATCGATTTCAATTATCTCGGACTATCTGCCATACAAACCAATATAACCCGTATCAACTGGAAAGAAAATAAATTAACGGCTGTACTTGATCATTTGTCAGCAAAAGAAAGATCTGGTTTCAGACTGGAGCAGGCTGGCGGAAAACTTGCCTATGAAAACCAACGGTTATCCTTAACCGATTATGCAATCAAAACGGGCTCGAGCCAGTTATCCAATTCCCTTCTACTCTATTTACCTTCCAACCAACAAGGAGAAATTATAACAGATCAGATTGGTATACAGGCGCAACTCACTGCATCCAGGCTTGCGCTCAGCGAAGTATTGTTCTTTGTGCCAGAACTGAAACAGGATACCAATTTTAGAAAGTGGTGGAATAAGGAAATCCGGCTCAACGGTAAGGTATCCGGCAATTTATCAGCACTCCAACTTCAGACTTTTCATATTCAGGATAATGCAGGCAACGATGTTCATCTTACAGGGGTAGTTCGATCGCTTACTGTTCCGGATAAATTTGGTGCAGAGCTTTCCAGTCTATCGATTGAAACCGGAAAATCAGCTATCACTTCCTGGATAGCTGCAAGCCAGCTTCCTGCTAACCTTGAATTACCGGAACGAATTGATTTGCGCGGAAGGCTTTCAGGAAACATGAATAATGCGAATGCTGCGCTTACACTGAATTCAAGTTATGGGTTGATTCGATTTCAGGGTCGGATTAACGGGATCAAACAAACATCTACTGCCCGCTATGAACTGGATCTTCAGGAACTTAATATGAATGTTGGGCAATGGATTCGGGATACATCCCTTGGATTGATTGTAGCATCCGGAAACGTTAAGGGCCGGGGATTGGATCCGGAAACCATGAACGGTGAAGCTGCTATCCGGATTCAGGAAGCAAGTATCAATGGGTACAACTATCAACAGATTGATATAACCGGGACTTTGAATCACCAACAGTATACCGCTTACATAAATAGCCTGGATACCAATCTTCAAACCCAGGTGGAACTGACCGGTGTGCTCACCGATGGATATCCTTCCCTGAATGGCAAACTAACTATAAATCGTGCCGATTTGCAGGCTGTTGGATTAAGTACCAGTCCATTTATTGTAAAGGGTGAAATCGACCTGGATCTGAAAGATACAAGACCTCGCAAGCTGGAAGGAACTGTATTTATTCATCATGTTCAATATGCGAATGATCAGGATCTGATACAGCTTGACAGCCTTGCTATACTGGCCCTAGCAGATTTGGACAGTCAGCATATAAAATTGGAAGGCCCAATTGGCTTCATAACCCTGGATGGGAACTATGATTATACTCAACTTGCAACTGCTGTCAGCAATATCATCGAAAGACAGTTAAATCCTGCTGACAGTTTAGCTATAGCAAAATCCGATTCCATGGCATCTCAATCAGCCCGGCTTACTGCATCGCTGTTGCTGCCCCGCTCCATGGAAAAGCTCCTGCCTGATCTGCAAATCAGGCAACCATTAACACTGGAAGGCAGCATGAACACAGATAGCAGCATGCTTTACCTGGAAGCTGCCCATCCGCAATTCAGGTATACCACAGCGATCGTTGACAGCTTCAGACTTAAATTACTTTTTGATGAGGATACAATTAATACTACCATTCAGGTTGCACAGATAGAACATCCTGCTTTTCCTGTCTATAATATGGCCGTAACAGCAAAAGGAAAACCCGGAAATATCAACTGGTTATTGGCAGTAGATGATGCCGAAAAAAAACCATCCTATCGGGTTGGCGGCAACTGGCAGGGGACTTCGACGAGTGACTGGAGTTTTGGTTTGGATCCGGAAATTGTATTAAACAAAGAGCGTTTTACAACAGTTGCAGACTCAGCCATCGTTTTCAGGAAAGGGCAACTATGGGACGCCGCTTTTGAAATTCAGTCCGACAGTCAATCGGTTAAGCTGGAGCATATCCGGCTGGATAGTTTTAAAAACATAGCTTATCAGTTATTGATCAAGGATTTTGAAGCACGAACGATCAGTTCTTTTATTTCCAAAGACACAACGCTGGCTGAGGGAACGATAAATGCCAGGTTGCGATTAAATCAAACTGTAACAGACTCCTCCATTACCGGAACAGTATCTGTGGATAGTCTTCGGCTGTTCGGAAAACCCATTGGCAACGTAAACACTGAGTTGACAAAAGAAGGCGCCAGCATAGGCGTACTTGCTACCTTGGAAGGATATGGAAACAATGTAAAAATGGAAGGCAGTTATGCTGATCGTATAAATGCAACCATTCGATTTGACAGTTTGCAATTGGCAAGTGCGGAACCATTCACAGCTGGGGCAACCACCAATATGAGTGGTGCCATTACAGGCAATCTGGATATTACTGGTGAAATTACCAATCCGGATATCAATGGATCACTGGTGTTTCACAAAGGAAAATTACGCGTTTCATACCTCAATAATCCATTAGAGATTGATCAGCAGGAGCTGAGATTTACCAACCGGAACCTGTTATTAAGCCAATTCACACTTACCGATACAACAGGAGGGAAAGCGATCATGGATGGTTCCGTCAGGTTGGAAAACCTGCTCAATCCAGGCTTTGACCTGGGAGTAGATGCGCGTAATTTTTTGGTATTGGGACCCAAAAGTTCAGAAGAGCAAATGATATGGGGACCTGCCAGAATCAACAGTACCATTGCTATCAAAGGTGATCTCTCGCTGCCCAAAGTTGACATGCAACTGAAACTGGTAGACAAATCAGCAATCGGATTTGTTGTGCCGGATGAGGAACCTGGCATTGCCAACCGGGAAGGTGTTATTGAATTTGTAAACCGGCAAAATCCGCCTGATTCGACATTGATTATCCAAACCATTAAGAAAAAAAGCCCGGCCACGCAATTTAGCGGGATTGAGTTTTCAGGAGATATTGAATTAACACCAGCATCCACATTAACTATTGTAATAGATCCTTACAATGGAGATTTTCTCGAGGTAAAAGGCAGTACCAGTTTGAATGTAAAGGTTGAACAGGGAAATCGAATAGGCATTACCGGTGTATATGAAATTGAGGGAGGCAAATATGAAATGTCGCTCAACCAGTTAATCAAACGGAGTTTTGGTATTGAAAAAGGAAGCACTATAACCTGGAATGGCGATCCGCTTGAAGCTGCTATCAATATTCGCGCAAAATACCAGGTTGATGCGCCCGCAATAGATCTGATCCGGGACCAGAGCAGTGGGTCCAGGGCAGAACTGACAAGACTCAGACAAAAAGTGCCGATAGATGTTTACATGAATATTCGTGATGAGCTGATGCAGCCGGATATCAGTTTCGAACTCGACATGCCGGAAAAAGACCGGAACTTCTTTAACGGTGCCGTATATACGCGACTTAAACAGATTAACAACAACGAATCAGAGCTTACCAAGCAGGTGATGGCATTGCTGGTATTACAAACTTTCCTGTCGGAAAATCCGCTTGCAAGTTTGGAGAACAGAAGTGGCGGAGGCATCGGGCTGGCAGCAAAACAGAGTGTAAGCAAGATTCTATCCCAGCAACTGAATACATTGGCCGGCACCCTGATTAGTGGAATCGATCTGAACTTCGACCTGGAAACCAGGGAGGATTATATGAGTGGAAGTCGGCAGGAATCAACTGTCCTGAGTGTAGGAGCCAGCAAATCGCTGTTCAATAATCGGTTAACCGTATCCGTTGGTTCAAATATTGGATTATTGGGAAATGCACCCACGAATGGCGCACAACTAATTGGGGATGTACTGATCGAATACAAATTGAGCAGAGATGGCCGGTATCGGATCAGAGCCTACCAGCAAAATCAGACGGATGCCATTCTACTGGGACAGATCATTGAAACAGGGGTGTCTTTTATACTGGTAATGGACTTCGATCAATTCAGACAGATATTTGAAAAAGCAAAAAAGCAGCAGGAGAATGCACGCAATTCAGAATAATAGATGGATCATCTGGCTGCTCCTGAGCTTTTGGTTGTCAACAGGATGCAGTACAACCCGCACCGTGCCGGAAGGAGACCGACTCTACCTTGGTGCGGAGGTTAAATGGGAGGGGAAAAAACCTGATCGGCATAAAGAGTTGGGAGAGGCATTGGTTTCCTTAAGCAGGCCGAGTCCAAATCGCAAATTTTTGGGAATGCCGGTTCGGTTATGGTTGTATAATCTTGGAAATAAGCCGACCGGAAAAGGGCTCAATCACTTATTAAGAAATAAATGGGGGGAACCTCCGGTATTGTTAAGTAAAGCGAAGCCCTCCTATTCTGCTGATGTATTGACAAGTCATATTGAAGACCTAGGCTTTTTGCAGGCTTCCACCGGTTATGAAACCAAACCAATCGGTAAAAAGAAAGCAAAAATCGAGTATGCCGTTACTGCCGGCACCAGGTACAGAATAAGGGAAGTAAAAATGGAACTGGATAGTTCAAGACTCGGAAAACAGATACAAAGAAGCACTGATAACAGCAGGTTAATACCAGGGCGGTTTTACAATTTGGAGCAAATCAAGAATGAAAGGGAACGAATCAGCAATTATGTTCGCCAGCGGGGCTTTTATTATTTCAATCCGGATCATCTTCTGGTAGAGGTCGACAGCAATTACAATGGCGAGGTGGTATTATATGTCCGATTGAAGGATTCTATTCCTGCAAATGTAAAATTTGCCTACCGGATGGGAAGCATCACCCTCTTTCCAACTTATAATCTTTCGGAAGACAGCCTGGTTCGAAACAAAGAAGCAGAAGATCTTGGTCCCTACCGGGTTAAGGATATTCACGATCTTTTTCTCCCTAAAATATTCAGCCGATACGTGTTACTGAAAGAAGATAGTCTATACCGGTTTCGGGCACATGAACGAACGCTCGAGCGTTTGATGAGCCTGGGCACTTATAAGTTTGTAAAAACGGAAATGGAGGCGGCAGACAGCAACCGGCTGAATGCCCGCTTTTTCATGACACCTATTCCAAGAAGAAGTTTGCAGGTTGAATTAAACGGCAATAGTAAGTCGAACAATTTCGTAGGCTCACAGATCACAATTACATCCCTGAACAGAAACTGGCTGAAAAGAGCCAACCGGCTGGAAGTAAAACTCGCAGGAGGATTTGAATGGCAGGTTGGAGGTAACCGGGTGAACCAGGCAAATACCAGGGGATATAGCTTAACAGGAGAAGTCGCTTTTAATCTTCCCGGAATAATCGTTCCCTTTTGGAAGATCCGAACCAGTAATGCTTTTATTCCACGAACCAGGTTAAGTGCCGGCTATGAATTGTTGAGCAGGCCTGGTTTATACAACCTGAACTCCTTCACGATTCAACAGGCTTATCAATGGAAAACAGGGCAATTGACGGATCATTTGCTGGTACCGGTGTCAATCTCCTATGTATTGCCTTCCAGGATATCGCCGGAGTTTCAGGAAATCCTGGACAGAGATCCTGCATTGAGGCAGTCAATAGATAAGCAGTTTATAATCGGAAGCAATTATACCATTACCTATAATAACGTCAACAAAAAAAGGATTCATAGTCTGTTTTTGCAGGGTAACCTGGATGCAGCCGGGAATTTATTGGGATTGATCATTCCGGCAAATAGCCAGGGGCAAAAAAACATCGGCTATCAGCCATTTGCACAATATGTGCGTCTAACCGGAGAGATCCGGCATTACTGGAAACTGGGAAAAGAGAGTCAATGGGTAAACCGATTGCTGGCTGGTACTGGTTTCTCGTATGGAAACAACAGTACGCTACCTTTTGTGAAACAATATATGACCGGGGGCAGTAACAGTTTAAGGGCTTTTCGGGCAAGGACCCTGGGTCCGGGCTCCTATCGTTCAGAGACAAGTACCTTTGCAGCCAGTGAGGCAGGTGACATCAAGCTGGAATTCAATACAGAGTGGCGTTTTAAAATATTCAGTGTACTGAAAGGAGCGATCTTTGCGGATGCGGGCAATATCTGGCTACAGCGGGAGAATCCTGAAAAGCCAGGAGCAGCCTGGCCAGGAAGCCGGTTTATGAATGATATGGCGGTAGGTGCCGGACTTGGCCTCCGGATAGACGCTTCCATCCTGGTTATCAGGGCAGACCTTGCGATTCCTCTCCGGAAACCCTGGCTACCGGATGGGGAAAAATGGGTGCTAAATCAATTGGAATGGGGTCAACCTGCCTGGAGGCGGGAAAATCTGATCCTTAATATTGCGATAGGTTACCCCTTCTAGTAAAAAGACCGGGCTATTTATGGTCATATGACAGAAAGCTCTTACCTTTGCAGCCCAATTAATTTTTTTATTTAACAAATCAGGGATCATGAACAATTACGAATTGATGGTGATTTTTACCCCTGTTCTGAGTGAAGAAGATTACAAAGCTGCTCAGAAGAAATTTATCGACCTGGTTACCGCAAACGGTGGCGAGTTGGTAAATTCCAATCCCTGGGGATTAAAATCACTGGCGTATCCTATCCAGAAAAAAACCACTGGTTTATACTGGGTAATGGAGTACAAGGCGCCATCCGACTTCAATGAGAAGCTGAAGATTCAGCTGTTGCGTGACGACAACGTTCTTCGTCACATGTTTACTGTACTCGACAAATACGCCGTTGAGTATAATAATAAAAAGAGAAGTGGCGTACCAACCGGAACTGAAAAAGTGGAGGCTTAATCATGGCAAAGAATGAAATCAAATACCTTACCGCGATTAAGACCGAGAAGCGTGCGAAGAAATTCTGTCGTTTCAAGAAGTACGGTATTAAATACGTGGATTACAAGGATGCTGAATTCCTGAAAAAGTTCCTGAATGAGCAGGGTAAAATGTTACCACGCCGTATTACCGGGAACAGTCTGAAATTCCAGCGGAAAGTATCTGAGGCTGTTAAAAAAGCGCGTCAGATGGCAATTCTGCCCTATGTAACAGATTTGCTGAAATAAGCAACTCAATATCTAGTAACCAATCCCTAATCCGTTTTGGCGTAAGCGAAACCGGAGACAGTCTGAATCAGATTTAAACAGATTTGATTGGGCTCTTTGGGGTACTAAAAAAGAACAAAATGCAAGTAATTTTAATTCAGGATGTAGATAATCTGGGTGGTGCGAACGAACTGGTAACAGTGAAGAACGGATATGCCCGGAATTACCTGATTCCCCAGAAATTCGCGGTTGAGGCTTCCCCTTCTAACCTGAAGCAGCTGAATGAAAAGCTGAAAGTAAAGAAGAAGAAGGAAGATAAAATGCTGGCTGAAATCAACCAGGTAATTGCCAAATTGCAGGAAGGAGCCATTAAACTGGGCGCCAAGACTGGTACAAGTGGCAAGATCTTCGGTAGCATTACAGCGTTGCAGATTTCCCGTGCTATTCGCGAGCAGAAAGGATACGAAATTGACCGTCGGAAAATTTCCATTCCGGATGATGTGAAGGAACTGGGTCAATACAAAGCCAGTGTAGATTTCGGTAACGGAATTACAACTGAGCTTGATTTTGAGGTAGTTGCAGAATAACACATCCCTAAAAAGCTGAAAAAGGCGATTCGACGGGTCAAACCGGAGAAATCGCCTTTTTTTATATTTAGATATTTTGTATGTTTTTCCACAATTTTATTACCTTCGTTTTGGTTCCTTAATGATCTTTACAGTTTCAGACTTCCCAGAGCGTTTCCAAGTAAATGATTTTCTGGCTTTTTTGCAACACTGTGCTTCATTATGGTTTTATTCACTCGTTCAAAAAATTTAGAAAATGAACATTTACGTTGGCAACCTCAGTTGGGATTTAACTGAGCAGGATCTTTTAGAAATGTTTGCTCCTTACGGAGAAGTTGTTTCTGCCAAAATCGTTACAGACAAATTCAACAACAACCGTTCAAAAGGATTTGGATTTGTTGAAATGAGCGATGCAGAAGCTGGAAACGCTGCTATCACTGCTTTACACGGTACAGAAGTTATGGGCCGTAGTATTGTAGTTAATGAGTCACAACCCCGTGAAGGCGGATCTGGCGGTGGCGGCGGATTCAAGAAGAAAAGCTTCGGTGGCGGTGGCGGCCGTGGTGGTTACGGCGGCGGTGGTAACCGTGGCGGTGGCGGCTATGGCGGTGGCGGTAACCGTGGTGGCGGTGGCTACGGCGGTGGAAGCCGTGGTGGCTATGGCGGTGGTGGTCGTGATTATTAATCAAGGCAAACAAGTCAATAAAGCTAATGGCCTGGCAGTAGCCAGGCCATTTTTTTGTCTATTCATAGAAGAATAATCGCCTAATTTTCTATTGCCAGTTTATATACATCTACTGCTCCGTTGCCATAACTTTTGGTAAAGACGAGGCTGTCGTTGTTTTTGTGAAGTATAAATTTTCCGTCAAGAATATAAGTCCAGTCGAAATCTGCTGTCCATCCTGCCTTGTTTTTGAAATTGATGGTTTCATTGTTATTCTCTAAGGTAAAAGTTCCCGTATTTAAAGCCGGATAGGTAGGGAATTCACTGGAGCCGTTCCAATTGTTCTTATTAAAATCGATGGAAACCTGGGCAGTTTTATCGACGCTGGTGTTATAGCGTTTGAACGTGCCAGTATACCTGCCAGAAATAGTTTTAGAAGGGTCGTCGTTGTTTTTGGAGCAGGCTATTAAAATGAGCATTACACTAGCATAAAAGGTCAGAAGCTTCATAGAAGGTTTTTCAATCTGACCATTAAACCTGTATAAACGTTGTCTAGGGGAGCAGGGAAGAAAGGATACAAGGGATACAAGGGAGACAAAGGAGGCAGGGAAGAGGAAGCATGGAAGACGGAACAAGGGGGCAAGGAAAAATGGAAGATGGAAGATGGAGGATGGCAGATTGGAAGATGGAGGATTGGAAGCAAGCGGTTAAGCGCAAGATAGAAACAGTTGTCGTAGTTCTTCTCACGTTTCACGTCTCACGTCTCACATTTCACGTCTCACGTTTCGGTTGCACAAAAAAAAGAGCCTTGCAACAATAACGTTACAAGGCTCTATGTAATAAATATGGCACCTACCTACTCTCCCGCCTGGTATAGCAGTACCATCGGCCATGAGGGGCTTAACTTCTCTGTTCGGTATGGGAAGAGGTGAACACCCTCGGCATAAGCACCATAAGATCTTCAATAAGATAACATATTGGGAAGTTGCAATCAATCGTCAAGTAATCAACATTTCTTATCTCCGAAGAGAATAAAAAATTAAAGCTTACGGGCAATTAGTACTACTCGGCTTTGATGTTACCACCTTTACACCTGTAGCCTATCAACGTCATAGTCTCTGACGACCCTTAAAAGAAAACTCATCTTAAGGAAGGTTTCACGCTTAGATGCTTTCAGCGTTTATCCTGTCCGTACATAGCTACTCGGCATTGCACCTGGCGGCACAACCGATACACCAGCGGTACGTACGACCCGGTCCTCTCGTACTAAGGTCATGTCCTCTCAATTTTCTAACGCCCATCACAGATAGGGACCGAACTGTCTTGCGACGTTCTGAACCCAGTTCACGTGCCACTTTAATCGGCGAACAGCCGAACCCTTGGGACCTTCTCCAGCCCCAGGATGTGACGAACCGACATCGAGGTGCCAAACCTCACCGTCGATATGAGCTCTTGGGTGAGATCAGCCTGTTATCCCCAGAGTACCTTTTATCCTTTGAGCGATGGCCCTTCCATACAGAACCACCGGATCACTTTAGCCTGCTTTCGCACCTGATCGACTTGTCTGTCTCACAGTCAAGCACCCTTATACTAATGCGCTCTGCGTACGATTACCAACCGTACTGAGGGTACCTTTGCGAGCCTCCGTTACTTTTTAGGAGGCGACCACCCCAGTCAAACTACCCACCATGCAATGTCCCCCGTAAGGGGTTAGGTTCTAAGCAACAAGAGGTTGGTATTTCAACGATGACTCCACAATGCCTGGCGACACTGCTTCATAGTCTCCCAACTATCCTACACACTTGGTGCTCAAAATCAATGCAAAGTTGTAGTGAAGGTTCATGGGGTCTTTCCGTCCCGTGACGGGTAACCGGCATCTTCACCGATACTACAATTTCACCGGGCTCGTGGAGGAGACAGTGTTCAACTCAT
>NZ_JAKEVY010000001.1:1187500-1190000 GCF_021491375.1 Flavihumibacter fluminis
AATACCCCCTGTCCTGAAACAGGAAGAAGAAATACATGTTCCGAATGTCCTGTACATAATGATCTTTACCAAGTACCAGCTCCAGGAATAAGTCCCTGTGCTCATCCGGATTAGCCGTCTGGTAAGTCATGGACACGGTAAAGAAATTGACATTCCCACTCCTTCCCATATTTGTCAGTTTATTTTGTTGATACTGGTAAACAATATCAAACCCATCTAAAGCCTGACGCAGGTTTTGCAGCACATTCTTATTATAGTATAGGTATCGATTCGCTCTTTTACTCCGTTGTCCCAGTATTCCCGACGTGTAATGGTATGTATTAATTGAGTTCCTCTAGTTTCATAAGAATAGAAACTGGTATCAGTTTCTAACATGAATAAATCAAAATTGGTGATGTATTTAATTCTGTTATTAGCATCACGGACGATTTCAATTTCCTCTAGATCGCCACCGTAATTGTTTGTGAATTTAACCAGGTATCCGGCTGTGTTAAACTGATAGGAAGTTTTTAGTACATCATAGGGGGGTGTATTGGTAGTATCATCATAGTAAACATTAATACGGCGATTGGCTGTATCATACTGCATTGACTACACTTCAATGTAATTGTCAGTAAAATCTTTCAGAACAAATTGTTTAGGCAGTTGCCCGAGTATTTCCACCGGCAGTTCGTTTTCTTCCTCATCAAGCGAACTAATTTCTTTTTGGCAGGCAGCAAATACAGTAAACAGAAAGAAGGCCGACATAAGTCGAATGATGCGAGTGCTCATAGTTAAGGTTTATAGTTCTATAAAACAATAAACATCAGCATTACACTAGCATAAAAGGTCAGAAGTTTCATAGAAGGTTTTTCAATCTGACCATTTAACCTGCATAAACGTTGTCTAGGGGAGCAGGGAAGAAAGGATACAAGGGAGACAAAGGAGGCAGGGAAGAGGAAGCATGGAAGACGGAACAAGGGGGCAAGGAAAAATGGAAAAATGGAAGATGGAGGATGGCAGATTGGAAGATGGAGGATTGGAAGCAAGCGGTTAAGCGCAAGATAGAAACAGTTGTCGTAGTTCTTCTCACGTTTCACGTCTCACGTCTCACGTCTCACATTTCACGTTTCACGTCTCACGTTTCACATTGCACAAAAAAAAGAGCCTTGCAACAATAACGTTACAAGGCTCTATGTAATAAATATGGCACCTACCTACTCTCCCGCCTGGTATAGCAGTACCATCGGCCATGAGGGGCTTAACTTCTCTGTTCGGTATGGGAAGAGGTGAACACCCTCGGCATAAGCACCATAAGATCTTCAATAAGATAACATATTGGGAAGTTGCAATCAATCGTCAAGTAATCAACATTTCTTATCTCCGAAGAGAATAAAAAATTAAAGCTTACGGGCAATTAGTACTACTCGGCTTTGATGTTACCACCTTTACACCTGTAGCCTATCAACGTCATAGTCTCTGACGACCCTTAAAAGAAAACTCATCTTAAGGAAGGTTTCACGCTTAGATGCTTTCAGCGTTTATCCTGTCCGTACATAGCTACTCGGCATTGCACCTGGCGGCACAACCGATACACCAGCGGTACGTACGACCCGGTCCTCTCGTACTAAGGTCATGTCCTCTCAATTTTCTAACGCCCATCACAGATAGGGACCGAACTGTCTTGCGACGTTCTGAACCCAGTTCACGTGCCACTTTAATCGGCGAACAGCCGAACCCTTGGGACCTTCTCCAGCCCCATGATGTGACGAACCGACATCGAGGTGCCAAACCTCACCGTCGATATGAGCTCTTGGGTGAGATCAGCCTGTTATCCCCAGAGTACCTTTTATCCTTTGAGCGATGGCCCTTCCATACAGAACCACCGGATCACTTTAGCCTGCTTTCGCACCTGATCGACTTGTCTGTCTCACAGTCAAGCACCCTTATACTAATGCGCTCTGCGTACGATTACCAACCGTACTGAGGGTACCTTTGCGAGCCTCCGTTACTTTTTAGGAGGCGACCACCCCAGTCAAACTACCCACCATGCAATGTCCCCCGTAAGGGGTTAGGTTCTAAGCAACAAGAGGTTGGTATTTCAACGATGACTCCACAATGCCTGGCGACACTGCTTCATAGTCTCCCAACTATCCTACACACTTGGTGCTCAAAATCAATGCAAAGTTGTAGTGAAGGTTCATGGGGTCTTTCCGTCCCGTGACGGGTAACCGGCATCTTCACCGATACTACAATTTCACCGGGCTCGTGGAGGAGACAGTGTTCAACTCATTAGACCATTCGTGCAGGTCGGAACTTACCCGACAAGGAATTTCGCTACCTTAGGACCGTTATAGTTACGGCCGCCGTTTACTGGGGCTTCAGTCAGAAGCTTTGGATTACTCCGAACATCCTTCCTTAACCTTCCAGCACCGGGCAGGTATCAGGCTCTATACGTCATCTTACGATTTTGCAGGGCCCTGTGTTTTTGTTAAACAGTTGGTTGAACCATTTTACTGAG
>NZ_JAKEVY010000001.1:1195000-1377659 GCF_021491375.1 Flavihumibacter fluminis
AGCTCCCTGTTTATATCAAAATGAAAATAGTTCTGTAAAGCATGAACACCTGCATCGGTTCGGGATGAGCCCGTCAGCTCAACCTTATTCCTGAGGATGGTTTGCAAGGCTTTCTCAATTTCGGACTGTACGGAATTGGCATTCTCCTGCCGTTGAAATCCTGCATAAGCAATGCCCATATAACTCAGCTCCAGAAAATATCGTTTCATTTCAATTCTTCCTTTTGTTGTCTGGGTATTTCCAGTTCGATTCTATCCAAACCATTGGCCTCCCGCACTTCATATACAAGTATCCATGCGGTGGCTGTTTCCTTTTTACTTACCAACCGGATAGCAGGAACAGGCGCTGCTTCCAACACGGTTGTGGGTTTTGGGAGATAATATAATACAGCTGAATCATTTACTACCTGCGATAACCGAACTGCAAATGCATCGGTACGTTTGAGCATTCCCTGGTAAGGATCTGTTTTTGATCCCAGCCTGCGGGTAGGCACCAGTTCATCCAGCTTGCTGTCATACAGCCGCCATCCCTCCTGTTTCATATCCTTCAGTACCCAGCCTTTATCCATATCCGTTGCAGGCATGGCAAATACAAATGCAGCTGTCGTTTGGCCAGGGAAGCCCAGTATAAGATCTCCTTTCAGCTTGTGCAGGGAGGCCAATAACATAAAGCCTTCCGGTGCGGAGTGGTAGAGACTATCGCGGGTTCGGATATAAAACGGCTGCCCGTTTTCCGATTCAATGTATACAAAACCGGTATGCTGAGCATATATACCCTCCGCACAACACAAACAAAAAAGAAGAAAAAGACAGGTCCGCATTCAGCCTGAAAATTAGGTATAATTCCAGTTCGGCTGACCGTTCTTCATTTTCAGCTTTTTTTATGAGGAGCTTTGAAACCGAACGAATAAATTTACCCGGTAAAATATACATATGAAAAAAGCACTATTGCTGCCTCTGTGTCTCCTGGCACTTACTGGTTTGCATGCACAGGAAAATGCGAAAAAAGAAGATGAAGCGCTCCGTATCTATCGAGAAACTCCGGCCAAAATCAACAACCTGGTGCATACCAAACTGGATGCACGTTTTGATTATAACAATGCCTGGCTGAATGGGAAAGTTTGGATCACCCTACAACCACATTTTTATCCTACCGATTCTCTCACACTCGATGCAAAGGGGATGGACATCAAAACGGTTGCACTTTCAGCAGCAGGAAAGAACAATCCGCTGAAATATAAGTATGATGGTCAAAAGCTATTCATCCAACTCAATAAAACCTATTCCAACAAAGAAAAATACACGGTATATGTAGAATATACAGCCAAGCCAAATGAACTGAAGGTTCAGGGCAGTGCTGCGATCACGGATGCAAAAGGCTTGTATTTCATCAATCCCAAAGGAGAAGAAAAAAACAAACCGACACAGATCTGGACACAAGGAGAAACAGAAGCTACATCCGTATGGTGCCCCACCATCGACAACCCTGGGCAGAAAACCACACAGGAAATTATGATGACTGTGCCGGCTAAATACGTTACCCTAAGTAATGGAAAACTGGTTTCCCAGAAAAACAACCCGGATGGTACCAGAACCGATCACTGGAAGATGGATCTTCCACATGCACCCTATCTGTTCTTTATGGGTGTAGGCGACTATGCCGTAGTCAAAGACAACTATAAAGGAAAAGAAATCAGTTATTACGTTGAAAAGGAATATGCACCTGTAGCAAAAAAAATCTTCGGTCATACACCGGAGATGATGGCTTTTTTTGGAAAGGTAACCGGGATCGAATACCCCTGGGTTAAATACGCACAGATTGTTGGTCGCGATTATGTAAGCGGGGCGATGGAAAACACCACTGCCACACTGCACCAGGAAAGCGCTCAGCAGGATGCGAGGGAGTTGGTTGATGGCAACCGCTGGGAAGATGTAATCGCACATGAATTGTTTCACCACTGGTTCGGCGATTATGTTACAACCGAAAGCTGGAGCAACCTGACGCTCAATGAGTCCTTTGCTGATTACAGCGAAACACTTTGGAATGAATACAAGTATGGTAAGGATGCTGGTGCAGCCGCATCTTATGCTGCGATGGAAGGCTACCTGGCCAATCCGGAAAATGCCAGCAAAAAACTGGTACGCTTTCATTACCACGATAAAGAAGACATGTTCGATGCCGTTAGTTATCAGAAAGGTGGAAGAATTTTGCACATGCTGAGAAATTACCTGGGCGACAGCGCATTCTTTAAATCACTCAACAAATACCTGACGGAAAACAGGTTTAAAGCAGCAGAAGCACACCAGCTCAGGCTGGCATTTGAGGAGATCAGCGGAAAGGATCTGAACTGGTTCTTTAATCAGTGGTATTTCGGCAGTGGTCATCCGAAACTTGAAATAACCTATAACTACAATGACGCAGCAGGTACTGCTACTGTATATGTGAAACAAAACCAGGATGGAGACAAGGTATTTCAATTACCAATGGCAATCGATGTTTATGAAGGCGGTAAGAAAACCAGGTACCAGGTAATGGCAAAAAACAGCATTGACAGTTTTCAGTTCAGTTACAAAAAGCGGCCGGACCTGATCAATGTGGATGCAGATAAAGTATTGCTGGCTGAGAAAAAAGACAACAAGACGATAGAACAGTTTGCTTATCAGTATAAACATGCAGCTAATTATCTCGACAGAAGAGAAGCCATTGTATTTGCGGCAGAACAGCAGGGCAATGCTGTTGCTCAATCGATCCTGATGCAGGCTATGAAGGATCCTTATCACGGATTGCGTTCACTTGCTTTACAATCCCTGGATCTTAAAAATAGCACCATCAAAACCACCGCCGAAAAAACCATTGCGGAACTGGCAGCTAAGGATCCCAAATCGACTGTCAGAGCAAGGGCTATTGAAATACTGGCTTCTTATGACAATGACGCCTATACGACTATTTTCAAAGCCGGCCTGAGCGACTCTTCCTATTCTGTTGCAGGAGCATCGCTTTCCGCAATCATGGAAAGAGACAATACTGCAGCAGTGGAAGCTGCCAGGAAAATGCTGACTCAGCCAATCAAAGGAAGTCTGGTACCGGCTCTCACTAATGTGGCTGCCAGGAACAGTCTCGCAGAAGCTACAGCTCCGATCAATGACGCGTTCGGCAAGATGCCTTTATCACAGGAAAAACTGGAGTTACTCGGACCATTTGCCAAATTGCTGGCAAGCTCTACTGATGCTGCACAGGTAAAATCCGGTGTATCGCATATTGTGAAGTTCAGGGAAGGCATTCCGGCTCAATACCGGACACAGATCGATCCTTATATCAACAATATGATCCTGCAAAGCATTCAACAGGCCTGGCAAAAGAATACCAGTACTGAAGCGGCTGCAGTGGTTGAATTCATTAAAGCCGCGCGCAGCGGAGAAAAGAAAGGATTTTGACAAGTTAGAAGTATGAATTGTGAAGTAAGAAGTGGGGAGTATTGGTCAGGGGGTTGGTGGGTACCGGAGATAGGGAGCACCAACTGATGAACATACAATACAAAGGGGCTGTCTTTAAGGAGGCAGCCCCTTTTATATTTTATTATTGCTGCTATTCGCAAATGGAGATTGGTTAGCTACCTATATGAAGTCTGATTCGATTTTTGGCAAAATCCCTTCAGATGATTCAATTATTTTACCCCTTGAGCTGATTTTTTACCCGAAATGATTCGATTCATTGAGTCACCAAGCCAACTAAGTCAAGGTGGTTTATTTATCTGCAAATTCAACAAAACACAGTACCAGCTTGCCTTACATTCGAAAATACCAGCAATTTACCAGGGATAGAATGGTGGAATGCTCAACTTCCTTCATTAGCCAAACCAAATAAACTTACATACATCCTACGTATAAGAAATCATAATAAATAGATAATCAATCACTAAAGCATCGTTTGAATTGAATCAATTGAATCAGGAAAAAGGGGTAGCGCTGAATAGCTCAGGCAATGAAAAAGGCTGCCTCCATTGAGACAGCCTCTTAAATTCATGTATCCGTATGGGGTTAGGTTATCCAAACCCCTTTCTTCCTTTCTTCCTTTCCTCCCTCTTCCTTTCCTCCATCTTCCATACTACCAGTCCCCGCCGGCTCCACCGCCTCCAAATCCTCCGCCACCGAAGCCTCCAAAGCCGCCGCCACCACCTCCACCGAAGCCGCCGCCTCCGCCGCCACCAAATCCTCCAGGGAAGAAAATAGGCGGACCACTATTCCAGCCACGATAACCACGGCGACTCAGCATACCGCCACCACCACGCCCACCTCCACCGCGGGAAGCAAAAATTATCACCATTATAATTATGAAAATGATCAACCCGAGCGGAATGCCACCCTCACCTTCACCACGATTACGATAACCTTCCGGTGCCTTGTACTCACCGGCAGCCGCTTTTATCAATGCATCCGTGGCCTCATCCAGCGCACGGTAATAATTACCTGCCTGCAAATTGGGAATCATTTCCCGGTCCACGATACGCTTTGCGATGATATCGGGAATTGCTCCTTCAAGGCCATACCCTGTTGCGATGTAAACCTTTCTTTTTTCCTGGCCATCATTGCCGGTAGAAATCAGGATTACAAGCCCATTATTGAACTCCTTGCCTCCGACGCCCCATTCTCTACCCAGTTGCGTTGCATAATCGTTAGGCTCCAGCCCATTCAGGGTTTTCACCAATACTACAGCAATCTGGTTAGAAGTAGTATCATCATAAGCAACCAGCTTGGCCTCAAGAGAAGCTATCTGGTCCGGAGTCAATAATTGTGCGGCATCGTTTACCAGCCTGGGTGGATTAGGCTTGGGCAACACCCTGCTTTGCGCTGAAACGGTCAGCGTACAAAAAAGCAGGACAACCCAGGCTAAGAATCTATTCATACTGTACTTGGTTGCTTAATGACCAAAAATGATGTCATCAGGCAATTCATTTTTATCGGTGGTAGGCTTATATGGGAAATGCTGGCTCAACAAATCGCCAATATCATGAATGGCGAGAACCAGGCCTTCTGCATAAGCATTGTGCCGAAAGTGATTAATAACCAAACCGATCTCATTTTTCCAAAAATCAGGACCGGCAATTTTGTGAATACCATCATCGCCCCAGATAGCTACCTGGTGATCTTTGGAGGCAATATAAATGAGAACAGCATTGCGCTCCTGCGTATGGTCCATCTGAAGCAACCAGAATAACTCGGCTGCCCGGTCAATTGGATTTACATACTTACAGCGACTCTCAATAAAAACCCTGATTTCCCCACTCGTTTTCTGTTCGGAAGAACGGATGGCTTCAAGCACCCGCGATGCTTCTTCATGGGTGAAAAAACGGGCTTTTCGCTTAAGGAAAAAAAATGCCATCAGCCTTAATTAAAAATTGACTGAGGGAGCTTTTTCAGATCCGGCTTCCGCTTTGAAACCTTCTTTAACAGAGAAGCCAAACATACCAGCGAAGATATTATTGGGGAAACGGCGAACAGAACTGTTGTACTCCTGAACAGCCGCATTAAAATCATTCCGGGAAACTTTGATCCGGTTTTCTGTTCCTTCCAGTTGTGCCTGTAAATCGCGGAAATTCTGGTTGGCTTTCAGATCGGGATAGTTTTCCACTACTGCCAGTAAGCGACCCAGTGCACTGGTTACGCCGGCCTGTGCCTGCTGGTATTCTGCCAGTTTCTCGGGCGTAATATTGGTTGGATCAATCTGAACAGAGGTTGCTTTCGAACGGGCTTCAATTACCTGGGTAAGTGTTTCCTGTTCGAAATTAGCAGCTCCTTTTACCGTATTCACGAGGTTGGGAATCAGATCAGCTCTGCGCTGGTAATCACTCTGGACATTCGCCCATTTGTTTTTTACATTTTCATCCAGGCCAACCATGCTGTTATAACCACTGCAGGCCCGGAAACCGAAGAGCACCAACACTCCGAGAACAATAATCAGGATCAAGTTTTTTGAATTCATGGCAGAGAGTTTATATATATAATTAAATGTACAATAATCCAGACAAAAAAAGGGAGCACCGGGTTGGATGCTCCCTAAAAAAAATCTAACGAAGGGTGTTAACTGTTGATCGCAGCTATACCTGGCAATACTTTTCCTTCAAAGTATTCAAGCATTGCACCACCTCCGGTTGAAACATAACTTACTTTTTCTGTATAACCGAACTGGTTAACCGCAGCCACCGAATCGCCACCGCCAACCAGGGAGAAAGCTCCTTTTTCAGTAGCTTCTGCCACTGCATCCGCGATGGCTTTCGTACCGGCCTGGAATTTTTCCATTTCAAACACGCCCATCGGACCGTTCCAGAGAATGGTTTTGGAGGCCAATATCACGCTGGCGAACTGCTGGCGGGCATCCGGACCAATATCCAGTCCCATCCAGCCATCCGGAATCTGATCACTAGGTGCAGTTTGTGTATTGGCATTTGCATCAAACTTATCCGCTATGATAGAATCTGCAGGCAGGTGAATATTCACGCCTTTCTTTTTGGCTGTTTCCAGTAAGGCTGCTGCCATTTCCAGGCGATCGGCTTCACACAATGAATTTCCAATTGATCCACCCATTGCCTTTTTAAAGGTATAGGCCATACCACCACCAATGATAATATCGGTTGCGCGTTCCAGTAAGTTCTCAATGATCAGAATCTTATCAGAAACTTTGGCGCCGCCAATGATAGCAGTAAAAGGCTTCTCTGAATTGTGCAGTACTTTTTCCGCACTCATTACTTCTCCTTCCATTACCAGGCCGAAGAAACGTTTGTCTTTCGGAAAGAATTCAGCGATAATTGCGGTAGAGGCATGCGCGCGGTGAGCAGTTCCAAATGCATCATTCACATATACATCACCAAGGCGGGCCAGCTTTTCTGCAAACCCTTTATCTCCTTTCTCTTCTTCCTTATAAAAGCGAAGATTCTCCAGTAATAAAACCTGTCCGGCTTTGAGAGATGCCGCTTTCTGAACTGCTTCTTCGCCGATGCAATCAGCCGAGAAATCTACCTGAACGCCTAGAGCGTTTGACAAATGGGCAACAATATGGCGGAGAGAATATTTATCAGTTGGACCGTCTTTGGGTCTGCCGAGGTGACTCATCAGTATAACACTACCACCATCACTAAGAATTTTTTTGATGGTTGGGATAGCTGCCCTGATTCGGGTATCATCTGTAATTTCAAAGCTTGCATTCAGGGGAACATTAAAGTCGACCCGAATGAGTGCTTTCTCCCCGGCAAAGGAATGTTGACTATATTGACTCATAGAAAATTGCTTGCGATAAAAAAGGAAAAGCGGGCAGAACCCGCTTTTATGATTATTTGGAAATAAGTCCGGCGAAATATTTCACAGTGCGAACCAGCTGGCTCACATAGCTCATTTCATTATCGTACCAGCTAACAGTTTTAACCAGTTGCTGATCACCAACCGAAATTACTTTTGTTTGAGTAGCATCAAAGATGGATCCGAAAGTAGAACCGATGATATCAGTGCTAACAATCTCATCTTCTGTATAACCGAAGCTCTCATTGCTGGCAGCTTTCATCACGCCGTTTACTTCTTCCAGGGTAACTTTTTTGGAAAGAACGCAGGTAAGTTCAGTTACAGAACCAGTAATGGTTGGAACGCGCTGGGCACCACCGTCCAGTTTACCTTTCAGTTCAGGTAATACCAGTCCGATTGCTTTAGCAGCACCGGTGCTGTTCGGAACGATATTAGCTGCAGCAGCTCTTGCACGGCGCAGGTCGCCTTTTGCGTGAGGAGCATCCAGGGTGTTCTGGTCGTTCGTGTAAGCATGGATGGTAGTCATGCTACCTATGGTAATTCCAAACGCATCATTCAACGCCTTTGCCATTGGAGCCAGGCAGTTGGTAGTGCAGGAAGCACAGGAGATGATTTCTTCAGAACCATCCAGGATTGCATGGTTCACATTGTATACAATTGTTTTCAGGTCGCCGGTAGCGGGAGCTGAAATAACAACGCGCTTTGCACCTGCTTTCAGGTGAGCAGCAGCTTTGTCCTTATCAGTAAAGAAACCGGTACTTTCAATCACTACATCTACTCCGTGAGAACCCCAGGGAATTTGTGAAGGATCTTTCTGGGCATATATTTTAACCTCATCGCCATTTACGATGATGGCATCCTGTGTAGCTTTAACGTCTGCATCGAAGCGGCCTTGTGCGCTGTCGTATTTCAGCAGGTGAGCCAAAACAGCCGGAGAAGTAAGGTCATTGATCGCAACTACGTCAATACCTTCCATGTTATAGATCTGGCGGTATACCAGGCGTCCAATTCTTCCGAATCCGTTGATGGCAACTTTTACAGTGCTCATAATTGGTTTAGTTTGTGTTTTACTTTTAATGAATGAGGCGCTAAGTTACTATATCAGGATAGGCGAGAAAAATTTTCAAATTTTTTTTGGTAGATATATCGCGCTCCCTATCTTTGCACTCCCAAAAGGGAAATGCCGCGTTGGTCAATCGGTTAAGACGCATCCCTTTCACGGATGAATGACGGGTTCGATTCCCGTACGCGGTACAAAAAAGAGCTGAAATTTCAGCTCTTTTTTCGTTTATAAAAGTTCCTGTTTTCTATTTCTTAGCCCGGAGGTATTGGTTCGGCCATTCAATTTCTTCACCTAATGCTGCGGCAGCCTTCAGAGGGAAATAGGGATCCCTCAAAAACTCCCTGGCCATCAGTACTATATCAGCTTTCCCTTCCAGGATCAGTTCGTTTGCCTGTTGGGCGGATGTAATGAGTCCGACTGCTCCAGCCAGTATTCCTGTTTTTCTCGCAGCAGTTGCAAACCGAACCTGGTAGCCCGGTTCGAGGGGAATCTTAACACCACTGCTATTCCCCCCGGTGGAGCAATCCAGCAGGTCCACTCCCCTGTTTCTCAAAATAGCTGCCAGTTGAACGGTATCGTTTTCTGTCCAGCCACCCTCCACCCAATCGGTTGCCGACACTCGTACAAAGACTGGCAGTTCTTCCGGCCATACCGACCTTACCTTTTCAACTACTTCCAGCAGGAACCGAGTCCGGTTTTCAAAACTGCCACCATATTCATCTGTACGTTTGTTGGATAGTGGTGATAAAAATTCGTGCAGGAGATAACCATGGGCTGCATGGATCTCCACTATTTTGAAGCCTGCTATAAGTGCTCTTTTGGCAGCCGCAGCAAAGAGTTCGGCGAGCTCCTGTATTTCGGACTGGGACAATTCATGAGGCAGACGGTCGGATGGATAAAATGGAATGGCTGAAGGTGCGATGGTTTGCCATCCTCCTTGTGATAGTTCTAATTGTTTGCCACCTAACCAGGGCAGATCACAGGAAGCTTTACGACCAGCATGTGCGAGCTGAATGCCGGCAACCGCACCCTGCTGGTGAATGAAATCAACCATATTTTTTAATGGAGCGATCTGCTCATCCTTCCAGAGCCCAAGGCAGCCCGGAGTGATGCGCCCTTCCGGAGTAACGCCGGTTGCTTCTACGATGATTAATCCAGCTCCACCTACAGCCCTGCTACCAAGATGGACCAAATGCCAGTTGTTTGCAAATCCATCGGTTGCAGAATACTGACACATAGGTGAAACAGCTATCCGGTTAGGAATGGTTACCGACCGGATCGTAAGAGGAGAAAATAAACCTGCCATAAGCTGAAATTGTCAGGTAATATTATAAAAAAAGCCGGTAGAAACCGGCTCTTGAAAAACAATACTACACATGTTGCAGACTTTTTGCGTAATGCAATAATTTTTGTTTAAGGTCCTCCGGCCTAAACGGCTTAGGTATAAAATCATTAAAGCCTTTATCAATAAGATCTGCCTGCATATGATCATACACAGCTGCAGTAAAGGCAATAATCGGAATATCTTTATCAGTCTTTCGGATATAAGCTACCACACCTGCACCATCCAGCTCCGGCATTTCAAGGTCTACCAACAGCAGATCTGGTTTTTTCTCCGCGTATGCGCGAACAGCTTCCAATCCGTTTACAGTTTCAATAATAGTAGCATTCCATTTTGAAAGGAAACGTTTCACCACCATCATGTTGATCGGATTGTCTTCCGCTACCAGGATGCTGACACCGGTGAGGTCTTCCATCCGAACCTCCTTTACCTCTTCAATATAACTCTGGCGTTCTGTTTCGAGCGGAAGTGTTACTGTGAAACTGAATGTACTTCCTTTGCCAGGCTCACTTTCTACCGTGAGATCACCACCCATTTTCTGAACGATGTAATGGCTGATGGCCAAGCCCAAACCGGAACCACCATATTTCCGCGTGGTTTCCAGATCAGCCTGGTAAAATTTATCAAAGATCCGGTGCTGTTTCTCTTTCGAAATACCGATCCCCGTATCCTGCACACAGAAGCGAAGCGTAACATTATTGCTTCTTCTCATCAGGATTTTCACATTCATGCTAACGGTTCCTTTATCTGTGAACTTGATTGCATTGGACAACAAATTGTTCAGCACTTGTTGCAGTCTCAATTCATCACCAACAATATCAATACCCAGCACAGAGGAGATATCCGCCTGGAAACTCAGGTTTTTCTGACGAACCGGGTTCTCAAAAACAGTAACTACTTTTTCAAGGAAGGCGCTGAGGTTAAATGGTTCTTTATTGAGTTCCATTTTATCTGCTTCCAGTTTACTGTAATCCAGGATATCATTAACCAGGGTAAGCATGTGTTCGGACGAATGTTTGAGTACATCCAGCATCTGGCGCTGACTGTTCAGGTGATATTCCTGGTGCAGCAGATTGGTGGTACCGATAATTGCATTCAACGGGGTTCTGAGTTCATGGCTCATATTACTCAGGAAGCGCGATTTCACCCTGGCAGCGCGTTCCGCACGCTCTTTTGCTTTCAGTGTTTCAACCTCTGCAATTTTCACTTCGGTAATATCGAGGATACTCATTTTGGCATACTTGCATTTCTGATGCTCAAACACCACAATGTTTACATAGGCAAAAATGGGTCGGCCTTCCGCATCTGAAAACTCCATATTTCCAAACCAGGGAGAATGTGCTGTAAACGATTCTTTACTGAATGCATTCAAGCGTTTGGCAGACTCTTCTCCTAGAATGGATTCAACCGCAGTGAGTGTAATCCCTTCTTTTGAACGTATGGAAAATAATTCCAGTGCGCGCTTGTTGCAATCCGAAATCAACTGGGTATCCAGGTCAATAATAAAGATGGCGTCCAGGGAGGTATTAAAAATCGTATCGCCCAGGTTTTTCTCACCGAGAATATCTTCCTCCTTTTTATTCAGGGCTTTCAGGATGGAAAAGGCTACCAATCCGGTCAGCAATAATGAAAGCGTAAGATTAATCCGGAGATTATAGATGTAATGCGATTGTTGTACCAGGTTACCGCTACCATTATTAGGTGAAATAATAAAAGCGATTCCGAAGAAGGTAAGTGTAGCAATTTCTGCAATGATGAGATCCTTGCTGATTTTGGTATCAATCAGGAAGATCATGGCAAAGATTACCGGGAAATAATAAAGATATACACCCGATTTAATACCTACGAAATAACTCACTACCAGCACACCGGCATTAAAACTGATGATCACTACCCATTTTGCCAGTTCCTGGCGATTGTATAATCTAAGGAAGTAAGAGAAGAACAACATGGAACATACCATCAGGCAGGCAAAGGCCGCCATATATTCTTTCATGATCGTACAAAGGATCATGTTCAGTCCGGCAACGATAATTCCCACTTCGGTAAGTGTCTTCAAAGGAGAGGCAGGAAGATTCTCCTGTCGGTGGTAGAGATCTTCCGCTAATTTTTCCCAATATCTCGTTACACCAGATAATATGTTGGTACGATTCATCGTTTTCTGTTTGGTAGACGGAGTTTTTATCTGCCTATCAAACGTACCGAGTAATTAAAAAATTGTACCCTATGCAAGCCATTTCGGACACTGTGTTCCAACTCAGTAGCCAGTTTGACAGCATGTTTCTGCTTGACATGCATGATAATGACCTGGCCGCTATTTCAGACATCTTTCTTACATCCCACCAACAATTGTCAGAAGAAACGGCACGCTATGCCTGGCTGGCAGAAAACGGAGAAATCACAGAGCTAAAGCGTAGAGTACACCTCGTAAAACCACTATGGGGCTATTGTGGTTTATCCGAATTCCAGACACGTTTTCAGGAAATGGAAAATTTTTTCAGCACAAATCCGTCAATAAATGATTCGCTTATACGACTGGAGACAGAAAATCCGTTTATACTGGAAGGACTGGAACTGATCAAAAAGGAAGCCAATAAAATTCAGGAATTTTTAAAACAATAATGGTCATGAAATTTACAGCTGTTATCGTAGAAGATCTTTCCGTTGCCGCAGACGTATTGCAGAAATATTGCATTAAAAGTGGAAAAGTCAATGTGGTAGGAAGTTTCAAATCAACCGAAGAGGCAATTCCCTACCTCAGTGAAAATTCTGTAGACCTTATTTTCCTGGATATTGAAATGCCCGGCGCAAATGGCTTTAGCCTGCTGGACCAGATGCAATACCAGCCACAGGTAATTCTGACTACCTCCAAAACCGAATATGCATTTGACGCATTCGAATACAGTGTGACCGATTTCCTGCGCAAGCCTTTCAGCTACCAGCGTTTTGCACAGGCATTGGAAAAACTAAAGCCACTGAATGAGAAAAAAGAGGAGCCGGAAGAAATGTCGCATGTGTTCATCAAAAGCGATGGCAAACTAATCCGCCTGAATAACGATGATATATTATACATCGAGAGTATGGGCGACTATGTAAAATTTATCACGAACGATAAAAAGATCATCAGTCACAATACGATCAAAGCGTTGACGGAAAAAATCAATCCGGATGTTTTCTGTAAAGTGCATCGCTCCTATATCATCAACATGAATAAGATTTCTGATATCAGGGACAATACACTCTATATTGCCAATGCCAAAATCCCGGTGAGCAAAGCAAACAGGAGTACAGTAATGAGCAGAATCAAAATCGTATAAAATCAATTTATCGAAGCTATTTTTCCATTAATCGACAAAAGGCTGGTACTGATCGAATCAATTTCTGAAAGCCATAAAGAGATCGGATCTTTGATCTTGTAAGTAACCAGTTTAGTCCACAAAAGTTTTAGCCCCGCAAGTCCAGCGGGGCTTTTTGTATGGAGGAAAGGACAAGGGAGTAAGGAGGAGGGAGACGGGAGACGACATTTAAACGCGGTACAACCAGGCTTTCAGTTCTTTGCCGATGGTAGGGGCTTCGACGAGGAAGCCATCGTGACCATAGGCAGAATCGATTTCGATGTACTGGGCATGTGGAAGATGACTGGCAATTTTTACTTGTTCAGCAACCGGGCAAAGCAAATCACTTGAGACTCCCATTACCAATGTTGGTTGTTGAATAGTTTCCAGTGTTTTTTCCAGACTTGCATTTCGGCCTCTTGCGATATTGTGACTATCGAGTGCCTTGGTGAGCAGCCAATAGGCTTGTGCATTAAACCGGTTCACCAGTTTCTCCCCCTGGTATCGCATATAGGAGGCTGCTTTAAAATCATCTGCCTTTTCAGGATCTGCTTCCTTTTGCTGTTTGATCATCGCGTCATAATTCCGGTAGGTCAGCATACCGATGGCCCTTGCAGCTTTCAGTCCATTTCGACCGGCCTGATCACTGGCATCTTTCCAGGAGGGATCTGCCTCAATAGCCATGCGTTGTGCTTCATGGATGGCAATCCCCCAGGCGCTTTCTGCTGCCGAGGTGGCGATCAGGAAAAGCTGGCGGATAACTGCAGGTTCCATCAGCGCCCATTCCAGCACCTGGTACCCCCCCATGCTACCTCCCATAAGGAGGTGGATTTCGGAGAGTTCGAGGTGTTTTCTCAGCAGGATATGCGCCTGCACGATATCCCGAATGGTGAGCCTGGGGAAGTCCATAAAATAGGGCTTCCCGGTAGCCGGGTTCTCAGAAAGGGGGCCCGAGCTGCCGTAACAGGAACCAACAATATTGGCACAGACGATAAAATATTCTTCAGGATTGATGGCAGCTCCGGAGCCGATCAGTCCGGGCCACCAGGCTTCCGCATCCGCATTTGCCGTTAACGCATGACAAACCCAAACCACATTTGACTTTGCCGGGTTCAGGGTGCCATAGGTATGATAAACAATTTCCAGCCTTTTCAGAACTGCCCCGGATTCCAGGGTAAAGGGCCGGGGCGATACAAAACGATGCTGCATAACTGCAAAGTAAACGCTCCCTCCGTTACCTTTGTAAGAATTGATAAAAAAATCCGCTAACATGATTAAAATTGACGTGATCAGGACATCGGGTGATTATGGCTTTGAAGCAACTGATGCCAATGGACATACCATAAAAATTGATACGAGTCCGGAAACCGGAGGAAACAACTTTGGTGTTCGCCCGATGCAGTTACTGCTGATGGGGTTAGGCGGTTGTAGCGGAATTGACGTAGTAAGCATCTTGAAGAAGCAGCGCCAGGAGATCACACATTTTGATATGCACATTGAAGCAGAAAGAGAAACGGGGAAGGAACCGGCTCTCTGGAAAAAAGCAACCATCATATTTACCCTGGGTGGCACAATCGATGAGGACAAAGCCAAACGTGCAGCCCAGTTATCCATGGATAAATATTGTTCAGTTGCTGAGACCCTGCGTCGTGGAGGCTGTGAGATAAGTTACGAGGTAAGAATCAAAGCCTAAGAAAGAAGTACATGAAACACCCAATATCAAAACTCATTCGCACACAGATAGAACGCACGAATGAGATGGAACATTCCCAGCCCATGTATCTGACCAGTAGTTTCTGCTTTGACAATGCAGAAGATATGCGGGCAGCATTTGCGGATGAAACGGAGGACAATATTTACAGTCGTTTCAGCAATCCGAATGTGCAGGAATTTGTAGACAGGATGTGTACGCTGGAAGGAACCGAAGCAGGATTTGCTACCGCCTCCGGAATGAGTGCCATCTTTGCCAGCTTCATGAGTTTTCTCAAGCAAGGAGATCATTTGCTCGCCTGCCGCAGCATTTTTGGAAGCACGCATACGGTCATCACCAAATACCTTCCCAAGTATGGCATTGAACATAGTTATGCAGATGCAGGAGATATCAGTAGTTGGGAAGCAGCGATCAAGCCCAACACAAAGATGATCTACCTTGAAACGCCGACGAATCCTGCTTTGGAAATCATTGACCTGGAAGCAGTGCGAAAACTGGCGGACAAATATGGATTGCTGGTAAATGTAGACAACTGTTTTGCAACTCCGGTGAATCAGCAGCCGGCAGCCTGGGGAGCCGACCTGGTAATACATTCCGCTACCAAATGGCTGGATGGCCAGGGACGTGTATTGGGAGGTGTTGTACTGGGTAAAAAAGAGTTAATAAAAGAGGTCTACCTGTTTTGCAGAAGTACGGGTCCTTCTTTATCGCCCTTCAATGCATGGATACTTAGCAAGAGTCTCGAGACACTGGAAGTACGCATGGACCGCCATGCCTCCAATGCGATGTACCTGGCAGAACAATTATCAGGACATCCGAAATTATCCTGGGTTAAATATCCGTTTTTGCCTAACCATCCGCAATATGCAATTGCTCAAAAGCAGATGCAAAATGGCGGTGGCATTGTCTGCTTTGAATTAAATGGTGGCGTGGAAGCTGGCAGAAAGTTTCTGAACAACCTGAAGATGTTATCACTGTCTGCGAACCTGGGAGATACCCGCTCCATCGCATCTCATCCGGCCAGTACCACACATGGTAAACTGACAGAAGCCGAACGAATGGCTGTAGGTATCAGTCCGGGCTTGATTCGGATTTCAGTTGGCCTGGAAAACAAACAGGATATCCTGGAAGATATCCTGCAGGCGTTGGAGCTCAGCTAAGTCCAACTTCCCAATGGCGTTCGGGGATTTCAACATCCAGGAATCCTTTGTTCAGGAGACGTTGTTTGAACTGTTGTTGTACATCGTATTCTCCATGCACCAGGAATAGTTTTTTAACAGCCTTATAATCCTGGCAACCCAGCCACTGGCTAAGGTCTTCGTAATCGCCATGAGCACTCATACTTCGAACCGAACCAATTTCTGCATGTACTTCGTGTTCTACACCAAAAATGGAGACTTCCTTTCTTCCGGAAAGGAGTCGTGCACCCAGAGAACTGGGTTCACAATAACCAACCATCAATATGGCATTGCGACTGTTTTCGACATTGTTACTAATATGGTGCTTCACTCTTCCTGCATCGGCCATGCCGCTTGCACTGATAATGACGCAGGGTTCATTCCGGAAATTAAGCAGCTTGGATTCATCCACCGTTTTAACGTATTTGAGACCATTAAAATGGAAGGGATCATTGTCTGTTTCTAGCAGGCGCTGAATGGTCTTATTAAAATACTGCGGATAGCGTTTAATCATCTCCGTTGCCTCAATACTGAGCGGACTATCTACAAAATAGTCCAGCTCAGGCAACCTTCTTTCAACTTCGAGTTGGTTGAGGGAATAAAGAATTTCCTGCGTTCTGCCGACACTAAAGGCTGGTATGATCAGTTTCCCCTTGCGTTGAACACAAACTTTTTCAATCCATTCCAGCAAGTGATCGGGAGTAGTAACCTGGAGGTCGTGCAGGCTATTCCCATAAGTAGATTCAAGAATGATATAATCTGCTTGCGGGAAAACTTCCGGGGACCGAAGAATGATATCGCGGTAGCGGCCAACATCTCCGCTAAAGGTTAGCTGTTCTGTTTTCCCATTTTCGGTTATGCGTAAGTGAACAGCGGCGCTTCCAATGATATGGCCCACATCGGTAAAAAGCAACTCGACTCCTTCCTCAATTTCAAACCAGTTTCCATATTCAACTTCATGAAACATCCCATTTACTGCATGCGCATCTTCCTTGGTGTATAATGGTTTCAGGTATGGCTGACCGGCAGCTGCTCTTTTTTTGTTGATGTATTTCACATCATCTTCCTGGATTTCAGCAGAGTCTTCCAATAAAATTCCAGCAAGGGCACGGGTGGCGGGAGTACAATAAATTTTCCCTTTGAAACCATCACTGGCAAGTTTGGGCAGGAGACCACTATGATCTATATGTGCATGGGAAAGAATTACAAGATCCACTTCTGAAGGTTCGAAACCCCAATGCCGGTTCAGGGAGTCCGTTTCTTTGCCCATTCCCTGGAACATTCCACAGTCCAGCAAGATTTTACGACCATTCTTCAAGGTAAGCAGGTGTTTGGAACCCGTAACTGAACGGGCTGCACCGTGGAAAGCAATCTTCATATTTTTTTAGTTTTAAAAGACCAGGTAATATAAAATTCCGCCACGAGTTCTCCGGATTGGGTTACTCCTCTTGACAGGATCCGAATCATTTGTGCTTCGCCGGTAGTAACTGCCAGATTTACCGCTTCAGCAATTTCTCTGCCTTGTGAGCAGGTGAAAATAGTGATCCCGGTTGCCTTTTTATGATAGGCAGCTTCGAGACCGGTTACCAGCATGGAAACCGCTGGCTGTCTTTTCCAGGTTTGGGACATCGCCAGCAAACCTGTACTCATTTCTGCGGCCATTGCAAGACAAGCAAAATAGGTGGAGCGGAAAGGATTTTGACTGAACCATTTAAAAGGAACCGAAACATCGCAACGTTCATCCGATGCAGACACCACCCGAACACCGGCAAAAAAAGCACTGGGTAATTTCATGAGCATGAACAACCGAAACCGGAAGGAACTATTCACCAATTGCAGGAAAGAGTTCGAATCATGCATGTTGCAGATGGATTGTAACTAAATATACCAAATCCGTGTGAAATAAAAAGGCCGCGTCTTAAGACGCGGCACAACAACACAACCGGACCGTATTACTGAACAATAAAAGGACCAACAATGGCCAATACCTGTTCTTTGGTCAGGCCTTCATCAAAAGCCTCCGTAGCAGCCGAGGCAGAGATCATTGCACCATTGATGTTAACAATGTTAATGCCGGCCTGTGTGCTCAGTTCTTCCCCATCATAACTGGCTTGCACAACCGAACCTATACCGGATTCTTTTCCAGTGATCCAGGGCTTCACATCCCCAAAACCATTTGCTTTGCGCATGGTTCGGATATGTGCGGCATGGCGGGCTTCCACTGAATGAATATTGAGTGCTGCAGTGAGCAGGTCTCCGCCGCCTGTTATTTCCGCAGCTCTGCCTTTATAAGCGCGTACGCCTGTATCTTCAAAGGTTTGGGCAACCGCGAGGAAAGTGGCGTAATCGGAGAAGACATTGGCAAAAGTTCCACCTGCAGTAAAATCGAAGGTTGGTTTGGAAACCGGTGTACCGCCAGATGCAGTGATTGCAGTCTTCAAAAATTCCACATGCGCAGCTTCATGATCACCAATCGTTTTTATGGCAGCAGCAGGAGCTCCGGCAGGCACCAGAGCGGTTCCTTTTGCTATACCCATAGCATAGAATTCTGCTTCAAGGTATTCTAACGTCAACGCATAATTCAATACATCCAGGACAACATTTTGAGAGGGACCTGATTGGGCATAAGCCTTTTTGAAAATGGATCCGATAAAAAAAGGAAGTGCGGCCAGGCCAATTTTTGCTCCGATGCCAGCGAAAGATTTCATGGCAGTGCGACGATCACTGAGTCTATCCGGCATTTCGGGATCCACTTTTTCAATTTCATTTATGATGTGTAGGAATTCCATAACATTCTTTTTTTGTGGTGTTAACGGGGAAGATTAGACGCATTGATTTTTGTTTTGATAAAGCCAGCAGCAACAGCCAGTACATCCACTGGCATGCGACTGGTATCCAGGCCATTCATATCAACAACTGTATTATCAGCAAAACTTCCATTGCTGATCAGGTCTCTGATATAAGCGGCATGACGGGCTTCAACCGATACAATTTTCCCTGCGAGTGTTAGGTAATCAGGTGTAACTATCAGTTTACCGGCACCATTGTAAGCGGAGACCCCGAGATCTTCAAATGCCTTGGCGGTTGCCAACACACTGGCACGACTACCGAAATCAATGGCACTGAAATCAAATTCGAGATTGGAAATAGCTGCTCCTGCAAGAGCGGATTTGAAGAATTCACGATGAGCGATTTCATGGTCGCGGATATCGGTGAGCAAGGCATTTTCGGATGCTGAAATTCCATTGTAGGGCGACTGTGCAACTCTGGTATAAAAAGCAGCTTCCAGTTGTTCCAGCGCATAGGCGTAGTTGAGGATGCCCACATCCCCGCTACCAAGATCTACCCCATTGTTCATCATGTTGTCGTCATTCTTGTCGCAGGAAGAAGCAAGCACCATGATGCCGGTAGCTGCACCTGCCATACCAAGAAAGGCACGCCTTGATAAGGCCTCAGAAGATTTTTGGATCATACATTTCGATTTTCTGGTTAATGGATATTCCATTTACGAGAAACCGAAATGTCTGGATTGGGTAGTTTTTAAATTACCTGGTTGCGTAGTAAATCTTCAAATGTATCGCGGCGGCGAATCAGTTTCGCATCACCATCCAACATCATAACTTCTGCCGGTTTTAAGCGGCTGTTAAAATTCGAAGACATTTCGAAACCGTAGGCTCCTGCGTTATAGAAAACCAGGAAATCGCCTTCACGCACTTCATTCAGGGTGCGATCCCAGGCAAACGTATCGGTTTCACAGATATTACCCACAACAGTGTAAATACGATCACTGCCTTTGGGGTTTGAAATATTACGGATTCTATGATAGGCATCGTAGAACATGGGGCGAATCAGGTGATTGAAACCACTGTTTACACCCACAAAAACAGTTGCGGTAGTTTGTTTGATAACGTTGGCTTTCACAATGAAATACCCGCTCTCGCTCACGAGGAATTTTCCGGGTTCAAACCAAACCTGCAGTTCTTTTCCTGTTTCCTGTTGGTAGGCTGCAAACGCTTCTGCTACTTTTTCTCCCAGCAAATCAATATCAGTCTGCACATCCCCATCCTGGTAAGGCACTTTGAATCCACTACCCAGGTCAATAAATTTCAGGTTCGGGAAATGCGTAGCGAGTTCAAACATTACTTCGAGTCCCTGCAGGAATACATTTACATCCTTGATATCACTACCGGTATGCATGTGAATCCCTTCAATATTGAGACCGGTTGTTTTCACCACACGTTCAATATGACGCAACTGGTGAATAGAGATACCAAACTTACTGTCTATATGTCCGGTTGAAATTTTATAATTCCCTCCTCCCATGATATGGGGATTAAACCGGATACAAATTGGATAAGAGCCTTTGTATTTGGAGCCGAACTGCTCCAGAATAGAAATGTTATCAATATTAATATTCACTCCGAGTTTTTTGCCTTCATCTACTTCGGCAAAATCAACACAGTTGGGGGTAAAGAGAATTCTATCGGGTGCAAAACCGGCTTTAAGACCGAGTTGCACTTCGTGAATGCTTACGCAATCCAGTGATGCTCCGAGTGATTCAATGTACTTGAGTACATTGATATTGCTGAGTGCTTTACAGGCATAAAAGAAACGTGCGTTCACCTTTTTAAAGGCGGACTGCAATTTATTGTACTGCTCACTAATTTGATTGGCATTGTACACATAAAGAGGCGTACCATATTCCTGTGCTAACTGCACCAGCGTTTCATCCGATAAATAAGACATAACTAGATTGCTTGCAAATTTGGCGAATATACAGCAGTTCTGTCTTATTTCTGAAGGGAGTGCTGCTTATTGTTCAGGATCTTCTTCAGGAGATGTGTCTTCCTGTTGATTGTCTTCCTCCTGCTGGTCGTTGGCCTCCAGTAATTCACCGGTTTCGCTAACCAGCCAAACGCGGTTGGTATCTGCATCTTCGATGGTTTCAACCAGTGTGTCTGTAATGGACTCATCATCGCCATTGGCAACATGTACCTGTCCTCCGCTTAAGAGTGTTGGTTCCACCACCTGGTCAGCCAGTACTTCCCGGATACGCGGGAGGTCTTCCGGACCATTTAATCCGAAATAGTCCATGAAGGAGCGGGAAGTTGTATATACCAGGGGTTTACCAGGCATATCTTCATTACGGCCACTGATCACGATCAATTCTTTTTCCAGTAATTTCTGGATGGAGTAATCAGCACTAACGCCGCGGATCGATTCAATTTCACCTTTGGTGATGGGTTGCTTGTAGGCAATAATCGCCAGGGTTTCCATAGCAGCCGGACTCAGGCGCTTGAGGAATTTATCACCATTCAGCTGGGCAACGGTTTTGTGGTATTCCTTCTTGGTAAGGAATTGCCAGCCACCACCGCTGAAACGGAGTTCAAAAGGATAAAACTCTGACTGGTATTTTTCAACGATTCCCTCAATGCCGGCTTCAATCTGATCCAGCGTCAACTTATCTTCCATAAAGCCAAAAGCCTGGTTAATAAGATCTGTCAGTTCGATGGCACCCAGCGGTTTTTCGCTTGCGAAAATGAGGGCTTCAATATGAGGGATGATATTTCCGATTTCCATGGTTTCGACATTTTAATTTCCAATACACACGATCCTATGCTAAGGCAGCAATGAACATGCCGCAAGCTTCTCAAAAATGCTAAAAACAGGAAATGGAGTTATACACAATGTGGAAAAGCCCCTGAAATTAGCCCTGGAGCGCAGCAGCACCACTCACGATCTCGGTCAGTTCGGTAGTGATGGCAGCCTGGCGGGCGCGGTTGTAGCTGATCTTCAGACTGCGAAGCAGTTCGTTCGCGTTTTCAGATGCCTTATCCATGGCCGTCATACGGGCTCCGTGTTCAGATGCATTGGCATCCAGTACCGCCTTGTATAACTGGGTGTTCAGAATTTTGGGCATCAGTTCCGCAATTAGTTCTTCTTTATTGGGCTCAAAAATGAAATCGCTTTTTTTGGCATTGGCTGCAGCTGTAACCTTGGGAATTGGCAGGAAACGCTCTACCACAAAACGCTGGGTAGCGGCATTCTTGAATTCACTGTATACAATTTCAACTACATCAAACTCCTTGTTTTCAAAGGCCTTGACAGCAGCCTGGGCACAGGCCTGAACTGTTTCAAAACGGAGATCAAGGAAAATGTCTTTATAAGTAGCGTCTGCCTTGTAGTTGGCTTTCAGCATGGCCTCATATCCTTTTTTACCAATGTTCCAGATCTTCACATTTCCCTGGGCCTGCTGGGCACTGTAACGCTCAGCAATAACCGCTTTGGCTGCTTTAATGATATTGGCATTGTAGGCACCTGCCAGTCCGCGATCACTGGTAATAACAATTAGCAGTACTTTTTCCACCGGACGCTCGCTAGCCAGGGATCCCCCTACTTCACCTTCAGAATTGCTGACAATATTGGACAGCATTTCCTGCAGTTTGGTAGCATACGGACGCATCTGAAGAATCGCATCCTGTGCACGGCGCAATTTGGCGGCACTTACCATTTTCATGGCTTTTGTGATCTGCTGAGTGCTCTGAACGGATTTGATCCGGTTGCGTACTTCTTTTAATGCTCCTGACATAGTAGGGTGATTTTCCTCAATTTGGCCGCAAAGGTAAAAGAAAACAGGTAATTTCAATAAATCCCGCTTGGAAAATGTGGCTCTTCCAATTCCGGTTGGCTTGCCGTACCTTTGCCAGCCTGACAATTTGACTAAACAGGAAGTGTAGCACTGAAATTGACAGAGTTAATTATGCGCAGAAACGAAATCTTTTAAGACAATACCCAAAACGATGTTAGGTTTTATTCAGAAACTATTTGGCGGAAGCAAATCGGAAAAAGACGTTAAAAGCATCCAGCCATTAGTTGCCAAGGCGAATGAATATTTTGCTGCTTATCAATCACTTAGCAACGATCAGTTGCGAGGCAAGACAAGGGAATTCAAGGATCGGATCCAACAACATGTAAGCTCCATAAATGAAGAAATTGCACAACTGAACGCCCAGGCGGAAGCACTGCCCTTCAGTGATTTCTCCGGAAAGGACGCAATTTACCAGGAGGTTGACAAACTCAAAAAGAAGAAAAACGAGCAGCTGGAAGAGGTGCTGAAAGAGATCGCTCCGGAGGCATTTGCAGTAGTAAAAGAGACCAGCCGCCGCTTCAAGGAAAACCCGGTAATGATTTCCAGCGCCACCGATCTGGACAGGCAGCTGGCGGTTAAAAAAGAACACATTAAAATTGAAGGCGATCAATCCCATTTCAGCAATAGCTGGACAGCAGGTGGCAATATCGTAACCTGGAACATGGTGCATTACGATGTGCAGCTGATTGGTGGTTTTGTGCTGCATTCAGGAAAAATTGCCGAAATGGCAACCGGTGAAGGTAAGACCCTGGTATCTACCCTGCCCGCCTATCTGAATGCGCTGGCTGGCGAAGGAGTTCATATTGTAACGGTGAACGATTACCTGGCCCGCCGTGACTCTGAATGGAATGGTCCCATCTTCGAATGGCTTGGATTGACCGTGGATTGCATCGACAAACACCAACCTAACAGTGAAGAGCGCAGAAGAGCCTATATGGCGGATATCACTTATGGCACCAATAATGAATTCGGCTTTGATTACCTGCGTGATAACATGGTGCACAGTCCGGATGAAATGGTACAGCGGAAACATCATTTTGCCATGGTGGATGAAGTGGACTCCGTATTGATTGACGATGCGCGTACACCACTCATTATTTCCGGACCGGTACCTCGCGGTGAAGAACAGCAATACCATTTGCTGAAACCAAGAGTACTGCAATTGGTGGAAGCACAGAAGCAGATGGTGAATAAATTCCTTATTGAAGCAAGAAAAAAGATTGCAGAAGGAAATGATGACCCTAAAGATGGCGGCCTTGCCCTGATGCGCGCCTATCGTGGCTTGCCCAAAACGAGTGCACTTATTAAATTCCTGAGTGAACCGGGTGTAAAAGTAAAACTACAGAAATCGGAAAATTATTACCTGGCGGATCAATCGAAAGAGATGCCAAAGGTAGATGCCGAATTGTACTTCTATATTGATGAGAAAAACAACTCTGTTGACCTGACTGAAAAAGGGATTCAGATGATCACCCGTTCCGGGGAAGATCCTGATTTCTTTGTGCTGCCAGACATCAGTTCCAAACTGGGAGAAATTGAAGCAGACGCAACTGCCAGCGCAGAAGACAAACTGCAGCAAAAGGAAGCGCTGTTAAACGAATACACATTAAAGGCGGATCGCATTCATACCATACAGCAATTACTGAAAGCCTACACCCTGTTTGACAAGGATGTAGAATATGTGGTAATTGAAGGACAGGTAAAGATTGTGGATGAACAGACAGGTCGTATTATGGAAGGTCGTCGTTATTCAGATGGCTTACACCAGGCGATTGAAGCGAAGGAAAATGTGAAGATCGAAGCAGCAACACAAACCTATGCTACCATCACCCTTCAGAATTATTTCAGGATGTACCACAAACTGGCTGGTATGACAGGTACTGCGGAAACAGAAGCAGCTGAATTGTGGGATATCTACAAACTGGATGTGGTAACGATTCCTACCAACCTGCCTATTTCAAGAAAGGATCAGCAGGATTTGGTGTACAAAACAAGGAAAGAAAAATTCACTGCAGTAATTGAAGAAATTGAGCAACTCCGCAATGCCGGCAGACCCGTACTGGTAGGTACCACTTCAGTTGAAGTAAGTGAATTGTTAAGCCGGATGTTGCAGGGTAAAAAGATTCCTCACAACGTATTGAACGCCAAGCAGCACGCGAGGGAGGCCCAGGTGGTAGCCGAAGCTGGTTTGGCAGGTGCGGTAACCATCGCCACCAACATGGCGGGACGTGGTACGGATATCAAACTGGGCCCAGGTGTGAAAGAAGCTGGTGGATTAGCAATTATTGGTACTGAGCGCCATGAAAGTCGCCGGGTAGACCGCCAGTTACGCGGACGTGCCGGTCGCCAGGGAGACCCAGGTACTTCTCAGTTCTATGTATCCATGGAAGATGACCTGATGCGGATGTTTGGATCAGACCGTATTGCTTCCCTGATGGACCGGATGGGATATAAAGAAGGTGAAGTGATCCAGCACAGCATGATCACCAGGAGCATTGAAAGAGCGCAGAAAAAAGTTGAAGAAAACAACTTCGGCATACGTAAGCGCTTGCTTGAATATGATGATGTAATGAACAAACAGCGGAATGTGGTTTATAAGAAACGTAACCACGCCCTGTTTGGAGAGCGTCTGGCGCTTGATCTGGACAATGCATTTTATGGTGTGGCAGAAGGACTGGTAACTTCTTTCAGAGAGCAGGATGATTTTGAAGGCTTTAAACTGGGTGCAATCATGAATTTTGGACTGGATACACAGATCACAGCCGCAGAGTTCAAATCTGGGAATGCCCAGCAACTGGCAGATCGTTTATACCAGGAAGCTACTGCAAGATACCAGCAGAAAATGCAGTCTGTTGGTCAGCAGGCAGTACCGGTATTCCAGAATATTCGCAGTACACAGGGCAATCATATTGAAAATGTGGTGGTACCGTTTACCGATGGACGTAAAGGCATCAACGTGTTAAGCAATATGCAGAAGACACTTGATACCAATGGTCGGGAATTGACCAATGCGCTGGAAAGAACCATTACGCTGGCGCTCATTGATGATTCCTGGAAAGAGCATCTGCGTGCCATGGATGACCTGAAGCAAAGTGTGCAGACAGCTTACCTGGAGCAAAAAGATCCGTTGGTAATTTATAAAATGGAAGCTTTTGATCTTTTCCGTAAGATGGATGGTGAAGTGAACCGTGAAATCGTTTCCTTCCTGGCCCATTGCGGAATACCAATGGAACAACAGCAACCTGCTGAGATCATTAAAGAAGGTCGGGAAGAAAAAACCGATATGAGCAAACTGCAATCCAACAAGGAAGAAGTAGATGCGAGGGGTGATGATTATGCTGCTAATCAGAATGACTATTATGATCCGAGCGGAACTCCAACCGTACGTGAACCTATCCGGGTTGGACCTAAGGTAGGTCGTAATGATCCTTGTCCATGTGGTAGCGGCAAAAAATACAAAAACTGTCACGGAGCATAATCAAACGATTGAGTAAAACATAAAAAGGTGTCCTTCGGGCACCTTTTCTTTTTTAACTTACGAACGAATCTGACAAAACCAACCGGCATGAAAAAGCTTCTATCGACCCTTTGTATTTGCATTGTTCTTTCCTGTGGCAGCAGCAACCAGAAGGCTTCCCTACAGTGGGTTCAGTTGTTTAATGGGAAAGATATGACCGACTGGAAAGTAAAAATCAAGGACCATGATTTGAATGATAATTTCGGAAACACATTCCGGGTCGAGAATGGAGTGTTGAAAGTATCCTATGATCAATATGATGGATTCAAAGAAAAGTATGGTCATATTTTTCATAAGAATAAATACAGTCATTACCTGCTGGGGGTTGAATATCGTTTTGTAGGTGAGCAGGTGAAGGAAGGTCCAGGTTGGGCGATCCGGAACAGCGGAGCGATGTTGCATTGCCAGTCTCCGGAAAGCATGAAAAAAGAACAGGATTTTCCAATTTCAATGGAAGCACAATTTCTTGGTGGGAATGGCAAAGATCCCAGGACTACCGGTAATCTGTGTACACCTGGAACGAATGTTTTTTTGAATGACAAATTATTCACGCCGCATTGTGTTAACTCCAATTCCAAAACCTATCATGGCGACCAGTGGGTACGTGCAGAAATGCTGGTATTGGGTGATTCCATCATTAAGCATATTATTCAGGGAGATACCGTATTGACCTATACACGTCCGCAATACGATGGTCGTGATCCCTGGGTAAAGGGAATGGGTCTTCCGGATGGAGGACTGATTGGTGAAGGATATATCTCCCTGCAATCAGAAAGTCATCCCATTGAATACAGAAAAGTGGAGATAGTGGATCTCTCATCCTTTAAAAAGGACGGGCAAAAGCTCCAGGAGGCACTGGACAAAATCAGAGATCAGTCCCGCAAGTAAATACCAGTTATAATTTCAGTTTAAGTCCTTTTTTGCTCAACCATCCGGCAATTTGAATCATTAACAGAGAGAACAGCAAAGATTTAAGCAATCCGACTGATCCGGTCAAAGCCCAGTCGGGCAGGTAAAGGCCGGAGGGACGAATCATTGCATACGCAAAATAAGGGAGTGCATAACAAAGTAGTGTGTCTGTTCCTCCCGGACGAATAGCTGCAAACCAGTTGGATTTTTGTTGCTGATCCACCAGCTGGTAGACCAGTAAAAAGAGTACCAGGAAGATAGCCACACAAATCATCACCCAGGAAGGGGTAGCCTGGATTTTGGATATACCCCAGAGTGGCCGCGTAAGAAAACCGGCAACAAGCAAGAGCAGTGCTGACCCTCCAAATAAAGCTGACAGTTTCGCCATAGACTGATCTGTATGACGTCCTTTCCAAAATACCTGTGAGGCCCAGGCACCGCCAATTGTAAAAGCCGTCATGGCACCATGTCCAATGGGTGAAAGAAGGGTATTAAGCAAGCCCTGTTCAGGCAACCAATGAAGATGATGAGCTGCTGAAATTAATAAACTGAGGACTGCAGCAACCGCGAGAGGTATAATTTTCCCATTAACCCAGGTAAAGAGCAGAGCTGCTAACAGGTAAGCCCAGCCGATCAAACCAAGAATGCCCCACCACCAGGTAGTGAATCCCGATAAATTTTCGGCTGCGCCACCCCGATAGACAAAAGCCAATGCCCCCAGCACCACTAAAGCCAGTACCTGGGCAATACGGATTCCTGTTTTATTCCAATGTTTTGGATATTGGTTCCAGAGCACCATAAAAGCGATCCAGCTGATAACATTCCAGGTACCCCTTGAAAGACCGGTGGCCGTTTCATTGATATTTTCTCCATTTACCAGGAATACACCCATCAGGAGCAGGGCAAGCCCGCGCTGGAGAATATGAAGGGTAAGTTGTTGCTTGTTATCTCCTTTCGCCTGCCGGTTTCTTACAGCAAAGGGGATGGACATACCAACTATGAAAAGAAAGCCTGGAAAAACAATATCTGCAAAGCCCATACCGTCTGCATCTGCTGCAACATGTTCTAACCAATGGGGAATGTCTTTCAATGTCCAGAGATCATTTACGAAGATCATTCCGAACATGGTGAGTGCACGGAGCACATCAATAGAAGCCACGCGGATGGGGGCTTTCGGGATAAAATCAGAGCTCATTTAGTTTTGGTTATCCCCCTAATATACCAATTTTACTTTTTCGTAAAGTGTAGTTTTTCGTCGCGTTCATCATTATCATCCTGTAGTTCAATTTTTGAGTTGGTGCTCAGTACGATATCCCAATCGTCATTCAGTTCCAGCAGATCTTTATCTGTTGTTGAAAGCTGGATAACCAATTCATTGCTACCATCATCCCTGCGCGTGCGCCAGGTACCGGTAGTGGCAACTGCTCCACGGGTGGCAGTCAGCTTGCCGTCATCTCCAAAAACAAAGGTATATCCGTCGTAATCGCTGGTTTCGTCTCTCCCATCATCAGTAAGCAGGCTTACTTTCCAGCTACCATTGATCAGGTAGGAGTTGGTTACTGAATTCGCGGGCGTATTGGTTGGATCATCATTATCGTCGTCAAACCTGTCGCAGGCAACCATACCTAAACTAACAAACAAAACAAGCGCCATCTGCATCATATGCTTTTTCATACGTTTCAACATTTAAGATCTGAACGAATTAATTTGAACTTGGTTGCCACCACAAGAAAAAAGGTAACCGAGTTGGTTACCTTTTTTTTACTATTTAGTAAGTCCGTACTTTTTTCTGTATCGTTCATCCAACTGCTTGTGTTTATCCGTCAGATCGACTTTACGTCCCTGGATAAAGGCATGCAGGATGATGCTGCTTCTCATATCCAGGATATCCCCCTCGCTCACTACAAGGCTGGCGTCCTTACCCACCTCGATGGATCCGGCCTGATCACCAATACCCAGGATTTTCGCGGGATTCAGGGTGATGGCTTGCAGGGCCTGCTCTTTGGTTAACCCGTAGGCAGCAGCTGTACCGGCATTGAAGGGAAGGTTCCGACCTCTGGTCTGTCCGTCTGCATCATTAATTGCGAACAAAACTCCCGCTTTCTGAAGTGCAGCAGCAGTTTTGTAAGGCTGATCCACATCATCATCTATTGAAGTTGGCAAACTGTGCATCTGGTTCAGGATTACTGATATGTTGTTTTGTTTCAGCAGTTCGGGCATCTGGTAAGATTCACTACCACCAACAATTACCACATCCATCCCAAATTCCTTGGCAAAATCAACAGCAATCAGCATTTCCTTAACGATATCACAATGAACGAAGAGTTTCTGCGACTTGTTGAACAGCCCTTTTACCGCTTCGTACTTCAGGTTTGTACTGGTACGGCCAGTTTCATTTGCATAGGCTTGCGCTTCCCGAAAGAAGGTCTTGATTTGGCCAATCTGCTCCAGCCCTCTTTTCACCGGATCGCCAGCTGCTGCAGCCCCCATAAAGAAAGCAAAGCGGTTAGGACGGTTGATCAGGGATGGCATTCTAAGATGAAGCCCATTTTCCATTTTCACAGCAGCATCTTCCCAATTCCAGGCATCCAGCTGAACTACAGAGGAAGAACCACTGATCAGTCCGCCATCAGGCACAATATTAGCCATCAGGATACCATTTGTTTTCAGCGTGTTGATCACCTTGGAATCGGTATTGTAAGCTACAATAGAACGAATGGAGGGATTGATCTCTCCTATTTCTGTATGATCAATAGTAGCCCGAACACTGTTGACTTCCACTAAGCCAAGCGTGGAGCTGCTAAGGATGAGTCCGGGGTAGATATGTTTACCACTGACATCGAACACTTTCACATCATCCATTGGGATGGGCAGGTTTTGTCCGATTTTTTCAATCTTGCCATTGTTGATCTGAATGGTGGTATTCTCCAACACCTGGCCATTACCAACATGTACGGTACCATTTTTCAGGAAAAGCAGTCCCTTATATTCGGGCGCTGGATAAACATTTTCCTGGGCAAAGGAAGCAGCTGAAATCAGGGAAGCTCCCAGTAATGCAATTATGTTGTTTTTCATTGTTGTCTTGTTTAGTCGTTAGAATTGATCTCATCGGCATCTACCACCAGCAGTCCATGACTATGCGCATGGTCGCTGCAGGTATGCATGATTTCCATACTTGCACGGGCCGGAGCCATTGGAGCGCCTGATTTTTTCTCACCAATCATTTTCTGTGCAAGGCGGCTCTTTTCTGAAGTGATTTTCGCACGCAGTTCCTGGTCGCGCTGACGATCAAAATATACAATTCCGTCTACAATAGTTTTTTCAGCCTTTGCATAAATGCTGAGCGGGTTATCTGACCAAAGTACCAGGTCGGCATCCTTACCAATTTTGATGCTGCCCACACGATCTTCCACATGCAGCATTTTGGCAGGATTCAAGGTTACCATTTTCAAGGCGTCCTCCTCACTCATATTGCTGTATTTGACACTTTTGGCTGCTTCCTGGTTAAGGCGACGGGCCATTTCCGCATCGTCACTGTTGATGGCTACATTCAAACCGACTTCATGCATGATAGCTGCATTTTGCGGAATGGCATCCACTACTTCCATTTTATAATTCCACCAGTCGGAAAACGTGCTGGCATTTGAGCCATGTGCTTTCATTTTATCTGCCACCTTATACCCTTCCAGGATATGGGTGAAGGTGTTGAAAGTGAATCCAAATTTGTCACCTACACGGATGGCTGCAGTGATTTCACTTTGAACATAAGAGTGACAGGTGATGTATCGCTTTTTGTTAAGGATCTCCACCAGTGCATCCAGTTCCAGATCGCGGCGAACAGTAGCCCATGGATTGGCTGTTGCCCCTTTCTTACCCTTAGGTACAACCGAAGCAGCGGCAATTGCTTTTTCATAATCACGGGCACGGGTAAACGCATCAACCAGAACTTCTTCCACACCCATTCGGCTGTCAGGGAAGCGATTGTTAGCACTGCTGCTGGAACGTTTTACGTTTTCACCAAGGGCAAATTTGATCTGGGGAATCCAGTTGGCGAATTTGAGTCCCTCAGCATCTGCCCCCCAGCGAAGTTTAATCAGCTGGGTCTGTCCACCAATGGTATTGGCAGAACCGTGCAGGATATGGGATGATGTAACACCGCCGCTAAGCTGACGGTAAATATTGATATCCTCCGGATTCAGGTTATCGGCAATGCGCACTTCAGAAGTAACCGATTGCCCGCCTTCATTAATGGAAGCAGCTGCGATATGGGAGTGTTCATCGATAATACCCGGCGTAAGGTGTTTGCCGGTTCCGTCCACCACTGTTGCACCGGCATCTGACAGGCCTTTACCAACTGCTGCGATCTTGCCATTTTTAATCAATACATCTGCACCTTCCAGTTTGCCTTCTTTTTCATTGGTCCATACGGTGGCGTTCCGGATCAGCAGGGTTTGTTGTTCCGGCATTTTTTCAAAGCCATAGCCGTTAAAAGGAAAAGGAACCGCACTCAATTCAGGAGTAATTTTCTTTTTAGCACTGTCAGTTTTAGCAGGCTCTTCCTTCAGCATTTTGGCTGTCCAGTAGAATTTATTGCCATTGGCATCTTCTCCGGTACCCTGCCAGCCATCGGCCTGACTAACACCACTGAGACGGATATTCTTTTTGGATTGTTTGCTTTCAGGGAAGCTGAGTTTAACCAGTTTGCCATCGAAGCTGAATTTTCCGGCCAGGGTATCTTTCTGAATAACAGAAGCAGCACCGCCTGCTTTGATCAGCAGATTGTATTGTTGCGGGCCCTTCGTAGTGTTTAAAGTCAGTTGATATTCACCCATGGGGGCAGACCAGCTATCCTCTTTAACTCCGTATTTTTTACCCTGTACCCAGTTTTGCAAAATCACTGTTTTTTCCTGGAAAACAGGTCCGCTGGTAATGATAAAATTGGCCCATTTGCCGGTTGTGAGGCTACCCACTTCGTTATAAACACCCAGTAATGTTGCAGGAGTTTTGGTAAGGGCATCCAGTGCTTTATTTTCGGACAATCCGTATTCAATTGCCTTGCGCAGATTCGCCAGGAATTGTTTGGTATCGCGAAGATCTGCTGCAGAAAGCGCAAAGGGAATATTGGCCTTTTCAAACGCGGCCGCATTCGAGGGAGCCATTTCCCAATGTTTCATATCGGAAAGAGAAATAAAGCGGGCATCGTTCGGATCTTCTACATCCATAGCCTGGGGGAAATTCAGCGACAGGATAAAAGGGGCTTTGGAAGCTGCCATTTCCTGGATCCGCTGGTATTCATTACCGCCGGCCTTGATGATGTACTGGATGCCGAATTCATCACCGATTTTGTCGGCTCTTAAAGCCATCCATTTATCATTGGCTTCGAAGATTTGGGGCAGCGACAGGTTTTCATTCCAGGATTGAAGGCTTATATTAAGTCCTTCTTTAGCAGCATTGTTTTTATACCATTGGGCATCGATAAAACTTTGACGCAGTAAAGCGATCGTCCCCATCAGACTGCTGGGATAGACCTGTGTGGAGGATCCCTTACTGAAAGAGAAATGGGATGCAGCCTTATCTTTTAAAACAGTTTTATTTTCTTTATCATCAGCCAGGGTAACCAGGGTGCCGGTTCCACGGGCAATACCATCCTGTACATGGGTAAGTACGGTGCCAAAGCCCTGTTCGCGAAGCTGTTTGGCTTTTTCTTCATTGGCGGCAAATTGGGTTACAGCCTGCACATTAGAACGAATTGCCTGGTTCCAGCCGTAAGCGCCCTTCTGATTGGATGTCAGCTGTGCGGGAGCATTGAAATTAAACCGACGCTGAACTGCAGCCAGGGGAGGCATACCATAGTCGGAATACATATCAATAAAGGAAGGATAGATGTACTTTCCCTTGCAATCAACCACCATCGCTTCTTTCGGAACAGCTACATTGGTACCGATGGAGAGAATCTTGCCATCTTTAACTACCATGGTAGCTGCATTGAGCACGGATCCGGATTCTGCCACAATAGTTGCATTGGTGAATGCATAAGTGGCAACTTTTTCATCAGCGATACCATTGACCGGGAAAGTCGGTTGTGCCTGGGCCAGTGTACCACTGAGCACAGCGCAGAGCAGTGCGGGCAGCCGAAGGCCGGAAGGCAGCATAAAATGCTTTCTCATGAGTGTTACTTGTTTCGTTTGTGTGAAGTACCGAATTTAAGTAAATGGTATAACTTCGACTACCGATTTTTATCAGCGGTCGTTACATATTATGAATATTGCTTCTTTTATAGACCATACCATCTTAAAGCCAACCACTTCAATTGGGGATATTGAAAAATTATGTGCAGAGGCCGTTGCCTATGGGTTTGCAGCAGTTTGTGTACCACCGCCTTTTGTAAAAAGAGCGGTGGCCATCCTGGCACCTACCTCCGTAAAAGTAGCCACCGTAGTGGGTTTCCCTTTTGGGTATTCTGCCACGGAAGCCAAGGTAGCAGAAACCGTACTGGCCGTTGTGGACGGGGCGCATGAGGTAGATATGGTGATCAACCTGGTAGCGCTCAAACAGCAGGACTGGACCTATCTGCAGAAAGAAGTAGCCCTGCTGGTGGAAGTCTGTCACAATAAAGGAAGAATCTTAAAAGTGATTATTGAATCGGGTATTCTGAGCGAGGAAGAAATCATTGGTTGTTGTGAAAAACTGGGGCCGCTTGGTATCGATTTCATGAAAACATCCACCGGTTATGCTGAAAAAGGCGCCAGTGTGGAAGCGGTGCAGTTAATGCGAAAGCACCTGCCCCCACAGGTACTGATCAAGGCTTCTGGTGGAATCCGGGATTTTGCCTTTGCCAGTGCCCTGGTGGAGGCCGGTGCGAATCGCCTGGGCTGTAGCGCAAGTGTTGCCATTGCGGAAGGAAATCCCGCCAGGGAAACTACCGGAGGTTATTAGTAAAAGATTAAAAAGAACGGTCCTGCCAACTTTGGCGAGGATTTTGAATGTCTTAGTAACATGAAAACCCTGATAATATTATTTTTTGCCTGCGTCTATACAGTCATCGGTTATGCCAATCCGGTAGTGGATACCATAATCGTTAAAAAAGACCCAAGGCTGGACCAACTCGTGAGAAAGCAGATCGAGATCAATGAAGTAACTACCAGGGAATCGCGCCGGAACATACCCGGTTTTCGTATCCAGGTAATTAATACGACCGACCGGAATGCGGCAATCAATGCAAAAACCACGGTTTACCGGTTATTCCCGGAGTTGAAAGCCTATCTGCTTTATCAGGCCCCCTATTTCAGATTGCGGGTGGGCAATTTTGAAGACCGGAAAATGGCGGAATCCTACCAACGCCAGTTATCCCGGGAATTCAAGCAGAATGTATACATCGTGAATGATGTGATTGAAGTGAATCCGGACAAGAGCATGGAAGATTGATTTCGAAGTAAGAAGTTGGGAGAGCGCTTATATTTGTGGGATGGGGAACCAGGAGCAACAGGAATTACAGGAAAAAATAAGGCAGAAAGCTGCTTATTACGCAGCAGAATATATAGCCATTCGGCAACATTTACATGCCAATCCGGAATTAAGTTACCAGGAATTTGAGACAAGCCAATTTGTGCAGGAACACCTGCGCAAACTGGGTATTCCGTTTACGATAATGGCTACTACAGGTGTAGTGGGACTTATAAAAGGCAGGAACCCCGAAAGTCGATGTATTGCCTTAAGGGCAGATATGGACGCACTTCCCATCCTGGAAGAAAATGATATATCCTATAAATCAACAAAACCGGGTATTATGCATGCCTGTGGGCACGATGTGCATACCAGTTGTTTACTCGGTGCAGCGCGCCTTTTACAGGAGTTAAAAGATGAATGGACAGGCACCATTAAACTGGTTTTTCAGCCAGGCGAAGAAAAAAATCCGGGTGGCGCGAGTTATATGATCCGGGATGGAGTATTGGAAAACCCAGCGCCTGCAGCAATATTCGGATTGCACGTGCATCCGCAATTACCGGTTGGGCAGGTAAGTTTCCGGGCCGGAAAAGTAATGGCGAGTGCTGATGAAATTTATATAACAGTAAAAGGAAAGGGCGGACATGCTGCTGCACCGAACCTTACAACCGATACCTTATTGGTTGCCTCACAAATGGTAGTTGCTCTTCAACAGGTGATCAGCAGAAACCGGGATCCGCATCAACCTTCTGTTTTATCTATCACTTCTATACAGGGTGGACATACCACCAATGTTATTCCCAGCGAGGTCAAAATGATGGGCACGTTCAGGGCAATGGATGAAGGCTGGCGATTCAAAGCGCATGAACTGATCCGAAACATAGTGGAGGGCATTGCTCAATCAATGGGCGCTGAAGTAGATTTACACATTGATGTGGGATATCCATCTGTTTACAACAATGAAGTCCTGCATGAAAAAGCCAAAGCAGTTGCCATAGATTATCTTGGAAGTGCACGGGTAGAAGAGACAGAACTGAGAATGGGTGCGGAAGATTTTGGCTATTATTCACAGCAAATACCTGGCTGTTTTTATCGGCTGGGCGTAATGAATAAAGAACGTGGCATCGTATCCGGAGTGCATACGCCCACGTTCAATATTGATGAATCTGCCATCGAAACCGGGATGGCTATTATGGCTGTATTGGGAGCCCTGGTAGAGCCCTGATCAGGGGGTTGGTTTTAATAGATAAATCCATTTTGCGGGACCTGTCACGGATGTTTCACTGGAAACAGTTCCCTCCAGATTGGCTAGTTGTAATTCCTGGCCGAAACCAAGTTTTGATTTTCCATCCAGTTTCAGCACCAGCTTTTCAATGGAGGTGAGATCGGGAATATTCAGATCTGAATTGTTCGCCTGCACAAAGAGAGAAGCAAATTTCAACGGTGTGTTTTTATCTCTTTCCCTGTTACCCAAAGTAAGGATGCTATTATTTTGCATGGCTACTTCAATTTCCGCATCAGCGGCTACTGAATCCAGTTTTGCCGTAGTACCATCCAGCAGTAGCAAACCGTTGAAGGGCATAAATAAATCAAGATAGATTTCATTCCGATCTTCATCTTTACCCGCATCTGTAGAAGAAGCTAAGGAAAACACCAAGGTATCACCTGAATTTTCAACAGAAAGTCTTTCATTCGCAGAACCATATTTACGGTAATACACGCTGTCAGAATAATGAATGGTGCATTCCAGTTTGGAACCCTTTGGTGCTGCCAGTTTCAGCAAGCCAGTAGCTGTTATGGGCTTAGCAGCCCGGGCCTCTTTTTCCATTTCTGTCATACCCAGTACATAATTACCGCTTTTAACTTTTGCAGAAAGCGCCAGCATGATGGTGGTTGGTATCAGTACGAGATTGATTAGCAGTATTACTAATAATTTATTACTTGTTTTCATCTGAATAGGTTTATGCTCTTACATATTTGGTTTTAAAACTCTCATAAGCTGGAACCAGATCAGATGGCTCCATACCCAGCATGAACAGGACCCTAAAAAAGGCTGGCAATTCACTGTTGGTAAATTCCTGTTTCCGGTAGTTCAGTGCATTTTCTTTGGCAGCTTCACTGATGAAGTATCCAATGCCGCGCCGGTCATGAATGATCCCTTGCTGTTTGAGCACTTCATAGGCCCGCATGACCGTATTGGGATTTACTTCCAATTGCATGCCCATCTCCCTTACACTGGGCAGTTTGTCTTCCGGTTGATATTCGTCCAGCAGCACTTTCTCGCAGACATAGTCCACAATCTGAAGATATATGGCCTGGCCGGTTGTATTGAATTGCATGATTAATTTCGTTTAAGGGTATGCGTTAAATTTCTTTTTCTTTCAAACGGAACCAGGTGATAACCCAGAACAAGGGTACCCAACTATAGGTCAGTAAGTAACCAAGTACTTTTGATAAAGTTGAACCTAAGGCATAGGATTTATATACTCCATAATTGGAAGGATCATGGTATTCTCTCAACTCCAGGTTGTTCCAGTAAAAGTTATAATTAGGGAATAAGTTGATCGCGAGCTTGGCAAGCAGGAAACTCAGGGCACCTCCAATTATCGTGACAAAAATGACGGTCTTTATAAAAGCGAACTGTTTGAAGTAAACAGAACCCAGGATAAAGAGTGATTGCAAACAGAAATAACCCCAGATGATATAGGGGAATGCTTCCCCAAAACCATTTTCCCAATCCATTGGTCGGATGCTGGCCCATTTATGGGTGCGGATATAATTTTCTATGTAAGCCTGACAACCCCATTTAACTACAAAAAAACAAAGCGTATATACGATGAAAAACAGGATTACGTTGAAAAAAATTGTTGTAATCAATTTCTCTGTATGACTTGCAGGAAAACACAACCAGTACTGTCCTCTTTCTTTTGATCCTAAAATGGAAAAGCTGATGCTTCCATAAATTGATCCTGCTAAAATCAATCCGATAACATATAAATTATATGCAAATGCTTCCATATAATTATCACCATCCATCAGCACCCAGAATATAATCATGCAGATGCTCATCATTCCCAGTAGAGCCAATGCGCCAAGGGTATAGAACTTTTTATTTTCAATCCATTGTTTGCGGATTAATCCAAACAAACGTTCAAAACTGAATTCGCTATTCATAATTAGTTGGATAAGGTGGTTGATTATTTAAATGCTTTTTGTACCGCTTCCTTATTGGAGATGATGGCCTTGTATAACATCTCGAGGTCCAGCCTTCCCTCCTCTCCTTCATCGTTGAGCAGGATGATGGCATTCCCTTTTAAGGAGGTCTCTTTATAAAGCGCAGACCGAACTTCCTCGCTGTCGAAAGAAATTTTAAAATGCAGGCGATTGGTGATACTGCCAACTGTTTGATCAAAGAGAATACCGCCTTCATCAATTATGGTAATCCGGTCGATCAGGTTTTCCAGGTCTTTTACCTGGTGGGTGGAAATCAGGATGCATTTTTCTTCGCTAACGGCACCCGCCATCACTTTACGAAACTGGCTTTTGCTTACAATGTCCAACCCGTTGGTTGGTTCATCCATTAATAAGATGGGGGTGTTACAGGCCAGGCCAAAACTGATCAACAGTTTTTTCTTCTGTCCATAGCTCATTTCCTGCAGGTGCTGGTCGCGGGGAATGGCAAATTCACCCAGATAGCTGTTGAATTGTTCGGCATTGAATAGCGGATAGAATCCGGTATTGGCGGTTAAAAATTCATTGATGGAGATATTCGGCAGATAAAACTCTTCCGGAACCAGGAAAACCTGCTTCAAAAAATCTGGCTGGCGTTTGGCCGGCGTATAGCCCAGCACGTTAAGCTTACCTTCTTTTGGGAAGAGTAAACCATTGATCAATCGGAGCAGGGTCGACTTCCCCGTTCCGTTTTTACCCAGCAGTCCATAGATATGTCCGGGTTGCAGATCCAGCGACAAACCACTGAAAACCGGTTTGTTTTTGTACCTGAAATGAATGTTCTGGATGGATATCATATTTTATTGTTTTAGTGTACTACTTAACTAGTACAGTACAAATGTAGAGCTTTTTCTTTTCCAACCAAATCTTTTTGCAAAATGTCATTTCGTATTTTGCACCCGTATGAGTAAAGAAACCAGACGTTCCCAGGCCCTTGAGTACCATGCGAAAGGAAGGCCGGGGAAAATTGAAGTGGTTCCCACCAAAGAGGCCAAAACCCAGCGGGATCTGTCGCTGGCGTATAGTCCGGGTGTGGCCGAACCCTGTAAGGAAATCGAATCCAACCGTGAGAACGTTTATAAATATACTGCCAAAGGCAACCTGGTGGGAGTCATCACCAATGGTACTGCGGTATTGGGACTTGGCGATATTGGCCCGGAAGCCAGTAAGCCGGTAATGGAAGGGAAAGGGGTATTGTTCAAGATTTTTGCAGACATCGATGTATTTGATATTGAGATCAATGAAAAGGATCCTGAAAAATTTGTAGCCATCGTACAAGCGCTGGAACCCACTTTTGGCGGAATTAACCTGGAAGATATCAAGGCTCCCGAGTGCTTTTACATAGAGAAGGAATTGCGCAAGCGGATGAAAATCCCGGTGATGCATGACGACCAGCATGGTACCGCCATCATTAGTTCGGCTGCTTTACTGAATGCCCTTGAGTTACAGAAGAAAAAAATTGAGAAAGTTCGTTTTGTAATTAATGGCGCCGGAGCTGCGGCTATGGCCTGTGTGAAACTGTATGTCTCCCTCGGTGCCCGCTATGAAAATTTCACCCTCTTTGATAAGGATGGCGTATTGCATGCAGGAAGAACAGACCTGGGAGAAGACAAAGCTCCATTCGCGGTAAAATCAGCTGACTGGACGCTTGCCAAAGCCATGAAAGATGCGGATGTTTTCCTTGGATTGAGTGTCGGGAATGTAGTTACCACCGAGATGGTGCAAAGCATGGCGAAAAATCCCATCGTATTTGCGATGGCCAATCCTGATCCGGAAATCACTTATGAAAAAGGCATTGCTGCGCGCAAAGACCTGATCATGGCAACCGGACGGAGTGATTATCCCAACCAGGTGAACAATGTGCTGGGCTTTCCCTATATCTTCAGGGGTGCACTCGATGTGCGGGCCACTCAGATCAATGAGGAAATGAAACTCGCGGCCGTACATGCGCTGGCAGACCTCGCCAAGAGCCCGGTTCCGGATATCGTGAACCTGGCCTATAATGAAAAGAATATCGTTTTTGGTCCGCATTATATAATTCCCAAGCCCCTTGACCCACGCCTGCTGGCCTGCATCGCACCGGCTGTGGCCAAAGCGGCGATTGCCAGTGGGGTTGCCACCACTACCATTAAAAACTGGGAAGCGTATGAGGAAGAATTGAACAACCGGCTGGGTATCGACAACCAGTTGATGCGTGTAATCGGCAGCAAGGCAAGAAGAGATCCGAAACGCCTGGTTTTTGCGGAAGCGGATAACAGTAAAATTCTGAAAGCAGCTTCCATTGTTTTTGAGGAAGGTGTCGCCTATCCTATCCTGTTAGGAAATGAAGAAAAGATCCGCCGGATCGCTGAAACCAACCAGATTGATTTAGATGGCATTCCTATCATTGATCCGCGGAGTGATGAGCAGGAAGAGAAAAGAAAGGATTATGGGCAGCTCCTGTTTTTAAAAAGACAGCGTAAAGGCCTGAATAAGTACGAATCGATCAAGATCATGAAAGATCGGAACTATTTCGGTTGCATGATGGTGGAAACAGGCGATGCTGATGCCATGATATCCGGGCTCACCCGCAACTACGATGAAACCATCCGGCCGGCGTTGCAGGTGATCGGTACGGAAGAAAGCGTAAACAAAATCGCCGGCATGTATCTGCTGCTGACCAAGAAGGGTCCCATTTTTATGGCAGATACAACGGTGAACTTTAATCCAACTGCAGAAGAACTGGCGGAAATCACATTGATGGTAGCCAAGGAAGTTCGGAATTTCAATCTCACCCCCCGCATTGCGATGTTGAGTTATTCCAATTTCGGAAGCAGTGCATCGCCCGAAGCCCAATTGGTAGCCAAGGCGCGTAAGCTGGTAAAAGAGCGAAATCCTTCACTGATCGTAGATGGCGAAATGCAGGGTATCATCGCTTTTAATAAAGAAATTTTAAAAGACAACTATCCTTTCAGCGAACTGGTGGATAAGGACGTGAACACCCTGATTTTCCCCAACCTGGCTGCAGGTAATATCGCCTATAATCTATTGAAAGAAGTAGGTGGAGCAGACGCAATCGGACCGATTCTGCTGGGATTGAAAAAGCCCGTTCATGTATTACAGTTAGGAAGCTCGGTTCGGAGTATCTTTAACATGGCATTGGTTGCGGTAATAGATGCACAAATGAAATGCAGCCGCAATCAGACAGAAGAGATCGTTCGCAAATCCAAGTGGTGGAAACGATTCCAGAAAGTCACAAAAGAAATGTAATTAATCAGCCAAGCGCATAGCATGAAATTTATCCAGGAATTCGGGAGATACATACTGATGTTAAGGGATATGTTTTCCAAACCGGAGAACCGCAAGGTATACTGGAAGGAATTCATGCACCAGTGTAATGATATAGGAATCGGATCGCTCGGCATTGTGGTGATTATATCCGTTTTTATGGGTGCGGTATCCACCCTGCAAACAGCTTATCAGCTGGTGAGTCCGCTTATTCCAAAATCTTCCATCGCCCAGATCGTGCGGGATACCGTGTTACTCGAGTTTGCTCCTACCCTTGTCTGTATTGTGCTGGCGGGAGTGGTAGGCAGTAAAATTGCGAGTGAACTGGGAAATATGAGGGTAAGTGAACAGATTGACGCATTGGAAATTATGGGGATCAATACCAAAACCTACCTGGTGTTGCCTAAGATTGTGGCAGCCCTGGTGGTGATACCCATGCTGGTGGTAATATCAGCCGGACTGGGTATCTGGGGAGGCCGGTTGGCCGGTCAGGCAGCGAATATCCTTTCAACAACTGATTTTGACAAAGGCCTGCTGAATGCGTTTCTACCCTATAACGTGTTTTTTGCAATGGTAAAGGCCTATGTTTTTTCTTTTATCATATCCAGTGTACCTGCCTTTTATGGATATTATGTACAGGGAGGAGCACTGGAAATCGGGCGGGCATCTACCAAATCGGTAGTGGTGAGTTGCGTATTAATTCTATTTGCCGATTACGTGTTGGCAGCCATACTCTTATAATATGATTGAAGTAAAGCATATCAAAAAAGGCTTTGGCGACAAAATCGTAATCAACGATGTGAGTGCGGTTATGGACGATGGCAAATGTAATCTGATCATTGGAGCCAGTGGAAGCGGGAAAACCGTATTCATGAAATGCCTGGTTGGATTGTTTCGTCCGGATAGCGGCTCCATTTTATACGATGGCGAGGATTTCACCAATATGGATGCAGCTGGCAAAAAGGAGATCCGGAAGAAGATTGGGATGTTGTTCCAGGGTTCTGCTCTTTTTGACAGCTTGACTGTTGAGAAAAATATTCAGTTTCCGCTGGATATGTTTACCAACTGGACCCTGGCAGAGAAACGCAAGCGGGTTGATGAGGTATTGGACCGGGTGGAGCTGAGGGATGCCAACAAAAAATTCCCGGCTGAGATCAGCGGAGGCATGAAAAAAAGGGTAGGAATCGCCAGGGCGATCGTATTAAATCCCAAATACCTGTTTTGCGATGAACCCAACTCTGGTCTTGATCCGCAGACATCACTGGTGATTGATAAGCTGATCAAAGAACTGACACAGGAGTTTAATATTACCACCGTGATCAATACCCATGATATGAACTCCGTAATGGAGATTGGGGATAAGATCATTTATATGTACAAAGGAGACAAGGAATGGGAAGGGAATAATAAAGAGATCATCTTCAGCAAAAACCAGCGCCTGAATGAATTCATCTTTGCCTCTGACTTCCTCCGGGATGCAAAGGACATGCGGATGCTGGAACAGACCGGCAAGATTGACAACGACCGGAATATGGAGGACCTGATCCGCTAATTTTCCCTTTGGAATGCGCCGGATATCTGCCCATTATACCTTAGTTTTGCCCCCGATCATTAAAATAAAGCCATATGAGCGTTTTAGTAAATAAGCAATCGAAGATTATAGTACAGGGATTCACAGGAACGGAAGGAACTTTCCATGCTACCCAAATGATCGAGTATGGCACCCAGGTAGTGGGTGGTGTTACTCCCGGTAAAGGTGGCTCAATGCACCTGGATCGTCCTGTTTTTAATACGGTAGCCGATGCTGTGAAGGCAACCGGCGCCAATGTATCCATCATATTTGTTCCACCTGCATTTGCAGCAGATGCTATCATGGAAGCCGCTGAAGCCGGTATTGAACTGGTGGTATGTATCACAGAAGGTATTCCGGTGCAGGATATGGTTCGCGCCAAAAACTTCCTGCAGGGCCGCAAGACTCGCCTGGTTGGTCCAAACTGTCCGGGTGTAATCACTGCCGATGAATGCAAAGTTGGTATCATGCCAGGTTTTGTGTTCAAGGCCGGTCGTATTGGTATTGTTTCCAAGAGTGGTACGCTGACTTATGAGGCGGCAGACCAGGTAGCGAAAGCGGGATTGGGAATTTCCACAGCGATCGGTATTGGTGGTGACCCCATCATTGGTACACCTACCAAAGAAGCGGTAGAATTGCTGATGAATGATCCTGAAACGGACGGTATCGTAATGATTGGTGAGATCGGAGGAAGCATGGAAGCGGAAGCTGCTAAGTGGATTAAAGAGAATGGAACCAAGCCGGTGGTAGGATTCATTGCAGGTCAGACAGCGCCTCCGGGTCGTCGTATGGGACATGCCGGAGCGATCATCGGTGGCGCAGACGATACTGCGGCTGCGAAAATGAAGATCATGGCGGAATGTGGAATCCACGTAGTACAAAGTCCGGCTGATATCGGAAAAAAGATGGCCGAAGTGATTAAAAAATAGTAGATATACCAGAAAATATCAAAAAGCGGTGCAATATTTGTACCGCTTTTGTCTTTCTGTACCCTCCCAGGCAGTCGTCTCCCATTCACTCCAACATAGGGCTGTCCTCTCCGGGGGACAGCTTTTTTAATTTGTTCCTGCAACGGGAGTAGATCACATACACTCAAGGTTCTGTTAAGATGATTGATTTGCGGGCATTGGTCTATGTAATCCAATGTCGCCTGCATCTATGGTCTGTATGCTTTTCAATAACTTGTATTAAAATATCGAATATGCGCTTAGGACTAAGCCTTTTGATTTTATTTTTTTCCTTTTCCTTATCAGCCCAGAAAATGCCAACAACACAATACGATCCCTGGTGGGAAAAAATAGACTCCCTGGTACAGCAAGCAGGCTTGTACCAATCTGCACTGGAGGAAGTACAACAGTTGTATACAAAGGCAAAGGCAGAGAAACAATCGGGTCATCAGATTAAGGCGATCCTCTATCGAATTCAATTGCAGGAGGTTCTGGTAGAAGAAAGTGATACAGCAGCGTTGAATTTGTTGCGAAAGGAAATTGCGCTTGAGCAGGGTGTGGCACGGGCACTATTGAATACACTTTTGGGAGATTATTATAAAAAGAAATACGACCAGCAACGTTGGTCGATCTATGACCGCACTCCCCTGGCGGAAACCAATGTGGAGGATATTCAAACCTGGACAGCAACCGATTTTCACAAAGCTATTACGAAAGCATACCGGGAGGCGCTCTCCGAGCCAACGCTGAAAGGTCCGGAAGCCCGCAGACTGGTTGAGCCACTGATTAAAAAAGGAGAAAATAGCAACTACCGATCATCGCTATACGAATTAGTGGTAAAAAAAGCACTGAATTATTTTAAAGAAAATCCAGTGGAACTCACGGAGCAGGCGGATCAATCATTTTGGGAAAATAAAACACTCTGGCAACCGGCAGAAGGATTTATGAAACTTCGGTTATCCGAAGGAGATAGTGCGGAACCGGGAAGGATCAGTCTGGTGCTGCTGCAGGATTTGATGAAGTATTATGAAACGCGGCAGCAGCGTGAAGAGCTGGCCGCAACAGATCTTGAACGATACCTCTACCTGCATTATAAAGCTGAATTCGCAGATAAGGACAGTTTATACAAAGCTGTGCTGGAGCAACATCGAAAGGAGTTCAAGGGAACAGCTGCTGCAGATCAGGCCGTTTTCCTGTTGGCAGACTGGTATTACAGAAACGAAGAAAATCCTGTAAAAGCGCTGGGACTGGCCGAAGAACTGGTAAGGGAAAATAAAACAAGTCCCGGCAGTATACGCACGTATAATCTGGTACAGGAAATCAAGTCGCCCCGCCTGAGTTTGCAAACCGAACGGGTGAATATCCCGGGTGAGCCTTTTCGGGGACTGGTAGAATGGAAAAACCTGGACAGAATTTACCTGCGTATCATACAGGTGGATCCGGTAAAACATGGGTATTTGCTGGAGCAATCGAGCTATTTTGACAGTACGAATTGGGCATTGTTAACTGGCTCGGAATCGATGCGTGCATGGGAACAAGCGCTCCCTGAAAGCAACAATTATAAACTTCACCGGGCAGAAATCAAGGTTGATGCATTGCCGGTGGGAAGGTATTTTTTACTGGCAAGTGATCGCCCTTCCTTCTCTATGGCAGATGCCAACCTGGGAGTGGTGGAGCTGAATGTTTCCAATATCAGTTTTATTCATTCTGGTTCCGATTATTTCTTCTTGCATCGGAATACCGGACAGCCACTACCAAAAGCAACTGTGGAACTGTATCAACGAATTTATGACCCCGTTTCCAGGAGCTATCGCCGGGTGAAAAAGGAAACACTGACAGCAAATGATAAAGGGTATCTCTATATCGACCAGATTGGTGATACCAAATACGGAAGTTTTTCATTGGTAGTACAGCATGGAATTGACAGTCTCCGGATTGATGAGCAGGAATATGTTTATTCCTACCATCAGCGGGAAGCGGAAACAACAGATGAAGCTTTTGAAAAGAGAAACGCAAGAGTACATTGGTTTTTGGATCGGGGGATCTATCGACCGGGACAACTGCTTTACTTTAAAGCAGTGCTGACAAGCAAGGACAAGGAAACCGGTTTGCCCCGGTTATTGACCGGCAAAAAAACCACCCTTCAGTTGTTTGATGCGAATGGGGAGAAAGTGGATTCTTTGTTATTGAGCAGCAATGAATATGGTTCTGTTGCTGGCAAATTCACCTTGCCATCAACCGGACTAACGGGACAGTTTTATCTTGCAGTGGAAGAGTTTGGCAATGAAACGTATTTTAATGTAGAAGAATACAAGCGGCCCCGCTTTGAAGTAAGCCTGGATAAACTAAAAACGACAGTTCGGTTAGGCGATACCGTTACAATAAAAGGCAATGCCATGGCCTATGCGGGCAATGCGATTTCCAATGCAACCGGCACTTACAGGGTTACCAGGGGTGCCAGATTTCCGTATCCCTGGAAGCTGGCAGCCTATGGATTCAGACCGGGGTACAGAACTGCCGAAATCGCGCATGGCAGTCTGACAACTGCAGCAGATGGAAGTTTCAGCATTTCTTTTCCGGCCATAACCGATGGTAACATTGATCCAAAAACTGATCCGGTATTTGATTATACCATCCATATTGATATCACTGATCTGAATGGAGAAACCCGTTCGGCCAGTAGTTCGGTGCCGGTATCCTATAAATCATTGCAACTGACTGTACGTGCGGAGCAGCAGAAAATGCCAACTACTGATTTTACCCGTATCCTCGTCAGCAGCACCAACCTGGTGGGAGAACCGCAACCCACAAAAGTTAATGTGGAGATCGTACCGTTAAAGAGTCCGGGTAAACTGCTCCGCTCCCGCTATTGGGAGGCACCTGATACCTTTGTACTAACTGAGCAGGAGTTTCGTCGTTACTTCCCGAATGATTTGTATAAGAACGAAGATGATCCCGAAACCTGGTCGGAGGGAAAAAAAGTTTGGAGTAAATCCATACAAAGCGACTCCACCGGCTATGTAAAACTGGATAGAAAAAAATGGGCTCCGGGCTGGTACCGGCTGATTGCTAAGGCAGTAGATCCGAATGGAGAAATGATAGAGAGCAAGTCTGTTGTATTCTTATCAGACCCCACAGGTAAAACGGTTGCAGAAACAGGTTACCTGAGCGCAAGCCAGGGTAAACGCAGTCTGAAACCCGGAGAAAAAACCAGTATTGAACTGGCTACTGAAGCAACTAACCTGTTTGTCATTGAACGGAAAATCAATTGGGCGGCACAATCCAAAGAGATCAAACTGCCCTTCTCTCAAAAGTTTCGATTGTTCGGGCTCGGTAAAGAGCGGGTACAGATTCCCGTTATAGCAACCAATGCAGACAAAGGAGGGATTGAAGTACAGCATGTATTTGTCAAGCACAACAGGGTGTACAGGTATGATAGCTATTTCTCCGTACCACTGGAGGAGAAGGATTTGAAGATACAGTTGAAAACCTTCCGCGATAAACTGGAACCCGGCGGAAAAGAAAAATGGACGGTTGCTATTTCAGGAGAAGAAGCAGAAAAATTCGGCATGGAATTGCTGACATCGATGTATGATGCTTCATTGGATCAGTTTGCAGCTAATATCTGGAACAAGCCGGCAGTATGGCCCAGTTTGAATCATATGGGTAACTGGACGGGCAGAACTAATTTCATATCCGAAGAAAGTAGTGATCACATCGTTCGATTGGAGGGAAAAGCGGAGGATTGGAAGAAGGAGGAAGAACTGCTGGATTTTACGTTTTTGCAAGACCGGAGAAGGAGTTTTGGAGGTAAGCTCGTGTTGAGGGAAAGCGAAAGACTGATGGATGCAAGTATACCTGCTGCGGCACCAGTTGTGGCGATTACAAAGTCGACTCCTGCAAAAGTTGTTGCTGATTCAGCTAATGAAGATGATGAAGTGGGATATTTACCACTCATTAAAATACCCTCACCAAAAAACGATACCCCTCCGGCCATACGCACCAACTTCAATGAAACGGCTTTCTTCTTCCCGCAATTAAGCGCTGATTCGAACGGGCATTTCAGCTTCAGTTTTACTATGCCTGAATCAGTAACGAGCTGGAACTGGCAGCTCTTTGCACATACCAAATCCCTGGCCATGGGTTACCTGCAACAAACTATTGTAACGCAGAAAGACCTGATGGTACAACCCAATATGCCGCGTTTTGTACGGGAAGGGGATAAAATGGAGATAACCACCAAAGTGGTGAACCTGACCGACAAAGAAGTAACCGGACAGGCAGAATTGCAATTAATCGATGCTACTACCAATCAACCGGTGGATGGCTGGTTCCGGAATTTCTTCCCCAATCAGTATTTCACGGTTGGACCAAAATCCAGTGAGCTGGTGAAGTTCCCGATGGAAGTTCCTTATCAGTTCGACCGCGCCCTGACCTGGAAGATTATTGCAAGAGTAGGTGATAAAACAGATGGAGAATCCTCCACACTACCGGTATTGAGTAACCGCCAACTGGTAACGGAAGCGATTCCTTTCTTTATCAATGGAGCTGCCACGAAAACAATTTCGATGACCAACCTGCTTAACAGCAAAGACAGCGAAACCCTGAGCAATCGAACCCTCACCGTTGAATATTCGGCTAACCCTGCCTGGTATGCTATTCAGTCGCTCCCCTATCTGGCAGATTACCCCTATGAATGTTCCGAACAAACCTTCAATCGCTTATACGGGTACCTGATCGCGGATCATTTGTTGAAATCCGCCCCCCGCATCAAACAGGTTTTGCTGGAATGGCAGCAGAAAGATACCAGTGCCCTGCTGAGTAACCTGCAGAAAAACCAGGAGCTCAAACAGGTGCTGCTGGAAGAAACTCCCTGGGTGTTGGAAGCGAAAACGGAAGCGGAACAAAAGCAACGGTTGCTGTTGTTATTTGATGCTGTTCGCCTCAGCAATGAATCCTCTAAAATGATTGCCAAACTGAAAGAAATGCAGCTTGGAAATGGTGGATTTAGCTGGTTCACCGGCGGACCGGATGACCGATATATTACGCAATACATCCTGACTGGTATTGGCCATCTGCAAAAGCTGGGAATAATCGATGCAGATTATGGGCTGTTTGCTCCAATCATTAATGCGGCCCTGGGTTATACGGATCAGCGCCTGCTGGAAGATTACAATAAACGCGATAAAGGGCAGAAGGAACCTGTTTATCTGAATACCTATGCGGTACAATATCATTACATGCGGAGCTTTTACAGCAATAAGGGATTATCCGGCCAATATGTGGTAGCAGCTAACCATTACCGTAAGGAAATGCAATCCCTCTGGACCAAAGGCAATCTCTTTACAAAAGCGATGATTGCGCTGGCCCTGCACCGGACTGGGGATAAACAAACGGCTACTTCTATTCTGAAATCATTGCAGCAGACAGCGATAAAATCAGAAGACAAGGGCATGTACTGGAAATCGAACACGGCCGGATATTACTGGCAGGAAGCGCCGATAGAAACACAGGCATTACTGATCGAACTATTCCAGGAACTCAAACAACCGGCCGCTACCATTAATGCTTTAAAAGCCTGGTTATTGCTGAACAAACAAACCAATCGCTGGAGCAGTACAAAGGCCACGGCGGATGCCTGTTATGCCTTGTTATTGCAAGGTGAGAACTGGCTCGAAGCAGCACCGAAAGTACGTGTTAAACTGGGTGAGGTTACTACCATCACTGCAGCCAAAGAAGAAGCAGGAACGGGATATTATCAGAAGATCATTCCAGGCACAGCGGTATTCCCGGAAATGGGTGAGATCAGCATACAGGTGCAGCAGGCTGCAGCACCAAAGGCAGTAGCGCCTGTTTGGGGAGCCATCTACTGGCAGTATTTCGATAATCTTGAAAACATCACAGCTGCCAAAGGCCCGCTTTCCATCAGCAAGCAGGTGATGGTCGAAAAGCTGACGGATAAAGGTCCGGTGCTGGAAGCAATAACGGATGGCGCGATGCTGAAAGTTGGAGATAAACTGGTAGTGCGACTCGAAATCAAAACCGATCGCCAAATGGAGTATGTACATGTAAAAGACATGCGTGCATCAGCACTGGAACCCACGAATGTTTTAAGCGGGTATCGCTGGAAGGGAGCGTTGGGTTATTATGAAAGCACCAGAGATGCCAGCACAAATTTCTTTATCCAGTATTTGCCCAAAGGATCCCATGTACTGGAATACTCCCTGTTTGTATCACATGCCGGAACTTTCAGTAACGGCTTCAGCAGCATTCAGTGTATGTATTCACCGGAGTTTACCAGTCACACAGAAGGCATTAAATTGAACATCGAAGCAAACTAAAACACATGATCCATACCGGCACCCTGCTTGTTGGACAGGGCTTATCGGGTAGCTGGCTAAGCTGGTGGCTATCCCAGTACAACGAGGAATTTATGGTCATAGATGAAGGAAGGGAATTCAGTTCCTCCCGCATCGCATCGGGCGTTATCAATCCGGTCACCGGTCGGGTGCTGGCCAAAACCTGGATGGCAGAAACACTGCTCCCTTTTGCATTGGAGGCCTATACCAATATGGGCAACGCATTGGGAATCCGATGTATTCAGTCGACCCGCATCCTGCACAGTTTTCCCAGTATGCAGATGAAAGAAGCATTTGACAAACGATTGCCGGAGCTGTCTGAATACCTGAGTATACCCGAAGATCAGGAGTACTGGAAATCCCTGATGGAAATTCCATACGGACTTGGCAGTATCTCCCCTGCCCTGCTGATTGATCTTAACCTGCATTTGAACTCCTGGAAATCTGCTTTGGAAACCAAGCAGCAACTGATTCAGGAGAAATTTGAATCGAGTGAACTGGAACTAACCGACCAACATATACGTTATCGGGATATACAGGCAGAACGCATTGTTTTTTGCGATGGAATACATGGAATGGACTTGCCTTTTTTCAGCAAGCTTCCTTTTTCTCCAAATAAAGGAGAAGCCCTGCTACTCGAAATCGAAGACCTGCCTGCGGACCATATTTATAAAAAGGGGATCAGCCTGGTGCCCTATCCGCACCTGGGGGGCAATGAAAACCAGCGTTATTTCTGGGCGGGCTCTACTTATGAAAACCGCTATCAGACGGACGCTCCTACGGACGCTTTCCGCGAACGGACGGAGCTGGCTGTTCGAAATTGGATTAAGAGACCCTTTAAAACCCTTCATCACTGGGCTGCCATTCGGCCTGCAACGATTGAAAGACGGCCCTTTGCAGGGTTTCATCCCCATCTGCCCAGGGTGGGCATTTTGAATGGAATGGGTACCAAGGGTTGCTCCCTGGCACCATATTTCGGACAACAGGTAGCCCTGTTCATCAGAGCTGGTGGCACTATTCGTCCAGAAGCCAGTATTAATCGATTTTCGAGCCTGCTGAGCCCCTAACTTTGCCGCTGAAATTTTAGAAAGAATGGCAAGCAATACCCCCATGTACTCGATCCCGGAACGTTTCCGACGGATTGAAAACCTGCACATCGTATTCTGGTTGCTTAAAGACATGAGCTGGGCCTTGCTCTGGAAACCAATCGGGATGTTCATGATTGTACCCACCTTAACCGTTGCTGTCCTGATAACCTACCAAACCAGGAAAATAAAATCGGAATTATTTCACAACCTGGCGGTCCTGTTCTGGATCATCGCCAACTGTTCCTGGATGGTGTTAGAGTTCTATGAAACACCAGATCACTATCGATATTACACAGCCATTCCTTTTGGAATTGGTATGTTTTTTATTGCCTGGTTTTACCTGGTAGAGTTGCGTAAAAACTGAACCTCCATTCCATTTTTCAGGTATCCGTTTCCGTTATATAACAGGTTCTGTCCAAATAACACCTTGTTGTTCTTACTGCGATAAGCAGCTAGCGTTTTAAGCGGATCCTTTCCCTGTTCAGCAGTATCCTGATTGATAGTAGTAAGTACACAACGCGCACAGGGTTTTACCGCTTCAAATTGTATCTCACCAATATTGAACTCCCTGATGCTGTCCTCTTCATAGGGCTCCCAGCCCTCTATCACAATATTCGGCCTGAACCGGTTCATGGGAACCGGTTCTGTGAGTCTTGAATTTAAATCATCCAGGGAAGCCTGGCCAATCAGCAGCAAAGGATAAGCATCCGAAAAGCTGGTGATTTCTTTATTGCGTGCATAATCGGGGTCCACCTCACGGCGACTGTAATCCGGCATAAAAACCAGGCGGCAATTCATTCCCAGTTGTTGTGAAAACCAGTTATCAAATTCGGAACCAACCAGGGTTGCAGGCATTGTATCATCCCAAACAGTTACTGTAGTTTCCACACCCTGCTGCTCAAATGGAATACGGATGCTTACAGCAGGATTTTTTTTATGATAAACCTGTAGTCCATCTTGCTCTAAGGCAACCTGAAGCAGTGCCATAACGGGATGTTCACGTTGGGTGAGGAATCGGCCTGCTGAATCAATCAGCATCCAGCGCCGGTCGTATTGAAAACCCCGGTCTGTCAATAAAGCCGACTCTACTTCTATTCCTCCCAGTGATTTAATTGGATAAATGAATAAACCGCTAATTTTTGCCATGTGGTAAAAATACAAAAGCCCGCTTACCTTTGAAGGAATACCATTAACATGAAAGCCTCTATCACTATCGAATACTGCCCCAAGTGCCATTGGTTACTAAGAGCTGCTTACATGGCACAGGAATTATTGACCACATTCGAAGCCGAACTAGCCGAGGTAACGCTCAGACCCAGCGAAATCGCTGGTCGCTATACCCTATTCATCAACAAGGAACCCGTTTATGACCGCAAGCGGGATGGCGGTTTTAAAGAGATTAAGGAGATAAAACAATTGGTGCGCGATCACATTGCCCCGGGCAAATCGCTGGGACATTCAGATCGGAAAGACTAACCTTTCTCAGGCGGCAGCCAGTCGGCTAACCAACACTTTATAGGGATCCTGGCGGAGCAGTTTTGCCATCGCTTCATAAAGATCCGGCAGATCATGCCGCAGCCGCACACTGTTCTCAAAAAACACTTCCACACTCACCGCCCAGAATTCATGATAATTGGTTGCTGCATATTCCCCAAGGATGGTTTTACGTCCGCGTTGCATATCCTGAAAAATCGGGCGCGCAACTTTTGAGAAATTGTGAAACTCCTTTTTGAAGTGGCGGTCTTCATCCGTTTTGGTGATGAAATTGACATAGGCCAATGCATGTGCCATTTCATGTAAACCTACATTGCTGCTGTCATGTGCACTCCGGATTCCTTCCAGGAAATTATGCCAGGATAAATAAATACCGGAACTGTCTACATGCCCCATAAAAGGGAGTGAATAATGACCGTAATGATAGTCGTGTTGCAACACATAGATATCCCGAAAATAATTGAGCGAGAAATTTTCAAGTCCCAATGTCAATTGAGCTGCTGTTGCACTGATCAATATGGGCATTTCCTCTTTGCGGTCCACACCAACGTAATGGAATTTTTTAGACCGGAAAAATAGATAGGCCCTGAACAACCATTTTTGCTGGGTTGCTTCATCCACTTTGTTAAAGTAGCGAATGTTCGAAGAAATAAGCTTTCTAAACTGTGGTTCATGCAGTTCAAAGCCCTTGCGTCGGCGGTAGAGTAAAAAATATTGCCAGCGATTGTTCAGCAGATCAAACAAAAACACAGTACTGAACACCAGCAAACAAATGAACACGATTTCCATAAGGGTCAACTTTACGGGTAAGAAAATCGAAATTGTCTTGCTGGTTCAACACAGAAATGGATACGATGGCCTTTCGGAGAGGAGACTGGTACGGATTAAAAATCTCGACGGTTCGAGTAAGGGTAATAATTGAACACAATTTAAACCTAGATTTTGAAGTTTAAAAGCATTTGGCCTTTAAAATCCTGTAAAAATCAGGTTTTCGACGAATGGACAGCCTTAAACCACTTTTACGGCAGTTAATTCCAAGGGGTCCTGATTCAGTAACTGACAAAGTGCGCCGTATAAGGCAGGTTCACAGGTTTTCAACAAAAGGGGCTTTTCAAAAAACGTCTCGACGGAAACTGCCCAGAATTCGTGAAAATTGGTGGCGGCATAGCGGTCAAGGACGGAATCTTCTCCATTCCTCATACGTGTAAGTATCGGATAGGCCGCTTTCGCGTATTCTTTGAATTTGGTGCGGAAACTTTTCTCCATGGTAGTTCTGCCCATCATTGCGCCATAGGTAAGCGCATGTGCCATTTCATGTAATCCTACGTTGTGGCCATCATCATATTCCTGGTATCCGTGAAAAAAATGATCCCAGCTTAGGTATATTCCCTGCAGACTTACATGGCCCTGGAAAGCCTGTTTGTGCCAGTGAACCTGGTAGGCAGATCCGGAAACATAGATTTTTTCAAAAAAATCCAGGCGAAAATCCGTCAGTCCGAATGTCAGTTGCACCGCTGCGGCGCTGATCAGGAGCGGAATCATGGGATCCGGCTCCAGGTCAATATATTTAAACTCTTTATACCGCATGAAATCCATCACTCTTCGAAGGAAGCGGGCCTGGTTGTCTAAACTGAGCGACCGGTAATAGATATTGTGGGTTCGAAGCCAGTCGTGGTGCTGGGCCCACTCGGGCAACAGGGATCCGGAGCCTTCCGGCGCAGGATGATTGCTGTCGCGGTCGAGTCGCCGGTAATCATAGCGAATTCGCTCCCAGCTCCAGATCAGAAAAACCAGGAGGCTGCTTCCGCCCAATATGGTAATTACGGTAATCATGTTACATTTGCACCTCAGCAACAAACCGAAAATATAAATTCTATATGTATAGATCGCATACTTGTGGGGAATTAAATGCAAATGCCATAGGAAAAGAAGTGACACTGGCAGGATGGGTACAAACGGTTCGTAAATTCGGCAGCATCACCTTCGTGGATTTGCGCGACAGATATGGGATCACACAATTGTTATTCGGAGAAACACTAACCCCGCAGCTGGATAACCAACCATTAGGAAGAGAGTATGTACTGCAGGTAACTGGAAAAGTGATTGAACGAACCAGCAAAAATAAAAACCTGGCAACCGGTGATATTGAAATTGATGTAACCAGTTTCACCATTCTGAATAAAGCAGCTACACCTCCCTTTACCATCCAGGATGATACAGATGGCGGAGATGATCTTCGCATGAAATACCGTTATCTCGATTTACGTCGGAATGCGGTAAAACGCAACCTTGAATTGCGGTATGCAGTGAATCGCTCCGCACGTAATTATCTCCATGAGAACAACTTCATGGATATTGAAACGCCATTTCTGATTAAGAGCACACCGGAAGGCGCCCGTGATTTTGTGGTGCCCTCCCGTATGAACCCCGGACAATTTTATGCGCTGCCACAGAGCCCGCAAACCTTCAAGCAGTTGCTGATGGTAAGCGGATACGATCGTTATTACCAGGTAGTTAAATGTTTTCGCGATGAGGACCTGCGGGCCGACCGTCAGCCGGAATTCACACAGATTGACTGCGAAATGAGCTTTGTAGAGCAGGAAGATATCCTGCAAATGTTTGAGGGATTGATTAAGCGCATATTCAAGGACGTTAGAAACATCGATTATACGGAAACTGTTCAGCGCATGACCTGGAACGATGCCATGCTGAAATATGGTAACGACAAACCGGATATCCGTTTTGGCATGGAGCTGGCAAACCTGAAAACTGTTTTTGAGGCACAGACAGGAGATGCAGCTGCACTGGAAATATTTGAGGCAAGTGGATTTAAAGTATTTAATGAGGCGGAAACGGTGCTGGCAATTGCCGTACCAGGTGCTGCTGACTATACCCGCAAACAGGTAGACGAGCTAACGGAATGGGTTAAACGTCCACAGATCGGCATGAACGGACTGGTTTATATCCGTTGTGGTGCTGATGGCAGTTTTAAGAGCTCTGTAGATAAGTTCTTTAATGAAGAACAACTCAAAACGATCGCGGGTATTGCTGCTGCACAACCGGGCGACCTGGTACTAATACTGGCAGGCCGTGAAGAAAGAACCCGCAAGGCAATAAGTGAATTGAGGCTTGAGCTGGGTGAGCGTCTGGGGTTGCGACGTAAGGATGAGTTCAAATTATTGTGGGTATTGGATTTCCCGCTGTTTGAATATTCGGAGGAAGAAAATCGCTGGGTGGCAAGACACCATCCCTTTACTTCGCCCAAGCCGGATCATATCTCCGTTATGATTGAAAATGATCCGGAAATCAGGGATGCCGCCAACTACTTACAACATCCGTATGCGAATATCAAGGCCAATGCCTATGATATGGTGCTGAACGGAAATGAAATCGGTGGTGGTTCTATCCGGATTTTCCAGCGTGAGCTTCAGGAGAAAATGTTTGCAGCCCTGGGCATGAGTAAGGAAGAAGCACTGCATAAGTTTGGCTTCCTGCTGGGCGCCTTTGAATACGGCGCACCGCCGCATGGGGGTATCGCTTTTGGATTCGATCGTCTTTGCGCCATCCTGGGTGGATCCGAAAGCATCCGTGATTTCATCGCTTTCCCGAAAAACAATTCCGGCCGTGATGTGATGCTGGATGCTCCGGCAGCTATCGACGACAAACAACTTACCGAGTTAAGTATCAAATTAAATGCCTGATTTTTTTCGCGCACGACAATCATGAAAAAGCTCATCTTTTACAGAATATTGACCTATTTGCTGCTTGCGATCGCCGGAGTCATCTCCTTCTTTATTTTTGGCGGATTGTTGGCAGCATTGGCCAATCCCGTTATGCTCTTCTTTGTTTTCCTGTTGGTGTGCGTAGTGATTTACAGCTATTGCAGTTTCCGCTTCCTAAGCCGCGGGATAGATGCCCATATGTATTGCAAACCCGCCCTGCGCGATCTGATCCGCGTAAACGGAATTGGCACCCTGGTGCTGGGAGGTATGATCTTCATCAACGCACTGGTATTGAAAATGAAACCGGAAATGTTGAATATGGTCATAGAACAGGCGGTATCCATGCAAAAGGAAGAAGTAGAAGGAATGGAAGAAATGATGTACTCCGCCATGAAGAGCATGCTCAATTTCCTGCTGGTTTATGGTCTGGTACTCCTGATTCATGTTTCAATGACGTTCCGGCTCCTAAAACAGCATGCAGATGCTTTTGACACCCCTGCCGGCCAGAAGTAAGCCGGAGTTCCAAATACCATACTGAATCGTTATATTTGAAATACAGGTTGCTTGCTCCATACGTGGGGCAGCAACCTTTTTTTATCTATAACCAAAACTATGCTCGAACAATCTGTTTTCAGCAACTACTGTATGGTGCCCATGAGTTGGGATGAAATGTGTGATGGATCCCAGGTACGGCCGCCTTATCAACAGGTATTTGAAACCTTAAATCAACTCAGTGCCGGCAGCCTGAACGACAAAGATCGCCTCGCGAGTGAGTTGTTCATGAGCCAGGGGATCACCTTTACCGTGTACAGCGACAATGAAGGCATTGAACGCATTTTCCCATTTGACATCATTCCCCGCATCATTCCCGGAAACGAATGGGATCAGATTGAAGCAGGCATCACCCAGCGCCTGAAAGCCTTGAATCTTTTTCTGAGAGATATCTACACTGATCAGCAGATTTTGAAAGACGGCATCATCCCTGCCGAACTGATTGCTTCCTGTCCACATTATACCAGGGAAGTGTTCGGCATTCGTGTGCCGCATGATATTTTTGTACATATTGCCGGTATTGATCTGATCAGAGGTCAGGATGGCTCTTATTATGTTTTGGAGGATAACCTGCGGACTCCTTCCGGCGTATCCTACATGCTGGAAAACCGGGAAGTTACCAAACGCATTTTCCCCGAAATGCTCACTTCCAACAAAGTGCGAATGGTAAACAATTACCCGCTGGAACTTTATAACGTCCTGGTATCACTTGCCCCAAGGCAGATCGCGCATCCTACGGTGGTTTTACTTACTCCCGGTGTTTTTAACTCCGCTTATTATGAACACACATTTTTAGCCAGGTCGATGGGCATCCCGCTGGTGGAAGGCCGTGATCTGGTAGTAGACAACCACAAAGTATACATGAAAACCACACTGGGACTCCAACAGGTGGATGTGATCTATCGCCGGATTGATGATGAGTACATGGATCCGCTTGTTTTTCGTCACGATAGCGCATTGGGCATTCCAGGCATTCTTGGAGCTTATCGAAAGGGAAATATTGCCCTGGTAAATGCAATTGGCAATGGCGTGGCTGACGACAAGGCAGTGTATGCCTATGTACCCGCCATGATCCGTTACTACCTGAATGAAGAGCCGATCCTGTCCAATGTTCCTACCTACCAGCTGGCCGACCCTGATGCCAGAAAATTTACATTTGACCATATCCGTGAAATGGTAATCAAACGTACCAATCAGTCGGGCGGTTATGGCATGCTCATGGGCAATTCAGCCACCGATGAAGAAATTCACAGCATGATACAATCCGTTGAAGAAGACCCGCGCAACTTTATTGCTCAACCGATTATTCGTCTCTCCACCGTCCCTTGTTTTATCAACAACCGATTTGAGCCTCGACACGTAGATCTGCGACCCTTTGCGTTATTCGGTCCGGGCGGCGTCAAAATTGTACCCGGTGGCCTGACCCGCGTTGCCTTACGGGAAGGCTCACTCGTAGTTAATTCCTCACAGGGCGGAGGCAGTAAAGACACCTGGATCATCAACTAAACAACCTTAGAAACATCTATGTTAAGCAGATTAGCAGACTCCTTATACTGGCTCAACCGTTATCTCGAAAGAAGCGATGCCATCTTACGTATCCTGCATGTGAACTATACCTTATGGCTTGATAAAGGTGATCATGCTGTTCATTTCTGGCCACAACTGACCAATATGTTCAGTACAGCAGCTGAAGCAAAAAAAGAATTCTTCGATCAGCATCCACTGCAATTGGTACAACACCTGATCTATGATACTTCCAACGGAAATTCCATCCGAGCGATGGTAATACGGGCAAGGGAAAATGCAAGAGGCGCACAGGACCATATAACGAAAGAAGTTTGGGAACAGGTGAACCAGTTTTACCACCTGATCAACAATCCCCTGTTACAACAAAAACTGATGCGAAACGATGCGCTGAATGTATTGGCTGAACTAGGCACCCAAATGACACTCTACACCGGTATTACTGACAGCACAATGCCCCGGAATATGGGATGGAATTTTATGACCCTGGGGAAATTCATGGAAAGAGCAGTTATCAGTATAGAACTGGCAGACCGCTTTTTTGCTGAGGTTGATTATTCGCTTGAACAATCAAGAGATGTCCTGTTCTGGCGAACCTTGCTGCTCTCCTTGTCGGGATATGAATTATACCTGAAAACCTACCGTAGTCCTTACCATAACCAGCATGTAGCTTCGCAGGTATTGTTCAGTAAACAGTTCACCCGTTCAGCCAGTTATTGTTTCGACCGCATTGGCTTTTACCTGGATAAAGTAATAAAAGACAATTACAGTGAAGAAGCAGGTAGCCTTTACCGTGAGTTTGGCAGACTGCATAGTAAAATTGAATACGCCGATTTATCGGTATTAAAGGAAAAAGGATTACAACAATATATGCAGGAAATAAAACGCGACCTGTTTGATTTCAACCAGCGTTTCAGTCAGCTCTTCTTTTCATACGCTTAACTTAGCTCATGCCAACATTTAAGATACATCATATCACCAGTTACGAATACGATCGCCCAGTTACCGAAAGCCATAACGAAATCCGGATCTTCCCTTATGCCTGCGAAGAGCAGGAAATACTGGAGCATGACCTGCAGATTACCGGAAATCCCTCTATGTTGAACTACACCGATTACTGGGGCAACCGCATCGGGCAATTCAATCTTAACCAGGCACATTCGGAACTGGTCATAGAGAGTAAACTGGTGGTTCGTACCAAGGTTCCGGTGGACCGTACCTTGGTGTACAATACGGGCTTCGAACAGTTGCAACAGGAGATCAGTCAATCCTTGCATTTATTGGAATTAACCAAACCGGAATTGATACAGCGCCAGGAAGCCATACAGGAAATCGTTCGCCAAATTTACCAGCCCTGGAAATCCGTTGCCGCTACCGTTCAGGACTGCAGCCAGTTTATATATCAATATTTTCAATACATCAAAGGCATCACGGATATCGAAACAACAGTAGATCAGATCATCGAACATCGCTCGGGCGTTTGCCAGGATTTTGCCCATGTCATGTTGCAGGTCCTGCGAACCCTGAAGATCCCGAGCCGATATGTAAGCGGCTATATCTGTCCGAATAAAAACGGCTTACGCGGTGAAGGTGCCACACATGCCTGGGTGGAAAGCTGGATACCAAATTATGGCTGGAGTGGGATTGACCCCACCAACAATATCTGGGTCAGTAATACCCATGTAAAACTGGCAGTAGGCCGAAATTTCTCCGACTGTTCACCCGTAAAAGGAACTTTTAAAGGTCCGGCTCATCAAAACCTGTATGTATATGTTTCGGTTGGTTATGAAGATGGTCATCGCTTTGAAGAACGGAACCAGGTAAATACGCCCCCCGGCAATGGCAACCAGGATTTCCGGCCAACAGTAGATCAGGCCGGCAGACACCAGCAATAGAATGGTATAATCCGGCTATTCCAGTACATTTGTCCACTAAGATTTGTACCATGCCGGTTCCATTAGCAGAGCGATTACGCCCCCACAAGCTGGATGAATTAATCGGGCAGGAACACCTCACGGGAAAGGGCAGTATCCTGCGGAATGCCATTGAACAGGGAAAGGTTCCGTCCATGATATTATGGGGACCACCCGGTGTGGGCAAGACAACTATTGCCAATATCATTGCACATACACTGGATTGTCCATTTTATACCTTAAGTGCGATTTCATCCGGCGTAAAAGAAGTGCGTGAAGTAATCGAGCTGGCTAAATCACAGGATCGCGCCATTTTATTTATCGACGAAATTCATCGCTTCAATAAATCGCAGCAGGATGCACTGTTGGGTGCAGTCGAGAAAGGCACCATTACCCTGATTGGCGCCACTACTGAAAATCCTTCTTTTGAAGTGAATAGTGCCTTACTAAGCAGGAGCCAGGTATATGTACTGAAAGCCTTGACTGAAAAGGCTATGATTCAGTTGCTTCAGGACGCACTGAAACGGGATGAATGGTTACAGCAAAAACAGATTCAGTTAAAGGAAACAGCCGCCCTGATCCGGATTTCGGGTGGAGATGCCCGTAAGTTACTGAATCTACTGGAGCTTGTGGTACAAGCGGCGGGTGATGCGAGCCCGGTAATAATCACCGATGAATGGGTGATGCAGGTAGCTCAACAGAAAATCGCGCTCTACGATAAACAGGGAGAGCAGCATTATGATATTATTTCCGCGTTTATAAAATCTATTCGCGGCAGCGACCCTAACGGTGCTGTATACTGGCTGGCGAGAATGCTTGCAGGAGGAGAAGATATCAAATTCATTGCCAGGCGGATGGTAATACTGGCTTCTGAGGACATTGGTAATGCCAATCCGAATGCGTTGTTGTTAGCCAATGCCTGTTTCGATGCCGTTCACAAGATTGGCAACCCGGAAGCCAGGATTATTTTATCACAATGCGCGGTTTACCTGGCGGGATCAGCTAAAAGCAATGCGAGTTACCTGGCAATAGATGAGGCCATCGCACTGGTGCAACAGCATGGTGATTTGCCGGTTCCCTTGCATTTGCGCAATGCTCCCACCAAACTGATGAAGAACCAGGGATATGGGAAGGGTTACCAGTATTCGCATGATTATGAATTGAATTTTTCGCCACAGGAATACCTGCCGGATGCGCTAAGCGGTCGCCCTATTTACAAACCCGGCAGGAATGCGAGAGAAGAGGAAATCCGTAAGTTCCTTAAACAAAGATGGAAGGATAAATACAACTATTAATAACTTTCCGGTTATGAAAAAAGCTCTGATATTGTTAGCCTTAACGGCTGCAGGTTATGCAACTGTTGCGCAAACTATTGTAAGTCGCGACCCCCTGATTGAGAAAATGGTTTCACAGGTTTCTGCTGATTCATTACAAGCCTATATAGATCAGTTAGTGAAGTTTGGCACCCGCCATACCATGAGCTCTACTACAGACCCCAAACGGGGAATTGGGGCGGCCCGCAACTGGGTGGTTCAGAAATTCAACCAGTTTGCAGTTAAAACAAACGGAAGAATGACCGCCTATGTAGACACCACTACCCTTCAGCCAGATGGTCGCCGTATTAATCAGCAGGTTAACCTGGGCAATGCTATGGCCGTATTAAAAGGTACCGATCCGAATGATAAGCGTATATTTTTAATCAGTGGTCATCTCGACAGCCGGGTTACAGACGTTATGAATGCAAAAGCGGATGCGCCTGGTGCCAATGATGATGCCAGTGGTGTAGCAGCAGTAATTGAATCTGCCAGAATTTTAAGTCAAACAGCGTATCCTGCGACCATCATTTTTGTTGCAGTAAGCGGGGAAGAGCAGGGTTTATTGGGTGCAGGTTTTCTCGCCGAAAAAGCCAAAAAAGAAAACTGGCAGATTGAAGCCGTTTTAAATAATGATATCATGGGCAGCAATAACAGCAATGAAACCAATATCATTGATAATACCCGGCTGCGTGTGTTCAGTGAAGGACTTCCTGCCTACGAGCTTGATAAAAAAGCAGGATCCATTCGTGGTATGGGCCTGGAGAATGATGGCCCCTCCCGGCAGTTGGCACGATATGTAAAAGAAGTTGGAGAACGTTATGTGGATCATCTTGAAATCAAACTTATCTATCGCAACGATCGTTTCCTGAGAGGCGGTGATCATACTCCCTTTGTGCAAAGAGGATTTGCTGCAGTCCGGATTACAGAAATGAACGAAAATTTTCTACACCAGCACCAGGATGTAAGAATAGAAAAAGGTGTGCAGTATGGCGATCTGCGTGAATTCATGGATTTCGAATACCTGAGAAAAAATACAGCTGTAAACCTCGCCTGCCTGGCGAATCTCGCGGGTGCACCGGGTGTTCCGGCAGAAGTGAAGATTGATGTAAAAAATCTTACCAACTCCAGCTATCTGTACTGGAAAGCTCCTGTAACAGGGAAAACCAAAGGCTATTATATATTAATGAGAGAAACCAGTGAAGCTCATTGGCAGAAAAAAATATTTACAACAGAAACATCGATCCGTCTACCTTATTCCAAGGATAATTATTTTTTTGCGGTTCAATCGGTAAGTGAAAACGGACAGGAAAGTTTACCGGTAGTTCCAACCGTTGGGAGATAAAACAGCAACATGAAGATTCAATGGCAACTCAAATCCTTTGAGGAGTTAACCCCGCATCAGTTGTATCAATTATTAAGACTTCGAAGTGAAGTATTTGTAGTAGAACAGCAGTGCATCTTTCTCGATATGGATAATAAAGACCAGCACTGCTTTCATTTATTGGGCTGGAAAGGGGAATTACTGGCAGCCTCTACCCGATTGGTGCCACCGGGAATTTCCTATCCCGAAATGTCTATCGGCAGGGTAGTAAGTTCTCCTCAGGTTCGGGGAACAGGGATTGGACGGGAACTGATGGAAGTATCTGTCAAAGCCTGTTACGAACTTTGGGGTAACGCTCCCATTCGCATTGGAGCACAATGTTATCTGGAAAAATTTTATCAATCATTAGGCTTTGAGCCGGAAGGAGAAATCTACCTGGAAGATGGGATTCCTCACATAGAAATGGTAAAAATGCCATCGTAATATCGGAGCGTAGTTTTACGAAGGTTAAAAAAAAGATTACGAAGCTTATACGAGAGCCGACCAAACCTCGTTAATAGTAGTAATCCAAGTAACCGTTCGAAAACAAAATCTGATATTCATGAAACAGCATTTACCCCTATTCCTGCGTAAATGTGCCTTATCTCTTGTTGCTCTTGTAACTACGCAGGCAAGTTTTGCACAACTCGGAATCTTCAACGAGTTCGAGGCAGGCATAACAATTGGACCCTCCAACTTCCTGGGCGACCTGGGAGGAAACAGCGGAAAAGGAACTACTTTTCTAAAAGACAATAACTTTTCACAAACCCGTTTTTTTGTTGGTGCACATATAACTGCGTACCAGTCTCCATTACTTGGACTGAGACTGGCCGCAAACTATGGTACCATTGCAGGAGACGATGCCGCAATTAAAGGACAGGGGGGCTGGGAAGAAGCCCGCCGTTTTCGCAATACTGATTTTCGTTCAAGGGTTTTGGAAGGTATGTTGGTAGCAGAAGTTTATCCAACTGTATTATTCGAATGGGATCCGGAAGACCTGTATCGAAAATTTCGCCCCTATGGCGTAATCGGTGTGGGTGTGTTTAATTATAACCCCCAGGGTACAGACCCCCTTACCGGTGAATATGTAAACCTGAAACCACTGAGCACAGAAGGGCAGGGATTTGCCGAGCATCCTGATCGTAAGCCTTACAAATTAACCCAGCTCAATATCCCGATGGGATTAGGTGTAAAGTATTTCCTGAGTGATAAAACAAGTCTCTCTTTGGAAGTACTTCACCGTAAAACATTTACCGACTATATTGACGACGTAAGTACCAATTACATTGATCCGGATTTGTTTGACCAGTATTTTGGAGTAGGTACTCAAAAGGCACAGCTTGCCCGGAGAATGGCCAATAAAACAGACCAGACAAATGGAGCATCGGCAGGTTATGGCCCAGGTGATAAAAGAGGTACGCCTACACAGAATGACGCCTATTATTCATTCAATTTCAAACTCAGTTTCAAACTGGCAAGAGCTACGAACTCGGATCGACAAATGAGGTGCCCGACATTGCTGCGTTATTAATCAACGATGTAATCAATAATCCGTTCCCATGAAATGCAGGATCCTGAAACGGCAACTGTGGATGATCATGGCGAGTTGTATGGGAAGCATAGTTGCGATGGCTGGAAACAGTCATCAACCGACAGACAGAGACAGTATTATTATTCAAAAACTAAACAACAATCACCGGCATTCAGTTAACATCTACACTAACACTTCTCAAAAGGTATTATTCTTCAGTGCACAGGGCGACGACCAAAGCACTTACAAGTTGCTCCTCTTCAAACAGAAAGGAGTACTGGTAAAGCAGAGTAAGATCAAGAACCGCGAGACAACGGTAGTCAGCAAACCGGAAAAGGGACGCTACTATTATGAAGTATTCAGTGATGATGTCCTGATTGAAAGCGGAACCATTGTAGTACAATAACATGTATCCATAAGCTTACCGATAAGAAGGCAGGGAAATTGATAAAATCCAATAATCCGGTTTTAGAACCTGATCCGTTCCCTATTGTTTGTACCCTTTATATGCAACGATTTTATTAAGACTACCTGCCTCCCCTTATCGGAAAAAAAGTGAGATGTGAGATGTGAGACGTGAGAAGGGATATATCTTTCGTTTTACATCTCACTTCTCACTTTTCACTTCTCACATCTCACGTCTCACTTCTTCTTCATCTCCTCCTTCAAAAACCTGGCAGTATGGCTTTCTTTCACTTTTATGAGCTCTTCGGGGGTGCCTTCGAATAAAACCTGGCCACCACCATCGCCGCCTTCGGGACCAATATCGATGATATGATCAGCAACCTTGATTACATCCAGATTATGTTCAATAACCAGAACCGTATTACCACGATCCACTAATTTATTGAGAACATCCAGCAGGTGCTGAATATCCTGAAAATGCAGACCGGTAGTGGGTTCATCCAGTATGTAAAAGGTTTTGCCTGTATCTTTCTTTGATAATTCAGTTGCGAGCTTGACACGTTGTGCTTCTCCCCCACTAAGTGTAACTGCACTTTGCCCGAGTGTGATATAACCAAGTCCCACTTCCTGCAACACTTTAATCTTCCGGTACAGATAAGGTACTGCCTGAAAAAACTCCACTGCTTCATCCACCGTCATATCCAACACATCACTGATGGATTTACCCTTGTATCGGATCTCCAACGTTTCCCGATTGTATCGTCTGCCATTGCATTTTTCGCAATGCACATACACATCCGGAAGGAAGTTCATTTCAATCACCCGCATGCCTCCACCCTCACACATATCACAACGACCACCTTTTACATTGAAGGAGAACCGTCCCGCTGCATAGCCCCTGATTTTAGCCTCTGGTACAGCGGCAAAAAGCTGCCTGATTTCGGTAAAGAAACCGCAGTAGGTAGCAGGATTGCTACGCGGTGTGCGGCCAATCGGCGACTGATCGATCTCAATCACCTTATCAATATGTTCAAGTCCTTTTATGGATTTATATTCCAGGGGTTTCTGTTTGGACTCATAACAATACTGTGATAAAATCGGATAGAGTGTATCATTGATCAGTGTACTCTTACCACTTCCGCTCACACCTGTCACCAGGATCAATTTTCCCAACGGAAACTTCACTGAAACATTCTTCAGGTTATTCCCTTTGGCACCTTTGAGATCAAGACTGGCACCACTTCCCTTTCTGCGCGCCTCCGGCACATCAATATTTTTTTTACCGCTTAGGTATTGCGCTGTTTCAGAATTGGAATCCAGCACTTCTTTAGGTGTTCCCTGGGCAACAATTTCGCCACCGAATTTACCAGCACGCGGACCAATATCAACCAGGTAATCCGCTGCCATCATAATGTCTTTATCGTGCTCTACTACCAATACACTATTGCCAATATTGCGCAGGTTCTGCAATGCTGTAATCAGCCGGTGATTATCCCGTTGATGTAAGCCAATACTTGGTTCATCCAGTACATAGGTGATGCCCTGCAACTGAGAACCAATTTGCGTGGCTAACCGGATTCGCTGGGATTCACCCCCACTAAGGGTTTTCGTAGCACGGTTCAGTGTTAGATAAGAAAGCCCTACATCCAGCAGAAATTGAAGTCGCTCACGGATTTCTTTCAGAATATCTTTTGCGATCACCCGCTGTTTGGGTGTAAGTCGTTGTTCAAGACCATTGAACCAGATAAGCAGTTTATCCAGGTTATACTGACTGATCTCTGCGATATTTTTCCCATCCACTTTAAACCAGAGACTTTCTTTTCTCAAACGGGCACCAGCACACGAAGAACAGGTGGTGAGGTCCATAAAACCTTCTGCCCACTCCCGAATGCCATCGGAACTGGCGGAAGCAAACCAGCGCTTCAGTTGTGGAATAACACCTTCAAATTCTTCAGCGTATACCCGATCGGCGGCACTGAGCTCATCAAAATCGAAATCAGCTTCTTCTCCCGGTTTTTCAGTAGCATAAAGTACCATATTGAGCTGAGCATCCGGTAAATCTCGAACCGGTTTTTTCAAATCAATTTTATGTTTTTTTGCCAGTTGCTGTACCTGTTTGTAAACATAGGCTTCCCGCTCTTCACCCAGAGGCGCAATGGCTCCTTCTTTGATGCTTTTGCTCCAATCGGGGATGATCTTCTCCATACTCACCTGGTAAACCGTACCAAGGCCTTTACAGGTTGGACAAGCACCATAGGGAGAGTTAAAGGAGAAACTATTGGGAGAGGGTTCTTCATAGGAGATGCCGGTGTCTTCACACATCAGCTGGCGACTGTATTGAACTACCTGGTTACTGTCGTTTAACAAGAGAAAGAGCAACCCCTTTCCTACCTGCATGGATTTCTGCACACTCTGACTAAGGCGCAGTTTCATATCGGGTGTAACAGCCAGTCGATCCACCACTACTTCAATATCGTGAATCTTATAGCGATCCACCTGCATCTTCGGCACCAGGTCTTTCACTTCCCCGTCTACCCGCACTTTGAGGTATCCTTTCTTGCGGATATCTTCAAAAAGTTCGCGATAATGCCCTTTCCGGCCTCGAACCAGTGGTGCCAGCAGTGAAATTTTTTGCTTGGCGTATTTACTGAAAATATTGTCAACGATCTCCTCTTCGGAAAACTTGGTCATCTGTTTTCCGGTATTGTAGCTATACGCATCGGAAGCACGTGCATATAGCAGGCGCAGGAAATCGTACACTTCGGTGATGGTACCCACAGTGGAACGAGGGTTCTTGTTGGTCGTTTTCTGTTCGATCGAGATAACCGGAGAGAGACCGGTAATGCGATCGACATCCGGACGTTCCATATCACCCACAAACTGGCGGGCGTAGGCAGAGAAACTTTCCATGTAACGGCGTTGCCCTTCATTATAGATAGTATCAAACGCGAGGGAAGATTTTCCGCTACCACTGACACCGGTAAAAACCACGAGCTGGTTTTTCGGCAATTGTATATCGATATTTTTCAGATTATGTTCTCTTGCGCCGGTAACTTCGATCATTTCCAACACTTCTGTAGCGCCCACCTTCTTTTTTTTCATAATGCAAATCTAAGACCTCAGACAGATGAATAAATAAGTATCTGACAGCTATAAATACAGTTGTCGGGATGCTAAAGTTTGGAAATATCAACTAATTCTCCCTACCTTTGCGCCAGTTCTTTAGAGCATCGCTTATCAAGAAAGGCAGAGGGAAATGGCCCGATGAAGCCTTGACAACCTGTTCTCCGTTTAACAATGGAGAGTAAGGTGCCAAATCCAGCCCGTAAGGGGACAGATAAGTCAGATGAATGGCTTTTGCAGAAATACAACTTCTTCATAGAGCTCTTCTGATGATTTATCGGGAGAGCTTTTTTTATACCTGCTCCTCCCGATTTTGCTTGGTAGGTGGTGTCGCTAACAACCTGTTTTTCAATTTTAAAACTGTTTAACAATGCAAGCGACAACACAATTATTGCACAGCATCCCGGTGGATGCACAAACCGGCGCTATCGCCGTTCCGATTTACCAAACCAGCACTTTTGTGCAGGAAGCTCCGGGCGTCAACAAAGGATTTGACTATAGCCGGACCAACAATCCAACCCGCCAGGAATTGGAAAAAATTGTAGCCAAACTGGAAAAAGGTTCCGTAGCTGCAGCTTTCTCAAGCGGACTGGCAGCCATTGATGCAGTAATCAAACTGCTGGAATCAGGAGATGAAATCATCGCCGTAAATGACATTTATGGAGGCGCCTTCCGCCTGTTTGAGAAAGTCTACAAAAAGTTCGGTATCCGGGTGAGCTATGTAGATATGACCGACCTCTCCGCAATTCATCGGGCCATCACCTTGAAGACCAAACTGATTTGGTTGGAAACGCCTACTAATCCCACTTTGAAAGTGGCTGATATCCGGGCAATCGCTGCCATTGCCAGGCGGTACAAATTGCTCTTTGCCGTTGACAATACATTTGCCTCCCCGGTTTACCAGCAACCCTTGTTGCTGGGAGCGGATCTCGTGGTGCACAGTGCTACCAAATTTATTGGTGGGCACAGTGATGTCATAGCCGGACTGGTAATTGCCAAGGATCCTGAAATCGGTCAGCAGATCAAGTTTTATCAGAATGCCTGCGGAGCGGTATTGGGCCCGTTTGACAGTTTCCTCCTGATACGCGGACTCGAAACGCTGCACATCCGGTTAAAGCAACATACAGAGACTGCCAGCCGGGTTGCTGCTTATTTGAAAAATCATCCGGAAGTTGGAGAAGTTTTTTATCCCGGTTTCGGAGGAGTAGTGAGCTTCCGGTTGAAGAAGGACAGCAGTGCCGCAGCACTTCGATTTGTTGGCGCAACCAAACTATTTCACCTTGCGGAAAGCCTGGGAGGTGTAAAGAGCCTCGTAAGTCATCCGGCCAGCATGACACACAAAACGGTTGATCCAGAACAGCGCAAAGCAGCTGGGGTTACAGACGGACTCATCCGGCTTAGTGTTGGCCTGGAAGACGCCACCGACCTGGTAAACGACCTGGAAGATGCTTTCCAGGCAGTAGGAGAAAAAAGCAGCTCCAGAAAAAAAACTAAAACAGCCTTACTATCTATTTAACTTTAAGCAAGAGAACCCACCATGAGTTATCACAAACAATTAACGATCGGATTATTCGGATTTGGTGTTGTTGGAGAAGGATTGTACAAAGTGTTGCAACAGACGCCTTCCCTGAGTGCCCGGATAAAAAAAGTTTGTATTAAAGACGCAACAAAGCAGCGAAATGCGCCTGCCAGTTTATTCACCACAGATCGGGAGGAGCTATTGAATGACGAAGAAATCAATGTAATTGTGGAAGTAATCAATGAAGCGGAACCCGCTTTTGAAATTGTGACCCGTGCGTTGAAAAACGGAAAATCAGTGGTGAGTGCAAGCAAAAAAATGATTGCAGAACACCTGCCTGAACTGCTTGAGATACAGAAAAATGTTTCAACCAGTTTTCTCTATGAGGCAGCGGCCTGTGCATCGATTCCGGTTATCCGGAACCTGGAAGAATATTACGACAATGACTTGCTGCATGGCATCAAAGCCATCGTAAATGGATCTACCAATTTCATCCTGACCAAAATGTTTGAGGACAAACTGGATTTCCAGCAAGCACTTTTACTGGCACAACAACTGGGCTTTGCGGAATCGGATCCATCCCTCGATGTGGAAGGATATGACGCCCTTAACAAATGGACCTTCCTCCTGACACATGCATATGGAATTGTGGAGCATCCGGACAAACTGCTGTTTACCGGCATACAAAATATTCACGCCATGGATGCCCGGGTAGCAGGGGAAAAAGGTCAGCAGATCAAACTGGTGGCACAGGCGCAGAAGTTACACAATGGTAAAGTAGCCAGCTTCATATTACCGCAATTCATTCAGCAGGATGATCATCTCTCTTTTGTAAAAAACGAGTACAATGGAGTGGTAATTGAAAGCGGATTTGCCGACAAACAATTTTTCTATGGAAAAGGGGCCGGCAGTTTCCCCACTGCATCTGCAGTACTGAGCGATTTGTCTGCACTTCGTTATGAATACAAATACGAATACAAAAAACTTTATCATCACCAGCCTAACAGTTTAACGAACGATTTCTACCTGCGGGTATACCTGAGTTTTACCGACTGGAAATATGTTCCCCGGGAAAAATTCGAATGGATCGAAGAATGGCATGCCAGGGAAGAGCGCAAGTACCTGGTGGGTGTATTGCACGTAAAAGAGCTGATCGAAAATGACTGGTGGAAACAGAACAACACCTCCCTGATCCTGACGCCTCAACCTATCATTGAAGACGTTGCGATTCAGCAACTCAAGAAAAAAAGCCTGGAACTTGCAGGAGTAGCCTTCTAGCGAAACAAGAGATAAGCAACAATCAACGTAACCAATATATTAAATCCCTGTGCGATCAGAAATCCGTACAGGGGTTTTTTATTGTCCTGGTGGAAGAGATCAGCAAATTTAGTTTCCATTCCAATACTGGTAAAAGCCAGCACAAACCACATGGTCTGGATATTTTTAAGCGGTTCTTTTACAGCAGTTATCGTTTCACCAGAAAGCACAAACGAAAATAACAGAGAGGCAAAAACGAAACCAAGCACAAATTTTGGAAATCGCTCCCAGATCACTGAAAGCGTAGGTTTTTCTATGGCCTGATTTTCCTTTCGGGAATAGGTCCAGTAGACAGAAATAGCAAATGCTGCCAGTCCGAGTAATACATTCTGCGAAAATTTTACAATGGTGCTGATCTTTAATGCCTCCTCTCCTACCAGGGTGCCGGCGGCCACAACAGCACCGGAAGTATCAATACTGCCACCCAGCCAGGCACCGGTAACCGCTTCCGGCAGTTGCAACCATTGAGCGATATAAGGCATGCCAATCATCATGGGAATTGCCGTCACCAGTACCAGGGAGATTACATAAGAAAGTTTTTTAGTATCGCCACTGATGGCACCGGCGGTAGCTATAGCCGCAGATACACCACAAATGGAAACGGCACTGGAAATCATCATGCGCATATCATCTTCCACGCCTAATTTTTTACATACCCAGAATGCAAAATACCAAACGGATAAAACCACGATCAGTGCTTGCAGCAACCCGAGCGACCCTGCTTTCAGCATATCACCGAAAATGATGCTGGTACCCAATAATACCAGTCCGATTTTCACAAACAATTCCGTTTGCAATGAATTCCTGAACCATTGTGGCAGGTTAACAAAATTCCCAATGAGTAAACCCAGGCAAAGGCTAAAAATCACCGCTTCCAGGTTGAGGTCTTTTATCTGTTTGTTTCCTGCCAATATCATGGCAAGGATGGAAACAAAAAACACAACAGGAAAACTTTGAACAAGCGCACGAATGGGTTTCCCAGCAAGCCAGGTGCCTGTTACAGCGATTGCATACATGATGAGAAAAAGGCCTGCAATTGCAACTATGTTATCCGAACTCAATAGTTTGGCCACAAAGGCAGTTGAATCGGACCAGGAGAATGCGGGTTTAGGAATCGTGAATCCTGCAACAGCGAGCAGAATGATAATGGCACCCAGCCAAACGGCTGTCCAGTCTTCGTTTAAAATAGGTTTTGCTACTTTTTCCGCCATAATTAACCTTGTTTAAAAATATCTTGTAAAACCTGATTTGCTGCATGATAACCACACATGCCGTGCACACCTCCTCCTGGTGGAGTGGAAGAAGAACAAATATAGAGACCTTTTGTACTGGTACGGTAGGGCGACCAGCGCAAGGCTGGCCGGGTAAACAATTGAAAAATATCCTGCACACCACCATTGATATCGCCGCCGATATAATTCGGGTTATAGTCCTGCATGGCTTTTGTATTCATGGTATGCCTTGACAGGATTCGATCTCTGAAACCAGGCGCAAAACGCTCCACCTGTTTTTCGATTGCTTCTGTCATATCTTTCTGAGAACCAAAAGGAACATGGCAATAGGCCCAGGCAGTATGTTTACCTTCCGGTGCCCTTGTATTATCAAAAAGGGAAGGCTGCGACAGCAGAACAAAAGGTTTTTCAGGATGAATACCTCTTGCGGTTGCCGCTTCATTCCAACTGATTTCCTCAAATGTATTTCCAATATGCACCGTACCCGCCAATTTGATTTCTTCATCCTGCCAGGGAATGGGAGCATCCAACGCCCAATCTATTTTGAAAACGCCCATGCCATACCGGTAGCGATTGAGCTGCCATTTGTAAAAATCAGAGAATTTATGACCCGCGATTTGCAAAAGCTGCCGTGGCGTGCAATCAAAAAGAACGGCTTTCGAAGAAGGTAATTGTTGTAGTGAATTTACCTCAAAGTTGGTTTCTATAACACCCCCGAGTAACCGAAAATGAGCCGCCATGGCATCGGCAATGGATTGAGAGCCGCCAACAGGGATAGGCCAGCCAACTTTATGTCCTGCTGCCAGCAATACCAGCCCAAATGCACCAGTAGCCCAATTCGAAAGGGGTTGCATGCTATGAGCTGCCATTCCTGCTACCAAAGCTTTTGCCTCCGCAGATTTAAACCTATTGGCGATCCAACTGGAAGGCTGGATTGCTTTCAATCCGAATCTCAGGATAGTTCCGGGTTGATTTGGCCAGCTAACCGGTGAAAGAATAAATCTCTTCACCGCTTCAAAATCATTCAACAGTGGCTTGATGAGGTTGGTGTATCGATCCTGATCAATACCCAAGGTCGAAGCAGTAAGTTCCATGGAGGATCTTAAAAAGACCGTCCTTTGATGATCAAGCGGATGAGCACCACATATCCCGGGATTCACCATTTGAAGTTGGTAATCTGACCACTTAACAGAAGCAAAAAAGGGTGAGATAGCGAGTAAAGGATGAACAGCGGAACAGATATCATGTTTAAAACCAGGAATAGTACATTCAACAGTACGCATCCCTCCTCCGATCGTTGCTTTAGCTTCCAACAGAAGCACTTTACAGCCAGCCTCCTGAAGAGTAATAGCAGCAGCAAGCCCATTCGGTCCTGCGCCAACGACTACAGCATCAAACTCTGTTGAAGCAATCATATCAGGCGGGCTGGTAACGGACCTCAGTTGCTTTTCCTGATTGTCCGGTTGGGGTAATGATATAGGCAACAATGACCAGTTCGGCTCCTTCAAAATGCATATCGGTACGCCAGCCCCATTGTTGCGGAGGCTCCTGTTGATCGGGGAAGGAACCCAGTACTTCAAAATCCTGATCGTTTGGATTTCCTTTACTGAACATAATGGCTGTACTCATATGAAAGCTGTCAACCCAGGCCACCTGGAACTGATTGGACTGCAAATCAAATCCAATGAGATAAAGTCCTTCAATATCGCGGTCTTTAAATCGAGTGGTATACCGATGCAGTAAAAACCGTCCATCCAGGACCGGCTCAATGGTTCCTTCAATGGGAGATTCATCCGATAACTGACCTGCTTCCAGCCATACCCTGCTGACACCTTTCCATTTACCAACAAAGGCCTGCAAGTCCTTGTGTTTTCCTCTCTCCTGAGAGATGGCAAAGCTCATTTTTTCCATACTTCAAGTTAAGCATGTTTCGGTATTATCGGCTTATAAATGATCACATGCTTTCTTCTTTTATTCCACCAGATCAAAAAACCGGTCAGTGGTAAACTCGCGCAAATCAGGCTGGCAATGAACGCCAGTATTTTCCCGGGCAAACCGGCAATGGCACCAATATGAATATCATAATTAGCTTCCACCAACTGTTCTCCGGCATTCTTTTCGATATCCATACGTTTGCCTAGCAATTTGCCACTGAACTGATCAAACTGAAGCTCATCGCGGTTATGATAAGTTTCTTCATGGCCATAACCATTTATTTTCAAAACAGCGGAAGGATCAGCAGCAGCTGGTAATACATTAAACCTTTTGGCATTCGGCAATATTAGTCGGGCTTCAGCCAACGCTTTGTCTAACGCGGTCTGGCTTAGAACTGCCGCTGGTTGTTGTTTCAGTAATAAGCTGTCCGCAGAAACTGTTTTCAAAACACCTGGTGCAGCAGTAGTACGGGCAGCAGCTACATATACAGTTTTTTTAAACCATTGAAACGACCATACCATTCCTGTAAGCGCCAGTATAAGTGAAGGGATAAGCAGGTAGAAACCCAATACATTATGGAGATCATAATTCAGGCGTTTGAATCTGGCTTTCCATTTTACCGTAAAAGCCTGTTGCTGCTGTTTTTTATTCCATTTTTTAGGCCACCATAAAATAAGTCCGGTAATCAGCAATACCACAAAAATAAAGGTACTCCAGCCGACAATCGGTTGGCCATACGGCGTATTCAACAATAAACTCCAGTGCAGGTATTTAATGATGATAAAAAACTCCTCAAGGTAGTTTGTTCTACCGGTAACCTCGCCTGTATAAGGATTCAGGTGTACGCTTTGATAATATTTTACTGATCCGGCAAACGTGATCGCGTCTTTATCACCTCCTTCGAAAGCCATAAATTCCCAGGTCTTACGCGGATCAGTGGGAATAGTGAAATTCCGGATTGTAACACCTTCTCCAATTTCCTTACGGGCAATCTCAAGCAAGGTGGAGGCAGGGAGCGTATGGCTCCATTGTCCTTCAGGAACATAGAGTTTTTCCCTGTAAACCACCTCACTGATTTCTTTCTGGAATACAAAAATGCATCCCGTAATACTTACGATAAAAACAACCAGCCCGGACGCGAGTCCGAGCCAGAGGTGTAAGTTTGCTGCCCACCAACGGGCACTAAATTTTCTATTTTTTCCCAATTGAATATATTTATAATCCAATACTAACTGTCATCAATAAGCGACGAGGCATTTGTGGCTCAATGGTAGTCCAGCCTTTGTAGTACCTGGTATTAGCCAGGTTATCACCCTTCAAGCCAATACGGAACAGTTTTGCCTGGTAATACACAGTTGCATTAAGAATTGTGTACTCTGGAAGTATGAACTGACCGGTGGTGCTATTGTTGGTTACAATATTTTCACTGGCATAATTAACTCCCATTCCAATTCCGAATCCTGCCAGTTTGCCTGATGGCTGTGTATAACTGGCCCAGGCATTTCCTAAATGTGCCGGTCCGGAACCAACTACCCTACGACCATCCAGGGTTGGGTTTGTTTTTTCATTGCGACTGTCATTATACGCATATCCTGCAACTACTGATAAACCGGGAACGGGATTTGCCTGGAGTTCCACTTCAACCCCTTTACTTCTTTGTTCTCCGTTTTGCACTGTAATATTGTAAACTGTACCTTCCCGTTCAACACTTTCCGGACGTGTGATATTGGTAACATGAATATTGTAATAGCTGGCTGTCAGGAATAATTTACGGTTGAACAATTCCATCTTTACACCCGATTCAAACTGGTTGGCCTGCTGGGGGTTAAATGTTCCATCAATATCAGGTAATGGCTGCACCACCGGCGCCAAATTCCGGAAACCATTCATATAGTTGGCGAACAGGCTGATTTTTGAAGGAATCACCTGGTAAACCAATCCGAATTTGGGTGATAGAGCATTTTGAGAATACGCTCCTATTGCGTTACCATCACTCATAAAATTGCGGGTACCCTTATTTTCAAAATGGTCGAAACGAAGACTCATCATGGCCATCAGTTCCGGGGTAATATTTACCACATCCGATATATATACGCTATAGGTGTTGTTAAGTGCTTCATTCTTCACCGTGCCTCCCTGTGCAGCCAGTCTTGCATCCAGCGCAGGCCGGGTCAAACTTCCATAGGTTGATCCTGCTACACCAGGGGCTTTCACATTCAACACATCAAATACTGCATAACCGGTATTATTATTGGTTGTTTCCAGACGCATGAAATCAAAACCAACCACTACCCTGTTCCGGATCTTGCCAATGGTAAAATCACCATTGAAATTCTGTTGGAAGTCAAAGCTATTTCCCTGACCATTTTGGCGGGATGCCAATCTTGACAGGAGTGAATCATTGTCGGCCCCAAGAAACATAACATAGGAATAGTACCCATCTGTACGCCGGTTACTTGTTGAAACGACGGTTTGGGAGGTCCAGCTTTTATTGATTTTATACAATGCTTCCGCCTGTAAATTGGTGGTAGGTGTTTTGATCGTCAGATCATTGCTGGTATAGGAACGGGAGAAATCCATGTTCAGTTGATCGGGTGTTCTGGCCTGGAGATTTCTTGCCCGATTCAAAAATACCATCAATGGATTGGTGCTTTCTCCATGGAAGAATTCGGTATGCAGGTTCAATTGGAGTTTATCACTAACCTTATGTGTTAAGGAAGGAGCAACATAAAAGTTTTTTCTGAAGCCCGCATCCTGCCAGCTATTTTCTGTGTGATAGGCTGTATTAACACGCATCAGTGTTTTACCTTCTTTATCAAGTGGTGTATTGATATCAGCAGTAACCCGATGTAATCCAAAACCACCGGCGGTGTAACTGATTTCACCTCCAAAGCGCTCATATGGCTTCTTGGTAACGATATTAATCAGACCTCCAAATGAGATCAGTGAACTTCCAAACAAGGTACCTGAAGGACCTTTGATTACTTCTATGCGTTCAACACCTGCAGGATCGAGTCCGCCGTTGGTAAGTCCGGGTAAGCCATTCACCATTGTTGGCTGCACAGAAAAGCCACGTAGGGTAAAATAGCCGGCACCATCACCCGCACGCCCCGTAGCACTCCACAAACGATCCATTCCCGTTGTATTTTTTAATGCATCGTCTACATTCACCAGCATCTGTTCCTTCATTAGCGCCTTGTTGACAGTGCTGATGGATTGCGGATTTTCAAGAACAGCCAGTGGCATTTTAGCAGCATGAAGAGAGGCAACCGGAGCAAACCTGTTTCGGGCGGATTTAACCACAATTTCTTCCAACTGGGCATTGGAAATTTCCAATTGCAGTTGCACGTTGGTTGTTTTACCCTCTTCTACTGTTACTGATTCTACCAGGGTTTCATAACCAACAAGTGAAACTTCCAGTGTATACTTTCCAGGCTTAAGCCGGCCAATAGTAAAAGAACCATTATCACTGGTAATGTACGACTTCCCGGTTTCACGAATGAACACAGTAACCATGGCGGCTGCACGCTGATCATTTGTCTTTATTTTTCCTTCAATCCTGCCAAAATCATCTTCTGCTACAGAACCAGTTGATATAGTAGTTGCTACCGGTAACTTCGCTGCATCCGGTGTTGCGAGCTGTTGTGCGTGTAAGTCTATCCATGAAGTAGTACCAATCAATCCCATTAATGTTGAGGCTATTGTTCTGCGTATTCTAAATTTTGTATATATCATCTCAGGTTTTAATTTGTTATAAGTAATTGAAAACAAATGCTGTTTAAATCGTTTGCAAAACTCGCCAACCACCAATAATGAGCTGTTTCGAAATCGGGAAAAGCCAGTTACGAAATCGGGAAAATAAATCGTGCGTGATTTGTAAAGATTCGAACGCAAAATGATCCTATTTATCTCCCATGGTGATGTTTTATAAGTAGGCATATCGCTTAAATTTGACAACATAGAAATAATTCCAATACCTCCCTGTAACTCCAAATTGCCCTTTACATTCACGCATAAAAAAACGGACATGAAAAATTGGTTAAGTGGCTTGCTGGCTGCAGTACTGGCAGTTGGTCTTACCGGATCAATAATGGCTCAGGCTCCTCTGGTTGAAGACCTGGGATACAAAGGAGGAAACATCAAAGGCATCAAAAAACTGGACAAGGCGTTACATTTCCTGGTAATTGGCGACTGGGGCCGGAACGGAGAAAACTACCAGAAAGAAGTAGCAGCTGGTATGGGTAAGGCGGCCCATGATCTGGACGCTGATTTCGTTATCGCTACGGGTGATAATTTTTATCCCTATGGTGTAGCCAGCACCAGGGATTATCACTGGATCAGTTCCTTTGAATCCATTTATCGTGCGCAATCACTTCATGTACGCTGGTATCCGGTACTGGGCAATCACGATTATATATCTAACCCCGATGCACAAGTGGAGTATAGCCAGATCAGCAGTCGCTGGAGCATGCCATCCCGCTATTACAGCAAAAAATTCCGGGAAGCTGATACGGCAAATTCTGTATTAATACTTTTCCTGGATACGGATCCAATTGAAAAGGAAATGCGCGGGCATGCTTACGACTCAATTAAATACCGGAAAGGATATGTGCAGCAACAAAAGGAATGGATAATACGTGAACTGTCCCAATCCAAAGCAAAATGGAAAATCGTAGTAGGACATCATCCGCTCTATACCGGTGGATGGAGAAAAGATTCAAAAGATGTAGCCAACATGAAGGCTTTCCTGGAGCCCTTGTTTCACCAGTACAAAGTAGATCTGTATATCGCCGGGCATGAACATCACCTGGAGCATGTTAAGCCAGCCGGACCAACGCATCATATCATTTCAGGTGCGGGATCAGAAGCAAGACCGGTTCAATTACATCCGAACGGCGGAAAATTTGTAGCTGCCACCCAGGGATTTGCCACATTTTCTGTTACCAACAAGGAGATTCTTGTACAATTCATTGACTATAAAGATCAGATCATCCACACCGTAAGTTTACCAAAATGAAGAAATTAGTTGCGCTTTTACTAGTGGTATCCGGACTACTACCAAACCCGTCAAAAGGCCAGGAAAATCAACCAGCCTATACGATCCATTCTCATAACGATTACGAACAAACGATTCCATTCTGGACCGCTTATTATGCGAAAGCAGGTTCCATAGAAGTGGATATCTACCTGGAAATGGGTCAGATTCTTGTTGGCCACGACAAAGAAGATCTACGCCCCGAAAGAACCATCCAGGCATTGTACCTGGATCCTATCCGCCAGCAACTGAAGCAGCACAAAGGGTGGCTGGGAGCCGACAGCAGCTACCGGGTACAGTTACTGGTAGATATCAAATCACCTACGAATCCCTGCCTCGATACTTTAATTGCCATTCTGAAAACCTATCCCGAGATCATAGGCAGCAGGCAAATACAAATCGTATTATCTGGAAATAAACCACCGGTAGCGGATTTTGGCAAGTATCCGGCATTTATTCTGTATGATGGATTGCCCTGGGAAAAATATGATCCTTCTATAACCAACCGTGTACCCTTACTGAGCGCTAATCTTCGTAAGTATACCAATTGGAACGGGAAGGGAATCATCCCTGCAACTGAGCGGGCAGCATTGGAAAAAGTGATCAGGGAAACCCATCAGCTCGGAAAAAAAATAAGGTTCTGGAATGCCCCGGATTTTATCAATGCCTGGTATGAGCTTGGTAAACTAGGAGTGGATTATATGAATACGGATCATATTCCGGAACTGGCCGGTTTCATGGAAAAATTTAAAAACTCAACTTTCATCAATAACCAACCAGCCAGTTCGGTTTATCAACCCAGCTACCTTTCTGATGGCGCTAAAAAAGCGCCCAAAAATATTATCCTGCTGATTGGCGATGGAATGGGATTAGCGCATATTCATGCAGGTTATACAGCAAATTTCAACAAGCTGAACCTTTATCAGTTCAGGGCAACCGGTTTATCACTCACCAGTTCATACGATAGTTATATCACCGACTCTGCACCCGGCAGCACCGCTTTTTCTGCAGGCATCAAAACTAATAACAGGGCTGTTGGGGTGGATCATACAGGGGTGGCTGTTCCCCTGCTGCCTGTTTTTATGAAAGCAAAAGGGAAAAAGACTGCCGTTATTACTACCGGCGACGTATCGGATGCCACTCCTGCTGATTTTTATGCGCACCAGTCGGAACGCAACAGCAGCGAGGCAATATTGAGAGACCTGGCAAAGGAACCGATTGATCTGCTGATGGGAGCCGGACAAAGTAATTTTCCATCCATTATAAGTTCAGCATTGCCAGCATTTAAACTGTCCGAAACGGTAAGCGCATTATCCCCTACAGCCAGTGGAAAATGGATCGTGCTGGAAGAACGTGCCGGAAAATCCATGTTAAGAGGAAGAGGGAACTGGGCTGTTGAAGCATTTAATAAAGCGATTCAGTTTTTATCCGGCAGCCAAAAAGGATTTCTGCTGGTACAGGAAGGCTCCCAGATTGACAATGGTGGACACAACAATCATCTCCCAACCCTGGTAGCAGAACTACTGGATTTCGATCAGGTAGTAAAAGCGGCCCTGGAGTTTGCCGATAAAGATGGAGAAACCCTGGTAATTGTAACAGCCGATCATGAAACGGGAGGGCTTACATTGGTAAATGGAGATCCGGCAAAAGGCAGTGTTAGCGGTCATTTCAGCACCAATGATCATACTGCCACACCGGTACCTGTATTTGCTTATGGCCCACGTTCCTATTTATTTACCGGTATTTATGAGAACACCGCGATTCATCACAAAATCAAGGAAGCGCTCAAATAAAAAAATGGCAGGAAGTATTCCTGCCATTGCTAAAGAGAATTAATATCCGGGATTCTGAACCAGGTAATTCGGAATGTTGGAAGCACCGTCGATCGCAGTTTGAGGAATCGGGAAGATTCTTTTCTGCGGATTGTTATCGGTTTTCTCCGTCCAGGTTCCTTCATATTTACCAAAGCGGATCATATCGGTACGACGCACCATTTCCCAATACAATTCAAAACCTCTTTCGCGGTACAGAATATCCAGGTTCATTTCTGTAAGCGCCGGAATGGTACCACGGGCAGTCCTGGCAGCACGAACGATATTTACGTCTGCGAGTGCACCTGCCGCATCTCCTTTCCTTAATTTGGCTTCTGCTCGCATTAAGTAAATATCAGCGAGGCGCAGAATAACAATATTCGCTTCACCAAAGTTCCGACCACTAACAGACTTGCGGCTAAACTCATATTTCTCTACACGATAACCAGTGGGGTAATTGCTGCCTTCTGTACTGAAATCAATTTCCTTGGTAAAGTTTACTGCCAGTGTTGGGCGATTACGGGTATCGTGAAAAAGAGGCCCCACTTTCATATCACCATTCGGACAACGGAGGAATACCCCATTGCGACGAATGAGTCCGTATTGCTGACCACGCAGTATTCCGCGGTTGATATGAAAATTTGCTGCTGGCACACAAGTATCATTTGCATTGGAATAAATCGTGAGATTTTCTTTGTAAAAACGCTGATCTGCTGCAGCAGGATCAACAGGTCCGTAGGCATTCTCCCAGGTTTCATAAAAATCAGAAGTAATACCAGGGCCATCTGTTCCATTTGCTCCGGGAAACTCCGGCAAAGGAAACTGATCGCCTGAAAGTGAGAAATAAGCAAGACGGTTGTGACCATTCAATTCTGCCCGCTGATCAACAGCAAAAATGATTTCCTTGTTGGTATTATTATCATCATCGAAGATGTCAAAATATTCCGGGGAGAACTGGTATGTTCCACTGCTGATAATCTTATCACAGTATTCGATTACTTTATCCATATCTGCCGCTCCGAAATTGAATTGATTGGCATAAATGTCAGAATATACAGGAGCGTTCAGATGTAATCTTGCCAACAAGCCCCATACAGCAGCTTTACTAAGTCTTCCATGGGTAGGCGTATTACCCAGCAATGGCTCAACTGCCAACAACTCAGACTTTATGTATTCTACAGCTTCTGCTCCGCGAAGAATGGTGGAAATATCTGACGGATTATCCTTCACGAAGATCAACCCATACAGGTCGAGCAACATCCAGGAGTAATAGGCGCGCATGCCACGGGCTTCAGCCAGGTAGGCTGGAGCAGATGGATCTGTATTAGCAGGAAGTGCATTAATTGCAGTAATACAACGTGACAGACTCTGCACCAGCTCATTAAACACATTCCGAATATTGGGATCAGTGGTGGAGAAATTATGGGTGTGCATACCGATATAGATACCATTGTCACCCCAGTCGGTACCTCCCCGGTAAGGAAGGATGGCCTCGTCAGTAGAAATTTCCTGCAAAGCAAAATAACGGGTATGCTGGAAAAGAGAAGGTAACAGTGCGTAAACAGGAGCAATTGCTCCTTCTGCGGCCTGTTTCGGAGTTAAGCCGGTAGCGGAAGATTCATCCAGCACCACTTCATTCAGCTTGGTACAACCACTCAACACCGTAGCAGTTGTAACAGCAATCATAAGGATCTTACTATATTTAAACATAACCGATTTTTTAAAATTGAACATTAATTCCCAGAATGAACGAACGGGCCCTGGGATAACTCAGATAATCAACACCGTAAGAAAGTACGTTATCAATGTTACGGTCAGCATTCACCTCCGGATCAAATCCGTCATACTTGGTTATTACGAAGAGATTCTGTCCGGTCAGTGAAAAACGAATCTGCTTGATAAACTGTCCGTTTCCGACTTTAGTCATGGGCAGGGTATATCCAAGTGCCAGGTTGTTCAACCGGAAGAAACTTCCATCTTTCAGGAAACGGGAGGATACCCGGGCATCGTTGGTTGTGGACTCTTCAGGGTATTTCACTGCAGATGTAAACGTATTCACACCCTTGGCGATGAGTGCCTTGTAAGAGCCGGCATTTTCAGTATTATCATAGAGTTTATTACCAGACACACCATTGAAGTTGATGGCTAAATCAAACGCTTTATAACCCATTGTTCCATACAAGCTGAAGATTCTTTTTGGAAGTGCTGTTCCTAAAACCACGCGGTCGCGATCATTTACAAAACCATCCTGGTTCGCATCGCGGTACACACTCAGTCCGTCCCGGTCAAATCCGGTAAAATCCAATAGGTAAAAAGCACCAATCGGTGAACCGTTGATATAACCATTAATAGTAGCCGAAGTAAGTCCCGAGCCCGAAGCAGAACCGGATGGAATTACGGTATAGGGAGAATTCTTCACTACGTTGTCAATAAAAGTGATATTACCACCAATGGTGTAATTAACAGGTCCTTTTCTATGCTGATAATTCAGATCTATTTCCACACCCTGGTTGACAATATTCATATCCTTGATATTGGACCAGGTAGTAGCGGCTGGCTGAACGGGATCTGCCGGCGGAACCTGCAGCAGGATGTTATTCGTCACTTTGCGGAAATAATCAACCGTACCATTCAAAGCTCCATTAAACAGACCAAAATCAAATCCGAGATCGATTTGTGTTGAAACCTCCCACTGAATATTAGGGTTAGCCAGGCGGGTAAAGAATACACCGGCAGGATAAGTAGTACCGGCATCCAGCGGATAACTGGCATTACCGGAAACGGTAGCAGTGAACAGCGGCTGGGTGATTTTTGCAGGAATTTCCTGGTTACCGGTTTGTCCCCAACCACCTCTCAATTTCAAACTGGAAATCCAGGTGCTATTGAAGAATTTTTCCTGCGCAATGTTCCAGGCTGCTGAGAAAGATGGGAAAATACCGTACTTGTTGTTTTCACCAAACTTCGAAGAACCATCAGCACGAAGGGTAGCAGTGAACAAATAGCGGTTGTCAAAATTGTAATTCAGACGTCCAAAAAAGGACTGCAATTCATTTTGTACTGCATAACCGGAAGGTCGGTTATTCGCCAGCGTTAGTTCCTGTCCGGTACCTGGATTATAGATAGGCTCTACACCTCCAATCGGGAAGCGGTTGATACTGCTACCGCGGCCCTGCAGGTAAATATCCTGGAAGGAATAACCGGCAAGCGCGGTAAACTTATGCAGGTTATTGATATTGAAATTATAGGTGAAATAATGCTCCATCAATACGTTTTTATTATACGTATTGTAGGTTTCCAGGCGGCCATCGCGCTGCGGAACTGCATTTGGAAGCGACTGCACATCACGTACACCGGTAGAGTTATCGATACCTATGTTAACTTTATATTCCAGTCCTTTGATAATTTTCAAGGTGGCTGCAACATTTCCTATCACCCGGTTAATAGTTGACCAGTCTTTTTCCAGTTCCAGTGTTTTGAGCGGATTGATACCGTTTTCAAAAACATAAGGAGTACCATCTGCATTACGGGCGGGAATGGTGGGGTTGGTGGAAATGGCACCACCAATCAGACTTCCAATATTTGGACGCCTGTTAACTGTATTATTGGCATTCAGGTTGATATCCAGTGTTAGCCGATCGTCCCAAAGTTTCTGCGTGATATTGATACGTCCGTTATAACGTTTCAGGTCGTTCCGCTGAATAACACCTTCCTGCAACTGCATACCAAGGCTTGCATAATAGGTCAGTTTATTCACACCACCGGAAACTGCCAGGTTATGATTCTGAGTGAAGGCCGTTCTGGTGATCTCATCCTGCCAGTTGGTGCTGCCACCGAAATCTTCCAGTTCTCCACCCAGGGCAACGACCTGTCTTTTATACTCTTCCGTAGAGAACAGCGGCAGCGGATTCGCGATTTTACTAACACCGGCAGTAAAATTGTAGTTCACAGATGAAAATCCGGATCTGCCTTTTTTCGTGGTGATCAGCACTACTCCATTGGCACCTCTCGCTCCGTAAATGGCTGTTGCTGATGCGTCTTTCAACACATCCATAGACTCAATATCCTGTGGGTTCAGGAAAGTAAGTGGGTTGACAGCTCCTCCCGTTGAAGAATTATCAAGCGCCATACCATCAATTACAAAAAGCGGAGTACTTCCGGTACGTACACCACCCGGGCCACGAATCGTAATGCTCTGGGGAGCACCTGGCTCACCGCTGGAGGCTGTTACATTCACACCGGCCACTTTACCCTGGAGCAGTTCCTCGGGTGAGTTGATAATGCCTTTGTTAAACTCTTCGGCTTTGATGGACTTCACCGCACCGGTCAGGTCGCGTTTACTGGTTTTACCATAACCCACCACTACCATCTCATCCAGGCTCTTGGCAGACTCTTCGAGCGCCTGCTGAATCCTTAGAAGATTGGCACTACTGTGGTTCAGGCCGGAAATTACTTTGTCGGTATATCCCACATTACTGATGGTGAGTCGGTAGCCATTAGCAAACGGAACATCCTCAAACCGGAAATTTCCGTTGGCGTCGGCCTGGGTACTTCTTGAAAAACGATTGGAACTGTTTTCAAGCTTGACAGTAGAGCCGGGCAAAGGTTCCGACTGGGCATTTCGAACGGTACCGGTTACAGCACCGCCGGGAGACTGGGCCTGAATTTGCGCCAGCGTGCATAGAAGCAACAGGCAACAAAGACTCCAGCTCAGCAGTTTTGATTTGGTTGTCATGTTAGAAGAATTAAAAATTGGGTATAAAAGTAGATGGGACGTTTTGGGCAATCGTTACGAACAGGTTATTTAATAGTTAACTAAATCGTTAAACTTACCCCACGAATATGTTCCATTTCGGGCAATCTTTTGTATAAAATAGTGCCATAGTACTTATTCAAACAACCCCGTTAAAGCTTAAAGAAGACTTTCTTTTTGTAGAGGAAAAAACAGAGATACCAAAGGATAAAAAGAGTGACCAGCGACGCCAGAACAGGCTGCTGCACGAAGATAGCTACCACTCCGTTGAGCCATTGATGGCCGACGGTTTCAAAAAACAGGTAGATAAAAATGGCATTCATACCCACGACGGAAAAAATCCAGGCATATCGGTTCGCCTGCCGGATATCGGTCAGCCAGTATAAAAAGGCCATGAAAAGCAGAATCCAGCCACCCGATACCAATACAAAGGAGCCGGTGCAGATGCGTTTAATGATGGGTGATAGTCCGCCCAGGTCTGCTGCATATCCTACCAATAGCAGCACAGTGCCGCTACCTACGAGGTACCGGAGTTTCTGTCCTGCCTGAAACCGCTGATCCACAAACAGTTTCCCGGCCAGTACACCCCAGATCGTATGTGCACTGGTTGGAATAAAATTGACAAATACCCATCCCCCGGAATTGATCTTACCCATCACGAGCATATCGGTATAAGATCCGAAGTTCTTTCCCATCACGAATGGCTGATTGAATTCACCCACCAGCACAGTCCGGTAAAGAACCTCCGAAAGCAGGATCAGGCCGAAGCTCACTATTAACTGAAACAAGTAAGATTTTCGGATAATCAGATACGCGATAAGGGTGGTGAACGCAAGCTGTGTCAATACATTCCAGAGTTCCCATACCAGTTTGCCACTATATACACAATGCAGGGCCGTTCCAAAAAGAAAAAGCTTCAGGCACCGGGACAGAATATGAGGAAGATTGTCCTTCCAGGTAATTCCCTTTTGTTGTTTGAAATAAAATGAAAGAAACATGGCTGAACCGGCCATCGTCATAAAGCCGGGCTGAATCAGATCCCAGAACCGAAGCCCATGCCAGTCGTGGTGAAAGAACTGCTCTGTCACCCGCTGCAACCAGGTTCCTGCTGCGGCTTTATCCAGCCGGCTGTAAAGTGAAGTACTTTCGGCAGCAAGCAGGATCATGATCAATCCGCGCATAACATCCAGGGATAGCAATCGTTTTGGCATATACTTCAGAAAAGATGGTAAATCTGTATAATTTATGTTTGTTTTAGCGAATTCGCAACAGGCAAACGTTTGTGTTGAATTTATTTTGAGTAATTTTCCGGCGCCGAATGAGCTGGTTGAAAAAAATACGGGTTTCCTGCCTGCTGTTAGTAGTACTGACAGTTCTTGGCTTTCATGCAGAAGCTGAAACACTACATTCTACCCAGGGCAGGTTTCACCAGGAACAAGTTTCTACCCAGGATGCAGCCCTCTCCCATTCCGATTATCAGTGGATCAATGCACCGCTTCCAGAAAGACCGGAAGAGTTGCTCTTTATTGAAGAATCCGAAGACAAACAGCAGTATTGGATACTCGAGTTAGGCAACCGGCAGTTATCCATCTGCATCAGCATTTTATTTGGACAGCCCGATCCCGGATTTGAACTGGAAGCTGTACCATTTACCGGCAGTCTGCCAATTGCCCAGCTTTCCACCAGTGAACGATTGAGTTCCCTGCAAATCTTCCGCATTTAATACAGCGCTCCTCCAAGCTTTCTCATTTATTACTGCCTTTTATTTTATTGATTAAATCTCCTATTTACATGAAGCAAATTTTCGTGCTTGCTGGTCTGTATGCAATACTGGCCAGTACAGGATGTGGCCATAAAGCGGAAGAAAAAGAAACCACTACCCATTTTATCGTTACCCAACCACTTATTATAGATACCGTACTGGAAAGAGAATATGTAGCCCAGATCCGTTCGATTCAACATATTGAAGTTCGTGCCCAGGAAAGAGGTTATCTGCAGGATATATATATCGACGAAGGGCAATCTGTAAAAAAAGGACAGTTGCTCTTCAAAATCATGCCTCAGTTATATGATGCAGAGGCGCAGAAAGCCAAAGCAGAAGTTGAATTTGCTGAGATCGAATACCAGAACACTCAAAAACTGGCCGAATCGAATATCGTTTCTCCCAATGAGCTGGCAATGGCTAAAGCAAGACTGAACAAAGCAAAGGCAGAACTCAATATTAAAAATGTTCACCTGCAGTTTACCAGTATTTATGCCCCCTTCAATGGCATGATCGATCGCTTTCTTGTCAGGAAAGGCAGTCTGCTGGATGAAGGAGATCTGCTCACGCATCTTTCTGATAATAGTCACATGTGGGTGTATTTTAATGTGCCGGAAGCAGAATACCTGAATCTCTTTAACAACAGTGATATCAAAAATCAACCTGTTGAATTACGCATGGCCAACCAGCAAATTTTTCCGCAAAAAGGAAAGGTAGAAACCATTGAGGCGGATTTTGATAATGAAACCGGGAACATTTCTTTCAGAGCCACTTTCCCTAACCCAAAAGGACTTTTAAGAAATGGAGAAACAGGAAATATACTGGTGAAAGAAGCATTAAAGCAGGCCATCCTGGTACCACAAAAAGCAAGTTTTGAAGTGATGGATAAAATCTTTGTTTACATAGTAGATAAAGACAATACCGTTCATACGCGAGAAATCAAAGTAGGTGCGGAACTGGAAGATTTATTTGTCGTAAACGGCGGCTTGAAACCAGGAGAAAACATCCTGCTGGAGGGTATCCGAAAAGTGCAGGACGGCGATAAAATTCAATTCCAGACAGAAGATCCGAAAGCCGTACTGAATTCCCTCAAACTGCCCGTGCAATAATCCCGAACCTCAAAACTGAAGAACATGTTTAAAATGTTTATGCAGCGACCGGTACTCGCGATTGTAATCTCCGTGGTGATTATTTTCATGGGTATTCTGTCGATTGAAACCCTTCCGGTTTCGCAATTCCCCTCTGTAGCCCCACCGATGGTGGTGGTAAACGTTGCCTACCCCGGAGCCAGTGCCAATGTGTTGGTGGAATCTGTGCTCATCCCGATGGAAAAAGCCATCAATGGAACACCCGGTATGAAGTACATGACATCCGATGCTACCAGTGCTGGTGAAGCCACGATCCAGGTAGTGTTTGACCTGGAAACAGACCCCAGTCAGGCAATGGTGAATGTTAAGACAAGAATCGAACAGGTAACCAACCGCCTGCCGCCTTTGGTACAACGGGAAGGACTGGTAGTTAGTTATACTTCTCCCAACATGCTGATGTACGTGAACGTCTTCAGCACCAACAAAAATGTGGACGAAAAATTCGCCTACAATTTTGCCAATGTCAATATTATTCCGGAGTTAAGCCGACTGAAAGGAGTAGGTAGTGCTAAAATCCTGGGTAGCCGGCAATATGCCATGCGAATCTGGCTGAAGCCGGATCGCATGCGAGCCTATAATGTATCCACAGAAGAAGTGATGGAAGCGATGGCGGAGCAAAGTGTAATCGGATCTCCGGGCCGACTGGGCCAAAGCACGGGTAAACGATCTCAATCACTGGAATATGTATTAACCTACCCCGGCCGTTACAATAAACCAGAGCAATATGAAGATATCATTGTACGTGCTACTCCCGATGGAGAAATCCTGCACCTGAAAGATGTAGCTGAAGTTGAACTGGGCAGCGAGTTCTATGATATCTATTCCAACCTCGACAATCACCCTTCTGCGGCCATTGTATTGAAACAAACCTATGGCAGTAACGCAACAGAGGTAATTAAGGAAGTAAAGGAAAAACTGGAGGAGATTAAGAAGACATCTTTCCCTCCGGAAATGGAATACCAGATCAGTTATGATGTATCCACCTTCCTGGATGCGTCGATTGAAAAAGTAATCCATACCCTTACAGAAGCTTTTATACTGGTAGCGCTTGTAGTATTTGTTTTCCTGGGCGATTGGCGATCGACCCTTATTCCTACCCTGGCGGTACTGGTTTCCCTGGTTGGTGCTTTTATGGCGATGAAGTTTTTTGGTATTACGATCAACCTGATTACACTCTTCGCCCTGGTATTGGCCATTGGTATTGTGGTGGACAATGCGATAGTTGTAGTGGAAGCAGTGCATGCCAAAATGGAAGAAGAAGATTTAAACCCTTATAAAGCTACCAAACAGGTATTGAATGAAATCAGCGGTGCGATCATCGCCATTACCCTCTTAATGACAGCGGTATTTGTGCCGGTTGCCTTTATGAGTGGACCGGTGGGAGTTTTCTATCGCCAGTTTTCCATTACCATGGCCAGTTCCATCGTGATCTCGGGTATTGTGGCACTTACCCTTACACCGGTACTCTGTGCAATGATCCTGAAAAACAACCATGGAAAACCAAGAAAGAAAACACCCATCAACCTGTTTATCGACTGGTTTAACCGGAAGTTCAATGGACTGTTAGGTTCTTACACGAAGTTCCTGCGCGTGATCACTCATCGCAGGGTATTAACCTTTGGTATGCTGATTGCCTTTTGTGCCAGTATTCTCTTTACCACAGCAGCGCTTCCTTCCGGATTCATTCCGGGAGAAGACCAGGGTATGATCTATGCCATTATCCAAACACCACCTGGCTCAACGCTTGAACGCACCAATGATATCGCCCGCAAATTGCAAGAGATCTGTGAAAAAAATGAAGGAGTGCAATCTGTATCTGCATTGGCCGGTTATGAAATCATGACAGAGGGCCGCGGTTCCAACGCAGGAACATGTCTGATCAACCTTAAAAACTGGTCGGAAAGAAAGCAATCGGTTCACGAGATCATTGAAGAACTGGAATCGGAAGCCAAGACAATACCAGGTGCCACTATAGAATTCTTTGAACCACCAGCGGTGCCGGGTTATGGTGCAACAGGTGGTTTCTCCCTTCGTTTGCTGGACAAAACCAACACGGGTGACTATAAAGCATTCGGTGAGGTGAATACTGCTTTTATGGAGGCACTTGAAAAAAGAAAAGAGTTAACCGGACTCTTTACTTTTTTCGCTGCGAATTATCCGCAGTATGAGTTGGAGATTGACAACCAGGCTGCCATGCAGAAAGGCGTTTCCATTGGTAAAGCAATGGATAATCTATCAATACTTATAGGAAGTACGTATGAACAGGGTTTTATCCGTTTTGGTACTTTCTTCAAAGTATATGTGCAGGCAGATGCGAAATACCGGGAAATGCCCAGCGACCTGATGCAACTCTACGTGAAAAACAACCGCGATGAAATGGTGCCTTATTCGGCCTTTATGAAGATCAAAAAATCTCAGGGCATGAATGAGATCACCCGGTACAACATGTATACCTCATCCGCCATCAATGGATCTCCTGCATCCGGCTATAGTAGCGGACAGGCAATTGATGTGATCAAAGAGGTTGCCAAAGAAACATTACCTAAGGGTTATGATATCGACTGGCTGGGACTTTCCAAAGATGAGGTACAGCGAGGCAATGAATCACTTTATATTTTTCTGATTGTACTAGGATTTGTTTACCTGGTACTGGCGGCCCAATATGAAAGTTTTATCATCCCACTGGCGGTTATTCTTTCTTTACCTGCCGGAGTGTTTGGAGCTTTCCTGTTTTTGAAAATGATGGGACTCGCGAATGATATCTATGCGCAGGTAGGGCTGGTAATGCTGGTCGGATTACTGGGTAAAAACGCCGTATTGATTGTAGAATTTGCTATCCAGAAACGACAGGAAGGATTTACTGTATTGGAAGCGGCGATTGAAGGAGCGAAAGTGCGTTTCCGACCGATCCTTATGACCTCCTTCGCATTTATTGCGGGCTTGTTACCGCTATTAGTGGCTACTGGTCCGGGTGCGATCGGCAACCGTACGATCGGAGCCTCCTCAGCAGGTGGCATGTTGCTAGGAACCGTGTTTGGAGTAATTGTAGTACCTGGACTCTACTATGTTTTCGGAAGCCTGGCAGACGGACGCAAACTCATCAAAAAAGAAGAAGACACCCCATTAACTGAAGAATTTTCACATCATGCAAAAAAGAAACATCCAAAAATACAGCTGGATCGTACTGACGACCCTGCTGCTGGGCAGTTGTAAACTACCGGCACTGGTAAACAGAGAGGTCAGCAATACTGTACCAGAAAGTTATACAGGACCTGCAACTGACAGCACGAACAGTGCCTCTATTAACTGGAAAACCATCTTTACTGATCCGGATCTGAGTGCATTAATAGATACAGCACTGGCGCATAACCAGGAGCTGAATATCCTGCTCCAGGAAATAGAAATCAGTAAGAATGAAATCCGTGCAAGGAAAGGTGAATACCTCCCCTTTGTTGGAGTAAAAGCCGGTGCGGGAGCAACAAAAGTTCCGAGGTATACCAATATTGGAGCGCTGGAGGCAACTACGGAAATCAAGCCCGGAAAAGAAATGCCGGAACCCCTGGGCGAATTTGGTATTGGTGCCTATGCCAGCTGGGAAGTGGATATCTGGCACAAATTGCGCAATGCTACAAAAGCAGCAAGTATTCGGTACCTGGCAAGTATGGAAGGAAAAAATTTCATGATCACGAACCTGGTTGCTGAAATTGCCAGCTCTTATTATGAATTGCTGGCACTTGACAAACAACTGGAAATCCTGCAACAGAATATTGCCATTCAGCAGAATGCGTATGAACTGGTTAAAGTGCAGAAAGAGGCGACCAAGGTAACGGAACTGGCTGTACGCAGATTTGATGCACAACTGGCCAGTACGCGTAGCATGGAATTCAACATACGGCAGCAGATAACGGAAACGGAGAACCGAATTAATTTTTTATTGGGTCGGTTTCCACAACCCATTCCAAGAAACCGGGGTGATTTTGAACAAAGCCTGGTACCAGCCCTGCAAACAGGACTCCCTACTCAATTGCTGTTTAACCGTCCGGATATCCGGCAATCCGAATTGGAATTGTCTGCTGCCAAACTGGATGTCAGTGTGGCAAGAGCACAGTTTTATCCATCGCTTGGCATCCAGTCGGCAATTGGATTTGGAGCCTTTAATCCGGGATACCTCTTCAAAGCGCCGGAATCCATGCTGTTCTCATTGATGGGAGACCTGGCAGCTCCGCTGATCAACCGGAATGCGTTGAAAGCCTCTTACCTGAATGCCAATGCCAAACAAATGCAGCTGGTATATGAATATGAACAGAAGCTGTTAACCGCGTTCCTGGAAACCAAAAACCAGGTATCCAATATCAGTAAGCTGGAAAACAGTTACCTGCAAAAGAAACAGCAGGTGGAGGACCTCGTGCTATCGGTGGACATTTCGAATCGTTTATTCAATGCAGCAAGAGCGGATTATACCGAAGTCCTGTTTACCCAGCGGGAAGCACTGGAAGCCCGTTTTGAACTGGTAGAAACCAAATTAAAACAATGGCAGGCTTCTATAAACCTATATCACGCCCTTGGGGGTGGCTGGAAGTAAAAATCACATCAATATGCGCAAAGCAATGGCAGGTATCTGTCATTGCTTTTTATATTTCCTATTTTACGGCACTGGTTAACAAAACCATTTGCCATGAAAGTCAGCAGCATACTTGCAGGATGTTTTCTCCTGGTTGGAACAAACTGCTTTGCACAGCAGGAATCGATCCTTTCAGAAAAAAATAAAGGAAATAAATTACCCGTTAACCATCTGCGCTTTAACAATGATACCAACCTGGTTCAGTTTGCCATACTGAGCGACAGAACTGGCGGAATGTTGCCTGGCATTTTTGAAGACGCCGTTAAGAAAGCAAATCAGTTACAACCTCAGTTTGTTATGTCTGTTGGAGATCTGATCAATGGATACTCTACAGATTCCGTGCTGATTGATACACAATGGAAAGAATTCAACCAACTACTTGAACCACTTACCGTTCCATTTTTTTATGTATCCGGCAATCATGATATCAGTAATTCCTGGATGCAGCAGGAATGGATCAGACGATATGGTCAATCCCATTATTACTTTGTATATAGAAACACCTTGTTTCTTTGCCTGAACTCTCAGGATAACGGCTCTTATGGAATGTCGGAATCGCAGATTACGTATTTCAGAACTGTTTTGCAGGAACATCAAAAAGTCAGGTGGACTTTTGTGTTCATGCACCAGCCCATGTGGACATCCAACAAAAGCGGATTTGAGAAAATAGAACAAGCATTGGAGAGAAGAAACTTCACCATATTTGCGGGTCATACTCATAACTACCTGCTTAGCAAGCGGAACAACCACAAGTATTATATCCTCGCTACTTCCGGAGGCGGAAGCGAACGAAGAGGCGAACAGTTTGGCGAATTTGATCATATTACTTGGGTTACCTTACAGGATAACAAGGAGCCAATAGTTGCCCATATCAAACTGGATGGAATTATTGATGAAAACATCGTCACAGAAGCAATTGCCAAAAAAATCCGCCCTCTTAAATCAGGTAGCTGGATGCAGCCAATTGCCTATCGCCATTCAACTGGTAATTCAACAGAAATTACTCCCACTGTACAATTCAATAACCCCAATCAAACGCCCCTCAGCATCAGCGGTCGCCTTCCCAATAGCGCTCATTTCAAATCCATTCCTGAACATATCGATACCATTCTTGCTCCAGGCGCAAGCATCAACTATGCTTTCAAAATCGAACACGCAACAAAGCGTGGATTCCAACTGATGGATTTGCCACCCATTGAAATTGAGCTGCAGGCCAGTCAGGAACTGGAGGGTAAAACCTATAGTCTGCCTGCTAAAAAACGATTACTCATTGACTGGCCATATTCAATAGGGAAAAATGAAATGATCCGGCTGGATCATCCGGAGCAGGTTTTCGAAGACTGGGATTGGTCCGGAACACAGGATCTTGATTTGCGATTCACGGTAGGAGAAGACGAAAATTATCTGGACCTGAAGTATTTTATAAAAGATGACAACTTCATATTTCAAGCAGGGGATTACCAGGACCAGCTGCTGGTATACCTGGAAGATAAAAATCAGGAAAAATTGTTACTGACGATTCATCCAGATCCGAAGCAAACTAATAAGTACAGGCTCACTACGTTGGATGGGCGCCAGCTTAAGAAAAAACTACAGATTTCAAGCACACTGAAGGAGGGTGAATTAACAGTAACCGTAAGACTTCCAAAGAAAGATTTCCTGAAAGCAGATGGATCGTTTAGACTAAATGTTGGCTATATGGACCAGGACGATCCAACCAGTACGGAAGCTGCCACTTTATTCTGGAAACCCAAATGGGATTCAAAAGAAAACTATCCCGGTTCAGGTACCTGGGTAAAATAAAATCAAACTGCTGCCAGCGCAATTTTCTTTCTTTTTTTCCGGCTCCTGTCTGCTGCTTCCATAAAAGAAATGAGCTCAATCGTTTCTTTTGCTGAAACAGGTGCCCTACCCGTTTGGAAGAATTTTACGATTTCTTCCAGCAATGGTACATAGCCCGTAAAGGGGCCTAACTGTACATTGGCTTTTTCACAGAAAGCAGTTCCGCCAAAATCAGCCTTGCCTTTTCTGGTTCCACGAAAGGTTCCAATGCGGCCATCGGCCCATTCACCAATTACAAGGTCGGCATCAGGACTATAAGAACGATATACAGAACGACAACCGGTTCCCATTACCGCAAATAACATTTCTATGCCATGAATACCATACCAGAAAAGATCCGGATGTGTTTTTTCGATGGTAGCCGGACTGAATGTATCAGCACCCAATACAGCTCCAAAATCGCCTTTTGCCACCAATTTGGTATTGGCTGTATAACGAAGCGAAGAACTTGAAAACACCGGCACTTTATACTGCTCAGCAGCCTCGTAAACTGCGATGGCATCTTTTAAAGAAGCTGTTACCGGTTTGTCGATGAAAACGGGTTTGCCTGATTTGAATACTTCCAATGCCTGTTCAAGGTGACGTCGGCCATCATTGGTTTCAAGGCAGACTAGATCCACCTGGTTCAGCAATTCTGCAATAGAGGATGTAATTACTACACCCAGTTTTTTCATTTCCTCCGTATTTGGAGCAATACGTGACGTTGATGAAACAATATCCAGGCTGCCATGTGGATAGGCTGCAACAACCTTATACCCTCCGGTTTCGGCTTCCACATTTTCCCTGTTAAACCATTTGGTAAACGCGATGCTATGGGATGTATCCAGTCCAATTATACCAATTCGTTTTCCTGCTAGTGCGCCCTCTTCTTTTGCGGCCAGTAACCATCCCGGGCTTACAATGGCAGCTCCTGCAAGTGAGGACTGAAGTAAAAAATTACGTCTATGCATAATCGTTTGTTTAACTTCTGGGCCAGTCAAGTTCAATGCCCTGTCCCTCTATAAATTGTTGAAATTCTTTTAGTTTTTGTTCGCGTATCTGCCTGGGATTCAGCTTCAGCTCTTTTGCATAGGCAACCAGGCAACCCACGGCTTCTCCGATACTCCATTCAACGGGGTGCAGCCTAAAACAGCCATTGGTTATATGGGTGGTTCCAATATTCTTATTAGCGGGCAGCAGGTTTTCCATGCGAATTGGAATCAAAGCGCCCATGGGTATCTGAAAAGGAAGAGATCCAAAATCCACATAATTCACTTTGTTACTGGAAGGATGCAGATCAATATGATAATAACCCACGCCAACACTGTCTGCAAAAGGGGCAGCCCATTTCACATCAGGATCGCCCACAAGCTGCGCCCGCTGGTCCTTTCCAACATGTTCTTCCGTAACGGTGAATACCGCTTTTATTCTTCTTGATTCCCGCACATAAGGATATTTTGCCAGACCGTCTTCCGTACCCATAACGTCCTTGCGTAACCGAAGTCCGGGCCAACCCTTACCCCCATCCGGCCTTGGTGCTTCTTTTTGTAACCAGTACAATAATGACAGACTCAATTGTTTGGCCTGATGAATATGCCGCAGTTGCTCTTTTTCACTTACATCAATGATATTTCCCAGCATATAATCGTTCTGTGGCCAGTTCACAATGGTGATATCGCCGGAATAAGTTCCGGGTACAAAATTGTCTTTATTGATTATTCTGCGATAATTCCACAGATTCAATAATTCCCCCGTTGTAATGCCTTCGGGATGAAAGCCAAGTTTTTTGGGCTTTAGGGTACGCGGATCCGAATAGTGCAGGTCCAATAGTTTACCTGCCCATGCCGGCTTCAAATCCGGAATATGATTTTTCCAAAATTCATAGGTTGCAGGTTTGGGAATGGTATGATCTTCACCCGGCACATAATCCATGGCAAAACACATAGTGAACGACTGGTTATTTATCGGATCTGGCTGATCAGGCGCATGCAGTTCACCGGTTTGTGCTTTTGATTCCGTTCCGGTCACATATTCTGTACCCGTCAAGGGTAGCAAATCACCCAACTCAGTTGCATCAATAAAATAGGGCGCCTTCAATTCCTTACGCTGACCGTACCTTCCCTTCACAACAAGCGAGACTACTCTATTCCCTACCACCTCAGCTTTTACGGCTTTGTATTCCAATAGCAGGATCAGTTTACCTGAACTGATATAGGGTGCTAGCATATCCATGAAAACGGCTACGGCTACACGTGGCTCATGGCAAATTCTCGACACAGCACCATCACCCGGATTCAGATTCGGCTTTTGCTTTGCGGCTTCGGTTAAGGGATAGTGTTGGCGGTAGTAATCCCGAACCCTGTTACGGTATTCGCGATAGAGTTTGGTTGCACCATGTGTTTCAATCCACATATGCTCATCTGGTGGCACTCCCTGCTGCGATACCTGTCCGCCTACCCAATCTGTTTCCTCCGTAAGGATTACATGCTGACCATTCCGAAGTGCCGCCAATGCTGCAGCAAGTCCCCCCATTCCAGCACCTGCAATCACGATATCTGCAGACAGGCTTTCCAATTGTCCTTTCTTCTTTCGATCAGCAGCATGTTTAATGGATGCAGGCTCATCTGCCAGGCTAGACAGAGGTGCCGTAATCAGAGCAGTACTACTCAATGCAAGACTTTCCAAAAAATTTCTTCTTTTCATACAGCGAGCATCAATTATTGTAAAAGAGATGATTTTCCCTGGTGATGATATCGATCGGCATAAAATGAACGCTCTTCACGGGCTGGTTCAATACCAGCTTATCATAAAGTGCCATCATGCCCAGGTAGGCCTGTTCCTGGGGTTTCTGGCAGATCAGGAAATCAATCACATTTTTTTTCAGGTAGGCGATGGAGTCTTCCAGGAAATCATAACCGATCAGCAGCAGATCCGTGCGATCCAGTTCTTCCAGCACTTTCGCTACTGCCGCCACCCTTGAATTGGTAACAAAGAGTACCCGTATCGAAGAATTTTTCAATTGCCTGCTGATATGATGGCGAATGGTTTCGGTATCGGTCTGGCCAATATGCAGGGTGATCAATTCGTGTGTATATCCCTGCTGTTGCCAGTACGCACGAAATCCTTCTTCTTTCCGAAGCAGGTGGTGATCCATTTCCAGTTCACGGGTAATATGCAACATCAATATACTGTCAGATGGACGAACCAGGTAACTGATCAGATGAGCACTCAGATAACCGCTCTGATAAAGGTCCGGGCCAAAATAGGCAAGTCCCGATTGTCCCGGCAAATCCGAGTTAATAAAAACAACCGGAATGGATTGCTCCCGGCACTGCTGCATAAACTGGTTGGATTCTTCTACAAACATGGGAGCGAGCAGAATACCATCCGGTTTTTGTTGCAGTAGCGTTGCCGATTGCTTTACAAAGGTTTTTCGGTTGTTTTGATCAAACAGATATTTTTCTACGCTGATTCCATACTGCCTCAATTCCTGTTCTGCTTGTAGTACGCCATCCAATGGCGCCTTCCAATAACTGGTTTCTTCGGAGCTGGCCGGTATGATGATGGCGAACTTTAATTTTTTACGGCTTGCCAAGGTGCGGGCCACGATATTCGGCTGATAGTTCAGCTCTTTAATTATTTGCTGGATCTTTTCCTTTGTTTTGAGTGAAACACCGGGACGATCATGCAGCACCCGGTCTACCGTTGCAATGGAGACATTCGCGCGACGGGCAATTTCCTTAACCCCAACCAGTTCTTCCGATTCTTTTTTCATAAGCGTCAGTTATGGGATGGCATTAAAGCTGCACTATCCCTGTCTAAAAATAAGACAACCGCAGGATGCTTCCGCAAAAGGGTGGAAGGAAAAACCGGACTGATTGCCTCCTCCATCGTATGCAGTACTGCCTGGGCCTTGTTTTTACCTGGCACCATGCAGAAAAGATAGCTTCCACTAAAAAGCGTCGGAAGGCTAACGGTAATGGCTAGTGCCGGTACCCCTTCCAGGGTTTCGAAACAGCCATCATTTACCTGTTGTTGCCTGCAGGCGGGATCAAGATCCACCAGTTTCACCAGGCAGGGATCCTGGAAATCTGCTACATGCGGATCATTGAAAGCCAGGTGGGTATTCTCCCCAATTCCAAGACAAATGATATCCATCGGTGACTCAGATAACAAGGCGGCATATCGATCCGCTTCCTGCTGCGGATCGTCAACCTCTCCATTAATGAGATGAATTTCCCTGAAGGGTACCAAATCAAAAAGATGGCGGTTCAGGAAGTTTCGAAAGGAGGCAGGATGAGAAGCAGGCAACCCGATGTATTCATCCATATGAAAAGCAACAATGCCCTGCCAGTTGATTGACTCTTTGATCAATGCCTGCAAAAATTCCAGTTGCGAGGGTGCGGCAGCAAACATCATCCGTAACACCGGTTTCTCCTGCTGCAGTTCCCGGATCTTTTCTGAAACCCGTTTTGCTGCTGTAAGACCCATCTCTAGCCTGGTATCAAGAATTACTACTTCCATTTTTGAATCATAAAACCGGTTTCCCGTTTATAAATGTTTGCTGAACCCGGATGCCATCATCAAATAATACCAGGTCTGCCATTTTTCCAATTTCAATACTGCCAAACTGATCAGCTACTCCCATTATACGTGCCGGTGTAGTGCTCATCATATATACCGCATCCGGGATACTAACCTCAGCCAGCTGCACCATGGTACGTACCAGGCGGTCAGCTGTTGCTACACTTCCTGCAAACGCAGAACGGTCGGATAGTTTAGCAACATCGTCTTCAATAATCACTTCGAGTCCGGATGTATTACTCCCCAGAATGGATTTCGTTACAGTGGTTCCCGCGGCACGCATGGCATCTGTTACCAGGGCAATTTTCTCTTTCCCTTTTATTTTCACTACCAGTTTCAACAAGGCCTCCGGAAGATGCACGCCATCCGCAATCAGCTCCACATCAATTTCATCCAACAGCAAACTCGACTCAATTGCTCCGGCTATCCGGAATCCGTTTCGGCGGGTTAGTCCCGACATGGCAGAATACAAATGCGTCGCCAAGCAATAGCCATGCTTCACTCCTGTTTTCACCTGCTCATACTCCGCGTTGGTATGAGCTAATGCGGGAAGTATTCCTTTTGAGCGACAAAAATCTGCGAAGGCCAGCGCACCCGGCAGTTCAGGAGCAGCACTCCATCTTCGGACATGTATAGATTTTTCCTGGATCGCCCGGTATTCTTCAGGATCTGGATTCCGGATATATCGCTCATCCTGTGCACCCCGCTGCTCCTTTGAAAAATAGGGTCCCTCAAGGTGAAGTCCCAGAAAACGCGCTCCATCATGTGTGTGAGTAAGCGCTTTTTCATAACAATCAATCGTTGCATACAGATCGGGCAATTCACTGGTTAGTGTTGTAGGGAACATCGAAGTGGTGCCATGTTGTGCATGTAATCTGGCTATTGCCAGGAAGGCTTCAACAGTATTATCCATGAAGTCAAACCCTCCCCCACCATGTACATGAATATCAATGAAACCGGGAGCAAGCCAGTTACCGCCGGCATCCAGTACCGGACCATCCGGTAGCGCTGCTCCAGCTGGTTGGAGCTGATGGATCTTTCCGTCTTTTATTACCAGGCAAGCATCTTCCAGCACTCCGGCAGGTGTGATTATACGGGCATGTATGATCGATAACTGAGCCATATCAGGGTTTCGCAATAACCAGTGATTGAGTGGTGATAAAATATTTCGACAATAAAAAGGACCATTCCCAATCGGGCATACGGCCTGCTTTCAGATACCTAAGAAATTGTTCTGTCACTTTTACAAAATGTGCTTCATGTCCGGCTCTGTAATGATCCGGCACCAAAATCTTCCAGCCGTTTCCATCTTTTTTAAACCGGATATCAGGATAAACCCGCTGGATTTCTTTAATTGCAGCGATCAGCTTTTCTTCATTCAGGGTTTTTCCTTTCACAGGCTCTACATACAAACTGGCACCAAACCGATCTGTGGGCGCCTGTCGAATTACGAGCTCGCAACCGGTTCCGCGAATCAGGGAATAATGTGTGTCACCAGCACCAATGGTTGATTCATAGTTCCATTCCACTTTAATACGCACATGAACCCCCTTTAAAGCATACACCATTTCCCCATTCGAGGGAATAAGAATGGAATCACCTTTACGGTACGTATCAAGAAAATCCGGAAAGCGGGCTGCTCCGGTAGAGGCGCTGTATTGCGGCAGACTGATGGCTGTAGGCCATAACCTGGCACGTATCGGTTGTACGTCACTGTTATAGTTAAGTACCTGTTCCGGAAAACAGGTCCACTGTACCTGGTCTACCAGGTGCGTGGTAACATCCACCAGCCCACTGCCCGCCTGTTTGGGATCGTATTGCCATTCGGTTCGTTTAAGGGGTACGCCTGCCACCAGTTTGTAATAATGATGCAGGCTTTCTTTTACAATGGATGGATTATCCGGACTTCCTTTTTCCAGTTCACCAAAAAGATCCTTTTGCTGCATCAATAAACGCTGCAGGATATTCAGAATTTCATAACGTTCCGTCATGATATCATATACCAGTTGTCCTTTGTTCTTCGCAGTTGTTATTGCCAGTTCCAGTTTGGCAAATCCTTCCGGATCAATAGCCATGGGCTTGTCGGCCAACACTGCATATCCCCTGTTCACTGCTTCACTGATCCAGGCTGTTTTGGTGCGATTGTTTCCGGCCAGCACCAGAATGCTTCCCTTCGGTTGGTTCCAGATCTGTTCCAGGTAGTCTTTTACCTTATACCAGACCGTGTTCCAGGAAGTTGGGTTTTGTTTTCGTGTGTTGAAATTTTTTATAAAATCCAGGTATTGTTGTGTAGCCGCATTATCCGGCGCATACAGATAACAGGTAGTATCAATCTGCGGATTTGATTCCTTCATAACCAGGGCCGCATGAAAATGGCCGGGTTCAAGCGTGAGTATACGATATTTTTCAACAGGATTATAATTGGTTTGTGTCATAGCAGGATATATGAATAGCAGGTTTGCCAGAACTGTATATAGAATTTGTCGCTTCATGCCTTTCTCCAGTTTCTGAATTGATGGCCTCTAACTGCATAAAAAATCAGGTAAAGGTAACAGGGAATCAATACCGCATAGGCGAGTCGTTGTCCCCATACATCCGCAGCCCATCCATACAACAAGGGCATTAGTGCATTTCCACAAAGTCCCATAATCATCAGGGAAGCACCTATTTTTGTGAACCTGCCCAATCCATCCAGTGCCAGCGGCCAGATACCCGCCCACACCAGTGAGTTGGCTAGGCCCAGTAACACCACAAACCAGATGGAGAGATCAGCGGTATGTCCCAGCAGGGTTATATTCCCTTTCGCCAGCAGGATCAGCACAGAAAACAACAATCCCAACAGGGTACAGATTCGTAGTGCCGTTACCTGGCTGATTAATTTCGGAATGGCTATGATACCAAGGATATAACCGACGATAGTTGCTGCGAGCGTATAACCCGGGAAGGTTTTGGCTTCCAGCAAATCAATCTGCATGGAACCGGCATAAGGAATGATGGTATCAATTGCAATCACCTGGGTTCCTACATGCACAAAAATCGCAATGGCCCCCAAAACCAGGTGCGGAAACTGCAATACAGATGTTTTAGTAGAATTTTGCAAAGCCAGCTCACCCGTTTCTTCGTCGGTATTGATTTCCGGCAAGGGAGAATACCGAATGGCGATACCCAGCAAAAAGAGCACCGTTCCAACAACAGAATAGGGTACAATCACCCGGCGGATCAATTCATCCAGGGCGGCAGTTCTGCCTGCTTCATCCATCAATGGAATCTGTTTAAATAATTCAGCATCCGTTGGACGTAAAATAGCAGCAGCAAATAACAAAGGCGCCAGTATACCGGCGAATTTGTTGCAGATCCCCATGATACTGATCCGTTGAGCGGCACGTTCTTTGGGCCCCAATACCGTGATATAGGGATTGGCAGCGGTTTGAAGAATCGCGAGTCCCGCTCCCAGAGAAAACAAGCCCGCCAGGAATATGCCATAAGTTCTGCCATATGCAGCGGGCACAAAGAGAAAAGCGCCCATCGCCATGATCCAGAACCCGATCATCATGCCTTTTTTGAATCCTGCTTTTTTGAGTAAAAAAGAAGCCGGCACTGATAACACGAAATAGGAAATATAAAAGGCAAATGCAACCAGGTAACTTTGCAGGTGGGTGAGTTCACAGGCCAGTTTGAAATAGGGAATCAGGATGGCATTCACCCAACTCACCAGTCCGAATATGAAAAAAAGTCCGGCTATGATACCAATAGAAACGACCGTTGATTGTTTCATGAACACAGCTTAAATAGTGGGTTCCCAACCCGGTTGATAACTGCGTTTCCAAAGTGCTTCAGCCTTCGGATTGTTTTTAATCCTACCCGTAGCGGAATCAATTTCCAGAATCGTACCGGTACGCTGCGCGATATTCCCCAATTGAACAAGCAGCGTGCTTTGGTGACCGCCAACGATTTCCGCATTCAACGGACTGCCTTTACGGATAGCATCCAGGAAATTATTCAGGTGGATGGCATCCAATTGTTGAGAAGGACTAGACAAACTGCTGGTATTAATGGTAGCATCGTTGCGCACTTCTTTAACCAGTTTGTTTTTCAGGTCATAAATGGAATAAGCATTGGTACCATCAAATTCCATGGTGCCGTTTTCGGCATAAAAAATAACTCCAACACTGGCTCCTTCCACATACCGCGGGTTGCAGCTTCTGCCCTCCCAGGTAATGGTGGAACGATTGCCAAACTCAATGCTGATATTCTGCGTATCGGGTGTTTCCCAATCATCCTGGTAACGGTAACGACCACCCGAAGAGAGTACTCTTGTGGGATATGTTTCCTGCAAGCCCCAGCGTGCGATATCCACCATATGGGTTCCGTTGTTCAGAGCTTCTCCCGTACCCCAATGCCAGAACCAATGCCAGTTGTAGTGGATCAGGTTATCCTGGTAGGCTTTGCGGGGTGCAGGGCCTTGCCAGAGCTCAAAATCCAGCCAATCAGGAATCGCTGTTTTTTTGCCGGTTCCAATACCCGGACGATTATTTGAATACCAGGTCTTGGCCATATAAGGTCTTCCGATAACACCCTCATGCAGGGCTTTTATACCAGCTGCAACATTGGGCCAGGAGCGGCGCTGGTTACCCATCTGGATAACGGTTTTGTATTTTTTCTGAGCAGCTATCAGCCATTCTCCTTCCTGTGGATTGTGGCTGGCGGGTTTTTCCAGGTATACATGTTTACCTGCTTTGGCGGCAAGAATGGCAGCAGGCGCGTGCCAGTGATCGGGAGCTGCTACCACCAGGGCATCAATCGATTTATTTTCCAGTACTTTACGTATATCCTTCTCCGTTACAGGCGACTGTCCTTGTACTTTTGCCACCTCCGCCTGGGTTTTCGCAGCTGCCCGGCTATCCACATCACAAATGATGCTTACCCTGGAATTCGGTTGTACTGCAAAGTTGGTAGCGAGTGCGTTCCCCCTTGAGTTCACTCCCATAACGGCGAGGTTCAAGCGCTCATTGGAGCCCAGAATATTGGCATAACTGGAGGCGCTGAATCCTGGAAGGATCCCGCCAACCGTGAGCAGGGCTGCTCCCTGGGTAGCGGTTTTTAAAAAGCGACGACGACTGTTTCGGGATGCTGACATGACAGACTGCGGGTTGTTGGTTGATAATTTCGTGTACGTACCCGAATATAAGGAAAATTGATATAAAACTCAACCTTCCAAAAATTTTCTGCCTTCTGCAGAGATGCGGCTGGCATTCCAGGGTGGGTGGAATTGAAGCGCTACAATAATCTCAAAACCAGGGAAAGCATTTTCCAGGCGATGCCGGCAATTAGCACGGATCGAACCACCCATTGGACAAAACTGGGTAGTGAGCGTCATAGTACAATAGATCTTTTTTTCCTGTTCATCAAAATCAAGCTGGTAGATCAGTCCGAGATCTACTATATTCAAACCAATCTCGGGATCTTCCACGTCTTGCAAGGCAGCCAATGCAATCGTTGCCATCAGTTCATTATTGGTTGTGATATCCCTCATGATTGCGCTTTGTGATTCAATAAATACAAAACATTCCAATTGTATAATATGGCGGTGACCAATAGAAGAATTCCTCCTAACCGTAGCAACAAGACCGATTCCCACAGTATACCCATAAAAAACAGTCCTAATCCTGCGAAGAAACAATACAACATTGCTTGTACGATTTTGTCATTGAATAACTCCCTTGGATTAGGTGCTTTGACTTTACCAAGAAGCCGGTGATAAACTTTGTTCCAGATAATAAAGGGTAGCGTTTTAAAGGTCATACCCAGTATGATGGCAGTAAGCCATCCAAAGAATACGAGGAATCCATAGGCCATTACCAGCTTTGAAGGGGCCTGTTGCATTCCTGTCAACATACCCAGTAATACGATCATCACAAGTGCCGGAAGGGCCAGCAGAAGAATCGATACCAGCGAAAGTTTCATGGGATCATCCACTTTTTTTCGAATTCGTTCGCGGTAAGCCTGGTAACAGTAGTATATAAACAGAAAAAGTCCGGCCAGTATCATAAGCAGCGGTATGAAAAACAGGTAGGCGGCACCGTTATACAGGAAGAAACCGGCAAAAGCAAGTAGTCCGCCATTTACCAAACCAAAGATCCACCAGAGTATTCCATACTGCTGGTATTTGGAGATCAGGAACATTGGGATCAGCCTGGAGCCTACTCCAATGACAAGGAGCAGAAACCAACCAACGATTCCAATATGCGCATGAAAAGAAAGATACTCCACAGAGTTTCGTTGTAACAGTGGAATAGTGAAATTGTAAACCAATAACAGGCCAACAATCGTAGTAATAAGCAACCATAGACTGGCAGACAGAATAAAAGACGACTGAACAGCTTCTTTTCCGCTTTTCGAAATACTGAGTCCAAGGTTCACCGCATAGGACAACACTGCCAACACAATGAGAATACCACCCAGCTTTGCAGGCCAGCCCATATTGAACTGGTAGAATCCGTAAACAAGCAAAGGAATACCAATCGCAGATAGAACAAAGGAACTCATTGCCAAAACCGGACTGTAGAGACTCCCTTCAATAATCACTGGTACCAGTTGATGACTGGCTCCCAGAATAATCATAGTACACCAGCCCAGGGCCATGATATGGGTGATGGCTAAAATATGCGGATTGAAAAAATGACCGGTAAAATCCTTCACTGAAATCAAGAGTAGGATGGCCGCGGTCAGAAAGGACAGGGCTGCATACAAATAAAACGGCAAGACCAGTTTTGCCGGGGTAGTTTTGGCGGGATCCGTATGATTACCAGAAGGAAACATTTCATTCTTTGAAGATTAGCAGCTGTACTTCCGAATCACTGAGTTCCTTTACCCTATAACTTAACTGACGGTCTGCCAGTTCTGGCAATAAAAATACCGGGATGCGTTTATGAAATACAAAGAGCGCATGATCCTCGGGTAATTGATCCAATCGCTTTAAAATGGCCTGCATGGGCATTGGCATCGGCAGGTGCTGCACATCAATCAGATCCAGTTTTCCGGCAAACCGATTCAGGGTTTCATCAAAATCTTCTCTCGCTGTTATTACTGCTGATGATTCTTCACCTACGTTTTCAGTGCGATAAAAATAACTGTGAATGCAATCCGGTTCAATGGTTTCAACATACGCATCAAATCCCTGTTTTTTCAATAAATGGATCAATGGGGTCGGTTCAAAACCATTGATGATCAACAAAGCGTGCCCTTGTTTTACCTCTTTTAGTTTTTGCAGAATAAGTGAAAGCGGGTCTTTGCCCGCATCAATTACCGGTCGTACATCCAGGGTATGTAGTTGTTGCGGGCTCAGTTGGGAAAGGATTGCAGGTTTCGGCTTCTGCATTTCGGGGGAACTCGCAGCTCTTTTATTATCTACCTCAAACCCCAAGGGAACCAGTAACCTGAAAAAATCATCTACTGTACATCCTCCCATTTTAGCTGCGGTTGCGATACTGGTTCTGCCTGCCATCAGCTTACGCAAGAGTGGGTTTCGCAAGGCATTAAATTTGGCAGAAAGGCTGATGATCGCATCCATTGCTTCCGGATGTTGCTTCAGGATAGCTGCAATTTTTGTTTCGGCATTGATAAGCATGGTGGGTCAGATTTGCATCCTGGTTTCGATCCTAGTCAGCACTTCCGCAGCTTCAACCGGATCAAAATCTTCATGCTGCTTTTTTCGCACACCGAAGACCGTTAGTTCAAAATGATGATCTGGTATCAGCTGATGGTTGGAGAGGCAGGCTTTGGCACAGGCGAGCGGACAACCATCGATTACTATGATCTTCCGCCCGGACTGTGCCGTTTTGACCAGCTTTTTTACATTTCCTCCGACACCCGCAATGCAGGACATTTCAGCAACCCCTCTGCGATCCAACTGAAGTGCAATATAGTTGGCCATCTGGGCAGCACTGCTGCAGCCCGAGCAGGAGTACACCAACGGTTTCTCTGCACCATGTTCGGATCTCATCGTTAAGGATTTAATTCAAAAGAGATTTCTCCAGTTCAATTGCTGCAGGGAAGAGAATATTGTTTTCGAGATGCACGTGCAGGTGCAGATCATCTTCAAATTCACTCAGCATACGATACAAAAGATCGTAACTGGCACAGGCATCTTCAGGCAAGGCATAGTTATCTGTCAATTGACGAATCTGCTCCAGGATGCTGCCGGCTGTATCGTGTTCATGCTCCATCATGTGTACCGGGTTTTCAATACTGCCAAAGCGGGAAGCGGTTAATCCATCCATCTGATTTTTAACGGCAACCAGTTCCTTTATATAGGGAAACAGGATTTGTTCTTCTTTCACCAGATGTGAACTCAATTCATTGGCCAGGGCTTCTACCAGGGGTTGAATCGTATTTAATTCGGGATGACGACCACCATGTACCCGTTGCACTTTTGCCGCATAATGTCGAATATCCGGTAGTACCCGCTTTACATAACTGTGATGGGTATTCACAATATAATCCGCCAGGAAATCGCTGCTCCAGTCCTGGTAGGGAATTGGCCTGGTGGATGCAGCGAGATGATCTGTTTGCTGCAGTTCTCTTTCTACCGCCAACACATCCAACCCTTTTTCGGCACAGGCCTGGTCCAGTGTTTTTTTACCACCGCAACAAAAATCGAGACCGTATTTTTTAAACACCTGCGCTTTGCGAATGTCTTTGGCAGCTATTTGTCCCAGTGTTTCTTTGGACTCTCCTGCCGAATGTTTACTGATCCTCACTTTCCACCATTCCGGTCCCTGCTCCAGGTATTCCCAGTTAAAACTGTTTCCTCTTTCGCCCAGTAACTGATAGTACAGCGGTTTGGGGTCATGGTCATTGTGAATAGTAAAACATTCTCCCTGATCCAGCGCATCAAAGCGGGCAAAAATGGTGGGATGTTTCTGACGTGGTTCCAGGAGCGTTACATCCAGGATATTGTCGGTTGTTGCAGTAGCCATATAAAGGGTTTTATTGTTTGATGCAATAAAGATAGGGATTCTTTTTCTATAAAAGTATTTATTTACTTTTATTTAGTAAATCAAACCATTTTGTTCATCATAACATACCGAACCAGCTCTGCTTAGCCGGGAAATTTCACTCCGCTATATTTTTCGCAAAGTTGCAGCAACTGCTCCTGAAGATCAGTCGCCTCTGTTAAGGGATGTGCCTTCCTTTCCACCCGGTGATAAAAATATTTCCCGGAAACGCAGGCATTGGGTTCCATACTGGTGGCCAGCCAAACCTGTGTCTCATATCCTTTGTCCAGGTTATCAGGGGCACCGCTTCCTCCCATTTTAGTAGGCACCCAACCCGGGTCGACGGCATTGGAGAAAACAGCCGGCCATTTCCGGGCGATCGCTTTAGCCAACAGCACCATATGAAATTTCGAATCGGAATAGGTTAGTTGATTGGTTGCAGCTTCAAACTGTGCGGAATGCAATCGCCCCTGCAGATGCATGTTGGAGCACAGGTAAATCAGGCGTTGAGGCGGTTGAATCAAACAGGTTAGTATATACGGTGCAATGGTATTCACATGCAGAATAGTCTGCTGGTTTACCTGGTACACGCCAGCGTTGTGAATGATGACATCAAAACTTCCAGCCTTGTTAACTGCATTTGCCAATTCGATGGTTTGCTCCATATCTGAAAGGTCGCCGGTAACAAGCTGTATTGGAGCAGTCAGTTTATTGCGAAGTTCCTGGGCACGTGCTGCGTTGCGTACATGAAGCAACACCTCATGGCCTAAAGCAAGCAGCCGACGGGCGGCTAAGAAACCGAGCCCATCGGCTGAACCTGTTATAAAGATTCTTGCCATCTTTATTACTGCTTCAGAGATGCCATATCAATCACAAAGCGATATTTCACATCCCCTTTCAGCAGTCGCTCATAGGCTTCATTAATGTCCTGCATGCGGATCATTTCGATATCAGAAACAATATTGTGTTCTCCGCAGAAATCCAGCATTTCCTGTGTTTGTGCGATGCCACCGATCATGGATCCGGCGAATGTCTTGCGCATTGGAATCAGACTGAAAGGAGCAACCGGCAGTGGATTTTCGGGTGCACCAACCAATACCAGCGCACCATCCACCCGTAACTGGCTGAGATAGGAATTGATATCATGCTGTGCGGATACGGCATCTAAAATAAAATGCAGTTTACCGGCATACCGTTGCATCTGCGCTTCGTCTTTGGACAAGACCACATCATCTGCCCCAAGCCTTTTGGCATCCGCCACTTTAGAAGGAGAAGTGGTGAAAACAATCACTTCCGCACCCATTGCTTTAGCGATTTTCACTCCCATGTGTCCCAATCCGCCTAACCCAACAATACCCACTTTTTTACCCGGGCCCACCTTCCAATGCTTCAAAGGAGAATAGGTGGTGATACCGGCGCAGAGCAAGGGTGCGGTTGCTGCGAGATCGAGATTTTCAGGAACCCGTAACACGAATGCTTCATCCACTACAATGCTTTCAGAATACCCGCCATAGGTGGCCGTTCCAAGATGTTTATCAGGCGAATTATAGGTTTGAGTATGACCGGTACTGCAATATTGTTCGAGGTCTTCCTTGCAGTAATCACATTCTCGGCAGCTATCCACCAGGCAACCAACTGCAGCATGATCACCTACTTTGAAATTTTTCACATGGGCACCTACGCTAACCACGCGGCCAACGATTTCATGTCCGGGTACACAGGGATACACCGTTCCATGCCATTCATTTCTGGCCGTATGTAAATCAGAATGACAAACACCACAATAGAGAATTTCAATTTCCACATCGTGGGGCTGTGGTGCACGACGGTTAATATTAAGCTGGTCCAAAAGCGCATCAGCAGCCTGGGCTCCAAAGGCTTTGACAGGTTTGGTAGGGATGGAGGAGGTTGACATAACTTATATTGAGCGTTTTAAAATTCGTTGAGTGATGGGATAACAACAGTACAATTGTAAAGTTCGGAATTAACTCGCCTCAATAGCAGCAGTATATAAATGAAAAAGGAGCTGCAACACTGCAACTCCTTTTTTCGGTCGGGAAGACAGGATTCGAACCTGCGACCCCCTGGTCCCAAACCAGGTGCGCTACCGGCCTGCGCTACTTCCCGATCTCTTTTATTTCACCCGACCGGTGGCACCGGTCGGGTGGGTTAAGAGGGTGCAAAGGTAGGGATACAGGTGATTGCTTCCAACAGATTGCAAAAATTTATTCGAGCGAACTGATTTCCACCAGGATATCCTGGTTATTGCCATTGCTGGTGCAGAGGTAAACCCGGCCAGCCGGACTTACACATACATCCCTAAGGCGGCCCCACCGGGTGCGGAACAATTGCTCGGTAGACTGGATCGCGGTTCCATCCGCATTCAACTGGTGCCGAAACAGGGTAGCGTTTTTGAGGCTGGTCATCAGCAGGGAGTTTTTCCAGCCAGGGATGCGATCGCTCCCATAATAATCCAGGCCACAGGCGGCTACGGTGGAAGCTCCGCTCGACCATATCGGTTCCTTTACCTGGTTGGCATCACAAAAGGCCTGCTCTCCCGGGTCACAGGGGCCATTCACGGATGGCCATCCATAATTCCTGCCCTTTTCAATGATGTTGATTTCATCTTCAATATTGGGACCATGTTCCGATGCATACAGCTTGTTATTGGCCCAGACCAGTCCCTGCGGATTCCGGTGGCCCAGCGACCAGTAATAATTCCCCGCAACCGGATTATCTCCAGGCACGGATCCGTCCAGCAAGATGCGCAGTACTTTGCCGGCCAGTGATCCCGGCTGTTGCGCCAGGGCTGTATTGGCAGCATCACCCGTGGTCATATACAACACAGCAGGATTCCCTTCCACTATCACCAGCCTGGATCCATTGTGAATGTTGGCAGCGGGGATATTATCCAGTAGCACTTTAGCATCAGCCAGGGCCCCACCGGTAAACCGATATCGCACCAGTTTCTCCCGATAGGCATCCCCCTCCAGGTAATTGTGTACAAAATAAATCCAGCCATTCTGCGCAAAGGCGGGATCCTGCACCATACCGAGCAAGCCTCCCTCCCCTCTTGCCACCACTCCATCCAGGGTAGTGCTGAACAGGGTTTCCCCGGTGCGGGGATCTATTCTTGAAACCCGGCCACCCCGCTCGGTCAGCCAAAGATGTTCATCCTTGCCCCATACAATTTCCCAGGGAAAATTCAATCCGCCTTTCAACACCCGGATACTGTCCGATGGCCAGTTGTCATCTGGGTTGGTAACAGGCGGATCATCCTCCCGCGAGCAGGAGAATAAAACGGTGCTTAGAACCGCCAACATACACACACTGAAAAAGGATCGATTTCGCATAACCGGTATTTCCCTTAATTACGCAAAAATCCTGCCCGAGGTTCAGGCAACTGCCTTTCGTTCGTGAAAGAAAAAGATAAAATAAAGCAATACGGCGGCGGCAATTGCTGCGGGTATTAACCAGATGGATTGCCAATCATGCCCCTCTCCCACTACATAATGATCCGCCACCAGTCCGGAGAACCAGGTACCGATCACCATGCCCAATCCATAAGTGGCAAACGTGAACAAGCCCTGCGCGGCATTTTTATTTTTCTCACCGGCTTTTTTCTCGGAATACATATAACCGGTCACAAAGAAGAAATCGTAACAAACCCCGTGTAAAATGATGCCGAGGTAGATCATCCAACCATTCGGTTCCCCATAACCGTAAGCAAACAATACATAGCGGAGAATCCAGGCCAGGATACCAATCAGCAAAATATTTTTTACCCCGATCCGGTTGAATAAAAAGGGAATTGCGAGAATGAACAGTCCTTCGGAAAATTGACCGAGAATCATCTTCTGCGCCGGCTTATCCATACCGATTTCGTTCAGGAAAGGATTCGCAAATCCATAATAAAATGCGAGTGGAATACAAACCAGGATTGCGGCAATAAAGAAAATAGAATAGGAACGATCCTTGAATATGCTAAGTGATTCTTTGCTGAAGAGCGCCGTCGACTCACCTACTTCCCTACCCTTAGGAGGTGTATTCGGCAAGGCAAAACTCAGCAATCCCAGCGCCACGGATACTCCCGCTGCGAGATAAAAGGTTTCAGGTGTTTTCTCAATCTCCCAGGTTCCAACTAATAAACCAGCCACAATCCAACCCAATGTTCCAAATACCCGGATCCAGGGAAACTGTTTTCCGGGGTCGGTCATCTGGGCAAAGGCAACACTGTTACTAAGCGCCACGGTTGGCATATAAACCAGTGAATAAGCCAGTATTACCCAATAAAAAAGTTGGCTGTTCTCCACCTTTGTAGCCAGTACTAGCAGGATGGCTCCCACAAGGTGTAATACGCCCATGATCTTCTGCGCAGCAAAGAATCGATCTGCAATCATCCCTACAAAAAAAGGAGAGATCATGGTTGCCAATGCCAGCGCACTGAATGCCTGCCCAATATCCTGTCCGGTTGCTCCCAAACTGGATTCCATATAGGTTCCCATGGTTACATACCAGGCGCTCCATATAAAATACTGGAGGAACATCATCAGGGAGAGCGAAATTGCTATGGAGGTTTTCATGCAGTCTGTTGCTTATAGTTTATAAGCCTGCCGGGCAAACAATTTCCAACCGGATTTTTCTTTTTTCCAAACTGTCATCACGCCAATCCGGATCGTTTGCTCCTGCCCATTATTGGTGGCTTTTGCTTCAAATATAAAACGAATCATTGCGTTTTTCTCCACTAGCTGGATCTTTCTGTCGGTTGCTTCCAGGGTGATAAAATCTACCGGCCCTTCCATCACATCCTTGATAGTAGCCAGTTTATCATCGAGCCTGCCACTGGAATGGCCATACCACATGTTCGCGTGGAAAATATCCTCCAGCACAGCCAGGTTTTTGTCCACCATCGCTTTGTTCAATCTATCCAGCTGCGCAGCTACCGCCACTTCTTCTTTCGATTGCGCATTACCGGTAGTGGCCAACAATAGGAAAATATACAGCATAAAAGCCCTAACCATAACCGTTATTTTAAGGAATGAGTTAATTCGGCAGATTCCAGGGCTTCAATGGGATCATATCCCTCCGGTACTTTTTTGTGCCAGTAAGATGCCAGAATAGATCCAGTGACATTCATCAACGGACCAAATACTGCAGCTGCCAGTCCCACCGTTGCAATCTTGCCCATCTCTTTGGCTATGCCGGAGGCCAATCCTCCATTCTGCATGCCTACTTCAATAGCAACCGTCCTCGAATCACGCTCATTCATCTTAAGCAACCGCGCAAACCAATAACCCAGGAAATAACCAAAAAGATTGTGAATAAGGACCAGCAATATCAACAAGGGACCAATATTTAACAGGCTATCCCGACCCGCAGCAGTGATCACCACTATAATCAGCGCAATCCCCAACATAGAAAGAACCGGCATAGCCTCATCCAGCCATTTCGACTTACCTCGTAGTAATTTATTTACAATTAGCCCCAAACCAATAGGCAGGATGATCATCTTGGAGATATCCCACATCATGTTCAGCACGTTGATCTCAATAAAGGCACCTGCCAGCATCTTCATGAGCAAAGGCGTCACAAAAGGCGCCATCAAAGTAGTAATGGAGGTGATGGTGATGGATAAAGCCAGGTTCGCTTTTGCGAGATAAGACATCACGTTGGAGGCAAGCCCACTGGGTGAACACCCAATCAGAATAATACCTGCCGCGATCTCTGCACTAAAGCCACTTATACTAGCCAGTGTGAAACCCAGCAATGGCATGATCATGAACTGACTGACAACACCGATCACAACGCCCTTTGGCGTTTTCACCACACTCACAAAATCTTTTACGCTCATGGAGGTTCCCATCCCAAACATGATCAGTTGAATTAGTGGCGTAATCAGGTTGGTGTATTTAAAATCGCCCCAGGAAATAAAATACTGCGGATAACAAAGCGAAGTGGTTACAGCCGCGAAGATCATCAGCGTATAAGTATAGCGCTTCAATGTTTCATATCCTCTGAACCCAATGGCCAATAAAACAAAAAAGGCAATGGCAGCCGGACCAGCAACGGTCCAGTTACCCTGGAAGGCAAAAAGCAGCGTTAACGCAAGCAATACCAGGGCAAGTCCGATCAGTGTTTTTGATAAGCTTAGTTCTTTCACCAGGTTCTTTTTTTCATGACTTCATCCAATTCCTGTTTGGTCATCTTACCTTCTTCCGGATGTTGTTCCAGCCATTTCAGGAAAGCGAGTTTGATTTCCTCGGTCCACTGGCTATCGATTTGTCCGGTATTATAGCGACCCGTTTTCAGCATCTCTTTGCCAAACTTGTCTTTGCGACCAATAAACTCGGCGGTCAATATTACCTGCTCCGCCATATGAGCCGGTATAAAGAGCACCCCTTCTCTTTCTGAAATCACCAGGTCGCCAGGCAATACAATGGCTTTGCCTATCCGGATCGGTGTATTCAATCCCATCAATACCATTTCTTTCAGGAAGGAAGGATCAAAATCACGTACAAAGGCATTGAATCCTTTGATCTTTGCAAGTCCGCTTAAATCGCGCGCACTGCCATCGAAAATGACACCGGTTCCGGTTTTATTAAAGATGGCAGTTCCCAGGTTATCGCCAATCAAGGTGCCTCCCTCTATCTTGCCAAATCCATCTGCTACATACACATCGCCTTTCACAAGGGTTTCTATTGGCCAGGCATTGGTATTACCTACCCGACCCTGTTTAGCACCCCTTTCCTTAATCTTTTTTTCAATATCCGGCCGCGATGGCATATACATGGCTGTTACCGCCCTGCCCACCACTGGCACATCATCATGAATCATTTTCCAGTTGCGTTCAAACTGATTCACATAACCCTCATTCATGAGTACCTGCCAGGCTTCTTCAATACCGATCTTTTTGGCGCGTTCCACCAGGTCATCACTTACCTTGGGGCGACCATCCGCAAACCGTTCTCCTTTCCATTCGGATGTCAGGTAAATCAGTTCTTCTTTCGGGATAGTTTGTCCCTGCGTTTGTTGTGCTAACAGTAAAACACAACCGAAAGCAAGGATTTTATTAAACTTGTTCAGGAGCATGCTAAAAATTTAGAGTTCTTATTTCCGGGGCGGTAATCCATGCAGGGTTACCGGGGTTGCCCGGGCATTCAGGTCGTATACAATTCGTCCGGCGCGAATCGTAAGTTCACATTCGAGTTTATCAGTTGCCTTTACCTTATAACCGGTATAATCAAAGAGCCCGAAATTTCCTTTGCGAACACCCAGGATCGCAATATCTGCTACAGCACCTTCTGACAGATGCCCCAGTTCCTCGCGTTTGATTACCTGTGCGGGTGTCCAGGTACTGGCTTTGATTACCTCCTGCAGTGGCATACCCATTTGCAAAAACTTCGACATGCAGGTAAGCTGATCCTTCATCGCAGCATTCATACTGCCCACATGCAGGTCCGTTGAAATGGTGGTTGGGAAAAATTTCTCTTTTGCTGCTATCAGTGCCTGTGAGTAAGAGAAACTGATACCACCATAACCTACATCAAATACAATCCCCCTTTTTCGTGCTTCATACACAAAGGGTTTGATTTTTTTGGTAGTTGTATCTGCAATGAATTCACGTCCGTTCACTTGTGCATAACAGTGGGTAAAAATATCACCCGGACGCAAATGCTCAAGGAACAGCGACTTAAGTGAGAGAGGCGGTTGGGAGCCACCAAAGTCGATCATCACCGGAATACCACCAGCGAGATTACCTGCTTTTACCGCATTGTCTACTGGTGTCCAGTCAGGGCGACTGTAATGCGCTACTTTAAAGCCGACGATATGTTCTTTATTGGCAAGTGCCACGCGAGCTGCTTCTTCCGGGATCATATCCGTAGTATCGGACTCGTATTTGCCGCCGCGCATACCGTGTCCAACAATATTCAGAAAAGCCAGCACCCTGGTTTGTGATTGCTGAATGGTCTGTTTTTTATACAGATCAAAGTTCCGCCAGCCAGGAGAACCTGCATCCACCACGGTAGTAACGCCTACCCGAAAGGTGAATCCATCCGGAGGCAGTGCACTCGGGGCATCCATATAGGCCTGATCTGCATGATTTCCCCAGAAATTGTGCGTATGCATGTCGATAAGGCCAGGTGTTACATATAGTCCCTTGGCATCCACCACCTGTACCGCATCCCCCGGAATCGACCTGGCAATTTTTACAATCTTTCCTTTATCAATAGCGATATCCATGATTCCATTGATACCATTTTTCGGATCAATTACATGTCCGCCTTTGATAACAATGGCATAAGTCTGAGCCTGAATCGCGGAACAGAAAACCAATCCGGACAGGCAAAGGGCAAGCAATTTTTTCATCATGCTAAGAGGCTTTGTAATTCTTCTTTGATTCTACGGGCAACGATCTTGTCTTCTCCTGGCTTAAGCATCCAGGCCGTAACATTGATCCCTTTTTTACCACCACCTACTTCAATAGAGGGACTTCCATTTCTAAGACGTTCCTGCAACTCTTTTCCTTCTGGTGTTTTACCGGATTTCTCCCAGCTAATAGAAAGATTCGGTGTGATATTACCACCCTGAGGAACCCAGATTTTTGTTTCCACATCCTTCACAGATTTCGCAGCAGCTTCAATCAGCGCAATGCTTTTTTCCCACTGCTTCCATTCCTTATCGTGATCTCTGGCAATGTATTGCTCCAGTGCTACATACATGCCCAGTATTTCTTCCTTGTTCACTTTCATACCCCGGCCGATGTTGAAACCACGTGGTGGCATATGCAGGCGGGCAGCCTGTATGATGGACTTACGTCCCATTAATAAACCCGCGCTTTGCGGACCGCGAATGGCTTTACCACCTGAAATCTGCACCATATCAAAACCCATATCATTGAACTTCCAGAGATTCGAAACCGGAGGCACATCTGCTGCGATATCAATACTGGTGGGAATACCATGTTTTTTACCCAGGGCCACCCATTCTTCCTGTGAAATTTTTCCTCCCTGTGAGATGTTCAGAAAATGCATCAGGGCTGTTTTTTCATTGATGGCGCGCTCCAGTTCTTCCACTGTTTCAATGGCCACAATCTTACAACCGGTATTGATAAATGCGTGATTGTAGACAATGTCATGCGCTTTCTGACAGATCACTTCTGATTTCATGCCAGTGCCTGCAATATGAGGAAGCGCTTCCACTTTTTTCTGATCCATTCCGGTAAGGATACCGGCCAAACCAAGCGTCATTGCCGAGAAAGCCCCGGAGGTCACAACAGCTGATTCGGAGTGAACCATTTTCGCGATACGTTCGCCGACTTTATCCTGCAATTCATCCAGCATGCAGAACTGATCAGCTCCATAATTGATGGCATCCAGCACATAATCGTGCATGAGAGAACCTGTCATATAGGTCAGGGTACCGGTTGCATTGATAAACGTACGTACGCCCAATTCCTTGAACAGATCCCGCTTGGGTGCTGCCATAGGTGAACCTGTACCTGCAAAAGCGTCTAGACCACCCGCTAATCCGCCAACCGGTAGCAGGCCAAGGCCTTTTATTACATCCCTTCTTTTCATGGGTTGTTATTGTGGGGTTATTTATATGCGATACAATCGATTTCTACCAGAGAATCTCCAGGCACACCACCTTTTGCAACGGCAACGGTTGTACGAACCGGAGGATTTTTACCAAAACGGCCTATGTACACTTCATTCATCGCTTTGTAATCAGCGATATCATTCAGGTATACATTCACCTTCAGCACTTTTTCCATGGATGATCCTGCTTTGATCAGTTCTTTTTCCAACTCTTTTAATACATGGTCTGTATGTGCTTTTACATCGCCATCGAAATGGGCGCCTTTGCCCGCAATAAATACCAAACCATTATAAGTGGTGGATCCGGAAAACAGGGGTACACCCTGGAAATCCGTTACATTTTTCACTTCCTTTTCCGGGGCACTGTTCCCTGCCGCTTTAGCTGCAGCAGATATACCGGTAACACCCAGAATGGATGCAAACAGTGATTTCAAAACAGATCGTCTTTGTGTAGCCATGGTATTCAGTTTTATTATTTAGAAGTTGATTTGCCAGCTTTGAATTCCCTTCCTGGAAATTCCACCCGAAATTGTTCTACATTTCCCTGGTCCTGCATGGTAACATATGCCGTTCTGCCATCCGGACCACCAAATGCGATATTCGTTGGGCGTTTACCCATCAGCGTTATCTCCTCCAGTTTGGTGCCATCCGGTGCAAGCATCAGAATCGTACCTTTTCCAAATCTTGTTACATAAAGATTTCCCTTCTGATCGCAACGCATGCCATCCAGTCCATGATCAGTAAACTCATAGAACAATTGCTTGTTTTTGACAGAACCATCAGCACCCAGGTCATAGACCCAGATTTTACGCTGTACGGATTCACCTACATAGAGCTTTTTATTATCCGGACTCACTTCCACTCCATTCGTTGTGCCCATGGTGTCCAGCAAATGAGTTGTACCATTGGGATCGATTCTCCACAATTGACCGGTACCATTTTTCCAGCTTGGATCACTGGCATATATCCGGTCTTTATTATCAATAGCCAGATCGTTGGGCTGGTTCATGCGTGGTTCATGTGCCAGCAGACTGATCTTTTTGGTACGCGGATCCACTTTCCACACATTATGTTTGGTATAGTCTGCCAGTAATAATTGGCCTTTGCTGTTAATCCGGATCCCATTGGCGATACTGCCTTCCGGAAGCACCAGCCAAACAGTGGCTGTACCATCTGGTTTCACCTGACCAATCGTGCCCTGTTTTTCGTAATTCACGGCATAGAGATTTCCTTTGCCATCTACAGCAGGACCTTCCACGCCGCTGGTAAAGGAATTCACCGGCGTAAGCAGGGTTGATTTATGCAATACCTCAGGCTGCGCTGTTGCCGAGCTCGTCAACATTACCGCTGCTACCAATAAAACTGCCTTCGCTTGTCCTTTCATTATTTCTTTCTGAGTACAGGGGAACTATTTTCCCCTAGTTAGTTATTGATTTTAATCTGTTGCAATCGGCCATCTGCATCTAGTCGCCATTCCCTACCGGATTTTCTTTCTTTACCAACCAACACAAAACCGGTAGGATCTTTCAATAGTTGCACCTGTTTTGCATCCTTCCAGTTGAGGCCCGGATACTTTTTTCTAAGCTCTTCCATTCCGGATGCATATTGTTTGTGTTGTTCCCGGTGATCTCTTTGAAGGTAATAATATTTCCAAAGCGATCGCTGCATTTCAAGTGTTTCAGCAGAAATAAAGGCAGCGGGACCAGCCTCTTCTGAAAACAGTATATATCCCCAGCGTTCCGGCATGTGCAGATCCACTCTGCCCTGGGGTGACCAAACAATGTAATGAGGTTGCGCTATACGACCGGATGCATCCTTTTGTTTCTGATACACTCCATTCACCACATCCAGTTTCCAGTTTACATGAGAAAAATTCATACGTGCAATTTGTCCGTTACGCGGTGCCAGTGGTATAGCCAATTCCACATCCCATCCTTCGTCTATATCACCAGGCTGATTCAATGTTCCGCGCAGGCGAACAGCTTTTTTTAATCCGGGAAATTCAAAATCGGAATCCCCCTTTCCTCCATCGCGGTAAGCTTTGGAAAGTATTAAATCCCAGGTGGTACCAAATGCATTAATCTGGAATTCAATATACTGCTGCATATCCCCGTCCATATCGATGAAAAACTCCAGTGCGTTATCCATAAATACGGCAGTGTCTTTTTTAGTCAGACTTGCCCATAACTGGGGTTGCTCCAACTGTGCAAATACATAGAGATACTGTTCATCCCAGCAGAGCTTGAGTGCTGATTTATTCCCTGTTGGACCACCTGCAATATCCCGGAAATTCGATGTGAACGGAATTTTTTGCCAAATCGCTTCATTGGCAAATCCATCTACCTCAATCGCCTGGTTTGTTTTAACAGCCCGGTATTGCGGAGGTGTAGTTAACAGCGGCTTTAATTTTTCCTCGGTTACTCCATCCGGCAAATAGGCCGCTTTTTGAGCAGCTACCGGTACTATACAAACGAAGCAAAGGCATACCGCCAGCAATCGGTTTATGGTTATTTTTTCCAACTGGTTTTATTTCGAATAAGATAACACAATAGGTCGCGCAATGCCATTCTGGTCGTATACAATCTTTCCTCCAAGGATCGTCATTTCGCAAACCAGTTTTTGGTTGGAGGTGATCTTTGCACCGCTCCGATCCCAGAATCCAAAGTTCCCGGGCATCTGTTGCAATATTGCCAGATCCGCTTCTGCGCCAACACTGAGATGCCCCAGATCTTTACGCTGAATCGCCAATGCAGGCGACCAGGTACTGGCTTTAATTACTTCTTTCAAATCCATCTTCAGGGCAAGAAAGGTATTCATCACATTGAGCATATCTTTCATGGAAGCATTCATACTGCCGATATGCAAATCGGTACTGATGGTATTGGGATAGAACCCTGCTGCCGCGGCTGGTTGCGCCTGTGATAGCACAAAACTGGCACCGCCATAACCCACATCGAAAATGATCCCGCGTTCCTGTGCTTTTTTTACAAAGGGCTTGAGCTTCCGGGTTGCTGGATCTACAATGGGTTCACGACGGTTGAGTTCTGTAAAGGCATGCGTATAGATATCACCCGGACGTAAATGCTGAAAGAACAATTCTTCAATGGAGAGGGGCGGAGGATCACTGCCACCAAAGTCAATGATCACCGGCAGGTTGGTCAGTCTGCCAGCTTCAACTGCCCGATCCACCGGAATCCATTCTCTTCGCTCATAGTGAGCTACTTTGAAACCTACAATATGATCCGGGAATTGTTTGGCAACTGCAGCCGCCATTCGTGCATTCATATCCGTAGTATCCTGTTCCCAGGCACCACCCCGCATACCCTCTCCCACGATGTTCAGAAAAGAGAGGATCCGCGTTCTGCTGTTATCAATTATGTTCCGTTTGAAAACAGTAAAATTTTTCCATCCCGCACCACCACAATCAACGGAAGTAGTAACTCCATTACGCAGGGTGAAGCCATCCGGAGCCACTGCTGTTAAGCCATTGCTCAAATAATGATCCGGTTCCGTTCCAAAGAAATAATGACCATGAATGTCTATGAGTCCGGGTACCACCAGCATACCCGCAGCCATCACCACCTGTTTGGCGCCTGTCGTATCCAACTGTTTTTGAACCGCCACAATTTTTCCATCGCGGATGCCTACATCCAGTATGGCATCAATGCCATTTTTGGGATCGATTACCCTCCCACCTTTTATCACGATGGAATAGGATTGAGCCTGCACCCAGCCGGAAAAAAGCAACAGGCCAATCAGGAGTTGTATACTTTTTCTCATGCTGATTTTTTTAATTCTTCCAGGATGCGTTTGGCCACGATTTTATATTCCCCTTCGCGCAGCATAAAAACAGTGAGGCTGATGCCTTTGTCATTTGCCAGCACTTCAATAGAGGGAGCACCATTACGAAGAGCAAGCTGCAGTTCAGCAGGCTTGAGAGAGATATCACCTGTACTCCATTGAATATTCAGCGTGGGCGTATGATTGGCCAAAGGCGGAATCACAATTTCTGTCTGGATGCCCTTGCGCTGTTTGGCCTGTGCCGCAATGTATTCCACCTGGTTCATCCAGTCTTTCCATTCCTTATCGTGATCAATGCTGACATATTTTTCCAGTGCGGCCAGCATGCCTACAATTTCTTCCTTGTTTACTTTCATACCTCTTCCAATGGTTCCGCCTCTTGGAGGAGCACTTAACCTCGCTGCCTTGATCAGGTCCTTTCTTCCCATGAGGATGCCGGCACTCTGGGGGCCTCTTAATGCTTTTCCTCCGGAAATACAAACCAGGTCAAACCCCATCTCGTTGAAGCGCCAGAGATTTTCTACCGGTGGCACATCCGCCGCGATATCAATCATCGTAGGAACACCATGTTTCTTGCCTGCAGCCACCCATTCTTCATGGGAGATCTTTCCCAGGTTGGCGTGGGCATTCAGAAACCAGAGCATCGCGGTCTGCTCATTGATGGCTTTATGCAGCTCCTCCAATGTTTCAATTTCAACAATTCGTACACCCGTGTTCGTTAGTGCATGTACATATCCGCTGTTATGTGATTTCTGAACCAGCACTACTGATTTCATTCCATCCAGGCGGGGCAGCTGGGCAATCTTTTTGAGATCGGTTCCGGTGAGTACACCTGCGGTTCCCAATACCATGGCCGACCAGCAGCCGGCAGTAACAGTTGCCGCTTCCGCGCGACATATCTTAGCAATCCGCTCTCCCACTTTATCCTGAACTTCGTCCAGCATTACATAGGATTTTGAAACCGCATTGATGGCTTCCATTACTTCCGGATACATCAGGGAGGCTGTCATGGCTGTATAGGTTCCGGCAGCATTGATAAAGGAGCGCAAACCCAGCTCGGTTATATAATCTTTCTTAGGCGCTGGCATGGCAAATCCGCCGAGCGGTAAAGCTGCTCCTGCTGGCGCAACAGATAAATATTTCAGTAACTCTCTTCTTTTCATGTTGGCATTTTTAATAGTTAAATCCTCGAGCTTAGCAGCACCTGTTTCCCCTCTATACTCACTTCAAAGAGACCGGAGGAAACCAGCAACTTCACTACCATTTTAAGATTCAGGCCCGTAGATATAAATCCGGAAAATTGTTGTTCGGGTAGCTGGCCGGTTACAGTAAAATCAACCTGGTATTTTTCTTTCAGCACTGCCAGTAACTGATTGATATCCTGGTCCTCAAAAACCAGGTAACGGGCATCCTGATCCTGGGTTATTTCTTTCAGCAGCGATGCTGATTCAATCAATTTGGATTCAAACCGCAGGTAGCCATCTTCGGTAGTATTTACAAAACTAACTTTTGACAACTGTTGCAGTTTGGGCTCTACATAAAGCGCCGCCAGCATTGCAGAAACCGGCTCCTCGCCTACCCGAAGATCCGCCTGCGTACAGCGATGCACCAGTGAAGCAGGTTTCAGGTAAAAATAGAGGGAAGCAGTAAACAGCAATCCAAAACAGGTAATGGCAAAATGTCTTACCCAATTAATGGCAGGTTTGCGATAGGATGTCTTTTCAGCCTGTTGTACCTTATTCAATAATATCTCCAGCTGTTGTTCCCGCCTGGCTTCCAGGTTCATGATACCTGGATTTGCAGCCCCATCCAATTCACTTCGCTCCATAGTTTCCATCAGTTGAAGCAGGGATGCTTCATCCAGTTCTCCACTTAAAAAGCGGTCAATGACAGATTGGAAAGGTTGTTTATCCGGCATAGGTATGTGCTTAGAAAATATGCAGGAAAATAATCAGCAGGGTATAACCCAATGAATATCGTAGTTCTCTTAGTGCTTTGGTTAAATGATTTTCAACTGTTTTAGGTGATATCTGAAGCAGCGCCGCAATTTCCTTATGACTCAATTGTTCTTCCCTGCTCAGTTTATATACTTGTTTACATTTCGTAGACAACTGATTCACGATGGAATTTATGTGGTGCAGCAATTCCTTTTCTTCCATCTGTTCCTGGCTGCTGACCTGCTGGTATTGGTTGGCCAATGCGGCAAAAGCATCTGCATGTACTTTACCAGCTTTGATTTTCCGGATCACTTCATAGCGCACAGAAGCAGACAGATAAGCAGATAAGGAAGCAGTGATCGCCAATGAATGCCGGTTGTTCCAGATACGCACAAAGATTTCCTGGATAATATCTTCACAGGCAGGCTCATCCTTCAAAAGGGCATACGCTTTGCGAAATAAATTCTCCCAATACCGGCGATACAAGATGGCCAGTGCTTCCTCATTGTTATTCCGCATCCGGATCAGCAGTTCTTCATCCCGAATAGTTGCCTCCTCCATGAGTTCTAGTTTAAGCGTTATTTGGATCCTGTTTGAGTATTGAGTTCTTTTCTTACTTCACTTACTTCTTCCGGACTGATCGCACTGGCTGAATTACCAAACTGTGAACGTATATAAGTAAGCACCTGTGCAATGTCATCATCTTTCAAAAACCGGTGTTGCGGCATATTGGAATTATAAGGTTTGCCATTTACCTCGATGGGGCCATCCATCCCCATCAATACCAGGCGTATCAGGCGATTCTTATCACCAGTCACCCAATCGGTATTTCCTAAAGGAGGAAAGCGGTTTCCATCACCCTGGCCATTTTTCTGGTGACAACCACTGCAATACCGGTTGTATATTTTTTCACTATTGGTAACCAATCCGGCTTCGAGATCATCTTTCTTTATATCGGGAGTACGAATATGCGCCTGCAGTTTTCTCGCTTCCATCGAAGCCAGCTGTTTTTTGCCAAACTTCTTCTTGCCGGTATACATTACCCGCCAGATTTTTCCGTGTTCGGTATCACTGAAATACATGGAACCATCCGGCCCCATACTGATGCCCATAGGACGATAACGTGCATTGTTTACATTTACAATTGGATCCACTTCTGCGAAGCCATCGGCAAACACTTCCCACTCGCCTGTAGGCTGATTGTTTTTAAAAGGAACAAAAACAATAATATAACCCGCCTGCGGGTAAGGGGCCCTGTTAGTAGAACCATGAAAGGCTATGAAAGCACCATTTTTATAGTGCGCAGGAAACTGATCACCGGTGTAAAAGAACAAATCATTGGGAGCCCAGTGCCCGGGAAATCCTATAAGCGGATCTACATATTTACCGGAACTGTCAGCAATTTTTCCATCGCCACCATATTCCGGTGCGAGTATGCGCTTTCCAACCAGTTGATCATAGTAGTAGTAGGGCCATCCTGCATCATCGCCTTCCTTTAGCTTGAGAAATTCTTCTGAAGGAAGCATCGCACTCTGCCAGGGAGTGTAGAGGTCAGGATACAACCGATAGAGATCATCTCTTCCATGATGCACCACATAGAGTGCATCGTCTGCATGATTCCAGTCCATTCCAACTATGCTGCGCAATCCGGTAGCATATCGTACGCCATCTTCCTGGCGCTGGTTGAGTTTATTGGCATCGAATTTCCAGACACCACCATGGTCATCGAGCCAGGGACAGGGATTAATACCCGGGGAGCCCGGCACCCGGTTTTTTTCCTGGCAATTGTTATTGGGTGCACCAAATGCAACATAGATATTTCCTTTCTTATCAAAGGCAATAGGTTTGGCGATATGCTCATGGCGACCATGTGCATGATCATCTATTACCACTGTTTCAATTGGACCGGTTGGTACCAGTTTACCAGGCTCCAGTTTCTGGCGAAACACATATAATTCGGAACTAAAATAAATATAGCCATTATGAACTTTCATGGCAGTTCCATAACTGCCTTTATCCTCGTAATTACCGAATTTAACCACCTGGTCGGCTTTGCCATCGCCATTGGTATCACGGATGGCTGCATTACCACCAATACTGTCGGGGAACCGAAGTTTCACATAGATATCACCGTTAGTATTAACAGTAATATGGCGGGCTCGTTCCCGCAAACTGTCCACCACCACTACCGCCTCGAATCCATCGGGCAGAAAAAGTCCGCCGTTTTCAGGATCGGCCTTGGGCAAAGTGGTTGGACTGATACCCGATGTACATATCAGCAATACTACTAATCCGAGCAATTTGATCCGCCTCATGGTTGGGAGCAATTTAATTTTGGTACAGGCGTGCCATAGGTATGTTACAGAAAGCCTTGTTTTGTAATCAGGTAATTCGATAAATCTCCTGAAGAATACGAATGGCAACAATCCTCCCTAGGAGTCAGAAATGGGGCTGATCCCCTACTATATTTTCAGGATTTTATATTCCCCTGATTCACCAAGTCTTTCACATAAGCAGAAAACATAAACTATCCCTATTCTCTTATTTCTTTTTCCAAATGCTCTCTAGTGGCGTATACCGAACAGCAGGTGCATTCAGGTTGGTATACAAGCTGGACGGGAAAAACAGCGCGGTCATAACAGTGAGGCCATCATCCGCAAGCAATTCAACTGAACTATGATCCATTACTACTGTCCACTTTATTGAATCTCCGGCTGCTATGCGAGGTGCGTAGAGCCGTTTTGCAAAATCCGGATGAAAAGATGCCTCTCCTGCCTTGGTACGGTCTATGTAATAACGATTGCTCTCCTTGTCAAAACCCAATCTGAGTTCTTCCCCGGCTTCATTGGAAAAAATCCATTCTACCTGTTGCAGCGGAATGGCAGCCAATTCAAATCGGGCAGGTAATTGAAGGGCTGCTGGATCTGTAGTAGTTGATCCCGCCAATTGATTCAACTCGTTTAACAAAGTTGATTGCAGGTAATACTCATTTCCAACTTTCTGGAGTGCCAGTTCCCGCACCAGCGTAGTTGCACTTCTCCAGTTTTGAGTAGGCACCTGGTTGGCATAAGCCCAGTTACTCATCCAGCCAATCAATAATGTACGATTACCGGTATTGGACCAGGTTACACCGGCATAATTATCCGGACCAAAATCCATCCAACGGGTATCTGTATGCGAAGCAGTGAAATCCCTGCCATCAAAATCTCCGACAAAATATTGGGTACCGGAACCCCCATTAGGTGCACCCGGATTCATGTTTACGATTAATACCCATTTTTCTTTTCCATCTGCAAGAAATGAAACCAGGTCCGGACATTCCCACACGCCACCATGCGCACCTTTATCCGCACCAAAGGATGATTCATAGCTCCAGCTTTTAAGATCCGGTGAGGAATAAAATTCGATATGATCTTTCACGGCCAGGGTCATGATCCATTTGTTGACACCCGCCATCCAAAACACTTTGGGGTCCCGGAAATCAGTACCCTCCGGTTTTCGCAGTACCGGATTGCCTTCGTATTTGGTCCAGGTTTTACCTTCATCATTGCTATAGGCCAGACTTTGGTATTGAAAATCCTTACCCCGGGTTTTTTCTCCATCCGAAGAATGGTGGGTAAAGATGGCGACCAGTGGCCCTTTTCCATCTTTGCCTAATCCTGAAGTATTCTGCTGATCATACACCGCACTGCCGGAGAAAATCCAACCCAGACTATCCGGGAAAAGTTTAATGGACTGTTCCTCCCAATGCACCAGGTCAGTACTGGTAGCATGCCCCCAATGCATAGGTCCCCATACCGTACTATCCGGATAATGCTGAAAGAAGAGATGATATACCCCATTGATATACACCATTCCATTGGGATCATTCATCCAACCTGATTTGGGCGTGAAATGGAGTTGAGGGCGATAGGGCTCCTCATAAACGGAAGACACCAAACCAGCTTCCGGCGCAGCAGCTTCTCCGCAGGAACTGAGTTTACCAAGGCAAAACAGGAGGACAGATGAAACAAAAAAAGTCCGGAATCTCATGGCAGTAATATTAATCCTAATATACCCATTTATTAAACTGCGGTTACATTTTATTCTCCATCGGCAAATAGTAAGTATACCAATTGTATTACTTAAAAATTTACCGATATGAGACTACTTTGTAAAAAACCAATCTCCCTGATAGCCATCGCATTCGCAGGAACTTTCCTTTTCAGCAGTTGTCAGAAAGAAGAATGGGCTCCGCTCGATGAAGTGTTAAACGGTTCCGGAGAAAGAGGCAATAATTCCTCCACAGGTAATGGGTCCTCTGCTATTCTTTTAGTGATTGATGAGGAAAGCATCGACAACGGCAACCCACCCAATAATTTCTCCGAAAGAGATGTAAACGACCAGATCGCAACAGTCGGACAAAGAAGCACCCTGCGTTATTTCCAAAGCAATGTGGGCAAATCCATCAATCTCTACACCGGAGAAGTTGGAGATGAAGGCTGGCATGCACTGAAAACTATTCCCAATAGCTGGAAAGCAGCCGGACCCACCAGCAACGGATCACAAAATTTCCTTAAGGCCGGACCAGGACTCGGTGGCGGCAATGATGACCGCGAGGTATTGTTGGACAAAATCCCGAATGTTACTCCCCTGCGAGCAACTGGCTTAAAAATGTTAATCGGACAAACCGTATTAGCGGTTGTGTATGACAGTGATATCAGTATTAATTACGGTCCGCTCAATGGAAACCTGCAAGGTGCCAACCTGGGCATGGTAGCACTCAAAGTAGAACAGGTAACCAAGCGCACCGATGGATCCAGTGGTTCCTTACCTGTTGTAAAAGTAAAAATCCTGAGTGTCGAATCCGTGAAAGGGTTACCCCTGAAATTATTCAGCAACGCGCCAGTTCCCCGTTCCTCCTCTGAACCCTTTGATATAAATCCGCCAGCAACAGCAGCTGCTGTACAGCTGACTACTGCTCCATAGTTGTTTTTCAGTTTAGGTTCTGACCGACCAACCGTATCCCACAAAAAAGGCTGCCCTTAATTCGGCAGCCTTTTTGTTATAAGCGTACATTCATTTCCGTTAGTACTTCCTTGATTGCGCTGAGCAAGGCTTCAATATCCTTGGGGAATATATAACCGATATTGCCAATCCGGAAAGCATCCATCAGACTTAGCTTACCCGGATAAATAACCAGTCCCCGGTCACTCAATGCCTGGTAAAACTTCATGAAATCAAAGTTCGGGTCCTGCGGGTACAGGAAGGAACTGATAATATGTCCCTGTATATCGTGCTCCAGGTAATATTTGAAACCCATCGCCTGCATGCCGGCATCCAGCATGGCTTTGTTTTTCTTGTACCTGGCTTCGCGTGCAACAATTCCACCTTCTATATCCAGTTCCCGGATTGCCTGGCGGAAAGCCAGCAAACTATGGGTGGGAGGCGTAAACCGAAACTGTCCATTTTTCTCCAACCCATTCCATTGATCATACAGATCCAGACTCAGACTCCTGGCCTGGCCCTGCGCTTTCAGCAGTTCTGATTTTTTACACAGTACAAAAGAGAATCCCGGCACCCCTTCAATGCATTTATTAGAAGAAGAAACCAGGAAATCAATCTGCATGGCTTTGATATCCATCTGCACACCACCAAAACTGCTCATGGCATCCACAATAAACACCTTACCGGCCTGCTTACAGATCGCACCAATTTCAGTAATCGGATTAAATAGCCCGGTGGTGGTTTCACTGTGAATACAGGCAACATGCGTAACACCTGGATGCTGCGACAATACCTCCTGCACCGCATTCGGAGTTACAATCTCATTTTCGGGAAAGGTTTTTACGATATGCGTAATACCATGCACTTTGGCCATTTTCACAATGCGTTCACCATAAGCGCCATTTACCAAAACCAGTAATTGATCATTTTTACCAACTACGGAGCTGATCACCGACTCTACACCAAATGTTCCGGATCCCTGCATCAATACGGTTTCATATCCTTCCTGCTGCGATACACCGCCCAGGCGCAATAATTCTGACCGGATTTCTTTTACCACTGCAATGAATGCATCATCTCTTGATCCCAGATCATGCAACATGGCTTCTTTCACAGTTGGAGAAGTTGATAGCGGTCCGGGTGTAAATAATAATTTATCAGCCATTTTTATTCAGTTTAATAAATTGAAAAGTCCTGTAATTTTTTTGCAACCGGCGACTTCATGCCCAGTTTGCGATTGAAGAAAAAGGAGAGCAGCAATAAGAGCGCGATACAAAAGAGCGTAGTGAAATAACTGAAGTTCAGCAACACCTTACTCCATTGCAGATCGCGCATGAAGAATTGTTTGTATAAGAGTAATCCCACACTTCCCAGGTAACCGATGGAATCACAGATATAAATGAAAAATCCGGCATTGGCTTTCAGTTTGAATAAGGCGATGATCCGTTCAAACACTGCCACCTGTATGGGGATATAAGCCAGAAAAAGTCCCATCCCCAACAAGAGCATCCACCAATAAGGTTCAATCAGTTTGTACTGAAACAAGAGGGAGGAGAGTCCGCTTAGCAGGATCCCAAATCCCATTAACTGTAAGGTAAACCAGAAACCTTTGATATTACTCCGGAAGAAGGACAGTGAACCTACCACCAAAATAACCACCGCACCGGTTACCAATTCAGTCTGACTGAACACCGTGATATCCCTGCTGGGCTGAATTTCCTCCCAGATCTCCACGGAAAAATTATCGCGAAAATCACGCAGGGTTGCCAGCAAGGAATACAATAATACCATCGAACCAATGCCCCAACCCAATTCGCGCACTACTTTTCTTTTGTCCTCCTGTGTCATGGGGAGGCGCTCTACCCGCAACAATTTGTCGGTATCAGAGGGTGGCGGAATGCGCGATAACATCCATACGAAAAACAGAAACAGAGGTAAGAACAAGGCGCCAATAAATGCCGGCATCCAGAATTCAGAAATCCCCGGAAAAACTTTGGCAATAAACAGGTAAATCGTTTTCAGGATACCGGAGGATACAATCAGGCTAATGCTCAATCCCATGCCCAGCGTTTCGGTAAACCGCCTTCCTTCCAGGTAACTGAATACGATACCCCATACCATGCCCAGGGGCAATCCATTAAAAAATAAAGAGATGAAATTATAAGGAGGTGGTACCAGTCCGAATATTACCAGGCTGATCTCTGCAATCAGGATCAGGCTAACGATCAGGACTATCCGCTTCGAAGCAGTAAGCTCTGAAATCACTTTTATCCCGATAAACTTACTCAGCATATAACCCAATACCTGCGCAATGATCAGCACCGCTTTATAATTCATGCCCATCCATTCCAGTCCGGCATAAGTGCCTGCATTAAAGGGTTTGCGAAAGGCATACACACAGAAATACGCACCAAAAGCCGCCACCATCGACCAGGTTATGAATAAGAGTTTGGAACTTTCCAATTTACGTGTGAGTGCCTGCATCTAGAATATTACCAGGGTAAGGAATAGGTTTTCACGTAACTGAAACATTTCATTGCTTCAATCACGCCTTCTTTAATACCAAGACCGGAATCTTTAACACCACCAAAGGGAGATGACTCAATACGATAACCAGGCACCTCATTGATATTCACCGTACCCATGCGCAATTCCTTCACCAGGCGGATCGCGTGTTGCATATTATTGGTAACTACACCTGAAGACAAACCAAAGGCTGTTGAATTACTGATTTCAATCGCTTCTTCAATGGTTTTGAATTTGATCACAGGAGCCAGCGGACCAAAAGATTCCTGCACTACCATGCGAGCAGTTGGAGGCACATCCGCGATGACGGTTGGCTCCAGCAAGGCACCGGACCGTTTGCCACCAAAAACAATTTTAGCACCCATTGCAACTGCTTCCTTCGCAACGGTTTCCAGGTAAATGGCGGAAGCTTCATCAATAACAGTACCTACAATCGTATTTTCATCAGCAGGATCACCGGATACATATTCTGCAGCCTTTTTCACCAGCGCTTCTACAAACTGATCATAGATAGATTCCTGCACCAGGATGCGCTTCACTGCCGTACAACGTTGTCCGCTGTTTTTGAAAGAACCTTCAGCCGCCAGTGTCACTGCCAGCTTCATATCTGCATCTTCCAGCACGATCAATGGATCATTGCCACCCAATTCAAGAATTACTTTTTTATAGCCGGCTGTGGAAGCAATGTGTTTACCTACTGCCACACTTCCTGTAAAGGATACCAGCTCAATTCTCGGATCCTGCGTCAGGGGTTCTGCGATCTCCTTAGTGGGACCTAACAGCACACTCAACATATGTGGAGGCAATCCTGCTTCGTACAACAACTCCACCAGCTTGATAGCAGTGAGTGGTGTTTTTTCTGATGGTTTTAAAATCACCGGTGTACCTACTGCAATAGCCGGAATAATTTTGTGCACCACCTGGTTCAATGGATGATTAAAGGGAGTGATACAAAGTGCCACGGTCAGGGGCTCCCGCAAGGTAAAGATCTTTCGCGCTTTGCCATTGGGAGATATATCACAGCTGAAAATCTGTCCGTCGTCTTTGAGTGCTTCCATCGCCGCAAAGAGCAATACATCGTGCGCGCGACCTGTCTCATACCTTGCATCCCGGATGCACAAACCAGCTTCAGCACTAATCAATTGTGCAAACTCTTCCTTTCGCTCCATCAGCAATATGCGGGTGCGATCTATAATGGAATAGCGATCAAAACGACTCAGTTTTTTTCCTCCGGCAAGGGCCTTTTCAATAGCTCTTTCGCCATCCTTTTTACCTGCCAGCGCCACTCTTCCAACCACCCGGTTATCGTAAGGAGATTTTACTTCGTGAAAGGTATCTGACAGAATTTTTTCTCCTGCCACATACCCATACCAGTCTTTCAACTGGGTTGTATTAGCACTCATATTGAGTATTTGATAAGATTAAACAATGGTACCGTTGATGGTAAAATCAAATATGTCAAAGTTGCGGGGATCGCCGCCGGCCTTGATCCGATAGGCTGGCTTCAATGGATGAGAAAGCACCATGGGTACCATTTCCTCATATCGACCACCATGGGAACGCAAGGTTCCATCGAGGGCTGCCAGATCATGATAAGAAGCCCGGCGACCGAGAACCACATCACGCGCAGACAATACCACCAAATCACCAATCCGGTCTTCGGGTTGCTCCAGCACATGCACTGCCATGGTCCGATCATACACTTCGGTTATGCCTTGCTGTTGCATCAGCCAGTTTTTCACTTCTTCTACTTTCTCTGTTGCATCCAGGTGCACCACCACATAGGAACCCAATGCTCCGTGGTGTTTCACATAAGGATCGGTAATCGGACAAATCACTCTGAATCCCAGGTCGCCAAATTGCTGCTCCAGCATCTCTTCTACAAATAATACCTGCGGACTTCCATCTGCTTTTACCTTGGCATTCATACCATGATCCGCGGTTGCACCTACCACTGCACCCAGCTCCATGAGTTCACCAATGAGTTTATCCTGCGCTTCATAGAAGGCCAGTGATTCCGGCGCTTCCGGTGCATAGGTATGCTGCATGTAATCGGTAAGAGAGAGATACAGAAAATCTGCTAATCCCGCCTTGATAAAGGCCACACCTGCTTTCAGCACAAACAAGCTCGCATCTGCACTGTAAATGGCAGGCGTAGCTGTTCCTACGATCGCTTCCACATTTTCAATTCCATGGGTTTCCAGTTGTGCAAGATTGGCTTTCTCTGCAGAGATCGCTATGCCCTTCATCTTATAAGAAAGTATATCCCGCAGTTTTTCTTTGGCTGTAACCACCGCTACTTTTCTGCCCGCATCTGCCGCGGCCGCCAGTATGGTGCCACTTCTCAAATAGGAAGCGGAATTCATCATCACTTCCTGCTTCAGCTGGGTATCATAGAGATAGTTCCCACAGATTCCATGCACTTTGGGACTCACCCCCGTTACAATGGAAGAATTATTCACGTTGGTGAAAGAGGGCAATGCGCCTCTTACCATGCCCCGGTATCCGGACACGCTCATTTTCTGGATATTCGGCAGCCTGCCATGTGCCATGGTGATATCCAGGTATTCATCAGCAGATCCATCCATACAAATCACCACTATAGGTTTGGCAGGTGGATCGTAGTGCCGTCCATTTACCTCAAAGGACTTGGTATTCATGTTGGGTTGTTTAGTGATATAAAACTTTTTGTTTAGTATAAATATACAGCAAATAAACAAAAAGCTCCGGAATACACAAGTTTTTTCTGTTAGCTAATTATTAAGGAAGGATTAGCGGCTTATGAAGAAATAAATCACCAGCATCAGGGTATCGCTGGTACCGGGGTTGGAAAGCCGATGCCCCAGGCGCCCATCAAAGAAGATAGAATCACCCTCTGCCAGCAGGTAGTCTTTGCCATCAATTTCATATTTCAGACTGCCCCGAATGATGTATTTATATTCAAAGGCTTCCGTATGAACCAGGCGTTTCCGGGAGGCCCCTTTTTTCAATTCCAGCAATACAATATCGGTGCTTCCCCCGGCAATGGTTCTGGTTAGTATGCGTTTGTATTCAAATCCTTTGTCAGCTTCTTTTTGAATCGTCCGGTAGTCGGATTTTTTCACAATCAATACCGGCGCCTCACCTGAGACGGATCGCAACTCTTCAAAAAAATCAGGTAGATTAATCTGGAGTGATAAGATCACTTTCATCAGAACAGGCAGGGAAGGGATCGCCCGGTTGTTCTCAATCTGGGAGATTAATCCCTTGCTTACCTCCGCGCGATCCGCCAGGGCCTGTACCGTAATTCCTTTTGCCTTACGAACTTCCTTGATCTTGTTGCCAATCTGAATGAGCAGGTCTTCTTGCATCGTTCAAATTACAACTCTGAAAGGAAACTTACCAGGTCACGGATTTCTTTTTTGGAAAGAACATCACCCATTGCCGGCATACTGGATGTGGCATCAATCCGCTTTTCGATTTGTGCCTTCTCATAGTTGACCGGCGCCGCATCTCCTGATTTCACCAGCAGGCTGGTTGCTTTCTCCTCCTGTAAAATGCCAGATATCGTTTCTCCTCCTTTCAATTTCAGGGTGACCATGCCATAACCTGGCGACAATCGGGCACTCGGGTTCACCAGGGCTTCCAGTATCTGTACCCTCGTAATTCGTTTGGAGATATCATTCAACCTCGGACCTGCATTCCCGCCATAATCATCAATTGCATGACATCTTATACACTGTGCCGCCTGGTTGCTATAAAAGATTCTTCTGCCACGTTCCGCCCGTCCGCCATACATGGCTGCTGAATAGGCTGCCAGCGCATTGCCCTGATCCAGTTTCGCAGTGATACCTTTTAACCGATCCTTTAAGGCCGCGGATCCTGTACTGTCAATGGCTTCCTCTAATTCAATCCGTATATCCGGTGATAAACTTCCTGCTTCCAGTTTGCTGAGCTGTTGCTCAAATACCGGCTGTGATTGGGCCACCGGTACTTTCCCCAATGTCAGTAATGCTGCCTGCTTTTCTTCTGTGGATCTGGTATTGATCACATCCGACAAGAGGCTTGCCATCAGATTAGCTGGCAAGGTTGCTTTACCCAAGAGATCAATACCCGCCACCCGTACTTCTTTTTCTTTATCAGACAGCGCCTGCTTAATAGCATCGCCCATGTTTTCATATTTCAGATCAGCCAATGATAAGAGGGCAGCCCTCCGCACTTTGGAATCGGTATCTTTTTTGAGCACGGAACCCAACACCTGGGTAGCCGGACGAATCTGCAACTTGCTCACCGCCTGTGTGGCTGCTAATCGCACAGCCGCATCCCGGTTAGTCATCAACGTTATCAATGGCTGCCCGGCCTGCTGCTGAACAGGAGCCGGATCACGTTTCACTTCTCCTCTTAACCGGCCATCTACCCTGTCCAACACCGAGGGCTTCACCCAGGTACTCAGGGCCGTGATGGCTTCCACCCGCATTGGTGCAGGCTGTGCCTCCATGGCTGCATAAGCCAACAGGTTTTGCATCGCTTTCTCTGTTCCAACTCTCAGGTTGGCATTGATTGCTCTGCGGATCAGCGCTTCATTTTTGAACCTGGTTGTCACCAACAAATCTCCCAATGCCGGCAAAGCTTCGGGAATTGACAAATCATCATTGATCGCACGGGCAGTTTCTGTTACTATAAATTCATTGTTGTCTTTTAAGAAGACCGCGATACCCGGGTTCGCCATCCGGCGCAAGGCTACTACTGCTGCAATGCGCAAGGCAGTGGAACTATCATTCGCCAAGGCCAAAACAGGCTTTGCATCTCCGATTCTTGCCAGGGCCAGACTACCTGCATGTCTTAGATAAGCATCTTCGTCATTGTTTGCACGCAGCATGTCAATGATTGGCTGCACGGCAGGTGCATGTGCTATTCTCCCCAATGCTTCGGCTGCAAAGAAACGTACTCTTGCCTGCTCATCTTTCAACAGGGGAAGCAATGCAGCTCCTGCTGCTTTGTATTTGATATCTCCCAGCCATTTTGCTGTCTGGCTGCGGATTTCGGGATCTGTATCTTTTAAATAAGGCAGTAATACCTGCGCATGACTATCTTTTTTCCTGGCCAACTGACAGATGCCCCAAATTGCGTGTATACGTGCCAGTTGGTTTCCGGTTTGCTTCAGTGCTGCTTCAAAAATTTTCATCGAGCCCTCGCCTCTTTTCGCCAGCTCAAACTGTGCCTTCATGCGTACCCGCATATCTTCATGACTCAGCAATTCACTCAGTTTTTGCTCACCCTCTTTACTGAAATCTGCCGCCAGCAAGGCTTTTACCTGCTTTCTTATTTCTGTTGCCGCCAGCTTCTCATCATCCAGTTTCCAGATCCGGCCAAACAAGCCGGTACCCCAACCATCAATCCAGTCGGCGATATACAAAGCACCATCCGGACCAAAATCAAGTCCCGTTGGCAAAACCCCTCCCACTACTTTTTTAGTGCTGCCCAATTCAAAGCTCGCACCTTTTGGTTTCAGCGTAAATCCATGTACCCCCGAACCAGCCGCACTGCCCACAAACTCCGCAACAAAAAAATGATTTTTATACTCCGGACTCAGAGCCGTACCAGGATTGTACACAAAACCAGCCGGACCGCTAACATAATTCGTAATACAAGGTGTGATATAGGCAGCCTGTCCCTCCCAACGCGGCAGGTACATTTTCTCCTCCATCCAAACTTTATAGGTGTTGTTATCCGGATCATTGTATTTACCATACTGCCAGTTGGATCGCCAGCCTGCATCTGAACCATTCACGATATACACCAGGCGCTCACGCTCACCGGCATGATCGCCATCATTGTCTTCACTGATCAGATTCCCATACTGATCAAAAGCAAATTCATGTGTATTACGCAATCCGTGTGCGAAGATTTCAAAATCAGATCCATCCGGATTGGAGCGTGCTATCACGCCACTGTTTGGATGCTCATATTTGGTACCATCAGGTCCCTTTCCATTAAATCCAATATCCCCAATCTGCCAGTAGATCTTGCCATCGGGGCCCATTTCCACTCCCGACATACCATGCCCGCTGAATCCAATATGAATCCCATAGCCGGTTGAAATGGAAGTCTTTTCATCCGGAATACCATCGCCATTTTTATCTTTCATTCTCCACAAATCGGGAGCTACGGCCACATACAGATCATTGCCATCTGCCAGCACACCACCTGCCACATCGGTTACCTCATCATGAAAATCATTCACCACCATCCTGGAAACATCCGCCACTCCATCACCATCTGCATCCTCCAGGCGATAGACCACTTCTGTCTCTACAGTAAGATCTCGCCAGTCGCGGGAACTATCTCCATTTACATCTGTCAGCCAGCCATTCCGCGCACTATTCTCCGGAGCCAGTTCCGTATGCAGGAATTTTCGTCTATCCTCCACCGTTTGTAAGGAGATGGAAGCGATTTCCCAATCGCGATGCGCGCGAATATCAAATTCCGAATTTACCTGCCGGTTGGTTTTATTGTAATACACTCTACCCAGGTCATCCACATCAATTGCTACAGGTGAAATCACCAGTGAATCTATACCCCAGAGCTTCATAGTCAGGGTACTGCCACTGTCCACCGGCGGATTGATCAGTTTAGCTACAGAATCAGCAAATCGGTTGGTATAGGAAGGTTCAAACTCTTTTACCGGAAGCTGATCCGTTTTTTCCTTACAGGCATACACAAAAAAGAGCAAACCGGCGGCAAGGCAACCATATTTCATAGACAGCGCATTGTTGGATGTTAGGAATAGATGTAAAAATTACGCTTTTTACTGTCAGCAGCAAAGCCAGTTAAGAAATGGATAAAAATCGCTAAAAGATTGGCTATTTTCATCCTTATGAAGCAGTTCCTACTCTCAATCGTATTAGTAATTGTAGTCACTATTTGTTTTGCCCAGGGCGATCAGCGCACAAATTGGTACAACCCATTGAATGCGGGCGTCCCGGTTATTGAAGGCAGGTTGTGGCAATCGGGGCTCGATCAGCCATATGACAGATTACCCGCCCATGCCATTCCGGTGGTGAGAAAAGAAGTGATGAACCTGGCCAGGAATTCAGCTGGCACCTATATCCGGTTTACTACCAGTTCCAACAACATCACAGTACGATACCAGGTAGCAGGCGGCTTACAGCTTCCGCACATGCCGGCTACCGGAGTTAGTGGTGTAGACCTCTATGCATTGGACCAGAAAGGCAACTGGCATTGGATACGCGGAAAGTATTCCTTTGGTGATACCATTCGATATAATTTCAGTCCGGTTGATTCCTCCATTCAACTAAAAGAATTCAGACTTTATTTACCTCTATACAATACGGTTAGATGGATGGAACTGGGAGTGCCTGAAAGAAATTCACTGCAATGGATAACCGCAACCAATGAAGCGCCGATTGTATTATATGGAACTTCCATTTTGCAGGGTGCCTGCGCCAGCAGAGCCGGACTTGCATGGACCAATATTTTGGGAAGAAAACTAAAGGAACCCCTTGTGAACCTTGGATTTTCCGGCAATGGCAGAATGGAGAAAGAATTGATTGATCTGATTGCAGAAAAACCTGCGAAACTGGTAGTGTTGGATTGTATGCCGAATCTCAGCAACCTGGCTACCTATCCAAAAGAAGAACTATTGAAACGTTACCGGTATGCGGTGGAAAAACTCCGGGCGGGCAACCCCAAACTGCCCATACTGTTAGTAGAACATTGCTGCGGATTGCCTGGCACCAACCTGGATAGCGAACAACGAGCTGCCTACCAGCAGGCCAGTGAAACCATCGCATCCATCTATCAGCAATTACAAAAGGAGGGGCACCAACAACTTTATCTGCTAACCGCTCCAACCATCAATTTTGATCAGGAAAGCACAGTTGATGGCACCCACCCCAATGATATCGGTATGATGAAATATGCGGAGGCCTATGAGCAACTCATTGGCCGGATTTTTTCGTCGCTGAACTAGGATTTTTCTCCGGGTATCCATCCTTCGACTTTTCATATGTCCCCTTCTCCTCATTCTGGCTCTCCTTATAGGGAGGCTTTTTTGAAGTAGAGCGGGGTTTGGTAGCTCTTGCTACTTTTTTCTTTTTGTCCAATGTGGAGGAGTTGGTAGACTTTTCCATAATTGAATGTTTTATCAGGAAAGTAAGATGCGACATTCTTCCGCGCAATGCCTGCACAGCGTAGCACATTCCCTGCAATGATCATGATCGTGTTGCTCACATTCCATCGCGCAGGACTCACATATTTCCGCGCATAAGGGTAACAGTGAAAATACAAACGGACTTTGCATCGAAAGCAAATCAGCCATCGCTTTAGTAATACTGGAACATTCCATATTCAGCTGAATGCAATTCCGCATATGATGCAGGTGTTCTTCCTTCAAACAACTGGCTGCGCAGTAGCTGGAAGCTGCATAGGCCCTTAAGCAGGCATCCACACAGGCTTTGTATTTTACGTGAAGATTATCCATGTTATTTGTTTTTAAATTAAGAAACCGTTAATGTCATTGGCGCAAGCATCGACTGAAGCAACTCCTTCAACTTCTGTGTATTGGAATGAATGGACAGAACTACCAGATTCGCTGCTGAATAATAGTATTTCATTAGTCGCTCTGGTTTCTGTCCGGTAAACAACCATTTCCAGCTACAACGCGAATTTTCCATATGCAGATCCAGCTCAGCCAGTCCTTTACAGAAGGACGAATCAGGCAAATCCATTGTACCACCCATGAAATACAATTGCCCCTTTCCTGTTGGTGGAAGGCACTTTAGAATTTCAGGCAATAACTGGATGGTAGCTTCGGGTTTTGAAAAATCATCCTGGATCATCAGAATGAAATCATTGGCTGGTATGCCCAGTGCCTGTCTGGCCAGGATACGATCCATCGGCACAAAATTGATACTTCGATAATCACGGCGTTCGCCGGAAATGAATTGAATATCACCTAGAGTAAAAGAACCTGGCAAGGCAAGTCGGGCTTCATTGGATAAGATAGCGCTGTTTCTCATACCCTATATCCCAAAAGATTGTGCCAGTAAATGTTAAAGGGAAAGTAGGCCAGCTCAGGAGAAACGGGGCATTTTAACCTCAGTTTAATGTGGCATTTTCTACCCTAAGAGCCTGAGTTCCATAGCCAGTTTGAGTAACTGCTGGGTAGTTTTTACATTCAGCTTCTGCATCAGATTTTTGCGATGTGTTTCCACCGTAAACGGACTCAAAAACAGTTTATCTGCAATCTGCGGACCGGTTAGTCCCTCATACAACAGTGTCAGTATCTCTTTTTCCCTCCTCGTAAGAATGGGCTTGGCACTGATCGCGTGCTGTACCGAGTTAAACTGTTCCAAAATTTTCTGGTTGGCGGCCTTACTGAGGTAAATGGCGCCGTTCATTACTTCATCAATAGCTTTTACCAGCTCCTCTCTTTCCATATTTTTCAGCAGGTACCCATTTCCTCCATTGGCCAGGAAGCTGCTGATAATCCCCGCCTCATTGGTGGAGGTTAACCCAATAATGCGGGTTGTTTTATTGAACCCACGAATCGCACTGCACAATTGCATGCCATCCGTATCAGGCAGGTTGATATCCAGCAAAACCACATCGGGTTCCTGCTCACGAATCTGCTCCAGTGCAGCAGCACCGGTTTTGCAAATCCCGATCACCGACAAATAACCGGAGCTTCCTATCATCGTCGAAACGCCTTCCCCAACCAATGGATGATCATCCACAATCAGTATTCGTATCATGCGACTGCTTCTTTTTCATTCAATAAAAACTCCATCAGGATAGTGGTTCCAATACCTTTTTCAGAATCAATGGACAATTGTCCGTTCAGATAATTCACCCGGCTCTTCACAGATGACAAGCCTGCATGCACGCCCCCATCCGATGGCTCCAGATCAAACCCGGCCCCATTATCTTCCACGGTGACGGTCAACCGATCTCCCAGTTTATTAAACTGTATAATGGCTTCGGTTGCGCGTGCATGTTTGATGATATTGTTCAGCAATTCCTGGATGATCCGGTACAACATCACTTCTGTTGATGCATTCAGTCGTTGCTCCATACCATAATCAAGCATAGTCACCTGTAATTGCCGCGATGCCGATATACTATTGCAAAACTCCTGCACCGCCTGCAACAAACCCAGTTTGATCAGCACATCGGGCATCATGTTGTGCGCGATCCGCCGCACTTCCTGTGCCGCAGTATCTACCAGTTCATAACTTTTGGAAAACAGTTGATTTTCCCTGAGCATTTCGTTCTCATGCTGCAAGGCACTGAAATGCATTTTCACCGTGGAGAACAAGCCTCCCAATCCATCGTGCAGATCTTTGGCAATGCGCGACCGCTCCATTTCTTGGCCATTTACCATGGACTGCAGGGATACCACCTGCTGCTGTCTTTCCAGCATATTGATTTGCTCGAATTGCAGCGCCCGATCCTTTTCCGCAATGATTCTTTTCTGCCGGTTGACGAAATACAACAAGCCAAGAATAAACACCAGTGCCGCACCTACCAACCCTCCTATCCACAATTGTTTGTTCCGCTTCGCCAGTGAAAACTGCTTAGACAAATTATCCAACTGCAGGAATGCAATCTCGGTTTCCTTTTTCTGGTGTTGGTATTTTGATTCCAGGAAATTGATCTCCCTGGTTTTCTCCTGGTCATAAATCAACCCACTGATCTGACGCGCCTCCCGTTCAAATTGATACGCTTTTGCATAGTCGCCTTTTTTCGCATAAGCTTCTGCCAGTAAGCTGGCTGATTTCCGCATGATGTTTTTCAGATTAGACGCAGCCGCAGAGTCATACGAAACATGCAACTGACGAATGGCAGCGGGTATATCCTCCTGTAAATAAGCAATTCGTCCCGCCCGGTAATAGCCATCTGCCAGTTCATTTTTCAACTTTAATTCCTTCGCCAGGTTAATCGCATCCTGTGCATATCCCAAAGCAGCCGGGTATAGTTTCTCCACATCCGCATAATAATCGGCACTGAGTTTGGCATGCATCATTGAATAATCTTTTTGCTGAAATGCACTCCAGTCGTAATTCTTAACCCCCGCTCCCATCTGATCCAGCATCTGTTTGGCACGCGCCAGGCTATCCGCCGCGAGATAATTCAGGTGATACTCATAATAGTATTCCATCTTCAGCCGGTTGCTGATGGAATCAAAATAGATCCTGGTCTTATTGAGGTAATCAATCGCTTTAACAGGAATCTGCAATTGCCGGTAATCACTCGCGATATTCAGGTAAATGAGCGCCCGGTTATTATAATTGACCGGAACAATTTTCTCCACTATTTCCATGGCCCTCAACCTGTTTTCCAGTGAGCTGCTGAAATCACCATTGATATTATAAATGCCTCCCAGGTTGTTAAAAGCCATCATCTGGAATCGGTTCTTCAAACTATCATTTGAAAGTTTTTCTGCACCGGCAATCACTCCATTAAAGCGTTCTATACTTTCCGCCCAGTTGGATTTACTGCGTTGATAATTGCCAAGCAGCAACTGCCCCTGTAATACGCCCGCGGCATACTTGACTTTTTCCGCCAGCTGTATGGCAGCGTTGAGTCGTTCAAGCCCTACACTATCCTGCTGATTCTTCAGTTCATAATTGGCTAATGTTTGCATGGCATCCACCCGGGCAGTGTCTGAGTTGGCCGACTGAATTACTGCCTTTAAACTGTCTTCGTTTAGCTTTTGTGCCATTGCAGTGCCACCTCCTAACATCAAAAGAAGTACCCCTGCCACCAGTAACCGGGATCTGATTCCAGCCATATTGTTTTCTTAATTGTGCGATAAGTTATAACTGTTCTGCGGATTCCTTTCTACCTCCATTCAGGTATTTTTTTTGGCCAAAATCCACCCGGTTCCGGTATTGAATCGGGCTGACCGAAATACAAACTTTACAGCAGAAAATTTATTGTATGTCGCTTAGAATTAGCTTATTGATAGCCGTTATGGCAAGCTGTTTCGCCTCCCTGGCGCAGGAAGAACCCGCCAATAAAAGGGTTTCCCCCAAGGAGTTTGCCATCCCCGCCTCCCCCATTTTTGATATCATGGGTGTTACCCCCTCCCAGGTGAACCGCACAGCTGATATCAAAGACTTCAAGGTGGATTGGTCTTTTAAATCATGGCGACTCAATCCCAATCTTGCCCTGCAATCGCAGCCGATCTGGGAACTCTTCTACCACCGGAAAGACCTTACCAAGTACCAGGCGGCCTCCAACTTTATGCGCAAGCTGGCTTCCCTGGATCTTTCCATCGGATCGATTCAGGATGAAAATGAAGACCGCCGGATTGGCTTTGCCCTGAAAGCCAACCTCTTCCGGCAGCATGATCCCCTGATGGCAAAAGATCTCTATGCGGATATCAGTGACCGTTATAAGCAGGAAAAAGAAGACCTGCAGGCCACGCTCAAACAACTCGAGCAGCAACTCGATAGCACCACCAACATCCTGGAAAAACCGGGACTACGGGAGCAGATCCGTTCCACAGAAGAACAATTATTATCCATCAACTCCAGGCGCAACAATGAGATCACCGAACGTGCTAAAATCTTCACTGCCGAACACTGGAATGCCAGCTCCCTGGATATCGCCTTTGGTCGGGTCTATTCTTACCAGACCGATCCTGAAGGATCGCTGAAATCACTCCGACTCAATCGCAACACTGCATATGCCGGCTGGATCAATGGCAGTTTAGGACTTGGAAAAAAGTTCCTCTTATCCGGCCTGTTCAGAACAAGCTGGTACGAAGAAGAACTGGAGTTCCAGTTGCGCAATACTCAAACCGGTGAAGAACAGACTACCCTTGCCGTGGCAGAAAACATGCTCTTTACCATGGGCGCGAATATCAGATACGGAGGCCCTTACTTCAATTTCTTCGCCGAATTCCTCTATGAACAAAAAGGATTGAAGACACCCCTTGAAGCGTTGGAAAAAGCATTTGGTGCACCCGCCGGATTTGAAGTAGTTGGCAATACCGTGAAATGGGATGTGGTACAACCGAATACCATCAGCTTTGGTGGCGACTGGCGATTCAACCGAAGTGTAGTGCTCAACTATGGCATGCGCTGCATCTTTGACAAGAGCTGGACTTTCACGCGCTTTATTCCTGTAGTATCCATCGCCTGTATGATGCGATAAGTTATAGCCCCTCAACCATTACCATAAACATAAATTAACCTGTATGAAGAAGACGAATGTTCTCATCGCTAGCAGCCTGCTGTTCAGCAATGCGCTGCTGGCTCAATTCTCTGCAATCAAAATGCCAATGGCACCTGGTGTGCGCAAAGCAACTGCTACTGTCAACCTCAATGGCCTGAGCACCACCCAGGCAAAAGTGTCGGTTGTATATGGCACCGATTCCATGGCAGTGGTGAATGCATTTAATATGCAACGTCGAGATCCATCCAAATATTTTGAATCACCAGCAACGCTCACTGCTGGAGCCAATGGCACAGCTAATGCTACTGTGATATTTCCCCACAAGGACAAAGCTGCCGGCAGAAGAGAACGGGTCTTTAATCCGGGCACCAAACTTTTTTATGCCTGGGCAAGAACCAACACGCCTGCAGGAGCAAGCAGTGAATTGACCCTGAATAGTCCGGTTAGAAGTTTCACTATGCCGCGCCCACTCACGATTGCTTACCTGGGTGATTCCTATGCATCGGGAGAAGGAGCCAAAGGGCAGGCCTGGCTGAATGAAGCCTGCCATCGCTCCGCTAATAGTGGAGGTGAACTGGCCATACGCAAATTAAAGAGAGAAAGAACCGATATCGAAATTGATTACATCAATACTACCTGCAGTGGAGCAAGATTGATAGATTTTTATGCCGTTGCACAACCCATAGAGCCTGGTAAACCTGGAACAAAACAAGGACTCCAGGTAGATCTGGTGGATGCCTGGCTAAATAGAAACGGATACGACGCATTGGATATTCTCCTGGCAGATGGAGGAGGAAATGATGTTGGCTTTGCGAATGTTGTAACAGCGGGACTGCTTTCTTTCTTTCAGAATGTGAGAGATGATCAAACCCTGATGACCACCGCACGCAACGCCCTGAACAAACTGCCTGATAATTTCAGTTTGTTCAAATTATACCTGGAATCAAAAATGGAAGTAGGTCGTGTCATCTGGTTTAACTATCCCAACCCAATGACTGGTAACCCTATAGGTAACGGCAGACACGATGCCAATCTTTGCAAGCAGGATCATATCAGAGCAGGTAATCCGCTTGATTGCTGGGGAGTGTTGGAAAACCAGATGGACAATACAGACTGGCAATTTGTGCACGATAATATTTTCCTCGTTTTAAATCAGAAAGTTAGAGAAGCTGCTACTACACACGGGTGGGATTTGGTAGATGTTTCCAGTCGCGCTTTACGAAATGGCATCTGTAATTGTGAAGGTTATTTCAATACAGTTGGGCAATCATTAGCATCACAAGGAGATCAAAACGGTACCATGCATCCGAATGCAACTGGTTTTAGAGAAATCTACCGCGATCCTTTATACACCCAATTAAATACCTCTATTGACCGTGTACAAAAAGATTATATCGCGGATGCCAAAGCAAGAGCCATAGAAGCCGCCAAGCAAAAAGCAAGGGCACAGATGGCATTTAAAGCCCGAATGAATCAACTGACACAGATGGTATCGGAACAAAATCAATTCAGCAGTCAGATTAAAAAACTTCAACTGCTGAAACCCCAGCCTGCGCTTACCCCCAAATCCCTCAAGCAATAAACCTGTCACTATGACCAGATTCAGCACCACCGGAACAGCACTGTTGCTGTTCCTCCTCATCCCCCATCTCTCCAGGGCACAGAATGCCGCCGAGAACAATTGTTTCCGACATTTTAACCCCACTGCCACCGGCCAGCATAACGCCAACCAGTACCTGATCTCACTGATCAGCAGGCTTACCTATCCGGAGCGATTGGGTGCAGATTTGCGGGCCGACAGAAGAAGAGTGCCTGTTCCGGAAGCTGAGTTTGAAACCAAATTCAGAGAGCGAACGGCCAACTGGTTTTATGATCCGGCTACTGAACCCAAGGAACCTGTGTTCAATGAAACCAGCTGGTTACAACTCTCCAACAATTGCAAAGGGGATATACCCGCGGCAGACTGGACAATGCTGGAGGACCTGTACTACAATGCTACCAAAAGACCGAGGCCTACTAAATTAGCGGCGCCTGTCCTGGCCAATAACCGGCCCCTCAGTACAGTGAATGATCAGATCAAAGTAAGGCCGGTCAACCAAAGCCCGACATTGGACCCGCCGACCTTTAAAAAAACCGCAGATGGAAGAATTGTTGAAATGCGCAGTTTCACTACGCGTGGAGAAGAGATCATGCGCAGAAATCAAAGCACCAAACACGATTGCCAGCGCATTCGTGAAAACTTTGTGGCGGAGCTCAACCGGTATAAAATAGCCCTGGATCAATACCGTGCAGCCGTGATCAGTTTTGAAGCAGCTTTGCCGCGTATTCATTATATCAGCACCAATACCATGCAGGATCCGGAAGCAGTATTGATCTCCACTCCGCAATACATAATATTGGCGTTTCGTGGGACGGATGAGTACCTGGAATGTTATCCTTCCACCAGTTGCTGGCCACCTTTGAAAGCACAAACCTTATTTGCCAACCTGCAGGTGTTTCCGATACCGGCGATCCGGCATCCCAACATACCGGGACGAATACACAGTGGCTGGTATGCTTCTGCTGAAAAGATTGAGGCGCAGCTTGTTCGCCTGCTGAATCAATACAATGCCAGGAACAAACGGGTATGGTTAGCCGGACATAGTAAAGGCGCAGGCGAAGCAATTATCTTTGGCGCGATGTTAATCCGCCAGCACAACATCCCTGTGCAAAGCATTTATACCTTTGGTGGCACCAGCACCGTAGGCGATGCGACCTTCAGCAATTTCCTGAACAATTATTTCTGTTCTAACGGTCAGGCAAGGTTGCAGCGATTTGAGGTAATTCATGATTATGTAGCCAGCAGTGATTTGCATTTACTGGATAAAGCGCTCTTCCCCTATGAGCCGGCAGGCAAACGATGTTTTTATGACAACATCACACCGCAAGGCAGGTTCTTTTTCGCCAAAGCAGAAAGAAACAGTGCCAGCAAACTGACAGACGGAGAAGCAGTATTATCACTCACACTAAATCCCTGTCAGCATATCATTGATAATTACTGCAGGTCTGCTTATTACTTATTGCAGCGAACCAGCGGTGTTCGACCTAATATGCCCAACCTGCCTGCCTGGCATGGAGATGATGCCAAGACCTGTACGACGAATTGAAAGGGGGAAGAAAGGAGGAAGGGAAGAAAGGACACGGGAAGAAAATATGCAACCTGTCTTATGGATTGATTTTCCAAATTTTATCGGAGGATGGCAGGTACTCAGGCAAGGCCGCCGAACCATACCAGGGAAGCAAATCGTAGCCGAGCAGGTTGTTTTTGATGGCAGGATCTGTTTGCAACAGTTCTTTCGCCTCTTCTACCGACTTGACCTTATCGAGGATGAAAATACCCCTATACCCTAGTTCATTCTTGCCAAAAGGTCCGGCTACGATCAGCTTACCCGCAGCCACCAGTTTATTCATGTTCTCCATATGTCCTCTGAAACTTTCACTAACCAGGGTTTTATCAGCAGTGGTATTGCTGCCTGTTTTCAGAATAACCAGGAAATAACTTTTCATACCATAGTCATCGGCACCTAATTTTTCGGCCAGGGCCTTATCGTAGTTAGGGTTCCCAACAGTAGAGTCTTTTGGAGACTTGGTTTGCGCATTGGCGAGGTTAACTGCCAGGAGAGATAAAAGGATGTATAGGTATTTCATTATTGATTCTATTGATTACACTGAATAAATTTCCACTTTTTTGTAGATTTTAATTGACATTTTACCCTTCCAAACGATTGTACCGCTCCACTAACAACTCCCTATACTTTTCCTTAAACTCATCTGAAAGAAAAGAGATATCAATCAAATCAAGCGCCAGTTGTTTATTCTTAAAAAGACGTGCAAACACACCCTCAATCTGGCGATTTGTTAGCCCAAGGTTTTGACCATATTCAATAAACCGGGTTCTATTGAATTTACTTTTTCTTGCTGAAATGGTAAGTGCCAATTCTTCTTTATCGGCGGGATTAACAATGGCTACATTGAGCAGATCATAAGCTGGAGCCAGGCTCCATTCCCCATTCGCCTGCGCGATCATGGAAAAATTTTTTAGATGCATGTCATTGTTGCCGGTTAAAAAACAGAAGACCGTTAATTCGAAAAAATCCGAAATATCAAGAAGTGTATTAGCTGCATAATTAGTGATGGCCTTTCCAACTTTCTCCATGGATCCTTTATACTTATCATAAGCTTCCAGTATTTGAAACATATCAAGCATATGAATTTTATCACCTTCAGGAGTCCGGTCTATTCGTTTTGTTATATAGGCCAATTCACCCGATGACAAACGAATCAAACTGGAAGGAACCACCTTTAAGCCAAATGCTCCGGCCATTTTCATGGTCAGGTGTTCATTTGCCGGCATTTCAGGATAATCGGAATGAGGTGGTTTCAGGATATAATTCCCTCCCAGCGTTCCAACAATAGTAAGTCGGGGTTTATTTTCTCCTCCTAATATCTCTTTAGTAACAGTCAATGAGAGTTTAGGTTGAACACCAGGAACTGACACACTTCGTTGTACAATACTTGTTGCCAGTTCTGCCATTTGACCAAACGTGTAGCCGAGTTCCGGCGCTTCATCTGATCCAAAAAAGGCTCTGCTGCAGCGTGTATGAAAATCACGCTTGCTCTCCTCCAGTGGTTGATAACAATATAAACAACGATTACTCATTTTCATTTTCAATTGGGATGACACTTACAGCTCCAATACAATTCTGGCAACAAGCCAACAATAAGCCCATTCTATCATTGGGATTCAGCTTCCAGTTCTTTGTTGCAATATCAAGTAACCAACCCTCTGGAATGAGTCCTTCAAAAAAAGGAAACAATCTTTTATCCCTATAAGGCTCCTTTTTGACTGGCATTGAAAACGTCAAAAACTGATGCGAATGGTTATCTACATAGTTCAGGTCGTATTGAAATACATACTCACCATCATCTGTTTCTGTCAAAACCCCTGCAAGCACATCCCTGTAAACTATTTTAGCCTTTCTCATCAATAACTGTTTTTATACTAATTGGTGCAAGTACATGGCCAAACATTTTCAATACCTGGTTCACTTTTTCCAATTGAAGGTCATTTTTGCCCTGCTCGATTTTTCTTATGACAGTTAAAGCCACTCCGGCCTTTTCTGCAAACTGCTGCTGCGTCAGGCCGGCCTCTTTTCTTTTTGCCTTTACAAAAGCCTGAAGTGAAAACATTTTTATATGCTTTTCCATATATCTCTACATCAATTTACAAAATTATATGGAATTAAATATAATTAATCGAATATACGGTTGAATATATGTATTTAGATATAATAATATTAGATAAGCTGGATTTTTTGCGACACCAATATTGATATTTTGTCGCTAATTAAATTTTAACCGACAATTATTGCTTATTTTTGTCGCAATACAAGAAGCGCGACAATGGCTAGTTCGGAACAAATCAGGAAGGATTTTCAGCAAATCCTGCATGCCCTAATCGGGGAGGCAGAAGGGCTGTCTATTGAAGTCCTTGAAGCCAGACTAACCAATCCTCCCGACCGCCGCACGCTTCAAAGACGCCTGAAAGAATTACTACTCAACGGAGATATAGAAAGCTTTGGAAAGAGCAGAGCCGTGCGGTATAAACTCCCTGCCAACTCTGTAGTTGAAGAACCGGAATTTGCTGAATCGGATATCATACCGCTATCCAAAACCAGTAAAGAGATTCTGCGCCTCATTATGCAACCAGCCGCAAAACGTACATCTGTTGGTTATAATAGAAAATTTCTGGAAAGCTATGAGCCGAACAGGAGCAGCTATTTAACAACAGAAGAAAAAGAAAAACTAGCTGGACTTGGCATTACTTCCCAAATGAGTGCAGCTGCCGGCACCTATGCCCGGCAGATACTGGAGCGACTGCTTATAGACCTTTCGTGGAATTCCAGCAGACTGGAAGGCAATACCTATTCCCTCCTGGAAACACAACGCTTATTGGATAAGGGTATGTTAGCAGGAGAAAAATCGGCAGCAGAAGCACAGATGCTCCTGAATCACAAGGATGCAATTGAATTTTTGGTCGCTGATTCACCCGAAATTGGTTTTAACCACTATACGATTCTAAGTCTGCATGCATTGTTGTCCAACAACCTTTTACCAAATCCTTCTTCATCGGGAGCCCTTAGAAAACACAGTGTCGGCATAGCAGGATCTGTTTACACGCCATCCGGTACACCACAGTTGGTAGAAGAAATGTTTGAATTGTTTCTTGAGAAAGTTGCTTCCATTGAGGATCCGTTTGAACAGGCATTTTTTGTGATGGTTCAACTCCCCTACCTGCAACCCTTTGAAGATGTCAATAAGCGGGTATCCAGATTGGTAGCCAATATTCCATTAAATAAAAAAAATCTGGCACCCCTCTCCTTCGTGGAAGTGCCAGATCAATTATACATCAATGGATTGCTGGGGGTATATGAATTAAACCGGGTAGATCTCTTAAAGGATCTCTTTCTGTGGGCCTATGAGCGATCTGCCAAACAATATGCTGCGCAACGTCAGACACTGGGAGAGCCTGATCCCTTCCGGATGAAGTATCGGGATAGTATTCGCGCTATCATAGCTGAAATCATTACAAAACCTCATAAAAAGGAAGAAGCCATCCAACTGATCAAAGTCCGCTCACGCAGCCTTCCGAAAGCTGACCAGGAAAAATATGTGTACACTGTTGAAACGGAACTGATCAGTCTTCATGAAGGAAACTTCGCCCGCTATTTTGTAACGCCCTTACAATTTAAAAACTGGCGGGAAGTATGGGATTGAACTTAAATCTTATTTACATTTTCTCCTACTACCGTTTTTACCTTCAACGCTCTCTTAGTCACTTTTAAATTTCTGAAATACCCAATTGTGCCTATATCAACATACAATCCGATCGAACCTTTTTTGTTGTTGCTTAGGCGCTTATCAACGATGAAACTGGAATACTTTGCATCATTGATGAATAGTTCGGCTATTTCACCATTCACTTCAATACGCATTCTGATCCACTCATTGAGGGCAACCGGGGCAGATCCCTCATATTTAAATGGTGCAATTTTTCTCAGGGTATCAAATTTGTAATGGGGATACGAAATGTATTGTACCGCATGGTTTCGGAAAAGCTGATTGTTGCTTCTACCAACCTTCGGTCTGACATAAATCCCCTCAAAGGCTGTATCGACTGGCTGAATGTTGAAATATATACCAATAAACCCTGCAACTCCGGAATAAGGTGCCGGGTTCTGCAATTGACTATACATTTCCACCACAATGGTTCCATTTTCAAAATCCTCCAGGCCCACCAGCTTTGCATAATGCGCTTCATCCACTGTTGCTTCAATATTAGTACTGTCAAAAGGTAAGGAAACTAAATCCCTTTCAATTTTCAGCACTTCTTTACCCTGAAAGTTTGTAATTACTCCTGTTACATTATGTAATTCAAATTGATGTTTACCAAGATGCAAGCTTTTATAGTTAGCCTTCGACTGGGCAACTGCACCAAGCGAGCTGATCAAAATCGAAAACAGTAATCCAGCATATTTCGTACGTTCCATAATAACCGAGATTTTAGAATACAAATCTCTGTCATTGGCAGGCATCGTACCAATGATCCTGTTTAAGAAATAACCTTGATCTGGTTTAAGGGTTTATTGGCGGGAAGTCTTGCTGCGCTTATTACGTAACCTGCTTAAAAACTCCGGAGTGATACCTAAATAGGCGGCAATTTGGACCTGGGAAAGCCGGTTAATTAAGTGAGGGTACAAGTCCAGAAAAGACTGGTACCGGTCCTCTGCGGTTGAGCTGATATTTTGGAGCAGTCGGGCCTGCAACCGAACAAAGCTATTCTCCAGCAGGACCCGGAAGATCCGGTCAAATTTTGGAGCCTGCAGGTAAAGGGAGATCAAATCATCCCGGCTTATTTGTAATACTATTGTATCCTCCAACGCATCAATAGCTAAATCGGAAGGTTTCATACCGTGAAAACTTCCCAGGTCATTTATCCAGTAATTTTCGGTGGCAAATTGAAGGATATGAATAGTTCCTTTTTCGTCAATCTTATACATCCGTAAGCAGCCCCGAACCACAAAATAAAACTGTGTGCATATATCACCCTCCTGTAATAGATATTGCCTTTTCCGGTAAAGCCTGGATTTGAATAAAGATGTTACCAGTATTTCCTCTTCTGTATCGAGAGGAATCAACTCGTTGAAGTAGGCAAGTAATACCTCAAAACTGGTCTGTAACTGCTCTTCCTTACTCATTGGCTGAAATTAAACATAAATTGCATGTAGCTTAATCCTCAAATGCCTTTTTGCTCTCCAGTAAATCAATTAAACCGGCAATCTTTTGAGTCATCTTATGAACGAAGGTGGGAATATTATACTCGTAATTAACATTCTCCTGAAAAATCTTTATGTTTCCGTCCATATCGCGAATATGAAAATCATCAATGTGATCATACGTATACCAATTATCGATTTCATTGGTACCCCAAACAAACCGTATCTCTGTATAACCGGGATGAGAGGATCTAATTTCAGCAATAGTATCTCTTAATCCGGTATTGTATTTCACTAAAGGTGGCTTTACTTTTTGATACTTCAGGAGCTCCAGGTTATTCACGATCTCCTTGTATATTTCCTGATCAGGACTCAAAACACTATTAAAGACAGTATCAAAACCCAATCTCCCATTGGTACCAAAGCAATAAGCTGCTTTCGTAATAAAAACATCCTTCTCCTTTTTCCAGAACAAATAAAATGAATACTGAATTTCATACTGAGCAGTATCAAAGGGTTTATAACCCGGTTGAAAAGGGGTATAACAAATAATTGAATCAATATTCGATTGCCGGAGCTTATCCAATGCAGCATCCAGGGTACTCCTGTAAGGTTGGGAGGAAGCTGACAGAACAACCAGCAGAAAAAATGATATGGAGAATAAATGCTTCATATCACCTAGACTTTCAATCCATCCTTAAACGCTGAAATGAGCTCTTCTGTACTCCTGTATAATAAAGTTTCATTCACTGTCAGTTGTACTTTACCCGCAGCATCAGGTCTTCCCAGGACTATCTTATGGCGCTCCCGCATTTTCTTTTGAAAGGCCGCGCCATCAGTGCCCGCAGGCAGGGTAAGTAAATATATATTGGTACCATCAGGATACGCAGTGATCTGTACCCCCTTAATTTGCTCAACCCCTGCCTTAAAAGCATTAAAAACCTGGATAGATTTCTCTAACCGATTTTCAAAACCTTCCAGGCGATGCAGTGCCATAGCAGCATTGGTCCAGTTACCATACATCGCACCACCATGTACTTTAATCAGATGAGGTACCTGGTTGATAAGAGCAGCCGGACCGCAAAGCACTGCACCAGCCGCGGCACCCAGGTATTTATAAAGTGAGATATAAACAGTATCGAAATACTGGGAATAAGCCTGGATGGAAGTACCGGACCACGCAGATGCCATGAAGAGGCGGGCACCATCCAGGTGCAGGGGAATTTGTCGCGATTTGCAGAAGGCACTGATGGCTTTTATTTCCTCCATGGGCACCATCCGGCCATCTGCTCTTCTAACAGGATGCTCAATGGAAACAGCACCGATACCGGCATCAAACACTTCCTGTTTAGGCAGGTCATTAACAGCTGCGATCAACTCCTTAGCTGTAAAATGGGAGGCATTCATGCCCAGGGGTACCAGCCGTTTACCAAAAACAGTTTGTGCAGCATCTGCTTCATCGCGGTAGACATGACTAAGATCCTGCACAAATACTTTGGATCGTTGCTGGCTGAGCAGGGAGATGGCCAGCTGATTGGCCATGGTACCACTAGGCAAAAAGATCGCTTTTTCTTTTCCGGTACGTCGCGCCATTTCTTTCTCCAGGGCTTCTACCGAACCACCTGTTCCATAGCGATCTTTTTCAATCAAACCCTTCACCTCCAGCTGGCCCAGGATTTCCAGATACTCCTTTGGTTCGAAAAGCTCGCCATCGCCATAAAATTTGACAAACCTGTTAGACGGATCAAAATTATCCGAATTGAAATCTCCGGCCATAGCAGGCAAGCCAGGAAACAGTGCTGGCACTAAGCCGAGTCCGGATGTTTTCAGAAAAGAACGCCTGGTGTTACTCATCAGTGAATTTAAACAAATTCAATGATTCTTGTTGAACACGCCAGGTTCCTATCAATCAATAAAATACTTCAGAATTTCTTTCGCAATTACAGCATGGCCTTTTGCATTCGGATGATTGATCTGCGACATATAATCCTCGATTTTGCCCCCGGCAACTTTAATAGCCCGGAATTGCGCATAGCTGTCAACCAGGCCGAGTTGGTATTTATTCGCAAGTGATCTAATCTGTTTAGCATGTTGTTCCAAATCAGAATTCGAATCCAATAGATCAACCGAAAGGTCCGGGGAGGGTGTCAACAGGAAAATTTTTATCCCTCTTTTTCGGGCCTCTGCAATCATTTTCTCCCAGGCGGTTTTCGCTGCTTCCAGTCCGAGTCCCCGATCATTTAGAGCATAATCGATAAACAATATATCTGGTTTATGGCAGAGTACGTCAGTCTCAAAACGCTTTTGTCCACTCTCAGCATTTTCCCCACCTATGGCGGTATTGATCACATTAATTACTGCATAGGGATATTTCTCCTTTAATAACCGCAGCACCTGATAGGGATATGCATCCATCGTATTAACAACCGGCGTTTTAAAATACCCGGATGGAACACTATGACCATGGAAAACCAGATTAATAGTGCGGTTATTAGGCCACTCCTTTATAAGTTCTTTCTTTAAGGGTTCCAGGTAAACAGCCAAACCAGGAAGGGAAGCTGACTTTGGTTGAGCAATCAACATAACTGGCAATAAAAAAAGCAATAGAAAGGCAGTAATTCTCATAATTAGTCGCTGTTTACAGTTTCTTTAAATTCATCCTGATCCGATTTATAACTTCCTCAAAAGAGGGTTGACCTTCATAATAAAGACTCTTTGTAGACTCATACCGTTTTTTAAAATCTGCACGAATCCCGGCATCAGACAATAAAAAAGCTTCATTTTCAAATAAGGGAATTTGCAAATCTACTTTTGGAAAACGCTTTAGCTTGTGCGCCTCATATTCCGGAGTGCCAAGAAAATTTTGTACTTCGGGGTGATTAAGCAGGCAATAAATATCATAATACTGCCGCATGTAGTTTAACTGCTTTGCAGCACCTTCCTGTTCCTTGCGTAATTTAGTTGCAATGGTTTGCAGTTTTTCCACAAAAGTGTAACCCGGATGATAACAGGCTATCGCTAAGGCCTTGTTATTGATGATTCCTGACACTTCTTTTTCTAAAGCAAAGTCCAGTACCCAGGACGAAATAGCAACTTCTTTATTTGGAGTGACTGTATCAAAGCCAGCCTCTAATAATATTCCGGATTTCAGTCCTGTGATTGTTTCTGAAATGGACTTGTAGAGAAGGCGTATTCCACCACTTCGATAAGCATCTTCATCATCAAATGCGGTATCACGCGCTGATTTTTCAATTCCTTCAATTTTCAGGTTATCGGCCAGCCAATCATAAAAACCTTTCCGGGAAAGAATATGATGCGCTTTAGTTTTCTTTGGGTTTATCTCAACTCCCAGCTCTACAGGTGGGTGTATATGAATATCGATGTCTTCTGAAAACCGTTGAATAATGCCAAAACCTTTTGATAGAGAAGTGCCGCCTTTAAGCTCAAACTGAAATCCCTGCTTCTTTAGGCCGTACAATACATGCATGATCCAATAATCTTTCTCCACCAAAACAGGTAGTATTCCTTTCGCTTCAGCAACGATGGCTAATAACTCTCCAAACTGCGGATGCTGGTGCAGGAATATAGAAGACATCAGCAATTTTTTTCCAAGTAGGTTGAAAACAGTTTTTGAGTTCGTACATTACCATACTTCTTTACTGCAGCTCTCAATTTTGGACCATCCATCTCTTTCGCTTTTTCTGCAGCCCTGATTGATATCTCTTCCCCATTTTCAGCCAGCTGATTCAGGTTATTAATCAGATCAACAAGCAGGAACTCCTCCGTTACTTGCTTTGGAAAATGAGGTTTTACCCGGAAACTATAAGTCCTGTTTCCAAGCTTAAAATCACCATGACGCTTGTGATTATAAACAACTGGTAGGTTATAAAGCTGCGAAGTACCCACACCCAGGCTGTTATATGCATTTGGTGAGGTAAGCAGGAAACGATTGTCTTTCAAAAAGCCACGAACCAATTCCTTATCCTCAGGGGGCGCTGGTCCGAAAGCTGTTTGACGAGGAACATAATAAACACCCCGCGCTGCTTTATGCAACACACCTTCCTTAACCAGATTGCTAAGATCACGGTCAACAGCAGCTGAATACCGTTCCAGGTCCTCTCGTCGGTACACCTTTCCGGGTGTTAGCTTTTTCCTTAGTTGTTCTCTTTGTGCCAATGGATGTTAAATCTTAGTAACACAAATTAATAAAAATAAACTTATTTAAATGAAATCTTAATGATGTTTCATGCAGTTAAAGACCACATATGACTGATTATCCATTATTTACAGAATATTTTACAGAATCTAATATTCTAATCATTTAGTAGAAAAGGAAGCACTATCAACTTAACCATCTCCGGATAAAACAACAATCCAATATGGTTACAATTCGGTAGGATGGCCAACTGGGAAGTCGGAATCAGTTGGTGGATTCGATCAAAATTTTCTACTGCCATATATTCGTCCCGATCCCCTCCGACTATCAGAACCGGACATTTGACCTCTTTCAACTTTACCTCTTCAACATATACAGGTTGTAACCAGGCCTCTTTCAGCTTTTGGATCAGCTCATTGAAGCTATTAGGTTTAGGCATCAATTTCTTACGATCCTTTACCAATTCAGGAAGCATCTGCTCATATGCATCACCTGTCTTACTTTTTAAATCATTTAGTATACCTGGCTTATAGCTAGATGTATCAATTGCCCCAGCCAGAACAACCGCCTTTTTAATACTTTCCGGATAATAAGCTGCCAGATAGCAGGCAGTAGTAGCGCCTGCGCTGAAACCCATGATTGCAATCTTATCTATCTCTTCCTTATGTAGAATAGCCAATACATCCTGGGCAAATAATTTATAGGAATACTTCTTTGTTCCAATTTCTGACTTACCATGACCGCGCATGGCAGGAATAATAACTTTGAACTCTTTGGCTAAAATGGGAATGTATTGTTCAAATTCAGTGATATAACCAAACGTATCACCATGTAATAATAGTAAAGGTTTGCCAGTACCATACACCTCATAATACAAAGTAGCGTCCTCTACAAGCAGGTATTTACCTGCCTGAGGATTGTTTCCATAGTTAATCACCTGGGAACTTACAGATAGTCCGAAAGATAGGAATAAGAAGAAAATTAATAACCGAATCATTCAATCATACTTATTATGAAAACCTGCAATTTTTAATGCCAGATAAAAAACAAATACAGTCCCCAAATACAATAACAACAAAATCAACAACAATTTAAAAAGAGGGTGAAGTTTATTCCAAAATTTATAAAGCCAATTTGTCATATAGTATATATAATAGTAGACCTAAAATATTTAAATTCACCATATACTCTTTAGCAGATTCAAGAAATATAGAACCATAAATAACTGCATTTATTATCTACAATATTTGAGATCCTCAATAGTAAGTCTTCCTTCAACCATAGACATTAAGTAATTTGATTCGAACATCAATTTCATTATAGCTCCAATCTTGTATTGCTGAACATTATGTTTTAATACGGCATAATTATACTTTTCAGAAACATAAAAATAGTTATTCAAAAAAACACCGTTCTGTAATTGTATAGAATCTAATAAAATACTATCAGAAATAATTGTTCCAGCATCCATTTTTTTATACTCCGAGTCTGTAAAAGAAAGGGATTTATTAGCAAGAATCATTTGCTTTAAATAGTTCTTGTAAACTTCTTTATCCTTAAATTTTGGATCTTTTAACTTCATGATATCAAGCAAACTCTTATTAAGAACGACTATCTCTTTTTCGACCTCATTTATTTTAGCCTTTATGACAACAAAATAACGATTATTGCTATCGCTATCTAAAACTCTGTTTAAATAATTTTCTCTACAATAAATAAAAGCAGATGGAACATAATAAAATCCAATAAGATTTCTAGTATTGTATAAACGATAGTGAAAGCGTTTTGTAAATTTTATTTTACTGTCACCCCAGTACCTACTTTTCTTAACATGTAAATAATTTGAGATTCCAACTAATGGTTCAACATTAGCAGATGTATCCATATCCATTATACCCCAAATAAATTTATACTTGTTTCCCTTTCTAATAAGCTCCAGGTTAGAATTACTATCTAAAGTAACTACTCTTGAAACAATCTTAAATAAAGAATCATTTCTCTGCGCCCGTATGACATAATAGTCGCCTCTTGTTTGAATCCCTACTATTCTATACAAAGAATCTGTATTCGTAGTGGCATACAAATTTGCAGACAAAATAAAAACCAACCACACCAATACATATTTCCGGCATATTTTCATGAAATAATATTATCAGTATTCTGTCTATTCTAATCTATCAATTAATTCCGGATTAACATAAACAAATACCCATGAACTCACTTTTTTCCATCTATTCTTAACTTTAACTATAGCTGGCTCCCATGAAATAGAATCTTTTGCAAAATCAGAAATCCGAATGAGATCATTTTTTGAAATTGAAGGAGCATAATAATTTTTTAAATATTGCAAATCTCTAACCTTCCCCTTTCTACTAATTTTCATTCGGAACATCATTGTATCTAATCCCGGAATTGAATCTTTGAATCGTTTTTTAACTAATAAACCAAAGTCCTTATTGCCAACTATTATTGCGAGTTCAACTTCCTCTTCAATTATCCCTACTTGTGCGATAACTGGATTTGACCAAAGAATTAAAATAGTTAATATGGCAACTATACTTTTAGTCAATTTGTTTAAATCTCTCAAATTCAATAAATAATATTTACAATAAGCTACTCGGGAGCTCTTTTATAAACGAAAATTGAAATATTCTTTAAATTATAAATGTTCATAATCCTTCAATTTTATAAATAAATATTCTTATTGACTACAACAAGGATAATCAAAGGTTGCAATAGAATCATTTCGATAAACATTTACTGTTAAACTATTTGAATCTTTAAATACACTATCTCCCAATTGTACATACTTCCATAATGCCTCATTTTCTGGAACACAGTAACATATATTTTTCAGTGTATCCAATTTTTTATCCTGCCTAATAACTAAAAGTCCAAAACATCCAATATTTTCCTTTTGTTTACCAACCAATTTTCCTGATATTATTAATGGTCTTATATTCTTGTCCAGATAAGATTTACAATTGAATCTACAAGTAGTTAATTGTAAAAAACATAATAGTATTAATACAAGTATATTTTTCATAACCAATAAGGAAACTAGCTAATTCTCTGATGGATATCAGCTACAATTGGGTTAATAATAGTAAAATGCACCAATTTAGTCTCAAATTTTAAACCCAACTTGTCCAAGAATTAAGGGGTCGATACACTACTACAAATGCTTTTATTGGTGGCTGGCTCTATGCACTATTAGTCACTTTAAAATTGCTTATGGTCCACTTGCGTTGGTTTATACAAACTTTCTAAAATCCTCCTGTTTCTCATATTCATTAATTCTAATGTATGATCTTTATAATGCTTATACTCGTCAGTAGTCAGAGGTAATGGTGACCTAATAAAATTGTCAAATGGTAACGAAAACTCAACTTGCTTTTTTGGGTTAATAAAGTCTTGTAAATGAAAGAAATCAATATAACCGTTGAAGTCAATAAACAAGTCAAAAAAGTCTTTGTAGTTTGTTAAGGTCTTAGAAAGTGGACTTTCTTCACCTTGGTAAAAACGTCTAATACATTCCAAGGTCAAATCAAACCTGTCACAAATTAATCTGTTTATACCTCTGGCTTGATTAATTGTGAAGCCATTTTTATTATGGGCAGGGAATAGAATATGTCCACCAACTGTTCGTACTTTATATTTTAGTTCATCCCGTTCCAAATCTGATAGCGCCCCGACAAACTTATTGCGATATTTTCCATCATAATGCGGACACATCCTGTCACTTGACAAATTCATACACAAATTATTTTTTATTAGCAACCTTCTATAACTTTTACTAATAATTTCTAACGAAAAGGTTTTTCCGTTTGGCAAATCTTTGCCCCATAGTAGTTTGTGTGCTTCGTATAGTTTTGGGCTGTCAGTATCAGGATCCCCACATTTGCTATCTAGTCGAAAGTCATAATCTATATCTAATATTGTCATTTGTAAAAAATGGGGTTCAGGCTAATTTATAATTGTAGTGACGGTACTCAAGTTTGCCACTACCATACGTGTATTGGCCAAGGCACGGCATTTATTCTATGTTTCCTGTAACCAAAGTTGATCCTTTATAAATGGTTGATTGAATATACTAATGCAGTTGTTGGAGGATGGGCATTGTCGGAAATGTTAGATATAGTAGTTTTCGATTCCAATACCTATAGTCCAGAAGTTATTAGCTTTAATCAAATCTTCCTCAAGCCATTGTTTATTCTCTTCATACTCATTGTTCGCTTTCGATTCAGCGATACTTTCTTCTACGTCTTCTGGAGTTACATCTCTCCAAACTCCAACTGAAATATTTATAAAAGCAAAAGAGTAGCCTTCCTCACCTTAGTCTATTTGTCCATTATTTTTTTTGTAAGGACTTTTAACAATTTATCAGCATCCACTTTAAAAGGGTCAATACATTCCACAATGCTATTTTCAGCTGAAATTGAAGCTAAATAACGAATAAAAGATAAGAATAGTTTGGCTATCTAGTCATATTCCCAATCAATTTTAAATATTTTTTTAAGCATTCTTGTCCGGTTAAAAACAGCAATTCCTGCGCTGTAATGTAGATCCAGCGTTGGTTTCAGTTGATTATTTGCTTGTTTCATTTTCAGGGGTAGTACCCCGGGTATCCGTCAGGTAGTAAATGCAAAAGATGCATTGTGTGTTTTTCTCCAAGCTTTGTAGGTGTCTTTTATGAACTCCAGCAGATTCACATAGCTGGTTAAATGCAGCCGGATGACGGTTATCATATTCGCAAAGGATTTTTTTGTAGCTGCTTTTTTCCGGATAACCACCATCAATAGTTGTGCGATCAGCACACAATACACCTGGATCTTAATTGCGTTTGGGCTTTCACCCCAGAAGTAGCGCAACGGAAAGTTTTGCTTGATTTGCTTAAACAGTAATTCAATCATCCAGCGATTCTTGTAAATCGTTGCGATCTGTGTGGCCGGCAGCGTAATATTATTGGTGATGAAAACATAGGTTTTACCTTCTTCAGAGAGATAGGTTATCCTACGTAACTTCAGTCGTTGAACAACAGTGCCATTTTGTTTTACGCCCACTGTTACCAGTTGTTCTTTTAATACACCCTTCGATTTTCGCTGCCGGGTTTTATCCACCAGTACCTTGGTTACATGAAAATCAGCATTGCCACGCTCGCGGGTTACAAACCAGATTTTCTGATCCGCCCATTTGGCGAACTGGTTGTAGGTAGTGTACGCTTTATCAAAAACAATCCAACTGTTGGGCACCAGTTTTAGGTGGTAGAGGAACTTGCGGTCATGCTCCCGGGCTTCTGTAATCCGGATAAACTCGGTTACCCCACTGAAGGCATCCATGAGCGCATGTACTTTGATACCTCCTTTTTTTCGGGCACCATCCAGCCGGTTGCGGCCCACACCTCGAAGGATTTCACTGAATAATTGAATTGTAGTACTGTCTATTACTTTCAAATTTCTGATACTCAATCCTTTTAACCGGCTGTCCGAGATAAAGCTATGGTACTGCCTGAGCAATCCGTAGTAAATCGTTTCAAAGACCTGATAGTGGCGATTGCTGTTGGCATCGGATAAAGTACTGCGTGCTGGCGCCTTATCCAGTCCTAAATGGGAGAGCTTACCTTCACAGGCTAGCAGCCCTTCACACAGCTCCCGTAGCCCGTTACAGTAGCTGAATACCCCGAAGAGCATACTCACCAGGTGGACCCGGAACGACAGGGTTTTATAGTATCGGTTAGCTTTGTGTTTGCGGTTGGCTGGAAATTCCGGATAAACTGACCACTGAGTTCCGCAAATAATTGATAAATTGATTCTGGTTTAAATTGATTACCGATTTCCAAAGCCAATTCATAATTGTTGGTGATATGAACGAGGCGAATTCAGATCCTATTTTGCATCTTTCAGGAAAACCAAACTAACTTAAAAAGTACTAAAATGGCACTAACTTTTAGTGTTCAATTTGCCCCGGAATAAAGTGGTCAAGCTTGGAGGAATATACAGGAAGATATCTTAACGCACAAACAAGTTGCGTAAATCCTCTTCCGTCATGGCAACAATGTGGCGATCATTGATGACAAAATCCTTGCAAAACCAATATTGCATATAGTTTACGGTATCCGGACATACAGGATGCCTTTAGTGTGGCTATTCTGCATATTCCGCTTAACCTAATCACTATTCTCCATGCAAAACTGATCATTAATTTCCCGGGTAAATTCAACCATTAATTTACCTAAACAATTTCGCCATTCATCGTGAACAAAATCAACATCCACTTACTACCATGCTCACCAAGAAAAAATCCAAAGACTTCTTCCACAAAAATATTACTACCCTATAAAAAAAACCTCCTTCCGGAAGCGTTTTAACAAATAATACTTACTAATTCCAACGAGGATAGTATCCTTCTTCCCACGCCTCACCCTTAATAATATCTAATGAGTACGTCCTTAAAGATTTCGAAATTTCCCCTATAATCAGTTGGGCCTTTTCTTTTGAAAATTCATTTACCATTGATGCTTTCAGGCCTTTACCGAGCGACTCCATGAATATACTTTGGCTGAAAAAATCTGTCCTTGGATCCTGATAAGGCAATTTGACTATGCACAACTGAAATGATCTTTTTATATCATCAAATACTTTACCCTTAGTGTAACTTATACTTACATTACGATTCTTCTGCAAATTCTTATATTCCACTTTGACATACTCTAAAAAATTTTCGTCAACCGGATAGTTAATAAATGAGCTATATCCAAGGTCTTCCAAAAACCTAAACTCATTAACTATTAATCCAGTCACATCTTGAATCTCACTTTTGTTCTCCATATACAGCTAATTTCTCCATGTTATAAAATGTACTTGTATTTGCTCCGCCAGCATCAATTATATTATGACCTGCTTTTTTAACCCCCTCAATCCAGTCAACATTTTCCTTAAACAAGGAAGTCTTCTTTACTATTTCGTCAGGTATTATTTTTCCCTTATAATCATTTAGCAAACTATTCCAAGCATCAACTGCTTCTCTTGATGGCTTAAAAACCTCCGGATTATTCAACCCTTCAGCAATCTTTTTGACCATATCCATTCCTTGTCCGATCACAGCAGTCTTTTCACCTACCGAACCTTTTATGAATTTTACGGTCTGGGAACCAGCCTTCTTCATCCATCCAAGCGGAGAAATCGGCGATTTAAATACACCTCGTAATGATCGTGCGGCATCATCGCCAAAAGTACCCGGAATATCAGGCCCATCATAACCTGTAGCGGCGGAAAAGATTGTAAAACCAATAGTTCCTGCAGTTTCTGGATTCGCAACTGCACTCCAAAATAATGGCCTTAACAATGGCGCGGCCCTTCCACCAGTTAATACTGCTCCTCCAGCAATTAACCAAACACCCATAGCTTTATTCCAAGCTTCTCGTTCCGATGCATCAACAACCATATCATCATTCACATCACCTTGGATCATATATTTTCTGGTAGAAGGACTCCATACACCAACCATCGGTGAACCCATTCCTTCCAAGCCATCAATATCAATATTGAAAATCGGATTGTTACTTGCAAATTGATACGGTGTCAATTCAGGATATGATTTTGTAATAGGATCAATGCTCAAAAACCTTCCCAACCTTGGATCATAGACCCGCATTCCATAATCCTGCTGATTTCCTGTTCCCTTCACCTCATTGTCATTCTCCTTCCCATTAAACCCATACCTAAAACTACCCGCATTAAACTTCCTACCTGGCATCAACATACCAAAAGGATAGTAATCATTGGCGCTGCGGATGTCTGCCAGGTAATGCCGTACGGTATCGCTGGTTACTTTTACCTGCTGCACCCGATCGGATAGGGTGACCAGTACATTACCCAGATGGTTGCTTAATTCAAAGAGCTTCTCGCCTCTCGTAAATTTATAACTATAAATTTTACCAAACGAATTCGCCAGGGCAAAACTGGAATCCGGCACCAGATGCCGGGTTACAATACCCAACCGGTTGCTACCGTATAGATGTACTTCTTCCTGGTTGATTTGTCCGGCTGCAGGCTTGCGGTACACACTCAACACATTTCCGGATGCATCCCGAACATAATAAGTGGTATCAGCAGTAGTGGCCTTGATGATGCGATTGCCGGATGCATCATACGTGTAACGGATCACCTTGGCATTTTGGGTAATACTTTCAATTTTGCCATAGACATTCCAGGTGATATTAGTAATGGTATCCTTCACATCCTGAATCAGGTTGCCAATGGCATCGTACACATAGTTGTTATCTAATTGGCCTGTCCGGATATCATTATACTTGGGATAATTGGCAGCATTAGCATCAGCTGTGATATCAACTACCTTATGCACCTGATTGGTATTCGGCTTGTATGAGTAGGTCAAATTATCCATGCCGGATCTTGTAGCATCTGCATTCCGCTGGTAGGTCAGAATATTCCCATTTGGATCATAACTAATCCGCTCCCTGTAGTCCGTGCTAATGGAGGCCGTAAAACTGCCAGCTACCGGATTCAGCCCGTTGAACATATCCATTATGACCAATCGGTTCAATTGATCATACTTGTAATTATACACCTTGGTTGTACCTAAGATGGGAATATTTACTGCCATCGCTGCAATGTTTCCATTGTAAAGTGGTGCAGCATAGGTTGTTAGGGCGTTCAATACCGAACTTGCCTGGGGATTGAACCAGATCGCCTTATAATCACTTTTATAATAATGCAAACTGAACTCAAATACATCTTGCGCTACTGGTTTGGCTTCGGTGGTATCAGTGCCATTGGTTAAACTTCCTCCCATAGCAGGATTTATCCCCTTTAACCAACCCTGTAAGGTGTAGGCGTGATCCAGCCCCTGCACATTGAGTTTGCCCAGGATAGTCCTGGCCAATGGGCCATGGGCATAGTACTCATAACTTGCCTCCCGCTCTGGGAAAAGAAGCAGCATGATACTGTCTCTGCCACTATATACCTGGGTCAGCCGGTTTTCAGCATCGTACTCATAGCGATGATAATAAGCATCCGGCTTGCCCGGTTGGTAACTGACCTGATTCACTTTACCACTAATAAGATCATAGTCATACGCAATTTTTTTATAACGATAACCCGGATCGGAGGGGATATTGTTCATGCCATTTTTGACGCCATTGGGTGACCCAAAGTCCTGCACAATGGTATCTACATTGCCCTGGATATCGTAGGAATAGTAAGTAGCGGATGCCGGCAAGGTTTGGGTCGCAAGGTTGATCACTTCCGTATAGCTAACCCGGTTACGCAGGTTTCTTTGTTTTAAAGCGGTTTCCGGTAATAAAGACATCGGTAAATCATACACCGTCTGCGTTATCTGGTTTCTGCTATTGGCTGCAGCATTCAGCCAGTTCTGAAGACTGGTAGCATTTTTGGCGATGGCAGCCGTCATGGCTGAGCCTCCGGTAATCTGTCCTACCTGACTAATTCTGCCTAATGCATCATATAAGGTGTAGTTATAGACATTACCCGCAAGTTGCTGCTTGGCATTCTGACTAATCACCAGCCGTCCCAGGCGATCATACCAAAATGCAGATCTTACTTGATTGAATCACTTTTAATAAGCTGTCATGGGCAAATAATTCTTGGGTATCAAGATCAGATTCAGATGGCCGCCCTTCCATTTCAAAAATAACAGCTAAATTGGCACGGAATTCAGCTTCCCATTTGGAAATAAATACCTGGTTAACTTTTTTACTTCTAAGCCGGTTCTGCTAGGTGTACTGGCCTTTTTTGGCCTGCAACTCAACTTTAGCTTTGAAGGCGGGTTTAAATTGAAGACGTTTTTGTTTTTTCGTCTTGGCTTCTTTAAGAATTGAATATTTTATAACAAAGCCTGCTGTCTGATATTGTAAGAGTATTATAAACTATTTAAAAATGCTTTTGAAAGTCTTCATTTTTTATTCAAACTAGTAGCATTTTCATCCACATTGTTCATTAATATTATATTCAATGTATTTAAAGAATATTTTTAATAATTCATCAATTTCATGCCTATTATTATTGTATATATCTACTTTCAATTCTCCATTTATAAAAAGCTGAACTCTACGAGCATCATAAATAAAACCTCCGACATCTTTATCTGAAACAGAATACTTTTTAATTTCACTTTTCAAAAACAATAAATCTTTTATTGAATCAACCGAAAATGTGTCTTTTTTTAGAATCTCATAGAAAGAGACAAAGCTATCCTGATAGAATTCTTTACTTAAACCTTGCATCGCTATCCCAAAACCTAGAGAATCAAATGAAATTTTCTGTACACATTCTCCTGGTCCCCTAATTAGTAAATAAACTTCATTGCTTTCCTGGCAAGGTTTTTCCGTTGAATAATTAATACAACCAATAAAAAATAGTAGCAGAATTATGCAATTAACTATTCTCATATTTATTAATTAAACATTATTGTCCGACTAAAGTAATTGAATTCAGGGCATAAAAAAGGGCAGTTCCGAAGAACCACCCAGATTATTTAAGTTTGGTTTACCATCCCATCCATATTGATTTGTAGAAACATTTGAAATTGATTCAAACCTTTAATATTATCGAATGATTACTGTTTACTTCTTGTAAATAATTGGCTATACATTTTGGGCAGCTTCTTGGAGAATTTGAAGCTTTTGTTCTATGCTCTAAACACGTCTTGTTTTTTCATGACACCCTAAATTTAATGTACTTAACTGATTTTTAAATTCAGTCCAGTCATTTAGGGGGCTAAGACATTTGTATTTGCTGTAGTGTAGTAAAACTGTACACTCGCCTGTATCTTATCCCCACTCATTACCTTTAAAAGTTTAGCGGCACCGATGGCCCCCAGGCTTTTCCGGGTCAGCATCGCATTGGTGCCTGTACTGTGGGCGGTTCTGCTAGCAACTACATTGATGCTTTGTCCGGATTTGTTCTCCCAGATGTAGATTCCGGACCATCTTGACCCCCCTGTTCCGATTCAAGTTGACCCCCTCATTCCGGAGCAACTTGACCCCCCGGATTTTTACATGATTGGCGGCATTCTGGGATGTTGACCCATCAGTTTGCCAACTTATTCTGGATGATCTTGACCCCTATGGTTGTTTTTATCCACTGTCATTCCGGCACAAGTTGACCCCCTAAAGGATGTAAAAGAGCAGTTGTAGTTGTAGACTTGCCTCCTTAAAAAACAGCGTTAAGGATGGCAGCAAAACCAATTGCAATGGAACAGCTCAAACAAGTGCTTAAATTGAAGCAGGAAGGTCACTCCATTAAAAGTATAAAACGATTGACCGGCCTGGCCCGCAATACCGTAAAAACCTATCTCAAACGCATGCCGGAAGCTACTACCGGCACTACTACGGATAAAGAACTGGCCGGTTTATTTTATAACCAGGATACGGCGCTTCAGCAATCATCCCGCTTGCAACACCTGCTTCGCCATTTTGTAGGTATTGACAAGGAACTCACACGGCCTGGTGTTACGCGGCAACTGCTCTGGGGCGAGTACAAGGAACAGCATCCGGATGGATATGCCTACAGCCAGTATTGTGAACACCTGAACCGGTTCCTGAACAAAAAGGACGTGGTTATGCACCTGGAGTACAATCCTGGTGAAGAGATCATGATTGACTTTGCCGGCAAAAAATTCAGTTACGTTGATACCACAACAGGCGAGCTGATCCCTTGTGATGTGTTTGTTGCCACTCTTCCTTACAGTGGCCTGATTTTCTGTATTGCGCTGGAACACCAGAAAACAGCCGACCTCTTACATGGCATCAATGAACTGCTCCGCTACCTGCAAGGCGTAACACAAACCATCACCTGCGATAACATGCGTACAGCCGTGACTAAAGCAGACCGATACGAACCTGTATTTACGGATCTCTGTTATCAGATTAGTGAACACTATGGTACTACCTTCTCTGCCACCAGACCCGGTAAACCCAGAGACAAAGCGATGGTAGAAAAAGCCGTCAACCTGGTTTACAAGTATGTGTATGCGCCATTACGGAACCAACGTTTTACTTCTTTGTCGGAGATCAATTATTACTTCCGGATCCAGCTCGATCAACTGAACCTGCGCAACTACAAAGGTTCTTCGTTTAGTAGAAGAGAGCTGTTCGACCAATACGAACGTCCGCTGCTGCGCGGGTTACCTTCCAAGCCCTACCTGCTGAAAAAATGTACGATCCTCACTGTGCAGCGCAACTATCATATCCAGCTTCGGGAAGACAGACTCTATTACAGTGTGCCCTGGCAATATGTGGGTAGCAAAGTCAAAGTCTGGTACGATCAGCAAACTGTTGAGATCTATCACGATTACCAGCGCATTGCACTGCACATCCGGGTAGCTGGTCGCGGATACCATACCATCGGAGAACACATGCCGCTCAATCACCAGCAGGCTAAGTCTGCAAAAGGCTGGACCAAAGAAGAGTTGCTAACCAAGGCCCGGCATATCGGAGTTGCTACTGCAGCCGTAACAGAAAGCATGCTGGGCAACAGCATTTATATGGAACAGAACTACAAAGCCTGCTTCGGGATGTTGATGTTTGAGAAGCGCTATGGTAAGCAGCGTCTCGAAGCTGCCTGCAGCCTGGCCCTGACGGGCTCCAGGGTTACCTACACCATGATCAAAAACATACTGGCTGCCGGTATCGACAAGCAGGTTCGGATAACCGTAGACCAACCCTTACCCCTACACGATAATATCCGGGGCGCTCAACAGTATCAATAAGCTTTAATCAAACAAATATGAATACAACCGCTTCACTGCAACAAATGAAAGAACTGCGCTTACATGGCATGGCACATACGTACGGCCAGCAACTGGAACTACCCATCCATCAACAACTTGATGCTCATGAACTGGTTGGTCAGCTCCTGCAAAGTGAACAACTCTTTCGGCAGCAGGAGAAAACCGCCTATTACCTCAAGCTGGCTAAACTCAGACTCCCCGCGATCCCGGAACAGATCAGCTGCTCCGCAGCCAGAAACCTAACCAAGCAACAACTGGCCACCTTACTGGAAGGACAGTACCTGAAGCAAGGCGAGAACATCTTGATTACAGGTGCTACGGGTTGTGGTAAAAGCTACCTGGCTTGTGCACTGGGTAACCAGGCATGCCTGATGGGCATGAAAACAACCTACTATAGCATGAACCGGTTCATCGAGAAAATCACGCTATCCAAACTGGATGGATCTTATCTTAAACTGCTGAACCACCTGGAACGCCAGGCATTGCTTATACTTGACGACTTCGGTTTACAACCCATGCAACAGGATGTAAAGCTCGCTTTGCTGAAGATCCTGGAAGAACGCCATGGCAAACATGCAACACTGATAACCTCACAGTTACCTGTAAGCGCCTGTCACGAGTATATCAACGAACCTACGATTGCAGATGCCATAATGGACAGATTGACAGCCAAACGCACACCGGATAGAATTGAAAGGCGACTCCCTGAGGAGAAAAAAATAACAAGGTATCGCTTAAGATAAATACTTTTGAATCCTACAACTGCTCTTTACATTACTGCACTTTTAGGCCCTATGAAAAAGGGGGTCAACATCACCCGGAATACCGGGGTCAAGATCATCGGAATTTACAACGACGAATAGAAGAAAATAACAGTAATTACTTAATACGGTCAAAAGAGAACTCCCGAATTTGCAATTTCTTAAAATTCGGAGAAAACCTAAGTGTATCCCTTTCTATGTCAGGAAAAACATACTGGATCGCATTATTGTCAAGCGGATAAGAAATGTATTCATACGGTTTTAAATACGCCGTTTTACTGATACGCCCAACATTACTTTCCTTTAATTTACCTACAACTATACTACCAAGAGGACCCATGCTATAACTATACTTCATATCAAAGTTCACAAAATTATACTGATGAGCAATACTAGAAGTATTAGAGATACTAAAAACGGAGTCATTTAAAAATTTAATGCACAAATTCCTATTCCCACCATCAGAGAATCTATACCTGAAATTAGCATATCCAGTTTGATACAAATCTTTATATGTTCTGTTTTCACTAGATACCTTACAAGAAAAAATAAACAAAATAAATAGCCAATATATTTTCATAGTTAAGTTATTAGTTTTCCCACCATTCTTTAGGTCTATCCAGATATATATATCTTTGATTTATTCCAGGCTGATCAACCATTGAACGTAACATATCATTTGTGATCCCGCCTATATTGGTTATTGATTGCCTAAACCCGCGGACTCCGCTCCCCAGCTTAAGTAGATTATCTTTATTGGTTAGATCAATTCCTGGTACATATGACAATCGACCTCTAAATGCGTATTCTGCCCGGTATGCAGAAATCTCTGATTGTGCCCCATATCCTTTGGTCGTATTACCAAATAAATCAGTGTCATATTCTCCTCGTGCAATTTGTCCACCATGCCTTGGCTCATGATAATTCTTCTTACTGTCCATAAACATTGTAATCTGATTAGACCCGGTTCTTTTTGTAACAGGCAAACCGTTGCCACTCTCATCTCTTACTGTGTTTAGTCTGTCATTCACTTTAGCAAATCTAAATTCGGTCTCAGACCCTCTCATATCTCTAATATCACCAGCAGATTGGCGTAACTCAGATGCCCGCTCACGCAAATCCCCAATATCTCTGCCTTTTTGCTCAAGACGATCTGCTTTCTTTTCTAATCGATCAGCTCGCCTTTCAGCTCTTCTTTCCATCCTCTGAGCCGTTTTCTCATTTTGCTTGTCGAAATACCGACCGTCAACTTCTATATGATTAATAGGACTATTTTTCACAAAAGCGTATGGAGAAACATCATTATATTTTTCTGCCAACGGATCTATCACATGCCACCTACCGATCTGCTGATCATACATCCTTGCGCCATAATCGTACCAATCCAAACTTGCCCCATCACTAAACTCTTTCTCTTGCTTTTCCTTGCCATTGAATTCATACTTATTATCCATTTTTCCCATAGCCCTGGAACTAATCCCCGCCATCGTCAACCCGAACGGATAATAATGCGTTTCCTCCAATATTGGGCCTCTTTCATGCGTCAGGTTAAAGTTATCAAAATATACCAATTCATCCGACTCATTGCTGAAGTAAACATAGGCGTACCCGTTCTTTTTAACAGGTACGGCATTGGCACCAATTCGGGAGATGGTTCCCCAACTGCCCACCTGATACGACACTGGGACTACTCTACTGTTTACCTGATCGAACTGGAACTGTTCATTAAAAAGCAGGATGTGCAAGTACGCCTTGGGAGCATTGTTAGCACCACTGGTGCTGTTGGGTGTATTTAACATGGTAATTAATGGGTCCTGAGCTGATAGCGTGGCGCCTACTGCACTAGCCCCATTTTTGATTACACCAGCGGGCGTAATCGAGTTGCCTATCAAGGTAGCAATATTGGCGGTCAGGCTGTTTATACCACTGGCACCCGTATTATTAGTATTTGCAGTAGTGTAGTAAAATTGGACACTCGCCTGTATCTTATCCCCACTCATTACCTTCAAAAGTTTGGCGGCACCGATGGCCCCCAGGCTTTTGCGGGGCAGCATCGCATTGGTGCCTGTACTGTGGGCGGTTCTGCTAGCAACTACATTGATGCTTTGACCGGATTTGTTCTCCCAGAACTTATCCTGGTTTTGTACTTCAGCACTTCCGGAAGCACCTTCAAAAGTTAAGGTGGGATAAGTTTCCGAAGCAACCTCTTCCGTTAACACCATCCGTACGTTACCCAAATGATCTTTCAGGAAGTAATCATAATCCAGCTTAGCCGGAGCAGCTCCAATGGCTGGAGTAAAGCGGATCCTTCCTTCCTCGTGACTGATCAGTTGCAGGCGATTGGTATAATCATTTGCTGCATCGGCAGGACTGGTGATTCTTGTTTCATATACCAAGCCCATCAGGTAATTGGTAGTGGTGGTAATGGTTTTACCAGCTGTACTGATATCTGAAGTTTCCTTTCGGAGCTTGTTTCCGCCAGCATCATACGTGTACGTAATGGTGCCCCGATTGGAATTGGTATTCTTACGGATTGTTAGCTGCGTTGGCAGGTTCAGGTGGTTATAGGTAATCGCATTACCCCCGCTCATTGTAGCTATGTCCTTATTGAGATCTTTGACCATATTTCCATTCGCATCATATTCATAATCAACAGTCAGGTTTACATCTTTCACTTGAACATGATTGGAAGACACTTTGAAGTCACCTAATAAACTATTGGGATCGTTTTGTCCTTCCCGTACATTTTTAAGCTTATTAGAGAAGGTATTGTACGCATAATTTAACGCATCAATAGTGACACTTCCACCCGGTTTCCAACCCTTTCTCTGAAGACCAGCAATATTCCCGTTGTAATCATAACTAATGCTATTGGTGGAAAAATCAAGCCCTGAAGCAGCATTGTCACTATAGACACTGTGTTGTAATCGATTCACCTTATCATAGGTAAAGGCCAGCTTCCGGATAGCATCCGGCTCTCCCTCTGTTTTCCAGTTGATTGATCCGATATTTCCATTGTATTGTTTGGTGTTTGATCCCCAACCATTTAACCGATCATAGGCCAACTCGAAGGCAAAATAGCGATCTGCTCCTAAAGTTGTCATCTGGCTTTTGTTAACACCTAGCAGCCATCCCCTAATATTATACAAGTGATTTAAGTTGGCAAGCGGACTGGTAGGAGCCGATGGCTTGCTGCCGAGGTTTTTATCTTTTAATTGCCCCAATCCATCGTATTTCAACAGGGCGGTAGTTTTGTAAGACGATGGCAACGTTCCGCTATTAACCAAGGAATGGCTGACTTTCTTTTCAATTTTCTCTTGTCTCCATAGATTATCATAGGAATACTTGGTTGCTACAATGGTTTCCTGATTGGGACTGCCTATCACTTGCTGTCGCATCACACTGTGTAACAAAGAACCATTCCAACTGTATTGGTTGCTAACTATGTCCAATCCGCCTAACAAATTGGTAGTTTGGGTCTGGATTACCCGTCCTTTATCATCATAAATCATCACAGTGTATAAATAGGTGCTGGAGGTGCCGAGCACTTTGGTTTTGGTCCAGGTGGGTTTACCAATTACTGCAGAACTAGGAAGTGGATTCTCTGCAAACAAAGGACTAGTCAAATAGGTAGTTGACATATAAGCACTGGTCTTATACGCTGTATTATAAGTTGCACTTATTCCCTGGTGGTTGGGCAATCCCTCATAAGAGTCATACACCAACTCCGTCAACTCTTCAAAAGGTGTAAAATTCGAAGGATTGGGATAAGCGGTTTGGGTAGCGGCTGCATTAATTAGCGTAAGATGCGTTGAACTGGTGGTCATCAGTCCAGTTTTCTTTGGTCGATTCAACTCATCATAGGTTGTGTACATCCAGTTTTTTTGAGACAATGCCCGCATATTGGCATCCTGGGATAATACCAGCCGATCCCGGGCATCATAAACCATTCTGACTTCACCTGCACCAGGAACTTTTTTTACAATCATGCGACCCCGCTTATCATACGCATATCTAAAGCATTGTTCATTCAAAAATGTAGCATTGCTTAGCTGCCAATTTAAACTTGAATTATCTTGAAGTAACTTTACTCCCAAGGGTTGCACAACGCAACGTAATTGACCCAGATCATCGTAGATATAATAAGTACACAACCAATTGGTATGATTTATGCCAGCCCCATTTTCAACTGCCCCATTGATCGTTTGTACTTTTTTGAGGATCACCTTCCCTTCCTTATCCGTAAACTCCAGCACCTGATTCCCCATTTCATCTACAGTCATATTTTTATATAAGGTGCCTGGCGCGTAATTTGTTCCCAATGTATAAGTACCTAAATCTCCCACTACTCCATTGTCAACCACATTCCAGTTTCGCACTTCATCCAATGCTGTATTAAAATAACGCTTGGACTCAATCCCTCTCCCTGCACCCACCCAGGATTCTCCCGGTGCCATTTGTTTGTCCACCCGATTAAGCGGCGATGCCTCAAACACTGTTTGCCCATAATACTTCGTATCTCCCTGCCCATTGATCGGACTTAGTGCATTACTATTCGAATAGAACCAGTTCTGTTGCAACAACGCATTGCTTTTGTACGAACCATCTGTGGGGGATGCACTGCCACTGATATTGCTGTGAGCAGCAAAGGGCAGGTATTGCTTCTCCTGGCGACCAAAAGCATCGTATTCCACCGGACTCACCATATCATAAGCCTGTGTGTGACCAGCTGCGGTATTCAGACTGCCCTGTTTCACTACTGTTTGGATCGGTCTTCCAAGGCCATCCAAATATTGAGTAGTCTGCCGAACTTCCCGTACGGTTTTACTGCCCATGGTAGCTGGATCCGTCTGAGGCGACATTGCCTCCCAGGTACGCACAAAATTAATCGGCGTTTGAGCAGCAGTTCGGTTGGGAAGAACAACGCAGCAAGTAAGTAAAAAAGCAGTGAGTCTGATAAGCGTCTGGTGCATATGGTTCATACTAGCAGGTAAATAGAATAAGGTTTAATGGTTCCTGTTATTTGATCGTGTAGCCCACCCGGAACACTACGGGTTGGGTTCGGGGTACTTGTTGTCGCCATAAAAAATCATAGAGCAACCGGGCATCGGTTTTCATTTTGCCAACTTTGAACTTTCGGGTGATGCCGATCAGCGCACTCTGTTGCCAGTTGCCCGGTTCTTTTAGCAGCCCCAGGTCCTCAATACGCTGGCGATGGTTGAGTTCTGCACCCCCACTCACCCAAAAGCTGCCCTTTAATCGCCAGTCCAAAAAGCTGCGCAGGCCTACGCCTTCATGCGTCATGCGAACATTTCTCCAATCACTGCCCCAGCCCAGTTTGTAACTGGCGCCGACACCTACTACACTTTTACTGTTGAGCTTGTAACCCAGACTTAAGCCCAGGTCACTGGTAGTTGGAAAGAAGTTGGTAGCGCGGGCACTTTGCAGGTTACCTCCCCATTCCAGGCGCTTCCACAAACTGCGGGTTTTCTCTTCGTTGGTTTTGGTGGTGGGCATTTCACCGGCATCACCAAAGCTGCCTGCCGAGAGTTTGTCCTTGAGGGATTGTAATTGTTCTTCCGCCTGCCCCATCCCTTGTTGTAAGGCGGCTTGTGGATTTGCAGTTCCCAGTGTACTGCCCATCTGCGATTGCAAGGCCGAACGTGTCTGCATACTACCAGGCGTAGTTAAACTTACAATAGGATCCGGCTGGGGGAAGATGGCTGCAAACGCACTATGCTTTTCCATAAAGGAGCGGAACAGGGGCAGCTTTGTAGCATACGCCAGTAGCTGCCGTGCTAATTTATCAGGTTGCTCTAGTAGTTCTTTTGCTTGTCGCAATTGTTGTTGATAATACTGTACCTGTTGTTGGTAGGCTTGCAACTGTTTACCCAATCCAGAGTTGGATAATTGCTGCAGGAGTTGTTGCCGGCGTTCCAGCAGTTGTTGCTCCAGGTAAGTAGATTGCGTTAACTGGTTTTGCAGTTGGTTGTAGGAATCCAAAGCTGACGGAAGCTGCTTGGGGAGTTTGGCTTGAACACCTGGCAGTTGTTCCTGTGCCAGGAAGCGAAGGGAAGTTTGTACACTATCAAGCCTTCCCTGATAATAATGTTGCCTGGGACCGCTATTTTGAGCAAGCTCTGCAGTAGCTTGTTCCATCTGGGCGTATATGGAATCTATGTTACCGAACAAAGCTTTAGCCTGTGCGCTATCCTTTTTATACAATGCCGCGTAAAGTCGTTTTTCCTGTTTCTTGATCCTTGCCAGGTATTTTTGGCTCTGTTGCTGAAGGCGTTTTTCTGCTTTTGCAGCCTGTTGCCCAACCTTGCCCAATAACTTATCCGGAAGCTCAATCAACTGATCGGCCCGTTCATTCCACGAATGACGTGCTTGCGCATGCAGGGTTTGACACCACCCTGTAAACAGGTAGCAGCAAACAACAATTAATATGGTAGTTAAATTCTTCACTTAGTTTTTGCTAGGTTGCACAAAAGCTCCGCGGGTTAAAATGGCATCAATACGTGGATCACTCAGTTTAAACTCAGGTGGCATTACCGCATACAGTTCACCCGTTCCATCAATAAAAAACTTTTGCCCAACCTCTAATTGACTAATTGTAAAATGTTTATTGCCTTCTTTACGTGTTAGCCAAGTCAATAACTGTCCATTTATATCGGTACTATCTTTACTTTCTTTGGCAACCAACACATTGCTAATGGCCGCTTTTGTTACCGGAGCAGATTTTGCTAATTGCTTCACTGGAAATTCCAGCACTATTAAATCCGGATACTTCTTTTGAAGTTCAGGCAATCCGCTAAAATCGAAAGTAGTATCCACCGCAGTTACCATTACCAGAACTGTTTTTCCCTGTACACTCCAAAAAGAAGAAGTGCTGCCATCTGATTTTTCAATAGAATGCGAATGAAAAGATTGGTTTTGTGAAAACCCTTGCTTCGAAAACAGGATGGTACCAATAATTGATACAATCGATACTATTTTTTTCATGACAATTAATAAAATGATGAAATGCTTACAGTACTACAAGTATTGTCTACTACTATATTGTAAAAGGTGTAATTAGAACCACTTCCATAATATCCGCAACCCAATGAAAAATAGTAGGAATTATACAAATCGTTGACACCAAATGTTATATGGTAGGTACCCGAAGGAATACTTCCTAAGGGTACGTTGAATCCGTAAGAGGGTGAAAAATTATACTGTTGACCTGTTACTGTGTTATAGTATTGAATATAAACAGTTGATGAAATAACAGTATTGTTAGCTACTAAATTTATATTGGAAGAGGTACATGTGCCTGTAGCATTAGCTTGAGCTTGTCCATAGGCGGTAGCTTGATTATTGGCGTCCGCTTTACTAACTATGGAAGAGAACATACCAGGAGGAATACTTACATAGACAGAACCACCTGTAGAACCAGCACCACAATTATTTCGAGTATATGATCCAGATTTATCATCATTAGTAAAGAGATCACATGCGACAGGTTGACCAGTATAATTATAACAGTATTTTTTAATTACATTACCATCTTTATCCTTGACTAAATATAGCCGTTTGAATAAATCATACTCATAATAAGATTGATTGTTATTAATATCTGTTATACTTGTAATACCCACCAATGGATCAAAAGTATAAGAAGTCATTTGAGCGTCAGCAGGGTGAAGCCTTAAGTCATCAAACCAAACAGTTCCATTACTATTAATATCTACTCGTAAGCTAATTGATCGTACATCAGCTGGTACATCAAATATTTTTTCGACATATTTCCAAGATCCAGAACTAACAACTGTTACATAATCAACATAACTAAAATAATTTGTTTCATTGGCCCTTTTCATAAACAAGTACAGATCAGCTGCAGTTCCAGTACTGTAAACCCATCCAGAATATTTATATTTCCTTGAAGTTGTATTGTTAATGGATAACCATTTAGTTGAATGGCAATACCTCTTTGTACCAGAAGTATTTGTTAGTCTTCCAGATACTTTACCTGTCTTAGAACGGCTTTGATCAAAAACAATGGGCATATCATAGTTATTTCCACCGTTTGCGTTTGACCAACCTGTAATTTCTTCAAAACCATCAAAGAAAATATTATTACTGGATGCTCCAGAAACTTTTGCATGCATTTTAGTACCCAAATGACCAAAATAATAGGATTCAAAGTCATTTGCCTTTCCTACTTGAAGTATATTCCCATATGTGTCACGTGAATAAATAGTCTCCTTTGTTTCAAAGGGATTACTATGGAATTTGAATTGGATAGATTCAGGATCTAATATTTTTGTATCATTAAACCAATCTTTATAATTAATTCTATACGTACTAGTTGATACTCCTCCAATTAATTCTTCAGCTTCTACAACTGGACCAATAATATTTCTATTCACCATTTTTTCATAAACATTCCCGGAAGACACGAAATTTGACGGATACCTCAGGTTTGTTAACACTACCTGACCTTTAGAATTGAGTTTTGTTATTGATACTGGATTTAAATGACCTGAACTTAAATAGCCAAACGATTCCAAATTTTTCAAAACCTGCGATCCATTCAATTCATAGTTAGTAACCCTTGTTGAATCAAGTTGGTAAATACCACTATAAATGTCATAAACTGAATATTCCACATCAGTATTAAGACTGCCAGCATTTAACCAGCACATATTATCATACTGAATTTTCCAGCTTGCTTTCAAGCCCTTTATGCTTCCTATCCTTCTTTCTGAATAAAAATTCTCTTTTTCATTAAGAATAGAGTAACTATTTCCCGGATCGGACCTAAAATGACGCTCTCTTATCAATTTTCCATTTTTCCAATTATTTGGAAAAAGTCGATGCATATTTAATGATGTTTGGCCTGGAGCTTCTATTAAGTTATTATCAGAAAATATTTTATAATGAAACTCCAATTTCAGCTTAGTATTATTAATATAATCATTCTTATAAATAACTACAGTATCATACAAAACTGATGAACCTGAAAATTGAGAGGCCGGATTTAAACTACCAGCGGAATAACTTACAGATTCAGCAGCAACTTTTGGAAAGTTAGCAGGGGCGGTACCTGGCAAATAGCAACAGGTACCATTAATTATCTTTTTTTTCATCATTGAAAAAAATGTATATGGAGTGAGTAGTTTTCCAAATCCGCTTTCATTACTTCCATATTTATATAAATCATGACTTGCTAATATTCCATTTCCTGTATATGATTTTAATTCTTTAATTCGCATTCCTCCTTCATATTTAACTTCATTAGTACTTGTTTCATATTCATACAATATTTCAATATTTCCAGTTACTTGTGGATTATTTGTTGTGTTTAAAAAGAATTCAATCTTATAACTCCGTCCACCCAATAATGGCAAATGATTAATAGATTTACTAAGAATAGAATTTGCATCCATATTAGCAATACTCAGAATAACCGCCCCATTTGATAAATCCGTAATTTTCAGACTAATCGGATTTGAAACGTTTGGAAAATTGTAACTAGATAATGTTAAGTTAAAGCGAGGATCCTTTATTATAGGATCAGTGGTAAAAGTTGCGGTGTGGTAAGCTGTTGTTGTGGCATGCGCTGATAGTCCTACCGTTTTGGGTAAATAAACTTTGTTACCAGTTAAATAAGAATGAGGTTCAAAATAAAATTCAGTATAACCACCAGTTGGGTATACAATTTTATTAATCATGCCCCCATTCATAAAATTTGTATTTGAAAATCTATTGGCATTACCAACTATTGTGTAGTTTTCATCATAAGCATTCAGATTAACATATGCTATTTTCTCAATTCGTTGATGAATTAAAGACTGATTTGACCATTGGCCATTTGAGAATCCAAAAAAATCTTGAGCAAATGTCTCATAAGATGGAAGAGGTGTTGAGTTATATTCAAACTTGTGTGTTATTCCATTTATACCAGTAGCAACATCTGAAATGGAATCGAGCCGAAGACGATAATTCCGAGGGTCTGAATTTTGGTAAGAGTTGAATGATTGTGTTGAGTTATAAAAAAAGTAAGATTGGTGAGTAGCAATTTCTCTTATTAAATTGAAATTTGAGTTTACCTTTGAGTATATCTTTATTTTCCTGAGTCTCTTTTCAACTCCAGGTCTATCTACACGGTCACATGAATTTTCAAACTCAATTTTTCCTTCTCTCCACGCTATTTCCTTTACATAGGATGTAGTAAGCATATTAGTCTGTGAAGAAGATGAAGCAGAATTGCTTATTGACATTTCGTATCCACTTCCTGTGGTGCAACCAGGTGTGGTACCAATAAAATGTGAAAAATTAAATGACTTTTCAATAATATGAGTACCGCAAGCATCTTCATAAGTAAATGTTATCTCATCAAGTGTATTAGGGTCTATAATTTTAGTCAATCGCCAGGAATTGGTAAATGGCATGACAGGCTGATGAAAATTAACTGGCCCTATTGTAATGGTTTCAAGACGTTCATACTTATATACTATGCCATTTTCATCAGTTATATTAAACTTCATTTTTCCATTTCCATCAAAATACTTCTCTATCTTATTATTAGTTAAGGGGAGTTGAAATATTCCACCATCTTTTTTCAACATAAATTGCCCACTTCCTGTAGAACTTGAATAGGAGAATATATCAGGAGAATCATCATCTTCACCAGCAGCAGCCCTATACAGGTAGTCATAATATTGATTTGGATTCTGGACTGCTGTTACCACATCTGGCATATATAGCAACCCAACTCCGGTCTCGTCCGGTTGACCTGAGAGACTTCTTGAAATAACGCCACCTGCATTTAGGCTCCATCCCAACCCAACCGAGGATGCCACTTCATCTGCGCGGATTCCACCGGCATGATAGTCAATACTAATAGGAAGACTAATTTTTGAAATTTGAATTGTAGTTATTGGAATTGATATATTCGGAACACCCGTATTGTAGTTTACAGGTATATTCCCAAACTTTTGAATACTTGCCGCTTCAGGAGAAATTGTATTTGAATTAATCAAAAAGGTTTTCTGTTTCAGGTTCTGGCTAAATCCAATAAATGAAAGGTTCAGGAAAACAAAAACAAAAAAGTGCTTAACCAGGATATTCAAAGTCTGCATATATGCGATACTAATTACGATTTGAAATATGTTTTAAGAATCACCAGAAGTATATATTCAAAGGGTAATGGGATTTTTCTAATTCTTTTAACAATTTGAAACTAGAGAAAAAGTTTAGAACGAAAAACCCGTGAAAACACGGTATTTTTTTCTAAAGAATTTAGTATCTAAAAATCAGCTTTAGAACAAATTGATTTTCAATATTCGTTTTACACTGGAATAGAAAATGATCACAAGAAGGGAATTCAATTATTACACCAACAGGCGTTTGCTAGGTACAAACAGGTGAAATATAACAGAATAGATTAATGCAATTAGAGCAACTAAATACACAAACTTCGTTTATACTAAGTTTTTTAGATGAGAAGAAAAACAATCAACGAAAAATCTGTTTGAAGAAACTATTTAAAACATTAAACGCTGAAACGCTTACCAATGTTGCATTACAGCCTATCCAATTTTCACGCCACAAAAAATGCCCGGCCAATTGGCCGGGCATTCGCACATCCAAACTAACGGTTAACCTTTAACCGTAACCTGACTAACTGCGCTGGCAACGGCACCTGCTACACCGATATAACCGGCGATGGTGCTGACGATTGCGGGCAGCGTGATCGGCGCAGCCAAAATGGCGGCACTGACTGAAGCCAGTACCAAACCAATGTTGCGCAGCTTCAAAAAGAAACTGGGCGTTTCGGCATTGGCGCGACCTATAATAGAGAGCCTGTCTATTTCGTGCTGTTTCATAGTGTATTGAATTTTACGGGTGATGAATTGGCCGGCAGTTTGCTAATCTGCAGCCATATAGGTTCTTCATCGGATATGGATTTAAAAACGAGGCGCATCAAAACCTTGAATGCACGGGCGGATCCTTTTCCCTTACCCGGGGCCGTTAGTTCTGTTACCGGGGCTATACAACCTTTGAGTTCTTTGGCTGCATGGTTGGCACGGTGGATCAGAATCAGCGTACGGTCGGGAACACCTTTCACCAATAGTAAGCATTCAGCCAACCACGTCTATGCCTCGGTTTTAACGTCCAATAATTTTGCTGGCAAACGAATCGTATGCGATCAAACATCCATCAAAATATGTTTGCCCTCCTTGAGAAAAAACATCCGGAG
>NZ_JAKEVY010000020.1 GCF_021491375.1 Flavihumibacter fluminis
GTTTTAATTTTTCTCAGTTTCATAGTATGGCTGTTTTATTTTGTCAAAAAATAAATGAATGTTTCATGAACAGTACTTCATCACAGCCTAATTTTTTTCTTTATGCTATCGTTATATTAAAGAAATCAATGAGAAGGGAAAGAAAGTGATGAAAAAAGTTTTATTAGTGGTAAACCCCAGTTCAGGCGGTGAACAAGCAAAGGAATTTGAGCAATTAGCGATAGCAAAATTGGAATCGGTGTTTGATGAAGTGGTCGTCTTGCATACAAAAAAAGCAGGGGATGCAAAAAACTTTACTCGCG
>NZ_JAKEVY010000021.1 GCF_021491375.1 Flavihumibacter fluminis
GGGAACTTTGCGGAACATGGCATAATTGTGCGAGCGGACTTCCTCGGTAAAATCCTCTACGTGATGCCGGGGGATAAGGTATTTGCCCAAGACTCTTGTGAAGATTTCAATCGAAGTTTCAAATTCCTCGGGAATCACCTCATCTGCACCCAGTTTTAGGTTTTCTTCAATCTCATTCACATATCGGGTACGCACAATGATATAGGGGTTTCCAGTCAAATGCCTGATTGCCGACACTATCCGTTTTGTGGCATCGGCATTAGAAATTGCGATAACGGCCACCCTCGCTTTG
>NZ_JAKEVY010000022.1 GCF_021491375.1 Flavihumibacter fluminis
CCAATACCCGCCAAAGTTCAGCGTCACATAAGCCCAATAAGCACCCATGATGATGCCCATGCCCAAAATCATGGCCGAGAACTGTGCCCACGGCAAAGCAGGCCGCACCCATTCAGTGTATTTTTTGGTCGCCAACCCGCCCATCAGAAAGGCAAAAGGCACCAAGGTGGACGCGTATCCCAGGAAAAGCGTCGGCGGGTGAATGACCATCCAGATATTCTGAAGCAAGGGATTCAAGCCAGTACCGTCTTCGGGTACGAAATCCGGGTTCATCTCAAAAATCGGCGCATCC
>NZ_JAKEVY010000023.1 GCF_021491375.1 Flavihumibacter fluminis
GAAATAGACAAAACGGAAAAATCCAGAGACGAGGCTTTGGAACTCGCACTTGACAAAGTGATGGTGGATGCCTTTGCCATTGTCAAGGAAACGGCAAGGAGGTTCAAGGAAAACGGCAAATTGGTGGTCAAGGCAACCTTGCGTGACCGCGAACTCGCTGCCAAAAAACCAAATATCGAGATCCAGGGAGAAGATGCCATTTGGCACAACAAGTGGATCGCCGCCGGCAATGAAGTGGTATGGGACATGGTCCACTACGACGTACAGCTTATCGGTGGTATGGTACTCCAC
>NZ_JAKEVY010000024.1 GCF_021491375.1 Flavihumibacter fluminis
CCAATTTTCCGCTACAATCCAGACAAAGGTGTCACTCCCCAAGAGGCCTTTGACCTTTCCGGCAATCCGGCGATGGACAAAATCTGGCCGACCTACGAATTGAAGTACCTGGAAAACGGCAGGCAAAAAACCATGGAAGTAGCGATGACTTTTGCGGATTTCGCATTGACGGAGGCCAGGTTTAGGAAGCACTTCAGAAAAGCCCCGCGGGATACATGGAATGAAAACATGATCGTTTTGGCGGATTTCCTTGAATTGCCCGAATCTGAAAGGGAAGGGAAATTCCCCTAC
>NZ_JAKEVY010000025.1 GCF_021491375.1 Flavihumibacter fluminis
TTTGATATTTGATCTTTAAATAATATACGGACTTCCCAATATTCAATCCCCATTCCATTGCTTGTGCTGAGCATCGTGGCAATCACTAATTCTTCTTTTCCATCACTGTTCAGATCAGCACGATCAACTCGCAAGGCTGAAGCCACAGCCGGGGGATAGATGCTGGCATTCCATTGTAAAATAACCGCACCATTCTTCTCATACGTTATCCGAGCTTCATCAGAGTCTATTGAAGGCAGGCACGCACAAACTTGTGACGAATCCGCATTCTTGACGCAATATGCTGCCTCA
>NZ_JAKEVY010000026.1 GCF_021491375.1 Flavihumibacter fluminis
ATCGCCGATGCGCTTACTTCCGGCGAGAAATCCCGCCTCATGCAACTCCGCACCTCGGCGATGGAGACCAAGGCGGATGACGTCGAGGTCGCGATCCGAGCGCTGGTGCCGCGGAGCGAGGCGCAGCGCGAATTGCGGTCGCTGGCATTGACGCTTATGCAGGATTGGAGGGCCAACCGTTCTCTGCTGTTGTTGCAAGAGCACAGCTCGGTCTCGACGCCGCTGCTGGTCGTGGTTGTCGCATGGTTTGCGCTGATCTTTCTCGGGTTCGGGCTGTTTGCCCCTCGCAAC
>NZ_JAKEVY010000027.1 GCF_021491375.1 Flavihumibacter fluminis
AGAATCGTCGTAAGGAGCGCACATCATGGAAAAATTCGTACAGATCGAAGCGGTGGGCCAGACCTTCGACACCAAGAAAGGCAAGTTCGTCGCCCTGCGCGACATCGACCTGACCATCAAGCAGGGCGAGTTCATCGCGCTAATCGGCCACTCCGGCTGCGGCAAATCGACGCTGCTCAACCTGATCGCCGGCCTGACCAAACCAACGACCGGCGTGCTGCTCTGCGACGGCCGCGAAATCGCCGGCCCCGGCCCGGAACGTGCCGTGGTCTTCCAGAACCACAGCCTG
>NZ_JAKEVY010000028.1 GCF_021491375.1 Flavihumibacter fluminis
AGGCGATTACGAGCACGGTGACAAAGGCCAGCATGCCCCTCAGCCAAGCTTCCTCGATCCCGCTTAGGCCCCAAATTAGTAAGGTGACCACGCCGATCGCCAATACCGTGGGCACAAAGACCGCCGCGATCTTGTCGACCAGCTGCTGCACGGGGGCTTTGGATCCCTGTGCCAGTTTCACCCGCCGGATGATGTTGGAAAGCAAGGTTTGTTGGCTGGATTTCTCCACGCGGATGGCTATGCTGCCGTTTTGATTGAGCGTACCGGCGAAGACCGAGTCGCCTTTGG
>NZ_JAKEVY010000002.1 GCF_021491375.1 Flavihumibacter fluminis
CTCCGGATGTTTTTTCTCAAGGAGGGCAAACATATTTTGATGGATGTTTGATCGCATACGATTCGTTTGCCAGCAAAATTATTGGACGTTAAAACCGAGGCATAGACGTGGTTGGCTGAATGCTTACGTTAGCGGGGAAGAAATGAGCTTACCCCTGGTGAGAGTTGTTCGTTCTTCTGTTAATGGCTGAATAATATGTCTTACCAATGGTATCAACCAAAGGCAGATTATAGGATGGCTTCTTTATCACACCTGTATTTCGAAGGTCTTCCAACAGGGCTTCAAAATCGTTGAATCTGTTTTTTTCAGTAGGTTTTGATAACTCTTTGGACTTAACTTCAGAAAGCTTTTGAATTAATAATTCCATCAGATGAAATTAAATAAATTTACGAGAATGAAGAAAGACCTCAGAGCCACTTCGTAAGATGTATTGGCAAATCAAATCATTGTACTGTCTTATTAATGGTTTAAGGATCAAGTCGTTAGAGTAATCTTCAATTTCCAGCTTTAAAATGTTTTTTAAGGCAAATAGACCTATTGACCGTCCATGAGAATGCCAGATCTTGTTATTACCTAAATCTCTGGCTATTTCTGTAGCTCGTTTTTCTTTTTCATCCTGGGTTACTGGTTGTCCTTTTTTTAAGGGGTTGGTCCGGTGGAAATTCCAGTTTTTGAATTTGTATTTTACAAGCCATTCTTTTAGTAAGGCTACAGTGAGGTCTCTTGCTTGTTCATGTCGCCTTAACATAGCAAGGTCTTGCTGCGTTAACATAACTAACTCCGCCTGCGATAGTCTGTTATTTATGGATTTTTCAATAAGCTCTTCAACTTTATCAAGATAGCCTAAGGCTGGTACCCAGGTTGTTCCGTTAAACACCTGGGGGTCTATTGGTCCTAATGAGGATGAATAATCCATGAATATTTTATCTCCCGACATACAAAATATGGTCCCCGCAGAATATGCTGAATCTGGAATAATAAAGAAAACCTCCTTATAGTGATGCCTTGTGATTTTTACTAATTTTTCAACAGTTTCTGCACTTCCACCTGGCGTATTTAACATGATGCAAAGTGTGTCATTTTTTATTTCGTCTGACTTTAAGTCTTCGATGAAATCTCTAAATGGCTTTTCTAATGAATCTGCAATTGGTCCATAGTAAAATATTACATCAGCATGTAAGTGTTTTTCTAGTTTGTCAAGTCGCTCATTTAGAATTTCATGTAATGTTGAATCAAATATTGGTTTCATTAGTTCATTTTAATAAAACTAATGAGCTGCTTTATTTTAATCCACCGTGAAAACGCCCTAATTGAATTTGTTTTTTATCCCCTCATTCGCATTAACTTAGTACCTCAACCTGTTCAACTACCTGCATTATGGATATCTTCCTTGAAAAGGATTACAATACACTTTCCACCGCCGCTGCCAAACACTTATTAACCCTGGCGCGCAAGAAGCAAACACCCCTGCTCTGCGTGGCTTCGGGTGATAGTCCGGCCGGATTGTACCGCGAAATCATTGTTCAAAAAAATGGCACTGAAACAGACTCCTGGAACTTTGTCGGACTTGATGAATGGCAGGGCATGAATGCTTCGGATGAAGGTTCCTGCCAATGGCATCTTCACCAGCAATTGTTTCTGCCGCTGAATGTGGAGGCCAGTAGGATCTGCTTTTTCGATGGCAGAGCTGCTTCGCTCGAAGAAGAATGCCAGCGCGTTGATCAGTTTATAGCCGACCACGATGGTATTGATATCGCAGTGATCGGCCTGGGCTCCAATGGACATATCGGGATGAATGAACCGCAGCGTAATCCAACCTTAACCGCACATATTGCTGAACTGGATACTTCCACCATCAAAACTGCGCAGAAGTATTTTTCTACAGAAACAATCATCACGGGCGGACTCACGCTTGGCATCGCCTCCATTCTTTCCGCCAAGCATATTTTTCTGATCGTTTCGGGTACGCATAAAGCTGCTATCATCAAACAGCTGATGGAATCCGAACCCACCCCCGCATTGCCGGTTACCTGGTTGAAGAACCATCCCAATGTGTACCTCTACCTCGATGAAGCCGCAGCCAGTGAATGGAAAAAATAACCCCATGCGCAACCGACAAATTGGAATCGATATTGGTGGTACCGGCATGAAAGCCGGCATCGTGGAAAATGGCCGCCTGCTTCAAAAGATCGAAGAGAAGGTGCTGGCAAATGGCAGCGCAGATGAAGTAGTGGATCAAGTGAAAGGTTTGATTCTTCGGTTAGGCCTGGACGATATATCAGGTATCGGTATTGGAATTCCCGGATTGGTGAATCCTGTTACAGGTGTTGTTTATGATGTGATGAATATTCCGGCCTGGACAGAACTCGATCTCAAAGGCCTGCTTGAAAAAGAACTCGGAAAACCAGTAGCTCTGAACAATGATGCCAACTGTTTTGCTGCCGCGGCCTTTACCCTGCGTACACTCCGGGAGCGGACCTCTTTATTAGGTGTTACCATTGGTACCGGGATGGGCACCGGCATTATTTGGGAAGGCAAACTGATATCCGGACTGCACGGTGGTGCAGGAGAATTCGGACTGATTGAATACCGCGATCAGAATATTGAATACTATGCCAGCGGCCGGTTTTTTGAAAACGTATACGGACTAAACGGCCTGGAGGTTTATCAGAAAGCTATGCAGGGGGATCAGCGTTCACTGGATATGTATGCCGAACTTGGTTTTCATTTTGGCAATGCTGTCAAAACCCTGCTCTACGCACTGGATATAAATTATATTATTTTGGGAGGCTCTGTAAGCGCTGCCTGGCCCTTGTTCCGGGAAGCCACTCTGCAACAGGTGGGCGATTTTGCCTACCGCCAGGCCAGGGAAAGCCTGGTGATTGAAACTGTGCAGGAGATGGATGCCGGTATCATTGGCGCAGCCGCCCTGGTTACTTTATAACATACACATACATGCGAAACGTACTTTTTATTCTGCTCTGCCTGCCTTTCGGCTTACTGGCACAGCAGCCAACCAGCAGTGAATTGTCCCGATGGGAAAAACAGGCTGATAACACCACTATCATCCGCGATAAGATGGGCATTCCGCATATCTATGGAAAGTCGGATGCCGATGCTGTATTTGGATTGCTCTACGCCCAATGCGAAGATGATTTTGCACGGGTGGAAATGAATTATATTGAAAAGCTTGGGCGATTGGCAGAGGTGCAGGGAGAGAGCAAACTCTATGATGATCTGTTAATCCGGCTGGTGATTGATGCCGAAGCAGCGCAACGTGATTATGCGAAAGCACCGGCCTGGTTGAAAAAACTCTGTGTCGCGTTTGCGGATGGGATCAACTATTATCTCTATAAAAACCCCCAGGTAAAACCGGCCCTGCTAACCCGCTTTGAACCCTGGTTCCCCATGCTGTGGACAGATGGCAGTATTGGTGCGATTACTACGGCTGATATCACGCTGAAAGAGCTGGCCAGTTTTTACGGTGATGCATCTCCGTTAGTTGCTGCAAATTCGGAACCCCATCGCGATATAACAGTTAATCAAACCTTCGAACCATTCGAAGAACCCCTTCCCACCGGCTCGAATGGATTTGCTATTGCGCCTGCCAAATCCGCCAGTGGCAAAGCAATGCTCTATATCAATCCGCATGTGAGTTTTTATTTCCGTCCCGAAGTGCATATGGTTTCCGAAGAAGGCTTGAATGCTTATGGGGCGGTTACATGGGGACAGTTTTTCATCTACCAGGGCTTTAATGAATACGCAGGCTGGATGCATACTTCCTGTTATGTGGATGCCGCAGATTCCTATATTGAACAAGTGGAAAAGCGTCCGTATGGATATGCATATCGCTATGAAGGAAAACTTCGTCCTGTCAAAACCAAACCGATTACCATTCGCTATAAAACAGCTGCGGGATCAGCAGAGAAAATTATCACGGCCTACTTCACGCACCATGGTCCTATTATGGCGAAGCGCAACAATCAGCTCCTCAGTATGAAAGCGGATAACCGCCTGCTTGAAGGAGTGATTCAATGCTGGCAACGTACCAAGGTGAAGGGACTGAAAGATTTTACCAAAACACTGGATCTGAAAGGAAATCTCTCCAACAGTACGGTATATGCTGATCGGGAAGGGAATATCGCCTACTGGCATGGGAACCGGATTCCGAAAAGAGATCCTGCTATCGACTGGACAAAACCTGTTGATGGCACAACAAAAGCAACCGAATGGAAAGGATATCATTCCATCAATGAAACCGTGCACATGGTGAATCCTTCGAATGGCTGGCTGCAACACTGCAATAGCACTGCTTTCCAGATTGCGGGTAGCAATAGTCCGGATCCAACACGCTTCCCTGCCTATATGGCCCCTGATGGTGATAATTTTCGTGGAGTCAATGCCGTTAGGGTGCTTTCCAATCTTGACAAACTTGATATGGATGCACTCATCAAAGCAGGTTATGATCCCCGTCTCGCTGCATTTGAGGAATTGATCCCGGAATTGGTGAAGGCATTTGATGCACAACTGAAACCTGCTGATACCTTATATGCCTGGCTGGCCGGACCAATCGCTGTGCTGCGCAACTGGAATTACCAGGTGGATACTGCATCTATTGCTACTACAATGGCCGTGGAATGGGGACAGCGATTGCTGCCTGCCATCATGCGTGCAGGTCCTCAGGATGGCAAACCCCTGGACCTGGTACAAAAGACCCGTGCCTATATTTCGGGTACTCCTCAGCGTGAGATGCTGCAGGCGCTTTACCTGACCCTACAGGATCTTCAGCAGCGATACGGCAAATGGCAGCTCGCCTGGGGGAATATCAATCGCTTCCAGCGCATTTCGCCGGCGATCGATTTACAGTTTGATGATAGCAAAACCAGTTTCCCGGTTGCCTTTGCTTCCGGAACCTGGGGAATGTTGCCATCTTATAACAGCCGGGTTTTCCCAGGCACCCGGAAGCGCTATGGGGTTCATGGCAACAGTTTTATCTGTGCGGTAGAGTTTGGTGAGAAAGTGCGCGCCAAAGCCCTGCTTGCAGGTGGTCAAAGTGGTGATCCGGCCTCCCCGCACTTCAGCGACCAGGTGGAAGCTTACAGCAAGGGCCAGTTCCGGGAAGTGTTGTTCTATAAGGAAGATGTGGAAAGGAACGCTGAAAGGAGCTATAAGCCGGGGAGGAGGTGAGACGTCAGATGTGAGACGTGAGAATGGAAGAATGGAGACGGGAAACAGGAGACGGGAGGCGGGAAGCTGGAGGCAGGAGAAGGGAAGAAAGGAAACAGGAAACGGGAAACTCTGGGCTGAATTCACACCGTTTGGGGGCGACGGAGCGGTGAGAATGGTTAAGGCTAAAAATAAATTTAGGCTCATCTAATTATTCTGGATGATTTCTATTATTTTTATACGCCATGAAGCAACTAGAACAATTCCTAACCGAAATCGGGCCTGTATGGGCGGCCCTTATAGCAACTACTTTTACCTGGCTGGTGACTGCCGCCGGCGCCTCCCTGGTATTCTTTTTCAAAACGATCAAACGCAGTGTATTTGATGCCATGCTCGGCTTTACGGGCGGGGTGATGGTGGCTGCCAGCTTTTGGTCCCTCCTGGCCCCCAGCATTGAATATTCAGAGAAGCTCTACCCCGATTTTCCCTGGATGCCCGCTGCAGTTGGCTTCCTGGCAGGAGCCCTCTTTATCTTTTCGCTCGATAAATTCATGCCCCACCTCCATATCAATTTTGGAGAGGATGAATCAGAGGGGATGAAAACCAAATGGCATAAAACCACCCTGCTGTTATTGGCCATCACCCTACACAATATCCCAGAGGGACTTGCTGTTGGTGTGCTTTTTGGGGCGGCTTCCATAGGAGTTGGAGAACACCTGATTCCTGCTGCCATCGCCCTGGCTTTTGGTATCGGTTTGCAGAACTTCCCGGAAGGCATGGCGGTTGCAATGCCCCTGCGCAGACATGGAGTGAGCAGGGCCAAGAGTTTCTGGTATGGCCAGCTCTCCGCAATCGTTGAACCGGTTGCCGGTGTCCTGGGTGCTGTTGCTGTGATTTATATGCAACCCGTTTTGCCCTTCGCCCTGGCTTTTGCAGCCGGCGCCATGATCTATGTGGTAGTAGAAGAAGTGATCCCTGAAACCCAGCGCGATAAATTCACTGATGTAGCAGTTCTTGGGTTTATCGGTGGCTTTGTGGTGATGATGGTGCTGGATGTGGCCCTTGGGTAACATTTATCACGCAACCGCGACTCCCAATTCCTGAACTTTGGCTAAATTCAGTCGCTATGATCAAATCTTTTATTCAAAGAAACAAGCTGATGTTATTGGGAGTTCTCCTCGGAGGAATCGCAGGATATCTCTACTATCATTTTATCGGGTGTGTGACCGGCACCTGTGCCATCACTTCCAAACCAGTGAACAGCACGGTTTATTTTGCAGTGATGGGAGGGTTGTTGTTTAGTATGCTGAAGAAAAGTGAGAAGTCAGACGTGAGAAGTGAAAAGTGAGACGTCAGATGTGAGACGTGAGACGCATGGAAGGCGAACCACCGGAAGACGAACCACTGGAAGACCAAACACTGGAAGACCAAACACTGGAAGACCAAACACTGAAAGAATAATCACTGAAAGAATAACTAAGTATGAAACAACTCACTATACTGGCATTCCTGCTGCTATCAGTTTTTACTAGTGCCATAGCACAAACAGGAGAGCCGAAGCATAAGCTGGTGATGCAACTAAATACCAGTGATACCCTCATCTGGAAGGGACTTATGAACAACCTCAAAAACCTCAAAGCAGGTTGGGGTGATTCGGTGAAAGTGGAAGTGGTGGTGCACGGTCCGGGTGTGCAGTTTATGATGAAGGATAAAACTACCCAGGCCGATAAGATCGCACAATTCAAAAAAATGGGTATTGACTTCGTAGTGTGCGAAAACACCCTCCGAGAACGCAAGGTTTCCAAAGATCAACTCCTACCCGAAGCAGGGTTTGTAAAAATGGGAGTAGGTGAAATAATTTTGAAACAGGAGGCGGGCTGGAGCTATATAAAGCTGTGAAAGGTGAAAGGTGAAAGGTGAAAAGTGAAAGATCGTGAAACGTGAAAGGTGAGAAGTGAAAGGAGAGACCCTTCTTTCACTTTCTCACCTTTCACAATTTTTCACCTTTCACTTTTCACCTTTCACTTTTCACCTTTCACTTCAAACGAGCATCGTTGAATGTATCCCCCTGCCTGATATCCCCCGACTCATATCCTCTCTTAAACCAATACATGCGTTGCTCCGATGTGCCATGTGTAAAAGACTCGGGAACGATATAACCCTGGGCCTGTTTCTGTAACCGGTCGTCTCCAATTGCATTCGCAGCGCGTATGGCTTCCTCAATATCATCGGCATCCAGCAGATTCTTATTAGCTGTATGATGCGCCCATACCCCCGCCAAAAAATCAGCCTGCAATTCCAGCATCACCGAATACTTGTTGTACTCCTCCTGGCTCACCTGCTGACGAATTTGCGCCAGCTTCTGTGTAGTGCCCAATAAGGTCTGGATATGATGCCCCACTTCATGCGATACCACATAGGCCATCGCAAAATCACCTGGCGCCCCAAAACGCTGGGAGAGTTCATCGTAAAAGGAGAGATCAATGTATAATTTCTGATCACCCGGACAATAAAATGGTCCACTCGCCGCACTCGCAGATCCGCAGGCCGATTGTACGGCACCACTAAAGAGCACCAGGGTCGGCTCCCGGTACTGTGATCCATTTTCAGCAAACACTTTATTCCACACATCCTCGGTTTCTGCCAGCACCACTTTTACAAATCCGGCCAGCTCATCCTCCCGCGCCTTGGCCTCTGCACTCATCGGTGCACTGCTGCCCCCCGGTGCCTGCAATTGTGAAACATCCACATCGCCACCCAAAAACAAGTTGAAAAGCAGAGCAATGATGCCCAGGATTCCACCTCCAATGGCTACCGGTCCGGCCATGCCGCGACGATCTTCTACATTTCCGCTTTCGCGTCTTCCTTGCCAGCGCATAGATTGTTTTTTACGAACAAATTAAGGAGAAATCGCATACGAATTGTGACGAGCTTTGAATATTTTATAACGCATTTCAACGAAGGCGTTTGGTTACAATTGAATATTTTTAGCACTTTTTAGAAAGAACCAACATGAAACAACTGAAATGGTATTTTGCCCTTTCGATGTGCCTGTTTGCATCGATTGCCACTGCCCAGCCCCTTCAACCTGTAGAGTATGTGAACCCGTTGATGGGCACCCAATCGCTGTTTAGCCTCTCCAATGGGAATACCTATCCCGCTATCTCACGCCCCTGGGGCATGAATTTCTGGACCCCTCAAACCGGGAAAATGGGCGATGGATGGGCCTATGTGTACACCGCTGATAAAATTCGTGGCTTCAAACAAACCCATCAGCCTTCTCCCTGGATGAACGACTATGGTCAGTTTGCCATCATGCCGGTTACCGGATCACTGGTCTTTGATCAGAATAAAAGAGCCAGCTGGTTCTCGCATAAAGCAGAAACCGTATCTCCTGATTATTACAGCGTTTACCTGGCTGATTATGATGTGACGACCGAAATCACTGCCACCGAAAGAGCTGCACAGTTTCGGTTCACGTTTCCCAAATCAGATAGCTCTTTCCTCGTGATTGATGCGTTTGATAAAGGCTCCTACGTGAAAATTCTCCCCAACGAAAAAAGAATCATCGGTTATACAACCAAAAATAGCGGGGGAGTGCCCGCTAATTTCAAGAACTACTTTGTACTCGAGTTCGATCAACCCTTCACGTTAGCTTATACCTGGCACGATTCGGTACTGGTGAAAAATCAGTTGGAGATGAAAGCCGATCATGCCGGCGCAGTGGTTGGTTTTAAAACCTTAAAGGGACAAAAAATCAATCTGAAAGTAGCGTCTTCTTTCATCAGTGAGGAGCAGGCCCTGCTCAACCTGCAGCGTGAAGTTGGAAAGGAATCCTTTGATCAAACGCGCCAGGCATCCCGCAAAATCTGGAATGAAACACTTGGTAAAGTGAAAGTTGAAGGTGGTACCGATGAACAACTGCGCACCTTTTATTCCTGCCTCTATCGCACGGTTTGTTTCCCGCAGAAACATTATGAATACGATGCGAACAATAAGATCGTGCATTATAGTCCGTATAATGGAGAAGTGTTGCCCGGCTACATGTATGCCGGTACTGGTTTCTGGGATACGTTCCGCGCACTCTATCCCTTGCTGAATTTGCTCTATCCTTCTATCAATAAGGAAATGCAGGAGGGACTCATCAACGATTTCAAAGAAGGTGGTTTCCTGCCTGAGTGGAGCAGTCCGGGTTTCAGAAATGTAATGGTGGGCAATAACTCTGCTTCTGTTGTTTCCGATGCCTACATGAAAGGACTTCGCGGATACGATATCAATAAATTGTACGAAGCACTTTTGCATGGTGCGAATAATGAAGGTCCGTTGGATGCAGTGGGCAGAAAGGGAGTAAGCTATTACAATGAACTCGGTTATGTTCCCTATGATGTAAAGATCAATGAGAATGCAGCCCGCACGCTGGAATATGCTTACGATGATTTTACTATCTGGCAACTGGCAAAAGCATTGAACCGTCCGAAAGAAGAAATCGCCTTGTATGAAAAGCGTATGCTGAATTATCGCAATCTTTTTGATCCTGAAACCAAACTGATGCGCGGTAAAAACAAGGATGGCAAATTCCAGGCGCCATTCAATCCCTTAAAATGGGGCGATGCGTTCACTGAAGGAAATAGCTGGCATTATAGCTGGAGTGTGTTTCATGATATACAGGGACTCATCAACCTCATGGGAGGCGCCAATACCTTTGTCAACATGCTCGACTCCGTATTTGTGATGCCACCCCTGTTTGATGACAGCTATTATGGATTTCCGATTCATGAAATCCGCGAAATGCAGATAATGAATATGGGACAGTATGCACATGGCAACCAGCCCATCCAGCACATGCCTTATCTCTACAATTATGCCGGTCAGCCCTGGAAAACACAGTATTGGGTGCGCGAAGTAATGAACCGCATGTACAAACCAACTCCGGATGGTTATTGCGGTGATGAAGACAATGGTCAGACTTCCGCCTGGTATGTTTTCTCCGCGATGGGATTTTATCCTGTTTGTCCGGGTACCGATCAGTATGTGTTGGGAACTCCCTTATTTAAAAAGATGACCCTCCAATTGGAAAATGGAAAGCAGTTAACGATACAGGCTCCTGCCAATTCCGCTTCCAACAAATATGTTCGCGAAATCAAATGGAATGGAATCATCAATCCAAATACCTACCTGAAACACGGAGACCTGATGAAAGGTGGATCACTGCAGTTCAGCATGCAGGCAACTCCGGATAAAAAAAGAGGAACAGATAAAAAGACCTTCCCTTATTCTTATTCTTCAAACTAACAAACATGGCAAGCAGAAGAAAATTTATACAACAGAGTGCGGTAGCAGCAGCAGGATGGGCCCTCTTGCCCTCCACCTCCTGGGCGATTGGCAGCAATGGGTTTGAAAGCAAACGGCCACCCCTGGCCGAACGTAAGTTTAGCAGCGAGGCAGTAGAAGCAACGATCCAGCGCGTGAAGAAGCAAATAGCAGATCCGGAACTGGCCTGGTTATTTGAAAACTGTTTCCCTAATACGTTGGACACTACCGTTGAGTTGGAAATCATAAATGGCAAACCTGATACTTATGTGATCACCGGTGATATTGATGCCATGTGGCTGCGCGATAGCACTGCGCAGGTGTGGCCTTATCTGCCTTTAATCAAAGAAGATAAAAAACTGCAGACCCTGATCGCAGGTGTGATCAACCGACAGAAACATTGCATTCAACTTGATCCGTATGCGAATGCTTTTTATAAGGATGTAACCAAGGAGAGTGAGTGGAAATCTGATATCACAGCCATGAAACCGGGTATTCATGAACGTAAGTGGGAGATCGACAGCCTTTGTTATCCCATCCGGCTAGCTTATCATTATTGGAAACTTTCAGGTGATACTTCCGTGCTGGATGCGGAATGGGTGAATATTATTCGCCTCACTGTGAAAACGTTTAAAGAGCAGCAGCGTAAAAATGGGGATGGCCCGTATACCTTCCAGCGTACTACTTCCTGGGCTACGGATGGGGTGCCACTCAGCGGTTATGGATACCCGGTAAAACCAGTCGGACTGATCTGCTCTACGTTTCGTCCCAGTGATGATGCTACTTTATTTCAGTTCCTGATCCCTTCCAATTTCTTTGCAGTGATCAGTTTGAAGCAGGCGGCTGAGATCCTGAACACCTTAAAGCTGAATGCAGCGCTGGCAGCAGAATGCACGGCGCTTGCTGCTGAAGTAGAGAAAGCCTTACAGCAATATGCGGTGGTGAGTCACGCGAAATTTGGAAAAGTTTATGCATTTGAAGTGAATGGATATGGAAGTTTTCATTTGATGGATGATGCCAATGTGCCGAGTCTCTTATCGCTTCCTTACCTGGGTGCAGTGAAGTCGGGTGATCCGGTGTATGCAGCTACCCGCAGGTATATCTTATCAACCGAGAATCCCTTCTTCTTCAAAGGCAAGGCGGCAGAAGGAATTGGCGGTCCGCATGGTGGGAATTATACCATATGGCCGATGAGTATCATCATGCGCGGAATCACTTCCAATGATCCGGCTGAAGTGAAAAAATGTCTGCAGATGTTGAAAGCTACGCATGCGGATACCGGTTTTATGCATGAAGCTTTCCATAAAGATGATCCCACCAAATTCACACGTAGGTGGTTTGCCTGGGCGAATACCTTATTTGGAGAACTGGTATTGCATACGCATAAAAAATATCCGGCTATTCTGGCTGCTAAACTCTAACTCAGCTGTCCAGCAAATCGGGCCTTTTTTGTTCGGTTCGTTGGACAGCCTGTTCATACCTCCATTCATCTACTTTTTTCAGATCACCGCTGAGCAGGATTTCGGGCACTTTCCAGCCCCTGAAATCTGCGGGTCTTGTATATACAGGAGAGGCCAGCAGGTTATCCTGGAAGGAATCTGTGAGGGCGGAGGTTTCATCGTTCAGCACCCCGGGAAGCAATCTTCCAACAGCATCTACCACTACTGCTGCTGCAAGCTCTCCACCACTGAGTACATAATCGCCGATGGAAATTTCCATGGTTACAAAATGATCCCGGATACGCTGGTCGATACCTTTATAATGTCCGCATATGATTATTAGGTTGCCCATCAGGGAAAGGCGATTGGCGATTTTTTGAGAAAATCGTTCACCATCCGGGGTCATGTAGATTACCTGTTCATAGGGGCGTTCGGCTTTTAATTGTTCAATTGCTTTGGCCAGGGGCTCGCACATCATCACCATTCCGGCTCCTCCACCGTATTGATAATCATCCACTTGTCCGTATTCATTCACTGCCCACTGGCGCAGGTGATGCACTTTCACTTCCAGGATGCCCTTGGTTTGGGCCCTTTTCATGATAGAGTGATTCAACGGACTTTCCAGCAATTCCGGCACTACCGATATGATGTCAATTCGCATTTGGCAAAGATATTGGTTACATTTATCAACTTTGCGGCAACGAAGCTGAGGGACCCAAGATTATGCATCGAATACTATTCATTTTATTGTTGGTGGCATGCGGACTGGCTTGTAACAGAGCAGATGATCCGCTGCCCAAAATCAGGCTCACTTACAGTGATTCCTTGTATTTCAAAGTGCCCGGTACGGCACTGTCCACCGATCCTGTTACCAGGCCTGCGGAAGCCGGCTATTTTAAAGCCATTCCATTGGGATTGGATATCGACAGTTTAACCGGTCGTATTAATATCACTGAAAGTGAAGGTGGTATCCGTTATAAAATATTCTATATCAGCGACGACCAGGAAACCGTGCTTGATAGCGCCAAACTGGTAGTTTCGGGTATTGATTACCGGGATAGTATTTACAATCTGTCTACAGCCGGCCTCTTATTTGCAACGCCTATTTACAATGCAGACCCTACGGCTGTTTTGCCTTGTGCGGATGATGACGATGACGATGATGATGATCCAACCAACCCGGATGATGACGATAACGATTGTGAGTTTGATGAAAAAGATACCGATGATGATGGTGATGATGATCTGCCCGGGGTTAATGGAGATGGCTGCAAGGTAGATGTGGACAATGGTGTGATCGACCTGGCAGGCAGTTTTGCTGATGGGTTCCTGGGTAACAACCCAACCAATGGAACCACCCGCGATTTTGAATTCTTCTATCGTATAACGGATGCCAGTAACCGAAACCTGCAGGCTATCACCGTACGCTTTTATTATTACAATACAGCTGCTGATATCCCTGCCAGTCTGAGATCTGAACTGGGTAACAGAGATGCTCAGGCGCGGGATGTACTGATGCGCAATCGGGATCGCTTTATTCAGGCTTCCCTGATGGCCACTACCGGATTTAATAGGAGTGAAGACCTGATGCGCCTGGCCCGCGATATTACGAGTCGCCCTAAAAGACCCCCAATCATTATACTGGTAGGCCGGTAAGCCGGGAGATTTTGTAGTTTCGGGACTCCGAAGAAACATGTCAAGACGTTTCCAGTTATTTGGAGTCCTGTTGTTGTTGCTGCTGATCTGGAAGGGATTTTCCCAGTCGAATCTGCAGGCAGATGAGCCTGCGTACTGGTATAAGGAGGCTGAAAAAAACTATGCAGCCGAAAATCCTACCCGTACTACTGATAGTATCGCATTGGCTGCCTACGAAAAGGCGATTCAGTTGTTCCTGCCAACTGCACCACGCGATGCAAAAACCGGTGATGCCATCATCAAGCGAGGCAATATCTTCCAGGGGCAGCGTGAATATGCCAATGCACAGAAAGAGTATCATCGGGCAATGGACTGGTTCCGCAGTTATGGTGCTGATAGCCTGTTGTTTTACCAGGCCAGTTTACACCTGGGTTCCAATTTTTACTATACCTATACGATTGATAGTGCCCGTTATTACCTGGAGCAGGCAGCACGATTGGCGTTGAATCATGCTGATTACCCCGACCAGGATGTACTCTATAATTCCCTGGGTGCGCTGTATTTTCAAAGTTCCAATTTCCTGCAGGCAGCTAATTATTTTGAAAAAGCCAGGATGCTGCTGGATCCGGCTGCTCCTGAATACCGGGAGACCTTTCATGGGTTCTCCAATAATATCGCCTTCTGTGAGTCGGCATTGGGAAATTATGAAGAAGCACTTTCGATTTACCGGCCCCTGTTGAAAGATGCCTATCTTAAAAACCGGGTTATTCAAAATATCGGGCATCTCTATTATGAGAAGAATGAACCGGATAGCGCACTTAGGTATTTTCAACAGGTGGTTCCCAATGCCACCAATGCCACGGTTCGGATGTACCAGGAGATGGCAAGAATTTACCTGGACAAGAACCAACCTGATCAGAGTCGGGGTTTACTTGATAAAGCGGATAGCCTAAACCGTTTGCTGGGTGAAAGTCCCAGGGAGAAAGCAGTTAACCTGCTGCTCAGAAGCCGGCTTTTGGTAAGCAGGCAAAATTACCCGGAGGCACTGCAGTACCTCGAAAAAGCAGCCGCCGGAATCAATGAAGACCTGGCTCCGCTTGTTTTGTTTGAGATCCAGGAACAAAAAAGCGGGATTTACCTGGTGCGGCATAAGCAGACAAAAACGACAGAAGACCTGAAAGCCGGTGCTCTTGCTTTACTGAAAGCCATTCGCCTAGCTTCCTATATCCGCAGCAACTACGATAATGATGAGGCGAAATTATTTTTTAACCGAAGCAGGGAAGCGATTTACTGGAAAGCAGCTGAAGCTGTGTACAACTGGTATGCACAAACGAAAGAGCAGGAAGCGCTGGAATCTTTTTTCGAACTGGAAGAAGCATACAAAGGTTCTGTTTTGAATGACCAGTTGCGCCAGGCGAGGGAACGTACTGCTATCAATCCGGCGCAATCGCCTCTGCTTGCCAGGGAATTTGAATTGAGGCAAACCCTGGCATATTATTCCTCGCTGCTCAATACCTTGACGGAGCCGGATGAAAAGCAGCGGATTGAGCAAGAGCTGATTTCTACCAAAGTTGCATTATCCCGTGTGCAGCAGGAGTTGAATGCAGGTTTCAATGAAAGGAGCCTGGAGGATTCGGTATATAGTCTTTCTGTTTTTCAAAAGCGATTAGCAGGCAAGCAGGCTGTGCTGAGTTTTCTGCAGACGGATGCTGCTTTATTCCGCTTTTTGATAAGACCTGGCACTATACAATTGGATCGGGTACCGGTAACAGTAGGGCTAAGAGAGAAAGTACAACATTTCATCAGTTCCCTGCATAGCCAGCAGGAAGGAGTGCGTTACCAGGGAAACCAGGATGGTTATTATTTATACCAGGTATTAATGCAGCCACTGGAAGGAGAGCTGAAAAAACTGGAATCCTGTACTATCCTAGCGGATGGCTTTCTGCACCTGGTTCCATTTGAAGCCTTGCCGGTAACGGAGGCGACTAACCACTATTTGTTGCAGGACCTTACCATCAGTTATCATCTTTCCTTTGACCAGGTATATCAACAGCGTAAACCTGCAATAGCGAATGGGAAGGATAGTTCCTGGATGAGTTTTGCGCCCTACGCGGAGGAGGATCCCTTAATCAGAAAAACCGGGTTGGCGGTGCTGCCTTTTTCTGCCAGTGAAACGGGAAAGTCGGACAGTGAATTGACAATTGTAAAATCGGAAGCTACCAAAGCAGCTTTTCTGAACTTGGGAGGCAGTAAAAAGATACTGCATATTGCGAGTCATGCTGCAGCCAACAGGGAAGGCAATGGAGATTCCTGGATCAAGTTTTATCCGGAGCAACCGGATTCAGTTTTAGGGTACACCCTGTTTCTGCCTGAGATCTATCCGTTACCACTCAAAAATACAGAGCTGGTCATCCTGAGTGCCTGTGAATCGGCCAGCGGCATTGCTGCTTCCGGTGAAGGATTGCTGAGTTTGTCGCGGGCCTTTTTATATGCTGGTTCCAATGGAGTAATTGCTTCTCTTTGGAAATCGGAGGACCTGGTAACGGCCTACCTTATCCGAAAATTCAGGGAAGGCATCAGTGCCGGACTACCGGTAGAAAGGGCCCTGCAGGAAGCCAAATTGCAATTGTTATCCGATCCTGAAATACCGGTTCAGTTTAAACAACCCAATTATTGGGCGCACCTGGTTTATATTGGTAATTGTTCTCCTGCTAAATCAATGGCGACCTTTTTCTGGTGGCTGTTGGGAGGAGCAGGAGCAGTTGTGCTATTGGTTTATTTTTTACGCAAAAGAGCTTCCAGGTCTTCCAGCTGAGCTGCCTGCACTTTTTCAAAATACAGGTGTTGCTGATCCTGTTTGATGGCCCTGAACAATTCCAAAGCTTTGTCAGTAGCTCCTGCTTTCAGGTAGGCGAGTGCTCCGTAAAACTGGGCTTCATCGCGAAAAGCAGGTGATGCTGTATTATCCTGGATGCGTTGAAAGCTCAGAGAAGCAGCCGTCCATTTTTTCAGCTCCATATAACTGAGGCCTGCATAAAAATGAGCACTGTTATCAACTGGTTTGGTAGCTTCATAGGCAGTAACTAATTCCTGGTAAGCGCCTTTTTTGTAAAGTGCAGTCAGGTCATCAACACTTTCCTGTGACCGGAAAACCGGTGCCTGGTAAGGCTGATACATATCAGCATAGAGCTGGTCTGCATTCATCGTATTGCCGGACTGCCAGAAATAGATACCCACCGCCAGCAACAGGGAAGCTGCCATACCAATCCATTTGAGCCGGCCCATCCAAATCAGTTTCTTGTCGGCATGAATGGAGTTGTTTTCATTCAGGAACTGCTCGTGCAAGATTCCTACCTGCGCAAGGATAGGGGCCCTTTCAAGAAAGGACTGGGCAGCGCGGTGGAGCTGGATTTCCTTCTCCAGTTCCTGCTCATTTAATGCGGGTACCTGCTTTTGAAGCCAGTCGCGGGTAATGGTACCTGCAGTATACTCATCCAGCAAATGATCTATGTGTAAATCAGGATTCATGGGCATCCAGGTTTTTGAGGTGTTGAATTATGGTTGGGTTTTTTGAGAGCATTTCTTTCAATGCTTTCATGCATTTGGATTTTTTATTTCGTAAAGCCTGCTCACTTGCAAAGGATACTTTATCCAATAACTCGCGCATCGATAGTTTTTCATAATAGAAACCCATCAGGATGGCTTTACATACAGAACCGATTGAATTAAAGAGCTGTAGCCAGGTTTTCTGCATTTCCTTATTGAAGATCCTGGCTTCGGTTGACTCAATGGTAGGGGAAGCCTGGTGAAATACCTGCTGCCGCCTGTTCCTGCGTTCGCTGCTCCGGATCTCCTCCAGCCAGAGGTTTTTGGCTATACCGAACAGGTAGGATTTGATACTGCTATCGCCCTTGAATTTACCTGCCCTTGCCGCCTCTATAAATACCAGGATGGATTCCTGGAAAATATCTGCCGCTTCCTCCTGTGCTGCCCCCTTGGTTCTCAAAAAGGCGGTCAGCATTTCAAAATAGCTGTTATACAGTTCCTTCACCGGCCGGTTGATATCTGCCTGCTGTAAGGCGATCACCAGTTCCATATCTGGTGTTCGCTGTTCATTTCCTCCCGATTTATACGCTATCTGCATCTTGATCCTGCTTTTTAATCTAACAACATGCTTTTACAATGGTTGAAAGAAGAGGCTGACTGTGCCAGCCTCCCGGGTTCTTTATAAGGATATAGGAGCGTGGACTGTTTTATATTGGTTGTTGCAGCCTTGGAAAATGTAACCGCTTTTGGAAAAAAATTATTGCCGTATGATTCTGCCATCCTCCATTTCGATGATCCGGTTGGTCCTTTCCGCAAATTCCGGGTCATGGGTTACGATGAGCAGGCTCTGATTGAACTCCTGGGCCAGCTGCTGAAAAGTGGAGAATACGATTTCGCTATTGCGCTTGTCCAGGTTACCTGTGGGCTCATCTCCCATAATGATGGCAGGCTCATTGATCATGGCGCGCGCGATGGCAACCCGCTGTTTTTCACCTCCTGATAATTGCCGGGGGTTCTTTTCGGCCAGTTTGCTGATATCAAGGGTTTTTAGGAGAAAATGTGCCCGGTCTTTCAATGCTGCTTCCGGCTTTTTGGCCAGCTTCCTGGCTGGCAGTAAAATGTTTTCCAGCACCGTGAATTCATTGAGCAGGTAATGGAACTGGAATACAAAGCCGATTTTTTCATTTCTTACCGCAGCCAGTTCTTTTTCTTTCAGGCCTGTCATCTTTTTTCCGTCGACATACAATTCTCCCTGGTAATCGGTATCCATAGTTGAGAGGATATAAAGCAGGGTGGATTTTCCGCAACCCGACTTGCCAATTACCGATACAAATTCCCCCGCCTTTACCTGGAAATTGATGTCTTTCAGTACATCAAATTTTACCGGGTCGTAAAACTGTTTGTAAATATGTTTTGCTTCTAGTATGACGGAGTTCATGTTATTTGCCTCTGATGATTACAACCGGATCCACTCTGCTGGCTTTTTTCGCAGGAAAGTATCCGGCCAGATACGTAGTGATCAGTGAAAATGCACTGCCTATGAAATAATAGACCGGATTATAATTGATGGGATAGGTTGTTACAGTTGGTAAGGCTGCTGTATTGAAAGGGATCTGATCAATCAGCGAGGATAATAAATAGCCCATGAGCAAGCCCGTTAGTCCGCCAAAAATGCCTATACCTAATGCAATCATGATAAAGATCCGGTTTACATACTTTCCGGAAAATCCGGTTGCTTTCAGTATGGCAATGGAGTCCATCTTTTCATAGATCATCATGTTCAGGATATTGTAAATGCCAAAGCCGGCCACCACCAGCAGCGTGATGCCTACTGCATACGAGATGATATTCCGAACAGAGGTTCCTGTTTCAAATTGCGAATTGGCGGTTTGAATATCTTCTGCGTCGATCTCAAATACTTTATTGAATTCTTTCGCCAGTTTGGGCGCCTGGTTGATATCGTTCAGCTTCACCTGGATATCTGTCACATAGCTATTGGGTTTACCCATGATCTTCTGCACTGTATTGAGGGACGCAAAACTTTGTGTCTTATCCAGCTCCTGCAAACCGGATTGAAAATGTCCTACAACTTTTAAGCGGAACTGTTCTCCCGATGAGGTGGTTAACTGCACCACATCTCCGACATCAGCCAGGAGTTTATCAGCCAGGCCTTTCCCCAGGATAATGCTGTTCGCCACATTTTTCAGATCGGATGCCTGTCCCTTTACAACATAATCAGTAAAGAAAAACAGGCGGGTTTCTGCTTCCACATCAATACCGTACACAACGCCTGTGATTTCAAGGTTGCCTTCATTGAAGAATACCTGGCTGGTTATTTTGGGTGCAATTCCCAATACGCGGGGGTCCTGGGTTATGCGTTGCATGATGGCTCCGCTGTTATAAATTTCCTGGCGACTTTTACCGGACTTTACAGAATGTATGATGTGGTAATGCGACTTATATTCAGCAGCCTGCTGCACGGGTTGTATGCTATCCGGCCGAATCTCATTAAACAGGCGCACATGCGGTGTGCGGTTGAGAACTAGTCCATCCAGTAATTTATTCAGTCCCGTCATAAAACTTAGCAGCGCGATGAACATGGTGATGCTGAAGGTTACGCCAATGGCAGCCACCAGGGTTTGCTTCCATCGCGCCATCAGCAATGCATAGGCAATTTTTATGACGAGTGGCTTACTCATTGTAAGGGATCAACCAGTTTATCAGATGCAGTAATACCTTCCAGTATTTCAACTTTCTTGTAATCTTTCAGTCCGGTTACCACTTTTCTTTTTTCCTTATTTTCCAGTAACACAAAGGAGTCCTGCACCAGGTAATTTCTTGGTATGGTCAGGGTCTTTGCTTTGGTTTGAATTACGATATTCGCTTCGGCCGACAGGTTGGGATAGAGTTGCTCCGGTGCTTTTTCAAATGTTGCTTCTACGAGGAAACTCCGGGTTCTTTCATCCATGATGGGATCAATTCTCGTAAGGGTTGCTTCAAATACGGCTCCTTTGTAACTGTCCAGTGTCACAATTATTTTTTGACCGGTTTTGATTTTGGCAATATCATATTCATCCACCAGTAATTCGAGTATGAAATTGTCTGCATCTCCCATTGTGGCGATGGCCTGCTGCGGGTTGACGGTTTCTCCTTTTTCTTTCAGCAGTTTGTAAACTTTACCGTCCGACTCGCTTTTGATGATATAATCATTCTGCTGGGTGTTGCTGATCTGTACTTGTTTTCTTGCCTGTTGCGCATTGAACCGGATCTGTCTTTCCAGTTCCTCATAACGGCGCCGGGTTGCTTCCAGGTTACTGGCTGAATTTTCCATATTGAGCTCCCGTTGGTCCAGTTCATTCCGGGTGCCAATACCCTGGTTCCACAATTCCTGCTGGCGTTTGTAAAGAGAGGAGTCTGTTTTGAATTTGCTGAGGGCATAATCAAGCGAAGCTTTCAGTTCCTTTAGCCGGTTGCGATTGTTTTCCTCAGCTGAATAATTGGCCGCCAATTGGGCATTTTCTGTGTTGAGTCGTACCAGTTCGTTGTTGATTTTGTAAATGGGACTCCCTTTCTTCACCAGGTCTCCCTCTTTTACAAGCACTTCTTCAATGATTCCACTAACAGTGGAGTACAACTGGTACTGGTTTTGAGTTTTTATGGTGCCGGATGCATACACCGATTCAGTAATACCTTCCTCTGTTGCTTGAATCAGGTTTTCCTGATTGGAGCAACTGGAAAATACTGGTAATAACAGAAGTAGAAGTGCCGGAAAAGGAGTTAGTTTCATGCTATCCGGGAAATTTGTGTCGGATAAAATTAGGTTTCCTTTCTAAATGATCCTTATGTTTTTACCGAATCTCATCCTGTTTAGTGTGTTTTTTTCTGATCCACAGGTAACACAGCAGGTGCTGGACAACAAAATTAATACAGCTGCATATGAACGCGACCTGGCTATTTCTCCGGATGGGCGGGAAGTTTTTTTTACCAGGCAGGGGACTGACTGGAAGGATCAAACGATCTGGCATTTATCGAAGTTGAAAGATGGCAGCTGGACAGAAGCAAAGCCTGCATCCTTTAGTGGGAGGTTTCGTGATTTGGAACCATTTTTCGCACCTGATGGAAAACGCCTGTTTTTTGCTTCGGGGCGCCCAAAGCCTGGTAGAACAGGAGAAGATGTGGATATCTGGATGGTAGAGCGATTAGTAACTGGCTGGTCGGAGCCCATCCATCTTGGACCTGCTATCAATTCTGAAAAAGATGAGTATTATCCTTCCGTAACAAAAGAAGGGCATCTGTATTTTACCTCGGAAAGAGCAGGTGGCCCGGGTAAGGAAGATATATACAGGGCGGAATACAGGAATGGTAATTGGTTACCAGCCAAAGCACTGGATACAGGAGTAAATTCTGCCTATTATGAATTCAATGCCTATGTTTCACCGGATGAGTCCCTGTTGATTTTTACCTCCTATGGAAGAGCCGATGACAAGGGCAGGGGAGATCTCTATATCAGTATCCGGAATGCAGCTGGTTATTGGGAGCCGGCTAAAAATATGAAAGAAGTGAATTCTGCAGACCTGGATTATTGCCCTTTTGTATCCCCGGATGGAAAAACACTCTATTATACGAGTGAAAAAGCAGGCAAAAAAAATGGCAACATTTTCATGTTGCCCTTCGAGACCCTGAAATTTCAACTTATAAACTCTCTGACTGAATCAGGTACTGAGTAGAATACTGCTTTCCACAAGTGAAACGCACTACATATACACCAGCAGCCAGCGTTTTGGTGTTCAGGTCCATCTGAACGCCATTGGAAGTATCGTTAATTTTTTTGATCAGCTCACCTTTCTCGTTGAAGATCTCAACGGAGATCTGCTTTTGCTGCCAGGCCAGGGGAGTCAGCAATACAGTAGAACCTGTTTGAGGATCGATGCTCAGTTCGGTAGGGATAAAATCATCTTTCTTATCCATGGCTACCATCTTAACTGAAGAGTATTCAAAGTTACCCTCCATGTCGCGGGTGCGAAGGCGATAGAATACTGCACCCATGGTAGTAGCAGTTTTGCTTTCATCTTTGAACTGGTACAATCCACCTTTTGGCATGTTAGCACGATTGAAGCGAGAAACTTCACGGAACACTTCACCATCCACACTCTTCTCAATACTGATATCCTGCAGTTTTTCCTGAGTAGGGCAAGACCAGGCCAACTCAATGATATCGGTTTGCATACGAGCCTGGAAACCTACGATATGAGGCATGTAAACAGTAGCCAGATCAGGAGTAGAATTCTTCAGTTCAATTTTGTACTGAGCGCGACCAGCCCACTCATTGTTATTGCGGTTAACACCCAGCTTAACACGAATGGTAGTAATGTTTTTGTTTACGATGCTGATTTTTTCGCTGCTGGTATTTTGCTTACCCCATCTGTTCTCAGCGCGGTAACCACTGTTAGCAGCAGAGATCATCAGGGAAGTGATTTCATTGTCATACACCACTTTGCTTCCATATCCAAGGTAACATTCAGCAAATTCGTGTGCAGCACCGTAGTTATTCAAACCAGAAACGGAAGTAGTGATTTCCGGCATGCTATAACCATTGGGCTGATCCAGGGGTTGGTTGTTATTTACGAAAGTAAAGCTGAACTCGATCCAGGAAGGACCATTGATACCTGCGTATTCAACTTCCGGCTGAAAAATGGAAGAGTTATTATTTGTATTGTGATGCAGTTGCTTCAGCACTACACCTGGAGTGATATTTTCAATCTTAACGATGCAATCCGCTTCTGCTTTTCCGAATGCATTCTTGGTAACAGAAGAAAACCGGTACATGGCTCCACGCTGTCCGGCTGCACCGCTTTCCAGCTTATAATTGGTGAAAGAGATATCCTGTGCGGATACTTCAGTTGTGAAGAGACTTGTCAGGAAAGCCAGCAAAAAAAGGTACGAAGTTTTCATAATTCTACTTTGGGATGATGCTGGTTTTCTTAGGATCTTGATTTTTGTTTGCTAAGTGGTTTTTTGTAGGCATCCTGGATTTTCGATCAACAATACAAAGATCATCACGGACTTCGGAAAATACAAGTGGGCATGGGGTTTTTTCGATAAATGGGCGAAAAACGCAAGTGTTTGTCCTCGAATCACGCTTTTTTGGAAGATATTGTCGTAGAATCCCTATGCGGGTTTAGGAGTTTTCCGGAATTTTGGAACAATATCGCACTCCATAAAAACACTTAGAGGTAAAATTACGGGGTGTATCAGTAAACCACTTAGCAGCTAAGTATTTGCCTTATTTTCGAGTATGTTCAAAGAGAACCCGCTTCCAATTATACTTTTTAGTATCGCCGTAATTGGTGCTACTGCCTTTATGCAGTACCAGCAGCCGGAGTATAGTTTTTTTGATGGCGGATACATCATCGCCATCCTGTTGACTATCTTTTTAAAGGATGATCTGTATACCCGCATCTTTGGTGTTACAGGATTGGTATTTACGATTATCTCAGTTTATTATCCCAATGCAGCAGAGCCGGATGTTCAAATCTGGTTGCAACATATTTTTTCGGCTGTGGTCATTGTGATGACCATGACCCTCGTCATCTATCTGAAGCGCTTATACCGCAGCCTCGAAAGAGAAGAACGCCAGGTGAATGCGCTTTTTGAATATGCTACAGAAGGCATTATTCTTACCAATGGCAAGGGGCATATCATTTTGGTGAATCCGGAAGCGGAACGTTTGTTTGGCTATCAAAAACATGAGTTGCTTGGCCAAACGATTGAATTACTGATACCCAAGCGCCTGCATAGCCGGCACGAACATAGCAGGGCTGAATTCTATAAAAACCCAGGCAACCGGAAAATGGGACAAGGCCGTGATCTTTTTGCCAGGCGGAAAGATGCATCTGAATTTCCGGTGGAAATCAGTCTGAGTCATTTCAGTGATAAAAAAGGACAGTATGTAATTGCTTTTATCATTGATATTACGCAACGTAAAGAGGCAGAGAAAAAATTATTACAGCAAAAAGAGCAACTGGAAAGTATTACCAATGACGTGCGCAAACTGAATACAGAACTGGAAACTAAAGTGGAAGAGCGAACGCTGATTCTTAAAGAAGCTTTACATGAACTGGAACGCTCGCAGTTGGAATTGGAAGAGGCGCTTAACAAAGAAAAAGAGCTGAACGAGATCAAATCCAGGTTTGTATCAATGGCATCACATGAATTCAGAACGCCTCTCAGCACCATTCTTTCATCTGCCACGCTGATCAGTCGCTATCAGCAGGGAGAGGAACAACCGCAAAGAGAAAAACATGTGAAGCGGGTAAAAGATGCCGTAAAACATCTGAACGATCTGCTGGAAGACTTTTTGTCTTTTGGAAAACTGGAAGAAGGAAAAGTGGAAACCAAAATGGAGCCGGTAAAAATGTCCCAATTGCTGGAAGAAGTGGAAGATGAATTGAAGCCTTCCATGAAAGAGGGGCAGGTATTCAACCAGGATATACCGGAAACCATCACCTGCACCACGGATAAACGATTGATGAAACATACCTTGATCAACATCCTGAGTAACGCGATCAAATTTTCTGATCCCGGTAAATCCATTCATGTGCGAATGGTACAGGATAACGGGCGTTTAACCATTTCCGTGAAAGATGAAGGAATTGGTGTGGCCAAAGAAGACCAGGAATATTTGTTTGATAGTTTTTTCCGGGCCAAAAATGCATTCAATATTCAGGGAACCGGTTTAGGCCTTCACATTGTAAAACGGTACATGAACCTGCTCGGTGGTGATATCCGGTTTGAAAGTGAATTGAATCAGGGTACTACTGTTTCTGTTTCTGTACCCTGTGCTACTATTAGTGGCAATCAATAGCGGCGCCCCTGGCTGATTCTAAAACCGGACTGATATAGGGAATACCTAGGTTCAGTCCACGGAGAATTAATAATACACCCATTACAGCAATTACATAAGGTGTGAGTTGTTTCATCCGGTTGCGAAGACTGATGCTGGCAAGGTGTCCAAACCAGTTCAGTGCCAGCAGGGCAGGCAGTGTCCCAAATCCAAATGCTGCCATAAAGAATACACCATCCGTTAATTGGTTGGTACTGAGTGCACCGGCTATGGCCAGGTACACCATGCCACAGGGTAATAATCCGTTTGCCATTCCTAACAGGAAAAAACTGCCTGATCGCTGATCTTTCAACAACCTGCTCATGGTATTCAGGAGCCGGGTCTGTAATCGTGTGATCCAGCCGGGTTGTATCCTGGATTTCTGCTGCATGTATTGGATCAGCAGAAATAAAACCAATACGCCGAGAATGATGGAGAACCATCGCTGAAAACCTGCCAGGTAAACCTGTCTGCCTAACAATCCGAAGATGGCACCGAGTGCACTGTAAGTGGTGATTCTACCCAGGTGATAACTTAATGTTGATCCCATCCGGAGAATGGGAGAGAGGTGTTGTACAGGTAGCGCAAATGCAATAGGACCACACATCCCTACGCAGTGAAAACTGCTGATAAGGCCGAGGCTTAGTGCTCCTATGATCAGTTCCGATGTCATTACTGCAGGTTCATAAAGTTTTCCTGGTAATATCCCGTGTCATTCGCCTGCCATTTGAATTTAAGTTTATAGGCGGCAGGCAGGATGCTTTTACCAATTTCAATTGACTGCTGTCCGGTTGCATCAGGTTGCAGGTCAAGTACGGTGTCTTTATCAGCATCAGCCGGACAATAAAAAATAATCTGTCCGGATTGAACTTTGCCAACCATCTCAGCGGGTAGCTGAATCTTCAACATTTTATCGCGATAGCTTAGCTGAATCGCAGCTGTTAAATTGGCTGCATTGTTTCGTGCATCAATAACCTGCTGATAAGCCAGTTCCTCTTTATAATAATCCTTGGAAACCAGTTCGAATTCTGTTTTCACGCTCATATAAATCAGGGTACCCATGAGCAATCCGAAAGCGATGAAAACAAGTACCAGTTTATGTCCAAAATTGAGTGCCATAGTTTTATTGGGTTACAGGTCCTAAAAAAGTTGTTTTTACCTGGTCGATCCGTTCATTGCCTCTGTACAATCCAAGTTGCAAAACATTTTTACGATCGTGGATAGTAGTGCGCGGTAATATGATGAAGAAGGATCCGGATCCCTGTCCTTCTTTTTTCACCATAATGGGTCCGCCTCCAATGATTTCTACTTTGCCCTGCTGCCCTTCCAGCCTGATGGTAAGTGGCACTTCCTCCATGGTTTTATTCGCTACCTTGATATTATAGAGATTCGAAACACTGTCTGTTCCTCTTTCCTGGAATAACATTCCGGGTGTTCTCATGATGGTGGCATCCACATCTTTTCTCGTAATCAGCAGGGTGGATAAAATTACCACTAATACCAGCAATAAAGCAGTATATAATTTCATCCGGGTGGTGTACTTCAATGGCTCCCGGTTCGCAATTCCATTTTCAGATGCATACCGGATCAGCCCCCTGGGACGGCCAATCTTATCCATGATATTATCACAGGCATCAATACAGGCGGTACAGTTAACACATTCCAATTGAGTGCCATTGCGGATGTCAATACCAGTGGGACAAACCTTCACACATTGCAAACAATCAATACAATCTCCGAGGGACAGTTCTTCCTTGTCTTTCAGTTTTCCCCTGGGTTCACCTCTTTTGTAGTCATAGGCAACAATCATGGAGTTGCGGTCGAGCAAAACGCCCTGGAGTCGGCCATACGGACAAACGACCGTACACACCTGCTCCCTGAAAAATGCATATACACCATAAAAAACAGCGGAGAAGAGCATCAGGGAAAGCAGTCCGAGGAAGTGTTCAGACACCGGTTCGGTAATGATTTTCCAGAGTTCTTTAATACCGATGATATAAGCCAGGAAAAAATTGGCAATGATAAAAGACATCAAAAAGAATACTACATGTTTGGTTGTCTTTTTGACGATTTTTTCTGAAGTCCAGGGGGCTTTTGCGAGCAGGCGCTGCTCAGATGCATCTCCTTCGATCAGGTATTCAATTTTCCGGAATACCATCTCCATGAAAATGGTCTGCGGGCAAATCCATCCGCAAAACAGCCTGCCAAATGCTGCGGTGAAAAGAACAATGAAGATAACAAAGCTCACCATTGTAAGGCCAAAGATGAAAAAGTCCTGCGGCCAGAAAACAACTCCAAACAAAATGAACTTTGCTTCCGGAATATTAAAGAGAATGAGGGGCCGTCCATTCACCTGAATGAAGGGTATGATAAGGAAAACAGCAAAGAATACCCAGCTTACATAGTTTCTCCAACTGGTAAACCTGCCTTTAGGTTTTTGTGCAAAAACCCATTTGCGTTTACCGGATTTATCAACAGTCGCAATTCGGTCGCGAAAACTTTCTTCTTCTTCTTTTTCTTTTATCCCTTTTACCTCACTCATGAATAACGGATTTAGTTTGTTACGCTGGATACGGAAGTAGAATCAACAAGAGTTGCCGGCTTAACGGAGTCTCCGGCTGCCGGAGTTGCTTCCTTATACAATTCACCCTGTTTTTCCTTCGGATTTGGAGGATTGCTTCCATGAATGGATTTGATAAAGCTGCTGATTTGCGCCATCTTAACCGGACTCAGATCTTCCTGCCAGGAGCGCATGCCTTTTTCAGGTACACCATACTTAATAGTTTTGAAAATATCATTGATAGAACCTCCATGCAACCAGTAGTCATCAGTCAGGTTCGGACCTACGGTACCTTCACCCTGTTTACCATGACAGGCAGCGCAATTGGTGATATAAAGTGCCTGTCCTGCAGCAATTCCGGCTGCGTCCATCATCACTACAGAGTTCTCATCAATATTATTGGCTGCTTTTTTCAGGTATTCTTCTTTCTGCTTATCAGCGATAGCCATTGCCCGATTGAACTCTTCCACAGAAGACGGACCTGTATGGGTAACATGGAACCTCCACAGGTAAATGGCTGCAAACAGGATACACAGATAAAAACCGTATAACCACCAGGGTGGAAGCCGGTTGTCCAGTTCCCGGATGCCATCGTAATCGTGCCCCAGGTCTATATCTGCTTCCTGTTCCACAGGTTTGAATTTGTTGAATTTCGACCACCAGCTTTCTTTTGGTTTAGTTGGTGCCACAGCAACTTTGGTAATGCCTGAGTTTGCCAATTCAGCCCGGATCAGTAACCTCAGGTTATAGAGCAGATAGAGAATGGCAATCAGTTCTACAGCGATCACTCCGGTTAAAAAGTAGAAAGCAAGTGAATCCATGCCACCAATTTGACCTGAACCGGCTGCAGCTGCATCCTGGGCACCTGCGCTGTTGGATCCAAGTAAGAAGCCCAGAATCATTGCTGAAACGATACCAGATTTTGCTTTGCGGTAGCGACTGATGAATACATCAGCTGCGCCATTTACTACCCAGGCAAGCAGGATAATGATCAATGCCAGTACTGCAATAATTACCAAAAGGGTTACAGCCAGTGGATTCTCCATACTGCTGACAGGTGGTGGTCCGGCAGCTCCTTTTGCCAGCGCCGGAAGGGAAAAGGCCAGTAAGCCGGATAAGATCAGCAAGATGCTGCCGGCTTTGTGTTTATGTTGACGTATGCTTTGAAAAAAACACATAGTGATTGATTTAGCGGTTAGTCTAGTTTCTGTTATCAAGCGGAATCCGGCTTATTTCGTCGATCATATTTTTATCAGCTTTGATCGACCAGATCAAAACCAGTATAAAGAATACACCAAATATGAGCAGGGAAGCCAGTCCGTATACACTGATCCCTGATATCGACTCTAAATAGTTTATGAATTTCATATTCTTAATTTTTTAAATTTTGCTTCTCACTTCTGACGTCTCAGTTCTGACGTCTGACGTCTCACATCTCACTTCTTAATGTCCGTTCCCAGTCTCTGCAAATAAGCAATCAACGCCACAATCTCATCGTGCTTGCCTACCTCAATCTTTTCCATTTTCAAATTGATACGAATGGCATTGGCCTGGGTGTTGAGTTCCTTGTTGGCGATATTCGCATAATCTTTCTCGTAAGGAACGCCCAGGGTTTGCATGGCTTTGATCATTTTCGGAGTCAATGTGGTATCAATCTTATCCTCAAATAACCAGGGGTAGGCAGGCATGATAGAACCCGGACTCATACTGGTAGGATCCAGCATGTGGTTGTAGTGCCAGCTGTCGGGGTATTTTCCACCTTCACGTGCCAGATCGGGACCGGTCCTTTTTGATCCCCACTGGAAGGGGTGATCATATACAAACTCACCGGCTTTACTGTATTCGCCGTAACGGGCAACTTCATCACGGAAGGGGCGTATCATCTGGCTGTGACAGGTATAACAACCCTCGCGTACATAAATATCACGACCATGAAGTTCAAGTGGTGTATACGGTTTCACGCTGCTGATAGTTGGCACATTTGATTTCACCAGGAAGGCAGGTACAAATTCCAGCACACCACCAATGGCAACTGCTATAAAACTCCATACCAGCATCTGGATAGGGCGTTTTTCAATCCAGCGGTGCCAGTGTTCCTTACCATGAGTTTTAATCTCTTTGGGAAGCGGAGCAGCTTCTGCCGGTTCATTCGCAACAAAACTACCCGCCTTGATGGTTTTGTACAGGTTGTACACCATAATAAATGCCCCGGTCAGATAGAGGGTACCCCCAATACTTCGGGTGATATACATCGGGATAATATGTGTAACAGTTTCAAGGAACTGAAACTTCAGTTGTCCTTCTTCAGTGAATTGCTTCCACATCATGCTCTGTGCAAAACCTGCCCAGTACATTGGGATGGCATACAACACAATACCAATTGTTCCAATCCAGAAGTGAGTTCCCGCCAGTTTCTTGGAATAAAGCGGTGTGTTGTACATTCTGGGGATCAGCCAGTAGAGAACTCCAAAGGTCAGGAAGCCGTTCCAGCCAAGCGCACCTACGTGTACGTGCGCAATAATCCAGTCGCTGAAGTGTGCAATAGCATTTACGTTTTTCAAACTCAGCATGGGACCTTCAAAAGTGGCCATACCATAACAGGTTACTGCTACCACGAGGAACTTCAATACGGGTTCTTCTCTCACTTTATCCCAGGCACCACGAAGGGTAAACAAACCGTTCAGCATACCACCCCAGGAAGGAGCAATCAGCATAACGGAGAAGACTACCCCAAGAGATTGTGCCCAGTCGGGTAAGGCGGTATACAACAGGTGGTGCGGACCCGCCCAGATATAAATAAAGATCAGTGCCCAGAAGTGGATGATGGAAAGCCGGTAAGAGTATACCGGGCGATTCGCAGCTTTAGGCAGGAAGTAATACATGAGTCCGAGATAAGGCGTTGTCAGAAAGAAGGCCACCGCATTGTGACCATACCACCATTGTACCAATGCATCCTGAACACCTGCATACCAGCTATAGCTTTTAAACAGGCTGATGGGTAATTCAAAACTGTTTACAATATGCAGCATCGCAACGGTAACCCAGGTAGCGATATAAAACCAGATGGCTACGTAAAGATGACTTTCTCTTCTTTTAAGAATAGTACCGAACATGTTGATACCGAACACCACCCAAATCAGGGTAATGGCGATATCCATGGGCCATTCCAGCTCCGCATATTCCTTACCGGTAGTATAACCGGCCCAGAGTGTTAAAGCTCCAGCAAGGATAATACCCTGCCAGCCCCAGAAATGGATCTTGCTGAGCAGATCGCTGAACATTCTGGCCTTTACAAGGCGTTGTAAAGAATAATAAACACCCATAAAAATACCGTTGCCCACAAAGGCGAAAATCACGGCATTCGTGTGTACAGGGCGCATTCTTCCAAATGTGGTTGGTGCATAGTCAAGGTTGATGGCCGGATAATAAAGGGCAATGGCGGCCCATAATCCCGCCAGCATGCCTACAAGACCCCATGTAATGGTTGCAAAAGCAAACCATTTCACGATTTTGTTGTCGTAACTGAATTGTTCAATCTGCATACAGGTTGCTGTTTTTCGGTTTATTGTTCGGAACTTTTTTTAGCGGGTTTGTCATCAAATAAAATGCGCATGGGAGGCGAGTATTCATCTTCGTACTGTCCATTTTTCACACTCCAGATAAAGCCAAACAGAAAGAGCGCAGCTACTGCGATGCTTGCTATCAGGAGTAATATGATTACAGCCATTTGTAAAATTTTGGTAAAAGTAGCAGGTGACATTGCGGGTGATTATGATCACCCTCAGCGTTTTTTATGATTTTGATCACTATAACTTCAGTTTATGGGCATACAGGTTAGATGCACCGTAGGTCAGGAGTATAATACTGATAGAGCTGGAGGGCATGAGGATGGCGGCAATTAAAGGCGACAAATCCCCCTGCACGGCAAAATAGAGCCCTATTATATTATAGATGATACTCATAACAAAGCTTGCCATCACCACCTGCCTGTTTCCTTTGGCCAGTTGTAAAAACCGGTCAAGTTTTCCCAGGGAGGCAGCATCCAGGATTCCATCGCTGGCAGGGGTAAAGCTGTTGGAGTTTTCAGCTATCGCAATCCCCATATTGCTTTCCTGCAGGGCGATGGCATCATTCAGCCCGTCGCCCACCATCATCAGCTTTTTACCTTTTTCCTTTTCGATTTCTATATAGCGCAGTTTGTCCTGTGGCTGCTGGTTAAAAAGGAGGATGGTTTTCTTTCCGGCCATTCTTTCCAGTTCCGGTCTTTCTGCATCGTTATCGCCTGAAATGACTGCCAGTTCATAATCGGGCCGGATGCGCGCCAGTAAAGCATTTACTTCTTCCCGGTAGAAATTATGAAACTGGAAATAACCTTTTACCTGGTTATCCACGGATACATAAACCCGCGTTCCGGAACTCAGGTTTTTCATTCCGGTAATAAAGGACTGCGAACCAAGGGCGTATCGGGTTCCATAGATCCAGCCTTCCAGTCCCTTTCCAATTCTCTCCCTGAACTGATCAACCGGTTTACGATGTTGACCCAGGTGTTGTACCAGGGCCCTGCTCAGGGGATGGCGGCTACCATTGGCGAGGGAAGCCAGGGCAATGAGGTCGCTATCGCTTAAAGGATCTCCCTCATATTCCACCGCATGCCGGGTGGTGGTGGTGAGGGTACCTGTTTTATCAAAAACAATTTGGTCGATCGCCGCCATTTCTTCAATCGCCTGGGCATTGCGCAGGTAGAGCCCATTGCGTGAAAATATCCGCAAAATGGTTCCGTTGGTAAAGGTATTGGAGAGCAATAACGCACAGGGACAAGCGATAATTAAAATAGCTGTTACAGCCGGCCAGATTTTAGAGGGGTCCTGTACCCACCAGTAAAGGCCGGTAAGGATGGCAATCGTAAAAACGATATAAGTAAAATACCGGCTCAGCAGGTGCACAAAGGATACGCCTTTTTCTTCCGGCTGTTTTTCAGCCTGGTTCCAGAGTCGGGTGAGGTAACTCTGGGCTACTTCCTTGATAGTTAGCAGTTCAATAGTGCCGGCTGTCTGCTTTCCGCCGGCATAAATAATTTCGCCTACTTCCTTCAGTACAGGAATGGATTCACCGGTTACAAAGCTGTAATCGATATAGGCCCGGCCTCTTGTAAGGATACCATCAGCCGGAATCAATTCATCCTGGTGGATGAGCAGGGTATCGCCCGGTTTGATTTGAGGAAGTGCAGTCGGAACTTCCTTGTCTTCTTTTAAAACTGTTACCGCGATGGGGAAATAGGAAGTATAATCGCGCTCAAAGGAAAGCGACTGGTAGGTTTTGTCCTGCAGCACCCGTCCAATCAGCATGAAAAAAACAATGCCGGCAAAGGAGTCAAAATAACCTCCGCCAGTATCGGTCAATACTTCCACCACGCTCCGGAAGAAGGTTACCCAAATGGCGAGTACAATCGGTGCATCAATATTCAGGAACCGGTGCTTCAGGCTTTTCCAGGCGCTGTTGTAAAAGGGCTGGGCACTAAAAAGCAATATCGGCAGTGCGAGGATCAGGTTGAGATAGCGGAATGCATATTGCAGGTTTTTTTCTGCGTGTTCGAGTCCCAGGTACTCCGGGAAACTCATAAGCATGATATTGGCAAAACAAAAACCTGCCACACCCAATTGGTAGATCATGGTGCGCGGTATACGAGGCTTTGCCTTATTGAGTTGTTGCAGGGAAATATAGGGCTCGTAACCAATACTGGTCAGCAGTTCGGCTACCCCTCTCAGTGAAATCTTTGTATGGTCAAATATAACATCCACCTCTTTTCGGGTGAACTGCACCGTTACCTTGATTACACCAGTGTTTATTTTGTGCAGATTTTCCAGCAAGTACAGGCAGGAACTGCAATGGATATGCGGGAGATAGAAATTGACATGCGTATTGGTGGCATCCTTGAAATGGATCAGTTGCTGCTCAATACCCGGATCTTCCAGGAAGGCGAACTTGTCTTTGCGCACCTTGATACGCTGGCTCAGCCCGGGATTCTTGTTCAGATCATAGTACTCACAGAGTTCATGCTGGTTCAGCAACTGGTACACCATTTTGCAGCCTTCGCAGCAAAAGCTTTTGTCTTCAAAAGGGATAATGGTTTCAGCGCAGGTTTCACCACAGTGGTAACAGCTGATTTGTTCCTGTAATTTGGTAGCCAATTCTTTTCAGGTTTTGTGCGCTAAACTAATCCTGTCCAAACGGCCGGGAGTTGAGGTGGCTCACAATGGGAACTGATTTTTCTCAATGCCCGCATTTTCGTTTATTTGGGGAATCAACCAATGCTGGCATGAAACATATCTTAATCATTGATGATCATACCGAAATCAGGGAAAACATAGCAGAAATCCTGATGCTTGGGGGTTATAAAACCACCACTGCCGAAAATGGTAAAAAAGGGGTGGAGCTGGCGCTTCAGCTTAAGCCTGACCTGGTGGTATGTGATATCATGATGCCGGAACTGGATGGCTATGGAGTGCTGCACCTGCTGCGCAAAAACCCTGATACAGAGCATATTCCCTTCATTTTCCTGACTGCCAAGGTGGAAAGAAGTGATTTTCGTAAGGGTATGGAAATGGGCGCCGATGATTTTATCACCAAACCCTTTGATGATATTGAACTGTTGAATGCCATTGAAGTCAGGCTGAAAAAACAGGATATCCTGCACCAGAAATACGCAGGTGGTGAAGAAGGCGTGAATGAGCTGATGCAGGATCTGCAGGAGTCGGGCATGATCAAACTCGATCCCGCTGATTATGAAACGGTTCATTTTGCCAAACGCCAGCAGATCTATGCAGAAGGAAAGCGGCCCAAATACCTGTATTATGTGAAATCAGGAAAAGTAAAAGCTTACCGGCTGCATGAAGACGGTAAAGAATACATCACCAATCTATATAGTGCAGGTGATTTTTTTGGATACATCGCTTTGCTGGAAAATGGTTCCTATGAAGATCATGCGGAAGTGCTGGAAGATGCAGAGCTTGCCCTGATCCCAAAGGAAGATTTTATCCAGGCTGTTTATAATGATATGACCATTGCAGGAAAATTCATCCGGCTCATTTCACAAAATGTAAAAGAGAAAGAAGACCGGCTGCTGCACCTGGCTTATGATTCCCTGCGTAAGCGGGTAGCTAAAGCGCTGGTGGATATCCATCATAAATTCAATGGGGAAGAAGTCCCGACTCCGCTGGATATTCCCCGGGAAGATATTGCCCAATATGTGGGAACCGCTACAGAATCACTGATTCGCACCTTGAGTGATTTCAAGTCGGAGAAACTGATTGAAATAAAAGAAGGCAAGATCCGGATTACGGACCTTGCCAAATTGAGTAATCTATTGTACTGATTAATCCTCGCCGCGACTTAATTCAAAATCGGGTGTAGGGGACTTCGTACCGTTTTCAGAGGGCGTCGAGATTTCCCGTCCGTGTTCATTTTGTTGTCCCAGCGACCATTGGTCGGTCATGGTAGTTTCAAGCCACAGGTTTCCTGATTTCCTGAATACCTGGGCAGCGATTCCAAACCGGTTCATCAGAGTTTGCTCAAATGCTGCAACAGTCATGGATGGCTGAATCTCCAGCTGGCCTTCCTCCCGGATGTTTAACTCTTCCAGTAGCTGGCCGTTCTTGATCATTTTGCTGGCAGAAGAACCTTCTTCCACAGCATGGCCACGTTTGAAGAATTCAATTTTAAGAAAGGGGAACAGGGAGTTAAAGTCCTGCTGTAGTTCCTTAAAGCTTCGGGTTTTATTAATCCGGATGGTCATTGGGGTGATTTATTTAATTTCTTAATAGATGAACACATCTACTTCCCCGCTGTCGATGGCAGCTGTATTTCGGGGAATGTGTAAAACGAGTTCACCGTTTACATAACTGGCCTGGGCTAGAGCAGTGTCTGCATCTTCTGGTAATCCAAAGGTTCTTTCCCAGGCAGAGTAATTGTATTCATAGTCGGATTTTCCTGCTGCTTCCCGGGTTTCTTCTTTCTTTCCGCTAATAATCAGTTCTTTACCACTGGCATGAATCTGGAAGCAGGGGCGATCCATTCCAGGCACGGCCAGCCGGATTACATATTCCTCCGCATTTTCTGATACGTTGGCGGCGGGAACCCAACTGGTGGTTTTTCTTCTGCGCTCAGTTGTATTTTCCAGCGCAAAGAGAGGCCTGCTCAGGCGATGATTTCTTTTTGAGGTAGCTGCTGTCATAAACTGTGGTTTTTGATATGAGCGGAAATTATCATGCCACAAATCTAGCAGCTCAGATAAGTTTAGTTTATGACCTGTATTGGAGGAGAATATGACTTTGCTCAGTTGGGGTTGGTTTACTCACCCGTAAACTCATCCAGATCGCGGCGGTCTTTTTTGGTTGGACGGCCTGTTTTGCTCAGTCGTTTGCCAGTATAAAAACTGGCCGCCTGGAACTGGATTCTTTCCAGTTCCTCCGGCGGTGTCAGATCTTCATAATGTTTGATGGCTTCCGGGTAGGCAACCCGGTTTTCCAGCAGTGCAGTTACTTTTATTACCCATTTACGGGCTTCCGTCCGGATTTCATATTCATCACCCACAACTACTGAGCGTGAAGCTTTTACAGCTACTCCATTCAGTTTCACCCGCCCCTTGTCGAGCGCTTCAGCAGCAAGTCCGCGGGTCTTGAATAGCCGGATGGCCCAGAGGTATTTATCAATTCGAACCTTCATTGCTTACTTCAGACAAATACTGGTGGAAATAGGGAATGGTTTCAATGCCTTTGTAAAAATTCGCGAGATCGTATTTCTCATTGGGGGAGTGCAGATTATCACTGTCCAGCCCAAATCCCAGGAAAATAATTTTGAGTCCCAGTTCCTTTTCAAACAGGGCACAGATGGGAATACTTCCCCCACCGCGCACCGGGATCGGTGATTTGCCAAAAGTAGTTTCAATCGCTTTTGCTGCAGCCCGGTATTCCTTTGAATCAATCGGGGTCATATAAGGCTCACCTCCGTGGTGCAAACTCGCTTTTACGGTTACATAGGGTGGTGCAATAGTCTGCAGGTGGTTGATCAGCAGATCGGTTATTTTATTGGACTCCTGGTTGGGCACCAGGCGACAGGAGATTTTCGCAAAGGCTTTGGAAGGTAACACCGTTTTAGCTCCTTCACCAATATAACCTCCCCAGATGCCATTGAGTTCCAGGGTGGGACGAATACCCGTGCGTTCATTGGTGGTGAATCCTTTCTCGCCCCACACTTCAGCAATACCCAGGTCTTGTTTGAACTCCTGCTCATCAAAAGGAGCTTCAGCCATCAGGTTGCGCTCTGCAGGAGTAGCTTCTACCACATCATTGTAAAATCCGGGTATGGTGATATGATTGTTCTCATCATGCAGAGAGGCAATTATTTTTGCCAGGATGGTAATCGGATTGGCAACCGCACCGCCATAAACACCACTGTGCAGATCGCGATTCGGTCCGGTTACTTCTACTTCAATATAGGAGAGTCCGCGTACTCCAATATCAATGGAAGGTGTATCAAGACTGATCATGGCGGTATCAGAGATCAGGATCACATCCGCTTTTAACAGCTCTTTGTTTTCTTTTACAAAATTGGCGAGGTTGGGGGAGCCTACTTCCTCTTCGCCTTCAATCAGAAATTTGACATTGGTAGGAAGGGTGCCGGACTGAACCATCACTTCCAATGCTTTCACATGCATATAAAACTGGCCTTTATCATCGCAGGCACCACGTGCATAGATTTTTCCATCTTTGATAACCGGCTCAAAGGGACCGCTATGCCAAAGCTCCAGAGGATCGGGTGGCTGTACATCATAGTGGCCATATACCAGGACAGTAGGTTTTGAAGGATCCGTTATGAGCTCACCATACACAATGGGATGCCCATTGGTGGGATAGAGCTCCGCCCGCGAAGCGCCGGCTGCCAGCAAACTGGCTTTCACTGCTTCGGCGCAGGTAACCATATCTGCTTTGTTTTCTGAACGCGCACTGATACTGGGGATTCTCAACAGATCAAGCAGTTCCTGTAAAAAACGCTCTTTATGCTGGTCCTGGTAGTTTTTCCAATCTTTCATATGCTCCAATTTGCGCCACGAATTTAGGCGGTTTTGGGCAAAGCATCAGAACCCGTGGAAAGCTGGTGTTTTTGGTTGGAAAGGATATTACCCAGGGTCCACTCAACTTTTCGCTCAAAAGCATGCTTCCGAACCGGGCAATCGGTTTTGGTGCAGATGGGACAAGAGAAATCAAGGCAACCATCCGAGTGAACAAACAGTTCAATGCTGTCTCCCAATTCCATCCTGATTTTTTCACTGAGCGCGTCCACCTCCTTGTGTGCTTCATGCACATTGAGGTACCAGGGAACAGTAAGATGGCAATCCACATGCAGGATACTACCGTACTTGATCACACGAAGATTATGCAGATCAACCCAATTGGGCTGGCGGTGCTGGTTGAGATGGGTCACCATGGTGTTCAATAATGCCCTGTCTGCTTCGTCCATGATGCCTGCCAGGGAAGCCCGCAAAATTTTATAACCGGTATAGATGATAAAAAAACTGAACAGTAAGGCAACGATAGTATCCAGCAACTGCCAACCGGTAATCCAGATAAGCAGTATGCCCAACAGAATACCAATAGTTGAAAACGTATCGGATTGCAAATGTTTGCCACTTGCGATCAATGCAAGGGAATTGTTTTTCTTTCCCTTTTTTATGGCGATGGCCCCCATGAGAAAATTAACAGCGCCAGCAATGGCAACCAGCACCATACCCTTATCAAGGGAGTGCAGAGATGTAGGTTCGATAAACTGCTGAATACATTCGTAAATGATAAACAGGCCGGCTACCAGGATCAGGGTTCCTTCTACGGCTGCCGAAATAAACTCTGCTTTGCCATGGCCATAGGGATGATCCAGGTCCCGGGGTTTGGCTGCAACATAGAGACTGTACAATCCGATGAAACCGGAAATTACATTCACGGTGCTTTCCAGCGCATCTGTGAGGATGGCCACAGAATGGGTGATATAATAAGCAGTCATTTTTAGGCCGAAGAGGATCACTGCCACCAGTACCACCCACTGCTGAATCCGGAAATTTTCTTTTTGAAGCTGCATCCTGCGGTGTTTGATTGAATTCAGTCGCGATAAAGATAGACTTATTAATTCGGGACTTTCAGGCGGTTACATTTTTTTGATCAGGAACACGGGTTAGGGAATTATATGTAATTTGTTAAGCTAAATGATTGCGCCATGCCAGTTCTGAACTTTCCTTCTCTGGACAATGAAATACCTGTTGCTGCTGAGGATATTCTTTCTTTTCGCAAAAATGGACACCTGCATGTGAAAGGATTGCTGAATGCCGATGAACTCTCTGTTTACAGAACTGCTATCAATGATGCGGCCTATCGGTATAATACTGAAACAAGGGAAATGAAAGACCGGGATACCTATGGAAAGGCATTTCTCCAGATCATGAATTTATGGGAGGTGGATGAGGCCGTTAAAAGATTTACCCTGGCAAGGAGATTTGCAAAAATGGCGGCCAGTTTGTTGGGAGTAGAACGTGTTCGTATCTACCACGACCAGGCACTATATAAAGAAGCAGGAGGCGGACATACGCCCTGGCACCAGGATCAGTATTACTGGCCACTGGATACAACCAATACCATCACCATGTGGATGCCTTTGATTCCGATTTCAGAAGAGATGGGAATGCTCACATTTGCATCTGGTTCTCATACAGCCGGCGAAGTTGAAAACCTGGCGATCTCTGATGAATCTGACAAAGTACTTCAATCCTACATCAACGAAAAGAACTATCCGGTAACCAGGCCCTCCTTCATGGAAGGGGGTGATGCCAGCTGGCACTATGGCTGGACATTACATGCTGCTCCGGGAAATAATTCTGACGCAACCCGAGAAGTTATGACCATCATTTATTTCGCTGATGGAGCTACTGTTACTGCTCCCAAAAATCAGCACCAGGAAAATGACCGCCAACGATGGTTAGGGGGTATTGAGCCTGGAGAATTAGCCGCGTCTCCTTTGAATCCTGTCATACATTAACCCCATTATAACTAATTTGAAATGACCTTAAAACACTGGTTCAGTAGCCTGATCGGAATTGTATTTTTTTTAGTCGCAGCCGCGCAAGAGTCCTGGAAGCCGGCCGGTACCAAAATTAAAACTGACTGGTCGGAGAAAATAGCTGTTACTAATTCGCATGCTGAGTATCCCCGTCCTCAACTGGTTCGGAGCAACTGGACCAATTTGAATGGATTCTGGAACTATGCGCTGCAGGACAGAACAAAAGAGGCAAAACCAAGTTCCTTTGATGGAAAAATCCTTGTACCATTTGCCATTGAATCCAGTTTGTCGGGCGTTGGTAAAACAGTTGGAAAAGACAACCTGCTTTGGTATGAAAGAAGTTTTACACTCCCATCCTCTTTTAAAGGGAAAAAGGTGCTGCTTCATTTTGGAGCTGTTGACTGGCAATGCGAAGTTTTTGTAAACGATGTTAGTGTTGGTACACACCAGGGTGGATACGATCCCTTTAGTTTTGATATCTCAAAAGCATTGGCAAAAAAAGGAAATCAGCGCATCCTGGTAAAGGTGTGGGATCCAACTGATGATGGCCCTCAGCCAAGAGGTAAGCAGGTTAAAGTCCCGGAAGGCATCTGGTATACACCGGTAACAGGAATCTGGCAGACGGTTTGGCTGGAGGCAGTGCCGGAAACCTATATAACAGGAACCCGTCAAACCCCTGATATTGATGCCAAACAGGTTAAGGTAGAAACTTCGGTTGCAAATGCCCGTGCCGGAGATCAGGTCTTGGTTACTGCGTATGATGGTCAGACAAAACTGGCAGAACAACTCACAAATGCAGGTGGTGCTGTAACGCTTACTATTGAGAACCCACGTTTATGGTCACCCGAAAATCCGGTTCTGTATGATTTAAAGATATCACTGTTAAGAAAGGGCAAGCCGGTGGATGCTGTTAGCTCTTATTTTGCCATGCGTAAAATATCAATGGAAAAAGATGCAAGGGGCATTCAACGGATGTTGCTGAACAATGAGTTTGTATTTCAATACGGACCGCTTGACCAGGGCTGGTGGCCGGATGGTTTATATACTGCACCAACAGATGAGGCATTGAAATTTGATATCGTCAAAACCAAAGAGATGGGCTTCAACATGATCCGTAAACATGTGAAAGTGGAGCCTGCCCGCTGGTACTATCATTGTGATCAGCTAGGTATGCTGGTTTGGCAGGATATGCCCAGCGGCGATATGGGAAACAGTTGGGAAATGCGTCCGGGTATCTATGGAAAAGCAACTGATAAAAACAGGACACCCGAATCAGAAGCCATCTTTAAAACCGAGTGGAAGGAAATTATGCAGGACTTCTACAATTTTCCTTCCATTGTGGTATGGGTGCCATTTAACGAAGCATGGGGACAATTTAAGACTGCTGAAATTGTTAACTGGACCATGAAAGAAGATCCCTCTCGCCTGGTAAATACGGCAAGCGGTGGAAATTTCGAACCCGTTGGACATATTATTGATTTGCACAACTACCCCGAGCCCCTGATGCCGGAACCCTCCTTATTTGGGGCGGACAGAATTCTGGTATTGGGTGAATTTGGTGGCCTTGGCTTGCCGGTGGAAGGGCACACCTGGCAGGAAAAAAACAATTGGGGATATCAAAGCTTTAAGAATAAGGAAGACTTATATAAACGCTATGCGGAATTTATCTCTGTGATACCTCATTATATTGAAAAAGGACTTTCCGCTGCTGTTTATACCCAAACAACAGATGTGGAAATTGAAACGAACGGATTGATGACCTATGATCGGAAAATCATGAAGTTCTCACCAGAAGCATTGAAGAAACTTCATCAGCAACTGTATAATAAATCACTCGTAAGAATGAAATAATAAAAAAGGCCGGTTTTCAATAACCGGCCTTTTTTATTTATTTCATAGCTGTTTCGTATCGGGTTGCTACATAGTCCCAGTTCACCAGGCTCCACCAGTTGTCGACATAATCGGCACGTTTGTTCTGGTATTTCAGGTAATAGGCATGTTCCCAAACATCAAGGCCCAATAAGGGAGTTCCCTGGGTGCCTGCTACCGGCATCAATGGATTGTCCTGGTTCGGCGTGGATGTTACAATCAGTTGTTTGTCCTTCATGAGTATCAGCCATGCCCAACCGCTACCAAAGCGGGTTTTGGCAGCATCTGAAAACACCGATTTAAAGTTGGCGAAAGAATTGAATTTGCTTTCCAGTGCAGTCAGCAGCGCACCCTCCGGTTTGTTATCGGTTCTTGCAGCACGCATGGATTTCCAGAACAGTTCATGGTTATAATGCCCGCCGGCATTGTTGCGCATTTTTTCAGAATATTTTTTAATATTCATCAATACATCTTCAACCGGTTTACCTCTGTCTACTCCTTCTGCAACAGCTGCATCATTCAGATTTTTCGCATATCCGGCTGCGTGTTTTGTATGGTGAATCTCCATGGTGCGGGCATCAATGGCCGGCTCCAGTGCACTGTAGGAATAGGGGAGTGGAGCCTGCTCAAATCCGGTGCGGAAAGGATTGTTTCCATTGCTTTGGGAAGTTTTGCAGGAGCTCAATAATCCACTTCCAATGAAACTGCCACCAATGCCTAAAGCGAGAGAAGCTTTTGAAGTGGTGGTCAAAAATTCTCGGCGTGATTGGGAAATCTTTTTCATACCAGTGTTGTTTAATTTATTGCGGCTGGACAGCTCCGCTTTTTTTGTTGAACCGGCTGAGCAGGGGGCGCAACCGGCGAAATGTCCTGTAATAAAATTCTTTGTTGAACAATTGTGAATCCCGCATAGCCTTATACGTTAGAAACACTCCAATAGGCACCAGCACAAAGGTTGCCAGCCAGATACCCCATATGGGTGCCATCACATCTTCTTTCACAAACTTCTTACCGAAATTATTCAGCAGAAAGAAAACCACGAAAAATATAACCGCGAATACCAGCGGCGTACCGATTCCTCCTTTACGAATAATGGATCCAAGCGGGGCGCCGATCAGGAATAAGACAAAGCAGGCGATCGACATGGCAAATTTTTCATGCCAGGCCATTTTGTGCAACCGCAAACTCTTCATCCGGTTCTGGTAATCGGTTTTAGTGATTTCAAGTGAGCTTTTTACAATCGAGAGCTGAGATAAAACCCGGTCGTTCATGGAAGAATGCAGGCTGTCGGGGATGATATCCCGTAGGGAATCGGCAGTGGCTTTTGTAGTGAGTGGAGTATAGGCCGTATCCATGTATTTGTAAAACTGCACATAGGTGCCAATTTCATCCGATACCTTCTTTCTGAAAATCGTATGTACCTTACTGAGAGAATCTATGGCTCCGTCCAGTTGCCTTACACTCAGCATCTGGTAATTATCCTTGAACAGGCTGTCTTCGGTTTTATTAAAGGATAGGGAACTTAAATCAAACACTTTCTTAAATTCCTTAAAGCCCAAACGGATATATTCTGTATTCGTGTTTACCCTGCTTCCTCTTTCTGTATATCTCCATCCATCCATCAGTTTGAATTCCAGGAAACGTTTGTCATCAGACACCCGCATAATTCCTTTATTCGCAATGATGATATTATCCTGCAGGTTGTAGTCCTTTTCAAAGATGATGATTTCCCGAAGGGTACTATCATCTTTCTCCTTCTTGCCAACCTTAATGGAATAACCGGGAATATTGGTATAAAAAGAGCCTTCCCTTAAATCGAAAGCTGGTTTCTTATTGATGATATCATATTTCAACCGGTTCAGTTTCAGGTTGGATACCGGCAAGAGGTAGTTGTTAAACAGGAAGGCCACTCCACTCAGAATCAAGGCTACCACCATGATCGGACGCATAAAACGCAGGAGGGGAATACCGGCCGACTTGATGGCCACCAGTTCAAAGGTTTCACCCAGGTTGCCAAACGTCATAATAGAGGATAACAGAACAGCCAGTGGCAGCGCCAGGGGCACAACAGTTGCAGCTACGTAAAGAATAGCTTCCCCGATGGTTACAAGATCCAGTCCCTTTCCTACAAAATCATCAATGTACAACCAGAAAAACTGAAGTACGAGCACAAAAAGGGTGATAAAAAAAGTGGCAATAAAAGGCCCTACAAATGCCTTCAAAATGAGTTTATCTAGTTTTTTTATCACAGTTCTCCGGAAGATTTCTGACTACCTTTATTTTCTATGGACCGCGTAAAATTACAGTTTTCCAAAGAGGAATCGGTGCTGCTGACTGATCCTTCATTTATTTTAACGAAGAATAGGATCCTGGCCAGGATTTCAGAAATGATGGGAGCCATCAGTGAAGAAGAGGTGAAGATGGCTGGCTTGCTGCGGGAACAACTGCCTCCGGAAGTATTTCAGTTTCCGCCTAAGTTATCACGTGGGGAACAATATCAGCAACTGCCCTGGCTGATGCTGGATTTTCCGAGAGTTTTCCAGGAGCCTGATCAATTGGCGATCCGGCAGTTCTTCTGGTGGGGAAAACTGTTTTCTTCAACGCTGGTGGTTAGCGGCCGCCATAAGGAAGCGGTGCTTCATTCGGATCTGAAGCAATGGCCTGATCTGTATATCTGCGTACATGCATCTCCGTGGGAACATCATTTTGAAGCAGATAATGCACAACTGATAAGTTCCCTTTCAGATGAAAAATACCGGTCAATATGTAAAAAGGAATTCCTCAAGCTGGCCTTTCAACTTCCCGTGGAAAATTGGGAGCAGGCGCCTGAATTTTTTATCCAGTCTTATTCCAGGTGGATGCAGTTATTGGTTCGGTCTTAGTTACCCAGGCGGTGAAACAGGTCTTTTACCTGGTACCCCCAAAGCTGGCTTTGGTCTTTAATGTCCTTCTTCTCGGCAAAATCATTGATGACCAGTATTGTTTGGTTGGTTACTTCTGATTTCTCAATCCGAAATTCAAAAAACTCCTCCTTGGGTGCATGCAGCCAGTGAAAACGGATGAAACTATTCTCCTCACTTTCCAACACTTCAGCTTTATCTATGGAACCATTCCAAGAAAAACTGAATACCTGATCCCTTTCATCCACTTTATCCGCAAACCATTCCTGCAATCCGGCCGGGGTGCTCAAAAACTCATACAATATGGAAGGTGAACACCTGACAGGATATTCTAACGTATACATTTGTTTCTTACTCATCTCCAATTCAAATCTGTCTTTAGGAATACAATCACTGCAATGTTAGAAAATTAAATGACACAGTAAAATAATCCGCCAAGTATTTTTTGTTAAAGAGGAAGGGGGTTAAAATTGAACAGGCTACCCGTGAAAACACTGGGATTCAGCAATTTAACCTCCGGAATTTTGGAAATCGTATACCTCCACCCTAATTTCAGTCGTTCCAATAGTGAACGCAAGCTGAATTTTAATACAAGAAAATTCCTATTTGTACGTTTCTCTATTGCACTAAACCTCTTAACCTCTAGAAAAAAACCTAAAACCACACCTATGAGTATGCGGCAATTAAAGATTTCCAAGTCGATCACGAACAGGGAATCTCAGAGTCTGGAAAAATACCTCCAGGAGATTGGTAAGGTGGAACTTATCGGTCCTGAAGAAGAAGTACGGCTCGCCCGGCTTATCAAACAGGGTGATCAGCGCGCACTTGACCGCCTAACCAGGGCAAACCTGCGTTTCGTGGTTTCGGTATCCAAACAATACCAAAACCAGGGACTTTCCCTTCCAGACCTTATCAATGAAGGAAACCTGGGACTGATCAAAGCTGCCCAGCGTTTCGATGAAACACGTGGTTTTAAGTTTATTTCCTACGCGGTTTGGTGGATTCGTCAAAGTATTCTGCAGGCATTGGCTGAACAAAGCCGGATTGTACGTCTGCCGCTCAATAAGGTTGGACTGACCAATCGGATCCAGAAAGCCTTCTCTCACCTGGAGCAGGAATTCGAAAGAGAGCCTTCTGCTGAAGAGGTTGCTACTTTCCTGGAAATGGATACCGATGAAGTAGCTGCCAGTCTCAGTATGTCATCCCGCCATGTAAGCATGGATACCCCTCTCTCCGATGGGGAGGACAATACCATGATTGATGTGATGGAGAACCCCAATGCTGAGCGTACTGATAAATCCGTAGAGCACGATGAGAGCCTCCGGATGGAACTGGATCGCTCTATGCAGGTGCTGACCGAACGTCAGAAAGAGGTGATCTGTTATTTCTTTGGTATCGGGGTGGATCATCCCATGAGCCTGGAAGATATTGGCGAAAAATTTAATCTTACCCGCGAACGGGTTCGCCAGATCAAGGATAAAGCCATTACCAAACTCAAAACCAACTCCAGATCGCAACAGTTGCGCACTTACCTGGGCGCTTAATCAATTGCATCCAATATATTTGCATTCCGATTTAAGGTGAACAATATGTTCACCTTAATTTTTTGGGTGAAAATTGACCAATATGTTTGAATCATTAAGCGAACGGCTCGAATCAGCCTTTAAACAGATCAAAGGCGAAGGACGGATTACCGAACTCAATGTTGCGGCCACAGTGAAAGATATTCGCCGTGCCCTGGTGGATGCCGACGTAAACTATAAAATCGCCAAGGAATTTACTGATAAGATCAAGGATAAAGCCATGGGGGAAAAGGTACTCACAGCTGTGAGTCCTGGTCAACTCATGGTGAAAATCGTGAAGGATGAGCTGGCTGAACTGATGGGCGGTACAGAAGCTGAACTGAATGCAAAGGGTAATCCGGCAGTGATTCTGATTGCCGGTCTGCAGGGTTCCGGTAAAACCACGTTCAGTGGTAAACTGGCCAATTACCTGAAATCGAAGAAATTTTCTCCCCTCCTGGTGGCGGCAGATATCTACCGTCCGGCTGCGATTGACCAGTTAAAAGTGCTGGGTGGCCAAATCGGGGTGGAGGTGTTCAGCGAACCGGAGAACAAAGATGCGGTGGACATTGCCCGCAAGGCAGTTGCCCAGGCACGCACCCTCAATAAAAATGTAGTAATCATCGATACCGCCGGCCGTTTGGCTGTGGACGAGGCGATGATGACGGAGGTTAGTAATATCAAAGCGGCAGTGAATCCCCAGGAAATTCTTTTTGTGGTGGATTCCATGACCGGTCAGGATGCAGTTAATACTGCCAAGGCCTTCAATGATCGCCTGGATTTCTCGGGCGTGGTGCTCACCAAATTGGATGGTGATACCCGCGGTGGTGCTGCACTTTCGATCAAGTACACGGTTAACAAGCCGATTAAATTTATCTCCTCGGGAGAAAAACTGGATACCCTGGATGTCTTCTATCCCGAACGGATGGCCCAGCGAATCCTGGGGATGGGTGATATTACCACCCTGGTGGAACGTGCCCAGGCCCAGTTTGATGAAGCCGAAGCCAAAAAGCTGGAGAAGAAAATCCGGAAGAATCAGTTTGATTTTGAGGACTTTAAGCAGCAACTGGAGCAGATCAAGAAGATGGGTAATATCAAAGACCTGTTGGGCATGATCCCCGGTGTTGGAAAGGCCATTAAGGATATTGATATCAGCGATGATGCATTTAAAGGCATTGAAGCCATGATCAACTCGATGACTCCCTTCGAACGCGCTAACCCGGATGTGATTGATGGTAGCCGCCGCAAGCGCATAGCCAAAGGCAGTGGCAAGGACCTGACCGAAGTAAATGCCTTCATGAAGCAATTTGAGCAGATGAAGGAAATGATGAAGATGATGAATAAGATGCCCATGGGGCGGATGCCGGGATTGGGAGGTTTCGGTCGTCGTTAATCTTTTACAATTGCTTAATTATTATTAAGTTTGTTCATATCGTTCGGATTGTTAATTTTGCAGTCCGTTTATTTTTTGAAACCCTATTTGTTCACGCATTTAAATGTCTATTTACGATGCCAGTTAAAATGAGATTGCAGCGTCACGGCTCCAAGAAAAGACCCTTCTACTTTATAGTAGTGGCGGACGCCCGTGCACCAAGAGATGGTAAATTCATCCAGAAAATCGGTACTTACAATCCCCTCACTGTTCCTGCTACGATCCAGTTGGACCGTCAGCGTGCGCTTGATTGGTTGCACAAGGGAGCTGAGCCTACGGATACTGTACGCCGAATCCTGTCTTTCAAAGGAGTTCTGTACCTGAAGCACCTGCTGCGTGGAGTTAAACTGGGCTTGTTCGATGACGTGACTGCTATGCAGAAATTTGAAGTTTGGCATAAGGAGCACGAAGCACAATTGAAGAAGCGCAGTGACGAACACCGCAAGCAACGCCAGGTGCGTCGTTTCCCTAACCAGGGAGCACGCCGCCCACAGCCTCGTCAGCAGGAAGGTGGAGAATAATTGATTATTCCAGCTCATTCATATAAATCCCGGTAGTACCCCTACCGGGATTTTTTAAATTTTCACGTCTCACATCTGACGTCTCACGTCTCACATCTGACTATGAAATATAATTCCATCGGCAAACTCGTGGCCGCTCATGGCATCTCCGGCGAACTCATCCTCAAACACGCCCTGGGTAAAAAGACTTCCTTAAAGGGACTTGAAACAGTTTTTATTGAGTTGCGCAAGGGGGAATTACTGCCTTATTTTATTGTGACTGCCAAAGCCAAAAATGAGCAGGAGATAGTGCTGCAACTGGAAGGGATTAGTACCCGCGAAGCTGCACAAAAACTGGTGAGTAAGGAATGCTGGTTAACAGAAGAAACCTTTCAGGAATATGCGGCGGCGCATGCCTCCATCTCCTTCCTGGGCTTTACTATTTTCAATGGAAACGAAAACCTGGGTGAAGTGCTTGAGGTTATTGAGCAGCCACACCAGGTACTCTGTCGAATTGATTTAAATGGAAAGGAAGCCCTGCTGCCGGTGCATCAGGACAGCCTCCTGGAGGTAGATCCCCGGAAAAAAATCCTTCGTGTCCAGCTCCCGGATGGGCTCCTTGATATTTATCGTTGATTTTTATCCAATGGCAACTGGCAGTCGCCCCAGCAATTGCTCTATTTGAACCCAGTGGCGCTGGTTGTGGGCAGTGATGAACATCAGTACATCACCCAAACGCAACCGGATAAAGGATGCAATACTGATGGGGACCCGAATTGCCTGGATATCCTTCTGACGGGCTTTCTCCAGCATCAACAAAAACTTCCGTTGCCACTGTAAAAACTCACCTACCACTTTTTCTTTGTCAAGTTCGGCAGTTGGTGAATGTGCCTTCATCGCCTTCATTTTGTTTTTTACCTGTCCCTGTTGAGGTAACATAGTTTTGGTAAAATAACCACCCAGCCATCCTGGTTGAAAATGTGTGCGTGCAGGATCGGTTGATTTTTCCAGCAGCCTGTCAATCAGTGGAATATAATACCGGTAATAGGTGTTGAGGTGCTCCAGCACCTGCAGGGTGTTCCAACGCCCTGCGCCATCAGTTGCTTCCAGTAATTCAAGTGGTGTATGATTGCCAATGGCTTCCACTTCGTTCAGGAGATAAAGTCCCTCTTCTTTCAATGTCTGCAACAGTTCTGCTGCTATCAATGCTTTCATGTAGATTAATTTTTCACAAAACTATCTGCCTGCCATCACCTGAATCTTTGCCTGGACCAAGATTTTAGCCCAATCGGATCGTCCCCAGTAATTTACTGAATGTAGTGGCATCAATTCCAAGATAGGAAGCGAGGTATTTATGCGGAACCAGTTGTAAAATATGCGGACTCCTTTTTAGCAGGGTCCTGAATTTCTCTTCTGCAGAATACACCATTAGCTCAATCTGCCTTTCCAAAATGCCACTTGTGGTAAAGGCCAAGGCTTTGTACATCAGTTCTGCGATGGATGGATGTTGCAGCCGGCATTCTTCCACCTGCCGATAGGAGGCTCGTAAAAAATGACTGCTGGTGAGCGTTTCCAGGTAATAGCGGGAGGGTTGCTGCAGCAAAAAAGAATCAATGATACCAGAAAAGGATCCGGGGTACGTAAAGACTACTGTTGCTTCTTTCTGATCGTGCAGATGAAAGCCACGTTGTACACCTTCAACCACCCAATATAAATATCGTTCCACTTCTCCTGCAGCTGTTACTACTTCTTTTCGTTTATACGAAGCCGTTGTCCAGATTCCCTGAAAATCCTTCCAGGCAGTTTCCTCAATGGGATGGATAGCCGAAAGCTGCTGGTACATTTTTTCGAGTGCTGTAGCTGAATCTTTCATTTCATTTCAGATTGAATAAAGTCTGCAGCCAGTTTCAGGCGATAATATAAATTACTTAACATGAGTGCCGTATTGTTCCTAAGCTGACTTACGGTTCCTCCATTCATTTTTTGCAGGGTTCTTAATTCCTCCAGCTTTTCATCAATCTTGTCAAACAGTTGATCGAGGGTCCAGCCGATATATCGTTTGTTACGATCTTCTTTTACATGATAAGGTTCGATTTTGCCAGCTTTGAGCTTGCTGAATTTAAAATTTGCTTTGATAGCAGCTTTGATGGCTTCGTTGTTCAGGTACTGGATGATGGTATCTTCCGGAAACTGATTCATGTATCCATTTTTAAACACGTTGAGATTGTGCTGCAATTCACGCAACAACTCTCTCTTTTGTACATCATTTGTTTTGGATCGTGCCTGTAAAAAACTGATTAATTTCTCTAAAGGCCCGAGTCCGGCTTTTAACCATTCCATCATTTGTTATTTCAGGATGAATTCCACTGAAGCTATGTAAAAATAGTTTTTTGCGGGCAGGTGATTTTAATCCTTATTTTTCAATGGTAAAACCGGATATGAAAAGAAGTATCATCACATTCCTGATCAGTTGCTGCATGCTGGCAGCTTGTAAATCCCCAAAGCAGCAGGCAACTGGTGCTGCAAACCAGCTGGTGGTGTTAAGTTATAATATTCATCATGCCAATCCTCCCAGCCGGCCTGCTGGATTTATTGATCTTGATACCATTGCTACTACCATTCGGTCTTCCGGTGCAGAGCTGGTTGCCATACAGGAGCTGGACAGTATGACTAACCGAAGTAACCGGGAGTTCCAGTTGCAACTGCTTGCAGAAAAGCTGGGTATGCACTACCGGTTTGAACGCACGATTCCTTTTGGGGGAGGTGCCTATGGTATCGGGATTTTATCGCGTTACCCTATAATGGAAACGATGGCTTTTGCATTACCCAATTTGGAGGGACTTCCAACTGAGCCCCGTAAAATACTGCTCGCCAAACTGGATGTAAAAGGTAAAACCATTTTATTCGGCAGTACGCATCTGGATTTTACAAATGCTGAACTAACACTTGCACAGGCCCGTGAGATGCTTGATAAGTTGCAGCAATACCGTACCTATCCCATAATCATTGCAGGTGATTTCAATGCAGTTCCAGAAGACCCGGCAATCCGCCTGATTGAAGCAAGCCTGGCTTCCACAGGAAAAGCTACTGACTATACCATCCCTGTACTGGAACCCCGCAAAAAGATTGATTTTATTTTCTATGAAAGCAAACACTTTAAACCGGTCAGCGATAGTGTAATGCGATCACATAACTATGGCTCTGATCACCTGCCCATTAGCGCCACCTTCCATCTGATCAGATAACCCTTTCCTGCATTGCCCATTCTTCCTTTTTTCCTTTCCTCCATACAAGCTTCCTTCCGCCTTCGGCGAAAGGAAGCTTGTATCTTTGCCCCATGCCTTCTCCCGCCCGCCGAATCGCACATTTTGACCTGGATGCATTTTTTGTATCCGTTGAATGTCTGCTGAACCCGGCATTAAAAGGAATCCCCCTGGTTGTAGGTGTGAGAGGAGATCGCTCCGTGGTGGCGGCCTGTAGTTATGAAGCCCGCAAATTTGGTATACACTCAGCCATGCCCATGCGAAAGGCTGAACAACTCTGCCCAAACCTTACCATCGTAAATGGCACCAGGGGGGAATACAGTCGTTATTCCAGGATTGTTACAGATATCATCAGTGAAGCCGCCCCGATATTTGAAAAAGCCTCCATCGACGAGTTCTACATCGATCTTACAGGAATGGACCGGTTTTTCAATCCACTTCAATGGACATTGGATTTGAGGCAAAAAATTACAGATACTACCGGTTTGCCGATTTCATTCGGACTGGCTCCCAATAAAATGCTGGCCAAAATGGCTACCAATGCAGCCAAACCCAATGGCTGGAAAAAACTGGAGCTGGAAGAAGTCCAGGCCTTCCTGGACCCCATGCGGGTGGATGCCATTCCAGGTGTGGGAGATCAGACCTTTCGAACCCTGCTCCAGTTGGGAATAGAATCCATCCACGAACTCCGGAATGCCAACCTCCAACTACTCCAGAAATACCTGGGTAAACATGGGGCCGATCTCTGGCAAAAAGCACAGGGTATACATACCAGCGAGGTGGCTCCCTGGCAGGAAGCAAAATCCATCTCCACAGAAACAACCTACGACCAGGATGTGCTGGATCCGGCTTTCCTCAAGCAGGAACTGATTCGCATGACCGAAAAACTGGGCTTCGAACTTCGGCAGGATAATAAAATGGCCGGATGCCTCACTGTCAAAATACGCTATCCCGATTTTGAAACTACATCCAGGCAGGCCAGCATGGATTATACTTTTTACGATGATGAACTGATCCGGCAGGCCAATTCCCTTTTTGAACTGTTGTACCGGAAAGGACAGCCGGTCCGGCTGCTGGGCCTGCGCGTCAGCGAACTGACAGAAGAAGCCCGGCAGACCAATCTTTTCCAGGATACCCAGCGCAAAGCCGAGCTCTACAAAGCCATCGATGCGGTTAAAAACAAATTCGGAAAAACAGCCCTTTTTAAAGCAGGAAGCACAAAAAATAACAAGTAACTCCTATAAAACTTGTAGGAATTTACTATTTTAGCCTTCCATTGAATCTTAAAATTCCAAAATATGAGTCTACGTTTAGGCGATACGGCGCCCAATTTCAAAGCCGTAACCACAGAAGGTGAAATCGATTTTTATGAGTACCTGGGTAATAGCTGGGGGGTATTGTTTTCCCACCCTGCTGATTATACACCCGTATGTACCACCGAACTGGGTAAGACTGCCTTGCTGAAGCAGGAGTTTGAAAAACGTGGGGTAAAAGTGCTGGCTGTAAGTGTGGATCCGCTTGATAAACACCTTGGCTGGCGCAATGATATCAATGAAACCCAGCATTGCACGGTGGATTTTCCCATCATCGCTGATGAAAATAAAGAAGTAGCTAACCTGTATGGAATGATCCATCCGAATGCTTCTGAAACCTTTACGGTTCGCTCCCTGTTCATTATTGGCCCAGATAAAAAAGTAAAACTCATGATTACCTACCCGGCTTCAACCGGACGAAATTTTTATGAAGTATTACGCGTGATCGACTCCCTGCAGCTGACGGCTAATTACAGTGTGGCAACTCCTGCCGACTGGAAAAGCGGTGAAGATGTAATTGTAGTTCCTGCAGTTAGTACAGAAGATGCAATCAAAAAATTCCCGAAAGGTGTTAAAGTGGTGAAGCCTTACCTGCGCTATACACCACAACCCAATAAGGATTAATTGTTTTTTATAGTTGTGGAATCCGGTCCGCTTAAGGCGGACCGGATTTTTTTTGTGCAATTCCTTCCCCATGCTGTTGAGTTATGTCTCGCTAAATGCAATGTTCCATTCCACATAAGCAGTTATCAAAACTGGTATCATTTTGGGCCTCTTTCTGTAAACTCTTAGCTATGCAAATCAAATGGAAATGGATGAGTCTGTTGTCATTGCTTGGTGTACTTCTATTCAGTAGTTGCACAAAAGAGGAGGATAGTCCGGCCCTTCAAACCGCCAGTTTTGCACTCTTTAATCAATCCAGCGGTTCTTCTCAACCAGCCGGAACCTTTCGGATCCTTGAACAACGAAATGGAAATGCTGCTGTGGAAATCAATCTTTCAGAAGCCTATCGTGTCAATGGCGCCCGATTTACAGCAGTAATTGTAACTTTTGATGAAGCTTCCGACAGTGAATTGGTATATGCCAACCTGGGAGAGATCAATGGTGGTTCTGCCAGGGTCACCATTAACCCCGTCATCCAGTTGAGCAATAACCTGCCGGTTTCCTATTCGGATCTGATAGGACGAACCGGTTATACGCTTAAGGTTCTCAATGGTGCTAATGTGCAGGCATCCGGACAAATTCAGTAATGGTTTAAAAAAGGTAGTATATTCATGTACTATCCTTTTTTTATGCGATTACTCAGCTTATTTGCCATCAGCCTCTTCTGTTCCATTGCCGCCTTTGCTCAAAAGACCCTGTTGCACTGCGGACAATTGATTGATGTAAAATCAGGTAAAATACTGTCGGCCATGACAGTGACTATTGAAAAAAATAAAATTACGGATGTCCGTAACGGTTACCTGCAGCCGAATAAGGGAGATGAAGTAATCGACCTCAAGAATAAAACCGTGATGCCCGGCCTCATTGATATGCATGTGCACCTGGAGTCGGAAACCCGAAAAGGAAATGTGGCCGATAAGTTCATCCTGAATCCTGCAGATATTGCATTTGAATCGCTGCGATATGCCAAATCAACCTTACACGCAGGTTTCACCACCGTACGGGACCTGGGTGGATCAGGAGTAAACGTCGCACTTAAAAATGCGATCGCGAGAGGACAGGTGGAAGGTCCGCGGGTATTTACAGCAGGTAAATCGATCGCTACTACAGGCGGACATGCAGATCCAACCAATGGTTATCGCAAGGACCTGATGGGTGATCCCGGTCCGCGTGAAGGAGTTATTAATAGTCCCTCAGATGCCTACCAGGCAGTGCGGCAACGTTATAAAGATGGTTCTGATGTGATCAAAATAACTGCTACCGGTGGTGTACTCAGCCAGGCGAAAGATGGAGCCAATGCACAGTTTACAATCGAAGAAGTGAAAGCCATTGTAGCTGCGGCAAAGGACTATGGGTACAAGGTTGCTGCACATGCCCATGGAGCAGAAGGCATCAAGCGCGCTGTTATCGGTGGGGTGAATTCCATTGAACACGGCACTTTTATGGATGATGAAGCCATTCAATTGATGAAGCAGATGGGCACCTGGTATGTACCCACTATCACAGCAGGTAAATCGGTTGCCGACAGTGCCAAAATCACAGGTTATTATACCGATATCGTTACTCCTAAAGCATTGGCAACCGGACCACAGATTCAGTCCACTTTTGCGAAAGCTTACAAAGCCGGTGTGAAAATTGCATTTGGTACCGATGCAGGTGTGTTTGCACATGGCAAAAACTGGATGGAGTTTGTGTACATGACAGAAGCCGGTATGCCTGCAATAGAAGCGATTCAATCAGCCACCATCAAAGCAGCCGAACTACTTGGCTCAGATCAGCTCGGCGTAATTGAATCCGGTAAACTGGCAGATATTATTGCAGTTGACGGCGATCCAACCAACGACATAAATGCGATGGGCAGAGTGCAATTTGTAATGAAGGATGGAAAGATTTTCAGAAGAAACTAAGTAATGACGGTACTCTTACTCTTATCCTGGTTCCTGATCCTGACGGTGGTATTACCGTTTGTGAAAAATGATTACTGGATTTTCAGAATCTGTGAGTATCCGCGTTTTCAGAAACTGATGCTGTGCAGCATCCTGCTGGTTGTTTGGATCGTGCTGGGCGACTATGGGCAGTTGTTTCAGCACATTACGTTTGTGCTGCTGATTCTGTCAGTAGCGTACCTGCTTTACCTGGTCTGGCCTTATCTGCCCCTGGCAAAACGGGAAGTAAAAACAGTTGCAACTTCAGATACAGCTAACCAGCTTAGTATTTATACCTGTAATGTTTTTCAGGATAACAAAGACTTTTCGCGACTGATCAACCAGGTTAAACAAATCAATCCTGATCTGATCTTTTTACTCGAAACCGATACAGCCTGGCAGACAGCAATGGATGAAGCTTTCGGTCACGACTATCCGAACCAGCTCAAACAACCACTAGCCAATACCTATGGTCTATTGCTGTACAGCCGACTGCCTTTCAAAGAAGCGAAAATTCACTTTCTGGTAGAAGAAGATGTGCCATCCGCGCAGGTTCAACTCAAGCTTCCTTCCGGTCATCCTGTTACCATTTGGGGCTTGCATCCCAAACCTCCTGTTCCGGGTGAAGATGACCGGTCTACAGCTAAAGACAAGGAGCTTATGAAGGTAGCGCTCAAAGTGAAGGAAGCCAGTCAATCCACCATCGTTATGGGTGATCTGAATGATGTTGCCTGGAGTTATGTCACTGATCTGTTCCGCAAAACCAGTGGCCTCCTGGATCCCCGCCGGGGCCGGGGTTTTTACAGCACCTTCTCTTCCAATTACTGGTTCATGCGATTTCCGCTTGATTATATTTTCAGCTCAGCAGATTTCGGCCTGGTACAAATGAAACGAATGCCACATGTAGGATCGGATCATTTTCCCATGTTTGTACAACTCCAGTTTAATCCCTCGCTGGAACATATTCATGAAAAACCAGTTGCGACATCCGAAGAAAAAGCTGAAGCAAAAGAGAAAGCAACAAACGCAATCGATTGATCTGGAATTTTTACCCTGTTTTTTTGCAATTGCTAATACTTCATTCTTGTGCATTACTTAACTTGTAAGCATGAAATACACTGCAGTTTTATTAATAGCCCTTTGCCTCAGCGGCTCGATTGTGGCCCAAAAATCAAAATCCCTCTTTAATGGTAAAAATCTCAAAGGCTGGACCATTCACGGTACTGAAAAATGGTACGTGGAGAATGGTGAGCTGGTTTGTGAAAGTGGCCCCGATAAACAATACGGGTATCTGTCCACCAACAAAACCTACAAGAACTTTGAATTGACGCTTCAATTTAAACTGGAAGCCAATGGCAACAGCGGAGTCTTCATCCGTTCCGGAATTGAAGGCACCAAGATCAGTGGCTGGCAGGTGGAAGTGGATCCCGAGGGAAAACACACCGGCGGGATCTACGAATCTTATGGCCGTGGCTGGTTGATCAAACCAAAGTCGGAAGATGAAAGCAAACTGAATCCAACTGGCTGGAATGAAATGCGCATCCTCGTGCAGGGCGATCGCGTTACCAGTTTCCTGAATGGTACCCAAATGGTTGATATCACCGATGCCAAAATTGGTGCAGGCAATGGTTTTATTGCCTTACAGATCCACGATGGCGGCGGCATTAAAGTGCGTTGGAAAAATATCCGAATCAAAGAACTCTAACTCAGATTATAGTAGCATGAACAAAAAAGAACAAGCTTCCCGCAGAGGGTTTCTTCGCTCCATGGCGGCTGCAACAGCCGGACTTGCAATTGGTCAAACAGCCATGGCTGCAGAAGAAAAAAATGTTTTTATTCAATCCATTCGCAGTCGAACTGGTTTTGAAGCCAATGATCAAATCAACATCGCCCTGATTGGTGCTGGTGGTATGGGTGTTCAGGATACCATTACTGCCTTGCAGGTACCAGGTGTTAAACTGGTAGCTGTTTGTGATTTGTACGATGGTCGTTTGAAAGAAGCAAAACAGAGATGGGGCGCAAACATCGCTACCACCCGCAGTTATAAGGAAATCCTGAATCGCAAGGATGTGGATGCCGTGATTATTGCAACACCTGATCACTGGCACCAGCAGATTTCAATCGATAGCCTGAAAGCCGGCAAACATGTGTATTGTGAAAAACCGATGGTGCACTCCATTGGTGAAGGTCCGGCTGTAATTAAAGCACAGCAGGAGTCCGGCAAAATTTTCCAGGTTGGCAGCCAGGGAGTATCCTCTCTTGGAAATGAAAAAGCAAAGGAATTATTGAAAGATGGCGCGATTGGCGAACTCAATTATGCAGAAGGTTTCTGGGCCCGTCATTCTCCTGTGGGAGCCTGGCAATACCCAATTCCGGAGGATGCATCTCCCTCCACGGTAGATTGGGAAACCTTTATCAGCAATACCAACAAACGTCCCTTTGATAAAACACGTTTCTTCCGCTGGAGAAATTATACGGATTATGGTACCGGCATGTCGGGTGATTTGTTCGTACACCTTTTTTCCAGTTTGCACTTTATCACCGACTCATTCGGACCGAATAAAGTTTATTCTTCCGGGGGCCTGCGGTACTGGAAAGATGGTCGCGAAGTGCCCGATGTATTGTTAGGTACATTTGATTATGGCGTTTCCAAAGCACATCCTGCATTCAATCTTTCCCTGCGATGCAATTTCGTGGATGGAACCAGTGGTACCACCTTCTTGAAACTGGTCGGCAGTGAAGGATCAATGGATATCACCTGGGATGATGTAACCGTAAAACGCAACAAGGAAGTGTCTTCCGATGATCCCTTCTTCATTGAACAAATGCGCAAAGCCGGCAAGGAAGTGGGAGGTAGAAAACGCATTCTTCCTCCGCAGGAATTCACCTTCCGTGCAGAGAATGGATACAAGGGAGGACCCTATGATCATTTCGCTAACTTCTTTGAAGCGATTCGCAAAAATGGCAAAGTAGCAGAGGATGCGGTCTTTGGTTATCGCGCTGCTGCTCCTGCTTTATTGTGTAACGACAGTTATCGCCAGGACAAAGCCATTCTCTGGAATCCGGAGAAAATGGAACTGGTGAAAAAATAATCAACCCTGCTTCTCCAATTGCTGAAGGCATGCCCGTAAGTCCTTCGGCAATGGAGCATGCAGTTCAATTGCTTTTCCATCCCGGTCTGTAAACTGCAGCGAACTTGCATGCAGCCCCAGTCGGTTTAACAAAGGCTTTTCTTCCAGCACATCTTTTCCCAACTTGAATTTTTTCTTGATGTTTGACAGCAGGAAGGGTTTGCCATCTCCATAATAGGGATCACACACAATCGGATGACCCATGTGCTGCATATGCACCCGAATCTGGTGGGTGCGTCCTGTGAGAATGGTGAACTCCATCCAGGAATAAAGCGGAAAGGCTTCCAGTGTTTTAAATAAAGTTATTGAAGGCTTCCCTTTTCTGACAACTGTCATTTGTCCCGGTTTGCCAGGATGCGGCCCAATCGGCACATCAATGATACCTTCTTCTTCATACACTTTGCCCAGGACCAGTCCATTGTATTTTTTTACCGTTGAGCGCTCTTCAAACTGCTTGGACAAAAACTGGTGACTGCTTTCATTTTTGGCAAACAGAATCACTCCACTGGTTTCGCGGTCTAAGCGATGTACAGTGAAGATGGTTCCATAAGCCGCTATCAACAGATCTTTCAGTGAAGGCGCAGATTGTTCCCGATCGGGTATAGAGAGTAAGCCAGCTTCTTTGTTGATGGCTACCCAGTCTTCCGTTTCCTGTAGTATCGCGCTTTTGATCGATTTCATCTTATTGTCCGGATTTTTTGGGAGCCTTGATTGTTTTCTTCACGGGCCTGTTTGGTTTACTGGCTTCAGCCCTGGAGCTTTTTTCTCTTGCTCTGAAACCGGCGGATGCTGCTTTACTGGACGAGGATCCTTTTTCGAAAGCCGGCTCTTCTGCTTTATCTGCTTTTTTCTTCAGGTCTTTGTTGAAATGTTTCAAGGTGCGGATTTCTTTTTCCGTGAGTAACCGAAATTTTCCGCGGTTCACATTCTTCTTGGTGAGGCCTGCATAACTCACACGATCCAATCCCTTAACATCATATTTCAGGTGTTCAAAGATTCTGCGCACGATGCGGTTCCGGCCACTGTGAATTTCTATACCGATGATGGATTTATCGCGGGGATCTGCATAACCAATGGCATCGGGTTGAATGAAACCATCTTCCAACGTGATACCATGAGCGATACTTTCAAAGTCTGCTTTGCTCACCGGGCGATCCAGTTTTACCTCATAGATTTTTTTCACCTGGTTTTTCGGGTGCGATAAGGTTTGCGCCAGTTCGCCATCATTGGTAAGCAATAACACACCACTGGTGTTACGGTCCAGTCTGCCTATCGGATAAACGCGTTCTGCAGTTGCTGTTTTGATCAGGTCCAGCACGGTTTTACGGCCTTGCGGATCTTCTGTGGTGGTAATATAATCCTTGGGCTTGTTCAGCAGGATATAAACCAGGTTCTTCGTCAGGTGAATTTTTTTACCCTTGACTTTAACTTCGTCCTTATCGGTGACTTTAAATCCTGGTTCGATGATGGATTGACCATTTACGGTAACTACACCAGATTTCACCAGTTCTGCTGCATCGCGGCGGGCACAGATGCCTGCATGTGCGATGTATTTGTTGAGGGGCATGGGACCACCAGGAGTTTCGGTTCCTGATTTTTCAAAAGCGCTGCCTGGTTTTCCCTGGGAGGGTTGATTTCTTTTTTCCAGTTTCAGCTTTCGCTTTTCTTCAAAGGACTGATCAATGGCTTGTTCTCTTTCCTTCTTCTCTACTCTTCTTTCCTGGCGGTATTGTTCTTTGACAGTACCCGCTTTTTTCTTGTTGACGAATTTCTCGAATCCGGTCGATTTTTTCATGTTGTTGTATTTACTGTTTTTCAACAGGAAGTGCAAAAATACAAAAGACAGCCGGGATGGCTGTCTTTTTGTCGTTTCCAGGGTTTGTTTTATCGGGCCGGACCGTCCATAGTTCTTTGGGATCGTTGTTTTAACTGCTCTAATTGTTCAGGAGTAAGCAGTTTGCGCATGTTTTCTCTGTTGGCTTCCTGTAGCGCCTTCAGTTTTGTTTTTTTCTCTGCATCAGATAAGGCAGTATTGGCCTTGATCAGCGCTGCTTCTTCGCGTTGCTGTTGATGCATCGTGCGCATACTGATTTTCTGCTCATTGGTTAAATTGGAAACCATGGGGCGATTGCGATGTTTACCTTGTTTCATACGCTCTCCTCGGTTTTTCCGGAGTTGCTCCAGTTTGGCTTTCTGTTCGGGCGTGTAAACCGCCATGCGTTTTTGCTGGTATTCTTCCTGCAAGGCTTTCAATTGCAACTTCTGTGCATCCGTCAGTTGCAGAATGGAATCCATGCGCGCTCCGCGCTGGTGCATCATACCGCCTTTACGATGAGATAGATGCTGATTTCTTTTATAAGGTTGCTTTTGCGCTGTACTATCCTGTGCGGTTACACTCAGGAAACCCAATCCCAGCATGCCTAGTAGAAGTATTTTTTTCATTTTCCTGTCTGTTTATTAAATAGACCGGAAATGAAACCCCGCGTTTAATGCTTATTGGTAGAATCTTTTGTTATAACAACTGCTTAACAATTCTGCCTCCCGCCTCCTTTGCCTCCTTTGTCTCCCGTCTCCTCTGTTTCCTCTTCCATGCCCTCTTCCTTTCTCACATCTGACGTCTGACATCTCACTTATTCGCAAGCTGCCCACAAGCCGCATCAATATCCTTTCCCCTGCTTCTTCTCAGCCTTACATTCACCCGATGTTTCTCGAGGTATTGCATGAACTGCATGGTTTTGTCTTCATCGGGTTTTTCAAACAGTGCCAGGTCAATGGGATTGTATTCGATGATATTGATCAGATCGGCCGGCACCCGGCGATAGAGTTTAACCAATTCTGCCGCATCTTCCAGGCTGTCATTGAAATCCTTAAAAAGTATGTATTCAAAGGTGATTTCATTGCCGGTTTTCTGGTAGAAATAATTCAGGGCTTCCACCAGCGACTGAATATCATTGGTATCATTGATGGGCATGATCTCATGGCGCTTCGCATCAGTTGCAGCATGCAGGGAGAGCGCCAGTTTGAATCGTACCTGGTCATCGCCCAGTTGTTTGATCATCTTGGCAACGCCGGCGGTGGATACAGTAATCCTTCTCGGACTCATGCCCAATCCTTCCGGTGAAGAGATCTTTTCAATGGCTTTGAGTACATTTTTATAGTTAAGCAGGGGTTCACCCATACCCATGAATACGATATTGGTGAGTTTCTTGCCATAACTGGCTTCGCTTTGCTGGTTGATCAGCGCCACTTCATCAAAAATTTCGTCAAATTCCAGGTTGCGTTTGCGATCCATATAACCGGTTGCGCAGAATTTACAACTCAGCGAACAGCCGATCTGGCTGGATACACAGGCTGTTTTGCGATCATCAGTAGGGATGAGTACACCCTCCACCAGGTGACCATCCACCGTGCGGAAACGACTTTTAATAGTGCCATCACTGCTGTGCTGGGTCAGATCCCCGGTTAAGGCAGGCAGGCTGAAGTTCTCGGCCAGTTTAGCGCGCAGTTCCTTGCTGAGATTGGTCATGTCCTCAAAACTCCGGGCCTGTTTGGTCCAGATCCACTCATACACCTGTTTGGCCCGGAAGGCTTTTTCACCCATCTCCCGGAAATACTGCTCCATCTCCTCCTTTGATAACTGCCGTATATTCGGCTTTGCCAGCTTTAACATCCTGCAAAGATAAGCAGGGAAGGGGGACAAAGGAAGAAAGGAGGAATGGAGGAGGGACATGGGAAGATGGAGGAATGGAAGAGGGAACAAAGGAGACGGGAGGCATGGAATGGGAGACAGAGGAGATGGGAGGCATGGAAGATGGAGGAAAGGAAGAAAGGAGGAATGGAGGAGGGGACAAGGAAGGCAGGAAGCAAAGGGGAGGGAGGAGGCCTTCGAATAGGAAATCTGGCGGAAGGAGTATAAATTGTACAGTACATGTAAAATGTAAAATTTTTTAATGCATCCCGCAATCAGCTTATCTATTAGTACCAAAACTGCCATAAATAGATCCCAGGAAATAGTTGCCTTGTTAAATGCCAGGTTTTCTTATATCGTTTTTTATCCCGAATTGGCCGACTCAACCGATCTGCAGGCAAAACAATATTGTTCACATATTCAGTCAATCAAGAAATATGCTTCGAACCTGAATTTTTATAAAGACTTAAATGAGCTGATTAATAGTTATTATACAGATATACCTGATTTTCAGGAATCAGATTTTGAATTCGAGCTGTATCAAGTGCCCTCATTTATTTATTATCTGATTTTGCCAATAGGAATCCTCTGTTGGATTATTCGATATAATAAACTTTGCAGGGTTCGTGATAAATTAGGTTTAGCCCTTTCTAAAATGAATACCGCAGACTTTTATCTAAAAGGAGTGGAAGAAGATGGAGGAAGATAGTAATGCATCAGGGAAGAATGGAAGAAATATGGGTACCGATTTCTGATGATTTTTATGGTAAGCTATAAGTGACATTATCCGGGGATAATGTTAGCTAAATGTTACAATAAAAATCCAGCACCAACCCTATATGGATTGGGAAGCGAAAATCAAGTATAAACATTCCAGGCCATAGCACAGTCCGGGGACAGGATTGAGCCAGCAGCGGAAGCCTCTTTTCCACTTCAATATATAGGTGAGGTGAGCTGATTTGATGCGATAGACGGGTTGGATTCCTTCTCACGTCTGACATCTGACGTTTCACTTTTCTTTCCATTCGACCACTTTTCTCTATCCAGTCAGTCAATCACAACCACTCCCGCACTACTGTTTCACTATTATTGAAGCACTAATGAACCGCCAGTGAACTATTCTGCAACCGCTCAGGGATACTCCCCAGGAAGCTGAGTGAGTCCTTCCCTTCCTCCATCTTCCTATGTTCCTCTTCCATTCCTCCTTTCTTCCCTTCCTCCCTCTTCCGTGCCTCCCGTCTCCCTTCTCCTTTGTCTCCGGTCCATGCTTATCTTCGCCCCATGAATAACGTGTATGTAATTGACGCAGTGCGCACCCCGATTGGTAAATATGGGGGAGCGCTGAGCACCGTGCGTCCCGACGATTTGCTGGCCCATACGATTAAAGCCCTTTTGGAAAGAAACCCTTCCATTGACCCCAACGCCATTGAAGAAGTAATTGCCGGTGCCGCCAACCAGGCCGGTGAAGATAACCGCAATGTTGCCCGGATGGCTGCCCTGCTGGCAGGATTACCGGTGACTGTTGCAGGCTCCACTGTGAACCGCCTCTGCGCTTCGGGCCTGCAGGCTATCATGGATGCAGCCAGAGCCCTTCAGTGCGGGGATGGCGAACTGATGATCGCCTGTGGTGTGGAAAGCATGACCCGCGCGCCTTTTGTGATGGCCAAACAGGGACAACCCTGGTCGCGCCAGGCAGAAGTCTATGATACTACCATCGGCTGGCGCTTTACCAACCCAGCCTTATCTGCTTTATATCATCCCTATTCCATGGGAGAAACTGCCGAAAATGTGGCTGCCCAATGGAAGATTTCAAGAGCAGAGCAGGATCAGTTTGCCTATGAAAGTCAGCTTAAATACCAAGAAGCAGCTGCGGCCGGAAAATTTAAAGATGAAATCATTCCGGTTACAATTCCTGGTAAAAAAGAAGCCATCACTTTTGATACGGATGAACACCCGCGACTCACACCTGTTGAGAAACTCGCTACGCTTTCTCCTGCATTTGTAAAAGAGGGAACTGTTACTGCCGCCAATGCGAGTGGCATCAATGATGGTGCTGCAGCCATGTTACTCGCAACAGAAGCAGCGGTGCAGAAATACAACCTGAAACCATTGGCACGCATTCGGGCAATGGCTGTTGCTGGAGTAGATCCCTCCATCATGGGAATTGGTCCGGTGCCCGCTGTTAAGAAACTGTTGCAACGGGCAGGTATAACCGAAAAGCAAATTGACCTGGTAGAATTGAATGAAGCATTTGCTTCACAGTCGCTGGCCTGTATCCGCGAGTTGAAGCTGGATCCTGCAAAGGTCAATGTCAATGGTGGTGCTATCGCACTTGGTCATCCCTTAGGATGCAGTGGCGTTCGCATTTCTACCACGTTGCTGCATGAGATGAAAAAACGGGGTGCCAAAACCGGAATCGCCACCATGTGTGTTGGCGTTGGACAGGGGGCTGCCATTTTATTTGAAGCATAAATTATCAAGTGTAACGCATTCATCCCATTTTCACTTTCTTCTGCTGTTTACGCATAGTAATTTACTGGTTCACCAACACCTTGTACTATGTTTAAGCAAACCATTTTTCGCAGCCTGTTGCTTTTTGCAACAATTGCTGCCGGTTCCTCCTGCAGAACCGCTATGCAGACAGACAAAGTTGAATATGCTTTTGCGGAAGGTTATGATAATCGCAAGCTCGTATTGACTATTCCAAAAGGCTATGAATCCGAAACGCATTTCAGAGATGATGCAGGTGTTCTTGTTCGCACCTTCCATTATAAAAATGGAGCAGAGTTTTTCATCGCCTGTAAAGACAAAGAGCTGAGTCCGGTGATTTCGGTTGAACGTACGGAAGCCACTACCCAGGAGCTCAAAAAATCAGTAGGAGAAGAGGGTACAGGTAAAAATGCGAATGGCACCAGCTGGCGCAGGTCTCTGCGCGACTGCTTCATTGTCGGTTACGACTTTGTTGATCCCCGCGAAGCCAAAGCGTTCGATGAGGCCATCCAGAGCCTGAAAGTACGCAGATCCTGATTCGGAGAACTATACTTCTCTGATGTCATCTACCTCGCGCTGCTCACCGGTGAGCAGGTTCTTGATGGTCAAAGTTCCCGATGCGAGTTCATTGCTGCCAATGAAAATAGCATTGGGAATTTTTTTCTGATCCGCGTATTTGAATTGCTTGGGCAACTTCACTGCTTCCGGATACAATTCGCAACGCTTGCCCAATGCGCGCAGCTCCTGCATTAATTGGAAAGCCCTCCGGCTCTCAGCTTCACCGAGGTTGAAAAAGATATATTCTGTTCCTACCGCAATGGTTTCGGGGAAGAGTCCCAGTTCTTCCAGCACATCATAAATCCGATCAACACCAAAGCTAATACCCACGCCCGGCAGATCCGGAACACCAAACAAACCGGTCAGGTCATCATAGCGACCACCACCTCCAATACTTCCCATCTTCACACCAATTGCCCGCACTTCAAAAATGATTCCGGTATAATAATTCAGTCCGCGTGCCAGGGTAAAATCACAAACCAGTTGCGCCTTACCGTTAGGACTAACCGAAGTTGCTCCCGCCAGCTCCAGCACAAAGCGAAGTTCCTGCAATCCCTGTTGCGCAGATTCTATATGTCCGAGCAACTGCTCCACAGCTGCCAGTTTTTCTTCATTCGAACCTTCAATCTTCAGATAAGCTTCAATGCTGTTCACCTGGTCTGCAGACAAACCACGTTCCAGCAATTCTTCCTTCACTTTCTCCATGCCGATTTTATCCAGCTTGTCAATGGCAATCGTGATGTCCATCATCTTCTCCGCACCACCACAATGTTCTGCCAAAGCGGCCAGGATCTTACGATTGTTCAACCGGATTTCCACAGGTATGCCTAAACGCTGAAAAACTTCCGCATAGATGGCGGTCAGTTCAACTTCATTGTAGAGGCTTTTACTGCCTACCACATCTGCATCACATTGATAAAATTCGCGATAGCGTCCCTTCTGCGGACGATCAGCCCTCCAAACCGGCTGCACCTGGTAACGCCGGAAAGGCAATGCCAGTTGTCCGTGGTTCATGGCCACATAACGTGCAAAAGGAATTGTGAGATCATAACGCAGAGCGCGTTCGGTCAGGTTTTTATCATTTTTACCTGCCATCACCTGCTCAAAAGCCGCACGAGCCTTGTCGATGTTTTTAGGATCATTCAATCCATTGTTCAGGATCTTGAAAATAAGTTTATCACCTTCATCACCATATTTACCCATCAGGGTATCCAGGTTTTCCATGGCAGGAGTTTCCAGTGGTTGAAAACCATAAACTTCAAACACCGCTTTGATGGTGTTCAGAATATAACTGCGTTTACGCACGGTATCCGGACCAAAATCACGTGTGCCGGAGGGCAGGGAGGGTTTTGACATCTAAATGTTATTGGTGGTTTTCAATCAGTTTATCACAAGCCTGGCTGATCATGGCAAATACATCATGGTAACCGGGTTCGGTTCCATACCAGGGATCAGGTACATCCAGGTTTTTTCCCGGCTGTAGTACATTCATTAAAAGATCAACTTTGGCCGAATCAAATCGATGACGGGCAATGGACTTCATTTCATCAATTACATCCTCCGCCATTGCGAAGATCAGATCAAACTCCTCAAAGTCGGCAGCCCGGAACCGCCTGGCCCGCTGCATGCTGATATCAATTCCATTGATCTTTGCAACTTTCTGCGATAGGGGATGAGGCGATTCACCTACATGATACCCATTGGTACCGGCACTGTCGATCTGCCAATTCAAGCCGGCTGCTGCTGCTTTCGCCTGTAAAATTCCTTCTGCCAAAGGGCTTCTGCAAATATTCCCCAGGCAGACCATCAAAATCTTCATGGCGGCAAAAATAGGACAGTTTACCGTATGGAATCGGGTAGCCCCTGCATCTTAGTTTCAACACAGCGCTGCGTTCCTATTTATCCACACAAAACTTATCAGTATGGAACCTTCTACCATTCTTCGCAGCGATGCGCTTGACATCCTTTTCGAAAATCGCAACAAACAATACGGTGCCTACACGCTTCGGAGGGATTATCCCAGGCGGTTGTTAACAGCAATGGCTGCTATGACCGGGCTTGTATTGCTGGCATTTGGATTCATTTTTCCAAGGGGGAATAAGCCAACAAAAATGGTGAATCCTTTTTTGGGGCCTGATAGTGTTACACTGGTTATTCTTCCTCCACCCCCTCCTCCGGCCCCCATTCCTCCTCTTCCCCCTGCTCCAACTCCTCCTGCTGCAACGGAGCAATATGTAAAACCGGAAATTGTTCCTGATAACCAGCATACAGATCCACTACCCGAAATGAAAGACCTGGAAGACAAAATCATTTCCACCGAAACCATTGAGGGTCCAGTTTCAGATGGCCTTACCCGCCCGCCTCAACCTGAAAACACCGGGACCGGTACAGCCCCCATCCAGCCTGCTAAAGAAGAAGCCCCGCCTATCCTCGAGAAAGCTGCAGTGATGCCCAGCTTCCCGGGCGGATTGGGAGCTTTGCAACGCTGGCTGTCCAAAAACCTGCGCCCCCAGGATGGCATCGAACCCGGCCAGCGGGTGAAAGTAATCGCCCGTTTTGTGGTAGACGTCAATGGAAATATTACCGGTATCCGGCTTACCCAGTCGGGGGGTGATCCCTACGACCAGGAAGTGCTTCGCGTCATGAATAAAATGCCGAAATGGAATCCAGGCCAGCAAAATGGGGAAACCGTGGCCGTTTGGTACAATATCCCCATAATTTTCACCAGCCCGGAAGAGTAGTAAAAGCGATACACCATATTTTTCCTAAATTGCCCAACGCTAAGCAAGCAGATTACCATGGCATACGACTCACAAAATAAAAGAAGAAAGCAGTACAGCCAGATGAGATCCATCCTGGATTATGGAATGGGCGGACTCATCCTGTTGTTTGGTTTCTTCTTTTTGTTTTCCGAAAAACTGGGCTTTGAATTTGAAATGGAACCCTTTTTCAAGTACTTCTTTTCCGGACTCTGTATTGTATATGGTGCCTGGCGTATTTACCGGGGCTATCAGAAAAATTATTATTCCGAATAAGAATCAAGCGAACGTGTATGTATAGGTATTGGAAAATAGGTTTCCTGGTTATAACCACAATGGTTGCATTCATTCGTTGTAACAACCAGCCCGTAGTATACAGGGGAGATACTGCCAGTTCAGGAACTATCCATATAAGTGTGGATGAGTCTTTCAAACCGGTGATTGATTCCCAGATCAAAGTATTTGAATCTTCTTTTCCCCAGGCGAAAATCATTGCGCATTACAAACCGGAAGCGGAATGCCTGAAAGACCTGCTGGTGGACAGTATCCGGATGGTAATTGTTACCCGCCCCCTTTTAAAAGTGGAAGAACAGCGCCTGAAAGATACCCTTCGCTTTATTCCCGTGCAGGGCAAAATGGCATTTGATGCGGTTACTGTTATTGTTAACCCGGCTAATAAAGATTCTCTCCTGGATCGCAGTGATCTCCGATCTATTCTGAATGGCACCAGTGGCTACAAGTTCCGCCCGGTGATGGATGGCCGAACTGCCACCAGTACCGTACGCTTTGCCATCGACTCTATTTTAGCAGGTGATAAACTCAGTAATGAAGTAACCGCCGCCGACAGCAGCACGGGTGTAATTGACTATGTATCCAAAAACAAGGATGCCATCGGTTTCATCGGGGTTAGCTGGATTGGTAATAATGATGATCCTGTGCAGCTGAGTTTCCAGAACAAGGTGACCATCGCCTCCATCAAATGTGAAATTTGTCCAAATGAGGCCTATGTAAAACCCTACCAGGCCAATATTGCTACGCGCCGTTACCCATTGGTACGGGGATTGCATTATATTTTAAAAGAAAATTATGAAGGATTGGGCAGTGGGTTCGCGAATTTTCTCATCTACGAAAGAGGACAACTGATTTTCCGCAGGGCTTATCTCTGGCCGGCCAAAATGGCCTTTGAGGTAAGAAATGCAGGAATCGACGAGTAATTCCATTATTTTAATATTTTTATCATCCGACTAAAAACAGCAACGAATGAAGAAATACCTCTACAGTCTGGTATTGTCCGCAGTAACTTGTGGTAATGCCCTGTTCGCGCAGAGTGTGGATCAGGGTAAGAAGTTTTTTTATTATGAGCGCTATAACAGCGCGAAAGAGGAATTAGGCAAAGTGCTCGCTGCCAATCCCAACAATATTGAGGCTACTTACTGGTTAGGCCAGACCTTACTGGAAATGAAAGATTCCGTAGCAGCCCGCGATCTCTATCAGAAAGCACTGGCTACTAATGGAAATGCACCCCTTCTGCTGGCTGGTATGGGTCAGATCGAACTGATGGATGGTAAAAAAGAGGAAGCGCGTCAGCGTTTTGAAACTGCTATCAGCCTTACCAAAGGAAGGGATGTTGAAATTTTTAATGCCATCGGAAGAGCCAATGTGCAGGCTAAAGATGGTGATGCAGATTATGCCATCGAAAAGCTGAACCAGGCTACCCAGGTAAAGAAATTCAACGATGCCAATACCTACCTCCTGATGGGAGATGCTTATCGCAAAAAGGTAGATGGTGGTAGCGCTGTACAAAACTACCAGCGTGCACTGGAGATGAATCCCACCCTGGCAGCTGCCAAGCACCGCATCGGCCGGATTTACCTGACTCAAAAGAACACCGATATCTTCCTGCCTGCTTTTGAAGATGCAGTTAGAATTGATCCGAATTACGCTCCTGCTATCTACGACCTCTATTATTATTATTTCAGTCGCGATATCAACAAGGCCAAGGATTACTACGACAAATACCTGGCTGTTTCTGATCCCAATCCTGAAAACGATTACGAGAAGACTGCCATTCTTTACGCTTCCCGCAGGTATGATGAAGCCATCAGCACAGCCAATGGATTTATCGCCAAGTTGGGTGACCAGGCAGATCCCAAATACTACAAACTCATCGCATATTCGTATGATGAGAAAAAAGATAGTTTGAATGCCCGCAAATTCCTGGAGCAGTATTTCGTCAAGCAGAAGCCGGAAGGATTCCTGCCCAAGGACTATGAATTCCTCGCCAATACCCTGGCTAAATTCCCGGGTAATGAGGCGCAGGCCATGGAGAACTACGACAAGGCAATTGCTATGGATACAGCTATGGAGTCCAAACTGGAACTCATGACCAATGCAGCTGCACTGGCTAAAAAGACCGGTAATCGGGCTGGAGAGGCGAAATACCTGGGGCAATTATATGCCACCAAAAAAGATCCCAATAACGTTGATCTTTATAACTGGGGCTTCGCTAATTACCAGGCAGCCCAATACCCTGCAGCAGATTCCATCTTTGCCATGTACAGTGAGAAGTATCCCAATGAAATCTTCGGATACCTCTGGAGAGCGCGTGCTAACCAGGCTATGGATACTACCATGGAGCAGGGTTTAGCAGTTCCTCATTATGAGAAACTGGGTGAAATGGCACTGAGCATTGATGCGGCAAAATTCAAAGGCCAGGCAATTTCTTCTTATTTCTACCTGGTACAGTATTATAATGATATCAAGAAGGATCCGGCTAAGGCGCTGGAGTACATAAATAAAGTACTGGAAATTGATCCGGCAAATGAAACTGCTGTTAAGATCAAGGACATCCTGAGTAAGGCGGTGAATAAAAAAGCTGTGATCCGAAAAAAGCGGGAAGCATTCCTGCTAAGTTGACGATCAAATTAATTTAATTCTAATAAGAAGGCCTCCGGATGCGCTCCGGAGGCCTTTTTTCATCGATAAACGGACATAAATCAGGCACAATGAACTTATTTTCAATGTTCCGCGTTTTATTTGGCAGGCTATCTTATTTTTGCCCCACAACAGCAAAAGCATGAATCTTTTTTTCTTACAAACTGCGGTTGCATCCAATACCACAATCAACTATTTGCCCATCGCAATCCAATTGTTATTTGCGCTGGGATTTGTTGCCCTGACCCTTGGCGGCACCCATTTACTGGGCCCTTCGCGCAAAACAAGTGACAAGCTGGAGAATTTTGAAAGTGGTATCGAAGCAGTAGGAAATGCCCGTCAACCTGTAGCAATCAAGTATTTCCTGGTTGCCATCCTCTTCGTACTGTTTGACGTGGAAGTGATCTTTTTCTATCCCTATGCAGTGAATTTCAAAGAATTAGGTTGGAGTGGATTCCTCGCTGTACTGATGTTTGTGGGATTCTTTTTATGTGGATTCTATTACATCATCAAAAAAGGAGCCCTCCGTTGGGAGGATTAATCTAAAAACAAAAGATTATGGCACGTCCGGTACAATACAATGTAAAAAATGAAGGCGGCAAGATTGTAACCATGGGAGAACTTCCTGATGGTCACATGGGTGAAGGTTTTTTTGCATCCAAGCTCAGCGATATCGTTGGGTTGGCCAGGAAGAATTCCATCTGGCCCCTGCCATTCGCAACTTCCTGCTGCGGTATCGAGTTCATGGCTACCATGGCATCTCATTATGACCTGGCAAGATTTGGTTCTGAACGCGTAGGTTTCTCTCCGCGTCAGTGCGACCTGCTGATGGTCATGGGAACCATCGCAAAGAAAATGGCCCCGGTTGTAAAGCAGGTGTACCTGCAGATGGCTGAGCCCCGTTGGGTAATTGCAGTTGGCGCCTGTGCTTCTTCAGGTGGTATTTTCGACAGCTACTCTGTATTGCAGGGAATCGACCAGGTGGTACCGGTAGATGTATATGTGCCCGGTTGTCCGCCCCGCCCTGAAGCTATTATCGACGGTGTGATGAAGATCCAGGAACTGGTGGGCAATGAAAGCCTCCGTCGCAGAAACAGTGATCGATACAAAGCATTGCTTGAATCCTACGGCATACAATAATATAAATCAGCAACACCATCATGGTATTGACGAATGAATTTATTACGCAGAAACTGACTGAGAAATTTGGTGAAGCCATCACCAATATCGAAGAACCTTATGGCCTGCTGACCTTTGAAGTACCAAAGGAGATGAACCTGAAAGTAATGCAGTTCCTGCATGATGATCCGGACCTTCAATTCCGTTTCCTGACAGATCTTTGCGGTGTTCATTATCCTGATCAGACCGGTCGTGAGCTGGGGGTGGTTTATCACCTGCACAACATGCCGGAAAATGTTCGGGTACGTTTGAAAGTGTTTACAAACATTCAGCAGCCGGATGTTTTCACTGCTACCAAACTGTATGAATCAGCCAACTGGCAGGAGCGTGAAACCTATGATTTCTATGGTATCAATTTCGTGGGACATCCTAACCTGAAGCGCATTCTGAATGTGGATGAAATGGATTATTTCCCACTGAGAAAAGAGTACCCGCTGGAAGACCAGACCCGGATTGACAAGGATGATGAGATGTTCGGAAGAGGAGGAAGCATCTGATCAAAAGAGGAAAACCTAGAAGCAACACCTTAAACAATTAGACAGCAATGTCAGAACTCATACAACAAGAACAGCACCATGTTAAGCTTCCGGAAGGCTCGATCGGAAAGCAAACTACCACGCTGAACCTTGGTCCCACACACCCCGCCACGCACGGTGTATTCCAGAATATCCTGGAAGTAGACGGAGAAAGAATTGTGTCTGCGGAACAAACGGTTGGGTATATCCACCGGGCTTTTGAAAAGATTGCTGAACGCAGACCTTTATACCAGATTACGCCACTCACCGACCGACTGAACTATTGTTCGGCTCCTATCAACAACATGGGCTGGCACCTGACCTGCGAAAAATTGCTGGGCGTGAAAACTCCCAAGCGCGTGGATTACCTGCGCGTGATCATCATGGAGCTCTCCCGGATTTCGGATCACCTGATCTGTAACTCCATCGTTGGGGTGGATACCGGTGCCTTCACCGGCTTCCTGTATGTGATGCAGTACCGCGAACTCATTTATGAAATTTATGAAGAGATCTGCGGTAGCCGTCTCACTACGAATATTGGTCGCATTGGTGGTTTCGAGCGCGATTTCTCCAATACAGCTTTTGAAAAAATTGAACGTTTCCTCAAAGAATACCCGGTTGTACTGAAAGAGTTTGAAAATCTCTTCCAGCGGAACCGCATCTTCATGGAGCGCACCATGGGAACCGGTGGTATCAGTGCAGAAAGAGCATTGAACTATGGATTTACTGGTCCGAATTTGCGTGCTGCAGGTGTTGATTACGATGTTCGTGTCACAGCACCTTATTCTTCTTACGAAGATTTTGAATTTGAAATACCTGTAGGAACCACTGGTGATAACTACGATCGCTGGTTGGTACGTAACCAGGAAATGTGGCAGAGCCTGCGCATCATTGAACAGGCTTATCGCAAGATCCAGGAGTTCAAAGGTGAAGAAGCAACCGTGTACCATGCTGATGTTCCTGAATACTATCTCCCTAAAAAAGAGGATGTATATACGAAGATGGAAGCCCTGATCTGGCATTTCAAAATCATCATGGGTGAAATTGATATGCCGAAAGGAGAAGTGTACCACGCAGTAGAAGGAGGTAATGGAGAACTGGGCTTCTATCTGATCAGTGATGGTGGTCGTGCGCCGTTCCGCCTGCATTTCAGAAGACCCTGTTTCATTTATTACCAGGCTTATTCTGAACTGACCAAAGGCGCCATGCTGAGTGACGCCATCATTACGCTGAGTAGTCTGAATTTGATTGCGGGAGAGATGGACGCGTAAGGAGAATTATGAAGTAGGAATTGTGAATTATGAATTGGAGCCTGAAATTGCAGGCAAGTTGAGGAAGGGCGGGCACCCGATGGAAGAATAGTAAAATTAATAAAATAAAAGGCGTTGAGGGATGAGGTCGTCTCACATCTCACGTCTCACATCTCACTTTTTATGGTACCATTTTCAGAGGAAAAACTGGCCAAAGTACAGGAAATCATTGCAAGGTATCCGGAAGGAAAGCAGAAGTCTGCCTTGCTGCCTGTATTACACCTTGCGCAGGAAGTGCATGGCTGGCTGAGTGCGGAAACCATGGATTACGTGGCTTCCCTGTTGCAGATTGAACCGATTGAAGTGTATGAAGTGGCTACATTCTACTCCATGTACAACCTCAAGCCGGTTGGTAAATACATGTTTGAAGTATGCCAGACAGGGCCCTGTATGATCAATGGCAGCGATGATATCGTGGACTATATCAAACAGCGGTTAGGCATTGGTGTTGGTGAAACTACACCAGACGGACTCTTTACCCTGAAAACAGTGGAGTGCCTGGGCGCTTGTGGGTATGCACCCATGATGCAGCTGGGCAAACATTATAAAGAACACCTGACCCGCGAGAAAGTGGATCAGATTATCGAGGAGTGTCGGAAGCAGGCAGGACAATTAAACTAGTGAATGCGTTACGTGTTCTCACGTCTCACATCTCACGTCTCACTTTTTAAATGACGAATTTTCCATATGGGCGTTAAACTACTTTTAGAGAAAGCACATGTTGAAGGCATCCGCTCTTACGAGGTATATCGCAGAGAGGGTGGCTATCGTGCCGTGGAGAAAGCATTGAAGACAATGAGTCCGGATGCGGTTACCGAGGAAGTAAAGAAAAGCGGACTGCGGGGTAGAGGTGGTGCCGGATTCCCTTCCGGTATGAAGTGGAGTTTCCTTGCCAAACCGGAAGGCGTTCCCCGTCACCTGGTTTGTAATGCAGATGAATCGGAGCCCGGTACCTTCAAAGACCGCTACCTGATGGAGTTCCTGCCGCACCTGTTGATTGAAGGCCTGATCGTATCCTCTTTCGCCCTGGGTTCTAATGCAACCTATATTTATATCCGTGGCGAATATGCATGGATTCCCGATATCCTGGAGCAGGCAATTGCTGAAGCAAAAGCCAATGGATGGTTGGGAAAAAATATTTTGGGTTCCGGCTTTGATTGTGAGATCTATGTACAGCGCGGAGCAGGTGCTTATATCTGTGGAGAAGAAACCGCCCTCATTGAATCTCTTGAAGGCAAGAGAGGTAACCCACGTATCAAACCTCCCTTCCCGGCAGTGAAAGGTGTATGGGATCGCCCAACTGTGGTGAACAATGTGGAAACCCTGGCAGCAGTTGTACCCATCATCAATATGGGTGGTGAAGAATATGCGAAGATTGGTGTGGGACGTTCAACCGGTACCAAACTGATTTCTGCCTGCGGTAATATCAACAAACCGGGAGTATACGAAATTGATATGACCATCTCCGTGGAAGAATTCATCTACAGTGATGAATACTGCGGTGGTATTAAAAATGGCAAACGCCTGAAAGCCTGTATCCCGGGCGGATCTTCAGTTCCCATTCTGCCGGCTAACCTGCTGCTGAAAACAGCCAAAGGTGAAACCCGCTACATGAATTACGAGAGCCTGAGTGATGGTGGTTTTGCCACAGGTTCCATGATGGGCTCCGGTGGTTTCATTGTGCTGGATGAAGATCAGTGTGTGGTGAAGAATACCTATACCCTGGCCCGCTTCTATCGCCATGAAAGCTGCGGACAATGTTCTCCCTGCAGGGAAGGAACCGGCTGGATGGAAAAGATCCTCAAGAATATTGATATGGGTAAAGGCAAGATGAGTGATATCGATCTGCTTTGGGATATCCAGCGCAAGATTGAGGGTAACACAATTTGTCCTTTGGGTGATGCGGCTGCCTGGCCGGTTGCTGCTGCCATCCGCCATTTCCGCGATGAGTTTGAATGGCATGTGAAGAACCCGCAGGAGTGTTTGACGAGGAATTATGGATTAGCGCATTATGCTGATCCGCTGGTGATTCCGGCGTAGCAAAGTGAGACGTCAGACGTCAGACGTGAGAAGAAGAATACTATAATGAAGTTGACTATATAACTATGTCAGAAGAGAAAAAACTATTCAAAGTAACCATCGATAATATCACGGTGGACGTAGAACCAGGAACTACCATCCTGAATGCTGCCCGGATGATTGGTGGTGAAGTGACACCACCCGCGATGTGTTACTACAGCAAGCTGAAAAACAGCGGTGGTAAATGTCGTACCTGCCTGGTGGAAGTGGCTGCAGGTTCTACTGCGGATCCCCGCCCCATGCCCAAGCTCGTGGCCAGCTGTCGTACTACCGTAATGGATGGTATGATCGTTAAGAACATTACCAGTGAACGTGTGCTGGATGCCCGCGCAGGTGTGGTGGAATTTCTTCTCTTAAACCATCCGCTGGATTGCCCTATCTGCGACCAGGCCGGTGAATGTCACCTGCAGGATCTCAGCTATGAGCATGGCAAGGAAGGTACCCGGTATGAGTTCAAGCGTCGTACCTTCAAGAAACACGACCTGGGTGAATATATCCAGTTGCACATGACCCGCTGTATCCTATGCTATCGTTGTGTGTTCACAGCAGATCAGCTGACCAATAAACGCGTACATGGTGTTCTGGACAGAGGAGATCATGCTGAGATCGCTACCTATATTGAAAAATCTCTCGATAATGATTTCATCGGCAACGTGATTGATGTTTGTCCGGTTGGCGCATTGACTGATAAAACCTTCCGATTCAAAAACCGCGTATGGTTTACCAAGCCGGTAGATGCACATCGCGATTGCAGCAAGTGTTGTGGTGAAGTACAATTGTGGATGCGCGGTGATGAAGTATTTCGTGTTACTGCCCGCAAAGATGAATGGGGTGAAGTTAAAGATTCCACCAAGGGTGGTCCCGGCTGGATTTGTAATGAATGTCGCTTTGAGAAAAAAGATGCGAAAGACTGGACAATTGATGGTCCGACTCAGGTAAACCGTCACTCGGTGATTTCACAAGGTCACTATGTTAACGTAGTGAAACCCAAGGAAACACTGCCGGATGTGATGGGTGGCCGCGGACCCAAATTGCTGATGAATATTCATACGGTCAGTGAAGTGAACCGCCCGGAGATTGAACTGAGTAAGATTCAGGGCCCGGCTCACAGCGATGATTTCAAGAACAGCCTCGATAACGGTAAATAGATTAGGACAATGATACAACTTGCAATAGACCTGGCCTTTGTACTGGAGAAAGCTATCCTCATTGGTGGCATTATCTCCGTATCGCTGCTGGTGGCCATGTATTCTACCTGGGCAGAACGTAAGGTAGCCGGTTTCATGCAGGACCGCCTGGGTCCGAACCGCGCGGGTCCCTTTGGTTTGTTCCAGCCCCTGGCAGATGGTTTGAAACTCTTCATGAAGGAAGAGATCATCCCCAATGCTTCCAACAAATTCCTGTTCATCCTGGGACCTGGGCTGGCTATGATGACCGCCATGATGACCAGTGCAGTGATTCCCTGGGGAAAGCAGATTGAAATTTTCGGTCGCACTGTAGACCTGCAAATAGCTGATATCAATATTGGTATCCTTTACATCTTTGCTGTATTAAGTATGGGTGTATATGGTATCATGATTGGTGGATGGGCTTCCAATAATAAATTCTCCCTGCTGGCTGCGCTTCGTGGTGCATCGCAGATGATATCTTATGAACTGGCCATGGGCTTGTCTATTATCGCCCTTTTAATGTTAACCGGTTCGCTGAGTTTAAAAACCATTGTGGAATTACAAAGTGCCTCCGGTGGTTGGTGGAATATTGCGTATCAACCTTTAGGTTTTCTGATCTTCATTGTTTGTGCGTTTGCTGAGTGTAACCGTACACCCTTTGATTTACCGGAAGCAGAGAACGAATTAAACTTTGGTTATCATCAGGAATATTCTTCCATGAAACTTGGGTTCTATCTCTTCGCAGAGTATATCAATATGTTCATGAGCAGTGTGCTGATGGCAACGCTGTACTTCGGTGGATACGATATACCATTTGTAAATGACGCCAGTCTGATTGAAAGCATGGGGATGAATCTGGTAGCTGTGCTGCAGGGCTTGTCGCTCTTCCTGAAAGCTGCCTTCTTCATATTTGTGTTCATGTGGGTGCGCTGGACCATCCCGCGCTTCCGTTATGATCAGTTGATGCACCTTGGATGGAAAGTGATGATTCCGCTGGCGCTGTTCAACATGCTGATAACAGCCATCGTAGTATTGATCCGCGAAAATGGATGGCCCTTTTAACTTGAATCAAACTTGGCCTGTAACCAGTTTAAAAATATTTTTACGCCCGAATTATGCAAATGCTCACCAATAGATCCAAAGCAGTAGATCGTCATCCAATGACGGTGTGGGAGAAAATGTACCTGCCTGCGATTGCCAAAGGAATGAGTATCACTCTGTCGCATTTCTTTAAGAAGAAACCAACCATCAATTTTCCGGAGGAGACAAGACCCTTCAGCCCAGTTTTCCGTGGCTTGCATATTCTCAACCGCGATGAGGAAGGCAGAGAGAATTGTACCGCCTGTGGTTTGTGTGCAGTTGCCTGTCCGGCTGAAGCCATCACCATGGAAGCAGCTGAACGCAAGGAGGGTGAAGAGCATCTGTATCGCGAAGAAAAGTATGCAGCCAAATACGAGATCAATATGTTGCGTTGCATCTTCTGCGGATTGTGTGAGGAAGCCTGTCCGAAAGATGCGATTTACCTGAGTGAAACCTTTGCTCCATCCAATTATAAGAGAGAAGGATTTATTTATGGTAAGAATGACCTCCTGATTCCGGATCCGAAAAAAGAACCGGAACTCTACCAGAAAGCGGTAGGGGAGAGAGCCAGAAAAAAGTAACAGACATCTTTACAAGTAACTGCGAACAACAAACATGAACATCACAGAAATATTATTTTGGTTGCTGACTGCGGTCGCCCTGGGAGGTGCCCTGTTGGTGGTTACCAGTAAGAATCCGGTTTACAGTGTGCTGGCACTCATCGCCACTTTCTTTGCATTATCCGGACATTATATCCTGCTCAACGCACAATTCCTGGCAGTAGTGAACCTGATCGTATATGCAGGTGCCATCATGGTACTGTTTCTGTTCGTGATCATGCTCATGAACCTGAACACGGAAACAGAACCACAGAAAAACAAATGGCTGAAACTGGCGGGAACCATCGCCGGTGGCTGTTTCCTGCTGGTATTGGTGGCGGCCCTCAGAGAAGCTGACAGCAAATCCACTATGGCATTGGTAGGAGAGGGTGATACGGGATTGATTCAAAACCTGGGTAAGGCACTGTTCAATGAGTATGTGATCCCGTTTGAGATCAGTAGTGTGCTGTTTTTGAGTGCGATGGTGGGGGCAGTGGTACTCGGGAAGAAGTGAGACGTCAGACGTGAGACGTGAGAAGATAAATCGAAGAACCTAAAAGACAACATAAGATGCCTATAAATCTCTACATATTCCTGGCGCTGGCCCTGTTTTCGATCGGGGTGATTGGCGTGCTTACGAGGCGAAATGCCATCATCATTTTCATGTGTATTGAATTGATGTTAAATGCCGTTAACCTGTTGCTGGTTGCCTTTTCCAAAATGCACCTGGCTGATAGCATGGCTGCTGGCGCGGCGCCCACCCTTACCAATGGGATCGACGCACAGTTATTTGTATTCTTTATCATGGTTGTGGCAGCAGCAGAAGTGACAGTGGGATTAGCCATTATTGTTATGATGTACCGTAATATCCATTCGGTGGATGTGAATTTCCTGAACAGACTGAAAAACTGATATGAACAATATTATCGATTACGTTTGGCTGGTTCCCCTCTTTCCGTTGGTAGGTTTCCTGCTGAACGGTTTGCTGAGAAATTATTTGTCTAAGTCGTTGAGTGGAATCATCGGCTCCGGTGTTATCCTGGCTTCCTTTGTGGTAAGTATCCTGCTCTTCATGCAAGTGAAGGGTGGCTCAACCGGAGTGGTAACCCTGTTCAACTTTATTGAGTTTGGAAAAACCTCTATTCCTTTTGCTTTCCAGGTAGATCAGTTAAGCAGTCTGTTCCTGCTGATCATTACCGGAATCGGTTTCCTGATTCACCTGTATTCTACGGCTTACATGCATGAAGAATCAGCTCCTCATTTTGCCCGCTACTTCGCCTACCTGAACCTCTTTGTGTTCTCGATGTTGCTGCTGGTGCTGGGTTCCAACTATGTGATCATGTTCATCGGTTGGGAAGGTGTAGGACTCTGTTCCTACTTACTGATCGGTTACTGGTTTAAAAATATTGAGTTCACCGGCGCGGCGAAAAAAGCCTTCGTGATGAACCGTATAGGTGATGCAGGCTTCCTGTTGGCGGTGTTTTATCTGCTCAGCAAACTGGGTACGGTTGGTTATGCCGATGTATTCAGCAAAGTGGATCAGTTATCCGGACAAGACCTCACGATTATTACGTTGTTGTTATTTGTTGGTGCAACCGGTAAGAGTGCACAGATTCCTTTGTACACCTGGTTGCCGGATGCGATGGCGGGTCCGACTCCCGTATCTGCCCTGATCCACGCGGCTACCATGGTTACAGCAGGTATCTACATGATCGCGAGAAGTAATATTTTGTATACGCTGGCACCTGTTACACAAACAGCGGTAGCCGTAATTGGTATTGCTACTGCATTGCTGGCGGCAAGTATCGCGCTCAAACAAAACGATATCAAAAAAGTGCTGGCCTATTCTACGGTTAGCCAGTTGGGTTATATGTTCCTGGCCCTCGGTGTGGGTGCTTATACCGGAGCAGTATTCCATGTGATGACACATGCTTTCTTCAAGGCCTTGTTGTTCCTTGGTGCCGGTTCTGTTATTCATGCCATGCATCATGAGCAGGACATCCGCAACATGGGTGGCTTGAAAAAATACATGCCTACTACGCATATCACTTTCCTGATTGCCTGTTTCGCGATTGCCGGTATTATTCCTTTCTCCGGTTTCTTCTCCAAAGATGAGATCCTGGCGGCTGCCTTTGCCAACAACCCCGTGTATTATGTACTGGGCGCGATTGGTGCACTGATGACCGCTTTCTATATGTTCCGTTTGTACAGCATGACCTTCCAGGGAAGCTTCAGAGGAACCCATGAACAGGAACATCACCTGCATGAATCTCCTGCAGCGATGACCATTCCATTAGTGATCCTGGCGATCTTCAGTTTTGCAGGTGGATTGGTAGGTATTCCGGAAGTGCTGATGCAGGGCGGTCACCAGTTGAATGAATTCCTGGCTCCGGTGTTTGCAGAATCTACCCGCAGAATGACTCCTCATCCGATTGATCATACAAAGGAGTTGATTCTGATGTTTGGATTGATGGCGGTTATCCTGGTGATTATCATTTTCGCCTGGAAAAAATTCAGTGGCTATCAGAAAACCGATGCAGAAGAAACGGGATTGGGTAAAGTATTGCAGAACAAATGGTATGTGGATGAACTCTACGAAGCGGTTATAACCAAACCGGTGAATGCATTTGGAAAAGGACTGGAAAAGCTGGATCGCTTTGGCATCGACTGGGTAGTGAATGGTGTAGGCAGGAGTGTGCAGTATGCGAGTCGCCAGTTCCGCTTATTGCAAAGTGGACAGGTTGGCAGTTATATCCTGCTGATGGTGCTGGGTATGATCCTGTTGTTTGTGTTGCAGGTGTTCCTGAAGAAATAATTGATCAATTGAAAGAAACGAGATTCAAATAATGGTACCAGTTTTACTGATTTTGATTCCCCTGCTGACCGGTGTCGCACTCTTTGCGATCCGTCAGGAAGCAACCGCTAAATCGATCGCCCTATTCTCCACACTTGTTTCGCTGGCCGTGATGCTGGCAGGCATGAGTGTATGGAATGATGCGGCCCATCTCAGCTTCAATCAACCCTGGATCGGCGCACTGAACAGTCGCTTCCATTTTGAACTGGATGGTATGAGCCAGCTGCTTTGCCTATTGACAACATTTGCCTTTCCGCTGATCATCTACAGCACCTGGAATAACAGTTATGTTGATGGCAATCGTTTCTTTGGATTGATGCTTTTATCGCAGGCCGGTTTATTAGGTGTGTTCATGGCGATGGATGCTATGCTTTTCTACTTCTTCTGGGAACTGGCATTGATACCTTTATATTTTCTCTGCTCCCGCTGGGGTGGTGAAAAAAGAGTCCAGGTTACGATCAAGTTTTTCATATATACGTTTGTAGGATCACTCTTCATGTTAATCGGACTGATCCTCCTGTATTTCAAATCAGGCGGTTCTTTTGCCTGGGCGGATTATGTAAAGTTGACCTTATCAGCCCGCGAGGAAATGACCATCTTCATATTACTGGTGGTTGCATTCGCGGTGAAAATGCCGTTGTTCCCTTTCCATACCTGGCAGCCCGATACGTATGAACAATCACCTACGGCGGTGACTATGATCCTGAGTGCGATCATGGCGAAAATGGGGGTATTTGGTTTGCTGCGCTGGCTGGCTCCGGTGGTACCGGCTGCTACTTACCAGTGGGGTGATAATTTCGCAACCCTGGCTGTGGTAGGTATGCTGTATGCCTCTTTTGTTGCCATCAAACAGGATGACTTAAAGCGACTGGTAGCCTGGTCTTCCATTGCGCACATCGGTTTAATGATACTGGCTTTGTTTGCACCCAGCTACAGTGGTATCCAGGGCATCATGATCCAGATGTTCAACCACGGGATCAATATCCTGGGTATGTGGATCGTGGTGAATGTAATAGAGCAACAATTTGGCACCAGGAAGATTTCTGAATTGGGCGGCCTTGCACAAAAGGCACCTGTGCTGACTATATTGATGTTGATCGTGGCACTGGCTAATATCGCGATGCCATTGACCAATGCCTTCATTGGTGAGTTTATGATGTTCAATGGTATCTGGGGATCCACTGCTACCAAGTTCGGAATGATCTATGCATTGGCGGGTATCATCACGATTATCTTAAGTGCGGTATATACCCTGCGCATGGTGCAGAATGTATTTTACGGACCAACCAATGAGCGTACTGCCAATGCAACCGATATCCGTTTGAATGTGCAGATCGCACTCGCCATATTGGTAGTTGGTATTGTGCTGATCGGTATCTATCCTAAACCCATTTTGTCGATGACCACCGAAATCTCTCAGCAGATTCTGGACAGGATGAATTTAAAATAAACAGCAAACGACCTGAAATAGTATGAACGCAATTATTCTTTCCGCCATATTGGGTGTAGTGCTGATGTTCACCGGCATTTTTACCACCAATAAATCCACTATCCGTGCCGTTGCTGTTGGTGGTATGCTGCTGCTCCTGCTGGCTAATATCGCTGAATTGAGAGGGATGCAGTTCTTTGATATCAATACCCGCGGCATGCTGGTATTTTCCAAACTCGGACTGCTTTTCAATTCCATCGCATTTGGTGCAACGCTCTTGTATTTTCTCTTATCTGCCCGCGATGTGCTGGAAGTAGGAGAGAATGGCGCTGATTATTTTGCACTGATCTTCTTTATTCTCTGTGGTGTTTCCATCGTTTCTTCTTTCAATAGCTTGTTGTTGCTCTTCCTCGGAATTGAGATTATTTCTATTCCCTTGTACATACTAACAGGTAGCGATAAACGCAACCTGAAAAGCAATGAAGCGTCTCTGAAGTATTTCCTGATGGGAGCATTCTCTACCGGTATCATGCTGATGGGTATTGTACTGATGTATGGTGCGAGAGCAACTTTCAGCATTGATCCAACTTTGCAGATTGCCAATGCAGGCAGAGATGTTTGGTACACTTCAGGCTTGATGCTGTTGTTCATCAGCATGGCCTTTAAAGTATCTGCTGCTCCTTTCCATTTCTGGACGCCGGATGTATATGATGGTGCGCCCACCGTATTCACTTCCTTCATGGCAACCATTGTGAAAGCGGCTGTGTTCATCGCTTTTGTGCGCCTGTTTGAATTCAGCTACAGCAATTCCGGATACGATTGGAGACTGATTGTATCGGTGGTGATTGCTGCTACCTTGCTGATCGGTAATATTACTGCCATCTTCCAGCAAAGTGTAAAACGCATGCTGGCTTATTCCTCCATTGCGCAGGCAGGTTTTATGCTGTTCGCGTTGTTCAGCTATAATGCCCTATCCAAAGAAGGTATCATCCTCTATTCGTTGGGATATAGCCTGGCTACTATCGGAGTGTTTGCAGTGCTGATCAAGATGAAGGATTATACCTTTGAAGGCTTTAATGGCCTGGCTCGTACCCAACCGGTCCTGGCTGCCACAACTACTATTTTCCTGTTGTCGCTGGCTGGTATCCCCATGACCATCGGCTTCTTTGCCAAATATTTCATGCTGGCTTCTGCAGTGAAGACCGGGACTTATTTGTGGCTGGTGATCCTGGCTATTATTTGTGCCGCGATCAGCGTCTACTACTATTTCCGCGTGATCCAGGCCATGTATTTCAAGGAGGGAGCTGGTGAAACTGTAGCCATCAGTAGTGTTTTCCGCTGGTTGCTGATCCTGGTAGCCGGACTTATCATCCTCTTCGGCATCTTCCCGAACATGATTCTGAACTATTTGTACTTCTAATAAATTTTACCGGTCGGGTGCCACCGGTCGGGTGCCACCCGACCGGTGAAATGATTTTAGCTCCGTACATCTCACATCTGACGTCTGACGTCTCACTTTTTCTTACTTTCATGGCATGAACATTGCCGACACGCTAAGCCTATCCATACGCACCATCCGGTCGAATAAACTTCGCACAGGAATTACAGTATCGATTATTGCCCTGGGAATTGCAGCCCTTATTGGGATTAACACTGCGATCCAGGCCATCTCGCAAAAGTTCATGGAAAGCTTCTCCAGCATGGGTGCCAATGGCTTTACGATCCGCTACCGGTCGGCGTTTCGGTTCGACAGGGGAGAAATGAAAAAAGAAGAGAAAGGCGGAAAGAAACTAAAGAAATCCAACACGAATAAGCCCATCACACGTGACCAGGCAGAGGCTTTTAAAGAGCGCTATAAATTCCCTTCCAAAGTATCCTTGTCTCTTAGTGGTGGTAATACTAATGCGGCTTCCTTTGGCAATAAAAAAACCAACCCTACGGTATGGGTAAATGGAGGGGATGAGAACTACCTCGACATGAATGGCTTTGAAATAGCCGCGGGCCGCAATATCAATGAACTGGATGTCAGTACCGGCCGAAATGTCTGCCTGATCGGAAAGGATGTGGCGGACAAACTCTTTGGAACCAGCAACCCCGAAGCGCCGGTAGAAAAGATCATTCACGTCAATAATATTCCTTTCCGGGTGATTGGCACCCTGGAACCCAAAGGCTCCACTTTTGGCCGAAGCCTGGATAATAATATCATCACCACCTATAATTCGGTGCGTCGTTTTTTCACTAGCAGTGCTTCCTCCACCTTTACCATTGGAGTGAAAACCGATGATATCAGCCTGATTGAAACAGCTATTGGCGAGGCAGAAGGCATTTTCCGGGTGATACGCAAAAACGAGATTAAGGAAGAGAGTAATTTTCTGGTTGATAAAAGTGATGCCTTTGTTGAACTCGCGATGCGCCAGATCGGCTGGCTCACAGGTTCTGCAGTGGTGATTGGTTTCATCACCCTGATGGGGGCCGCGATTGGCCTCATGAATATCATGCTGGTGGCAGTAACTGAAAGAACCAAGGAAGTGGGATTGATAAAAGCCATTGGGGGCAAGCAGCGCAATGTGCGCTGGCAGTTCCTGCTGGAAGCCATCCTGATCAGTTTGCTGGGTGCCGTCATTGGCATCTTCATTGGTGTTTTACTCGGCAATATTGTGAGCATGCTGATGAGCACGGGTTTTGTAGTCCCCTGGCTCTGGGTATTCCTTGGCGTGCTTATTTGTTCTATTGTGGGCCTTGCTGCCGGAGCTTATCCCGCCTATAAAGCCAGCCGGTTAAATCCTATTGAGGCACTGCGGTACGAGTAGGTGGTAATTACCTTTCGGAAGTTAGCCTGGCTTAGCAAACAAGGTGGTATACTGTTTTAGCTGGATTTATAATGTAACATATAGATGACATTTTGTGGGTCTAATGTTAGTTAAATGTGACCATAAAAAACATCACCTTTTGAGTATACTAATCCCATAGGTGCTAATCAGCAATTATTCCATCACGTAGTTGTATTGCTTAATCCCATTGATTTCCTGTGTGGTGATAACACAACCTAAAGAAACGGTTTTAACACCAGGGTAGTCTTCTAATTTATGGATGGCACTATCTGTTGTTGGCAGTAATGGCTCCCCGTATTCAATGAGTTGAATTTTTCCAGCATGCACATCTCTAATTGCTGTAAAATAATTGTACGGAGTAAATAACCCAAACTGAAAAGCTGTGAGTAATGTGAGGGCTACTAATAAAAAAGCCGGCTCAATCGAGCCGGCTTTTTTTATGTTAGGTGACGCTTATCTTACTTCGCAGTCAGCCCATCATTAATCCTGTCCAGTAAGTCCTGGAGGTGATAACGGGTAGCTGTATCAGTGTAAGAAGGCAGTGCGGTGCGAATCTCGGTTTGCAGGCTGCGCAGGGTGCCGCGTGCATAGGAGAGGGCATCGCTGTTGCGGGAGATCGTCGGACCAAAGCTGATCGTGATACCACCACCCAGTGATGCGGGCGCAGTAGCAGGTTTCAGGAAGGTCAGCAAACGCTCTACCATATTCTTCTGCAGATTGCGACGATAGATATCAATCGGTTTGCGGGTTGGCAACTCGGTGAAGATAGAACGACGCAAATCTGTCATCATATCATTCAGCGTATAGGTCTTGGTACCCATTGTGGCTTCTGCATTCAGCAACTTGTTGATGGTTCCTGCACTCAGTAAACGTCCAAGGGCTGCATCCTGCAAACGATTCACTACTGCTGTTCCGGTATTACCTGTTTTCGCGAAGATCTGCTGATCCAGCAACCAGGTTGGTGTGGTGAATACCTGCTTGTTCAGGAAGTCCATCGCTTCTTTCTGCTGCTCGCGGGAAACGATTTCATAGACAGCACCAGCCTGCTCTACAGTTTTCGGAGTTTCCATCACGCCACCAATATTCTTACTCACATGGCCTACATACCGGTTAAACTGGGTTACTACTTCATTGTACAAGGTGCTCAGCGTTTCGTAATTCTCATTCGGCTCCTTGGTCCAGGCCTGCAGATTCGGAATGATGCGCTGCAGGTTCTTGATACCATAGGTACTTGCCTTCATGCTGTTATCACCCAGATCTTCATTCTGAGAACGAGGATCATCGGGGTTGGTTTCGCGACCAAACCACAGGCGTTTATCTTTCAAACGCTCAATGGTCAATGCATTCAGGATGGGTTTTTCCTCCTCAGCAGATTTTGCCTGCGGATACCATTTGTAACCCCACTCAATTGCCCACTTGTCGTAATCACCAATGCGGGGGAACAATCCTTTTTCACCAACATTGTCTTCCGGCTGTGCTACATAGTTGAAACGCGCATAGTCCATGATGGAAGGAGTGTGACCATTCTCTTCCAGCCATTTTTTATCACGCAGTTTTTCAACCGGTGTAGAAGAAGAAGAACCAAAGTTGTGACGCAGCCCAAGCGTATGTCCTACTTCGTGAGAAGATACAAAGCGGATCAGTTCACCCATCAGTTTATCATCAAACTGCGGAGCACGTGCACGCGGATCATTCGGTGATGCCTGAACGAAATACCAGTTGCGCAGGAGTTGCATCACATTGTGATACCAGTTGATATGGCTTTCGAGGATCTCACCACTGCGAGGGTCATGCTCATGCGGACCACTTGCATTCGGAACATCAGAAGGTTTGTACACGATCGCAGAGTAACGGGCATCTTCCAGGCTCCATTCAGGATCATTTACGGGAGCTTCTTTCGCAAAGATGGCATTCTTGAAACCAGCTTTTTCGAAAGCAGCCTGCCAGTCGTTCACACCCTGGATCAGGTAAGGAACCCATTTTTTCGGAGTAGCCGGATCAATGTAAAAAATGATGGGCTTCTTAGGCTCAACCAGCTCACCACGTTTGTATTTTTCAACATCTTCCTCTTTAGGTTCCAGTCTCCAGCGGGTTACCATGCTAACGGATTCTACGCCCTGGGGATTTTTTTCAAAATCAACATAACGACGGGTGAAGAAACCAACACGCTCATCGTAATAACGTGGCTGCATAGGCTTCTCAGGAAGCAGCATCATAGAACTGTTGATCTCTACAGTATAGGAACCACTCGGAGGAGCCATAGCTGGAGGTGCTCCGGGTGTTGCACCGGCAGAGCGACCATAGGTCTTGACAGTTTTAATCTCCGTATTGATCGGGAAAGACTTTACGGAGCTGATATAAGACTTATCCGCCTGGTAGTTACCAATCCGGAACGTGCGCTTGGCACTGCCTTCAAAATTCAGGATTTCGTTATCGCTATTCAGGAAGCTGGTCACATCCAGCACTACACCCGTAGAGTCGGCACCAAAGGCTGCGATATCAAAAGACTGTGCGATGGGCTGGATATTGGAATTGGCAACTGCCTTGTACATGGAAGCAGTTGAGTCGCCTGCCATTTCATCAAAAGAGATCAGGCGCAGGAAAACTTTGTTATTGGGGCCTTTTTCAAAGCGGATGACATTGTCGCCGATTTTGTCACCTGCATAACCAAAGAAAAAGTTCCGCATACCGGCAGCTGCTTTGGAGAGGCGATTCACTACCAGGATATCGCGACCCAATACTTTGTCCGGAATTTCAAAGTAGTATTTGTCCTCTACTTTGTGAACGGTAAGTAACCCTTCGTCGCTTACTGCCTTGGAAGTGATAACATCCTTGTAAGGCTTGGGACCACTGGGTTTGGGAGGAGTGGGGGTGGCAGCTGTAGCCGGAGCCGTACCAGGTTTGGCATTAGCTGGATTGGGACGTTGCTGGGCATCCGCACCCAGGCTACCCATCAGGGCCAAAACCACTACCGGGATCCATTTTCCCGGTCTGATCTGTTGAACCATGTGTTGTGTGTTTTAATTGCTGGAAATAGGTGATTAACAATAAAATAATGGCCCATTATAACACAAATCTTCAAGAAAGGATGAGCCGCTCGTAAAAAAGACAGAAAAATCAATAAAATGGGCTAAAAACCGCACGGGAAGCATTTTTTTTTAATTTGTACCGTATTCGGATATTTATTGTGTTAATTTGACTTTTTTAAATTTTTTTTATTTAGACTTGTGTCCCCAATAACGCGTTGGGTCCATTCAAGAACATTTTTACCTGTTTACAAAAAAAACTAAAAACAAACGATTATGGCAGAGACTAAACCAACTGCAACAGCGAAAGCGACCACATCTGTTCAAGCGAAAAAAAGAAGCAACGCGATTTCATGGATTGCTCCAGTAATGTGTATCCTGGGTGGATATATGATCTGGAGATTTGGCATGGGCGCAGCAAGCGGTTTTACAAACCCCGATCCGGCAGGTGGATTCTGGCCTAAGCACGTAGGACCCATTAACGCATTCCACAGCATCTTTGAAGGTGGTATCGTTGTACCTGTATTGATTGCAAACTTCCTGATTGTAATTGTATTTGCGCTGGAGCGTCTGTTGACTATCACCAAAGCAACTGGTGCTGGAAACATTGATGAGTTTGTACGTAAAGTGCAGTATCACCTGGCTAACAAAAATGTTGATGCTGCTCTGACTGAGTGCGACAAGCAAAAAGGTTCTGTAGGAAACGTAATGAAAGCTGGTCTGCGCAAGTACAAAGAAATGATCACTGAAACTGAACTGGACACTGAGCAGAAAGTACTGTCTATCCAGAAAGAAGTAGAAGAAGCTACTGCACTGGAACTGCCAATGCTGGAAAAGAACCTCGTATTCCTGTCAACTATCGCTTCAGTAGCTACCCTGTTGGGTCTGTTTGGAACGGTATTGGGTATGATTCGTTCCTTCTCTAAACTGGGTGATGAAGGTGGTGGTGATGCTGCCCGTGAACTTTCCCGCGGTATCTCAGAAGCTCTTTATAACACTGCCCTGGGTATCGGTACTTCCGCCCTGGCGATCATCATGTATAACATTTTCACTACCAAGATCGATGGTATCACTTACGGTATCGACGAGTCTGGTTTCACATTGACTCAGAGCTTTGCTTCCCTGTACAAGTAAGAAGCAGCCAGCCCAGGCGATTTCCCAGATTTTTCGTAACTTTTATGGAAAATGGGGAATCCGGAATCTAAATGTGGAATACAATAACTAATTAAACATGCCAAAAGCAAAATTACCAAGGAAGAGTACGCATATTGACATGACGGCGATGTGTGATGTGGCATTCCTGCTTTTGTCCTTCTTCATCCTGACCACCAAGTTCAAGCCTTCTGAGGCATTGGCGGTACAAACTCCGAGTTCGGTGGCATCCAAGGTAGCACCTCAGAAAGATGTTACCCAGATCACCATCGACAAGGACGGAAAGGTGTTTCTTTCTTTCTCGGAAGATGCTCCCCGGAAGGAAATTGTAGAAGCGCTGAATGCCTCCCGTAATCTCGGTTTGTCTGAAGCGGAAGTTACTGCCCTGGCAACTGGTCCTTTTATCGGAGTACCTATTGCACAGCTTAAATCCCTGGCAGCCCAGCCGAAGGAAAACTGGCCTAAAATGCAGGTTCCCGGTATTCCTGTACTGGACACCATTAATAACGAACTCGTTGACTGGATGCGTGCTGTAAAAACAGGATTCACCGGAACTAAAATGAACCTGCTCGTGAAAGGTGACAACGCTTCAAAATATCCTTCCTTCAAAGGCGTAATCGATGCCTTTAAGAAAGTGGATGAAATGAAGTTCCAGATGGTTACCAATCCGGAAGGTGTGGAAGAAGGCACTGAACTGTACCGTGAGAATATGAGTCGTGGTAAGGGTGGTGCAGAAGCCGCTGAAGAATAAATTATCTAACAAAAAAATTTTTGCATCATGGCAGAAATGGATACCTCGTCCCAGGGCGGGGGACATAAAAAAGGCCCAGGCGTAAAAAAGAGTAAAAAGCTCTCTACCCGTGTAGATCTTACCCCGATGGTGGATCTTGGGTTCCTGCTGATTACCTTCTTTATCTTTACGACCACGATGAGCCAGCCCACGGCGATGCGGTTGTTCCTTCCAAAGGATACCGAGAAGCCGGAAGAACAGAACAAAGCCAAGGAATCCGGCGCTCTTACCATCATGATGTCCAAGGACGATAACGTATACTATTACGAAGGAATCCTGTCTCCCGATGGAGCTAATTTCAAGAGCACCAATTTCAAGGAGATCCGGGATGTAATTCTGAACAAGAAGAAAAACACGGATCCCAAGGACTTTGTGGTAGTAATCAAACCCGGAAAGGAAGCCACCTATAAGAATGTGGTGAACATGCTGGACGAGATGCAGATCAATGTGGTGAAGCGTTATGCACTGGTTGACATTGCAGAAGCAGAAGCCATGCTGATTGCAGCAACTGAAGGCGGTCCGGCTCCGGCACCCGCTCCACAACAATAAGTTTGTGGAAATTGAATAAACACGCATCTATTAAAAAAGCGAATCATGGACGTTAATAAAATTTTGAGTGCGGATGTGCTGGACATCATTTTTGATGGCCGGAACAAAGCATACGGCGCTTACGATCTTCGTAGGACCTATGCCAAACGCATGACTATCGCATTGATAGCTACCGCAGCGCTCCTGGTATTGTTTTTTGTTGGAACTGTTTTGGCGAACAAGCTGAAAGGTGACAAAGACAAAACCGAGATGGTAGTGCAGGACGTGGAGCTGGAAGCGATCAAGCAGGAAGAACCCAAAAATGAACCCCCACCACCACCGCCGCCACCACCACCTGTAGAACCACCGAAAGTGGAAATGGCTAAGTTTACGCCTCCCAAAATCGTGAAAGACGAAGAGGTGAAGGAAGACGAAAAGCCACCAGAAGTGGAGAAACTGGAAGAAACCAAGATCGGTACCATCAACCAGGAAGGTATCAAGGATGAGGGTATTGTTGCACCACCTGTATCTGATGAAGGTAAGGGTGTAGTGGAAGCTCCTAAGAAGGTAGAAGAAGACTGGGACAAAACCTTTACCAAGGTGGAAATCGAGTCTGAGTATCCCGGTGGAGCAAGTGCCTGGCAGCGTTACCTAAACAAGAGCCTTCGTTACCCTCAGGATGCGATCGACAATGAGATCCAGGGTACAGTTGTGGTTCAGTTCATCGTGGACAAAGAAGGTAATGTGAGTGAAGTGCAGGCAATCAGCGGTCCGAATGAACTGCGTGATGAAGCTGCCCGCGTAATCAAGAAGTCTGGTAAATGGACACCTGCCGTTCAGAACGGTCGCCAGGTAAAATCTTACAAGAAGCAGCCTATTACCTTCCGTTTGGAAATTGAATAAGCTTCCTTAAGGAATAATTTTTCAAATCCCTCTGCAGCTCGCAGGGGGATTTTTTGTTACCTACCTTTGCCGCATGAAATACAGCAATCCTCAGTGGGATGATACTATTGTTGCATTGGCTACGCCTCCGGGCGTGGGTGCCATAGGCGTGATACGACTAAGCGGACCTTCGGCATTTGGAATCGTGAACCAGTTGTTTCCCTCCAAGGACCTGGAGCAACAGGCCACCCATACCGCGCATGTAGGATTGCTGAAAGAAAAAGGAGAAGCCCTGGATGAAGTGGTGGTGACTCTGTTTAAAGGCCCGCGGTCGTATACAGGGGAGGATGTGGTTGAGATCTCCGGGCATGGTTCGCCTTATGTATTGCAGCGCATATTGGATGCCTGTATGCGTGGGGGAGCCCGACTGGCGAGGCCAGGAGAGTTCACCCAGCGGGCCTTTCTGCATGGCAAGCTGGATCTTGCCCAGGCAGAGGCAGTTGCTGACCTGATAGCAGCCAATACGGCGGCTACCCAACGCAATGCCTTACACAATATCAGGGGTGGCTTTTCAGCCGAATTAAAGCAGCTCAGAGAGCAACTGATCAGTTTCTCGGCTTTGATAGAACTGGAGCTGGATTTTTCCCAGGAAGATGTGGAGTTTGCGGATCGTTCGCAGTTGTATGCATTGGTAACAGGAGCACATGAACGCGTGAGCAAACTGGCGGCCTCTTTCCAGTTGGGCAACGTGATGAAGAATGGGGTGAGTGTGGCGATCATAGGCAAGCCCAATGCTGGCAAATCAACCTTGTTGAACACCCTGTTGAATGAAAACCGTGCGATTGTAAGTGAGATAGCCGGCACCACCAGGGATACCATAGAAGAAGTGCTGAATATTGACGGGATATTATTCCGCTTCATAGATACTGCCGGCATCCGCGAGCATACAGCCGACCAGATCGAGCAGATCGGGGTGGAGAAGAGTCGCGAGAAAATGCAGCAGGCGGATATCGTGATCTATCTCTTTGATGTAAACACCATGGCACCTGTCGACCTGGAGCAGGTGCAAAGGGAATTTGATGCCGCGGGGTATAAGTATCTTCTTGTGGGAAATCAAATTGACAAAGGGGAAGAAACTGCACTGCGCACCAAATTTGACCGCTCGGCGGGACAGGGAGTAGACAGCAGTCGCCTCTTGTTGATCTCCGCCAAACAGGGCCTTCATGTGGAACTATTAAAAGAGCGCCTGGTGGACCTGGTCCTTGGGGGCCAGGTAAGTGGCGATACCACCATCGTCACCAATGCGCGACATTATCATGCCCTCCAGGAAATCCTGCGTTCGTTGATGGATATCCGTAATGGCCTGGATAATCACCTGCCCGGTGATTTGCTGGCACTGGATATCCGGCGTTGTCTGCAATATGTGGGAGAGATAACAGGAGAGGTGAGCAATGAGGATTTACTGGATTATATTTTTAGCAAGTTTTGTATTGGGAAGTAGGTGTGGATCTTTTTTTACCGTGAAAACACCCGTATGAATCTGTTTTAGAATATTATAACTTACAGAATCTGTTATCTAAAATAGATTTACTTTTGCGGTGAAAATTACTTTTGCAGATAAGAAGCTAGAGAAACTTGTTAATGATGACCGGAGAATGCTTAAAGAGTTAGGCAAGCAACGGGCTACCATTCTCAGGCGGAGGCTTACCCAATTAGAGGATGCTACTAACCTGGAGGAAGTCAGGAACTTGCCCGGAAACTACCATGAGCTTAAGAACGATAGGAAGGGGCAATGGGGTTGCGACTTAGACCAACCGTATAGGCTGGTTTTCAAACCTCATGAAAAACCTATACCAACAAACGTTGATGGTCAGTATATCTGGCTAGAAATTTCCGGTGTAGAAGTAATTGAGATTATAAACTATCACAAGGAAAAATAAACATGTCCAGCCAAAGTCAATACTTTCCGCAATCAAGACCACATCCGGGTGAAACCTTAACCGAGAAGCTGGAGGAAATGGAAATGGGTCCAAAAGAGTTTGCCCTTCGTACAGGTAAGCCGGAGAAAACAATCATTGCTGTAATGAAAGGTGAAAGTTCCATTACTCCAGATATGGCAGTGCAGTTTGAGAATGTAACAAGGATTCCTGCAAACTTCTGGATGAACCACCAGAGATCCTACGATGAATACATCGCCAGAGAAAAACGTAAAGCTACAATTGATGAAGCAGTAGCATGGGCAAAAAAATTTCCTTTAGCCGACATGATAAAAAGTGGGTGGTTGCCACCAGCTGCCACCATTCAGGAAAAAACAATGGAAATGCTTGCTTTCTTTGGTTTCTCCAATCACGCAGCATGGGAAGATTATTATTTCAAACAGCAGCTGAAAGTAGCTTTTCGTATTTCGTTAGCTCAAACAAAAGAACCCTATTCCATATCTGCATGGCTGCGAAAAGGAGAATTACAGGCTGCTGAATTGGATGCAAACGACTATTCAGAAAAGAAGTTCAGAGATGCGCTTTCGAAGATTAAGTCGATAATGGCCAGGCATCCGAAAGATTTCTTCAGTAAGTTACAAACCAGCTGTCTCCAAGCTGGTGTAAAATTGGTACATACTCCCTGCATTAATAAAGCTCCTATTAATGGTGCTACTCGTTGGTTGAATGATACTCCCTTAATTCAACTATCGGGGCGCTATAAACGAAATGACAGTTTCTGGTTCACGTTTTTTCATGAAGCAGGACATATTCTCCTGCATGGTAAAAAAGATATCTTTCTTGAGAATCTTGAGTACTCGGATAAGGATACGGAGAAAGAACAGGAAGCAGATGAATTTGCTATTAAATGGACATTGACTAAAGACGAAGAAAAAGAGATAATAGAAGCCTGTCCATTGACCGATGCAGGGATAAGAAAATTTGCAAAAAAGTTTACTACTCACCCTGCGATCATTATTGGCAGGTTGCAGCATAAGAAATTAATTCCTTACTCATTTGGAAGGGAATACATTGAGCCAATTATTTTTGTAGAATAGATCACTTTCAACTACAAACTCATTGTTTTAAATTTTCTTCATTTTCCCTATCCCCTAAACTGCTCCTTATATTGTGCTCCAATTGGAATAACCGCAGCGCCGATTTCAATTTCAGCTGCAGTATAGGAGCTTATCTTGTTTTTATTTACGAGGAATGATTTGTGCACGCGTATAAAGCTGTCGGACAGTTCCTGGTCCAACTGACTAATTTTATATTTCAGGAGCAGGTTGCTGCCATCCACTTTGTGTAGTTTAACATAGTCGCGGATGCTTTCAACATATAAGATTTCACTTTCTGCCAGTTGATAGGTCTTAGCGCCGGATTTTATGGATACCGTTTTCTCTTTGGTTGGATCCTGTAGTATACTTTCTCTTTTTCTCTGCAATCTGAAATACTTATCTATTGCCTGGGAAAAGCGAATAAATGTAATTGGCTTTAATAAATAATCGATCACGTCTAAATCGTAACCTTCCATTGCATATTCACGATAGGCAGTGGTTATTATTACCGCAGGTGGATTTTTCATTGCCTTTAGCATTTCGAGTCCCGTTAGTTTAGGCATTTGTATATCCAGGAAGAGCAAATCAACCGAATATTGTTGCAGGAAGGCCATCGCTTCTACCGCATTGGTACAGCTGCCTGCCAATTGAAGGGTATCAAATTCCTGCACATGTTTTTGCAGCAACTGGATAGCCAGTGGCTCATCGTCTACCAGTAAACAGCTTGCTTTCATGTTAAATCAATCGATAGATTTGTACTAAAGATACCATTGTCTGCCTTCATGTCAAATGTATATCGACCAGGATACAGCAAGTCCAGTTGCTTTTGTAAATTTGTTAACCCAATTCCCTGGCCTTCCGGTGAGCTTTTATCAAAAGAATTTTCTGCTACTAGTTCCAGGCGATTGTTTGCTGCTTTAATGTCTACCAAAAAATGGATCTGTCCGTTTACGCCGCCTGCACTGTGTTTCAGCATATTTTCCACAATGGTCAATAATAGGAGGGGTGCTATCGTATAGGAATTGTCTGTACTATGGGTAAAGTAAGGTTTCAATCGGTTGCCATATCGTATTTCACCCAGCTCCATATAGTTTCCTATTAATTCAATTTCTTTTTGCAGTGATACATATTTGTCCGTGCACCTGTATAACACATAATCCAAAATAAAGGATAGCTTTTCAATGCATACTGCTGCCAGTGGAGATTGCTGTAAGGACAGCGAGTAAATATTATTCAGCGTGTTGAACAGGAAGTGTGGATTCAACTGAGATTTTAATGCAATCAGTTCTGCCTCTTTTTTCTGTTGTTCGGTTTCAACCTGTTTACGCAATACCATTTGTCGATCCAGTATCAGGTAGAATATGATAAAGGGTAAGGCATCTGCTATATTCCCAATGATATAATGCTGGATCAATACCGGGATGTCGGTAGCAATTTCAAATAGTGATTCCTTTTCTTTGTGAATACCCAGCAAAGGTTCCAGCAGGTAGATGACCGCTATTCGGTTGATCACCCCAATCAGGTATACCGATACCAGCAAATAAAGAGATCCGGTCAGCCAGTTCTTTTTTTCCAGTAATAAGGGCAGGACTTTTAAACAGATTACATAACTGGTTAGGCCAACAGCCAGTAAGTGAACGAATAGTTTCAGCAGTAGATCAGGTGAAATGGACTGAGCTATTCCGTCTTCCTCCACCATAAAGATGCGCTGCGCTATATAGATGAAATAGATCGTGATCCAGAACAGGACATGTAATATCCATTTATGGCTGTTTCCCGATACCATTGCGTTTTATTTAAAAATATACAAAATGCAGTAGCGGATGGCCACCAACATACAAACAAGTTCATTCCTGGTTCAAACAAGCCTTTTCCGGATACAAACTATAAAATCGTCTGTTTGTCTGTGCTATTCATTGGTACGCCGAATAGTCCGTATTGCGGATTCCTGACAAAATATATTGCACGAAAAAAATGAAACGTACAATTATTTTGAGCTTTGCATTTCTGCTGCTTCTTTCTAATAAAGCGGATGCACAGTCCGACAAGCAACAAATTCAGGAGCTGCTGCAGACCTTTATGAAGGCCCTTAAGGATAAAGACAGCCTTACCATGTATTCCTTGTTTATTAATAGTCCGGTTACCTGGGTTCGGGTCTGGAAGCCCACTACCTTAGAAGCGAGGAGGAAACAAAATCCAAATGAAAAGGAACTGGCTGAATCTGATCATAAATCCTGGTTTAGACGGGTAATGCAGGGTGGTATAAAGGAAGAACATTTTCTAAACCCGGTTATAGCCGAAGACGGAAGTATTGGTTCGGTAACCTTTGATTACAGTTTTTGGAGTAATGGAGTTAAAGGGAATTGGGGTAAAGAAAGCTGGGCGCTTGTTAAAGAAAATGGTGTATGGAAGATCGCCAGTGTGATTTTTTCGGTTGAGCTGGAGGCAATAGTACCTCAAAAAGAGGGAGTGCATTACGATAAGCCAATACTTCATCCCAAAATGGAAGCCTATTTGAAAACCCAGGCGGATACTGGTCGTTTTCAGGGTGTGGTGCTGGTAGCAAAAGGAGACAGCCTCTTACATCACCAGGCCTATGGAAAATTTGATTGGTCTACCGGCTCATCTAACAAGTTGGGAACACAATTTTTGATAGGCTCTCTTACCAAATCGGTGGTGGCGGTTGCCATCATGCAATTAGTGGAGCAGGGAAAGATTGATTTATCCGCACCCATAAAGAAATACATTCCTGAACTTTCGAGCAGTATAGCTGATGGCGTTACCGTGCATCACCTGTTAAAGCAGCAATCCGGACTCAATCAATTCATTGAAGATTGCACTGAAATTGAGGTGATGGATATTAGCTCACCAGAGCTGATTGACATCATCAATAAGGCGCGCAGGGCATTTGAACCCGGTAAAAAATTCGCCTATTCCAACCTGAATTATAATTTGTTGGGCATCCTTATTGAAAGAGTAACCGGATTGTCCTATTCCGATTACATGCAGCAAAAAGTCTTTGCACCATTGGGCTTGCAGGCTACAGGAATTGAACGACTTTCCAATATCCCCACGAATAAGGCAGTCGGTTATCGTACCATGAATGGAATTTTCAGACCCATTCAGAATGTTACTTCCTATGCGCTGGGTACCGGAGATATTTATTCAACAGCAGCTGATCTCTTCAAATGGGGACAAGCATTGCATAAAGGATCACTGGTTAGCAAAGAAAGCAGGAGGTTACTCTTTGATGGCGGAAAGGAAGACTGGGGTTACTATGGATATGGTTTCAGAATCCAGCCTTATAAGCGTTCATCCGGGTATATTAATACCGGTACCTTAATTCGGCATGGTGGAACCATGAATGGCTATATTTCAAACTATCATTACTATAAGGAAGATGATCTGACAGTGATCCTCTTATGCAACAACAGGGATATTCCTATTCGCAGAATTACGGATATCCTTAAAGACCTAGCTCTTTGACCCAGTAAATAGTCATTCAGATTTCCACCATTGGGAGATAGTAGCGTGTATGTCTAAGTTTTCCGGTTTTTTTCAGGGCTCCAAGAGCCACCATTTCCGAAAGATCTCTGGTTGCTGTAGCGGGGGAAGTTTTGCTAATGCGTATATAGTTCTCTGCACTTAGTCCACCTTTAAAACCCTCCGGACCTTCCCGAAACAACCGCAGTGCCACTTTGGTCTGCCGCTCATTTAATTTGTTCCTGAAGTCCTCCAAGTAACGCGCCTTATCCACAATAAACTGAATCATTTTCCGGACATTAATTTGGGCCTTCAATACTTCTCCGGAAAAATAAACCAACCAATCTGTCACCTCCAAAGAATCATTTGCGCGCTCTAAAGCCTGGTAATATGCCTTTTTATTTTGCTCTAAAGTACTGGACAGTGAAGTGATTAAAGGATGCCTTGCTCCCATGGCCAACGCTTTTTCTGCAATAGCGCGTCCGATTCTCCCATTTCCGTCTTCAAAAGGGTGAATTAATTCAAAAAACAAATGTGCCAAGCCAGCATGAATCAACGTAGGCATTCCTTCGCTGAATGCACGGTTGAACCAAAGAAGATAATTTTCCATCTCTGCTGGCACCTTATGAGAGGGTGGAGCCTCATAGAAAACCTGAGACGAATCCAACCTTCCCGATACTATCTGCATTGGTTCTTCGTGAACCCGGTATCCTCCTATAATTTCCAAATCTATCCTTCCATTCATCAACATTTGATGCCAGGAGAACAGGCGCTCCTGGTTCAGGGGCTCACTATAACTTCTGTAGAGATCCACCATCATTCTGGAAACACCTGTTTCTTTGGGACCAGACCTTCTTCCATCTGTCGGCATGCCTAGCTGTCCGCGGATAGATGATTGAACAGAATCTCTGTCCAAAATCTCCCCTTCAATTTTTGATGTATCCATGGCTTCATTGCTCAAAAGGGTCACCTGTAATTCATCAGCATCCTGGGATGACACAGAATTAAGTGAACCTACAATCAAACCCGTATTCCGATGAAATTCGCGTTCTGATTGTATGAATGTAGCCGCGTCAAAGCTGAAATTTGGCCATTCCGGTCTCTCCCAGATCCACTTCATGAGCTATAAAAATTATTCTATAGCTCAAAAATAAGAAAATCATGAGTTATAGAATGATTTTCTATCCTGGCTCTTTCATCCAATATTCCAGTGGTGTTTGATAACCTTTATGCCCCTTGCTCGTATGTAGCCAACCCATAAATATATCTTCATACTTCGTAGTGTCAATATCATCATAACTAAAATACCGATAATTATAGCTGGTTACCTGATAGACCATCTGGTTGATATGGGCCAGCATTGATTTATTGCTAGTTTTACTGATGACATAATCTGAGCCATGGCTCATTTCGGTTTCTATAAAATTCGATGGAAAATTATGGCGGTGTAATAGCTGCTCTAATTGGTGACGAAAAGCAGCTATTGTTGTAGCAATCGTTTTTCCCTTTACGACCACCGTTAACAAGGAGGGTTCATGAACATATAACAAGAGCATTTTACCCGAGAAGCCACTTCCGCACATAACAACATACCAATTATGCATACGTTGATCCGGAGCTGCCTGGCTGATATGCAGCACGGGTTTTATGCGGCTGGTGTTTAATAGCTTTTGTGTTGCGTGAAAATGGAACATAGGTAGTAGTCAAAAATCCAGCGTAATTTACTGGAAAACTCCTTAGTCAGATTACAGGGTTGGAACTGGATCCTTCAGTTGCAGTGTTTACTCCCTTGTACATCAATTATGGCCGCAATACCCAAATTGGTAAAAATGTATTTATCAATTTTGATTGCGTTTTCCTGGACCTGGGTGGAATTACCATTGAAGACAACGTGATGCTCGCTCCAAGAGTTAGTCTGCTTTCGGAAGGGCACCCGGTTTCTCCTGCAGAGCGGCATTCCCTGGTACCCGGGAAAATACATATCCGCAAAAACGTCTGGATCGGAGCCAATGCCACCATTTTACCAGGAGTAACAATTGGTGAAAACTCCATCGTAGCCGCTGGTGCGGTGGTCAAAAAAGATGTTCCTGATAATGTCGTGGTGGCAGGAATTCCGGCTAAGGTGATTAAATCTATCTAGTAATCCTTCGATTAAGTCTGGTCCTGGTATAGTGTAGGATGGTCCCCGAACGCTCCTGGGACGGTCTTGGGCTATAGCTGGGCTGGTTCAAAGACGTAGGATAACGAAGGATGGCGGAGGATTAGGGAGGATCAAATATTTTTCTTATATTAGAAAAAACTCATACAATGGCACATCTTCCTAAAAACCACCTCCTGAACGGAAGCCAGGGAGCTATCGGTAAAGATGTAGTGTTGAAAACCATCGGTGGCAAGACCTTCGCCTGTAAGTACCCCGATATGTCCCGGGTTCAATTCAACGAAAACCAAAAAAAATGTCAGTCCGTTTTTGGGCAGGCTGTTAAATATGCCCAGGCTGTTTTGATGGATGCTGACAAACTAAGGGAGTATCAGCAAAAGCAAAGAGATCGTAAAGAGCTACGCCCCAAAAGCATTTACCACCTTGCATTACAGGATTTCATTGATAAGAACAGCTCGAAAAAATCAAAGAGGAAAACGAAAGAACTGCTTCGTCGGTATCAGCAGACCTACAACCTGACGGAACGGCAATACATTGCGTTGCAACAGCTGATTGAAACGGGCTCCCTGACCAACTCCATCTATCAGCAAATCAACCAGGTTTCGAAAGCTACCGCTACCCGTGATTTGCAAGACCTGGTGCAACAGGGAATACTTACAATTCACTCCAAAGGCGCCGGTTCTACCTATGCATTAATTGGCTCATCAGCTGCAATAATTGGCTCATAAATCCCCGGAATTGGCTCATAGAACCCAATAATTGGCTCATAAACTCCTGAATTTGGCTCATGGCAATCTGAACGAATTGTCTCCCTGCTCAATGAATCGCATCTGGAATGATAGCATCCCTAATCCTGTAAGTGTTCGCTATGGATTTCACAGTTGGGCAGAAGCCAGTCTCTTTAATACCGTAGGATTATCTGCTTCTTCTTTTCGTACAGACAACTGGAGCTTCCAATAAAAGGATTTCGCGGGCAGCTGTGTCGGAAACCAATTCCGGCCTTCCTGCGAGAGAATCAGCAGGCCCGTCTCATCTCCAATGGCTGCGAAATTCTCCAGCACCGGTTGCTTGACAAAGGGTAGCATTCCATGTTCGGTTTCTAGTTTTTCCACCAGGGTTGGCACATGCGCTGTTACGATGCCCAATTCACTTACGCGCAACAATTGTTGTGCATCAAATGGATCACTTGCTTCTTCATTCCTGTCGTGCCGCACAATACATTCCAGCAAATTCCCGGTGGTATCAAAAAAATAAAAAGACTCCGCATTCCAGTTGGCAAAATTCATGATCCTTCCACCATCCGGCAAGGGCAATACTTCCAGGCGAGCAGCAAACCAGTCCAATGCTTCCTGCAATTTGTTTTTTGGAATATCAAAGGCCATATGATATACCGGCTCAATGGTTGAATCCTCCAAAAATTCCAGCCGGGTTTCACCCAACTGAAAGGCTGCTTTACCAGGGCCCGCTTCCAGCATTTCCAATCCTAAGAGATCGGCATAAAATCCAATGGTTTGCTTCAAATCCGGACTCACTAATTCTATTAATGTTATCATTGTTTCTGTTTTAATAAAGTTAACTGCATTGTGTAATTTCATAGTTATGTCAGCGCTCCTGCTTCAATCCATTCGATCCCTGGTTCCGGTTTCCGACGACCAGTGGCTGCGCATTGAAGCTGCCACACAGCATCGCTCCTTTAAAAAGGATGAGTTTATTAGTCGCGATGGCGAAATCAACCGTTTTACCAATTTCATAGAGTCCGGCAGCCTGCGCGTGTTTCATATCGACCGCGATGGCCAGGAGAGCGTGATCCAGCTTGGTGTCAGGGGCTGGTGGGCCAGTGATTTTGCCAGCTTCACCAACCAGCAACCCGGCTTGCTGCATGTGCAGGCACTGGAGTCTACGGAACTCCGGTCTTTCTCCTATGAGGCAGTGCATCGGTTGTTTGAGGAACTGCCTGTTTTTGAACGCTTCTATCGCCTGCTGGTTCAACGTGCGTATGCAGCTTTCCAAAACCGCATGCTGCAAAACCTGAGCATGGATGCTGAACAGCGTTACCTTCAATTCCGGCAACTCTATCCTGAGTTGAATGAGCAGATTTTTCAGAAACATGTTGCATCCTACCTGGGAATGTCGGCCGAATTACTCAGCAAGATCAAAAAACGGGTGTATGAATCCGATAAGCAACAAAAACGCGCTACCAAACCCTCCTGAAGTACAAGCCGAAATTGCTGTAAACGCGCTTGTCTTTTCCGAATTCATCCAGTGTAATACCTGCACCCAGCTGGTTTTTTTTCACCTGCATGCCTATGCGAAATGCCTGGTAACTGCGATTGTGTCCTTTTAGTCCCACGCTGCTCATGCCCTGGTATCGCACTACAACCGGCATTTTTTTATCAGCCCCAATTTTATATTCCACCAGGCTGAACAGTTCATAGGCCTGTACCCGGGAAAGATTGGCTCTCGGTGATAAAAGCAGTATCCCCTTTTTCAGTTTCCATTTGAATTGCAAAGCTACCGATGGATGATACCCGCCTACATTGGTATAAAACAAACCGGATTTCAGAGCAACTTTCTCTGATAAATTATATACTAGATAACTTTGGTTCATCAGTTCATCTTTTGGCAGGTTCTTTCCGGATCCCTTATCATAGTATTTTATAATGGTTCCCAGTTGCTGCCAACTGAATTTGCGGGATGCATTCAAGGGAAATTCTACTGAATGCATTTGATGGAAGTATCGGTTGCCCGGCATCAGTTCTACATTGCCGGTTTGCGCGTAAGCAGCTACTGAAAGCAATAACAGCGCAAGTGAAATTTTTATCATGGTCATGATTTGAGGATCCAAAAATGATGCACCTGTGCGCGCTGAAAAATGAACTGGTTCAAGTTCTTCCCGGCAACAACTTGAACCAGTTCATGTTTTTGCCTTTTGAATCCATTCAGTTTTGTGTTTCAAAAATTAAAAACATGAAACAGTTATCTCTTTTATTACTTAGAATCACGTTTGCCGTGGTTGTTTTGCCGCACGGTTGTCAGATGGTATTCGGCTGGTTTGGCGGTTATGGTTTTTCCGGTACCATGCAGTACTTCACGCAAACGGAAGGACTTCCTCGGCTGGTTGGCTTTGCTGTGATTTTGCTTCAGTTTGCCGGCAGTCTGGCTATTCTGGCAGGTGCTGCTACCCGCTTTATTTCTCTCGGTATGATTGGTCTCTTTATTGGCATGATTGTTACCAGTCACTGGAACCACGGCTTCTTCATGAACTGGTATGGTACCCAGGCAGGAGAGGGATTTGAATATCATATTTTGGTAATCGGAATTTCTGTTGCTTTGCTGCTCGAAGGTGCAGGCCAGTGGTCGGTGGATGCCATCCTTCCAAAAAAACAACAACATGCATTCCAATAAGGAAATTATTCAGCGTTTATACCAGTTCTTTAAGCAAAAAGAGTTTGATCAGCTTCGCCTGCTGCTTAAAGAAGATATCCGGTGGGAACAAATGAAGGGCTTCCCCAATGGGGGTATCCATACCGGAAGAGAACAAGTCATCTCCCTTGTGCTGGCAGGTTTTGATACCAATTGGGAGGGCTGGAAGGCGGTGGTGGAGGAATTTATAGAAGCAGGTGATTCAGTATTGGTGACCGGCTACTATGAAGGCACCTATCGCAAAACAGGTAAGTATATGAAGGCTGATTTCCTTCATCATTACCAATTGGCAGATGCACAGGTTGCAGCTTTTAAACAGTATACGGATACCTTTGAAATCTATGCTGCCACACAGCCGGGCTGAGCAGCTTATATTTGAAAGACTAAACTTTGTCGCCATGCCGATTACTTCCATCAATCCTGCAACGGGTCAGCCGATTCAATCCTACACAGAGCATAGTCCGCAGCAGGTGCAGGAGAAAATAGCACAAACGCAGGAAGCCTGGAAAGCATGGCGACTAACATCTATGTCTACCCGCACTGCAAAGCTTCGGCAACTGGCAACGGTACTGCGCAACCGAAAACAGCAGTTGGCAGCATTGATGGCGTTGGAAATGGGAAAGCCTGTCAAACAGGGATTGGCAGAAGTAGAAAAATGCGCGCGTTGTAGTGAGTACTATGCGGAACATGCAGGCGCGCATTTACAAGATCAGTTGATCCCTACGGAAGCCAGCAAATCCTATGTGAGTTTTCAGCCCCTTGGTATTGTATTTGCCATCATGCCCTGGAACTTCCCGCTCTGGCAGGTGATCCGTTTTTTGGCACCAGCCCTGGCTGCAGGCAATGCGGCCCTGCTCAAACATGCCTCCAATGTGCCGGGCTGTGCTATTGCGATTGAAGAAATGGTATTGGAAGCCGGTTTTCCACAGTTTATCTTTCAAACCCTGCTCATCAGCAGCAAACAGGTAAATGCCGTGCTGGAACATCCCTACGTGATGGCTGCTACCCTAACCGGCAGTTCGCCGGCAGGTAAGGAGGTGGCGCAAAAAGCGGGCTCTTTGCTCAAGAAAGTAGTACTTGAATTGGGAGGCAGTGATCCCTATACCATTCTTGCAGATGCCGACCTCGAAGCAGCTGCTGAAGCCTGTGTAAACAGTCGCCTTATTAACAGCGGGCAGTCCTGCATTGCCGCCAAACGATTTATTGTGGAGGCGCCCATCGTGGAAGCATTCACCGGGTTGATGCTTCAAAAAATGAAAGCCAAAAATATGGGTGACCCCTTGGACGAAACAACTGATATTGGTCCGCAGGCCCGTGCGGATCTCAGAGAGGAGCTGCATGAGCAGGTGCAGCAATCCATTGCAAAGGGCGCTGTTTGTTTATTGGGTGGTGAAATCCCTCCTGGCAAGCATGCTTTCTATCCGCCAACCCTGCTTACCAATGTGCGGCCCGGTATGCCGGCGTATGAGGAGGAATTGTTTGGTCCGGTTGCTGCCATCATCAGGGCAAGTGATGAAGCCGAGGCCATTGCAATCGCCAATGATACCGAGTTTGGTTTAGGTTCCGCCATTTTCACCAGGGATCTTGAAAAAGGAGAGCGCATCGCCCGAAATGAATTGCAATCCGGCTCCAGTTTTGTGAACCAGCTGGTGCAGTCTGATTCCCGGCTTCCTTTTGGCGGGATTAAAACTTCAGGTTTTGGAAGAGAACTCGGTATGTTTGGCATTCATGAATTCGTGAATATCAAAACGATCTCTATTAAGTAATTTTAGCACTAATTACCATGGCAGAAGATAAAGAAGTCACGATTTACGATATTGCCAAACACCTGAATCTCTCCGCGGCTACAGTTAGTCGGGGTTTGAAAGGCAGTTCGCTGATTAATAAGAATACCCGGAAAAAAATCCAGGATGCTGCCAAGGCGCTGGGTTATCGCTCCAATACTTTTGCCAGTAACCTGCGCAGTAAACAGAGTCTGACATTGGGGGTGCTTACTCCCCGGTTGAACAGTCATTTTGTATCTGCTGCGCTTGCCGGCATGGAGGATGTAGCCAGTAAGGAAGGCTATCGCCTGATCATTTCCCAATCGCTTGAAGAGGTGGAGAAGGAGAAGCTGAATGCGCAGAACATGTTCAATAACCGGGTAGACGGACTCCTGGTTTCACTGGCTGCCAACACCGAGAGCCTGGAACATTTCGAACCTTTTTTCAACAGACGGATTCCGGTTGTATTTTTTGACCGGGTGGCCAATCACCCGGATAGTATTTCTGTTGTAATTGATAATTATACTGCGGCCTATAATGTTACCAAACACCTGATAGAGCAGGGCTGCACCCGGATTATGCACCTCGGCGGCAACCTGTTGCGCAATGTGTACAGTGATCGCCTGAGAGGGTTTAAAGATGCGCTGAAGGAGCACGATCTGCCCCTGCCGGCGAAATTCCACCAGGTGAGTAATCTCTCCAGTGAAGCGGGCACCCAGGCTGCTGAATGGATTCTTTCTTTGCCTCCGGATAAACGTCCCGATGCGGTATTCTCAGCCAATGATACTGCCGCGGTTTTCTGCATGCTGCGGTTAAAAGCAGCCGGCATAAAAATTCCGGAACAGATCGCATTTGCGGGCTTTAATAATGATCCGATCAGCCTGGTGATTGAACCAAATCTGACGACGGTGGATTATTCCGGTTATAATATCGGGCAAACAGCTGCCAAGAACCTGATCAATCACCTGAAGGGGGTGATTGATATTTTTATGACGGATGCGATTTCTTTGCGGGCAGAACTTATTGTTCGGGCGTCGTCGATGAGGAAAACGTCAGACGTCAGACGTGAGAAGTGAGAAAGGAGAATGGAGGCGGGAGACGGGAGACGGGAGGAGGGAAGCCAGAAAAAAACATTTTCAGTAGAAAGTACCGGGAAAAATATAAATTCGACAAACTCGTTAAAGAGTTGGCTCCGGATTAGTTTATATGAAACCTGGTTTTGTTTTCCATAAAGGGTACCTGCTGTTAGTAGGCTCCATCATCCTGATCGCTTTGGGAGCCAATATCTATTTCAAGAACCGGCAAAACCAACCGGCTATTAGCCGGCAGTTGGTTGCCAATGAACAAAAGTCCAGGGCGCTGCTGGAACTGGATATGCTCCAGTTAAAAGCGTTAAGAGATAAGCGCGGTTTCCAGATCAATCAGGCAGATTACATGCTGTCTTCTTACCAGGAGATAAAAAAAGAATCTTTTACTTTAATCGGCCAAATTGAAGATCAATTTCAGGAAGACACGCTGCTTGGCAGGGTGAATGAGCTCCTGCAGGTAACCAAAAAGCGATTTGAAGATTGGGATCAGCAATTGAATGCAATTGCCAACTTGTCTCCGGAGGCAGCGCAAAAAAAACTTGCTGAAAATTACCAGGCCAACAAACATCTGGCTGAGCAATGGGAGGCACAATTTGGCACCATTCAAACTATGTTAACGGATAGAAATAAGGAACTATCCAAACGTTTCGAGGAGTTGATCAGTGAGAATAACAGGAGCTTTATCCTCCTGTTATTGTTGGCTGTGGGTTTACTTAGCCTGTCTTTCTTTGCCATCCGAAAACAGGATAGCCTCCAACAAGAGCATGAAGCCACACTAAAGATCAATAAAGCAGTGCGTGCCAGCCAGCAGGAGTTCAGTTCCGCCTTTGAATATGCTTCTATTGGTATGGCACTGGTAAGCCTGGATGGAAAATTTACAAGAGTCAACAGTAGCTTGTGTAAACTATTGGGGTATACTGCGGAGGAACTTAAAGGAATGACCTTCCAGGAAATCACCCATCCGGATGATTTGGATACGGATCTGGAATATGTGAAGCAGATGTTATCCGGGGAAATTGATTCCTATTCTATGGAAAAGCGTTATTTCCATAAAGACGGCAGCATTATCTGGATCAATTTGAGTGGATCAAAAGTAAAGGATGCAGAAGGCAAGCCTTTGTATTTTATTGCCCAGATTGAAAACATCACCGAGTGGAAAAAAGTACAAACAGAACTGGTTCAGCAAAAGGATCGCATTTCCAATATTCTCGAAGGAACACATGCGGGTACCTGGGAGTGGAATGTTAAAACTGGCGAGACTCGCTTTAATGAAGTGTGGGCAGAGCTCATTGGTTATACACTGGAAGAATTACAGCCCATCAATATTGATACCTGGTCAAAATATGTGCACCCGGATGACCTGGCTGAATCAGATAGAAGATTAAAGGCCTGCTTCAATCGGGAGGTGGATTTTTATGAGTGCGAGGGCAGAATGAAACATAAAGACGGACACTATGTATGGGTGTTGGATAGAGGAAAAGTGATGAGCTGGACAGCAGATGGAAAACCGCTCTGGATGTCTGGTACTCACCTGGATATCTCCCAATCCAAGCAACTGGAACTTCAACTCGCCGAAAATGAAGCCAAGATCCGCGGTATTTTCAATTCCACCTTTCAATTTATTGGATTCCTGAAACTGGATGGCGAACTCATGGAAGCCAATCAGACCGCACTTGATTTTGCCGGAATCACTGTTAATGATGTAAAGGGAAAGAAGTTCTGGGATTGCTACTGGTGGCAGAAGGATGAGCAGACAAAAATTGACCTGCAGCATGCCATCACCAGGGCTGCAGCAGGAGAAACGGTGGTATACGAAGTGGAAGTGCTTGGCCTTAATAAGCAAATCAGTACGATCCTGTTTAGCCTGAAACCACTTTTTGATGCAAGCGGTAAAGTGGTGGCTATTATTCCCGAGGGGCGCCCTATTGATGAAATTGTGCAGGCCCGCCATCTACTGGAACAGAAGAATGAAGAGTTGGAACAGTTTGCATCCATCGCAGCACATGATTTGAAAGAGCCCTTACGCATGGTGGGTAATTTTATGAGTTTGCTAAAGGCAAAGCATTCTTCGCAATTGGATAGCACGGCACTCAAATATGTTGATTTTGCCATTAATGGTTCGCAGCGAATGAGCCAACTGATTAATGATTTGCTGGATTACGCAAAAGTGGGAAGTGAACAGGTACCCTTTGACTCCATTGATCCGGAACCCATGCTGCTGGATATTCTCTCCTTAAATGACTCTTTAATTACGGAGAAAGGAGTTAAAATCAGCTGGTCTAATCTGCCCAATTTCAGGGGACAACAAACAGCCATCAAATTATTGTTCCAGAATCTGATCATGAATGGCATCAAATACCAGGAACCGGATAATGCGCCTGTTATTCATATCACAGGAAAAGAATTGGCAGATTGCTGGTTGTTCAGCGTCGAAGACAATGGCATCGGTATTCCGGCACAATACCATGAAAAGATTTTCCAGGTATTCAGTCGATTGCATTCAAAGGACAAATACGGCGGAACCGGAATGGGGCTTGCTACCTGTAAAAAAATTGTTACCATTCATGGTGGCAGAATATGGGTAGAATCAAAAGAAGGAGAGGGCAGTTGTTTTCATTTTACGATAAGTAAATCGGTATAAACAAAAGCTGTATTTTCATCCCGGAAAATTCAACGGATATGAAAACCACAGATCTCCAAACTTATCTGGAAGACCTGGAGCATCCGCTCAAACAGGAAATACTGGAATTGCGTGAAATTATTCTGGAAGCGAATAAAAATCTCACGGAGCATATCAAATGGAATGCGCCCAGTTATTGCATCAACGGTGAAGACCGGGTAACCTTCAATCTCCGCGCTAAGGATAAGGTCCGGCTGGTATTTCATTGTGGTGTAAAAATCAAAGCCCGCAAATTAAAAGGCAAAATCAGTTCAGATACCCAGCAGTGGCTGGAATGGGCTGCTGAGGATCGGGCATTGCTTTCCTTTAGCGATATGATTGAAATTATGCAGAAAAAAAAGACCATTCAGCAGATCATCAACGAGTGGATCAAACTAACTTCCTGATACCAGCCTATGAAACAGACTCCTCTGATCAGCAATGATGCGGTTGTTTTTGGCATTTTGATGGGCCTGCTGGCACTGGTTTTTTATACTTCCAAATTGGAGCATAAAGGCTTTAAGAAGTTTTACAGTGTGGTTCCGGCTTTACTGCTCTGTTATTTTATTCCGGCTTTGCTGAATACGTTTGGAGTTATTTCCGGAGAACAATCAGCCTTGTATCCAATGGCTTCAAGGTACCTGCTGCCGGCCAGCCTGGTGCTGCTTACCATTGGTATTGATATTAAAAGTTTGCGTCGGCTCGGAGGCAAATCTATCCTGATCTTTTTTGCCGGCACAATAGGTGTAATCCTGGGCGGACCGATTGCCATGGCTATTACAGGAGTTCTCTTTCCGGATTCACTCTATTTTGAAGGGGAGGAAACCTGGCGCGGATTGGCCACTATTGCAGGCAGCTGGATCGGCGGAGGAGCCAACCAGGCGGCGATGCTGGAAGTATTTGGTTCCGGTAAATCCTTATTCGGACAAATGATTGCAGTAGATGTGCTGATCGGAAATATCTGGACCGGTGTGCTGCTTTTTGGAATCACGAGGAATAAAGCAATCAACAAATGGCTGAGTGCGGATGATAGTTCAATCGTAGAATTGGAGCAGCGCGTGGAGCAAATAAAACTGGAACAGGGAGCCATGAAATCTGGTGTGAGTCCCTGGATCCAGGTGCTGGGAGTTGCTTTTGCCTTTACTGCGATTTCACACCTGGGAGGTGATTGGCTGGCCCCCTGGTTTGCTGCCAATTATCCTGCCTCTGCGAGTTACAGTCTCACCAGTACCTTTTTCTGGATTGTAATCATTGCCACTACGCTGGGTATGGTTGCTTCGTTTACCCCACTCCGTAAGCTGGAAAATTCAGGCGCTTCTGATATCGGAACTGTTTTTCTGTATGTGCTCGTTGCTACCATTGGTATGAATATGAACCTGAAGGCATTGGTAAACAGTCCGGTTTTCTTCCTAACCGGTATCATCTGGATGCTGGTTCATATCACGGTCCTGTTGTTGGTTGCCCGCTGGATTAAAGCACCCTATTTCTTTGTGGCCGTTGGAAGCCAGGCCAATATCGGGGGCGCTGCTTCTGCACCCGTGGTAGCCGGTTTTTTCAATAAGTTCCTGGCACCGGTAGGGGTGTTGCTGGCGGTTCTGGGATATGCGGTGGGTACCTATGGTGCTTATATCTGCGGCTTATTGATGCAGGCAGTTTTTCATTTTCTGCGATAGTATCTGTTGCGGATCCATTTCTCCAATTCCACTGCATGAAAGATAATCGCGGCAAGACCGATACAGATCAGTAAATCCTGCAGGCTCAATGGCGCGGTTTTGAAAATCTTGTTCGCAAAAGGCAGATAGATCACTCCCAGCTGAATGATAAAGGTTCCTACTACTGCAATTGCCAGGGAAGGATTCGAGAACAATCCTTTTTTGTAAATGAAAGTATGATCACTTCGGATGGCGAGTACATGTCCCAATTGGGCAAGTGATAAAACAGTAAACACCATCGTCTGCCAGTTTTCGTGATTGGTATTAATAGCCCAGGCCTGTGTGCCAAGGGTTACTACAGCCATTAAGAGTCCCACCCACACGATATGATAACCTGTTCCTTCGGAGAATAATCCTTCATCTGTTCTCCGGGGTGGACGTTGCATGATATCATCCTCGGCTTTTTCGGCACTCAGTGCAAGTCCGGGTAATCCATCTGTTACAAGATTGATCCACAAAATATGAATGGGAAGCAGAGGGATTGGCATCCCTAATAAAGGCGCCATAAAGATGGTCCAGATTTCCGCCCCATTACAGGTCATAATGTACTTAACGAATTTCCGGATATTGTCATAAATACGCCGGCCTTCTTTTACTGCTTTTACAATGGTGGTGAAATTATCATCCAGCAGGATCATATGAGCAGCTTCCTTGCTTACATCTGTACCTGTGATGCCCATGGCCACTCCAATATTGGAGGATTTCAGAGAGGGCGCATCATTGACGCCATCACCGGTCATCGCAACAAAATGATGTTTGCGCTGGAGTGATTGAACAATGTTTAATTTTTGTTCTGGTGAAACCCTTGCATACACTTTAATTCGTTCCACTTTCTGATCCAGTTCTGCTTCTGTTAATGCTGCCAGTTCTCTTCCATTCACCACCAATTCATCTTTTTCCAGCAAACCAATTTCACGGGCGATGGCTGCAGCTGTTTCGGGATGATCTCCCGTAATCATAACAGGCTGTATGCCGGCGGTTTTACAGGCTTTGATTGCATCTTTTACTTCTTCCCTTGGAGGATCAATCATGCCTGCCATGCCTGCTGGATGCAATTCGGTTTCCACCTGATCGTAATCGAATGGTTCCGGTAACTGATCAACTAACCGGTATGCATAGGCGATTACTCGTTTGCCTTCTTTGGCCATGCGACTGGCTTCCTGCAGCCAGGGGCCTGGATCATAGGATTTCTCCAGTCTTTGTGCAATGGATTCCGAAGCGCCTTTTGAAATCAGGAGGTATTGATTTTCCCACCTGTGTACCGTGGTCATACATTTGCGATCTGAATCAAAGGGCAATTCAGCAACCCTGGGCAGTATTTCCTGCAATTGATGATAAAGCGCTTCTCCTTTGTTTTTATAAATGTATTCAACGAGTGCGATTTCTGTAGGATCCCCAATCCAGTTATTATCAGCTGCTTTTTTTACATCCTGATTAACGGCCATACAGGTTTCGAGTAAGCCTGCTGGTAAGTTCGGTTCTTCCTTACCGTTATAGGGCACTGTTTCCACTACCGTCATCTTGTTCTGGGTAAGGGTTCCGGTTTTATCGGAACAGATGAACGTAACAGAGCCCAGGGTTTCTACAGCTGGCAGTTTGCGGATCAGCGCATTTTTGGCAACCAGTCGTTTGGCGCCTCTTGCCAGGGCAATAGTGATCAGGGCTGGCAATGCTTCCGGAATAGCAGCTACTGCCAGGGAGATGGCAACCAGCAACATGGATACAGGTTCTTCGCCGCGGAGTAAGCCAACAACAAACAGGGCAACACAGATGAGCAGAATCAGATAGGAGAGTTTTTTGCCGAATTCATTCATGCGTTTCTGCAGCGGTGTTAATGCATCTCCTGTTTGCAGCATCCCGGCAATTTTTCCGATTTCTGTCTGCATACCGGTAGCCACTGCTATACCTACACCACGCCCCGCACTCACCTGGGTTCCTTTATACGCCATATTGACCCGGTCGCCCAGGCTGCTATCGGCTTCCTCCAGGGGTTTATGGATCTTATCAATTGGAATCGATTCTCCGGTAAGAGAGGATTCCTCAATCCGGAGACTGTGTACTTCCAGCAGGCGCATATCCGCCGGCACCAGGTTACCTGCTTCGAGTACAACCAGGTCGCCGGGTACGATTTCTTTGGAAGAAAGCTGTTCCGGTTTTCGGTTGCGGATTACTGTTGCCTGCGGAGTGGCGAGCTGGCTTAATGCGTCCATGGCTTTTTCTGCCCGGTATTCCTGAACAAATCCCATGATCGCATTCAGCAGTACGATGATCAGGATGATGATGGTATCGGTGAGATCACCAGCAATTCCTGATATAATCGCAGCGGCTATCAGTACCAGGATCATGAAATCATTGAATTGATTCAGGAAAAGCAACCAGGCCGGCTTCTTCTTTTTCTCCTGCAGGAGATTCCATCCAAACTGCGCCCTTTTTTGCTCAACAGCTGAATTGTCCAGTCCAGCTTCCGAGCTGTTTAACTCAGCGAGAACTGTTTCAATTGATTTGGTATGCCAGTTCATTGTAATTACTTATTCAGATGATACAATAGAATTAGATTCAGGATGTACACAAAGAAAATCAGCAAAGCATCCCAGCCCAGTTTATATCGTTTCCCGGCAGGTCGTACACTCAATCCAATTACAACAATTGCGGACATGATAATTGTTGCCAGTACCGATAACAGATGACTATCCGACGCTTCCTTTAGTAATGGACCACCGGGATAAAAAATATCATCCAGTGAAAGTATCAGGATATTAAAAATATTACTGCCAAGCAGTCCCCCTACAGCCATGTCCAATGCACCCATACGAACAGCAGCAATCGAAACTGCAATTTCAGGTAAGGAAGTGCTGGCAGCGAGGAATAAAGTTCCTACAAAGGATTTATTGAGTCCGGCTGTTTCTGCTAAATGATCTGCAAAGTAGGGAAGTGCGAGTGCTGCCAATATTATAATGAAAGCAAAAATGATATAATTACGAACAACTGTAGCAAATGGAATAGTGGGTTTGATATGAACTTCCTCTACCACAACTACTGCGGCTTTTACTTTTTGTTCCTGTAAAAAAATGATACGAATGGAAACCAGGTAGACAACAATAAAAATAATACTGAATACACCAAGGATCGAACTTACCAATATGTCCTCCGGGAGAAATAAACCCGCGCCTGCAAGTGTCAGTAGTATAATTCCAAGAGCAGCACTTACAATATGACTTGGGGATGCCTCACTGAAAATTGGTCTTCGCCTGGGTACAAATGCATCCAATACAGCCAGTATGCCCAGGTTAAAAGCACAACTTCCCAATATATCACCAACTGCCAGATCTGGTGATTTTACAATAACAACAGAGCTGATACCTACCATCAGTTCTGGCAGGGATGTGATGGATGCCATCAGAATCAGCCCTACCCAGGCTTTTCCCCAACCGGTATGTTCAGCTAACAGGTCGCCATATTTTGATAATTGCCTGCCAGCAAAGAAAATGATGAGGGCGCATGAAAGAAATCCTGCGATATACAGCATACTAAACTCATTTTGTGATTTTAATAGGCATCCTGCGAAAGTCTGTCAATTGCGAAGCGCAATACTTGATTCTTGTCAAGTTACACAATGATCCTGCTTAATTGACAATAAATGCGGCGCTGAGTTTGCTTATTCACACATTTTGTTGTATTTTTTAAAAAAAATCCATCCTGGTATGAAAAAACACATTTCCCGCTCAGGGGGAATGAAGGATCGTTTTACTGGATTGCTGCAATCCGTACGCCAATGGTGGAATTCCCTCTTTAGTGAGGGTGTCAGAGAAAAAATCAACAATTCAAAATTAAGTTGGGAAGAGCGGCTCCTGCTGATGGGGTTGGTAATCGTTACCGGTATTTTATTGCTGGGCATTAAATTATATGAAAACAACCGGTCTAACCAGCAGGCCTATGCGCAATTGGAGGAGTCAAGGACTGTGCTGATGGCAACCATCCAACTGAGAACGGAGATCAATGAACAGCTTCAGGGTAGCCAGGAAAGTCCGGGTTTATCAAGGCTGAACGCACAGATTGCTACCATCCGTTCTATAAAAAAACATTCTGCTGTACAGGAGAACCGGCTCAGGACATTGCAAAGCATGTTACTGAGATGGCAGGCTTCCGGAAATCAGATCGAAACAGATGAAAAAAATCTGCACAACCTGCTGGATGGAATCATGGCTGAAGAACAGCGGAATCTGGAGGTTCGAAAAGCTGATGTGGAGTTAGGCAATTCCATTGATCAGCGATTGTATGTGCTGTTGCTGGTAACCCTTGTAATCCTGGTACTTTTTGCCGGTTATGTATTATACAAAAACCAGCTGGCTACCCTGCAGGCCAAACAACAACTGGAAAACAACAAACAGATTTTACAATCGATTATTGATAACAGTTCCACGATGGTATATGTGAAGGACATGCTGGGACGCTTCATCTTCAAGAATAAAAACTTTGAAGAAGTGTTTGGCAAATCCGGTGAACACCTTAATGAAAGCCTGGATGAAACTGTTCTCGAAACCAGGACCACTACGGAAATCCAGGAAAATCTCCTCATTGATGGTGTTACCTGTCATTTTTATTCCATTCGTTTTCCTTTGCTTAACAAACACAACCAGGTGTATGCAACCGCCGGTATTCTGACAGATATCACGGATATGATTCAGAAGCAGGAAGCCAGTAAAGAAAAGGAACTCCTTAAAAATACGTTGGCTGTTCAGGAATCGGAACGTATGGAAATTGGCATGGAGCTGCATGATAATATTACACAGCTGCTTGCTTCCGCTAAACTGATGCTGGATACGGCGATTCGCCAAACCACGAGAAAGGATGAGCACCTGGAAAAAGCCCGGGACGATGTGTTCACAGCTATTCATGAAGCAAGGAAATTATCGCATAGCCTGGTGGTACCCGGACTCGAAACCGAATCACTCACGGATGCGGTTATGCGCTTATTGGAAAGGCTCAAAACAGATAACCGGCTGATGGTTCAATTGAAACTGGTTTCCAGGAAAAAAATCAACAGCCTGGAGCCGGGAGTGCGACTGGCACTGTATCGGATTCTACAGGAGCAGGTGAACAATATCATCAAACATGCGGATGCCAGTTCCGTGCTGGTGGAACTGAGATATGTTTCAGATTCCATCCAGCTGATTGTAGAAGATGATGGTGTTGGATTTGATCCAGATCAATATCGGCCGGGCATTGGTTTGTCCAATATCAATCGCAGGGTCAGGCACCTGGGAGGCGATTGCCGGGTACACAGCATGCCCGGGGAAGGTTGCCAGTTAAAGATTCTCATTCCACTCTAGAATTTCCAAAAAAGCGAATTCCGTTTTTTCTTAAATTCACCGAAAAGCAAGTAATGGAGGCCCAAAACCCAACAACAGCCTCCGAGACTCACCTGGCAAGGTCACTCGGATCCTTGATGCTATGGGGTCTTGGAGTTGGATATGTTATTTCTGGAATGTACTTCGGTTGGAATCTTGGATTAGCGGAAGGCGGCACACTGGGAATGGCAATCGCAACCGGTCTGATTATTCTTCTTTATATCACGTTTACGTTTTCTTATACGGAGCTGGCCTGCTCCATCCCTAAAGCGGGAGGAGTATTTGATTATGCCCACCGGGCATTAGGAAAAAAATGGGGCTTTATTGCAGGCATGGCCCAGGTGATTGAGTTTGTATTTGCTCCGCCTGCAATTGCTGCTGCTATTGGGGCTTATTTTCATATTTTTCTGCCGGCTGTTCCCGTGGTGGTGATTGCCATCTTTGCCTATTTTATTTTCACCTCGCTGAATATCGTTGGAGTAAAAGCCGCTGCCAGTTTTGAATTGATCATAACCGTATTTGCGGTATTGGAGTTATTGATTTTTGCCGGCATCACACTGCCTCATTTTGAATGGAGTAATCTCGAGAAAAATGCATTGCCCCATGGTACCACGGGTATCTGGGCCTGTATTCCATTTGCTATCTGGTTTTTTCTTGGGCTCGAGGGCATTGCGAATGTGGCGGAGGAAACCATCAATCCGCAGAAGACCATCATTAAAGGATTTGGTTCTGCCTTGCTGACCCTTATCATTCTTTGTATATTGGTTTTTGTTTCGGGAGTTGGAGTTGCGGGCTGGGAAGCCATCGTGTATGCATCACCGGGAGCACCACCATCTGATTCACCGCTTCCACTGGCAATGGCTAAGGTAACCGGCGACAGTGGCTGGATTTACCATTTACTGATCACCATCGGTTTGCTGGGACTCATTGCTTCTTTTCATGGTATCATCCTCGCCGCGGGCAGAGCCAGTTTTGAATTCGGCAGGATGGGTTATTTTATAAAATCCATGGGGCGCATTCACCCCAAATTCAAAACGCCGGCAACAGCTTTGCTGGTGAACATGGGTATCGGGATTCTTGCCCTGTTAACCGGTGAAACAGGCTCTATTATTACCATTGCCTGTTTTGGTGCGGTAACACTTTATATTCTTTCAATGATTACCTTGTTACGGTTACGTAAACAGGAGCCGAACCTGGAACGTCCATTTAAAGTTCCGTTTTATCCTTATTTCCCTGTGATCGCTTTGATCATTGGCATTATTTGTATGATTGCCATGATCTCGCTGTATCCTGTATTAAGCCTGTTCTATTTTGGAATTCTGGCAATTGCCTATGCCTGGTTTTATTTCTTCGTAAAAAATAATGCTGATGAGCAACACCCAATCACTTCAGGACCTGTTAACCTACCTGGAGAGTCAATCGATCACAAAGGTTAAGATCGCCGTTACGGATATGGATGGTATCCTGCGCGGTAAACTGATTAGCTGGGATAAATTCAAATCAGTTGTACAATCCGGTTTTGGATTTTGCAATGTGGTGTTTGGATGGGATTCCAGTGATGTAGCCTACGACAATGTGCAGTACACAGGATGGCACAGCGGTTATCCGGATGCACAGGCCACTATTGATATTTCCACCTTCCGCCAAATTCCCTGGGAGCAGAATGGTGCCTTCTTCCTGGCTGACTTCACCAATGAAAAGGGCTACAGCCTTGATATTTGTCCGCGTAGCCTGCTGAAAAAAATTGATGCTGAAGCGAAAGCCATGGGTTTTTATCCTTCTTTCAGCCAGGAGTTTGAATGGTTTAATTACAAGCGCCCATCTAAGATCCGGGATTTTCAATCCCTTGAACCAATCACTCAGGGCATGTTCGGTTATTCCATACTGAGAGCTTCCCAGCAGTCCGATTTTTGCCAGGACCTCTTTGATCAACTGACCAAATTTGGTGTGCCTATTGAAGGCTTGCATACGGAAACGGGTCCGGGTGTTTATGAAGCAGCGGTATTGTATGGGCATATCCTGGAAGCTGCCGACCGGGCGGTTTTATTTAAATCAGGCGTGAAAGAAATCGCGCACCGGCATGGTTACCTGGCTACTTTTATGGCTAAAGTGAGTGAAACCTTGCCAGGTTGCAGTGGCCACGTGCACCAGAGTTTATGGACACTGGATAAATCAGAGAACCTGTTTTACAGCAGCAGTTCGGCTAACCATATCAGTGGGTTAATGGAAAGTTATATGGCCGGACAACTCTACTGTCTTCCCTATATATTGCCCATGTTGGCACCAACGATCAACAGTTACAAACGATTGGTAGAAGGGGCCTGGGCACCCACTACCTTAACCTGGGCAGTAGATAACCGGACCACCGCATTGCGCGCATTGCCGGGCAGTCCGTATTCAACGCGACTCGAAACCAGGGTAGTAGGTTCTGACAGCAATCCCTACCTGGCGATGGCTGCCTGCCTGGCTGCCGGTTTATATGGAATAAAACACAAAATGAAACTGGAGATTCCGGAGACTGTCGGTAACGGATATGCGAATAAGGTACATGGTATATTGCCATCCAACCTGCATGAAGCTACCCAAGCCATGAAAAACTCACCGGTTGCCAGGGAATTATTTGGAGATGCCTTCACCGATCATTTCACCGCATCACGTGAGTGGGAGTGGAGAGCATTTGCCAAAGTAGTAACCAATTGGGAAACACAACGATATTTAGAAATCATTTAATAGCAGTTTATGACAAGTTTTGATGTAGTACGTCAGTATAATTTTCCAACTACCATTCGTTTTGGTGCAGGGGCATCCGAAGAATTGGGGCCTCATTTGAAAGGAGCCGGATTTAGTCGCCCTTTAGTAGTTACAGACCCTACCGTGCGGGATTTACCTTTCTTTAAAAAGATCCTTGCTGATCTGGAGCGACTGGGATTAAAGCCGGATGTTTTTTCCAACATTCATAAAAACCCGGTGAAGTCGGATGTGCTGGCCGGCAAGCAGGCATTCCAGGATGCCGGTGCAGATTGTATTGTAGGTATCGGTGGCGGTGCCGGTATGGATGTGGCAAGAGCTATTACATTAAGCATTCATCACCACCGCGATTTGTTTGATTACGATGACCTGATTGGTGGTGATAAATATGTAACAGAAGAAGTGCCTTATTTCGTGACGCTGCCCACCACCAGTGGAACAGGAAGTGAAGTAGGTCGCAGTGCGATTATCTCTGAAGATGATACACACCGGAAGCGCATTCTCTTTTCTCCCAAGTTGCTGGCGAAGATGGTATTTGCTGATCCCGTACTGACCATGGATCTGCCACCCTTTGTGACAGCCGCTACAGGTATGGATGCACTGACGCACAATATGGAAGCCTACATTGCGAAAGGATTTCATCCCATGTGTGAAGGCATCGCCTTGCAGGGTATGACCCTGATTAGTGAATCAATTGTGCAGGCAACCACTGCTCCGGACCTGGCCTCGCGCTCCAAAATGATGATCGCATCTTTGATGGGCGCTGTTGCTTTTCAGAAAGGATTGGGCATTGTGCACTCCCTGGCTCATCCGCTTTCCTCTTTGCTGGATACGCACCACGGATTGGCGAATGCGGTGAATCTTCCCTATGGAATGGATTTTAATGCACCCGGACTGGAACCTGCTTTCCAGCGAATGGCACAGGCAATGAATGTTTCTGGCGGAGATGCAGCTTCTCTGGTATCTTATCTGTTTGATCTGAACGAACAGTTAGGCTTACCCGAAAACCTGGCTGCAATCGGGGTTAAAGAAGAACATCTGGAAACCCTGGCCAGCCTGGCGGAAGCAGATTTTTGTCATCCCAACAACCCCAAACCGGTAAGCAGGGAAGATTTCCTGGCGATTTATAAAAAAGCACTGTAGGAGATGAAAAAGAAAATCGGGATCAGTTTCTCTCGTACCAATTTCCAGAATTACTGGGATTGGTTTACGGAAGCAGATCTTGGCCAAGACCTGGAGCTGGTGTTGTTATCGTTTGAAACACCCGACCATAAGGCGGTTAAGCAATGCGATGCCTATGTATTGACAGGTGGTGTAGATATTGATCCTGTTTATTACCAGGGTGCTGCGGTATATCCAAATCAACCTGATACCTATCAACCGGATCGTGATCAGTTTGAAGCTGCCATTTACCGGCACGCCAAAGAAAAACAGGCACCAGTACTCGCAATTTGCAGGGGTATGCAATTGGTTCACACCCTGGAAGGAGGTAAGCTGATCCAGGACCTGGGGGAGCAGAATCGCCGGCATAAAAAAGATACCGACGAGGATAAACAACACACGGTACAACTGCAACCCGGAAGCCGGCTGGCAGCATGGGCAGCGGAATCAGTTGGACAGGTGAACAGCGCGCATCACCAGGCATTGGATAAGGAAACGCTTTCAGGTAATTGGCGAATCAGCGCACTTGATGATACAGGCCTGATTGAAGCAATTGAGTGGAAAGATGAAAAGGATCAGCCATTTCTGATTGGAGTGCAATGGCATCCGGAAAGAATGCTGAACAAAGAAAAGAATCCATTATCACAAGCCATTAAAGAACATTTTATACAAACTATCCGAGAACAATCATGAGCACATTTAACGTTATAAATCCGGCTACTGAAGAAGTACTGGCAACGCTGGATGAAGACAACCAGCAAACCATTCAGGAAAAATATAACCTGGTAAAAAAGGGACAGTCAGCCTGGGCGGAAGTTCCATTGACAGAACGAATCAATTGCATCCGCCGATTTGACCAGGCTTTAGGAGAGCAAATCGAAAAGCTGGCAGGAACCCTGAGTGATGAAGTTGGTAAGCCCATTCAGCAGGCCAGAAATGAAATCAATGGTGCAAGAGGGCGAATCGCTTTCTTCCTCAATAATTCGGAGAAATGGTTGCAGGATGAGTGGATGGTACTGGATGGAGCTACCAAAGAGAGAATCAGTTATGAACCCCTGGGTATAATCGCCAATATTTCTGCGTGGAATTATCCATATCTGGTAGGTGTGAATGTGTTTATTCCTGCTTTGATTGGAGGGAACGCAGTGCTGTATAAGCCATCTGAGTTTTCCAGCTTAACCGGACTCGCCATTCGTGATTTGCTCTATCAGTCGGGTATACCCGAAAATGTATTCCAGGTAGTATTGGGCGGCGGACTGGTGGGAAGTTATCTGCTGGATCTTCCTCTGAATGGATATTATTTCACGGGAAGCAATCGCACCGGGAAAATCATTGCATCCAAAGTTGCGGAGAAAATGGTTCCCTGTCAGTTGGAACTGGGTGGCAAGGATCCTTTGTATGTTACGGATGAAGTGGCAGATATCAACCAGGTGGCTGGTGCTGCATTGGAAGGAGTGGTATACAACAATGGTCAGAGTTGTTGTGCGGTGGAAAGAATCTACGTGCACGAAAAAGTGTACGATGATTTCCTGAAGTCATTTACTGAGCAGGCGAAGGCCTTAAAAATCGGAAATCCAAAAGAGGAAGGAATTGATATCGGTCCGCTTACCCGAAAAGAGCAACTGGCATTTATCCTTGATCAGATCCAGGACGCGCAAAACAAAGGAGCGGAATTAATAGCAGGTGGTTATCGCCTTCAGCAACCGGGCTATTATATGGTGCCGGCTGTTCTTTCCAACGTGAATCATAACATGAGTGTGATGAAGGAAGAAAGTTTCGGTCCGGTTATTGGCATTCAGAAAGTAAGTAATGATTCGGAGGCTATTGATTTAATGAAAGATACCAGTTATGGATTAACAGCGGCTGTATATACTTCCAATGAAGAAAGAGCAGAAAAAATCCTAAGGCAAATGAATACCGGAACGGTATACTGGAATTGCTGCGACCGTGTGAGTGCAAATCTTCCCTGGTCAGGAAGAAAGGACTCGGGTCTGGGTTCTACTTTATCTTACAGTGGGATACGTGCCTTTGTTCAACCCAAAGCCTGGCATCTCAGAAAATAAATTGCATAAAGAATCAATAGAAGTTGCGGCCGCTTGACTTGCTACGGTCTTCGCGTGGCTTGGCTTCATTTACTTTGATGGTTCTTCCTTCCATGGAAACACCATTCAATTCTTTGATCGCGTTTTCAGCTGCAGTAGAATTTGGCATGTCTACAAATCCGAAACCGCGACTTCTATTGGTAACTTTGTCGATGATTACGTTTACAGAGGAAACTTCTCCATAGGGAGTGAATAACTTCTCTAATTCTTCGTTCTGAACCCCAAATCCGAGGTTGGATACATAAATGTTCATTTCAGTAAATTTTTATAATGAAAATTTTCTGAGGAAAAAAGCAGGAGGTAATTGAAGGCAATTAAGAAGGGATTCTTTTACAAGATGCTGATTAACTCAAATCGTTAACCCGCTCAAGGTAGACTTATAAATCGGTATGAAGGGATTTATTTTGATTCTGCCGGAAACATCGCCCTGAAACAGTTCCAGGGAGTATTGACCTGTGGCTGTTTCCGATCGTCTTTGTTTTTATCGTAATAGCCTGTGAAGAAAGACGTTACGGGCGACCATACAGTTTCCATCACACCCAGGAAACGTTCTTTCATGGGGCCGGTTGCAGACTGCCGGAACTCCGCCATATCCTGCACCTGCTGCACACCCACAGAGGGTTTATTCCAGGAACAGGTAATTACAGAAAAACCTTTCATAGCAAAATATACCGCCGTTTTATCTGGCCGCTCATAGTGCCAGTCGCAGATGACTACATCTTTTGGAATCAGATCAATGGCACGATGTGTGGAATTAAAACTGCCTTCCCACATGCCAATACCGGTTGTTTTTCCATCAATGAGACGATCACCCCAGATCCAGAGTTTGCGGTTGCTGGCTGCTAATCGGTTACGGATGAGTGTTAGTTCTTTCGCAAATAATTCTGCTTTATCCAATCCTCCGCAGCGCGGGCATTTTTCTTCTCCTATATAAAACACTTCATCCATTCCGGCATGAAAAGCTGTTGATTCAAAGGCATCACATAATTCATCCATTAAGGAAAAAACTACTTTGTGCACATCCGGGTGAGAAGGGCAGTAGCTTTTGCAATAGAGCCCGTCTTTATTGGGCCATTCATATTTTTCAGGCATTTCTACCCAGGGCGTTTCATCAAACTGGGGGTACACCCGCAGGAGCTTACCTGTTTTACTGGCCCAGGATTGATGACCCAGCAGGTTAATCTGTGGAATAACTTCTATTCCATTGCTGCGCGCAGTAGTCACCAGTTTTTTTACATCTTCTTTCCGGAGAAAAGGAGTGTCAATGAGTTCGGGGTGAGATTGAAACTGGTAACCATAATCTACCCGTAATACCAGGCGATTAATTTTACGGGGTGCCAGTTCTTTTTGCATGAATACCAGGAAAGAATCCAGATTTTGTTGTGTTGGAGCTGCAATGCTGAAGGCGCGCACCGGAAAGGAATCAATGATCGGTTTTTGTGCAGTTGCGTTCAAATTAGCAACAAGCATTAATAACAAACAAAACTGCCGGATATTATTTACTGGAATCATGATTAATATTTTGCCGGTTGATTGGATGCTGGCAGGCTCTGCTTAATGAATTGACGGATGTCTTCATTGCTGCTCGCCAGGTCTTCTTTTCTAAGATACATCATATGTCCGCTCCGATATCCTTTAAAACTCATTCGGTTCGTAAATCTTCCGGCGGCATCGAGTTGCCAAAGATTGTATTTCGCATTAAAATAATCACAGGCGCCATCATAATATCCCGATTGCACCATCACATGCAGATAAGGATTCATGGCCATTGCTTTGCGCAGGTCTTCACCGGTTTGATCATTGCTGCGATCCCAGGGTGAAACATTCCCAAATACATTGTATTTGAAATCCGTTTTGTATTTCAGTGTTTCTCTCAAGTACATATTGATGGGTGGAGTAAAAGAATGTAACCAGGAGTTTAATTCGGCATTGTAATCCGGGCGATCTCCTGCCTCTTTTCGGTCTATGCCCAGGTAGCGGGAATCCAGCCGGCCAATTGTAAATCCTTTGTCTCGCATCAACTCCTTCCAGAAATAAGTGACAGGCAGATCCAGGTTATGCTGCAACCAAACCTGTTCAGCAATGCCGGAGTAGTTCGCCATTCTCGCAGCTATCTTTTTTTTCTCCGCAGGGCTGAGTTGTCCGCCTCTGTGGATTGCGGGTAATACTTCACGCATGGTAAATTCTTCCACTTCGGGAAGTACCTGCAGCAGATCTTTTTGTTGAAGTTCTACCGGCAATTTTTTATGATACCAAGCTGTGGCTGCATAATAGGGCAGCCGCAGCGCAGCATCGGTGGCAGTTCCTCTTTCAATACCCAGTTCAGTGGGAGATACCAGGATCACACCATTCAGGTAAATCCATTGTGATTCCTGCAATTCACGTGCGAGTCCGGATACCCGGGTAGTGCCATAACTTTCTCCAATCAGGTATTTGGGGGATGCCCATCTTTGGTAACGGGATAGAAAACTGTTAATCCATCCCGCCAGGTATTTGATGTCTGCCTGCACACCAAAGAAGGTCGACTTGGGAACAGTGGAATCCACGATCCTGGAGAAGCCCGTATTTACCGGGTCAATGAACACGATATCTGCCACATCCAGGATGCTGTGGGGATTGTCCTTGAATCCATAAGGCTGAAGCGGATAGCCTTCGTCGTCGATATGCAGGATCTTGGGGCCTGTAAAGGCCAGGTGCATCCATACGGAAGCAGACCCCGGGCCTCCATTAAATGAAAATATCAGTGGCCGGTTGGCTCTGTCTTTTATATCAGTTCGCTCATAATAAGTGTAAAAGAGTCCGGCTATTGCTTTTTCCTGTTCATTCCATACCGGTAAAGTGCCTGCAATTGCCTTATATGTAATTTTCTGGCCTTTTACCTGAACTTCTTGTGGAGTTACAATACTCGTATCAGGATTAAAAATTAAATTATTCCTGGATTGTGCAACGGTAGCTATACTTAGTTGTGTCAACAAGCTAACCAGAACGAATGCTTTTATCATATTCCCATGTTTGCAGTATGAATGTAAAACTATTTAGGGTAATCTTTTTCACCCTGATGGTTCCTCTCTGCATGCTATTTTGCCTGCAAAGCCATGCGCAAACGAAGAATCCATTTTGGCAACATAAATATGATAGTACCCTTGGAATGAACCGTCCGCTTTTCATTGGCTTTAGTTATATGCGGATTGGATACAAAACCAACGGGCATCCTTTTTTTCTTACAGACAGCCTGCTGGCTTGCACTCTCAGTTACAATAAAACCATCTATCGCAATTTACCAGTTCAGCTGGATATTCATCAGCCTGCGCTTGTTACGAATGATGGTAGTAATAATCTGATTTCATTAATTACGGAGCAGGTGGATTCACTGCAAATTGCAGGGAGGTATTTTTTTCCGGTCATACAGGTAGTGGATGGGAGGGCGGTTAATGAATTGATGGAACTGGTAGAAAGAGGACCCATTACTTTGTATAAAAGGCATCGTAAGGTATTACAGAAGCCATCCGGACCGGATGCAAATGTTTTACCTGCATTCAAAGATCGACCTGAATGGCTAGTCAAATCTGCCACTGGATGGAACTGGATAGAAACTGAAAAACAGCTCCTGCAACTGGCACCAGCGCAGTCAGAAGAAATCAAAAGCCTGATCAGAAAAAACCGATGGTCTTTCAGGAAGAATCCGGATCAACTCATCCGATCGGTTGTTCACTATATAAATAGTACGCTTTAAAGCAGCAGTATGAAACAGTTCCTCTTGTTTATTGGATGTTTTTTACTGCTGCAACTACCAGGTACTGGTCAGGAAAAGAACCGCTATTCTGGTACCTATTCGCTTTCCTTTCCTCAACTGATACAGCTGATAGAAACTAAGGAAAAGATCCGGATATTTTATCCGCCTGGTGAACTGGATACACTGCAGGTACTGCTCACCGTTAGTGATCTCACCAAAATTCAATTATTGGATCAATTGCTGGGCAAGCGGGGTTGGTTTGTAGCTGAGGATACTGACGGATCTGTATACCTTTCAAAGGGCAAACCGGTACTGACTCAGTTTCCGGGAACAGGTCAAGCAGCCATAATCCCCAAACAGCCAGAACTTCCTGAAAAGGAAGTATTGCCTGTAGAAAACAGGTTGATTACCATTGGAGATGTTGATAAGAATCCCGCCGGATCAACTGTAGTATTATCTGGCTATATAAAAGCAGCTTCCTCTGGCGAAGGACTGGCAACTGCTGAAGTTCTTGCAGCCGGTAAATCCAAAACTGTTTATACGGATGTGTATGGTTACTATTCCATCGTACTTCCAAGAGGCAGATACCTGTTGAAGATTAACAGTGCGGGTATGCAATCAACCCAGCGACAGGTGCAGCTCAACCAGAATGGAAGGCTGGATATTGAACTGCAGGAGGCAATTAAAAGTTTACAGGCTGTAGTTGTAACAGCAGAAAAAAGTTCTGTTACCCGTAGCCTGCAGGTAGGAGCAAGCCGGCTCAATATTCAAACCATTAAACAGGTCCCGGTTATTTTTGGGGAAACGGATGTATTAAGAGTGGTATTGTCACTACCCGGTGTTACTTCAGTAGGTGAAGCTTCCAATGGCTTTAATGTTCGGGGTGGAACAGCCGATCAGAACCTGATCCTGCTGGGTGATGCTACCGTATTTAATCCTACGCATCTCTTTGGTTTCTTTTCTGCATTTCATCCAGACCTGGTTAAACAGGTAGAATTATACAAAGCCAGTATTCCTGAAAAATTTGGTGGCAGATTATCCTCTGTTCTTGATATAACCTTGCAGGATGGTAATGCAAAAAAATGGACAGGCAATGCAGGAATTGGTCCGCTTACCAGTTCATTGAGCATAGGCGGACCTATTAAAAAAGAGAAAGCAACCCTTTCTTTGGGAGCCCGAACCAGTTACTCCAACTGGATCATGAACCAATTGCCTGATAAGGCATTCAGACAAAGCAGGGCTTCTTTTTATGATATCAACCTGCGTACTGCTTTTAACCTTAATAAAAAAAACACACTCTATCTGACCGGGTACCTGAGCGAGGATGCTTTCCGGTTTAACCGTGATACCAGTTTTCAATATGGAAACAGAAACCTGAATATTAAATGGAAACATCAGTTCAACGCCCTGCTTTCCGGAACATTTACAATTGGTACGGATCATTACCAATACCAGGTTGAAAGTGCAACCAACCAGGTGAATGCCTTCCGGTTAAGGTATGCTATCAATCAGCAATTTTTCCGGTCTGATTTCAATTGGCTCCTGAATGATAAACACCAGCTCAACGCAGGTTTGCAATCCACCTACTACAGTTTGCAGCCAGGCAATTATGACCCTCTTGGAACTTCTTCCCTGGTGCAACCCAAAAAATTGAACCGGGAGCAGGCATTGGAAACTGCTATCTACCTGGGGGATCAGTATCGTATCAATTCCAATTTATCTATAAGTGCTGGAGTCAGGTGGAATCTGTTTCAGCATTTTGGTCCGGGTACAGAGTTTAAATACCTGCCGGGGCAACCCAAAGATACCACTACCATCATCGATACACTGCAATACCGAAAAGGTGAAACCATACAGCGCTGGACTGCACCCGAATGGCGACTGAGCATGCGCTATCTGCTCACAGAAAACAGTTCGATAAAAGCAAGCTTTACCACAACAAGGCAATTCCTGCACATGTTATCGAATACAGTTACTATTTCACCTACTGATATCTGGAAGTTGAGTGATCAGCATATTCGTCCGCAGGAAGGCTGGCAGTTATCAGCAGGTTATTATCGAAGTTTTGCTTCCAATAAATGGGAAGCTTCTATTGAAGTTTATTTTAAAAGAATTGCAAACTATCTCGATTTTAAAAGTGGTGCCCGCCTGCTTCTCAATGAACATCTTGAAACTGATTTGATCAATACAAGGGGTAAGGCCTATGGCGCGGAATTTTTACTGAAAAAACCGGACGGCAGATTGAATGGCTGGTTCAGTTATACCTACTCACGGATTTTGCTCAAACAGGATGATCCATTGGCGGGAGAGTTGATTAATAGGGGCAACTATTATCCGGGCAATGCTGATCGCCCGCACAATATGAACCTGATTGCGAACTATCGGTTTTCACACCGGTTGAGTTTGTCCTGGAATCTGATTTTTACTTCAGGCAGACCGATAACCTTACCGATAGCAGTTTTCAACCAGGGTGGTGTAACCGGATTGATCTATTCTGACAGAAATGAATACAGGATCCCGAATTATTTTCGGTCCGATATTTCTTTTACCATTGAGGGCAATCACAAAGTGAATCAACGATTCCATAATGCCTGGTCAGTAGGAGCCTATAATATCACCGCCAGGGAGAATCCTTATTCTGTTTATTATGTTCAGGAACAGGGTACTATCAATGGCTATCAGCTGTCCATTTTTGGTACGATCATTCCCTTTGTATCCTATAAAATAAAATTTTAAAGATGCGGTCCTCCTTGCTATATAACTATTTGCTGGTGTTCCTGCTGAGTGCGATGGCCTGCAGGAAACCCTATATAGCCCCCGTGCAGCAGCAACCCAACCAATTCCTGGTGGTAGATGGACTGATCAATGCTTCTCCAGGTGGTGTGTCACGGTTTACCTTGTCCTTTTCAAAGAGTCTGGGAGATACCACGCTTCAATACCCGGTGAACAATGCAGAACTCAGGATTGAAGGCACGGATGGATCAATATATAGGCTGGAGGCATTAAATGATTCAGGTGTTTATATAAGTGCTCCCCTGCAACTTTCTGCTGCGAACAACTATCGGTTGCTTATTCGCACTGCAGATAACCGTTCCTATCGGTCTGCATTTGAAAGGGTGTTGATTGCACCGGAAATTGATAGTATCGCCTGGGAAGCAAACCCTGATCTGAACTTTTTTCTCTATACAAAGGATCCCTCCAATCAACAGCAATATTACCGGTGGGAATTTGAAGAAACCTATCAGACAACGGCACAAAATCCTTCCTTCTGGGCAGTAGTAAATGGGAGAATTGTGGAAGCAGATGCCACCAATCAGACGGCTTCCTGCTGGATCACGGATCCTTCAAAAGAACTGCTGATAGGAACAACAACCGGACTTTCATCTGCTGTTGTATTCAAGGCTCCTTTGCATACGATCTCTAAACCCGATAAGCGGTTGTCCATCCGCTACAGCATGTTGGTAAGGCAGTATGCCATCACGCCGGAAGCGTATCGTTATTACAGATTAATGAAACAGAATTCCGAAGAGCTGGGTGGTATTTTTGATCCGCTTCCTTCACAATTAAATGGGAATATACAATCTGACTCAGATCCAGAGGAGCCGGTGATTGGCTACATTGCTGTAGGGCAAACTACCGAGAAGAGAATATTTGTTAATAACCAGGAGTTGGATAACTGGCCACTTATTACAACCGGATATGATTGCAGTGTGCGGAATGTTCCCTCTAACCCGACTGATTTTACCATTTTTAATTACTCGGATCCGGAATATGGATTCTGGTATTTTTCAAGTGGGCAACCACCCGGACTAGTACTAAGTAAAAAGCTTTGCCTGGATTGTCGCTTATCAGGAGGCACCAATCAAAAACCTTCATTTTGGTAAACCATGTGTATCCGCTTTCTATACTTGTTTCTGTTGACGGTATTATATAACAACGCCGATGCACAGCGCGCACATCCTGAAAGGATTTTTGCACAAACCGACAGGTCGCTTTATTTGTCGGGGGAATCTCTTTTTTTCAGTATTCTGGTACTGGAAGGAGAAACCAATACTGCCGCACAAAAAAGCAGGGTGGTGCAGGTTGAACTGATTAATGATCAAAAAAAATCCCTTCTACAAAAACTTGTACTGTTAGATGAGGGTAGAGGCGCAGGCAGTTTCTCTATTCCTGATTCCATGGCATCAGGTGCCTGTGAATTAAGAATCTATTCTTCATGGATGAAGAATTGGGGTGAACAAAGTTTTTACCGTCAATCCATTTGGGTACTCAATCCCTATGATACCAGTTATTTTGGTCAGCATGCTGGCAGGTGGACAGAGAATCCTTCTTCAATACCGGTTGCAGACATTCAGCTTGATAAGGCACACTATTCCAAAAGATCATTGGTGGCTGGCTCATTACCGGTGGATGAAGAAAATCCTTTTATTGCACTCACCGTTTCCGTGCTTCCTTTGGAGGAAGTTATTGTTCCTGTCAATTCAATAAGTGCCCAACAAGAACCGATTCAATCGGAGCAGGTTGTTTACCTGCCAGAGTGGGAGGGACCTTTGTTCCAGGCACGTATCATGGATGCTGTAACCGGGCAGCCAATTGAAAATCAGCTGGTGACCCTGGTGCAACCTGGAACCTCCTTTGTGCTCAATGTTGGCAAAACCAACCGGCAGGGGATAAGTTGGTTCAATCCCGGACCTGCACTCCAAAAAGGGGATCTCATTATTCAGCAAGTGGGTGCTGCAACTAACAGACGAACCGCCACTATAGAAATGCTTCCGGTTTTTGTGCCTGCTGAAAAATTTGAGGCAGGCCCCTTTCCGGAATTAACGAAAGCCCATCATGAATTATTCCGGCAACGATTTGTACAGTTGCAATTACAAGAACTACTTTTTCCTAAAGAATCGGATTCAGCACTGGAGAAAGATTCATTTCAGCTGGGTAAACCGGATACCAGGTATCAGCTTGATCAGTATATCCGCTTTAAGACCATGCAGGAGATCTTTAGGGAGTATATCAGTGAAGTACGGGTAAGGGTTCAGGATAGCAGTTATCAGATACGCATACGTAATAAGTGGATCCCGGGATTTTTTGAAACAGATCCATTGATTTTAATTGATGGGATCCCGGTTTGGGATCCTGCCATCCTGATGGAAATGGATCCACAGGAAGTAAAATCCATTGATGTATATACGCAGCGAATACGAATAGGAAATTTAGTAAAAGAAGGGGTGCTGGTGTGCAGGACCTATGCAGGTACCGGCGGGCGATCAGCCATCAGCAAAGATGCCATCATCCTGTCTTTCCCTGGCATCCAACAGGAGCGATTGTTTATTGATCCTGATTATTCAACTCAGCAAACGGGAATGCAGCAGCTTCCGGATCGACGCTCGCTGCTGTATTGGAATCCAGCTCTGGAAAAGAGTAAAACAGGTTCATTCATTCCCTTTCAGTTTTATACATCCGATCAGGCAGGATCTTATAAAGTACTTATCAGGGGTATTGATAAAAGGCACAGGTCCTTTGAGCAAGTGGCCGTTTTTGAGGTGAAATAGTCGTTGGATATCATCCCGAAAATTCGCTGAAATCCTTTCCTGTAGCTGGTTTTAGTATTTCTTTAAGAGGTTTAAAGTAAGTAAAATCAATAAAACTTGGCTTGCAGTAAAGGGAATGCCGTTCTATTTTTGCTGTATCCCTTCCGATTGCTACTTCCATAGTCAACTATTGCTACCATCTCCGATTGCCGCCGCAAAGAGTTTTTTAAATTATCTAACCGCAAAAAGAATTACAATGAAAAACACAAGTATGAATCTGAAGTCAGTGTTGGCAAGTTTGGCAATCGCTGCGCTGGTGGCTGTATCAACCAATCCTGTTTTGGCTAACACCGAAAAAAGAGTAAACAAAAACCGTGTTCCTGTTGAAGTAAAATACGTTGGTAGCAATAACCAGTCTCCTGTTGTTGAAATCAGTCTCGACAACGAAGAAGGAAAAGAAATAACTGTTCAACTCAGAGACCTCGACGGATATGTTCTGTACACCGCAACTACCTCTGAAAAGAAAATTACCCGCAAATTCCAGATTGATAACTCCAGCCTGGAGCCAATTCAACTGAAAGTTGCTATAACCATTAATGGTAAAGTTCAAACCGAGGTTTTCCAGATTAATCGGAACCGTACAGTAGTTGAAGATGTTGTAGTTTCTAAATTATAATATCAAGTGTAGGGTTAACCTTTAATTTTTTTGGGGCTTCCGGGCCCCTTTTTGTATTTTAGGAAAATGAAAAATTTCCTTCAACGATGCCTGCCAGCGCTGCTGATCCTGATCTGCAGTGCCGGTTTTTCACAATTGCGACTCCCCGCTATTCTTCAATCCGGTATGGTTCTTCAGCAAAAAGACTCTGTCAATCTTTGGGGTTGGGCTGGTCCGGGTGAAAAAGTAACAGTAACTACCGGTTGGGATAAAAAGCAATATGAAACAACCGCGTCCGACCTGGCAAGATGGATACTCAAAGTAAAAACTCCTGCCGCAGGAGGTCCTTATTCCATCACCATCACCAGCAGAAATACGATCGTACTGGAAGATGTGTTGATTGGAGAAGTCTGGGTGTGCTCAGGGCAGTCCAATATGGAGTGGAGTTTTTACAACGGCGTGAAGGATATCGCGCCGGAATTTCCAACAGCAGCCAATGCTTCCATTCGCCTCTTTCACGTAAATAAAACCGGCGCTGATTTTCCACAGGATGACCTGAAAGCTTCATGGGCAAAAGCCGATTCCAACCAGTTGAAATCCTTCAGTGCCGTGGGGTATTTCTTTGGAAAAAATCTCCATGAAAAACTGAATGTTCCTATAGGTTTGATCAATGTCAGCTGGGGTGGAACACCTGCTGAGGCCTGGACACCGGAGGCAGTGGTTACTGCTGATCCCCAACTCAAAGCAGCAGCAGCAAAACTGAAAAAAGTGGCCTGGTGGCCAACTGCCCCTGCGCAAGCTTATAATGGAATGATTGCACCTATTACCCTTCATGGAATCGCAGGTGTGATCTGGTACCAGGGAGAAAGTAATACCGGCACCTATTCCACCTACCGGCAATTGTTTACCAGCATGATCGACAGCTGGCGGGCTGCATGGAAAAAAGACCTGCCTTTTTATTATGTTCAGATAGCACCGTTTAAATATGGAACTACCGGTATCGGCGCACTTTTGCGCGAGGCCCAGGCTGCAGCAGCCTCTCATCCCAATACAGGCATGGTTGTTATAACAGACCTGGTAGATACAGTTACTGATATTCACCCTTCCAGGAAAAAGCCCGTGGGCACCCGGCTTGCCAATTATGCACTTGCATCTACGTATAACTTGCCAATTGCAGACTACAGGAGTCCGGAGTACAGTTCATCTGCTATTGAAAAAGGCAAAATCCTCGTGAAGTTCAACTATGCAGAAAAAGGAATCCGTATGAAGGGTGCCAATCCGGAGGGCTGGTTAATCTCTGATATCAATGGTACCAACTGGCTCGTACCCAAAGTGAAAATTGAAAAAAATAATGTAATTCTCTGGCATCCGGATCTTAAAAATCCCATGTTCGTACGATATGGTTTTGGAAATACCAGCATCGGAAATATGGAGTCAGCTGCAGGGCTACCACTTGCACCATTCCGGACGGATCATTTCCCCATTGAACAGATTCCTGAAAATTAAAAGTAGCAACCATGTTACGTCTGCTCTTCTTTGCTCTTGCCTCCCTGCTGTTTATCAACAGTCACGCTCAAACGAAAAAGGAATTCTATGAGCTGAGAATATACCGTTATGAAACCCAGGAACAGAAAGCTGCCATTCTCCGATATGCGGAAGAAGCCCTGTTACCTGCCTTACATAGGTCGAAAATCAAGAATATCGGGGTGCTTGAACCTAGTCCGGCTGATACCATCAGCCCCCCCGCCATCTATATTATTCTGCCTGTCAGTTCTGTTCAGTCGGCTGCTGATTTGAGTGCGCGACTTGAAAAAGATGCAGTTTACCAAAACTCAGCTGCATTTTTTATCAATGCACCTTTTGATAAGCCACCTTTTACCCGGCTTGAAACGGTCTGGATGAAGTCCTTCATGCTGGCTCCTCCTCTTCAGACGCCGGTTTTTTCTACCGAACGCCAAAACCGGATTTATGAATTACGAAACTATGAATCGGCTACAGTAGACCGTTATAAAAGCAAGGTGCATATGTTCAATGAAGGAGGCGAAATTGAGCTGTTTAAAGAACTAAATTTCAATGCTGCTTTTTATGGTGAAGTAATTACTGGTAGCCGGATGCCGAATTTTTATTACCTGACCTGTTTCGAAAATTTTGCTTCCCGCGAAGCGCATTGGAAAGCGTTTTTCAGTCATCCCAAGTGGAAGGAAATGCTTGCAAAAGACATGTATAAAAATAATGTGTCGAAAGCAGGAATACATTTATTACGACCGGCTGCCTGTAGCGACTGGTAAGAATCACAGCGAATATTTATAAACAGATATATCGGTTCCTTTTACTGTCCGTATTTCTGTATGCCTGCAAAATTCATGGAGCGACTCTAACAATTCCCTTGCGGCCAAACGGTGTGGGGTAGTCAGTAATACAGTGGATCCCTGGTTCAAATAATGTCGTATGAGTCTTTCAACAGCAGCCTGGTCTTCTGTGTTGTAATTCGTATCGCTTAGCAAAACCAGGTCAGCATCCCAATCAGGTAATCCATCCCTCCAATTGTAAAGGGCAGCCTTCATATTGGTAAACCTGTTGGCAAGTATGGATTTGTTGATGTTATTAACTGGCTCTTCCAGGTAATCGGATGCAATTACAGATTCAGCTCCGTTAGCAGCCAGGAGAGAAGGTAGTCCAAGTCCGGCTGCAAATTCAATTACCTTTTTTTGATTGAATAATTCAGGGTGTTCATCCAGGTATTCAGTCATCGCCCAAGCCGATGGCCAGATTCGTGCCCAATATGGAAATTCATTTTTTTTGCCTTCGGCTACTGATTGCTGATAGTTCAGCCGGATACCTTCCTCATCCGGTATTGCTATCAGGATACTTCCGGATGTATATGCCAGTTGCTGAAGGGTTGGAGATAACTTGTTTTCAGGCATACCGGAAATTATTGAGTGATATTCTGTTGAGTGGAAGCCCTCACATGCAATTGAACTGGTAAGACAATTTTTTCAGGTGTGAAGGATTTATGCTTGTTCTCAATTCGTTCAATCAGCAATATGGCTGCTCTTTTTCCCATTTCAAATGCATCCTGTACCATTGTAGTCAGGGCGGGAGAAAAAAGCTCAGGGGCATTAAAATTGCTGAAACCTGCCAATACAATGTCCTCCGGAATTTTTTTACCCGTTCTTCGTAAATATTGAAAACTGGATTGTGTCATCCGATCGCTGGCAGCCAGTATGGCATCTGGCGGTTGCGGTAATGTAAATAATGCATCCAGCGCCTGTTCCACTTCTGCAACAATAGCACCGCCATGTGCACACTGTTTCAGTAAGGTTTCGTCAATAGCTAAACCTGCTTCCTTATAGGCTCGTCGGTAGCCTGTCAGTCGCTCTTGCGTCATTGCGAGATGAGTCGGACTTGTAATATGAGCAATGCGCCGGTAACCCTGGTCAAGCAGGTGTTTGGTCAGTTCAAATGCACCTCCCTCATTATCAGATTGTACAATATGAGTAGGAAGTCCCTCACAAATCCTGTCAAAAAATACGATGGGCAATCCGCGTTCATGATAGGGTTCCAGGTGTTTGACATCCCTGGTTTCGGTTGACACAGAAATCAGCAGGCCATCAATCGCGCGCATGGTAAGATGGTCCAGGGCTTTTTTTTCATTTTCCAATGATTCATTGGTTTGCGTGATGATCACCAGGTATCCTTTGGAAGAAGCAACGGACTCGATTCCATTGATGACTTCACCCAAAAAACTATTGGGGATGGTGCATAATACCAGGCCAATACATCTGCTGTTTTTATTCTTCAGGCTCTGGGCCAGCAGGTTGGGGCGATATTTATGCTCCCTGGCATAAGCCAGCACTTTTTCCCTAACGGGTTCAGATATCTGGTAACTCCCTTTAAGTGCCCTTGAAACAGTAGAGTACGAAAGATTCAGCGCTTTCGCAATATCTTTTATAGTAATCGATTGAATATTCACTAGTTTTTCTATAGTATATTTAAAGAATATTGCTCGCCTAAAATTACAATCAATGGGGAATAGCACCGGAACTAATTTTGCCGTACGTGTTTCTCTTATCGCTGCACTGGGTGGTTTTCTTTTTGGCTTTGAAACTGCCGTTATCTCTGGTGCAGAAAAAACAATTCAGTCGTTGTGGAACCTGAGTTCAGGATGGCAGGGATTTACAGTTGCCTCCAGCCTGATCGGAACCGTAATCGGCTCACTGATTGCAGGCATGCCTGCACAGCGTTATGGAAGAAAAAAAGTACTGCTTGTTATCGCATTTTTATACCTGTTATCTGCGATTGGATGTTCCCTTACTTCCATTTGGGAATTATTCATTTTGTTTCGCTTTATAGGCGGATTGGCAGTAGGTGCTTCTTCTGTGGTAGGCCCCATGTATATTTCTGAAATCGCGCCTGCCGAAATCCGGGGAAGACTGGCAGGTTCTTTTCAACTGAATATCGTTGCAGGTATTTTCGTAGCCTACCTCACAAATTTTTTGTTTGTTGGTATGGGTGAAGATTCCTGGAGATGGATGCTTGGGGTGATGGTGGTTCCTTCTCTGCTTTTTGCTATTTTGTTGCGAAGCATACCTGAAAGTCCGCGCTGGTTATGGATCAACGGAAAGCCGGAAGAAGCAAAAAAAATCTTTGAGCGAACCGGTGATCTGCAGGCTGTTGCAGAGATACAGGAAGAAACCAGCAGTGATATCAGCCCGGTTCCGGAAAAACTGTTTACATCGAAATTCAGAAAGCCCATTTTGTTTGCTGTACTGCTTGCGATGTTCAATCAACTGGCTGGCATCAATGCAATTTTATATTACGCTCCACGCATTTTTGAAATGGCAGGATTTTCCCAGGCCGATGCCTACTTACAACCTGTTTATATTGGAGCTGCCAACCTGCTGTTTACCTTGCTGGCCATGACCATGATTGATCGGTTTGGCAGAAAAAAACTTCTCATTATCGGTTCATTGGGAATGATCCTGTTTTTAGGACTGACAGCAATGGCTTTCAAAGGTGATATGGCAGGAAATCAACTGGTGTTGATTTACCTGATCGGCTTTATTGCATTCTTTGCTTTTTCACAGGGGGCTGTGATCTGGGTTTTCATTGCTGAGATTTTCCCGAACTCGGTGCGTTCCCAGGGAGGATCATTGGGCAGTTTCACACATTGGATCATGGCAGCTATTATATCCTGGACCTTCCCGATTATTGTGGAAGGGAGTCCGCAAGGTGGTTATTACTCCTTTCTGTTTTACACCGTGATGATGGTATTGCACCTGATTTTTGTCGTTCGGTTTCTTCCGGAAACAAAAGGGAAAAGCCTGGAACAGATCCAGCAGGAGCTTGGGATTGAAAAGTAAAAACTTGCTCCGTGAAAACGTTTGCACAATTAAATAGTAAGCGCTATCGGTGTTTTGCTTGCTGAATCCTTAGTTTAGCCAGTAATGCAAAACAGTAAGTGAACGAATGAAAAAGATTGCTTGTCTGGGAGAATTTCTTTTACGGATGTCGCCGGAATTACCTGCTGCCTGGATGCAGCAGGCTTCCATGCCGGTTTACCTCGGTGGAGCCGAGTTCAATGTGGCAGCCGCACTCAGTCATTGGCAGCATCCGGTTAAATATATTTCTGCCCTGCCTGAGAATAGCATGGCGGATGATGTGCTGCTGGAAATGCAGCGCATGGGATTAGATACTTCAGCAATGCAGCGTAGTGGAAATCGTATCGGAATTTATTTTCTTCCCCAGGGTGCTGATCTGAAAAACGCCGGCGTAATTTATGATCGAGCGGGGTCTTCTTTTTCCACACTGCAACCAGGAACCATCGATTGGAAAAACCTGCTTAGCGGTTGTGATCTCTTTCATTTCAGCGCGATTAGTCCCGCCCTGAATGCAAGCGCCGCTACTGTCTGTAAAGAAGCTGTTGAAGCTGCTGCTGCATTAGGAATCACCATCTCCGTTGATCTCAATTACCGGAATAAACTGTGGAAATATGGTACAGCTCCGGCTGAAGTGATGCCGGAATTAATAAAGCATTGCAGTATTGTAATGGGAAATATCTGGTCGGCAGCAGAATTACTCGGAGCGCCACTCGATAAAACATTGATAGCATCACAAACAAAAGCAGCTTATCTACAACAAGCCACAACTACGGCTGCGTATATCCGTGAGTTGGCGCCTTCCTGTACTTGGGTTGCCAATACGTTTCGGTTTGATCAACAGGAAGGGATTCAGTATTACGCAACACTGGACACAAGGCAAAGCCAGCTTGTTTCAAAAGAATGGAAAGTTCAGCATATTATTGACCGGGTTGGCAGTGGCGACTGTTTCATGGCCGGATTACTACACAGTTGGGTACAGCAATCGGATATTGCTGCTGCGGTAAACCTGGCGGCAGCTGCTGCGGTTGGCAAACTGCAGGAAAAAGGCGATTTTACCCGGCAAACCCTTGACTCGATTCATCAAAAAATTGCACAACATGGCTGATCATTCAACTATCTACACCAAACTCAGGGAGCAGGCTGTATTGCCCTTGTTTTATCATCCTGATTATGCTGTTTGTGAGCAAACCATGCAGGCATTGTATGATGGGGGTATCCGGATGGTGGAGTTTACCAACCGGGGAGAGCAGGCCCTGGACCATTTTACGGAACTGATCAAAAAAAGAAATACCAGCTGGCCGGATCTGACCCTGGCAATTGGTACCATCAAAACACCCGCGCAGGCTACTGCTTTTCTAAATGCAGGGGCAGACCTGGTGATTTGTCCGGGTACAGTACAGGCAGTTGGAGAAACCGTACATGCGGCAGGTAAACCCTGGATTCCGGGTGCTATGACCGTTTCAGAAATTTTACTGGCGCAGTCTACCGGTGCGGAGTTCATTAAACTATTCCCTGGAAATCTGCTCGGGCCTTCTTTTATGGCAGGGATCCGGGATATATTTCCTGAGCTCAGTTTTATGCCAACTGGTGGAGTGGAGCTAACGATTGATAATTTGCAGGCCTGGTTCCGGGCGGGAGTAAGCGCAGTTGGATTGGGCAGTAAATTTCTGTCGAAGGAATTGCTGGCCAGTGGTGATTATACGCAGATAACAAAAGATGCCAAACGAGCGCTTGAACTGGTGAAGCAGGTAAAATAAATGTACTTGACCATATGAAAAATGAAAAAACGAAGTATCGGTGGACTATATGCGGACTGGTATTTTTTGCCACTACGATTAACTATCTGGACCGGGCTGTAATAAGTCTATTAAAAGGTCCGCTTGAACTTGAATTCGGTTGGTCTGAATCAGACTATGCAGATATTGTAATTGCCTTTCAGTTATCCTACGCCATCGGTTTATTGTTGATGGGGCCCCTGGTTGATAAGATAGGAACCAAAATGGGCTATGCACTAGCCATCATCGGCTGGAGTTTCGCAGCAGGTGGTCATGCACTGGTGAGTTCCACACTTGGATTTATTGTAGCAAGAGCTGCCCTGGGCATAACAGAGGCAGGTAACTTCCCGGCGGCTATCAAAACCGTAGCGGAATGGTTTCCCAAAAAAGAAAGAGCACTGGCAACCGGACTCTTTAATTCAGGCGCCAATGTAGGCGCCATCCTGGCACCGCTGACTGTTCCCTATATAGCAGCCACCTGGGGATGGGAGTGGGCATTCATCCTGACTGCTGCAACTGGTTTTATCTGGCTGATTTTCTGGTTTAAATCCTACAGCGCCCCTGCTGTACATCCAAAAGTAAACAGTGAAGAACTGGCCCATATTAATAGTGATACTGCTACGGAACCAACGACAGATGATAGTCCTAAACTCCCTTGGTTCAGCCTGCTTGGATTCCGGCAAACCTGGGCCTTTGTGCTTGGTAAGTTTCTTACCGATCCCGTTTGGTGGTTTTACCTTTTCTGGCTGCCTTCTTTTCTGAAAGCGGAATACCAGATGGACAATACTGCAATTGCTATACCGGTTGCCCTGGTTTATATGATGTCAACGGTAGGAAGCGTGGTAGGAGGCTGGTTGCCTTTACGCTTTATCAAATCTGGTTGGCCTGTATTCAGAAGCAGGAAAACAGCCATGTTTATTTATGCATTGGGAGCTTTGCCGGTGATGCTGGCACAATGGCTAGGTAGTATCAATATGTGGCTGGCTGTGGTGATAATCGGACTGGCGGCAGCTGCCCACCAGGCCTGGAGTGCTAATATATTTACTACTGTATCCGATATGTTTCCTAAATCTTCTGTAGGATCTGTAACCGGCTTGGGCGGGATGGCCGGCGCATTGGGGGGCATCTTAATTGCCAAGATGGCCGGACTGCTCTTCGATCATTATAAGGCGCTGGGCAAGATTGAAGCCGGTTATTTTATCATGTTTCTTGTTTGTTCTATGGCCTACCTGGTTGCCTGGGGAATCATGCACCTGCTGGTTCCTAAAATGAAAGAGATCAAAGTTTGATTATTTTAGACATCAAAAAACAACCATGCCAACTGCCATTTGGGGAATCGATCTTGGGGGAACAAAAATTGAAGGGGTAATCCTGCCTGCTACCGGTGATCCGCAACCGATCCTTCGAACCCGCATTCCAACAGAAGCCGATAAAGGCTATCAGCATATTGTTTCCCAAATAGGAGTGCTGGTAAAGCGCATGATGGAGGAATCCGGATTGAAGCCTGAAAGTATAGGCATTGGAACTCCGGGTGTACTGGATCCCATTCTGCAAACCATGAAAAACTGCAATAGTACGGCACTCAATGGTAACCCCTTAAAAGCGGACCTGGAAAAAGAGCTGGGAATACCGGTGGTGCTGGCAAACGATGCCAACTGCTTTGCACTGGCTGAAACACATTGGGGTGCAGTTAAGCAGGAGGCTCCTGACGCCAGGATGGTTTTTGGTATCATCATGGGAACCGGCGTAGGTGGAGGTATCGTTTATAACGGAGTAATCTGGGAAGGCAAAAATGGAATCGCCGGAGAATGGGGACATATCTTTCTCGATGAATCTGGTGGACCCTGTTATTGCGGTCGCGCCGGTTGTGTGGAAACCATATTAAGCGGGCCAGCATTGCAGCGATATTATACTAAGGAGACCGGACTAAAAAAGACCCTGAAGGAAATTGTGGAAGCAGCCAGCCAGGGAGAAGACGCAGCTATCCAGACCCTGCACCGATTGCATCATTATTTCGGGAAAGCAGTATCAATTATCACCAATCTGCTGGATCCGGATGTGATCATTGTTGGTGGAGGGGTTGGAAATATTACCAGCATTTATACCGACGGAAAAGCCAGCCTCGAAAAACATATCTTCAATAACCGGCTGGATACACCTGTTCTGGCACCGAAATTGGGCGACAGTGCAGGTGTTTTTGGTGCAGCTGCATTGGTAGCTGGTCCTCGCTAAGAGCCGGAGCCAACATGGAAATTTTTTTTCAAATACTGTTTTGGGTAAGCCTGCTGTTGCTTATCTATATCTATATAGGATATGGACTACTGGTCTATGTCCTGGCACAAAGAAAACCAGGGTACGCGCCCGGCAAGCTGACTGACGCCGAGCTGCCTTCGGTTACAGTCCTGATCCCGGCCTTCAATGAGGCAACCGTAATAGGAGGGAAGATCCGTAATTCCCTTTCCCTGCGATATCCAAGGGAGAAATTCAGGGTGCTGGTAATAACCGATGGTTCCACTGATGGTACAGAACAGATCGTGCGGGCATTTCCACAGGTGGACCTGCTGCATGAAACTGAGCGACTCGGAAAAGCGGCTGCCATCAACCGGGCCATGCAGGATATAACCAGTGATCTGGTAGTTCTGACAGATGCCAATACTGTATTGAATGAAGAGGCCTTGTTGCAATTGGTACAACCCTTTGACTATCCTGCGGTTGGTGCAGTATCAGGAGAGAAACTGGTAGTGAGTTCAGCATCCGAAGAACTTTCATCGGAAGGAGAGGGTCTTTACTGGAAATATGAATCCTTTCTGAAGCAGAATGACGCCCGGCTTCATAGCATTGTGGGAGCCGCCGGAGAATTACTGGCATTGAGAACCAGTCTGTTTACTCCGCTGGAGCCGGATACCGTACTGGATGATTTTATACTTTCCATGCGGATCTGTGAAGCAGGCTACAGGGTAGCGTATCAACCGGATGCAAGAGCTGTTGAGACAGGTTCTTTTAATCTGGAAGAGGAACAAAAAAGAAAGATCCGGATTGCAGCAGGAGGGTTCCAGGCGCTGGGCAGATTATCCAAAAGCTGGCAGTACGGGAACAATCCCCTTTTGTTTTTTCAATTCTTTTCCCACCGGGTTTTACGCTGGGTGGCAGCAGCACCGGCATTGATAATGCTGGCGCTAAGCACGGTTTACCTGGTAGTAAAAGGAGCTGGTGGAATATACGAACTGGCCGGATTGCTTCAGCTGCTCTTTTATAGCCTGGCTGTGATCGGCTGGCTGGGGGCTCGTACAAATACGAAATGGCCCATCGTATATATACCCTATTATTTTGTTTTCATGCATTGGGCTATCCTGGCGGGGTTGATAAAATATCTAACAGGTGGAACAGACGCCAAATGGGAAAAAGCAAACCGCATAAGGGTTCCCGTTAATCCGGATCAGGAGGAAGCATCCGGTGAATAAGTATTTTTACGCTGAAATAGAAAAAAGTCCTCCGTAGATTTCTTAAAATCGAAATATATATTACTTTTACCCCACGATAGCCTAAGTAAATGCACTTAGGAAGCTTGCTTACCGTTCCACAATCCTAAGAACTCACCTCCATTAGTAGTATTTTTCTGATTACCCATCAGGTAGCGCTGATGTTGATTGTTCCAAGTACCCATTGAAAGCCTAACCGTTCCAATTGAACTCCTATTGAAAAATTGAGTTTCTAACAAAACTTAATTATTCAAGGATGAAAAGAAAAATACTCGTAATCACAGCTAGTAAATCGATTCGATTTTTACTGCACACTGTTTTGAGTGAACAATTTACCGCCATCACTGCTTCTGAAGCAGGAGATGCTATGTATTGGTTAACCAGGTCGGAGCTGCCTTCTGCTATTGTAGTAGATCCTGAACTGCCTGATACCGCTAACTGGGAAATTGTTGAATACTTTAAAACAAGTGAGCTGTATAAGAACATACCTATGGTAGTCATTTCTTCTTTGGAAGAAGAAGAAATCGCCACTGTGTGTTCCCGTTATGAAGTGGAAGCAGCTTTTCATAAGCCATTTAATCCCGTTGACCTTATAAAAACATTGGAAGCTTTGATCAAATCACCTGTGGCAGGTTCAAAAAAACTGTTGAAAGTAGTTTGATAAAACTTTCGTATAAACCTTACCTGAATGGAACAAACTTTACAATTAACCCCAATAGCTTCCCAGCAGCCTACGTATCGCAGGTATTCTATTACCCGCGAGCATCAGGCCGCACCGGTGGCTGTTTTGCATAACAGGGAATTTTTCTTTATAGGAAAAAATTCCCGCAATATTGATTATCTCGTTCACCTGTTTGAAGGTGGATATGCCGCTGAATCCGTTCCGAAGGCGATAGCAATTCTTCAGCGCATCGATTCTCAATCAAAAACTATACCACAAGTTATTATCGTAGAAGGAAATTTGGAATTAGCTGAAGCAGCTAATCTGAATGCCTACCTGAAGTCAATTGAAAAGTTCCGTGCTATTCCGGTTATCATGGATTCTGCCGGCAAAATGGTGGAAGCAAAAGACAAAGCTTTGCTGATGCGTTTATTCGATGACGTTATCGATACCCGCAAAGCAGATGACAAGCTGATCCAGCGCGTTGATTTTCTTTCAAAAGTGAAAAAGAGGAACTGTTCCCGGTCTGAATATAAAATGGAACAAGTGGCTGAGCAGGCGAAACTGACGCCGCTCGGATTTGGAAGAAGACTATTTGATATCCTGGTATCTTCAACTGCACTGATACTGTTGAGTCCGCTGATGTTGCTGATCGCTCTGATCATCAAACTGGAGAGCAGGGGGCCTGTTTTTTATATCTCGAAAAGAGCTGGTCGCGGTTACCGGATATTCAACTTTTATAAGTTTCGTACCATGAAGCTCGACGCCGAATCTCAGAAAGATGAGGTGAAGCATCGAAATGAGTACAATGAAGACAATGGATGTGTTTTCTTCAAGATTACCAATGACCCGCGTGCAACCCGCTTCGGTCGTTTCCTGAGAAATACCAGCCTGGATGAACTTCCCCAATTTTTTAATGTATTGATGGGTGATATGTCAATAGTTGGTAACCGTCCTTTGCCCTTATACGAAGCTGCCATGCTTACCACAGATGAATGGTCAAAGCGGTTCATGGCCCCAGCTGGCATAACGGGTTTATGGCAGATCCGTAAAAAAGATCGCCATTGCATGTCTGTGGAAGAGCGCATCAAACTGGACATCACCTATGCGCAAAAACAGAATTTCCTATTTGATTTATGGATCATAGCTCATACACCGCCAGCCCTGATTCAAAAATCAAATATTTCCTGATCAACTTAATTCCCAACCAAAAGCCGGCCTGATGCCGGCTTTTTAGGTTGTATTTAGAATACCGTTCTTTTTTTATACTTTTCCGATTAATGTGGTAACATTTTTATACATAGCCGGATTATTGATTTTTATCTACCTTTTTTGCAGCATAACCTATTTACTGGTAGTTGCAATAGCCGGACTTATGTACCGCGAAGACCCAATCCCTGAGGCCAGTGAACTGGCAAACATCCTGGTATTAATTCCAAGTTTCCGCGACGATCACATTATCTGCCATACGGTTCAGGAAGCAATTTTGCACAATTATCCCAGAGATAAATTTGACGTGATGGTAGTCGCGGACTCCCTCAAGCCGATGACAGTACAACAACTTCGGCATCTTGGTGCAAGTGTGCTGGAGGTAAATACCAGGATGAAATCGCGCTCCATCCATTCCGCAATGGAAACATTGCTGCCCGGTCAATATGATCTGGTAATGCTGCTGGATGCAGACAATATCATGAAACCGGATTGCCTGCGACTTGTAAACAATGCGTATAAAGCAGGTCACCAGGCCATTCAATGTCATCGCACCGCAAAAAATGAACAAACCAGTGTAGCCCTACTCGATGCAATCAGCGAAGAAATCAATAACCACCTCTTTCGGCAGGGGCAACAGGCTCTTGGTTTTTCTGCAGCTCCTTCCGGCTCCGGGATGGCATTCGAATTTAACCTGCTTAAATCCATCTTCAACTGGAAACCGATTTTGGAGAACCCCGGTGAAGACAGGGAAATTGATATGCAATTGTTGAAAAGGGGTATCCAGATGCATTACCTACCGGAAGCATGGGTGCTGGACGAAAAAGTGGCCAGTCATGATGTGTTCGAAAAGCAACGCCTGCGCTGGCTGGAAGCCCAGTGGTACCATCTTCGGATGTTCTGGGAACCGGATATGATTGGCATCTATAAAGACCGCCATTATTACAATAAACTGGTGCAAAACTTATTATTACCAAGGTCGCTATACCTGGTTGTTTTTTCGGCCATCCTTGTATTGGTCATCATTCGATATGCCACCGGATGGGCTTTTTTCTTTCCGGTGCCCGGTTGGTGGCTGAGCCTGCTCCTGTTTTTCCTGCTTACCCTTGCCATCGCCATGCCTTCCAGGTACTATTCTTCTCCCACCATCAAAGCATTACTCAGTTTACCTGCCCTGATGGTAGCCATGTTAAGAGCATTGCTGAAAGTAAAAACCGGCAGAAAAGAGTTTATTCCAACTCCGAAATCCTATACCGGGCTGAAAGAATCTCAGAAATAATCCCGGTATGCTAATTTTGAGCCCAAATTGTTTTCCATCAACTTTGATGCACCCATATTATCCAGTCCGATTGAATACCTGAAAGGGGTAGGCCCACTGCGGGCAGATATCCTGAAAAAAGAACTTCAGATTTTCACCTTCCGTGATCTGCTGGATCATTTTCCACTCCGGCATATTGATCGAACAAAAATTACTCAACTCGCTTCGGTTAGTCCCTCCATGGAATACATCCAGGTAGCAGGTACTATTCAATCCATGCAGGTCCTGGGAGAAAACCGGGGCCGTAGATTGGTGGCGCAACTCAAAGATGGAACCGGCATATTGGAACTCGTCTGGTTCCAGGGAATTAACTGGATACAGAAAAACATTCAGATCGGACAGGCTTATCTCGTTTATGGTAAAACCGGCTATTTCAATGGGATGCTCCAGCTAACGCATCCGGAAATGGAAGTCTATACGCCTGCCAAAGCTGGCGGAAAAGCATTTCTTGAACCCATCTATCCGAGTACTGAAAAACTCAAGGCCAAATCCCTGGGCGGGCGGCAATTAGGCAAACTAATGTTTACCCTGCTGGAAGCTTTGCAGGAAAGAGATCTTCCCGAAAATCTGCCTGCTCGTTTGTTGCAGGAATACCAGTTTCCTTCGAGATATGAAGCCTACCAGCAGATTCATTTTCCCATATCCGAACTGGCCTACCAGCGCGCACTCGCCAGGCTGAAATTTGAAGAGTTGTTCATTGCACAACTCCGGCTTGGATTGATAAAACTAGAACGGCACCGCTATTCAAGAGGTGTCATCTTTTCACAGGTGGGAGAACATTTCAACAACTTTTATCATAATCACCTGCCCTTTGCGCTTACCAATGCACAAAAACGTGTGCTAAAGGAAATAAGGCAGGATATGGCCCATGGAAGACAGATGAACCGCCTCTTGCAGGGGGATGTTGGAAGCGGCAAAACCATTGTGGCATTGCTTTCCATGTTACTGGCTGTAGATAATGGATTCCAGGCCAGCCTGATGGCACCCACTGAAATTTTAGCCACTCAGCACTACCAGGGACTCTCTGCGCTTCTAAAAGAGATGCCTGTTAAAATTGCATTACTAACAGGATCCACAAAAGCTGCAGCAAGAAAAAAAATACTGAAAGAACTGGCAGCTGGTGATTTGCATTTATTGGTAGGTACACATGCTTTATTAGAGGATCCGGTTCAATTCCGGCAACTGGGATTGGCCATTATTGATGAACAGCATCGCTTTGGTGTTGCACAACGGGCGCGACTCTGGAAAAAAGCAAATATTCCTCCCCATGTACTGGTTATGACAGCCACGCCTATCCCAAGAACACTGGCCATGACTGCCTACGGGGATCTTGATTATAGTATTATTGATGAGTTGCCTCCTGGCAGACAACCCATCACAACTGTTCATCGTTTTGATTATTCAAGAGGCCAGGTTATGGATTTCATAAAAGAAGAAATTCAAAAAGGCCGACAGGCATATTGCATCTTTCCGCTCATTGAAGAATCTGAAAAACTGGACCTGGAAAACCTGATGCGGGGATACGAAAACATCAAAGCATTTTTCCCCGAACCCAAATACTGGATCAGCATGGTGCATGGCAGAATGGCGCCGGATATCAAGGAAACCAATATGCAACGATTCGTACAAAACGATACTCAGATCATGGTGGCAACAACAGTGATAGAAGTAGGTGTTAACGTACCCAATGCGAGTGTAATGGTAATTGAAAGTGCAGAAAAATTCGGTTTATCACAGCTCCATCAGTTAAGAGGGAGAGTCGGAAGAGGAAGTGAAAAGAGTTTTTGCATATTATTAACAGGCACCCAGCTAACCAATGAGGCACGCGAACGGTTGAAAATTATGTGTGCTACAAATGATGGTTTCCGGATTGCAGAAAAGGACCTGGAATTAAGAGGCCCGGGTGATATTGAAGGCACCCGTCAGAGTGGAATGTTGAACTTCAAGCTGGCAGATCTCATAAAAGATAAACAATGGCTGGATGCCGCAAAATACCAGGCAGCACAGGTGCTGGAAACAGATCCGGAATTGAAGCGGGAAGAAAACAGCGCATTAAAATTATACCTTCAGGCGCAGAAAGGAAAACTGGCCTGGAGCAGGATATCGTAAATCTACTGACTGGAATAATCGATTATTTGATGTAAATTCAATAGACCTTGAGACGCACAATCCAAATACTCATCTTGACCCTATGTTCTTTTGCAGGATTTTCTCAAAAGAATACACTTGGCCTTGAGTTTGTTGAAAACAAAGGGCAATGGGATCCCTCTGTAACTTTTAAAGGGGATCTCGGAAACGGTGCTTTTTTCCTTCAGCATAAAGGCTTCACGGTACTGCAACACAATCCCGATGATCTAAAAAAACTGGCCTCTCTCGGGCATGGACATATGCACGATGAACCATCCGGTGGGGGAAAGGGAAATAAGAATAAAGCAACCGCTTCTAAAGCAAGTGTTGCCATACCAACAGAAGGTGGAGCAGAAGATGAAACATTTGTACTTCGTTCACATGCTTACAAAATGGAATTGGTTGGAATGACTGCCAACCCGCAACTCATTCCCGAAAAACCATTGCCGGGAGTGGTATCTTATTTTTTAGGAAATGATCCTTCCAAATTCGGATCGAATTGTCGTGTATACAGCACCGTTACTTACAAGAATGTATACCCGAATATTGATATCCGATACTATTCCGATGAAGGATTCCTCAAATATGAATTCATAGTGCAGCCTGGTGGTAATCCATCTCAGATTGTTATGAAATACGATGGGGTTGATAAACTATCCCTGAGCAAAGGAGAACTGGTTATAAAAACAAGTGTAGGAGAAGTTCGGGAATTGCCGCCTTACACGTTCCAGGTTGGTCCAAAAGGCAGAACTGAAATCCCTTCGCGATATGCAGTGCGTGGCAACCAGGTGTTCTTTCAACTGGAAGCCTACGATAAATCTGTTCCACTGATAATTGATCCCACGCTGATCTTCGCAACGTTCACTGGCAGCCGGTCTGATAACTGGGGATATACAGCTACTTATGGTCCGGATGGTAGTTTATATAGTGGAGGAATTGTTTTCGGAGATGGATTTCCAACATCACCGGGAGCATTTCAGACAAGTTTTCAGGCAAGCCGTGGACAAAGTAAATTCAACATGGGGATCATGAAATTTGATCCTTCCGGAACCCAGCGATTGTATGCTACCTATATTGGCGGCGACAATGCAGACCAACCACATAGTTTAATTGTGGATCCGCAGGGCGATCTCGTAATTGCAGGCAGAACCAATTCCTCCAATTTTCCGGCACTCCGCACTTTTGGTCCGCAAGGCGGCTATGATATTGTACTGGCAAAACTGAATCCAAGTGGTACTGGCCTCATTGGATCCATCCGGATCGGTGGTGCCGAAAACGATGGAGAGAACTCCGGCGACAGTCATACCGGTACAACAAGACAGCTGATTAATTTCTATGGAGACGACGCCAGAAGTGAAGTGAATATTGACAGAGCCGGAAATATCTACCTGGCTTCCTGTACGCGTTCCAATAATTTTTTCACTACTGCTAATGCCCCTTACCGGACGTTTGGCGGCGGACAGGATGCCGTACTGATTAAAACTGACCCTTCCCTGTCAAACGTGTTGATGTCCACCTACCTGGGAGGTTCTGCCTTTGATGCAGGTTTTGTACTTGGTATTCATCCCTTCAATGGCGATATCTGGATTTGTGGTGCAACCCTGAGTGACAATTTTCCGGGTGATAAGTCGGGCACTTTAGGTCAGACTTTTGGAGGAGATCAACCGGATGGTTTTATTGCCATCTTCTCCGGCGATGGAACCGTACATAAAAAATCAACTTATATCGGTACACCACAACGTGATGCAGTGCTGGGTTTTGAATTCGACCGGCAGGGTGATCCTTACATTATGGGAATCACCTTTGGAAACTGGCCACGTATCAATGCAGTGTATGGTACCGATGGTGCTAAACAATTTATCGGCAAACTAAGACCTGATCTTTCAGGCTGGGTTTATACAACTACTTATGGAACCAATTCCAGCTTACCTAATATTTCCCCTGTTGCTTTCCTGGTAGATCGTTGTGAAAATGTGTATGTTTCCGGTTGGGGTGGAACCAATCTGGCTAATTTTAATATGGCTGGTACCACCGGTATGCCGGTTACAGATGATGCGATTAAGCGTACCACAGATAACAACGACTTTTATTTCATCGTAATCAAACGCGATGCAACAGAGTTGCTCTATGGAAGTTTCTTTGGCCAGAATGGAAATTTCTCTGAGCATGTGGATGGCGGTACTAGCAGGTTCGACCAGGAAGGAGTGATTTACCAGGCCATGTGTGCAAACTGTTACAGTTCTTCCCTGACTCCAACGCGGCCTGTATTTCCAGTTACTCCTGGTGCATGGTGTTGCTCGAATCGTTTCTCCGGCTCGCACAATACAGGAAATGGAGCGGAATGTAATCTCGCTGCCCTTAAAATCGCTTTCAATTTTGCAGGTGTGGGGGCTGGCGTTACTGCCGCCATCGGTGGAGTATTTGATACCTCCGGTTGTGTTCCACTTACTGTTACCTTGCGGGATACCATCCGGAATGCGCAAAGTTATGAATGGAATTTCGGGGACGGTTCACCGGATCAGATTACCACCAATTTTGAAGTGCAGCATACTTATACGCAGGTCGGCAATTTCCGGGTGCGATTGATAGCTGTGGATTCCAATAGTTGTAATATCAGGGATACTGCCTACATCAATATGCGTGTACGGGCAGACGAAGCGTTGATTGATTTCAATGCCGTCAAACTGGATCCCTGTGAATCACTGTCTTTCCGGTTTGATAATTTATCTACTCCCCCTGCCGGCAAACCTTTTACCGATACTAGTTTTGTATGGGATTTCGGTGATGGTACCAGGATCATATCCGGACCACAATCGGTTACTCACAGTTACCAGGCTGCCGGTACATACAGAATCAGATTAATTATCCGGGATACAATCTATTGTAATTCGGGTGATTCGGTATTGAAGGAATTTAACCTGGCTCCCCTTGTAGAAGCACGCTTTGAACTTCCAAACGGATGTGCTCCTTATACGGCAGAAATTGAAAACACAAGTATAGCCGGACAAACCTATTTATGGGATTTCGGAGATGGTACTACTTCTACAGAAAAAACACCTGTCAAGCTATTCCAGAATCCAGGAACCTATCGGGTAACCCTCACCGTTACTGATCCTAATACCTGTAACATTACCGATCAAACGTTCAGGGATGTATTAGTTCAGAGTGCCCCTACGGCGGCCTTTACTTATAGTCCGGTTACTCCCATAGAAAATACGCCCACTATCTTCCGGAATAATTCTTCTGCAGATGCCATTGCTTTTGCATGGGATTTTGGAGATGGCGAAACCCTGAATACCTCAAACAGGTTACCAATTGAACATCAATACAATCGCACCGGTCAGTACGATGCCTGCCTGGTTGCTGTTAATCAGTCTGGTTGTGCGGATACCCTCTGCCTGCCGGTGGAAGCACTGATTGTTCCTAAAGTGGATCTGCCTAATGCCTTCACGCCACTGGGATCAGCTCCCAATAATGTGATCTATGTTCGGGGATTTGGAATTGGCAGAATGCGATTCATGATCTTCAATCGCTTTGGTCAGAAAGTATTTGAATCCAACAGCACCAAACTTGGATGGGATGGTCGGTTTAACGGCGTGGTACAGCCGATGGATGCCTATGCTTATATCCTGGAAGTTGAATTTACCGATGGAACCAGGACTACCAAAAAAGGTGATATAACCCTGATCCGTTAACACAAAAAGAAGTAGCATGATGAAACGTGGAATGTACTTGTGGCGCTTCGGATTTTGCTGCCTGCTGGCGCTTTTAACAATGAACCTGAGTTATGCACAGGATCTCCGGTTTTCGCAGTGGTTTAATTCTCCTCTTACCACCAACCCTGCCAATACCGGATTTATTCCTGATGCGGATTTTCGGATTGGGGCCAACTACCGGAGTCAGTTTATCAACGTGATGGATGTGCCTTATAAAACCATCAGCATTTTTGGTGATGCGCAGATCATGCGCGATCGCATTGAAAATGGCTGGCTGGGTGTAGGTGGAGTTATACTGAGAGATGTTGCCGGAAGCGGAAACCTGACTTCTACCAAAGTATATGGATCACTCGCCTATCACCAAATGCTTGGATTATCCAGTTTACTTTCAGCCGGTTTTAACCTTGGATGGGCGAATAAACGCATTGATCCGACCCGTTTGAAATTTCCGGATCAATTCAACCAGGCTACCGGTTTCTTTGATGCAGGTGTGCCAACCAATGTGGCTTTCAATTCTACCAGTATCGGTTATATGGATATGCAGGTGGGACTGAACTATGCTTATTTCCCGACAGAAGATCTATATGTGAATGGTGGTTTTTCTGTACATCATATCAATCGTCCCAGGGAAACATTCTTTACTGAAACGGGTTTTGACAACCGCCTGGCTCCACGTTATATCGGTTTTGTGAATGCCAGCATTAAGGTGAATCAACAGGTAATTGTTAATCCAATGGCTTATTATACCAACCAGGCGAGTGCCTCTGAACTGGTTGGTGGTTTAAGTGCCAACTACAATCTGAGCGGCGATGGTGAAACCCAGGTGATAGGCGGTATGTACTACAGGATAGGGGAGTCGCTGATTCCACTGATCGGATTTCAATGGAAAAATTTCAGAATGAGTTTCACCTATGATGTTACCACTTCCTCTCTTGCACAATACAACAATGCCCGCGGTGCAATTGAATTTTCTCTGTTGAAACATGGATTTTACAGTGAAGGCCAGGGTAATCTACGGCAATCCCTCTGTCCGACTTTTTAGAGTAAATTTGAACCATGAAGAAAAGAAGCTTACTTGCGCTAACCTGTCTTTGCCTTATCACAGGCAGCCTGTTTGCACAGGATGATACTGCAGAAGAAACACCCAAGGGATTCGACAGAAGCCGCCTCTTTGTAGGAGGAAACTTCGCCATGAGTTTTGGCAACTTTACCTTCATCAATATTTCTCCGCAACTGGGCTACCGGTTCAATGATTTTCTCGCAGCCGGTATTGGAATAAATGGCCAGTTTTCCCAGCGGAAATATCGTTCCGGCAGCACTGTGGTTCAAAAAGACCGGTACGGTGTTGCAGGTATGAATCTGTTCGGACGCCTTTACCCTATTAAGCAGGGTTTTATTCAATTACAACCGGAAATGAATTATATCTGGGGAAGTAATATTGATTACACTTCACAGCAGGAAGTGAAAAGATCAATTAATGGAAAAATTCTGCCTTCCCTCCTTGCTGGAGTGGGAGCCTATCTGCCTGCAGGCAGAGCTGGCGGACTCATCATCATGGCCCAATATGATCTCTTAAATAAGCGGGGAAACTGGCCCAATCCCAGTACTCCTTATGGAAATAATATCTTCATGACCGTGGGCTTCAATGCAGGATTTTGATCCTATTGAATCTTATTAAACAACTCAACCGGGTTATCACATACGATAATCCGGTCTTCAATGGGTTCATATAAAAATTGTTCTGTGGCAGCCTGGCGCATAAACAGGATGAGATGCTGGTAATAAGCTCCTGAATTGAGCAGGTATATTTTCTTGTCGTGAATCTTGAGCTGGTTCCAGGTGAGCATTTCAAAAAACTCATCCATGGTGCCGAATCCCCCCGGTAAAATAATTGCGGCATCACTCATTTCATACATCATTCGCTTGCGGGTATGCATGTCAGGTACTACTGCCAGCTCTGTTATTCCAGTATGTTGTTGTTCCCATTCGGTTAATACCTTGGGAATCACTCCCATTACTTCTCCACCATGTTCCAGCACTGAGTCTGCAATGATGCCCATCAATCCTTTTTTGCCTCCGCCATACACGAGTTTGATCTGCAGCATGGCCAACAATTTGCCCAGTTCTGCTGTGTGTTTCGCGAATATTGGGTTATTGCCGGCCTGCGATCCGCAAAAAACAGCAATTGCTTTTATATTCATAGATAATTGTGTCAAAGTAAGCGTATTCCTATTTACATTGTGTCAATTTTTATAAAATCTTTGTCGCATGTCCTCTACTTTGCTCTTCACATTTGTGATCGCATATTTTGCTGTTTTACTGGTTGTTGCCTACATCACTTCCCGAAACTCCAACAACGAAAGTTTCTTTATCGGAAACAAAAATTCGAATTGGATGCTGGTAGCTTTTGGTATGATCGGTACCTCATTGAGTGGAGTGACCTTCGTATCGGTTCCCGGCACCGTAGCCACCTCCGCTTTCAGCTATATGCAGGTGGTAATCGGTTACCTGCTGGGTTATATTGTGATCGCCTATGTGTTGTTGCCGATCTATTATAAAATGAACCTGACTTCCATTTACAATTACCTGCAACAACGATTTGGGTTCACTGCCTATAAAACCGGCGCCCTGTTTTTTATTATTTCACGTACGATCGGCGCAACTGCCAGGCTTTACCTGGTGATCAATGTTCTTCAACTTTTCATACTCGATGATTTGGGTATTCCTTTTGTTGTTACCTCCCTGATCATCCTGCTCATGATTCTGCTTTATACCTTTGAAGGGGGCGTAAAAACAATTGTTTATACCGATACCCTTCAAACCAGTTTCATGTTACTCGGGTTGGTAGTTTGCGTTATCTACATCATGAACAACCTGGGTCTCAATTTCAGTGAAACCATGTCTGCCCTCTCCGCCAAAGGGTATACCAATATTTTCAATTTTGATGTCAACAGCAAGGGCTTCTTCCTTAAGCAGATTCTGGGTGGTGCTTTTATTACCATCGCCATGACAGGCCTCGACCAGGAAATGATGCAGAAGAATATCTCCGTAAAAACCTTGAAGGACTCTCAGAAAAATATCATGACCTTCAGTGTGATCATCGTTTTCGTGAATTTTCTTTTCCTGCTGCTGGGCGGATTGCTCTATATCTTCGCTGCACAAAAAGGAATGAATGTATCCGGTGATGATCTCTTCCCAACAGTGGCACTGAGTTATCTTCCGCCTATTACAGCTGTGATTTTTATCATTGCCCTCATCTCAGCACTTTTCCCCAGTGCAGATGGAGCGCTTACGGCCCTCACTTCTTCTTTCTGTATCGATATGCTTGGCATTAAGAGAAATCCATCCCTTACGGAAAAATCTCAAAAGCGCATACGCATGACCGTTCACCTGACTTTCACGGTGATTTTCATGGTCTGCATCCTGATCTTCAAACTGATTGATAACAAATCAATTATCGGGGTGATTCTGGATCTGGCAGGATATACCTATGGACCATTACTCGGACTCTTCTCCTTCGGCATCCTGACCAACAGGAAGTTTGCCGACAGTATAGCGGTTACTATTATCTGTTTGCTTTCACCGGTGCTTAGTTACCTGATCAGTGAAAATGCAGATAAGTTGTTCGGCGGATACCAGATCGGTATTGAGCTGCTGCTTATCAACGGATTAATCACTTTCCTGGGCTTGTTAATGATCTCCAAAAAACCTGCCCTGGCATAAACTAAAGCAGGAAAATCTACGTTTTAAGGATGTAAACCTACGATGCCATCCATCGATTTAAATGGGTGGCATTGTTGTCTCCTAACCTTAAAATGGAAGACTATGAACGATACGATCCGTATGACGAAGCAAAGGCGCTGGAGTGAATCAAAAGCGCAGTCGAGCTGGCAGATCTTTAAAATCATGGCAGAGTTTGTGGATGGATTTGAAGCACTGGCCAAACTGGGGCCCTGTATCTCCATTTTTGGATCAGCACGTACTGAACCAGGTCACCCTGCATATGAACTGACGGTAGATGTTGCCAAACGTTTGGCAGATGAAGGTTTCGGTATCATTTCAGGTGGTGGTCCGGGTATTATGGAAGCTGCCAACAAAGGTGCACAGTTGGGTGGCGGAAAATCGGTGGGACTGAATATCGAACTGCCTTTTGAACAGCATGCAAACCCTTATATCGACAGAGATGCCAACCTGAATTTCGAATACTTCTTTGTTCGCAAAACCATGTTTACCAAATATTCTCAGGGTTTCGTTATGATGCCCGGTGGCTTTGGTACCATGGATGAATTCTTCGAAGTTGGTACCCTGATCCAGACCGGAAAAATGTTGCAGGTTCCGCTGATCCTGGTGGATAGCTCTTATTGGGGCGGACTCATGAACTGGCTCGAATCTACCATGCTGAAGGAAGGTTATATCTCTCCTGAGGATCTGGACCTGCTGAAAATGGTGGATACTGCTGATGAAGTAGCTGAACAGGTATTGCATTTCTACAGTAAACATCCGCTGCAGCCGAACTTCTAAAATTTTGGGCTATTTTTACACAAATTGTCCACTTGGAAGAATTGATTCATCAGCCGATAAATGAATATGCAGAGCGGTTTAGTTCTGCAGAATCACCCCTGTTGGAGGAGATTAACAAGTATACGCAGGCAAATCATCCGCATGCGCATATGCTGAGTGGTCGCTTGCAGGGGCGATTTCTTTCTATGCTCAGTCGGCTCCTTCAACCTCAATACATCCTGGAGGTCGGAACCTTTACTGGATACAGTGCACTTTGCCTGGCTGAAGGACTGACTCCAACCGGCAGCTTACATACCATTGAAATAAGGCAGGAAGATGCAGAAACAGCAAAAGCTTATTTTGATCGTTCTGCCTATGCCAATCAGATTCATCTGATGGTTGGTCCGGCTGCCACCATCATTCCACAATTGCCTTTTACCTGGGACTTGGTTTTTATCGATGCAGATAAAACCGGGTACATTGAATATTATGAACTGGTGGTTCCCAGGCTCAGAAAAGGTGGGTTGATTATTGCAGACAATGTGTTGTTCCATGGTCAGGTGCTTGAAACCGTGATCAGTGGAAAAAATGCGAAAGCCATACATGCATTTAATGAACATGTAAAGTCTGATCCAAGGGTGGAGACCAGCCTGGTTACCCTTCGCGACGGACTTTTATTAATCCGGAAAAACTAAGATCATGAAGCGTCCAATCCTATTGATTCTGTTTATCGCTTTTATCAGCCGGACCAATGCCCAGCAAAATCCGACTGTACTTGCGTATATACAGGAATACCGGCAACTGGCTGTAGATGAAATGCTCCGCACCGGTGTACCGGCTGCCATCAAACTGGCCCAGGGAATTCATGAAACCATGGCCGGCCAGAGTGACCTGGTAATGCGTTCGAACAATCATTTCGGAATTAAGTGTAAGTCTACCTGGACAGGTGATAAAGTCTATCACGATGATGATGCTGCTGGTGAATGTTTCCGTAGTTATGGATCAGCGTCCGATTCATACCGCGATCATTCAGATTTTCTAAAGTCCAACCAGCGCTATGGCTTTCTTTTCAAGCTTGATCCAACCGATTACGAAGCCTGGGCTTATGGACTTAAAAAAGCAGGTTATGCAACCAATATCAAGTATTCCCAGATTCTGATCAAACTGATTGAAACCTATAACCTGCAGGACTATACGCTGATTGCACTCGGTAAGAAAGCTCCATCCAATGAGCTGTTGGTAGGTATTCGTCCGCCAAAGGAAGATGTGATAGAGATTCCTGTTCCACCTGTTGTTACAAATTATCCTTCCGGAGTTTTTGAAATCAATTATACCAAAGTTTTATATGCGAAGGCGGGAACCAGCTTGCTTGCACTGGCAGATGAACATCGGGTTTCTCTGGCGCGCTTACTAGACTATAATGATATTACCCCGGGAGAAGGTGACCTCCTGGCAACCGATCAACTTATTTTCCTGCAGCGGAAAAAGAAAACAGGAGCCGGACTCTTTCATATTGTAGGTTCAAATGAAACTTTGTATGATATCGCGCAGGCAGAAGGTATTCGTTATGGCACCCTGCTGGAATTGAATCACCTGCACCCTGATATGGAGCCGGCACCAGGAGAACGTTTGTACCTGAAAGAAAAATCGCCCAAACAGCCACTGCTGGCTGGTGATAAACGTCCGAAACAAAGATCCGAGCTGGCTTATACCAGTTCCAGGCCAACTGATTTGGTACAGCAGGCATCCTTCAAACAAAAACCGGTACAGCACATCGTGCGGGAAAAGGAAACCCTCTACGGTATCAGTAAAAAATACGGAGTTAGTATTGAGCAGGTTAAAGAATGGAACCAGTTGAATACTAATGGACTGAAAACCGGCCAACAATTACTTATTTACACCAACTGATATGTCTGTTTTACAGGTTAAGGATAAACTGTTCGAGCCCTATCTGACGGCTGAAGAAATCAATGGGCAGGTACAGCGACTGGCAGCAGAAATCAACCGCGATTACGAGGGAAAGAAGCCCCTGTTTATAGCCATCCTGAATGGTTCCTTCATGTTTGCCTCAGATCTCTTTAAAGCCATCCACATAGACGCAGAAATCTGCTTTATTAAACTGGCTTCTTATAAAGGGACCAAGTCTACCGGCCAGGTGATAACTGCTATAGGGCTGGACACAGATATCCACGACCGGCATGTTATTATTGTAGAGGATATTGTAGACACCGGTAAAACCTTGCACGAGTTTCTCCCCCAGTTACACCACCAGCAACCGGCCTCCCTGGAACTGGCTGTATTGTTGCACAAACCGGATGCCACGCGCTTCCCGGTTCCACTCAAATACCTGGGATTCAGTATCCCGGATAAGTTCGTACTGGGTTATGGATTAGATTATGATGGGCTTGGACGCAATATTCCGGAGATTTACCAGTTAAAGGAGAACCATTAAAGCTCAACCGGCTTTTTTGGTACCCCTAAAACCTAATATGACCTAATTTCGAGTTGTAATTCCCGCCGTCCTGAAAACTGTAGTTGCCATATTATTCCTTGTACTGGCAGGATCGTACGCAGATGCACAGTATTATTTTCGAGGTGAGATAAGGGATGAAACCCAGAAGCCGCTTTCGAATGTAAAAATGACCATGCATTCTACGGGCTACCTCTTTTATTCCGGTGCTTCGGGAGGTTTTGGTATCACCTCTGCCAAAGCGGAGGACTCGGTTACACTAAGTCTCGACGGTTATAAAGTTTCCACCTTTCTTCTCAAAGGCAATAAGGAAAATAGCCTCGTTTTACCCCTACTGGTAAAGAAGGCATCCCAGCCTGAAAAAAGACTGATGTCGCTGGCCCGGGATATCAAGCCTGCCGAGCTGGCAAAATTCTCGGTAGGTGGTGAAACCTATAGCAGCCTGCGGGAGAACGATTATATGGAGGCGGCCAAATTCCCGACCATTGATTTCGCAGTGAATACGGATAAAGCTTCCTATAGTAATATTCGGCGTTTTATTAATATGGGTAGCACAGTGCCGCCGGATGCCGTGCGTATTGAAGAAATGCTGAATTATTTTGCCCTTGAGTATGAACAGCCAGAAGCTGGCCAGGATTTTTCTATCCGTACCAGTTTATCTGAGTGCCCCTGGCGGCCTGCCAATCAGCTCTTCTATGTGAAGCTTAGTGCCCGTAAACTGGACATGGCCCAGGTTCCGCCCAGCAACCTGGTATTTCTGATTGATGTATCCGGTTCGATGGATATGCCCAATCGCCTGCCCCTTCTCAAAACAGCCTTTAAACTGATGGTGAATAACCTTCGCCCGATTGATACCATTTCCATTGTGGTATATGGAGGCACAGTGGGAGTTTGGCTGCAGCCTACTTCGGGTGTTGAAAAAGAAAAGATTAATAAATCCATTGAAGAATTGTCTCCTGGCGGAAGCACGGCCGGCGAATCAGGTATACTGGCTGCTTACCGGCTGGCTGAAAGTACCTTTATCCCCAATGGCAACAACAGGGTTGTTCTGGCAACCGATGGCGATTTCAATGTTGGGCAAACCTCAGAAGAAGCGCTGGAAAGGATGATTGTGCAACAACGACAAAAAGGAATTTATCTCACCTGCCTCGGAGTAGGAATGGGCAACTATAAAGATTCCAAACTGGAAGTGCTGGCCAAAAAAGGCAATGGAAACTTTGCCTACCTGGATAATGAAAAGGAAGCTGAGAAAGTCCTTGTGAAAGAGCTTACCCAAACCATGTATTCTGTGGCGGATGATGCCTTGTTGCATGTGAGTTTTTATCCCGCCAACGTGAAGAACTATCGACTGATCGGGTTTGATAATAAATTCAGTGCCTTATCAGCTGAAGGCGATGGCCTGCTCGAAGGGGGAGAAGTTGGTTCAGGACATACGCTGATGGCCATCTTTGAATTAACACCTGCAGAAAAGTATGATTCCAGTGCAGCACTGGCAAAAATAGAATTGAGTTATAAACACCCGAACGACAGTCTCCAACAAAAGCTGATCCGTGAAGTGACGGATAGCCGGATCCAGTCTTTTCAAACCCTTCCATACACGTATCGCATGGCTGCAGGTATTACCCTCTTTGGATCAGTATTGAAAGAATCCAGGTTTGTAAAACCGGCTAATTTGCAGGATGTACTTACTATTATTAATCCCATCTCCAACCAGGACGACCTGGTGCAACAGGAACTGATTGCCCTGGTAGAGAAAGCGAAAAAGATCTATTATAAAGGGAAGGCTTCCAAGCTCAAGCCCAATTTGTTTTGGTGAGTTGTTGGCTGAACAAAGTACATATCAATTTCTCCAATATTTTTTGCAGTAATTTTTCCTCTGTAGGTACATGGATAATCGCTTTTGATTAGCTCATATATATTTTCGGATACATTGACCTGTCCGGGTTCACCATTGCTTTCCATTCTGCTGGCAATATTTACCGTACTACCCCATATATCATAGGCGTATTTTGTTTTACCCACAACACCTGCCACAACCGGACCCACATGGATGCCTACCCGAAGTTCCCAGGGTGCCAGATTCTTCTTTGCTCTTTGCTTGTTCCAGCTTTCCATATATTGAATGATCTCAAAGGCAGCTGCTACAATTTTTTTGACATGATTGGGATCCGGACTAGGAATTCCTCCGGCACACATGTAAGAATCACCAATGGTTTTTATTTTCTCCAGCCGATATTTAGTAATGATATCATCAAAGGCTATAAAACATTCATTGAGTTCAGCAAGTAACTCCTGCGGAGAAAGTACATCCGCCATTTTGGTAAAGCTTTTGAAATCGGTAAAAAGAACTGAAACCTGCTCAAAATATTTAGGCGTTGCTACACCCTCTGTTTTTAATTCATTTGCTACTTCGGCAGGCAGGATATTCAGGAGTAATTTTTCAATTTCTTCATTCTTTTTATCGAGAATGGCGTTCGTGCGGGCTTTCATCCTGTAGTTTCGGTAGAGCATTACAGCAAAAGCCACAATTACTAATAACCCAATTAAGGAGGCATTTTTAGCCAGCTTCTGCCGGTTAATTTCAAGTTCCTTTAATTGCTTGTCTCTGGTTAACAGATCAATTTCGTTTTCCTTTTTTTCGATTTCAAAATTGAAGATCAGTCTTGATAGTCGCTGGTCTGCAGAAGCATTATAGATAGAGTCTTTGACACTGGAATACAGGTTTTGGTATTTTAAGGCATTTGTGAAATCTTTTTTCAGTTCATAGGATTTGGCAAGTCCCCCATAAATATTTTCCAGTTGATTAAATGAATTGGTTTCCCTCGCAAAAATTTCTGCCTGCTGGTAAGATGAAATGGCCGTTTGAAAAAAGCCCTGCTCCCGATAGGCATCAGCAAGTCCGATTAAAGACTCTGCCATCTCCAGTTTTGCATCGAGCTTTAATGTCATGTTATAGGCCTGCAAATGATACTCTATGGCTTTGTCCAGCTGGTTTTTTTTGAAATACAGGTTCCCCATTTTATTCAGCGTATAGGACATGCTGATGCTGTCTGTAAAAGCTTTGAGTGCTTTGTCAAAATACACCATCGCTGTTTTCTCATCATTTCGGGTTGAATATATTTCTCCCAGGTTCGTAGCTGTAGTACCATAGGCATCCATATCGCCTAATTCTTCCAGCATAGGAAGTGCTTTTAGAAAATAATCCAGGGCTTTATCATGTGTTTCCGGATTATCATGGTAAACAGTTCCCAGGTTATTCAGGGCAATAGCCTCCCGTAACTTCAGTTTATTTTCTTCTGCAACTTTTAGCGAGCGTAAATAATAATCCAGTGCCTTGATTTTATCACCCTGGTTATAATAAATAACACCGATATTACTCAGTACAGTTGACACGCCTGTCTTATCTCCAATACTGTCGTATGTAAGGTGGGCTTCTTCCCAATACTGAATGGCTTCCACATAGTTCCCCTGTACATAGCGAATATTGCCAAGGGTTTTAACTGCCATTGCAGCTCCTGCCATATAACCGGATTGCCGCGCGAGTTGGGCAGCCTCACTGGCATACTTAAAAGAGGAGTCGGCTGAGTTGCTCATGAACTCTCTGCTGATATTCAGTAAAGACTCTACTCTTGCTGAATCGGTTTTTTGTAGCGAAAGGGATTTTTTAATGCTGTCAATAGTAGGCTGCTGCCCTTCTGTTTGTAAATAAAAAAACAGAATCGGCAGCAGCAGAAAACTATAGTGTACTCTCATGCAATTGGATTTCTTTCTATGATTTTATAGTTTGGTAAAGCGGAAAATTTTTCTGGTATTTTTCAGCTGGACATTCAATATGTACTGACCTGCCGGTAATTGCTGAATATTTAGTTGCCATTTATTTCCATACTGCCTCTGAGGCGCTGGAAGCACTTGTTGCTGACCTGACAGATGGAAAATCCTGAACTGACCCGGACCAATTGTTTCTGTCGTATTCAATTCAACTGTCAAATACTGACTGGATGGATTTGGATACACCCTGTCTGAAAGAATGATTGATTCATCCTGTGGTGATAGCCCTGATTCCGTATTAATACCAGATTTGCCCTTGCCAGTGCATTTTGATGAAGTTGAACTGGCTTCACTGGTCGCTGAAGCTTTTTGATTCACTTCAAAACTATAAACAATCCAGGTGAGCTTGTTGCCATCGAACAGTATTTCAAAAGTTCCGCCTCCAGGCAGGAAGAGTTCAGGTTGCTGACCTGAATAAGCCCCGCTCGCAGCGATTAGATTATCTGCTCCTATCGGAATGTAAATGGCAGCAGCATTGGCATTTTCATAAGCGAAATTTGCTTTGTAGCTAAAGCCATTGACAGGCGTTCTCAATTGTTCAACACATTTTAAGATGGGTTTTATCTTTTTAGTGGAATTGCTGAACGGATTTACATAAAGAGAATCTTTCTCATAGATGACAACAAAACTGGACGGAGCAGACAATACCATGGGGGATTGAACTTCAATCTTATATATACCCGGAGCTCCCCCGGAAGTATAAGCACTTCCAAATACAGGTTCCTGCACCACCAGGTTTTGCAGATTTTGCAGATCCGTTGCACTGAGTCCGCGGAACTGGTACGTGTATGTTGGTACCGGTGCGCCCTGATTCAGGATGATGCTGTCCGGATCCACACGCACTGTCAATGCCGTTACTGTCAGTTTACCAGGCGCATATTGGAGTTCGTAATTGCTGGGTTCTGTTAACGTAATGCCGGATGGAATCACTGAGTAAGTACCTCCTGGTACAAGTCCCGTTACCGGTTGCTGATTTTGATCCAATATGGCAAAACCAAGTTCTCCCGACAGCACTTCAGACAATTGATCGTCGAATTGCAACCATTGTACAGTTGTATCGTAATTATTGTCCACTGTACCATATGGATAGGTTTTGTCAGAAACTCCAATTGTTAGTTTCGATTTGTTGATGGTTAGGTTAGCCGGTTCATACACCACTTCATAATTTTCCGACAACAGGGCTGCTGGAATAATCTTATGCGTTCCTGCTGTTAAACCGGTTATGAGCGCGATGGATCTGTATTCTTCCAATACACCTTCTGCTTCTTCAATATCATTTTCATCAATAATCACTGCGATATTGTTTTTATTTCCCTCTCCGGAACCTTCATTGGAAACAATCGCAGAAGCATTGGTTAAGGTGCTTACAATACCTCTTAAACTAACGATTCCTCTAAGGCTTACAATTCCCCTTAAACTTACAATACCACGCAGGTTGGCTATACCTTCTGCAGCTTCCATGGTGATGATCGGATCTCCTCCAAGATATTGGGTTAGAGAGCCAGGAGCAAGATCCAATACGTTGGTTGTTTCGTATTGAGGCACCCCGCTAACAATACCCCGCAAACTCACAATGCCGCGCAGACTTACAATGCCACGCAAACTTACCAGGAAGCCCAAATCTTCCAGTCCGGCTAATTCATCCGTTGTCAACTGACTGCCATCCAGCAACGCACTGGCATCATTTACCAGGTATTGCTCGTGAGTCGTTTTCAACGCATTTAGTACTGCCTGTTGCTGATCTGCAGGAATTACATGTGTTCCTTCAATCAACGAATACGTATAACCGAAATCTGCAATTTTCTGTCCATACTCAAGGGTTTTATCCTGTACTTCGATTTTGACTGGCAGCTTCGTTACACGCAATGTTCCATCCGGAGTACCTGGTGCAATAAAGGTTCCATCTTCACTTGTAGGCGGATACGTATATAGCTCTGTCAATGCCAGGTCTCCAGGATCTTCCAGATTGAGTACTTCCATTTTCGCCCTTATAAAATAAGGTGAATTGATAGGCGAAAACTGGGTCGCATTGGTCGTGAATTGCAGGTTGTCCAATCCGATAGATGCGGCAGTTATACCTAATTGTTCAATCGGTGTTCCATCAATGGATATAATGGCACGGAATTTATCAATGGGTATCGGCTCGCCGAATTTTTTAGTTGTATCTACTATTTCTATTGTGATCGTTTTCTTTTCAATTGATAACAAGGAGACAACTTCAGAACTTCCGCCATCCGTACCGGTTGCTGATATCGGTGGTGTATATACCTGCACTGTCGGATTTCCCAGGATGGCGCCTGGTTTAACTACAATAGTAGAGCTGTTCACGATGCTATATTGAGTAGCATCAATTGCCTCTGAACGGATGAGTACCTGGCTGGTTGGTCTGAAATACGAACCGGTAATTGTGAATTCAAAATCAGGATCTGTTGGAACTGGTGCACCTGCTTCCTGGCTGAATTCAATCTTTTCCAACAATGGTACTGGCGCCGCAAAACTGCCTATGGCTGCAAGGGGCTGTACCAATCCGGCACCCGATTTTGCATCTGCTCCGGCTGTCTCAATATCCAATGCAGACGAGCGCATTAATTGTTTTAATGCAGCAGGAGATAGGGGAGTCGGACTAACAAATTTCTTACTGGCTTCCAATATCAAAGCAGCAGCTGCAGCGGCGTGTGGTGCAGCGGCAGATGTTCCAAAAAAGTTTATAAAACCATCACTGTCAAAATCATTTGATCCCAGAGGAACAGTAGTATTTACACCATTAGGAGCGCTAAAATCAGGCTTTGCACGAATGACTCCATTTACCGGTGTACCTCCCAGTGAAGAGAAAACTTCTGTGCTTATTTGTCCGGCTATTGCTCCATTCGTTGGTTTGGTGTATCGAACCGCAGCTACTGTCATAGCCCCTGCTGCATTGGCCTGCCCAACAATGGTGCTGCTTCCTTCCTGGAACTCTTCTATGGTTGCTTCTCCTCTGAATATGATATATTTCAAATTGACAGGCGTATTACTTGCATTAGGAGCACTGCCAGCTTTGACAATCAAAATATTGGTAAAGGTGTTCGCCTCTGTATAAAATGGCATTACTTCAATAGGATCTCCACCTATGTTATTGCGGTTGAAACCAAACAGCGTAGAGCCATTGTCATTTGTTAGGTAAATATCGAAATCATGCTGTGTTCCTGTTGCTTCCGGCCCGATGGAATACACATCATCCTGCCACTGGAGTACAATTGTATAAGTTCCCGGAACCAGCTTGATTCGCTGGAATATATCACCTGTTCCACTGAAATCATGTGCCTCACCAATTATGCCGGCAGGAGCTGCAGTTGGTCTGAATGCCCGTTGGTAGGACTTATTCCCATAGTTCCCTGCAGCAGAAAAATAACTTACACCTACTGCTGTTACCTGGTCAACCGCCTGTGCTACTTTTCCATCTTTGAAGAAGGGTTCTGTAATGAAGGTGATATCATCTACCATAATATCACACTGCGCAATGGATTGTAGTTCGAGAATGCCTTGCGCAAAATCACCCGGACTAATAAATCCGGTTCTGAAAGCCAGGCTGGCTGCAGGTGCCAGATCGTGAATTATCTGCAGCATGGCTCTTCCTTCATCGGATCTTCTTCCGTAAGGAAATTCTTTTACTATTTCCACAGGTGTCTGAAAATTGGTGTTTTCAGGTCCTGGTAAATCACCATTCTGAACATCTGTTCGCGCCGGTCCTCCGTCTGGTGGATTCAGTGGCGTTGCTCCTGTTGTATTATAGCTGTCTGACAACACCCCGATTTTTACACCTGCTCCTGCCAACTGATAGGCAGCTCTTACCTGGTTGGTTGCTATAGAGGAATCACCCTGGCTGGAGGTCTGCCCAAAATCAGTAACTGGCGGATAAACCGGTCGGCAGAAGTTGATTAGTTTTTCATCCAGACTTCTTCTGTTATCCTCATTGAAGCTGTTTAGTTTCTGAAGATTGCTGATAGGCATCCGGCCAGTTATGATATATTCATTACTGCCATTGGATATCAGGTTGTCAAGTCCATATGGAGAGCCGGCCTGCGTCAGCAAATCGAGCACGTACGCGCGTTTGCCTGCATACACAATGATCTCAACAAAAACGCCCTCATTTTGAATCAGGAATAAATCCTGGGTATTGGCACCCCCGCCAGGGTTTTTAGACAAAAAGTCCAATTCCGATCCTATCAGATCCTCCACTTTTCCGGTAACCGGAGGCTGATACAAAGGACATACATCTGAATTGTCTTCCACCAACACATCATCTGTACTGCTGCATCCTGTTACAGGATCTGTAACCGTAAGCAAATAAACTCCGGTTGCTGCAACTGTGAGGCTGGAACTTGTTCCCAAAATGGTTCCCCCTGCATTCTTCCATGTAAACAGGGCATTAGGAGTTTGCGTTCTTGCTGTAAGCGTAGCAGTTGGACTGCCTGCGCAGGACAGGGTAGTATTGGAACCTGCATCCGCAACGGGTGGTTCGGTGCAGGATTCCAGTGCAACATGATTTAATTCAACACTGCTGCCAATGGTTATTTTCTTTCCTGACCAGATGGCTCCCGTAATTTTTGAGATACTGGATCCTGATCCGATCACTACATTACCATTAGGAACATAGATAGTACCAAACCATTGCGATACAGTACTGCCAGTACTCCCGTTACTCTGAATCCAGGCAGTTTGTTTGTCTTTGGAACTGGAGCCATTTCCCTGTGCTTCCGCATAGATACGGGCTGCAGATCCGGTTCCTTTTAAATCAACTGCCAGTTTTCCAAGATCAACATCTCCCTCTATCAGTAATTTAAAAATGCCCGTGGTATTGGTTCCGAAATCAAAAATGAATTTGTTGAAATTGCCGGCGTTTCGGATTAGTTTAAAGGTATAGGTACCCGGACCGTTAAACGTGATGGTTTTATTACCGGTTAATTCAATTGCACCATATACACCCGGACTAATACTTCTGGTGTTGGTTATGGATGTACCTGCAACATTTTGAATAGCTGCGGGGCTGGGCAACATAGGTAACACCGGTAGATCAGGTGTCTGCTGGCGCACCACACCATTGATCGGTTGCGGTCCTGTATAGTTGGTTCCAACCGGATGCGTAATAGTTCCAAGGATGGTTCCACCTCCCACAAAAATATTACCGGCTGCATCCAGGTTTCCAGTTACCTGTGAATTGGAACCCAGACTAATAGCCTGTGAATTATTGCCAATATTAGCAGCTGTTAAGTTGCCAATAACCGTATTGCTATTGGTTAACTGAATAATTGAATTGGTGTGAATTGAGGAATTAATGGTAGCCGATCCGGTGGATCGTACCATACCATATCCACCAATCCTGCCAGATTTTAACTGATTGGCAGATCCGATTTCAATTCCGCAGGAGGTACAATTGGGCGCGCCACTAAATAAAAGGTACTCGTTTAGTTTTGTCTGTGCGTTTGTATAAGGTTGTATACATACGAAAATCACAGCGATCAGCAGCTGCCACCGCCGGAACAGTCGAGTGTCCATTTTTCTCATAGTCAAACGTTTGAGAACCAATCCAGGCAGCTTTGGGCTAAACCAGATCGATTCTGTGTGATGGGGTTGAGATACTGTTAGGGGTACGTTTGATCAATGACAGGAAAAAGGATTTGTAGCAGTTTTTCTTAGTCGTTTAGCAGATTATTGGAAAGGTACATTTTTTACAAACGTTCTGCAAGGGGAAAAATACCCATTATCCCGGATTATTTTACAATTTGGACCGAGCGTTCATTTTGAGCTCTTAATCTCTTGCATAGAATCTTAATAAATCCCCTGGCAATCTCAGGCCTTGAGTCAATCAGTTCATAAAATGGCTCCTGGTTAATTCGGAACAGGGTGCAATCTGTTTTGCAGGTAGCACTAGCCGACCTGGTTTCGGCGTCGAGCAGGGATAATTCTCCGAATACCTCCTTTTCTCCCAATTCTGCCAGCCCTACGGAACCCTTATGGATATTTATAACTCCCCTGTTTATTATAAACATGCAATCTCCAATTTCCCCTTCCCGGAATATGGTGGTGCCCTGCTCAAATTCTTCTTCTTCCATCAGAGGTGCCAGGTCTGCCAGAATATTTTCCGGAGTATCTCTGAATATTGGAAGGGATTTGAGTAATAATACCTTTTCAATCAACAATAACCGATCTCCTGTATTCTGACTCATACTATTGATTTATGCTAAAGCAAACGCTGCTGTTTCTTTAAGCAGACTGTTTTTTGAATGTAGAAATTTATCATAATTGCTGCTCTCTACCGGAATTTCATATTTTCTGGATATATATAAAGTACAAGCAGTTGTCCAGTCGTGATAGCGGATTGGCTTTTCAGCTAATATGCGTTGCATTACTGTGTCAATTTTGCTAAAGTCACTATCCTTGTAAATAGCCCGAAGGGCATTACAGCGTTCTTCAATGCTGGAGTTTTCAAATAAAATACAGAAATATTTACTCAGTTCTTTCTTTACTGTCACTTCAATTATTTCCATTGCATTGGCAATGGTTTCTTTTTTATTTGCCAGTAAAGCATTTCTTGATTTTTGAATATTTTCCCGGTTGTATAATAAGCCAAACAAACACAACAAAAGCTCCCGAATTTCATTTAACTCAATTTGTATGGCCCCATATAATAAACTGCTCGGTTGGTTTTTGTCCTGCAACCCACGTTGCATAAATAATAATTCGGTTGCGTAAAATATATAGGCTTTGGTTAATTCTTCCAATTCAGAACGATTTGCAGGTGACGCTTTGAACTTACTTCTGTATAGCGCTTTTATTAATGTCGGGTGATTGGAGGAAGGTTTTGTGATCAATGTTCCAAGAAAATTTCTTGCATCCTCGCCGCCAATTTGCCCCAGGACCTGCAGCAGCGGCACTTGCTGCGTTTCATCAAGCTGTTCTTTTAAAAAATAGGTTGAGATGGGTTTGACGGCTTGTTTCCCTGCTCTGAATAAGGCCGCTTTAACCTGTTTCTCGTAATGAGGAAATAGTTGTAAGCAAGTCTGAATGGTTTCGAAGGAAGCAGCTTTTCCAATAGCGTAAATGGCCATTTCAACCAGGTTTGCTGATTTTTCTGTTTGAAGAAAAAGAGCCAGCAGGGGGTGATCATAATCGTCAGCTGCTGCTTTCAATATGCTCAATCCATACTGGCGGTTTGTTTCATCAGGTGATCGTAACAAGGAGGCAACCTGTTCTTCTGCAGTAAATCGTACTGCCCTGTTTTTATTCGATAACATACCACATAGCGCAGCTGCATTTGCCGGATTGTTGGACTCCTGTAGAAAATCCGACAAGTCAGTATGTTTATGTGATAGTTTACTGATGGCATAAATCGCTTCCTCCCGTAGCTGGCTGGTTGCAGATTCATTCAGTAGTTGTTGGATCGCTGGTTTCAGCTGGTGAATTTCCTTTTGGCTGATTAACTGGATCGCATCCTTTTTTACCTGCACGGAGGGGTGCTCTAAAAACAGGGATAATAATTCAATGGATACCGGATTCTGTTTGCTTGCCACCATGGAGAGCACACTTAGGACTTCCTCTTCAGCTCCTGATTTGATTTTGTCTTTTATCTTATTGATTGTTTCGGTATCGTTTAACGTAAATTCTTCCTGGCTGAAATACCGGCTGGATATGGTATTTACCAGCATATTCAAATACTCCCTGTTCACATATACAATCCCTATGAGCCAGATGCCAGCAAGTGCCAGTAATGCAAAAGAGAGGGTCAGCAGGTCAATTGTTTGCTGAATATTAAATAATAATAAGAGCAGGAGTCCACAGAAAAGCGTCGCAAATGGATCCATGATGCCTTTAATGATATTATGCGCCCTCATTCGTTCGTGAATGGGCAACGGCTGCATGATAGTGAGTAATACAGGAGAATTAATCGCTGTTCTTAATACATCTACAGCAATAGAGGATGCTCCAAATATGTAAAAGATAAATCGTTCGTCTGAATTGAAAAAGGACAATCCTATTATAATAGATATTAATCCCACTAATAAAAAAGGCGTAATAAACAGCGACTTTTGAACACCCAGATTGGTAGTGAGCCTGCTTGTAATTACTGTCTTCGTGATCAGTGCTATAATTCGTAAGCCCGCCATGAACATGGCAATAAACCGGGCCAACTCAACATCATTTTTATAGGACTCCTTGATTTTTGCATAAAATCCGTAATTGATTAATATGATACAGGCAGATGCCAGTAGCGATATAATGGCAATTCTCCGAATGATCTTACTACTGATAAATGTCTGGTATAAATTTCTGATGGGATGGTGGCTATGATGGATGGTGTTATCTGAAGAATGATGCTCCTGTGATTGATCCAGCATTCCCATGATACGCCTGTAAAACGGAATGGATAACAACATGCTGATCACACCCAGAAATAAGAGGTTTAATGTTCCGGTATAGGGAACAAACAATAGCGCCAATGTATAACCGATAAACTTGGCTGGTATATCTCCTGAACTGACTACACCAAACAGGCGTTTGCTTTGCCGGATATTAAACAGCCTTGCAGCAATACCCCAGAACTCCAGGTTATTTAAGAGATAAAGTACATAAAACCAGGCCAGGCTGAAATAGTATAACCAGTTGTCAGTTATGGCAGTACTTCCAATTCGAACCAGCAACATGGTGCCCGCCATAAATAGTATGATGCCCTCATTAAACTTCCTGAATGGAATATGATGCTCCAGTACCGTATATGCAAATCCTGTAAACCATAATAAACCAGCAGACAAAACCATTACCCATGGCAACTCATGTACCGGAAACTTTTCGAGGAATCGGGCAAATTCGGCAGTAAAGAAAAAAGAGATGCCCGCGCCCTGAAAAAATTGTAACCAGAACAATTGCTTTACTATTGGCCACTCCTGCTTTTGAATGTTGAGCAGATTCAGCCAAAATCGGTTGCTTTTCATTTCCCGTCCCTGTTTTGTGATGCTTTTTCCTGGCTGTCTTTCAGGATTTGCAGATGCCTTAGTTTTCCGGGTTGTCGATTAGTTTGAGAACTTCTCGTGAAGTATTGATGCTTTTCAAAAAATGCAATCTGGATGGGATCCCATTCCTGTTCTGTTTTAATGATGCCGTATTCCAGGAACTCTTTCATCAGATGCTGGCTTATAGGAGGGAAATCTTCTCTTCCCAGGTAATCGAGGTCGGCATCACAAATAATTTCTTCCAATAAATTGGCCGGCGATTGCGGAATCCGGGTTGCCATGATCATGCCTTTTATGGATTCCAAGTCGTTAGTGCCAAGTGTTCCGTTACTAAAGTCATCCATTAATATTTCACAAGACCTCAGTTCATGTCCTCTGTAGGTATCCAGGAAACCGATATCATGGTATAAGGCTGCAATCCGGAGTAACAATAACTGTTTTTCATTATTAATGCCCTCTTCTCCTGCAATTCGAACAGCTTGTTTTAATACATCTTTTGTGTGCTGCAGGTTGTGATAGGTTAATCGCTTATCCAGCCCTTTTTCAAGGCGTTGAATAATTGATTGTTCCAGGTCTCGAAAGCCAGACTCGGTCATGGGTTACCCGTTTAAAAGTGGGAAGGCTAGGAAAATTCAATAGAAATATAACAAAAAAGCCGCAGATGGTTGTCTGCGGCTTTTATTATCAGGAGAAAATTTCTCTCACTTTGTCAAAGAAACTTCGTTCGTTCTTGTCTGGCTTGGGCTGGAAATTGTCTGACTGCTGCAGCTTCTCTATCATCGCCTTTTCTTCACTGGTCAGGTTCTGCGGGGTCCATACATTTACATGAATGAGCTGATCACCCTTTTCATAACTGTTTACCGCCGGGAATCCTTTTCCTTTTAATCTGAATATCTTTCCGCTCTGCGTTCCTGCCGGGATTTTGATTTTAGCCCTACCGTCTATCGTTGGTACTTCCACGTTAGCCCCAAATATGGCGTCCGGAATGGAGATGTATAAATCATACGCCACATTCAGTCCGTCGCGATGCAACTGGCTATGTGTTTCTTCTTCTATCAGTACAATCAGATCTCCTGGTGATCCACCACGTTCACCTGCATTTCCTTTTCCGGAAACATTGAGTTGCATTCCTTCCTGCACACCTGCCGGGATATCTATGGTTACAGTTTCTTCGCCATAAACCCTTCCTTCTCCTTTACAGCTTCCGCATTTCGCAGTGATGGCAGAACCTTCACCGTTACAGGTCGGACAGGTAGTTACGGTTTGCATTTGACCCAGGAAGGTGCTGGTCACTTTGCGAACCTGGCCAGATCCTCCACAGGTTCCGCAGGATTGAATACTGCTTTTATCCTTGGCGCCACTGCCTGAACAGGTAGAGCAGGATACGTATTTTTTTACCTTGATGCTCTTGGTTACACCTTTGGCAATTTCTTCGTAATTCAGCTTCAGCTTAACACGGAGATTACTTCCCCTGACACCCCTTGCTCTTTGTCCGCCACGTGCGCGACCGCCAGCCTGACCGCCAAAGAAAGAACCGAAGATATCATCCCCAAAGATGTCGCCAAACTGGCTGAAGATATCATCCATGTTCATGTTGCCACCACCCCCGTAACCACGGGCGCCATTCCCTACACCGGCATGTCCATACCGATCATACTGCGCCCTTTTATCTGCATCGCTGAGCACTTCATAGGCTTCCGCGGCTTCCTTAAATTTTTCTTCCGCAGCTTTATCTCCGGGGTTACGGTCGGGGTGATACTGCATAGCCACTTTCCGGTAGGCTTTCTTGATCTCATCTGCGGAGGCTGTTTTAGCCACCCCCAATATTTCGTAATAATCTCTTTTTGCTGACATGTGCTTTTTTATTTACCGACTACCACTTTGGCAAACCGGATAATCTTATCGTTCAGGTAATATCCTTTTTCCACTTCATCAATCACTTTTCCAACCCATTCCGGACTGGGTGCAGGTATCTCCGTAATGGCTTCATGCAGGTCGGGATTAAATTCTGTTCCCTTCGCATTCATTGCTTTCAGCCCGCGACCCTGCAATACATTTCTGAGTTTGTTGAATATCAGGTTGGCTCCCTCCTTCAGGGCAGGCAGGTCTTCACTGCTCTCCATCTGTTTTTCAGCCCTTTCCATGTCATCCAGTACTTCCAGCAGCTGTCCGATTACCTCTTTCCCTGCCGTCTGGATCATTTCCAAACGCTCCTTGGCCGTACGCTTTCTGAAATTGTCAAATTCAGCAGCCTGCCGAAGGTATTTGTCCTTCAAATCGGCCAGTTCAACTTCCAGTTTTTCAAATTCACTGACTTCCTTTACCGGTTCGTTCAGATGCGTTGTTCCCGGAACATCGCTGTCGGAATTGATGTCCATTTCATTCTCGGTTGACTTGAATTCTTTTTCTTCCATATCGTACAAATTGGCAGCAAACCTAGCATTTTCTGCCATTATTGGCGGGATAGCCCCCTGGCAGTTCAGCTGATTTGCCTTGTTTTTTGATCATCCTAATGGGGCAATTTTTTTGCCATTGATGGAAATCGGGACAATTTGTCCTATTCCTTCCTGTTCCATGCTACCTTTGCGCATCTATGACGAATGTATACCTCAAAAAGAAAGTCAGCAGGCGGATCGAAAATGGTCATCCCTGGGTATTTGCGAATGAAGTGGGCACAGTAGATGGCCCCCTGGATGGTGGAGATATTGTCAGTCTGTTTACCCACGATAAAAAATTCATCGGGAAAGGTTATGCCAATCCCAAATCCCAAATCCTGGTTCGGTTGCTGACCCGCAAAAAAGAGGAGGAGATCAATGATCAGTTTTTCTATAACCGGATTCAATCAGCCTGGGAATACCGCCAGAAAATAGGGTACACGGAGAACTGCCGCCTGATTTTTGGTGAGGCCGACTGGATGCCAGCCCTGATCATTGATAAGTTCAATGATTATTTTGTGCTGCAAACCCTGGCGCTCGGGATGGATAAATGGAAGCCGGCAATCGTAGCCGCCCTCCAGGCTATTTTTAAGCCCAAAGGCATTTATGAACGAAACGATGTTCCGGTGCGGGAACTGGAAGGACTACCACAAATCAAGGGCTTTTTATCCGACCCCTTCGATACCAGGATCATCATTAATGAGAATGGGCTTAAGTTTTATGTGGATATTGAAAATGGACAAAAGACAGGTTATTTCCTCGACCAGCAGGACAATCGCCGCGCCATCCAGCATATCGTAAAAGGGGCAGATGTGCTCGGAGCATTCACTTATACCGGTACGTTTGAGATTCATGCCGCCCATTATGGAGCTAAATCTGTATTGGGACTCGATATTTCCCCCTCCGCCGTAGAGCAGGCCAACCAGAATGCAGCATTGAATGGGTATGCAGACCGCTGCCGGTTTGAAGCAGTGAATGCATTTGATGTATTAAAAGCATGGGCAAAAGAAGGCCGCCAATACGATGTGGTGATGCTTGACCCGCCTGCCTTTACCAAAAGCAGGGAAACCATCCAGAAAGCTATTACCGGGTACAAAGAGATCAATCTCAGGGGGATGAAACTGATCAAACCAGGAGGATTTCTCGTTACTACTTCCTGTACCAACCTGGTACAGCCGGATCTCTTTCTGGAAATTATCCAGATGGCTGCCAAAGATGCCAAACGCACCCTCAGGCAGGTAGTTTACCAAACCCAGGCAAGTGACCATCCCATTGTATGGGGACAGGAGAATACACATTATCTGAAGTTCCTGATTGTGCAGGTGGTGTAAGCAGGGAGGAGGGAGGAAAGGAGGAATGGAAGAGGGAGGAAGGGAAGACCTTCTCACGTCTCACATCTGACGTCTCACTTTGTATTATTTCGATACCTGAAAACGGCCGGTTTCAACAACCCGCCCGGTCTTATCTCTCAGCTGGAAGATATAAATCCCACGGTAATAATCACTGAGATCGATGGTTGTCTTGGGTTGAACCTCTTTCTGTTCAAATACTTTTTTTCCAAGGAAATTAAAGACCTGAAAAGTAAAGGAGCGTTCTACTGACTTGCTGAAATCGAAAGTGATCTGAGTAACAGCGGGGTTGGGGTAAAAGCGAATTACCGGACGCTCAGCAGCAGGTTTGCCGGATTGGCAAAATCCAGTGCAGGCAATTAACAGACTTATGGATAGTGTAAAAAATATCCTCATTCTCGATTCCGGGTTTCAGCGTTTTGCACAAATTAAACCTAATTTTTCAAAGATACAATCCATGCCTGTTAAAATAAAACAGGGGCAGAAACGTTGTCCTGCCCCTGGGGATATTTTTCCATAAAACCTGCTTAGTTCAGGCGAGCCAGGGTAGCCTGGATGGCGTTGAAATCAGGCAGATCGGTTACTTTGTCCAGAATCTCGGCATATTGAATAATTCCTTCTTTATCAATCACAAAGGCTGCTCTTTTGGAAACTCCTTTCATATCGAACACAAAATCCTGGATCAGGGAGTCATAACTGGCTGATGCTTCTTTGTTGAAATCGCTCAGCAAAGGAAAATTCAGCTGCTGCTCTTCCTTAAACTTTGCCAGGGTGAATACGGAATCCACGCTAATGCCATAAACCTGTGCATTGGTATTGTTATACTGGCTGATAGAGTCTCTTACTGTACACAATTCTGTGGTACATACACCGGTGAAGGCTTGCGGGAAGAACAGCAATACAATATTCTTGCCTTTCTGATCGGCAAGATTCACTTTGTTCTTTTCAGTGTCAAATAAACTAAAGAGAGGGGCAGGTTGTCCAACTTTGCTCATAATTTTTTTTGGTTATAACAGTTTTATTGGAAAATTGTTAAACAAAATCCCAGCCAATGGCCGGGATTTTTTTCTTCAGTCAATAACCAAAAATAGGTCTTACTGAGGGACAGATTAAAAACGGGGACAGAAAACTTTCTCCCTTGTAGAGTTGTCTCTGTTCAGGAAGCCAATATAAGTAATTGATAGTTCAAAACCTCCTCTTCCCTGGCTGGCAGTTTTTAATTGCGAAACATTCACATCATAACTAAGACCAATAGAGAAAGGATTATAATCAATTTTAACAGCAGGAATCAGGGCATCACGCAAACGCATAAACGCTCCCACGTGAACCACATAATCAGGCATTTCCGGGTCTCCGATTTTGTATCCATACATCGCTCCGCCAACAATTTCGTCTGCAGGTCCCTGTTTGGAATAATCTGCCTGCAGGTTGAAGAACGCCTGGTCTCCAACTTCAAACTTTACGCCGCCTGAAGCTACCCATTTCGGATGCAGTGCCGCATTCACATTCCGGTAAAAGGAATTCCTGGGTCGGTTGATATGATGGTAGGCAAGCCCAAAAAACAGATTGTTTTGCTGCTCGGATCCGAAGCTGCTATTGAAACTGGCACCCAGGCTGGCATCCAGGTTGCTGTAATTCGCATTAATAAAAGTTTCCCCATCTGCAAGCGCAGGATTAAAGGCGCCTCCCACATACTGATTATCTGTAGTAATTTTTGAACGATCAATACGACGTTGAACCAGTCCGCCCATAAACCCAACCGATAAATACATATTGCGCTCGCTGCTCAATGATTTATGATAGTTGATAGCAGGTAGCAAATGTGTGGTCGTTAGTGAAACAGTTCCTGCTCTATCAAACAGCATCTGTAAACCGGCAGTAATAAAATCATCTCCGCCGCCAACCGGCATTTTATATTCGGCATTTACGGATCCGCTTTTAAATGCATTGGTCACACTGTTCCATTGATCACGATAAACAATTTGCGCACGCACATCTCCGGTAAATATTCCTGCCAGTGAGGGGTTCCGAAGCAGGGGCGCTTCGTAGAACTGGGAGAAATGTATATCCTGCGCGGATGAACAGAGTCCGCAGAAAATCAGCAATGCTGAAAGCAGGAGGTGAGTAATATGGTTATTGGTCTTTTTCATAGGTTATCTGATAAGCGTAACGTTTCCTTTTAACGCTACTACCTGTCCATTATCGCAAATCACTTCAATGATATATACATAAGCGTCTGAAGCTGCCTGCTGTCCGCGAATCATTCCATTCCATCCTTCAGAAGCTGCATTTGGAGCAAAGTTTTTACGTTCAAATACCATTTCTCCCCAACGGTTAAAGATGCGCATGGATTGTATCCGGTCTAAACTTCTTCCTCTTGGATAGAACACATCATTCTGGCCATCATTATTCGGACTGAAAGTATTCGGAATGAAATAGTTTCTGTTTTCACAAATTACTCTTACCACAATATTGCTGGAAGCGCGACAACCATTAGCATCAACAACAGTCACCTTGTAATTAGTCGTGAATTTGGGGTTTGCAACAGGTGTCGGACAGTTGGTACAACTCAGTGCATCCGATGGAGTCCAGATATATTGGGTTATGTTATCACTGTAAGTAATTGGAAGCGTAGTTTCAAATCCAAGCGGCATCACGATTTCCGGAACATTCTGAATCGCTGGCAACGGCCAGATGGTAACATCTTTGCTTACCGATGCAGAGCAGCCAAATGCAACAGATGCGGTTAAATTCAAGGTTGCCTGCCCACTGTTGGTATATCGTACGGTAATATCCTGTGTATTGGCATTCTGACCATTCCCGAGTGTCCATCTGTAAATGGTTGCACTATCCGGAATCACAGTAGATCCTGACTGTCCCAACAGTTCAAACAAACAAATATCATCCGGACCACTGATCACCGGCTCCGGAGTTCTGTACACACGAACCGTATCTGTATAGCTGTTTTCACAACCGGTTTCTGTAGTTACGTATTGTGTTATTACATAGCGGCCAGGTTCAGAAAACCGGTGACTCGGATTTAATTCATTAAATACATTGGGTGAACCATCACCAAAATCCCAGCGGCGAAGGGTTACACTATCGTTCCCGATACTGAAATCACTCAGGTTCACTGAACCGGTATCACAGAATTCACGGGTATCTGTATTGAACGCCGGGATTACACCTTTAACCATGATGGTCGGCCTGCTTCCTACCGGAACTTCACAGTTCAGGCTATCTATCAGCCGAACAAACGGACGATAGAAATTGGGGAAGCGGTAAGTATGTGTTACCAGGTTGGCTTGAGATGAATCGGAGTTGCCATCACCAAAAACAAGGTAATACTTGGTATTGGGTGGAGGAACCACATTGAAGTTTACAGTGATCTGGTTACACTCCTCTATCGGATTATAATTAAATACCAGGTCCGTAAATGGATTGTAAATATTCACCGTTCCGATAGCAGTATCTCTGCATCCTCCATTACCAATCGCAATCTGGCGCACAGTGTACCTGCCATACGTATTGAAGAAGTTGTTGGTGTTGATCAGATTACTTGTATTGCCATCTCCAAAATCCCAGTAAAGTGAATCATAATCCGCAGCATGAGAAGTGAATTTGGTTTCCAAAGGCGGACAAATAGCTGAAGTATCAATCATGGTGAAGTCAGCCTTGGGAGAAAGAATCTGAATATAATTCGGACGAATCAGGGAGTCTTCACAACCCTGTGCATCACGGATAAATAATTTAACGGTGTATACGGCATCCGGACCCGCATATTGATGCAGCGGATTCTGATCTGTTGATGTACCACCATCTCCAAATTCCCAGCGATAGGTCAGGTTGTTTCCTGAAGATGAATCGCGGAAGGGAAGATCAACACCCGGACAGAAGGTCGTATTCGCAGCAGCAAATCTTGCGAAAGGTTTGGTTATGTTAGCTGCCGCCAGTCGGGTGATGGTATCAACGCAACCAATATTATCAGTTGCTGTAAGCTTGATCGAGTAGGAGCCGGGGTTACGGTACACATGATTGATAGGAGTGGAAGTGAAATTCGCGGTTTCGCCGTCGCCAAAATCAAATTGCCAGTTCACAATGGATCCAGCTGGAGTAGACTGGTCTGAAATGGTGACTTCACTGTTTACACATCCGCCGTTATTGACAACAGAAAAATTCGGAATGGCACCTACTACAGTTACCATATCGGTAATGGTTCTGGTAACTATACAACCATTGATATCTTCCATGGTCAGCGTAATATCAAACACACCATTTACCGGAACCCTGGTCTGTAAGGTTCTTCCTCCTACAATAGGTGGTTGTCCTTCTATTTGCCAGGTATAAGAAGCAATATTGGCCGCAGCTGTACCACTTGCCGTAAGGGTGAATAATTCATTCCGGCACACAGATGGTTTGCTGATAGAGAAATCATTGATCAGCTCAAACAAATTCAGAGTTGCAGTTCGCGTATAGGTACAAACCGGATCTGTAATCGTTAGGGTTACTGTATAAGTTCCATAACTGGCATAGGTTACTGAAGGGTTAACCTGTGTGGAAGTCTGTCCGTTTCCGAAATCCCATGAATACGTAGCTGCACCATGTGTTGGATCCAGAATCGAATCGTCTTCAAAGGTTACATTCAATTTGTTGGCACAATTTATTCTCGGAGTAAAGCGAGCCACAGGCGCCATCACATACAATAAATTGTTCCTGGTTATGGTATCCGGACAACCATTATTAATGGCAATTAATCGCACATTGAAAAAACCTGTGTCCTGATATCGGTAGGAAGGATTTTCAGAACTTGAACTTCCTCCATCGCCAAAATCCCATCTCCACTCATCTGCACCTGTGGAGGTAGAAGTGAACTGGAAAGGCAAACCGGCACATGAATTATCTCTGTCTACAGTGAAATTGGCGGTTGGCTTGGTGCCAACTTTGATAGCATTAGGAATAGTAATTGTTTCAACACATCCGCCGAGTGAGGTCACTCTTAACTGCAGGGTATAAGTACCAACAGCAGTATAGGTTACACTTGGTGTTGGTGAAGTACTAGTTACGCCATTTCCAAAATCCCACTCGTAGCTTGCGATATCTCCAATACTTGCAGGGTCTAATTGCGGAGTATAGGTGAATGGCACACAACCACCCGCTGTTCCATTCAATAATTGTGGTGGAGTAGGTGGAGTAATTTTTACAAATGCCGGTTTGGTAATGGTAGAAGTACAGCTGTCTGCTGTTGTGATGGTTAACCGAACATCGTACTCACCAAAACTGGTGTAGGTATGAGTCGGGTTCTGCTCAGTAGAGGTATTCCCATCACCGAAATCCCATAACCAATTGTTGGCACCAGGTCCTGAACTTTGAAAACGAACCTGGTGAGGTACCTGGCAACCGCTGGTATCTGTTGAAGTAAAATCAACGCCTGGAGGATTGGTGATGGTTATAGTTCGGGTTGTGGTGCCATCGCAATCCGCATACCGGTTGGTCAGTCGCACTGTATACGTTCCTGGGGTTGTATATAACTTAACCGGATTGGTTTCAAATGAGAATGTGCCGTCACCAAAATCCCATTCCGAACTATTGGGCAAGGGGTTACTGGTGTTTGTAAAATTCAATGGTTTATTGGGACAGGAACTGGCCGGCGCACTGAAACTGGTTTGATTACCAGTAATGGCAATGGACCTTGTAATACTGTCGGCGCAGCCATAACTGCTGTTCACAACCAGTTTTACATTATAATTTCCGGTTGAATTGTAACTGGTAGAAGGATTTCTGTCTGTTGATGAACCACCATTGCCAAATGTCCAACGATGCGTCAGGGTACCAGGGCCGGTCGACTGATTATTGAAATTTACACCAATGGGCGTGTTACAGGCATCCAGGCGAGTGAAATCAAAATTAGGAGTAACACCTCCAATGATCCGGATAAAGCGGGGTCTGTCTGATACAACCACACAACCATTATCTGTGGTAACTGTGAGTCGCACCCTGAAAAAGCCAAGCGATGTATAAGTTTTAACTGGATTGGGGTCAGTTGATGTGGTGCCATCACCAAAATCCCAGGCATATGAAGTGATCTGCCCCGGACCCTGAACAGTTACGCCATTTTGAAATCGTATAACCGCCGGAATACAGGATACTGTTGTATTCGCCCGGAAATCAATTCTGGCAGAAGGAAATACGGTGATATAATTTGTTTTGACAATACCATCAACCCCGCGCGCATTGGTAACAGTAAGACGAACCGTGTACACTCCAGGCTGGGTATAGGTTACTGTAGGATTCTGTTGATCAGATAAAGTTCCATTCCCAAAATCCCATGCCCAGGAAGTTGGCGAATTGGTCGATTGGTCTGTGAATCTAACTGATAGATTCGCACAGCCTTCTGTTACGTTAGAGGTAAAATTAGCAACAGGCGTCTGGGCAGACAGAGGACCACCTGCAGCCAGCATCAACAAGCAGAATAAAAGGTTACGTATCAACAAGCTGTTTTTTGTTTTTTCAGAAAGCAACTTGTTTCCAAAGGGATTCGGAATGACTAAGGATAATGGATTTTTCATGGTTCTACTTCTTCTTCAGATGCAACAGATTTTTAACTCCCTGGACCGTTGTCTCTGCTTTTACATAGTCCCATGTATTATTGGTAATTTTCCAGGTCGCATTCAGTTTGGATACCGGTTCTGATGCTGCCGGAAAATTGGTGATAATCGATAACGTATTTACATCTCCCACCCAGGTTCCCTTATCCTCTGTTTCTGTCGTGAAACCGCTGACCTTGCCATCGCGGTAAAATTGAAAGGTGTAAGGTGAAAATGAACTGGAAATGTCGGCACTTCCTTCTTTGAACGAATATATATACCACTGGCCATTTGTCATAGCATCGAGTATGATATCTTCCTTCTTTTCCTCGATGGCTTTTGCACATGCCCCTAACAGGCATACCATGATGCTTATCCAGACCAGTTTTTTCATAGTACTATACCCTCTTGTTTATATGCATAGATGAAACGGTATTTATCCCTGGCATATTGCATAAATTCTGCGGGATCTAACCCTTTTCCTGTGACCCTTTTACATAATTCTTCACTTGTATATTTTCTTCCGTGAATGTATATATTAATTGACAACCAATCTTTTACGGCATCGAACTGCCCCTCTTGTAGAAGTTTTTCGAATTCTGGCAGTGCCTTTTCCAGACTTCGGGAAAGTTGAGCCGCATACAGGCTGCCCAGGCTGTAGGTTGGGAAGTACCCAAAACTGCCATGACTCCAATGCACATCCTGCAGGCAACCCCTCGCATCATCCGGTACCTCAATGCCCAAATACTGCGCATATTTTGTATTCCAGGCGGATGGCAGATCCGTCACCTCAAGGCTTCCTTCAATCAGGGCCTTTTCAATTTCATACCGGATAATAATATGGAAGTGATAGGTAAGCTCATCCGCCTCAGTTCTGATCAGCGATGGCTGCACCTTGTTGATGGCCCGATACAATTCTTCCGGCGTACGATCTTTTAATTGCGCTGGAAAATAGGTCTGCAGTACCGGTAAAAAATACCGGCACCAGGACAGGCTTCTGCCTACATTGTTTTCCCATAACCGGCTCTGGGATTCATGGATTCCAAGGCTGGCAGCTTCTCCTAATGGTAGCCCATATTGTTCTTTCGGCAATCCCTGCTCATACAGCGCATGTCCCAGCTCATGAATGGTACTCCAGGTCATATAACTGATATCTTCCTCCCGTATCCTGGTGGTGATACGTACATCTTCCGCACTGAAATTGACGGTGAATGGATGGGCTGCCTTATCCTGCCTGCCATGCTGCAGATCATACCCCATTCGTTGAAGCATATCCATACTGAATGCCCACTGCTGATCTTCCGGATAGGGCTGGAACAGGATGCTGTCATCCACCTGCTGCTGCCCTTTGATGGTACTTAATAGTGCCGCCAGTTCAGGTTTTAATCCGCTGAACAACTGGTCCAGCTGTGCACTCGTGCAACCACGTTCATATTGATTTAACAACGCATCATAAGGATGAGCGCTGGCCCCTAAATAGTCCGCTTCTTTTCTCTTCAGCGCGGTGAGTTTTTTTAACCAGGGACTGAAAATCGAAAACCGGTTCTGATGCCTTGCATCCGCCCAGTGATTGAAGGCCTGTGATACGGTTTCACTGAGTTCGCGTACAAATGCGGCCGGCAGTCTTACCTGCTGGTTATAATCATAGTTACTTAACTCCAGGTTGGATCGTTGTTCCTCAGTTAAATCTGTCCGCTCCAATAAGGCCTTGAGTAACTCACCTACTGATGCATCTGTAAATTTTGTGTGTGCTAATTCGGATAATGTTGCAATCTGCCTGGATCGTGTAGCCAGACTTCCAGCCGGCATGTAGGTTTCCTGGTCCCACTGGAGCAATGCAGTAGCATACCGGATGTCGGCAATTTCCTGTAAGCAGTTTTTGTACTTCTCGTACAAGGTTGAGGTAGTCAACAATTGGTCCATAGGTAGGAATTCTGCTGCAATCTAAGGAAAAACCGCCACCCGGTTGGTCAGGCAGCGGTTTGAATCTAAAGCAGGACAAAAAACGAGCTTATTTGGGGAAGTTTGCATTCGCTTTTACTTCCTGCATCTGAAGGGTGTGTCTCTTTGAATGGGCAGACAACATCAGCAAGCCCTGGTACGTATCAATGGTTCCGAATGCAGGATGTTGGATAAAATGATTTCGCAGATCATCCTTTGTGGTTTTCGCATATTCCAGTGTTTTTACTCTTGCTTCCTGGTAGGTTTTCAACAAAGCAGCCGCATTTTGCTGGCTTCCTTTTGGTTGCAACATTTCCGGTGCATTGAATTTTTGACTGCGATCAGGTGTTTTCTCCAGCAGATCCGCATCGCTTACTTTTACTTCAGAACGTTTGGATGGATCCGCCGGCGTTTGTAAGGACTGCTGTACCCAGCCCATGAGTGCAGATTCGGATAGTGTTATATGCTCCAGGCATTCGAGTACAGTCCATTTCCCTTCAGCAGCTCTATAATTAAATTGTTCTTCACTGAGTCCTTCTACCGTTTTAAGCAGCAAGTCGCGGGTGCTTTCCAGTTGAGCAACCAATTGTGCACGATCCGCATCGGATATGGGGTCTGGGGCAATTGATGTAAAACTAAATAAGGTTACAAGTGCCAACAGGCAGCTAATCTTTTTCATGTTGCAATAAGTTTAATGGTTATAAAGAGGGACGGGATAAATATGCAACAAATATTGAGCCATAGGCTGTATATCTTTGAAATATGAAAATTGCCACTATTCTGGAGGTGCTGGAAAAGATAGCCCCCCTGCAATTACAGGAGTCCTATGACAATGCCGGACTTATTACCGGAAACCGCGACTGGGATTGTACCGGCATAACTATTTCCCTGGATGCTACTGAAGAAGTAGTGCTGGAAGCTGCGGCAAAAGGTCATAACCTGGTGGTTGCGCATCACCCTATTGTATTTTCCGGCTTGAAGAAAATCACCGGAAATGGCTATGTGGAAAAAACCATCATCACTGCCATCAAGAAGGATATCGCGATTTATGCCATCCACACCAACCTGGATAATGTGATGGACGGCGTGAATGGGAAAATTGCAGATCTCCTGAAATTGAACAACCGGAAGCCCTTGCAGCCCAAGCGCGATTTGCTGAAAAAGCTGGTTACGTTTGTACCGGTAGCACAGGCCGACCAGGTGGCGACTGCACTTTTTGAGGCAGGTGCCGGAACCATTGGCCAATACAGTGAATGTGGATTCCAGGTGGAGGGTTTGGGCAGTTTCAAGGCAGGGGAAGGCGCCAATCCCTATGTGGGTCAACGGGGATCACGGCACTATGAAAAAGAGTCGCGGGTGGAGGTGATTTACCCGGTACTGCAGGAATCCCGGGTGCTGGAAGCCTTGCTGGCAAATCACCCTTACGAGGAAGTGGCCTATGATCTGTACAATCTTAGCAATAGTCACCCGGGTATTGGATCAGGACTGGTTGGGGAATTGGAGGAAAGCATGCCTGTCCGGTCCTTTTTGGAGCAGTTAAAGCAGGTTTTCCAGGTTCCGGTGATTCGGCACAGCCCGCTCTTGAAGGATTCAATCAGGCGGGTGGCGATCTGTGGTGGAGCAGGTAGCTTCCTGATTAACAGTGCTTTACGAAATAAGGCTGACATCTATATCACAGGAGATATGAAATATCATGAGTTTTTTGAGGCGAATGGCCGGCTGGTGATTGCGGATATCGGGCATTTCGAGAGTGAGCAATACACGGTTGATCTGCTCTATGATATTTTGGCCAAAAAATTTCCTACCTTTGCCGTCTTCAAAACGGGGGTGAAAACCAACCCGGTGAATTATTATAGTTAATTCTAAACACTAATATGGCAACTGTCAAAGACTTTTCGGTTGAAGAAAAACTGGTTTCTCTCATAAGCTTGCAGAAGATCGAATCCAAGATCGATGAATTTCAGATCCTGAAAGGAGAATTGCCGATTGAGGTGAGTGATCTGGAAGATGAGATCCAGGGATTACACGCCCGTCAGACTCGTATCGAGGAAGAGATCAATGGCATCAATGAGTTCATCAACCAGAAAAAAGAAGCCATTAAGGAAGCGGAAGCGCTGATCAAGAAGTACGAAAAGCAAAGTACCAACGTAAAGAACAGTCGCGAGTTCGAAGCCATCACCAAAGAGATCGAGATGCAGCAGCTGGAAGTTAAACTGGCTGAAAAGCATATCAAAGATGCGAATGAAGAGATCTCTGATAAAGTAGTGGGTCTGGACAAAGCGAAGAAAGCGATCGCAACCAAGGAAGGTGTATTGAAGCACAAGAAAGATGAGCTGGAAAAGATCATCGCTACAACTGAAGAAGAAGAAAAGCATTTCAATAAAATGGCATCTGAAGCCCGCGATAAAGTAGAGCCCCGCCTGCTGTTATCGTATGACCGTATCCGTGGTAATTACCGCAACGGACTGGCTGTTGTGCCTGTTCTGCGTGATGCCTGTGGTGGTTGCTTTAATGCGATTCCTCCTCAGCGCCAGAGTGAGATCAAGCAGCGCAAAAAAATCATCGTGTGTGAGAACTGTGGTCGTATCCTCGTAGACAATGACCTGAATGATGGAGTGGAGGTGAAGTGAGGAAAGTGAGACGTCAGACGTGAGAAGTGAGAAGTGAAAAGTGAAAGACGGTGAAAGGTGAAAAGTGAAAGGTGAAATGTCAGACGTGAGAAGTGAGAAGTGAAACGTCAAAATAGATTGGGCCCGCAGGTTGCGGGCCTTTTTGTTTTAAAAAGCAGCAACTCCATTTCTGCAGAGCCACTTCTTCGACGAAATATCACGTCCTTGAAGAAATGCCACTCCATTTCAGTAAAGCCAATCCACCGCGCCTATGCCACTCCATCCCAAAAATTCAACCTCATTGAGGAGGGAGAGACGTTTTTTGACGGAATTTTTTGGAGGCAATTGAAGCGGCGGCAACTATTCCCTAAATTGCCGGCATATTTGAGTGTATGTTGCAGGAACTGAGAATCCGGAATTATGCTATCATAGATGAACTGGACATCCGCTTTGATGGAGGTCTTACGATTATTACAGGTGAAACAGGTGCCGGTAAATCCATTTTAATGGGAGCACTCTCCCTTATTTTAGGTCAGCGTGCAGACAGCAGTGTGATCCTGAACCGCGAGAAAAAAACTGTGGTGGAAGGAGTGTTCGCTGTGCCGGATAAACAGGAAGTCAGAAAGTTTCTCGAAGATGAAGAACTGGATCTCCAGGAAGAACTCATCATCCGGCGCGAACTCAGTCCCAATGGGAAATCCCGCGCTTTTATAAACGATACTCCAGCCTCTCTTACGCAACTGCAGGATTTATCATCCCTGCTGGTGGATTTGCACCGCCAGTTCGATACACTTTCACTAGGTTCAGCTGATTTTCAGATGATGGTAGTGGATGCAATGGCCAATAACCAAGAGCTGATCCATCAATACCAACAGAAATACCAGCACTGGCAATCCTGCAAAAAGCAGTTGGCTGCCATAGAGGAACAAAAGCTGAACAGCACCAAAGAGCAGGATTATCTGCAGTTCTTATTCAATGAACTGGAGGAAGCTGCATTCAGGGATAATGAACTAGAAGAATTGGAAGAAGAAAGCAAACTGCTCAACAGTTCGGAAGGTATCAAACTCGCGCTTTCAAATCTTACACAACAGCTGAAATACAGTGAGCAGCCGGTTGTGCAGTCGATCAAGCAACTGGCTCAACAGGTAGCTCCTTTTACAGATGCGATTGCTGAACTGAAAGACCTGCAGGCACGCCTCACAGCAACCCAGATAGAACTCGATGATATTGCAGAAGAAGCAGATCGCCTGGGGGATAAAGTGAGTTATGATGCTGAACGCATTTCACAAATTGAAGAGCGATTGAACCTGGGTTACAAACTGCTCAAGAAGCATGGATTCCAGGAGACAAAACAACTGGTAGCCTTACACGAAGAACTCAGTGGACGCCTTGGAAATATCGAAGAACTGGATGACAAAATCCGGTTATTACAGCAGCAGGTCGCGACTGCCGAGCAGGAAATGAAAAACCTGGGCGTACGCATAAGCGAGGGAAGGAAAAAACAAGTCCCGGTTATTGAAAAGCAGGTGAATCAATTACTGGTAAGAGTTGGAATGCCAAATGCGCGACTGAAACTGCAGATGGATACAGTTGAGCCTGGTACAACCGGCATGGATGCCATCGACTTTTTATTTGATGCCAACAAGAGTAACCAGTTTGCTTCCATCCGGAAAGTAGCCAGTGGGGGAGAACTGAGCCGATTGATGTTATGTATCAAATCGCTCATTGCTAAAAAAGTGAACCTGCCCACTATGATATTTGATGAGATTGATACTGGCATTTCTGGTGAAGCGAGTATGCAGGTAGGTATGATCATGAAGGAACTGGCAGCCACCCGCCAGGTAATCTGTATCACGCATCAGCCGCAGATTGCAGGAAAAGCAGATCGTCATCTGTTTGTGTATAAGGAAAAAGCCGGCAAAACGATCCAGACCAATATCAGAGTGCTAAGTCAGGCAGAGCGGATAACAGCTATTGCGCAAATGATTGGTGGGGATAAACCATCAGCTATTGCCATAGAAAATGCAAAGGAACTGATTGCGAACGCCTAATAATTGCGGTAACTGCTTATTTTCGCTCCGAAATAACTATTCAATCTTAAATTTTCATTATGGCCTATAATTTATTGAAAGGCAAAAGAGGCATTATTTCCGGAGCATTGGATGAAAACTCGATTGCCTGGAAAGTGGCAGAAAAAGCGCATGCGGAAGGTGCAACCATTGTTTTGACCAATGCACCTATTGCGATGCGTATGGGAGAGATCAAAAAACTGGCAGAAAAAACCGGTTCTGAGATTATTCCGGCCGATGCTACCAATATGGAAGAACTGGAAAATCTCTTCACCAAGTCGCAGGAAGTGCTGGGAGGAAAGATCGATTTCCTACTACATTCAATTGGCATGAGTGTGAATATTCGCAAGAATATTCCCTATACAGAATTGAATTACGATTATTTCCAGAAGGGTATAGATGTTTCTGCGCTGTCCTTGCATAAAATGCTGGCAGCAGCCAAAAAGCTGGATGCCATCAATGAATGGGGAAGTGTGGTGGCCCTGACCTACATGGCTGCACAAAGAACCTATCCTTTCTACACCGATATGGCAGATATCAAAGCGATGCTGGAATCCATCGCCCGCAGTTTCGGTTATCACTATGGGAAAGAGAAAAAAGTTCGGATCAATACAGTTTCCCAATCGCCCACCAAAACCACTGCTGGTACAGGTATCAAAGGGTTTGGTGATTTTTACGATTATGCTAACGCGATTGCCCCCCTTGGCAATGCCACTGCCGAAGATTGCGCGAACTACTGCATAACCCTGTTCTCTGACCTCACGCGTATGGTGACCATGCAGAATCTCTTCCATGATGGTGGTTATTCTACTACCGGGGTGAGTATGGAAGTGATGACCAGCCTGGGAGCGGAGTAAGAACGTGAAACGTCAGACGTCAGATGTGAGAATGGAAGAGGGAAGAAAGGAAGACGGAGGAATGGAAGAGAGAAGAAAGGGGATCGATAAACGGAAAAAGGGAAACATTAAGTTTCCCTTTTTTTACGTCTCACATCTCACGTCTCACATCTCACGTCTGACGTCTGACATCTCACATAAAATGAAAAGGCTGCGGATTTCCGCAGCCTTTTTATAATTTGTAGGTTTCCTAATCTAGTATTCGTCCTCGTTGAAGAAGAAATCTTCCTGGGAGGGATAGTCGGGCCAGATATCATCAATGCCCTCATATATTTCACCTTCGTCTTCCAGTTCCTGCAGATTTTCCACTACCTCAATAGGTGCCCCGCTACGGATGGCATAATCGATCAGCTCATCTTTGGTAGCTGGCCAGGGAGCGTCTTCCAGATAGGATGCCAATTCTAGTGTCCAGAACATGGTACAGGTTTTAAATTTTCGGCAAATGTAGGGGTTAATATGAAATTTCCAAATCCTTTCACTAACAACGCTTAATATTGTCAATTCGTTTACGTATGATTTTCATCTTTTCAATATAGTTGCATGCTCGAAGCAAGAAATATTCATAAAGCCTATGGATCGGTAGAAGTGTTAAAAGGGGTGGATTTGACGGTACAGGAAGGTGAAATTGTCAGCATTGTAGGATCCTCCGGCGCCGGTAAAAGCAGCCTGCTTCATATTCTCGGTACCCTCGACCAGCCCGATCAGGGAGAGGTGATGCTTCATCATACCAAGGTCACTGGCATGGGTGCCCGACAGTTATCTGCCTTTCGCAACCAGTATATCGGTTTTGTATTTCAATTTCACCACTTGCTACCTGAGTTCAACTCCCTGGAGAATGTCTGTATCCCCGGCTGGATCGCTAAACGGCCTAAAAAAGAAGTAGAAAACCGCGCGGAAGACCTCTTAAAGCGCCTGGGATTAGGGCATCGGATTGATCATAAGCCTTCCGCCCTCTCCGGGGGTGAACAGCAGCGGGTGGCGGTTGCCAGGGCATTGATCAATAACCCCCGGATCGTATTTGCAGATGAACCCACCGGCAACCTGGATTCCTCCAATGCCCGCGACCTCCACGAACTCTTTTTTCAACTGAGAAAAGAACTCAACCAAACCTTTCTCATTGTTACCCATAATGAAGAACTCGCCCAAATGAGTGATCGGGTAGTGCATATGAAGGATGGGAAGATAGTTTAGCATGGAAGAAGGAGGAAAGGTAGAGGGAGGAAAGGAGACAAAGGAGACAAGGGAGGCATGGAAGAAGAAACATAGGAGACGGGAAGCATGGAAGACGGAGTAAAGGAAGATGGAGGAAGGGCCGGAAGCGGATCATGGGTGCTTCTGGGCTGGTGGTGGGTCAAATGAAAGACGTAGGATTACGTAGGATCAGGTAGGATTACGTAGGATGAGCAAAATAAAATTGATCCGGGGCAAGTATAGAGCCGTATGCATTTTTTCCCGAAAGTCCCACTGCTACTGGAATTCAGCCCTCTTCATAACCACCCAATTTGCCGGCAGAATTGGCTCATGAATCTCCTCGATTGGCTCATTTATACCGAGAATTGGCTCAAAATCAGTCAGAATTGGCTCATGAACTCCTCTAATTGGCTCATGAATTCTCATAATTGGCTCACAGATAGAGAAATTGGCTCACAGCATGGATAAGGTCTCACCCCAAAACAAAAAAGTGGGCACCAGACCCCTGGTACCCACTTTTATTATAAAATCACTATCCAATTCTTACTTCCTAACTCCCCTCGGTTAAATTGCTTGCTGCTCCATTCCTTTCACTTCTCACGTCTGACATCTCACGTCTGACGTTTCACCTTTCACTATCTTTCACCTTTCACTTTTCATCTTTCACGTTCTGGGTTTCCACGGCACTTCCTCCACCCCCAGCAAATGCCCCGTATACCTGCTCAACACAAACAGATAATCACTCAGCCTGTTCAGGTACTTGATTACCAGGGAGTCTACAAATCCACCGCTTTGCTGTAATTCTACGCATAAACGCTCCGCACGGCGACATATACATCTCGCGACATGCAGGGAAGAAACAGCCACATGGCCACCAGGCAGAATGAAGGATCGCATCGGCGGCACTTTTTCATTCATCCGGTCGATTTCTGATTCCAGCAGTACCACATCTGATTCTTTCAGATCGGGGATCTTCATCATCGGCTCCCGGTCCGGATCACAGGCCAGGGAAGATCCAATCGTAAACAAGCGGTCCTGAATCTCCTTTAGCATATGCTTTGATTCGCCATCCTGCAACTGATCATTGCAGAGCCCAATATAGGAGTTCAGCTCATCCACCGTGCCATAGGTATCAATACGGATATGGCTCTTGGGCACTTTGGTTCCCCCAATAAGAGAAGTGTTCCCGGCATCCCCGGTCTTGGTATAAATTTTTAACGCCATGTTATTCTACTCCCTTATGAAACAAGAAACTATGCAGAATGTTTAGTGCATTGCAGGGGCTGGCTGCCTCACATTCACCCGGTCGGTCTCAATAAGACCATCCCGCAAGCGTACGATACGGTGGGCATGCTGTGCGATGTCTTCTTCGTGCGTTACCAGTATCACGGTATTGCCGCCTGCCTGAATTTTGTCAAAGATCGCCATGATCTCCACAGAGGTTTTGGAATCCAGGTTACCGGTCGGTTCATCCGCCAGTATCAATGTGGGATTATTTACCAACGCTCGCGCGATTGCCACCCGCTGGCACTGACCACCACTGAGTTCATTTGGCTTGTGGTGGCTTCTGTCTGCCAGTCCAACCCGATTCAGTACCTCGAGGGCCATCTCAATCCGTTGCTTTTTGGGAACACCGGCATATACCAGGGGCAACGCTACATTCTCTGCAGCGGTAAGCCTGGGCAGCAGGTTGAACTGCTGAAATACAAACCCGATCTCTTTATTGCGAACAGTAGCCAGGTCATCATCTTCCATTTTGGAAACATCCTGTCCATTCAAAATGTATTTGCCCATAGTAGGTGAATCCAGGCAACCTAATATATTCATCAGGGTGCTTTTGCCGGAACCTGAGGGACCCATCAGGGCAACATAATCGTTCCGGAAAATATCCAGGGTTATGCCTTTTAATACCGGAATCGCCTGCTTACCCATATAGTAACTCTTATGGATACCTTCTAAATGTATAATGGATTCACTCATATTATTTTTTAATCACTTTAGGAACATAAATGTACTGATCATCTGCGTCAGGTGCAATGGCCAAAGCGGTTGAACGGTCCAGTGAAGGGCTGAGCTGATCCGGCCTTAACACATCCACATTATCTGTCATGTGTAGCAGTGGCTCCACCCCGGTAGTGTCCAACTCCTGCAGCTTTTCCACAAAATGGATCATTTTTCCCAGGTCTTCCTTCAGTCGCGGCAGATCAGCCTCCTCGATGTGAAGCCGGCTCAATTGAGCCAGTTGCCTTATCATGTCATTTGTCAGTTCCATATGCTATGAACAAAAATAAGGTTCTTATCTTCGCCGCGCTATGGAAAATGGAAAAAAAGGGATTGTAATGAGTGGAATCCGGAGCACTGGATTCCTGCACCTGGGTAATTATTTTGGCGCCATCCGCAACTATGTAAGGATGCAGGAAGAATATAGCTGTTACTTTATGGTGGCAGACCTGCATAGTCTGACTACCCATCCGGATACAAAAGAACTTAAGCCCAATGTCCATAGAGTGCTGGCAGAGAACATCGCCTGCGGACTCGATCCCGAAAAAGTTGCCCTCTATTGCCAGAGCCATGTCTATGAAACAGCTGAACTCTACCTGTTGCTCAATATGCTGGCTTATAAAGGAGAGCTGGAAAAAACTACTACGTTTAAAGATAAGGTTCGCCAACATCCTGAGAATGTAAATGCGGGATTGCTTACCTACCCGGTGTTGCAGGCTGCTGATATCCTCCTGCATCGCGCCAGCCTGGTTCCGGTTGGAAAAGACCAGGAACAACACCTGGAAATGAGCCGGAATTTTGCCAACCGGTTCAACCATCGCTATGGGGAAGTTTTCCCTGAACCCTTTGCCTTTAACTTTGGTGAAGCGTTGATTAAAGTACCCAGTCTGGATGGTACCGGCAAAATGAGTAAGAGCGAGAATCAATATGCGACCATCTTTCTGTCGGATACGGATGACCTCATCCGAAAGAAGATCATGAAGGCTAAAACGGATGCGGGGCCCAGTGCACCCAATATGCCGATGCCAGATTATATCGAGAATATTTTCCTGCTGATGAAGCTGGTGAGCGCTCCCGATACCATTCAGAAATTTGAAGAAGATTATAACAAGGCTGCTATCCGCTATGGCGATATGAAAAAACAACTGGCTGAGGATATGATCCAGTTTGTGGCGCCAATCCGCGAAAAAGCTGAAAGCATCCGGCAGGATCAGGCTTACCTCAAGCGCATTATGGAAATGGGTGCTGAAAAGGCCCGCATCAGCGCAGCTGCTACAATGGAAAAAGTAAGAGAGGCAATCGGACTGAAATACTATTAATTTCCTATATTGAACACCCTGGTAAAGATCCAGGAAACATTTTATGGCGAAAGGAAAAAAACCAAAACATATTGCTGTAGCAGGAAATATCGGTGCCGGTAAAACCACGCTGACAGAGCTTTTGAGTAAGCACTATAAATGGATTCCACAGTTTGAAGATGTGGATCATAATCCCTACCTGAACGATTTCTATGAAGACATGCCGCGATGGAGTTTCAATCTTCAGATCTACTTCCTGAATAGCAGGATCAATCAGATCCTTGAAATTCATCGCGGAACGGAAACAGTTGTGCAGGATCGTACCATTTATGAAGACGCACATATTTTCGCGCCCAACCTGCACGAAATGCAGTTGATGAGCAAGCGTGATTTTGAAAACTATTTCCAGTTTTTCCAAACACTGAAATCAATGGTGCAACCACCCGATCTGCTGATTTACCTGCAGGCTTCGGTTCCTACACTGGTTGGACAAATTCAAAAAAGAGGAAGAGAATACGAAGAGAATATTCGCCTGGATTACCTCAAGCGCCTCAATGATTTTTATAACAAATGGATTGAAGGGTATAAGGAAGGTCCGCTTCTGGTGATTGATGTCGACAAGAATAAATTTGCAGAAAAGGAAGAAGATCTTGGTGAAATCATTACCAAGGTAGATGCCCAGTTGTACGGGTTGTTTTAAGCTGCCCTATTGTATTGAAGACCGCCTGATTGTAACAGGCGGTTTTTTTATGTCCTGAATCACGCTTTCAAATAGGGTTAAAACACCCTTCCACAGGAATTAGCTTACGTGTACTTTAGTACAGGAAGTGAAACGGCGCTGTAGGGAAGATTATACATGATGCCTGTTGCTGGCCGGCAACCAAAGAAATGTATATCATAGTTTAAAAAAGTGCAGTATGAGAAAAGTGGAGAGTATGAATCAGGAGAAAACGGCAGTTCATTATATGCAAGCCTGGGTTCATCGGCTATTGATTCGGAAACGAAAATTGCTTGGATTGTTTATTTGGATTTTTTTGTTAATCGGTATGTTTCAGGTGTCTTGTAAAAAAACAGATTCCATTATTAGTCCGGAAGCAGGAAAAGAGATCCAGTCAGCGAGGTCATGGTTCATAAAGGAAGTAGTTCAAAAGGAAAAAGATTTCCTGCAACTAAAAAAATGGACAAATACGAAGGACTCTGTTGCGCGATTGTTTTCAAGGATGACAAAACTGGAAAAAGCGGTAGAATGGAACCAGGCAAAAAGCTTTTCAGATCAGGGATGGGATTTGGTAATTGCCCCGGTTGAAGAACTGGAAGCCGGATTTGTCAACAAGAAATTTTTGCGGGGGAGGGCGATTGTTATTTTTACTAATCCGGATGGAGTTCGAGATCTCACAATTGTGGAAGTATTGTTGAAGCCCGGCAGTTCAGTTGATCTGATCCGATTGGTACAGGCAGGATTTTTAAACCGGCATCAACTTGCTGCTGAAATTACCGAAAATGTGAATGCCGAATTGTTGTTTTATGATCGTGATTATAGGCATGAGACGAGTCGCAGGTTGGTAAACGGAAACTGGGAAGACAGTAAGTATAAACTTCGGATCAAAGTTGGTGCAGCCTCCAAAAGCAGGATGATGGCTAGTTTTTCACAGTCTACCAGTTGTTCAACCTGTAGTACCTGGTACCTGGTTGGCTTCTATTACGACCAGCAAACTGGCCAGGTAGATGACTATTCTATCCTGACCCAATGGGAAGAGTGTACAGCCAAAGACCTGGATCCGTCTTATGGGGATGGTACATCTGAGGATACGAAACAGGCCTGTATAGATGAATGTGTAGAAGATGCATCGGATCTGAGTTCAGAGGGAAGAGTGGTTGCTGAAACAGTTAGCAGAAGAGAAATTTATTATGACCAGATACGGAAACAAGTATTGCTGAAATGGAAAGTTTTGCAGGGGCTGACCTGGAGTGTTTACTCTTATGAAAAGGGGATGTTGAGGCTGGTCAGTATGAATCCTACCAAATGGGTTTGGGAATCCCTTGTCCATGATAGAATGGGGGTGGAAGGGTTTTCGATTGCAGGTACTATTGAAGTTGAAAATGATATCGGTATTCCGAGTTTTACAGCGGGTGCAAAGAATATTTTGTACGCAGGTATGCAGGTTACTTATACCATGGTTTATACACCGGTTTGCGGTAGCTGCGGAGGGCTTGATAAAGTTATTGGCCCGATTAAAAAAAGTCATACAGCCAGCGCATTTTGGCCAGCAACTCCTTAATTCATCAATATGCTGATTATTAAAACATGTATTGCCACCAGCAGGTTTTCACTTATGAAACTGCTGGTGTTTTTCTTCCTTCTTTCCGGATGCGCAACAAAACCCAAACGACTAACATCGGTGGATCTGGAACTGCGAGTCCTGTATCCTGTCCTTATTCCCGGACCATCCGGGTATGAGCCTATAAAGGATACTGTTTTTATTCAGTTCAGGCGAGATACCGTTTTGTATCATATACCGTTTATTGAATTTGATATGGTTGGTTTAGAAGCAAAAAATGAACGAAGAAAATATTACTATTTCATTTACAGAATGGGAAAGGACAGTGGAATTTATATGAAATACCTGGATACTTCAACCGCCTTTTCAAAAGTAAATGTTGATACCATGTTGGTAAACCGGGCATTTAAAAAAGATATTGATTTATCCGGTTTTCAGTTCATCAATCGGGAAAGTTGGGGTTCTAATGGAAAGTTTACAGATCAGTATGCTTATCCTGCCAAACAAGAAGATGACCTTGATTCACTTTACCTAAATTATAGCAAGGATTTCATGAACCTCCCTTTTTCCCTTTCTCCCAAGTTGGATAGTATTCAAAAAGCCAGACTTTATAGGGTTCATGCAATATTTAATGAACAGCAAAATAGCATGGAGAACAAACCCTACCCCAAAAGAGAATATATTTTGGAATTTGAAGTGAAAAAGGACATGAATCATCTTATACTGGATAGCGCCATATCTATTTTACGACAAAGGAACCTGAGCTTTTGAATGGAGTAGCTTATTAATGAATGGGAAATGGAATGCAGGAACAGGTTCGAAAATCTACTCATTGCACTGATTGGTATTGTGCTGCTGATACTGCCTGCTGGTTACCAGCTTCGAATGCAATCGGGAATTTTTCAATTGGATTACTACTTATGGTGGATTGCAGGACTTTTTTGTTGGTTGTATTTTTTCTGGGCAGGCGCTACGGTTTCGAATAGATTTTTGCTGAGCGTTTTGCCTTTTATTTTATTTCTTTCTATCAGTACGGTTTACTGGAGAGAGGATTCTAATAGTATCAGCCTCTTCCTTTGTTGTATTACGGGGCTTGGTATTTTTTTATTTCTGATACAGGCGCAATCAAAAATCCAATTTTTAATCTGGGCTGCTGTTTTTTCGGTTTTGATCCAGGTTGTTTTTGCGTTTCAACAAAGTTTTCGCGGAGACAATACAATTACCGCTCAGTTTTTTAACTCAGGTCATTGGGGCAATTTCCTTTCGATGATGCTTCCGGTTATCATTTTACAGTTTAAGCTCTGCCGGGGTAGTTTACTGCTTCAGTTGTTTTATGGAGTTATACTTCTTACAGCAATAGGATTTCTTCTTTTATCTATGGCAAGAGCTGCTATTATAGGTGGAGTAGTGGGTATCATTTTTTTATTAGCAGGAAAAATAAATGTTTTTTTCAGGTCATGGATAATTGCCGGTCTGTTACTTCTAATGAGTTATGCAGCCTGGTTAATTCTCTTTACCAAATCAGCTTCCCTGACAGGTAGAATTACTATTTACCAAGTTTGTGTAGAAATTTGGAAAGATAACTGGCTGATAGGTATTGGCCCTAATCGGTTTGTTGCAATATATAATCATTATCAGGCAGAGTTTCTTCAAACTGCCAACTTGCCCATTGAAAGAGAATTGTTGGCTACCAATATGCTGGAGGCGTTTAATTTGCCGCTGCAAATCCTGGTGGAATATGGTTTGGTTGGAGCCTCCCTGCTGTCTTTGATAGTGGTCCACTGGTGGCGCTTCATAAGGATTCAGGAACCGGCATTTTCTGCCTCTTTTGTTGTTGTACTCACTGCCTCTTTGTTTTCAAATCCCTTTCATGTTACACCAGTTAGTTTTCTATTGCTGGTATTGCTTGCTGCAGCTTCGAAGCCGGATGAAGTAATAAAACGATGTGCTGTTTCATTTGGTAAAACTGTTTCAATACTGCAATTGATATTGGTGTTTCCTTATATATCCGGGCAAATTTTGGGTGAATGGTATTGGAAACGGGCATCGGTGCAGGCTCTATATGAAGGATTTTCAATTGCACAGCCCAACTATAAGAAAGCGGCAAGGTGGCTTTCTAACCGAGGTGGTTTTCTTTATAATTATGGAGCAGAAGCTTGTATCGCAGGAGAAGCGGCATTAGCAATTGAACAATTGGAACGTGCTGCACCCAGGCTTGCATCCAACCAGCTTTATATATATCTAGGTGATGTATACTCGAAGGCAGGCAAAGTGGAAGAGGCGGAAGCGGCTTACCTAAGAGCGATTGCAATGGTACCTTCAGCTATTTATCCCAGGTATCAGCTAATTCGATTTTATTACAATAAGGCTGAGTATAAAAAAGCCTGTTTTTGGAGCAGGAAGCTGCTGGAATATCCGGTAAAAATTGCATCCCCGGAGGCTACTCAGTTATTGCGTGAGGTTCATCAATTAGCTGCTCAAATTAAAGTCTATTGTTCCGGGTAATCCGCATAGGCAGCAGTTTCTTTTAATTCCTTTTCTATGCGCTGCGACCAGCTTTCTTGTCCGGCTGCATTCCTGGAAAAATTGGTTTCCTTATCATACAAATTCTGATAGTCAGCCTGCTCTTGTGTGATGCGCTGATAAATTTCCTGCACATCTCTGTCTACTGTCTCCGGCTTGAATTTATAAGCCTTCAATTCCTTGTACAGTTTCCGGGTAAATAGTTGGCTGATATCAAAATGCCCCTGTTCATGTGCCAGTATATGATTGGTCTTCACCTTGGTCCAGGATTTATGCGGATAAAACACACAAATCAGATTGAACTGAAGTGATTCATCATTATACCGGTAATTTATCAGGATCGATGTGCTGGTCAACGCCGCATTGGGAGCTGTTTGTACAGGCGCTGCTTTAAAATCAGACCAGGTCAGTGTTCTCCGGTTCCTCCAGTTGATAGAATCTGCATCTTTAGCTTCACTTTCCTTTGCCGGCAGGATCAAAAAAAGATTCATCAAAATTGCCCAAACCATTTTCCTCAGTGTTTTTCCAAAATAACGCAATTTGAAAGCTCTTAGCTTCTAGCAAAGCGTTAAATCTAAAAAAAACCGCCCTGGGACCAGGGCGGACTGCAAGCAACGTTGAGACCGAAAATTGTTAGAAGCGCAGTTTGGGTCCGGCTGCCAGGATGGAGGCCGGTGTACCTGCTTCGTATTTTTTAAAGTTGTTGATAAATCGTTTCGCCAGTTCCTCTGCCTTTTCATCATAAGCAGCAGGATCAGCCCAGGTCTTGCGGGGATCCAGCAGCTCGGAAGGTACTCCTGCACAACGAACCGGCATCTTCATACCAAATACCGGATGCACTACTGTTTCCACAGCATCCAGGCTGCCATCTAAAGCAGCTGAAATCATCGCCCGGGTATAACCCAGCTTGATGCGGTTGCCTATTCCATACGGACCACCTGTCCAGCCTGTATTCACCATCCACACATTCACTTCTCCGGACCGCAACTTTTCTCCCAGCATCTCTGCATATAAGGCAGGGTGCAGCGGAATAAAGGGGGCTCCAAAGCAGGCACTGAAAGTAGCTTTAGGTTCTGTTACGCCTGCTTCTGTTCCGGCTACCTTGGCAGTATAACCAGAAATAAACTGGTACATGGCCTGCTCCGGACTCAGTCGCGATATAGGAGGCAATACCCCATAAGCATCACAGGTCAAAAAGAAAATATTCTTTGGAGCCGGACCAACAGATGGCTCCAGCGCATTGCTGATATAATCCAGCGGATAGGAAACACGGGTGTTTTCAGTGATCGATCCATCATCAAAATTGATGGTGCGGGTACCAGGATAAAAACGGGTATTTTCTACCAGTGCACCCGGACGGATAGCACTGAATATCTGGGGTTCTTTCTCCTCACTCAGGTTGATACATTTGGCATAACAGCCTCCCTCAAAATTGAAGATGGTGGTATCACTCCAGCCATGTTCATCATCACCAATCAACCGGCGGGCAGGATCTGCACTCAGGGTGGTTTTTCCTGTTCCACTCAGTCCAAAGAACAACGCAGTATCGCCCTGCTCTCCCATATTCGCAGAGCAATGCATGCTCAGCACATTATGGTCTTTTGGCAGGATAAAATTCAGCACCGTGAAAATGCCTTTTTTGGTTTCGCCGGTATAGCCGGTTCCAGCAATCAAAACGGTCTTGTACTTAAAGGAGATGATGGCAGCATTGTGCTGACGGGTGCCGGAAACAACCGGATCCAGCTTCAGTCCCGGAGCTGATAAAATCGTCCATTCCGGTTCAAAGTTCTCCAGCTCTTCCTCAGTGGGGCGAATGAACATATTGTAGGCAAACAAATTGATCGCCGGATGTTCATTCACCACCCGGATCGCCATGCGGTAGCGCGGATCCGCACAGGCAAATGCATCTCTTACCCAGATCTCCGGACGCTCACTCAGATAATCCGTGATCTGCTTTTTGACTGCAAAAAAGTATTCCTCATGTATGGGCAGGTTGAACTCATTCCAGTGAACGGCTCCTTCACTGATCTCATCCTGCACAATGAATTTATCTTTTGGACTACGACCTGTAAACTCCCCGGTCTCAATCACCAGTGCACCGGTATCGTTTAATATTCCCTGGTCTAATCGCAGGGTATCTTCAACTAATTCTTCGGGCTCGGATTGGTAATGCACCTGGTCGCTGAGTTTGAGTCCCATTGAAATCAGCTGATCACCAGGGAAAAAGATGGTAGGTACTGACATATGTAGCAAGCGTTTCTGCGGACAAATCTAAGAGTTGACCCTTAGTTCGCATAACAATGTGTCAGTTGTACGCATATAGTTTTGTTTAATGAAAGGGCTCCTCCATTAAATATTATCAAAAACAAAAACGTTTAAATGTTGATTTATTCAAACTAACGACTGTTAGTATTAGAGATTACCTATATTTTACAAATTCTGAACAACTCCCCATCTTTAACAGAAAAGCAGAATTTTGGACCCATAAATAAAATCAGGCTTATTTTTAGAGCCCTGAAAATTAAGTACATGAAACACCTCCCATTAGATTCCAACATCTTTATACAGAACCGCAAACGCTTTGTCAAAGCTATGGACCCCATGTCCATTGCCATCTTCAACAGCAATGATGAGCTGCCAACGAATGGAGATGCCCTGTACCCCTTCAAGCAAAACTCCGACCTATACTGGCTGACCGGCATCCAGCAGGAAGATACCATGCTGCTCCTGGCGCCTTTCCACCCAGACCCTGCTATGCGCGAGGTACTGGTACTGGTTCGTCCGAATGAATTGAAAGAAAAATGGGATGGTCACCGCCTGCGCAAACAGGAGGCCACTGCCATCTCCGGCATTAAAAGCATTATCTGGCTGGATAGCCTGGATGCGGTGCTGCAACCCATGATACACCTGGCTGATACCATCTACCTGAACACCAATGAAAATGATCGCAAGGCCAACCTGGTGCCGGTTCGTGATTATCGGTATGCAGAAGAGATGAAGCGTCGCTATCCCTTGCACAACTACAAGCGTTCGGCGCGCATCATGAAAGAACTCAGGGCGATTAAAACTCCCCAGGAAATTGCAGTCATTCAACAGGCAATCGACATCACCGAAAAAACCTTCCGCCGCCTGCTCGGATTCGTGAAGCCCGGTGTGATGGAATATGAAATCGAAGCAGAGATCTACCATGAATTCCTGCGCAACCGATCTGTTGGTCCGGCTTATGGCAGCATCATTGCAAGTGGAGATCGTGCCCGCACCCTCCACTATGTAGAGAATAGCCGCGAATGCCTCGACGGTGAACTCCTGCTGATGGATTTCGGTGCTGAATATGGTGGATACAATGCAGACCTTACACGCACCATTCCTGTGAATGGTAAATTCACCAAACGTCAGAAAGAAGTGTATAATGCCTGTCTGCATTTGCACAACTATGCCAAGTCCATTCTCAAGCCCGGTATCACTGTTTTACAGTATACCGATAAAGTAGGAGAGGAAGCCACCAAACAATTCATCAAGATCGGCCTGCTGAAAAAAGAAGATGTCAAAAACGAAGACCCTGAAAACCGCGCGTACAGAAAATACCTGTACCATGGTATTTCTCATCACCTTGGTCTTGATGTGCATGATCTCGGAACCCGCACTGAACCTATTAAAGCAGGGATGGTATTTACCATTGAACCCGGCATCTATATTGAAGAAGAAAAAATGGGAATACGCATTGAAAATAATTTCTGGATCACCCGCACCGGGAATAAAGACCTTATGGCCAATATCCCCATCACTGCTGATGATATCGAACGTTTGATGAAATCCAAATAAACTAACGCCCACCGCTAACCGATAACATGAAACAAATTCCCAACCTCTTTACCCTGCTCAACCTGGTATTCGGATTCCTGGCTATTATTACCATCCTGCAAAATGGTATCATCATCGCGAATGGTCCGGCTGGTGAATACCTGCTCGATATGCCGGAGAAAATCTACCTGGCTTCTCTCTTTATCGCAATTGCTGCGGTAGTGGATTTTCTCGATGGCTTTGTAGCCCGCTTGCTGAAAGCCAGTTCTGAAATGGGCAAACAACTCGACTCATTGGCTGATGTAGTAAGCTTCGGTGTTGCACCCGGATTGATTCTCTATCAATTCCTTCGCCTCAGCCTGGCAAAAGAGGTAAATGGTTTAGATGCTTCTATCTGGTGGACCCTGCCAGCCGTGCTCGTGCCCTGCGCTGCAGCTTATCGCCTCGCCAGATTCAACATCGATACCACACAATCCTACGGTTTCAAAGGTGTTCCGGTTCCCGCAGTTGGATTACTGATCGCATCCTTCCCCCTTTTATACTGGTATGATAGCAGTGCCTGGGCTGGTAACCTCCTCCTGAATAAATGGGTGCTCTATGCCATCATCTTCCTGGTGAGCTACCTGATGGTTAGCACGCTGCCCATTATGGCATTTAAATTCAAAAGTTTTGGATTCAAAGAGAACATGCCCAAATACCTGGTGATTATCGTTGCCATTCTTGCAGCACTCTTATTGAAATGGGCTGCCATGCCGGTCGTGTTCCTCGTTTATATTATTGTATCTTTGGCCTTTAAAAACAAAACAGAATGACTTTCGCAGTTCAGGTTAAAGTAATGCCTTTGAAAGAGTTGCTGGATCCCCAGGGTAAAGCCGTTATGGGCGGATTGGGAAATCTGGGCCTCAACGCTATCCAGGATGTACGCATTGGAAAAAATATCAGTCTCCAGGTGGAAGCCAATTCTGCAGATGAAGCCCGCGCCATCGCTGAGCAGGCAGCTAAAAAATTATTGGCTAACCCTGTTATGGAGCAATTCGAGATAAGCGTGCAGTAATGCTTTATCTGGTTCCATCGCCAATCGGCAATTTGCAGGATATCACCCTCCGCGCACTGGATGTGCTGAAAGAGGTGGATGTTATCCTCGCAGAAGATACCCGAAACAGCGCCCGCCTGCTGAATCATTTTCAGATTCAAAAACCGCTGACTCCCTATCACCAGCACAATGAACACAAAGTGTTGCAACACCTCGTGGATCAACTGGTGGCTGGAAAAAATATGGCTGTGCTCACAGATGCTGGTACTCCCGGCATCTCAGATCCGGCCTTCCTGCTGGTGCGCGAATGCATCCGCAACAATGTGAAGGTCGAAACCCTCCCGGGCGCCACTGCCTTTGTGCCTGCCCTTGTGAACAGTGGGCTGCCAATCAATCGCTTTTGCTTTGAAGGTTTTCTTCCCCTTAAAAAAGGAAGACAAACCCTGCTCAAAAAACTGGCCACGGAAGAGCGCACCATGGTTTTTTATGAATCTCCCATGCGCCTGGTGAAAACCCTGGAAGAACTGCAAACCTATATGGGGCCTGATCGTCAGGCTGCTGTATCCAGGGAGTTAACCAAACTCTTCGAAGAAACAAAACGTGGCAGCCTTGCAGAACTGGCACAGTATTTCGGTACCAAGCCGGTAAAAGGGGAGATTGTACTGGTAGTTGAAGGTACAACTGCCTGATTTTTAGGATTTCCTTATCATGTGGTTAAGGATATTTGTATATTATCAATGAACGTCAATATGAGATCTGTACTGTTTGGATTACTTGTTCTGACCGGAATTGCGATCACTCAGCCCTTAAATGCCCAGATCCGTAAAATTCCTGCCGTAGTTACGGATGCGTTTAAATACAAATACCGGAACGCGGAAAGTGTGGAATGGAAAGATAAACTCTCCCACTTTGTAGTATACTTCCAGCTAGGTGGCGATAAATACGAAGCCTATTTTAAAAACGATGGCACCTGGACCGGTTCCCAAAAGGAAATCACCCAGGAAGAGCTGCCGGAGGATGTAATGGAGGGACTTGATAAAAGCAAATATGCCGACTGGGATATTGTTGGCTACTTTGAGCTCATCCAGCCCGGCGATAAAACCGAGTACCGCCTGCTGGTAAGCAAATCGGATTTGAATAAACGCGACCTGACCTTCTCCAAAGAAGGCAGACTGGTGCGCGATAAACTCACTCTCTAAGATTTCCAAAGCTCCCGCTTAAGTCTTGGCATTTTTTCTGAAATTTACCGTTTCAGCTTATCAACACGCGCATATGAAAAAACATTTGTCCTGGTTACTTATCTGTTTAGTGGTAGTCAACTCCTCTCTAACGGCCCAGCATAGTCGCTGGCAACAGGAGGCCGACTACAAAATGACCATCGATATGGATGTCAAGACCAACCGCTTCACCGGCAAGCAGGTTTTGACCTACACCAACAATTCTCCTGACACCCTCAAAAAGATTTACTACCATCTATACTGGAATGCTTTTCAGCCAAACAGTATGATGGATGTGAGAAGCCAGGAGCTGGGTAAAAACAGAATTGGAAACCGCGCCGACTGGGATCCCCGGGTACGCGATCGAATTGCCAACCTGAAACCAGATGAAATTGGTTACCAGCGGGTGAAATCTCTTAAAATGAATGGTGTTGACCAGCCTTTTAAAGAGCAGGAAACCATCCTGGAAGTGACTCTCACCAAACCCATCCTGCCCAAAACCAAAGTGGTTTTGAATATGGATTTCGAAGCCCAGGTTCCCCTGCAGGTTCGTCGCGCTGGCAGAGACAACCCCAACACCGGTGTACGGTATTCCATGTCGCAGTGGTATCCCAAACTGGCAGAGTACGATTATGAAGGATGGCATCCCAACCCATATATCGCCCGAGAATTCTATGGCGTTTGGGGTGATTTTGATGTGAAGATCAGCATCGATCGTAACTATATCCTCGGCGGTACCGGTTACCTGCAAAATGCACAGGCAATCGGATATGGATACGAGGCTCCGGGCACCAAACCTGTTGTGCCCAACACACCTAAACTCACCTGGCATTTCACTGCTCCCAATGTGCACGATTTCATGTGGGCAGCTGACCCGGAATACAAACATGTAGTTCGCCAGGTTCCGAATGGTCCAACTATTCACGTATTATATAATGACAAACCGAATGATGCAGCCAATGATGCAGCCTGGACCAAAGTGGCGGATGCTGCTGTAGCTGTACTGCCTTTCATTGAAAGCAAATTCGGAAAGTATCCTTATAAGCAATATTCGTTTATCCATGGGGGTGATGGTGGTATGGAATATCCCATGTCCACGCTCCTGGCCGGACCAAGCCTCGGTACTGCCTTCCACGAATGGATGCACAGCTGGTACCAGATGATCCTCGGCACCAATGAAAGCAAGTACGCCTGGATGGATGAAGGGTTCACCTCCTTTGGTGAAAGCCTGGTGACTGAATATTACCAGACCCTGGATAAAGACAAAGCAGCCATCACTTCTGCAGGTGTAAGCACAGGCCCCAAGCGTTCGATTGTGGATCCTGCTATGAAAGAAAGTCCGCATGCCGGCTCTTATCAAAGCTATTTTGCCCTGGTGAAAAGTGGTCTCGAAGAACCCATGACTACGCACTCTGATCATTTCGAAACCAATTTTGCGTACAGTATTGCGTCTTATTCCAAAGGCGAAGTATTCCTGGAGCAACTGGGTTATATAGTTGGCGCAGCAGTGCGCGATCAGATCCTGCTGGATTATTATAACCAGTGGAAATTCAAACATCCCAATGTGCATGATTTCATTCGGGTGGCAGAGAAAAGATCAGGTATTGAACTCGACTGGTACCAGGAATACTGGGTGAACACCACCAAAACGATTGATTATGGCATCGACAGTTTGTTTGAGCAGGCAGGTACTACCAATATCCGCCTGAAGAGAACAGGTAAAATGCCAATGCCAATTGATGTGGTGATCACGTTCCGCGATGGCACCAAAGAATTACACTATGTACCTATGTACCTGATGTTTGGTGCCAAACCAGTGGAAGATCCTTCCATCACCCGCAAAGTGTATGATGCCTGGAAATGGACACATCCTACTTTCCAGATCAGTACCAACAGAAAACTGCAGGATATTAAATCCGTTGAAATTGATCCATCCGGACGTATGGCGGATGTGAACCCGAGAGATAATAAATTGGAATTGAACTGGTAAATACACCAAAAAAGAAAAGTCCCTTTATTAAAGCCGTTGCACTGCGACGGCTTTAATTATTGTGGACAGCATAAGGTGTTTCGAGTGGTTGAGGAGGTAAGGTAAGGCTAATGATTAACGTTATTTGAGGCATCCCTTCTCGAAGAACAAAAATAGACTAACCTAATTCCTGTCCTATACCACAAACTGGGTATTTTGCCTACCTCCCGAAGAACTTATTGACTGCTTCTACCCGGTTGTTAACATGCAGTTTTTCGTAAATATGATACACGTGTTTACGCACAGTCTCCTGACTGATAAAGAGTTGCGCGGAAATTTCTTTATACAGCAGGCCTTTTGCCAGCAATTCAAGGATTTCTTTTTCTCTGTTTGATAATACTCCCAATTTGGCATCATTGCCTCCCACCAGGTTTTCCTGGACTGGTCCCCGGTTCTGAAAAGCAGTAACAACTTTCCGGGCGATCTGGCTACTCATGGGAGCACCGCCTTCACTGAGTTCTCGGATGGATTCCAGCAATTTAATAGGAGAGGTCTTTTTCAGAATGTATCCATTTGCCCCGGCACTCAGGGCTTCGAAGATTTTTTCATCCTCCTCATACACCGTACACATCATGAAGAGTACATCGGGGTTGGATGGCTTTAATTGCCGCACACACTCAATGCCACTGATTCCTCCCAGGTTGATATCCATCAACACCACATTGGGTTTCAGGATGGGGATTTTCTCCAATGCGGATTCCCCACTTGCAAAACTGCCTAACAATTCATATTCGTCAGATAGCCGCACAATTTCTTCCAATGCATGCCGGATGTCATTGGTATCATCCACAATACAAACAGTAATTGCCATCGGTCAAAGGTCTAGGAAATTTCGCTCCTATTCAATACTACTTTGTGGTAGTATACAATTTATCGGTGAACGTACAAAAGGTATTTTTCCCGGTAGTAGTCAAGTGGAAACAGCTCATAGATTTCCATCACCCGGGGCCGCAGGCGGGATTCAGATATCTCCTGTCCCAGGTCACCTCCTTTTAAACAGATCAGCCCGCTGGCAGGAAAATTTCCCTCAGACGGACGTTTATTCAGCACCGGTTTGGCCCATTGCCATAAGTCTTTTAAAGGAGCTACCGCCCTGGAAACCACATAATCAAATTTACGATCCTTGATATCTTCGACCCTGGTATGGCGGGTGGTTACATTGGTCAGGCCTATTGCGGCGGCCACTTCCTTCACCACAGTCAGTTTTTTATTGATGCTGTCTGCCAACAGAAATTCCACCTCCGGAAAATAGATGGCGAGAGGAATGCCAGGAAAACCACCACCAGTGCCAATATCCAGCACTTTGGCACCTGAAGGAAATTCAAAAGCCGCAGCAATTGCCAGGGAATGCAGCACATGATTCTCATACAGGTGATCAATGTCCTTTCTTGATATCACATTGATCTTGCTGTTCCAATCGCGGTACAGTTCATCCAGCGCAGCCAGTTGTTCCAGTTGCCGCGGGGTGAAATCTGCAAAGAATTCAGTTATCAGGTCCAGTTTGGACGGGCTTTTTTCCATATTGCTGGTGCAAAGATGCAATAATACAGGAACATCCAGATATCCAGTAACCACCACCAGCCAAAGAGATCTTTCTCTCCCAGCTTTTGCATGGTCTTGTATTGAATGATCCCCTGCGAGATAAACCGCAACCCAAAAATTCCGAGTACTATTCTCCAGTCAGCGAAGAGTAATGCTGCTATAAACAGAGGATAGTATAAAAACAAACTCAGTGAATAGGTTCCGAGTAAAAATTTGATTTTCCCTTTATAAAATTTACCGGTAGAATAATGCCGTTGCTTCTGCCGGAACCAGTCGCCAAAGGATTTCTTCGCCTCCGATAACGTAAAAGCTTCAGGGTCCAGCACCACCGTAGTGTTGCCTTTATGAGCCACTTTATTGATGAAGAGGTCGTCATCGCCGCCAGGCAAATGATTAATGGAAGAGAACCCTTTGTTATTGATAAATAATTCGCGCTTATAGGATAGATTTCTTCCTACGCCCATATACGGAACTCCTGCCAGGGCGTATGATAAATACTGCAGCGCGGTATGATAGGTTTCAAAGCGGATCAGTTTATTTAATAAGCCGGGTTTTTTATTATAGGCACCATATCCCAATACCACATCTATGCCCGGTTCATAGGCATTCTGCATTTTATACAACCAGTGCTCGGAGGCAGGTACACAATCTGCATCGGTCAGTAACAGGATTTCATGATCTGCTTCTTTGATACCGATGGAGAGCGGATATTTTTTTCCGGGTATGCCCTTGGCCTCATGCTCCAGGTTCACAATCTGCAGGCCTTTGAAGGTCTTCTTGAATTCTTCCAGCAAATAGCGGGTATCATCCTGGCTGTTGTGATTTACCACAATCAGTTCATGGCTCGACGGATATTGTTGAAACAGCACACCGGGCAGGTTGCGCGCCAGGTTACCGGCTTCATCGCGCGCGCAGATGATCACCGATACCGGATGGGTTTGGGATTGCTCTTTTTCTTTGGGTTTGAAAAACGCAAGGCGACTGAATATGCCCCAGTAATAGAGTAGTTGTAGTAAACTGACCAGGCTGAACAGCACAAGACTGATCATACCCCAATTAAGATTGAGCTGCTGAAAATCCATAAACGTCCACGGTTGGTCTGGGTTAAGATGCCGGCGGCGAATTTAAGATTAATTACCTTTGCTCCCCTTATGGCAGTACTATCATTTGAACTCTGTGGAAAAGATGCGGCTTCTAAGGCCCGAGCGGGAACCCTTAGAACCGATCATGGCACTATCGAAACGCCCATATTCATGCCTGTTGGTACGGTGGGCAGCGTGAAGGCCGTGAGCCAGCAGCAGTTGAAAGAAGATGTCAATGCCCAGATCATTCTGGGGAATACTTATCACCTGTACCTGCGGCCCGGGCTGGAAGTGCTGGAAGCAGCAGGGGGCTTGCACAAATTCATGGGCTGGGATCGCCCGATCCTTACCGATAGTGGGGGGTACCAGGTGTTTTCACTGGCGGGTAAACGTAAGCTGACAGAAGAAGGAGCCCTATTTCAAAGTCACATTGATGGCAGCCGCCATCTGTTTACGCCGGAGTCGGTGATGGATATCCAGCGCGTAATCGGGGCCGATATTATTATGGCCTTTGATGAATGTCCGCCTTATCCGAGCGACTATGCCTATGCGAAAAAATCCATGGACCTGACCCATCGCTGGCTGGATCGCTGTTTCAAACGCCTGGCGGAAACACCCGATAAATATGGACATACCCAGAACCTGTTCCCGATTGTGCAGGGCAGCACCTATACCGATTTGCGCCGGGCCTCCTGTGAGTATGTGGCTTCCAAAGGGGCGGTGGGCAATGCGATTGGCGGATTATCAGTAGGGGAGCCGGAAGAAATGATGTACGAACACGCCGCGCATTGTTGTGAGATACTGCCGGCGGATAAACCCCGTTACCTGATGGGCGTAGGTACACCCTGGAATATCCTGGAGAATATTTCCCTGGGCATCGATATGTTTGATTGTGTGATGCCTACCCGCAATGGCCGCAATGCCATGCTGTTCACCAGTAAGGGCGTGATCAATATCGACAATAAAAAATGGGAGAAAGATTTCAGTCCGCTGGATGATGGCATCGGCTCCCCCTTCAGTGAATATTATACCAAAGCCTATATGCGCCACCTGGTGAAGGCGAAGGAGATCCTGGCGCTTACAGTTGCGAGTGTCCATAACCTCAATTTTTATCTCTGGCTGGTGAAACAGGCAAGAGCGCATATACTGGCCGGTGATTTCAATAGCTGGAAGAATGAAATGATCCCGGTACTCAAAACCAGGTTGTGATCCCCTTAACCAATTTTCAACTAGATTTGAGCGCTTTTATCGGCATGGCATGAAGATCCTCGACTGGTATATATTCAAAAAATTCATGGTGACCTTCCTGTTCGCCATCCTCACCATTACGGTTATTGCGGTGGTGATTGATACCAGTGAAAAGACCGATGATTTTGTGAAATCCGGACTGCCCTTTATGGGCATTGTAACCCAGTATTATTTCGGATTTGTACCTTTTATTATCTCGATGATCTTTCCCCTGATTGTATTCATCGCGGTGATTTTTTTTACCTCCAAAATGGCGGCACGTTCAGAAACCGTGGCGATCCTGGCAACGGGTATTCCTTACAGCAGATTTTTACGACCCTATCTGATTGGGGCTTTTTTATTGGGGGGCATTATGCTCTGGGTCAATGCGCTGGTGATTCCCCGCGCGAATGAAATCTACAGCCGGTTCAAGCTGACCTATATTGACAAGAACAGTACCTATTCTTCTGGTGCCGGTGGAAGCAGAGATTTCTATTTCCGATCTGACTCTGTGACTTTCGTGGGCATGAAGTATTACGATACCCTGAATAAATCCGCCAGTAATTTTTTCCTGGAAAAAATCAAAGGCAACCAGGTGGTATATAATATCCGGTCAGATTATGTTCGCTGGGATACGGCCACCAGAAAATGGCGGGCGGAAAATGTATTTGAGCGTAAGATCGATGGACTGAAGGAAACGGTTCAGAAACATCCTTATATGGAAGTAGATCTGAACATGCGTCCGGATGAGTTACGGCGCGATGAATACCTGAAAGACAAACTCAATTCTTTTGAATTGTATGAATTCATCCAGCGCGAACAAACCCGCGGTACGGAGGGATTGAATACCTACAAAGTAGAGTTCTGGCGGCGACTCGCCACACCGGTGTCTGTAATTATCCTTACCCTCATGGGGGTATTTGTAGCCGCCCGGAAAACCAGGGGAGGATCCGGACTGCAATTGGCTTTCGGAATCGTATCGGCTGCCACATTTGTGATCATGGATAAATTCTCTACAGTGTTTTCCACCAAAGGGAATTTTCATCCCATTCTGGCTGCCTGGCTGCCCAACCTGCTCTTCCTCTTCGTGGCCTTCTACCTCTATCGAAAAGCTCCTAAGTAATTGTTATTTACCGCTTTTTAATCGGATTCTAACACAACTCTGTTCATTATTTATTTGTTGTACCATCGACAATAGCTAATTTTAACGGTTATAAATCTCCTTCATGGGAAGCTATAAAGAAAAACTAAAAGAAAAGGGAGACGCGGCGGCAGCTGAGGTCAAATCCTTGCTGAAAGAACACGGAAATAAAGTAATTGGAGAAGTAAGCTTATCGCAGGTTTACCAGGGTATGCGTGGTATCACCGGCCTGGTAACAGAAACCTCTTTGCTGGATTCACAGGAAGGCATTCGCTTCCGGGGTTATTCCATTCCGGAATTGCAGGCCAAACTGCCCAAGGCCAAGGGCGGCAGTGAACCTCTGCCTGAAGGCTTGTTTTACCTGATGCTTTTCAATGAATTGCCTACCGAAGAGGATATGAATGAAATGACTGCCAAATGGCAGCGTCGTTCCCATGTTCCTACCCATGTATTCAATACGATTGATGCCCTCCCGCTGAGCACCCACCCGATGACCATGTTTGTGGTTGGGGTGATGGCCCTGCAAACAGAAAGTAATTTTGCCAAGGAGTATTCCAAAGGCATGAATAAAAAAGATTATTGGGAACATACATTCGACGATGCCATGGACCTGATTGCCAGGCTACCCCGCATTGCTGCCTATGTGTATCGCCGTAAGTATAAGAACAATGAACATATCCAACCAAACGGACTGCTCGACTGGTCGGGCAATTTCGCGCACATGCTGGGCTATCAGGATGAGGGTTTCAAAGAGCTGATGCGGCTTTACATGACCATTCATGCCGACCATGAAGGCGGCAACGTATCTGCCCATACTACGCACCTGGTTGGATCTGCCCTCAGTGATCCTTACCTGAGTTTTGCGGCGGGTATGAACGGACTTGCAGGCCCATTACACGGACTGGCGAACCAGGAAGTGATCAAGTGGATTTTTGAAATGCAGGAATCCCTGGGTACTGATCGTCCGTCTAAGGAGCAGATTGCCCAGTATGTACAGGATACCCTGTCCTCCGGAAAAGTAGTACCTGGTTATGGCCATGCGGTACTGCGGAAAACCGATCCCCGTTTTGAAGCGCAGATGGAATTTGGAAAAAAACACATGCCGGATGATGCTCTCTGTCAGACGGTCTGGAATATTTACGAAACAGTTCCCCCGATTTTGCAGTCCCTGGGTAAGGTGAAAAACCCCTGGCCCAATGTGGATGCGCATTCCGGTGCCCTGCTGGTGCACTATGGACTGAAAGAATACGAGTTCTATACCGTGATGTTTGGTGTGAGCCGCGCCTTGGGCGTAATGGCCAGCCTGATCTGGGATCGCCTCTTAGGCTTCCCGCTGGAGCGTCCGAAGTCGATTACAACGGAGCTGGTGAAGAGATGGCTGAAGGGTGAGGACCAGGTTTGGGGAGACTGAGGAAGTGAAAGGTGAAAGGTGAAAAGTGAAAGAGGGTGAAAGGTAGGGATGGTGAAACAAGGAATATCAAAAGCTGAATCTCAACCCAATTCAGACACTAAAAGTACCAAAACACGAAAAAAGTGAAAGAATAGCAAAATCCGGAGTAATCCGGATTTTTTGTTTGGTTGATTAATGTTGTAACATTAACTTTGTATTCTAATTAATTATTATTCGTAAACAACTAAACAAATTAATATCATGGCAACATGGAAAATTGACGCAAGTCACTCTGAGATCACTTTTAAGGTGAAACACCTGGTAATCTCCACCGTATCTGGAAAGTTCAATGAGTTTGATGCTACTGTAGAAGCTGAGAAAGATGATTTCAGTGATGCGCAGGTGCGCTTTTCAGCCAAAATCGACAGTATTTCAACAGGTAATGAGCAGCGGGATGGTCACCTGAAATCAGCCGATTTCTTTGATGCGGCTGGTCATCCGGAGCTGAGCTTCAAGTCAACTTCTCTGAAGCAGGTTTCAGGATCAGATTATGAACTGACCGGAGATCTGACCATTCGCGGCACGACCAAACCGGTTACCCTGAAAGCAGAGTTCGGTGGTATTCAGAATGATTTTTATGGTAATACTGTTGCTGGTTTTGAACTGACTGGCAAGATCAACCGCCAGGATTTCGGACTCACCTGGAGCGCCGTAACCGAAGCGGGTGGGGTTGTGGTATCTGATGACGTGAAACTGGCTGTAAACGTAGAGCTGATCAAGCAGAAATAAGGTTAAGGCTCCCTATATACAGGACCGATCCGGAATCAATTCCGGGTCGGTTTTTTATTTGCCTGCACCCTCCCAGATTTTTTTGCTGAATGTTAGCGGGCACTCTATATTTGCACTCCCGCAAAGGGAAGTTCTTATCACGAGGGGAATTAGCTCAGCTGGCTAGAGCGCTTGCATGGCATGCAAGAGGTCACCGGTTCGACTCCGGTATTCTCCACAAAAAAAAGCCCTGTTTTTGCAGGGCTTTTTTTTATTTAGATCAGATTGATCATAATCAAATTCTTAATCTTTTTTCCCGCATTTGGATAAACTTATGAATAGAGTTAAATTTGATTCAAACCTAAGTTGAATGGAAGAATTGATTTTTATGGTGGAAGAAAGTCCTGAAGGTGGCTATACCGCCAAAGGAGTCGGTGTGTCCATTTATACCCAGGGTGATACCCTTGAATTGTTGAAGGCATCCATAATTGATGCAGTACATTGTCATTTCGATGATTCAAAAAAAAGAATTCTTCGCCTACATATAGTTCGTGAAGAAGTTATTGCTGCATGAAAATTCATTGAGAATTCCTCATCATAACCCTATTAAGATCGGAACTTTATCAGCTATATTGGCTAATATTACAACACATTTCGATATGAGTAGGGAGGCTTTAATAGAAGATCTCTTTAAATAAGTGATTCGGAAATTGTTTATGCTATTGTGAAATGAATCGCCTATGCCGAAATTTCTGAAGTTTATTTTGATTCTTCTTATTTGTTTAATCGCCTCATTAAGCTTATTGAGTGAGGATTTTGTAAAATTTTTATTATCCGGCCAAAGTGCAACTGTAAATGTAATCTTAATCAGGCATCATTATCTTTTTGTATTTTCATTAGCACTGCTACCTATATTTAGTATAGTATGTATGCGTAGCAGTAAATCAGGCTGGTTATGCTTATTACTTTCATGGGTGATTTTTATCTTTTCTCTACAATCTTATGCGCTTGATACAAATGCGAAAGATGCGGTCCTGATTTCAGGTATCGGCATATTTCCAGTGCAAAAATGTGTTTTAACTGAATCTAATAATTGTGCTACCGGATTTTCATTTTTCCTTGGTGATGAGGTAGTACAAGCTATTCATTCTTTGAATCGTTCAGGTTCTATAATTTACGAGGATCTAAATTATGTGGTTGTTGAGCGTTTATCGAAGTCAGATAGCATTTGCTACTATTATTCTTCTGAAACTAACAAGTTGTTAAGTGTAGAAGAGAATATTGGTGGACGGCAGGAACGTTTTTGGATGGATCAGGAATACCAGGATCCTAAATTGAAAAATAGAGCGGGAGATTATATTTATAATTCTTATTTCCATATGTATCCAGGATTTAAAATGATTTATCAGGATGAATTTGAAAAAGTAATCAAAACAGGAGATTCCCGCTTTGAACTGTTTTTGGATAGTATGATGCAAACAGACTTGGGAGTAAAATTGACTGCCTTTGAAAAACAAAATGTATTTTACTATATAAGTCAATACTAGATATTTTATACCCCCCCGCCAGTGGACATACCTCCTATTTTGCTTTATTTTAATTCGATTTTATCAAACGATACGGTATAGGTTTAGAAAGCTATAATTTACAGGAGCCCTCTGCTGGATTGCTAAGGGTAACTCCTCCCGGGTGTTGCTGGTCCACTAACCGGGACATATTATTGATTGCTTTTTACCAAATACAACGAACATGAATAAGCGCCTCTTGCTGTTTTTAATCGGATCAGTTCTTACTACCACTATCTCTGCTCAACTTACCTTAAAAACAAAGAGCTTCTCCATGGAGATTAGTCCAAAAGGGGAAATTATCAAAATGGTGGACGCCGGCAGTAGTATGAACTTTGTTCCCAATGGGCACTCGGGACAACTACTCCGTATTAAAAGCGCCAATCAGGAAATGAACCCACAAACAGTAAAGGTGCGTGGTAAGGTTATTGCGCTTAGTTATGGTAACGGGATTGAATTGCAGGTTACTGCTAAAGAAACCGCCGATTACATCAAGTTTGAACTCACTAAAGTTGCCGCAAAAGAAAAGATTGATGCCATTTTATGGGGACCATTCACTACTACTATAAAAGATACCATCGGTGAAGTGGTTGGAGTTGTTCGCAACAAGAATTTCGCTATCGGCATGAGGTCCCTCAATGCCAAAACAATCGGTGGGAAATTGACGAATCAGGAAGGTGTAACTTCTCCATCCGCCTCCATTGCTGGTAGCGCTGCAAGTGCAGAGGAATTTGGTTCGGCCATGCAGGCTTTCGCGATTAATCAATCGCTGGATAGAGTTATTACAGTTTGGAACCACCACAAAAACTGTCCGGTACCCGGGCTTAAAGACTATCAACTGGAAGGTAGCGCAATCGCCATTTTCGGCACTGCGCCTGCAAACGCCCTGGCAACCATAGGGCGCATCAACAAGGCAGAAGGGCTTCCCTTCCCGGTGATTGACGGAGCATGGACCCGGGCTTCCAGAACTACCGGCCGCCCTTATCTGATTACTGATTTTACAGAAGAGAACTTTGATGATTTACTTTCACTGACAGAACGCCTTGGTTTTTACTCCATCTACCAGGAGCATCCTTTTGTGAATTGGGGACATTTCGATCTGAATAAAGAGCAATTTCCCAATGGCCGCTTGGGCATGAAAAAAATGGTCGAGAAAGCATCAGGTAAAAATATACGGGTGGGTGTGCATACCCTCACCAATTTCATCACCACTAATGATCCATTTGTTACAACCAATCTTAACAGCGGATTGATGGCAGCCGGCGTTTCAAATTTGTCCGCCGATATTGATGAAACTGCCACCAGTATTGTCGTGGAGGGATATGAATATTTTGCACAAGGATCAACGCTGAACAGTATTCAAATTGGAAATGAGATCATTCGGTACCAGGAAGTTTCTAAAGAAAAACCATACACCCTGACGAACTGCATTCGTGGAGCGTTTAACACCAAACCTGCTACCCATCAAAAAGGTGCGCAGGTAAAAAAGTTAATGGACTTCCCGTATAAAACCATGTTCCCTAACTGGGAAATGCAGCAGCAGTTGATAAAGAACATGGCTGCCTTTTTCAATGAGACCGGTGTATCTCACATGGATTTTGATGGGCATGAAGGAGCCTGTTATACGGGTCGCGGTGATTATGCAGAAAATTATTTCGCCGATGAGTTTCTGAAAAGCGTAAAACATACAGTGGTGAATGGCTCCAGTATTATCAATCATTTCTATTGGAATCACAACAGCTATATCAATTGGGGAGAACCCTGGTACGCCAGTTTCAGAGAAAGTCAATCGGAACATCGTTTCAGGTTGCAACCTTTCTTTGAACGCAACTATATGCCCAATATGCTGGGTTGGTTTTTGGTGAATGCCGATACACAGGTGGAAGATGTTGAATGGATGATGTCAGTTGCCGCCGGTTACAATGCAGGGTACGCCCTGGTACTTCGACACAATGCGTTCAAAAAGAATCCAAACATCGATAAGATTATTGAAACGATTGTATTGTGGGAGGAAGCCAAGAAGCTGGGCATCTTTAATCCGGAGCAACGCCTGGAATTAAAGAACCCGGGCAACGATTTTCAACTTCGGAAACTGACTAACAAAGAATGGTCGCTGGCGCATTTTGATAAAGTAAAATTTAATCACCCTAAGAAAGTCCTGCAGCCAGGAGAGCCTACGCATACTCGTTTCGACTTCAACAACAGCGGCGAATCTCAGAAAATACAATTGCAGTTGCTGATTGCAGGTGAAGACGATGCGGAGGTCGGCAATATTGAATTGGAGATAGACAACTTTTTCAGAATTACAGTACCTGTTACTATGAAAAAAGGACAAACGCTCGTATGGGATAGTTCCAAAGAAATGAAATTATACAATGACAAAGGAAGTCTGATCCGCAAAATCAATATTGAAAAAGAATTACCGGAAATGTCCCAGGGCAAACATTCCATCCTGATCGACGCCGGTTCCATGACTGGTGGGGAACCGGCCATTAAAGGAACAGTAAAACTAAAGGGGAAAATGGAGAAGATTCAATAGTAAATCATTTCCTCACTTCAACACCAACTGACGTTTTACTATCTGTTGATTGTGCAAGACCATCGCTGTTGCGGTACCCTGCCAATTAATTGACTGAATTATCGCCAGGAAGGCATCCACATCTTCAATGCTTGTTTCATTGACGGAACGGATGATATCTCCTGCTTGCAAGCCGCTTTTGGCAGCCGGACTGCCAGGAGCTACCTTAAGAATCAATACTCCTTTTTTATCCGGACTGCCGGAGGCGGATTGCTCTCCCAGTGTTTCAATGTTTTTGATGATGGCGCCTAACCATTTTATTTGTGTCGTTGTCGCTTTAGCCTGCAAGATCCGTATGCCTGTTTGTGGTGGTGAAGCTGCCAGTTGCCGGAGCAAAGGGTCTGTTACTCCAAATTCTATCGAAATATTCTCAAAGCCAATAGCAACCGCTTCCGAATTCGGTTGAATACGGTAATCGCCAAGGTTATCGTTCACAAATAACGGATTACCGGTTAAACTATGTTGATCCGTTTTATTCTCCTTCGCAGCATCCAGCGCACCTGGTTGAATAAAATAATTACTGTCAACCTGCGTTCCCCAATTCCTCACCCGGATCGGTGCATAGGTGCTGGTCACAATATTTTGCGTGAAAACATCTCCACTTTTTTCATACCATACATGCGGATGAAAGGTATTGTTGACGAGGATATTATTCTTCACGATTCGGTCATATCCTTCTCTAAGTTTTAAGCCCCCATTCAGACATAGGTTATTGGTGATCCGGTAGCGACTGCTGCCATCATCCAGGTCGATATCCCAACCATGCTCACAATGAAAGCGGTTATTGTTCAACGTTATTGGTTTGACCATATCCAGAAAAGGAAAATCAGGTCTGGCTCTTACTCTTTCATCCACAGCTTCTATGCCCGGAACCCAGTAGCGGTCGCGACCCCAGGAATTAAACGCACCATGATCTCCGGTTTCCAACACGGTTTGAAAAACATCATTATACGCTATCGTATGGCCACCCCAGCAACCATCTCCGATATTGATACCTGCCCTTGGTGTTTTATAAATGGTATTGTGTTCTACCTTAATATCCATCGCCATACTGATCTGCACGCCCGCTACCTGCTTCTCCACCTGTCCGATGGAATGAATCAGGTTACCATAAGCCCTGCAGAACGCCGGATAATTGTCTGTTTTTGGTCCGGGTGTAAAATCCATTGTATCCAGTGCTACCGCCTCCTCATATCGGAAAGCAGGGGAACGTACGGCATCCGGATCACCTACAAAAGCAATAGCATTTCCACCAATATGATGGATCTGATTGTTTTCAATATTGATCTCCCTGTTATAGCGACTTACAAATAGGGCATGGCCGCCAAGTATGGAGAAACTGCAATGCTGAATCTTAATCTGTTCAGCTCCTTCAATTAATATGGCACCCCCTCTGTAAATCGTCCAATCGCTTCGTAATAAGGGCTCACGAGTTTTCATGAAGGTGCGGTTGGTGCCTTTAAAATCAATTCCTCTTACAATAACATTTTTCACTGGTTGCTGTCTGCTCCCCTTGAGATATATTAGTTCATCCAGGGCAGCCCGCTCCAATTGGACTGTTTCCAACTGAACACCCGATGGCGGATACAAATAGAGTATACCGGTAACTTTATCATAATACCATTCCCCGGGTGCATCGAGTTCTTCAACTATATTTTCTACAAAGCGGTATTCCGCGTGCAGGGGAGCCGGACGGTTATTTTGCCAGCCACCTTCCAGGAGCAGGCTGTCATTGAGCTTTCCTGTAATCCGATAATGAAAGCCGCCCCATTCTCCCTGGTGCAAGGCGTGAACAAAAGCTCCGGTCGGATTTTTCCAACTGCGAATACGGTTAACGGCTAACGCATCAGCAGCCGTACCATTAAAAACCCGGGCACTGCTATCATAATTCGGATAGCGCGCAAGTTGTAGCAATTTTCCATTGCAGAACAGTTGGTCCATTGGAAGTCCTTTTCCAATAAAGGCCTGCTGAATCCTTTCGTTGTATGATTTCCATGTTGTGGTGATGGGAACTGCTCCGCTTAGCGTAACTTTTTCAGTTTCATAAGCTGTTATTTCCAGTTGTTTCTGATTCAACAGTGCCGGAGTAATCTCCAGCGTACGATCCAGATAATAAGTTCCCTTGCGAAGAAAAATCCGAACACTTGAACCCTTTGCTTTTGCCACCTGCTGCAGGGCCCGGTGCACTGATTTAAAAGGTTTTTCTAAGCTGCCGTTGTTGCGATCATCACCCTGGATGGCAACATAATAATCCTGTTGTGCAAAACTGTAGTGGGAGAGTAATAGCAAGCAAATGGCCCAGCGTATCGGAAGTTTCATGCCTACAAGATAACTAAAATTGCTGCGGTTTTTTTTGCTGGCCGGCTAGTTCGGCCACCTGGTTGATGCGGTTGGTGCGGGTTTCGGGGCGTTTGGCAGAAACCACCCAATACAGGATCATTTTTTTGATGGATTTACTCAGGCTCATGAAATAGTCTTTTGAACCCTTGTATTTTTTAAAGGCTTTTTCCAAATCATCCGGAATCACCAGTTCTTCCACGGCATCCAAATTATTCCAGGAACCGTTTTCTTTGGCAATTGCTATACTGTTCAATCCTGCTTCTGCCATTAGTCCCGCTTCAATAAGCCGATCTACTTTTTCCTTGTTAATTTTTGACCAGTTGCTTTTAGGTTTCCTTTTACTGAAGAACTGGTGAGAGCGTTCTTCGTCTATTTTTATTTTTTTACTATCGATCCAGCCAAAGCATAACGCTACATCTACTGCTTCGCTCCAGGTCAGGGATGGCTTTTGAGATTTTTTGGAATAAAATGCAACCCAAACGGCTTGTTTGGAAAGGTGGTGTTTTGCCAGCCATCTTCTCCACTCAGCAATCGTTTTTGGATATACTATTTCTATCTCGGTCATTGATATAGTCTGGCTCAATAATACGCATATTCTGTTAAACTGGTAATACTGCGTCCCATTCCATCGCCCCGGGTTATTGTCATAGTAGATAATTTTGAAATGGGTAAGGAATCCTGGTACGCATACCTGAAATTTATGTCCCAGTCAGTGAACCTGCCAATGATTTTTTCTTCCGACGGATTGTTTTTCTGTAACCGGATTCCCGGCACTTGTAAATAATGAATATCTTTTAGCATCAGGTTGGCTGCTACATTGATTTTCTCATCAAATCCTGAAAATTCATGGCTGCCAGTTTTCACCAGGATATCTTCCTGAAGGTAGTATTCATCGTAAGCATTCATATTGTCTCCTGGTCCATACTGCATTTCCAGTTTTTTGAATACTTGTCCGGTTGCCAGTTTCAGCCATTCCACAACAGTTAATCTTCCTGCCTGGTCATAGTGAAGCAATATCTCTTCCAGCTTACCCATACTAACGTTGGATCGTTGGATTTTTACAACACGATTTCCTGCATACTGATACTTCAGTGTATCAAAATCAAGATGGGCTTTATTGATCATGCAGTCAAGCCGACCATTTTTATACTGCAGGTGATATTGATAGAGATTGGCTTCCTGCCTGATCTCCGTGATACGTCCATCGGGTAGATACAGAAATTGCAGATAGGGAGAGGGCAGTGCTTCTATCGCAATATGTTTCAACTTGTAAGTAGTACTATCATCTTGCGACGGTTCGGAATGATTCCGATGGCAGGAAAGAAAAAGCAACCAGAACAGTACAATGGATCCTCCACCTGTAACATGTTTAACTGTCATACAGAACCGAAATTAATATTGTCGGAGTCCGTGGAAAATTCCACTGAAAGTATGTTTCTCCGGTTCATTCGGACAACTGGTGCCTGGCGGATTACGACTATACACGGTACCTGAAAAACTCCCCTTTACCATTTCTCCCACATCGGCCCATTTTGAAACAACAAAGGAGCCTTCCGAAAAGAATTCACCGGGAATGTTACACTTGAGATACTCTGTACCAAAACTGAAAGGACCCATATTAATGGTGGCACTTGATTTTAAGGGATCATGAAGTCCGCCATAGGCAAATGCCCCCGCGCGACTCCCATTGGCTATTAGGTGAATGCCTTTCCAGTTTTCATCTACCCCCTGAACAGTGATCTTGCCATTTGCTTCTCCAATCACCACATTGGTAAAAACATAATCAGTTCCTTTATAGGAAAGCGTTACCACATTTCCCCCGGCAATGGTAATGGGCGTAAGGATCAATAAACCGCCGTTGGGATATACTCTTCCTGTCACCGGATTTTTTAAGGGAATACCTGAAATCGAGGTTTCAATGAGAATAGGATTGTTAGAAGGGATTTCATCAGGTGCTCTGTAATAGGCTTGCGAACCATCAGCTGTTAATACACCCATGCTGGCTATAGTTCTCCACCTCACTTTATCTCTCAGGTCAAAGGGCTCCGGATCTACCAGTGGTGCCAACAAACTGTCTTCCGGTTTCAGCGCAATCGATTTATACGCAGTAAGTCGAACCGTTTCGCCTGGCTGGATGATATCCTTATCCGCCTTTACTTTAAAGTCTTCTACAATACCCCAATCACTGAAATGATTCGACTCCACCGTGATGGTTTTGTTTATTTTATTCACGATTGATCGGGTCATCAGGTTCCAATGTCCTGCCTCATTCTGATACCCCAGGTACAGGGCTTCCGGAATCGTTCCCTCCAGATCTGTATCGTTATAATTCAGGGTTAGTTGTACCGGCTTTTGAAAGGAGACCTGCTCGGGTTCGAGCCGGTACGCATCTCCCGAACTCATCGGACAGGTATTCGTGATGGGAGTGATGGCAAAAACTACATCATCAGTAACAGATTCGGGAGGAACGGTCACCTGTAAACGCCCGTCTGCGGAAATTATAGTGCCACCAGCAGTGCCGATATTTCTGGCAACCCGCTCACCTTTTACGATTCCTTTGTCATACACTGCGGGAATGCGCTGCGGTGCTGCATTCTCATCACCCTTGCTGCAACCGAATAATAGGGAAATAGAAAGAAGGAACAACCAGTGACTGTTTCGAAACAACTGAAAGCCGGACATATGATAAGGTTTATAGAATTGCAAACCTCGTATACCAGGTAGGCTTACTCCTGACAGATCGACCAATTGCGGAATGTATCGACGAATAACTTTACACGATAAGTATTGGCAGTGCGATAGGTGGATAGCAAAGGTAATTTCCAGCAAATGGAGGGCAATCAGGGGGAACTACCTATAACATTTCTGTAGTAGTTTACGGCAATACTAACTATTTCATATGGTATTAACTCGCCCATTCCGATTTGTACAACTCAGCTCGCTCATGCTATTGCTATTCGTAGCAAATTTCTCCGCTTTTGCACAAATCACTGAACGCCCCCGACCAGAGAGTTGGAAACAACTTGTCAAAGGCGCTGCCTTCAAGGATCGCTTTCTTCCTATGCCAAAAGGAAAACTGAGCAGTGCAACCTGGGGAGGCGCTAATGTACTGCCACGCTACATCGACAATGGTATTGAAGACCGGGAGCGTTCTTATTGGGGCGGTAATATTGTGAAGGGCGCTGATGGTTCGTATCATCTCTTTGTTTGCGGATGGCCGGAAAGTTCTGCCAAGGGTCATGGGCAATGGCCGCGTTCGATTGTCTATCATACGGTCAGCAATAACCGCATTGGTCCCTATACCATAAAAGATACCATTGGTGCCGGACATAATCCGGAAATTTTTCAATTGCAGGATGGCCGCTACGTGTTGTACTGTATTGATAAAAATTATGTAACCAATTCGCTGGACGGCACCTGGCAAGAGGGGAAGTTTGAATTTGATCCAAGAGATCGCCCTATAATAGAAGGATTATCAAACTTAACTTTTGCCAAACGTCCCGATGGTTCTTACCTGATGATTTGTCGTGGTGGTGGTGTGTGGATTAGCCAGACCGGTTTATCGCCGTATCGGCAGGTATCGAACAAGAGAACCTATCCGGATGTGGCGGGTGAATTTGAGGATCCGGTGGTATGGAGAGATTCGGTACAGTATCATATGATCGTAAATGATTGGCTGGGAAGAATTGCTTTTTACCTGCGTTCAAAAGATGGGGTGAATTGGGTAACAGATCCTGGAGAAGCTTATGTGCCGGGGATTGCCTTTCACGAAGATGGCAGGTTGGAAGACTGGTTTAAGTTTGAACGCATCAAGATCTTACAGGATACGCAGGGCCGCGCCATCCAGGCAAATTTCGCGGTTATTGATACTCTCAAGAAGGAAGATAAGGCGAATGACCGGCACAGTTCTAAAAACATCTCCATACCGTTGAATCCGGGTGTTTTGATCAGCTTCCTGAATACCAGTTTGCCAGCAGCAGGTGAAACTATTCAAATCAGGGTAAGCGCTGAGAAAGGATTTAATCCGGATAAGGATATAGATCTTGGTTCACTGCGATTTGGCAGCAATGAGCAGGTGAATTTCGGAAAAGGGGCGAAACTAGTAGCAAGTAAAAAACAGGGCCGCGATTTAATACTCACTTTTAGTGCAGAGGGACATGGATTAACCAAAGAAGAGTTTGCACCCAAGCTGATCGGCAGGTACAAAAATGGAAAGCTCCTGTTTGGCTACACCCGTGTACCCTGGGTGGCGTATGAGCCGGGTATTTTGTCTGCATTGCGCCCGGTATTTAGTCCGGGTACAGGTACTACAGGTATAAGTGTTATAGTAGAAAATTTTGGCATGGCAACCTCTCAACCAGCTACCTTGAAACTTCAGCTACAAAGCCCGGAAGGGGTGAAAGAAATCGCGACAGGTACTATATCGCCAATCCAGTCGTACGGAAAGTTGGCTCTTCAACTCAACACTACGTATCCATTTGAAAAGGGCCGGGAATATGAGTTTGTACTATCACTATCGGATGCTGATCCGTCAGCCCCTCCATTTAAATTTAAAGCAATCCCCTTGCCTTAAAGTTTGGTGTTGGATGAGTCAATTTGGCTATAACTGGAAAAAAAGTTGACTTATAGCCAAATTGAGCCTTCAATTTGGCTATAAGTGCACAAAAAACTAACTTGCAGCCAAATTGAGGGATATGCAGCAGATTATAGGAAGGAAACGGGAATTAGCCATCCTATCTGACCTGAAAGCGGGTAATGCCTCCGCATTTGTAGCTGTGTATGGCAGAAGGCGGGTAGGTAAAACCTTTCTTATTCGCAAGGCATTTGACAACAAGTTTGCCTTTCATCTGACTGGAATGGCGAATGTAAACATGGCACAGCAGCTGGCTAATTTTGCTACTGCCTTAAGAAAATATGATACTTCCGCGGAACTCCAACCGCAGGCAGAAACCTGGCAGGAAGCCTTTGAGCAATTAATCAATTGGCTGGAAAAATCAACGGATGAAAAAAAAGTAGTTTTCCTGGATGAACTTCCCTGGCTGGATACTGCACAATCCGGATTTATTCCCGCACTGGAACATTTCTGGAATTCCTGGGCAAGTGCAAGAACCGATATTATCCTGGTGGTATGTGGTTCTGCGGCGGCCTGGATGATCAATACACTAATCAATAGCAGAGGAGGACTTCACAACAGGGTCACTCATCGCATACGGCTCCAGCCTTTCACCTTACAGGAATGCGAGGAATATTTCAAAGCCAGGTCGGCAGGTTTTGATCGTTATCAACTTGTTCTGCTCTATATGGTGATGGGTGGAATACCTTTTTATTTGGATCAGGTGAATACTAGTCTTAGTGCAGATCAGAATATAGACAGATTGTGCTTTACTGCGGATGGATTATTACGGGGTGAGTTTGATAACCTGTATCATTCTCTCTTTCAAAAAGCGGAACGGCATATTTCTATAATAGAAGCATTAAGTAAAAAAGCAAGGGGACTAACCCGTGATGAACTGCTGGAGGTTTCCGGCATGCCCAATGGCGGTGGCACCACACGTATCCTGAAGGAGTTGGAAGAAAGCCATTTTATCCGCAAATATGTTTCCTATGGTAATAAAGAAAAGCTAAGTCTTTATCAATTATCAGATCCGTATTCACTCTTTTACCTGCGATGGATAAAAAGTTCTTCCACGCTGGATGAGAATAATTGGATGAACCAGCTTGATAGTCCGCAGAAAAGAGCCTGGACCGGTTATGCTTTTGAACAGGTTTGCCTGGAGCATATAGGACAAATAAAAAAGGCATTGGGTATAACTGGTATTCAAACCACCACCTCTTCCTGGGTTAGCCGCGACAAAGAGCAGGGTGCGCAGGTTGACCTGGTAATTGATCGCAGGGATCGGGTGATCAATCTTTGTGAAATGAAGTTCTCTATTCATCCGTTTACCATAACAAAAGCATATGCAGCAGAACTGGCAGAGAAAATTCGGGTATTTAAAGAACAAACAAAAACTACCAAAGCAATTTATCTGACGATGATAACCACCTTTGGATTGGCATCCAATGCGTATGCATCCTCCATGGTGAAAAACAGTTTTGAGCTGGATATATTGTTTGACTAGAAAAGTTCCTTCAGTTTATTCTGTAAATCAATATCGCCATTCGTGCCAATATAAATGCCTATAATTCTGCCTTCTGGATTAATTAGATACTTGGTAGGGAGTGCGAAAATATCATACTTGTCATTAATTGAATTTCCATTTAATACGTGAATAAACTCAGTACTATTGTCTCTTATAATTGCTTTCCGCCAGGCTTCTTTTGACCGATCATCATCTGCTATTGCGATAACTTCTAATCCTCGGTGGTGATATAATGAAAATACTTGCTTTACCGTTTTTGTACTTTCTATGCAGGGCACACACCAGCTTGCCCAAAAATCCAGCAACACATATTTGCCCCGATAGTCGATAAGAGATAACTGTTTTTTATTACTATCGAATGACTGAAAATCAGGGGCAGGGCTTCCAATGGTAAGTGAATTTTTCTTTTTGATTTCATCCCGGCATAAGTTGCCGGCCCTGCTTTCTTTAATTTTTTCATCCAGCGAAAGAAAGAGTTCATTGGCAACTGAAGCAGGAAGGTTGTTTAATAGTCCGAGTAATTCAGTTGGACTAACATACGAGGACGGGTGTTCTTTTATGAATTGTATTTTTGATTCTATAATTGCTTGTTGTTTACTAGCATCTGGTAGGTTTTGATTCTTTTCGATAGGATTAATCAATGCATAAAGACTGTCTGCTTCTTGTTGAGAAGCAGATCCAGTCATCTTAAATGATGAAAAATTATCCTGTTGTAACAGGATATGCTGTTTTCCAGCTTCCAAATAAAAGTCAGAGTAATTATTTTTTCTGGGAATACCAATCAAATGTGCAAAGGATGGTTCATTAATGTAACCGGAGAACTGAAACTTTCCCTTATTTAATAGAGTGGTATCCTTGCGCCAGATACCTGTTGTATCAGGTAACCATAGGATTATTATTCCAGTATCCCGGCCAATAATTTCACCCGTTAACGTATAGGTGTTTTGTTTGGGCTGGGCATAGGAAGGTATATAGCTTATTGCAAGGGATAGTAATAACCAGAGAAGTCTTTTATTCATAGGATTCTCTTTATTTACAATATACTATTTTTAACCATGAAGCAAGCGCTGTATAAAGACAAAATTCTGATAGTCAATATCCTAGTTCATTCCTTTGCTGATAACAAAAGCATTAAGTACATCGTAAAGCAGGATAGCCGAAAAGAAGAAAGGCTCCGAAAACTCATGGCCTATTCTTTTGAACGATGTTATCGGTTTGGTGAAGTATACCTGACCGAAGATAAAAAAGCCTGCGCGTTGATTTTATTCCCGCATAAGAAAAAAACATCCCTGTCAGCTTTATTGCTGGATCTGGATCTGGCCTTCTCGGTAATCGGTTTATCGAATCTGAAAAAAGTGCTGAGCCGGGAGTCGAAAATCAAGCAACTTTATCCCAAATCTCCTTTTTATTATTTGTGGTTTATTGGAGTATATCCGGCGGATCAGAACAAAGGAATCGGGAAAACTCTCCTGAATGAAATACTTACAAATGCTGAAAGGGAGGGACTGCCTGTTTATCTCGAAACATCAACCAGAAAAAATATCACCTGGTACGAGCAATTTGGATTTGTTACCTATAACAAGCTGGATTTTGGATATGAATTGTTTTGCATGCGGAGGGACTAATTGATATCTTTTACATTAAATTCTGAGCTATGCATCGCATATCGGTTAAAATGAAATTAATTAAAGGGAAGGAGGCGGAATACAAAAGGCGGCATGATGAAATCTGGCCTGAACTAAAACTGCTTCTAAAAGAGCATGGCATAAAGGATTATTCCATATTTCTGGATGCAGAATCCTCCTCCTTATTTGCTGTCATGAAAGTCGAAAACCCGGCGCTGCTGGAGGAACTACCCAAACATCCTCTAATGAGAAAGTGGTGGACCTATATGAAAGACCTGATGCTTACCAATGCTGATGACAGTCCGGTTGCCGATCCACTGGCAGAAGTGTTTTATTTGGAGTAATATTTTTATGTGGAACTCTGTCCCTTAATTGCAACTATAAAGAATCTTTTCACTGTAATTGGCTCCGCTGGTAGAACTCACTTGCCGGCGTATTATTTTACCCTGATCATCTTCTGAATAGCTGTGGTTGGTGATGGTGCCGGAGGGCGATTTTATTGATTTTATCCTGTTCTTATTGCGGATGATTTTATAGCCTAATTCCAGTTCAGCGATGCCAGCATTTTCCCCTTGCTGAAACAGTTCATCGGTATTAAAGGTGTAAGAAGTGATATCTCCTTCGGGATCCGTTTCACCCACCATATTACCATCCAACCATTGATAATAGCTGTGTTTCGGTGAAATACTGCTATTAGTTGAAGTTGATTTTTTTACCACTCTGGTACCATCGTATTCATATAGTTCTTCTCTCCAGGTGCCATTGGGATTTTCCACTTTTATTTTGGTTGCAAAGCCCTTATCGTTGAGGGTGATCGTTTTTTTGTAATGCGGATTACCATTGGAAGTTTGAGTGTTTATCACAGTATTCCCGGTATAGGTTAATACATTTTCATAGCCGGCATATTCGTGTTTGATTAAACGCTTCTGGTTGTCATAGGTAAAAATATGCGGTTCAAAACCATCTCGTTCAGTACGAGTAACCAGGCAGTTTGCAAATTGATTAGTTTCTTCAGGTGGGGTAGTGTTTGTGTCATCATCGCTTTTACTACAATGCACAAATAGGAGCGCAACCAGCGCCGCGAATAATGTTTTTTTCATGATCTAAGTAATTGTGGGCCTAAAACTATCTTTTCGCGTTCGATGGTGCAATACCGTAATAGGGTGATATGGAAGGATTCTTTTTTAATCAAATTAATTATTATATTAAGGCAGTATGGCAAGTAAAAAGATATGCAATGGAGTAATCATTTTTTTCTCAGTCCTATTGCTGACCAATTCTTCCTGCACCTGTGGCAAAGATTGCACGGCCATCTACTATAATTTTGAATTACCTGCTAAGGTTTTCCCAGATAATGATACCCTGCGTTTGGGGGATTCGCTCACAGTATTCATAGACGTGTCCAATTCCTTTGTGGAATTGCAATCCGGTACCCTGGTTCCTTTCAAGAGGGCGGCTAATTTGGGGTCAACGATTTCCTTTGGAAGAAAGAATCTAAGCACCGGTGCATTTGACCAAGTTGCCAATGATTTCGATTTTATACTGTTAAATGGTAAGGAATCCAGGGCAATCAATCCTTCCTTAACTAGGTCCTATTTATTTACGGAGGAAAATAACCGCTACCGGTTCCACCTGGTTATTAAACCTAAAAAGCCGGGACTGTATAAAATGATCCTGAGTAATTCGGTCAATACCTATCGGGAATCGGCTCCCTGTGATAAAGCGAATTTTACTACCATTTTAAAAGAGACCAATCATAACCGGCATTTAGTAAGGTTAGAAAGTGAAGATGTACCCGGTGGTGATTTTAATTTTGTTGTACAATAATTCTTATAGATAAAAAACCGGTTCGTGATGTATGAGTAAAAATGCTGAATGGGTTCAACGAATGCTTCTCCTGTTTTTTGGACTAGCAGCCATAAAGGCAACCTGTAATAAATCAGGATTGGATTGTACAAAGGTGACCAACCGATTTGAGATCTCGGCTAAAGTCACACCTGATTATGATACCATTAAAGCAGGTGATTCCCTGGTATTGGAAATTAGTGAATCCACGAGCTTTGTTGATGTAAATACTGGTCAGTCTATAAACTTCAGTAATGCAGCAAATTTGGGAACTGCCATTGGATTTCAGCGTTATGATTCATTGGCCAGGTTTTGGCATGATGCTGCTGAATCATTCCGATTTTACCTGGTTGAAGGGAAGAGCACTCCCAGTGTAAATGAACTATTATTCAGGGAGTATCTGTTTGCTGAAACCAACAACAGGTATTTATTTAAGTTGATCCTGGTTCCCACGCAAAAAGGGCAGTTCCGGTTTGTATTCAGCAATTCCAGCAATACCTACAGAAAAAATGACCCATGTCCTAAAGCGAACTTTGCCATCAATTTAAAAGAAACCTCCCATAACAGGGGCCTGGTTGGTCCAGCAGATGAAAGTACTGCGGGCGGTGATTTCTATTTCATGGTGAACTAACCGATAGATGGTTATGGCTGGTTTCTAACCTGTGTATCGTTATTGAGTTTGGACAGTCCCACACCTGATACAACCGCCAGGTTCTCCTGTGTAAGTCCAGGATTTCACGTCGCTGCCGTACCACCCGGCCAATAGTTATCAATTCTGGGGTAGGTATAAATCTGCCGATTTCGGTGGTATTCTTTTTTATTCAATTTAATTACTATTTTAAGACAGTATGGTAAGTAAAAGTATATCCAATGTAGTAATTCTGTATTTCTCAGTCCTACTGCTGACCAATGCTTCCTGCAACTGTAGCAAAGACTGTACAGCCATCTATTATAAGTTTGAATTACCAGTAAGAATATTTCCCGATACAGATACACTGCAGTTAGGCGATTCGCTCACAATAATTATAGACGAGTCCAATTCCTTTGTGGAATTGCAATCCGGTACCCTGGTTCCTTTCAAGAGGGCTGCTAATTTGGGGTCGGCTATTTCCTTTGGAAAACGGGATCTGACCAATGGTTCATTTGAGTATGCTGCCAATGATTTCGATTTCACACTCATAAAGGGGAAGGAATCCAAAGTAGAAAATCGATCCTTATATCGGGCATATTTATTTGCGGAGGAAAATAACCGCTACCGGTTTCACCTGGTCATTAAGCCTAAAAAGCCGGGACTGTATCAGATGGTGTTTAGTAATTCGAATAACACCTACCGGGAATCGGCTCCCTGTGATAAGGCAAATTTTACGATCAACTTAAAAGAGACCAGCCATAACCGGCATTTGTTAGGGTATACCGGTGAAGATCTGCCGGGAGGAGATTTTTATTTTGTAGTGAAATAAGCAATAAAATGATAACCATTTCCAGAATGAAGGAGGGATATGAATTTATTAATAGGAATAAATGAAAATAGAGGTTTACAGTAAGTTCATATTTCTTCGTTTCTTACTGTAAGGTTGTTGAAAAAAAATAATACCTGAAATGTTCAATTTGTTTAGGAGAAAACGTGTTTCAGCTCTGGAGCTGGAATTGCTGATAAGTATATTTAATGGACTTGGGGAAGAATATTCTACCTACGCCAGGCAGGTTATGGGAGGATTATTGAATCGTGTTTATTTTCAATCCGATCCGATAAAGAATTACATTGGATTTTTTTATAACCGAGATGTTGTAAATGATTATGAAGATCGGAAAGGGCCAGCTTTTAAATTATTGGGAATTAAATTTTTGAGAATTCATTAAGAAAATTCATCGAAGTAAGATGAGATAATTGAAATAAATGAATCGATTTATCATGTCCTATCCAGTTAAATTTGAACGGCAGTCCAATTTGGAAAACACAAACAGTTATCCAGGTATTAAGTTAATTCAAAATTGTGACCATGAAGAATTTTATAAGGCAGCTGTATTTATTGAAAACTTATTGAGGGTGGAATTTTTCAATAAGGTAAATGATTATGATAGCTTTTTTTTGGATTTTAGATATAAATCCTGTGTACTGACCCTGCATCATAATGTCTTTTTAGGAGTATCTATCTATCCCGCAAATTGTTGGAATTATGGTTTGGATGATGAGAAGGCTTTGGAAGAGATTTATCAAAGCTTGACAGATGTTACCAAGTAGACCTTACTCTACAAGAAATGCCATGAATATTGATTTCAAAAAATACTTTCATGATTTTTTACCTCTGCCATCAGAAGATACATCCAGTATTGAGGAGGTAATTAATAAATGTGATTTTCCCTTTCCACAAGACTATATAGATTTCCTATCTGAGGTTGGTGGTGGCGAAGGTCCGATAGGCAGGAATAATTATCTTATAATTTGGCCATCATGCGATCTACTAAATAACAATGCCGACTATGCTTCATTTTCATTTGCTATTGATTATTTTTTAATTGGGCAAGATGCTGCAGACACTGCCTACGCTATAAAGAAGTCAGATGGAATGATATATGAATTTGGATTCTTGGCGAATCTAAATACTGATCCGGCAAAGCGCTGTGGGACTAATTTTTTGGACTTTATCAGGTATCTCTATTTTACTTAATTGATGCAAAATGAGCTAATTTATGAATAAAGCAATTTTAATTATACTTATACTAGTAACTGCTTCCTTCCGTTTCTGCTGCTCAACTGCACGATTGGTTAAAAGAACATTATCCCGACTTTCCACCTACTCCTGCCAAGACAGTTTACAATTTTGTGCTGTTTCTGCGGCAGAAATATGCTATTCCCCTGGAAGCCACCCCGCGGGAGTACTTTGTGGTTGCAGAGCTTCCTTATGGCCAGCAGGCGCAGGCTGACTTTGGACAGTACACGCTGCGCAGTGCGGAGAATAAACGCAAGACGGTTCATTTTTTTGTAATGATGCTGTCCCGCTCCCGCATGAAGTTTCTGCGGTTCTCGGACATCCCTTTTACTATCCGCACGGCTATTGCAGCACACGAAGATGTGTTCCACTTTGGTATTGAACTGCAAGTATGCTGCTGGATAGTAGCGTGCTTTCAGTTTATGTTCAAGTCGATACCCGTAATTGGTTAGGGTATTACAAAAATCCTTCATGAATGTCAAAATATTCGTCCATAGACGAAAAAAATACTATTTTTGACTAAATATTCGTCTATGGAAGAAAATTTTGCTTCTTTAGAAAAGTATAATTTCTGGAATGGGAATGTACCGGAACTCGGTTTTTTGCGTAAAGAGTACACAGATAAGATTTTTGACTACACAGGTAATAAATTAATAAAAGTATTAATAGGTCAGCGCCGGGTAGGGAAAAGCTATATTCTCCGTCAGTTGGCCTACCGGCTTATCAGCGAGGGAACTAACCCTGAAAATATATTTTACATAAATAAAGAATTTACGGAGTTTGATGCTGTTCAAAACTATCAAGACCTGGAAGATTTATATAAACTTTATAAAAGCAAGCTTAAACCGTCCGGGAAAATATATCTATTCATAGATGAAATTCAAAATATAGAAGGCTGGGAGCGTTTTGTCAATTCTCATTCACAGGATTATGTAGAAGCCTCAGAACTATTTATAAGCGGATCTAATTCTAAAATGTTATCGGGAGAGCTGGCTACACTCTTGTCAGGTCGCTATGTATCTTTTGAAATATTTCCTTTTAGCTTTAATGAATATACCGGTATAACTGATAAGAATGCATCGAAGCAAAGCTATATCGAGTATATGGAAAGCGGCGCTTTGCCGGAGTTGTTTGTTTTGCCTAACGAAGAAACCAGGCGTAATTATATTAGGGCTATTAAGGATACGGTTTTGCTGCGTGATGTTATTCAAAGGCACCAGATTAAAGATCCCAAGTTGCTGGAAGATATTTTTATATACATAGTTAATAATTCGTCAAATTTATTATCTATCACTAATATTGTTAATTTCTTTAAAAGTAATAATAGAAAAACATCGTACGATACTGTTTCCAATTACCTGGGTTTTATTGAAAATACGTTTCTGATTCACCGCGCGGAGCGCTACGATATAAAAGGGAAGGAAACCATTTCCGGTAATTGCAAGTATTATATCAATGATCTATCTTTTAAAAATTACCTGTATCCTGGCTTTGGCTATGGTATTGGATATAAATTAGAAAATCTTGTTTACCTGGAATTGCGGAGGGCAGGATATGAAGTATATGTAGGCATAACGCGCAATAAGGAAATAGATTTTGTGGCTAAAAAGGCAGACCGCTTAATTTATATACAAAGCACCTATCTTCTATTAGGGGAAGATACTATCCGCCGGGAATATAATCCGCTGGAAACAATTAAGGATAGCTATGAAAAGTGGGTTATCTCCCTGGATGATATTTCCCTGCCCTCACAGCAAGGCATCCGGCATATCCGGGTGTGGGAATTGTGGCAGGAGTTGTTGTAATCTATTTTATCTAATAAATCCTCATCAAAATAAAAGTCCCAACTGCACGGCAATCTCTTCACGCGTCAAGCACTGCTCGCGGCTTAGTAGAAAGATCTTTTTCCACTGCGGAGAATTAGGAATAAATGAAAATAGAGGTTCGAAGTAAGTTCATATATGCCATAACCTTGGAGGTTTGGATTTTTACGAAAAAAAGATAGGTAGGCATCAAGAAAGGTTGTAAAACGTAAACAGCAGTTACATTCAAAATTTCTTAAACCTGTTCCAGGCAAAAAAATGGAGGCGTTTCTCATTTTTATCCACGTAGGTTTTGAAATCTTCAAACATGGTCAGGTGTTCATATACTTCATCATAATAATGAAGTTCCAGACTGCGAATGGTAGTATGCCCTTTATAAATTTTGAAAGTAAGTGTAGCCTCAACTTCAAAGGGTGTTATTTCAATTTCCGCACCACAATTTAAATAGCGCATCCAGGAATTGGTATAATTCAATGCAAATAGATCATTGAGCGTCGTAATCCTGAAACCTTCAATAAAATCAGTTATGTTTTCTTCTTCCGTGCAGATACTCATAGCCAGAGGTCCCTGGTGAAGCGTAATTACTTTGAGATCGGTCCATAATTCATCATCGGAATTAATGCCAATTTCCATGCCTTCTGCATTTTTTATCCGGTTATTATTGGAACGCAGATAGGAGATTAGTTCGGTAGCAAGATTTGTAGACATTAGAAAAATAGTATCGGCAGAATCTGCCGGTTTTGATACAAAAATGCATAAATCAGGATTAAAAACCTTGAAACAGGCAGATTCTGATGAATTGCTCGGTACATTCTCCTAAATACTCTTAGGGTTACTTATGTTAAAGCTACTGAAATATCGATAAAAAGCACTGAAATAGGCATAAATCTGCCGATTTTGGCTAATTAGAAAGGAAAGAAATTGATAATCAGATTGAGGATCATTTTCATGGAATCCCTGGTGTTTTTTGGCCAATCCGATTTTGCCAGGAATTCTCCTTTAAATCGAGGTTTCTTCTCCGTAGGTGTATGTTCAGGCATAACAGTAAGATAAGGCAAGTTTTTATAAGAGAGAAGTTAAAGAGTGAAAGGAGTTAATTATTAATTTCCAATCGCCTAAGCAATATTATCTTTCAACCTGCTTAATATACGTGGATGTTAACCTTGAAGAAAATAAGAATATTTAAAGAGTTTCGAGGTGATATAGATTCCATTTGGACGATCTGGAAGGAAAGTAGCAAATCTGGATATAGAAGAAAATGAATTCTATTTAATAGAATCATTAGTTCATGATTATTTTTTGATTTATTCAAATCTTGCTTCTCAGGAATATGGTGCTGACTTTATGAAAAAACTTGTTGAATTATGTGATCAGTCTGAAATTTCAATGGTATTAAGGGAATTTAAAAATATTAAAAGTGGTGCTTGGTAAATGAATGAATTTCAATAGTGAAATTTTAATTTATAATTTCCGAGCATTTTAAGCTTGATATTTTTTTATCTTGTTTGTTTTTTTCAATCTGTTTTAAAAATTCATCCCTATTGTTTATTGTCTTCCACATACTTTCAATCCAATCGTTCACACTTACACCACAAGCTTTAAAGTGTTTTGTGTCCCAATCTATTTTTTTGATTTCGTCAAATACATTCTGCGCATCTGCAGCACTTACATATAACGCAATTTTTAATTTCGCTTCAAGAAGAGCTGCTTGTAAATAAGAGTTGGGTGAGGCATTTAAGGGCGGTTTTTTTGAATATTCATCTACCATAGAAAGAATATTCTTTAAAGAAATATTGCCGTCAAAAGACAAAGGGGTTTGTTTTTTGATACTTTCGATAACATCGTTAAAAAAATTACTATGTTTTGTATAAGGTATTTCAAATTGAAAACCTTTATTGTTAGTATATTCTTGTAGTACTATTGGGCCAGCCAAGCATGCTTTAATATCATTTCCCATTTTGTTGCCAAAAAGTGAGTATACAACAAAGTGTGGTCTATATTCTTCTGTTCTTGATAGTTTTATTAATTCTAAGCCAATTATTATAGGCCCTACTACCTTGTAAAATTTTTCTTGTGTGTAGTTAGACAATTGAGGAAATGCATTTTGCCAATCCTCAAATACTTTCTTTTTTATTTCTTTATCTAATGCCATTTTTAAATTAGGGTCTTATTACTTGTGTTGAGATTAATTCGGTAGCAATATTTGTAGACATTAGAAAAATAGTATCGGCAAAATCTGCCGGTTTTGATACAAAAATGCATAAATCAGGATTAAAAACACTGTAACAGGCAGATTCTGATAAATTGCTCGGTACATTCTCTTAAATACTCTTAGGGTTACTTATGTTCACTGGTTTGAGAGAATAAATTTTTTTAGGTTTAGACAATCGCCATAAAGAGTAAAAATTACTGTATAATAATAACATAGGTCATATTTTGGTTTTAATGGTGGAATTTGCATTTCTCGTTAGTATTACAAATCCTGTCCTCTCGATTTTAAGTCGAATTACCTTCCTATGAATAATGCTGAAAATGTGGATAACAACGCGCCTAACATTAGTTAAAATAAATGGGTGAAAAAATTTTTTCGAAGTTAGGTGGGCATATATATTTAACGCGTTCCTGTTTCAATTTCTCATGAAACACATGTACCACATGTTGCATGGTTAGTTTACATTGAAAAAAGAAACGATATGACAATTTTTTTTTGCTGAATTTGAGGATTTTGGAGCAAATCCAGCAGGGGTAAGCACATTGAAATAATCCCCAACCTTTATCCACATATGTTGGCATTTACCGGTCGGTTTTTAATGAGGGGCGACTAAATTTGATTTACACTGCAGGCCTGTGAAAACTGGATATATCAACAAGCTGTGTACAACTAATTTATTTAGCAGACTGAAATATTAGGAAATTACAGTCTATAAGTTCTTTGTAATGGATGAAAACAACGAGGTCCCAGATTTGGGACTGGGACCTCGTATAATTTTAGGAGAGGCATAAACGCAGTACAAATATATGTACCACATCTCCCTCCTACAAATTGAGTTTTCCCCCGAATGTTAATTATTTAAGATGCAAGCCCAAGGTGGGTCAAGTCTTGAAAATAGCTGTGTATTATTCATAGCCATCTGGTGAGTACCAGGTGATTTGTTAATTACTAATACACATTGTATGACGATGAGTCAGAACACAGTGTATCAAGGTACTTGCGAATTCTGTCGCGGCACTGGATTTATTTTCCGGAAGTGCATCAACAGAAAAGGGGTGACAATATGCCACCCCACGAAGTGTTACAAGATACCTTGTCCACACTGTAATGGATAGTTCCACCTATCCCCACAATGAAGCCCCTGGGTGTTCCACCACCTGGGGGATTTCTGGAAGCCGGTTTGTTTTAGCAGCCCGCTCTCCCAAGACTATCAGGAAATCCTGGTAGTCTTTTTTATTTTAATTAGTTGAAAGATCTGAGTAGAAAACGCTATAAACAAGAGCTTTATTATAACAGAACTCCTTTTGGATAGTTGGATTATCGTTGGTTTTTCAGTGCTTAAGAAAGCCTCTTAAGGAGATTCTTGCCCAAATATAGGGGCAAAAATGATACCTGTATCAAGGTTTTTGGGAGAATTTAAGTCCTTTTTGGCTACTCCGGGCATACATTTGGCCCTATTGGTTCATTGAATTTAATTTGACAGGAGCTTAAAATTACTCTGCTCAAGCTTCTCAAAGAAGGTTTGCTCACTTGCAGGATCATACACATATGGTAGAAATACCTGCAGGGGCAAGGCCTGCTCTAACAGAATCATAGATAACTGAATCTCTACCCAATCGCATATGATCTTCCAGGAGGTTCTGGAGGCTTGCTCCTGGATGCGTTTCTTTGTATCAGGCTGAGGGCGCTTGACTTCTTTCCAGAGTACATGGAAGCAATGCTCCACACGCGCAGGAAGCTTGAAGAACATATGCTAGGTGTTGACCATAATTCGGAAAGTAATTGCTACACAGATCCCTTCATCATACTTTTTGGAGATATGGGAGGTTCCAGTTGCTTCCAGGTTCTGTCCAATCGCCCATGAAGGTGGATGCAGGAACGTTGGAGGTATAATTTTTAAGCTTTATATTATGAGTATTTTAAGGTGTGGTTGTTCTAGTAATGAATTCATAAATGTATTATTGTAATGGTCACTCCGATTTGGTCAATGATCAATTCGGGGTGGCAGAGTGGCTTAATGCGCCCGATTGAAAACCGGGTATGCTCTTCACGGGGTATCGTGGGTTCGAATCCCACCCCCGCCGCTGCCGAAAGGCAAGCCCCCCCAGATAGAAATCACTATGATTCTAACTGAGGGGGCTTTAACGGTTTTTAAACAGGAGCTGTTTAGTTTTCTCTTCAATAATTTATTTTTTAAGTTTAAATGAATGTTTTTTCATCTTCATTATTGGTAAAATTTCTGTTATGAATGAATTGACAATTAATGTGATACATCCCGTTCTTGGAGAGATAATTGTAAAAGTCCAAAAAGCGTATGGTAAATACCAACACCCAACATTTATTATATTTATTGGTTATAATTTTTTAGGTTACCTAATTAAAGATCAAAAATGGCAGTTCTTTATGACGCCAGAAAATGATGATATAAAAACTGAGGGATTTGCAGTTGCAATTGGTGAGCATATTGAAAAAAACTTCAACATAATTGAGGATAATTCTCATGAAGAATTAAACTCTGAAGAATTCAATTAGTACTTAGAAGCACCTGAGTTTGATAAAACATGGAAAAACTGGCAGAAGCGACGTATTTATTGAGAACCTAATTGAATGATTGATGTAGGCCATCTTATGCATTAAGGGCAATTCTTTTTCACAAATCCTAAAGGCTGACAGTAGGCAGACAGAATCCAAAGTCCAACTCATCACTTATTCTTTACCATTGGTAAAAGTTGCTTTTTAAAAGCCTGGTTCTATCGAAAATAGATAGTTCTTCTCGCCAGGCACCAGGTAGCTACATACCACCTTCCCATCATAACTACCACAAACTCAACATTTTTAGTATTTTGTGGCGTAAACCCTTCCACAAAATGCTCGATAAGAAAACCTTATCTGAACGGGACATTTGTACCAAGTTCATTACCCCGGCCATTGAAAAAGCTGGCTGGGATAAGATGTCCCAATATTTAGAGGAGGTATCGTTTACAGATGGAAAGATTTATGTGAGAGGCCGAATAACCGCCAGAGGAGAACAAAAAAGGGCTGATTATATCCTCTACTTTAAGCCAAATATTCCCATTGCCATTATCGAAGCCAAAGACAACCGCCACCGGGTGGGTGCAGGAATGCAGCAGGCGTTGAATTATGCCCGAATTCTGGACATCCCCTGTGTATTCAGCAGCAACGGAGATGGCTTCTTATTTCATGACAGAACAGCCACAGATGGTAATCTGGAAACCGAACTGGCACTGGATGCGTTCCCAACTCCAGAAATGCTGTGGGAGAAGTACAAGACATTTAAAGGCATTGTTACCCCGGAGGCTGAAAGGATTACCATACAGGATTACTACTTCGATGGTTCAGGTCGCAAACCAAGATACTACCAGCAAATTGCGATTAACAGGACCGTTGAAGCCATCGCAAAAAGCCAGAACAGAATTTTACTGGTTATGGCCACAGGTACGGGAAAGACGTATACAGCTTTTCAAATTATTCATAGATTATGGAAAAGCGGAGCCAAGAAAAGAATCTTGTTTCTGGCTGACCGGAATGCCCTGATTGACCAGACAAGACGAGGTGATTTCAAACACTTCAGGGATAAGATGACCGTGGTGAAACAACGGCAGGTGGATAAAAGCTATGAAATTTATCTGGCATTGTATCAGGGGCTATCCGGCTCCACAGAAGATGCCAACATCTACAAACAATTCTCTCCTGATTTCTTTGATTTGATTATCATTGATGAGTGCCACAGGGGGAGTGCCAAGGAAGATAGTGCATGGAGGGAGATTCTCAGTTATTACAAGAACGCTACACATATCGGTTTAACGGCCACACCTAAAGAAACAAAGGAAACCAGCAACATTGAATATTTTGGAGATCCTGTATATACTTATTCATTGAAACAGGGTATTGATGATGGCTTCTTAGCTCCTTACCGGGTTATCCGTATTGGGCTTGATATAGATTTGGAAGGATGGAGACCACCCAAAGGATTTAAGGATAAGAATGGCAAAGTAGTAGAGGACAGAATTTATAACCGAACGGATTTTGACACCAACCTTGTTGTAGAAGAACGAAGAAAGCTGGTGGTGAAAAAAATATCGGAGTTTCTTAAAGGGTATGATCGATTTGCCAAAACTATTGTATTCTGTTGCGATATTGAACATGCGGAAGCTATGACCAGCTTACTCAGAAATGAAAACGCTGATATAGCTGGCGAGAACTACAAATATGTAATGCAGATAACCGGTGATAATGATGAAGGTAAAAGAGAGCTCGACAACTTTATAAATCCGGAAGAAAAATACCCCGTCATTGCAACCACATCAGAATTAATGACCACCGGGGTAGATGCCCAGACCTGTAAAGTAATTGTGCTGGACAGTGAGATAAAATCAATGACCAAGTTCAAACAGATTATCGGTAGGGGAACCCGTATAAATGAAGAATATGGGAAGCTTTATTTTACCATCCTTGATTTCAGGAATGTGACCGACTTGTTTGCGGATAAAGACTTCGATGGTGATCCTATACGAGTAAAACCGGTATCTGAAGAAACTGACCTTGTAGATATTATTGATGAAGAGGAAACTGATACAACCCCGATAATAGATGAAATAACTGGAGCGGAAATAGAAATAGCCAAACCAGCACCCCGGTACCCGCAAAATGAAACCTCAAGTACTGTTCAGGAAGGTCCAAGAGAAAAGGTATTTGTGAACGGCATAAATGTCTCTGTATTGGTAAGCCGGGAAATGTATTTCGACAATCAGGGAAAGCCTATTACTACCAGTCTGAAAGATCATACCAAGAAAATCATTCACGAACAATTTGCTTCGTTGGATGAATTTCTGAGAAAGTGGAATAACATGGAAAAGAAGGAAGCCCTCATTGAAGAATTACAGAATCAGGGAGTATTGGTAGAAGCTTTATATGATGCCGTAGGAAGGGAAGTTGATTTGTTCGACCTCATTTGCCATGTAGCTTATGACCAGCCACCGCTGACAAGGAAGGAAAGAGCCAACAATATGAAAAAGCGGAATTATTTTACCAAGTACGGTGAACAGGCAAGGAAAGTGCTGGAAGCCTTATTGGATAAATACGCGGATGAAGGAATAGAAAATATTGAAAGCATGGAAGTGTTGAAGGTAAAACCACTTACCGATTACGGCTCTCCAGTGGAAATAATAAAAGAGTTTGGAAGCAGGGAAAAATATCTGGAAGCTCTAAAGGATTTGGAAAAAGAACTCTATAAATCTGCTTAAATGAAAATTCGACAAATTTTGGATAAGATTGATGAAAACCAGTTATTCGTTCCGGCCTTTCAACGTGAGTATGTTTGGAAGAGAAATGATGCAAAGAATTTAATTTCTTCTTTAATAAAGGATTACCCAACCGGAACAATGCTTACCTGGGAAACCAACAATCCTCCTGAGTTAAAGGGCAAGTACAAATACAATGAAAACAAAGGAGCTGTAAAAATTATTCTTGATGGCCAGCAACGTATTACCACCCTTTATATGTTGATGAGGGGAGAGATACCTCCTTATTATACAGAAATGGAAATAGAAAATGACGTCCGTAATCTATATGTGAATGTTGAAACTCAAGAACTGGAATATTACAAAGTAAAAGTTATGGAGAATAACCCACTTTGGGTAAACATAACTGACATATTTAAAGGGAAAGTAAGGGAGCGGGACATTACAGATGAATTGGAAAAAAGGAACAACGGCGAAAGATTACCCCGTGAACGAGAAACTACTATTTCAAATAATATTCGAGCTATAGAACGAATAGAGGATAGAGATTTTTTAGAACAGATAATTCCGGTAAAAGCTTCAATTAAAGAGGCTATTGACATTTTCTACATTGTAAATGCCAGCGGAGTTAACCTTACAGATGCAGAATTGGCATTAGCCCAGATTTCAGGGTATTGGCCGAATGCAAGGAATTTATTCAAGAAGAAACTACAGGACTTAGAAAAGCAGGGTTGGGTGTTTAAACTTGACTTTGTTGTTTATGCCTTGCTGGCCGTTACTCACAGAATTGGCTCTAAAATGGAAAAGCTTCATACTGCAGACAATAAAGAAAAACTAATTGAAGCTTGGAACAAGCTTGATAACAGCGTACTAGACTATGTTTGTAATTTATTACAAAGTCAGGCGTATATTGACCATACCGATGAAATAAATTCAGTATATGCTCTCATTCCAATAATCACATTTACATTTAACAAGCCTGACAATAAACTGAATGAGGAGGAAATTAAAAAGGCTATCAAATGGTTTTACTATTCTCAAATAAGATTCAGATATATTAGCCAATTACCACAAAAGCTGGATAAAGACATTGGGATAATTTGTGATAATCCGAATCCTTTTGACACTCTGCTTGCCTTGATTGATGAGGAACGACCATTGGAAATTAAACCATCTGAGTTTATCGGACGTGATATTCGTCACCCACTTTTTTCTTTAATGAAATGGTACTTCAAAAGTAGGGGAGCAGTTTGTCTCGGTACCGGACTATCGCTGAGAAAGAATATGGGAAAGAAATATACTTTGGAACGTGATCACATTTTTGCATATTCTGTATTGCGTGACTCTGGTATCTATGATATGGATAACCAGTTTCATTATGCTATTGCGCAAGAAGTTACTAATCGAGCTATACTTACTTCTACAGAGAATAGGGAAAAATCTGCTACATATGCAGAGGTCTATCTTAAAAGAGTAAAAAAAGAATTCCCAAATGCTTTAAAACTTCAGTGTATTCCTGAAGATGAAAACCTCTGGAAAGTTGAAAACTATGAGAAGTTTTTGGATGTAAGAAGAGAAATACTGGCAAATGAGTTGAATACATATCTAACAAACATCTCTATTGGTCAGGTTAATGTATCAACCACTATTGATTTGTTGGATATGATACAGTCAGGGGAGCATGGGTTTCTTGAGTTCAAGTCTTCAATGCGTTGGAACTGGAAAGAAAATCGTCTTGACAAAAAGATAGAAGAAATTATTCTTAAAACTATTTCAGCCTTCAGTAATGCGCAAGGTGGCAAATTATTAATTGGTGTATCCGATGAGGGAGATATATTGGGTTTAGAATCTGATTACAATACTTTCAAGGAAGCAAACAAAGACAATTTTGAACTACACCTAAGAAATATCGTGAATAAGTCCTTTGGAAAAGAATTCGGGGCATTGAATCTCACAGTAAGGTTTCCTATCGTGAATGATATTGAGATTTGTGAGATTGATATCAAGGCTGGAAAAGCTCCCATGTACTGTGATGTTAGTGATAAGAACGGTGCACTTCAGAAGAAATTCTATGTTCGTAGTGGAAACACATCTCAGGAATTGGATATAGAAGAGACTGCCTCATATATTAAAAAGCGTTTCTAAAACTTGTTGTCCGAAAGATTCCCAGCCTATTTTGGCGATGGTATCGATAATACTTGTATGACCTATGCGTGAAGTATCAGACAAACTACAAATTTGAACCTGTGCAAAGATTGACTTCGATAATGGAATATTTTATTGAGTATTAGAGCAAAACACGGAATAAGAAAAAAGCAATAAAGAATAAAAATGACTAATATCTCAGGAACATTAAAAAGTATCCGTGACATCATGTGGCAGGATACAGGATTGAATGGCGATGCACAGCGTATTGAGCAATTAGGCTGGATGCTATTTCTGAAAATTTTCTCCGACAAAGACTTTGAAATGGAGATGCTGAGTACTAAGTATAAGTCCCCTATCCCGATAGAGCTTCAATGGGCTAATTGGGCCGGAGATGATGAAGGAATGACCGGTGATGAGTTATTGGAATTTATTGATCGAAAGCTATTCCCAACCTTAAGGAATATTAATGTTCATTCTGGAAATAAAAGGGCTTTGATTGTAAGGGAGGTATTTGAAGGTAACCACAACTACATGAAGAGTGGTACCAATATTCGGAAGGTACTAAACAAGCTGAACGAAATTGATTTCAATAAGGCCAAAGACCGCCATGCTTTTGGTGAATTATATGAGAACATATTAAAAGAGCTACAAAGTGCCGGAAAAAGCGGAGAATTTTATACCCCCAGAGCCATTACACAGTTCATCACTGATATGATTGATCCCAAGCTGGGAGAAAAGATTTTAGACCCGGCCTGTGGGACAGGAGGATTTTTGACCTGTGTAATTGAACATCTGTTGAAACAGGCTAACAATGTGGAGGATAGGCAAAGCATTGGAGAGAACCTTGCCGGGTGGGAATATAAGCCATTACCCTACCTGCTGGCTACCACCAATCTTATCCTGCATGATATTGAAGTACCCAATATCACATTCCGAGATGCCTTAGACCAGCCCCTGACCAATTACACTGAAAAGCACCGAGTAAATGCCATACTGGCTAATCCGCCATTTGGGGGCATTGTAGCCAATAACAATGAAGCCAATTTCCCTCAGACCTTCCGTACAAAAGAAAGTGCTGACCTGTTCCTGATAATGATGATACACCTGCTGAAACAGGGAGGACGGGCAGGCATAGTATTACCAGATGGTAGCCTGACTGGTGAAGGGGTAAAACAAAGGGTAAGACAGAGATTGTTGGAGGAATGTAACCTGCATACCATTATTCGCCTGCCCAATTCTGTATTCCAGCCTTACGCAACCGTGGCTACCAACCTTCTTTTTTTTGAAAAGGGAAAACCTACAAAAGAAATATGGTACTATGAACACCGGATGCCGGAAGGCTACAAAGCGTATAGCAAAACAAAATCAATACAGGTAAAGGAATTTGACCCGATAAAAAAATGGTGGAAGAAAAGAAAGGAATCGGATGTATGTTGGAAGGTTAACATCCAAGCCATTAAGGACAGGGGATATGACTTAGATATTAAAAACCCCACCAAACAGGAAGAAGTACATGAGTACAGCAGTGTCGAGCTAATGGAGCTACTGCATCAGTCATTTTTGAAAAGTGACAAATTATTGAAACAGTTAAAGGAGGCAGTGAGATGAGCGTAGATTTAAAATTCATACCATTAACCTTTATTACATCAAATGAAGAAATACTAAAACAGATAAAGAATACTGTTTTATTCTCATATCTCTTGAGTAAAAATGAAGAAACTTCTTTGAACTATTATCTTGAAACTACACAGTATGGTTTCACTGCATCTGCTCTTGGATCCGGTAGTCACAAGCTCGTAAGGATAACAGATATAAATAATGGTAAGGTTGACTGGAATACTGTTCCGTTTTGTAACTGTTCAGATGATAACAAATATTTGCTAAGAGACCACGATATTCTGGTAGCAAGAACTGGCGGCACTACAGGAAAAAGTTTTATTGTCAATAGTCCTCCTAAGAATGCTGTTTTTGCTAGCTACTTAATCCGATTGAGATTAAATAAAAATGCTAACATTGATTTTATTACCTGCTTCTTGAATTCTTACTTATTCTGGAGTCAGATTATTGAAATGAAATCGGGGTCTGCAATGCCCAATGTGAACGCCGAGAAGTTAAAAACCCTGAAACTACCAAAGTGCGATATTAAAACTCAGCGGGAAATAATACTGGCTTTTCAAAATGAGCAGAATAGAAATGAATTGAGCGGCTTATATCAAAAGGTCAATTCTATTGAAATACTATTTAAGGATAGTAACGAACTTTCTTCCAATCTAAATTATCAGCAAGATTTACTCATCCAACTCCGTCAATCCTTCTTAAGTGAAGCCATGCAGGGAAAACTGGTAAAACAAGACCCTAAAGACGGCCATGCCAAAGACCTGCTGCAGAAAATAAAAGCAGAGAAAGCTAAGTCAGGTAAAAAGGAAAGAGAACTGCCACCCATAAAGCCGGAAGAAATACCATTTGAGATTCCGGGAAATTGGGTGTGGGCTAGATTGGGGGACATATGCTCAAAGATTGGTTCTGGAAGTACACCGAAAGGTAGTAATTACACAAAAACTGGAATTCCATTTTTCCGTTCTCAAAACGTGTATGATGAGGGGTTGATTTATGAAGATATAAAATACATATCAGATGAAGTACACAGTCAGATGAGTGGTACAACTGTCTTTTCGAACGACATTCTTTTGAATATCACAGGTGGTTCTTTGGGAAGATGTTCTTTAGTGCAGGAAGACTTTAAAGAAGGTAACGTAAGTCAACACGTTTGTATAATAAGACCTGTCCAATTCAGCAATAGATTTTTACATAAAGTTATCTTATCACCATTCTTTCAAAAGCTAATTTTCAAGTCTACTACCGGTGCAGGTAGGGAAGGTTTACCAAAGTACAATCTTGAACAATTCTTGGTGCCAATTCCTCCAATTCCTGAGCAAAGTCGTATTGTAAAAAAGTTGACCGAGTTAATGAATCTTTGTGATGATTTGCAGCAAAGCATACAAGACACTCGAGAACAGAACGATTTATTATTGCAGCAGGTATTGAAGGAGGCATTAATGTTAAATAAGTAACAGTACATGATAAAAATCGCCGATAACGATTATTCACTTCCGGTTGTTGAAGCCATCAGCTCGCACGAGCAGTTTACCACCGGGGCGAATAAACCTTTATTGGTTACGGCTGATGATCAAAATGGAAGCAAGGGTGATTATGTTGTAAAGCTCAGAGGAGCCGAACGAATGTCACCCGAAGCCTGTATGCGGGAATTGCTGGCAGCATTTATTGCCATGCAGATGGAAATTAAAGTGGTGAAGCCTGTTCTTGTCCATATTTCACCGGAGTTTGTTGAATTGTTAAAGGGAAGTGATGCATGGGGACTTGCCCACAAAAGCATTGGCTTTAATTATGGTTCGGAATATGTGCCGGGTTACAAAACCATTCTTGTTAATGAAGAACTGAATAATCACCAGTTACCATTTGCCCAGCAGCTATTCTGTTTTGATGTCTTTATCCAAAACTCTGACCGTACAAAGGAGAAACCGAACATGATTACCAACGGTAATGAAATGGTAATTTTTGACCATGAACTCGCTTTTGGCTTTGCATTGGATATATTTAAGAATCCGACACCATGGCAACTAAGTGCCAATGACTTAGAATGGATAAACCGGCATTGTCTGCTGCCTTTTTTAAAGGGCAGGGATTTTGACTATGCGGGATTCTCAGACAGGTTGAGTAACTTGAGCTCGGAATTCTGGCAGGCAGCAAAAGCCTTAATCCCGGAAGAGTGGCAATCCAAGCAATTTGAAACAATCAGGCAGTACCTGACTGCAATTTGTGAACACAAGGAATCGTTTATTACAGAACTCAAAAAACTGATGTTATGAAGACTTTACAGTATCAGGTTCTCCGGTATCTGCCGGACAGGGTGTCCGGTGAGTTTGTAAACTTGGGCGTAGTACTCTACGATGCTCAGGATAAAATACTGCGAGGCAAATTCATCAGCAAAATTGGCAAGATTTCTGAATTTTTCCCGGAAGTGAACAGTCGTTACCTGATTAAATGCATAAAATCCATTCAACAATCGATAGCAGAAATCTCCCGGCAATTAGAATCGGAATTTGAATTTGAGAAATGCTCTTATTTGGATGTTATTACAAAACAGGTTTTGCCGAAAGATGATAGTGCATTAATTTTCTCAGAAGTAAAAAAAACGCTGGATATAAATGCGGAGGTTGCGGTTAGTGATTTGTTTTCCCGTTTTGTCAGGATACAGGTAACCGATGAAGATGATGAAATCAGAAGGGATAAAGAAGTGTGGAATAAGGTTTATAAGAAGCATTTTGATGAATCTGGTATTACTAAACATTTCCAGCATCATAAGGTAAAGACGCAAAATGATGAACTGGAGTTTGATAAAGCCTGGAAAAACGGAGCATGGAATTGTTTTGAATCAGTCTCGTTTAATTTAAACAGACCGGATGCCATAAAAAATAAAGTTTATAAATGGGTGGGAAAACTTGATGAACTCAGCAGTGCTACAGAGCCTGTTCATATTTATCTTTTAAGCGTTTTACCTCATGAACATCCCGAGTTAAACAATTTTATCACAAAGAAAATACAGTCGAAAAGCACTGATAAAACTAAAATTGAAATTATTTCTGAAGAACAATTGGAAATGGCAGCCAAGAAGATAAAACAGGAAATAGAGCAGCACATACAATCCTGAATTTTCGGTTTCTTTGATGCCTTTGTACCATCTTCTACCGACGAAAGGTTATATTAGCCCTCATACAAAGCTTTGGAGGCAGTTTGGGCAAAACCCAACTGCAAAAGCTATTACTGCTCTATACGCAGAAGCAGGAGAAGCCGGACTATCATTTTGTGCCGTATAAATTTGGCTGTTATTCCTTTCAGGCAGCTTTGGATATTTCCACCATGCAAAAGTACGGCCAGGTACAGGTTAGTAATAAAGGTATAGAAAAGGCAGACCCGGTGGATTATGTTAGCTTGCTAAAGGAAAAAGACCGGATGGCACTAAAGCAGCTTTATATCCTGCATGGTAACAAAGATTACAAAGACCTGATACATCAGACCTATATACAGCATCCCTACTATGCCATTCATAGTGAAAGAGCAGAAAGATACCTGAATGCCGGAGAGCTTCAAAAAGTGGCTCAATATAGACCTACCGCTTCCAAAACCATTCTATATACAATCGGGTATGAAGGCATTTCATTAGAGCAATACCTGAACAAACTAATTGGAAAAGCTGTACGGGTACTGGTTGATGTACGAAACAACCCTCGGAGTATGAAGTATGGCTTTTCCAAAAGTCAACTGCTGAATGCCTGCACCAGTGTAGGAATTGAATACCTGCATTTACCGGAGGTAGGCATAATTTCGGAGCAAAGACAAGAACTAACCTGTCAGGCTGATTACGACAAGCTGTTTGCCAAATACAGAAAAGAAACATTGCCCTATACTGTTTCCACGCAGGAAAAGATATTACACCTACTAAAAGAAAAGAAACGCATTGTCCTTACTTGTTTTGAAGCCAATATTTGCCAATGCCATCGCAAACATCTGGCAGAAGCAATTATCAACTCCCCGGATGGGATTGCGAACTAATCCATTTGTAAATATCTCATCTCAAAGTATTGCTTACGTCCTGAAGAATGCATACCCATAAATCATTTCAATTATTTAAGTATATCGGCTATAATTTATTTAATATATGGCATAACTAGTTCCAACATTATCCAATAATTTCACAACATTACTACCGTTAAAATCACACGAAAATAAACTAGACCATGGGGCACTTGAAATAGTGGCTCTAAATATGATTTTTTGGTCAGTTGTTACTACGATAGCAGATCCATTTGTTTCAGGAGTTGCCTGGTTAAGACTAATTAAATAGCCACTCGGTAATGTAATATTTAATTTTTGGGGATTAGAACCATCAATATTTGCTTTCCAAATTTCATCTCCTCTAGTACCAGCAGGATTACTTCGGGAAAAGAAAATTAAGCTTGGTGCTGCGGATGTGGTGGTTTTAACTGACAATGTGCCATTGTTTGTGACATCTAAACCTTCTCCAACAATTATTCCGCCCAACCTGGATGAAGTTGCAGTGGGTAATATGTATGTACTCCCTCCAGATTGTGCATCTGAAGTCTTTTGGCAACTGACTTGAATAATGAAAATTGTTGTTGAAAAAAATAGAAGTACAATGGAGCTTTTTAGTATTTTATTCATGGGATATATTTTTTACAAAATTGAATTATTATTATCTCGGACTAACATACTTAGCTAAGTTTATTCCTTTATTTATTTCGGTGTTGTAAGAAATAGGTAGTCCGGATTGTTGAACTACTTCTCGTACACCAATTTTTTGGAGATGTTCTGCATATTTTATTCCGAATAAATGAACCATGGTTACTTGTTCATTTTTTGGTGCATTTGAGTACATTTCTTTTAATGTGCTACTAAGCTGGTTTAATGTCATTTGATAAAATTTAAATTGATTAAAATTTATAATAAAGGTTACATAATTTAAATCTATTTGATTTATTTTAGTCTATTTGGGCTCAATGCTTTTGGACAATATTTTTCAATTTAGATATTCTAGATGCTTTTATAATACGGGAAACCGGAAATCACTTCAATTGATATCCATTTTTTAGAAATTCCACCCCTTTCCTCCATTCTCCTTGCTTCCTTCCCCCTTCCTCCACACCCCCCACATGTCGTTCAGAACCACTTTTTGGTCGTTCGTCGTGGTTTTTTGTCGATTCGCGAAGTTTATTTTTTTGAGTGAAAATTGGGTTCTAATCTTGTTTTGTCATTCAGAACAAACAGAACAACTACCGGTTACGCCCGACCGCCTTATGTAGCAAAGGGAGATAAGGCCCCAATGCTGCTTCGGGATAAATCAAGTCTCATTTCAAGTTGCTTTTTCTGATGATGCACTCCGGCAATGCTGGTACTGTGTTTGGCTCGCCGGGTGATAGCCTCCCTACCCAATTCAACTAAGCATCGGTGTTATTTCCCGACTTGCCGGAACGGTTCCGGAACGATTCACTGACGGTTCCATAACGGTCAAAGAACGATCAACTAACGGTATAAGAACGGTACCGGAACGGTTGTCGGAAAATTTCGCCTGCTTTTACGAGGCTGAACCCCGCCTGCCACACCCTCCAGTCTGCCCACTCTTTAATCCGCTTCCCCTTTTTTTCATCCAATTAAAACTTAAAAAAATGGCACGTTCATCTAACAATGTCCTGACTCGTAATTACACCGGTACAGTAGCCGGACAGTATTCCCTTCGCATGAAAGGCGATCAATCCATCCTGGCGGGACTTCCAAAGCCGCGAAAAGAAAGATCCGACACTGAAAAAACAAAGGCAGTTAAACGCAAGTTTTCCCTTGCTGTGATCTATGGAAAAAAAGCAATCGCCAACCCGGAACTCAAAGCCGCCTACCAGGCAATCGCTAAGAAAAACCAGTCTGCCTATAATGCTGCGGTGCTGGATGCGCTCAAAGGTCCTGAAATCGACAACCTGCGTATAGATGGATACTCTGGTGCAGCCGGACAATCCCTCACTGTCCAGGCAACCGACAACTTCCGCGTTAACAAAGTGAGCTTTGGCCTCTTTGCTCCCGATGGTAGTCTGCTCGAAGAAGGAGATGCTGTTATGGATGATAATGGTTTCGATTGGATCTATACCACCCAATCTGAAATCCAATCTCCTGCCGGTACCATCATTCGGGTGATTGCAGAAGATGTGCCTAAAAATCGCAGCCAATTCGAGGCAGTGATCTAATCACCTGCTTCTCTTTTGAAAAACCAATTTTTTACATCATTCAATCTTCTATCATGAAACAACAGGATATCGATCAAATGAGCATTGCTCAAAGAGCCAGCGCGGAAACGCCGAAGTTTTTTCTGAAACTCAGAAATATCGGACTGGCACTTGCCGGCATCAGTGCCGCACTGCTGGCCTCTCCGGTTGCACTCCCCGCTATCATCACTACCATCGCCAGTTATATGGGTGTGGCAGCTACGGTTGCCAGTGCCGTTAGCCAGGTGGCTGTGAAAGGTTAACCCCGTTTTTAACTTCCAAAATCCTTTTCTATGGCTATTACGATTAAAGCACTGGTGGATGCTTTCCTCCAGGCTTTGAAGGAACACAAAAAAGCGAAGCGCAAAAACCATGTCTTAAACGAGGCCAATATTCGTTTTCGCAAGGCAGTTGCCTTTGCTAAGATGGTCCGCAGGGATGCTACCTGGAGCCAGTTCTATCTGGAACAGGTTCCCAACTGCAAATCAGTCTTTCACCTGGCCCTGCGCGATGCACTGGTCGGTCCCCATCTCTGTCATCCGGTTATCCATCCCTCCAAACCTTGCAAGCCCCTTATGATGGAGGTACAGGCTTCCGATAATGTCGGGGTGGCTCGGGTCTTCTTTCAATTCAAAAACAGCAAGGGTGAATTGCTGGAAGAGGGCAGGGGGATGCCTGGTGATAAGGGCAGTACCTGGAGTTACTCCACCACTGCCCGCGCGAAAGACTTCAGTGAGTGTTTCGTCACCATCACGGCCTACGACCTCGCAGGAAACAAGGCAGTCATCCATAAATCGCTCTAGCTATGGAACTGCTTTTGGAAAGAGAATATCATTCGTCAGGTACGAATGGTATCCTGAGCTGCCGCGATCAATTCATCTGCTTCACCATCGAACTTCCCTGGCGCAAAAATCAACGGATGATTTCCTGCATCCCGGAAGGACGATATCAACTGGTGCTTCGCTTCAGCGATCGCCACCAATGGCACCTCCTGGTGAAAGCAGTGCCGGACAGATCCCTGATCCTCCTGCACAAGGCTACTCATGCTTTGAAGGAGCTCAAAGGTTGTATCGCACCGGTGACTGAATTGCTGGCTCCTGGTATTGGTAAAAAATCGGTGGATGCTTTTGATTCGCTTATGTTACTGGTGCGGTCTGCACTGGAAGCAAAAGAGCGGGTATGGCTCACCGTTACCAACCTCTCAGATCGCTATGCTTCTGCTGCTGCGTAAGCATTCGATTCGTAAACCCCGGCTAGTCCTGGCTGGGGTTTTTTTTCCAAAAAAAGCGACGGTTTTGGGAATATTTTCGACGGTTTCGGGAACCTTGCTCCGAAGCGCAAATTTCCCTGCCAATTGTTTGCGAGTATGCCGAACTGTTTTTAGCATTGTATCACGTTAAATCTTCACACTTGTTACTCCCTACTTCAAACTTACAGGAATATGCAACCACCGATGGCCCTTTGCATCTTTATTCCTACGTGCAGAAGGAGGCAGTGGAGCTCAATCAGGAGCAGCCAACAGAAGCGCTGAAACTCTTGCTGGTTACAGAAGGTGCTGTTCGCTTGCGCACCAGGGAGGTGGATTGGTTACTCCAGCCTGGCAATTGCTGTTTATTTCGATCCCGCTTGTATCAACTCTGTTTGCCGGATCACGCAAAGCTGCAGTTCCTCTTGTACAACATCGAACCGCTGGTGAAACGCATGGATCTGGGTGTGTTTACAGAGGGTCGATTTCATCCCACGGCCAAATTGCAGGCCATTGTTGCAGAGATGCTGAATACCCCAGCACCGAATGCCTTTCCGGATAAATGGCTTTCTGTTCAGTTATCGCATTTGCTGTTGGCTTTGTTGGAACAGATGGAGCAGCCGGTTGCAGTGGAAGAGGATAAACAGTTGCTAAGGCACTATGCCTTACTTGCTGATAATTATATCCGGCAGCATTTGACAGAGGATTTAACCACGCTTCAGATTGCGCGGGTAGTGGGATTAAATGAGTGTACGCTGAAGCAGGTTTTCAGTGAACAGTTTGGAACGGGCATGGCGAAACGACAGAATCAGTTGCGGATTATGCTAGCAAAGGATTTACTCGTGCACACCAATAAGTCCATCCGTGAAATCATACTGGAATGTGGTTACCTGCGGGAAGCCACCTTTCGAGAAAACTTTGATAAACTAACTCAACTCACCCCGGCTCAGTTCCGGAAAATGTATAAAAAATGACTACACTTAACGATCAACTCAAACTCGCAGCTACGCAGGCAGATCTGCATCCTGTGGCTGCGCAACTGCTGCAGGATTTTTTCCTGAAGCTGGCAACGCCCCAGCAAAAAGATGCACTTGATGTATGGCTCAATGAGCGCGAAGCCAACAGCCATTTCTTTGATTTGCTGTTAGAGCTCAATAGAGAGGGGACAGGTGCTTCAACTCTGCAGGTATTGAATCAGTACAAAAGAAAGGAGAAGCGGAAAGTCAATTGGATCAAACGAATCCTGCTGTATCTCTTATACGCATTTCTGATTCTCTCTGCTGTGGATGCGTTTTTGCCTACCGGGCCATTCAAGCAGTGGTGGAGGGGAAAATCTTTTTCAGAAATTACGTGGACCCGACTCACGGTTAGTACACAGGAGCAATCAAAGATCATTTACCTGAGTGATAGTTCCCTGGTGGAATTATTGCCACACTCAACACTTATTTTTCCGGAGGAATTGGATCGCTTTCAGCGCCACGTAATCCTAAAAGGAAGTGCAAGGTTTGAAATTCGTAAACGTCCGGGTGAACCGTTCAAAGTGGAAGGCAGTAAAACATTTGCGACAACCATTGAGGGATCCTTTCTATACAAACAAATAGGAGAAGAGCAGGCAAGTCTGAGTACCAGTCGAGGGTATGTGAATTTCGGTTTCGATGCGCATAATATATGGGGATTGGAATCGGGCCAGCAGGCAACCTGGATGCCCGATATGATTTCCCTTTCAACACCCATTGAAGAATAACCCTAACCCCACTCATTATGAAAGAATTGGTATTTCGTACTGCAGGCAAATGGGAGCTGGTTCTACAGGAGGAGATCCAGTACATCGAATCCTGCAATAAGCTCTCCAAAGTAGTTACGGTGCACCGGGAGTATTTACTAAGCACGCCCTTACAAGTGCTGGCGGATCATTTGCCCCCGGATCTTTTCATCAAAGTGCATCGCAGTTTTATTGTATCCAAATTGCATATCCGCGGTATCAGTAAAGGCAGTGTGCTGGTAGCCGATAAGGAACTGCCCATTTCGCGACTGGGCCGCTCTGAGTTGAAGCAGAAATGCCGGATGTTTGTGTAGCAGGGAATTATTAGTAAATTTGAGTTATGTCTACTTCGGTAATAGATAGGGAAATGCTACTGGAAAGGTTACAAAGAAACAGTGCCCAAATAAAATCCTATGGCGTTGAACGTCTGGGGGTATTTGGTTCTTTCTTGCGCAATACCGTTACCAGGGAGAGTGATGTAGATTTATTGGTTGAATTTGAACGAGGTAAAAAGAGCTTCGATAATTTCATGGACCTTGGTATTTACCTGGAAGAACTATTAAACCGAAAAGTGGAATTGGTAACTCCGCAATCACTTAGCAAACATATCGGTCCCCATATTTTAAAGCAGGTGCAGGATGTTAAACTCTAACCTGGAATTGCTAAGTGTTATGCAGAGCCATCATTCGAAGTTTGGAAATTATTGGGGAGGCGAGTAAAAAATTGGAGGATGATTTCAAATCTGATCATCCGGAAATAGAGTGGAAAAAAATGGCTCGTACAAGGGATGGGGTAATTCATCATTATTTTGGAGTTGATTACGATATAGTTTGGGATATTATTCAATCGAAGCTCCCGGATATGCAGGAACATATTGAATTAATTCTTTCTTCTACTGATTGATTACCCATTAACGGTATTTGCTGTAGTTAGTTACTTACTCAATCGTTTGTGTAAATCATACCGCAATTTTCAGGTGAATTAACAACCTTCTTCGGAGAATAAATTGGAATCGGTTTATCGCTTTAGCAGCTAACTTGTTGTACATGAAAACAAGGTGCTTGTTATACGTTTTGTCAATAGGGTTCTGTTTGTTCTGTCCGACCAGCATGGCCTATTCCGCCGATACAACTATCGTACGTGCCACTGATTTTGGTGTTCGTCCCAATAGTTTTGAAAATGCTAGTGCTGCATTGCAAAAGGCCCTACTTTATTGTAAGGATAAACCTGGTGCCCGCCTTGAATTACCTGCCGGCAGAATTGATCTTTGGCCTGAGTTTGCTTCGAAACGGGAACTTTATATAAGTAATGGGACAGAGAATGATACCTTATCCAAAGTAAAATCGATTGGTTTGCTGCTCGAAGGCTTTCGCCAGTTGCATATTCGGGGAGAACAAACACTGATTGTTTTACATGGAAAGATGCTGTCTTTTGCACTGCTCGATTGCCGGGGTATCACGATCGAGGGTGTACGCTTTGATTATGAACGTCCCACTATGTCAGAGCTCACTATTCAATTCATTACTTCAACTTCCGCCAATTTCCAGGTTCATCCGGATTCCAGGTACCAGGTACTAAACGAGCAATTAATCTGGTACGGAGAAGGATGGAGTGCAAAGAATTTACACACCATTCTGGTTGACCCGCAAACCGGGATGATGCGCTATAGTAATTTTCGTTCCGTTCAGCAGGGTAAGGTTCGGGAACTTGCTCCGAATCAACTGGAAGTGACGGGTGATTTCAGTAAAACAGGTTGGAAAAAAGGAGATCACCTGACCATGCGGGATCCGTATCGCGACAATTCAGGCGCTTTGATTTCACACTCTGTGAATACCAGTCTGAAGGATATCAGCATGCACTACATGCACGGATTAGGAATTGTTTCCCAGTTTTCTGAAAACCTGCGGTTTGAAAGGGTAAAAGTGGCACCGGCTGAAGGTTCTGATCGGATCATTGCATCTTTTGCTGATTGCTTTCATTTCTCCGGATGTAAGGGCAGTATTGTAATCGATCAGTGTTATACATCAGGTGCACATGATGATCCTATCAATGTTCATGGAACGCATCTGAAGGTGAAGGAGAAAATCAATACCCATACGATTAGGGTAGAATTCATGCATCATCAAACCTATGGATTCGAGGCCTTTTTCCAGGGTGATACGGTTGCCTTTGTAAAAAGTGCAACACTCTTGTCTCATGGATTGGGAAAGGTAAAAAGAGCGGTATTGCTGAACAAGCGATTTATGGAACTGGAAATGGAAACTGCCATCCCGGAAGAAGTAAATCAGGATTTTGTCTTAGAGAATATTAGTTGGACGCCTGAAGTAACGATTCAAAACTCTCATTTTGAGCGTACGAATACACGGGGTATACTGGTGACAACCAGGAAAAAAGTTCGTATTGAAAACAATCGATTTGTTCGAACGGGTATGCATGCCATTCTAATTGCCAATGATGCCAGCAGTTGGTATGAATCTGGTCCCGTTGCCGATGTATTGATTCAGAACAACCGGTTTGAAGAATGCGGTTATAATTCAGAGCCGGGAAATGCTGTTATTTCCATCGCTCCTGAGAATCATGAATTGGTGCCGAATCAATATGTACACCGTAACATTCGAATACGGAATAATTATTTCAAGGTTTATGATGAACCGCTCGTACAGGCACGTTCTACTATGGGCCTCGACTTTAGCGCCAATACCATTGAAGCCTCTTCACTCTTGCCAAAAAAAGGGGACAAAGCAGCGCTGCAGCTAACGGCCTGTGCAAATGTGACCGTCCTGAAGAATACCTTCCAGGTACCCTGGGAACCAATACTCCAGTTTGATAAAATGGAGAAAAAGACCATTCGCTCAAAAGGATTGAAGCTGGTTGTCCAGCATCCGTAGGCATTCTTATTTAAGTAGTGAAACTCGATACGTTAAATGATTTTCAAACGACTCGTCATTATAACCTGAGAATGTTCGTATTAGTTGATTGTTTTTAAAAACCAGTTCATACGGGAATCCATATTCATTTTGTATCTTTTCGTTGAAGCTGCTGTCGAAATTATACAGGAATTGAACCTTGTTCTTCAATTTGCTTTCCCTTGCATATTGTTTGAATTGTTCAAAACTGGAAATCCTTCCTTCGCAGATAAATACGGTTTGAAATTTTTGGGAGGGGGTACGCTTGTATAATTCCAGGAACATTTCTTCTTTCTTTTCGCAGGGTGCACAGCCAACAAAAAATAGTTCCATAAATATAATTTCACTGCCGCTGGAACCTATTCCTACTGTATCTCTATTCAGATCTAAAAACCGGGTAGATAATATAGAAGGATCAAGCTTTTTATTATCTACTATTTGATCGGTAAAAATGATGGAAGGAATGAAGTATTTCCAACTTAAAAAGGAATAGATCAGGAAGAATAGAAGCAGACCATAAAATGCACTACTTTTTTTGATCAGCACTAATCCGGATACGATTCCGATTAACAAAAATGTGGTAGAAAACGGAAATCTTAGTGGAACCAAAGCCGGATTGGTAATAACTGTGCTTGCATCTATCAGAAAGGGAACAATTGCAAGTGAAATAGCAATATGGTATTGGTTGATTTCTTTCAACCATTTTGCCAGGAATAAATAAAAAAGAAAATAGGATGCACCGATCAGCATATACTTTACTGCAAACTGCTGAATACCGAGATTGTAAAGAATAGCCGTAAATACAAACCCAAATGCTGCAGCAGCCAGGATCATTGTTGTATATCGCTTCAAGGAGGTTCCCATTGCCTCATAAGATACTGTTTTGGCTTGAAACAAAAAAGGAAGTACCTGATGTACTTCCTTTAGAAACTTGTTTTTCCTTACTGGTAAATTGCCAAAGTCGGATCATCTTTTTCCTTACGCGCTGGCTTGACTGCAATCATCCGCTTCTGCAGTAGATAATCAACCGAATATTTGCCTGCTCCTGCAAAAAACAATACCAGGTAGGTTGTCAGGTACAACAAAGCAGGCTCTTTTGCAGATAAGGGATCCGCTGAATGTATCAGCAGGGCTGCCACCAGCATGGTGCCGATTAATGGAATTACTGCCAATCGGGTGAATAATCCAGCTAAGAGGAAGATGGATCCAAACACTTCAGCCAGTACTGTGAGGACTAATGAAAATTCAGCGCTCATCCCAAATACCGGTGGGAACTGTACAGGGCTTTCTGAGAACAGCATCAACAATTTCGGAATTCCATGTGTCAGCATCAGCGCTGCTATGCCAACCCGTGCGATTAATAATGCGATATCGATCTTTTTCATGTTTACTTGGTTTCAGGTTGAATGAATTCTCCATCCGCTTTGATCCGAACCTCATCACTGATTACGGCTGCAGGGAAACCCGGACCAACATTAAAATCAGAACGTTTGATGGTACCTGTGAGTTGGAATCCGGCTGTTTGCTTTTTGCTCATGGGATTTTCTACAGTGCCTTTATAAAGCAGGTCCATGGTTACTGGTTTGGTCACGCCATGAATGGTTAAATCTCCTGTCAGTTTGAATTTGTTCTTACCTGCTTTTTTGATTCCGGTACTCTTGAAATTCAGTGTGGGGAATTTCTCTGCATCAAAGAAATCGGCACTTTTCAGGTGATTGTTCCTGGCTTCCACCCTTGTGTCAATAGAGGCTGCTTTGGCTGTTAACTCAAAACTTGCGTCACTGAAATCGGGCTTGTTTGCTTTTACAAATACATCGATGTCATTGAAGGTGCCGCTCACATCCACCAGTCCCAGGTGCGTTACGGTAAAACCTAACTGCGAATGCGCGTCATCGTTCGACCAGGTAGTGCTTAGAGTTGTGAAGGCGGTTAATGCTACGAATGCACTCAGAATTACGATTAACTTTTTCATATGTTCTATTTATTGTTTTGAATGATGGATTGAATTGTTTCTGTGCTTGCTTTGACCAGTTTTGAATGGGGTAATAGTTGTTGCAAGGCTTCAACGGGATGATGAATTGTGATCACCAGCTTCTGATTGGCTACTTCCCTGATTTTTTCAGCGATCTCTTTTTCTGAATCGCAGGGTACCGCCAAAACGATTACATCTGCTTCCCAGGAAGCATCTGTTGGGCATTCCAGCACTTCCACTTCTGCGGATTCAGTGCCGGTTGTGATTTCATTAGCTAAGACCTTCACCTTTTCTTTATCACTGGCGAAGAGTAATAGCCTGTTATTTCCCGTAGCCAGCTTTTTGCAAATCGCAGCACCCTTCTTATCGGATGCCCCAATTACTGCTATGGTTTGTTTTGTGCTCATTTTCTTCAGTTGAGAACACAAAGCTACCACGGGAGGAGCCCCTGCTCCATTACGTTGGAGCAAGAAATTCCCTTGCGTTTGGACAAGTAGATTCCTTGATTTTGATCAATGCCTTAGAGCAGGCTGTTTATTTTCTGCCGGTTACACGTCCGCGTACTCTGCTAAGTGTTTCCGGCGTGAGGCCCATATAGGAGGCGATCATGTGTTGCGGTACACGTTGAACGATAGTGGGATAGAGGGTGGTAAGGTTTTTATAACGTTCTTCTATAGGCAGACTGATAATCGACGTAAGTCTTCTTTGCAACGCGATATACGCACCGGTTATTTGCAGGCGGATATAGGTTTCATATTTTGGTACTTGCTGAAGCAGTTCTTCATGTGCTGCTTTACTGATTAATACCAGTTCGGCATCTTCTATCGCATCTATAAGATAGGTGGCGGGTTCGCCCGTGAGAAAACTATACAGATCAGAAATAGTCCATCCTTCCAGGGCAAACTGCGTGATCCGTTCTGTTCCTGCTTCATCTATGACATAGGATTTCAGTGCTCCTTTTTCAACAAAAGCGATGTATTTGCATATATCTCCTTCCTGCAGCAGGTATTGTTTCTTCCGTAATTTCTTTGGGGTGAGAAAGGTTTTAATTGTTTCCTGCTCCTCTGCTGTTAAAGGAACTTTTTCATTGAATTGCTGGAAGAAGAGTTCGTACATGATCAGCAGTTCTTATACTTTTTTATTATCAATAAATACCAGCGCGCCGGATGGGCACCTCTTTACCTGTTCTTCCACCCTTTCCTTATCCGCTCCATCCGGTTCAATCCATTTTTTCTGTGTAGGCTTAAACACCTGGGGCAACTGTTTCCAGCAGCGGGTGGAGTGCTGACACAATTCCGGTTTCCATTCCACAGTTACATCTTCCGTGCTGTAGCGGATGGTTTTGGTCTCGGGTTCCCGGAAGGCAAACATGCGGACTTTTACTTCGCCCTGCAGGAGTTTACTAACCGGACAATTCTTTGCGATCTCCTGCAGGCGCACACGCTGGTCATCCGGTACCCCGGCAGGAAAAATCAGATCACAATCAATATAACTGGTTGTTAGTTCATTTTTGGTTTCCTGGTATAGGTTGGCGTTAATCGTAAGTTCTGGAATATCCCATTGCTTACGATCGATATACATGCGAAGCGTTATCAGCTTGCAGGAAATCAATGAAGATAACAACAAGCTGTAGGGATCCGGGCCCGTATCTTTTCCTCCCAATGATGCCGGCTCATCCGCAATGATTTGTCCGTTCCGCCATTCAATCGTACACTGGTATTTTTCGGTTTCGATAGTGCCCTTTACGGGCTTCTCCATTTTGTATTGCATGGTCACTTATTTCACACATAAAGTAACCCTTTTTATCCATAATTTTATTCTATGGAACAGGTGCTTTTTGATTTTATAGAGCGTTATATGGAACTTTCGCAGGATGAAAAACAGCTTATCCGCGAGCTGAGTATCATTAAATCATTCAAAAAAGGTGCAATTCTCTTAAAAGAAGGCAAGGTTTCCTATGATAGTTATTTTGTTTTGGAAGGCTGCCTCAGAACCTTCTGCCTGAAGAACAACGAAGAGAAAACTACTGAATTTTATACCGAAAGGGAGGTGTTATCCGCTGCTTCTGCTCTTGATGGATCCCCTTCACTGTATTCCATTTCCTGCGTAGAAGATACCGTGGTTTGCATCTCGAATCCAGAACTTGAACAAGCAGCTTTTGACAGATTCCCCCGTTTTGAAATGATGTGCAGGGTACTTTCCGAACAACTAGTTGCTAAAGCAAGAATGGAGTTAGATAAGTTTAAAACCTCCTCTGCGGAAGAGCGCTACCTGGCACTGATAGAATCGCGGCCAGATTTGTTTCAACGGGTCCCTCAACATCAGTTAGCCAGTTATCTCGGCATTACGCCTGAATCGCTGAGCCGATTAAGAGGCAGGCTGGTTAAACGACAACAATCTTACCAATAGTTAAGAAATTGATGCATACTGGCACCTTATAATTGCAGATGCATACAATGAAAGCTGCCATTTGTAAAAGATATGGTGGACCAGAACAGTTGGAGATCACGGAGGTGCCCAAGCTTGTCTGCAAAGACAATGAAATAGTAGTGCGCATTATGGCTGCGTCTGTAAATTCAGGCGATGTAAAACTGCGCAGTTTGGCTGTTAGTGGGTTTCAAAAAATTATCATGAAGATCATCTTTGGTTTTTATAAACCCCGCAGATCTATTCTGGGTACTGTGTTTGCTGGCATAGTGGAAGAAACAGGAAACAAAACTACCCGTTTTAAAAAGGGAGACCAGGTTTTCGGTATGACCGGTTTTCGTTTTGGTACCTATGCCGAATACATTGCCCTAAATGAAACAGGAGTTATTGCCCATATGCCTGTCAATGCAAGTTTTGAAGAAGCTGCTGCCCTTCCTTTCGGATGGCATACTGCGATTTATTTTTTGGAGAAAGCAGGCATCCGGAAATATGAACGTCCCAACATACTTATTTATGGGGCTACTGGATCAGTAGGTAGCGCAGCTATTCAGGTAGCCAGCTTTTATGGTGCAACCGTGACAGCTGTTTGCAGCAGTGCAGGTCAGGAATTAATGGAGCAACTCAACGTAGAAAAGGTAGTTTATTACGACCAACAGGAATTTACGCTGCTGAATGAAAAATTTGATATCATATTGGATGCCGTTGGTTACACTACAAAAAAAAGCTGCCAGCCTCTTTTAAAAAAGGGTGGCAACTTTGTAACTGTCAATGGAATGGATATGGCTACTGAAAAATTAGAGCATTTGCAGCTTATCTGCGATTTGTTTGAGAAAGGGAAATGCAAGGCTGTTATTGATAAAGTATTCCCCTTCAACGAAATCGTTGCCGCCCACCGATATGTTGATGCCGGAAAAAAGAAAGGTAATGTGGTTGTAACGATTGGCGATTTACCCCGATAAATTAATCAGGTGTAGTATTTGTTTCTCAGCCAGAAAGCCACATTCACCAATGCTATCAATGCAGGTACTTCCACCAGTGGGCCAATTACACCTGCAAATGCCTGTCCGCTGTTGATGCCAAATACCCCAATTGCTACTGCAATGGCCAGTTCAAAATTGTTGCCGGCTGCAGTAAATGCGATGGAGGTATTGGTGGAATAATCCGCCCCCATTTTTTTACCCAGGAAAAAACTCACCAGGAACATGATCGCGAAATAGATAACTAGCGGGATGGCTATTCTCACTACATCCATTGGAATCTGCACAATCAGTTCGCCTTTCAGACTAAACATAAGCACAATCGTGAAGAGCAATGCAATTAGGGTGATAGGAGAGATGAAGGGAATGAATGTGTTGGTGTACCATTCATCGCCTTTTACTTTGCGTAGTATCATACGGGTTAATAATCCTGCAGCGAAGGGAATTCCTAAATAGATGGCTACACTTTCAGCTATTTCACCAATGGTGATGTTTACTTCAGAACCGGAAACACCAAAGAGTGGAGGTAATACCGTTACAAACACATACGCATAAACGCTGTACAGTAATACCTGGAAGATACTGTTGAGGGCAACCAGTCCGGCTGCATATTCCCTGCTTCCTTCTGCCAGCTCATTCCATACAATGACCATGGCAATACATCGCGCGAGACCAATGAGTATGAGTCCCACCATGTATTCAGGATAGTCATGCACAAACACAATGGCCAGGATAAACATCAGAACCGGACCAATCACCCAGTTCAGCAGAAGCGACATACCCAATACTTTCGTGTTCCTGAATACTTCTTTCAGTTGCTCATAGCGAACCTTCGCAAAGGGCGGATACATCATCAGTATCAGGCCAATCGCCAATGGAATATTGGTGGTGCCGGAAGAGAAGGAATTGATAAATCCGGGGGATTCAGGCAGAAAGTAGCCAATCGCTACGCCTAATCCCATTGCTAAAAAAATCCAAAGGGTTAGATACCTGTCTAAAAAACTCAAGCGTTTTCTTTTATGTGCAGGTGCACAGTCGTTTGCAGACATACTGTTTACTTTCCGTACTTTATGATAATTGCTAACTGCCCTGCGTGGTAGGCAGTATGGGTTATGATGCGTCCCAGCGCTTCCATTTTTGTCTTGGTACCAAATTCTTTGGTGGTGATGGTCTCCTCCCACGCACTATCCGGCTGGCTGAGCAATACAGCTCTTAGTGCTTCGTATGCTGTTTGCTGATAGGATAGCAATTCCGCCAGGTTGGTCCATTCGCCTGTATCTTTTTGGGCAATCACTGTTTTGGCATGTACCTGCAGTCCTTCTGCTTTAAATACATTTTTGGTGAAGAGGAGTTCTACATCCGCAATATGGCGGATCAGAAACCCTGCTGAATTCGGAGCATCTCCTAATCGTTTAGTCAGATCCGCTTCGGTGATGGAAGAAAGCTGATTGGTGAATCGGGTTCTTCCTTCTGTCCAGAGTTGTACGAGGTTGTTGGCTTCCATACTATATATGATTTAGGGGGTGTTTTCAATCCCTGCCAGATAAATCATAAAGATAGGCCGCGGCTTCTATATCGGCTGTGTTTCCATCCGGGTCAGGAATATAACCTATCTGTTTTCCAATTACAGTCCCCATATAGGCTTTGATTGTATCCGGGAAGGGTTGCTTGCGAGTCCACTGGGTAAAGAAAAACCAGACCCGGTTGCGGCCTTTGAATGAATCTATTTCTCTGAGTATGGAGTCTGCTGTTGCATAACCACGACCTGCTACATAGTTGGTGATTCCTTCCTCCGGTCCATAAAACCGCATGGCATAATTTGATTTGAAATAGACATAAACTATATCATCCGGTTGCAGTTGTTTTTTGAGTTCTCTTAATACCGGCTGGGCCGACTGGCTATTATAGGGTGGGTGTAAGGACGGAACACCAATCAATAGTAGTCCGATTGGCAAGGATACCAGTAGCGTTAAACCAGCTGATATGCCGGGTGATACGATTTTGGGTGCCCATTGTGTGAGTGCAACGATTCCTGCCAGACCTGTTACTAAAAAAGGCCAGGTTGCATAAATGGATACCCTGCCATCAAAAGGTAAAATCCGGAAAATAGCCAATGCCAACGCTACAATAACTGGTGCCAGTAGCATTGTTGTGGCCACACCAAACTGCTTTTGTAGATAAAAAATGCCTGGTACTGATAGTATCAAGAGTGCCCAGGCTATAAAGTTCAATTGCGGAATTTCATCTGTTGCAAACCAGGCTAATGAAAAGCTTAACTCCTTGTGCAGTTTGACTGGTATCCAAAGGAGAAAATCAGGTACACTGGTAAGTGGTGCAAATCCTCTCGACCAGTAATCACTCATGGCCTCTTGTGTGCCAGTACTGATAACAAATTTGGCGTAGTAGCTTAGTAACAAACAGGCAAAAGCCCAACTCGCAGCGATAAACGCAAATTGCCGGATGGGTAAAGCTGTTTTCTTTTTTACCAGTTGGAGCAACACCATGCCCAGTACAAAAGGCGCAAGCACTACCGCCGGCATGGAGCAGAAGATGAGTAGAAATCCGCCGATGCATAGCACCCATAGTTGTGAAGGTTTCAGTTCTCCTTTAATTAATTGAAGACTACTCCAAACCAGGAACAGTGCTGCGGTTACATCTCCGGAATATTGTTTGGATTCACCACCATAGAAAACCATCGCTATACTAAATGCAAATAGGGCAAAAGCCCCCAGCAGGGGTAAGCCTTTGAGGAAGTTTTTACAGATGGATAAAAACAATACCAACGAGAGCAAGGATAACACAAAGGAAAAGAAGCGATAAGCATGATCATTCACACCAAAAAGGAGTGTAGCTGTTTTTTGAAGCCATAAAAAACCCAGTGGGGCCACCTGGTTGAAATCCAGGCTTTCTGTTGCTAATTGGTAAAAACTTCGTTCACTAATGTTAAAAGCGGAGGCCAATTCATCCAGCCACATGGATGACCTGCCAAAATAATGGACGCCACGCAGTAATACAGCTACCAGAAAGACTACCAGCAACCAAAAATGAAGCGTCCTGGGGCTATAGTCTTTTCTCATAGCTGAATTTAAATTAATTCCGGCTTCAAAACTTACCCTATGTTAATTTCCTGGGCTTTTTTCCTGTCTAGCTTCGTTTCATGAAACCTAAGAATCACCTAATCCTACTGGTACTCCTCTTTTGTAGTTTTTTGGATCTCAGGGCACAAATCATTCCTGAGTTCAATGATAAACCGGCTTTCTACGATTCGAAAACCAAAGCCCTGGTGGAACTGGAAAAATCACAGTACAACACCATGGCTAAAGCGAAAAGCCTGTTTAAAGCAGAAGCGGGTTTCTATTTAAATGGAAGCTCCTCTCCGGTCAAAATTGAAAAGCAACAGGAATTGTCCTTTATTGTGAAGGTGCAACCAGGTACCGATCCCACTTCTGTTTTTGATTTGGTTCAGTTTGATGTGAAAAATGACAAACGGGTTTTTATTACTTCCAAAGCAACTGTTGCCGGCAGTTCCAATTCCTTTACTAAAATCGATTACCAGGTTAAAAAAATCAAAGAGGGGGTTTACTACCTCATCGTTACGAACCTCCAGGCAGGAGAATATTTCTTCGGTTCCAACGATTTTATGTTTGCATTCAGTATAAAAGGATCTTAATCAGGTTATGAAAGTGGTTGCGGGTATTTTGATTCCTTCCGTTGCTATTATATTATACCTTCTTGGTAATACCTGGGTCAAGAGTTTCTCTTTTGAATTCGTGGGCAATCCGTTGGTCAATCAGTTGATCAAGTTTCAGGTATACGGACTACTACTGAGTCTTTTAACCCTGGGTCTTACGCTTCTCTTATCCCCCGATAGTAAGCAATTCCTGCGTTTTGGTGACCTCTCCGCAGTTGCAGCGCCGGTTAAAATCCTGGGCATTAAAGCAGGAGATTCCTGGTATAAAACAGGTGGCTCTTTCCTGGTTGTGATTACCCTGGTTACGGCCTTGTTTATGTATGCAGGATTGGGTAAAACGGCCGACTGGAGTCGCATCCGGGAGATGCTGCCGTTTATCCTGCTGTTCTCTGCTACCAATGCTTTCAATGAAGAAATCATTACCAGATTTTCTGTTGTGGGATTACTTGATGGGGTGGTTAGTCCCCTTCAGATTATCTGGACTGCAGCCCTCATTTTTGGGTTGGTGCATTATTTCGGAAATCCTGGCGGTCCGGCTGGTGTCCTCATGGCTGGTTGCCTCGGCTGGATTTTAGCCAAATCCGTTATTGAAACAGGTGGTATTGGCACCGCCTGGATCATCCATTTTGTACAGGATATTGTTATTTACACACTGCTTTTAATTTCAACACAAAAACCATGAGAAACTTTCATTTGTCTTACGTTCTGATTGCCCTTGTAACGCTTTTGAGCTGTAAAGAAGCGCAGGAAGAGAAAACAATAAAGCCGATTGACAACTCGGAAATTGAACAGCTTTTCCTCAAGGATATTGAACTGCGTGAGCTCGATGCCAGAACCGATACCGTAATCCTGGAGAACTATGATAAAGTGCATCGCAACCGGATTTTTGAGTTGCTGGCTACCGGCGAAGTGAAGTCGCCACTTGATAAATTCCGCGCAGCCCTGATCCTGCAACATACTGCCGGTAAACTCTGCGAGGGTGAACTGGGCAGTGTGAGTCCGGAGAATTATTTATTGGCCTACCATCTTTCAAGTGCTGCCCTGAAGGAATTGCAGGCAGTGAATGATACCGCCTCCCTGAATAAGGAAAACTTCCCCCGGATGGTTGCCCTGAACTACGATCGTTTCCTCCTGTATACGGAAGGGTATCAGAAATATGGCACCCAATTCGTGTTTGATGCTGCTACAGGCGCCTCCCTGCTGGCGCCCATCGATACCACCCTGGCTACCGACGAGGAAAGAAAAAAACTGAATGTGGAGCCCCTTCATGAATTGCTTTCCAAATACAAAATGAAACCGATGCCAGCCAACTAAAAAAAATCTTTCTGTTTACCCAACCCTTTTGTTCCTTGCAGAGGTATATGAATAAACAACTAATCAGATCATAAAAAAAGGATATGAAAAATTGTGTTTTATTCGTACTCGTCTCCATGCTTCTTGCCTGCGGAACTCCCAACATGCAGATTGCCATTCCCAACCGGTTCAAAGAGCATGCGATCCAGTATCCCGTGAAAATTGCTGGTACCGGAGAAGGCAGGAAGCCTGTCCAGTTAGGACCCTATTCAACTTCCCGAATCAAACGCGGATTGATCACCACCAGGGGCCGGTATAACAGGAATGAACAATCGCTGTTACAGGAAAATCTCCTGAACCTGTTTCAGATTGAATTGGGCACCCTGCGCTCCGTGCAGCGGGATAAATTTGAGTATAGTTTTACGGATGGGAAGCAGTCTGTTCAGGTACTCGCACAGGAACAGGAAATCTCGGAAGGTGCCAGGTTTAAATCTAATACCCGTTGGGTGAGTGAGGTGTACCGGGAGCAGGCTTTTCAATATGCTTTCTCTGCCAGGTTTATTCCGCAGAACACAGCAGAGCGCGATGAATGGAACCTGGTGATGTACAGCAACCACGACTGGTCAGTTAAACAACCTTTCCAGGCTGCCGATTTTAATGAGGGTGGTTTGCTGGTTGCCGCCGGTGATACACTTACCATTACAACTGTACGTGTGCAACGTGTGATTGATAAACATGGGCAGGAACATGCCATGCCTTTTGCCATCCCTTTCGCTTATGAATTCAGAATCGGCGATGAAGTTTGCGCCATCATTGATACCTGGGGCAAAAACTTATGGCTCTATAAGGAGTTGGATGAATCCACCCGGTCCGCCATTGCTGCAGCAACCACCGCCATCCTCTCCAGGAGAATTCAGAACAGGGTAGGAGCAGGTTAACCCTTCTCACGTCTCACATCTGACGTCTCACTTCTTCCCCATATCAGCCGCCAAATGAATAGCTTCCCGTATTCTCAGATAGGTTCCGCAGCGACAGATATTTCCAGCCATCGCAGCATCTATGTCTTTATCTGTTGGATTGCTGTTTTTTCTTAGCAAGGCTGCAGCAGACATGATCTGACCGGTTTGGCAATAACCACATTGCGCTACATCCAATTCCAGCCAGGCCTTTTGCAGCGGATGTTCATTTGTTTCCGATAATCCTTCTATGGTTACTACTTTTTTGCCAGCCGCCTGGCTCACTCTTGTTACACAGGAGCGTACCGCTTCACCATTCAGATGCACAGTGCAGGCCCCGCATTGCGCCATGCCACAACCATATTTGGTTCCAACCAGATCCAGGTGGTCTCTGAGTACCCACAACAATGGTGTAGCAGGATCTACATCCAGGTTGTAAGTTTTGTTATTGATAGTTAAGGAGATCATTGTCGTGATAATTTTGTTGTTAGAAAGCTCTTTTCGCGCTGTTTAATTGAGGACCATAAGGCTGATCATAATAACGTTTCCCGGTTGCTCTATACAGCGCATTGGCAACCGCCCCAAATACAGGAGGGAAAGGTGGTTCACCTAATCCGGTTGGATCAATATCATTTTGCACAAAATGCACATCGATCTGCCTGGGCGTTTCATTCATCCGGATCATTTTATACCGATGGAAATTATTCTGTTCAGCAGCTCCTTCCTTATGTGTGAGCGCACCATAGAGTGCATTCCCAATTCCATCAATTACTGCTCCCTCTACCATATTGCTTGCTGCATCGGGATTCACAACAATACCACAATCCACAGCACTGAAGACCCTTTCTACTGTTGGTTTGCCTTCTTTGTTAATGAAATCAATGACATGGGCTGCGTAAGAATTGTGACAGAAATAAGCTGCCACACCGCGACTGTATTTTTTATTTTCTTCCTTGTTCCAGCCGGATTTTTCTTTCACCAGTTGTAATACGCCGGCATAACGGTCAGCATCATACTCATTGTTTTTACCAACCGGATTTTCTTTTGCACGCTTTAATAATTCCAGTCTGAAATCAATAGGATCCTTGCCCATTGCTTCCGCCAGTTCATCCAAAAAAGATTGCTCCGCGGCTGCATTGAAATTGGACCGGGGAGCTCTGAATGCTCCGATGGTAATATTGGATGGTATCTCCCAGGCTTCCGCCAGGTAGTTGTCTACTGCCCCGGCTGGGAATCTATTAGCGTGAATCGCATGTTCGGGTATACCACCCCCTTTTACATGAAAACCAATCAGGTTTTTATTGGCATCCAATGCAGCCCGGTAAGTAGCTGTGTACATGGGACGATAAATACCATAGGTCATATCATCTTCCCTGGTATAAATCAGTTTTACCGGAGCCTTTACTTTTTTTGATATAAGGGCTGCCTCTGCCAGGTAATGCCCATAAGCGCGGCGACCAAATCCTCCGCCCATCCGGGTCATTTGTATTTCGATTTTATCCGCCGGGAGACCTAATACTTTTGAAAGCAGGGGTTCTGTCCAGGCAGGTGCCTGCAGTGGCCCTACCAGCAAGGCTTTATCAGCTTCAACATGCGCGAAAAAATTCATCGGCTCCATACAGTTGTGAGCCAAAAAGGGTGCATTGTAGGTACGCTCGATAATTTGTGCGGCATTTTTAAACGCTGCTTCCGGATCGCCATCTTTTCGAAGTTGCTGGGCTGGCCGATTTGCATACTCCTGCATTAATTTCCGCTGTTCACTGGTGGTTTCCAATTTACCAGGAACGACTACTTCTTTTTTACCGGTTCTGCCATTGATGATATCTTTTGTTTCACCTGCCGGCTCCCAGTTTACTTTTAGTTTTTTCCGGGCATTCATCACTTCCCAGGTAGTCTTTCCAACAACCACTAACAACTCATTAAAAGTTCGCGTATCAAAACCTCCCTGCTCCATGCCGGCCTCATAAAGAGTTTGTCTGAATACATCGGTAATGCCAGGCATTTTCAGCGCTTCGGTTGCATCGAATGATTTTAACTTCATGCCAAATGCCGGCGGATGTTCAATCATCGCGATCAACATTCCCTCCTGTTTATAATCGATTCCAAAAAGTGGTTTGCCGGATACAATTTTTTGTCCTTCCACATTCTTTTGTGAATTGCGGACCAGCTTAAAGTTCTTAGCTTCTTTAAGCTTCATTCCTTTGGGAATGGCTATGGCGGCTGCTTTGGAAGCAAATTCCCCATAGGTGCCGGATTTGCCGGATTTTTCATGATAGATCATCCCTGCTTTCGCTGTCAGTTCTTCCACTGGCAGATTCCAGGTTTGAGCAGCACCTAAGAGCAGCATCTGACGCGCGGCAGCTCCTGCTTCCCGAAGAGGTTTCCAGTACATGCGTACAGAATTGCTGCCTCCGGTAAACTGGGGTCCTAGTTTTACATTATCATGCGGCCCCATCTCCACTATAATTTTTGTCCAGTCCACTTCCAGTTCCTCCGCCACGATCATGGGAAGTGATGTCATTACATTTTGCCCAAACTCGGGGTTGGGATTCAATATTTTGATTTTATTATCCGGCGTGATTTTAATGTAACCGGTTATTTCATACCATTGGTCTTCGGCTTCCAGGTCTGCGGGCAGCTCTCCTTTTTTGAAAGCTGACAGGAAGGTGAAGCTGAGTAAGAGTCCGCCTCCGGCAAGTGCGGACGACTTCAGAAAAGTTCGCCGGTTAACGGAGTTGTTGGGTTGGCTCATGGTCATTTATTTTGCTGTAAGTTACCTGAAATAGATTTTTAAAGATCCTATTGTTTAGGATTGCCGGAAGTATACAAATTCCTGATTTTCCTACCAGTATTGCGGTTTTGGTCTGGCGGTTCAGTGTTAACTGGTTGAAGGCAGGTTAAACATATTCAGGCCAGATGCAGGGTTCTATATTAAATGCTGAAAACCTTGCAGGAAATCCCGGGCCTACCGGACTGCAGGCATATACGCCTACGTTAATGGTGCCGGGAATATGATGCAGGTGAAAGATGCGCATCTGCGTGTAGGTATTACCGTCTTTGCTTTGCTCTATTAAAAAGTCCTTACCTCTTCTTTATAACCTGAAATGAATTTGTTGTAAACCGGTAGGAATATCAGTAGTTGCCCAATCTGAATAACCCAGGTTAGTGACTACACTTCCCAGGCGGGATATAGATGCATTCTGGTTGATGTAACCATTGCCATTGCTTCAGGTTGATCGGTTTTACATACTGCAAAGATGTTGGATTTTCACATCTCACATCTCACGTCTCACATCTCACATCACACTCCGTACCTGCACCCTTACCCTGGGTGAATAGGTTACCGTTCCATCCTTTTGCACCTGCTTAATACGAATGATGACCTGTTTCTGTCCGGTTTGTACTGGTTCGGCAGTTTCCTTCGCGCAGGAACTGAGCAGGAATAATGCACTGAAAAAGAATAGTGTTGTTGCTATAGTTGTTTTCATAACGGGCGGGCTTAAGTGAAATCGTGATTAAAATCCTACATGAACTTTCTGTTGATATCGTTTATCGCCTTTTTCTCCTTTGGCAGGTACGATTTCTATGGTTCGGAAATTGATATTGTCTTCTGATACCTGGATCTCATAACTTTCTGTTTCCTCTGTTTCAGGTGCCGTCCATTCCAGCAGGAATTGATTATTGGTTTGTGGGCGCGCCTGGAATTTCTCAAAGGATACCGGTAACAAATCCAAACAAGGATTATTCGCTGTCGGATTCATGTAGGCACCTCCCCAGTTGGCATTGATTGCCGGGCCCGTATAATACACCCCAACTGCATTGCTGGTGGTTAACTGATGGCCTGTCCAGCCTGCATTTCTTCCATTGGCAAAACTCTGCGAAACTACCAGGAAGCCATTTCCGGATACGGTATTGGGACTCCGAATATCCAGGTTTGAGGTGCGAAGCTCCCCACATCCTGTAAATGCCAGGTTGCCATTGTTGATCCGGGTGTTCTGGTTCGCTACCAGCAATCCGGCTATAGTATTGGTTCCATTAAAAACGAAATTATTGGCGTTGATTCTTCCACCGTCCAACACAGTGATACCTCCTGAATTGGATGTTACTGTTCCCGAAACATCCAGCAGCCCATCATTCCCCACTTCAACAGGGCCGGTTGATTGTGTGAAATTTCCATTGACCGTTACCGTTGCCTGGTTGATTCGCAAACTGGCACCTCCATGGTTGATCACAAGGTTGCCATTTACAATCAATCTGGCGCCCGGCCGTAAGGTGATATTTCCATTGGCCGACAGCCCATTTGATTGGATGGTCAGGGTAGCATTTTCTTCGATTACCAGGTTGCCTCCTGCAAAATTGGTATTGCCGGTAAAACGAACCGTGCTATTTGCTGCAATGGTGAGGGTTTGATTCCAGCCGGTATTGGGATAAATCCCGCTGGTTAGTGTAGTGTTGGAGCTGTACCAGGCTGCAACAGCCACGGACAACAGAAAAAGCGAAAGGAGTGTTATGGATACCTTTTTCATTGTTTTCTAAGGGTTCTACTTACGATCAATAAGCAAAACTACCTAGATCTAACGGTATCCACCTAGTATTAGTATAAGTGTTTTATTTATTTTAGATCAATAGACTTTTATTTCCGTTAATTGGTGCACCGGTCAAGCTCCCAGCCATTTTTTAAAGTCCGTCACCCGCTCCCGGCTCACCAGCATTTCCTCCTCCAGCGGAATCTTCAATTCTAGTTTGATCTTCCCCTTAAACCAGGGATAAATCGTTTCAATAGCTCCAATATGTAAGATGGTTTGGCGGTTGATGCGAAAGAAATCCCCCGGTTCCAGCATGTTTTCCAGCTCATCCAGGGTGTAATCCACTATATATTTATTTTTCGCATAGGTATGCAGGTAAGTTAGTTTCTGCTTCGATTCAAAGCAGGCAATCTCACTGGTTAATATGGTCAGGTATTGCTGCCCTTTTTTGACCAGGAACCGGTTCTTTACCTGGCTCTCACCCTGCAACTGGCTGAGTAGGCGACTTGATTTTTCAGTTGAAGGACTTATCTGCTGGTTGCCGTAAAGCTCGCGGTATTTTTCAAACGCCCCCTTCAATTCTTTTGGTTCAATCGGCTTTAACAGGTAATCTATGCTGTTTACTTTAAAGGCTTTCAGCGTGTGTTCATCATAGGCTGTGGTAAAGATGACCGGTGCGGTTACTTTTACTTCCTGGAAGATCTCAAAGCACTGTCCGTCGCCCAATTCAATATCCATCAGGATCAGATCAGGTGATTCATTTTCTTTCAGAAAAGCAATCGTTGATGCCACACTGTTAGTCCGGCTCATGATCTCAGCATCCGGCTCCAGTTCCTTTACCATTTTGGTGAGCTGACTCGCCAGCAAATTCTCATCTTCCACTATCAGCAAGCGCATAGTTTTCTTTTTTGATTAAAGGGATGGTTACCTTAAATAGTGAGGACGTTTCCTCCACCAGCACGGTGCCTTCATGCAACAGCTCATATTTTTTTCGCAAATTGGATAAGCCTATTTTTTCTGACCCGATCAGCACCAGCTTCGGCTGGCGATTGTTTTCCATCACCAGCTTGCCATCCTTCGTGGTATAGAGCTTCACCAGCAATGGCTTATTCGGCAAAATGCTGTTGTGTTTGATCACATTCTCCAGCAATACCTGCAGCGTGAGCGGAGGTAACTGCCATTTGCCATATTGTTCCGAAATATGAATCTCCAGTTCAATGCCATCTTCAAACCTGGTTTTCAGGAGACGAAAATAATGTTCCAGAAAATCCAGTTCCATATGCAGTGGCACCAAATGATTTTCATTGGCCTTTAATACATACCGATACACAGATGATAACTGTCGCACGAATTCAACTGCCCGCTCCTGGTCTTCTGTAATCAGCGATGCCAGTGAGCCCAGGTTGTTAAACAAAAAATGCGGATTGATCTGTGCTTTTAGTGATTCCAGTTGTATGGTGAGCGATGCCCGTTCCAATGCTTCCTTCTCTTCAAACGTGCGCTTCCATTCCCTGAAATAATAAAAGCCTTCATAAATGCCCACCACAATCACTACATAGAGCAAAGCGATCAGGATATTGTAGAGATAGCCTTCCGGCGGAAAGAGATAACCCCAGAACAAGGTCTTATCATAGAACCAGATATTCAGATAGCGCACCAATATGGTTACTAACATACAACCGATCAAAATACCTATGATACGCTTGATTCCATCTTTCCCTTCCGGATAGCGTTTGTGGAAATAGAGTAACACCAGTCGGTTGGTTTCCCAAAGCAGTACAGCTTCAGCCAGACTGATTAGAAAGATCTGCCAGAAACCGAATAGCTCTTCTTCATAATGTTGTTCATTGAAAAAAATGATATGAGATGTAAAGGCGATCAGCGGAATGCCTATAAAGCGGATCCAGTTATCTTTCAACCGATAAGTTGCGGTATGTTTTTTTGCACTCATTAATGGCTTGTATTGATTTTGTTCAGCACAAACGCTGCAACCGGATCTTTCCTGCTTAGGATATCAGTTATGGTGGTGGGCACTTTATAATCAGGCACTACTCCTCTTCCATTCACCGGATCGCTGTTCATATAAAAGGAGGCCAGGGGTATGCCCACTTGCAGTTTGGAATGAGGCAATCGCAGGATGGCAAACAATCCACTGTTGTTCACGTATCCGTTACCACCTGTTTCTTCCCCAACGATGATGGCTCTCTTGTTCTGTTTTACTACCGCGGCCAGTTCGGAAGTTACTGAAAAGCTGCGACCATTTACTAAGAGGTAAACAGTTCCGGTAAAGCGATTTTGCTGTGCAGGCAGTTCTTTCAGATAGGTTTGCAGCGGCCAGTAAAACTTACCATCTTTTTCCTGGATCAGGTTGCGGGCCTGGTGATAAAAAGGAGGAAGCCAGGCATACCGTTGAAAACTGAAACTGTCTTTTTTGTTGACCAGTATGCGGTCGTAATACCGGAAATTGGTATCAGCCAGGTAGGAGTAGAGATATCCTCCCCAGTCTTCTATGCCACCTTCATTATCGCGACAATCAATCACCAGGTTACTGGTTTGTTTTGCTTTTAATTCATTGAATACGCTGTCTGCAAATTTCTCAAAGGGGAATTGTTCTTTATCCGCCATGAAGGTCCGGATGGTTAACCAGGCAGTGCTGCCTTTCCACTCCAGTTCGAAGGGCTTTTGTGCAGCAGTTGTTTGTGTTGCAATTGCCTGCTCAATGATTTCAGCAGTTATCCCTTTTACTGCTGCACGATGCTTTTTGCCCTTGTATTCATAAGCAATTGTATAAACTGGTGATTCACCCATAAATACTGCATACAACGAATTGAAGGATCGGTTGAGCGTTGCTGTTATACCTGTTTGCATGACTCCGTCTGCGGGCAGTAAAGAACTCAGTTTTTTTCTGATTTTCTGCATGGAAACTCCATTGATGCGGGTAATGCGCGCTCCGGCTGGGATGCCTTTTTCTTCACCATAACTTTCCAGCGCATATACTTCCTGCTCCTCAAAATATAAACGCAGCGGAAAAGCATTAGTCGCCGGGTATAGGAATTTTCCTTCCTGGTAGGCAGCAGGCAGGAGTTTGGTATGCCCACAACTGATTTGTGCAATCAGCGGCTGTAACCTCACTAAGAATTCTTTTTCTGTCAGGGGTGCTGTCAGTCCGTTTGCTATAGAACGCACCAACTGCGTATAGGCGGCCTGTTTAGTATACCGAAAGAGTCCGGGATGCGCTTCCTGCAATGCCTTATCCGCAAGTGCCAGGTCTTCTTTCAGTTGAGCTGCTGATATTTTTTGCTGGGCCTTTAACCCGGTGAATAAGAGGCAGCCAATCAGCAGCTGCCAGATCATAGATAGGTTCATAATGCTAAGTTTGAAACCCAAAATTCAGGTCTGGCAGGCGCAGCCACCAGCCAATTCTGCCGATCCCGCATTTTTCTTCACTGAACCTGCTTTGGCTATGGATGAATCGGAAAAAAGAAGCAGTTTTGAGCCATGCTTAGCATTACCTGTAAAACCGGCATACGCGCAGTGCTTTTTCTGGCAACCCGACTAAAAACCGGGGATAAATACTCCATCCAGGAAATCGCTTCCGGGGTGGAAGGCAATGAACATACCCTGGGTAAACTCCTGCAAATGCTGGTGAAAAAAGGGGTAATCAGCAGCAGCAAGGGGCCCAGTGGCGGTTTTTTCATGACCCCTGATCAGGTGAAAGCGCCTGTGCTGCAGGTGGTCCTGGCCCTGGACGGGGATGAGCTCTTTACTGCATGCGGACTCGGATTACCGCATTGTTCTGCCGCCAAGCCCTGCCCCCTGCATTATGCCTATGCGAAAGTGCGGGATCAACTGGAGCATATCTTTCGTACCAATTCTATTGAAGCAATTAGCAAGGATATTTCAAAGGGTGCGGCTTTTCTTTCTTAATTTTTCACTGGAAAATACAGCATGGATTCAATCACACATTTCGCATTAGGTGCCTGTATCGGGGAAGCTTTCCTGGATAAGAAAATCGGTAAGAAGGCATTGCTCTGGGGCGGATTGGCGCAAAGCATTCCGGATGCGGATTTTGTGGCTGGTTTCTGGATGCCCCTTTCAGAGGAATTACTCGCGCACCGTGGCTTTACGCATTCGATATTATTCCTGGTATTGATAACGCCCCTGATGGCGCTGCTGGGCAGAGCGCTGCACCGGGATCTTCCTATTTCACTGAATCGCTGGATGTTTTTTTTCGGGATCGAAATCATGGTGCACATTTTCCTGGATGGATTCAACAACTATGGCACCGGCTGGCTCGAACCTTTTAGTCACTGCCGCTTTTCTTTCAATACCATCTATGTGGCAGACCCCTTCTTTTCTTTCTGGCCTGCCCTGGCGGCGATTGCCCTGCTGCTGATTCCCATTATGAGTCCAAAGCGTCCCTTCTGGATTAAACTGGGTATTATTCTGCCCATCGTTTACCTGGGGTATGCGACCCTGAATAAACTAAAGATTGATCGTGATACCCGCACTATTCTGGCTAAAAGAGAAATACCCTATACCAGGTATTTCACAACCCCGGCTCCTTTGAATAACTGGCTATGGTATGTGGTGGCAGGCAATGACTCCGGCTATCATGTTGGATTCCGATCACTCTTTGATCCTCCCGGTACCCTGCATTTTGAATATTTTCCCCGGCAGGATGAATTGCTGGATACAATACGAGATCACCCCGAAGTAAAAGACCTCATCCGCTTTTCACAGGAATTCTATACGGTTGAAAAATATGGCGATAGCCTGGTGTTCAACGACCTGCGCTTTGGCCAGATCATCGGCTGGAAAGATCCGCGGGAGAAATTTGTGTTCCACTATTACCTGCAGCATCCCGAAAGCAATGAACTGGTAGTGCAGCGGGGTCGTTTTGCCAGGTGGGATAAAGAAATAGCCCTTGCTTTGTTAAGAAGGGCTATTGGAAAAGATGCGCGGGACTAGCTTAGCTGGAAAATTCTTCCACACGGTCGCGGATGGTATTCCGCATACCTGCCAGCTTTTCTTTTCCCTGGTTCATTTTATCCTTAATGGAGTCAGAGAGTTTCTTCCCACCTTCAGCAATTTTGTTCCTGGTATTTTCGCCCTTATCAGGAGCAAACAGCACCCCTAATACTCCACCTACGATAACGCCTGTTGCCAATGCTGTCAAAATCTTGTTTGTGTTTGTCATAACGAATGGTTGTAGAATGAGGTAATCTTGTTTCATCCTAAAGTTACCAAATACAGTGCCAGCATCCCCTGATACAGGTTGTTAAAGATTATGATAAAAATCAGTTGCTCTTCTCTTTGGCGGCCTTTTTCTCCTTCTTGCGGAAATACCCTCTGAACAGAAAATTATGCTGCAGGGCAGTCATGTTTTCATTAAAGGTGGCAGTGCTTTTTTCGATATTGCTCAGGCTGCGATGCAGGCTGCCCGTCATGCTGGTGTCTGATAGGATGGCATTCGCCGGACCCTTGCCTTCTTTGATCTCATTTTGCACCCCGGAGATCAGGTCGTTCACTTTTTGGGTCATGGTTACTGTTTGCTGACTCGTTTGTTCCAGCTGTGCCAGGGTTCTCTCCAGTTGGCCACTCATCACGGTATCATAGATCAGGTGTTGTACCAGTCCGCGTTCCTGTTTCAGGTCATGAATTACCTGGTTCAATTCTGCTGTCAGTTGCTTTGTTGAAACAGATGCCTGCTCAATATTGTTGAGGCTTGCTTTTATGGATACCGCCAGGCTGCTGTCCTCCAGTAATTTCCAGACCGCACTGCTGTTGTTAAACCGGCTGATGGTTTGCACAAGTTCAGCAGATAATACGGCTGCATTCTGATTCGTGACAGATAAGGTCTCCAGCATGGCATCCGTATCCAGGTTTTTTTTGGTAGCAATTTCATCTCCTTCCTGGATAGGTTCAGCCGGACCATCACCCGGTAGCAGATTTACTACCCGGTTGCCGATCAGTCCTTCTGTTCCTATAGAAGCCAGTGAATTTTTCAGGATATGTTTGGATGCTTCTTTATCAATCAATAATTCAAGCTGGATGGTAGTATCATTGATCAGCTTCACTGATTTCACTGTGCCTGCCTGGATACCTGCATACCTCACATTGTTTCCGGGCACTACTCCACCTGCATGACGGAAATAGGTTTTAACCAGTATGGAAGCGCGAAACAGTTGTTGATTTCTGCCAATAAGATAGAGGGACAGCACGAGGAATAGCAGTCCGCTGATGGTGAAGAGTCCGAGTTTGATCAGGTTGGTTCTTTTGTTCTGCATGGGTTTCTTGGCTTATTCAAAATACGGTAAAATAACCGGATCGGTGGATGCTTTTAAAGTGTCAAATTCGCCTTCCGCATAGGCAATACCATCCACCAGCAGGATCATCCGGTCGGCGGTGCGCTGGATACAATTCATATCATGCGAAATGATGATGGACGAGGTATTGTATTTTTTCTGCAGGGCATTCATCAGGTCGCTGATTTCTTTGGAAGTGATGGGATCCAATCCCGTGGTAGGTTCATCGTACAGGATGATTTCCGGTTTCAGGATCAGGGTGCGCGCCAGCGCGATACGCTTCCTCATTCCACCAGATAACTCTACCGGCATTAAATCTACCGTATGTGCGAGCCCCACATTCTCCAGTGATTCCATCACCAGGTCATTGGTTTCTTTATCACTGATTTCCATCCAGTGCCGGCGTAATGGGAACTCCAGGTTTTCGCGAACCGTCATGGAATCATAGAGTGCATTCGACTGAAAGAGGAAGCCAATTTTCACGCGCAGGTGATCCATCTCATCCTGGTTGAGGGATCTGATGGATTCGCCCAACACAGTGATTTCTCCTTCATCCGGTTGCATGAGCCCGATAATGCATTTGATCAGGACAGACTTGCCGCTGCCGGATTTGCCCAACACCGCCAGGTTTTCTCCTTTGTTCAACCGGAGGTTAAATCCTTTCAATACCTGGTTCGATCCAAAGCCTTTGTAAAGATTCTCTATGAGGATAGCTGCTTCCGTGTTTGACATACTGTTTTCTTTTAATTAAGTCCGAGTATATCTGTTACCTGCACAGCAAGCAAATCGATAATAAAAACCATCAGGCTGCCCAGCACTACCGCACTGTTCGCACTCCGGCCCACACCCTCTGTACCTTTGCTGGAATTAAATCCTTTAAAGCAGCCTATAATACCGATGGCAAATCCAAAGAAAAAGGATTTTATAAAGGCAGGCAGCACATCGCCAAAGCTGAGGTTGTTAAATACCTGGGTATAATACAAACTGAAACTGGTAGTGGCTTTGATGTTCACACCAAGATAAGCGCCATACAGGGAGATGGCATCGCCGAGTAACACCAGGATCGGCAACATAAATGTGGTAGCCAGTACGCGGGTTACTACCAGGTATTTAAAAGGATTCGTACCACTTACTTCCATGGCGTCAATCTGTTCGGTCACTTTCATACTGCCCAGTTCTGCACCAATGCTGCTACCAATTTTGCCGGCAAAAATCAGGGCTGTAATAACCGGACCAATTTCCCGCACGATGGCAATTCCCACCATGGCAGGTAATTCACTTTCTACACCATAGTCAATTAAGGAGGGGCGCAATTGCATCGTGAGTACGAGGCCCATGATAAAACCAGTGAGACCAACCAGGGGCAGTGACTTATATCCGATCATATAACACTGATGAATAAACGCAGCCCATTCGTACCGGGGACGAAATACTTCCCGAAAAAATCTTCCCGTGAATTGTGAAATGGCTCCTGCTTCTTCCAGGAATCGTTTGGTATTGGGTGGTAGTGTCATAATTGGGTAATCAAAAATTACAAAACTTATCGGATAAAGCCCGGTAATTCGCGCAGACGGGTTGCATCTGCGGGGTTCAGTATCAGTTCCGATACTGCCAGCAGGAGTGATTTTTTAGCCGTATACAACTCCCTGTTATAGTTTACCAGAGTAGATAGTTCGATATCTGTCAATTCCTTGCTTCGGTTTTTACCATAGAGCTCCATAATGGAATGCTGATATTGATCTGCCAGCTCCGCAAATGCTTTCTTCAGCTCTTCACTGGTAGCTGGTTTTTCTCCCGTAAGAAAAGGAGTTAGTTCCAGTAGGAATTCTCCCATGCGCTGTCTGCTCATCTGGTAATAACTAAACTTACTATCGTTGGAAGAATTGCGCAGTTGCTCTGCATCCAGCCTCGCATCTTTCAGGCTTTTGGCTCCATACATGCCATTGCGAAGTGCAGCTACCAACTGGTCCAGCAAAACAGTATCCTCTTTATCGGTAATGGATGCCTGCAGTTGTACATAGTATTGCTGGATATCACCATGTACATCTTTCAGGTAATCGTAGCGATCCTCTGCATTCGTAAACAGGTGACTGGGTTTCCAGGCCGTTACCGGTAACTGAAAGTTGTTGATACCAATTGCTTCCACTGCATACTGGATGGTATGATACATAAAATGTTTGATCTCTTCCTGGGCAGCCATCAGAGCGAGCTCGGGCTCCTTAATTGACACTTTATGAATGAAACTGGTATCCTGCTGGTTGTTGCTGTAGAGGTTTTGCAGGAAGCGGCCAAATAGCTGCAGGAAAGGAAAAAACAGGAGGATACCTAATAAATTCACAAGGGTCTGGAAAAAGGCAAGTGAGGTAAGCTCATCTTTTACACCGATCCAGTCCTGTATGATATAAAGCAGGGGTCCGATAGCAGCAAATGCAAGTATGGAGGAAATGGTATTGAATAAAAAATTGCCCAGTGCCACTCGTTTTTTATCAACCAGTTTGCCTTGTGCAAGGATCAGCAGTTTGGATGTGGTGCCGATTTCCGCTCCCAATATAATGGCAGCTGCAGCTTCCAGGCTGATCCCACCGGCATGCAGAACCGAAAGTGTTAATGCAATCGTAGCAGAACTGGCCTGCACGATGGTAGTGATCACTGCTCCCAATAATAGAAATACAATCAGTGGAAAGCGATTGAACTGCAGCAGATCAATATGCTCAAGGCTGGAGGCAACCCCGGTTTGCATGAAGTACAATCCCAACAGCAGGAAACCAAATCCCAGCAGAAATTGTATCCAGGAATAAAAGCGGTTATGCGGTGAGAGCATGGTCCAGATTAATCCCGCGATTCCTGTTAAAGGCCAGGCAAGTGCTTCAATATTGATTTTGAATCCAACCAATGCAATGATCCAGCTGGTAAAAGTGGTGCCGAGGTTGGAACCCAGCATCAGGGCGAGAGCATTTTCCATTTGTAACACTTTCGCCCCCACGAAGGCAAGTACCATGATATTCACTACCGAACTGCTTTGCAGGAGAGCGGTAACCATGGCTCCTCCGAGTATGCCTTTTACCTTGTTGCTGGTTTGTTTTTTCAGGAACAGTTTGAACGACCGGCCCGCAATTCTTTTCAAGGCATCCTCCAGCCAATGCATGCCGATGATGAAAATCACCACTCCTGCTAATAATTCCCAAACCTGGTTCATACTTCTATAGCTATTCCTAAATGTACTATATTAACAGTAGGATGAAAAAGCCGAATCCATTAAAAGGGTATACCTCACGCAACCGGGTTGATCTGGTAAGGGGTGGTAAAGCTTATTTCGAAACATTGATTCGTCTGCTGGATGATGCTACACATTCCATCCATTTCCAGATGTATATTCTCGATGAAGATGAAACCGGTGGTGAAGTGCTGGAACATCTTTGTCGCGCTGCAGAAAGAGGCGTCAAAGTCTATATGCTTGTGGATGGTTATGCGTCGCTACACCTCACCAAAAAACGAATCCGCGAGATACGGGGTCGCGGTGTGCATTTCAGATGGTTTGAACCATTACTGAGAGCCCGCAAGTTTTATTTTGGTCGCAGACTGCACCAGAAAGTTTGTGTTGTGGATGCGGATACTGCTTTGGTAGGAGGGGTGAATGTGAGTAACCGCTACAATGATTTACCCGGACAAACTGCCTGGCTCGATTGGGCGGTGCTGGTGGAAGGGGAAGCCGTAGAGAAATTATACCAGGTATGCCTGGAACTCTGGAACAAAGCGGGCTGGGGGAAATCCAAACAGATTCAGTTCAAATTGCCTCCACATCGAAAAGCTTTGCCGGAGGAGAACTGCCTGGTTCGGGTGAGGCGGCAGGACTGGGTACGCTTTCGCACTGAAATATCCAGCAGTTACATGCGTATGATGCAGGATGCAAAGCAGGAAGTGTATATGTTATCTAGTTATTTCCTGCCCGGTCGGCAAATGCGCAAGGCGATGGAAAATGCTGTCAAACGGGGAGTAAAAATTTATGTGATTGCCGCAGGAAAATCAGATGTGTGGATGGCCAAAGAAGCTGAACGGTATCTCTACAGATGGTTGTTGAAAAATAAAATCTCCTTATTCGAATACCAGTCGAATGTATTGCATGGCAAGATCAGTTGTTCAGATGGAAAATGGGCCACAGTAGGTTCCTTTAATATCAATTTCATCAGTGCTTATGCCAGCATTGAACTCAACCTGGAAATACTCGATGAACAATTTGCTGCGAAGGTGAAACAGGAGTTGCTGGAAATTATAGAGCAGGAATCTGTTCCGGTAACCGAATCTGAGTCGCAGCAGAAATATGGATGGGCTGCACGTGCCTGGCAGAAGACCTGTTATACCAGCATCCGATTGATTTTTGTGCTGTTTACTTTCTATTTTAAACAGCGGCGCAACTGAATTTACAATTCACATTGATCATCAATACATCTGCGCGGACGAATAAATCCGGTAATAAAAATAATGCCGCCAAAAATATACATCGGCCAGGCATCTTTGTAAAAAAATGCGATGCCAATAAAGAGTCCGCCCAGGCCGAAGCGAAGGATGCGGTGAAACCAGACGGGATTGATTTTCTCTAACATGATGACGGATTTAAAAAGTGTAGTTTAAGATAAGATTGTAATTTGACATATTGACTTTGTTCACGAGGTATTTGGCTGCATAGGATTCATCACCCAATACCGATTTATGAACAAATAAAAACTGGATATCCATTCCTTTCAGGAAAGCCTGGAAATCGTATTTCCAGCTCAGGTTTAGTTGCTGATAAGAGGGGGTTGCATATTTATTGAATGCGGCATTCTCCACATCCGGCAGGTAATAATGTCCGTACCCAAGAAAGAGTTTGGAATGCAGTTTATCCAACTTGTAATTTGCTTTGAATGCAATGGCATTCACATCTGCATAACCATCATTTCGTTCTCTCTGCAGAAAGGTATAAAAAGGATCCTTACCCCATTCCCTTGGCATCAGGTACCTGCCATCTTTGGTGATGCGGGTATAATTCAGTGATATATTCCAGGGTTGATGTTCCAGTCCGATACTTCCCCCAAGAACAAGTGATTTGCCGCCTTTGGTAAAATAGGTTTTGGATGGGTCTTCATTGCCGCCATCATTGATTGCATCCTGGCGGATTACTTGCAATCCTCCGGTTAGGGTGTTCTTATTTCCAACCGGTTTGCGAAGTTCTGCCTGCACCATGGCGGTATTAAAAATATTTTCCACAAACTGATTCCATACCTGGATGCTGAGGTTAGGATGGATTTGCTGCTGGATGCTGGTTACCACAACACCCTTGCTTTTGAGTGCGTCTTTGTAGTTGGAAGGTTTGCCATCCGGACCTAAGCCCGCTGGGTAAATTCCAATCGATTCACCAATAGAAAACCACCTCACGGTGCTTCGGGGAGAGATCTGCCAGAGATAAGCAGCTTGTAAGGCCGTATTTTTTCCAGGTTTCCAGTGTAACTGCAAACCATCGATGCCAGTAGCCCTCATTCGTCCATCCTGCTGGTTGATAAAAGGCATATCGGGTAATTGTTTTCCGATGGTGGCTTTGAATGTTTTGTGTTTGTATTGCAGGTATAATTCTTCCAGGCGATTGATATCATTTTTGTTGGAAACATCCTGAATATCAAACAGCCCGATTTCATAACGGTTGGCCGCATTGGTCAGGGGATCCGGTTTGGCCAGGTTGGAGGAAGCGAGGTCATAAATAAAATAGCCTCCGATTCCCAACGTGAATCCATGAAAGGAGCCTGTTTTATAGCGTAATCCGCCCCCGATGGCAGTAGCTGCATAGTCGCGGATGCCAGTTGCATTATCCGTTGCCATCGTAAAGAGACGCGCGTGGCCATTGATCGTACCTGACTTAAACACATGCAACAGGGAACTGGTATCCCTGGTGGTTTCCGGTTCAGGCAGGTTTTGTGCGCTTGCGGCGCTGATCAGGGTTAGTTGTACTAAAAGTATGATAAGAATCCGGTTCATAATGGTGGTGCAAAGCTGGAAAAAGAGGGGCAGCATTTCTGTGATAAGCATCACGCAGGGGAGAAGGGCCGGAACAAAAAAGGGCTATTTTTGTTAAAATTCTAAAAGCAGTTATGGGCATCATGCGTCAGATAGCAGAATATCTGTATATCAAGAAAAAGGACCCCAATACACCGGAGACGAAATGGCTCAAGTACATGCACGGGATCAACCGGATTTCCATCCTGATGTTTCTTGCTGCCCTCATCTTCCTGTTTATCAAACTGGTATTCCTCAAAAAGTAAGTACTTCCGGCTTCCTATATTTGTTGCATGAAGTATTATATCATCGCCGGTGAAGCCAGTGGCGACCTGCATGGCAGCAACCTGATCCGCGAGATAAAGGCAAGAGATGCGGCAGCGGAAATCCGTTGCTGGGGGGGCGACCTGATGGAAGCTGCAGGAGCTACCCTTGTGAAACATTACCGCGACCTTGCCTTTATGGGATTTGTGGAAGTGGTGGCAAACCTCCGGACGATACTTCGCAACCTGGATTTCTGCAAGCAGGATATCCGGAAGTTCCAGCCGGATCTGCTGATCTACATTGATTATCCTGGCTTTAATCTGCGCGTGGCGGACTGGGCAAAAAGAGAAGGCTTTCATAATGTTTACTATATATCTCCACAGGTTTGGGCCTGGAAAGAAAACCGGGTGAAAACGATCAAAGCATCCGTTGATAGGATGCTGGTCATCCTACCCTTTGAGCTGGATTTCTATCGCAAATGGAATTACCCCGTGAGTTATGTAGGGCATCCCCTGGCGGAAGTGATAGAAAAATACAAGCAGGACAATGCATCGCTGCAGCGCAATCCGAAACTGATTGCCTTACTTCCCGGAAGCCGCAAGCAGGAGATCCTGAAAAAATTACCGGTGATGTTGTCCGTGACGCCTTCATTTCCGGATTATGAATTTGTAGTAGCAAAGGCACCGGGAGTAAGCGATGATTTTTATGCACCCCTGCTGGCGAAATTCCCCAATGTACGCACCACCAGCAATGCAACCTATGCGGTGTTGATGCAGGCTGAAGCAGCATTGGTCACCTCCGGAACTGCAACATTGGAAACGGCCCTGTTTGGAGTGCCGGAAGTCGTTTGTTATAAGGGTAACAAGATTTCTTATCTCATCGCGAAGCGCCTCATCAAAGTCAAATACATTTCATTGGTAAACCTGATCATGGACCAGCTGGTAGTAAAGGAGTTGATCCAGGACGATATGAATACACAAAACCTGGTGCAGGAATTGAAAAATCTCTTACATAATCAGGAGTACCGGAATCGCATAATTGGGGATTACAACCAACTTCGGCAGCTCCTGCAGAAGGGAGGAAATGCTTCTGCGAAAGCCGCGGAGGAAATTGTAGATTATGCAACCAGTTTGATCAGCAAAACAACAACGCCATAAATAAGCGTTGATACAAAAACACCTTTGGCGGTTTTATCTTTTCGGCTGTTGATATAAATCGTGAAGAGAATGGCATTCGCAATTAATGAAATGCTGCTAACACCAGTCAACAGTGATTTCAGTTGCTTCAGGTAACCAAGGTATTCTGTGAAACTCACATGCCGGGGCATGAACACGATCAGGTAGTAAATGACCAGTCCGATTAAAGGTGCAATGAACCCTAATACAAGTCCCAGTTGAAGATTATCTTTTTTTAGCATCGAGTTTCCAGCTTTTTTCAAGTTTGGCTTTAAGAACGTAATTCGTAAGGTCAAATTGTACAGGTACCACACTTACATAGTTATTCTGCAAGGCCCAAACATCTGTATCTCTTCCTTTATCAAAGTTGAGAAATTCTCCGGTAAGCCAGTAATAGCGGCGACCGTGAGGGTCCTGGCGCTCCAGAAAATCTTCCTGGTATTTGGCATAGGCCTGGCGGCAAAGCTTTATTCCTTTGATCTGTTCTTTTGGAACAGCGGGGATGTTCACATTTAGCACCAGGTGTTTATCCTGTTTTTTGCTCAGCACCATTTCCGTGATGATGCGTGCATAATGTGCCGCGGCGGTAAAATCAGCTTCGATGCTGTAGTCCAGCAGGGAGAAACCGATGGAAGGAATACTTTCAATAGCTGCTTCCACAGCAGCTGACATGGTGCCGGAATAGATCACATTGATGGAATGATTCGCACCATGATTGATACCACTCAGGCAAATATCCGGTTTGCGATGTAATACTTTATCTACCGCGAGTTTTACACAATCTACCGGGGTGCCAGTGCAGCCATAGGCTTCAATGCCTTCATATAATTGAACAGGGTGTAACCGGAGGGGAGATCCAATGGTGATGGCATGTCCCATACCCGACTGAGGCTTATCTGGCGCAACCACTACAATTTTCCCCAATCCGCGTACTGCTTCTACCAGGTTCTGGATTCCAGGGGCAGTAACGCCATCGTCATTCGTGATCAGGATAATAGGTTCTTCTTTCTTCTTTCTGCTTGGCATGGAGCAAATATACGTGAGACGTCAGACGTGAGACGTGAGAAGGGGGAGAAAATGGTATGGAAGAGGGGACAAAGGAGACGGGAAACGAAGGAGAAGGGGGGCATGGAAGATGGGCAGAGGAAGATGGAGAAAAGGGGGAATGGAAGGGGGAAGACAGGAAGAAGGGCAATGGAGGAGAGAAAGGTCTGATTCAGATTTCTGGGAAGTATCCTTGAGTGCTTGGACACTAGTTCACTGACGGTTCATTAGTGCTTCAATAATAGTGAAACAGTAGTGTGGGAGTGGTTGATATTGACTGACTGGATAGAGAAAAGTGGTCGAATGGTAAGAAAAAGTGATATGTCAGACGTGAGATGTGAGAAGGAAGAAGGAAAAAGGAAGAAGGAAAAAACACGATCTTATGAGCGTTGGGAATTTTTTCACGTCTCACGTCTCACGTCTCACATCTCACGTTTCACGTCTGACATCTCACATGTATCAAATATTTTTCTCAAAAAAATTTCTATTTGATAAATTTCTTAGTATTTTCGTACTAAATCTGTTAGCATGTCATTTGCCGGAAAAAATCTAAAGCATTTACGTAAACTGCGGGGATGGACGCAGGAGGATTTTGCTGCCAAATTGAAGATCAAGCGTTCCTTGCTGGGCGCTTATGAAGAAGAGCGGGCGGAACCGCGACTGGAAGTACTGGAAATGGTGAGTGAGTTGTTTAAAGTGAGTCTGGATGAGCTCTTCCTGAAAGATTTGTCTGAGACCAAGGGCAGTTATATTGCAAAACGCCGCGCTCAGAAACTGGCTGCTGAGCCCACTGTTATTCAGTATGTGCCGATGAAAGCAGCCGCCGGTTATTTGAATGGTTATGCAGATCCGGAGTTCATTGATGAGTTGAATACCTTCACCCTGCCCATGCTGGCCCCAGGTTCTTATCGTGCCTTTGAAATCGTAGGGGATTCCATGTTGCCAACCCCCAGTGGTTCTATCATTGTGGGGGAAAAGGTGGAAGACACAGAGAATCTTAAAACCAGCAATACCTATATCGTGGTTTCCCGCCAGGAAGGAATTGTTTACAAACGCATCATGAAAAATGGGCGGTCTAAACAGAAACTTACCCTGGTTAGTGATAACCCGGTTTACCAGCCTTACCAGATCGATGCCAATGATGTGCTGGAAATCTGGCAGGCACAGATGGTGATTACCCGGGCCAACCAGCAACAGCGCTGGGATGTGGATCAATTGGCTTCGATTGTTTCCAATCTGCACGACCAGGTTAATTCCCTGAAGAAAAAAATGAATTAGCAGGCTTACCCCTGAGATAAATCGGTTGTTTTTAGTACTATGGGTTAGTAAGGCCCCGTTTTTACGGGGCTTTCTTTTTTAGTATATACTAAACGCTTCTTTAAACGTGTTGCAATGCGCTTCTACTATATCCCGGATATCCGGAGAATAACCCCCACCCATGGATACGGCGCAGGGGATACCAGCTTTTTTAAGCGTGCTGAATACCATATGATCTCTTTCGCGGCAACCTGCTTTGCTTACTTTCAGTTTACCAAACTTGTCGGTTTCCAGGATATCCACTCCTGAAATATAAAAGGCAAAATCAGGTTGTACGTTTTCCAGCAATGCGGGCAGGTGTTTTGCTAGTAGCTCCAGGTATGCTTCGGTTGTGGTTCCATCTTCCAGCGGAACATCCAGATCCGATTGCTCTTTATGAAAAGGATAATTGTGCCGGCCATGCATGCTGAAGGTGAATACCTTCGGGTTTTGCTCAAAAAGTTTGGCGGTTCCATTGCCCTGGTGTACATCGAGGTCAACAACTATTGCCTGCTTAATTGTGCCCTCTTCCAGCAATACATTGGCTGCTACAGCTACATCGTTCAACAGGCAAAAGCCTTCGCCTCTGTCAGCAAATGCATGATGGGTTCCTCCTGCTACATTCAGCGCTACTCCATGCTGGAGGGCATGCCTGGCACAATCAAGCGTGCCCTGGGTGATGATAAATTCCCGTTTGGTTAAAGCCTCCGATTGAGGAAATCCAATATGACGCTGTTCTTTTGCTGAGAGTGTCTGATCAAGGAGCTTCTGCACATAACCGGCATCATGGGTTTTCAGTACCAATTCGGTAGGGCAGCTAGCCGGAGACACCAGTGCTTCTTCTGTGATGATTCCTTCATAGAGTAACTGCTCAGGTATCAGTTCATATTTCAACATGGGGAACCTGTGCCCGGGAGGTAATGGGTGTGCATAGATCGGATCAAATGCTATAAATCGTTCGCTGGGCTTCATTGTATGGGGATGATTTCCTGTCCGGCTATAGCAAATACCGCAGCACCTGGTTCCGGTGAAACTAATGCCAATCCGGAAAATCCACTGAATGCCGGCAGGATCGCTGTTGCTTTACCAAAATAGAAACAGGGAAGGCGAAGCGATTGTTTACCAGATCCACTTAGCAGTACTCCCGGATGCAGGTGACCTGAAAAAGTATAGGTATCGTCTTCTTCTTCTGGTAATTCTTCCGGGTCATGAATAAAACGGAACGGACCTTTGGTAAAAATGCCCTGCTGTACCTGGATATCCTGTTCCTCGTACCAGGATGCCTGTAAAATATCGTGATTGCCTCTTACCAGGGTAATCGCTAAGGCAGCATGATCCTTTCTCCAGCGCGCAAACCAGTCCGATTCCAGGTTGTGACTGCTATGAAAAAAATCACCTACAATAATGAGTTCTTTCGGTTTATAATACTGAACCAGGTGGAAGAGGCGCTGCAGGTCCTGCTTGAATACTTCCTGAGGTACCCCGATGCCGGATTTTCTGAAATGGCCGGTTTTCCCGAAATGCAGATCAGAAAGGATCAGAGCAGCTTGATCCTCCCAATAAATCGCTTTCATGGGGGTAAGCCAGAGCTGCTGACCGAAAAGGGTAAAAGAATGCGGCGCTTTCATCGGAGGACAAAGCTAAATGCTTTATTTTTAAGAATTCCTAAATCAAATAACCTCAATATGAACGTCCTCAATCCATTCGAACAAGAGAAGAAAAAGCTACCTACCATGTTGAATGTGCTGACCATTCTGACCTTTATTGGCTCTGCATTTCAGCTGGTCTCTATTCCGCTTTCCAAGTTTGGAATGAACTTCGCCAAAAAAGCACTGGAGAACCCGGAGGCACTGGAAGCCATGAGTGAAAAAGAAGTGTCTGATCTGGAGAAAAGCGTACGTGTATTTGATTTAATGGAAGCCAATTCAACTGCACTCTGGATCGTAACCATCCTGGCGGCAGTGCTGTGTATTTACGGCGCCATCCAAATGAGAAAACTGAAAAAAGATGGATTTTTTATTTATGCTGTAGGGGAAATTCTTCCGGTTATTGGATTTACCATCATTCTTGGTTTCTCCAATGTATTCATTGGAACCAGCAGTTATGTTTCCAACCTGGGACTTCCACTTCTGTTTATTATATTATATGCAACCCAGCTCAAACATTTGAAATAATTATTTCAGCAATTGCAATTGCATTTTACGCACCCGGTCTTCCAGGCTTTCGGAGGATAATTGCTCCCGCTTGCTGTCTACTTTGATCGGGAAGCAGAATGGCGTCAGTTTTTCAGGAAAACGCAAAATGATCCGGCTCTGTTGTATCCGTTCGAGCATATTTCGCAAACGGGTTTCTTCCATTTGCTGGTCAAATACTTCCTGATAGGCCTGCCGCATTAAGAGATTATCCGGCTCGTATTCCTGGAATACTTTAAATAGGAGCGAGGCACTTGCCTGTAAGTGTCTCGCTTTTTTATGTTCACCCGGATAACCCTGGAACAATAAGCCACCGATCACTGCGATATCCCTGAATTTTCGTTTAGCCATCTCCGTACTGTTCACACTTCGCTGGATATCTGCAAACAGGTTATCTGTACTGAAGAGTTCATACACATTGGTATCATCCACCGGGATGGGCTGATCACTCAATAATTCAAATCCATAATCATTCATTGCAAAGGAAAAGCTGATGGGCTGAATTTTACTGATGCGGTAAGCCAGGATGGCGGCCATCGCTTCATGCACCAACCTGCCTTCAAATGGATATACATATAAATGAAATCCATCTTTCGTTTCAATCTGTTCAATCAGTAATTCATTTTCTTCCGGTACCTGGCTGAGTTGATTCTGCAATTCAAACAAGGGAGCCAGCGCATAGAGTTCAATATTTTCTGGTCCCGCTTTTCCAGCTTCGTTTAAGGTATGCCGTAAGAGTTGTCCCAGGTTGGCAGACAAAGGCATGCGTCCCCCCATCCAGCTTGGTACAATCGATTTTTTACTGCTTGATTTTCGCACCAGCACGGTCATGTCCTTGATCATCACCAGCTCCAGGTTTCTTCCCGCCAGGGTAAAGACTTCTCCCGGTTCCAGTCTGGAGATAAACCATTCTTCTATCACACCGACATATCCACCGGATACGAATTTCACTTTCAGCATGGCATCACTTACTATGGTTCCAATATGCATGCGATGCCGCATGGCTACCCGTCTGCTTGTAATGCGGTACAGCCCATCAATCAGTTCTACTTTTTTGTATTCATCGTACTGCTGCAGTGCTTGTCCGCCATGTACGAGAAATTGTAATACCTGTTGCCATTCTGCTTTCGTCATCTCTCTGAAACAGAAGGTGGATCTCACTTCACGAAATGCCTGTTCAGCATTGAATCCCTCTGAAATGGCCAGTGTGCTGAGGTATTGAATCAGGACATCATAACATAACAGGAAGGGCTCCCTGGATTCAATCATTTCCTTATCCATGGCGGCTTTCAATGCGGCAGCTTCCACCAGTTCCAGTGAATGGGTGGGAAGAAAATAAATTCTGCTTACCGCACCCGGTTGATGACCACTTCTTCCGGCACGTTGTAAAAAGCGCGCGACTCCTTTTGGGGAACCAACCTGTATAACAGTCTCGACTGGCCGAAAATCAACACCTAAATCCAGGCTCGCTGTACAGACCACACATTTCAACGTACCTGCATGTAAAGCGTCTTCCACCCAGAGGCGCAAATCCTGCTCAATACTTCCATGGTGTAAGGCGATGGCACCTGCCAGTTGCGGCGCCACATCCAGAATAGTCTGATACCAGCGTTCACTCATCCCCCTGGTATTAATAAAGAGCAGGGTAGTAGTGCTCGCTTCAATGATGGGAATTATTTTTTCTACCAGCTTCAATCCAAGATGACCTGCCCAGGGATATTTTTCAATTTCATCAGGCAGGATAGAAATTAGTTCTGTTTGTTTGGGTAAACGGGCCCTGACGATCGTGCCTGGTTGTTCCAATGGCGATAACAATACCTCCATTGCCTGTTCCAGGTTACCGATGGTGGCAGATATGCCTACTATAGAAAAACTCAGTTCAGTTTCTTGTTCTTTTCTGAGTGCCGCTATTCTGCACATGGCCAGTTCCACCAGCACTCCCCGCTTGCTGCCAATCAGTTCATGCCATTCATCTACAGCAATAAGCCGAAGTGATTTTAAAAAATCCGGATACCCTTTCTGTGCCAGCACCAGGTGTAGGCTTTCAGGTGTTATGATTAGTATTTCCGGCGATTTTCTTTTTTGTTTCTGACGTTCACTGGTTGGGGTATCACCATTTCGTATACCCACGGTCCAGGGAATACCTAAGGCCTGCAATGCTTCTTCCATAGCGCGCCCGATATCTTTTGCCAGTGCTCTCAGAGGAGAGATCCACAAGAGCTGCAGCGCCTGCGGTCGTTTACTTCGGAAGGTTTCCGGATGTTCATTGATATATTGAATCAGGGCACCTAAAAAAACAGAAAATGTTTTTCCATATCCCGTAGGTGCATTTACCAGTCCGGATGAACCCGACAATATCAACTGCCAGGCTTCTTCCTGGTAGTCGAACGGGGTTCTGTTGTTTTCGGCTAACCAATCCCGTATGACCTGATATCCTATCGTTTGCCGGAGCTTCAATACTTAGATGGTTTTGAGATACTCCAGTACCGCCTTGCGTTCTGTGTCTGTTAGTTTATCGCCAAAATAGTGACCATAATTGCCGTACCCTTTCAGGGTGGTATTATAGATCTGGCTGCCACCTGGTTTATCTACCACTTTGTATTCCCAGCTCATGGTTTCGATATCATAGCGGGGTTTTTCAAAATTGCGTTGCCAGTAGGTGGGCCGCAGTTTGCTGTTCAGCACGGCTTCCAGTGTAGGTACTGAACCATTGTGCAAATAAGGGGCTGTGCTCCAGATACCATCCAGTGGTGGTGCAATATATCCATTGAAGGGCACCAGGCTTGCAGGATGATCTCCCTGCGCAAACCAGCTTTTATTGAACCAGTTTACAAACTGCGGATTCTGATAATTGCTCTGGTACAAGGCCGAATCCGTTTTAATGATCGAAGCGGGAATTAATAAATTCGGATACTCTTCTTCTTCACCATATTTCCCATGGCATTTCGAACAGTTATCAATAAAAAGTATACGCCCTTTTTCAGCCAATGCCTTATCCACTTTTCCAGGATAAGCAGGTGGGCGCAGGTTGTTGATATAAGCGAGTACATCACTGATTCGGCGATCCACTTCAGCTGCTTCAGAAGAGTCGGTAACAGTTAGCAGGTTGGATGCCATCAGAAATCTTCCAAAATCACCGCGACCGAATCCATTGTAGAACATGGCATTCTTTTTCCGGAGCAACCACCAGGCTGGTACATCACTGGGAATTACTTCTTTCGGGATATCCATATAAGCAGAGTCGGACCATTTCAGTGTTTTGGGATCGCGATGTGCCACCAGTACTGCAGCCAGCCGGTCTGCTGCATTTACACCCCGTACGGCAGTTGTCAAATAGGGACCGATGGTGCCTGCCACCTGCAGGAAGTTTTTGCTGGCTTCGTATTTGGCAGGAGCATTGGCTTTCATCATGGTGCCCATCATCTTGATGGCTCCCGGATTTAATTGTTGTCCCATGGAAAAATCGATCAGGGTATTGCCCATGCCTACTATCAAGGAATCATTAAACACCTGCGCATGGCATTGCATACAGTTGGGAGCCACCAGGTTTTCTCCATTTACAGCTTTCACCACGGTATAATCATGCGGTACGGTTGCATTCAGTCCGGTTCTTTTCAGGTAATTCTGCTGCTCCTTGCCTTTGCCCATCAGGAAAAAATCATAGGGAATACCTCCTTTTACATAATCTCCGGTGGTCAGGTAGTCAAATCCTTTGGCAGCATCACCGCTTCGTTGTTTGGAAGGAGGAATTGGCACCGGTTTATCTGGATTCAGCGCGGTTGTATGGCTGGTTAGCAACACCACGCCACTGCCGGCAAGCAGCACCAGTAAAAAAAAGATTCGGGTAAGCATAATTGCAGTATTGTTCCTTAATCTAACAAATTTCAGGCGTTGGCGGTTTTAATCTGCTTTATCATTGCCAAATTGTTGCAATAATTGCTGCAGATCCTCCAGCGTGTTGATATCCTGCACGGTTTTATCTTTTCGCCAGCGCAGGATTCGGGGGAAACGAAGTGCCACTCCACTTTTATGCCTGGAAGAAGCTGCAATTCCTTCAAATGCGATCTCAAAAACCAGTTCGGCTGGCACGGTTCGAACGGGACCAAATTTCTCCAGTGCATTGCGTTTCACAAAGGCATCCACTTCCAGCAGTTCCTTATCCGTGAGTCCTGAATAAGCTTTGGTGAAAGCCAGCAGTTTATCCTCCTTTCGCACTGCAAAAGTGTAATCTGTATAGAGATTGCTTCTGCGCCCATGGCCTTTTTGTGCATATATCAGTACGGCATCAATAGTCATGGGATCTGTTTTCCATTTCCACCAGTCGCCCCGCTTCCTGCCTACCTGGTATACCGAGTCCTTTTTCTTCAGCATGATGCCCTCGGCTACAAACTCTCTGGATCGGCTTCTGAGTTCCGCCAGCTCTTCCCATGTATTAAAGATCACCATAGGAGAGAGCAGTAGCTTAGGGTGTTGCACCTGGGCTACCAGCGCTTCTAATTTGCTTCTTCTTTGTTCCAGGGGCTGATCCCGCCAGTCGGTTCCTTCCCATTCCAATAAATCATAAGCGAAAAAATGGATGGGTGCTGCTTCCAGTTGTTTTTTAGTGATATTCTTTCTGCCAATCCGGGTTTGTAAGAGTGCAAAGGGCATGGGTTTGCCTTCCATGAAGGGCAGGATTTCACCATCCAAAACCAACCCGTCGGGTAAGGCCTCCAGTAATCCCTGATACTCCGGAAATTTCTCTGTTATCAATTCTTCTCCCCGGCTCCAGACAAAAAGTTCTCCGTTACGTTTGATTAATTGTCCGCGTATGCCATCCCATTTCCACTCTGCCTGCCAGTCGGCCGGATTCCCCAATTCAGCCAATACCCCTTCTATCGGATAACACAAATAAAAAGGGTAGGGCTTGGAGAAATCGGTGGCTGCAAAACTGCTGTCAAGCAATTGTTGCAAACTCGTCTGGCGCGGATCCCACTGACCGCTGATCAGGTAGGCCACCTGGCTTTGTTCCAGTTGTACCAGTTTGGCTAGTGCCTGCACCAATAATTGTTGCGATACCCCGATTCTGAATCCCCCGGTTATTAACTTGTTGAACACAAATCGTTCTTCGCGATTCAATTCATCCCAGGCCTGCAGTACAAATGTTTTTTTTGCTTCTACTTCCTGGTCGCTGAGTGCTTGCAAAGCCTCCAAATATGCCTGCAGAGAATGACTGGATTCATTAGTGGGAGGTGGCAATAACAAGGCAATGGTTTCAGCCAGATCCCCTACGGTATGATAGGATTCTTCAAATAGCCAGGCAGGTAAACCGGTTTGTTCAATGCACCATTCCCGGAGATAGGTGCTGCTGACCGTTCTTTTAGGCCGCCTTCCGGTGAAGAGTGCGATTACCCAAATAGTATCGGCTTCCGGTGCTGTTTCAAAATATCGCAACAGGGCTGCCAGCTTATCATTGGTTTTGGTACTGGAACCCAGTTGCTGCACCAGCTCAGCAAACAGGCGCATGCCGGTAGTATTATTCCTGCTCTTCGGTTCCATAATCCGTTTGAATTTCTTGTGCTTCGATTCCCTGTTCAGTTAAATACCTCGAGAAAGCTGCCTGGAAACCATGCGTTACATATACAGCAGATGCCCCTGTTGCTTTGACAGCAGTTTTCAATCCATTCCAGTCGGCATGATCACTTAACACAAATCCGGCATCTACATTTCTTCTGCGGGCATTTCCTCTGACCTGCATCCAGCCACTGCAAACAGCAACTTTAACCGGACCGAATTTCTTCAACCAACTACTGCCATCTGCACTGGGTGGTGCTACTACTATCGATCCCTTCAGTTGATTTCGGTTAGGCTCGACCGGTACACGTGCTACCGGAGTTAAATTCCATCCTGCCTGTATCAGTGTTTCCTGCACATTGGCGATGGCTCCATGTGCATAAATGGGTTGTTGCAGGGGAGCTAAACAACTGATGACGCGTTGCGCTTTTCCCAGGCTATAAGCCAGCAATACAGAACTGTATCCTGCCGCCTGGTTATCCAGTACCCATTGCCTGATTTGCTGGTATATAATTTCCTGGTCTTCCCATTGGTAGATGGGCAATCCGAATGTCGATTCTGTTATAAAATGATGACAGGATACCGGTTCGAATGGTCCACTGATCCCATCCGGCACTACTTTATAATCGCCACTTACTACCCAAACTTCTCCTTTGTGTTCCACCCGCACCTGGGAGGAACCGATGATATGTCCGGCTGGATGCAAACTTACCCTAACCCCATTTATATCCAATTGCTCTCCCCAGTCCAGTGATTGTACGTCCACCGGACCGAGTCTCAAATGCAGGAGTGGGGCAGTATCCGGGTGACAGAGATAGTGGTTGCTTCCCCAACGTGCATGATCACTGTGGGCATGTGTGATTACAGCCTTCTCCACAGGTTTCCAGGGATCGATATAAAATCCACCTGGGGGGCAATAGATTCCTGAGGGGGTGAAGGTGAGCATAGGAAGTATGAAGTATGAATTGAGAATTATGAAGTACGGGAGCGGCGGCAGCGTTCACTGCAATATTTCACTTCTTCCCAAACCGCGGCCCATTTTTTTCTCCAGGTAAAGGGCCGGTTACAGGTAATGCAAATCTTCTGTGGCAGATTGGCTTTTTTGACTTGCTTCATAAACTATTAACAACCCTTCAGCCGGGAAGGTTTATGCAAAAGCCAGGCCCGCCTTAATTCACTGTCGTGATCGTTCCATTCAGGAGTTTGACCACATACATTTTTTTATTTTCGAAATAATCCAGTTGTTGTTCCTGCTTATTGAGTAATACAGGCTGGATATCAAAATCAGTGAAGACCTGGTATTTTTTTTCTCCGAGTCCCAGTGCGAGGTTTGGCCCCTGTTCTGCTACCATTTTGCCAAAGCGATACATCACCTCATACCCGCGGAATACCATATCACTGGGACGTGCAAATAATTTATCGCGGAAATGATTGGTGATGGAGACACTCAAAGAATCCGTCCGAACAGGATTGAATGGTATGGTATAAAAGATTTCGAGGTCTTTGTATTCATCGCTTTCAAAATCCCGGATGCCATCCCAGGTAGGCATACCCATAATCTGAACAGGATAGGTTTTATTGAGTTCTGCTAAATGGCCGGCGAGTTTTCGGGCAAACTGCACATCCAGGCTTCCTGCTACTGCCAGCGTATTTTTGGTGCTATCCAGGTAGGGAAGCAGATTCTCTGCTTCGAAATCAGATGGCAGGGTTACATATTTCAATTTCAACTGGGCGCCTGGCTTGGATTTCTCCACATCAGTCAGGTATCCTTTTAAGCGCGTTTCCTGTGCGCCATTTCGGGTGAATACGATGATGGAGGCCTGGTTTCTTTTTTTCTCAAGGTATTCATAAATACCCTGTGCATGGGTAGCCAGTGTACTGTTGAGAATCACCATGTAGGGGTTGTTCGTGACGCCGGCATCATTGGGCAGGTTTACATTCACAAATGGCACCTGCTTTTTATTCGCAAAATCAGCCCAGGGCCTTACTTCATTATTGCCGATATGTCCAACCAGCAGATTGGCATTCTGAACTGCCGGATCCTGCATTAAGGTCTGCAGGTTTCTGTTCGAACGGGTATCAATCACGTTCACATCCAGCTCCACTTTTTCCTTATTCAGAGAATCAATGGCGAGCTGAACTCCTTCGTAAAATTCAAGTCCGGGTAATAAATAACGCGGAAACTGTTTCCCAAAGCGATATTGTCCTCCTGCATCAAATGCAGAATCGAGGTACAGCGGCAGCAGAAAAGTTACTACCTGCTTTTTTTTAGTTAGTTGTTGTGGCAGGGTTACCAGTGCACTGTCCTGGGCAAATACCGGGACAATCATTGAACTCATCAGAACAATCGTAAGAAAAAAAAGCCTGCTGTAATTGCGCATGTGCCTTGGGTTTAGTTACTTATTCCCATTCAATGGTAGCTGGTGGTTTACTGCTTATATCGTATACCACCCGGTTGATACCACGAACATTGTTGATTATATCACTCGAAATATGTGCCAGAAAATCATAGGGCAGATGAGCCCAGTCGGCAGTCATCCCGTCAACGGAAGTTACTGCTCTGAGCGCAACGGTATATTCATAAGTTCTTTCATCGCCCATAACTCCTACACTCTTTACTGGCAGCAGGATGGCGCCTGCCTGCCATACTGATTTATATAAGTTGTGTTCTTTGAGTCCGGAGATGTATCGGTGATCGGCTTCCTGGAGGAGTTTAACTTTTTCTTCTGTTATTTCACCGAGGATGCGGATGGCCAGCCCTGGGCCCGGGAAAGGATGACGATCAATTAATTCGTCCGGAATTCCCAGCTCACGACCTACTTTTCTTACTTCATCCTTGAAGAGATAGCGCAGGGGCTCTACCAGCTCCAGGTGCATCTGCTCCGGCAATCCACCCACATTGTGGTGAGATTTGATTGTTACAGAAGGACCGTGAACAGAAACACTTTCAATCACATCCGGGTAAATGGTTCCCTGGCCAAGCAATTCAATTCCTTCTACCTTTTTGGCTTCTTCCTGGAAAACATCAATGAATAATTTTCCGATGACTTTTCTTTTAGCTTCCGGGTCGGTTTTACCTGCCAGTTCCGAGTAAAAGCGATCTTTTGCATCCACCCCTTTTACATTCAGATGAAGATTGTCTTTATAGGTTTTTAATACCTGCTCAAATTCTCCTTTTCTGAGTACACCATTGTCCACAAAAATACCATAGAGCCGGTCGCCAATTGCTTTTGAAATCAGTGTTGCAGCCACGGTACTGTCCACACCACCACTAAGTGCCATGATCACTTTACGATCACCGATCTGCTTTTGCAGGGCAGCAACTGTATCTGAAATAAAATGGGCTGGTGTCCAGTCCTGCGAGCAACCACATACTTCCACCAGGAAGTTGCGGATCAGTTTTTTTCCTTCGATGCTGTGGTACACTTCCGGATGGAATTGCACAGCGTATAAGATTTCCTTGTCGTCATTTTTACGAAATGCTGCAATGGGGATGGATTGCGTATCCGCCAGCAGTTCAAATCCGGCGGGGATTTCTTTCACGCTATCTGCGTGACTCATCCACACCTGGCTTTGTTTGGACATGCCTTCGAAAATCCGGTCATCTTTCAGAATTTGAAGGATTGCCCGGCCATATTCGCGCTTGCTGCTTTTTTCTACTCTTCCTCCGAATTTTTTTGCCGTCAATTGGGCGCCATAACATACTCCCAAAACCGGAAGTCGGGAAATCATGGACTGAATATCCACATCCGGGGCGTTTTCATCATTCACAGAAAATGGTGATCCTGACAGGATAATCCCTTTTAAGCCGGGTTCATATTCGAAAGGTTTGTGATAAGGGATGATTTCGCAATATACATTGGCCTCCCGTACAGCCCTGGCAATCAATTGGGTATATTGAGAGCCAAAATCGAGGATGAGAATTTTTTCAGTCATGGTGGCGCGAAGTTACAATCTTTTTCCAGCCCTTCAGATTCCGGTAACTTTTTACAGGAACGGGCGTCTAAGACTGTAAATATTTTGTTTTTTTGACTAAATAACCTCACATGAAAAAAATTTTAATGGCTGCTCTCCTTGTCAGTCTTGGTTTCTCCGCCTGCGTATTCTCTACCGGCAAAAAAGTAAGGGGGGATGGAAATGTTACCAGTGCAAATCGTACGCCCGGTTCCTTCTCAGAAGTTGAGCAAAAAGGATCTTTTGATGTGGAACTGCTGGTAGGTGATCAACATGCTGTGATGTTGGAAGGAGAGGAGAATATCATCTCGAAAATTGAAACCTATATAGATGGTTCTACGCTGAAGATCCAGACTGAAGATGGATTTGATCTTCGTCCAACCCGGGATGTCCGGATTAAAGTAACTGCTCCTTCTTATAAGAAAGTGTACTCCTATGGTTCCGGAAATATTGTTTCTCAATCGATGGTGAAAAATGATGAGCCTATCGAAGTGGGAACCAAGGGCAGTGGTGATATCAAAATGGAAATCATGGCACCCGAAGTAACTGCCTCCATCTATGGCAGCGGCAATGTTACCCTCAAGGGAGAAACCAGGAAAGTGACCCTGGAATGTACCGGCAGTGGAGATTTAAATGCGGTTGACCTGCTTTCTGAAGAAGCCAATGTGGATATTAAGGGAAGTGGTAATGCCAGTGTGAACTCCAGCAAAAGCCTGCAGGTGGATGTGAAAGGCAGTGGCGATGTACGGTACAAAGGAAATCCTTCCATTCGCTCCGATATTCATGGTAGCGGAAACATTAAAAAACTGGATTAAGCCTTACTTGTCATAAAACTGCTGGTGCACCAGTTTGCCATTGCGATCATAGGTGGCCAGTGAACGGATGCGGCCCTGGGGATCATAATAAGACCAGGTGCCGCTTCTTTTTCCATGAGTATAGGAGCCGGAAGCGCGCAGTAAACCTTTACTTAGCCAGTGTTCCCAATGACCTTCGCGTAATCCGTTTCTGTAATAGCCAGAGTCTTTGGGTGTTCCGTTTGGAAAATAATTCATGTACAATCCATGATGCAGGCATTCCTTGAAGGGAGCCATATAAGCATTATCGCCTGCCTGCTCATTGATCTGCACACTTGCCAGCACCAGGCTGTCGATGGGGACGGGAGGCAGTTCCTCATGCCTTTTTCCATACAGGTGCCAGAAAGATTGAATTGGGGAGGTTGCCTGCGTGAGTGCATTTCGATCCTTCTGTGCTTCCTGGGCCAATGGCAGCAGCACATGTTTCGGATGTTTTTTTATTTCCTGCTTTACGCGTTGCAGTTTGGTAGCACTGTAGGTTCTGATAAATCTCGGTTGTCCATTGCTGTACCAGCCTTTCCATTCGCCATCAGGAATCCCCATTATGAAATTGCCTTTGTCCCGGATTTGAGCTGAATCAAACCAGCTCTGGTACAAACCATGAGGCAATTTTCGTTTATAGCTTACCGTGAAACGATACCCGTTTGAAGCAGCATTTCCATCCTGTTGGCCAGACCATAACAGCGCAGAGCCACTCCCGATAAGTATCAGCCATGTATAGAGTATTTGTTTCATGGACGCAAGTACTTGTTCAGGCACAAGGTAACAAGCCGATGGTAATCTAGTTCAGGCCTCATTATATTCTAATCTTTCTTAGCGTACCACCCGGTACACAGGGTAGCGGTTATGACCAGGTTCGAAATAGGGAGAATTTTTAAAGATAAAATCCAGTTGCTGACCGGCTGATTTGGCAAAACTGGTATCGGTTGCCTTTTTGTCTTCCAGTGCTTTTTGTAATGCCGGATTTTCTTTCAGGTATTTTTCTGCCGTGTCTTCAAATACATAGGAGCTGTATCCTTCTTTTTGTCCAAGTATGGGATCGAAAAAATTCCAGGTAAAATAGGAATCCATTCCCTGTGGCTCTAATACTTCTACCAAAAACCGGTTGGCTCGCTGGTTGAGAGGAATGTACCAGTCGCCTTTGCGAAACTGAACTTTTTCCTTGTGCGTGCTAACCTTCACATTGGTATTCAGGTGATGGCCCTCAAATGCTCTGGAAGATGGTGTGTACTGGTCAATTTTATAATACTCCACTTCCAGGGTGGTATCTTTTACCAGGGGGATCATCGTTACACGGTTGAGCTGAAGGAGTTCTGCCACTTTCCACCAGCCCTGCGGAAGGATATAGGCCGCTGGTTTGGATACTTCCTGTGCTACCTCATACTGATTAAAGAACCGGACGGTTTTCTCGAAAGGTTTGTTGCGATCGTAATAGAGTCGGGGCAGGCCGGATATACCACTTGGTTTTTTGCCCGCCTCATACCCTTTAAATACCAGGTCGCTCCATTTGTCACGATTCAGTTTCCATTGTAATGCAAATTGATCCGCCTTCTGTTGTTGTTCAAAACTTTGGCGGATCAGCGACTTGATGGTACCAGCATTTTCAGACACGAAACTTACAAAGGATTCCATCAGGGCATAGGTTGCGTCTACCCGTTGCGGATAGGGTTTGAGCATATGGGTTTCGGGTACAAAAGCAAAGCAGTTCCACAGGCTGGCATAACCGCTGGAATATCGCGGGCCTTCCAGGAATTCCGGCCAGCCGGATTCAGGAGTATCACCAAATGCATTCACATAGGGGATCAGGTCGTAACCGCGCTTTTTCATGAGACTGTATAATCCGGGTTCAAACTGTTTATTCATAAACTCGCCCATCACACCTCCCAGTTTATTATGCTGGGAAGCAATCAGCGTCATGATGTGTTGGTAATCCGCGCCATTTGAAACATGGTTGTCTATGAAAACATCCGGCTGGAGATAATGAAAAATCTGAACAAAACTGCGGGCTTCCCGGGTGTCGTTTTTTATAAAATCGCGATTGAGGTCGTAGTTCTGGGAATTGCCCCTGGAGCCAAAAGCAGCCGGACCATTCTGATCCACCCGGTAATAAGGAGAGCGGTTCAGGGCTCCTCCAATATTGTAAACCGGAACAATAGCCAGGGCCACATTATCCGGGATTTTCTTTTTGCCCTGGATCAGGTCGCGCAACCAAAGCATGCTGGCATCAATACCGTCAGGTTCACCGGGGTGAATTCCATTGATAATGAACAGTACCACCTTCTTCTGGCGATGCCATAGAACCGGGTCAGCTGATCCATCGTTTGAATAAAGTGCGAGGTGCAATGGGTGGCCGGCATCTGAGGGACCCATGGTTTTCAATGTCAGGCGACTTGATTGCTTATCCAGTTGCTGGTAATAGCGAATCACTTCCGGGTAGGTGGAAGTTTCTGCTCCTTTCGTTCTTTCATAAGGGGTAGGGGCGAGCTGTGCCTGGGATTGACAGCAATACATAAGAAGGACCAGTAAGATGCGGGGAGCTTTCATTTCCAGTGAATTAAGACGGGAAAATAAACAAAAAAAGGTCCAGTCTGGTGACTGGACCCGTATTTAGGTCAGATAGGTCGGGATCGAAATTGCTTATGCTGAAGCCACAGCGTTGGCACGCTTGGCGAGCTTGCTCTTCAGGTTGGCAGCCTTATTCTTGTGAATAACACCGCGCTTGGCCAGCTTGTCAATCATAGAGATCACGTTCGGCAAAGCTTCATCAACCGCTTTCTTTTCAGTAGTGGCCCTCAGATCACGAATTGCGTTACGGGTAGTCTTACCGTAGTAACGATTTCTATCACGGCGCTTGGCTGCCTGACGCACATCTTTTTTGGTTGCCTTATGATTAGCCATTCTTCTAAATTTTGGACGGCAAAGGTAATGGGAAAACTAAATACTAAAAAATAAAAATTAAAAAAAGTGATGGATATCTGAAAAACAACCCTTTTAACGTTTGTTAAACCGATTTGCAAATTACCGGTTTGAGTGGCTTTCTTCACTTCTTTTCCCGATATTTGCTGACCCATTTTTTACCCGTAAACAGGGCTATCCATATGAAGGATTTTTCGTATATAACCAATTCGTCTCCAGCCTTTATTGAATCACTTTACCAGGATTTTGTAAAAGATCCGGCTTCGGTTGATCCCGAGCTTCGGAAGTTTTTTGAAGGTTTTGACTTTGCAGTAGAACAGGGCCATGTAAATGGAAAGGAACAGGCGGTTTCAGGGGGAGCTACAACTCCCGGATTACCTGCTGATCTGGATATCAAAAAGGAGATTGCGGCTTATCGCATGATCCTGGGGTACCGGAACAAGGGACACCTGATTGCTAAAACCAACCCTATTCGTACACGCCGCGATCGTGGTGCCAACCTGGATCTGGGCTTTTTTGGTTTTACAGAGGCAGACCTGGACAGACAGTTTTATGCTGGCAACAGGGTGGGGCTTGGCACAACCAGCTTGCGGAATATCCTGGCTCACCTCGAAAAATCTTATGCGTCTAAAGTAGGTATTGAATTCAAATACATCAGCGACCAGGGTAAGGTAGACTTCCTGACCAATGCAATGGAAAAGGATTTTCATAAACCCCTGACGGTAAAGCAGGAAGAGCGAATCCTGGAAAAACTCAACCAGGGAGTAATCTTCGAGAAATTCCTTCATACCAAATATATCGGGCAGAAACGCTTTTCACTGGAAGGAGGAGAAACTACTATTGCCGCCCTGGATGCCATTATCAATACTGCTGGTTCTTTAGGGGTTCAGGAAGTGGTAATCGGAATGGCACACCGGGGCCGTCTGAATGTACTTGCCAATATCATGGGTAAAACCTATGAACATATCTTCAGTGAGTTTGAGGGAACCGCAGTAATGGACCAGACCATGGGTAGTGGAGATGTTAAATACCATATGGGATACAGTTCCGATGTGCAAACGCCCGATGGTAAAACAGTGCACCTGAAACTGGCACCCAATCCTTCCCACCTCGAAGCTGTTGATCCGGTAGTAGTTGGATTTGCCCGCGCTAAAGCGGATGTACTATATGGAAGTGAGTACGATAAAATTCTTCCGATCTTAATTCATGGTGATGCTTCCATAGCCGGACAGGGAATCGTGTATGAAGTATTGCAGATGAGCAAACTGGAAGGCTATAACACGGGTGGTACCATCCATTTTGTAATAAATAACCAGATTGGTTTTACTACTGATTTTGATGAGGCAAGAAGTTCGGATTACTGTACTTCTCTTGCCGCAACTGTGCAGGCACCGGTACTTCATGTAAATGGTGATGATGCGGAAGCAGTAGTGAAATGTGTAGAAATTGCCACCCGTTACCGCCAGCAGTTCAACCAGGACATCTTCATTGATATGGTTTGTTATCGCAAACATGGTCACAATGAAGGCGATGATCCGAAATTCACCCAGCCTGGTTTATATGCGTTGATTGATAAACATCCTAATCCGCGTGAAGTATATGTTACCCACCTGCTGGAAAGCGGAGATACAGATGCAAGGCAGATGGCCCAGGAAATGGAAAAGAAATTCTGGAGTGATCTGCAGGATCGCCTGGATGAGGTGAAACAAAATCCACTTCCCTATAAATACCAGTTGCCTGAGAAGGCCTGGAGAAGTTTACGTCGGGCAACTGAAGATGATTTTCATGCATCGCCCGTAACTGCTATCAGCAATGCGGATTTTGATTTATTATTTGAACAGTTAATGCAATGGCCTGATGACTTTAAGCCACTTAAAAAAGTGGATAAGATCATCCAGGACAAAGTGAAATTATACCAGGAAGAAGGAAAAATAGATTGGGCTACCGGTGAATTACTCGCTTATGCATCCCTGTTATTACAGGGGCATGACGTGCGGATGAGTGGCCAGGATGTTCGCAGAGGCACTTTCAGTCATCGCCACGCAGTATTGAGAGATGAAGAAACGAATAAGGCCTACAATCGCTTGAGCAGAATTCCCGGTGCAAATGGACAATTCCGGATTTATAACTCTCTGCTGAGTGAATATGGCGTGCTGGGTTTTGAATATGGTTATGCGATGGCCAATCCGCTTAGCCTGGTAATCTGGGAAGCACAGTTTGGAGATTTCTGTAACGGTGCCCAAACCATGATTGATCAGTTCATCGCAGCTGGTGAACAGAAATGGAACCGCATGAATGGGGTAGTATTATTATTGCCTCATGGATACGAAGGGCAGGGACCAGAGCATAGTTCTGCGCGGATGGAACGCTTCCTGCAGATGTGTGCAGAGTTGAACATGGTGATTACCAATATTACAACAGCTTCCAACTTCTTCCATGCATTGAGAAGGCAGATCACCTGGCCTTTCCGCAAGCCTATGATCAATTTCTCTCCAAAAGCGAACCTGCGTTTGCCGGATACCTATTCAACGAAAGCCGATTTCACTACAGGCTCTTTCAAAGAAGTAATTGATGATGCATCAGTTGAAAATGCAGGTGCCATTCGAAAAGTATTGTTCTGCAGTGGTAAAGTGTATTTTGATCTGGCTGCCAAAAAGCAGAAGGAAGGAGTGAAAGACGTAGCGCTGGTTCGGGTAGAACAATTGTATCCGTTGCCTCAAAAACAATTGGATGAATTGTATCAGAAATACAATAAAGCAACCTGGTTCTGGGTGCAGGAAGAACCATTGAATATGGGAGCAGCTTCTTTCCTTAAAATGAACCTGGCTACCATTAATTTTGGAGTGATCAGTCGCCAGCCAAGTGCATCTACCGCTACCGGTTATGCGAAAGTGCATGCACAGGAACAGGCGGAGATTATTGAAACAGCTTTTTCGATATAGGAGGTGAATGAATAAAATTATTACTTTGAATTTTGATTTATGATAGATATAAAAGTTCCGACAGTTGGGGAGTCTATAACAGAAGTAACGCTTATCAAGTGGTTAAAACCAAATGGTAGTTATGTTCACCGGGATGAAGTAATTGCCGAACTGGAAAGTGAAAAAGCGACCTTTGAACTCAATGCAGAACAGGCAGGTATCCTGGTTACCAAAGCAGCTGAAGGTGATACCATCAAAATCGGAGATGTGGTTGCATCCATTGATGAAACTGCTGTAGCGCCTGCAGGTAATGCCCCGGCAGCTAAAGCAGAAGAGCCCGCAAAGCCAGCTGCAGCACCTGCTGAAGCAGCTCCTGCAAAAGCTGTTGGAAAAGGTATCATTGAAATGAAAGTGCCAACTGTTGGTGAATCTATCACAGAAGTGACCCTGGTTAAATGGTTGAAGAAAGAAGGTGACCTGGTTCAGCGCGATGAAGTGCTGTGTGAACTGGAAAGTGAAAAAGCGACCTTTGAACTGAATGCAGAAGATGCTGGTCAACTCAGTCAGAAAGCCAAAGAAGGCGATGTAATCAAAATTGGAGATCCAATCGCTTCCATTAATACGGATGTGGCTGTTCCTACTACTGCCACACAGCCTGCTGCTACTGCAGCTAAACCTGCCGCACAGCCTGCTGCCACCAATGCACCGGTTACTGCTGTTCCCAATGATGTTAAAGCAACTCCGGTTGCTGCAGCTATTATTGCTGATAAAAAAATTGATCCCAAATCGGTACCTGCCAGCGGTAGCGGTGGCAAGATCCTTAAGAATGATGTGCTGGAAGCACTGAATAATCCGGGCCGTAAACCCGGTGCTGAACTCTTCACCCGCAATGAAAAGCGGGAAAAGATGAGCAACCTGCGTAAGACCATTTCCCGCCGCCTGGTTGAAGCTAAGAATACAACCGCCATGCTTACCACTTTCAATGAAGTGGACATGGGGCCAGTTATGGCTTTAAGAGCTCAGTATAAAGACAAGTTCAAGGAAAAGCATGGTGTGAACCTTGGCTTCATGAGCTTCTTCACCAAGGCTGTTTGTTTTGCCCTGCAGGAATGGCCTGCTGTGAATGCTTACATTGATGGAGACTCCATCGTTTACCATGATTATTGTGATATTTCCATTGCAGTTTCTGCACCAAAAGGACTGGTAGTACCGGTTATCCGGAATGCAGAAAGTATGGGTATGGCTGATATCGAGAAAAAAGTTGTGGAGCTCGCAACCAAGGCCCGTGATAATAAACTCACCATAGAAGAAATGACAGGTGGTACGTTCACGATCACCAATGGAGGTGTGTTTGGTTCACTCATGAGTACACCTATCATCAATATTCCGCAGTCAGCCATTCTGGGTATGCATAAGATTGAAGATCGCCCCATGGCAGTAAACGGTCAGGTGGTAATCAAGCCCATGATGTACCTGGCGCTTAGCTATGACCACCGCATTATTGATGGTCGTGAATCTGTAGGGTTCCTGGTTCGGGTGAAAGAATTGCTGGAAAAACCTGAACAACTGCTGTTCGGTAAGGATCCTGTCAAGACCTTGCTGGAACTCTGATGTTTGCCCGTGCACATCTGGTAGTTGCATTGCAACTTGTTCAGGGCTACACTGGTGATATCCCTTTTGTACACCATCTCAAACAGTATTTTTCAACGCATAAAAAACATGGCTCGCGCGATCGTAAACAGATCGCGCAGCTTTGTTATTGCTGGTTCCGGTTGGGTCATGCACTCAAACACCTGGAACCGGCTGACCGGATGATAGCCGGGCTCTTTCTCTGTTCAAAAGACCCCAATGGTTTGTTGCAGTCTTTGCATGAGGAATGGAATGAAAAAACAACGCTTCCGACAGAAGCTAAACTTGCGTTGATTGATCCTGAAAACAGTCTTTCACTTGCCGCATTTGCTTCAGCGCTATTCCCTTTGCAGTCGGCATTAAGTGCCGGCATAGATGCCACAGCGTTTGCCTGTTCACATCTTGAACAGCCTGATTTATTTATCCGTATTCGTCCGGCATACCTGGAGTCGGTTCAGAAAAAACTGAGCAAGGCCGGTGTTCCCTTTATTATGGAAACCATTGATGGTTGCAGGCTTCCGAATGGATTTAAGGTTGAAGAATTGTTCCGTTTGAACCAGGAACTGGTGGTGCAGGACCTGAATTCACAACGTGCGGGTGCGATGGTGGAGGAAATAGTCGGCAGTCTGCGTCAACAGGAAGACCTGGCTATCTGGGATGCCTGTGCCGCCAGCGGAGGTAAATCCATTTTTGTGTTTGACCGGTTACCTGGCGCCCGACTAACAGTGTCCGACATACGTAGTTCTATTTTACAGAATTTATACCAGCGTTTCCGCCAGGCGGGACTTTATTCATATTATGGCTTTGTGGCTGATTTATCTGATCCGGCCAAAGCAGGAGAGGAGTACAGGAAGCTGGCACTGCAACAGCTGATCCTTGCTGATCTTCCCTGCACCGGTAGCGGTACCTGGAGCCGGACGCCGGAACAGCTCTGTTTCTTTGATCCTGGTGCTATTGATAACTATGCTGCCTTACAGAAAAAAATCCTTTCATTGCTCATTCCCAAACTGGCAGATGGAGGCTACTTACTCTACATTACCTGCTCTGTATTTAGTAAGGAAAATGAAGCGAATATCAACTGGCTGCTGGAAACCTATCCGCTTCAATGTTTAAAAATGCAGACGCTGAATGGCTATTCGGAAAAGGCGGACTCCATGTTCGCGGCATTACTGCAAAAGTTGTAGGTTTATAGGATGAGAAATCGTCTGTTCTTCTGCGTTATTTTACTTGTCTGTTTTGCATTTTCCCTTCAGGCCGCAACGGTGGATACATTGCTGACCCGCAGTGTGTCCATGAAGAAGGATATCAAAGCGGTGGTAATCAAACCGGCTGGTTATGAAACCGGAAAACGGTTTCCGGTAGTTTATCTTTTACATGGTTACAGTGATAATTATCGTGGCTGGATTGAAAAAGTGCCTGTTATAAAAGAAGATGCGGACCGCTATAATGTCCTGATTGTTTGTCCGGATGGCGGTTACAGCAGCTGGTACTGGAACAGCCCTGTTGATCCTGCTTTTCAATATGAAACCTATGTGGCAGAGGAACTGGTAGCGATTATCGATCGTCAGTATAAAACCAATCCAACAGCTGCCGGTCGTGCTATTACCGGCCTCAGCATGGGAGGACATGGCGCATTGTATCTGGCTTTAAAACATCCGGATGTTTTTGGTGCAGCGGGAAGTATGAGTGGGGGAGTAGACATCCGCCCATTTCCAAATAACTGGGATATGGCAAAAAGGCTCGGATCATATGCTGAGAATAAAACACGATGGGAAGAAAATACTGTGATCAATTTGCTGCACCTGGCACAACCAGGTAAACCAGCCTTGATGATCGATTGCGGAACGGCAGATTTTTTCTTCGCTGTAAATGAAAGGCTGCACCAGGAATTACTGTATCGCAATATTCCTCATGAATACATAACAAGGCCGGGGGCACACAACTGGGACTACTGGAAGAAAGCAGTTCGTTTCCAGCTTTTATATTTTCATGAATTCTTCCGGGAGAAAAACAGTAATAGTTAATTGTGGCTGATCAGGCGTAAGCGAATACCTCCTCCCTCAGTTCTTCCATAAGGGAAGGGTTGCGCCGGATTACCCAAATTGTCCAGTGTTCTGGCTGAATAGGTCCAGTAGCGAAGTTCCTTATAGATCAGTCCCAGTTCTTTTGCATACACTTCTACACTATAGGTTCTGTAGGCATCCAGGTCTGGATCCTCTGGTTTTTCATTCTGCACACCGAGGGCTTCATCTGCCTGCAATACGGTTATTGTATTTTCAAATGGAGTATCAAAGGGACTAAAAGATTCGCCGATGGAAGAATAACTATATTCCCAGGCATCCAGATAATCCAGCGGACCACCCGGAGTAGTATTAATATGGGAATTCCCCCGCCAAACGGTATTCAGGTCAATTGGAAACACCAGTTTCTGAAAGCGAAGATTGTTTTCGATTACTTCCACTGCTTTTCTCATTGGAGTAATCATATAGGTCATGTTCGGAGTCCACGCATTTTCATCAGTACTGTTGAGAGGGCGCAGGTAACGGAAGACCCTCCAGCTGGGTCTGCCCAAATTATCAGTGATTTCAGCATCAACTACATCTTTGGCCTGGTAGCTGATAGTTGTAAAAGCGGTATCGTTAAAAGGAGTTTTGACAATGGAATCCAGCTGATAGATCAGGGTTTTGCCAGGTTCCAGCACCATATAGTCGGAAACATCTTCAAAATCCGGATTGGCTGTTTCTTTGCCGCAGGCAACCAGTGTGATCAACCCGGCCAGTAGCAGCCAGTTTCCGATTTTTTTTCTCATAGCGATGTAACGATTTTCCGGTTGGTTTATTGCTTATATAAGGTCGATGACAGGTCTCTGAATAATACCTCCACCAATCACATCATTCCCTTCGTAAAATACGGCACTTTGTCCAGGTGCGATACCCTTCACTTCTTCAAAAAACCGCACTTCCACACCTGCTTCATTCTGGTGCAGGGTGGATAAGGATCCTTTGTCTTTGTAGCGGATTTTGGTGGTTGCTTCCATTCCTTCAGGAACTCCTTCGTATTTGATCCAGTTGATCTTATTCACCTGCATAACAGAGCGATTCAGATCTTCTTCATCTCCCAGAACCACTGTATTGGTTTCAGGAAAGATGCCGGTTACATACACTGGTTTACCTAATGCGATATCCAGCCCTTTTCGTTGCCCGATGGTATAAAAGGGATAGCCTTTGTGTTTGCCAAGGATCTTGCCGGTTTTGTCAACAAATAATCCTCCGTCTACGCGTTCTTCCAGCCCACTCACCTTTTTCTTCAGGAATCCGCGGTAGTCGTTATCCGGCACAAAACAGATCTCATAACTTTCTGCTTTTTTGGCGAGTTCCGGATAGCCGAAATCATGAGCCATCTGGCGAATTTCAGTCTTCCGGTAAGTGCCTAATGGAAGCAGGGTTCTGCTTAACAGATCCTGTTGCAATCCCCAGAGCACATAACTCTGGTCTTTGGTTTCATCAAGTCCTTTGCTGATAAAATACCGTCCATTGGTATGCTGGTGAATATTGGCATAATGGCCCGTTGCGATATAGTCGCAATCCAGGGCATCTGCCCGTTTCAGCAGGGCCCTCCACTTGATATGCGTATTGCACATCACACACGGGTTAGGCGTACGTCCGGCCAGGTATTCGTCTACAAAATTTTCAATCACGAAATCACCAAACTCTTCCCGGATGTCAAGTATAAAATGGGGAAAGCCATGTTGTACAGCAGCCATCCTTGCATCATTGAAGGAGTCAATATTGCAACAGCCGGTTTCCTTTTTACTGGAACCGGAACTGGCATAATCCCAGGTTTTCATGGTAATGCCCACCACCTCATATCCCTGCTCGTGCAGCATCAGGGCGGTTACGGTACTATCGATACCACCGCTCATAGCCACCAGCACTTTTCCTTTTCTGCTCATTTGATCTGCATTGAAGTTGCAAATATACGAACACTTCCTTTGTCTCCTCCGTCTCCCATCTCCTCTGTCTCCCATCTCCTCTGTCTCCCTCCTCCTTTGTTTCCTCTTCCATACTTCCTATCTTCCATTTCGGTTAAACTACACATATGAGGAAATCATTATTTGTTCTTGGCTTCTTATTAGTTGCTCTATTGGTTCAGGCGCAGGATCTCAGTTATTATCTCCCAGCCGGACAACAATACCGGGCCTCGGTACCGGAACCGGAAAAAGTTATTGGCCATAAAGTAGGAGAGTGGCATATTACCCATGACCGACTGGTCTTGTACATGAAGGCACTGGCGGCTGCTGCACCGGATCGCATTAAACTGGAAGTGATGGGTACCTCTTATGAGGCGAGACAACAATTGGTGCTGGTCATTACCAGTGCAGCGAATCATCGCAAACTGGAAAGCATTCGCGAAGAACATCTTCGCTTAAGTGATCCAGGCTATACAGGTGCACTGAATTACCAGCAGATGCCGGCTGTTGTATATCAGGGATTTTCCATTCATGGAAATGAGCCCAGTGGAGCGAATGCCGCACTCCTGACGGCCTATCACCTGGCAGCAGCTGAAGGTCCGGCTATAGACTCCTTGCTCAATGAAGTGGTTATTCTTTTTGATCCATCTTTCAATCCCGATGGTCTCAATCGCTTTGCGACCTGGGCCAATATGCATAAGAGTCAGCACCTGGTAACGGATCCCGCAACCAGAGAGTTTAATGAAGTATGGCCCGGTGGAAGATTTAATCATTATTGGTTTGATTTGAACCGCGACTGGTTACCAGCCCAACACAGGGAAAGTCAGAACCGGTTAAGTATTTACCAGCAATGGCGCCCCAATATTTTAACGGATCACCATGAGATGGGAAGTGATGCTACCTTCTTTTTTCAACCCGGAGAGCCCAGCAGGGTTAATCCGCTCACGCCTGTAAAAAACCAGGAACTTACCCAGGCGGTAGCAAACTATCATGCGAAATTCCTGGATAAGATCGGTTCACTTTATTATACCAAGGAAGGTTATGATGATTTCTATTATGGCAAGGGTTCTACTTATCCGGATGCGCAGGGCTGTATCGGGATCTTGTTTGAGCAGGCATCCTCCCGTGGGCATGCCCAGCAAACCATCAATGGTGTATTGACTTTCCCTTTCACGATTCGCAATCAGTTTACCACTACTTTATCTACCCTTGCAGCAGCAAGAGACTTGCGGGTAGAACTGTTAAAGTACCAACGGGAATTTTATCAGCAAATGGCAAAGGAAGCTTCCGCGGCTCCGGTTAAAGCCTGGGTTTTCGGTAATGAGTCGGATGAATCCCGGACCGGCATTTTTGTTGAAATGTTGCGTCGTCACCAAATCGTAGTGGAACAACTTCAGCAGGATCTGAACCTGGGTAAACAAAGCTTTAAAAAAGGAAGCAGTTACCTCGTAAGAACACAACAACCGCAGTATAAATTGATTCAGACTTTTTTTGAGAAAATTCCGGAATACAAAGACAGTCTGTTTTATGATATCACAGCCTGGACTATGCCGATGGCGATGGGACTGAAGAACAGTGCATTAACAGCAGCACAAGTAGGTACAGTAAAATCTGTTGTATTAACTGATTGGAAAGGAACAAAAGGGAACTTGCTTGCGGATCAGAACGCCTATGCTTATGTATTTGAATGGAGTGAATATTATGCACCCAGAATGCTGAATAATTTATTGAAAGAGGGAGTTGTAGTACGGGTGGCAACCAAAACGTTTACAGCTAACATAAACGGACAACCGAGAATATTTCCATTGGGAACCTTGCTGGTTCCGGTACAGTTGCAAACAAAAGCGCGGACTGATTTGCATACTCTATTGAAAAGAGAAGCGGTTGCTGCCAATGTCAATGTGTTTGGATTGAATACCGGAATGTCGGCAGGAGGAGTGGATTTAGGTAGTCGTTCTTTGCAGCCAGTAACAAAACCCTCCATCGCCATGCTGGTTGGAGCAGGCGTAAGTGCGCTGGATGCGGGGGAAGTTTGGCATCTGCTGGATCAGCGATTTGGCATGCCTCCCAGTATGCTGGAAGCGTCTATATTCAATCGTATCAACCTGGCTACGTATAATACCATGGTATTGGTGGGTGGAAACTACAATGCCTTCCAGGCAGAGAAATTAAAAACATGGGTTCAGCAGGGAGGAACACTCATCCTCACGGAAGATGCAATTGAGTGGGCAAAGCAGGCAGGCATTGTTAAACTGGAGTTTAAGAAAACAGCGCCGGTACTGGATAGCACGAAACAGTATCCGTACGCCCAGCGTTCTATGATTGTAAATGCACAACAGATAAGAGGGGCAATTTTTCAGGCGCAAATGGATCTCACGCATCCATTGAGTTATGGATATGAAGAGGAGCAGGTGTACCTGTTTAAACAGAACAATGTTTTTATGAAAATCCCTTCCAACAGTTTTGCAGTTCCTTTCCGTTATGGTAAAGATCCGCTGGCAAGTGGCTTCGTTACACAACAAAACCTGGAAGCCGTTAAGCAATCCGCGGCGGTTCAGGTGCAGGCAAGTGGAAGTGGAAGAATTATCTGCATTGGAGACAATCCCAATTTCCGGGCCTACTGGCTGGGAGGAACAAAATTATTCCTGAATGCGATATTTTTCGGGCGACTGATTGAAGCAGGATCTGCAACTGCGGAGGAGGATTAATCAAAAGTTATCAACAAGGGTGAAAGAACGGTTTTTTGAAGGTCTCTACCAACGTATATTGCCTGTTCTAATTTTATTTACGTAGCTAAAATTGTTAAGTTATGATCAAGCTTCAGGTAATCGGAAATCTCGGCAGAGATTGCACAGTGAATAATGTAAATGGCCGCTCGGTGATGAATTTCACGGTAGCTCATACAGAACGATACAGGGATGCCCAGGGCAACCAGCAGGATAAAACCATTTGGGTGGATTGTGCTTATTGGTCAGATCGTACGGCTGTTGCACCCTATCTGAAAAAAGGAACTCAGGTTTATGTAGAGGGAACTCCCGAAGTTCGCACATATCAAAAAAATGATGGCAGCACAGGTGCTTCTCTCTCCATGAGGGTTTTGAATGTGCAGTTGCTGGGAGCTCGTCCTGAAGGTCAGGGTGGTGGATATGCCCAAGGCGGTGCACCGGCTCAACAGGGATATGGCCAGGGTGGCAGCTATTCTGCACCAGCTATGGGTCCTGCACCAGTGAGTATGGATCAGGGGGGAGATGACCTGCCTTTCTAAAATTGAAATCAATTTCTTTTCAAAAGGTGCATCCGGTTGGGTGCACCTTTTTTATTGTTTCTTTGCAGCATGGCAGAAACAGTAGTACGGTATGAAAATCTGGTTGAATTTACCAGGCAATTATTTCAATCGATCGGATGTTCAGCAGCAGATGCAACTACAGCAACCGAGGTTTTGCTAAGTGCTGATTTAAGAGGTATTGATTCACATGGTATCGCGCGGCTCAGCGGTTATATCCGGTTATGGGAAGCCGGTCGGGTGAATGCAACTCCATCCATCCGTATCATACATGAAACACCTTCTACTGCAGTAGTGGATGGCGACAGTGGATTGGGTTTGGTAGTAGCCCCCTACGCCATGAAAGTGGCCATGCAAAAAGCTGCCCAGGTTGGAACAGGCTGGGTGAGTGTACAAAATAGCAACCATTATGGTATCGCAGGATGGCATGCGATGATGGCCCTGGAGCAGGAAATGATTGGTATCAGTATGACCAATGCCTCTGCGCTGGTTGCCCCCACTTTCTCTACAGAACGATTATTGGGAACCAATCCTATTTGTGTAGCGATACCTGCTGGAGAAGAACCCGCTTTTGTGGCTGATATGGCAACTACCACAGCGGCGAATGGGAAGCTTGAAATTTTACAAAGAAAAAATCTGGAAGCACCTATCGGCTGGATCCAGGATGCTGAAGGGAAGCCTACCACTGATGCACATTCGTTAAAAACAGGTGGTGCCCTCTTACCGCTAGGTGGCGATCGTGAACATGGCAGTCATAAGGGATATGCACTTGGAGCCATTGTAGATATTTTTTCAGCTGTACTAAGCGGCGCCAACTATGGACCCTGGGTGCCTCCCTTTCCGGCCTATGTTCCAATGCCAACCGGTATGCCAGGCAAAGGCATTGGTCATTTTTTTGGCGCCATGCGTATAGATGCCTTTCGTCCGGCTGCTGATTTTAAAAAAGATATGGATAACTGGATTCGTCGGTTCCGTAGTGCTAAAACAGTACCAGGGGAGACCTCTGTACTGGTGCCAGGTGATCCGGAAAGAGAACTGGAATCGGTGCGGAGAGAACAGGGCATACCCCTGCTGGATCCTGTAATTGAAGATCTTCAATCACTTGCTCAAAAATTTTCAATTCCATTACGATTGGCGTAAATTCGCTGCCGCTTGATCAGAGATTAGGTGATTTTGTTTAATAATTTTAAAAAGGTTGGCTGATGAAAGTAATGAAGTTCGGTGGCACCTCTGTAGGGAAGCCGGAGAGAATGCACCAGGTTGCCCAGTTAATTACCAAAGACGGGGAACCCAAGATTGTTGTCTTAAGTGCACTTAGCGGCACTACCAATACACTGGTTTCAATTGGTGATGCACTTTCCAAAGGTGATAAGGCAGGTGCCAAACAGATCGTGGATCAGTTGGAAGCTCATTACAAACAGTTCATTCTGGATTTGTTGAAAAAAGACGATACCCGCGCCAAAGCCAACCAGCAAATCAGCGAACATTTTGAATTCCTGAATATCATTACGAAAATATCTTTCAACGATGCGCTGAATAAGGATATCCTGGCCCAGGGCGAGTTGATGAGCACCAAACTTTTTTCCATTTACCTGGAAGAGCAGGGCATTGATCATGCCCTGTTGCCGGCACTTGAATTCATGAGTATTGATGCCAATGATGAACCGCAACTGGGTTCAATCCGTAAAAAATTAATGACCATCCTCGCACAGCATTCCAGCAAGAAATTATTTATTACACAGGGTTATATATGCCGTAATGCCAGGGGGGAAGTGGACAACCTGAAACGTGGTGGCAGTGATTATACCGCTTCACTGGTAGCAGCAGCAACCAACAGTACGGTTTGTGAAATCTGGACAGATATTGATGGCATGCATAACAACGATCCAAGGGTTGTAAATAAAACTGTTCCTATTGAACAACTCAGTTTTGAAGAGGCTGCAGAGCTGGCCTATTTCGGAGCTAAAATTTTGCATCCCACCTGCATTTGGCCGGCACAACAGGAAAGCGTTCCGGTGAAACTGCTGAATACCATGCAGCCGGATGCGGCCGGTACAACCATCACTAAGGAAGCGGGCTCAGTTGGCGTCAAGGCGATCGCTGCCAAAGATGGTATCATCGCAATTAAAATTAAAAGCAGCCGCATGTTGCTGGCTTATGGATTCCTGCGGAAAATTTTTGAAGTCTTTGAAAAATATCGTACTCCAATTGATATGATCACTACTTCCGAAGTAGCCGTTTCGGTTACTATTGACAGTGATGTCTATCTGAAGGAGATTGTGAAGGAATTAGAACCCTTTGGTTCTGTTGAAGTGGATCGCGATCAGACCATCGTTTCAATTGTGGGTAATGAAATTGCTGAGACAAAAGATGTGCTGAGTCGTCTGTTTGATTCACTGAAACAAGTGCCAGTACGTATGGTTTCTTATGGTGGCAGCCGGCACAACGTATCCCTGTTGATACCTTCCGGCAGCAAACAACAAACCCTGCAATTGCTGAATTCCGGTTTATTCGGACTTTAATAAGAAGGCGGGCTTGGAAACTTATCGCTTCTTAAGGATCAGGTCCTGGTCGAACATCCACTGGTAAACGAATTTCATCCATTCGACATCACTGCTCGGATTGTTCATTCCAAAGCCATGCCCGCCTTTTTCATACGTATATAAATCGTTTTTGACACGGGCTTTATCCAGGGCCTCTTTTAGTTTGAGACTGTTGTCGATTTTTACGGTACGATCGTCCTTGGCATGCACCAGAAATACAGGTGGTGTTTTTTTCGTCACTTGGTTTTCCAACGAGAAAAACTTTACTTGTTCCGGATCAGGTTCCTGTCCGAGTAAAGCCTCCCGGCTACCCTTATGCGAAAACTCATCAGAGAAACTGATCACCGGATACACAAGTATTGAAAAATCCGGCCGTAGGGATGTTTTTAACGGATTCGGGATGAATGCCTGATCGAAATGAACAGTTGCAGAGCCGGCCAGATGTCCGCCAGCACTGAATCCCATGATCCCAACTTGTTTCGGATTGAGTTGCCAGAGTTTGGCTTTTTCACGAACGAACTGGATGGCACGCTGTGCATCCTGCAAGGGACCTATGGTTTTATTTTCCATGCTCTCGTCAGAAGGCAGCCGGTACTTCAGTACGAAAGCGGTTACGCCCCACTCATTGAATTTTTTTGCTACAGCTGCACCTTCGTGGTCGGCAGCGAGTACCCTGTATCCGCCACCCGGACAAATAATCACTGCTGTCCCATTGGCTTTCGAAGGGTCTGGTAAATAGACTGTGAGGGTTGGTTTCGTAACATTCGAAATAATCAAGCGTCCACTGCCTGCTGTTTCAGCCTTCTCAACCAGGGAAGATGGTTTAGAATTCGGAATTGAATCTGCCGGATAAAGCTCAAACACATCCTGGCCAACTGCAAAAAGACTTAGACTTGACATCAAAAAAAATAGGATGAACGCTTTCATTTGTTTCGCTTTCATCCTATGAATATAAATACAGTCTGGCTAATTTCAGTGCCTCATCTGTTAAATCACCAGCATGGCATCACCGTAGCTAAAAAAGCGGTACTTATCCTTGATGGCTTTTTTGTACGCTTCCATGGCCAGGTCGTAACCGGCAAAGGCGCAGGTCATGATCAGCAGGCTGGTCTTTGGCAGGTGGAAATTGGTAACCAGTGAATCCGCTATAGAGAACTCATACGGTGGGTGGATAAAGTGATTGGTCCAGCCCTCAGATGGTTTCAATAATTTTTCAGCTGTAAAGGAAGATTCAATTGCCCGCATGGTGGTTGTGCCGATGGAACAGATCCGGTGATTATTGGTTTTCGCCTTGTTCACAATCTGGCAGGCAGTATCATCGATACGATAGTATTCAGCATCCATTTTATGCTTGGAAAGATCCTCAACCTCAATAGGGCGGAAGGTTCCAAGGCCGGTATGCAGGGTTACTTCAGCGAAGCGGATGCCTTTGATCTCGAGGCGTTTGATTAACTCGCGACTAAAATGCAGTCCCGCAGTGGGAGCAGCAACCGCACCTTCATGCTTGGCATATACAGTCTGGTAACGCTCCTTATCTTCCTCATCCGGCTTACGCTTGATATATTTAGGTAGTGGCGTCTCTCCCAGGAACTCCAGCATTTGGCGGAACTCTTCATCGGTTCCTTCCCAGAGAAAGCGGATGGTACGACCACGACTGGTAGTATTGTCGATTACTTCAGCCACCAGTTCGTCGTTGTCTCCAAAATAGAGTTTATTACCTACGCGGATTTTACGGGCCGGATCTACAATTACATCCCAAAGGCGATTGGGTTTGTTCAGTTCACGAAGCAGGAACACTTCAATTTTGGCACCGGTTTTTTCCTTGCGGCCATACATACGCGCAGGGAACACCTTGGTGTTGTTTACAATGAATACATCCTTGTCGTCGAAATAATCCAGGATATCCCGGAAGGTCTTGTTTTCGATGTTTCCGGTCTTGCGATGAACCACCATCAGGCGGCTGTCTTCTCTTTTTTTCGCAGGGTTCTGGGCAATAAGATTAAGGGGGAGATCGAACTTAAACTGGGATAGCTTCATGTATTAAATGGTTTTTACAACCACCAGCCACACGACACATATCAACATCCAGGGAAGAGGGGTGTCTTGCACAACCCGGACTTACGGCTCCGGTATTGATATCATGTTACGGCATGATGTTTAAATGGGTGCAAAGGTAGGATTTAAACTTCATTTCGCAAAGATCTCGGCTCTTCCTGGTATTGCGTCTAGTAAACGTTTGGTAACCAATGAGGTAGGTTGGTTGATCACCTGGTTGGTACTACCCAATTCAGCTATTCTGCCCTTCTCCATTACCAGGATGCGGTCGCTGATGTATTTTACCACTCCCAGGTCATGTGTGATGAAAAGTGCGGTAAAGCCAAATTCAGCTTTTAATTCATTGATCAGGTTCAATACCTGCGCCTGAACGCTCACATCGAGGGCACTTACACTTTCATCAAACACTACAAAAGTCGGGTTGAGTGCCAATGCTCTTGCAATTCCAATCCGCTGTCGCTGACCACCACTAAATGCATGCGGATACCGGTAGTAATGTTCCGGTTGCAAATGGACTTTTTTGAGCAAGTCCATCACCTGTTCTTTTTGAGTTGCGGTGGGTAAGTCCGGATGATGTACCTGTAGCGTTTCCCGGATGGCTTCTCCAATTGGGATTCGTGGATTCAGGGAGCCATAAGGATCCTGGAAAACCAGCTGCATCTCTTTTCTGTACCGGCGTAAATTTCGCTTGGGCAACTCCGTAAGTTCAACTCCGGATATCCGGATACTGCCATTTTGAATAGGTATCAGTTGCAGCAATGCTCTCCCGAATGTAGTTTTCCCGCAACCGGATTCACCAACAATGCCAAGTGTCTCTCCTTTAAAAATATCCAGGTTGATTTCATCAACCGCTTTGGTGAATTCAGTTGGCTGGCCAAAGAACCGGCGTTTTTTCGGATACCAGACACTTAGGGAGCGGATCGAGATAAGGGGAGTCCCTTCCTCAATGGCAGCTGGATCTTTTTCTGCCGGTTTTTTTTCTTCCAGTTGTTTGTTTACTGGTTTATCGCCTAAAAAATCATCCACTACTGGAAGTTTCTGTCCTTTCTCATACAAAATTGGGCGACATGCCAGCAGAGCTCTGGTATAGGGGTGTTGCGGATTAGCAAATAATTCATCACAACTGCCTTCTTCCACTATTCTACCCTTGTATAAAACAATTACCCGATGTGCAAAATCACGTACCAGTCCCAGATCATGCGTGATGAACAACATTCCCATTTTCGTTTGTTCCTGAATGTTGGTTAATAGCTCCAGTATACTTTTCTGCACGGTCACATCCAGGGCCGTAGTAGGTTCATCTGCAATCAGCAGGGAAGGTTCGCATGCCAGTGCCATTGCAATCATCACCCGTTGTTTCTGTCCGCCGCTAAGTTGATGCGGATATTTCTTCAATACCAGCTCGGGTTCAGGTAATTGAACTTTTTGAAATAAATCAACTGTCTTTAACCGGGCGTCTTTTGCGGATACTCCGGTATGTGAACGTATTGCTTCTATTACCTGGTTGCCACAGGTGAAAACCGGGTTGAGTGCAGACATTGGTTCCTGGAAGATCATGGCGATCTCGCTTCCCCGGATGGAGCGAAGTTTCGTTCCGGATGCTTCCAGCAGGTTCAGCGCCTCCTTGCTATCTGATGTTGTGAATGCAATTTTCCCAGTCAGGTACCGTGTTGTTTTTTGGGGCAAAAGTTGCAATATTGAAAGGGAACTGACTGATTTTCCCGAACCGGATTCGCCAACAACTGCCACGATTTCTCCCCGGTTAACCTTGAAACTGATATCGTGCAAGGCCGTTCGGATTTCAGCTTCCTGGTGAAAGCCAACAGAAAGGTTTTCGACTGACAACAAGGGTAAGGCTTCCTGCATGTCAGGGATTTATTTTTTTTACATTGATAATGCTTAGCCGGGTAGGAGGGGTGGGATAATAAGCCATGCAAACCATACAGTCTTCTTTGTAATCGGCAGCGGCTAACTCAAATGTAAACAGATCTCCTTCACTGATTCCTGCTTCAGCAAAATTGCATCTGCTTTCCACCGTGAAAACATTGGAGTAATCCGACTTTCTTTTTTCGTCGTAAAATCTCGCAGTTAATAAAGCCGGATCCAGCTTTCCTGAAACCAGCACAACAACATAGTGATTGCAGATCTCACTGATCACCAATTTGCCGGTAAATGGAGTGGCTGGTTGGTTTTGAACTGCTGTTGATTTACAACTCCAGCCCGTAATAGTCAATAATAAACTGACCAGCAGTGTGTTCATCCGCATCACGTAAAGTTTAAAAGCGCAGGTGCCTTACCGTTAGTCCGTCGTTGATCAGCTGTTTCAGCGAATCTATTCCTATTCTGATATGCCGCTCAACAAACTCGGTGGTAACTTTTTTATCGCTCTCTTCTGTTTTTACGCCTTCGGGTATCATAGGGGAATCACTTACCAGCAACAAGGCGCCGGTTGGGATCTTATTGTAAAACCCTACCGAAAAAATGGTAGCGGTTTCCATATCTATTGCATAGGCCCTGACTTTTTGCAGGTATTCCTTAAATGATTCATCGTGTTCCCAAACCCTTCTGTTGGTGGTATAAACAGTACCTGTCCAATAATCCACACCATGATCCCGAATAGTAGTGGATACCGCTTTTTGTAAGGCGAACGCAGGAAGTGCAGGTACTTCCGGAGGAAAATAATCATTGGAAGTACCCTCTCCACGAATAGCTGCTATCGGCAAAATCAGATCCCCTACCTTATTTCTCTTTTTTAAACCACCACATTTCCCCAGGAACAACACCGCTTTGGGTTCAATGGCGGTTACCAGGTCCATTACCGTGGCTGCAGTCGGACTTCCCATTCCAAAATTGATAATAGTGATATCCTCAGCTGTTGCACATTGCATTGGTTTGCCTAAGCCCACAACTTCAACTTTGTGCCATTGGGCAAACCATTCCACATAGTTACTGAAATTGGTAAGCAGTATATATTTTCCAAAGTTCTCAAGCGGTTGACCGGTATATCTAGGCAACCAGTTCTGCACTATTTCCTCTTTTGTTTTCATGGCATTCGTTTTTCCTTTCCGACAAATCAATTTCAGCAATATACGATTTTCGAATCATAGCTTTGGCAAATGATCCGAATGGTTTATCCTGATATCAACCTGAAATGGAAAGAAGCAAATGGTCAGCGGCTTGTCTTTGATCCGATCCGAAAAAAATGGCTGGTGCTGACTCCTGAAGAATGGGTGCGTCAGCATGTGCTGCAATATCTGTTAGTGGTGAAAGGATATCCGCAGGCTTATATAGCAGTTGAAAAAACCATGCAATTGGGTGAATTGAAAAAGCGATTTGATTTGCTGGTGTATGATCAGGAGCACAAGCCGTGGCTGATGGTGGAATGCAAGGCAATGGATATCCAACTCAGCGAAGCCGTATTGCATCAGATTTTACGGTATAACCTGGCAATTCCGGTTACTTATCTAGTCATTACGAATGGTGCAGAAGCGATGATTTATCACCGGGCAGAAGGAAGGTTATCTGTTCTCGCAGAATTCCCCGCATATTAAAAAAAGGTGTTGATGAAACCACCAACACCTTTCAAAAAATCCATATAATCTCTTACGGGAAAATGCCCAGTTCATTGTAGCTGGTGGCTACTTTGTTGATGGCAACTACATAGGCGGCTGTACGCATATCCGGAATAGATGGATTCTGCTTCCAGCATTCCATAATTTCACGAGTAGCAGTGATCATGGTTTCTTCCAGTCCGGAATATACCAGGTCCACCTCATCGGGCCCGTGTTCGATCATGATTTTATGATTCTCGGCTACTTTTTTACCGGTCAGGCTTTCAATCTGGTTGATGATGTTTTTATTCTGATTTTCAGTAAAACGCTTTTCCAAACGGCCATAGCGAACATGGCTCAGGTTCTTCAACCACTCGAAATAAGAAACGGTTACACCTCCCGCATTCAGGTACATATCGGGAACAACCAGTGTTCCTTTGGAAGCAAAAACTTCATCTGCTTCAGGAGTCAACGGACCATTCGCAGCTTCTCCAATAATACGAGCTTTAATTCGGGGTGCATTTTCACCGTTGATAACGTTTTCCAGGGCGGCAGGAATCAAAATCTCACAATCCAGTTCCAATGCATCATTGGAATTCGCCAGGTTCAATGCTCCAGGGAAATTCAGAATGGATCCGGTTTTCTTGCGGTGCTGGAATACTTCGTCTTCATTCAGTCCGTCTGGGTTCATAATTGCTCCTTCGTATTCAGCTATGGCAATTACTTTAGCTCCACCTTCACGGAAAAACTTGGCAGCATGATAACCCACATTACCCAGGCCCTGAATTACAACGGTTTTTCCTTCAATTCCGAGGTCCAGTCCAAGGCGTTGCATTACATCCGGCATGCTGCACACTTCGCGGATACCATAGAATACACCCAGGCCGGTTGCTTCTCTGCGTCCACGAACTCCTCCCTGCGTAACTGGCTTTCCGGTTACGCATCCTAATGCGTCCACTTCACCCGGTTTCATACTCATATAGGTGTCGAGGATCCAGGCCATTTCACGTTCGCCGGTTCCATAATCAGGAGCAGGTACATCGGTACCCGGACCGATAAAATTCTTCTTGATCAGTTCGTGTGTATAACGGCGGGTAATTTTTTCCAGTTCGTAAGGGGTATATTTTTTAGGATCGATGGATATACCACCCTTTGCGCCTCCAAATGGAACATTCACAATAGCGCACTTGTAGGTCATAAGTGCAGCGAGTGCCATCACTTCATCAAGGTTAACCGCAGTTGCAAAGCGGATACCGCCTTTGCAGGGTGTTTTGTGATGAGAGTGTTGTACACGATAGGCTTTAACAACTTCAATCTTATCTCCGATTTTAACCGGAAAATGCATCCGGTAAACCGAATTACATTGTTTGATTTGTTCAAGAATTCCCGGATCCCAGTTGGTGAACTTCGCTGCCTTGTCAAAGCTCTTCTCTACTGCTCCAAAGAAGCTGTACTCTTGATGTCCAGACATAACGTTCGTTTTTTGTTAGGTGTTTTTTATATGTGTTTACGCAATCGTCTTCTCTTACAACGAAAAAAGATCAGGCTTCGTTTTCCAGCTTGGTGATTTTTCTGTCCAGGCGGATCAGGTAGATTAATATTCCTACTACGATAAGTACCACAACTGCAACCACTGCATAGATTTTTCCATTGGCATGCAGGGCGTCAGCCATCTGTACGGGCCCATCATCATTCATAGGCGCCTGAGCAGATAACCGGGTTGAAAGTAGCAGCAGGATCGCGATCAGCCCCTGCCATTTTATATTACGCATGTTGAAGTTTTTTTTCTTCCAAATTTTTAAGCCGGATGGATAAGCTGGCAATCCACACTCCCAAAAGGGTCCAGCCGGGGAAAGCCACGAAGTAAAATAAGTACCTCATACGGCTGTCTACATCACCCGGATTTAATGCCGGATTGCCCATTCCTCCGGGGTGCAGGCTCTCCAGCAGGCGGGGAATGATCCAGATGGTTGGAAAGAGCATCGCGAAGGCGAAAATGTTATAGACCGCTCCAATCTTTGCTCTTTTGTCCGGATCAATCATGGAATTCCGCAACACCAGGTAAGCGAAGTAGATCAGAAACGCGATCGCTGCACCAATTTGCTTGGGATCGTTACTCCAGGGTTTGCCCCAGGTGTAATTGGCCCAGATCATGCCGGTTGATAATCCCAATATGCAAAACAGCAGCCCTATATTGGCATATTCAACCGCCAGGCTATCGTGTTTCAGATTCCCGCTACGCAGGTATTTAACTGAATTAACAACGGAAACAATAAAGAAGATCATCATCCCAAACCACATCGGCACATGGAAATAGTAATTCCGGATGGTTTCATTCAGAATGGGTTTGGCGGGTACATCGCCCAGGAAGCCGGCTACTGAAATGGTGAGTAGCTGCAGGATGCAAAGGATTTTCCACCAGGCTAAGCGCATAATAACGAATAAGTGCGGCAAAATTAGGGGAAAAGAATCAGTCCTTCCACAGAAAGGGAAAGAGGATAATGGCCAGGGCAACCACTAACAGATCAAGTCCCGCCAATAATAGTACAATCATGCCCAAACTATCCTGAATTACCTGGCTAAATGCGGTATTAGCCAGCTTCATCATCAATAAAATTTGAGGAATAATTAACGGAAATCCGAGGATGGCCATCAGGGCAGCATTCTGTTGTGCGCGGGCAGCGATCGCTGATAAAAAGGTAAAAACAAGACTGAGTCCCAATCCGCCAAAAACTGCCAAACCCATGAACCGGAGTCCATTTTGAACAGGGTTTCCTAATAGCAAACCAAAGAGGATCCAGGAAACCAGGCTGAGCAAACCCATGAGTAAAACGTTGAACAGCAGTTTGGATAAAATAAAATCCCGGGGCCCGGCTATGCTGTAAAAATAGAGCAGCCGGCCGCGGCTTTCCTGCAGAAAACTCTTGGCTACTGCATTGACACACACAAATAACTGGATCATCCAGAAGAGACCATTCCAGACCTGGTCTTCAGGCTGCCCCATAGCCAGGTAGAGTACAAAAATGGTGCTGGCCACGTATAACAGGATTCCGTAAAACGTGTATTGCTGGCGGAATTCCAGCAGTAAATCTTTTTTAAAAAGGGCAATGACCGATTTCATGTATCAGTTTTTTTCGTCATAACAGGTTCTGCAACGGGGCTCATAAGATTCCTTTTCTCCCAGCAAAACCTGGCCACCCTGGGCGATCTTTCTGTAACTGAAAGAGGCAATATTTCCACATTTTACGCAAATGGCATGCAACTTGGTGATATAATCTGCCTTGGCCAGCAGAAAGGGCATCTGCCCAAATGGTTTTCCAAGGTAGTCCATATCAAGTCCGGCTATGATGACCCGAATACCCTGCCTGGCCAGTTGGTCGCAGACATCGGGCAATTGGTCGTCAAAGAACTGGGCTTCGTCAATACCTACCACGTCCACATTGGAGGCCATCAATAAAATGGTTTGGGAATTGTCGATTGGTGTGGAAGTGATAGCGTTTTCATCGTGGGAAACGATTTGTTGTTCATCATAACGAACGTCGATGGCCGGTTTGAAAATCTCGACTTTCAGATTGGCAATCCGGGCACGTTTCAGGCGTCTGATCAGTTCTTCGGTTTTGCCTGAAAACATTGAACCACAGATGACTTCAATCCATCCACGGCGGCCGCCATTAAGTGTAGGTTCTATAAACACGCTCTATACAATTGATGCGGAACAGGCAACTCATCAAAGGTTAACAGATCCTTTGATGAGTATTGATTCAGTTCCAACTTTATTTTAATAACTTTATGAAATCCAATACTAACCCAAAAGTACCATATCAAATGGAAAGAGTTAGAGCACTGATTAATAAGCTTCAGGAACAGGCGGACCAGGGAGCGGAGGTTTCCGTTTTACTGATGACTGCGCAACTGTTACAAGCGGCTCTTCAGGAACAGGCTTCGGCTGCTTCTGTACACCGAAATGGAAACTCAAAAGTAGCTGTTGTATTACCTTCTCTTAATAATCCCATTCAGAAAATCGTTGCGGAACCAGCTCCGGTTGTTTCGGAAACCGTGGTGGAGGTGACTCCAAAAGTGCCGGAGCCGGAAACAGCCCTGCCTTCCGATTGGCTGCATTCCCTGATGCAGGAGATTCCAACCCTGGCTCATCAGAAGGAAATAAGAGAACTGAATGATGTAATGAGTCAGCAATTGACCGGTGCTTCTCTTAATGATAAATTGAAGCAGGGTGCCATTGAAGTGGCGGATGTGCTTACCCGGGAGCCTGTGCGGGATCTCAAAAAAGCCATCGGTATTAATGATCGTTTTGTGTTTGTACAGGAATTATTCCGCGGTGATGAAGTGATGTATGAGCGCAGCATTAAAACCATCAATTCCTTTAATATTCTGCAGGAAGCTGAATACTGGATTGAGCGGGAACTCAAGCTGAAGCTTGCCTGGGATGATTCCAAAGAAACCGTGCGACATTTTTGTCAACTCGTAAGAAGGCGCTTTTCCTCCAAATAAGTCTGAATGTATGCACTTGCTCCACGGCGACTCGCAACAAATGTTGCAGCCGCACGGGAGGCGGTTGCTAAAGCATTTTCCTCCGTCAGCAGCTGATTGAAGCGATTTTCCAGTTCCAATGCTGTTGAAACAGCGAAGCCCCCACCTTCCTCAATGAGTTCAGTAGCCTCTGGAAACCGATCATATACAGGGCCGTGAATGACGGGCACGCCATATACCGCCGCTTCCAGAATATTGTGCAAACCATCGTCTCCGAATCCACCCCCTACATAAGCCAGCTTTGCGTATTTATACAGGCGCGATAACATTCCGATATTATCGATGATCAGCACATTTGCAGTGGTTCCGGCATCCGGTGACTGCTTCCATACAGAGAATCGGACAGTGTGTTGGAACAATTTCTCCATGTCTCGCAGGTGCTCCTCATAAATCTCATGCGGAGCGATTATGAACCGGATATCAGGGCGGGTATTAGCAAAATGGTCCAGTTCCTCCTCATCTTCCGGCCAGGTGCTGCCACAGACAATGACAGGGTTGTTCCCTACAAAATCTTCTATTTCCGGAATAGGTTCAAATTTTTCCGCAATAGCTGAAACCCGGTCGTACCGTGTGTCTCCAGCTACTGTGGTTTTGTGAATACCAACCTTACTTAGCAGCTCAGCGGAAGCCCCATCCTGCAGGAAAAGATGCTGAAAACAGGTAAGCATATGTCGGTGCAACCGGCCATAGCTCCTGAAAAAAGGTTGGGATTTGCGAAATCGGCCGGCGATCAGGATAACCGGGATATTTTTACCAGAGAGAATATTGAGAAAATGATACCAGAATTCATAGCGCACCCAGATAACCAGTGACGGGCTAGCTGTTTCAATGAATTGGCGTGCATTCCGGGCGCTGTCCATTGGCAGGTAGCAAACATAATCAGCTCCAGCATAGTTTTTCCGGATTTCATACCCGGAGGGAGAGAAAAAACTAAGCAGAATACTATGATTCGGGTAATTGGCGCGTATCCATTCCAGGATAGGCCGCCCCTGCTCGAACTCTCCAAGGGAAGCGCAATGCATCCAAACCAGCGGCCGCTGATCCTGCTGTCGAAACCGGATCAGTGCCTGTTCCCATTCTTTCCGGCCTTCCACCCATTTTTGGGCTTTGGGATTCCAGCGGGCTGCCAGTTGCAATGCCCACCGGTAGAAAACAATAAACAGATTGTATAGTAAAAGACTCACTGAATCAATTGGTTAATATCAGGCAAAGCTAAATTCAAAGTTCCACCCAACCTATATTTTGCTATTTTTGTGCCCATTTTAAAAGAGGAGGGAGACTTATGCGACCTATACAAATGGTGGATTTAAAAAAGCAATACCAGGAAATTAAAGCCGATGTGGATGCGGCAATCCATGAGGTGCTGGATTCAGCTGCCTTCATAAATGGGAAGGCTGTGCAGGACTTCAGTAAGTCGCTGGCCAATTACCTGGATGTAAAGCATGTAATCCCCTGTGCAAATGGAACCGATGCCCTTCAAATTGCTATGATGGCGCTGGATCTTCAGCCGGGTGATGAAGTGATTACACCTTCTTTCACCTATATCGCAACAACCGAAGTGGTGGCATTACTGCGACTGCAGCCGGTATTTGTGGAAGTGGATCCCAAAACCTTTTGTATTGATCCGGCAGCCATTGAAAAAGCTATCACTCCCCGTACAAAAGCAATTGTACCGGTTCATTTATACGGACAGGCAGCCAATATGGAAGCTATCATGGAAATTGCGAACAGGCATGGATTGGCTGTGATTGAAGACAATGCTCAGGCAATCGGAAGTGATTATTATTATAAAGATGGTAGCTCGCGCAAAACTGGAACGATAGGAACTATAGGTTGTACTTCTTTTTTTCCGTCCAAAAACCTGGGCTGTTATGGGGATGGTGGCGCGATCTGTACCAATAATGATGAACTGGCAGACAAAATGCGCATGATCGCCAATCATGGTCAGAAGGTTCGGTATTATCATGAGATGGTGGGTTGCAATAGCCGGCTCGACAGTATTCAGGCTGCAGTGCTGAATATTAAACTGCCCAAGCTTGACCAGTACATCGAAGCCAGGAGAAAAGCGGCCGATTATTATGATCAGGCATTTGCTGGGCATAAAAAAATTACTACTCCATACCGCGCTTCCAATAATAAACATGTCTTTCACCAGTATACGCTTATTTTGGAAGGAATAAACAGGGATGGCTTACACCAATACCTGGCTGAGAGAGAGATTCCATCCATGATTTATTATCCAGTACCGGCGCACAGACAGAATATGTTTGCAGCCCTGGGAGGAAATAAATTTGAACTGGAGGTTACCGACTGGTTGACCGAGCGAGTGATATCCTTGCCGATGCATACAGAGCTGGATCAGGAACAATTGGCCTATATAACGACGGAAGTTTTAGCTTTCGCAGATAAAAATTAAACTTGAAATCCGAATGAAAATTGCAGTTGTAGGAACCGGTTATGTTGGTTTGGTTACCGGAACTTGTTTTGCTGAAACAGGTAATGAAGTTATCTGTGTTGACATCGACCAGTCAAAAGTGGATCGTTTGTCCAATGGAGAGATTACTATCTATGAACCCGGACTTGAAAAATTATTTCTCCGTAACCTGAAAGAAGGTCGGCTGAGTTTTACTACCAGTCTGGCGGATGGAATCAAAGATGCGGTTATTATTTTTCTGGCCCTTCCAACACCTCCGGGTGCAGATGGTGCGGCAGATCTTCGGTATGTACTAGGTGTAGCTGAAGATATTGGTAAATTGCTGACTGATTACAAGGTACTGGTAGATAAGAGTACGGTTCCTGTAGGTACCGCGGATAAAGTGCGAGAGGCTGTAGCAAAAAATTACAACGGTGAGTTTGATGTGGTATCCAATCCTGAGTTTTTACGGGAGGGAGTAGCCGTTGATGATTTTATGAAACCCGATCGGGTGGTTATTGGAGTTAGTTCAGAACGAGCCCGCAAGCTGATGGGAGATTTGTATGCCCCTTTTGTTCGTTCAGGTAACCCGGTAATCTATATGGATGAGCGTTCTGCTGAATTGACGAAATACGCAGCCAATTCCTTCCTGGCAACCAAGATTTCTTTCATGAATGAAATTGCCCAGCTTTGCGAGAGACTGGGTGCTGATGTGGATATGGTGAGATTAGGAATTGGAAGTGATGATCGTATCGGCAAACGTTTTTTGTTTCCCGGAATCGGATATGGCGGAAGTTGTTTCCCAAAAGATGTTCAGGCGCTAGTTCAATCAGCCTCACAAGTTGAATATGATTTTCGCATACTGAATGCAGTTATGGATGTAAATGAGAAACAAAAGACTCATTTATTACCCAAGATTCGCCGGTATTTTGGAAATGATTTAAAAGGTAAAAAGTTTGCACTTTGGGGCTTGGCATTCAAGCCGAACACCGATGATATCCGGGAAGCACCGGCTCTTTATATGATTGATGAATTGATTAAGGAAGGGGCATCGGTAACTGCTTTTGACCCGGAAGCAATCCGGAACGTTAAGCAGGTACTGGGAGATAAAATCAGTTATGCAGAAAATCAGTATGATGCTTTGCAGGATGCAGATGCTCTGGTAATCGCAACGGAGTGGAATGAGTTCAGAACACCTGATTTTTTGAAAATGGTGGTCAGAATGAGAAACAAAGTGATTTTTGATGGCCGTAACCTGTTCGATACAAAAGCCATTGCCGAACTTGGATTTCATTATGAAAGTGTTGGCAGAAATACAGTAACCGGTTCTTCAAAATAATGCTATGAAAAAACGAGTATTAATTACCGGTGCAGCCGGATTCCTTGGTTCTCATCTTTGCGACCGCTTTATAAAAGAAGGTTTCAGTGTAGTAGGGATGGACAACCTGATTACCGGCGACCTTAAGAATATTGAACATCTGTTCAAACTGGAACAATTTGAATTTTACCATCACGATGTAAGTAAATTCATTCATGTTCCGGGGAATTTGGATTATATCCTGCATTTCGCTTCACCGGCCAGTCCGATTGATTACCTTAAAATTCCCATTCAGACGCTAAAAGTTGGCGCACTTGGAACACATAACTGCCTGGGACTGGCAAAAGCCAAAGGGGCTCGTATCCTGGTGGCTTCCACTTCAGAAGTTTATGGTGATCCTCTGGTTCATCCGCAAACGGAAGAGTATTGGGGTAATGTTAATCCTGTTGGGCCTAGAGGGGTTTATGATGAGGCCAAGCGTTTCATGGAATCCATCACTATGGCGTATCATACCTATCATCAGGTTGAGACACGTATCGTACGCATCTTCAATACGTATGGTCCCAGAATGCGACTCAATGATGGAAGGGCATTGCCTGCATTCATCGGACAAGCATTACGCGGAGAAGATCTGACTGTTTTTGGTGATGGATCACAGACTCGTTCCTTCTGTTATGTAGACGATTTGATTGAAGGTATATACCGGCTGCTGATGAGTGATTATGTAAACCCGGTTAATATTGGTAATCCGGATGAGATCACATTGAAGGAATTTGCCGAGGAAATCATCCGTCTTACCGGAACAGAGCAGAAGATTGTATACCGGCCATTACCTAAAGATGATCCGAAACAACGGAAGCCGGATATAACCAAAGCCAAAGAAATTTTGGGATGGGCACCTACTATAAGCAGATCGGAGGGCGTAAAGATTACTTATGAGTATTTTAAATCGCTTCCGTATGAAGAGCTCTTCAAGCAACCCAAAGAGTTTACATCACCCAACCAAAAACATTAACGGAATGTCTACTTTACTGATTACCGGAGGTGCTGGTTTTATTGGGTCGCATGTAGTACGACTGTTTGTTACAAAATATCCGGCATATAAAATTGTCAATCTCGATGCGCTTACCTATGCAGGTAACCTGGAGAATCTTAAAGACATAGAACAGGCTCCCAATTATTTTTTTGAAAAGGGAGATATTACCGATGAAGGCGGGATGCAGCAATTATTTGACCGATATGATTTTGACGGAGTAATCCACCTGGCAGCTGAAAGCCATGTAGACCGTAGTATTGCTGATCCTTTACAGTTTGTAAAAACCAATGTCCTGGGTACTGCAAATTTGCTGAATGTGGCCAGGAAGAGTTGGGCAGGTCGTTTTGAAGGAAAACGGTTTTATCATGTTTCCACAGATGAAGTGTATGGATCCTTAGGGGAACAAGGAATGTTTACAGAAACAACTCCCTACGATCCGCGTTCTCCTTATTCCGCATCCAAAGCTGCCTCAGATCATTTTGTGATGGCATATTATCATACCTACCATTTGCCGGTGGTTATGAGCAATTGCTCCAATAATTATGGCTCCCATCATTTTCCGGAGAAACTGATTCCGCTAATGATCAATAATATCCTGAACAAAAAACCATTACCGGTTTATGGAAAGGGTGAAAATGTGCGCGACTGGCTGTGGGTGGAAGATCATGCAAGGGCAATTGATCTGATTTATCACGAAGGTGCAACTGGAGACAAATACAATGTGGGTGGATTTAATGAATGGAAGAATATTGACCTTGTGCATCTCCTTTGCACTATCATGGATCGTAAATTGGGACGTGCTGCCGGAGAATCCGCTCAGCTAATAACCTATGTTACTGATCGCCCTGGACATGATTTAAGGTATGCCATCGATGCCACCAAACTGAATCGCGAATTAGGATGGAAACCTTCACTTCAGTTTGAAGAGGGTTTGGAGAAAACTGTGGACTGGTACCTGAATAACACGGATTGGGTGGAGCATGTTACAAGTGGAGATTATCAGCATTATTACAAAGAACAATACGAACACCGTTCCTGATGGCATTTACAGAAACCGGATTTCCCGGACTCCTGATTTTTGAACCAACTATTCATGGTGATCACCGGGGTTATTTTTTTGAATCCTATAATGCAGCAATATTTGAGGCTGCAGGGATTTACTACCAGTTTGTACAGGATAATCAGGCAAGGTCAGGTTATGGGGTGATTCGTGGGTTACATTACCAGGTTCCACCTTTTGCACAAACCAAACTGATTCGAGTACTGGAAGGTCGCATCCTGGATGTGGTAGTTGATTGCAGAAAGAACTCTCCCAGTTTCGGAAAAGTGTTCAGCATTGAATTAAGTGCAGCAAACAAAAAACAATTATTGGTTCCAAAAGGCTTCGCACATGGTTATTCGGTGTTAAGTGAAACTGCTGAAGTGCTTTATAAATGCGATGCTTTTTACAATAAAGCTGCAGAAGGGGGAGTGCTGTTTGATGATCCTGCTTTGGAGATCGACTGGAAAATTCCCGTGGAAGCCAGAAAAATTTCTGACAAAGACCGGATACTGCCCTGCTTTGCAGATATTGAACATGTCTTTCAATTTGAACCATGAAAAAAATACTGGTAACAGGAGCAAATGGTCAGTTGGGTTCAGAATTACAGGAGCTATCGGTCTTGTTCCAGCATCAATATCAATTTCTGTTTACTGATCGTGCCGATTTTCCTTTGGAACAGGAAAAACAAATGGCCGATTTTTTTGCCATCCATCAACCTGATTTTTGTATTAATTGTGCTGCCTATACTGCTGTTGATAGGGCAGAAACAGAGCGTGAACAGGCAATGCTGATTAATGGTTGGGCTGTTGGAAAAATTGCCCGGTTATGTGATGAGTACAGTTGCCGGCTGATTCACATTTCAACAGATTATGTATTCGATGGAAATAGTTCAGTTCCATTGGCTGAAGCTGCTCCGGTAAATCCTGTCAATTATTATGGGCTTTCCAAGTTGAAAGGAGAGGAGCAGGCGCTGGCCTTCTCACCTTCCTCCATCATCATCCGAACTTCCTGGGTATACTCTTCCTATGGAAATAATTTTGTGAAAACGATGATTCGGCTGATGAGTGAGCGTCCGCAAATCAAAGTTGTAAATGATCAGATCGGAGCGCCAACCTATGCTGCAGACCTTGCAAAAGCAATTCTGCAAATCATTGAGTTTCTTGATACACCAGGAGGGGCATCCCGGCCGGGTGGAATATATCATTACTGCAATAGCGGAAAAATTAGCTGGTTTGATTTTGCACAGGCTATATGTCAGAAGATTCATGCAACCTGTGAAGTCCTGCCCATTCCCTCATCAGACTATCCAACACCCGCAAAGCGGCCCGCTTTTAGCCTTATGGCAACGGAAAAAATCCAGCGTGATTTTGGGGTGCCTGTTTATCCCTGGGAAGATAGCCTGGATACCTGTTTACTTAAAATGCAACAATTCCTGGCCTGATCATCTTCACCGCTGTGACTTTGGAAGGCTGGACCTGACAAGTTTATAGGAATTATCAATCCATTCCTTTATAAGCCTGTCAGGAATGGAGTTGTCCATAACAATTGTATTCCAGTGTTTCTTGTTCATATGATATCCAGGCTGCACGGCAGGATAGCGTTCCCTTAATTCGATTGCTTCATCCGGATCAGCTTTTAGATTGATGCTTTCAAATAAATCCACATCTGTGAATGCAAACATTTTTCCCTTAACCTTAAAAACAAGTGTTTCGGGTCCGAATGGAAATTCTTCGGTGACATCTGGAAAAGACAGGCAAAAGTGGCGGAAAGATTCAATATCCATTGGGTTGGCAATATAAAAAAAGCAGGTCGTTAAACCTGCTTTTTGTTGCCCGACCAGGATTCGAACCTAGACAAACAGAACCAAAATCTGTCGTACTACCATTATACTATCGGGCAATCCGTCCCTTAAGGGAGTGCAAAAATAAAGGGTGTGTCCATTTCTGCCAAAAAAAAATTCCAAAAAGAGGATATCTTCTTAAATCCTCTAAATGCTTAATTTTCAAACATGTTAGCACCTTCCCGCAGAAATTTTCTGCAACAGTTATCAAAACTAGGTTTAGGCTCGTTGTTCATAGGCGCTTCAGTACCTGCATGGAGCCGGCAGTTGGAAGAAACTCTTTCAAAGTTCCGGTCTATGGATGCAGAGCGCCTGGCTTCAGAAGAGGATTTCTGGTACAGCATTCAGCAGGCCTACACTGTTTCCCCGGCTATTATTAATCTGAACAATGGGGGTGTGAGTCCGTCTCCAAAGGTGGTTCAGGAGGCTATGAAACGTTATCATGACCTTAGTAATGAAGGTCCCAGTTATTTCATGTGGAGGATACTGGACCAGGGTAGAGAACCTTTGCGTGCCAACCTCGCCAGGCTGGCGGGATGTGATCCCGAAGAGCTGGCCATTCAGCGTAATGCGTCAGAAGCACTGGAAACGGCCATCTTTGGCATTCCGCTGAGAGCGGGCGACGAAGTGGTGCTTTCCAAACAGGATTACCCCAATATGATCAATGCGTGGAAGCAGCGGGAAAAAAGAGATGGAATCAAGCTGGTTTGGATAAACCTGGAGTTGCCTTCAGAAGACGATAACTACCTTACCCAGCAATATGTAAAAGCGTTCACCAATCGCACACGTGTGGTGCACATCACCCATATCATCAACTGGAATGGACAGATACTGCCGGTTCGTAAAATTGCTGATCAGGCACGTTCACGCGGAATTGAGGTATTAGTGGATGGAGCCCACAGTTTTGCGCATTTTCAATTTCGTATCGATGAACTGGGGGCCGATTATTTTGGTACCAGTTTACATAAATGGCTAAGCGCCTGTATCGGAACCGGATTTCTATATGTCAGAAAAGAGAAAATTGAAAAGTTGTATCCGTTATTTGGTGCACCAGCCGGACAAGAAACGAATATCCGCAAATTTGAAAACCTGGGTACCCGGCCCTTTTTCATTGAGCAGGCCATCGGTAAAGCAATTGAATTCCAGGAAATGATTGGTGCAGAACGGAAAGAAAAGCGACTTCACTACCTCAAAAATTATTGGATGGAAAGGGTTGAAAAATTACCAGGCGTGGAATTAGGTACTTCTTTAAAACCTGGTTTTGCCTGCGCTATTGGATTAGTTTCAGTTAAAAACCGAAAGCCGGCTGAATTAGATCAGTTCCTTTTTAATAAATATAAAATCCACACTGTAGGAATTGAGTGGGAAAATATTAAGGGGGTTCGTATCACTCCGCATGTGTACACCACTACTCGTCAATTGGATACCCTGGTACAGGCAATTACTGAGTTTGCAAAGACCTGATCCAGTCGCTGATTAAGGCTACACCTTCCTTGTGAATTTGCTCCCTGCCTAATTCCGGCATGGCAATACCAGGATCATTTGTATTCATACGGTATACAAGAATCGATTTTTCCGGTTTACCGGGCACGATCGCATAACTCAGATTACCTGATCCCCTGCCAGCAGCTACCGGTGTTTTGTGGATGCCCAGCAAGTGAGGGTCCTTGTTATGTATATCAAGAAAAAGTCCCGAGGTATTGGCAGGCCCGCCTGGACTGTGACAATGCCCACAATTGATATCCAGATAGGAACGGGCTCTCGCGTTAAGTGAAGCTGTTGAATTTTCCCAATCTGCATTAGCTGGAACTCCATCAGCAGGCAATCCTTTTAACCAGCCTTTGTTTGCCCATTTGCTCAGTTGATTTCCTCTGATACCTGTGAAACTAACGGTCTTGTTCAGGTGCCTTGCACTGATACCTATCGGAAGAAATTCTTTACCATTGGTATGGCATCCCTTGCACTGATTTTTGTTTGGTATCACATAATTGGTACGTTGTTTTTTACCCTTATTATCGATGTATGAAACAGTACGCGTATCGCCTGCTACATCATAATAAGCTTCTGTTTGTTCCTCGTTCCAGATATAGGGTAATGCATTCCATCCGGTTGCTTCATGGATTAGGAGACGGGTTTCAATCAGTTTTCGCCCCTTGCCTGGATTACTGAAATCAAGCGGGTAATAAAAGTGCTTGATGAGCACCGTTCCTATGGGCAGCTCAAATGGTTGGGTAGGGTGGTAATTCATTTGGCCGTTTTCAGGCAACACGATATATCTTAGTTTCTCTGCATAGTTGCTGAAGAGTGAACTGTTCAATTCATAGGGTATGATTCCAGGTGCCGGATTTAATTCCGCCAGTGGCCCAACGAAATATTGATAGTCGGATAATTTTTCTTTGGGAGTGAATGATGATACGCTGCTGTCAAGGTGACTCATCAGTCCCAAACTGAGCAATAGGGCACAAATAATCGAAAAGGTTTTCATTGCATTTGTACATTAACGGGAATGGAGAGGTTGCAGGAATACGGACCGGTATCGCGACTAATATTTTTGAATCCATTGGCAGCATCAATGTTGGCAAAACTTTGGTTATGGTTATTGGAAATACAGATGGCGGGTTTACCTGCTGCCTGCGGATCGGGGATACCGTCATACAGAATATGCGGTACCTTTTTCCCAAAGCGTAATTTGAACCGAAAAAGTTTACCCATCCGGCCTTGCATGGTTGCCCGTTCATTTCTTCTTTCGTAGAAATTGTCGTGGATGGAAATTGCTGATGGATAGGGATGATAACTGCTGTCGTTGATCGGATTTTCAGTGATATAGTAGCTGACAACTACAGTGCCTGCAGTACGGTTATTAACAATGCGATTATCATGTATATCAACATGATTGGCAGCCAGAATCATTATTCCGGTTCCGGGAGGAACTTTGCCAACAATATTTCCCTTGGGTGCAAAATTATCATGGTTGTTATCCAGCACCTCATTGTTGTGAAGTTTGGTAAAACCTCCTCTTTTTACAATGAGATCAGGTAAGTCAAATACCAAAATTCCACCGGTATTATTGAAAGCTTTATTGTTATGTACTTCGGCATAAAGGGAATTCTCAATTTCTATTCCTGCGACATTTTCTGTTGCCGTTGAATTACGAACGATAATATGGTGTGATTGCCCTACGTATATACCTGCATCACTTGCTCCCCTGGCATAACAACTGTCGATCAATACCCGCTGGCATTGAACAGGATAAATTCCATAACCCCCATTGGACGAATGTGCACCACGGGTCCATTCTGTTTTTACATTAAGAAAACGGATGCCATCCACCAGCTGTGTTTTGATAGCATCTCCTTTGGTATTTTGTACAGTGAGTTGTTCAATCGTTATATTGGAGCCATTGGTGATACGGATGCCTTCTGCTCCCGAGATTTGTCCGGCGAAATTCAGTATGGTTTTATCTGGCCCTTTTCCCCGAATGGTAACGCCCTGCTTGCCATCCATGGAAAGGGTGGTACTAATGGTGAAAATGCCTTCTGGCAGTTCCACCAATCCGTTGTTGTCCACCTCAATGAATTGTGCCTGGAGCTTTCGTTGAATGTCAGGTTGTGCCTGAAGCAGGCAAGCCCAGCTGATTAACAGCAGCAAAAGGGAAGATTTTTTCATAGTACAAGCGTCTTCCCTAATGTACGAAATTCAGACCGCCTTAACCAGGTAATAATTCTTTTTACCTTTCTGGATAAGCAGGTAGCGGTTGTGCAGCAACTGGTCGGCTCCGGGTTTAAAATCAATGGCCGGGATCTTTTCTTTATTGATGCTTACGCCTCCACTCTGTACCATTTTACGCGCTTCGCCTTTGCTGGGGAAGATACCGGTTTCTGCGAGCAGGGTAACAACATCTGTAGAATCACCAATTCGTTCCATTGGAAACTCATGCTGGGGCACTCCTTCCATTACCTGGAGTAACTGTACTTCAGTCAGGCTTCTGATGACCTCTGTGGTAACATTTCCAAATAGGATATCTGAAGTCTTAACTGCAAACTCATAAGCATCCTTCCCATGTACCAGGCTGGTAATTTCTTCTGCCAGTTTTTTCTGAAGCAGTCGCAGATGCGGGGCTGCCTCGTGTTCCTGTTGAAGTGACTCAATTTCAGCTTTGGGCAGGAACGTGAAGATCTTGATCCATTTGGCTGCATCTTCATCAGAAGCATTCAGCCAGAACTGGTAGAACTGATAAGGCGATGTTTTCTCCGGATCGAGCCAAACATTTCCTTTTTCGGTTTTACCGAATTTACCACCATCAGCTTTGGTTAACAGGGGACAGGTAAAAGCAAAAGCCTCACTGCCACCCATCCGGCGGATCAGTTCGGTACCGGTGGTGATATTTCCCCACTGGTCGCTTCCGCCCATCTGGAGTTTACAGTTTTTATGCTGGTTTAGCCAGTAAAAATCATATCCCTGGATCAGTTGGTAGGTGAACTCCGTGAAACTGATACCGCTGTCGCCTTCAATTCTTTTCTTCACCGAATCCTTGGACATCATATAATTAACTGTAATATGTTTGCCCACATCGCGAATAAAATCCAGGAAACTGATGTTTTTGAACCAGTCGTAGTTGTTGACAATTTCGGCGGCATTCGACCGGGAGGGGTCAAAATCCAGGAATTTTTCCAATTGGGCACGGATGCCGGCCAGGTTCATCTGAAGGGTGGCCTCATCCAGCATTTTGCGTTCTTCGGCTTTGAAAGAGGGGTCGCCCACCATTCCGGTAGCACCTCCGATCAGGGCAAATGGCTTATGACCGGCTTTTTGCAGGTGAATTAATAGGAGAATGGGAACCAGACTGCCAATGTGAAGACTGTCTGCGGTTGGATCAAAGCCAATATAGGCCGAAGTCATTTCTTTGTTTAATTGTTCCTCCGTTCCGGGCATGATATCCTGCAACATGCCTCTCCATCGTAATTCTTCTATTAAATTCATAAAAAATGCTGCAATTTGCAGCAAAACTAACGTAATCGGATTAGCCGGCGAAAGGCAATATTGGCCCGGCGGCGGCGTTTTAGTCCATTAGCGTAATCTTTGCTTATCCTGAAAGTTGTCTGATGAACCTAATTAACCGAGGATTCTTATTCTGCCTTTTGATGGTGCCTATGGCGCTGTCTGCACAGTTTCGAAAATATTCCAATGAATTTCTGAATATAGGCGCAGGAGCCAGAGGCCTGGGGATGGGCTCGGCGCAGGTAGCGTCTGTTTCAGATGGTACGGCGGGTTATTGGAACCCGGCTGCGCTGGTGCATGTTAAGAACCAGGCCCAGGTGAACATTATGCATGCCGAATATTTTGCGGGTATTGGCAAATACGATTATGCCAATATTGCGCTTCCCCTGAAAGATGGTAAAAGAACGATCGGGTTATCAGTACTGCGGTTTGCTGTAGATGATATTCCAAATACGGTTTTCCTGGTAGAACCGGATGGTACCATCAATTTTGATAACATCACCACCTTTTCTTCTGCTGACTATGCTTTTCTTTTTTCTTATGCGCAGGAACTGAAAATGAAGGGGTCCCCTGATAAAAAACTCAATCTTGGATTTAATGCCAAAGTCATACATCGTAAGGCGGGTGATTTTGCAACTGCCTGGGGATTTGGTTTCGATGCGGGTGTCCAGTACATCAATAAAAGGTTGCAGATAGGAGTGGTTGCAAGGGATGTTACCACCACCTTCAATGCCTGGACGTACAACATCAATGACAAAATGCGGGAAGTGTTTTATGTTACGCAGAACGATGTTCCTGTAAAGTCGAATGAACTAACTGCACCCAAACTGATTGCGGGAGCTTCTTACAATTTTAAGTTAAGCAAGTCAATTGATCTGTTGGCAGAAGCCAATCTGGATTTTACGTTTGATGGCAGGCGTAATACGGTGATCAGTAGCTCTGCCTTGAGTGTGGATCCTAAAATCGGTCTGGAAGCATCCGTTAAAAAAGTATTTTTTGTACGTGCAGGCATCAACAATTTTCAAAAAGCACTGGATGATAATGACAGTACCTATCAGAAAAAGGTTTGGATTTATCAACCTGCTATTGGAGCCGGTTTTCGTTTACAGAACGTGATGATTGATTATGCATTTACCAACCTGGCGAACCAATCCAATCCCCTGTATACGCACGTATTTTCATTGAAACTTGACCTGGTCAAAAAATCAAAGAACAAAAGTAACTGATTAAGCATATGTATCTGAACCGAAAGAATTCCTTCAATCGTTTATTGATTATGCTGGTTGTGTTACTGGCAACCGGATTTACTTCATTTGCTCAGCCCTTTAATAATGAATGGATTGATTTTAATAAAACCTATTATAAGTTCAAAGTGGGGACTGATGGGGTGTATAGAATTCCGGCCGCATCTCTTTCAACTATTGGTCTGAATTCAACTCCTGCTGAGCATTTTCGCTTATATCGAAATGGTGTAGAGGTTCCTATATTCACTTCTGTCAATTCAGGGGTTTTGCCAGCAGATGGTTACATTGAATTTTGGGGATTGGCCAATGATGGAACAACTGATCGGATTTTATATCGGGAAGAACAGTTTCAGCACCGGACAAAGTATAATTTGCATGTTGACACTGCGATTTATTTTTTGACTGTTGAACCATCCTTGCCGAATAAACGATTTACTTCAGTTAATAATGATGTTGCTTCCAATACATTGCCGGTTGAGCCATATTTCATTCATAAGCTAGCAAGAGATTATAAGGAAAGATTGAATCCGGGATTTGCGGCTGATCTTGAGCAGTATGTTTTCTCTTCTTCCTACGATAGAGGAGAATTTTTCTCCAGTAATGAAATTAGGCAACGTATTACGCGTACGGACAACCAGACAAACCTGAGACCTTTTGTGGGTGGTCCCGACGGTACGCTCCAGTTTGGTGCTTTTGGAAATACAACAAAAACCAGGCGAGTAAGAGTGGAGTTGAATGGTAATCAACTTTATGAAAATTCAATGAACTTTTTTTCTGATCTGGTTGCTACGGTTCCTGTTCCGAATGCCTTGCTGGCAACCGGTGCTGCTTCAGTAGCATTTACAAATGTTCAGCCACCGGCTCCTGCAACCGGACCAGATCCTTACCTGGACCGGATGGTAATTTCTTTTTACGAATTAACCTATGCGAGGGAATTTAATTTTAATAATGCCCGAACATTTGCATTTGAGCTGCAGCCGCGTACAAATGGATATTTTCTTGAAATCAGAAATTTCAATAGCGGGGGAGTAGCTCCTGTTCTGTATGACCTGGAAAACCAGGAGCGCTATGTAGCGAATACACAAGTTGCTGGTGTATTCAGATTTGCACTACCGGGTTCTGTTAATACCAGGAAATTGGTAATGGTCAGTCAGGCTTCTGCTACAGGTTATCCCAATATTGTAAACGCATTTAGCTCCAGAACATTTACGGATTATTCAAATGCAGCATTACAGGGTGATTATTTAATTATTTCCAATAAAGTTTTACTCAATGGTCCGGATGGCTCCAATCCGGTAGAAGATTATCGCCAGTATAGAAGCAGTGCTACAGGCGGAGCTTTTAATGCAAAAATTTATGATATTGAAGAGTTGACCGATCAGTTTGCATTCGGACAAGAGGGACATCCATTGTCCATAAAAAACTTCATAAGGTTCGCCAGGGCAAATTTTAGTAGTCCGCTTCAGAATGTTTTTCTAATTGGTAAAGGGGTGACTTATAATTATTATCGGGCCAGTAATAATATCACAATGCGGCCCCAATTAAAAGAATTAAATCTGTTGCCCACTTTTGGATTTCCGGGTTCTGATAATCTCATGAGTTCTGCATCTTCCAGTGATCCCCTAATTCAAACACCTATTGGAAGACTTTCAGTAATTCGGCCTGCAGAAGTTACAGATTATCTGGAAAAGGTAAAAGAGTATGAACAGGTTCAAAAAACAGTTTCTGGCCAGATTGAGGATCAAATATGGAAGAAAAATATTTTGCATGTAACCGGAGCTACTGATGCCCTATTGGGAGTTCAGCTCTGTAATTTTATGAATTCATATAAAACGCTGATTGATGATACCTTAACTGGTGCAAATGCAACAGTTTTATGTAAAACTGCTGGTGGGCAGCAGGATCAGTCAGGGGCGCAGGTTATCCGGAATCAATTTGAATCAGGGATAAGTCTTTTAACCTATTTCGGACATTCATCTGCCAACACACTTGAATTCAGTATTGAAGATCCCAATGACTATAACAATCAGGGGAAATATCCTGTTTTCTCTGTAAATGGCTGTTATGCTGGAGATTTTTTTCAATATTCTGCAGGCCGTTTCCAGGTTTATGAAACACTAACTGAAAAATTTACATTGGCGAAACAGAGGGGAGGGGTTGCTTTCATCGCAAGTACGCATTTTGGAGTAGTAAATTACCTTGGTGTGTATCTGACTTCCTTTTATAATCAGATTGGAAAAACTGATTATGGAAGACCATTGGGGGTAGTAATTAAAGATGCATTGGTTGAAATGAAGCAACGGTATTCTCCGATCGATTTCCTTGCTCGTGCACATGCGGAGCAAGTTAATTTACACGGGGACCCGGCTCTTGTAATGAATTTTCAGGAAAAGCCGGATTATGCAGTTGAGGAGTCAACTGTTGAGATTAGTCCTTCTTTTATTTCAGTATCGGATCAAACATTTAATGTTAAAGTAAAATATTACAATATAGGCAAGGCTATAAATGATTCTGTGAACGTTGAGGTTAAGCGCATTAATCCGGATGGCACAGAAGTAGTACTCTATAATCAAAAAAGACTTGCTCCTAAACTAGTTGATTCACTGGAATTTCAACTTCCCATTATTAGTACAATTCATAAAGGACAAGGAAGAATAGCGGTCGTAATCGATGGTGAGGATAGAATTTCAGAAATGGTTGAGGATAATAATAGCATATCCAAGACCTTTTTCATTTATGAAGATGAAGCTTCTCCGGCTTTCCCTTATAACTATTCAATTGTAACTGAGCCATCTCAGAAGTTTTATGCATCTACGGCTAATCCGTTTAGTTCCATGAAGCAGTACATCATGGAAATTGATACAACTACGAATTTTAATTCATCTCTTAAAAAAGCGGTAACTATAAGTTCCGAAGGAGGGTTACTTGAATTTGACCCGCAAATGAGTTTTCAGGACAGTGTGGTATATTATTGGAGAACGGCATTGGTTCCGGGGGAAGGTGGCGAATTTATTTGGAATGTTTCAAGTTTTCAATATCGTGCTAACGGCCAGTTTGGTTTCAATCAGTCACATTTTTATCAACACAAGGAATCTGAAATACAGCAGATGACTTTGGCAGAAGGTAATAAATGGGATTTTGGAATCAGAAATAATTCAGTTCAGGTCCGACATGGTATTTATCCAACATCCGGATTAGAAGACAATGATTTCAGCGTTGTGATCAATGATGATGATTTTATTAAAAGTGCCTGTTTGGGCCGTTCTCTTATATTCATAGTTATTGACCCCAAAACGATGGTGCCGTGGAAAAACGTGGATGAGAATGGTCAGAATCTAAATCGGTTTGGGAGTGCATCTGCAAATTGTCAGCCATCAAGAAACTGGAATTTTGAGTTCTCTTACATGACAGCTGCATCCAGAAAATTAATGATGGATATGATGGATTCAATTCCGGATGGTTATTATGTAATAGTACGATCAATTGATTATGCTACTAACGCTTCATTCAGTTCTACCTGGAGAGCAGATACAGCACTGTATGGATCAAATAACTCTCTTTATCACAAATTACTTAACGCAGGTTTTACTAATATTGATGAAGTAAATGCTCCTAAATGCTGGGGCCTTATCTATAAGAAAAACGATCCCTCTTTTGTACCTCAAACAAGAGTGTCAGCTGGCCTGTATGACCGTTTTTTTATTTCGACTAATGCAGCATCGCAAGACTCCATTGGGATGATTACCTCACCCAGATTTGGACCTGCGAAAAGCTGGAAAGAGTTGCGATGGGAAGGTAAATATTTGGAGACAAGTGCTCCTGATGAAGTAACAATTCAGTTGCTGGGTATAAGGGGAGATAATAACCCGGTTGTTCTTAGGGAAATAAACGCCGATGAGCGAATAGTTGATATTTCCGATATAAATGCGGAAACCTATCCTTATGTTCAGTTATATATGCGGAATAAGGATGCGGTTAATTATACACCTTTCCAGTTGAATTACTGGAAGTTAATTTATGATCCGGTTCCTGAAGGAGCCATAGTTCCGAAATTGTATCTTTCCGCGAAAGATACCGCTGATATTGGTGAGCCTGTAAATTTTGGTATTGCATTTAAAAACATCACGAGTGTCGCATTTGATAGCTTAAAAGTTAAGGTAACTATATCCGATGCAAATAATGTTACTACTGAACTTCCGGTTCAAATGCAAAAGCCTCTCCCGGGCCAGGATACATTGAGATTCAATTATACCATCGACACAAAGAATTATCCAGGATTGAACACATTGTTTGTTGACTTCAATCCGGATTTTCATCAACCTGAGCAGTATAGATTTAATAATTTCCTTTTCAGGAATTTATTTGTGAAAGGTGATAATACCAATCCATTACTGGATGTTACATTTGATGGAGTCCATATTTTAAATGGTGATATAGTATCTGCTAAGCCTAGGATTCAGATTAAATTGAAAGACGAATCAAAGTTCTTGCTGTTAAAAGATACCTCCTTGATGAGAATTCAGGTTAAATTTCCTGATGGCACAATCAGAAATTATCGCTTCGATAATGATACCGTCAGATTTACTCCAGCTGTTGCAGGTACTGATAATACGGCCACTATCGATTTTACTCCGGCATTTTTGCAAACATTTGATCAGGAATCCGGCATTGATAGTTATGAACTGACTGTTGTTGGTAAAGATGCCAGTGAAAATACTGCGGGAAGGGCTGGGTATTCAATTGAATTCAAGGTGGTTAATAAGCCAATGATATCCAATTTATTGAACTATCCAAATCCATTCAGTACATCTACCGCATTTGTGTTTACGCTTACAGGAAGTGAAATACCAACAAATTTCAAGATTCAGATTCTAACAGTAACTGGCAAGGTGGTTCGTGAAATAACGGGCGATGAACTTGGACCTTTGCGTATAGGACGAAATATTACGGAATACAAGTGGGATGGTACAGATCAGTTTGGACAAAGATTGGCAAATGGGGTATACCTGTACCGGGTAGTCTCAACATTAAATGGAATAAAAATGGATAAGTTCAGAGCCGACGGTGATAATACTGATAAATATTTTACCCGAGGGTATGGGAAAATGTATTTGATACGATGATTAATTTTTCAGCAAGAAATGGCTCTCGAATTGAACAGGTTACTGTTTTCTTTCTAAGCCTTTTAATAACGCTGCTAGCTTATGGTTCTTTACTAAACAAAGGGCTTTCTTCTGATGATCATGAAGTAGTATTAAAAGTTTCCAAAGGTCTTTTTTTAAATCTGAACAGTTTTTTCAGACCGGTATCTGATATTACATTATACCTATGTTACCAAATAAGCGGAAATCATGGATGGTCCTTTGTATTGTTTAATATAATAATACATGCGTTATGCGGATTAATGATCTATAAAAGCTGTCTGGTTTTATTTTCTGAGAAAGAAAAAAAAACGGTCATTGCATTATACGCAACATTGTTTTTTGTTCTGTATCCATTTCATCATGAATCTTTATTGTGGGCAGTTGGCCGTGGTTCTAGTCTTGCTACATTATTTGCAGTTCTTGCCATTTACCTTTCTTTAATTCGACAACCGGATGGTTTCTGGGTTGGTATAGTCAGTGTTTTATATTTTTTATCATTAAGTACCTATGAGAATACGATCCTTGTTCCCCTGATTGTTGCTGTACTAATACGGGCTAATCAACAGGCAAATAAGAATTGGTGGAAATGGTCTCTGATTTTTCTGATAACAGCACTTTTGAACTTATTGGTGCGATATTACCTTGTAGGAGTGATTGTTGGTGATTATGGCGACCGAATTTTTGATTTTTCTCCAAATGTGTTAGTGCTCAAAATATTCAAAGCATCGGGAAGATTCATTTTGCCACCTGGTTTTGCTGAAATTTGGATGATAATTCTTAGTCTTGTTGCTGGGATTGTTTTGTTATTTGTCTCCTTTAGGCTTTTAAAGCTTGATAAGTCGGGCCGCGGAGTGTTTTTCTCAATCCTGATTTCATTTGGGGTTTCCTTTGTTTTGCCTTCATTATTTGGAATAAGTACCAGAACACTGGAAGGCGACAGGTTATATTATTTCCCTACTTTTTACTTCTCTATTTTGCTGGCATATAGTTTAGTTCAGTTATGTTCCAGTGTTCAGTTGCGTTGGGCTGCAGGTTTACTAGTAGGGTATTTTTTGTTTTGCCTTCATAACGGTAATAAAATCTGGAAGAAAGCTGATGAAATAAGTAAGGTTATATTGGATGATATGATTGCATACAGAAGTAAGGCAGATAAAATGTATGTAGTAAATCTTCCTGAAGAATATTTTGGAGCGCATGTTTTTCGGAATGGTTTTCCTGAAGCTTTAATCCTAAGGGGGCTAGATACTACGGGAATTGTATTGCTTTCACTTCAGGGCCCATCTCATCAACTAATATTAAATGAAGTTCTGAAACCGATAATCGACAGTTCAGGCAGCCTTTTAATAGGGGTAAATACAGTTTTTTTGAACAGATCAACTGTACTTTCATTTAATAGAGAGACCAAAATTTTTGAAAAATCAGCAATTGACTCAACCAAGCCGGTACTTTATTGGGATAATAAAAATTTGAAACTGCTTCCTTAGTGGCTGATTTCTCTTTTCGCAAATAAGCTCGCTGATGTTAATAGTAGGATAGGAACTATTGGCATAAAAAATCTGTTGAGCCAATCGTCACAGGTTAATAAAACGGATCCCCAGAATAAGGAAATAAAGGAGAGAATGAATATCATCAATGGCTTATTTGTTCGCAACACAAAAACTAGCGCAATTGCTGCCATTAAATAGAGAGGATAAAAGAATCCGATAAGTAAAAGATTATGCCTCTTTGAAAAGTGATCCCTTGTTAAGCCGAAATAAGAACTGCTTCTTTTCAGAAATAGCTGCGCAAAAAAACCTGGATTTTTAATAATCAATTTACCTATCCCCTGAAGGGTATTAGGATTTGTAATTCCTGATGTGTCAGGTTGAATTGAAATTTCAGAAGGTATGTAACAAATCACATTCCCTTCGACAAAGGGCTTTTTAAAATCATAGGAGCCTCCAATTGAAAGAAAGGAATTAATAAGTAAGAAAATACACAGAATTGATATGGAAGTGAGTAATATTAATCTAGTTGTAATCTTTTGCATTAAACAATGGCTATATGCTGCATGAATCAATACAGCTGTAATGGAGAGTATGGCGGTGGGCCTGGAAAATAAAAACAGCAGTAAGATTAGCCATGTTCCCAGGTTTTTAATTCCGTATTTAAAGTAAAAAAAAAGAAATGTCAATTGCAGGCTTAAAAAAAAAGATTCTGTATACAAATGATTGTTCCAGGATTGGTAAGGGATGCACACAATCAGTAAGCATACCGCCAGTGTAGCTGATAGTGTATTTTTTAGTTGTCCCTTGCAAATATGATAAAAAACAATTAATGAGATTCCCGAGAATAGTGTCTGAAGAATGTATATACCAAAAACGCTAAACCCCAATAATTTACAGAATGTGACATAGATTATGTAGGATCCATAAAGAATAAATTGATTTGAGCTGAGTTTTTGTTCAGTTATTAATAAATCAGATTCACTCAAATACTTCTCTGCTTCTCCATCTGTGACAATACCGAATTTGAGAAAAAGAATTACTTGAATAACTATCCAAAGAACGATTAATAATAAATGGTATACTGGTATATCTCTTACCTGTTTACCCCAAAACTGCTTGTACTTTTTGAATTCAGCCATTGGGTCCGATTAATATATTTCCCTACAATATCAAATTCAATATTTACCAGGTCACCCGGTTGAACAGTATGGATATTCGTGTGTTCAAAGGTATAAGGTATAATCGCCACTGTGAACTCATCTTCCGTAACATTAAAAATGGTTAGACTGGTACCATTTAATGAAATAGATCCTTTCTCAATTATCAGGGCTGCAAACGCTACCGGTATTTTAAATCGGTACTCCCAACTTCCAGATTTGTCTATTCGTGAAATACAGGTGCCTGTACAGTCAACATGACCCTGCACAATATGGCCATCCAGGCGTCCATTGATGGGCATGCATCGTTCCAGGTTGACCAGATTACCGGTTTCCCATTTACCGAGGTTGGTTTTGTCCAGGCTTTCAGCAATAGCTGTAACCCTGTGTTTGCCATCTTCCAGGGCATCTACAGTAAGGCAGACACCATTATGAGAAACACTCTGATCAATTGTTAATTCGTGGGAAATGGCAGATTCCACCCAAAAGATTCGGTTCGTACCTTCCGTCTGAATATTGATAATCTTCCCTGTAGTCTCTATTATACCGGTAAACATAACTGCAAATTAGGGGCAAAACAGGTTTTTGGGAAAAAGGATTTGGTATTTGTTACTGTTTCCCTATCTTTGCCCTCCAAAAATTTACCAAAGGAGGTATATTCTATGCTGATTATCGATTCTAAAGACTGCGAAAACATCGACAAAGCCCTCAAAAAGTACAAGAAAAAGTTTGAGAAAGCGAAGATTCTGGTGCAATTGAGAGACCGTCAGTCTTTTACCAAGCCGTCTGTAAGACGCCGTGCAGAAGTGCTCAAGGCTGTTTACAAGCAGCAGGTAGCCAGCGGAAAGTTCGAAGTATAATCGATCTTACTGTTCAATATAGTGTGAAGAGATCGCAGCAATCTTGTAGATTTGCTGCGATCTCTTTTGTATGTCTGCCAATTCAGAAACAAGCCTCCCGGATTTTTTATCCTATTTGCAGCTGGAAAAACGGTATTCAGCACTTACCATCCGGGCCTACCAGGACGACCTGATTGCTTTTCGTGATTTCCTGGTTGTTGAGTTCGATGTAGAGGAACTTACTGAAGCCAGCGCGATGATGATCCGGTCCTGGCTTTCATCACTAAAGGAAGGCAAGGAGCCATTAGCAGCTTCAAGTATTGCCCGAAAACTTTCCTCCCTCCGATCCTTTTATAAATATCACTTGAGAAAAGGTTGTATTCCTGTGTCTCCGGCTGCTCAGCTAGCTGCACCAAAAGGAGGTAAACGCCTGCCTGTTTACCTGGAAGAAAATCAGGCAGCTCATTTTCTTGATAAGGTAGGGGAAGGAGATGGCTGGACCGGGTTTAATACCCAGTTGATATTGGCACTGTTTTACCAAACGGGCATGCGCCTTAGCGAACTGGTATCCCTCAGGCATAACCAGGTTGACTATTTTCAAAAAAGTTTGCGGGTATGGGGAAAGGGAGGCAAGGAACGAATTATTCCTGTTCAACAGCCCCTGCTTGATTTGATCCGCTCGTATGAGGATATGCAGAAAAAGGAATGGGGAGTATATAACCCTGAAGCACCACTGCTTGTAACAGAAAAAGGGAAACCCGTATATGCGAAGTATTTATACCGGCTCGTAAAAAAACACCTGGAAGGATTGACAACCCTGCAGAAAAAAAGTCCGCATATACTCCGGCATAGTTTTGCTACCCATTTACTGAACCAGGGAGCTGAGTTGAATGCAGTGAAGGAGTTACTCGGACATGCAAGTCTGGCAGCTACACAGATATACACTCACAACACCATTGGCAAACTCAAAGAGGTTCATAAAAAGGCCCATCCAAAAGGCTAAGATATTGCTCTAATATGTTGTATGTGAAGGAATTGCGAAAAATAAAAATAGTTACTGGCATTCTTGGAAAATGAGGCTGTTTATGTTATCTTCATAGCAACAGACGGTCTAAAACCTATGAATTATTCATAAAACCGGAAGTTCTTTATTTATTGTTCACTTTAAACGTGATTGTTATGAACGTTAACATTCAGACTGTACACTTTGATGCAGACATTAAGTTAGTGGAGTATGTAACCAGCAAGCTGGAAAAACTATCCACTTTTCACGACCGGATCATCAAAGTGGATGTCTTTTTGAAATTAGACAATGTTGTGCATCAGATTAAAGACAAAGTAGCAGAAATCAGAGTTCACGTCCCTAAACACGACTTCTTTGTAAAAGCCAGTAGTAAATCATTTGAAGAATCCTTTGACAGTGCGCTGGATTCCCTGGTTAACCAAATAAAAAGAAAAAAAGAAAAACAATTTGCCAGCTAAAAAATACTCAAGACCTCTCCGGAGGTCTTTTTTTTTGCCTGTAATTCAATGCTGGTGCGACCTTCGGGAAATTTTAAAAAAAATGAAGCCAAAATTTTTGTATTTCTTAAATTCTTTTACCTTTGCCATCCCGTAAACAAAAAGGGAAGTTCTTTTAAACATTCAATCGCCACTTTAGCTCAGCTGGTAGAGCAACTGATTTGTAATCAGTAGGTCGTTGGTTCGATTCCGACAAGTGGCTCTTGTTTTATAAAACGGGCAGGTTCCAGAGCGGCCAAATGGGGCGGACTGTAAATCCGCTGTCTTTCGACTTCAGAGGTTCGAATCCTCTCCTGCCCACCTTACTCATTGAATCGCAAGATTGAATGAGTTTAGTTCTTTTCATGGGAATGAAATTGCTTTCAGATCTGATCTGAAAACAGTAAGCGGAAGTAGCTCAATTGGTAGAGCGATAGCCTTCCAAGCTATAGGTTGCGAGTTCGAGACTCGTCTTCCGCTCATTTATTCCGCCGTTGTAGCTCAGGGGTAGAGCACTTCCTTGGTAGGGAAGAGGTCGTGAGTTCGATTCTCACTAACGGCTCCAGAGAGTCAACCGGTACGGAACGCAGGAAATGTGATCAGAGCTGGTAGTTCTTGATAACGGGTGCAATTGCACCTTATTTATAGGATGCCTCCGAAAGGAGGGTGGATAATTTTTAAACCACAACTTAAAAACAAATAAAATGGCAAAAGAGACCTTTAAGAGGGAAAAGCCCCACGTTAACGTAGGTACTATTGGCCACGTTGACCACGGTAAAACCACTTTGACTGCCGCTATTACCAGCATTCTAGCTACCAAAGGTTTGGCGACAGCGAAGAAGTATGATGAAATTGATGGAGCTCCTGAAGAAAAAGAGCGTGGTATCACCATCAATACTGCACACGTTGAATATCAGACAGCAAACCGTCACTATGCTCACGTTGACTGTCCTGGTCACGCTGACTATGTGAAGAACATGATTACCGGTGCTGCTCAGATGGACGGTGCTATCCTGGTTGTGGCTGCTACCGATGGTCCTATGCCTCAAACAAAAGAACACATCCTGCTGGCTCGCCAGGTAGGCGTTCCCAAGATCGTTGTGTTCATGAATAAAGTTGACCTGGTTGATGACCCAGAACTGCTGGAACTGGTTGAAATGGAAATCCGTGACCTGCTGAGCTCTTATGGCTTTGACGGTGACAACACTCCGATCATCCAGGGTTCTGCTACCGGTGCATTGGCTGGTGAAGACAAGTGGGTTGCTAAAATAGACGAACTGATGGAAGCTGTAGACAGCTACATTCCGCTGCCTCCCCGTCCGGTTGATATGCCATTCCTGATGTCTGTAGAAGACGTATTCTCAATCACTGGTCGTGGTACCGTTGCTACTGGTCGTATCGAGCGTGGTCGTATTAAAGTTGGTGAAGGTGTTGAAATCGTTGGTCTGATGGAAAAACCAATGACTTCTACTGTAACTGGCGTTGAGATGTTCAAAAAACTCCTCGATGAAGGTGAAGCTGGTGACAACGCCGGTCTGCTCCTCCGTGGTATTGAAAAGAAAGATATCCGCCGTGGTATGGTAATTTGTAAGCCTGGTTCTATCACTCCTCACACTGAATTCCGTGGTGAAGTGTATGTACTGAGCAAAGAAGAAGGTGGTCGTCACACTCCGTTCTTTAACAAGTATCGTCCTCAGTTCTACTTCCGTACTACGGACGTAACAGGTGAGTGTACGCTGCCTGAAGGAACTGAAATGGTGATGCCTGGTGATAACACCAACCTGAAAGTTACCCTGATTCAACCAATCGCTATGGAAAAAGGTCTGAAATTCGCGATCCGCGAAGGTGGCCGTACCGTAGGAGCTGGTCAGGTAACCGAGATCATTAAATAAGCCATTAAGGTTAAATAGTTAAAATGGTCCCTTTGGGAGGCTTGCCCGAACTAAGGGACCATTTTTTACTTTTTAATGTTTAATTTTGATATTGCTGAAACGTGCTGAGTGATTGCGTTTTGTTAGGTAATTACATCTCACATCTCACATCTCACGTCTCACTTTCCATACGGGCATAGTTCAATGGTAGAATAGAGGTCTCCAAAACCTTAGATACGGGTTCGAATCCTGTTGCCCGTGCCACTTAAAGTAAAATCAGTAACTTGCAAAAGCTCAACGGTCATACAACCTGTTGAGTTCTTTTGTTTCTGTGATTGATTGTAAATATGTAATCTTGTAGCATGAATAAAGTAACAACCTACTTCAGCGAGTCCTATAAAGAGCTCATGGAAAAAGTGACCTGGCCTACCTGGGGACAGCTGCAGCAATCCACCCTGATCGTACTGGTTGCAACTATCCTGATCACCCTGGTTATCTGGCTGATGGATTTTGCTTCTAATTCTTTATTGAAAATGATCTATTCATTCTTTGCATAATGGAAGAAATTATAAACCAACAGGAAACTAAGTGGTATGTGCTGCGCGTCGTAAGTGGCAAGGAGCGGAAAGTAAAGGAATATCTCGATAAGGAAATCAGCCGTGGCGGATGGAGTGAAGTGGTTAAACAGGTATTTCTGCCGGTTGAGAAAGTTTATAAAGTACAGAACGGGAAAAAAGTAATGCGTGAGCGGAACTATTATCCCGGATATGTTATGATTGAAATTGTAGAAGGAAAGTTAGGCGACGATCTTCGTGATACCATCAAAAATACCAGCAACGTTATTCATTTCCTGGGTAAAGACAACCCTATCGCTCTTCGTAAGGCAGAAGTGAACAAGATGCTTGGTAAGATGGATGAAATGAGTGAGGCTGGCGGAATGAGTATGAGTGAGCCATTCATCGTTGGTGAAACTATCAAGATCATCGAAGGACCGTTTAATGACTTCAATGGTATCATTGAAGAAGTAAACGACGAAAAGAAAAAACTCAAAGTTACCGTTAAGATCTTCGGCCGTTCAACTCCGGTAGAACTGAATTATATGCAGGTGGAAAAGCTGTCGTAAGCAGCTATTTACCGAATTAAAAGTGCGCTACAAGCGCACTTTTTTTGTTTATATCTGGTGTTATTGCTACCTTTGCGTCCCCAATCAATAGTTCTTTTTTCGAATTGGATTTGGGAGTCTGCCGATGCTACAGCAAAGCGGACGTTAACACCAAAAAAGTAAAACTATGGCAAAAGAAATCACTGGTTTCGTTAAGCTGCAGTGTAAAGGCGGTCAAGCCAACCCTGCACCCCCCATTGGTCCGGCCCTTGGTTCTAAAGGTCTGAACATCATGGAGTTCTGTAAGCAATTTAATGCCAGAACACAGGATAAAATGGGTAAAGTACTTCCTGTGCTGATCACAGTGTACTCTGACAAGTCGTTCGACTTCGTTATTAAAACTGCTCCTGCATCTGTTCAATTGCTGGAAGCTGCCAAGCTTCAGAGTGGATCAAAAGAGCCTAACCGTTCAAAAGTTGGAAAAGTTACCTGGGCCCAGGTAGAAGCAATCGCTAAGGACAAAATGCCTGACCTGAACTGCTTCACTCTGGAAAGTGCCATGAAAATGGTAGCCGGTACAGCACGTAGCATGGGTATCACTGTTGATGGTGTTGCTCCATGGGAAAATTAATTGTGTAACACAAAAACTTTTGAGCAATGGCTATCACTAAAAAAAGAAAAGTAGTTAACCCCAAGGTTGATTCCAATAAAATTTATTCCCTTAAAGAAGCTTCCGCACTTGTTAAAGAAGTAAACATCGCAAAGTTTGATGCTTCTGTTGACTTGCATATCCGTCTGGGTGTTGATCCCAAGAAAGCGGATCAGGCTGTAAGAGGAACTGTAACACTCCCTCACGGTACCGGTAAAACCAAGCGCGTACTGGTTTTGTGTACTCCTGATAAAGAGAACGATGCAAAAGCTGCTGGTGCAGACCACGTAGGACTGGATGAGTTTATCCAGAAAATTGAAAGCGGCTGGACAGATATCGATGTAATCATCGCTACTCCTGCTGTAATGCCTAAAATTGGTAAGCTGGGTAAAGTGCTCGGTCCTCGTAACCTGATGCCAAACCCTAAAACAGGAACCGTTACAAACGATGTAGCTGCTGCTGTTAATGAGGTTAAAGGTGGTAAAATCGCATTTAAAGTGGATAAGGCTGGAATCGTACACGCTTCTATCGGACGTGTAAGTTTCGGTCCGGATAAAATTGCTGAAAACAGCCAGGAACTGATCAATGCAATCCTGAAACTGAAACCTGCTACCGCTAAAGGTACTTACCTGAAAGGTGTGAGCATGGCCAGCACCATGAGTCCTGGTATCACCATCGATACTAAAACTTTTATTCACTAATTCTAAAACCGTTCTCCTGTAAAGGGTAGAAATAAATCATAGCGGTATGACTAAAGAACAAAAACAAGAAGTGATTGAACTGCTGAAAGGTAAGTTCGCTCAATATAATAACTTCTACATCACTGATACAGAAAGCCTCACTGTAGCACAAGTTTCCAAACTGCGCAGCGTTTGCTTCGATAAGCAGGTGGAAATGAAAGTGGCTAAGAACACCCTCATCAAAAAAGCACTGGAATCTCTGGATGCTGAAAAATATGCAGGTGTGTATGACGCGCTGAATAATGTAACTGCACTGATGTTCTCCGAGAACCCCAAAGATCCGGCACTGATCATCTCTTCTTTCCGCACGGAATCCAAGAGTGAGCGTCCGATCCTGAAAGCAGCTTTCATCAATGGCGACATCTATGTTGGTGATGATCAACTGAAAGCACTGACCAAAATCAAAACCAAAAATGAACTTATTGGTGAAGTTATTGGTCTGTTGCAATCTCCTGCCCAGCGCGTTATCGCTGCTTTGCTGGAAAAAGCAAACAAAGAAGGTGGTGAAACAGCTCCAGCTGCAGAAGCAGCACCTGCTGAATAATCCTTTTACAATATTCCCCTGCCTGAGGGGAGACTTAGCATTTTTTTAAAACCGCCGTCGGAGCAAACAGGCTGTGAAGACGGTAAAAATCTAATCAAAATGGCAGACGTAAAATCTTTAGCCGAACAACTGGTTGGCCTTACTGTAAAAGAAGTACAGGAACTGGCTGACGTACTGAAAAATGAATATGGTATCGAACCTGCTGCTGCTGCAGTAGTAGTAGCTGCTGATGGTGGCGGCGCCGCAGCTGCTGCTGAAGAAAAAACAGCTTTCAACGTAATCCTGAAAAGCGGTGGTGCTTCTAAACTGAATGTTGTGAAAGTAGTAAAAGACCTGACTGGTCTTGGACTGAAAGAAGCAAAAGAACTGGTTGACGGAGCTCCTAAAGCTGTGAAAGAAGGTGTATCTAAAGCTGAAGCTGAAGATATCGCTAACAAGCTGAAAGAAGCTGGTGCTGATGTTGAAATCAATTAATCAGAATCTCAGTAATAAAAAAGGCCGTCTCATTGAGACGGCTTTTTTATTTATGTCTTTTTCAATAAGTAAATGCTGTGCTGCTTACCATAATACTGATTGTACAACAACATATAGTCCATTGATTGTGTGCTGCCCTGTTTACGAATCATGGATGGAAACAATTGATTTTTTTCCGCCATCCTGACAGCGGACCATAATCCGAAGCCAGCCGCTGTATCGAATTCTCCCGACAGGTGTTTAAAATGTAACTGATGTGTTGTAGCACTCAGTCGCTGCTCCACTTTCTCATAATAATGTTCATACCTGGAATCCTGGTTTCTCCCGGACAGATAAACATCCAGCTGATCCCATCCCAATCCATGTTGCTCCAGCATAGAGTCCATTGCATGCAGCACCGCACCTTCTCCTGGTTCAAACAGTAAGGTCAGGTCAACCAATTGTAAAGGAGCAGCCCCCTGTTGATAATCAAGAAAAAAGAAAAAACTGCCTTCGCCGGAAATGGCACCCGGACTGCTTTTCATTATAGCATCGGGACCGTCAATCTCTTTTTTCCAGAAATCCAGTTTTTCTTTGATGATATAATGTTCAGGGGTCATTTCTTCGAATGAACCTACCAATGCTGTTTGAATGGATTGTTCATTTAACTGGAACGCAGCATCCAATAAAGCATGTTCCAGCGAAAATCCACTGTGTACATAAGTTGAATTGTATGAATTGATCTGGTGATGCAGGCCTATCAGTCCGTTTAAGGAATTATAGGTCGACTGTATAAAGGGAGAGGGGTTCAATGTGCCCTCAGCAAACTCCCGTACTGAATGAATAAATTTTTCCGTATCCGTCAAACTTCCCTTACCCGTACCCGTTATGATGGCTTCCGGTTGGGTATCTCCTGCATCCCGCAAACATTCAATCGCTGTAACTAACCCCAGACGTGTAATTCGGCTCATTCGCCGCAATTGCATGATGGTAAAATAGTCCTGGTAGTTGGGTTCCAGATAGGTAAACCGATTCCCGGATAGCGTTCGTACAGGCTGCAGCAAATCATTGCTGCTGAAACTGTCCTGTGCGCAAACAGCCCGGGCTGTTCTTATGAAAATCGGTTTAATCATACTTGCTGAAAAGTAAACTTGCATTATTTCCGCCAAATCCAAATGAGTTGCTTAAGATATGTTCAACCTGCATCTGCCGGTATGTTTGACAGGGGATTAATCCGGTGGCTTCAATTGGTGTTTCAAAGTTTAATGCAGGATATATTTCCTGGTGCTGAAGGCTCAGCAGAGAAAAAACGGCTTCTATTGCGCCAGATGCAGCCAGGGTATGGCCAGTATAGACTTTAGTTGATGCAAATGGTGGTACAGTTTTACCAAACAAACGATGGATCGCCATACTTTCAGCTTCGTCATTATTCAACGTGGCGGTTCCATGCGCATTTATATAAGATACTGATGCTGGTGAAATACCTGCTTTCTCCAAAGTCCGTTTCATAGCTTCATACGCGCCTAAACCTTCCGGTGAGGGTGCTGTTGGGTGAAATGCTTCATTAAAATTGGCATATCCCGACAATATCGCCAGCGGCTTATTGCCTGTCTTTTCAAGAGTTCTTTCGGATTCCAGCAACAGGTAAGCAGCCCCTTCACCCAGATTAAGACCATTTCGGTTGGCATCAAAAGGTTTGCAGGCATTTCGGTCCAGGTTTTTAAGGCTATTGAAACCATTGACAGTGAAGCGGGTCAAACTATCAACGCCGCCACAAACCACCCTATCCAATACACCCTGTTGCAGCAGTCTTGCACCAAATTGTATGGCATTGGCTGAAGAAGAGCAGGCCGTACTGATGGTGGTAACAAAATCGGTAAGATCAAACTGACGTGCCAGGTGTTCTGTTCCGGTTGCGCAATCCAATCCGGCTGCCCAACTCATGTCCGGCTCCATCTGTTCCGGTTTTATCAGCTCGAAATAGCGGTCTTCAATATCCGTCATTCCGCCAACCGTAGTGGCATTAATCAGCCCCTGCCGGATACCTGCAGGTTTTTGCTCCAAACCTGTAAAACATTCTTCCAGGGCCAATGCGCCCAAAGCCTGCAGTCGACTTTGCTGCAACTTGCTGTATTCGGCAAGTCTGCTGAATAATTCTTCAGTTGAAAAGGGGACCTCCCCAAACGGAAACTCAGTTTTGTGAATACTGTTCAGAAAAGCTGCCGGCCCCAAGCCGGAAACACCAGCTGCCAGTTTTTCCCTTTGGATGGCAGTGCCGTTACCCAAAGCAGAAACAATGCCCATTCCGGTTATAAAAACGGAGGGCATGGCTTATTTTTTTCGATTGGCCTGGATATAATCAGCCATCACATGGATCGACTCAAATACTTTTCTTCCTTCCCGAGGATCTTCTATTTTGATGCCATAATTGCGCTCCAGTAAAACAATCAGTTCCAGGGAATCAATACTGTCCAGGCCCAGCCCATCGCCAAACAGCGGAGCATTGTCATCAATTTCTTCCGGCTGCATTCCCTGCAGGTTCAAAGCTTCAATAATCTGTAACTTCAGCGTTCTCTTAAAATCTTCCATCCAAGGGTATTTAGGTTGTCAAAAATAGCATAATTAGGAATTAATAGCAGTTAGCATTTATATTGCAGGCTATGGCAGTCAGTATTTTAGTGCTCTATTACTCACAGAGCGGTCAATTGGGTCAGATACTGGATAACCTGGTTAGCAATATAAAAGACCAGGCAGAAATTACCATGGTAGAATACCAGCCGGAGCAGGATTTTCCTTTTCCCTGGACCAGCCAGACATTTTTTGATGCGATGCCGGAATCTGTACTTGAAATTCCCGTAGCATTAAAACCTCTTACCATACCCGAGAAGCACTACGATCTGGTGATACTGGGGTACCAGCCCTGGTTTCTATCTCCTTCCATTCCAACCAGCAGTTTTCTGCAATCAGAATATGCGCGCGTATTGTCAGGCAAACCTGTTATTACGGTATTGGGTACCCGAAATATGTGGCTGAATGCACAGGAAAAAATCAAAGCCAGACTACTTCAACTGAATGCCCGGCTCGTGGGCTCCATTGTACTGGCGGATACTAACCACAACCTGATTTCATTGTTGACAATCATTCGCTGGAACTTTACAGGCCAGAAAGAAGCAACAAGGTTTCTTCCTGAAGCCGGAGTGCAAACCCGAGATATTCTCAATACATCGAGATTTGGCCCGATCATCTATAAAGCCGCTGCTTCTGCTCAATGGGAAACGCTTCAAACCGAACTGTTGGCAGCAGGGGCCGTTGATCTCAAACCAACCCTCATCATATTAGAAAAAAGAGGCATTAAACAATTCAGAAAGTTTGCCGTCTACATTCGGGAAAAAGGGGAAAGAGGTGATCCTGCCAGGTTATCCAGAGTACTGTTATTCAAACGTTTATTACTTACCGGAATAGTGGCTTTATCACCGGTTTCCGGATTTACTGCAAAGATGCAGAGCCTCTTCAACCGCTCATCCTTTCGTAAGCTGGTTGGATACTTTAAAAGCACCGCATACGAGAAGGATATGATCTAAGTGGAGGAATTAATAAGTAATATTGCAGAATATTCAAATCAGATATTTTTTATGGGAGATGTGTTTGTTACAAGGCTGGCGAAATTTTTACCGAACGACCCTGTAAGCAACGATGATATTGAACTGTACCTGGGATTGGTGGATGATAAACCCTCCAGAGCGAAAACAAAGATTCTTACTAATAATAAGATCAAATCACGCTATTATGCCATCGATAAAGAAGGCAATAGCACCCATAGCAATGCGCAATTGGCGGCAAAAGCAGTAGAGGGGTTACTGGATGATCAATTCACCAAAAACGATATTGAATTGCTGACTTTTGGAACCATGTCTCCGGAGCAGTTATTGCCTAGTCATACTGCTATGATTCATGGTGAACTGGGATGTCCTCCTGCAGAAATAGTATCTGTAAGCAGTTCCTGTGCATCCGGTTTTCAGGCAATGAAATATGCCTACCTCTCTGTGAAAAACGGCGATATTAAACGTGCAGTATCAGGTGCTTCCGAAAAAGTTTCGACCTGGCTGAGAGGTGAAAAGTTTGATATGGAAGCGGATCGCCTGAAAGAACTGGACGCCAACCCCATGATTGCCTTTGAAAAGGATTTCATGCGCTGGATGTTAAGTGATGGTGCGGCTGCTGCCCTGTTGGAAAACAAACCAAATGAAAATGGAATCTCCCTACGGGTGGATTTCATCGATATAAAATCATACGCCAACGAATTGCCGACCTGTATGTATTCAGGCGCGGTTCGAAGTCCAAATGGCAATCTCACCGGATGGCCTGAATTCAGACCTGAAGAGTGGGGCAATCAAAGTATTTTTTCATTTAAGCAGGACACCCGCTTACTGGGGGTAAAAATCGTACCCATGGGTGGCCAGTTTATGAAAGAAGTATTTGAAAAGCATAACCTCACCGTTGAAGGAATCGACTGGTACCTGCCGCATCTTTCCTCTGAATATTTCAGGGAGCGTATTGCGGAAGAGCAGGAAAAAATCGGACTCCTGTTCCCACAGGAGAAATGGTTTACCAACCTCACCCGCGTTGGTAATGTGGGAAGTGTGTCACCCTACCTGATGCTGGAAGAATTATTCAATACTGGCCAGTTGAAAAAAGGTCAGAAGATCCTGGTGATGATTCCGGAGAGTGCTCGCTTTACTTATATCTATGCGCATTTTACTGTAGTATGATATGAAAAAGGAAGAAGTACCACACGATAAAAAAATCATACATGGGGAAGATAATTCTCTGGTAAAAGTGTTGTACGTAACCGATCAGCAGGGAAAGTATGAAACTACCCAATATGAAGGTTGGGAAGCTGAGAACCTGGCAATGAGCCAGGCCTGGGATGATATTGACGAACGAATTGCCCAAACCCGGGAAAAAGTGATACGGGGAGAAGTAAGTCCGATTGCCTATTTCATGGAAAAAAACCTGATGGATTTGCCTACGCTCGCTAGTTATGTTGGGAGCTGGAAGTTTTTTGTCAAAAAACACCTGACTCCTTCGGGGTTTAAAAAACTCAATGCTTCCAAACTAAAAAAATATGCAGCTATCTTCAATATCCCTGTTGAAGAACTAACTCATTTCAAAGGGTGAACCAGTTGCCCCTGAACACATGAAAATCGAAAACTTTCAACATAAACAGTCGGCGCATTGTGAAAGCGGTGTAACCCTTGGACTCCTGCAGCACTACGGAATAAAATTATCCGAACCCCTGATCTTTGGGATCGGTGCCGGCTATTTTTTCGGTCATCTTCCTTTTATAAAAGTCAGTGGTGTTCCGGGAACCACCTTCCGGATCTGGCCGGGATATATTTTTAAACGGGTTTGTAAAGAGCTCGGTGTAAAGATGAAAGTGGAATCCTTTTCCGGTAAAGAGAAAGGCATGCGGGCACTGGATGCTGCATTGAAAGCCGGCCTGCCGGTTGGGATGCAAACCAGTGTTTTTTACCTGAGTTATTTCCCTCCTGCTTATCGCTTTCATTTCAATGGACATAACCTGATCGCTTACGGAAAAGAAGGGGATGATTACCTGATCAGCGATCCTGTGATGGAAACCGTAACCCGATTGTCTGCGGCAGATCTTGAAAAAGCAAGATTTGCAAAAGGCTTCCCGGCTCCCAATGGACGCATGTATTATCCGGTGCTGACCAAACCTGATTTTGATCTCCCCAATGCTATCCGGCGCGGTATTAAAAAGACCTGCTGGTTTATGTTAAGTTCTCCGCCGCCTTTTTTTGGAATTCATGGCATCCGGTTCCTGGGCCGTAAAATCAAAAAATACCCTGAGAAACTGGAACCCAGGAGGGCTGCCTTATTTGTGGGAAACATTATCCGGATGCAGGAAGAGATTGGTACCGGTGGAGGTGGATTCCGGTTTTTGTATGCAGCCTTCTTACAGGAAGCTGCCCAGCACCTCAATGCTCCTGCTTTGCTGGAAGCATCCAATGAGATGACCCGTATTGGTGATGCCTGGAGGAATTTTGCCTTTGCGGCTGCCCGGGTGATGAAAGACCGGTCTGGCAATCTTGCATCCTACGACGAACTGGGCGAACTGCTGATCCAGTTGGGGGATCGGGAGAAACAATTTTTTACTCATCTTAAAACACTGGTCTGATCGGCATGCTTCAGATTCAGCAGTTGGAGAAGACCTATAAAAATGCAGCAGAACCTTCTCTGCAGGGATTGTCATTACAGTTTTCCGATAAAAGCATCGCCGGATTACTGGGCCCTAACGGTGCCGGTAAAACGACAACGATTTCCATCTTATGTGGATTGGTAAAAGCAGACGCCGGTAAGGCTTTTCTGCTTGGCATGGATGTGGAAAAGGAAAGAGAAGCTATCAAAAGAAGAATAGGAGTGGTGCCTCAATCCATTGCGCTTTATCCCACATTAACGGCAATGGAAAACCTGCAATATATTGGCAGGTTGTATGGGTTGGGTAGTACCTTACTTAAAGAACGAATCAATCAATATCTTCAGTTGTTCGGGTTGGAAAAAAGTGCGCATAAGGCTATCCGTTATTATTCCGGCGGAATGAAAAGAAGGGCTAATATCATTGCCTCTTTATTGCATGAGCCAGAATTGCTGATCCTTGATGAACCAACTGCCGGAGTGGATGTACAGTCGCGAAATATGATCCTGCAATTCCTTACTGAATACAATAAACTGGGGCATGGTATTATTTATACCTCTCACCTGCTGGAAGAGGCCCAGCAGCTTTGTGATGAAATCGCCATAATAGATCATGGGCGGCTGGTGGTACAGGGCAAGCCTGTGGAATTGATGCAGGAACAGCAGGCGCAAAGTCTGGAGCAGGTATTTTTACAATTAACGGGCAGCAGCCTTCGCGACTGATATGAGAAAGATTCTGGCCACTTTCATAAATGAGAGCAGATTGTTTGCCAAAGACCTGGCAGGCATGGCCCTGTTGTTTCTGATGCCATTGGCGCTGACGGTATTAATGGCCCTTATCCAGGATGCACCCTTCCGGGAATACCAGGATATCCGGTTTGAAATTCTTTGGGTGGATGAGGATGGTGGAAAAATGGCCAGGCAATTGGGGGCGGAGCTTGACTCGATTCCTCAGTTTGTTTTAATAAGAAAATTGAACGATCAATTGCTAACGGCTGACAAGGCCCAGGAGCTGGTGCATAAAGGCAACTATAAACTGGCGGTAATTGTACCCAAGGGAGTATCTGCGGAAGTTGCGAACAGTGCTAACCAGGTGGCAAATGAGCTGGGAGCCAAACTTGGAGCACCCGGAAAATTACCTCAAAGAGAAAGCCGGCAGGTGGCCCTGGAAATCTATTTTGATCCGGTGATCAAACAGGCGATGAAGCTCTCCCTCCTGAATGCGCTGGAGAAGCAGGTTACCCGGATTCAAGCAGAGATTATTCTGGCAAGATTAGAGAACCGGCTGGATGAGCAGGCTGCAGATAGCTCGGGTCCCGGACTCCGGTTACAAGAAAAATTACAGGCAGTTCAAATACGGGAAATATCCAGCGGACAACATGCTACTGCAGAATTAACTACCAATTCTGTTCAGCACAATGTTCCGGCCTGGGCCTTGTTCGGACTATTTTTTATCATTATACCTATTGCAGGTAATTTCATAAGGGAACGGGAAGATGGGAGCCTGATGCGAATCAAGATGATTCCCGGATCCTATTTTACTATTCTGCTGGGGAAGCTGGGCTTCTATATTGTATTGGGCATGCTGCAGTTTTTTGTCATGCTGGCTGCAGGTGCGTTATTAATGCCATTACTTGGACTGGATTCACTACAAATTGGCAACGCCTTTGGGTCCCTGTTCCTGACAGTGCTGGTGGTGGCGGCTACTGCAACAGCCTATGGGGTGTTGATCGGGTCCGTCTTTCAGACCCCAAACCAGGCGCTTCCATTTGGGGCTATCTCCATTGTCATTCTTTCTGCTATTGGTGGAATCTGGGTGCCTGTTGAAATCTTGCCGGCAGGTTTACAGCAATTGGCTAAACTTTCTCCCTTGCATTGGGCACTGGATGCCATCAATGAGTTGTTTCTGCGTTCCGGGTCCATCCTGACTGTTTGGAAACAACTGGTTATACTCCTGATTTTTGCCCTGCTCTTCTTTCTGATTGCCGGCATTACGGAATCCCGGCGCCGTCGCTGATTGCGAAATTATTATCCCTTCCTTCTCATTTTTTAACGGTTTACGCGAACTAGACAAGAATTATTAAATTATCTGTATTCTTTTGTTAATTTTTAAAGAAGTATTCCTATTTTGTTAAAAATTTGGTCAAGGCTCTGATTTTTTTCGATTAACCCAACATGAATTCGATCAAAAAAAGGATCATTAAACAACTTTATTTCGGGAAGACCCTTTCGGGCACCGATTTGTCGGAGCGCATTCAAAGGAGCTTACCGGTAACCAATAAGCTGTTGAATGAACTGAAGGTGGCGGGAGATGTGGTAGAGTTGGGTTATGCACCCTCAACCGGAGGCAGGCGCCCCATGATGTATTCCCTGAATAAGCAGTATGGGTACATCGTATCAATAGCGATGGATCAGCTGTTTACCCGGATCGGGATCCTGAATATGGAGCATTCCTTTGTTACCCCAGTGGAGCGCCACGCGCTTAACCTGGAAACCGAGCCGGAGGCATTAACAATGCTAATTAGCCTGGTAGAACAACATATTCAGTCATCCGGTATAGATCGGGGACGTATACTAGGGGTTGGCATCGGCATGCCTGGATTTATTGACCTGGAAAAAGGTATCAACTATTCATTTTTCCGTACTGAAACTGGAAGCATACGCCAGAAATTAGAAGACCAGCTGCAGCTACCTGTTTACCTGGATAATGATTCCAGTCTGGTTGCATTGGCAGAATACCGGTTTGGAGCAGCCCGCAACAAGAAAAATGTGATGGTGGTGAACATCAGCTGGGGGGTTGGTTTGGGAATGGTGCTCAACGGAGAATTATTCCGCGGGCATAATGGTTTTGCTGGTGAATTCAGTCATATTCCCATTTTCAGCAGCAATAAACTCTGCAGCTGTGGAAAAACAGGATGCCTGGAAACCGAAGCATCCCTGCTGGTTTTGGTTGAAAAAGCAGTGAGAGGTATCCAGGAAGGCAAGATCACCAACTTGCCACGGATATCTCTTGAACAACCGGAGGAAGCCTGTTCGGCGATCATCCAAATGGCATTGAAGGGCGATAAATTTTGTATTGAATTATTATACGAGATAGGCTATAATATAGGGAGAGGAATTGCTATCCTGATACATATCCTCAACCCGGAACTGATCATTCTAAGTGGCAGGGGGGCAGCTGCAGGCAAGTTATGGTTTGCTCCTATCCAGCAGGCGATCAACGAACACTCCATTCCCCGCCTGGCTGAACACACATCTGTAGAAGTATCCACTGTGGGAAATAAAGATGAACTCTATGGCGCAGCAGCCCTGGTAATGGAACATTTTGACCGGGAAACCAAGAAAAAGAACAGAACTGTTGGACTGCTAAACCCTATTACAACCGGAATTTATAATTAAACATAAACTCAACTGCAATGAAAAGAACAACGGTTCGAATGCTTTTGCTATTGTTTCTGAGTGTATTCTCGGCATATGCCATCGCTCAGCAAAAAAGGACGGTGACAGGTACCGTTCTTGATGAACAAGGGGCTCCCATTTCAGGGGCTACTTTTGTCGTTAAAGGATCCCGCGCAGGTGGCGCTACTGATGCGCAGGGTGGATTCCTGATTAGTTTGACTTCTGATGGCACTTTGGTTTTCAGTGCAGTAGGTTACCTGTCAAAAGAGGTACCCACTGCTGGTAAAAATGAAATCAATGTGGTACTTCAGAAGGATGAAAAGAGCCTTGATGAAGTAGTAGTAACCGGCTTCGGGGTGAAAAAACAAACCCGAAAATTGGCTTACGCAGTAACAGAAATCAAAGGTGATGAGATCGTTCGTGCCAACAATGCCAACGTAGTGAATGCACTTCAGGGTAAAGTGGCTGGTGTGATGATCAACCAGGGTGCCAGCGGACCTCAGTCCAGCTCGAGGATTCGTATTCGTGGTAACTCTTCTTTCTCTACCAATAACACTCAACCACTGGTTGTATTGGATGGTATCCTCATTGAACCCGGTACAACTGGTAACGATTCATGGGGTGAGAATCCTGATTTTGGTAACATCATGAAGAACCTGAACCCGGATGACTATGAAAGTGTAACGGTTCTGAAAGGTGCAGCTGCAAGTGCACTGTATGGTTCGAAAGCACAAAATGGTGTACTTCTGATCACCACCAAAAAAGGAACAGCCAAAAAAGGTCTTGGTCTGAGTTTTTCTCATACTGAATCTTTCGATAAAGCCTATCGTCTGGTTGATCTCCAGAATCAATATGGTGGTGGTATTAATCCCACTTTCGATACGGATGCAGAAGGTAACCGGATAATTGACATCGCTAATGCTGCCTACTTCTCTGGTGGATATTCCTTCGGTCCTAAGTTCGATGGCCAGATGGTAAAAGAAGCCGATGGTCGTATGATCAGGTACCAGGCAAATGATCCGCTGGATTATTTCCAGACTGGTAAGTTCATCAATACCAACGTAGCAGTTGAGGGTGGAAATGAAAAAACGACCTTCCGTCTTTCTTACAGTAACCTGTTTAACAACAGTATCATGCCAAACAATGATATGAAGAGAAACAGTTTTACCCTGAGAGCTACTCACAAGGTTTCAAACGCTGTATCGATAGACGCAAGTGTTAACTACACCAACACAAAATCTAAGAACCCGGTTCGTCAGGGTAGCCGTAACAACCCACTCTTCGCATTTACTTATTATATGCCAAGACATGTGGACATCGGTTACTATGCAAACAACTACATCAATCAAACGGCAGGTGGTTACCTGGGTAGTCAGAATGCAAACCTGAATGATCCCTATCGTCTGGGTTCTCTGTTCTTTGGTTTGTATGAAGACAATCGGGAGCGTACAGAAAACAATATTCTTGCGAATATTGACGTGAACGTGAAACTTAACTCCTGGTTGAATGCGCTTGTAAGAACAAACACCAATTACTATACTGATTTCTATGAAAGAAAAGCATTGGGTAGTGGTGTTGGTTTTGCAGGTGGTGCATATCAAATTTCACAAAACAACTGGCAGACCTTCCGTATTCAGGCATTGTTGAATGGTCAGAAAGATCTTTCTGATGACTTTAGCACCTCATTCTCTGTAGGTGGTGAAACATTCCGCAACATCGGTGGAATGTATAACAACTCCTTTACATCAGGTGGTCTGAAAATTCCAGGATTGTTCGCTATTAACAACTCTATCAACCCTGCACAAACTGATGCTTACCCTGCTGCAGGCAGAAGAACGGATGCGGTTTATGCCTATGGTGATTTAACCTGGAGAGATCAGTTGATCCTGAACTTCAGTGCACGTAATGACTGGTCTTCTACCCTGACTTATAGAGATGGATCCGGAGATCATTCCTATTTCTATCCCAGTGTTGGTCTGGCTTGGGTATTCTCTGAAATGGAATCAGTTAAGAACTTCTCCGCATTATCATTTGGTAAGTTGAGAGGTGCTATTTCCTGGACAGGTCTGGATGCAAACCCACAATACACCAACCAAACAGGATTCTATGGTCTCTTAGGTACCTTCAATAATGCAACTAATGGTAACCAGTCTGTTTACGGTTTTGCAGGTAATACTTTAGGTAACCTGAATCTGAAAAACCAGCTCACCCGTGAAATTGAATTCGGAGCTGATCTCCGTTTCTTCAATAACAGACTTGGATTGGATGTTGCATGGTATCGTAAGAATACCTACAACCAGATATTTAACCTCGCAGCTCCTGCAGAAAGCGGAATTAGCTCAAGAGCTGTTAATGGTGGTGAAGTACAAAACCAGGGTATCGAAGTATTGCTGACTGCAACTCCGATCAAAAGAAAGAACCTTACCTGGAACTCTACGTTTACTTTCACCAGAAACAGAAACAAAATCATTTCAATCGGACCTGGCGTAACGTCTCTTGACCTGGAACTGGCTTTCGGTGCTGATGTTGTAGCCAAGGCGGTTGCCGGTGGCGACTATGGTACTGTTGAAACAGGTTTTGCATTCGCTACTTACCAGGCTAAAGATGCTAACGGAAACCCGGTTGCACACTCAGCAAATGGTCAGCGTGTAATTGGAAGCCCCAGCTTTGGTTCAACAGGTGGTTACTATACTTACATGCGCCTGCAGGACTATAATGGTACCAGAAAAGTATTGGGTAGCATTATGGAAAAATTCCTTGCCAGCACAGTACAAACTGTTAACTACAAAAACTTTGTATTCAATGTACAACTGGATGCAAAAATCGGAGGCCTGATGGCATCAGCTACTCACCAGTATGGTTCTGCAAATGGTTCATTCAAGAATTCACTGTTTGGTCGTGATCAGGAATCAGGTGGTGTTGCATACACAGATGCAAATGGTGTTACCCGTTATGATGGTATCATTCCTGATGGTGTGTTGAACGATGGTATTACTGCAACCAACGCAAATGGTCAGGTAGTTGATCTCGGTGGTATGACTTACGCAGAAGCGGTTAAGCAGGGTTTACTGCAGCCAATTCCTGCCTACGCATACTACGAGAACCTTTCTCAGTGGGCATCCGGTATTCGTGAGTATTCTGTTTTTGAAAACTCATGGGTGGCTGTTCGTGAAGTTTCAGTAGGCTACAATCTTCCAAAAACCCTGGTTAGCAAAGTAAAAATGAGCAATCTGAGAGTTGGAATTACTGGCCGTAACCTTGGATACCTGTATACAACTACCAAAGGTGGTGTGAATCCGGAAAGCATTTATAGTAACCGTGCTGCTGCATTCGCAGAATATGGTGGATATCCCTGGGTTAGAAGTCTTGGATTCAATATCAATGCTACCTTCTAAAGTTTTAACCTAAACTTTTACAAGAAAATGAAAAATATAAAGAAAATATCGGTAGGTCTTTTGATGGGAGCAACGGTATTGGCTACTTCCTGTAAAAAACAGGCATTTGTCGATGCAAACATCGCGCCCAATACACTGTACGAAGTAAACCCTCAGGACCAATTTCTGAAAGCGTCCATCGCTACGCAGAACGACTTTGAATATTACTACGATGTTTATAGAAAACTGAACTACTGGATGCAGTACACCACCCCATCTGCGGGTAACGGTGCCAACTTTAACCTGCCCAGTGCACAGTTTAATTATCGCTACGGTAATTTTTATAACAACATCGGGAATGCTTTAATCGATGCTATTAAAATTATCGAAAGCAAACCTGCAGACGAGCAGCCTAGTTATGCGCAGATTAAGGCATTGTCTGAAATCCTGCTTGCATACTACGCGTTCTACACCAGTGATATCAATGGTAGCATTCCTTTTTCTGAAGCTTTCCAGGCTCGTTACGGTGGAACACTGACTCCAAAATTTGATACCCAGGAGCAGGTTTTTGACCAGGTTGATAACATGGTTAAAGCAGCTGTTGCTTCACTGAAGTCCAACACAAGCAACCAGGTTGCGGTTGGAAATAATGACCCCTTCTTTAACGGTAATATTACCAGCTGGATCAAGACGGGTAATGCGCTTCGTTTGAAAGTTGGGCTTCGTCTGATGAAGCGTAATCCAACTAAACTGGCTGCCATTGCAAACGAAGTATTTGCAGAACCAGACCAGATGTCTGCTATTGGAGATTCCTGGATGTTAAAAACAGGTCCTTCTTATGCAAATGCAACCGGTAACTGGAACCCAAGTGGTTTTCTTGCCGGTAAGCCGGTTGTTGATTTCATGAAGTCAAAAGATGATCCCAGACTTCGTATTTTCTATCGCCCCAACAAGGATCAGGATTATGTGGGTAGCTGGACTAGTCCGGATGACACAAAAATCCCTGCTAATGCAGCTTTGTACCAGGAAGACAGTTCTTTCTCTGAACTGCAGCATAGAATCTTTACACCCAACCATAGCTATGGAACAGCAGGAGATGGTTCTGCCTTCTTCCCAATGCTGACATATGCTGAGTATTGTTTCATTCGCGCTGACCTGGCTGCCCGCGGTATTGCCGGTTCAAATGCAGAAACCTGGTATAAAAATGGTATCATGGCTTCCATTGATCTGTACAACCAGCAGGCTAAACTTGCAAAAGTTCCTGAATATGTTGAGGTAACTGCTGCAGAGAAAGATGCCTATTACGAAGAAGTTGGAGTTAAGTACGATCCAGCCAAGGCTACTGAACTGATTGCAATTCAGGCTTACCTGGACTTCTACAGAAATCCAATGGAAGCATGGGCCTGGTGGAAGCGTACCGGTTTCCCCAATACAACTTCAGTATTGGCATGGTCAGATCTGAAGTCTAATGGTTCAACTCTGCCTTTACCACGCAGAGCTTCTCTGTCTCCTTTACCAACAACCAGTATGTTGTTTGAAAACCAGGCGGCTGCATTCCAGCAGATGGGATCCGATCCAGAATATGGTAGTGGTCCTGGCGATGCTTTCGGCCGAGTATGGTGGGATAAGCAATAATTATAGGATGTCCAATAAAACCCCGGGCCAATGGTTCCGGGGTTTTATTCTTTCAGGACAGGATCATCCTTTAAAGTTTTGTACTTTGTACCATGAGAATTGGAATACTATTAGTAGTTTTTTATTGCATGTGTTTCGTCCCATCAGCGAAGGGGCAAAAGATTTTGCAGCATCCAGACATCGCTGCTTTAAAGGAGTTTAACAAAGAACTGCTGAGTGAAAACAAAATGACGCTCCTGGTATTTCTCGCAACCGAATGTCCGCTGAGTAAAAACTATTCAGTTGTGATTCAGAAAATTGCAGATGAATTTGCGCAAGAGCTGCAAGTGACCGCTATCATTCCCGGATCCACTGATTCAAAAAAAGAAGTCCGGGCTTTTGCAGTTAAATACAAACTGGACTTTCCGCTGCTCATTGATAAAAAAATGATTTCCGTGCATGCCGTACACGCTACTACCACACCGGAAGTGGTGTTGTTATCTCCAAAAGGCGAACTCATCTACCAGGGAGCGATTGACGACTGGGCTGTTGATCTCGGTAAAAAAAGAAACAAACCAGACCAGGAATATTTGAGGAATGCTATTTTACAGGCTAAATCCGGGTTGCCCGTGCTGGTGAATTATAATGAACCGGTCGGTTGTCTGATTAATGATTTTTAATTGAGATTCAGTTTATGTTGAAGAAAGTTTTTTTTGTCATTTGTTGCTTTATAGGGGTTACAATTTCTGCCATTGCCCAATCTCTGACGTATGTTAAAGATATTGAACCCATCATCACCCTGAATTGTACGCCCTGCCATAAGCCTGGTGAGGCCGGACCCTTTACGCTTACTTCGTACCAGGATGTCGCCAAGCGTGCAAAATTTATAAAAGAAGTTGTTCAAAGTGGTTACATGCCACCCTGGAAAGCTGATAACGGATATGTACATTTTGCTAATGATCGTTCCCTATCTGAAGCAGATAAAAACAAAATAATTTCCTGGGTTGATAATGGAGCCCCGCAAGGCCAGGTTTCCAAATCTGCTAAGCAGGCATCAGAGCAGCTCATTACCGGTACTGCCTATCCACGCAAACCTGATCTTACTTTACAAATGGAAGACAGCTTTACGGTTATCGGTGGGAATATTGAGCAGTTTGTGATTTTCAAACTGCCCTTCGAGCTTAGTGATTCCTTTAACATTGAAGCCATTGAGTTTGTAGCTAATAATAAAAAGCTGGTGCACCATGTGAACTATGCTATTCACCCGGTTTTGGACCCATCAATTGATCTGATTAATACGCATAAACTGATTAACCTCACGTTTGATGATCGGAGGAAATTTGATCAATATATGCCCTACCGAAGGGCTATTACCTACTATGGAGGCTGGATTCCCGGAGCCCGGTATGAAACCTATCCCCAGGATTTCGGTTGGGTTTTGCCAAAACGTGGCGTTATTCTGATGACGGTACACTTCAGCCCCATTGCAGTGGATGAAGTTTTCAAAGGGGGCGTTAACCTTTTCTTCAAAAAGACTCCTGTTAAACGCCCGGTAAAAGTGGTGAGCTTTGGCTCAGGTGGTATTGGTGAACGTCAGATTGAACCCATCTTTTACGTTAAAGCCAACGAGAAACAAAAATTCACACTGGAAGTTACCAACCCCAGCGAAGATCAGTCCATCCTGCATGTATGGCCCCATATGCACCTGATTGGTAAATCATTTAAAGCCTATGCCATCGCGCCAGGCGGAGATACCATCCGCCTCGTTCATATTCCGGATTGGGATTTTCGCTGGCAGGAAATCTACCAGTTTAAATCACCTGTCAAAATTCCAAAAGGTTCTATTGTCCGGTTGGAATGTGAATACGACAATACTGCCGATAACCCGTTCAATCCAAACAGTCCGCCTAAAAATATTTTTTCCATGGGCGATATGAAAACCACCGACGAAATGATGACCCTGATGATGATTTTTGCCCCTTACAAGCCCGGAGATGAAAAACTAAAACTTGATTAACTGCTGAATCGTGAACTGCTATTTTCGTTTGTTGCTTTTTGTTAGTATGCTGCTTTTCAACCGATCTATTGCGCAGCAGCAAGGCTCCCTCTTCAAGGAGAAGGATCCGAAGCAATCCGGATTGCAGTTTACTAACCAGGTCACCGAAACAGACAGCCTGCATGTATTCCGCTATGAATACCTGTACAATGGTTCCGGGGTGGGAGTGGGAGATTTCAACAACGACGGACTGCAAGATTTGTTATTCTCCGGTAACCAGGTAGCCAACAAATTGTTTCTTAATAAAGGCCAACTTCAATTTGAAGATATCACCCAATCTGCCGGTGTTGCCGGAAACGGAACCTGGTCAACCGGCGTAACTATCGCAGATGTAAATGGCGATGGCAGGTTGGATATTTATGTCTGCCATTCCGGAAAGTACAGCGACTCACTGCAGCTGCGCAACGAACTTTTTATCAATGAAGGAATTCAGCAGGGCAAACCTGTTTTTAAAGAGCGTGCGGTAGAATATGGGCTGGATGCAGCAGGAACCCAATCAACGCATGCCGTATTCTTTGACTACGACCTTGATGGCGATCTGGATATGTTCCTGCTCAATCACTCCAATCACACGTATAACCCCTTTCTCAATACACGCAAAACCAGGGCTACTCCCAATATGGCTTTTGGCAATCGTTTATTCCGCAATATTGGTAAGAATAAATTTGAAGATGTCACCCTCAAGGCAGGCATCATCAATCATTCGCTGAATTTTGGCCTGAGTGTTACCGTTAGTGATCTGAATAACGATGGCTGGCCGGATATCTATACCACCAGTGATTATACAGAAAAGGATTGCCTCTATATCAACAACCGCAACGGCACTTTCTCAGAGCAAGTGGAGAAATCCATGGGGCATATTTCCAAGTATTCCATGGGCGCAGATATTGCAGATATAAACAATGATGGCTGGGCAGATATTTTTACCCTCGACATGTTACCCGAAGACAATCACCGGCAGAAAATGCTGAAAGGACCGGATGAATATGATCAGTATAACCTATTGCGCGACAGCGGTTATTTCAAACAGCAGATGCGTAATATGCTGCAACTGAACAGGGGTGTAGATCAGGATGGCCAGCTTCGGTTTTCGGAAATAGGTCAACTGGCCGGAATCTCCAATACCGACTGGAGCTGGTCAGGTTTATTGGCAGATTTTGACCTGGATGGATGGAAAGATGCTTTTGTCACCAATGGATACCTGCGTGATTATACGGATATGGATTTTATGAAGTATACAGTGGCGGAAGCAAGAATTGAAGCAGCAAAAGAAGGCCACCAGGTATTTCAAACCCATGCGCTGGTTAAGAAAATGCCTTCCAACAAACTGAAGAACTACCTGTTCCGAAACAATGGCGGTATCAGTTTTACGAATACAACCAATGCCTGGGGCATGAACTCGGAAAGAATCTCTAACGCTGCCGTATATGCGGATCTGGATAATGATGGAGATCTTGATCTGGTGGTGGTAAACAATAACGATCCGATTCAGCTGTTTGAGAATACTGCAAGAAATCTGCAACCATCCGGTAATTATCTGGCCATTGAGCTGAAAGGCAATGCATCAAATCCTTTTGCCATTGGAGCTAAACTTGAATTGATTGCTTCGGATGGCAGCAAACAGATCCAGGAACTTTTCCCGGTTCGCGGTTATCAGTCTTCACAATCTTACCGAATCCATTTTGGTATCCCAGCCACAACTAAATTTGATACACTTACCATCCGTTGGCCCGATCGTTCTGTTAGCATTCACACCAATCTTCAGGTAAATCAATTGCTACAATTTACTCAGCCCAGCACAAAGAACAATTCCGTAGCATCTATTCCGCTTCCTAAAAAAACCTGGTTACAGGATATAACAGAGCAATCCCGTATTAAATTCCAACACCAGGAAAATGATTTCATCGACTTTAAAGATGAAACCCTCTTGCCCTATATGTTATCGCGTATGGGACCTGCACTGGCTTCGGGTGATGTCAATGGAGATGGACTGGATGATATTTTTATTGGAACGCCCATCGGACAGGTGGCTGCCTTATTTGTTCAAAAGGCCAATTACAAATTTGAATTGGTACCGGGGCCGTGGATTGCTGATAAGGAATCAGAAGATGTACAGGCAGCCTTCCTCGATGCAGATGGAGATGGAGACCTTGATCTTTATGTGGTGAGTGGTGGTAATGAATACGCCCCGGAGTCTCCGGAATACCAGGATCGGTTATACATCAACGATGGTAAAGGAGGATTCACCAAATCGACCACAGCTTTACCATCTATGCTTAGTCCCAAACAGGCACTGGCTATTGCAGATTTTGACAAAGATGGCGATCCTGATATCTGGGTGGGAGGCATGTACCAGCCGGGATCTTTCCCTATGGCAGATCGTTCTTATCTGCTCAGAAATGATAGTAAGAAGGGTGCTGTGAAATTCACTGATATCACCCCTGAATTTGATTTTCTTTTACAGCCCGGTGCTGTTACTGCAGCTCAATGGGCGGATACTAACGCGGATGGATATCCTGAATTGCTCCTTGCTGGTGATTGGATGCCCGTTCGCCTGATCGATAATCAGAAAGGAAAGCTCACGCTAAATAAAGTTCAACTTCCTGATAATCTTTCTGGTTGGTGGCGCTCGATTACACCTGCTGATATAGATGGGGACGGCGACCTGGATTTTATCCTGGGCAATGCCGGAACCAACCTTCAAATTCGTGCCAGTAAAACCGAACCTGTTGAATTGTTCACAACAGATCTGGATCAGAATGGTACCCTGGATCCAATTCTGACCCACTATATAAATGGGCAGTCCTATCCCATCGCATCAAGAGATGAATTGCTGGAGCAGGTGGTACCCATGCGTAAGAAGTTTGTGTACTATAAAGATTATGCGGATGTGAAGCTGGATGGCATCGTGCCTGCTTCCCAAAAGAAAAAGTTGCATCGCCTGGAAGTCAACAATTTTGCATCCGGCATTCTTTGGAATGAAGGATCGCAACCCTGGCAGTTCACAGCCCTTCCGGAACTGGCACAGATTTCTTCTCTGCAGGCAGCCATCGTGCTCGACTGGAATAAAGATGGTCGCCCGGATATCTACCTCGGAGGAAATTTTGAAGGCTACCGGGTACAATTTGGTCAGTCAGATGCCAGTTATGGCCTGTTGCTTGAAAATTCCGGCAACCAGCAGTTTAAACCCATTTCGCCCATGGAAACCGGTGTGTTCTTAAAAGGAGAACTGAGGCAGATGAAATTGCTGAATGCCGGAACCGCTGCTCCCATCCTGGTTACTGTTACCAATAATGGTCCCGTTCAGGTTGTAAAGGTTAATTTGCCATGAGAATCTCAATCATCATATTGTCTTTCCTGATTTGCACCGGACTTGCCGGCCATGCACAAAATAAATCAAACACCGATGCGGCAGCTTTGCATAAAGCGCAGGATTATCTTACCGAAATAATAGTTCACGATATTTTTTCTCCTCCTGTTGCAAGCCGGATCTACCTCTATCCGCATCTTGCTGCCTATGAAACACTGGTTGCAGCTGGTGTCAATAAGAGTGCTTCCTTTTATGGCCGGCTTCCGGCTTTTCCTGCCATCCCTAAAATCAAAGAATCCATTGATCCTGTCATTGCCAGCCTGGAGGCCTTTCGTATTACCGGCCGGCAGTTTCTGTTTTCGGAAGAACGATTTTCAGATTCCATGCAGGTTTTGATACAGGCTCAGCTTAAAGCACGGAAAGCAGAAAAACTCCTGAATGCCTCTCTTCAAGCTGGCAAGCAGGTGGCCGACAGTATCCTGCAATGGGCATCGAAAGACAGGTATAAAGAAACCCGGGCCATCCGTCGTTACCAGTTGAAAAAAACGCCCGGTTCCTGGCTGCCCACACCTCCTGGTTATATCGCGGCGATTGAACCCCACTGGAAACAAATTCGTTGTCTGACCCTGGATAGTGCAGCTGTTTTTCGTCCCAAAGCTGCCACCGAATTTGCTGTCGAGCCCGGAACCCTTTTCCACAAAGAAGCCCTGGAGGTGTATACCGTCTGCACTTCTTTAACCGATGAACAAAAAGCGATTGCTGCCTTCTGGGACTGCAATCCCTTCCATATTACCATGCAGGGGCATCTGAATTTCGCTACCAAAAAGATTAGTCCGGGTGGCCATTGGATGCAAATTGCCGGCCTGGTCAGCCGGATGAAATCAGAATCTATCAGCCAGGCTTCCAAAGCCTATGCACTTACCGCCATTGCCATCTTTGATGCCTTTATCAGTTGTTGGGAGGAAAAGTATAACAGTCAGTTGATTCGCCCCGAGTCCTATATTAATAGTCATATTGATGAAAGCTGGCGGCCCCTGCTTCAGACTCCTCCCTTCCCGGAATACCCCAGCGGGCACAGTGTAGTATCAGGCGCAGCTGCTACTGTTCTGACAAAACTATATGGCGATAATTTTGCATTTGTGGATGATACCGAACGGCCTTATGGGCTGCCGGACAGGTCCTTTTCCTCTTTTCATAAAGCCAGTGAGGAAGCAGCCATTTCCCGGCTGTATGGAGGCATCCATTACCGGCCGGCCATTGTAAATGGCCTGGAGCAGGGCAGAAAAGTGGGGGACCAGGTGGTAAAAAAGCTGGGACCTTTTGGCTTTTGAATTAAATAAGCTACCTTTGCCGTCCGTTTTACTATATTCGGATAGCTATCTGGGAATTGTACAATATGGCCATTAAGTTGTAAATTCCTAATTATCAGTGCATAAGACTTTAAAACCGGTTTAAAATACATATGTCTTCAACTAAACAGAACACCAGGATCAACTTTGGTAAGATCAAACACCTCGCTGAAGCTCCTGACCTGCTGGAAGTGCAGATTCAATCGTTTAAAGACTTCTTTCAATTAGAAACCACTCCCGACAAACGTAACAACGAAGGCCTGTTTAAGGTGTTCAAGGAGAACTTCCCGATCACCGACACCAGGAATATCTTCGTACTGGAGTTTCTGGATTATTTCATTGATCCTCCCCGTTACACTATTGAAGAGTGTATGGAACGCGGACTTACCTACGCAGTTCCCCTGAAAGCCAAGTTGCGCCTGAGTTGTAATGACGAAGAGCACGTGGACTTCCAGACCATCGTACAGGATGTATTCCTCGGAAACATTCCTTACATGACCCCCCGCGGTACCTTTGTGATCAATGGTGCTGAGCGTGTAGTTGTTTCCCAGCTGCATCGTTCCCCAGGTGTATTCTTCGGGCAGTCTATTCACCCGAATGGTACCAAGATCTATTCTGCACGGGTTATTCCTTTCAAAGGAGCCTGGATGGAATTTGCTACCGACATCAACAACGTGATGTATGCCTATATCGATCGTAAGAAGAAGTTCCCTGTAACTACCCTTCTGCGTTCTATCGGCTTCGAAACTGATAAAGATATCCTGGAACTCTTCGGTATGGCCGATGAAGTGAAAGGAGAGAAGAAAGCCCTGGAAAAATACCTGGGTAAAAAACTCGCTGCCCGTGTACTGCGTACTTGGGTAGAAGACTTCGTGGATGAAGATACCGGTGAGGTAGTTTCCATCGAGCGGAATGAGGTAGTTATGGAGCGTGATACCATCCTGGATGAAGAAGCGATCGACGTGATTGTGGATATGGATGTAAAGAGTGTATTCCTGCAGCGCGAAGATGTAGGTGGTGATTATGCGATCATCTATAATACCCTGAATAAGGATACCTCCAACAGTGAACTGGAAGCGGTTCAGCATATCTACCGCCAGTTGCGTGGTGCTGATGCTCCGGATGATGAAACTGCACGTGGTATCATCGACAAACTCTTCTTCTCAGACAAGCGTTATGACCTGGGAGAAGTTGGTCGCTACAAAATCAACCGCAAACTGAACCTCAATTATCCTCTTGATCATAAAGTATTGACCAAGGAAGATATCATTGAGATCATCAAATACCTGGTACGTCTGACTAACGGTAAAGCAGAAATCGATGATATCGATCACCTGAGCAACCGTCGTGTTCGTACTGTTGGTGAACAATTGTATGCGCAGTTCGGTGTAGGTCTGGCCCGTATGGCCCGTACCATCCGTGAGCGTATGAATGTTCGCGATAATGAAGTATTTACGCCTGTTGATCTGATCAATGCGCGTACCCTTTCTTCCGTTATCAATTCCTTCTTCGGAACCAGCCAGCTGTCTCAGTTCCTTGACCAGACCAACCCCCTGTCTGAGATCACGCACAAGCGTCGTATCTCTGCACTCGGACCAGGTGGTTTGAGCCGGGAGCGTGCAGGCTTTGAGGTTCGTGACGTACACTACTCTCACTATGGTCGTCTTTGTACCATTGAAACACCGGAAGGACCAAACATCGGTCTGATCTCAACTCTTTGCGTACACGCGAAGATCAACGAGATGGGCTTCATTGAAACGCCTTATCGGAAAGTTGAGAATGGTAAAGTAAACATGAAGGAACTGACCTTCCTGAGTGCTGAAGAAGAAGATACTGCCAAGATCGCTCAGGCAAATACGCCGCTGGCAGAAAATGGTGAATTTGTTGATGAGAAAATTACCAGTCGCGAAACCGGTGATTTCCCCATCCTCGATAAAACTGAAGTTGAGTTCATGGACGTAGCCCCCAACCAGATTGTGGGTCTGTCCGCCTCTCTGATTCCTTTCCTTGAGCACGATGACGCCAACCGTGCCCTGATGGGATCAAACATGCAACGTCAGGCTGTACCGCTGATCAAACCACAGGTTCCTATCGTAGGTACCGGTTTGGAGGCAAAAGCTGCCCGTGACGCGCGTGTTCAGATTCTTGCTGAAGGTAATGGTGTGGTTGAATATGTTGACGGTAATGAAATTCATATCCGGTACGATCGTAATGATGAGCAGCGTCTCGTTAGCTTCGAAGAAGACCTGATTGTTTACCGCCTGACTAAATACCAGAAGACCAACCAGGAAACTTCCATCACCCTGAAGCCGGCTGTGAAAAAAGGTCAGCAGGTTAAAGAAGGTGATTTCCTTACAGAAGGATACGCTGTACAGGGTGGTGAAATCGCACTGGGACGTAACCTGAAAGTGGCCTTCATGCCCTGGAAAGGTTACAACTTTGAGGATGCGATTGTAATCAATGAAAAAGTAGTTCGTGAAGACCTGTTTACTTCCATTCACATTTCTGAATATGAACTGGAAGTGCGTGATACCAAACTCGGTGAAGAAGAACTGACTCCGGATATTCCAAACGTTTCTGAAGAAGCCACCAAAGACCTCGATGAGAATGGTATCATTCGTGTCGGTGCCCAGGTGAAGGAAGGTGATATCCTGATCGGTAAGATCACTCCGAAAGGAGAATCTGATCCTACACCGGAAGAAAAACTGCTCCGTGCAATCTTCGGTGATAAAGCAGGTGACGCGAAAGATGCTTCCCTGAAAGCACCAAATGGTGTGGAAGGTGTGGTAATCGACAAGAAACTGTTCCAGCGCGCGAAGAAAGATAAGAATGCAAAAGTTCGTGAGAAGGCTGCTTTGGAAAAAGTAGAAAAAGTTCACGAGAAGAATACAGCAGATCTCCAGGAAGTATTGCTGAGCAAATTGCAGACCCTGTTGAAAGAAAAACCTTCTGCAGGTGTTAGCAACAACTTCGGTGAAGTACAGATTGGTAAGGGTGCGAAGTTTACTGCCAAGAACCTGGCGGGACTTGACTTCCTGAACATCAATCCGCTTGGCTGGACTGGCGATGAAAAAATCGACAGCCAGATCAATATTCTGCTGCACAACTACAGCATCAAGTACAACGAAGAACTAGGTCGTTATAAGCGTGAGAAATTCAACATCAGCATCGGTGATGAATTACCTGCAGGTGTATTGAAACTCGCGAAAGTTTACCTCGCTGTTAAGCGTAAGCTGAAAGTAGGTGATAAGATGGCCGGTCGCCACGGTAACAAAGGTATCGTAGCTAAGATCGTTCGTGCAGAAGACATGCCATTCCTCGAAAATGGTGAGCCGGTGGATATTGTACTGAACCCACTGGGTGTACCTTCACGTATGAACCTCGGACAGATCTATGAAACTGTACTTGGATGGTGCGGTGAGCAACTGAATGTACGCTTTGCTACTCCGATCTTCGATGGTGCAAGCACTGATGAAATCGAGCAGTATTGCCAGGATGCAGGTATCCCGATGATGGGTCACACTTATCTGTATGATGGTGAAACCGGTGATCGCTTCCACCAGAAAGCAACAGTTGGTATCATCTATATGATCAAACTGCACCACATGGTGGACGATAAGATGCACGCACGTTCAATCGGACCATACTCTCTCATCACACAGCAGCCTCTGGGTGGTAAAGCTCAGTTCGGTGGTCAGCGTTTCGGTGAGATGGAAGTGTGGGCACTGGAAGCGTACGGAGCATCTAACATCCTCCAGGAATTGTTAACTATTAAGTCGGATGATATTATTGGTCGCGCTAAGACCTATGAGGCCATCGTTAAAGGTGACAACATTCCAAGAGCTGGTGTACCGGAATCTTTCAATGTATTGATCCATGAATTGAGAGGGCTGGGACTTGATTTGAAATTTGATTAATCAAATCTTTTTATAAGTAAAAAGAGGGTGCCAATTGGTACCCTCTTTTTTTTATATTACATCAAAGTACACAGGTATGACTCTATTGACCAAAGTTATCAGAAGATGGACCGAAATTGTACCCTTTCTATCCCTGTTACTTTATTTTTTGAAACCAGCCGATAGTCCGGGTTGGTATAATTTGGTTTTGATCGGCGGACTCATTAGTGCGGTGCTGGTTGCAGTGCATCATGCAGAAGTGGTAGCACATAAAGTAGGAGAACCTTATGGTACCCTGGTGCTGGCAATAGCTGTTACCACCATTGAAGTGGCATTGATTGTATCTCTCATGATGGCTGGTGGACCCGGAACTGAAACGCTCGCAAGGGATACCATATTTGCGGCCATAATGATCATTTTAAACGCGATTACAGGACTTTGTTTACTGATAGGAGGATTGCGTCACCGGGAACAGACATTTGGCCTGGATGGGATCAGCGCCTCATTGGTTGCCTTGCTGGCCATTTCATTTTTGACAATGGTACTTCCCAACTACACCACTACACAGATGGGCCCATCCTATTCTCCATCGCAATTGCTGTTTGTCGGCATTGTAACCCTGATTATTTACCTCAGTTTTGTTTTCATTCAGACGATCCGGCATCGAGATTATTTCCTGCCTGAAGTTGGAGAGGAAAACAGTGAGGTCCATGCTCCTCCTCCAAGTACAAAAGTATTTGTGTTATCCCTGGTATTGCTGGTGCTGGCATTGGTTGCCGTTGTATTATTGGGCAAATCACTTTCTCCTGTAATTGAATCCAGTATTGAGAGTATTGGGGCACCCAAAACCCTGGTGGGCATTATCATTGCCATGGTGGTATTATTGCCGGAAGGATTGGCTGCCTACCGCGCGGCAAAAAACAACCGGCTCCAGACCAGTTTAAATCTGGCACTCGGCTCTGCACTCGCAAGTATTGGGTTAACGATTCCAGTAGTCGCCGGCGTAAGTATTCTGATGGGATTTGACCTCTTACTGGGAATTGATTCCAAGTCTTCTATGCTCTTATTGATATCCCTGCTGGTGGTGATGATGTCACTAAGAACCGGGAAAACCAATATCCTGCAAGGCATTATCCTGGTGCTTTTATTCTTTGTTTATTTATTTGTCACGATTATTCCATAAGCAATTCGTAAATTCCTGTTTTCCATTTTATTTATGAAACAGGTTATAACTCTGCTTATTGGGATAGGATCCCTCACAAACGTAGTAGCGCAAACAAAAAGAGAGCTTCAGCCAGAAGACATTTACCGAATGAAAACAGTCTCTTCTCCCCAGGTATCACCTGACGGAAACTGGATCGTTTATCAGGTTCGTTCGGTTGACAGTGCTAAAGACAAGTCCAGCTCAGATTTATGGATGATGGGCTGGGACGGGAAGGAAAACTGGCAATTAACGTATGATGCTGCCGGTGAATCTGCTCCCAAATGGAGCCCGGATGGTAAGTATATTTCGTTTTTATCGACCCGAACAGGTGATAAAAACAGCCAGGTATATGCGCTTCCGACAAAAGGAGGAGAGCCGAAAAGAATAACCAATATCAAGGGCTCTATTAATGAGTACGTGTGGACGCCAGACGGACAAAAACTGGTGCTTAGTATTTCTGATCCCGACTATTCAGATACGGCAGCCAGCAAGATCCGGAAGCCTTATGTAATTAATCGTTATCAATTCAAGCAAGACCGGGAAGGATACCTGGACAGCACAGGAACGCATCTCTATTTGTTTGATATTCCCTCAGGCAAACTGGATACACTGACTTCCGGTGTATATTCTGAAACACAGCCTGCCATTTCTCCGGATGGTAAATGGCTGGCATTTGTGAGTAACCGAACCCAGGTGCCTGACAAAAATGATAATTCAGATATCTATCTGATGGAACTAAAAAAAGGTGCTGTTCCCCAGGCCTTAACCAGTTGGAAAGGCAGCGATAGCAGGCCTGTTTTCAGTCCGGATAGCAGGCATATAGCCTACCTCCAAAGCACCAGCCAGGATGATTTTACCATGTACGGGCACTCCATCCTTGGAGTTATTTCCATGGACGACCGGAAGCCGCGATTGCTTAGTTCCCAGCTGGACCGTCCGGTTCAGAATATCCGTTGGGAAGCAGACGGACAGGCATTGCTCGCCTTAATGGAAGACGATCGCAGGGTTCAGGTGATTCGGGTAAATGCCAGCACAGGAGCACATGAAACACTCACCAGCGGAGATCATAGTTTTTATGGAATGGAGCTCAATACTGCAAAGAAAACATGGGTTGGATTAAGAAGTACGCCAACGCTTCCTGCAGAACTGTTTGCTTTTGAATCCGGGCAACTGCGTCAGTTGACACATCACCAGGATAGCTTCCTGGCGCCGCTTCAATTGCCCCTGGTGGAAGGCTTTCAATCAACCAGTAAAGATGGTACCAAGGTATCCGGAATCCTTTATAAACCACATACCTACCAGGCAGGTCAAAAACTGCCGTTGGTGATTTTTATACACGGTGGACCGGTAGCACAGGATGAGTTTGATTTTGATATGACACGTATGGTATATGCTGCTGCAGGTTATGCAGTTGCTGCCGTGAATTACAGGGGTAGCAGTGGCAGGGGAGTTGCCTACATCCGGTCTATCTATGGCGATTGGGGTAATAAAGAAGTGATGGACGTGGTAGGAGTAGCCAATCACCTGGTTGCTACAGGTGTTGCAGATCCCGCTCGTATGGGCCTGGGAGGCTGGAGTTATGGTGGTATCACAACTAACTATACCATTGCAACCGATACCCGTTTTAAAGCAGCTGTAAGCGGTGCAGGTAGTTCGCTTCAGTTAAGCCTCTATGGCAGTGATCAGTATATCGCACAGTATGAATATGAATTAGGTGTGCCCTGGAAAAACCGCGACAAATGGCTGGCATTGTCCTATCCGTTTTTCAAAGTGGATAAAATAAAAACGCCCACGCTGTTTATGGCAAGCGAGAGCGATTTTAATGTTCCGGTAGCCGGAGCAGAGCAAATGTACCAGGCATTTAAGTCAGTGGGTATTCCAACTGAACTGGTTATCTATCCCAAGCAATACCATGGTATATCAGTTCCCAGTTACCAGATAGACAGGTTGAAACGTCATATTGCCTGGTATAATAAATACCTCAAGTAATCACATCATATAATACGCCTTTTCAGGAACTAGTTCCTGTTCCGGTGTTTCCTCGGCCAGCATCTGCTTCAGGTTTTTCTCAATACCTGAAGCGATGCTGGTCATTGGAGTATCGGTAGGTTTGTTTTCAAATGGATCCTGCAAATGAATCGCCATCTTTTCAATCAGTAAAAAAGATGCGGAAATAGCAACCACCAGGGGCACTTCAAACATCCCGAAATACTGGATCACACCAAAGGGCAGCAGGGCAATAAATAACAACAAGGCAAAGTGGATGTACAGACTATAGGTCACAGGGAATACTGTGTTTTTTATTCGCTCGCATTTTCCCATGCTATCGCATAAGCGACTCAGCGTACGGTCCAGTTCTACATGCTGGTAAGTGTTGATCCACCCCTTGTCCAGGGCAAGTTTTATATCTCTTGCGTGCAGGTCCAATAGTGCCGTGGGAACATTGTCAAATGCTTCCACATATTCAAAGTCCTTTTTGGAAAGTCTTTTTTCCAGTCCTTTTAATGCCGACTTTTTTCTGAGAGATTGGCCAAGGGCATAATTCCAGGCTATCTGGCGGTTGACGATTCGCTGCCTGAAACGGATAATATTCTCATCTTCATACAGGTTACTGGTAAAGCTGATCACCTGCCTGCCAAGGGTTCTGGAATCATTTACAATAGCTCCCCAGATATGCCTGGCTTCCCACCACCTGTCATATGCCTGGTTGCTTCTGAAGCCAAGTAAAAGGGATATAATTGTTCCAAGAATCGTGGGTACTGCAATAGGAATGGAAATCCGGGTAATATGATAGTTTTCATATAAAACCGCGATCACAATAGCATACAGCGTGATGAGTAGTAACTCGGTTTTTATTTTCCCGAATATATAGGCAAACGGGATGTGGTTTTTTAAAAGCATGTGATCGGGTTAGGATAAGTTAATAGGATGCACTCAGTTCTCTCTTCTGCGTAACCACCTGTTTGGGCTTTTGGGCGGATACAACAGGAACTTCTCTGATTACTTTCACCGGTGCTGCATTGATAAAGGACGCAGGATTCAGGAAGCGCTGATGAGGTTGAATCAGTGTATATGCCTCTGGAAAAAACACTTCGTCTATATCATTGAACTCAAGATGGTTTTTGAATACTTTGAGCGTATTTCCGTACATGTATTTATAATAGATATTGCTGATTCTTTCCGAATATTTTTCCTTCAGTCGTTTGCATCCTTTCCTGAACTCTTCATTCATAACCAGGAGGTGAGGTTTATTGTCTGCTCCTACCACATCCTGTTCTGACTCGGGCATTTCAAATGCGGCAAACAATACGATGGTGTTTTTATAGGTGGAATTGCTTTTTATATACAGCTCCAAAACACTGAGAGATTGTGGTGTAAAATCAGTTGGGAATAAAATGTTTTTCATTATCATCATTTTATGTAAAGCTCTTAATTGCCTCTTAGAAACGGGTAAGCTTCACATAAAACTTTCTTTAGATGATCATAAGAAAATTATAAGAAAATTAGCTGGAGCTTAAAATTGTTTAAGCTCCGTTGTATATAGGCAGAGTTATTATTACACTTGTTCCTTTCGACTCAACAGAGTTCACCTCAATGTTTCCGTGGTGGATCCGGATGATGTTTTTGGCCAATGGTAGTCCTACTCCATAGCCTTCAAATGAACGCGTATTACTTCCCCTGAAAAATGGCTCAAATACGCGCTGGATCTCATTTGCAGGGATTCCAATTCCTTTATCTGTGATCGTTATAGATATTGTTGTTCCCAGTTTTTTTACCTGGATATCCACTGTTTTCTGGCTGGAATATTTGGCGCCATTAGCTATTATATTGCCAAGCGCCAGTTTTAATAATGTTCTAATTCCATTAATAGTGATCTTTTCATTGGACAGAATTTCCTCGTCAATGGAGAGGTTGAGCTGCGTTCCTTTGATCAGATTTTTAACAGAGAAAGCAGACTCTTCCACCAGTTCATATACCCCGATTTCTTCCCATTCCTGTTGCTGGCCATTGAAACTGATCTGCGACATGGTCAGCAGTTCAGAAGTGATTTTGTTTAGCTGATCCGCATGTTGTTGAATGGAGCTGATTGACTGCTGGTATTCCTCCACAGTCCTCGGACGTGTTAATGCCCAGTCGGCTTCCCCGATAATATTGGTAAGTGGCGTACGTAATTCATGCGAGGCATTGCTGATAAAATTATTCTGCGTTTCAAAGGATGTCTGGAGCCGGTCCAGCATATTGTTGAATGTCTTTGATAACTCAGCGATTTCATCACCTCCTCCTTTATCTTCCAGGCGTAAGCCAAGATTATACGCACTGATATTTTTGGTTTTCTCGATGATATCCCGCACCGGCTGAAAGGTTTTGCGGGAGAAGAAAATACTGGTTGTATAAACGATGATTACTGCCAGGATAAATGTGGCGATTTTAATATTGCGCAGGTTTTTCAGGGTACTGATGCCATATTCATTTACCGCAGATTTTATAACAATATATTCGCCGGTTTCATCCGGGTAATACAAACCTGCAAAATCTATATCCCCTTTATTGAAATAAACAGGAGTACCTTTTAGCGCAATTATATTTTGCAGATAGGAGTAGGGGATGAAATTTTTTCTCTCTTTCAACCGATCCAATGTGTCCACTCTGAAAACATACTCTTTTTCCTGCGTCAGCGTTTCCAGGTATCGCTTTCGAAGTTCCTCATAGGTGGTTGTAGCAATATGATCCTGTTCAAATAATACTTTCGTGGCAACAATTACCCTGATTTCAAGCCGTTTGAAAAAATCCCTGCTCACAAAACTCTGTGTAATGAAATAGGATGTCCAGCTGATGATCAGGATGATGGTAGCTGTTATAACAGTGAAAAGAATACCGGTTTTGGTCTGGACTTTCATATCAGGAATCCTTTATAACATATCCCATTCCCACAACGGTATGCAGCAGTTTCTGTTCGAATGAAGTCTCAATTTTCTTACGTACATAGTTGATATAAACATCTACCACATTCGTGCTGATATTGAAATCAATGCCCCAGACATTCTCCAATATGGTCATCCTGGATAACACCTTCCCTTTGTTTTTCATCAGGAACTCCAGCAGCCTGAATTCAGTGGAAGTGAGACTGATTCTTTTGCCATTTCGTGTTACCATTTTACTATCCGGATTCATTTCCAGGTCAGCTACCCGCAACACATTGGTTTCCTCAGTTTGCAAAGGGTGTTTACGTCTCGCAAGAGAGCGAATCCGGGCTTCCAGTTCTGCAAACTTGAATGGCTTGGTTATATAATCATCAGCTCCGCTGTCGAGCCCGGTTACGATATTCTCTGTACTACTTAGTGCAGTGAGCATCAGAATGGGAGTATCGATTTTATTATTTCTGAGGCGCTTGCATAATTCCAGTCCGTTCATCCCTGGCAACATGATGTCCAGGATCATGATATCAAATTCATTTTTGGTGGCCATTTCATAGCCAATGTCACCATCCGGGGCAATACTGATTTTATATCCTCTCTCAGACAACCCTTTATTTATCAGATTGCCTACAGAAATTTCGTCCTCAACCAATAATACACTGAGCATAAATGTGTTTTAGCGCGGGTCCTTCATCCTTTAAAGCGAAACTAAACGGTTCTGCACTTAGAAAGTTTAAAACCGGATTAGAAAGGATTAGAATTTACTAAATAGTCCTTCATTTTGCTATAGTCCACCTCAATCTGTGTTGCATTTTTGGTTTTCGTTAACGTTTCTTCAATGCTTGCCGGTACTGGTACCGGTTGACCAATTACAGGTTCTACCACATCCAGGAATTTAATCGGGTGGGCAGTTTCCAATACGATTCCTTTTTGGCCAGGATGCTGCCCGATCCAGTCAGCCAGGGCATCAAAGCCTACTGCTCCATGCGGGTCTGGCAGGTAGGCATGCTGTTGGTACATAGACCGGATGAGTTCCCTGGTGCGTTGATCGCTTGTGCGATAACTCGACAACATGGTCTTTAATTGGTCCCGGTCTTTTCCAAACAGTTCCAATATGCGTACAAAATTGCTGGGATCTCCCACATCCATGGCATTTGAAATAGTGGGTATGGCTTTTCGGGGTTCATAGTCGCCTGTTTCAAGGAACCTTGGCACTACATCGTTGGCATTGCAGGCGGCTATAAAATGACGTACCGGAAGCCCTGCTTTCCAGGCCATCATGCCGGCACAAATATTTCCAAAATTGCCACTTGGTACGCTGAATACCGGCGGCTGTTTTTCCTTCCATTGCTGCAGCGCGAAGAAATAATAAAACTGTTGTGGCAACCACCTGGCAACATTGATGGAATTGGCCGATGTAAGAAAGAGTTGGCTGGTCAGTTCGGCATCCTTGAAGGCTCTTTTTACCAGTTGCTGGCAATCATCAAAATTGCCATCCACCTCAAGTGCATGGATATTATCACCAAAAGTGGTCAATTGTTTTTCCTGTACGGAACTTACTTTCCCGGAAGGATAGAGGATCACCACGCGTACTCCTTCCACGTTGTGAAAGCCACTCGCTACAGCTCCCCCGGTATCACCGGAGGTGGCTACCAACACCGTAATCGGCTGTTTTTCATCGCGGGCAAAATAGCCCAGGCAGCGACTCATAAATCTGGCTCCGATATCTTTAAAAGCTAGTGTGGGACCGTGAAATAATTCCAGGGAATATACCCCGTCGTACACCTGTTTGAGCGGTATCGGAAAGTCAATTGTTTCAGCTACTATCCTGCGTAATTCATCCTCCGGAATCGTATCGCCAACAAAAGGACGAATCACTTCATAGGCAAGCGCTTCCCTCGATAATCCGGCTAAGTTGTTAAGGATGGATGCCGGTAACTGCGGAATGCTTTCCGGAAAATACAAGCCCCCGTCAGGCGCCTGTCCCTGTATGGTAGCCGTCCTGAAATCAACCCTCGGCGCTGTATGCTGTAAACTATAGTAATGCAACAATTATGAATTTAGAATTATGAATTATGAATTGTCTCACGTCTCACTTCTCACGTCTCACGTTCCCTCTTCCTTTCCCCCTTTCCTCCTTTATCCCGTGATCCGTACCTCACAACCCTTTGAATTAATTGAGGTAACATATACTTTGGATTCTATTCCTAACTGGGTATATACCTGCTTCATGATCTCTGCAATACTGTTGGCGGTTGCCGCTTCTTTGCTGAGCATGAAAATTGACGGTCCCGAACCACTGATTCCCCCTCCCAATGCACCGGCTGCTTTAGAGCGTTGTTTTACTTCATCAAAGCCAGGTATCAGGATGCTTCGAACCGGTTCAATGATCACATCCTCCAGCGATCTTCCAATCAACTCATAGTCTTCTTTCAAAAAGCCTGCTACCAGTCCGGCTATATTGCCCCACTGCCGGATGGCATCTTTCAGTAAGACCTCTTTTCTCAGTATCTGCCTGGCATCGGAGGTCCGTACTTCAATCTGGGGATGCACTACTGTAACCTGTAAGGGCGGGGCCGACAAGCCAATGATATCCAGCGGGAAAATAGAGCGTATAAGGGTTACCCCACCCAGGATACAGGGCGTGATATTGTCGGCATGTTTCACACCACTCGCCACCTTTTCACCTGCCATGGCAAAACGTACCAGGTCTTCATCAGAGAAAGGTTTTCCAAGCAGGTAGTTCGCACCTACCACTGCTCCGGCAGCACTGGCAGCACTGGAACCCAGCCCACTGCCGGGCTTAATTTCTTTGGTGATGCTAATCTCAATTCCAACAGGTTCAGGAATGGCCTGTAAAAGATCCAGCAATGCGGCACCGGCTACATTCTGTGCCGGTTCCGTTGGTAGTTTGTATTCATCGGTGTGCTGAATCCGGATACCCGGTTCCTTGCTTAGTCGCATTCGGATTCGATCCGAAGGATCCTGTAATGCCATCCCGAGGATATCAAATCCACATACCAGGTTGGCTACAGTAGCCGGACAAAGCACTTCAATCTCCGTATCAAAAAGCGGTTGTATGTTAAGGTTAGTTTGCATCTGAATGGATTTCTCAGGTTAGAGTAGCTCTTAAAATATCAGCAAATACGCCGGAGGCTGTTACATCTGCACCTGCTCCCGCTCCTTTGATCACCATCGGTTGCTCAGGATATCTTTCGGTATAGAATAATACGATGTTATCCTTGCCATAGAGATGATACAAATCATGACCCGGACTTATCTGCTGCAAGCCAACTTCCGCTTTACCATTATGAAAGGCCGCCACAAATTTGAGTTTGTTTCCATTTTTATTGGCTTCCTCATAGATGTTCCGGAAATGATCTTCTTCCTTTAACATGCTGGCATAAAAATCTTCAACAGAACCTTCCATACAGGAAGCCGGCAGGAAACGATGATTGGTGATCGCATCCATTTCCAGTTGCTCTCCCGCTTCTCTTGCAAGGATCATGATCTTACGCATCACATCGGTTCCACTCAGATCAAGGCGCGGATCCGGCTCGGTATAACCTTCATTCTGTGCCTGGCGAACTACTTCCGCAAATGGTCTTGATCCATCATAATGATTGAATACGTAATTCAGTGTTCCACTCAGTACAGCCTCAATCCGTTTGATTTTGTCACCGCTTCTCACCAGGTCGTTCAGTGTGCCAATTACCGGTAAGCCTGCGCCCACATTGGTTTCAAAGAGAAATCCTGTATTGTTTACTCTTGCTTTTTCTTTCAACTCACGGTAATATACATACGGAGAAGAGCAGGCAATTTTATTGCAGGCAACTACCGCACAACTCTTTTCTAACAGCCTGGGATAAACGCCGGCCACTTCCTTGCTGGCAGTGATATCTACAAATACGGTATTTCTCAGGTTGCGTTCCAGTATGCCATCTACAAATTCATGTATGCTTGCTTCTTTTCCATTATCAAGAAATGCTTTCCAGTTGGATAAGTCAATCGCATCCTCGCTAAACGCGATTTTCTTACTGTTGGCCAATCCAACTACTCTCAATTGCAGCTTATTATGATGCAGCAGATATTGTTGTTGCTGATGTAACTGTTGCAGCAAACGACTACCCACATTGCCAACACCACTGATGAAGAGGTTCACCTGCTTGAGACTGGTTTCAAAGAATTCTTCATGCAGTAAGTTGATAGCTTTCTTTACATCTGATGTTGCAATTACAGCCGAAATATTCCGCTCGGAAGAACCTTGTGCAATGGCCCGAACATTCACCCCGTTGCGACCGAGAGCGCCAAAGAGTTTACCACTGATACCAGGATGACTCTTCATTTGTTCTCCCACCAATGCAACAATGGATAATCCTTTTTCAATTTCAAGTGGATCCACTTTCTGCAAACTGATCTCCGGCGCGAATGCTGCATCTACAGCTTCTTTCGCCAGTTCTGCAGCAGCTTCATCTACTCCTACGCAAATGGAATGTTCAGAGGATCCCTGCGTTATCAGAATTACATTGATTTGCTGTGCCGACAAGGCTTCAAACAACCTGCGTGAAAAGCCCGGTACTCCCACCATGCCGCTTCCTTCGAGGCTCAGTAAGGCTAATTTGTTGATGCTTGATATGCCTCTTACAGGTGAGCCGTTGCGATATCCTTCCTGTTGAATCAGGGTTCCTGTATCAGCTGCTGCAAAAGTATTTTTAATCCATATCGGAATCTGTTTGTTCATTACCGGCTGGATAGTAGGCGGATAAATCACCTTCGCGCCGAAATGAGATAACTCCATGGCTTCCTGGTAAGAGATGGTTGGTATCACCCTGGCATTGGGTACCCAGCGCGGATCAGCTGTCATCATACCACTTACATCTGTCCAGATTTCAAGTGATTCAGCATCCAGGCAGGCTGCTGCAATGGCAGCTGTATAATCGGAACCGCCCCGGCCCAGTGTAGTGGTTATTCCTTCTGCGCTGGAGGCGATGAATCCAGGCATTACAATATGATTGCCACTTACCTCTTCTGCTGCAGTTTTCAATTGCGCTTCTGTTGTTTTGAAATCAACAATCGCATTTCCATATTGTGCATTGGTACGAATCAGTTTTCGGCTGTCCCACCAGGTGGTAGCAACTCCCGCTGCCTGAAATGCCGCCGTTATGATCTGGGAAGAGATGAGTTCACCATAACTCACCAGTTTATCTTTCGTACGGGCCGTAGTTTCTCCCAACAGAAAAATTCCATTACAAAGATCTTCTACTTCATTGCAGCTCTTTTTGACTGCACTCAGGTAACTGCTCTGCTGCTGAACCGGTATGAGTTGTTTCACCGCATCCAGATGCCTGGTAGTAATTTTCTGGATCAGTTCCTTGTAAGCCTCATCCCCGCTTGCAGCCATTTGCCCGCATTGCAGGAGCAGGTCTGTGGTTCCACCAAAAGCCGATACTACCGTGATTACTTTATTCTTTTTGATTTTTTCTGAAACGATGGAGATAACATTCTGAATTGCTTCCGGACTGCCAACAGATGTGCCGCCGAATTTTAATACCTGCATAAAATGGATAATGATGATAAAGAATCTGAATAATTGAACTGATAATTCCTGGAAAAAACAGCCCGAAGGCCCATGGCATAATATGGTAATGTACAACCCTTAGCGGGTTGTAATAGTAGTGGTAGTAGTTGTGTATGTAGAAATGAATGCCATGAATCGAGCATGAAATTACCACAGCCAATTTTTATAACAAGCGTTAGTTTTAAATTTTTTTTGATCTGTTTTACCAACGGTCAAAGTGCAACTGTTTTGGTATATTCATGGCCCGATTGCTGCCCTTAACAACGAATAAATTACCCCATATGGCCAAAATTGACCCGGCAGCCCTTCAACAATTTAAAAGTGAAGTTGCGCTGAAGTTTCAATTGTACAACAGTCTCTTTACTTCATTGCCGTTTCACCGGATTGAAAAGACCGGCATCCTGCTTTCGGTTCTGCTGAATGTTTGTGAAGAAGGTTATAAAAAGAAAAAGACTCCTTTACAGATTCTGGATGATTTTTTTGCAAGCCACACCAGTTTCAGAACGGAACAGGAAAAAGCAGATTTACTTTTTCGCTTTGTGCAGTATGTGGAAAGACAGGTAGTGCTTTTTGATGCGCTGGAAGATGCCGCATTCAGTAAGATCAATGATTTTTCCGGTCCGGGTACGCTGAAACAACTCGCCTCTTTTTTACAGCAGCCGGATCTGGATACCAGCCAGCTGGAAAAAAATCCATTCTGTGTGCGCATGGTATTAACCGCGCATCCAACTCAGTTTTATCCGGGCTCTGTTCTTGGAATTATTCATGACCTGGCCAAGGCCTTGCAGGAGAATAATACCTCTCTCGTAAATAGTTATCTGCAGCAATTAGGGAAAACCCCTTTCTTTAAAAAACAGAAGCCCACTCCATTTGATGAGGCGATGAGCCTGATCTGGTACCTGGATAATGTTTTTTATCCTGCTGTTGGTAAAATTTTATCCTATGCCGATAGCGAACTGGCCGGCAAAGTGAATAATAATCAACCCTTGCTTCAAATGGGTTTCTGGCCTGGCGGAGATCGCGATGGTAACCCTTTTGTTACGGCAGACACTACCATCCAGGTAGCTGCCGCCCTTCGTTCGAGTATCATCAAACAATATTACCTGGATGTACGGCGACTGAAAAGAAGACTCACGTTTAAAGAAACCGATCAGTTGATTGGGGATCTGGAAAAGCAGTTGTACAACGAGGTATTTGGTGAGCAGCCATCGCGCAGCCTGAGTGCAGATTCGATGATCCGTCAATTGCAGCAGGTGAGGGATACCATCGTTTTACAACACAATGGTTTATTCGCCGACCGGATTGATAACCTCATTCAAAAGATCCGGGCCTTTGGTTTATTCTATGCATCGCTGGATGTTCGGCAGGATAGCTCTGTTCATGAATCCTTCTTTGAAGTGATCTCTCAATCTGGTAACATATTTTCCGGATTGTACAGTAGTCTCACACCAGAGGAACGCCTGGATCAACTCAGTAAATTGCCTGCACTGGCAACTGATCCAACATTCAGGGAAGCTGTACATGCCGATACGCTTGCTTCTGTAAAAGCGATCGCCCGCATTCAGCAGGAGAATGGAGAAATTGGTTGTCATCGCTATATCATCAGTCATTGTACCAGCGCTGCCAATGTGATGGAAGTATTCGGACTGTTTTTGCTCGGTGGCTGGAAAAAAGAAGAGTTGACAGTGGACATCGTTCCGCTGTTTGAAACGATTGAAGATTTACTGCAGGCAGGTGCTATCATGGATGCCTTATACCAGCTTCCGGTTTATCGTGAGCACCTGAAAAGGAGAGGAGATAAACAAACCATCATGCTTGGTTTTTCGGATGGCACCAAGGATGGCGGATACCTCATGGCTAACTTCAGCATCTTACAGGCTAAAAAAGAACTGACTGCATTGTCTGCAAAATACGGATTGGATGTCTTGTTCTTTGATGGCAGAGGTGGTCCGCCTGCAAGAGGTGGTGGCAAAACACATAAGTTCTATGCTTCGATGGGCAAGGATGTTTCCAGTAAGGAAATTCAGTTGACCATACAGGGACAAACCATCAGTTCCAATTTCGGAACTATTGATGCGGCACAGTTTAACATGGAACAATTGCTGAATGCCGGACTGTCGGCCGCTGCTAAACATTCAACCCGGGCAACCCTGGATCAGGGACAGGAAGCATTGTTATTGCAGCTTGCTAATGATGGATTTAATGCCTACTCGGCACTGAAGAATCATCCGACATTCCTGGAATATCTTTCGCATGCAAGTGCATTGCGTTTTTATGCTGCTACCAATATCGGATCCAGGCCAGCCAAACGCGGATCTGCAACCCGGCTGAGTTTAAGTGATCTGCGCGCTATTCCCTTTGTCGGTGCCTGGAGTCAGCTAAAGCAGAATGTGACAGGATATTACGGTGTGGGTACTGCATTGAAACTGGCTGAAGAACGCGGCGAATGGAAGAAAGTAAAAGAGATGTACCAGCACTCCCTTTTCTTTAAAACGCTTATTGATAACTGTGAGATGGCCATGCTGAAATGTTATTTCCCGCTTACCAGTCACCTTGCCGATCACAAAGAGTTTGGAGAGATCTGGCATATGATCTACAGCGAATACGAACTCACCCGAAAATATGTGTTGCTCCTTTCAGGTAATACGGAACTGATGGCTGATTATCCGGTGGAACAATTATCGGTTTCCATGCGGGAACGTATTGTTTTACCCCTTACAACCATACAGCAATATGCGATTACCCGTGTGCGTGAGTTGGAAGCCGGCAGTCCGCATGATCCTGCTGCAGGCATGAAAACTACGTATGAAAAGCTGGTGATGCGTTGTTCCTTTGGTATTATTAATGCGGGTAGGAATTCGGCGTAAGGAAAGTGAAACGTGAAACGTGAAACGTGAGAAGTGAAAAATGTGAAAAGTGAAACGTGAAAACATGGACGGGGTGGCAAAGGAGGCGGGGGGCAAAGGAGAAGGGAGGAAAGGAAGAGGGGGGAGGGAGTATAGGAGCACCGGTGGTGGGACGTATCTGGGCTGAAGCTGGGTCAAATGAAATACCTGGGAAGACGTAGGATCACGTAGGATGGCGTAGGATAAATTAAAAAAATTTGATCGAAAGCGCAGCCTGCCCTGTACATTATTTTTCCTGAAAAGCCCGCTGTTACTGAAATACAAGGCGATAGCTTCTGTTTTTAGGGCATTGGGGAATTGGCTCATACAATGTCTGAATTGGCTCATTTTACTCCAAATTTGCCCCAAAATCTGCCATAATTGGCTCACAATAGCCCATAATTGGCTCAAAAACCAGTATAATTGGCTCAGTCTCCTTTGTTTCCCGTTTCCTTTGTCTCCTGCCTCCTTTGTTTCCATTCTCCTTTGTCTCCTGCCTCCTTTGTTTCCCGTTTCCTTTGTCTCCCGTTCCATGCTCTCAGGATAGAACAGGATGCCGTAACTTCAGGAAAGCAGTAATTTCTCACACGATAATTTGACTAAACCGTTGCTGCCAAATGATTCTGAGAAGAAACGTTTTCATTCCCGTATTGCTGTTTTTGCTGGTTGGTGGGTTGCTGTATTCCTGTGACAACACTAGTATGCAAACAGCTTCCGTAATTCCGGATTCCGTTAGCTATAATTTTGATGTAAGACCTATACTGTCTGATAAATGCTTCAGTTGTCATGGCCCGGATGCCAATAAAAGAGAAGCCGGATTACGACTGGATATCGAAGACAGTGCGTTTAAGGCACTCCAGGACAATCCATCTGCACATGCCTGGGTGCCTGGAAAACCTGATGAATCCGATGCTTTTTTGAGAATAACCACGCAGGATACTTCCCTGCTGATGCCTCCCCTGTATTCGAACCTGAGTTTGACCAGCCAGGAAATTGCCATCATAAAAAAATGGATTAAGCAGGGCGCACGCTATGAAGATCACTGGGCTTTTGTTGCTCCGCGCAAACAGGCCCCGCCTGCCATTAAAAAGTCCGCCTGGCCGATTAATGAAATTGATTTTTTCACCCTGGCTGCAATGGAGGCAAAGGGATTCTCACCAAATGAACCGGCCGACAAAGAAAGACTGCTTAAAAGGCTTTGCCTGGATCTCACCGGTCTTCCTCCCAGCGTTGAACTGATGGATGCTTTTCTTGCAGATACAAGACCGGATGCCTATGAGCGGATGGTAGATCAGTTATTAGCACTTCCTGCTTATGGTGAAAAAATGGCCCTGCACTGGCTCGACCTTGCACGGTATGCTGATTCACATGGATACCAGGATGATGGGTATCGCACCCAATGGCCCTGGCGTGATTGGGTGATCCATGCGTTCAATGAAAATAAACCTTATAATGAATTTGTAACCTGGCAACTGGCAGGCGATCTGCTGCCCGATGCTTCCATGGAACAACTGCTTGCTACTGCATTCAATCGCAATCATAAGATTACCGAAGAAGGTGGTGTGATCCCGGAAGAATACAGGGTTATGTATGTTAGCGATCGTACTGATTTGCTCGGTAAAGGAATACTGGGCGTTACGATGGAATGTGCCCGCTGCCATGATCATAAATACGATCCTTTTTCCCAAAAGGAATACTTTCAGCTCTACTCCTTTTTCAACAATATCCGGGAAGAAGGAATTGAGTCGGTGATAGGCGGACCGGAAACCTATGCCAAGAAACCCATGATGCAAATCACCAATGCGGATGTTACCAACATGCTTCAGTTCATCAACAAAACAGATACGGGCAAAATGATCGTTTCTGTGATGGGCGAACTGGATACCATACGTCCAACTTTTGTGCTGCATCGCGGTGAGTATGATGCTCCGGGTGAAAAAGTAGAGCCCGCAACTCCGGTATCCATTCTTCCATTCGATAACAGCTACCCCAAAAACAGACTGGGATTGGCCAAATGGCTCTTTGATCCAAAGCATCCGCTTACGTCAAGAGTATATGTTAACCTGTTATGGCAGGAGTTTTTTGGAAGAGGACTTGTCAAAACCTCTGGTGATTTCGGGATGCAGGGAGATCTGCCTTCTCATCCCGCATTGCTGGACTGGCTGGCAGTGGATTTCAGGGAACATAACTGGGATATAAAAAGACTGGTAAAGCTGATGGTAACATCTGCCACTTACCGCCAATCTGCAATTGTATCCAAAGAAAAGCTGGCGAAAGACCCGGAGAATATCTATCTCTCCCGTGGGCCCAGGTATAGGATACATGCTGAGTTCATCCGCGACCTGGTATTGTCGAGCAGTGGGTTGCTGAATCCTGAAATAGGCGGACCAAGTGTGAAACCTTATCAGCCTGCAGGATTGTGGGAAGGAGCTACCTCCGGTCGTGGTTTACTTTCGATTTACACGCAGGATCATGGTGCAGCGCTTTACAGGAGAGGGATGTATACACTGATTAAACGTACGGTACCTCCTCCTGCCTTGTCTATTTTTGATGCGAGCAACCGGGATATCTGCGAGGTAAAAAGACTTCGCACCAACACTCCGTTGCAGGCACTGGTTATGTTGAATGACCCAACTGTATTGGAGGCTGCCCGGGTACTGGCAACTAAACTGCAACAGGAAGCAGGAGCACCCGAGGCAAAAATCAAGCAGGCTTTCAGAAGAATTGTATGCCGGAATCCGGATGCAAAAGAAACTGAGGTACTCGTGAATTATTATCAGCAGGAGCGAACAACAATGGACAAATCAACCGCTCAGAAAATGATCCGGGTGGGAGAAAGCCCCCTGCCGCAGCAAGCTGACATCCTCGAGATCGCTTCCCTGATGCGGGTTATAACAGCTATCTATAACCTAGAAGAAACCATAACCAAATCCTGATTAGGAGATAATCAATACAGCGCAATGGATAAAGAAATCATAGAACATGGGTTCAGTTGGAACAGGCGGCGTTTTTTATCTGCCATGAGTATCGGTGTTGGTAGTATGGCACTGGGATCACTGCTGATGCCTGATTTGTTATCAGGTGCTGGTGCTGAGGAAGGATGGGCACCAGGAGTTCCGCACTTTGCTCCAAAAGCCAAACGGATCATCTATTTGTTTCAAAATGGAGCACCCTCTCAACAGGAACTGTTCGACTACAAGCCTAAGCTGCGTGAAATGCATGGACAGGAGATTCCTCCATCTGTGAGAGGTAAACAGCGCCTGACCGGAATGACAGCTAACCAATCAGCCTTTCCGCTGGTAGGCTCCTTCGTAGACTTTAAGCAATATGGTCAATCAGGTGCCTGGATAAGTGACCTGATGCCGTATACTGCTAAGATTGCAGACGAGTTGTGTATCATTAAATCGATGTATACCGAAGCAATCAATCATGATCCTGCACTTACCTTTCTTCAAACCGGCGCGCAACAGGGGAATCGTCCCAGTATGGGCGCCTGGTTGAGTTATGGATTGGGGAATGAAAACAACAACCTGCCTGCATTTACCGTATTGCTATCCCGTGGCGTGGGCAATGGTCAGGGTGTGTATTCCAAATTGTGGTCCAATGGATTTCTGGATTCTGTTCACCAGGGGGTGCAATTCAGCAAAGGGGAGGATCCGGTTCTATATCTGCGCGACCAGGATGGTATGAGCAGGGAATCCCGACGCATCATGCTTGACCAGATTGCGGAATTGAATGAAAAATCCTACCTGGAATTTGGTGATCCTGAAATCGCCAGCCGCATTCAGCAATATGAAATGGCTTACCGGATGCAAACAGCTATTCCTGAAGTGATGGATATCTCAAAAGAGCCGGAGAGTATTGTAAAGCTCTATGGTCCTGATTGCCTCGTACCGGGAACCTTTGCTGCGAATTGTCTCCTGGCTCGCAAACTTTCAGAGAATGGGGTCCGCTTTGTTCAGCTGTATCACCAGGGATGGGATCAGCATGGCAATCTTCCCTATGAAATTGCACAACAAGCCAAAGATGTAGATCAGGCATCTGCTGCTCTGGTGATGGATTTAAAACAAAGGGGATTGCTGGATGAGACCCTTGTAATTTGGGGTGGAGAATTCGGGCGAACCAGTTATACCCAGGGAGAGCTGACAAAGGATAATTATGGTCGTGATCATCATCCCCGTTGCTACAGTATCTGGATGGCAGGTGGTGGTATTAAACCAGGCATTGTTTATGGTGAAACGGATGAACTTGGATATAACATCATTAAGGACCCTGTTCACGTGCATGATTTTCAGGCAACCGTTCTGAATCAAATGGGCCTCGATCATAAAAAACTAATCTTCAAACATCTTGGTCGCCGGTACCGCTTAACCGATATTTCCGGAGAAGTAGTTCGAAACATCATTAGTTAATCCTCCTTATGCAGTGGTACTCAAAAATCAGGCTGGTAACCGAACAATGTTTGCTGGCGGTTCTGCTTCTTGCCAGCTTTCTGTTGTTATTTGAACAATACCTGGAGATTCCTTACTGGCTGCAGCCGGTTGGCAGGATGCATCCCATGCTCTTACATTTTCCAATCGTGCTGCTGGTAGTTGCATTGCTGCTATTATGGATGCCCCGAAGTCTTGAAATGGCCCAGGCTTTTTTATTATGGGGGAGCCTGCTTTCCGGTATAACGGTGATCATGGGATTGTTTTTATCAAAGGAAGAGGGATATACCGGTGAAGCGCTCAACTGGCACAAGTGGAGTGGCGCCCTACTGTTTTATTGCGGAGCAGGATTGTACTGGTTGAGTACAAGGAAACAAAAACCAGTTGTTACAAAATGGCTTGGTTCTCTTTTGATAGTACCGGCTCTTTGGATAACCGGCCATTATGGTGCCAGCCTCTCGCATGGTGAAAATTTTATTCTGGAACCGATACTTGCTCAAAAGAAAGAGGCTCCCGTTGTGTTGGAGGAGGCCATTGTTTATGCGCATGTCATTCAGCCCATTCTGCAACAAAAATGTGCAAGTTGCCACAGTGTGCAGAAGATGAAGGGTGCTCTCAACCTCACTGATACCCTGGCCATGTTGAAAGGTGGAAAAACGGGCAGGCTTTTTATTCCGGGTAATTCAGATCTCAGTTTATTGTTGGAGCGGGTTCATCTTCCACTGGAAGAAAAAAAGCACATGCCGCCTCAGGGAAAGCCGCAATTGACACCAGTAGAAGTTGAGTTGTTAACCAGGTGGATTGATGGAGATGCCAGTTTTCATAGCAGGCTGATGGAGCTTCCCGAGACTGATTCATTGCGCATACTCGCGCAGTCGCTTTTACAACCATCCGGTCAATTGGCTGAACAATTTGATTTTGCTGCTGCAGATGAGAACACGATCACGCAACTCAATAATTTTGACCGCTCAATTAAACCAGTTGATCGCGAAACTCCTGCTTTGGAAGTTGCCTTGTATAATCGGAACAAGTATACAGTAAAACACCTGCAGGAATTATCCTCCATTCGTAAGCAGGTGATTTCCATCAATCTCAATAAACTTCCGGTAAAAGATGCCGATCTGTCTGCCTTACAACAGTTTCAAAATCTTCGCAAGCTGGATTTGAATTTTACAGATATAACGGATGCGGGATTGGCAACACTGGCTGCATTGCCACAGTTGCGTTCATTGGCGATATCGGGGACAAAGATCAGCCATGCAGCGCTTACCAATTATCTTCCTGGTTTCAAAGCATTGCAATCTATTGCTATCTGGAATACAGCAGTAAATCCGGAAGATGTGATCAGTCTGAAGAAAAACTTTCCAAAAATCAATATAGTGGAAGGCTTTATTGACACAGGAGTGGATACGTTGAAATTAAATCCGCCCCAGGTCAGGAATCAGGAGATGGTTTTCCCTAAAGCATTACCGCTGGAGTTGTATCATCCGGTAAAAGGAGTAACGATCCGTTATACCATGGATGGCTCAGAGCCTGACAGTATACGCTCTCCAATATTTGATGGAAATACCATACTGCAACAACATACAACGATAAAAGCAAAAGTATTCAAGCCTGGATGGTATTCCAGTGAGGTGGCAACATTTGACTTTTTGAAGAATTCATTTATTCCGGATAGTGTTCGTTTACTTAGCAAACTCAATGATGTTCACCAGGCTGAGGGAGCGGAAACATTTTTTAACCGGAAGCTGGGAGCGATTGGCGCCAATAATCCTGCCTGGGCGAATTACTGGGCGGGAGTGCGAAATAATGATTTGGTGCTGGAAGCAAGGTTTGATCAAGCCATTCCTTTGACTTCGGTTGGATTGCATTATATGGTGGAAGAAGCTACCGGCATTTACCCTCCGGCTGTTGTAGAAGTGTGGGGCGCTGCGGGGGCTGAATCTCCTAAACTACTTACAAAAATCACTGCTCCTTTACCACTCAAGGGAGAAAAGCCGTCTTTAAAATTGGTACAAAAAGAGATGCCCATGAAGCAGGTTTCTTATCTCAAGATTATTGCCCGGCCTTATCAAAAAGGGAAGAACCGATATCTTTTACTGGTAGATGAAATGTTCCTCAACTAGTAAAAAAAGAGTCCCCCGTAGAAACGGGGGACGATCAACGATTGCTTGCCATATGTGAAACAGTGGTTAGAAGCTATAGATAGCGGCCAGCAGGAAACTGCCTGCTGATTTTTTACCGGTACCATTTGCGTCTGCATAAATTTCTTCTGAAGCATTTTCAACCCTGAATTCTGGAATGAATGTCAGTCCGCCTACTTTGAAATTGGCTGATAGGGTAGTGGCAAAAAGGCTGGCTCCATCTGGTCCTGCAGTTGGAATCTTGAACTGATTCTTATCACTGAAGTATTCGCCTCTCAACGTCAGGCCAAACCAGGGTTTAGGGTCGAGGTTTAAATAGAGGGCGGATCCCCACCAGGATTTTCCGGATTCATTTTTAGCGCCATCCCAGGTTTTGGTAGTGTTAACCGTACCATTGTAACCGATACTGAAGGCATCCGAAATACTGGCTGTCATCACAAGGTCGAACTGGTTGGTTTTAGAGGTGTCCGGATTTTTGCCACCTACATAATTCAGGTAGAATTTCAGGTTATCACTTGCTGCGAAACTATACTGGGCAAGGATGAATTTCCGGTTGATTTGGTCAGTTGGAGGAATGCGATAATCTGTAGCGTTGGAGATACCAAGCATGAATCCGCTCTTCCCTTTTGATACTTCTGCTTTCAGACCGGTATGAGAGAACGGACCGTTGGAAAACATGTAAGACATGCTGTAGTTCCGGTTCAGTTGTGGATCAACGAGTTCATATCCAACATGGGTTGCCCAGGTACCTGCAGTAAACTTCAACCAATCGGTTGGAGCATAGCTGACATAGAGCTGTTTAATAGCCTGGGTAATACCTTCGTCTGCATAGGTGAATTCCTTGGCGCGTGGGCCAAAACCAAGATCCAGCACAACGCCGATCTTATCGCCCTGGTGTTCAGCTTTCAGGCTGGCCATACCAAGCGCGAAACTGTTATGTGTATTGGTAAAGCTGGTACGATTGTTACCGGCCTGTTTTCCAAAATCATATCGGTAGTAAACATCAGCGGATCCGGAAAAGCTGATCAATGGTTTTTTTTCTTCGGGTGGGGTGGCAGCCGCTTCCGCGGTGCTGGTTGTTTGGGTTGATTCGGCAGTCTGGGCATGGCTAATTGTTATACAGGATAGCGCAATGCCTGTTGCCAATAATTTTTGTAACATTGTGAAACATTTTAAGTGTTAAGGGAAAGGGTACGGCGATAAACTTGTATCAGAAGTTTGTCAATATGCTGTACCTTTTTCTCGTTTACTGCCTGGCCCAAAAGTGGAGAGTGCAGTTAGTTTTGGTTGGTTATTAAATTTCAGAAAGCTCTTCTTCTTTCAATTTGCCGTTATTGTGAACCAGCAATGTTCCCTGCAGGTATTTTTCATTGTGCTGGGTTTCATCCAGTCCAAGTTCTTCTTCTTCAGAACTAACCCGCAATGGCAACAGGAAATTGATGAATTTGAATATCGCATAAGAAACTACAAAGCTGTATCCTACTGCTATCAGCATGGCTTTCAACTGAGTCAGGAAGAAGGCTGCATTTCCGTAGAACAGACCATCCTGGCCCGCACTGTTTACTGCTGTTGTGGCGAAAATACCAGTCATCAGCATACCTACCATACCACCAATACCGTGACAAGGGAATACATCCAGTGTATCATCCAGGGAAGATTTTTGCTTGTAATAAACAGCCAGATTTGAAATCAGGGCAGCTACCACGCCAATGAAAATACTTTGTGGAATAGCTACAAATCCGGCAGCGGGCGTGATGGCAACCAGGCCAACCACTGCACCAATACAGAAACCGATAACAGATGGTTTTTTGCCACGCATTACATCAAAGAACATCCAGCTACAACCGGCTGCACCTGCTGCAACATTTGTAGTAATGAAAGCAGAAACTGCCAGCGCATTAGCACCCAGTGCAGAACCTGCATTGAAACCAAACCAGCCGAACCACAGCAAACCGGTTCCGATTAATACATAAGGGATATTTGCAGGAGGAATTTCTTTATGTTCCATGTGTACCTGGCGACGCTTTAATACCAGTGCACCTGCCAATGCTGCACAACCGGCAGAAATATGTACTACTGTACCACCGGCAAAGTCAAGTGCTCCCATTTTCAGGAGGAACCCATCTGCATGCCAGCTCATGTGTGCGAGAGGTGCATATACTAAAACAGCGAACAGTACAATAAATAAGATATAGGAAGTGAAGCGGATTCTTTCAGCCACAGCTCCTACTACGAGTCCCGGTGTGATGATCGCAAACATCAGCTGGAATACCGCAAACAGGGATTTGGGGATGCCACCAACCGGTTCACCACTGTTAACGCCTTTCCAGAACATATGGGTAAAAGGATTACCAATAAAACCTCCGATAGATTCTCCGAAGCAAAGGCTGTATCCAAAAAACACCCATAAAACACTAACAACTCCTGCTGCTACCACACTTTTAATCATAGTGGAGATTACATTCTTCCTGTGTACCATTCCGCCATAAAAAAATGCAAGTCCGGGTGTCATAAGAAATACCAGGGCTGAGGCTACCAGGATCCAGGCAATATCTGCCCCATTATAAACCTTGTCGGGGTCAGCGAAATCTGCAACGGTTGGGGCAAAGAGCGCCGCTACAGAAACAGCAGCCAAAATCAGAAAGGGGGCTACCTGTTTGATCGTCAGTTTACTCATTTCAGTTGGTTTTAATTGCATTAAAAAAATAGTAACTATAAATTATTTTTCTAAAGTAGTGATAAAACCGATTAGAAATGCTCTAATATATACACATATAAATAAATATAATGTTATATCTGATTCCCTGGAAGAGGCTCTTCAAAGAAGAAGCTAGGGTATGCTGAATATTTTGTTTATAACAATTGATATTCAATTAGATATGAATCGATTAATGTTTTTCAGGAAATCGCTGTAATCCAGGTTAATAGAATTTTATCCTTTGGGTTAAATTTTGTTTTATTCCGGTCGGTAAATAAAAAAAGCGGCCAAAAGCCGCTTTTTATTAAATATGATAAAAAATATAATATGTTAGAGTGCCATGGATAACATTGCATCCTTGGTTTCCAGTACAGATTGCCCCATCAGGTATTCATCCACTTTACGGGCACATTCCCTTCCTTCACTGATCGCCCAAACCACCAGGCTTTGTCCCCTCCGCATATCACCAGCAGTAAAAACTTTGGGAATATTGGTTTGGAAGGATTTTTCTCCTGCTCTTACATTACCTCTTTCATCCAGGTCAACACCCAATTCTTCCAATAATCCTTTATGCTGCGGGTGTAGGAATCCCATAGCGAGGAATGCTCTTTCACAGGGGATTTCCCGAACACTTCCTGCTACTTCCTTAAACTGAGAGGGGCGCCCATCTGCTCCGGAACTCCATTCCAGGTCAACTATCTGCAACGCTTTCAGGTTTCCCTGTTCATCACCAATAAAGGATTTGGTGGCAATCGCCCAATGGCGTTCACAACCTTCTTCATGGGAGGTGGAGGTTTTCAATACCATCGGATAACTTGGCCAGGGCATGAAATCCGTTCTTTGAGCAGGAGGTTTTGGTAACAGTTCAAATTGTGTTACTGAAACAGCACCCTGGCGATTGGATGTACCTACACAGTCACTACCCGTATCTCCACCACCGATTACAACTACATTTTTCCCGGTGGTCAGGATGTTTTCTCCAACAACGTTACTTTCAATTTCTTTGAATGCGAGGGGATCCGACTGATAATTGCGTTTGTTCTGCTGCTTCAGAAAGTCCATCGCAAAATGAACGCCGTTTAAATCGCGACCAGGAATCGCAAGGTCACGAGGCACAGTTGATCCGCCTGCCAGTACAATTGCGTGGTACTCTCTCAACAAATCATTCACGCGTACATTCACTCCCACATTGGAATGACATTTAAATACAACACCTTCCTCCTCCAGTAATGCCACCCGGCGCTCTACAACCCATTTCTCCAGTTTAAAATCGGGTATGCCATACCGTAAGAGCCCACCTGGCTTTTCATCCCGCTCGTATACAGTTACTTGGTGACCTGCATAGTTCAGTTGTGCAGCGGCTGCCAGTCCGGCCGGACCAGAACCAATCACAGCAACTTTTTTACCTGTTCGGAGTGTTGGCTTCTGTGGTTTTACCAGTCCTTTTTCAAAGGCGACTTCAATAATATGTTTTTCGATTTCTTCAATCGTAATGGCCGGCTGGTTAATTCCCAGTACGCAGGCAGTTTCACAAGGAGCCGGACAAATTCGTCCTGTAAACTCCGGGAAATTATTCGTGGATTTCAGAATGTCATAAGCTTCTTCCCAGTTCTTGCGATACACGGCATCATTGAATTCGGGTATCACATTTCCTAAAGGGCATCCGTTATGACAAAAAGGAATGCCACAGTTCATGCATCGCGCAGACTGTTTGTTCAGCTGCTCATCCGAATACCGGTTGATGAATTCGTTGTAATCTTTCACACGCTCTTCTACAGGTCGCTTGCCTGGCAACTCCCGTGTGAACTCCATAAATCCGGTTGGCTTACCCATATTTCTTTCTCAGTTAAGTTTTGTTATTAATTTTTTTCCTCCTTTCTTCCCTTCTCCTTTGTCTCCTCTTCCCTTCCTCACTTCTCACTTTTCACTTCCATGCTCCTGCGCTTTTGCAACACTTTCTTGTAATCACTCGGGAACACTTTCACAAAATTCTTCAGCTGGTTCTCAAAATCAGTTAAGATGAATTGCGCTACTGTACTTCCGGTATAGGTATAATGCTGCTGCAACAAATCTTTTAGTTGTGCGATATCCTCATCCGCAACCGGATCCAGGTCCACCATTTCCTTATTACAGAGATCAGGGAAATTTCCTTTTACATCGTAGATGAAAGCAATTCCTCCACTCATACCTGCAGCAAAGTTTCTTCCAGTGTCTCCCAGTATCACAACTGTACCTCCGGTCATGTATTCACAACCATGATCACCAACTCCTTCCACAACTGCTGTTGCGCCTGAATTTCTTACCGCAAATCGCTCACCCGCTTTACCGCGAATGAATGAAATACCGGAAGTAGCGCCATAAAATGCTACGTTACCAATGATGATGTTTTCCTCCGGAACAAAACTTGCCTGCAGAGATGGATATACCACCAGTTTCGCACCGCTTAATCCCTTTCCAAAATAATCATTGGCATCTCCTTCCAGTTCGAGTGTTACTCCTTTTGTATTGAACGCTCCAAAACTTTGTCCGGCTGTTCCGGTAAACTTGAAATGAATGGTATCGTCCGGTAACCCTTCTTCTTTGTACTTCTTCGAAATCTCATTGGACAGAATGGTGCCAATGGTACGATCCGTATTCTTCACATCAAATGCCGCAAATACTTTCTGCTGGCTTTCCAGTGCTGGTTTAGCTGCTTCCAGCAATTTCCAGTCGAGCACATTGCTCAACCCATGATCCTGTTCTTCCATTTTGTACAAACCTGTGTAACGTGACGCAGGTTCCTTATACAATACAGGAGAGAGATCGAGGCCTTTGTATTTCCAATGTGTTACATCTGTTTTTGCTTCCAGGAAATCTACTTGTCCCACCATTTCATTGATGGTTCTGAATCCAAGCTCTGCCATGATCTCTCTCAGATCTTCTGTGATAAAGCGGAAGAAATTCACCACATGATCCGCATTTCCGGTGAAACGTTTTCTGAGCTCGGGGTCCTGGGTAGCAACACCAACCGGACAAGTATTCAAATGACACTTACGCATCATGATACAACCTTCCACAACAAGTGCTGCAGTTGCAATGCCCCATTCTTCCGCACCTAATAAAGTTGCTATCGCGATGTCGCGACCTGTACGCATCTGCCCGTCTGCCTGCAATACCACGCGACTCCTGAGTTTATTTTTCAGCAGGGTCTGGTGCGATTCAGCCAACCCCAGTTCCCAGGGTAAACCTGCATGTTTGATGGAGCTGATAGGAGAGGCCCCTGTTCCGCCATCGTGACCAGCAATCAGAATTACATCCGCTTTTGCTTTGGCTACACCGGCTGCAATGGTTCCAACACCTGCTTTACTTACCAGCTTCACACTGATGCGTGCCGCACGGTTGGAATTTTTCAGGTCATAAATCAGCTGCGCCAGATCTTCGATACTGTAGATATCGTGATGCGGTGGTGGTGAAATCAATCCTACACCCGGAGTAGAGTGACGAACCTTGCCGATCCATTCATCTACTTTATGTCCGGGTAATTGGCCACCTTCTCCCGGCTTGGCACCCTGCGCCATTTTAATCTGTAATTCATCTGCCATGGTGAGGTAGTAGCTGGTCACACCAAAACGACCGGATGCTACCTGCTTGATCGCACTGCGCATGGAGTCTCCATTGGCCATGGGCTCATAACGCAATACATCTTCACCACCTTCTCCGGTATTGGATTTAGCACCAATGCGGTTCATCGCAATAGCCAGGGTGGAATGTGCTTCGTGTGAAATGGATCCGAAACTCATTGCTCCAGTTGCAAATCGTTTCATGATGCTTTCTGCAGGTTCAACTTCGTCAATGGAAATAGACGGACGATTGGTTTTAAACTGCAACTGGCTTCTGAGTGTGGCGGCTTTTACGCTTTGATCATTTACCAGCTTCGCATATTTTTTGTAAGTCGCATAATCATTCATCTTGGTTGAATACTGCAACAAGTGAATGGTTTGCGGATTGAATAAATGGAATTCTCCTTTGCGCTTCCATTGGTAAACACCACCAACCGGCAGACGATCCACAGGAATTTCTTTTTTACTGAACGCAAGGAAATGTTTGGCTAATGCTTCTCTTGCGATTTCATCCAGCCCCATTCCTTCAATGCGGGATGTGGCACCGGTGAAGTATTTTTCAACTACTGTTTTATTCAGGCCGATAATTTCAAAGATCTGTGCACCCTGGTAAGATTGCAGGGTAGAGATTCCCATTTTAGAGAAGACTTTCAACAGTCCTTCATTAACCGCTTTGATATAATTTTTCTTGAGCTGATCCGGATCCAGGCTGGTTTCCAGCTTGCCATTCAGTCGCAGATCACGAATGGTGGACAATGCCAGGTAGGGGTTAATCGCAGTAGCGCCAAATCCAATCAAACAGGCGAAATGATGTACTTCCCATACATCGCCGGCTTCTACTACCAATCCTACTTGTCCACGTAATCCTTTTCTTATCAGGTGATGATGAATCGCTGCAGTGGCCAGCAAAGAAGGAATGGGAGCGTGATCCGAATCAATCGCACGGTCAGAAAGTATCAGTACTTCAAATCCATCCTGTGCAGCATCTACTGCATAGCGGCAGATACGATCCAATGCTTTCTGCAGTGATCCGGGTTTGCCATCGGCGCGGAAATAACATTGCAGGGTTTTGGCCTGAAATACGCCGGTATCAATACTTCTGATTTTTTCCAGTTCATGATTGTTGAGTACCGGATGTTTCAATGCAACACTATGCGCGGCCAGTGGTTCTTCTGTCAGCAGGTTGCCATTGTTACCTACAAAGGTGGCGAGTGACATTACCAGTCGCTCACGAATTGGATCAATTGGCGGATTGGTTACCTGAGCAAACAGTTGTTTGAAATAACTGCTGAGGTGTTGCGGCTGATCACTTAATATCGCAAGTGGGGTATCAGTACCCATTGAACCTACTGGCTCTTTGCCATCTATTGCCATGGGTGCAATGATGGTTTCAAGATCTTCCGTAGAATAACCAAAAGCTTTCTGGTATTTGAATACCTGGTCGTGTTCCAGGTGAGTAAACAATACTCTTGGCTCCGGCAATTCTTCCAGGCGGATCTTATATTTATTCAACCAATCTCCATAAGGTTTCTGAGAGCAGATCTGTTCTTTTAATTCGGTATCACTGATGATGCGGCCCTGTTCCATATCCACCACGAACATCTTACCTGGCTGCAGACGACCCTTTTCTATTACGATGGAAGGATCCACTGGCAATGCTCCGGTTTCAGAAGCCATGATTACACGATCATCATTGGTAACGCAGTAGCGGGAGGGGCGAAGACCATTCCGGTCGAGCGTAGCACCAATAATTTTTCCATCTGTGAAAGAGATAGAAGCAGGACCATCCCAGGGTTCCATAAAGGAAGCATGGAACTCATAAAATGCTTTTTTAACAGGATCCATGCTCTCGTTGCCATCCCATGCTTCGGGAATCAGCATCATCATTACATGTGGTAATGAACGACCTGATAAAGTCAGCAATTCGATCATATTATCCAGGCAGGCGGAATCTGATTGTCCATCTGTTACGATAGGCAGCAGCAGATCCATTTCCTCCTTGGTAAAGTAGGGAGATGTAAATCCTTTTTCATTGGTGCGAAGCCAGTTCAGGTTACCCTGCACTGTATTGATTTCACCATTGTGCGCGATAAAGCGGAAAGGCTGTGCCAGCTTCCAGGAAGGGAACGTGTTGGTGGCAAAACGGGAGTGCACCAGGCCGAAAGCACTCACCAGTCTTTTGTCATTCAGGTCGGGGAAATAGCCTCGTACCTGGTTACTGGTAAGCTGCCCTTTATAAACTACAGTTTTGTAGGAAAGCGATGCAATGTAAAATCCGATAGCATCTTTCTTCACTGTATTGTTGATGGTATGGCTGGCGTAATTACGCAGGATAAAGAGTTTGCGTTCGAACTCATCCGGGTTGTTGATATGATCCGGACATGCAATGAATACATGCTCCATTTCCGGTTCCACACTTAAGGCGGTTGCACCAATTCCCTCTGTATTCACCGGTACCTTACGGTAACCAATAATTTCAAGTCCGAGTTTTTCTGCTGCCCGGTTGAAGATATCTCTACACTCTTCACGCAGGCGGATTTCCCTTGGGAAGAATAAAACACCTACACCATAGCGGCCGAAGGAGGGGAGATGAAATCCCAGTTTCACACACTCATCAAAATAAAATTCGTGCGGTACCTGGATCATGATACCAGCGCCATCGCCGGTATTGGCTTCACAGCCGCAGGCACCCCGATGCTCCATATTTTCCAATACGGTAAGTGCATCCGAAATGATTTGATGAGATTTGTTGCTCTTGATGTTTGCCACAAAACCGATCCCACATGCGTCACGCTCAAAAGAGGGATGGTATAAACCCTGGTTGCTTGCCATCGTTGATAATGCAGTTTAGAAAATTTTCAATAAAAAATACCTTCTGTTAGACAGAATTAATTATATGCAGCAAGCAAGGCTATGAATATACAACAAAATATGAATATTCAGACGAGGTATCCAAAAAGATTATCGTCTTTATTCAATTCTGTGTAATTGATATGGTACTGCTGCATATTTTTCAGCAGGATATGGTAATCTGTCGGGCTTTTAAGTTCTATTCCTACCAATGCTGGCCCGGTTTCTTTGTTGTGTTTCTGGATGTATTCGAACCGGGTTATATCATCTGATGGTCCCAGGACAAAATTTACAAATTCTTTCAATGCGCCGGGGCGCTGTGCAAAACGGATGAGGAAATAATGTTTGAGTCCCTCGTATTGGAGGGCTCTCTCCTTAATTTCCTGCATTCTGTCAATATCGTTGTTGCTGCCGGATACAATGCAAACCACCTTTTTTCCCTGTATCTGGTCGGCATATTGGTCCAGGGCAGCGATCGAGAGGGCTCCGGCAGGTTCTACCACGATGGCATCCTCGTTGTACAGCTTCAGGATTTCCGCGCAAACCCTTCCTTCCGGTACCAGCAGCATATCCGTTAATACTTCCTGGCAGATGGGGAAGGTCTTTTCACCCACTCGTTTCACTGCAGCACCATCCACAAATCGTTCGATGTTGTCGAGGGTTACAGGTTCGCCTGCTTTAAGTGCCTGGTACATGGAGGGAGCTCCTTCCGGCTCCACCCCAATTATTTGAGTGGCGGGGGCATAAATCTGGAGATACTTGCCTACACCTGCGGAAAGGCCACCACCTCCCACGGGGATAAAAACAAAATCTGGATCGTTCAGCTCTTCCAGGATTTCAACGCCTACTGTTCCCTGTCCCTCTATGATGCGCTCATCATCAAAGGGTGGAATAAATACCATTTCATTGGCCTCCGTATAAGCTTTGGCTGCAGTTGCGCAGTCGTCGAAGGTATCTCCGGTCAGGCGTACTTCTATCCAGTCTTCCCCAAACATTTTTGTCTGGCTGACTTTCTGATTGGGGGTTATGATGGGCATGAAAACCACACCCTTTACTTTTAGCTGTTTGCAACTGAATGCAAATCCCTGGGCATGGTTGCCGGCACTGGCGCAAACCACTCCTTTGCGAAGTTGTTCCTGCGGCAGGCTGCTCATCATGTTGTAAGCTCCTCTCAACTTATAACTTCTCACTACCTGCAGGTCTTCCCTTTTCAGGTAGACATGACAGTTATACCGCCGCGATAAATTGGCGTTATAGGTCAGCGGTGTTTTTTTAATCACCTTCTTCAGGCGATGCGCTGCTTTGTGAAAGTCGAGTATGGAGTTAACTTGAATGACTATGAATTTTTAAGTGAGATGTGAAATGTGAGACGTGAAATGTGAGATGTTCTTCTGACGTCTCACATCTCACGTCTCACGTATTTTACTTTGCCTGATTTTCCGGTCGCAGACTCCGTACGGTTTTACCAGCCTGCCACATTTCACTCTCCCGAAGTTCTTTCAGTTCTTCTTCCAGTTTCTCGCGATAGTCGGGCTGACTGTTGGAATCGATAGAACGCTGTGATTCTTTTCCGGTTGCCACGCTTTCGTACAGTTCTTTGAATACAGGTGCTGTTGCATCTCTGAATTTTTTCCACCAGTCGAGTGCACCACGCTGAGCAGTAGTAGAACAGTTGGCGTACATCCAGTCCATTCCGTTTTCAGCAACCAGTGGCATCAGTGATTGTGTCAATTCTTCCACCGTTTCATTGAATGCTTCAGAAGGAGTATGGCCTTTATCACGCAATACCTGGTATTGTGCTGCAAAGATCCCCTGGATAGCACCCATCAGGGTTCCTCTTTCACCAGTCAGATCAGAGTATACTTCTTTTTTGAAATCTGTTTCAAACAGGTAACCGCTTCCTACAGCAATACCCAATGCAATTACACGGTCTTTTGCTTTACCGGTTGCATCCTGGTAGATGGCATAAGAGCTGTTCAAACCACGACCCTGCAGGAACATCCGACGCAGGGAGGTACCACTTCCTTTCGGAGCTACCAGGAATACGTCTACATCAGCAGGAGGAATAATTCCAGTTTGCTCATTAAATGTAATTCCGAAGCCGTGAGAGAAGTAAAGGGCTTTCCCTGGAGTCAGGTGTTTTTTCACCGTTGGCCACAGTGCGATCTGTGCTGCATCACTCAGCAGGTAACAGATGATGGTGCCACGCTCCAGCGCTTCTTCAATTTCAAACAGGGTTTCACCGGGAACAAATCCATCAGCGATTGCCTTGTCCCAGGTCTTGGAATTCTTACGCTGACCAACAATAACATTGATGCCATTGTCGCGCTGGTTCAATGCCTGACCAGGACCCTGAACACCGTATCCAATTACTGCTACGGTTTCATTTTTCAATACTTCCTGTGCTTTTGACAGGGGAAACTCTTCCCTCGTTACTACATTCTCCTCAACTCCTCCGAAATTTAATTTTGCCATGATTTAAATTGATTAAGAAATTTTACGGTTGCTTGTTATATATTGATTTTTTTCGTCTCACGTCTCACATCTCACGTCTCACATGGTAAACACCTCATCCTGCTTATCCAAATACTCATTCTCCACCACTTCCTCACTCGGTTCCTGCGCTTCAAATTCTCTCAGCTTTTCATGGAATCCACTGCTCGCTTTAATAATCGCTACGCGTGCACTTCTCACAAACTCGATTAAACCATATGGTTCCAATACATTGATGAGTTTGTCGGTTTCTTCGCGGTGACCGGTTGTCTCAAATACAGTATAGTCTTTCCGGATTACTACGGCACGTGCGCCATACTCTCTTAAGAGACGCTCTACTTTTACTTTTTCCGCAATCTCATCCGTAGATACTTTATACAGTGCCAGTTCCTGCCAGATGAGTTCTTCGTTATTGTTGTAGTAGGCCTTCAATACTTCCACCTGCTTTTCAATCTGGCGCACCAGTTTTTTCACCACCTCTTCAGTTTCATGTATCACAATAGTAAAGCGATGAATTCCCTCCACTTCAGAGGGCGAAGTATTCAGGCTCTCAACATTGATTTTTCTCCTGGAGAACATGATGGCGATCCGGTTCAGCAACCCGATCTGGTTCTCCGTATATACTGTTATGGTAAATTCTTGTTTGGTCATCGTTTGTTGTTTTTGAAATCAATTTATCTCTCTTCCCTTCTCCCTTCTCCATTCCCCCGTCTCCCGTCTCCCTTTTCACGTCTCACGTCTGACGTCTCACTTAAGTCTAATCTCCGCCACACTGCAACCCTGCGGTACCATTGGGAATACATTGTTTTCCTTACCTACCATTACTTCCAGCAGATAAGCGCCCTTGTGGTTCAGCATGGTTGATAGCGCTTCCTTCAGGTCTTTTCTTTCACGAACGCTGTTGCCATCTATGTGATATCCTTTGGCTACCTGTACAAAATCCGGACTCGTAATATTCACAAATGAATACCGGCGATCATGGAAAAGCTGTTGCCACTGACGTACCATTCCCAGGAACTCATTATTCAGGATCAGGATTTTTACATCCACATCAAACTGCATGATGGTTCCCAATTCCTGGAGTGTCATCTGGAAACCGCCATCACCGATTACTGCAACTACTGTTCTTTTGGGATCACCATATTTTGCTCCAATGGCAGCGGGCAATGCAAAGCCCATGGTTCCCAATCCACCCGAGGTTACATTGCTCTTGGTTTGATTGTAGTTGGCATATCTGCAGGCTACCATCTGGTGCTGACCAACATCTGTTACGATGATCGCATCACCACCTGTTAATTCATTCAGGGTATTGATCACTTCACCCATGGTTAATACCTCTCCGGTTGGATGCAACTCGGGCTGGATGCATTGCTCCTGCTCCTGCTGCGCATAGTCACGGAAACGCTGTAACCATTGAGGATATACTTTGGGTTCAATCAATTCCGTCAGCATAGGAAGTGTCTCCTTACAATCGCCCCATACCGGAACAGTTGTCTTCACGTTTTTATCAATCTCTGCCGGATCAATATCAAGATGGATTACTTTCGCCTGCTTGGCATATTTATCCAGCCGGCCGGTTACCCTATCATCAAAGCGCATACCCACGGCAATCAATACATCACATTCATTGGTCAGTACATTCGGGCCATAGTTGCCATGCATTCCCAGCATTCCAACTCCAAGCGGATGATCTGTTGGGATAGCACTCATGCCCATGATGGTCCAGGCAGATGGTATTCCAGCTTTTTCTATAAAGGCAATGAATTCTTTCTCCGCTTTGCCCAGGATCACACCCTGACCAAAAATCACAAAGGGCTGTTTTGCTTCGTTGATTAATGCAGCTGCCTGCTCAATATATTCTTTGCGCACATTGGGTTTCGGGCGATAGCTACGGATATGATCACACTTTTTGTAGCCTTCATACTCAAACAACTGCAACTGCGCATTTTTGGTGATATCGATCAGCACCGGACCAGGGCGACCGGTTCTTGCGATGTAAAATGCCTTTGCCAGTACAGCAGGAATTTCTGCTGCATCCGTTACCTGGTAATTCCATTTGGTTACAGGAGTAGTGATATTGATTACATCTGTTTCCTGAAAGGCATCTGTCCCAAGCAGGTGTGCAAATACCTGTCCTGTTATAGCTACCACGGGAGTAGAGTCAATCATTGCATCTGCCAATCCTGTTACCAGGTTGGTTGCACCCGGACCGCTGGTTGCAAATACAACTCCTACATCACCAGATGTACGTGCATATCCCTGGGCAGCATGTATACCTCCCTGTTCGTGACGTACCAGGATATGTTCCAGTTGATCACTATAATCATAAAGTGCATCGTATATGGGCATGATAGCCCCACCGGGATAACCAAATATGGTTTTCACACCTTCCGCAATTAATGCTTCCAGTACAGCTTTCGAACCACTAATGGTCTCAGTCTTCGTCGGTAACGCAGCCTTCTGCGGCTGACTTAACGTGCTTTGCATATTTATAAAGAATTCCTTTTGTTACTTTTAATGAAGGTTTTTTCCAATTCGCTTTACGCTGATCAATCACGCCCTGTTCTACTTTCAGATTGATGGTGTTATTCGTTGCATCCAGTTCAATGATATCATCATCCTGAACCAGTCCGATTAATCCGCCATCATAAGCTTCAGGCGTGATGTGACCGACGACGAATCCATGCGTACCACCACTAAAGCGGCCATCTGTAATTAATGCCACGGATTTGCCTAACCCCGCGCCAATGATAGCAGATGTGGGTTTCAGCATTTCCGGCATTCCCGGTGCACCTTTAGGCCCTACATTTCTGATCACCACAACATCCCCTGCTTTCACGCGACCACTGCTGATGCCATTGATTAATTCAAACTCACCGTCAAATACTCTTGCTGGTCCAACAAATTTTTCTCCTTCCTTGCCACTGATCTTGGCAACACTTCCACCTTCAGCGAGATTGCCATAGAGGATCTGAAGATGTCCGGTTGTTTTCAATGGCGCTTCCAGCGGATAAATGATCTTCTGTGTTTCAAAATCCAGATCCGGAACTTCCGCCAGGTTTTCTGCAATTGTTTTACCTGTTACTGTCAAACAATCACCATGTAATAAACCTTTGCTCAATAAATATTTCATTACTGCAGGTACACCTCCATATTGGTGCAGATCCTGCATCAGGTATTTTCCACTTGGTTTGAAATCTGCGAGTACGGGCGTTTTATCACTTATGGCCTGGATATCATCCTGCGTAAGAGGAACATCCACACTTTTCGCCATCGCAATCAAATGCAGCACAGCATTGGTTGATCCACCCAATACCATGATCACCGTAATCGCATTTTCAAATGCTTTGCGGGTCATGATATCACTGGGTTTAATATCTTTTTCCAGTAATAAACGGATGGCTTTTCCGGCTGCCCGGCACTCATCCTGTTTTTCCTGGCTCAGGGCAGGGTTGGAAGAAGAGTAGGGTAGACTCATGCCGAGTGCTTCAATCGCGGATGCCATTGTATTCGCAGTATACATACCGCCGCAGGCACCTGCACCCGGACAAGAATGCTGCACAATTCCTTTGAAATCCGCTTCCGATAATTGTCCCGCGATTTTTTGTCCTAATGCCTCAAATGCAGATACAATATTCAGATCCTGTCCTTTATAATGTCCTGGTGCGATGGTTCCACCATACACCATAATAGAGGGGCGATTCAAACGACCCATCGCAATGATAGAGCCCGGCATATTTTTATCACAACCCGGAACAGTGATCAGGCCATCATAATACTGCGCACCGCATACTGCTTCAATTGAGTCGGCAATGATATCCCGGCTTACCAATGAATAGCGCATGCCATCTGTTCCATTACTCATGCCATCACTTACGCCAATCGTATTGAAAATGAGTCCGACCAGGTTTTCCTGCCAAATACTTTCCTTGATAATCTTCGACAGATCATTCAGGTGCATATTGCAGGTATTGCCATCGTAACCCATACTGGCTACGCCCACCTGTGCTTTCGCGAGATCTTCATCTGTTAGTCCGATTCCGTACAACATTGCCTGTGCGGCAGGTTGTGTTGGGTCCTGTGTGATTGTTCTTGAGTACTTGTTTAACACGTGCGACATGAGCAAACTGTTGTTTAAAATATTGTTGGTTGTTTTAGGATAAAAAAAACGATCCGCCTTTTTGGAGGCGGATCGTTTGCAATGCTTTTATGAAACCAGATTACATACTGTTACCACCTCCTGTTATGACAGGAATAATCACCACCACCACAATAATGACTGCAGCGAAAAGGCGAATAATAGATGTGATAGTAACGTTGTTCATCTGTTCAATGATAAACGAATGTACTAACTACATCGAAACAAAAAAAAGAACTATTGATTATTTTTTTAAATAATCGTTGACTTCCGCAACTCAATGTTTTCCGGGTGCAGCTCGGTTGGGATCTTGTCCTGCACCAGGTCTGCCACCAGTTCACCAATAGTGGAAGTGAAATAAAAATTCATCGGGTCAATGTCTTTTGTTACAAAACCATTGTCCAATGTCCATTGTACTGCTAATCTCACTTTTGTTGCTTCTTCCTTCAAACCAAAATGGTCCAGCATCATCGCTGCCGATAAGATTGAACCCAATGGGTTGGCAATATCTTTTCCGGCTGCTGCGGGATAAGAACCATGAATCGGTTCAAACAAAGCTCCTCCATTTCCAATGGAAGCAGAAGGCAATAATCCCAGGGAGCCGGTTAATACACTGGCTTCATCACTGAGAATATCACCAAACATGTTTTCTGTAAGGACCACATCAAATTGCGCCGGATTCAGAATGAGCTGCATGGCAGCATTATCAACAAAGAGAAAATCGACGGATACATCCGGGTACTGCGACTGCATTTCACGCACCAGCTTTCTCCAGAGTCTTGATGTTTCCAGGACATTGGCCTTATCTACGAGGGTTAATTTCTTTTTACGCTGGCGGGCTGCCTGAAATGCGAGATGGGCGATCCGTTCGATTTCATTCTTCGTATAGGCGCAATCATCAGAGGCCATATTGCCATCAGCTGACAATGTCTTGTTTCCAAAATAAATACCGCCGGTTAACTCACGGTAAATGATGAAATCTACTCCTTCCAGAATTTTTGCTTTGACAGGTGTGAGATGCTGGAGAGCAGCATAGGTAGTAACCGGACGTATATTGGCGAAAAGTTGTAAGGATTTACGCAGCTTCAGTAAGCCCTGTTCCGGACGTACTTTGGCATTAGGATCATTATCATATTTAGGATGCCCGATGGCTCCGAATAAAATAGCATCGCTGTTCAGGCATAATTCGATGGTGCTATCCGGAAGAGGATTACCTGTTTTATCGATTGCATCTGCACCCATCAAACCATATTCATAATGAAAATGATGATGAAATTGTGCAGCAACGGCATTCAGCACATGAATGGCCTGCCGGGTTACTTCCGGACCGATTCCATCTCCTGTTATAACGGCTATTTTCTTATCCATTTATTATTGCTGCTTATGAAACGGCCAGTGTATGAGCTTTTGCCAGGGTATTCAGGTCCTCATCGCTTACTTCTTTTTTTGTATCGGCGATTTCAAGGAAACGTGCATATAGTTCATCAATGTCGTTGCGGTTGAACTGATGTCCCAGTTTCTGAAAGCGATAGGCCAGGGCACTGCGGCCGCTGCGCGCAGTCAGCACAATTTTGGAACTATCTGCTCCTACTTCTTCCGGCGCAATAATTTCATACGTAGTAGTGTCTTTCAGGAATCCGTCCTGGTGGATACCAGAGGAGTGAGAGAAGGCATTTGCTCCAACAATCGCTTTATTAGGCTGAACCGGCATGCGCATGGTATCTGCTACTTTGCGGCTCATCGGGTTCAGTTGAGTTGCATTGATTCCGGTGAAGAAACCCATACTACTATGTTGTTTGATGATCATCACCACTTCTTCGAGAGCAGTATTACCTGCTCTTTCACCGAGACCGTTGATGGTACATTCGATCTGGCGGGCTCCGGCAATGATACCTGCAATTGAATTGGCAGTGGCAAGACCAAGATCGTTATGACAATGGCAGCTGAGCACCGCTTTATCCACATTGGGAACATTATTAATCAGGTAAGCGATCTTCTCACCATACTGGTGGGGAAGGCAATACCCGGTAGTATCTGGAATATTAACAGTAGTGGCACCTGCTGCGATCACTGCTTCCACCACGCGCGCCAGGTATTCATTATCAGTTCTACCGGCATCCTCTGCATAAAACTCTACATCATCTGTAAAGTTGCGGGCCCATTTTACACACTGGATGGCACGCTGCAGGATATCTTCCCGGTTGCTGTTGAATTTGGATTTGATATGAAAATCAGAAGTACCGATCCCGGTATGGATGCGCTTGCGGGCGGCGGGTTTCAGGGCTTCTGCAGCTACTTCAATGTCTTTCTGCACAGCGCGACTTAATCCGCATACCACTGTTTTTTTCAGGAGTCTGGCGATCTCATGAACCGCATCAAAATCTCCGGGAGAGGAGATAGGGAAACCTGCTTCAAGTATGTCCACGCCCATGGCTTCCAGTTGGAGGGCCAGCTCAATTTTTTCAGCTTTATTGAGTTTGCATCCGGGAACCTGTTCGCCATCTCGAAGGGTGGTGTCGAAAATGAAGATTTTTTGATCCATAAATCGCGTGTGTTTTAGGTAAAAAGGCAGGCACCGTAAGCGGGTTCTGCTTGCTATAAAGCTGCATTACGGCAACCTGCTTTTCGAAAGTACCGATAGGGGCATGCGAAAAGAAATCAAAATGCCTCGTATATTACAGCGCTTAATGCCCCATAAATCGGCTGAAACCCACGCCAGATAAGGATTTAAAATTAGATTAATTACGATGCCCAACAGATCCATAGATCCGCTGTTTCAACTGATCAAAACGTTGGAAAAGTCCGAAAAACGGAATTTTAAGCTCTATGTGACCCGGAATACCTCATCGGACAACCTGAAAATCATTGAATTATTCGATGCGCTGGACAAGCTGTCGGACTATGATGAAGCCCAGCTGCTCAAAAAAACGCCGGGTATCAAGAAACAGCAGTTAAGCAACCTGAAAGCCCATTTATACAAGTCGATTTTATCCAGTTTAAGGCTGATAAAGGATGATCAAAACATTGATATTCAATTACATGAGCAGATGGGTTACGCCCGCGTGCTCTACAATAAGGGTTTGTATCACCAGAGCCTGAAGATACTGGACAAAATGAAAGACCTTGCCCGGCAACACCACCAGGTGAGTTTCCTGGTCCAGGCCCTGTTTTTCGAGAAAAAGATCGAGGCCCTTCATATTACCCGAAGCAGTGAGCACCGGGCGCAAAGCCTGGTAAAGGAGTCGGAGGAAGTGGTAAGCCGGATCAAGGCTATCAACAACAGTTCGAATCTCTCGCTAATGCTGTACGACTGGTATATCCGGCATGGCCATGCCCGGAACCAGCAGGATGCGGAAGAACTGAATGCCTTCTTCCAGCAGCATATGCCAGAGCGGGTTCGGCAATTCAGGGGATTTTATGAAGAGCTCTATGTAAGCCAGAGTTATTGCTGGTACGCCTTCATTCGCCAGGATTACCTGCAATACTACCGATACACTTCCAAGTGGGTTGAATTGTTTCAGCGGCATCCGGATATGATCAAGGTGGAAACCCTGCAATACATCAAAGGATTGCACAACCTGCTGAGCGCCCATTTTGATTTAAAAAATGAAGAAGGGTTTACTAAAACACTAAAGCAATTTGAGGAACTGGAACAGACGGAATGGGTGCAGCAAAATGATAATAACCGGATTCAGGCATTCGTGTACCTGCAACAGGGAAAAATTAACCAGTATTTCATGACGGGCAGGTTTACGGAAGGGTTGACCATTGTGCCGCATCTGGAAGAAAAACTGCAGGAATACCAGTTGCAGTTGGACAGGCACCGGGTCCTGGTTTTTTACTATAAAATTGCCTGTCTGTATTTCGGTAGCGGCGATAATGAAAAAGCTATTGATTACCTGCAGAAAATCATCAATTGGAAACTGGATCTGCGAACCGATTTGCAATGTTATGCACGCCTCCTGCATTTGATTGCACATTATGAACTGGGAAATTTCGACTTGCTGGAATACCTGGTAAAATCCGTGTATCGATTCATGGCGAAAATGGGTAGTCTGAGTATTGTGGAAGAAGAGATGTTCAGCTTTATCCGGAAATCTTTTCAGTTTGCTGCCGGTGATGAACGACCTGCTTTTCAGCACCTGCTGGATCGCATCAAACCCTACGAAAATGATCCCCGCGAAACAAGAACCTTTTCCTACCTGGATGTGATCTCCTGGCTGGAAAGTAAAATTGAAGGCGTGCCGGTTCAGGAAGTGATCAGAAGAAAATACCTGGCAAGTAAGCGCAAGAAATGAGCATTTGAGTTGGATTCCCAAGTGATTTAAGCAAACTGAAATGGCCTTTCAATGCCGCGCCAAAATCGGTTTCGTGGTAAGGTATTCCCTCTAAGCGAAGCGTTTCTTTTATGCGTTTCGTCAATTCCCGGTAATGAATGTGGCAGATATTAGGAAATAAATGATGCACGAGATGTGTGTTCAATCCACCACTGAGGTAGTTTAATACTGAGCTGTTGGTGGATGCATCAACCGTAGAATAGATTTGCCACAATGCCCAGTGATCCTGATTTTTCAAAGCGGATGGAGTGGCTGCTGTGGATGCTGTTTCGTTGATATGCGGAACAATCAATACTAGTAGCATCATCGCGCCGCAAATGGCCATGCACATGAAACAAAGCAACAATACAATCCACCACTTGTAGGGAAGCACAAACAATGGAATCAGATAACTGATAACCAGGAACTGCAGTTTTATGTAGATAAGTCGCGGCAGAGAAATGCCGGATGTTTTGCCACGGATACCATCCTGCTTTCTCAACTGCACATACAAAACAAAATCTTTCACATACACGATGTAAATGCCAAATAATCCATACAGGACAGGTGCATACAAATGTTGCAACCGGAAATAATTTCTATACGGATAATTGGCGTGTAATCTTAGCAAAGGGCTCTCAGCAATATCGGTATCCTGGTGGGGGATGTTGGTATAGATATGATGTGCATGATGATGTTTGATTTCCCAGATGATTTTGCTGATGCCAAGCAAATTCCAGGAATAACTGAGCAGTTTATTGGTGGTTGCATTCGGAGAAATAGCCTTGTGGGATGCATCATGCGCCAGATTTACAACCAGCAGGGTAGTGCCTAATATGAAAAGGAAATAAAACAGGAAGGCCAGTCCGATTGACAAGGATCCCCAAACTAACAGTCCTGTATAACCGCCAATCATCAGTATTGCCATAACTGCAATCTTGCTCCAGTACTTTTTGTTGGCGTATCGGGTGGTTTTATTTTCTTCAAAAAACTCCCGGACAGTGCTTTTCAGGGTACGGTAAATATGAATCTTGTGGTGGGTATTCATAATGCCGTTTTTAAGGTTAAAATGAAGCTGGTTGGATTGGTGTTTAAATTTCTTACCTTTTAACTGCTTTACAATCATTAAATCTATCTGATATGAAAAAGAATGCAACGCTTCTTCTGTTCAGTTTATGCCTGCTCTCTTTTTACAGCCAGTCGCAGGGGAGGTTAGAGCGTAAAGAAATGAAGGCTGTATCATTGGAAAACAATCCTGCGGGAGAGTCGGCCAATCGAATGGTTTCTGTTTACCTGCCGCCCGGTTATGATAAATCCGGTACGCGGTATCCTGTTATCTATTTTCTGCATGGTTTTTCCACATCTGATACAGACATCACAGGGTGGTTTCAACTTCAAAAGATGATGGATAGTGCCATTGCAGCGGGACAAACAAGACCTGTTATTGTTGTTGTACCCAACAGTGATACTAAATACAGAGGTAGTTTTTATACCAACTCGGCAGTGGGAAATTGGGCCGATTTTATTACGAAGGATCTAGTAAACTGGGTGGATCAGCAATATCGTACACTGCCATCAGCTTCTAATAGAGCCATAACAGGGCATTCAATGGGAGGCAATGGCAGCCTGAAATTGGCTATGCAAAACCCGCAGGTATTTTCAATGGTATATGCGTTGAGTCCTGCTGTATTAAACTGGCATGGCGATTTCAATTTGAATAATCCAGCCTTCAAACGGTTATCAAAATTACAGGCAGATTCAAAATTGAAGAATGCGGTGGATAGTATCTATAAAGAAGATAACTGGCAGTCTTTTTATTCCGGCGTTTATGCTGCCATGGGAATTGCTTATTCCCCTGATCCAACCAGAAAATCTTTTCCTGTTTTATTGCCGGTTACTTACATCGGTGACAGTGCGGTCTATCATCCCGAACGAATCAAAAAATGGGAGGATAACTTTCCATATTTTATGATCGAGCGTCATTTGGCTGAATTACGAAAACTAAAAGCAATTAAACTGGATTGGGGCCGAAATGAAGATTTTGCTCATATTCCGGTTACCGCACTGGCATTCAGCAAGAAGCTGGAAGCCTATGGTATTGAACATGAGGCCGAGGAATACATAGGAGATCATGGTAATAGGATTGGCGGATTCCAGGGACGTTTTTTTACTGAAGTACTTCCTTTTTTCGAGCGGAACTGGTCACAAAAGCAGTAATTCCTGATTCAATTGATTCAATTCCATCGATACATAATCGACTGATAATGCATTCATTAGTAGTTGAATTACGTAGGATGTACGAAGGATGTACGAAGGATGTACGAAGGATGACAAGAATTTGATCAGAAAATGGCACTAAAACAGGAAAAACTGGTACTTTATTGATGATTTTGGTTAAAAAAAGCATAAGATGGGAGCTGATTTCAAAAAATAATCAGCTCAAACAGTAAAATAATCGGCTCAAATTCCCATGAAATCGGCTCAAAACTAGAGCTCACTTTTCAACCGGGCGTATTTCAATTCCTCTTCCTCCAGCCAGAATTCCCAGTGCGGGTTCATGAAATCATCGGTTTCATGGATCCAGCGGCCACCGCCAAGAGGAGCAATCAATTCCTTCAGGAAAGATTTGATTTCCGATTTGCGCTGCTGAAAAGCAGCCTTACGATCCTGCAGGGCGGTCAGTTCATCATGCACCTGCTTGATAGCCAGGATTTCTGAATCAGTATAGGTTTTGTCTGATTTCCGCAGTATCAGTTGGTGATACCGGGCTTTTACATTCTTAATATCCTTGTCCAGCGAACCGGCCTTTTTGTCCTGTTCAAACAGTTCCTGTACCAATACCTTTAAGTCAACCGGCTGGGCAGGGGAGGAAACAGGAGTAGGGTAAATCACAGAGGCAGGGTGGGAACTGGCAATTTTGAGGGCTTCAGACATAAGATCGGATATTATGCCACTTGAACGTTCAAAAATCCGGCTTGGTATCCTGGCCCGGTCTATTCATCGATTAATTTTATAAATTGACTTTATTGGATACATTCCTTACCTTTGCCCACTATTTAAGTTGGGAAAAATCGGTGCATTTCATATAACGCGTTGAAAATCATCCTGTTTCGTTTGGCCGGAAAAGGGCTCTGAACGAACGGGATCTTGTATGTAGTACCATCAGTACCAACCGGGTAGTATCCATAAAACACAATCTGTAGTATATATATGGCTATCAAAAAAGAAAATCGTCCCAGGTCCAGTTTCTCCAAAATCACTATTGGACTGGCTTCACCCGATTCCATTCTGGAAAAAAGTTACGGTGAAGTGTTGAAGCCTGAAACCATCAACTATCGTACGTACAAGCCTGAAAGAGACGGTCTGTTCTGCGAGCGCATCTTTGGTCCGGTTAAGGATTACGAATGTGCCTGTGGAAAGTATAAGCGGATCCGTTATAAAGGTATTGTCTGCGACCGTTGCGGTGTGGAGGTTACGGAGAAGAAGGTTCGTCGTGAGCGCATGGGACATATCAAGCTGGTAGTTCCAGTAGTGCATATCTGGTATTTCAAGAGTCTGCCGAACAAAATCGGTTACCTGCTGGGTATGAGCTCCAAGAAACTGGAAAGCATTATTTACTACGAAAGATTTGTGGTTATCCAGCCGGGTATCCGTGCGGATAAAGGACAAAACGTAGGTGACCTGCTGACAGAAGAAGAGTACCTGGATTTGCTGGAAACACTTCCAAAAGATAACCAGTACCTGCCGGATGAAGATCCCAACAAATTCATCGCCAAGATGGGTGCGGAAGCAGTGCATGACCTGCTGGCCCGTATCGATCTGGATCAGTTGAGTTACGACCTGCGGAATGCAGCAGCCACAGAAACTTCTCAGCAGCGTAAGGCAGATGCCCTGAAGCGTCTGAGTGTTGTGGAAGCTTTCCGTGATGCCAATAGCAGAATCACCAACCGCCCTGAGTGGATGGTAATGCAATATATTCCTGTCATTCCACCAGAACTGCGTCCCTTGGTTCCCCTGGATGGTGGTCGTTTCGCGTCTTCTGACCTGAATGATCTGTATCGCCGGGTGATTATCCGGAACAACCGTTTGAAGCGTCTGTTGGAGATCAAAGCACCTGAAGTAATCCTTCGTAACGAAAAAAGGATGCTGCAGGAAGCAATTGACTCTCTGTTTGATAACAGCCGTAAATCAAATGCGGTTAAAGCAGAAGGCGGACGTGCACTGAAATCTCTTTCTGATGTATTGAAAGGTAAGCAGGGACGTTTCCGTCAGAACCTCCTCGGTAAACGTGTTGATTATTCTGGTCGTTCTGTAATTGTGGTAGGACCTGAATTGAAAATGCACGAATGTGGTCTGCCGAAAGATATGGCGGCTGAATTGTTCAAGCCATTTATCATTCGCAAACTCATTGAGCGCGGTATTGTAAAAACTGTAAAGAGTGCCCGTAAACTGGTTGACAAAAAAGAGCCGGTGATTTGGGACATTCTTGAAAATATTCTAAAAGGGCACCCGGTAATGTTGAACCGTGCCCCAACGCTGCACCGTCTTTCTATCCAGGCCTTCCAGCCTAAACTGATTGAAGGTAAAGCGATCCAGCTGCACCCATTGGTAACTACAGCCTTCAACGCCGACTTTGACGGTGACCAGATGGCGGTACACGTACCACTGAGTAATGCAGCGATCCTCGAAGCACAGTTGCTGATGCTTTCTGCTCACAACATTCTGAACCCGCAGAATGGTACACCAATTACCCTGCCTTCACAGGACATGGTACTCGGACTGTATTACATTACCAAAGGGAAGAAATCCACCGAAACTGAAAAGGTTCGTGGAGAGGGCATGAGCTTCTATTCTCCGGAAGAAGTAATCATTGCATACAATGAGGACCGCATTGATCTGCATGCGCCGATCAAAGTGAAAGTGAATGTGCGTGATGCAAAAGGAAAACTGGAGAAGAAACTGATTGAAACTACTGTAGGTCGCGTACTGTTCAACCAGTTCGTACCTGTTGAAGTAGGATATGTGAATGCGTTGCTGACTAAAAAATCGCTGAGAGACATCATTGGTGATATCATCAATATTACCAACGTTCCCAAAACAGCGAAGTTCCTGGATGAGATCAAGCAACTCGGATTCCGTATGGCCTTCCGTGGAGGTTTGTCGTTCAACCCGCAGGATCTGATCATTCCGGATGTGAAAGGTCAGTTGCTGGAGAATGCCAAAGCTGAAGTGGATGAAGTATGGGATAACTATAACATGGGTCTGATCACCAATAACGAACGTTATAACCAGATCGTAGACATCTGGTCAAGGGTGGATACCCGTATCACGGAAACCCTTATCCGCGAAATGCAGAATGACAAGCAGGGCTTCAACTCTGTTTACATGATGCTGGATTCCGGTGCCCGTGGTTCGAAGCAGCAGGTTAAGCAGCTGGCAGGTATCAGGGGTCTGATGGCCAAGCCGCGTAAGAGTGGATCTACTGGTTCTGAGATCATCGAAAACCCGATCCTCTCCAACTTTAAAGGTGGATTGAACGTATTGGATTACTTCATTTCAACCCACGGTGCGCGTAAAGGTCTGGCGGATACGGCTCTTAAAACAGCGGATGCTGGTTACCTGACCCGTCGTTTGGTGGATGTTGCCCAGGATGTGGTGATCACTGAAGAAGATTGTGGTACACTGCGTGGTATTGCAACCACTGCGTTGAAAGATAATGAAGACATTATCGAACCACTGAAAGACAGAATTGAAGGACGTTACAGTCTGCATGATATTTTCGATCCGATCTCTGAAGAACTGCTGGTATCAGCAGGTGAAGAGATCTCTGCCTTCACTGCCCAGCGCATTGATGATTCAGGAATCGAAACAGTTGAAATTCGCTCCGTACTTACCTGCGAAAGCAAGCGTGGTGTGTGTGTGAAATGTTATGGTAAGAACCTGGCAACCGGTTACACGGCGCAGAAAGGTGATGCGGTAGGTATCATCGCTGCACAGTCTATCGGTGAACCTGGTACACAGCTTACCCTGCGTACCTTCCACGTGGGTGGTGTTGCAGGATCTGCTTCTGTAGAATCCAGCCTGCTAGCGAAATTCGATGGCACCATGCTGTTTGATGGCCTGCGTACTGTAACCACAGAGAACCAGGAAGGAGAGAAGGTAGAGATCGTAATTGGTCGTACCGGTGAAATTCGTAACATGGATGTGGAGAACGATCGCCTGCTGAATGTGGTGAACATTCCTTATGGTGCAACGCTGGTGGTGAAGAATGGTCAGAAGGTGAAGAAAGGAGATGTGATCTGTACCTGGGACCCTTACAACAACGTTGTGATTGCGGAAATTCCGGGTGTGGTGAAATTCGAGCACGTAATTGAAGGTATCACCTATCGCGAAGAGTCGGATGAACAAACCGGTCACCGCGAGAAAGTGGTAATCGAAACCAAGGATAAAACCAAGATTCCTTCTATCCTCCTCGAAGGAAAAGAAATCAAATCTTATAACCTCCCGGTTGGTTCTCATATCATCATGGATGAAGGAGAAGAGGTGAAAGCCGGACAGGTACTGGTGAAGATCCCGCGTGTGCTTGGAAAATTGCGTGATATCACAGGTGGTCTGCCACGTGTAACGGAATTGTTTGAAGCACGTAACCCGGGTAACCCTGCGATCGTTTCTGAAATCGACGGTGTGGTAGCATTTGGTGCCATCAAGCGTGGTAACCGTGAGATCATTGTAGAAGCAAGAGATGGTGTAACCAAGAAATACCTGGTACCGCTGACCCGTCAGATCCTGGCTCAGGATGGTGACTTCGTAAAAGCGGGTGTGGCACTGTCTGATGGTCAGATCGCTCCAAGTGATATCCTCTCTATCAAAGGACCATTTGCAGTACAGGAATACGTGGTGAATGAGATCCAGGAAGTATACCGCTTACAGGGTGTGCGTATCAATGATAAACACATTGAGGTGATCGTTCGCCAGATGATGAAGAAAGTATCCATTGTTGATCCGGGAGATACCAAGTTCCTGGAAGACGATACAGTTGATAAGTTCGACTTCATCGAAGAGAATGACTGGATATATGATAAAAAGGTAGTAACTGATCCGGGAGAAAGCACAAGAATGCGTGCCGGTCAGATTGTGAACCTGCGTGAGCTGCGTGAAGAGAATTCCATCCTGCGTCGTTCTGACAAGAAGCTGGTGGAATATCGCGATGCACAATCTGCAACTTCTCATCCGTTGTTGCTGGGTATTACCAAGGCGTCTCTGGGTGTACAAAGCTGGATTTCTGCAGCTTCCTTCCAGGAAACTACAAAAGTGCTGAGTACTGCAGCGATTAATGGTAAAACTGACGACATGATGGGACTGAAGGAAAATGTGATCACTGGTCACCAGATTCCTGCCGGTACCGGATTGCGTGATTTTGAAAACATGATCGTAGGAAGCAAGGAGGAATATGAATTGCTCCAGACTACCCGCGAAGCCATGAATTTCGACGACGAAGAATAATCCTTATAACAACTTTAAGTGCCTGATACTGCCTTGTATCAGGCACTTTTTCTTTTACTGATACAAGATTTTTTTGTGATGTTCACACAAAGCGTTAAAATTAGGCTGAAATTAAAAGGTCAGTAAAAGGTTCTGCCAAATCCCTTAATTTGCCGTTATCAAATACTATTTCATGAAGTATCTTTCTCTGGTTTTAAGTGCTGTTGCTACCCTGATTAGTGGTTATTTATTGGTTCAGCATACAAGTAAAAAATCCGGTACCAGCGATTCTGGTGCAAGTACTGAGGCTGCTGCCGGATCTGCTGCTGAATTTAAAATCGCCTACTTCGACATCGATTCATTACAGAACAAATACGAGTATTTTAAAGATGCCCTGGCCCAGTTAAAGGCCAAGGAAGAAAATATGAATAAAGAGCTTTCCGGATTGGAACGTTCTTATCAGAAAAAAATCAATGAATGGCAGCAACAAGGTGCCAGCATGAGCCAGTCGCAGGCAGAAGCAGTTCAGCGTGAATATGGCCAGATGCAACAGAATTACCAGCAGCGTCGGCTCACCCTCGAGCAGCAGCTGGAGAACCTGAAAATGGATTACAAGAAAAACATTAAGACTAAAATTGAAGAATACCTGCGTGAGTTCAATAAGGACAAAGGATATGCCTATATTATTTCCTATGAACCCGAACTGATGTTTTACCGGGATACCGTTTACAATATTACCGATCAGATCATCCAGGGGTTGAATGCGGAGTATAAGAAGGGGGAGGAGAAGAAGTGAGAAAAAGTGAGACGTGAGACGTGAGAAGTGAGAGGTGAGAAGGCATGGAAGAGGAAACAATGGATACGGGAGGCATGGAGACGGGACAGGGGTAAGAATGTGAAAGTTTTTTGGACCCGCGGATTTTATTCGCGGGTTTTTTGTGCCCCGCCTCCTTTGTCTCCCTTCTCCCTTGTCTCCCTTGTCTCCCGTTCCCCGTCTCCCGTCTCCTTTGTTTCCTCTTCCAATCCTCCATCTTCCATTCTTCCATTCCCCCTTTATTCCTATCTTCCATGCTTAACTAACTGCTTATGGCCCAGGAAGGCGCTTCTTTTAAACCCACACTTGGATTATTGGATGCCACGATGATTGTAGCAGGATCCATGATCGGCTCAGGCATCTTTATTGTTTCATCAGATATTGCACGCAATGTTGGCAGTGCCGGCTGGTTGATTTTTGTCTGGTTACTGACCGGATTTATGACATTAACGGCTGCCCTGAGTTATGGCGAATTAAGTGCCATGTATCCTAAAGCAGGCGGACAATACGTTTACCTCAAAGAGGCCTATAACCCCCTGATTGGATTTCTTTATGGCTGGAGTTTTTTTGCGGTAATCCAAACCGGTACCATCGCAGCCGTAGGAGTAGCATTTTCCAAATTTGCAGCCTATATCTTTCCCTCGCTCAGTGAAAAAAACATCCTGATTGATGCAGGATACATCCAGATTTCCTCTGCTCAGCTGGTTGCCATCCTGGTAGTAGTAATTCTCTCATTCATAAATACACGGGGCGTCAAGGAAGGCAAGCTGATCCAGACCACCTTTACGCTGGCCAAACTGCTTGCGTTATTCGGATTGATCGTATTTGGTTTCCTGATCGGTGCAAAAGCCGGTATCTGGGATGCCAACTGGGCTGATGCCTGGAGCTTTGGTAAACTGGCAAAAACGGAAGCCGGTGATGAATTGGTGTATGTGGGAGAAACGGTCAAAAAAACGTTTTATGAAAACTGGCCTGCCATCATCGGAGCCTTATCTGCAGCGATGGTAGGTTCGGTATTCAGCAGTGATGCCTGGAACAACGTAACTTTTATTGCAGGAGAGATCAAACGGCCGGAGAAAAATATCGGTCTCAGTTTGTTCCTGGGAACCCTGATTGTTACCATCATTTATGTTTCTGCCAACCTGATGTACACGGCTGTACTGCCCATCAATGAAATCGCATTTGCACAGGATGATCGCGTGGCAGTTGCAGCATCACAGAATATTTTTGGAAGCGTCGGTACGATTGTGATCGCACTGATGATCATGGTTTCGACTTTTGGTTGTAATAACGGCCTGATCTTATCAGGTGCCAGGGTTTATTATACGATGGCGAAAGATGGTTTATTCTTTTCCTCTGTTGGTCGCCTGAATAAAAATGGAGTACCTGCCAAAGCCCTCTGGATCCAGTGTGCCTGGGCCAGCCTGCTTTGTCTTAGTGGAAAATATGGCGATCTGCTCGACTATGTAGTATTTGTGGTGCTGATCTTTTATGTACTTACCATTCTGGGTATCTTTAAGCTGCGTCGCTCTCATCCGGATGCACCAAGACCCTACAAAGCTTTCGGTTATCCCATCCTGCCTGCCTTGTATATCCTGCTGGCAACTGCCATGTGTTTTGCCCTCTTGTACACAAAACCTAAATTTGCATCCTTCGGATTACTGATTGTACTGATTGGTATTCCGATTTATTACCTGGCGGTGGCAAGAAGAAGTGAAAAGTGAGATGTGAGACGTGAGATGTGAGACGCAAAAAAACAAATCCATGAATTTTGATCAGCTGTTTGATTCCTTTAGCAAGGTGAAAGTTGCGGTAGTTGGAGATGTTATGCTGGACACTTATTGGTGGGGCCATGTGGATCGCATTTCTCCGGAAGCACCTGTTCCTGTAGTGGCTTTGGACAGCAGTGAATTAAGAATTGGTGGTGCCGGTAACGTAGCACTGAACCTGGTGGCACTCGGAGCACAGGTGCATATTTTTTCAGTGATGGGAGAGGACCAGGATGGCAAACAACTGGATCAATTACTTACCGACAGCAATATTGATACGTCGTATATTCTTTTCAGTCACGAAAGAAAAACAACCAACAAAATCCGCGTTATCAGCAGGAACCAGCAAATGATGCGACTGGATTCGGAAACCGTAAAAGACCTGAGTGCTACAGAAGAGGAAGCGATTTTCGACAGAATTTCAGAGTATGTTCAGAAGGAGCAACCCCAGGTGCTGATTTTTGAAGACTACAACAAAGGTGTACTCACGGAATCCCTGATAACAAAGATTATTTCCCTTTGCAAACAGGAGGGAGTTCTCACAACCGTAGACCCTAAAAAGAAAAACTTCTTCGCCTATAAAGGAGTAGATATATTCAAGCCGAATCTGAAAGAAGTAAAAGAAGGATTGAATCTCTCCCTGGAAAAAGTGGATCAGGCATCTCTCAGCGAAGTACACAGCAGGTTATCGCAGGAACTCGGGCACGCTGTTTCCTTTATCACCCTGTCTGAAAAAGGCGTTTTTGTACAACAGCAGGAAACCGCTTTTCAAATACCTTCTCATATTCGCAACATTGCAGATGTATCCGGTGCTGGTGATACGGTTATTGCGGTTGCCTCACTTGTTTATGCAGTAACTAAAGATATTCGCTTGTTTGCCGCAATGGCCAATATTGCGGGTGGGTTGGTTTGCGAAGAAGTGGGTACCGCAGCCATTGATAAAAAACGTTTCCTTCAGGAATGCAAGCAGTTACTTAGTTAGTAGCTACTCGTATTTTTTGAAATCCCTGCAGTGCCAGGAAATTCCGCAGCACTTTTAATGCCTGTTCATCCGCTTTCACGAGAATGCCTTTTTCGGTTGCCCGTTGCCGTAACTTTTCACTGGCCTGGGATACCAGTTTATTGGTTTCGGCCTGCGACCAATTTCCTTCTTCAATAAAAACATCCGTGCCGGATGGATTAACGATGATGTCCTGAATGCGGGCAGCAGGGATCGTTACTGATACTGAATCATAGCGTATGAATATTGCATTGGATTCCAACCTGCTCAAATCAGTTCCGGCTATCACTTTTCCTTTCACTACCAATACCAGTTGCTCTGCCTGTGCAAGAGGTAGCGGACTTATCCAATCCAGTATTTTTTTCGGAGAGCCTGGGGGAACCGGACGAACCTGGCTCACCACCACTTCATCGGATGATTCAATGGTAAAAAGAGTCGCGATCTGTTTGATTTCTGTGATGAGCAGGGGTGTTTCTTCAATCAGTACGGGGCTCGCCTTAAACCAGCTGCCGACAGATGGTAGCCAGTTCAATTTCACCAGCAGGCTGTACAACAGTACAACGATCACTAAAGCAACTACTATTTTCACTATTCCTCTCATCGCAGTATACTGGTGGGTTGGTCAGCAAATTCAATGTTGATTTCGGTATAGCCCAGTTGTTGGCAAAAGCGGGTGATCCAGTCACGGGTATGACTACGCGCTGTTTCAAGTATACCTGTTTCAGGTATAGCAGCTTCGATCTGCTTCTCTGCCTGTGCCAATAAGGCTGTTCTTTCCTCCTGGCTGAATTCAGAGCGAAGCAGTCCCACTTCTTCATATTCCAGTCGTATTTTCTCCGGGGGCAGTTGAAGAGAGAGGATTTTCGGTGGCGGTAATTTGATCTGAATGGAATTTCCAGAGCTGGTGATATCCTCTTCACTTAACTGCGTCAGATCAATTCCTGCTTTGAGATTGGCTTCCACACTTAGCAGAATTTTTCGATCCCCGATTTTATACCAGGTCTGGTTATCACTGGCCTTTACAATTTTGGTAACCGTGTATTGAGTGGTAGCCAAAGCACCCATTTCTTTTATCGCCAATACCTTTTCCTCTCTTGGGATGGATGAGCTGCAGCCTGCCAGCAGGAGAAGTAAAAGTCCGTTCAGATACTGCCCAAATTTGCTCATATTTGCAAATTACGTCTTTCGTAATTTGATCATATGGAAAAATATGCAGTGGTAGTAGCAGGTGGGTCCGGACTTCGGATGGGAACAGCAGTTCCGAAGCAATTTCTGATGCTGCGGGATAAACCGGTACTCTGGTATACGCTGACGGCCTTCCTGGATGCCTTTTCAGATATGCAGATCATCCTTGTATTGCCGGAACACCATATGGAAACAGGTAAAACTATTTTACGCTCAACGTATGACCCCAACCGAATCTGGATGACTAGCGGTGGAGAAACCAGGTTTCATTCCGTGAGAAATGGGTTGCAGCATATACAGAGGCACTCTATTGTATTTGTGCATGATGGTGTACGATGTCTGCTGACACCTGATCTGATTCGTCGCTGTTATAGTGGCGCGGTGGATAAGGGCAACGCAATTCCGGCAACCAGGGCAGTTGATTCCATCCGGATGGAAACAGTAAATGGAGCAGTTTCCATTGATCGGGATAGAATCCGGGTGATTCAAACCCCGCAGACATTTTATTCAGATATTATTAAATCTGCTTTTGAACAGGATTTCCATGAATCCTTTACAGATGAAGCCAGTGTGGTTGAAAAACTGGGCGTTAAAATCAATCTGATCGAAGGCGAGATTACCAATATCAAAATTACCCGGCCGTTGGACCTATTGATAGCTGAAAAAGTATTGGAAGAAAGAGAGATGGGCCTTTAATAGCGGGGCTTCAGCCATCGCAATGGGAATGGCAGATCATTCCAGGCAACAAAATAATAGGGCTCATTGACTGCTCCGAAATTCTGATAAAAATGCGCAATACCGGGGAGATCAGATCCTTCCATATCCAGCCAACTCAGCCGGCCTGCAAATTCCCGGATCAACTGATCCAGTAAAAAATGATTGGCTGCTTTTTTTCGTGCGTGTGGCACCGTTATATTGGCTAGTAAATATAGCCGATCACTGTCTTTCAGACAAAGACAGGCTGCCTGGACTTCATTGCCTAACAGCACTTCCCGTAGAACGAGTTGCCCTTGTCCTTTTTCTGAATTGCAGTACTGATGGAGCTGCTTGTAATCCTGGTTGGAATAGCTCAAGGATTTTCCATAGGTGTTTTGATACAAGGCAAGAACACTGTTCGGATTATCAGCCGGCCGGTATTCAAAAGCATGCTGCGACGCAATTTTCCTGTTTTTCTGAAGATCGGTTTTGTATTGCGATTCGATACTTGCATATGCCGGTTGCAAGTTGACCAGGTAATTATTTCTTTCCTTCGTGTAGCAATGGTTGTTGGCTGGATTGTTGGCAAGATAAAACTCTGCAAACCTGAATCGTTTCCTACAGGCAGAAAGGAAAAGATGGATGAGGGAACTGTCAACAGGTGCCAGCGAATGGATCGCTGTTTTTTGAATAAAAGCTGGTTGATACAGATAAGCTATTCCCCATTTGGTTCTCGGAAAAACAGGCAATACCGCTTCGTAATCCTTGTACACAAAAGCAGCCCAGTTACCTGCCATGGCTGTAAAAAATGCAGGATCCGCATACAGGCTGGTTGGTCCGGTTAAACGCTGCCATTTTTCATGAGAGAGTTCAGCAGCATCAACGTATCGTATGGTCATTGTGTCATCAGCCATTTCTTTGCCGACAGGTTTTGAATATCAATGCTGAAAGAAATCGTTTTCCAGAATCTTTTTTCTCCCAATGTTGATTGATGGTAGTTGCGGAATACTTTTGAATTTACAATAGGTATGTAAAGATTAACCAGATTTCGGAATAAAGAGAGTTGCAGCCCTGCATCCATTAAAAATCGTCCATCTTCCTGATCTTCTTCCCAGGCGCCTGCATAAGTGCCGATATCCATGAATAACTTCATTGGAATTTTCACCGGCAGTTTGCTTAAGGGATTTAAATTGGCCGGAATATCTGCAGTGAGATTCAGCGCGGTTAACCAATTATCAGACCTTCCCACTTTACTGCTTAACAAATCGGTTCGTACTTTGAATCCGCCGTCCCGCATCATGAGCTGCTGGCTTTTCCATCCGGTGAATTCATTTCTGCCAGCGAAATAGTTGCTGTAGGTATAATCTTCAAAACCATTTGCACCTGTCATGTTCAGGTAATACCGGCTGTTGGTTAGTTGCTTCTCCACGGTAGTTGCACCATGTGTAATAAACTTGCCGGCAAAGAATCTTACCTGCACACCACCACCTTCCGGTTTTGGATAATTCAGGAAGTACTGTGCTGTGAATGAAAGTCGCGAAAAAGTATTCCCTACTTCAATCCGGCCATCCAGACTGTATGGATATAACCGACGATGATTGGCATGAAAGAATCGCAGTTGTTGCAGGTTCCTGTTTACCGGATTGATTTCATCTACGAAGGAAGTATCCGTACCATCAATAACCTGTCGGGTTTTCAGAAACTCCTCTCTGAAAAAATAAGAGGTAAATTGAAGGAAGCTTTCTTTTTTCGAAAGGGCAGACGGGTTGGCAAAATTGAGTCGCAGATAGGGAGCCAGTTTCAGCACACTGAATTGGAGATCCGTGGTGCCTGCCTGAAATGCGTCCATAGTCACCTTCATCATCGAAGCACCCAATACCCACTCCCGCACAGATAATGCATTTCTTTTTTCGCGGTTGGGACTGAACCAATGCTGACTGATATGTCCGATGCCGCCGAGTTTCTTACTGCTGGTTCCATAAGTTGGTGCAAGCAAGAATCGAAACCGGCTGAGCGGAAGCTGATAGTTATGAAGAAAAGCCCCCACCTGTAAACCATCATAGTGATTGTATCCAATAGCCGGACCAATTCCCAGGTACTGAAATTTATCCGCTTGCCGGCTGCTGAATAAAAAAACAGGTTTCAGTTTTCGTTCGGAAACAGTCAATAAAGATTCATCAGATGGAAATGGAGTTGACAGTGCGAAACTGGTTGCCCAATCGCTGCTGTCTGCATGCCTGTAAAGGTGCTTCTTTACATAGGTACGCATCAACTCATCAAATCGATCTGCGCCCAGCTGCTGTTCCAGTTGTTCCAGTTGAAGAGCTGTTTTCTCATACACCATCAATCCATAATTCGTGGAGGTCAACTCTTCCGATGGCAGGGCGGGTGATTGAGCAGCGTGAATGCTTTCCAATCCGTGGATCAATGCCAGCGATACATTATCCGGGAATCTGTTTGCCGGAAAACCGGCAGCAGTACCATCAGGATAGAATTGCTTTTTGTATCGGTTATCATAAAACCTGTTGAGCCCTTCGTCCAGCCAGGGACTTTTTCTTTCGTTATTGGCAATGGACAATGCGAACCAGTTATGACCGGTTTCATGTGCGATGGTAAGATCCAGTTCCTGCTGATCGCGAAGCTGGTTCAATACCGTGATCGTTGGATATTCCATGCCTCCGGCCCCGGGACCGTGGTAGCCATCTACAATGGTCATAGTTGAATAGGGGTAATCACCCAGCCAGGAAGACCGGGTAGTTATTGCCCGCTTCAGATAAGCAAGACTGTTTTCCCAATAGGATTCATTTTGTTTCAATACCGCGGATTCCAGCTTAATAATTTTACCGGATGCGAGTTGTACGGTGTCCTGCTGCAGAAAAAAATCTTTCGAAACAAACCAGGCAAAATCAGTACAGTTATCCTGGCTGAATTGAACTACTTCCTTATCAGAACCTGAACCCAAGTCACGCTGACCAGTAGCTGCTATTTGAAAACCCCGGGGTACGGTTAGGCGAACCCGGTAGTTGCCGAATTCATTGTAGAATTCACCCTGATCCAGATAGGGCATGGGATGCCACCCCTGTGCATCGTATACTGCAGGTTTGGGATACCATTGGGTAATGGCATAAAAACCATTCTTATGCCCCGATCGTGAAAACAGCAAAGGAAGTTTGACCTGGAAGCTGTTTACAATTTGCACCGCTTCTCCAGGCGCCAGGGGATTCAACAGGATGAGTTTACCAAAATCCTGGTGAAGGGAGTCTTCCTGCCATTCCAGCAACTCGTTATTCACAGCAAACTGCAGGCGGTTAATATAACCACGGTCTTCTTCCTTGCTGAAATAAAAATCGAGGCGATTATTGCGCAGGAGTTGTTCACTGAATGCAGTATGGTCGTTTTTATAGGCATTGGGCCAGATATGCAGATAGATATAATGCAGCGTATCCGGACTGTTATTGAAATAATGAATCACCTGCCGGGCGGAAACTGTATGGGTGGTGGGATTCAACTCGGCTTCGATGTTGTGATCCACGCGTTGCTGCCAGTAATCCTGTGAAAAGCCAAGCAGCTGGCAAGCCAGAAAAACAGGTAAAAGGAATATTTTTTTCAGCTGGTACATGGGTAGTTATTTTCCTTTTCCTGAAAAAATGATCCGGATGGTGTACAGCATGATTTTGAGATCAAGTGCCAGAGAAATATTTTCAATATAGAGCAGGTCGTATTTCATTCGTTCCAGCATTTCATCCACATTTTCTGCATATCCAAATTGTACCATGCCCCAGGAAGTGAGTCCGGGTTTTACATGCAGCAAATATTTAAAATAGGGATTGCGTTGCATGATCTGATCAATATAAAACTGCCTTTCAGCTCTTGGTCCAACGAGACTCATATCACCACGCAGGATGTTCCAGAGTTGAGGAAACTCATCCAGCCTCCATTTGCGCATGTGGCGGCCCCAGGGTGTAATGCGGGGGTCGGTGGTAGAAGAAAGAGCGGGACCGTTTTGCTCAGCATCCTCAAACATGGATCTGAACTTAAGCATGGTGAAAGGTTTGCCTTTATAACCGATCCGTTCCTGCCGGTAGAGAATTGGTCCGGGTGAAGAAAGTTTAACCCGTATGGCTACATACAGGAAAACAGGAGACAGGAGCAGCATGCCTGTCAATGAAACGAAAATATCAGTGATGCGTTTGATATTCTGTTGCCAGGCTGGAATCAACCCGGTGTGGATATCGTTTAAAAAGGGACTGAAAACATTTTCGGTGCGAACTGCACCAGACAAAATGGAAATGGCAGAAGGAACCATTTTAATTTCTACATCTAAATCGCTTAACCGTTTCAGGTAGTTTTCTGTGTCGGCCTCTTTATTCGATTCAAGCGCCAGCACCACGAGTTGGATCTGGCAGCGATCAATGATGGCTTCCAGTTGATCGTCTGTGCCCAGGTAGACAAGTGATTTGCTAAGGCTGTTGGGAGCAGGAGCGATATAGCCCTGGAAATGGTATCCCTCTTTTCTTAGCTGTGTTGCATTGGCTTTGTAGATAGTAGCAGCAAGACCGGAATCACCGACAAGAAGGGATGGAAATTTGATAGTACCCTTTCTCAATTGTTTTTTTACCTTTTCTAAAATCATCCATCTTCCCAGGAAACTAACACCAATCTGGCTGAGTACAAAAAATGCAAAGGTTTTATAGTAGTATGCAAGACTTTTATCCTCATCGTTTAGCAGGATCACAAAAAAGATAGCGATACATCCGATCAGGCTGGCAACAACCGTGGTGGTGAATTCCCCCAGTCTTGATTTTTTATAGAGCGACTGATATGATCCAATAACTGCATAGAACAACACCCAGCAAAAGGGTAGGATCAGCCAACCCTGAAGAAAGCCCGGATTCAAAAAAAGCTTACCATCCTGAATACTAGGGAAACCCAGGAGATGATTGCGATAGAGATAAAAGATAAACCAGACAAGCAGGGCTGCCAGGTAATCGCTCAATGCATACCAGGCCGGTGAAATAATTGGTTGGGAAGATTTTCGACTCAACTATTAATTGTGTTATGGCGAATCTTGGTTAATATCTGGTGCGCAACTTCCATCGCCCTGAAGCCATCCACTTCAGAAACAACTGTCGGTGTGTTATTAAGGATAGCATCCCTGAATTCTTCCAGTTCTTTTTTGATGGCATTTACCTCAGGGACTGTCGGATTGGCTACCGCGATGGTCTTTTTCCCTTTTGGGGTATCAATATCAAATTCGAATACATTTTCATCCGCGTCTGCCTTCAGGCGGATCACTTCTGTTTTCTTGTTCAGGAAGTCGATGCCAACATAGGCGTCTTTCTGGAACAGTCTCATCTTACGCATTTTTTTCATGGAAATGCGACTGGAAGTGAGATTGGCAACACATCCGTTGTTAAACTCAATGCGTACGTTGGCGATATCCGGGGTATCGGTCATAACAGCCACTCCACTGGAAGAAATATTCTTTACTTCACTTTTTACCATGTGCAGGATGATATCGATATCGTGGATCATGAGATCAAGGATCACGCTCACTTCTGTGCCTCTTGGATTAAACTGGGCCAGACGGTGTACCTCAATGAACATGGGGTTCAGCTTCAGGTTTTTGGTAGCCAGGTAGGCGGGGTTGAATCGCTCTACATGTCCTACCTGCATTTTAACATTGGACTCCTTTACCAGCTTAACCAGTTCCCTGGCTTCATCCATAGTATTGGCAAGAGGCTTTTCCACGAAAACATGTTTCCCGTTGCGGATCGCCAGCTGACAGAGTTCAAAGTGAAAGTTGGTTGGGGCTACGATATCTGCGGCATCAATGGCCTGGAGCAAGGCTACTGGGTCATCAAAGCGTGGAATTCCATATTGTTTACTGACTTCTTCTGCTGTTTGGTCATTGGGATCAAAAAAACCGACCAGGTCAACGCCGGCAATTTCTTTCCAGTTGTTAAGGTGAAATTTTCCAAGATGCCCGGTACCAAAAACGCCGATCTTCAACATAAGCAATAATTAAACAGCAAATATAATCAAGCCTGTTAACCTATTCTAAGTCTTTATAAAACAGTGAATTCTGTATCTGAGATTCCCCTGTTTATACAAATTATCCAAAATTGATACTTTATTAACATTTTTTTTGGCACTTCTTATCAAAATGTTAAATTCATGTCGTCTTTTTCTAAGACTTATTAGTAAAACCAAATTAACTGATTGCTCATGCCAAAAAAAATCACCCTGCCCTTATTGGGCAAGTTCCTAACGTTTTTATTGATCATGGCCTCTTTCAGTGCACAGGCACAGAAGGCCATTTCGGGCAAACTGGTTTCCAAAACCAACCAGCCATTGCCCGGTGCCACTATTACAGTGAAAGGCACCACTGTGGGTACAGCTACTGATGAACAGGGAAATTTCCGTATTACCTTACCTCCCGGACGAAATACACTGGTTATTTCGAACGTAGGGTTTACAACCAAAGAAGTTGTCGTTGGAGATGACACAAACCTTAATATTACGCTTGACGAAGACATTTCTGGTCTGAGTGAGGTAGTTGTTACCGGTTATAGCAGCCAGCAACGCAAGAATATCGTTGGTGCTGTTTCCACTGTAAAAGGGGAGCAGCTGGCAGCGGTTCAGACAGGTAACGTAGAACAGCAATTCCAGGGTCGCGTACCTGGTTTAACTGTAATTACATCCGGACAGCCGGGTACAGTAAGCCAGGTAAGGATCCGTGGTTTTGGTTCCTTTACTCCTGGTGGAAACGATCCACTTTATGTAGTGGATGGAGTGCCCACTTATAATATTGACTTCCTGAATGGTAATGATATCGAGTCCACTACAGTACTGAAAGATGCGGCTTCTGCATCAATCTACGGTGCCCGTGCATCTGCGGGTGTGATCCTGGTTACTACCAAAAAAGGAAAATCCAGTCAGGGCATTCGTGTTACTTATGATATGTCTTACGGTGCTACTGTTCCTGGAAAAGGTTTAAATCTCCTTACTCCCCAGCAACAGGCTGATATGACCTGGGTTGCGTTGCGCAATGCAGGCCAGCCCCTGACCCACCCCCAATATGGAAGTGGTGCGAATCCGGTGCTGCCTGATTACCTGAAAGTAGGTGATGAGTTTGGATTAAGTAATTTATCGCCCAGTGATCCAAGACTTGATCCTGCCCGTTTCAACACCAACTTTGATGCGGGTTCCATTTACCAGGTAATCCGTGCCAACAAAGCAGGTACCGACTGGTATGGTGCATTAACAGAAACCGGCCGGATTCAGAACCATACACTCGGACTGAGTGGTGGCAATGAAAATGCCCGTTATTATGCAGGCTTCAGTATCTATGATGAAAAAGGTACAGTGTTGAATACCTTTCTGAAGAGATATACACTGCGCCTGAACAGTGAGTACAAAATCGGTTCTCACATTCGTCTCGGTCAAAACTTCCAGTTTACTTATCGCGAAAACCCCAATATCGGTGGTCCACAGGGTGAGAACGACATCATGTTCGCACTTACCATTAACCCGCTTATTCCTTTGTATGATGAAGGAGGTGGGTTTGCAGGAACTACTGCACGTGGTTTCAACAACTCAACCAACCCCGTAGCCCGTCGTATCCGTTCAAGAGATAACAAAGGATTCAGCGGCGGTGCTTTTGGTAATATTTTCGGAGAAGTTGACTTCGCCAAACATTTTACATTCCGTACCAGCTTTGGTGGAAGTTTCTTCTACTTCCAGAACCGTTTCCTCAACTACAGAACCTATGAGAACTCTGAAAACGTAGGTAACTACACATTTGGAGAAGGCGCAGGTAATGGTGGCGATTGGACCTTTACTAATACCATCCGCTATGGTCAGGAAATTGGCAAACACAATGTGAACTTCATTGGAGGTATTGAAGCAATCAGCTATGGTTATTTCCGTGGCCTGAGTGGACAGGGATTAAATCCATTCTCAATCGATCCTAACTATGTTACCATTACCAACACCGATCCTAATGGTCGCCAGGTAAACAGTAATGGTAGTCCGTTTATCAAACTGTTCTCTCAGTTTGGTAAAGTAGATTATTCATATGACGATCGTTACCTCTTCACAGGTACTTTGCGCAGAGATGGTGCATCTGTATTTGGAGAAGACAACCGCTACGGTGTATTCCCTGCCTTCTCTGCGGGTTGGAGAATCACCCAGGAAAACTTCATGCAGAATACCAAGTGGATCAATGAACTGAAAATCCGTGGTGGCTGGGGTAAAATGGGTAACTCAAGAATCAGTCCGAACAACCTGTTCAATACAGCAGGAGCGCAGGCTCTTTTCGGATATGATCTTGGTGGCGCTAACACCAGCACAAGTCCTGGTCTGGCCCTTACCGGTATCGGAAACCCAACAGCGAAGTGGGAAGAAAATACTACCATCAACGTAGGATTTGACGGTACCTTCTTCAATAACAAAATTGATGTAATATTTGACTGGTATACCCGCAGAACCAAGGACCTCCTGTATCGGGACCGTCTGCCTGCAACAGTAGGTAATGCTACACCTCCTTTCATCAATATCGGTTCTATGAAGAACAGCGGTATTGACCTGATGGTTACCTATAAAGACAGGGTAAGCAGCAAGTTCCGCTATGAAATGGACTTCATCTTTACCAAGTACACCAACGAGATCACTAAAGTATCTGATGCCAGATCCTTCTTTGATGAATCATTCAGCGGTCGTATTGGTGGAGGTATTGTACGTAACGCTGTAGGACAGCCGGTTTCTTCCTTCTTTGGTTACAATGTAATCGGCTTGTTTGCTGATCAGGCTGATGTTGACAAGTCTCCTGATCAGGATGGCGCTGGTCCAGGTCGTTTCAAATATGAAGATGTAAATGGTGATGGCAGAATCAATGATGAAGACCGTACCTTCCTGGGTAATCCTAACCCTGATTTCTCTTATGGTTTCAATGCCCGCCTGATCTTCGGCGATTTTGATGTGGAAGCCCTGTTCTATGGTGTATATGGTGGTGAAGTATTGAACTTTACCCGCTGGTTTACTGATTTTTATCCTTCTTTCGCGGGAATCGGAAAATCTGACCGTGTATTGGATGCCTGGACTCCGGACAACAGAGACACTAAAGTTCCCATTTTTGAGAACATTTCCAACTTCTCAAATAACGGTGTGTTGAACTCTTACTATGTTGAAAAGGGTAGTTACTTCCGCTTAAGAAGTTTGAAACTGGGATATGTTGTACCTTCTGCATCATTAAAGAAATACGGAATTGACAAGCTGCGTTTCTTCCTGCAGGGAACCAATTTGTTTACCATTACCAAGTACACCGGTAATGATCCGGCTGTAAGTGGTGTGGATACCAACTTCGGTGTGGATGTAGGTAACTATCCTACCAACCGCCAGTTCCTGTTTGGATTAAGTCTTGGCTTTTAATTCTTGAATTCGTGAATGCTTAAATTGTTTTAACATGTTAAAGAAGAGAATCGTATACATTTCGGGTTTCCTGCTCAGTGCTGCGGTGCTGTTGGTTGCCTGTGATAAAAAATTCCTGGATCAGGAAACAACGGGACTGTTGACAGAACAACAGGCCCAAAGCCTGAAAGGTGCTCAGCAATTTTTAGTCGGATCCTATGCTGCACTGAAAGGTATTGGCTGGGAAGGTGGTGGATCCAACTGGGTATATGGAAGTATTGTTGGTGGTGAAGCCAACAAAGGTTCTGATGCAGGTGATCAGGCGAATATTGTGCCGATCCAGCAATATGCACCATTGCCTACGAACAGTTATTTCAACATCAAATGGCAGGCATTGTATGAAGGCATCGCCCGGACCAATGCAACCATTCGTATTTTGAATAACCTTGCAGAATCGGATATTGCTCCTGCTGCCAAAGAACAGATGCTTGCAGAAGCTCGCTTTCTGAGAGGTTACTATCATTTTGAGGCAAAAAAAATGTGGAACAATATTCCCTATGTGGACGAAACCATCAATGTATCCAGCGCCAAGGTTGGCAATACAGAAGATACCTGGCCTAAAATCATGGAGGATTTGAATTTTGCAAGAACTACACTTGCAGTGAATCCTGGTGCTGTTGGTCGTATCAATAAGTGGGGAGCTGATGCGATGTATGCCAAAGCTTTATTGTACCAGGGAAAATATGCGGAAGCTCGTCCGATTTTTACTGATATCATTAATAATGGAAGAACTTCCAATGATATCCCTTATGATCTGGCTCCATCTTTCCATGACAACTTCAATCCTGACCGGGAAAATGATGCTGCCGTTCGCGCAGAATCAGTTTTCGCTTATGAAGCATCAATCAATGATGGTTCCGGTGGATTTAATGCCAACTATGACCATATCCTGAACTTCCCCTATAATGGTGGTCCTGGTGGTTGTTGCGGATTCTTCCAGCCTTCTTTTGAGTTTGTGAATTCCTTCCGTACGAATGCGAATGGTCTTCCTCTGCTCGATGGATCTTATAATGTTGGTGCCAACCAGGTTATTAGTGACATGGGATTGGAATCTTCAGCTCCTTTCACACCCGATGCTGGTAGATTGGATCCACGTCTCGACTGGACAGTAGGCCGCAGAGGTCTGCCTTTCCTGGATTGGGGTCCTCATCCGGGTAAAGCCTGGATCCGTGATCAGGGTAATGGTGGTCCGTATGCACCTAAGAAGATGTCTTATTATCGTAGCCAGCAAGGCAGACTTACCGATGGTACCAACTGGACCAGTGGTTTGACTTCTACCAACTACAAGATCATCCGTTTCGCGGATGTGTTATTGATGGCTGCTGAGGCTGAAATTGATGGTGGTGGATCACTGGAAACGGCCAGAGGTTATGTTAACCAGGTACGTGCCCGTGCAGCTAAACCAGAAACCTTCGTAGTTGACGAGGATGGTAATAATGCAGCCAATTATGTAATAGGTCTTTATAACACTGCATGGACCGATGCCAATGTTGCAAGACAGGCGGTTCGTTTTGAAAGAAAACTGGAACTCGGTATGGAAGGTCATCGTTTCTTTGACCTCGTACGCTGGGGTGTTGCAGATGTAGAATTAAATGCCTTCCTGAATTATGAAAAACCCAAACTGAGTGCAGGATATGGTTCAGCTACCTTCACAAAAGGTAAGAATGAATACTTCCCGATTCCTCAGGATCAAATTGATCTTCATACTTCCGGAGGTTCATCTACACTTCAACAAAATCCTGGTTATAACTAATAGAACCGGTAACATTTTGTAGATTTATAATGAAAAGGGTAGAGTTTCTCTACCCTTTTCACTATCTCCCTGAAATGAACTGCACATGTTTCGCTACTGCATCTGTTTTTTAGTTTCGCTGGCCCTGCTTAGTTCCTGTAAAAACGCTTCCAGAATGGGCTTTGAACTGATACCTGCTGAAAAATCCGGTATCCGGTTTGCCAATACCATTACAGAAAATGATTCCATCAATATTCTCGACCTGGAATATACCTACAACGGGGGAGGAGTGGCGATCGAAGATTTTAACCAGGACGGACTGCCTGATATTTTCTTCACGGGTAACAGGGTCGGCAATCACTTGTACCTAAACAAAGGAGAACTCAACTTTGAAGACATCAGTGCAACTGCCGGTATCAATGGCAATGACAAATGGTCAACCGGTGTGGCTGTTGTGGATATCAACAACGACGGACTTAAAGATATTTATGTAGGCGCCTCCATCTCAAACGATCCGTTGAAAAGAGCCAATATGCTCTTTATTAATAAAGGTGCTGGTAAAGATGGAAAGCCTGTATTCGAAGACCAGGCAACTGCATACAACCTGGCAGATACCGGACATACCACCCATGCTGTATTCTTTGATTATGACAATGACGGCGACCTGGATTGTTATGTACTCACCAATAAAGTAGGCGCTGATCGATACCCCAATCAATACAAGCAAAAACAACTGGATGGCACAGCCGAAAATACAGATCGGCTGTATCGAAATGATTTTGACAGCAGCAAAGGGCATCCTGTGTTTACCAATGTATCTAAAGAAGCTGGCATATTACAGGAGGGGTACGGACTTGGGGTAGCCATCGCCGATATAAATGGAGATGGCTGGAAAGATATTTATGTAACCAATGATTTTCTTACCAATGATATTCTGTGGATTAATAATAAGGATGGCAGTTTTACGAATCGGGTAGAACAATATTTCAAACACACATCCTACTCCGCTATGGGTAATGATGTAGCGGACATCAATAACGATGGCTTGCCAGATCTGATAGCAGTGGATATGTTGCCTGCATCCAATGATCGGAAAAAAATGATGATGGCTGCCAACAGTTACCAGAACTATCTGAACAATGAAGAGTTCGGGTATCAGTACCAATATGTACGTAATACGTTGCAATTGAACCTGGGTCCGGCCTGGAAAGATTCTGCCGGAACCTCACACCCTGTATTTGGAGATATTGCTTTCTATGCCGGGGTGGCTGAAACAGACTGGAGCTGGGCTCCGCTGTTCGTTGACTTTGATAATGATGGCTGGCGCGACCTGATGATCACGAATGGTTATCCGAAGGATATTACAGATCGGGATTTTATGACCTATCGCGCATCCGCCAATAAAATTGCTCCCAAGGAAATGATTCTGGATCAGATTCCGGAAGTGAAACTCTCCAATTTTGTTTTCAAAAATTCGGATGGTTCCAGGTTCACTGATAAAACTGCAGACTGGAAATTTGATAGTCCCAGTTTTTCAAGCGGTGCCGCCTACGGCGATCTGGATAATGATGGAGACATGGACCTGGTGATCAATAATACCAACCAGGTGGCGATGGTTTATAAAAACAAGGCAATTGAAAAATTATCAGATAACCAGTACCTGCAGGTGCAGTTGGAGGGACCACCAACCAATCGTGACGGTTTCGGTACAAGAATTGAAATCCACCTGGGAGACAGCATGCAGGTAACAGAGTTCAGTCCCTACCGGGGTTATCTATCCACCATGCAGGACATCATCCATTTTGGACTTGGTAAACAAAAGCAGGTTGATAAATTGCTGGTTACCTGGCCAGATGGGAAAGTTCAGCAATTGAAAAATCTTCCCGCCAATCAACGCCTCGTGTTAAATTATAAAGATGCGGTTACTACTGTGTTGGAAAAGCAGGAACCAATAACTCCGTTATTCACGAATATAACAGCATCTATACAACCCTACTTCCTTCACCAGGAATATGATTACAGTGATTTCAACGTGCAGAAATTGCTGCCGCATAAGTTATCTGAATTCGGTCCGGCAATGTCGGCAGGGGATCTCGATGGAAATGGTCTTACTGATCTTGTCGTTGGTGGTTCCTTTGGATATAGTGCATCCATACTGCTGCAGCAAATGGACGGTTCATTTAAAAGAACAGAGCTGATTCCGGCTGCTGATGCGCAAACCAAATCCTGGGAAGATATGGGTATCCTGCTATTCGATGCAGAAAAGGATGGCGACCTTGATTTGTATATCACCAGTGGTGGCTATGAATTGGAAGCAGGGGCTAGCAGCTATCGTGATCATTTCTACCTGAACGATGGCAAAGGAAACTTTACAGAAGACAGCACAGCCATTCCTGTTAATACGATAAGTAAATCCTGTGTTCGGGCTGCAGATATGGATGGAGATGGTGATCTGGATTTGCTGCTGGCAGGAAGAGTAAAACCATGGAACTATCCATTGCCGGTTTCCAGTACGTTGTTGTTGAATGAATCCGGAAAAGGAAAGGTTCAGTTCAGGGATGCGACCAAAGAACTGGCGCCTGAACTGCAAGAACTGGGGATGGTTTGTGATGCCATCTGGACAGATATCGATAATGATAACTGGCCTGATCTGTTGTTGGCAGGAGAGTGGATGCCGGTTACCATTTTTAAAAATGAAAAGGGTAAACTGAAACGAATAAACGAAACGGGACTGGAAAATAAATCCGGATGGTGGAACAGCATTGCACCCGGAGATTTTGATAATGACGGGGATATTGATTATGTGGTTTCCAACCTGGGTTTAAATTCATTTTATCGTGCATCGGATAAGGAACCGGTTCGCATCTACGCAGGTGATTTTGATAATAACAAATCACTGGATGCGATTCCAACTCTTTACCTTCCGAATGCAGAATGGGAGCGAAAAGAGTTTCCTGCTCAAACCAGGGATGATCTCATCAAACAAATGATCAGCCTGCGCAGAAAATTCCAGAATTATAAATTGTTTTCGACTGCTGGTATCCGTGAGATACTGAATGATTCGCTGCTTCAAACAGCCTGGAAGGGGGAAGTGAATCAATTGGCTTCGGTATATATCGAAAACAAAGGAAACGGTAAATTTTCCATGAAGGAATTACCGATGCTGGCCCAGGTTTCTATGTTGAATGGAATGTTTGCAGAAGACCTGAATGGAGATGGAAACCTGGATTTGATAAGTACCACCAACGACTATGGTACTGAAGTATCAGTAGGCAGGTATGATGCCCTGAATGGCTTGGTATTGCTGGGTGATGGTAGTGGGAATTTTTCAGCCCTTTCAATTGCCTCCTCTGGATTTTATGTGCCGGGAAATGGAAAGTCATTGGTATGTTTGGTTGGGCCAGATCAAACCAGTAAACTGGCAGTTTCTCAAAACAGGGGAACGTTGCAATGGTTTAACTGGAAAGGAGCACTCGCGCAGGCACAGCCTGCAAGTAATGATACCTATGCTATAATTTCTCTTACCAACGGCAAGCAAAGAAAACAGGAGCGCTATTGGGGATCCGGATTTCTTTCCCAATCGCCTTTCCTGCTCTTTACCAACCAACAGGTAAAACAGATTGAATATTTTACTGGATCAAAAACCGGATCGAAGTGAAGACAACAATGAAGCTCTATAAAGTACTCCAATATCTCGCCTTCCTGGCAGTGATCGGCACATGGATTTCCTGCGCTGATACCAAATCCAAAGCAGTAACCCTGCCCGGAGTGGAAATCCTGCATGCCAATCAGAAAAAACTGACTGACCTGATTATTTACGATGTATTCACGCCTCCCGTTGCTGCAAGAATTTACAGTTACACATCGCTTGCTTCCTATGAAGCGATCAGACATCTGCAATCAGATCAACCTTCTCTTACAGCTAAGCTGCCTGGTTTCAAAGCAATGCCCCTACCGGAACAAGGGAAGGAGTATGATTTCTTACTCTCCGCTACAAGGGCTTTTCTGAGTGTCGCAAACAGTCTCACTTTTTCTGTTGATACCCTTTTACAATATGAAAAAGTGGTGCTCGCAACATACAAAAGTGGACTTGATCCTGAGGTGTATGAAAGGTCCATCGCATTCGGTGAAACCATCGCTAAAAAAATAATGGAAAGAGCAGCTATTGATAACTATCCGCAAACCCGCGGTAAACCACGTTATATAGGAAGCCGATTACCAGGCAAATGGAAGCCAACTGCTCCGGATTACAGTGATGCGGTAGAGCCCTGCTGGGGTGATATGCTTCCTTTCTATAACGACAGCGTTGCTGCCTATCCGTTACCTCCTGCGCCAGCTTATTCCATGAATCAGTCGGATTCTTTTTATAAGCAGGTAATGGAAGTCTATACCATTGGAAACAATCTCACCGAAGAACAAAAACTAATTGCCACTTATTGGGATGATAATCCCTTTGTAACCGAACATGAAGGACACCTGATGTTTGCCAACAAAAAAATTACACCTGGTGGCCACTGGATGGGAATTGCTTCCATTGCCTGTAAAAAAGCAGGAACAGATCCTGTAAAAACAGCCAGGGTGCTGGCACTTACCGCCATGAGCCTGATGGATGGATTTATTGTTTGCTGGGATGCAAAATACAAGTATGAACTTGTGCGACCCATTACCGTGATCAACGAACAGCTTGATAAAAACTGGTTACCTTATTTACAAACTCCTCCTTTTCCGGAATACCCAAGTGGCCATAGTGTAATAACTGCTGCAGCAGCAACTGTGCTGACGATTGAACTGGGAGAAAATTTTGCATTTCATGATGATAGTGATAAAGAATACATAGGCCTGGAGCGCGATTTCAATTCGTTCCAGGAAGCAGCTGCCGAAGCTTCTATCAGTCGGGTGTATGGAGGGATTCATTTCCGGCCGGCAGTAGAAGAAGGAACAAAACTGGGAACCTGGTTGGGCGCTGAACTCATGAAAAAAATCAATGCAGCAGAATGAGGCCGGTTGTCTTTTTACTATGTATAGGTTGGCTGTTTTTTTCACAATGCCTCGGTCCTGAAAAAAGAAAGTTTACAGACGCAACTTCTGCACAGGGATTTGAACTGGCTCAACAATATTGTCAATCCTGTCACCTCGTACCTCAGGCTACCGACCTGGATAAAGCTACCTGGGTAAATTATGTGCTACCTAAAATGGGGTTGTTTTTGGGCTATCATTCCATGGGAATGAACCGGTATATCACTAAAACAGCTAAACCCTTACTTTCATTGGAAGACTGGGATAAAATCCGGCATCACTTTATTACCGAAGCGCCCGATCAACTATCTGATACCAGTAACCGAAAAGCAATTAAAACCGGGCTGGATGGATTTGAAGTACTGAGTGGTTCGCAATTAACAGAGCAGCCTCTTACAACCTATATTGGATACCAGGAAGCAACAGGTCAGTTATTGGTGGGAGATGGCATGCAGCCCGCATTGTTTGTAACAGATCCGACCGGAATATCAAAGCCAGCTACTTTTTCAACCGGTGTTGGAATATCGCATGTTATTACTGATACCTCGCTCTATGTATTAACGATGGGGGTATTGCAACCTTCCGACAGCAGGCTGGGTGCATTGGTCAAATACAATTCGGAAACAGGAGCCGGTCAAACGGTGCTTGATAGCCTGCAGCGACCGGTGCATTTTGTACTGGAAGATCTGAATCAGGATGGCAGGAAGGATATTATTGTCGCAGAGTTTGGAAATCAATCGGGACAACTAGCCTGGTACGAGCAAACACAGCAACAAACTTTTTTGAAACATACACTCCGGGCACAACCAGGTGCTATACGAATTATCACAACCGACTGGAATAAGGATGGCCATCCCGATATAGTTGTTTTAATGGCACAGGGGGATGAGGGCGTGTTTTTATATGAAAACAACGGGACTGGTCAATTCAAAGAAAAAGTCTTGCTGAGATTTCCAGCAGTACATGGTAGCAATTTTTTGGAAATGCTGGATTATAACCAGGATGGTTTGCCGGATCTGCTGGTTACTAATGGAGATAATGGCGATTATCCGCCGGTTATGAAACCCTACCATGGTATCCGGATCTTTCAGAACCTGGGAAATAATAAGTTTGAACAGGTGCTCTTTCTTCCAATGAATGGGGTAGGTAAAGCCATGGCTGCTGATTTTAACCAAGATGGCCATCTGGATATTGCCGCCATCTCTTTTTTCCCGGATAGGATTAAGAGTCCTGAGGAAGCTTTTGTTCTCTGGAAGGGATTGGGACAGGGTGACTTTGAGCCCACCAGTTTTCCGGAAGCAAAAAATGGGAACTGGCTAACAATGGACCGGGCTGATATGGATGGAGATGGCGACCTGGATATCGTAATTGGTCAGGCTTCCTTTGGATTGAATGAGTCCGGGTCAGGGCAGGCTGCTGGTTTGCAAAGCTCCTGGATCCTGCTAAAAAACCGGTTAAGATAATTTACTAGTTAGCAAGCCTGCTGTTCTGCGCATACTGTTGAATCGGCGCATGAATAAAGAGGCAGGAACCATCTTTTATGGTGTTGATGATGGGACGTGCCAGGTAGGTCGGAATAGCCGGGCAACCATAACTTCTGCCCAGGTAGCCCTGGCTTTCGATAAGCGATTCGGAAACATAATTTGCTCCATGTACCACAATCGCCCGGCGAAGTGCGTTGTCATTAATGCCTTTTTCAAGTCCGGATAATTTTAAAGAATACCCGTTACTGCCATAATAAGTTGACTCGGTGCGATAAAAACCCGGACTGCTCATATGAGATTTGGCCCGGTTGGAATAGGCAACAGCCTGATCCTTTCCGGAATTCCGGCCATGCGCCACGTAGGTATGAAAGAGTAACTGATTTTTTTCCAGATCAATGATATACAATCTTTTAGAGGTGCTGGGCTGACTGAAATCAGCTATACTAAGTACAGAGGGATTGGAAAGCTCTCCCTTTCTTTTCAGTTTCTCCCAACCGCGAATGGCCTTCTCAAATGCATCTGCAGAGAGTCCCAGGGAATCCAGCCTTAATCCGTGGTAGACAGAAATCCACACAGCAATAGCTGGAGCTTCAGCGATGCTGCTGTCTGAATAGCTTTTTTTGGAACCGGATGGGATTGTTTTATTGCCTGAGTAGGCACTTATGGATAAAGTGGCAATCACTAGGATAGTGAATAGTAAGCCTGCTGATTTATACCGCATTCTAATAGTCCTTTTTATTAACCAGATCAGATGGCATTGTCACCGGTATAGACGGTTTGAGCCTGAAAATGGTTGTAACAAGGATGCAAAAATCCTTAACCGATACTGAATTTACGGATTTCTGGCTTTTTGGGGCAGGAATGTATCAGGAATATTAAAATATGTGGTGAATAAAGCGTGTAAAACTAAGTCTACCTGGATGGAAATTGGCCTCAAGTTTGTTTAGTATGGACGAATCCAACTTAAAATCCAATTCCAGAAAACCGGTTTAAGGCCCGTTTTTTTAGTCCATGCCTTTGAAATCAATTAATCTGGCCTCTGACAACCGAATAATCTACCGCAGTGGCGACAAGAGATGTAGTGATACGTCTCTTTTTTTTTACATACTTTCTATGGGATGAGGAGCGATTGTACGGCAAAGGGTGCGCATTTTTTGGATCACCTGCTCAATGGTATCTTTTGATATCTGCAAAAAGTGCTTATTGGAATGCTGATCGTCTTCCGCAAATTCAAGGTAGAGTTTGGTGGCTGCCAGGGTCTGTGCAAAATCCTCGTGCATCTTGTAAGCGATGTATTTCAGTTCCTGCCTGAATTCTTCTGTTTTCAACTCCGTTTTTTTTGAGGCTGCCAGTAGCAGGTCGTTTTTATGTTCCAGGAGTTGCTTGTTCTGTAATTTGGAGACCACCAACCGGCCAATTTGCTGGGCAATTTTTTCCAGTGCAATAACCTGGGTTTCACTCAGTCCAACTCTTTTTTCCACTCCCATTATGCTGAGACAGCCAGATTTGTAACCTGTATCCAGTTTGATTGGAACAGAAGCCAAAAACTGAATTTGTGCGGGCAGTTGAATCTGATAGGATGCGAAAGTGGAAGTTAATTGTTCCATATCAGCAACTATCAGGATCTTATCACATTGGGTCGGTATTTTATAGAATTGTTGTTGAATATCCGGAAAGCCTAACCATTCTGCCAGGCCTTTTCGCACAAAATATTTTGTAACTCCCAAAAAGCTGATGGCTGCTACCTGGCAATCGCTGATGTGGGCAGCCAACTCAACTGGTAAATGCAAATCTTCGTCGCTGACTAATTCCAAAGGCATAGACGAGGAACTGAGTCCGGGTGTATTTGTTTGGTTGGTATGAGCAAGAACCGTGATCATAGCAGGGTCGGTTGGAATTAGGTGGTTAAAATTCGCTTACTTCTGATCCGGCAAAGTGTTTCAAGCCGCATACCCAGGTAGGAAGCTGAATACTTTAACGGAATCCGGTTAATGAGTCCGGGGTGTTTTTCAACGAAACGAAAGAACTTGTCTTCCGCGGAAGGAATTCTGCTGATGAATGCTCTTTCTTCAGCTCCCCGGTAATTGTCTTCCAATAATAACTTCGTAATGACAGGAATCTCGGGACAGTTTGCAAACAGGAATTCAACCATATCTGCGGCAATACCGATGAGTTCACATTCTGTCAGTGTCTGAATATATTCGTCACATTCCTGTTCAAGGCCGATATTACTGATACTGGTAATCATTTCCTGTTCCTCATTCAGCCAGGTGGTGATTTCTTCACCCTTGAATTTCCGGTACCCTCTCACAACGCCCTTGACCAGGAAATAAAGGGTGCGATGGTCCATGCCCGGTTTAAACAAAAAAGCCCCCTTCTTTAACGTAATGGTATAGGAGTGCTGGCTGATCAGCTCTTCCGTTTTACTGCTCAGCGGATAAAGTGAATTCAGAAACTCGGTCAAATGATGCTTACTACTACTCATATGCGTTGATGGTCACATTATTAGAAACTCAAACTTCTTTCAAATGTTGTGTTTTAAGACCTGTGGTGAATGGGTAAAATTTCGGAAATAGTTTGTAAAATCTACAGGTTTTGGACTTTTTCATAAGTGAAAACCTATAAAATCAATGTCAGATAGGCCACTATTTTATACTTTAAAGGCAGATTCTTTTGATTATTGTCAACCTTTTTTCTTGAAAATTTCGTTTGATATAAATCAATGACCCTAATAAAGGCCTCATCCGATATTTGTAAACAATGGTAAATCAAAGCGCTCCGGACATTTCCCACTTAGTTCAATTGCTGGGCAGTTTGCACCCGCTTACCCCGGAGATTATTGATTTTCTTAAGCAAAAGGCTACAACTAAAACGGTTCGGAAAGGTAAAATGCTGCTCAGGAGTGGTGAAGTTTGCCACCACCTGTATTTTATCTCCAAAGGGGCCATCCGGGGCTTCATAAAAGAGGATGACAAGGATATTACTACCTGGATCTCAATTGACAATGAAATTGTGACATCCATCTCCGGTTTGAACGACCAGGCACCTTCCAACGAAAATATCCAGGCAATTGAACATTCGGAATTACTGGTGATCAGTCATGCTGACCTCGAAACCCTTTACCGGAATTACCTTGAGTTTAATATTGTCGGCAGAAAGTTGCTGCAACGGTATTACCAGGATGCGGAAGGCAGAGCTTTTGTTGCGCGCATCCCGGGTACTGATCATAAATACCAGTATTTTGTAGAGCATTACCCGCACCTGATCAACCGGGTACCCATAAAATACATTGCGTCTTTTCTGGGTGTTACCCTGGAAACCCTGAGCCGGGTGAGGAAACGATTATCTGTTTAAATTAACAATCATGTCTAACCGAAAAGCAGCCGGTCGCCGTCATTTTATAAAGGGGCTCGGCTCTGCTGCATTGGCTTTAACCCTCCCATCCATGAGTGAGGCAGCTGGCAGCGAAAAGGAAGTTATACTCACGCCAACGACTAAACGAATCAATGCCAATGATCGGATACGGGTTGGCGTTATAGGGATGGGAATCATGGGGCATCGCAACCTGAGAACAGCACTGAAAGTGCCGGGTGTTGAACTCGCCGGAGTATGTGATCTTTACCAGGGCCGCCTGACTCGCGCGAAGGAAATCTATGGCGCTGACCTTTTCACAACGATGGATTATAAGGCGCTTATTGACAGATCTGATATCGATGCGGTTATTGTAGCAACCAGTGATAACTGGCATGCCCCGATTGCCACTTATGCTATGCAGAAAAAGAAAGCAGTTTATGGGGAGAAGCCCGTGGTTCATAAAATTTCGGAAGGACTGCCCCTTATTGCAGTACAGCAACAGTCAGGTGCCATCATGCAGGTGGGAAGCCAGCGTGTGAGCAGCCTGCACTATGCAAAAGCAAAGGAATTATATACCGCTGGCGCGATTGGTAAACTGAATCTCGTAGAAGCTACCTATGATCGGCAAAGCACAATGGGGGCCTGGCAATACACCATGCCACTGGATGCATCTACTGCAACTGTAGACTGGGATGGATTTATCCGTGGCTCGAAAAAACCTCCTTTTGATGCAAAGCAGTTTTTCTGGTGGCGAAATTATCGGGCTTTTGGAACTGGAGTAGCAGGCGATCTCTTTGTGCATCTGTTATCAGGTGTGCATTTTATAACGGGGTCTCTTGGTCCCACTAAAATTTATGCAAGTGGCCAGCTCGCCCATTGGAAGGACGGACGCGATGTACCGGATATCATGACTGCTATTATGGATTATCCTGCTACTGCTCAGCACCCTGCATTTCAACTAACACTAAGGGTCAATTTTATCAGTGGAGGAGGGGATACCAGTTCCATTCGTTTGATTGGGGATGAAGGGGTGTTGAAGCTTGGGGGACGCGACCTGGAACTCACGCACAGCATCATGCCGAAAGCGCCTGGGATTGGTGGTTGGGATGCTTTGGAAACCTATCCTGCAGCTATGCAGGAGGAATTACGTAAACAGTATAACAGTCGCTATTCACAAGCTGATCACCAAAGACCTCAAAAGGAGCCGATTCGATTTGTCAATCCTCCCGGTTATGATGATCACCTCGATCATTTCATGAATTTTTTTGAAGCCATGCGTACGGGTAAACCGGTGATTGAGGATATTAGCTTTGGATTCCGTGCAGCTGCTCCCTGTATTGCCTGCAATGACAGTTATTTTCAGCAGCGGATCCTGCACTGGGATCCTGTTCAGATGAAACTCATCAACAAGAAATAAACAACTATGTATTCGGCTAATCCTGATCGTTATAACGGAATGCAGTACCGTCGCGCTGGTAAAAGTGGGTTAAAACTGCCTGCTCTCTCTTTTGGGCTCTGGCATAATTTCGGTGAGTTGGATCCTTATGCCAAATCCAAATCCATTGTATTTAAGGCATTTGATCTGGGCATCACTCATTTTGATCTGGCGAATAATTATGGTCCGCCTTCCGGAGCTGCTGAAACAAATTTCGGCAAGATCCTTAAAGAAGAGTTGGGACGTTATCGCGATGAGCTGATCATTTCCACCAAAGCAGGCTGGCCCATGTGGCCGGGTCCCTATGGTGATCTGGGATCAAAAAAATACCTGGTTGCCAGCCTGGATCAGAGTTTGAAACGCATGGGATTGGACTATGTCGATATCTTTTATCATCACCGGCCGGATCCTGATACACCGATGGAGGAAACTATGGCCACCTTGGACCTGCTGGTGCGCCAGGGCAAAGCTTTGTATGTAGGGATATCAAGTTACAGTGCGGAAGAAACCAGAAAGGCTGCAAAGCTGTTGAAGGAGTTGGGAACGCCCTGTCTGATTCATCAGCCCAAATATTCCATGCTGGATCGATGGGTGGAAAATGGATTACTGGATGCAGTAGAATATACCGGTATGGGATGCATTACTTTTTCTTCATTGGCGCAGGGGCTCTTAACCAACAAATACCTGAAAGGCATACCGGAGGGATCAAGGGCTGCCAGACCACTGGGCAATGGAGCTATGGAAGCAGAGCAGATCACTCCGGAAAACATTGCGAAAGTGAAACAATTGGATGATCTGGCAAAAGAGCGCGGTCAGAGCCTGGCCCAGATGGCTTATGCCTGGGTACTCAAGGATCCAAGAATTACTTCCGTGATTGTGGGAGCCAGTCAACCTGAACAGGTGGAAGATGCAGTAGGCTGTCTGAAACACCTGCAATTTACTGCAGCAGAATTGCAACGTATTGAAGACATCCTTGCCAGCTGAAAAAGTTCATAAAACCCGCTACGCACCTACACCCAGTGGCTATCTGCACCTGGGCAACCTGTATTCGTTCATACTAACGGCGATCCTTGCCCGAGATTCAGGTGCTTCGATTTTATTGCGAATAGATGATATGGATCGGGAGCGGTTTCGGCCGGAATATCTTCAAAATATTTTTGAAACGCTTCATTATTTTGAGTTGCCTTACCAGGAGGGTCCAAAACATGAAGCTGATTTTTTCCAGAACTGGTCGCAGCAGCACCGGATGGATAGGTATACAAAAGCATTGGATGAGTTAAGGCAAAAAGAATTGTTGTATGCCTGTGCCTGCACCCGAACGGATTTGCAAAAAGCCAGCCTCCAGTCTGGTTGCACAGGAAATTGCAGCTCCAGCTATTCGCTGGATGATCCAGGCTTGAATTGGCGTTATCGAACCCCTGAGCAGTCGCAATTCCTGCAAATGTTCAATGGAGAAACACGCGCTTATTCTTTCCCTGTTTCCATGAAAGATTTTATCGTACGGAAAAGAGATGGTACACCTGCCTATCAGTTGTGTTCCGTAGTGGATGATGCGCAGTTTGGAGTAAACCTGGTAGTGCGGGGTGTTGATCTGCTGGAAAGCAGTATCGCACAGGTGGCGTTGAGTCATTCATTGGACAACAACAGCTATGCTACCGCTGTTCACTTTCATCATCCGCTGCTTACAGATCAGGCTGGCCACAAACTCTCCAAATCGGAAGGCGCTGAAAGTTTGCATACACTTATAAAAAATGGCTCTACTCCGTCCCAAATACTTACCCTGCTTGCACAGCGATGTAGTATAAACCATCCGGTTTCACATTGGACGGATTTCACCTACTCTGAACTTACTTCGATTGTATAAGCAGGTAACAGCAGATTCCATAGCTTTGCTGCAATTGAGCAATATTTCAACAGCGTGAAACCAAGCCCGCGACCTGCCTGCCTGATCTTCGTTTATGCCTTTGGTTTAGGCCTGTTCGCCTGTGCTGATCCGGTTCCGGAACAGGAGCCCGTTAAAAAAGATTATATCAGGAAAATTGAAGGGGTAGATGAGCCGCTCTCTCCGGAAGAAATACAAAAAGGAGAGGTGCTGATTGCTTACTCCGATTGTTACACCTGTCACCAAAAGGATAAAAGATCCAAAGGCCCTGCTTTCGAGTCTATCGCTGCACGATATCCAGCAAACAAGGGGTATGTCAGCCTCCTGGCCCTGAAAATCATCCAGGGAGGTTCAGGTGCCTGGGGCCATCCGGTTATGACACCACATCCGACGCTGACAGAAGATGATGCCAAACTGATGGCTACTTATATTCTTTCCTTAAAAACAGGGAACTAATGGGATAGGTCGGTATGATTTGGGGTACTGTTTCTACACCCCACCGCATATTCAGGCCGGCATGGTTCTTTTACGATGTAATACAAATGCTTGTAAAAGCGATTTGTTAACAATTAAACTTCATCATTATGGAAGCGTGGAAAGAAAAAATAGCAGGCAACTGGAATATTATTAAAGGTAAGATCAAACAACAGTATGGAGACATGACTGACAACGACCTCACCTACGTAGAAGGTAAAGAAGATGAGTTGCTCGGTCGCATTCAAAAAGCCTCTGGTAAAACCAAAGAAGAGGTAAAGGAATGGATTGATAAATTATAATCAAACCGGTTACCCTTTTAAAATGGCCATCCCTGTGATGGCCATTTTTAGTTATATTCAAGTTTGTTTTAATGTTATCAACCTGAATGCCATGATTCAAAAACTACTGTTACTCTCCTGTTGTGTACTATTTATCGCTTGTTCAAGTAATGCTCCTGTTGAGCAGGTAACTCCGGCAGCTGATTCTACTGAGCTGGTTATAATGCCTGAATTACCCGCTTCTGTAGTGCTCAAAAACTGGGAGGCCGGTGATCCTCAGCTGGCTGGTACCATTGCCAATTTGTACCAGGCCTGGGATTCCGATATCCCTACTGATATGGCTTCCTACCTGGCTGACAGTACTGTTTTTGATTGGCCCAATGGCGTACGGGTGAGCACCAATAAAGAAACAGTCGAAGCGGAGTTGCGCAAATGGCGCAATGCGTATTCCTCCACCACCAATACTCCTTTTTCTTTGATTTCACTTCACAATAAAGACCGCAACCAGGACTGGGTAATTGCCTGGGTCTGGAATAAATGGGAAACCAAAGACGGTAAAAAGGATTCCATGTTGGTCTGCGATAACTGGTTGCTGAAAAATGGAAAAGTAGTTTACCTCAACAGCTCCGAAAACCGCACTTCCAAATCGTTGTCCGGATTGCTGAATACAGCTCTTCCCGCCCAGGAGCAGAAATAATCAGTAGGTTTGATTTCTTTAAATGGCTATGCAACGTTCTCATATTTGGAAAGATTCTTACTGGTATCGCACCTATAAAACAAATCGGTTTCTTTTTGTTTTTGTTGTTCTTTTTTTTGTTTGCAGTCTTGGTTCCAATCTGATAAAATTGGAGACTACTCCTTTTTTTGTCTGGCGGATGTATTCAGCCAAATTACCCGAAACCAATCAATACACTGTCCAGGAAATCTGGTACAATCAGAATAAACTAGTTGTGATACCGAACACCTGGCAGGAATCCAGGAAATTGATGATTTTTGATCCGCTGCACCTGTACATTCATACACAGATAGACCAAAAAGGAAACTATTCGTTTAAGAACTACCTGCTTGAAAACTGGGGACAAAGGCACCCGGCCTTCCTGCCGGTATTACCCCAGCTCACTATTCAGCCTGACCAATGGAGTCGTTTTCCAGGTTGGTTCCTTTCCTATCTGTCGAAGCAGGTTGGTGAAGAAGTTGATGAAGTACATGTTCTGAGAAAACAGGTGGAATACCAGAAAAATGGCAGCCTCCGGTTAATCAGTGTTGATACTGTCTTATATATCAACCGCAGTACACTATGAACTTTGAATTAACCCCATCCCAACGTAGCCTGCTAACCCGCATGATTGCAGGCTATATTCTGTTTTTTTATCTGCTTCGCTTATACTTTGGCGTGACCCCCTCTCAACTTGGTCATCCCCCCTTGTTTGCAGTGGAAATGGATATCACTTACTGGATTTTCCAGGGCTCAGGTCTTGCTGATTGGCTCCTGGCCAATCCTGTACAATCCATCAGTTTCGATCTGTTGTTAATCAGCAGCGGAGCATATCTAATCTGGAAGCCGAAGCAAACCTTAGCTATATTGATTTTTGCGATCCTGATTGGTTTGTATTTCATGCTCTTTAACAGTCGCATTACTCACCATACACATGCGATGTGTGGGGTGGTTTTGATACTATGGCCCTTTGCTTTCCGAAACCAGGAACTCTTCAACCGTCTATGGGAAGGACTCCGCTACCTGACCTGTTTCATTTATTTCATGTCCTTCTACTGGAAGGCTTTTATCGGTGACTCTTTTTACCAGTTCAATCATGGTCTGTTGAGTGTGCAGGGTAACCTTGCAGAGTATATTTATCACAATCCGGATAACCTGCTTACTGCTTTTTACCAGTGGATGATTGCTCACCCGACGTTGCTAAACATTGGAAATACGGCTATATTCCTCCTGGAGGGAGTGATGCTAGCTGGGCTCTTCACAAGAAAATTGGATCACTATCTTTTCTGGATACCCATACTGGTACATATGGCCGGTTATTTTTTCTCTGATGTGTTTTTCATGGAGATGCTGGTACTTGACTTCACTTTATTGCCGATATCTTTGCTTTCTTCAAACAGCATCCAGCATCACTCGCTTCTTATTTTTAAGTTGCTTAAAGTGAGATGGCGTTAATCCTGTTACCTTTTTGAACTGCGTGGAAAGATGGGCTACACTGCTGTAATGCATCTGATAGGCTATTTCTGTTAAATTAATCTGATCATAAACAAGTAATTCTTTTACCCGTTCAATTTTATGCGTGATCAGAAACTGCTCTATAGTTGTACCCTGCACTTCTGAAAATAGATTCGCCAGATAGGTATAATCATGATTTAACTTTTGATGCAGATATTCAGAAAACTTTATTGCCAAAGGTTCTTCAGAGTTGTGAACCAGATCTATAATAACATTCTTTATCTGCTCAATTAAAACACTTTTGCTGTCATCCATCAATTCCAGCCCAGCTTTCAATAGTGCTACCCTTAATTGATTTTGCTGTTCACAGGAAATATTTTCAATGATTTCAACCTCGCCTAGTTCCACCATACTAAAATGAATACCTAATTTGATTAGCTCCTGTTTTACGACCATTTTACACCTGGTGCAAACCATATTTTTAATATAGAGTTTCATTGGAAGAGAAGATTAATATAAACATGGTCTATCTAAATATAACCTTTTATACCCAGATTCATTTGACTCCTTCTGTAAAGTGTGAATTATATAACATATTTCTGAAGTTGTGTAACAGTTTGTCCGCTTATTTGTGTCAGCTTTGTGAAATGAAAAATATAAAACAACTAGTACTTTCCATTCTTGCTCTAACTTCAGCAGCAGTGATGAATGGACAAGCCACTGATGCATCTTTCATGATTGATAAGGTGAATCAGCATGCAGTAATGATTACATTAAACCAGACAGAGGAAATGGCCAGGGATGCCCTGCAATTGAGACTCGAAAGGTCTGGATTAAAGAAGAAAATGAGAAGGGGAGTAGTTCGGTATAAGGAAGTAGTGCTTTCTGAAATCAGTCCGGAAAAAATTGATATCTATACTAAAATTGAAAAGGGGCAAAATAATAGCAGTGTAGTTTATATGGCTGTATCAACAGGGTACAATAATTTTGCTAATAGTACAGATGATACTCTGATCAATCAAAATGTCAAAGCGTATCTTGAATCATTGGTTATGTATACCAATTCCTTCTCTGATGATGTTGATATTTCCGCTCAGATCAAAGATTTAGGAAAGGAGGAAAAAGAACTTGAGAAATTAATGGAGGAGCAAAAAGACCTTCAAAAACAAAAGTTATCTGTCGAAAACAGACTTAGAGAATTGGATCAGGAAATCAGATTGAAAGGTGAACTGATCAGTAAAAATAAAGCAGCTCTGGAAGCAGCCAGGGTGAAGCGAAGTGATCCTAAAAATAAATAATATGCAACCCCCTTTCCTAAGTGCAGGAACAATTGTTTATGAGCACAATATGATAAATGAGCCTTTATTTGATTTATCTTCTGATGAAATCCCTTCACATGGTAAAGAGGGTAAACGAAGTTTTGGAATAATTGATCTTTGGATCATGCGAAAGAAAAGACGTTCTTATAGAATGTACCGTAACAATTTTTATTGAGGAGAGTTAATTCAGTGAATATCAGATATGAAAAGTTTTTTTTAGACTCCTTCCTTTTTTCATTCTGAAATGCACAAAAAATAACACAATAACAACAGGAATCGTACAGGCTGCTACAAGTAAACTCCAATCAATATGAAAGATTCCTCTCAGGTAATAATATAATATCCCATCAATTAAAATACAAAGAATGGCCGCTCCAAGAAATACATACGCTATCAGATTGATACCTTTATATTTAGAATGGCGGATGATTTTAATTAAAATAGCAGCTAGAAAAGTGGCTGCAAAAATTAGCGGTATTCCAACTTTTATCGACCAGTTAATACCATCGGTTATTAAATCAAAAAGAAAAAGTAAAATGATTGATAGCGTTAGGCCGCCTGCAAGTTGAAATGTCGTCCTCTGCTGCCAGAAGGTAAACATCGAAATGTAAGAAAATACGGTCAGGCAGATTGCTGCCGGATATTCCGACCACGTAATGTTGCTATTAAGAATACAATCAATTACAATAGCTGCTACAATGGAAGAAAGCAGTATAAGTGAAATGATCTCCCAGGTAAACTTCTTTTCCGGGGGACTCATTTTTTTTCCATAAACAATAAACTCTTTCCCAGCTGTATCAGGGATTGACGCAATTTCTGAATTACCGGTTGCTTGTCTGCATAAAGGACAAACAGTCATCGTCTCTTCCAATTCAACCCCACAGTTACGGCAAATGTTCATGTCAGTTTAGTTTAGTTGTACCAGGTTAGTTTTACCGCTATGCCCTGATTGGTTAAAAATGAAAGAAATCTTCGCTCCAGTTCTTTTGATACCGTTATGTTGCAAAATGTCAAATTCAATTTACCATTAAAACCTGCTGCAGCACAATTCACTTTTAGTATATCATTTGGAGGTGGAGGGATAAATATAAATTGTTTTATCAGGGAATTTATTTCTGTGCCTAAATCAATATTCCCCATATTGGTAACCACACCACTATATTGCTTCGTTCCCCGGGAATACAAAATGGATAGAAAAAGTGATTTAATAAATAATGGAAGGGTTCTTACAAGTAGATTTTTTTCTCCGCTTACATTTCTCGATATCATTTTACTGATTAGTTTCCTATCGGTTTCTAATCGAACCTGGTGAAAAACAATTTTCACTATTTCTTCAAAACTATAATGCCCCAGGTGCAGATCTATGCCTGGCATCACATAGAGTGAAAAATTCCGCATGGTACGGGATGGGAAAATCCTGCGCAGATTTACCGGAACTTCGATACGAATTATTTTATTTGAGCGGTGTTTTTTTAATGAAGATTGTTCTTCATATAGTTCTTGCAAAGAATGCAGGTAAACGGCTACCAGGTAGTCTGTTATACTTACTTCATATTCTTTTGCCTTTGCAGCAATACTTTTTACTGGTAGTTCTGCAGTCAATATTTTAAGTCGGGGGCGATCATTTAACCTGAAGGGTACATGAAATGCATTCGGTTGCCTTTGATTTACACTATCAATTTTTTTGAAATATCGATTATAGGCATCTTCATACTCCTCTTCCTTCGGAATATCCTCCGGCTTGTGAAAGGGCAATTCCTGCGGAAGCTGAACCCCCGTCTTTTCGAGGTAGAGAAATAATAAGGTTTTTAGAAACTCCAATGCGCCAGTTCCATCCGTAAGAATATGCGAGAATTCAACGCTAATTCGATTAGCCTTTACCAATATTCTGAATAAGAGCTCCTGTTTTTCAAATGCGCGACAGGGTGTATCACTATCAGGAATTACTGTAAATGGAAGATCAGCAGGTTCCAGGTAATACCAGAAAAAGCCCGCTTTAAGGGTAACTTTATAATACGGAAACCGATTCTCGAGGCTTTGAATGGCTTCAATGAACTGTTTTGCTTTCACCCTCTCCTTCAAATCAACAGATATCCTGAAAACGGCGGTTAATTCCTGGCTTTTTACTGCCGGATATATTTTGGCTGCATTGTCAAGCCTTAACCAAAAATCGGTAAAGTCCTGCATTTCTTATTATTTGTGAGGGCAGTTGATTAACAGTTCATCGGGACAGATACCTGTTTATAGTAGGTACCTTACGGAGTAATTAGGATAACAATCAAACAAATCAGGTGGCAAGTACCCAAAGTAAATTATTCAATTTTATGCTAAGAATGGTTGGCAGGAAAAAGTTTCTCAGTCAACGATTCGCTTCTGGCAGGTTTCAGTTTTTCAACCGGTCTCACCCACCGGATTCATTGCAGGATATTTGCACTATCCGGCAATACCAGGTTAATAATCGAAATGTATTTGAATTAAGTTCAAAGTACGCAAAAGCCTCCGGCAGGCATATTCTTTATTTTCATGGTGGTGCTTATATTAGCGGTTTCCTTTCTTTTCATTGGAAATTTCTGGCCCGGCTGGTAGAAAAAACAGGCTGTACCATAACTGCTCCGGATTATCCATTGGCTCCGGAATATACCTACAAAGAATCCTTTGCAATGGCAGAATGGATTTACAACAAACTACTCCATACGCATGCTCCAAGTGACTTGATATTGATGGGGGATTCAGCTGGTGGAGGGTTTGCGCTGGCACTTGCTCAAAAAATTCAATCAGATTCTCTTCCCCAACCTGATCAGATCATTTTGCTTTCACCCTGGTTAGATATAACGCTAAGCAATCCTCAACTCAAAGAATTTAAGGGTGTTGAACCTTTTTTAGGTATTGAAGGGCTTAGGACCGTCGGAAAGCTATATGCCGGAGATACGCCTCCGGATTATTACCTGCTTAGTCCGGTTTATGGATCTTTTGAGGGATTGGCAACCATTTCAGTTTTTATAGGCACCAACGATATTCTCCTGGCAGATGCCAGAAAACTGAAGATTCAATTAGACTCCCTGGGAATTGAATACAATTTTTTTGAATTTGAAGAAATGCCACATGCCTGGATGTTTATGAATTTCCCCGAATCGAAAAAAGCACTGCAGCAGATTATTGAATTAACAAATAGAAAACTGAAATAATCAATAGTTTTCTCCGGGTAAAATGGAGTTTTTAATAAATCCTGTGATAGGAATTTACTCCTATAAACAAAAAAGTACCGGCAGCATAACAAAGAACATCCCAGCCATCTGCAGTAAAACGATTGCTAAGAGCCGGAAAAAGCAGTTCACCTAATATGGAGAGCAGCACAAAATAGCCGGCGATATGCAGAAGTGGTAAACGGTAGTAGGCATCCTTAAGAAGAACCCTGCGCTCCCATACAATCAGTTGCAGAATAATGGGCAAACAAACCAGGGCGTCCAAATAATTATCAACCTTTTCGATTCGCACATGGAAACATTTTTCCAATAGCTGGTGCAGGATAAAAAGGAACAAACAGCTGCCGAAAAGAAAAAACTCTTTTTTCATATCAAAAAGCAGCCATAAAAACAAAGATTAAAATTACCAGGAGCACTGGGGAGAGCAATAACATAAGCAGCAGAATAGGTAGCTTGATTATGAATACCAGGATCTGAACCAGGGTGGGTTGTTCTTTATCAGGCTTCATCCAGGTTACGGCCTTATTTAACAATTTCCGGATGCCCGATTTTATTTCTTCCAGGAAGCTTTCGTCCTTGTCCGGTATTGGCATTTGATCCATGAGTCAAACTTACCACTATCAGCTGACCCATCAACTCAAAACGACAAAGCACCTCATTTGAGGTGCTTTTTGCGGACCGGACGGGACTCGAACCCGCGACCTCCGCCGTGACAGGGCGGCATTCTAACCAACTGAACTACCGATCCTTCCAACAACCTGAAACTCTGCGATTTAGATCCCGTTGTTTCAAATTGGGATGGCAAAGATAAAGGGATTTCCCAATTCAAAACAAAACTTTTCCTAAAAATTTTTCAACCCTTAATTTTACACCACAACTGATAGTATGCCAGAGAATAAAAACCGACAGTTTTTAGATTTTGAAAAACCTATTAAAGACCTTTTTGATGAAATCGAGAAGCAAAAGATTTCATCCGAAAAAACGAAAATTGATAATTCCGATTACATAAAGAAACTGGAAGATCAGGTGCTGGAAACCCGCCGGCAGATCACTGAAAACCTGACCAGCTGGCAAAAGGTTCAGCTCAGCAGGCACCCTGACCGTCCCTATACGCTGAAGTATATCCAGAAGATGACCACCAATTTCGTGGAACTCCATGGAGATCGAAATGTAAAGGATGATAAGGCCATGGTTGGTGGATTTGCCCAACTGGATGGCGAAACCGTGATGTTCATAGGTCAGCAAAAAGGGATCAATACCAAAATGCGCCAGCTCCGGAATTTCGGTATGGCCAACCCGGAGGGCTATCGAAAAGCACTTCGACTCATGCGCCTCGCCGAAAAATTCAATAAACCTATTGTTACGCTTATTGATACTCCGGGTGCTTATCCCGGACTGGAAGCGGAAGAACGTGGCCAGGGGGAAGCCATTGCGCGCAATATTTATGAAATGATGCGCCTCAAAGTTCCTGTGATCTGCGTAGTTATTGGAGAGGGTGCATCAGGTGGAGCCCTCGGGATTGGAGTCGGTGATCGGGTGTTCATGTTGCAGAACTCCTGGTATACCGTGATCTCTCCGGAAAACTGTTCCTCTATTCTTTGGAGAAGCTGGGCGCAAAAAGAAAAAGCAGCAGACGAACTGAAACTTACTCCCGATCATATGGTCAGCTTTGGCCTGGTAGATGGCATCGTACCAGAACCTATAGGCGGTGCTCACTGGGATTATAATGAAGCTGCGGCCAACCTTAAAAAAGTGCTGATTGAAACCCTGAAGGAAATTAAACAGGTGCCCGCAGAAGAGCGGGTGCGTTTGCGCATCGAGAAGTACAGTAAAATGGGCTTCTGGGATGAATTGCCAGTTTAATTATTCCTCATCAATCAACTTTTTACTTTTTAAAAATGAATCTTAGACAATCTCTTCGTGGTACCGGTGTAGCTATCGTAACTCCTTTTACAGCTACCGGTGAAGTCGACTATACAGCACTTGAAAACCTGATTAATTTTCAGTTAGGTAATGGTGTCAATTATATTGTAACCTTGGGCACTACCGGGGAAACGCCCACGCTTAGCAAGGAAGAAAAAAAGGAAATCATCCTCTTCACGTATGAGAAAGTTGGCGGTCGCGCTCCTATAGTAGTAGGAGTGGGTGGTAACAATACACAGGAACTCGTGAAAGACCTGGCCAGCTTACCGCTTGATAAAGCAGCTGCCGTATTAAGTGCCTGCCCATATTACAACAAACCTTCACAGGAAGGAATCTTTCAGCATTACAAAGTGCTGGCAGCAGCATCTCCCAAGCCGGTGATCCTGTACAATGTTCCTGGCAGAACGGGCCGTAATATGGAAGCTTCCACCACGCTTCGCCTGGCACATGAAGTTCCCAATATTGCAGGAATCAAAGAAGCCGCGAACAACCTTCCGCAGTGCATGCACATCCTGAAAAACCGTCCGGATCATTTCCTGGTTTGCAGTGGCGATGACGATCTCGTAATGCCACAACTTTCCCTTGGAATGGACGGAGTAATTAGTGTGATCGCCAACACGCTTCCAAAGCAGTTTACAGAGATGGTAAATGCAGGATTAGCCTTTGATTTCGCAAAAGCAAAAAGTATCAACGACCAGTTGCTGGAAGCCTATTACCTGTTGTTTGCGGAGAACAATCCCGCAGGCGTGAAAGCATTTTTGGCAGAGCAGGGATTGATCACCAACACCCTGCGATTGCCACTGGTTCCACTCAGCGCTGAGCTGCAGCAAAAAGTGGCGGCTTATCTCAAACAACTTTCCTGATGCTTAGAGCCAGACTGGCACTACTACTGCTCCTTTATTTTTCAGTTGCGGATGCGCAGTTTTCAACTGCAAGTCCGCAGGTTCAGATAATGGATTCGGGCTTCCCGATCAAGTCGCTTGGTCGGGAACGCCGGATCTGGATCTACCTGCCCGCCGACTATGCCAGCTCCGGTAAGCGATACCCGGTGCTTTACATGCACGATGCTCAAAACCTTTTTGATGCAGCTGCTTCTTTTGCCGGCGAATGGGGGGTAGATGAAGAACTGGACCGGATGAAACTCCCAATGATTGTTGTTGGTATTGATAATGGCGGGATGAAGCGTATGAATGAATACAATCCCGAAGATCATGAGCGCTTTGGAAAAGGAGAGGGAAGGGCTTACCTGGAATTCCTGGTGAAAGAACTCAAACCCTATATTGATCGTCAGTATCGAACCAAAAAGCAGGCAAAGTATACCGGCATTGCAGGATCTTCCATGGGTGGATTGATATCCTATTATGCAGGCATCTGGTATCCTAAAAGCTTTGGAAAAATAGGGGTGTTGTCACCTTCCTTCTGGATTGCTCCCAATCTGCAAAAACGCACTGCGGAAAACATTCATCCCCGCAGGCACAAACATCAATTCTATTATTTCTATGCCGGCGCCAAAGAGTCCAAAACCATGGTATCCGATATGGAAGCGATGATCACTATCCTGCAGAAAGCTGTTCCTTCTACCCAAATCACGAAGCGCGTTTCTCCCATCGGCGAACACAATGAAGCAGCATGGAGAAGCGAACTGCCTCATTTTCTTAGGTTTTACCTAAGAAAATGAGGTGAGACGTGAGATGTCAGATGTGAGACATTCCCGTCTCCCGTCTCCTTTGTTTCCTTTGTCTCCTCTTCCATGCCCCTTCTCACGTCTGACGTCTCACATCTCACTTTAGTATCCTATAAGTCGTTCCTTCCAATGCCAGCTGCGTATTCTCAAACACCTCCCTGGCTTCGTCTTCAAATTGCTGGAGCTTTTCGTATTTGGAACTGAAATGTCCTATTAAAAGGCGACCGACTTTGGCTTTGCTGGCAATGGTAGCAGCTTCATGCGTAGTGCAATGAAATCGTTTTGCAGCTCTCTCGGCCAGGTCTTTCAGGTAGGTTGTTTCATGGTAAAGCAGATCCACCCCTTTCACTGCTTCAATCAGACTTTCATTGTAACAGGTATCTGCTGAGTATGCATAGGAGTGCGGGGCAGGAGCAGGATCGGTAACCCATTCATTGGGAATTAGGGCGCCTGTTTTGGTGCGATAATCCTCACCCCATTTGAGGCGGTCATAGAAGATGGCTGGCACTTCATGCTGGATTGCTTTCTCCGGATTCACCTTTCGCGGCGCTTTCACCTGGTCGAACCGAAATCCCCAGCAGGGAATGCGATGGCTGGTTGCAAAAGCTGTCACCCGAAATTTATCATTCTCCACCAACACCCCGGTTTCCAGGGGATGAAAATGCAGCGGATAAGGCAGTAAGGTATCAGCAACTTTCAATTGAAGGTTGATTATCGTCAATAAATCAGCTGGCGCATATAAATGCAAATCCAGTTCTCTACCCAATAACCCCATGCTGGTTAGCAGGCCAATCAGCCCGAAATAATGATCCCCATGCAGGTGTGAGATGAAAATGTGCTGGATCTTACTGCGCCGGATCTTGTATTTGGCCATCTGCATCTGGGTGCCTTCACCACAATCAACCAGGAACAGGTGTTCATCCAGGGTCACAATCTGTGCCGTGGGATGCCGGTCAAATGCAGGAAGGGCCGAGTTATTGCCCAAAATGGTAACAGCCATCATAGGTTAATCGTTGTTGAATAAAGGTTCTCCGTCATCGAGTAATTCCCGTTCAATTTCTTCCATCTGAACTATATCCCAGGCTTCCGATTCCGTAGGAGTAGGACTCAAAATCTCGAGCAATTGCTGCTCATCAAGATAGTTTTCCACCTGTGGTTGTAATTCGCAGATCACAAAAGAAGCATTGTTTTCATAAAACGACTGCTGTATCTTGACCAGGGTTTCAGCAACAGGAAGTTCTATCGCCTCAACGGGATTAAGATTCAATACCAGGTTTTTAACGTCATTTTGCAGGTATCCAACCAAACTTGCCTCCAGTTCCGCTGTCATATTAGCAGTCAATTTTGGTTCCAGGACGGTAATGGCATGAAATTTCTCCTTGGTATCAATTTTGACCTGCATATAGTCTGAAATTTAGTGTTGATTTTAACGTTATTTCGATAGCGGCGAAGCAAACCTAAACTCAAAAATATTCGTTATTATTGTATAACACACAACTACTTATAAAATGGACAACAATTTTTCAGCCCAGGTAAAGGAGATCATCTCGTTCAGCAGGGAGGAGGCGTTGAGGTTGGGTAATGATTTTATCGGTACGGAGCACTTGCTGCTTGGGCTGATAAGAGAAGGTGACAACACCGCTGTCCGTATTCTGAAGAGTTTTAATGTGGATCTGTATGAACTGCGAAAGGAAGTGGAACTGGCAGTGAAGGATAAAACAGGAAAGAATATAGCCAATATCAATAGTTTGCCTCTCACCAAGCAGGCAGAGAAAGTGATTCGGGTTACTGTTTTGGAAGCAAAAGCATTGAAGAGCCCGACTGTTGAAACAGAACACCTCATGCTTTCTATTCTCAAGAACAAAGAAAATATCGCTACCCAAATCTTAAATCAATTTGACGTGGACTACGATTTATTCCGAAATGAACTCGGCGTTGTTAAGAGCAACGATGTGAGAAGTGAATATCCGGATGAGAATGAAGATGATTTTGATGAAGAGAAAAAATACAGCCAGCAGAAATCCAAACAGGCAGGCGCTACCAAAAGCAAAACGCCAGTATTGGATAATTTCGGTCGCGATATCACCCGCCTGGCTGAATCCGGTTCTTTAGATCCTATCGTTGGTCGCGAAGAAGAAATCGAAAGAGTATCTCAGATTCTGAGTCGCCGTAAAAAGAATAACCCCATCCTGATCGGTGAACCCGGTGTTGGTAAAACCGCTATCGTGGAAGGCCTTGCACTTCGCATTGTACAGCGAAAAGTATCCCGCGTACTGTTTGATAAGCGCGTGATTTCGCTGGATCTTGCTGCACTGGTTGCTGGTACCAAGTATCGCGGACAGTTTGAAGAGCGCATGAAAGCCATCATGAATGAGCTAGAGAAAAACCGTGATGTGATTCTCTTTATCGATGAGATTCATACCATCGTTGGTGCAGGTGGTGCAAGTGGTTCACTGGATGCTTCCAACATCTTCAAGCCGGCTCTTGCACGTGGCGAATTGCAATGTATTGGTGCATCTACACTGGATGAATACAGAATGTATATCGAGAAAGATGGTGCACTTGATCGTCGATTCCAGAAAGTAATGGTAGATCCTCCTAGTGTGGATGAAACCATCATGATCCTGAACAACATCAAATCCAAATACGAAGAATATCACAATGTGAATTATTCGGATGATGCGATTGATGCCTGTGTGAAGCTGAGTGACCGGTATATGACGGATCGCCTGCTGCCAGACAAAGCCATCGACGTATTGGACGAAGTAGGTGCAAGGGTACACCTGAAAAATATCAATGTACCAGACGAGATCCTGGAACTCGAGAAGAAGATCGAAGAAGTGAAGAATGAAAAGAACAGGGTGGTAAAAAGCCAGAAGTTCGAAGAAGCAGCCTCCCTGCGTGATACAGAGAAACGCTTGCAGGAAGAACTCGAAAGAGCCAAGGCGCAGTGGGAAGAAGAAAGTAAACACAAGCGCTATCCCATTAGCGAAGAAGATATTGCTGAAGTGGTGAGTATGATGACCGGCATTCCCGTGAAGCGTATGGTGCAGGCAGAAAGTGAGAAGCTGAAGAAAATGTCGGATGATATGCGCGGCATGGTTATCGGTCAGGATGAAGCCATTCAGAAAGTAGTGAAAGCCATCCAGCGTAACCGGGTAGGATTGAAAGATCCCAAGAAACCGGTGGGTACCTTTATCTTCCTGGGACCAACTGGTGTTGGTAAAACAGAGCTCGCACGTTCTCTTGCCCGCTACATGTTTGACAGTGAAGATGCGCTGATCCGGATTGATATGAGTGAATACATGGAGAAATTCACCATCAGCCGATTGATTGGAGCGCCTCCGGGTTATGTGGGTTATGAAGAAGGCGGACAGCTGACAGAAAAAGTACGCCGCAAGCCATATTCCGTAATCCTGCTGGATGAAATCGAAAAAGCACACCCGGATATTTACAATATCCTGCTGCAGGTGCTGGATGATGGCCAGCTGACTGATGGACTAGGTCGTAAAGTGGATTTCAAGAACTGTATGATCATTATGACCTCCAATATTGGTGTTCGCCAGTTGAAAGATTTTGGTGATGGAGTTGGGTTTGCAACTGCCGCCCGATCTGCCAGTTCGGAGGAAAACAATAAGGCAGTGATTGAGAAAGCGCTGAAGCGGACCTTTTCACCTGAGTTTTTAAACCGTATTGATGATGTGATCATTTTTAATTCACTTGAAAAAGAACATATTTTCCAAATCATTGATATCCTGTTGAAAGGTGTGCTCAAGCGACTGAACAACCTCGGCTTCACACTCGAGTTGACAGAAGAAGCAAAAAACTTCATCGCTATAAAAGGATATGATATTCAGTTTGGTGCGAGACCTCTCCACCGGGCATTACAGAAATACCTGGAAGATCCATTGGCAGAGGAGATACTCAATATGACTATCAAACAGGGTGATGTGCTGATCGCTGACCTGGATAAGGAGAATAATAAAATATTCTTTACCCTGAGCGAATCTGCTCCTAAAAAAGAGAAATCAGCATCCTAAGATTCTAAGTAAATTCTAATACAAGGCTACCCGAAATGGTAGCCTTTTTTTGTATTTTAAAGAACATGACCAAGCACCTGAAAAAAGAAGAAAAGCCATTTTATTTCAAAGTATTAACTGTGGGTTGTCTCCTGCTGCTGCTGGCCAACTGGATACTTGCCATTGTTACGTATCCTTCTCTGCCGGATACCATTCCTTCTCATTTCAATGCCAGGGGAGAAGTTGATGGATACAGTTCCCGTGCTACTTTATTCCTATTGCCTGCTGTGGCTACCTTTTCATTATTGATTTTGTTGCTGGTGGGACCTCTGAAGTCAAAGTTCAGTAATCTCTCCACCACCGTTTATTCAGTCCCCTTACAACCCATGACCGAAGCGCGTTTGTTAAAAGTGATTGCATTCCTGACGGCTATATTATTTTTGGTAATTGAGACTTTAATCATTCAAACCGCCAAAACCGGTCAACCCCCCAGCCATTTTTACTGGGTCTTTATCCTGGCCGGTATTCTTGTCATCTATCCCTTCATCGAAATGGCCCTCGACAAAAAGAAGAAATCCTAATCTTTCATTTCTCACGTCTCACGTCTCACATTTCACTTCTTTTCACGTCTCACATCTCACGTCTCACTATATTTGCTCCATGGCTGGTAAAAAGAAAATCATCATCACCATTGACGGATGGAGCAGTTGTGGCAAGAGTACCGTTGCAAAACAATTAGCTAGGGAATTGAACTATGTCTATATTGACAGCGGTGCCATGTACCGCGCCATCACCTTGTATTTTTTACGTAATCACATCGACTGGACAAATACTGAGGAAGTAAAGGGTGCACTTAAAAACATTCAGCTGGATTTTCGGTACAATGAACATAGTCAGCAATCAGAGATTTTCCTGAATGATGAAAATGTGGAATATGTAATCCGCGACCTGGTTGTAGCTGAAAAAGTAAGTGAGATCGCTGCCATCCGCGAAGTACGTGAGTTTGCAGTGAAACAGCAGCAGTCCATGGGTAAGAAGAAAGGCATTGTGATGGATGGCAGGGATATTGGAACGGTGGTATTTCCCAATGCCGAATTAAAAATCTTCATGACGGCCGACAATGCTGTTCGCGTAGAACGCCGGTTTAAAGAGCTCTATGAGAAGAATCCGAATGTCACCATCGAGGAAGTAAAAAACAACCTGGAAATGCGTGATTATATCGACAGCAATCGCGAAGTTAGTCCGCTTCGCCAGGCAGCAGATGCATTGGTGCTGGATAATTCCAAACTAACTATGCCGGAGCAACTGACCATTGCACTCAACTGGGTAAAGGAACGCCTGCCTGCCTGATTTCCTGGCTTCCTTCAGCTTTTCCCGATCTCGTAAATGCATTTCCTCATCGCGTAAACAAGCGTGTATTCTGCAGGATAAATTTGCGCCTTATAAAATGTAAGGACGAAGATGAGGCAAATAGTATTGGTAATTGTATTGACTTTCAGTGTTTTGGGTTCAATCGCCCAAAACGGCACGGCAATTTTAAAAGGGAAAATCACCACAGCAGATAAAAAGCCCGGCGAAGGTGTGACGGTGGTTTTACAACCCATCAACCGTACAGTGCTTGCGGACAACGGAGGAAATTATAACTTTTCAGGTCTCGAGGCTGGAGAATATACCCTTCTGGTAAGCCTTGTTAGCTATGAAGATATTACCCGCACAATTGAGCTAGCTGCCGGGGAAACCAAAACAGAAGACATCCAACTCAATCTTTCCAACCGCGAATTGAATGAAGTGGTGGTTATTGGGAATAAAAACAGTTTTAAAACCAACCGGGTTTCCAATTCCCTGAGGCTGGGCAGCAGTCTGCTGGAAACGCCACAGAATATCCAGGTAGTTACTTCCAAACTCATTAACGACCAGCAGATTTTTGATATGCTCGAAGGCGTTACACGTAATGTGAGTGGGGCCTCAAGAGTGGAGCACTGGGACAACTATGCGCGTATAACCATGCGCGGTAGTAATGTTGGAGCTTTCAGAAACGGAATGAATGTATCCACTACCTGGGGGCCCTTAACTGAAGATATCAGCATGGTGGAACGTATTGAATTTGTAAAAGGTCCGGCTGGTTTCATGTTATCCAATGGCGATCCTGCAGGCTTCTATAATGTAGTTACCAAAAAGCCAAGCGGTCGTAACAAAGGTGAAGTAACCATGAGCCTGGGAAGTTTTGACCTGTATCGTGCAACTGCTGATATAGATGGAAAATTGACGGAGAATGGCAAACTGTTATATCGTATTAATGTTATGGGACAACTCAAAGGCTCCCATCGCCAGTTTGATTTTAATAATCGCTATAGCATCGTTCCGGTGCTGAAGTATCTGATTGATGATCGTACTTCTGTAACATTGGAATATACTCACCAGTTCTCGGAGGTAAATCTGATTGGTTCCAATTACCTCTTTTCCAAAAGAGGTTATGCAGATCAGCCCAGAACCATGACCTTGGCGGAATCCAGGATGCCTGCAACCAGAATGCTGGATAGAAGTCTGCTTGCCATCTTTGATCACAAATTGAATGAGAACTGGAAATTAACCGCACAGGCTGCTTATTTCAATTATAACCAGGAAGGCGCTTCTCTATGGGCGGCCGGATTTGACCCCATTAACGATAGCTTATTGCAACGTTCTATGAGTAGCTGGGATGTATTGGGTACCAGCAAAATGGGGCAGTTATTCCTTAATGGGGAAGAGCAAACCGGTGCAATCAGTCATAAGATCCTGGCAGGACTGGATATGAGTAACAAAGAGTATTTCCACGACTGGAATCAATATGCGATGCTGGGACTTCCTACGTTTAACGTTTATAAACCAGTATACGGACAGGGCTCCATTCTGCAGGTAGATCGCAGTAAAGATATCCGTGAAAGAGGAGTTCGTTATTATAATGGTTATACCGGGTTTTATGTGCAGGATGAAATGGGTTTCCTCGATGATAAACTGCGGTTGACCCTGGCCGGTAGAATCACACAATTAAAAACCGGAGATGTTTATTCCGGTGATTTTAAACGTAGCAAGTTTACACCGAGAGTAGGGGTTAGTTATTCTATCGATGCCAATACAGCTGCTTATGCACTCGTTGACCAATCCTTCATGGAAAACTATGGAGTAGATGAAACCGGTCGTGTTTTTGATCCTGTAACCGGAACCAATATGGAACTCGGCATCAAAAGAGATTGGATGAATGGTAAATGGAATTCCGCTCTTACGGTATATCAAATCAAACGTGATAATGTTCTGGCGGCCGATCCCAATAAACCTAATCCTGCAGGAGGATTTTTCAATACAGAAACGAGGCAGGAAACAAAAGGAGTGGAGGTGGATATCAAAGGTCAACTGCTGAAGGGACTGGATGTGATTATCAACTATGCTTTCACGGAAGCAAAAGTGGTAGATCATCCAAATAAAGCAGCCATCGGCACGCAGGTAGCTGGTTCAAGTCGCCATATTCAAAACGCCTGGCTGAACTACCGCCTGGATCGTGGAAAATTAGCCGGATTTGGTGTGTCGCTAGGTTATCAATACCAGGCAAAAAGATCCCCCTGGTTTGTGTTTGATGGTACGGAAAACAGTTTGCCGGATTATTTCAGAATGGATGGAAGCCTTTCTTACCAGCGCAAGAATATTGGATTTAACCTGGTCGTAAATAATATTCTGAACAAATACCTGTATTCTGGTGCACCGTATGCCAATTTCTTCTATTGGCAGGCAGAGCCGGGAACCAATGTGCGATTCTCGGTTGGGTATAAATTTTAATGCGAAATCCAGTTGTCATGACCTTCAAAAAAATTATAGGAAAACTGCATCTTTGGCTGGGACTGATATCCGGTGTTTTGGTTGTTTTTCTTGGTATCACAGGCTGTTTGCTTGCTTTTGAAAAGGAAATCAGAAACCTTACGGAGTCTTATCAGTTTGTTGAAAAACAGGATAAACCTTACTTGCCTCCTTCACAATTAAAAGCTATTGCACTAAAGCACCTGGATGGACGTCCTGTTGTGGGATTGGAATATGGAAGTCCGGGTAAAGCAGCTTTTGCTGCGTATTATGATACCGTGGCCTATACCATAGTTGCGATGAATCCGTATACCGGTGAAGTGCTGAAGGTGAGAGACATGACAAAAGATTTCTTTCGCATTGTATTGAAAGGACATTTTTATCTGTGGTTACCCCCAGCCATCGGCAGGCCTATTGTGGGTTCAGCAACATTGGTGTTTTTAATCATGCTGATTAGCGGCATCGTATTGTGGTGGCCAAAGAATAAGGCAGCCATCAAGCAACGCTTTTCCATTAAGTGGAATGCGAAATGGAGAAGAGTGAATTACGACCTGCACAATGTATTGGGTTTTTACATGAGCTGGATTGGGATTTTCCTCGCAATAACCGGACTTGTTTGGGCCTTTGATTGGTTTGCAGATGCAACTTACTATACGACCTCTGGTGGTAAAAAAAGACCACCACATGAGCATCCGGTTTCCAATCCAAAAATTCCGGGGAATACAGACCAGGTGGCTGACGAGTTATGGGCGGCGCATTTAGCCAATATGAGTGAAAAAGAAAGTATCACGGTGTTTTATCCGTTTACAGAAACTGATCCGTTGGAAATGGGTGTCAATCACCGGCCTGGCACTTACTACAAAGTAGATTATTATCACTACGACCGATACAGTGGTGAAGAATTACCTGCTACCGGTTCTTATGCAGGGGGCTTCGATGAAGCCAGTGTCGCAGATAAACTCGTCCGCATGAATTATGATATCCATGTTGGAGCGATCTTAGGTTTACCTGGTAAATTCCTTGCTTTCTTTGGAAGTCTGATAGCAGCATCACTCCCTGTAACCGGATTTCTGTTATGGAGAGGAAGAAGAAAAAAGCAAGCTAAATCTCAGGTGGCAGTAGGCAAAGTAATTTTGCAACCTGTTTTGTGAAAATTTACTTCAACAATGAGCCAGATCAACCTATCCTCTATGAAAGTTATTGGTATTACTGTTAGAACCTCAAATGCTGCAGGTGCACCCGGAACGGATATCCCGGAACTTTGGAATCGTTTTTTGTCGGAAGCAATATTATTAAAGATCCCGAACCGGATTAACGATACAATTTACTGCGTATATACAAATTACGAGGGCGATCACACTAAACCCTATACAACACTGTTAGGATGCCAGGTAACTGAAATGGATACTATTCCACATGGCACGACCGGTATAGAGATTCCAAAAGGTATTTACGAACAGGTATCAGTTACCGGGAATTTAATGAATGGAATTGTATTTCAAGCCTGGATAGATATCTGGCAGCGCCCATTAAATAGAACCTATATCGCGGATTTTGAAGTCTACGATGAGAAAGCAGCTGATATGTCCAATGCAGAAGTGAACATATTTGTGGGTGTTCAGAATTGAATGGTCGTCAATACAGGTAAATGATCTGAGTGCAGCACCGCAGGAACTTCCGATTGAACAGGCTTCCCTTTCAACCTCGAATTGAAGAAAATATAATCAATTGTTTTAAGAGGCGCTTCTGTTGGGAAACTGGGTTGATCCAGACCTGAGGCTACAGTCAATTGCGATAAGAGCAGTTGAATTTCAGGTTGTTCAGGTGTTGCATTCAGATCTCCCATAAAAATGGCTGGCAGTTTCCTTTTTTTCAGATACTGCAACACTTCCTTCGCCTGTTTCAATCGGGTTGCTGCATCCAGTGCGAAATGCGCATTGGCAAAAAGCACCCGACCTATAGCAGGAATATCCACTTCTACCACTATTAGCGCCAATGATTGCCTAAGGCTATCCGGTTTTAATAAACTCAACCGGATATTCTCCACTTTTTTGATGGGATAGCGCGACAAAATTCCTTGTCCGTATGCACCTCCCTGATAGGCAAAATGCCGTACGAAAGCAAAATGCATCCCGGTAATGGCAGCCAATCGTTTCATCTGGTCGATTTGCCCGGAACGGCTGCAGACGCTGTCCACTTCCTGCAAGCCAACCAGTTGAGCCTTTGTGCCCAGGATAAAACACCCAATAGAGTCCAGGGTATTTCGCTCGTCTTTATCCGCACCGTGGTGAATATTATAACTCATAACGGTGATGCCTGGTTGTTGACCAGCAACTTTAAGTCCTGCAAACATTACCAGGACTGCCAATAAATAAGCCATGAATTTATTTGTGCTGCATATTACGCACTTCATTCCACACAAAATCTTCGATTTCATCAAAGAGAAAGCGTTCCCTTTTTCTGCCTTTGGTCTCTTCTTCGAATTTGTTGGTGAGGTTGAGTGCCAGCTTGTACATTTCATCAGTGGCAGACTGATCCAGCATTTCAGAAAAACTCTTGGGTTGTTTTCCTTCTTCCAGGCTACGGATATAACATAATACTTCTACTACCTCAAAATGTGTTTTTTGCCAGGATTCAAAACCGTTTGGAAATTCCGGTGTTCCCATGTTGAATAGTTTTAGATTCTCGTATTCAACTAAATTTAACTCATTTACCGGTATAAACAAGTTTTCTGAAATCTCCTCCACTACCGGCACCCAGGAAGATTCCGATTTTACCAGATTTTGCAGTCCGTAAACGGCTTACTTTCATAGCCGGGCTTGCATTTCCATTGATAAGAGCAATAACTTCGGTATCAGTAACGTGGATGGTCATACTAAACCAGTTATTGGGCTCCGGAGGAAATTGTATGGCATTTTCAAACTCGGCATTCCGTTCGTCTCTCAATTTCTTCCAGGTAAATTCCGGATGTGCGATGTACTGGATTGAATGAATTCTTCGAACAGAATCTGTAGCCAGGAAATTAAAGGGACGGCAATACACTGCTTCATAGGTTGAATCATTTTGTCCACTGAAAGCCAGCCCGACAAAACTTTTCTGGATCTCATCCTTGCCTCTTAACTCCAGTGTGAAGGTACCGGTAGAAAGGTTCTCAACCGGCAACCAGACAATGCCTTCTCCTTTTGTTTCCGAAACTTTGATATAATCAGACTGTTCATCGGTTTCGATACTGATCGTTCGGTTAATCACGACCAGTTTGCCCTTTTTATGAAATTGAGAGAGTCGAAGGGTTTTCTGTGCGGATACCGAACCTGAAAGCACCAGCAGTCCAACAAGTAGTGTAGTTATTTTATTCATAAGTTTTATAAAGTTGACCGCAAATACTGTCAAATCCCTTAAAATAGAATGTTAAGAGTGATGAACTTGATAAGCTGAAAAATTCCGATACGAACTTTTGCGTATTGCAGTAGTCTGGAATTAGCAGGATTTTTATTCCAATTTTAAAATCCAGTATATGAAATGCATTCCAGTGTGGCTGGTGATATGCACCGGCTTATTTATTTCCTGTACCAAAAGCAAAGAGGATGGCTCCCCAACCAATGCAACCTTTGATCTAGTGGAACAACTACCTGGGGAACCGCGCTTATATGAACAGGCCGATCTGGTCATCCACAATAATCAACCCTTTGTTAGTGCTACCAGCTCGGAATTCGGCAACCGAAACAGCGTCTTTCTCTTCCCTCTGCAGGATGGCTGGCGCAAATATGAACAACCCAACCAGGAATTTGTACTGCTTACCTCTTTTAATAATATGCTTTACGGCATCATGGAATTTCGGGAACCTTATCAGGCGGGACAGGTTTCCACTTTCCGGTATTCCTATTTTCTGTACAAGTGGATCAACTCGGCGTTTGAAAACATAGCCCGACTTGACTTCACCGATCATAACGGAGTGGCTCAATCGCCTTTGCAGAATCTGCGCTGGTATAAAAACCAGGGCAGACTGCAACTTGTTGCGCAACAAAGTAATGGTACCAGTTTTCTATGGAACCTCACGCTGGAACGTTTTGATCAGAAACAGGAAATCGGTAACTCCGGACTCAACCAGATCGTGATTCCTTCCACTGCTGGTATCAATTTCACTTCTTACCGACAGATCAACGGAGCTTTTGACCGGCTGGATATTGTTCAGAATTATTTCTTCAATGGTCAGTCTTTACAGGCTGGCAAGGAGCATTTGTTTCAGGAAACCCTGGACGGCAGTTTTGATAATACTTATCTGTTTTATGCAGGCATGGGTAATGCCTTGTATGGAATACGTGCCAATCAATTGCGTAACCTGGATACAGATCAAACCATAAAAGAGTTAGCTGATGGATTGAGTTTTCAGGTTTCCAGCATTAAATCTGCAAACGGTAAGCTCTATATCCTGATTGGAAAAGGCGATGCGGACTGTAAAAAACTGGGTGTATTTGATGGCGCCAATTTTAAAGAATATGCCTACTCCCTGCCCGCTGAACTGGATCCCTGCTCCCGCCTGCTCGATGTGGAAGAAGTGAATGGAAAGCTCTACTGCCTGCTCCTTAGTAACCGGCAACTGGCAGTTGTACAGCGACCGTTTTAAGAAATCCAGTTGTTGCGCATTGCCGCATTGATGGCACTTACTTTATTGTTCACCTGCAACTTTCGGTAAATATTTTCCAGGTGCTTCCGAACCGTTCCTTCGCTGATCTCCAAACTGGCCCCAATCTGCTTATATCCCAATCCGTCTTTTAATAATTCTAGTAATTCGATTTCTCTTGGGGTTAGATGGCAGTCAGCTTGCTGATCGGGTCGCTTGGGTTTGGAAGCTTCTGCAGCACGAATATAGTTCAAAGCTTTCAGCGCAATACTGGCCGACATGGCAGCCCCTCCAGCAATGGTTTGCTGAATGAATGAGATCAGTTCGGTACCGGTTTCATCTTTCAGCAGGTATCCGCTGGCACCGGCTAATATCGATTGAAAGATTTTTTCATCATCATCAAAAGTGGTAAGCATGATGACCTTACAATGGGGGTAACGTTCTGCTATATGCGCAGTAGTCTCAATACCATTGAGCTCGGGCATTTCAATGTCCATTAATACCAGGTCAACGGACTGACTTTCCATTTTTTCCAGTAGCTCGGCCCCATTGCCCGCTTCAATACAAACCTCGACAGTTGGATCCTGTGCCAGTTTTTGAACAATGGAAATTCTTGCCCGGGCATTGTCTTCTGCTATCGCAATTTTAATAGACATAGTACAAATCTATTGATTCAATGAAGCATTCGTTCTACGCAATACTGCGTATCAAAGGGAACTTAATTTTCAGCCTGGTCCCGTTTCCTTTTTCACTTCGGATATCCAGGGTCCCATTGAGTTCCTTCACGCGTTCCCACAGGTTCCGAAGGCCTGATCCCATACTCTCATTGCTTGTATCCATTCCTGCTCCTGAATCACTAACGCTGGCTTCCAATAGACCATTTTCCGCTTCTAACTGAACAGTCACCATGCTGGGACTGGCATGTTTTAGTGCATTAGTTACTCCTTCCTGGATAATGCGAAATAAATGCGTTGCAATTTGGTTGCCCAGCACCAGGTCAGGATCACCGGTAACAGGCAGCACTTTTACCTGCGCGATTTTTTTATAAAAATCAATGAGTTTGGAATTAAAAGCAGATAGACTCACTTCCGGATTGTTCATCAACCATACCGTTTTTCGCAATTCGGCAATTGTTTCATCCGTCAGTTGGCGAATATCCTGCAAGGGAACGGATGGAGCAGATCCTTCATCCGCCTGCTCAACTGAGGCCTTGATAAAAGTGAGATAAGACCCGATATTATCATGCAGCTCGCGGGAGATTTGCATGCGCTGATCATTGAGTCGCGCCATCTCCTGCGCTTTTGCTCTTAGTTTTTGTTGCTTGAGGTAGAGAAGTGGAATTATAATTCCCAATAACAGTAGTACACTCACTCCACTTAAAGCCAGGTTTCGGAATCGTAAACTGGCTTTGCTTTTTTCCAGGGCTGCGTCTTTCTGTGCCGACTGATACCTGGTTTCCAATTCGGCTGAAGCTTTGAGCATTTCATTTTCTGTAAAGCGATTTTTCTCTGCTTCATGAAGTCCCAGATAATATTGCATACTGTCTGCCCGCTGGAGTCCTCCATAGGCAATAGCCGTTTGGAGGTAGATGCTGATCAGTTGCTCTGATAATCCGCCTGCTGCTGCAACGGGCAGCGCCTGTTTCAATTGTTCCAGCGCAGACTTGAAAGATCCGGTAGCATTATAAGCAATAGCGAGCGTGGCTCTGGCACTGGCCAGTTCTCCATCGAGTCCTATGGATTTACGCAGTTCGATACTCTGTTCTGCCAGGCGAATCGCTTCAGCAAACTCTTTTTTTCCAATGAAAATATTACTCAGGTTATTGAGCGCGGCAGATTGCGCATAGAGGTTTTTGGAGGCCCCGGCAATATCCTGCGCTTTGCGGTAATAAATCAATCCGTTTGGGGTGTCCTTTGTTTTCAGGTAGGTATTACCAATATTTACAAGCGTATTTGATAATTCGTAGGAACGGTTTAGTGATTCCAGCAACCCGGCGCTTTGGGTTTGATACTCGATGGCTTTTGCATAGTTGCCCATCGTGAAATACAAGGATCCGATATTGCCCTGCACCTGGGCAGATTCAAATACCTTGCGCTCTTTTTCATAATAAGCCAGGGCCGATGTGAACTGCAGCATGGCACTGTCCAGTTTCCCTGCTTTATAATAACAGTTACCTAATTTAAGCTGGATGGATGCCGTGCCGCTGGAATCCTTCAATGATTTTCGAATCGCCATACCTGTGGATAGTTCTGAGATAGCGGCATCCAGATTTCCTTTAAGCAGCAGGGCAGTGCCATAATCATTGCGGGCCTGTGCTTCCAGGGTTGGATTGGATATCCTGGAAGCTACAGCTACAGCCTGCTGACCGTAATGGATAGCCGAATCTATGGAAACAGGCAGGTAGGCCCAGCAGAGATCGCTGAGGAGCTTAGCCTGTTCAGCTGCATTGGTTGTCTTTTTGAAAACAACTTTCAGGGAATCGGTTTCGGAATTGTTTTGTGCCATCAGCAGCAATGCATTCAGCACAAAGGCCAATAGCAGTACTGCAGGTTTAAAAACTATGTACATACGGTGGTTGGGTTCTGAAGTGAATTTAAACAATTCACACAAACGGAGAGGTATATACGCAGTAATACGAAGAATTGCGTATTGTGGATGGACTGGAATGTCTGGATTTTTACTGAAAAATGTATTTCCCCATGAAAAAAATCCTATTCCTGTTATTACCAGCCAGTTTATTAGTAACCGAATCCGCGTTCAGCCAGGTTACAGAAAAGGAAGCCAGTAAGTTTTTTGCTCCCAAAGGCAATCATCGATCTCCATTCAAAGGCGAAACAGAAGCCTGTTTAACCAGTGTGAATCTGCAATTCAAACTTGCCTCGCGCGAATACATTGAGAAGCGGGGAGCCGGCAATATTATTTCCTGGGCCTTCCTGGAGGGTATCGATGAACAATTGATGCAGGAGATTGCGAATGAATATTACCTGCGACTCGCAGCGAAATTGAAAGAAAATGGAATCGGGTTGTCCGAGGAATATCAAAATACAGATGCCTACAAGAAATTAGTAGAGAAAAATTCAGACCGCAACCGGGAAGTGTTTAAAAAGAACTGGGGTGTTAGTCGCATCATTACGGCCAATGAAGCTCCCTATATTGAATATCCGGTAGGTATGATGGGGCCACATTCTTCTTTGGGTAATGATTTGAAGAAGCCGGTAGGGCAGGTATTCATCACCATCGACTTTGCTGAGTTTGTATTGAAGATCAGTCAGTCGGCCCGCGATATCCAGGGTATTACCACCACCAAATCCAAATCCACCCTGATTCCGCGAATCCGGATTGAAGGGGTGTCGCAGGGTGCCAAGATGCGGGGCGATGGCAGTTATGCCATGTTTACCGGCCGCAACTGGGGGTATACCAATGCCATCATGCCAAATGATAAAGCACTGCATTCAGATTTGGGATATGCACTGGAAACACAGGCCAGTAAAGGCATGCCGGAAACCATGAAGCGCTTTAAGTCAAATGTGGCGGGTGATATGGCAGCCATTTTCAGTGGCGGACTGGTAGGTAATGGTCGCGCTACCGGCGAGTTCACTTACACGGTAAAAGCTGATCCGGCCTTGTACAAAAAAGCAGTGCTGGATGCATTGGATACCTTCAATAATTACCTGGTAGCTTATATCAGCGCAAATCGCTAGTGAAGTTGGTTTTTCCTGGCTCCCCGGGCAATTTTTTTGTCCGGGGATTTTGTTTTCTGCCTTCTTTGTAGTTCAACCGAATAATACATATATTGGCTGGAATTAATATCATTTTCAGCCTATTACAAGATGAGCGATAACAGCGAGCAAATAAATCAACTCCTGAGCAAATTAGAACTGCTATTAAGAAGGCATGAAGAGTTTGCGAAAGAGATTTACAATCTTCGATATCAGATACAACAATTAAAAGAGGAAAAGCCATTTGTTGGCGCGGCAAAATCAACGGTTCCGGAAATTAAAGAATCCAGCCAACCTACAACTACAACCGCACCGGCGCAAAAGATTATCGAACCTTACCGGCCCCCCACACCGACGATCGTCAAGCCGAAAGAAAAATCGGACTGGGAGAAATTTATTGGTGAAAACCTGATCAATAAAATTGGTATTGTAATCACGGTCATTGGTGTGGCAATTGGTGCCAAATATGCCATCGATAAAGAACTTATTAGTCCGCTTACCCGTATTATTCTCGGTTACCTGGTAGGTTTGGGCCTTCTTGGATTTTCAATCAAACTGAAACCGAAGTACGAAAGTTTCAGCGCTGTTTTATTAAGCGGAGCAATGGCAGTGATGTATTTCATTACCTACACAGCGTATAGTTTATATGAATTATTTCCCCAATGGTTTGCATTTCTGCTGATGTTGCTGTTTACTGTTTTTACAGTAGTGGCGTCACTCCATTACAACCGGCAGGTGATTGCTCTAATTGGACTGGTTGGAGCCTACGCAGTACCTTTTCTGCTAAGCGAGGGATCAGGCAAAGTGGGGATACTTTTCTCCTATATGGCTATTATTAATTTGGGAATCCTGTCCATTGCAGTAAAAAAATATTGGAAACCTCTTTATTACGCTGCTTTTGGATTTACCTGGATAATTTATGCAAGCTGGTTTTCTTTTTTTTATGTACAGGATCAGCATTTTGCTCTAGCGCTTCTTTTCCTGGCTATTAATTTTATCCTTTTTTACCTGACTTTCCTGGCTTATAAGCTCCTGCAAAACCAACAGTTTGTTGTCAGCGATGTGCTGATGCTGGTGTTAAACTCATTCCTGTTTTATGGACTAGGTTATGCAATACTGGCCGACCACCCGACCGGTAAACACTTATTGGGACTTTTCACGCTTGGTAACGCCATCATTCATTTTGTAGTAAGCGCTGTCATTCACCGTAAACAACTGGCAGACCGGACAATCTTTTACATGGTATCCGGACTAGTGCTGGTTTTTATTACCATTGCCATTCCCGTACAACTGGACGGCAATTGGGTTACCCTGGTTTGGGCTGGAGAGGCTGCTTTGTTATTTTGGATTGGCCGAACCCGGCAGGTACCTGTCTATGAAAAAATCTCCTATGTACTGATGCTGCTGGCATTCCTGAGTATGATCCAGGACTGGTCGGTTTTCAATTATAGTTACTTTAAAAACAACCCGGATTCCCGTTTCCTACCGGTATTTAACATCCATTTCCTTACTTATTTTCTGTTTCTGGCTTCCTTTGGTTTTATCAATTTTCTTCATCACAAAAAACTGTACAAGCCAGCGTTTGAATCCCAAAAGGAAATCGCGTCCGTTATTACTTATTTTATTCCCGCAATATTTCTGCTGATCATGTATCTCGGTATTCGGATGGAAATTAGCAATTACTGGATGCAACGTTACGTTGATTCCGCAGTTGAAATTAAAACAGGAAATGAAGCATATCCCAATTATTACTGGAACACTGACCTGATCCAGTTTAAAAATCTTTGGGTTACTATCTATACACTTGCTTTCGTTTCCATACTGGCTTTTGTCAACTTCCGGTATTTCAAAAACCGGAACTTTGGTTATGTTAACCTGGTGATCCTCTTGCTGGCGATTGCTATTTACCTGACTCAAGGCCTGTACGACCTGAGTGAACTGAGGGAGGCATACCTGAACCAAACCTTATCGGATTACTTTAAGCGAGGTAGTTTTAATATCACTATTCGGTATATCTCTTTTGCATTTGTTGCATTAGCCCTCTTCACCTGTTATAAATATATCAAACAGGATTTCATGAAACTGGATATGAAACCTGCATTTGATTTCCTGCTGCATGTTTCAATACTATGGATTGCCAGTAGTGAACTGATTAACTGGATGGACATCGCCCATTCTACCCAGTCGTACAAACTAGGATTAAGTATTTTATGGGGATTGTATGCGCTTTTTCTGATAGCACTGGGTATTTGGAAAAAGAATAAACCCCTTCGGATTGGTGCCATCGCCTTATTTGGCATTACGCTGATCAAGCTTTTTACCTACGATATCGCTCATCTGGATACTATTGCTAAAACGATCGTATTTGTGTCCTTAGGAGTATTGCTACTGTTAATTTCGTTCTTATACAACAAGTATAAACATATTATTACGGATGAATTGGAGAACTAACCTACTGGGGTGTGTATTGCTGTTATGTCACTTCTGCGCCTTCACCCAAATAAATGAATATCGTTATAAAAGGGAGCTGAAAGGTATTTCAGCGCAATGGCATACAGTTCAACTGCCTGATGATATCTTTCGTAATATGAATGATGACTTTTCAGATATTCGAATCTATGGCCTGACTCCGGAACAGGACACGGTAGAAGCGCCTTATTTGCTTAGAATAGCAGCAGATAAAATCAGTAACCGTACTATTGACTTTAAAACAATCAATCGGTCAAGCAATGAAAACGGATACTACTTTACTTTTGAAATCCCCACTGTCGAATCTGTCAATCAACTTCAGCTAGATTTTAAACAAGAGAATTTTGACTGGAGAATTAAATTGGAAGGTAGTCAGAACCAGCAGGACTGGTATGCCGTTTTAAACGATTATCGCATTCTTTCCATTAAAAATGAGTCAACCAATTTTAAGTTTACAACGCTGGATTTCCCGGATATAAAGTTCCGGTTTCTAAGGCTTTCCGTTAACAGCTCAGTTAAGCCGGAATTGCTTTCTTCCAGTATAACCATTCAGCAAAAGATACCCGGGAATAGCCGAAGTTACAAGGTGAAGGAATTTACTACCACTGAGAAAAAAGACACCAAACAAACGATAATAGATCTGATGCTGGAATATCCGGTGCCGGTTAGCTCCCTTGAAATCAAAATCAATGATACTGTTGATTACTATCGCCCAATCACCATTCAATTTTTAACCGACAGTGTTAAAACAGAACAAGGCTGGATTTTTAATTATCAATCACTGCTATCGGGCACGCTGAACACTTTTGAAAAACAGCAATGGGAGTGGGAGAGCAGGCTGGTCCAGAAACTCAAGGTAGTTATTGACAACCAGGATAGCCAGGCTCTGTCTGTAGGTGAAGTTGTGCTTAAGGGATATGTACATGAATTATTAGCACGTTTCACCATCCCGGGAAACTATGCGTTGTATCATGGAAATAAGAAGGCTTCCAGTCCTGTTTACGATTTGAACCATTTTGCAGACAAAGTTCCGGTTGAAGCCCAACTGCTGGATATGGGCCCGGAATTGAACACCCTGATAACTAAATCTCCTGCTGAGGAGCCCCTTTTTGCTAACAAATTGTGGTTATGGATCGTGATGGGGATTATAATTGTGTTGCTTGGAGTACTTACCTTCAATATGATTACAAAGAAGTGAGACTTGTGCGCTAAATCTATGTTATGCCCAGAACATTTATAAAAAGGTTCCAGACGATTGATCGCTTAATAAGAAATAAAGCAACCGGCACCAGCACACAGCTGGGAGAAAAACTGGGCGTTTCCAGGAGAACTGCTATTGAATTTATTACGGTAATGAAGGAAATGGGGGCTCCGGTTTACTTTTGTAAAATCAAAAATTCCTACTGTTATAAGGAATATGGGTCTTTTAACATTTCCTTTATCAGAGTGCAATAGGGCTGCACTCTGGTAAGGTAGTTTCGCATGAATTATTTACCACCAAAAAAATATTCATGAAGAAGCTAACACTCCTGACACTTGTAGTTGCGGTATTGAGTTACAGTTGTAATGATGGAACCGATCAAACGAAAACTGAACCCCAGCAGGCGCAAACAAAAACAAATGAAAAAGTTCAGCGTGTAATTGATGAACTGGGTTTGGTTTATGTGGAAGAAGGTGCCCAGGATATAATTACCTATGAAGAAGTAAATGCAGCCCAGCAGGCTTGGTGCGATGCACTGGTTAAAATTGGCCAGCTTAAGGTAGAAGGAGGTGATTACAAAGCCTTCGCAGAACAGGTGCTATCCGATGCCTATAACTATGATTATGGGAAAGTGTTTTTCAAGCCGACACTTGCCTATGGCGATCAAACTTTCCGTAATAACAAAAAAGGAGCCTTGGCCTACTTTATCGGAGGGGATCCCGACTATCCAAATGACAAAGGCTTTGCGCTTGCTCCCTGGGTGAAGGCCCGATACGATAATGCAGGTGAAAACAACGAAGGCATTCAGATTTATGGATCCGTTGCTATTACAATGGGCAATGTGTGGGTGACAGGTAAAGATGGAAAAGAAGTAATGGTCGATAAAACCTGGGTCTTCAAGAAAGGAAAAGATGGCAAACTCCGCATCATTGTTCATAAATCAGCATTACCATTTAAACCGTAAGAATGATTTTTAAAAAAGTACCGGCTTAGCCGGTACTTTTTTTTATGCCTGGAGATTTCTCCCCCTTTCCATTTTACTAACTCGGTTTGATTTAATTTTAAATAGGTTCACCGATACATCTGATGAATGAGAAAATCGCATCGCGCAATACTGCAGTCTTATGGTATTACATTTACTGAACTTACCGGTACCTGGGAGAACCGGTTTAAAAAGGCTGGGAAACGTATAGAGGCGTGTATTCAGGATAAACACTAAAAAATGATAACAGGAAAAGATTTAATTGACCTGGGTTTTAAACAGGGGAAATGGTTTAAAGAGGTTATAGAATATGCCAATCAACACCAGCTTAGTGGTGATAGTTTGAAACAATATGTGGAATCTGTGCGCCCTAAGTATATGGAACCTCATGCTGCACCTGTTCCGTTTTACAAAAATATCAGAGCGGAAAGTGAAGCGGAAAAGGAGAACGTAGAAATGGTTATGGATGCTATGCATAGTCTGATGACCACACCTACATTAGTTGGTGGTGCAGTAATGCCTGACGCATGTCCAACTGGACCAGGTCAAATTCCGGTTGGAGGTGTTGTGATTGCCAGGAATGCTATTCATCCGTCGATGCATAGTGCTGACATATGTTGTTCTGTGATGATGACAAATTTTGGTAAGCTGTCGCCAAAAGAGGTTTTAGATATGGCTCATTCTGTCACACATTTTGGCGGAGGCGGTCGGGATAGTTTTTCTACCTTACCAAGGGATCTGGAAGAAAAAATTCTACAGAACAGGTATTTGAATACAGAACGCAGCCTGAGTTTTGCAAAATCCCACCTGGCTACTCAGGGAGATGGAAATCATTTTCTATTTGTTGGGGTTTCAAAAAGAACCGGAGAAACTATGCTGGTAACACATCATGGTAGTCGTGGTTTTGGAGCTAATCTGTATACCCAGGGAATGAAAATAGCAGCCTATTTCAGACGTGAGATTTCTCCCCTAACATCAGAAAAGAATGCCTGGATTCCCTTCGACACCGAAGAAGGAAAACTATATTGGGAAGCACTGCAATTGGTTCGTGAATGGACGAAATTGAACCATTCAACTATTCACGATGCCACATCACATAAGCTGCATACTGAGCCACTTGATAGGTTTTGGAATGAGCATAATTTTGTCTTTAAAGAACAGGATTTGTTTTATCATGCCAAAGGGGCAACACCACTCGACGACAAATTTGTACCGGATAGTAAAGATGGGTTGCGGCTGATTCCTTTGAACATGAGTGAGCCTGTTCTAATCGTAAAAGGTGCCACTACTGTAAATAATTTGGGATTTGCACCTCATGGCGCGGGTAGAAATATTAGTCGCGGGCGGCATATTAGAAACAATTCACACAAAACAATTGAACAGGTATTTTACGAAGAGACAAAGGGATTGGATGTTCGTTTTTTTTCTAATCAAATTGATATCTCCGAATTGCCCAGTGCTTATAAAAATGCAGAAATGGTGAAGCGGCAGATGAAGGAGTTTGGACTTGGAGAGGTTCTTGACGAAATCATGCCTTATGGTTGTATCATGGCGGGGAATTGGCAAAGAGATGCGCCCTGGAAAATCAAAGCGAGAGAAAAGTTTTAGTGATCCAGTTCCAATGGATTAAACCTGGCCTTCCCATTTTTCGCCTGCTTCAGGGATGTCTTGCCGCTTTTATTGGTTGGAGTTATGTTTATACCGGGAGCCATCACACTTAAAAATGCTTCCGGGTTTTCAGCTCTCAGTCGCCGCAATTTAGCAAAGTCAGGATAGGTGGTTGTGCGGGCATCGGGTACAAATGATTTTACAAGGCTGCCACTTACTGTTTCCATTCCAATGCATTTGAATTCATAATGACCCTGTTCATCCCGAATGAATAGTATCAGACCTGGCAAACCGCCAAACTTCCATGGTCCTGCGGTAAAGGGTATATCCGGACAATACCAGGCGGTGAAAACACGTCCCCTGAAGGTGGTTGTGGCTTTATAAGCAAGCTGACCTAAAATCGTCATGGTATCAGGATGAAGTTGCCATTCTTGTAAGGGCAGCTTTTCTTCGTACTTGTAATAAACAGTCAGGTTGTCATAAACAAGCATTTTGCCGGTGGATGTATATGTGTAACACTGAAAACCACTGCCACGTCGGTATTGGTAAGCGTTGGCCAATAGTTGCACAGGATCCATGCCGGCCTGCATGTCCATTGCATAGATAGAGTCAGTTTCCCTTTTTACCGGGTCAAAAAAAGAAGAACCGGAGGAGTCAATTTGAAGCGTCCAGGTGACCATTGATTTTCTTTCAGGTTGCTGCAGGTTAGTTACACCCGTGAATTGATAGTAGACCTGGAACAGGTGAGATTGTTGACCTTTCACAGAAAAAAGACAGCTTACGGCGAATAGAGCACTCAAATAAACTTGTTTCATAGTCAAGGTTCCTATTACTGGAAATTATTTTTAAATATCTTCATTATGCAGTCCAGTTATTGCAAAGCCTGCATATTGTATTGCATTTTTCACATATCAATCTTTCTTTCATGCCTGGTTCGATCATCAGAAGCAAACGAGAACTTTTAGGAATTACCCAATTGGAAATGGCCAACAGGCTGCACCTGAGCCAAAGTGCTTATAGCCGGATAGAGAATAAACAAACGGCGCTTCGGGTAGATACTGCAAAAAAGATTGCGGCTATTCTAAATTGCCAGATGGACGACCTCCTGTCTGACTCTGTATATATCGATAACGCACATGTACTTGATAAATCGCCCGAAACAATCGACAATGCATTCCTCCTGCAAAAGATTGAAGAGCTGATAGACGCCAAGTTTTTGGAGCTAAAAGAGTGGCTGGCAGCTGGCAGATAACAAGAATTACCACCTGCCCGCGCAATTTGTATTGTTATTTACGGTTTTCGTTTTTGTATTACTTCGATATTGTGAGTTGTTTTAATTCACAGATCTTAATTTTTTTTATGTTCAAAACATTGCTTGTTGCAGTTGCCCTGCTTATGAGTTGGGTTAATCCCTCTATTGCAAATCCGGGAAAGAATATCAGAGACTTTAATGTATCACCTAAGAATGATGGAAAAACCAATACCCGCAACCTGCAAAAAGCAATCGACTGGGCCAGTAAATATGGTGCTGCCCTCTGGGTAGAACCTTCAGATGAACCGTATGCACTGGCAAGCGGACTGATCCTTAAGAACAATGTTTCTATTATCGGTGTACACGGACCCGTACCTCGTGCTACTTCACATCCAACTAAAAAAGCACCGGTAGGCTCTGTTTTTAAAATTGAAGACGCAGAGAAACCTTTATTTATTGTTCAATCAGCCACTCAGATCAAAGGCATCCAGTTCTGGTATGCCCACCAGGAATTAAAGGATCCGGCAAAAATTATCAAATATCCGCCCACTATACAGGTTAGCAAAACCAGTCGTACAGAAGGTGTTACCCTTACGAATCTTACGTTCTATGGTGAATACATCGCAATGGATTTTAATGCGGTTGAAGAATTTCCCTGTGAATTAATTCTGATCGAACAATGTTATGGCTACCCTTTAAGCGGTGAATTTATTCGTATTAACTTCTGTTATGATATTCCCAGATTCCTGCACTGCCATGTTAATCCTTCCAATATGAGGCAAATGGGACTTGGGTTTTCCAAAGCCATTGTGGATGCAGTGATTCAGAACAAAACATTTGCATACAGTATCAATAATACAGACAATGCCCAACTGATCGACCTGTTTACCTTTGCTACCTGGGGTGGGATCTATCTCGGTGATGAAAGTTATGGACAGCTCACTAATTTCAACCTCGATTGTGTAACGGTTGGTATTCACAAAGCAGGTAATAACACCAAGAACAGAAACTGGCAAATCGCACAGGGGTCAATCATCGCCAACGCCGGAACAGTAGTGGAAAACATTCATCCTATCATTGTAGAAGGGCAGGGGCATACCTCGTTTACCAATGTAGAAGCATTTAGTGGCGATAATGGTGCGCTGACCAATACCGGAGAATCCTTTGATTTTATGCAGGTGCGTGGAACGGATAAACTAACCATCTCACTATTTGGTTGTCGTATGCGCAATTATATTTCTAAGAATCCATTTACGGTGAAAAACCCGGCTGCCATTATCCAGGCAGTTGCCTGTATTGATAAGGAAGAAGAACTCTATAACACGATTATAAATCCATAGTTTATTCCTCAAATTCCCTGATTAATCGGGCTTATTCCCCTGTTCATTGTTTTTGACATGGACCTCCATGCTCTGCATCCTAGTTTTAACTCCTAATTGTTTACAACTAAAGAGTTAACTATGAACCGGGAATTAATTTTTCTTCGCGCTTTTGCAGTGGCTACTGTGGCAGGATTGCTTTTCATCAGTACCACAGCCTTCAAAAAATTCGGCAACCAGAAATTCGGTGAAATTGATGTGGAACGTATCAACATTGTGGAAAAGGATGGTACCGTTAAAATGATTATCACCAATGTCGATCGATTTCCAAATGGTACTACGCAGATTAATAACCGTCCCACGAATGCCGACCGCAAAAAACGTTCAGGCATGCTGTTTTTTAATGAAGAAGGAATTGAATGCGGTGGCTTTATTTATGATGGTAAGAAAACAGCCAATGGCCACAGCGCCGGCCTTTCCCTGACCTACGATCAATATGATGGCGACCAGGTATTCCAGCTTATTACGGAGGATTACAAAGAGGGCGACCGGCGCTTTGTGGGTAGCAGTTTGCGGTTTAGTGATCGCCCCTCTAAGGAAAGCCAGCTGAAAACAGCTGAAATCATGAAGGAACTGGAGGAACTTCGCAAAAAAGATCCCAAAGCCAGCCAGGAAAAATACAATCAATATAGGGAAGCCGGATTGGTGGGTGATGTTCCCCGCATGATGCTGGGAAAATCAGGTAGCGAAAGCAATGGACTCTTCCTCTTTGATAACAAGGGTATGCCAAAGGCAATGTTCTACGTGGACAAACAAAACAACGCCAAACTTGACTTTTTTGACGAAAAAGGGAATATTATTGCTTCATTCCCTGAAATGAAATAATGCTCCGACGAATCTATACCAACCGCTTCTTCCTGCTGTTTATTGTGCTGTTTGCTTATGCGCAATCAATTTACACAAGGATACTCGTCAGGAATGAGTTGAGTTGGTATATTTTCACTCCAGAGGGTGCTGTTTCAACCCTTTTCGATGCCCTGATCCTATTTGCCGTAATGCGGTATTTTACCGGCCTCTTTTTAAAAGGGGATGTTGTCAGGATGGTTGATTGGGTGAAACTGGCAGCATTCTCCCTGATTACTTACCTCGCAATACTTCAGCTTATCGGTTTATTGATAGCTATTCTGTTTGGTAATGTTGAAAGAAACTTTAACCAGGAAACTTTTATCCTGTCTAGCTTCACCTACCTGTTGGATGGTTTTATTTATGGGAGTTTTTTTCTTGCCTACACCTATTATAAAAAATACAGAAGGCAGTCCGCCGAACTGGCCGATTACAACAAGGCCTTATACGATAGCAGGATGACTCAGCTCAAGGCTCAGTTAAACCCACATTTTTTATTCAATAATCTAAATGTGCTGGACCAGCTGATTTACGAAGACAAAGAAAGGGCCTCTGAATTTCTGAATGAATTTGCTGATATTTACCGGTATGTGCTGCAGGCAGATAATCAAAAGATCGTCCCGATAGCAGAGGAGCTGCGATTTGCTGAGCAATACTATAACCTGATTGATCATAAATACGGGAAATCCTACCAGTTAATAATTGATGCACCTGATCCCGAAGGTTGTATTGTTCCCCTGACATTACAACTGCTGATTGAGAATGCTGTAAAACACAATCTGGGAACTGCAGCGGATCCGGTTCGTATCAATATTTCTATCAGTGAGGATATTGTTGTGTCAAATAATCGCAAACCAAAACGAATGGAGATGGGCACATCCGGCAAAGCATTGAAAAACCTGCGAGAGCAGTACCAGCTGCTAACGAAACAAGCAATAGAAATTGAGGAAACGGAATTACTATTTTTGGTACGGGTTCCCAAAATTCAAAGCGCTCCATGATCCGAATTGCCATCATAGAAGATGAACTCCCTGCTATCCAGAAACTGAAGCGTTTCATTGCAGAATTGGAGGAACCTACGGAGGTATTGGGTGAGTTGGGCAGCATTGCTGAAGCAATTGAGTTCCTTCAATCAACCACGGTCGATTTGCTGATTTCGGATATCCAGCTGCATGATGGCACTGCCTTTGATATCTATAAGCAGGTTTCAGTTGGCTGTCCGATTATTTTTACGACAGCCTATGATCAGTACTGGATGAACGCATTTGAAACCAATGGGATTGATTATCTCCTTAAACCCTTTTCAAAAGACAGGTTTCTTAAAGCCTGGAATAAGTTTTTACTGCTCCGCAAATCAGAAAAGGAGAAGGACATACAACTTGCCAATCTCTCCAGATTAATAGAACAGAATCTCTCCGAAAAGAAGTTTAAAAAACGTTTCGCTGTACAAAATAATCAGCGCATCTATCTGCTGGAGGTAGATGCGATTGTTTTATTTGAGGCAAAGGATGGACTCGTGCTGGCTTTTGACAAAGAAGGCAAAAAGCATATCCTGAACTATCCAACCCTCAGAGAAGTGGAAGCACAATTGAATCCGGCTGATTTTTATCGATTAAACCGGAGTGAGTTGATTAATAAGAACTTTATTGAAAAAGTGGAACGTTTCTCCAAAAACATTCTTGCAGTAAAACTGAAGGGGTATCCCGACTATTATAAAACCAGCCAGGCTACAACAGCATCCTTCAGGGAATGGCTGGATCAATAAAATGCTATGAAATCCGAAAAAGAAAAAATGATCGCCGGTGAGCTTTATGATCCTCTTGATCCACAATTGGTGGAAGATCGTATCCAGGCACGACTGCTTCTGAAAGCGCTGAATGAAAGCCGTGAAGATGATCCCGAAGCTAGAAATCGAATCCTTGCATCGCTGTTTCCAAATGCGTCTTCCGGTCTCTGGTTGCAGCCTCCATTTTATTGTGATTATGGCTACAATATTCAGATCGGCGAACGGGTCTTTTTCAATTTTAATTGTGTAGTCCTGGATGTTGCTCCTGTACGAATTGGCAACAGAACGATGTTTGGACCGAATGTTCAACTCTATGCGGCCACGCATCCGCTGAACCACATAGAAAGAAGCTCAGGACTGGAATATGGCAAACCCATTACCATTGGAGATGATGTATGGATAGGTGGGAACGTGGTGATTTGTCCGGGTGTTACAATTGGCGACCGCAGCATTATTGGAGCCGGCAGCGTGGTTACAAAAGATATTCCTTCAGACACCATCGCCGCCGGTAATCCCTGCAGAACCATTAGAACGATCGGCTAAGTATCCATTCTGCTATATCCTGCAATACCACGGGTGAAATAGTTTGTTCAATGCTTCCATATTCGGAAGGAGAGCCTGTTTTTGCTTCCTGGAACAGGTGATTTAATCCCGGATACTTTTTTATGCTCACTTTTTTGTTTCCTGCAGCCTTCAATTGTTGCTCAATTACAGATAAGTTGGCATCAGCAGGTACCTGTAAATCTTTGTCGCCATTGAGTGCCAGTACCGGGCATTTAACCTTCGATAAGGCTGGAGCCGGATCGTATTTCAAAAAGTTCAGCATCCATGGATTAAATACCTGTGCCAATTGTGTGTTGATTAAGGTTTCCTCATTCATACCTGCCGGTTTTTGTGAAGGCGGGTTCTTACTCATGAAATCCTTTAAATAAGCTCTGGCTTTTTCCTTTGCCAATTCCTCCTTTTCATTTTCTAGCAGGATAGCAAATATATTGCTGTTCACTTCCCTTGATTTAGCGATTTCTGTTTCAGGAACTCCCATTGACTTAGCAATTAATTCCTGCTGCAATAGCAGGAGGCGATCTCCGCGTAAGGCTGTGCCTGCCAGCATGATTACAAAGTCCACCTGTTTGGAGCGTGATGCCACTAAGGGGGCAACAATTCCACCTTCACTATGTCCTAATAGTCCCAGTTTTTTTTGATTGATTTCCTTTCTGGTTTGCAGATAGGCTAGAGCAGCTTCTGCATCATCTGCAAAATCAAAAGTGGTAGCAGTTTTAAAATCGCCGGTTGAGGCGCCAACCCCGCGATCGTCATATCGCAAAACAGCAATTCCTTTTTTGGTAAGATAATCCGCCAGTACGAGGAAGGGCTTATGTCCAAGTATTTCTTCATCCCGGTTTTGTGGACCACTGCCACTGATCAGAATTACTGCTGGAAAACTTCCCTCTTTATTGGGAAGGCTAAGTGTTCCCGCAAGTTGTATGCCTGCTTTTTTGTTTTCAAATACTACCTCTTCTGTATGATAGGGGAATGGAGGAATTGGTTCCTGCGGACGTGTATTTCGTTTTGCTTCCCCACTGTCCTGCTTAAGTATTAAGGGGAAAGTCCTTCCGGCCTGCTTAAACTCTCCTGTTATTTCATTTCCTTTCAATTCACCGCTATATTCAATGCCCGCATTGGTAATGGAAATTTTAAGCAGGGAGTTTTCGAAAATGGTACTTGTAACGGGTATGCCTTTGACACCTTGATCCGGACTATCCATGGTACTTGTATAGCCGGTTGCTGATTTACTAATGTTAAACACCACTTTTAATTTGCCAGCACCAACATCTAAAATGCCAGCCCATTTCCCCTGTATGTCCTGTGCCTGAACAATAAAACCAGCCAGTAAAAGAGCTATTGTTAAAAGATTACTTTTCATTTGACAAATTTAGGTTATACATTACTAGGTCCTCGCCTCTCATCCATATAAAATGCCTGTCTTATAATTTGAGTTTTTGTTCCTGTGTTTAGAGGGCAACTTCGTCAGAAAATCTTATTTATGTATAAAATGGTGATTGTTGTTTCGTTGTTGGCTGTAGGGATAGTTGGCTGCTCAAGAGAAGTTGAAGTGGCTGCCAGTAGGGAAGAACCAGTGGAAACGCAAATTGAATTTTCCATTTATGCTGCAAAAGATTATTCAACTCCTGAGTATCAACAGGTAGAAGCTTCCTTAACACTCACCGCCGGTGTAATTGATATTCAAACAGGTGCGTTTATAAAGAAATGGGATACCCTGATTACCAGGAACCTGGTGGACTTTCCAGATTTGGAACAGTCCATCACTATTGAAAAATCAATTCCGCTACGCATAAACAAGGAAAGATTACAAGTCGCTCATTCTATTCGCTATAACAACAACGGGCAGCTATCACAAACAGCCAACTTTGTAACCTTGCCTTCTGATCAGGTACGTCACCTAAAGAAAATTGGGCTCTGATCGGGCATGATTTTTTATGAATCCGGGTATGCCAGTGTATGCCCCTAAGTTAGTATTGCTTTTTAGCGTCTTGCTCTCTGCAACTGTAGTTGCGCAGGATACCCTTCCTCCTCCTTATGCCACCCGATCGGCAATGAATTTCAGCAATGTAATCGGGTGGCAGGAAAATAATACACCCATCGCGCCAGCTGGTTTTAAGGTAAGCCGGTATGCGGATGCTTTTCAGAATCCGCGCTGGCTGTATCAGCTTCCTAATGGAGATGTATTGGTGGCCGAATCCAATACCCCGCATGGTTTTCTGGAAAAAATTGGTGCGGCTATTGTTGGTGCCAATAAATCCAATGATATGCGCAAAAGTGCCGATAGGATTACCCTATTGCGGGATACCAATCAGGATGGCTTTCCTGATCAGCGTACTATATTTTTGGATAACCTCCATTTGCCTTTTGGTATGCTGCTGCTAAAGGGAAATTTCTATGTTGCGAATACAGATGGATTGTGGATCTATCCTTATACCGAAGGCCAGTTGATGATTACCCAACCTGGTAAAAAGATCCTTGATCTACCGGCAGGCAAACACAACCGGCACTGGACCCGGAATATCATCACCAATAAAGAAGGAACTAAAATCTATATCGCCATTGGCTCCGGCTCCAATGTAGGTGAAAAGGGATTGGAGGAAGAAAAAGACAAAGCCCGTATCTGGGAAATTAATCCCGATGGAACTGGGCTTAAAGTCTATGCATCCGGATTGCGCAACCCAGTGGGTATGGATTGGGAGCCTCAGTCGCAGACCCTATGGGTCACCGTGAATGAGCGCGATGGCCTGGGAGATAACCTGGTGCCCGACTATTTTACTGCTGTTAAGGAAGGCGGATTTTATGGCTGGCCCTACAGTTATTTTGGCCAGCATCCGGAACCGCGTATAAAGGAAGATGAAATGGACAGTGAGTTGGTGAAAAAAGCAATTATTCCGGATATCTCTCTGGGCCCGCATACGGCCTCCCTGGGACTCGCATATTATACACATAACAAATTCCCGGAAAAGTATCGCGGCGGGGCTTTTATTGCGCAGCATGGCTCCTGGAACCGGTCTAAACTTTCGGGGTATGCAGTAGTATTCGTACCTTTTAGAAATGGAAAGCCTTCCGGCCAGCCCGAGAAATTTCTTACAGGATTTATTGTGGATCCTGAAAAGGATGAAGTAAGGGGCAGGCCCACCGGGATTATTGTGCTGCAAGATGGTTCACTGCTGTTAACAGACGATACCAGCGATACCATTTGGAGAATCTCAACCGATAGCTAAAACCTTGCGCAATGGGATTAACAACCTATCTAAAAAAGCGCGATTTTAGAAAAAGTCCCGAACCTCAATCGGGTAAAACCAACCCCAAACAATTAATTTTTGTGGTGCAGGAACATCATGCGTCCCAGCACCATTTTGATTTCCGGCTGGAGATGGAAGGCGTACTCAAAAGTTGGGCAGTGCCGAAGGGGCCCTCTATGAATCCGGCTGATAAGAGGCTGGCGATTATAACGGAAGATCATCCCTATGATTACAAGGATTTTGAAGGTGTCATTCCTAAAGGCAATTATGGTGCAGGCAAAGTAAAAATCTGGGATAGTGGTACTTATACACCTATTGACACGGTTAAAGGTAAAGCTGCGCAGGAAAAACTATTATTAAAGCAACTCAAAGATGGATCACTAAAAATTCAGCTTCACGGAAAAAAGCTAAAGGGAGAATTTGCCCTGGTGAAAACAAAGGGTATGGAGGATAATTCCTGGTTATTAATTAAACATAAGGATGAATCCCCCACTACGGCAAAACTTCCTGATCCTTTTTCTCCTATGTTGGCAACCCTTCACGCTGCTCCTTTCAATGACGACGACTGGCAATTTGAGATCAAATGGGATGGGTATCGGGTCCTGGCTTATGTAAATGATCACAAAGTTGATTTGATTTCAAGAAATGGTCGTTCCTACACAAAAAAATTTCACCCCATTGCGGAAGCTTTACAGGAAGTAGGAAGCAATGCTGTTCTGGATGGAGAGTTGGTTGTAACAGACGATAAAGGAATCGCCCGCTTTCAACAATTGCAACACTGGAAAACGGAAGCGGATGGGGACTTGATCTACTATGTCTTTGATCTGATCTGGTACAATGGAAAAGATCTGAGAGGATTGCCTTTGTCTGAACGGATGCAGTTACTGAAGGAGATGCTTCCTTCTGATCATCCAACCATCCGGATGGGATTTACTATTCAAGGGCGGGGTACCGAATTGCTGGACAGTGCGCGTGAAATGGGATTGGAAGGTATCATCGCTAAACGATTGAGTAGTACTTATCAGTCGGGGAAACGATCTCCCGACTGGTTAAAGATTAAAACACAGAACCGGCAGGAAGCTATCATTATAGGTTATACGAAAAAGGAGGAATCACCCAAATTATTCAGTGCACTCCTATTGGGTTTGTATAAAAATGGACAACTGCACTATGCAGGGAAAGTAGGTACGGGTTTTACAGATAAACAACAAAGGGAGTTGATGAAACAATTCAAGCCATTGGTTGTAAAGCAGGCATCAATTAAGAAGCCTTCATTACGGGATCCAATCACCTGGTTGAAACCGGTTCTATTATGTGAGATCAGTTATACTGAACTAACGGAGCAGGGTATATTCCGGCATCCTTCGTTTAAGGGTATACGTGATGATAAAGCCGCTACAGAAGTGGTCCTGGAAAAAGAGCCGGATTTGTTACTGCCCGATCGCAGCCTCAAAACAGTGATTAAAAAAGTCAATCAAAAAGAACTGACCTTTACCAATCTCGATAAACTATTCTGGCCGGAAGACAAGCTTACCAAACGCGATTTACTCAATTATTATGCGCAGGTCGCACCCTATATATTACCTTATATAAAAGATCGTCCTCAGTCTTTATACCGCTTCCCCGATGGTTACAAGGGCAAACGTTTTTACCAGAAAGATATTACCGGAAAAGTGCCAGATTGGGCAGCCACTTTCCCTTATCGTACAGAAGGAGACCGAAAAGATAAAAATTACCTGGTGGTGAAGGATGAAGCCAGTCTCTTGTACCTGGTGAATTTTGGCTGTATTGAAATCAATCCCTGGAGCAGTACGATTAAAAAACCAGGTTATCCGGATTGGTGTTTGCTGGATCTGGATCCTGGTAGCAAAACGGATTTCTCTCAGGTCATTGATGTTGCTAATTTGATTCATGACTTGCTGGAAAGTGTTGATATACCTGCATATCCAAAAACATCCGGATCAACCGGTATGCATGTATATATTCCCTTAGGGAAGAAATATACCTATGAGCAATCGCGGGAATTTGCGAGGGTATTGGTTACCCTGGTGCAGCAGGAAACAAGCAGGTATACCTCCATGGAGCGAACAGTTAGTAAAAGGCAGGGGAAACTCTACCTTGATTTTTTACAGAATCGTTCGCAGGCCACACTGGCTGCTCCCTATTCCGTACGACCTAAACCAGGAGCAACCGTATCCATGCCGCTGCATTGGGAAGAAGTAAAACAGGGATTGAAGATGCAGGATTTCAACTTGCGGAATGTGCCTGCTTTGTTGAATGAGCGGGGTGATCTTTTCAAACCGGTACTGGGAAAAGGAATTGATATGATGGCAGCCTTGAAACGGCTCCAACAACTATAAATTCATTCATAAAAGCGAAATGTTATGAGATCAATCTGGACAGGCAGTATTGCATTCGGACTGGTAAACATTCCAGTGAAATTGTTTTCTGCTGTTAATGAACGCGCTTTGGATTTTGATATGCTGGATAAAAAAGATCACAGTCCGATTAAGTTTAAACGGGTCAATGAAAAAACAGGAAAAGAAGTATTGTGGGAGAATATTGTAAAGGGATATGATCTGGATGGCAAATACGTGGTGTTAACTGATGAGGATTTTGATGCTGCCAGTCCGGAGAAAACCAAAACCATCAACATGGAAGCCTTTGTGAATCCGGCGGAAGTGGATATGATTCTCTTCGACAATGCCTATTACCTGGCGCCTGCGAAAGGAGGGGAGCGGGCTTTCAGTTTGCTGGAGACTGCCCTGCAGAAAGCTGGAAAAGCAGGTGTGGGTAGTTTTGTATTACGAAATAAAGAGAAGCCGGTATTATTGAGGTCTGCAAAGGGGTTACTGATCCTCCATACCCTTCGGTTTTTAAATGAGATCCGTGATCCCTCGGATTTTGTAGTTAAAAAGGTTACGCCCAAGCGGAATGAGTTAACGATGGCGGGTAGCCTGATAAAAAGCATGAGCGGCAAATTCAATATAGCCGACTTTAAGGATAGTTATACTACGAAGTTGAAAAAACTGATCCGAACCAAAGCAACCGGTAAAAAACTGCCGGCACCCAAGGCCAGGGTAGAAAAACCAGCCAGTGATTTGATTGAACAATTGCAGCAAAGCCTGGCAAAGCCAAAACGAAAGAAGTGAAAAAGACGCAGGATAAACCAGCTGCATTTATTTCAACGCATTTGAAATCGGTGGAGCAACAGCTTGCAGATTTTAAGGTGGATGGAGATCCTGAGCACCTTCACCTCTTACGCGTAGCTATAAAAAAGGTGAAAGCAATCCTGGACTTACTGGAAGTGAATTACGATGTCAATTACGATACAAAGAAGTTGCAAAAACTATTCAATAAAGCCGGTAAGATTCGGGAACTCCAGCTAAATGCGCTGCTGTTAAAAAAGCATCATTGCCATCCGGAATCACTGATAGAGGAATTGGAATTTGTGCAATATGCTTTACAGGAGAAATTGGTAAAGGGTATTCCTGGTTATAGTAAAGGGGTGAAGAAATTTAGAAAGGAAACTGATTTTTCATTTCCCCTGCCTGCATTTAATAAAATTGAAAAGTACCTGGCAAAGAAAAAAAGAAAAGCCGATAGAAACTTTGATGCTCATACCAGGAGCGGTATGCATTCTTTTAGAATGAAAATTAAAAGCCTGCTATTTGTATACTCGGTGTTACCCAATAAGATAAAAAATAAGCTGGATTTGCCAATTGAGCTTTTGCAGGATTTGCAGGAGGAGGTGGGTGCCTGGCATGATGCCTGGGCTGCGATTCAGTTCCTCCAGCACAAAAAAATAGATCAGCAGCTTAATTGTATGGAGGTTTTATACCAGCTGGAGGCGAATCAATTTGGTATATTATTGAGTAAGTATCCGGATATGAGGTTAAATTAGATGACAATAAGATTGTAATGTCAGGATTTAATTTCAGAATATTTTTTATTGCTTCAGCAATAATTGCCTTTTTAACTTTTGTAACGCTATGGGCTGAAGCTGCAAGAGATGAAGGAATGGGGGGCGACGGAGTAGTAGGTTCTTTTCTGGCGAACTTGTTTTATGTTTTTCGGTTTCCAACCCATACTTTCTTTTTTGCCTTTATGGATGGTCCGATGTTTCTCGTTGGGTTATTTATTAATTGTATATTTTATGGATTAGTTGTAGAAAGAGCGTTTTATTTGGTAAGGCAATGGCGTAATAAGCCCGCCAATTGACGCATCATCCCCTTCTTCTTCATCCTTTATCTGAGTAGGTTTACTAAAAATAATACAATGGCACTTATCAATCCTTACATTAATTTCAACGGAAATGCTGAAGAGGCATTTAACTTCTACAAATCAGTATTTGGTGGCGAATTTGCCAGGGTCATGCGTTTCAAAGACCTGTCCGTACCCGAAGCTCCCTTTTCCGAAAAAGAAGCGAATAAAATCATGCATATTGCTTTACCTATTGGCAAAAATATTTTAATGGGTAATGATGTTCCGGAAAGTATGGGGCGGGTAAATGAAAACGAAAACAGGTCCAAGATTTCTATTAGCGCAGCCTCCAAAGAGGAAGCCGATAAATTGTTTAATGGTCTTTCAGCCGGCGGTACTATTGAATTTCCAATTGGTGATAGTCCCTGGGGTTCCTACTTTGGCATGTTCAGGGATAAATATGGTATTGAATGGATGGTTGATTTTGATGCTAATTATAAAGGCGAGGTTTGATTACATCCATTTTTCGCTGCTATTGCATAAGCCGGTTTCATTCTTTATTTTGGATACCTAACCTCTTAAGAATGATAAAAAGCCTAAACAGGATGGTGGCCCTGGTCCTGATCTTCACGATTCTTTCTGTTCATGTTCTTGGCCAGGACGATCCGACCGAAGCAGCTCAACCAATTGTAGCAGAGGGAAAACTTCTGTATAAGTCTGAAATGGCATCCTGGTATGGCACGGATTTATTTTTGGAAAAATACAAAGACCGGTCTGCCATTGGCGGGTATTTCTCCTATCAGGATCAGGATCTGTCAAAGTGTATATTCTTTTCCCGGACGGAGAAGCCAAGAGTTATAGGTACAATTTCATTCGATAGTACTTATAATTTGCAAACTGCCATCGTTGATATGAGTGAACGTGATTTTTCAAAAACGGAGCAGGACTTATATGCTATCCGGAAACTTGCTTTGGCCGAGGTAAACTCCGATACCCTTTTTAAGGTATATGAAAATACAAGTCTTAATCTGATTCCCTTGATTACCGGGCTGGAAAAAAAGGTTTATATTCTGACAGGTCCCAAAAATTCTGGAGTCGTCATATTTGGTAATGATTACCTGCTCAGATTCGATGCAGATAATAAGTTACTGGAGAAAAAACAATTACATAAGAATATTATTCCAGTTTATTACGGTGAGCAGGAGGATGGGAAAAAAGCAATAGGTGCTATGCACAGTCATTTACCGGAAACCGGAGAGTTTATAACCGCCACTGATATTTGTACCTTATTGCTGTATTCCAAATTTGCAGACTGGGAACAGCATATAGTTGTTTCCGAAAAGTATACGAATATCTGGAACTGTGTATCAAATACCCTTATTGTGGTTCCAAAGGAAGTAATGGAGAAAATCAATAAGGATTCCGATAAAAGAACAAAGAAAAATAAAAGAAACAAGTCGTGAATTCAACCCCAACTCCTTTTCAGCAGACCTACTTCCATGGTACTAAAGCCGATTTGAAAATAGGTGAATTGGTTGAAGTAGGATATAATTCGAATTATGGGAATAATCAGCATTCGAAATACATATTTCTGACTTCAACCCTGGATGCTGCTATATGGGGTGCTGAACTGGCCGCAGGTGACGGTAACGAAAGAATTTATTTGGTTGAACCAACCGGTCCAATTGAGGATGATCCTGATTTGACGGATAAAAAATTCCCGGGTAATCCTACTAAATCATATCGTTCTGCGCATGCTTTTAAAGTCGTTGGTGAAGTTACCCTATGGCAGGGACATGCACCTGACCAGTTAAAAGCCATGAAAGAGGGATTAGCAAAATTGAAAGAACAAGGGATAAATTCTCTTAATGAATAAAACCATAGTAATATATAACCGATTTACTACATTATTCTTATCGAGTTCATAGTATTAGTGTACTTGATCAAATTGATATTTGGGAATTACGAGGTGTTTTTCAAATCGTTAGCAGGTCATTTTTTCCCTGATGAAATCCTGCCTAACCCTTTAGAAAAGTTTGCAGAAAAAGCATGATAGCAAACACAAAATAAATATACTTTACGCTGTTGTACTGCTTTTTGTAGGTTTAACTATATTGATTGATATATTTATATTTTAGCTGATATTCATCGTATGATATCCGACATAAAAATAACAGACACCAAACTCCTTTCTGACAACTGGTATATTCTCAAAAAGATCACTTATGATTATTCCAAACCAGACGGTTCCCGGCATAGCCAAAGCAGGGAAGTGTACGACAGAGGAAATGGTGCAACCATTCTTTTATATAACAAGGAACAGCAAACCGTAGTACTAACCCGCCAATTCCGACTGCCTTCTTTTGTCAATGGCAATGAATCCGGTATGTTGATTGAAGCCTGTGCAGGTTTATTGGATGACGACAATCCGGAAGATTGCATCCGGCGGGAAACAGAAGAAGAAACCGGCTATAAAATTTCCGCTGTACAAAAGATTTTTGAAGCTTATATGTCACCCGGTTCAGTTACTGAAATCCTGCATTTTTTCATTGCTGCCTACACCAAAGAAATGAAGCTTTCGGATGGAGGTGGTGCGCAGCACGAAGAGGAGAATATTGAAGTATTGGAATTGCCATTTGCAGAAACTTTGCAAATGATCGAAACCGGCGCAATTAAAGATGCAAAAACGATTATGCTATTACAGTACATTCGATTAAATGGAATTTTATGATTCGTGTTAAACCATTTTTGCATTCAACTCCTTTTCGACAACTTTTAAGGCGGAGTAAATCAATTGGAATCTTAGCCAGAAGTATGAAGAGAGGCAGTTGGAAATTGGTTGAATATCCAACTGATATATTTGGAGAGCCAGTCGACATAGTACCGATCATCGAAAGAATAAAAAAGAAAAACCCGTCCATTGGACGGGTTTACTGGGGAAATCATACATATACATTCGATTAATGCCAGCGGTCCGGATCAGCCACCTGCGTATCCTGTGCATACCTTGATGGAAGTTCCGCTTTTAGCATATCTCCCGGTTGCAGCGATGGGAAAATGTCTTCCAGTGTCCTCACTTCATTCATAAATACCCGCCGATAAATATGCGAACGGGTTAATTTTTTGTAGTCATCAATGCCAGCGGCACCCATTAGTTCCACAAAGGTTTTGATGGTGTCTTCATGATAATTCGCTACCCGTTGTTTTTTATCAGTAACAACCAGACCTACTGTGAGACTGGGATCCTGTGTTGCCACCCCTGTTGGGCATTTGTTGGTATGACATTGCAATGCCTGGATACAACCAAGAGCCATCATCATGGCACGCGCGCTGTTACACGCATCTGCGCCTAGCGCAATGGCACGCAGCATGTGAAATCCACTGAGAATCTTACCTGATGCAATGATCCGGATATGCTGCCTGATATTGAATCCAACCAGCATATTGTGGACAAATGCGAGTCCGTCCAGCAAAGGTGCTCCAACATGATTGCTGAATTCCTGCGGAGCAGCGCCGGTGCCACCTTCTCCACCATCAACGGTAATAAAATCAGGGTAGGAGTCCAGTTCGATCATCGCTTTACAGATGGCAATGAATTCTGATTTGCGTCCGATACAAAGTTTGAATCCAACCGGTTTTCCGCCAGAAAGATCCCGCATTTGGGCAATGAATTGCACCAGTTCACGGGGACTATTAAACGCTGAGTGATAGGGTGGGGAATAAACAGTGGTATTGGGCTTCACATGACGGATGGCTGCAATCTCGGGTGTGTTCTTCTTTGCTGGCAGAATACCACCATGACCCGGTTTGGCGCCCTGCGACAACTTTAGTTCGATCATCTTCACCTGGGGAGTTGCTGCATTTTTAGCAAATACTTCCGGTGAAAAATTTCCATTCTCATCACGTGCACCAAAATAACCCGTGCCGATTTGCCAGATAATATCTCCGCCTTCTTCCAGGTGGTGCCGGCTCATGCCACCTTCTCCGGTGTTGTGGGCAAATCCACCGATTTTAGCGCCCGCATTCAGGGCCCGGATCGCATTGCTGCTCAGAGATCCAAAGCTCATAGCCGATACATTAAAAATGCTGGCAGAATAAGGTTGTTTGCAATCCTTATTGCCAATCAGCACGCGGGGAGAATGATCCAGCTTATGAAAATCTTTTGGTGCAATCGAATGGCTCATCCATTCATAACCTTCTTCGTATACATCGAGCTGGGTGCCAAAAGGCATGGTATCAGTTTCCTGTTTGGCCCGCTGATAAATGGTAGAGCGATCGACTCTGTTTATGGGGCGCCCATCAATATCGGATTCAACAAAATACTGATACATTTTCGGGCGGAGGGCTTCCATCCAGTAGCGCATGCGGCCAAATACCGGATAGGTTCTCATAATGGAATGTTTGGTCTGGTTCATGTCAACCAGGCCTAGAACGAAGAGAAAGACTACTATAGCAAAAAGTAAATACCACCACGGACTTACATAAAAGCTCAGCAAAAAGCTAAGCACCAGGCCAATAACAGCACTGATTACAAAACCATTTCTCATCTCTCTTCATTAAAAAATTAACTCCAAAGGTATCCAATATTCTGATTTACAAACAGATGTTAGTTTTTCGTTACCTAATATAAAACAAACACAAAACTGACTTTGCTCAGGTTAAAGATCTCCAGGAACCCCGTTCTTTGTTGAAACGATTACATCATGAATATCAATATTCAAACGCTAGATTTTACCGCAAAGGAAGAGTTAAATGAATTTGTAAAGGAGAAGGTTGCAAGGCTGGGACGTTACCTGGATAATATCATCAGTTATGAAATCACATTACGAGTAGATAAGTCTGAAACGAATGATAATAAAATAGCAGATATCCGCCTGGTAGTTCCAGGTAATGATTTGCTGGCAAGTTCCAGGGCTTCTTCCTTTGAGAAAGCAACTGCTCAGGCCATTGAAGCATTGGAAAGACAAATTGAAAAACGCAAAACGAAGGAAGGGTATTGATTTTTTTATACTATTTTTGATGATGATGAGGGTTATTGCTACTATACCTCCACTCCGCGTAACTGGGAGAGATGGGGGAGGGTGATAATCCTCATCTTTGTTTTCTGGTCAGCTGCTTCTGATATTTACGTCTATGCGTATTTTCAAGCCTAAATTGAGCACTAAGGATTTGAAAATCATTGTGCTAGCTTGTTCAGTGGTATTATTTTCTTGTAAATCTGTTCCAAGTTCTCGAAATATTGACAAGGCAATGAGGGATTCTGCAATGTCTGCAATAGCGGTTGCTCTAGATTCCATAATATTAAAGGTGAAAACAATGCCAGATGTTGAGCCAAATAAATCCGATACAAGTTCACCATCAATTCCACCCAACTTTAAGTTTGCTCTTCGTAAAACAGAATAGGTCGTTATTAGCGCCAAACATCGTTGTTATTTGCTTTCAATTTATTCTGTAGCTTCGGATAACAACAACGAGGTACCAAACCGAACCTTACCTTTCTCTGTTGTGATTTGCTTTCAATTTATTCTGTAGCTTCGGATAACAACAACCGGTAGCTTCGTAATAGCGGAAGTAGGCGAGTTGTGATTTGCTTTCAATTTATTCTGTAGCTTCGGATAACAACAACGAGGAAGCGGGGGAATTTGAGGAATCGGCTGTTGTGATTTGCTTTCAATTTATTCTGTAGCTTCGGATAACAACAACCAACTATGAAGTGCCTGATGCGGGTGTTGGTTGTGATTTGCTTTCAATTTATTCTGTAGCTTCGGATAACAACAACAAAAAGATGGGGAACGTCTGCAGAAAAGGTGTTGTGATTTGCTTTCAATTTATTCTGTAGCTTCGGATAACAACAACATCAAAGGTTACTCCGTCATTAGTGGAATAGTTGTGATTTGCTTTCAATTTATTCTGTAGCTTCGGATAACAACAACTTGCCGGATGGAGATACCCAACAGGCATGAGTTGTGATTTGCTTTCAATTTATTCTGTAGCTTCGGATAACAACAACGATTCTTCTTCTGTAGAAGGATCTATTTCTGTTGTGATTTGCTTTCAATTTATTCTGTAGCTTCGGATAACAACAACGACGTCTCGACGATCACCGTCCCGGTCATTGTTGTGATTTGCTTTCAATTTATTCTGTAGCTTCGGATAACAACAACGCAACAGTAGAGATTGCCAGGGATGAGTCAGTTGTGATTTGCTTTCAATTTATTCTGTAGCTTCGGATAACAACAACAGAACAGCATTGCAACTGATATAGCAGGACGTTGTGATTTGCTTTCAATTTATTCTGTAGCTTCGGATAACAACAACTTTGTGATCCTGTAGGTGCGGTTTCCGCTGTTGTGATTTGCTTTCAATTTATTCTGTAGCTTCGGATAACAACAACGATACTGCCAATAACCTGCATAAGTGGAGTGTTGTGATTTGCTTTCAATTTATTCTGTAGCTTCGGATAACAACAACGAAGGATATGGTTTATTCTGGGCCCTAATGTTGTGATTTGCTTTCAATTTATTCTGTAGCTTCGGATAACAACAACACCGGTTAAATAGAACGATCAGGAAACTATTGTTGTGATTTGCTTTCAATTTATTCTGTAGCTTCGGATAACAACAACTTGCATGATCTCATAATCATACTGGTTTGTGTTGTGATTTGCTTTCAATTTATTCTGTAGCTTCGGATAACAACAACTCGGTTCCGTTGTCGTCGGTGGCGAGTAATGTTGTGATTTGCTTTCAATTTATTCTGTAGCTTCGGATAACAACAACTTTGGTTTCTGTTGGTAATTCCCATCCAATGTTGTGATTTGCTTTCAATTTATTCTGTAGCTTCGGATAACAACAACGAAGGGAGCGGAGGAAGGATGGGGAGCGAGGTTGTGATTTGCTTTCAATTTATTCTGTAGCTTCGGATAACAACAACCCAGGACAAACGTTACATACCTGTCAATATGTTGTGATTTGCTTTCAATTTATTCTGTAGCTTCGGATAACAACAACCCGGATGTCGTTTGCTATGCCTTCCTCCACCGTTGTGATTTGCTTTCAATTTATTCTGTAGCTTCGGATAACAACAACGGTCGGTGAAACTGTAATACAACCTGTCAAGTTGTGATTTGCTTTCAATTTATTCTGTAGCTTCGGATAACAACAACCAAATATTTGGCTATGAAATATGCTCTTTTGTTGTGATTTGCTTTCAATTTATTCTGTAGCTTCGGATAACAACAACTCAATCATTACAATTTTCGCCATTTGCAATGTTGTGATTTGCTTTCAATTTATTCTGTAGCTTCGGATAACAACAACCTATTCCGGTTTGCTATGAACGAACACCCGTTGTGATTTGCTTTCAATTTATTCTGTAGCTTCGGATAACAACAACATGAAAACAAACAATTCCACTCAATCCATGTTGTGATTTGCTTTCAATTTATTCTGTAGCTTCGGATAACAACAACACGATTGGGTAAAACCATTGGCGGTTATCGTTGTGATTTGCTTTCAATTTATTCTGTAGCTTCGGATAACAACAACAAGGATCACGTCGTAAAACTCATCAATTGGGTTGTGATTTGCTTTCAATTTATTCTGTAGCTTCGGATAACAACAACAATTTCTGGTACCGTAACTGGAGACAGCTTGTTGTGATTTGCTTTCAATTTATTCTGTAGCTTCGGATAACAACAACAACGATAAACTGGCGGAAGCCATCGCTGTGAGTTGTGATTTGCTTTCAATTTATTCTGTAGCTTCGGATAACAACAACTAACCATGCTGGAGCGTGATCGGGATGTATGTTGTGATTTGCTTTCAATTTATTCTGTAGCTTCGGATAACAACAACCTGGCCGGAGAGCTGGTACTGGATGCCAATGTTGTGATTTGCTTTCAATTTATTCTGTAGCTTCGGATAACAACAACTAATCATTGGGTGATGGTGTGGCAGTAGCAGTTGTGATTTGCTTTCAATTTATTCTGTAGCTTCGGATAACAACAACCGAAAAGCACAATAAAAGGGAGTTCATCCCGTTGTGATTTGCTTTCAATTTATTCTGTAGCTTCGGATAACAACAACAGTAGGATTGTTTGCCTGGATGAACTGTATGTTGTGATTTGCTTTCAATTTATTCTGTAGCTTCGGATAACAACAACATTGGTATCAAACTACCCAAATGAGGCCAGGTTGTGATTTGCTTTCAATTTATTCTGTAGCTTCGGATAACAACAACCATTGTCTGAAATCCTCCATCAGGAAGGGGGTTGTGATTTGCTTTCAATTTATTCTGTAGCTTCGGATAACAACAACGCTTTTGCTTTATCATCAACAGCCTTGGTGGTTGTGATTTGCTTTCAATTTATTCTGTAGCTTCGGATAACAACAACGTAGTCAGATTCGCGTTCGGACGGTTCTAGTTGTGATTTGCTTTCAATTTATTCTGTAGCTTCGGATAACAACAACAAAAATTCTTGTAATTAATTACTGTATATCTGTTGTGATTTGCTTTCAATTTATTCTGTAGCTTCGGATAACAACAACGGCTCAAGTTTATTCCCTTCACAGTCATCAGTTGTGATTTGCTTTCAATTTATTCTGTAGCTTCGGATAACAACAACTTTACAACGAATGCCAGGGTACTACCCTTGGTTGTGATTTGCTTTCAATTTATTCTGTAGCTTCGGATAACAACAACGAAAATTCTGGAATTATGGCTGGATATAGAGTTGTGATTTGCTTTCAATTTATTCTGTAGCTTCGGATAACAACAACAATACCAATCTTTTTTTGCCCGATCTGCTTGTTGTGATTTGCTTTCAATTTATTCTGTAGCTTCGGATAACAACAACAAGACAGCAATTATTAAATCAATTCCCGAAGTTGTGATTTGCTTTCAATTTATTCTGTAGCTTCGGATAACAACAACTTCGTTGAGGTAATGAATAACCAGGTATATGTTGTGATTTGCTTTCAATTTATTCTGTAGCTTCGGATAACAACAACTTGTTTGATAAGTGTTCCTCATTCTTTTTAGTTGTGATTTGCTTTCAATTTATTCTGTAGCTTCGGATAACAACAACCGATTCGCTATAAAGCATAGAAAATCAGTTAATTAACCGCCAAAACAGGATGAAAAAAAGGGGCTTTTTGGTCATTTTTTTCATCCTGTTTTCAAAACATTTCCAGTTGTGTGGCGGCATCCGGAGATTTTACTTGGTCTAGGCCGCGGAAAATCTCCATCATCCCGAATTGCTTATCTGTTATACTCATTATTACCACATGGCCTTTCGATGGCAAAAGTTTTTTAACCCTGGCAACATGTGCATCGGCGTTTTCCCTACTCATACAGTGCCGTAGGTAAATACTCCACTGAAATAGCTGAAATCCATCCTGCATGATTTCCTTCCGGAATCTGGTATACCGCTTGCGGTCGCGTTTTGTGGTAGTAGGAAGATCAAAAAATACGAGTACCCACATGATCCTGTATGCATTTAAACGGTCAAACATGAGGAGTAAGTTCCGGATATATAATTTTCTTCGCCTTGCCCTCAAAACACCTGGCTAGGGAGGCGGTTGTTCGCTGAATGGCCGCCATCATAGGGCTTTTTCTTCCTTCCAATTGCACATCCAATTGTGGAATTTTCAATAGTTCTGCCCGCATGGTGGGCGTCATCTCCAGGTATTGCCCATTTTGTCGGATAAGCTGGCAAATAATTAAGTCTACAAACGGGCGATATGGTTCCATTATATCATCGGCCAAACAATAGGCATTGTACTGATTGCGATGATGAATTCCCAAAGTTGGAAGGAGTCCAGAACCTACTAGACTCCTTGCTACCATCGCTCTGAGGATTGCATATCCGTAATTAAGTAAGTTATTGGGGGGGGCGCCAAACCGATCTCGCTTGAATGCTAAAAAGTCCGGAAATACCTGTTTCCAGTAGCTTGCTGCCGCCTGTGCTTCATGGTTTTCCGCATCTCCACTTTTAACCTGCTGCGCCAGGTGCCGCAATGCTTTGCCCGGTACTCTCTGTCTTTCCAAAACCATCGCCTGGTTTTGAATTTTACTGATTACCGTTTGTTGCCATAGCTGTTTTTTCAAGGGTACAGATGCGTCCACCTGCGCCTGGAATTTTTGTGATTGCAGGGTGTTCCCATCCAGGTTTAACATCAATCCAACCGGGTGGTGGGTGTGGTCGCAGGTAATCAGTGCAGTATTGTTTGAAAGTAGCTTGGCAATGGCTACCTGTGAGATAACAATTTGCTGATTATCAAGGATGATATAGCCTATGTCTTCAATTGGAACCTGCCTTATTTCTCCGCTTTCTCTAAGTTCAATCTTTAATTGCTCATTTTCCACCCGTAGATAAGCTGGATTTCCGAAGTACAAGGTGCGTTTAACCATAGGATAGTTTATGGGATAATAAACGAATAAGGTTACAGTAAAACGTCCTGATATTAGAAAAAATTGCCCTTTGATATTTTCAAAGGGCAATCCGACAATCAGAGAAATTTAATATTGCCTAACCTATCGCAGGATATTTTCCAGCAATTGGTTTTTATCATCGTGCCTTCTACTGTTTTTTCCATTTTGTTCAGAGTTGAAAACTCCACTTTATCTAATATAGGAATGCTAATTTCCTGTCTTACACAAAAAAGTCTATTCCCCGTAAAACTTACCACCTTATAAACCCTATCCGGATTTATAAAGTTTCCGGTATTAAAAGCAGCCTTACCGTTAAATTGCTCCTCTTCTGTTGGTACATACACCAAATCGTTGGGCGATAAATCAAACAACAAGCGATGTCCCTTTTCATTGGTCTCTGGTACGGGGGCAAGTCCCTGTCGCAAGCGCTCTATCACCAAATTCAATGGTATGCTGTCATAAGAGCGTTCACCCCCCTCGCCCTGGTAGATACCAAAATATAAGTTGGTGCCTTTGGCTGCCTCAACATATTTACCTCGTTTATTGTTTTTCTCGCCAACTGAAAACTTATTTCCCTTTGGTTCATATACCCTTACTTTTTCTATGGGCTGGTGATCTTTTCCATCATTTAATCCTCGTAGATTCTGATTCATTTGCTCAATTCCTTCCGGAGAAAATGCTAGCATTTCAGCTGGTATGGCTTTCCCCTTCTCATCTGTCTTGCCCTTGTGGTTGTTTAAGTGATTGAGTAATATTTTTTGAATTCCTGTATCTGTTATGCTGGAAATACTTTCTTCAGTAAAGCTGGTATCCAGACTTTTTCTGGTTGCAACCAGCTCTTCATCCCAATACCAGATTTCGACTTTTGCAATCGACTTGCCTTCCCATACCATTTGCATGGATTTCAGTTGCGCCTGGATTTTCTTTTTGTCCATGCCCTGCGCATGAAGCTGTTGCAGGAATTTTCTGAACTCCTTATCTGCAATGCTGCTGATACTATCCAGTGCGGTGGTTAGAGAAACCAGTTTCTTTTTTTGTAAGCTTACTGCACCAAACACCGTGTCTTTGTGCAATGGCTTTCTTATCGCTTTTGCAGCTCCAGTAGTTTGTTTTACACGGATCCGTGCGCGCTCACCATTTACTTCTCCCCACTTGCTGTAATAATTACTGGTAGAATTCAATACTCTCAGATTCTTTTTGTAACTGATCACTATACTTTGCAGTTTCTCTCTGGTTTCTGCAGTGAAATTTTCCCATGGCTTTTTAAAGATCCACTCGTAATGGTTGCTGTCTGCCTGAGTATTTTTCTTATAACACAATGCAGTTCTCAGATCATATCTGTTGCCTGCTTTTTCTTCGTCGCTTTTTACGCCTTTCCTAGCATTTTGGTTGTTGATAAAATTAACATGGCTCCTGGTGGCACAGGCGATAACCAGCGCATCTAACGCATGGTGCCGATGATCAATTCTCTTTTTATTGAAGCCTGCCGCATGCTCCAGAGGTACTGTCGGTAACCACTTTTGGTGTTGCTGATTCCAAGCCAGAAATTGATCTGTATTCAGGAGTGCATTCATTCTCTGAAACCGTGGCACTAATACTTCATTCCACACATCATTCAAACCCCAATCTTGCCTTAAGGCCGCAGTTACTTTCCCATTTACCTGGATAATGTTTTTAGAATTTACTCCATCGTCATTGGTTTCAGATCGTACAAGATTGGATAGGATTTGTGAAATAAGGCGACTTATATATCTTGTATCATTCAACTGTCGCTCTGTCATCTCTTCCGGAATTTCCTCCATCAGGAGTTTTTTCCTTTTTACCGGATTTGATGCATATTCTTTCTGAACAAACTCTTTGTACTCTTCTTCATTTAAAATTTTTACACTTCGATTAAATCCAAGTTCTACTATTTGGCCACCATTATTTTTCACAAAGCCATACCCAGTCCGATTATCTTTCAGTTTATTTACTGCAGCCTCGCAAATCACTTTATTACTAAAACTATCATCATAATATTTTGCCCTTGGAATTATGTGTTCTATTTCATACTCCGGAGTAAATAATTTACTTAGCGGAATGATTTGTCCTGTATAGGGTGAGCGATATTTTTGTTCCAGCCACAATCGGTACCGCTTAAGATCTGCTGTAGTAGGTTGAGCAGTTTTTGAGATTTTTAATATTTCTGGATCTATTTCTATACCGGATTTTATAACGCCTTCTTCATAAATTTTGAGTAACTCTTGTTGCATTGAAGAATAAGGTCGAACATTTTGTACCTGTCCCGATTCCTGCATTTCAGCCAATAAATACTTGATGCGTTGGTTGGTTGCCTCATTTTCCGCTATTTTACTAGTTTGATCCTTACGTTCGTCATTCGTTTGTTTTAGTTCTCTACCTAGCTCAATATGAATTTCATCAAAATAACCAGCAGCACCTTTCCCATAATGTATCCAAATATCCCGTACCACCCTCATGGCTTCCAGTGTTACCTGTTCCACTACCATGTTTCGTAAGCTATATTGCCGAAAATCATTCAACCATTGATCAATCTCAGTCACACTGTTCCATTTTCCTGCTGCTTCAGCTTCAGCATGCCGATCATACACTATATATTTGGCCAGCCACTCAGGCAAACCCTGAAAATCTGTTTCCTTTTCAAGATGGATCGCTTTGCTGCGTACCTGGTCACGAATTTTTTCATCAAATTCACCAGTCAGTAATTTTTCAATTCTGGCGCGCGTAACCGGTGCAATTGCTTCATATTTCCAATACCGGCCAACTCTTAGCAAAGGAAGAATCTTCTTTATTGCTTTTTCGGAATAAGCTCCATACGAACTGTCAAAGGGAGGTGTCTTTCTAAATGCTTCAAAAAAACTTTTTTCGTCTAATTTGTATCGCTTCGCAAAGGTCTGTAGGGCCTTGCCAAAACTTTCCGTATCAGTTACGGAATATATAATGTGCCATAAATGATTGAGTTTGTCTTCATCCAGAAATTCACCAGGATTGTCTATGCATTTACCCAGTCTGCTAATAATCATTGCCCGCGTTTCATTTCCAGGATAAATTTTCCCTTCTACATAATTCCAGCGATAGACTGCTACCTCCTGATTTAATGCTTTCCCTTTTAATCCTTTTTGTGTAAGCAGGAATTTAATCAGTTTTTCCTGTGTAATTTCTTTTTGATCATTCAGATAACAAAACAATGATTCCTTCTGAAAGTAAGTCTCGATAAACTCTCCGGTACAATCTAAATCATCTGTTTTCCTATACAGTCTCAGGTTGTGCAACCAGTTCCATAACCGGAATTCCTGATAATACGGGTTTGATTTTGGCGCTACTTTTAATGGATGCATCGCCGGCTTGCCATCCAATAAAACAAGTTTCCCATTTTCATCTTTCGATGGCCTGAACTCCAGTGGGCAATTCCCTACTGTTGATTTCTTACTTCGTAGCGGACGTTGATAAAAAAGTATATCCTCAGCCAGCAAATATGCAAGATTCTTAGTTTGCAGTAATTCCTGGTGTGCCTGATTATTTTTATATAATTCCTGAATACATTTTTTAAGCAATGCTGCATCTTTGAATTCATTGTGATAACTGCCTTGCAGTTCAAGAATTCGGTGCAACTCATCGCGGTAAAACTTTCTTTCAATGGTCCGAACCAGCTTTCCTTTTATTTTCACTCGAGGGTTTAACAGCAGGTTATCAAATATGTAGGAGCCTACAGTTTTCCCGGATATTTCTATTTCGTGTTCCGTTTTCTTTTTTAATAATGTCCAGTCATCTGCACCGGGTGCCCGAAAACTTCTCTTTACTTGTCCTTCTTTATCCAATTTTGGAGTTCCGTCTGATTCCAGATCAGTAGTGACAATAAAATCTCTTGTTGTTCCCTTCCAACTGAATAAGGGAGTCTTGCTGGAGCGCCGATATACCCACCCATTACTCAATTGTAAGGTGTACCAGGTGTCACCTTTGCTGTTTGCCTCTTCATCTGCCAGCACATCAGTTATTACAAGAGAATAAAACTGGACGTCTTTGTTTGGCTGTTCTTCTTCTTCCTCCCCTCTGGCCTGATAGTATCCTCTTTTCTGATTGAAGTGTAGTAACAACCAGGCTAATTCCTCCTTTTCAATTTTTTTGTAAAGCGCTTTTTTTCGTAGATAATAAACTGTCCAGTCATAGGGTATTTTTCGGCTGCTGCCATCTTCCTTTAACAACAAGGTTGGATTGTGTTGCTGAAATTCTTCCAGCATTTCCTGGTAGGCTTGCTTAAAAATAAATTCAGCTTTAGGGTGAGGCCCGGTACTGTTTTGAAGCTTTCGGTAGGCTATTTTGGGCTCAACTCCATCTTTGATTTTACCCGGCTTTTTTTCAAAATCAAGTTGGTCCTTATAATGAATAGGCAGGAAATCAAGTTGATTTAATACCCGATGTAGGCGTTCTCTTCTTAACAAATGCCTTTCTCTGAGTCGTCGCATCATGCGAAGTCGGGTTCTTTCTGCTGTTTGAGAAACGGTATTGCCTTTCCCAAACTCCCCCAATACATCCTGACTCATTGGGATTATCCGTGATCCCATTCCGAGAATTTGACCTTGGTGCAGCGAATTATCGTAATTAACTAATGACCATCCAATGCTATTAGTGCCTATATCCAGGCCCAATATTTTTTTCATTCAAAGAAGGTTTAAGGTTTAGTTTTCAATATAAGGACTTTACAGATTAAACCAATTACGGGAAACCGTATTGCTGATATAATTGATTTTATGTATCATTGCAGTGAAAGCAAATCACAATAAGGATTATTCCGTTGTGAAAACATTCAAGGTGGCGAAAGTCGCCTTTTTTTGTGCCCATCACTCTGAGGTTCCTTTTTTCCGCATGATTCAATTGATTCAATTCTGTTGTTTCATAAGTAGTTGATTATCGGATCATTAGTAGTTCAAAACTGTAGGATATACGTAGGAAGGGCGTAGGAACTGGCTGAAATTACCTGTTTGTTAACCACGGCCAATATCTAATTACTTGAAAATCAATTAAAAATAACCTCAAGCTAAAATACTATAATTGATTCATAAGGGTAAAAAATCGCATCATGAGCTCTGAAATCGCATCATCCTAAAAACAACAAAACCCACCAATCGGCGGGTTTTGTTGTTTATCAGTCACTTTTTACTTAGCGAATAAACAGCATCTCTCTGTACTTGGGCAGCGGCCAGTTGGAATCATCTACCAGCAACTCCAGTTTGTCAACACGGTAGCGGATCGCATCAAAGAAAGGCGCTTTCACCTGGCTTTCGTATGCTATGGCCTTGGTGCGGGTGTCGGTCATGGCATTGCATACCTTCCGCGCTTCAATCATTTTCTCTACGAGGTCAGACAAGATATTGATATGCTCGCTGATCTTCTCCAGGATCTGTAACTGGTTTGCATAACTGCTTTCCTTCAGGCCAATTTCCTTCAATCCTTTGATGTTGTTGATCAGGATATTCTGGTACTTAACAGATGCTGGCAGTACATGGCTGGTACAAAGCTCTCCCATGATACGGGCTTCGATCTGTACATTCTTGATATATTTTTCGAGCTCGATCTCGTGACGGGCTTCCAACTCAACATGTGATAAAACATCATTGCTTTCAAACAGGTGTTTGGCTTTGTCGGTTACCATTGCATCCAATGCCAGCGGTGTGGTTTTCAGGTTTGGCAGACCACGGCGGGCTGCTTCTTTTTCCCATTCTTCGCTGTATCCGTCACCCTCAAACAATACCTTGTCGCTCGCTACAATGTACTCACGGATCACATGCATGATTGCGATCTCTTTTTTCTCCCCTTTCTCAATCAATACATCCACATCCTGCTTGAATTTTTTCAGGGTGTCGGCCATGATGGTGTTCAGGGTGGTCATTGCGTTGGCACAGTTGGCAGAAGATCCTACAGCACGGAATTCAAACTTGTTACCAGTGAAGGCAAAAGGAGAGGTACGGTTCCGGTCAGTATTGTCCAACAACAACTCCGGAATACTTCTGTGCAGATCCAGCTTGAGGATAGCTTCGTCCTGCTCGTCAAATTTATCACCTACACGCTCTTTGATTTCTTCCAGCACCTTGGTCAGATACTGCCCAATGAATACAGAAATGATCGCAGGAGGTGCTTCATTCGCGCCCAAACGGTAATCGTTACTCGCAGATGCGATGCTCGCACGCAGCAGGTCAGAATAATCGTGTACCGCTTTAATGGTGTTCACAAAGAAAGTAAGGAACATCAGGTTGGTCTTCGGTGTTTTGCCCGGAGCCAGCAGGTTTACACCTGTATCAGTTGACATGCTCCAGTTATTGTGCTTACCGCTACCATTGATTCCGGCAAATGGTTTTTCGTGTAATAATACCCGTAAACCATGTCTGCGCGCCACCCGGTTCATTACATCCATCAACAGGGTATTGTGGTCTACTGCAACACTTACTTCTTCAAAGATTGGCGCACACTCGAACTGTGCAGGTGCCACCTCATTATGACGGGTTCTCAGCGGAATACCCAGTTTGTAGGATTCGTTTTCGAAATCACGCATGAAGGCATACACACGCTCTGGAATGGAACCAAAATAATGATCCTCCAATTGCTGGCCTTTGGCTGGCGCATGTCCGAATACAGTACGACCACTCAGTACCAGGTCGGGACGTGCATTGAACATGCCTTCATCGATTACAAAATATTCCTGCTCCCAGCCGAGGGTGGCTGCTACACGGCTTACATTTTTATCGAAATAATTGGCAACTTCAACAGCGCTCTTGTTCAGGGCTTCCAGTGATTTCAGGAGAGGCGCTTTATAATCAAGTGTTTCACCTGTATAAGAAACAAAAATGGTAGGAATGCAAAGTGTTCTTCCGTTTCCAATCTCCATGATGAATGCCGGAGAGGAGGGGTCCCAGGCTGTATAACCACGTGCTTCAAAAGTAGCACGGATACCACCGCTTGGAAATGAAGAAGCATCTGGCTCCTGCTGAATCAGAGCAGCTCCATCAAACTCTTCAATTGCAGTGCCATCCCCTTTTAATGTAAAAAAGGAATCATGCTTCTCAGCGGTAGTTCCAGTCAAAGGCTGAAACCAGTGTGTGTAGTGCGTAACGCCTTTTGTCTCGGCCCACTGACGCATGCCGGCTGCAATCTGATTCGCAACGGTACGATCAATTTTTTTGGATCCTTTGATAGAGGACAACAGGCTTTTGTATGCCTCATCGCTCAGGAATGCCCTGGCTTTCTGAAGGGTGAATACGTTTTCACCAAACAAAGCAGTGATTTTGGCAGACGCAGGCCCCTTTAGATCCTTTCCCTGGCTGATGTTGTTGATAGCACTAACACGTAATGACATGAGAAATAATTTTTAGCTGTTAATTTTTCCGGTTAAGAATAAATTTCCGCTAAGTTGCTTAAAAAAATGATAACAATTCAGTAATTGGTGGATGAATTTCAAATGTTTTTTTGCTTTTTATAAACATTGAAATTATTATAATGTGTAAGAGTTGATCCCATAGCTCCGATGGACAAAAGCCAGACCAGGAGTGTCTCAGGAATCACCCTGTAACGAATGGTAGCGCCCGGGAATGGAATAGTATAACCGATTGACAGATAGAAACTTATACAAAAGAAGAAGAGCATCCAAAGCAATGCATGAGGAACCAAATCATCCCTGCCGGGAAATCTCCGGATAAAGAAGAGCCCTATCAAACATATTATAAAAATATTTTGTGCAACCATTACATATTGCAGTATTCCCTTGGCTTCCCAGGGGTAGGGGCGAAGAAAAATATTATCCAGTGCAGCGGGCAGGTTCCTTAAATAAGATACAGGATCAGAACTGAGTGCCGGTAAGTCCACTCTCGTATTCCCCTCCAGCTTAAAGAACTCCTGTTGTACGTTGGCGACTGCATTGGGTAAATTAAATGGTTCCGGGAAAGCAGCACTCAAAAAAAACAAGCCCAGGAATACCACCGTTGTGCCCCCAAAAGCCTTTTTCAACGTCCATTTTTTTCTGACTGTGAGCCACCAGGCTAATACAGGGATGAGCAACAACAGTGCAAAACTGGCTTTCACAACAGCCATTCCAAACCAGGCAAAAGAAGCTAACCACAAATTGGCTTTTGCCGGCATAATCTGCCACTGCTTGTACAACCGCGAAACAAAAAGACTGAAAAAGAAAAACAGCATAGCATCACTTCGCAGCCCGCTCAGCCAGAATAAGGCAGGAGGATAAAAAAATAGTACAAGAAACGTCCATTTTTTATAGGCAGGCATCAGATGAACCAGCACCTGGTACAACCAGAATGTTCCCCAGAAGCTGATAAAGCTAAAGGCGACCATGTTAACATAAAAATTACCCTGGGAAAAAAAATTAAAGATGCCCAATGGCTTGTTGATAATGGCTTTTTCCAATTTCATCCTGAAATAAGGAAGGCCCTCTTTCCATCCCATGTCAGTAATGTATTGACGCAGATCAACTTCATATACAAAAAAGCGCAATGGGTTAATTTTCATCTGACCCCACTCCATTAGCGTATCCTCATGAATTACCCAGGTATCATCTCCTCCATAATAATGCAGCAGCAACCAACCATAGAAGCAGGCAGTAAATACCTTTAAAACAAAAACCAAAGCAAGTTGCCCCGGATTCAGTCCGTGGTTCGCTTTTTTCATAAATCGATAGAGCCAGTAATAGAATGTCGCAAAGGCAATAAGGAAGAGAATATAATTCATCATCGTTTCCCTGAATTGTTTCCAAATCTATACATTTGAAAGATTAATATTTGATTTAGTGAGCGATAGAAAAAAATTGAAGATTGCATTTGTATCTAATAACGCCTGGTCGATCTATAATTTCCGAATTGACATTATTAAAATGCTGATAGCCGATGGGCATGAGATTTTAATTATAACACCCAACCATGCTATAGTTGAAAAAGTATTAGCACTCGGCTGTTCACATATTGCGATTGATTTCGATAATAAAGTAATTAATCCATTTACGGATTTGAAATTTCTGATGAATCTGAAACGGCTGTATAAAAAAGTCAATCCCGATCTGATCTTTCATTATGTAGCCAAGCCTAATATTTACGGAACGATTGCAGCTCACAGAAATGGAATTCCTTCGGTTGCGATTATAACCGGATTGGGATTTGCATTTTCCAGAAAGAACCTGCTCTACTTCATAATCAAGCAATTGTATCGGTTCTCTCTGAATGGAGCTAAAGAAGTCCTCTTCCTGAATAATGAAGATGCGCTTTTGTTTGTGCGGGAGCGCATCGTACCGCTTCATAAAATAAATGTGTTGCCTGGGGAAGGTATTAACACAGCCTACTTTCATCCACCAGCGGTTCGTAAAAAGAATCCAACTTTTCAATTCCTCATGTCATGCCGGATGCTGAAGAGTAAAGGTGTTGAAATATTCGTGGAGGCAAGCAGGTTATTAAAATTGAAAGAGTATGTTTTTGAATCAGTAGTGTTGGGTTTCTTCGAAGAAAATCACCCTGATTCAATCGCCCCATCGAAAGTGCAGCAATGGCAGTCGCAGGGACTAATCAATTTTCTTGGCTTTAAGGAAGATGTTCGTCCTTTCCTGGCCAATGCAGATGTATTTGTATTTCCTTCTTATTATAACGAGGGCGTACCCCGCAGCCTTTTGGAAGCGGCCAGTATGGAACTTCCTATTATTACCACTAATAATACGGGATGCCGTGATGTGGTGGAGGATGGAGTGAACGGATTTCTGTGTCACACACAGGATCCTTTTGATCTGGCAAAAAAAATGGAAGAGATGCTGCTGCTAAAAGAACAGGATCTCAAACAAATGGGGCATAAAGGAAGGGAAAAAGTGGTCAGTCGATTTGGTATGGATAAAGTTATTCATGAATACCGGCGGATCATATCTCTGATTTGATAACTCCGGGGTAGAAGCCGGTTTTTTTTAGAAAACTAAGAATGCCGGATCGCTCCAGTTGAAATTCTATTGTCCATTCGTTCAGATAGGGCACTTCAAAAGCGAAACTTTCGATTGCCTTAAAATCGATCCTGGGATCATTTGTATCAATCAGGTAAAATGCTCCCCCATACGATTTCACAAATTCCCGTACCCATTGGTAGTCCGTACTGATAATTGGTATGCCGGCAGCAGCATAGGCTAGTAATTTGGAGGAGGGTTGCTGATTAAAGGGCGGGCAATCGGGCTGGTAATTGATTCCGAACCTCGCCGTTTGCAAGTACTCATTTACTTCACTGGGAGGCACCGGATCATGGAACTGAATCCAGGGGAATGCATATTCATTTTCCAACTCTGCTCTGCGTGGGGCCAGCACCAGCAAACTTCTTTTTTCAAGCGGGCCGCCCGGAGCAAACCAGGTCAACCACTTTTCAGGTTCCCGGCTTTTTTCTAATGTTCCTGCATATACAAAATCGTATTTTTTTTGCTGTATGGCTGCATTTTTGCCTGGTATATAAATAGTACTCCTGATTCCCCAGGGTACCTGGTCCTGAAAGTTTAAACCTGCACGGGTATAGTCATTCAGAAAGATTCGGAAGTCAGGCTTTGTATTCAGTGCTTTCTTCAACCAATTCTTAAAGGATGCAAAAGGAGCAGCGGATAGAGAAGCATATTCATGTATAACCAGTGCAGCGGGATTCCGACGACGCCAGTGCATCCCTAAAAAATGCCATTCAATTTCAGGTTTCAGGCTAACTACTTCAGCCGGATGACACTCAATGGTACGATACCCCAACGCTTCGAAATAGTTTCTGTAAGCAGTGATTTCAGGCAAAATGGCGGTACCTCTATGAATAAACGCGATGGTCATGACAGCCAAAAATAGACTAAGTAAATAAAATCCGTTCCCATTTCACTGGCTCAGTCAGGTACCTTACCTTTGCGCTTTCTTACACTATCCGCCAAAAAACATGGAAGTAACTGTAACAACCGCCCAGCAACTGCGACTTACCGCAGAAGAGTTCGAATTGATTAAAAAAAAGCTGGGCCGCACGCCTAATTTCAATGAATTGTGTGCTTTTTCCGGTATGTGGAGCGAGCACTGTTCCTATAAAAACTCTATCAAATGGCTCAAAACCCTGCCCCGCGAAGGTGGAAAAATGCTGGTGGCAGCCGGAGAGGAAAATGCCGGATTGATGGATATGGGCGACGGTTACGGCGTAGTATTCAAGATCGAAAGTCACAACCACCCTTCGGCTATTGAACCCTTCCAGGGGGCGGCAACCGGGGTAGGTGGAATTCACCGCGATATCTTTACTATGGGTGCACGTCCCATCGCTGCCCTGAATTCCCTGCGTTTCGGGAAACTCCAGGAAGCCAAAACCCAACACCTGCTGGGTGGAGTTGTGCATGGAATTGGTCACTATGGAAACTGTTTCGGTGTTCCGACAGTTGGAGGAGAAATCTATTTTGAACAATGTTATCATACCAACCCCCTCGTCAATGCGATGAGCGTGGGCGTGGTAAAAGCAGGAGAAACGGTTAGTGCAACCGCAGCCGGAATTGGCAACCCTGTCATGTTTGTAGGTTCAGCCACCGGAAAGGATGGAATAGGTGGAGCATCTTTTGCCTCCGCTGACATTACTGCCGAAAGTGCGGAAGAACTGCCCGCAGTTCAGGTGGGTGATCCCTTCCAGGAAAAGAAATTGCTCGAAGCCTGCCTTGAAGTTATTCAGACTGGGGCTGTAATGGGCATGCAGGACATGGGTGCTGCAGGTATTATTTGCTCCACTGCTGAAATGAGCGCAAAGGGTAAAGTGGGTATGCGAATTGACCTGGATAAGGTTCCTACCCGTCAGGCCAATATGAAAACCTGGGAATTGTTATTAAGCGAAAGCCAGGAACGTATGCTGATGGTGGTGGAAAAAGGTAAGGAAGCGGTTGTTGAAGCCATCTTCGAAAAATGGGACCTGCCTTGTTCTGTTATAGGAGAAGTTACGGATGACGGAATCCTGAATTTCTATATGCACGGTGAACTGGAAGCTTCCATCCCGGCTGAAGAATTGGTACTGGGTGGTGGGGCTCCACAGTACGACCGTAGCTACGAAACACCTTCCTATTTTGAAAAAATCAACCAATTTGACCCGGCTTCCATTGCTCAGCCAGCTAATTATAAAAAAGTGGCACAGCAACTGGTGAACCTTCCGAATATAGCTTCCAAGCGCTGGATTTACGTTCAGTACGACAGCATGGTTGGAACCGGAAATACATCAACCAATGCTCCAAGTGATGCCGCCGTGGTATTGGCCAAACCTTCCAATAAGGCATTGGCTGTTACCACAGATTGTAACAGCCGGTATGTTTTTGCCGATCCTTACAAGGGAGCCATGATTGCTGTTGCCGAAGCTGCCCGCAATATTGTTTGCTCTGGTGGTGAGCCCCTTGGTGTTACCAACTGCCTGAACTTTGGCAACCCCTATGATCCGCAGGTATATTATCAATTCGTTCACGCAATTAAGGGAATGGGAGATGCCTGTCGTCGTTTCAATACTCCTGTTACCGGTGGTAACGTTAGCTTCTACAACCAGAACCCCGACGGCCCTGTTTATCCTACACCAACCATTGGTATGGTAGGCTTGCTGGATTCTTACCAGGATCGCATGACACTTGGTTTCCGCGAAACCGGAGACCTGGTTTACCTGGTTGGTAAAGCAACCAATGATATCAACAGTTCTGAATACCTGCAAAAAATCTGCGGGGTTGAATATTCTGCTGCACCTCATTTTGATCTGGAAGAAGAATTTCAGTTGCAGAGTACCGTATTACAATTGATCCGCGCAAAACAAATCAGATCAGCCCACGATATCAGTGAAGGCGGATTATTTATCACCCTGTTGGAAAGTGGTTTTGTAAATAGCCTTGGGTTTGATATCAATACTGACAGTTCTATACGTAAAGATGCGGATCTGTTTGGCGAAGGACAGAGCCGTGTGGTGGTTTCTGTTAAGCCCGACCAAAAAGCCGCTTTTGAAGCAGCAATCGGAACTGCTCCATTTCGGTTATTGGGTACCGTTACCAATGGTGATATCCGGGTTGATGGAGAGAACTGGGGATCTGTTGGCGAATGGAAAAATCAGTATGATACGGCTATAGAGAAATTTCTGGCCGGACATGATTCTGAACATGCCCTGATGGCACTTTAATTTTCAGCATCCCAATGGCTGTTTCCAGCGACCTGTTTCAGTTTTTTAATATAACTCCAGACCTGGTTTGCATAGCCGGGAAAGATGGATATTTTAAAAAGGTTAATAAAGCTGTTGGAGAGGTTTTAGGTTACAGCGAAGAAGAGTTGCTCTCAAAACCTATTGCCAGTTTTATTCATCCGGAGGATCGGGATGCTACCGCAAAAATGCGGACTGATCTGATTGAAGGAAAAGCCCTGCTCAATTTCGAAAACAGGTACCTCACAAAAAACGGAGGAGTGGTATGGCTTGAGTGGTCTTCCATTTACAATTCAGAAAAGGAATTGGTTTTTGCCATTGCCAAGGATATTTCCAAAAGAAAAATAGTAGAGAAGGAAATCGAGGCGGAATATGAAAAATTCAAGAGCCTGGCTACTCATTTTCGTTCCAGCATGGAAGAGGATCGAAAATTTCTTGCGTCGGAGTTACATGAAGAAATGGCTCAGCTTGCATCTGTAATTAAAATGGACATAGAGTGGGTGAATCGCAGGGAAAATAATCTCACCCAGGGAAGTCGCAGCCGCCTGGAACATGCAGCAGGAATTACAGAATTATTAATTGCGACCATACGAAGGATTACTTTTAGTATTGGTTCTAACATGCTGGCGCATGTTGGCTTAAGTGCCACACTGGAATGGCAATGCCGGGAATTCTCCCTGTTGAGTGGTGTACCCTGCACCTTTTCAGCCAATCTGAAAGAAGATCCCGTAGGCGGAATGGAGGTTGATTTCCTACGCATCAGCCAGGAAGCACTCACTTCTTTTATGCTGAATGTCGAAATCCGAAAAGTTGCCATTGAACTGGATCAAATTGCTGAAGGTTATTGTTTATCCATTCACCTGAATTATAAAATTATTATTAACCGTCAGCTGTTTGCCAATACACTGGACAGGATCCGGGATCGCGCCAGTTTTATCAATGCAAGTGCCAGCTTTGACGAGGATGAGCCAGGAATGGTAAGTATTCGGGTACTTGCAACTGTCTGAATTCAGCATTCACTTAGTACCTTTATCCAATGGACAATAAAGAAGTTATTGTAGTAACCGGGGCAGCCGGCTTCATCGGAAGTTGCATGGTTGGGTATTTGAATCTGAAAGGATATTCCAACCTGGTGCTGGTGGATGATTTTTCAAAAACTGCCAAGGAGCCCAACCTGGCGGATAAAAAATACCTGGAGAAAATCGAACGGGATGTTTTTTTTGAATGGTTACAAAACCATCGTCCCAATATTGCTTTCATCTTTCACCTAGGTGCAAGAACAGATACAACCGAATTTGATTATAGTATTCACCAGCGATTGAATGTGGAATATTCCCAGAAGATCTGGAATTACTGTGTGATTCACAGCATACCGCTTGTGTATGCATCTTCAGCTGCTACCTATGGCAGCGGAGAACTGGGATATGATGATTCACACGAATTGCCCTTTCAGCTGCAACCCCTGAATCCGTACGGTGTTTCCAAGAATGAATTTGATAAATGGGTACTGCATGAGTCAATGCATCCACCATTCTGGGCTGGATTGAAATTCTTCAATGTGTATGGGCCAAATGAATACCACAAGGGCAGAATGGCATCTGTTATCTGGCATTCGTTTAACCAGATTCGCGACCAGGGATTTGTAAAGCTGTTCAGGTCGCATCGGCCCGACTTTAAAGATGGCCAGCAACTGCGGGATTTCATTTATGTGAAGGATGTAATCAAAGTTTGTTATTGGCTGATGGAACACCAACCAGCATCGGGTTTGTACAACCTCGGCACTGGCAAGGCCCGGAGTTTTGAAGACCTGGTAAAAGCAACATTTGCCGGGCTTGGTAAAGAACCGCAGATACAATTCATAGACATGCCGGAAGATATCCGGGATAAGTATCAGTATTTTACCGAGGCCAATATGAGTAAGTTAACAGCCGCAGGGTATACAGAAAGCTTTTATTCTCTTGAAGACGGAGTAGGGGAATATGTACGCAATTACCTGGCCGGCGGCCATTATTATTAAAGCAAGCAAGTGAATATATGAGCAAAACCATAGCCATCATTGGCGGAGGAAACCTCGGCCTTTCCATTGCAGAGGGATTGACCGCAGGTGGATTTTTATCTCCCGGTCAAATCACGATTACCCGTCGCAATACCACCCTGCTCCAGCCTTACCAGCAACAGGGCATGACGATTACCAGTGATAATGCTGCTGCTGCCGCTGCGGCAGATGTAATTCTACTGGCAGTTAAACCTTTTCAGATCAGGGAAGTGATCCGGGAAATTGCCCCCAGCCTTATGGCTGACAAACTATTAATTTCAGTAGTAACGGGTGTAAGTACCCAGGAAATGCGGTCTGAATTACTGGAGGATAAGATTCCGGCCATTTTTCGCGCCATGCCTAATACCGCGGTTGCTATTCGGGAAAGTATGACCTGCCTGAGCCATTCCAAAGCAAAGGAGGACCAGGTGAATTGGGTACTGGAATTGTTTAGCCAGGTTGGCAGGGTAGTGATTATAGATGAAAAACTGATGGATGCTGCCACGGTATTGGGTGCTTGTGGTACGGCCTATGCCATGCGCTACATCCGGGCGAATATCCAGGGTGGTATTGAGATAGGTTTTGATGCCAAAACCGCCAGCCTGATTGCTGCACAAACAGTAAAAGGTGCTGCCGAATTGCTGCTTCAGAAAGGCACGCATCCCGAATATGAAATCGATAAGGTAACCACTCCGAAAGGATGTACAATTGCTGGCCTCAATGAAATGGAGCACCAGGGGTTTAGTTCCTCCCTTATAAAAGGGATATCAGCGAGTTATGTGAAAATCCAGGCGGATAAATAATATTTGATACAGTTATTCGTTTTAGATTATGCGAGGGTAAGAGAATGCACCTAGATATTAGGATTTTTTTATACCTTCGCCGTTCCTAACCTGTGAATAACCTAGAATCTAATAGTATGAAGCGAAATTTAAGTGTCTGGATATTGTTGGTTGAAATATTGGCGATCGTTGTGATCCACGCTAATAAAGATCAGGCGGAAAAGATCAAGGAGATTTTCATGAAGAGAAACCACTCCGCTTTCATTAAAACAACACCTATTCAGCCTTTGGAAATTTCTCAAGTTAATATTAAGTAATAAGCAATAATCACCAAAAGGAAAAAATAGGCATCCGGGTTTCCGGGTGCCTATTGTCTTTTTACCCTATCTTTGCATGACCTCCCGGATGAACATATTGCAATTTTCCGCAAGGTCACATCAGCCGCGTTCACTATAACAAAATTTAACTGGTAATTTAAGTTGCAACTGGCCAACAGGCCATGGGCAATTATTTTTTTTGGACGCAGGCCACTGGAATAAAAAATTGAAACTTAATTGATATGGCCAAGTACATTTTTGTTACAGGTGGGGTAACTTCTTCCCTGGGTAAAGGAATTATTGCGGCATCCCTGGGTAAGTTGTTACAGGCCAGGGGGCTGAAAGTGACGATCCAGAAATTTGATCCTTACATAAACGTGGATCCGGGTACATTGAATCCTTACGAGCATGGTGAATGTTATGTAACGGAAGACGGTGCTGAAACTGATCTGGATCTTGGCCATTACGAACGTTTTCTGAGCATTTTTACCAGCCAGGCAAATAATGTGACTACTGGCCGGATTTATCAGACAGTCATTAATAAGGAGAGAGAAGGCGCCTACCTGGGTAAAACCGTTCAGGTTGTACCACATATTACAGATGAAATTAAAAGGCGTATGCTGCTCCTTGGGCAGGGAGGATATGATATTGTAATTACCGAAATTGGTGGAACCGTGGGCGATATCGAGAGTCTGCCTTTTATTGAAGCAGTGCGTCAGTTACAGTGGGAATTGCCCGAAGAAGATTGTGTGGTAGTGCACCTCACCCTGATTCCCTACCTGAAAGCAGCAAAAGAATTAAAAACTAAACCTACCCAGCACAGTGTTCGTATGCTGAGCCAGGAAGGCGTTCATCCCGACGTGATTGTATGTAGAACGGAGGAACCACTCGGGCCAGAAATCCGGAGGAAAATTGCGCTCTTTTGTAATGTAAAAAAAGAAGCAGTGATTGAGGCGGCTGATGCGCCTACTATTTATGAAGTGCCTTTGGCCATGATGCGTGAAAAGCTGGACCTGATCTGCCTGAGGAAAATGAACATAACCCAGTATTCAGAGCCTGAGTTAAGTAAATGGAAAGAGTTCCTGGATAAACTAAAATATCCTAAGAGCAAAGTAACAATCGGATTGATTGGAAAATACATTGAATTGCAGGATGCCTATAAATCCATTTTGGAAGCTTTTGTGCACGCCGGAGCAATGAATGAGTGTAAGGTTAATATTGTCAATGTACACAGTGAATTCATCACTGAAGAAAATGTAGTGGAGAAATTAAGCCACCTTGATGGCTTGCTGGTGGCTCCCGGTTTTGGACATCGTGGAATAGAAGGTAAAATCATTGCTGTAAAATATGCACGTGAAAATCAGCTGCCCTTCTTTGGTATTTGCCTGGGCATGCAGATGAGTGTAATTGAATATGCCCGTAATGTACTGGGCTGGTCGGAAGCACATTCAACTGAAATGGATCCGAACACCCAACGTCCGGTCATTGATCTGATGGATGCACAAAAAACAGTAACTGCCAAAGGAGGTACCATGCGATTGGGAGCTTACCCGTGTAAGATTGAAGAGGGCACCCTGGCGCATCGTATCTATGGCGCCACAGAGATTTCTGAGCGCCATCGGCATCGCTGGGAATTCAATAACCAATACCTGGCTGATTTTGAAGCAGCAGGCTTAGTCGCAAGCGGTAAAAATCCGGAAACAGGTTTAGTGGAAATCGTAGAGATTCCAACTCATCCCTTCTTTATTGGTGTTCAATACCACCCGGAACTGAAAAGCACGGTAGAAAATCCGCAACCTATATTCGTTCATTTCGTAAAAGCCGCCAAGGAGTTTGCAGAAAGAAAGGATGGGGTGAAAGTTTTACAGAGTATGGAATAGTGTCATTGGGCGTGGCATCTTACGTTTCACGTCTCACATCTCACGTTTTCCCTATCTTCGCAGGTCTTAAAAATAGTTCGGATGCAAAGCATGGATCGTAATACGATAATTGGTTTTGTGCTGTTAGGCGTACTTCTTTTTGTTTATCTGTTTATTTCTTCCAAGAATAGCAGGGAATTAGAAGCACAGCGGCTTCGGCAGGCAGATTCTCTGGCAAAAATTGAACTGGTTAAGCAACAGGCTGCCCAGGCAAGGATTAAGAACAGTGCCGCTGTGGTTACAGCAGCGTTGGATTCAAATGCCACCGGATGGGCCAGACACCTGGTAGGAACCAGTTCCCTTCATACTGTTGAAACAAACCTCTTAAAAGTAACATTCAATAATAAAGGCGGCCAGCCGGTGCAGGTTGAACTGAAAAAGTACAGCAGGTCAGACAGTAGCCTGGTTTCAGTAATTGAAGACGGCAGCGACCAGTTCAGTTTCCCGGTATTGACTGCCCCCAATCAGAGTACGGCTTCTTCAGACCTGTTTTTTCAGTTGAAATCAGCCCAGCAGGATGCCAGCGGAAATCACATTATTGTGTATGAAGCAACTGGTAATTCCGGTGAATCCATTCAGCAGGAATATATCATTCATCCCGATTCTTATCTGATCGACTTTAACCTCCGGCTTCAGGGAACAACTTCCATGATCCCTCAACAGAACCTGCAACTGCAATGGAATGTAGCGGCTATGCAACAGGAAATGGATGCCCGTTATGAAAGGGAGCAGTCGCAGTTGATTTTGGTGGAAAATGGGGAATATGATTATTTCAATCTATTCTCCAATGACACGGAAAGCTTTGACAAAACCGTGCAGTGGGCTAGTATCAAACAGCGTTTTTTCAATGCAACCCTAATTAACAAAGAAAAATTCGACAAAGCGAAATTTGATTGGTCAACGCCTGCGGATGACAGCACCCGCATGATTGTGGCCGTTAAAGCCAACTTTGAAAAAAAGCTGCCGGCCGGAACACAGGCAACCTTGCCAATGCAGTTTTATTTCGGTCCAAATGATTACAAACTGCTTCGTTCCCTTGGTATTGAGGACATGGATAAGATCGTGAACCTGGGCCAGGGGCCTTATGCATTTGTACGCCCGATTAACCAGTATATCGTAATGCCTGTGTTTGACTTTATAAAAAAGTTTTTCAGCTCTTACGGATTGGTGATTGCATTGTTGACGATTTTCATACGATTGATCACTTCACCGCTGGTTTACTCCAGTTACCTGAGTGGTGCCAAAATGAAAGCCCTCCGTCCTGAGATTGATGCACTGAAGGCGAAGTATGGTGATGATCAACAGACCTTTGGAATGGAGCAGATGAAACTTTTCCGTGAAGCTGGTGTGAACCCCTTAGGTGGTTGTATTCCAGCTCTGTTGCAGATTCCTATCTTCTTCGCCTTGTATAGCTTCTTTAACTCTTTCCTTGCATTAAGAGGGGAATCCTTTTTATGGGCAACTGATCTGTCTATGTATGACGTGATTGCCAAATTGCCTTTTCATATTCCATGGTACGGAGATCATGTGAGTCTGTTTACCCTGACGGCAGTCATTACCAGTTTTCTGATTTCCATTTACAATATGAATATGACACCGGATCAGAACAATCCGATGTTAAAATACATGCCGTATATCTTCCCGGTACTGCTACTGTTTTTCTTTAACAGACTGCCATCAGCGCTTACCTGGTATTATACGGTCTCCAACCTGATTACACTTGCACTCCAATGGGTAATTCAGAATTATATTATCGATCACGATAAGATTGTTGCTCAGTTGGCTGCTAACAGGGCAAAACCAAAGTCGAAGTCAAAATGGCAGGAGCGCCTGGAGCAAATGCAGGAAACGCAAAAGAAGGTGCAGGAAATGCAGAAAAAAGGCAAATAGCCAACTAAAAATGGTTATTTTCCGTCTGCTTATCAGCATGATCAACATGAAAACAACCTTTTTTACCCTGTTGGGCCTTCTATTGGTAACAGGAACTTTAGCCCAGAAAAGAGTATCCGATCTTACCATCGTATATGATGCGGTAATCACAACCGGTGCTGCTGAACCCAAGCTGGCGGATGCCTTCGATGGTGCCACTACTACTGTTTACCTGAAGGGCGGCCTTAGTCGTTCCGAGATGCAGAGTGCGCTGGCCAGCTTTACTACCATTCATGATGCCCGGACTGGTTCTGCTGTGGTTTTACAGGAAGTTGGAGGACAAAAAGTACTGATCCGCATGACTGCGGCCGATTGGAAAGACAAGAACCGCAGGTACGAGGGTATTGAATTCACAACTACTGGAGAAACAAAGCAATTGGCTGGATATACCTGTAAAAAAGCAGTAGCATCCCTTAAAGATGGATCTACCTTCACTGTTTATTATACGGAGGACCTGGTTCCGGAAAACAATCATTACAACTCCCAGTTTACCAATCTCCGTGGCCTTCCGCTGGAATATGAATTGCAACAGGGTAAACTGACCATCAAATACGTTGTTTCACAGGTGTCACTGAATCCTGTACCAGTTTCTAAATTTGATATTCCTAAAGAAGGATATAGAGAAATGAGCTATGAGGAGAGTAAGAAGGGGAGAAGGAATTAAGTGAGAGGTGAAATGTCAGACGTGAGACGTGAAATGTGAAAATGTCATCTTTATTAAAGGCGAATAGCCTTATTTGCAAGAAAAGAAGGAGAAAACTGTAAGAGAAGAATTACTTATTGATGCGTACTTTCAGATTAAGCATCTGAGTACTGCTGTTGCAGGGAGTAGTTTTGCCTACTGAAATCCTGCTATTGTAAGGCATAATGTAGGTGGTATTACCTTTCTGATAAGTAACCAGTGTGTTGATGGATAAAGTTCCATTGGTTACTTTAGAACTGTTGAAACCTAAGCTTCCTTTGTAACTGGGACCAGCTTTAAGAGTAAATCCTGCAGTTGTCCTGATTGGAACGAAATCTTCGGTTGCTTTGGAAGCTTTTTTCGCTTTTTTCTCACCTCCCATACTAGCAACCGCTAAACCGGTAACGCTCAGGAAAACAGCAGCTACCAACAGTTTGAGGCTGTATTTAGAAATTCTGGTATGGAGGTTTAACAACATATTTGTACAAAAATAGATAAAAGATTTGGAAAATTCCTAACCGTTGATCACAAATTTTAATATATATGTAACGCATGTTGATAATTTTTGTTACATAAACTTGGAACTTTTTTTTGTTTAAGTTAAATTGTAGTAACCAAGATTCATGAAAGAATACCCCTTTCGACAGGATAAAGAGGACATGGAGGAATTATTGAGGTTGTACAACGACAGGAAATCCGGCCGTTCCAGCAGCTTTCTCGATGAGGAGTCCTTTGAGAAAATCATTAATTATTTTGATGATAAGGAAGATTTGGTGCAGGCACAGGAGGCCTGTGATCTGGGGGTTGAACAATTTCCCTACTCAGCAGCACTTCTTTTCAGAAAAGCCGACATCTTAATTGCCACCCGGAAATACCGTGAAGCCCTGGAAGTGCTGGACCTGGCAGAATTACTCGACAGTCGTAATATTGAACTATACATTCTTCGCACAGATGCCTACCTGGCATTGGATGAACAGGAAAAAGCGATTCATCTCCTGGAAACTGCCCTTGGAGAATTTGAAGGAGAGGAAAAAATCGAATTGTTGTTTGAACTCGCGGATGTGTATGATGATTATGAAGAGTTTGAAAAGATTTTTGATTGCCTCAAACTTATTCTCGAACAGGAGCCTACCAATGAGGAAGCGTTGTATAAAATTTGCTTCTGGACCGATTTTACCGGGCGCAATGAGGAAAGCATCAAGTTGCACCAGCAGATTCTGGAAGATTATCCTTACAATGAGCTCGCCTGGTTTAATCTGGCTGCCGCCTACCAGGGCCTGAAACTCTATGAAAAAGCAATAGATGCTTACAAGTATGCCATCGCCATTGATGAAAAATTTGATTATGCCTACCGGAATATGGGCGATGCCTATATCCGGCTGCGCAAATTCAAAGACGCCATCGAAGTATTGGAAAAAGTACTGGAACTGTCGAGGCCGGAAGATGTGATTTTTGAAGCCATCGGGCATTGTTACGACAAACTCAAAAATTATGGACAGGCCAGGATTTATTACCGCAAAGCCGTGCATCTGAATCCGGATGACAGCAAGTTGTACTATAAGATTGCCTGCACTTATATAAACGAAGAACAATGGGCACAGGCAGTTAAGCAGCTGGAAACTGCCATGCAAATTCATAAATCTGTACCCGAGTTCAACCTGGCCATGGGGGAATGTAAAGTACAGTTGGGAGAAGCAAAAGATGCCATTTTTTATTTTTCCAATGTGGTAAGAGCCCGGCCCAAAAGTGTACAGGGCTGGGAAGCACTGGTTCGTTGTCTCTACCTGAATAAGTTTTACGAGGAAGCGATGGAGCAGGTGTTAGCGGCCTTACAGCATACAGAAGGAAAACCGGTTTTTATATATTATAAAAGTGCTATATTATTCGCCCTCGGTAAATCTAAAGAAGGGTTGCTCTATCTCGAAAGAGGATTGCAGAAAGCTCCCCGACAACTGAAAGAATTTGTTGCACTTAACCCAACAATTCTCCAGAATCAACTCGTAGTTGACCTGATTGCGCGCCACCGAAAAACCGGAAAAGCGTAATGTGGCTGCTGTTTCCTATTTTTGCGCGGTTTCTATCCAAAAAAAAGTGTAAATGAATTTTAACCTATCGCAAATTCCTGAACGGGTTGCCAAACCCCGTAAGTCCGGAATTACCATGGTAATGGATAAGGGTCTGAGTATTGAAGAGGCTAAAAATTTTCTGAGTGTAGCTCACCCGCATGTAGACATCGTCAAGTTTGGATTCGGAACATCTTTTGTTACCCCCAATTTGCGGGAAAAGATAGCCGTTTATAAATCCTTTGGTATCCCTGTTTATTTTGGCGGAACGCTGTTTGAAGCCTTCCTGATCCGCAATCAGTTTGAAGACTTTATTGCTGTTTGCAAGGATTTTGAAGTAGACTACATGGAAGTTAGCGACGGCTCGATCACCATACCGCACGCAGAAAAATGTGGTTACATTGAAAAACTTACCAAACATGGAACCGTTCTGAGTGAAGTGGGAAGTAAGGATGCTGCACATATTATTCCTCCCTACAAATGGATTGAATTGATGAGGGCCGAGTTGGAGGCAGGATCCACTTATGTGATCGCGGAAGCAAGAGAAGCCGGTAATGTCGGTATCTATCGTGGAAGCGGTGAAGTACGGGAAGGCCTGGTACAGGAAATCCTGACCCAGATTCCAGAGGAAAAAATCATCTGGGAAGCTCCTCAAAAAGCACAGCAGTTGTATTTCATAGAGCTGATTGGTTGTAATGTTAACCTCGGTAATATCGCACCTTCAGAAATGATTTCACTGGAAGCGATGCGTTTGGGACTGAGAGGCGATACCTTCCACCTCTTCCTGAATAAAGAAATGGCCTGATGCGCTACTTTGGTTTAATTGGCTATCCCTTAAGTCATTCATTTTCCAAAGCCTACTTTAACCAAAAGTTTGAACAGGAAGGAATTCCTGCGCAGTACGAAAATTACCCGATCCCTTCGATTGAGGAGTTCCCCGAATTACTTCGGCAACACCCTCTGCTCGAAGGGATTAATGTTACTATTCCCTATAAAGAAGCGGTGCTTCCCTATCTGCACAGTGTTTCGGAGGTGGTCCGGAAAACTGGTGCCTGTAACTGCATCCGTATCCGGAGTGGACGCCTGGAAGGATTTAATACCGATGTGCTGGGTTTTGAAAAGTCACTTCTGAAATCACTCCAGCCCAGGCATGATCGCGCCCTGGTACTGGGTACCGGAGGTGCTTCCAAGGCGGTACAGTTTGTACTGGATAAACTTCGCATACCCTTTACCGTAATCAGCAGATCTGCTGATCCTGCTGCTGGCATTCTCAGTTATGCCGAACTCAATTCAGAATTGCAGCACAACTCGCGTTTATGGATCAATACCACGCCCCTCGGTATGCATCCAAATGTAGTTAGTTGCCCCCCCGTAGATTACGCTCAGCTTGGATCCGATCATTATTTATATGACCTCGTATATAATCCAGCTGAAACGCTTTTCTTAAAAAAAGGAAAGGAAAGAGGAGCCATAACAGAAAACGGTCATGATATGCTTTTGATCCAGGCAGAAGAGGGATGGAAAATCTGGAATGCAGATTAACTATATGGCTGCAATTTTTTCTTTGGCCTCTGTAGGGATGCCCGTCACTTTCTTGTTGGTGTAATCATAACAGACCATGCCGGTTCGGGCATTCGCAATTACTTTGGTTTCTCCTGAAACCGTTTTCAGTAATTGGTAATAAAGATCAAATCCAACCCGACCTATTTCAGTGGCCATAACTCTGGCAATGACTTCATCTCCATAAAACAGTTCCTGTTTGAATTCTATCGCAACATCACTCATGATAAGTCCGGCTCCGGCAAAATTCAGTTCAGTATAACCTGCTTGCAGCAAAAATTGCATCCGGGCTTCATGAATGATACTTAGAATGGTATCGTTCCCAACATGACCTCCGTAATTCAGGTCGGTTATGCGAACTGGAATCCGGGTTTCGAATGAAAATCCGGATGGCATGGTTAGTTTAATTCGGCCCATGTAAACTGAAGATTTATTGTTCCTCCAATAGTTCTTTCAATTGCAGAATATCAAAGAGGTTTCCCGGATCCGGGATATAGGGTGATTTGAGTAATTGCTGTTCAATCGCATTTATGGAGTATCGGCTATTCCCGTTTTCGGAATAGGTGAGTTGGTGATAAATAGGAGCATATTTGGCAGACAAGCGAACCGAATTGCCATTATTGGAAGCGATCCGAATGTACCGGCTATCTGTATGCTGTACGGGCAATTGCTTGATGGCCGAATTCAAAAACTGGCTGACCAATTCTTTTTGCCAGTTACTGCCAATCGTCTCAATTGCGATACGGTTTCTCCTTACCAGGGCATATGCCGGTTCTCTTGGATCATGGTTTTTAGCACCACCCGAAAAATTTGATTGTTTGTCGCGGTTGCTTACTGCAGCAAACTCCTCCGCAGCCGGTTCCGGTGACTGAGTGGGTGGAACTGTACCGGAAAGGGTGGCTACTGCCTGTTCGGTGGTAAGCGGGATGGTGGAAGTTGCCATCTCACTGGCATCTTTGAATGGAGATGACCAGAGAACCCAGGCAATAATTCCTATTACTGCAGCAGCAGCACCATAGCGAATCAGGTAAGGAGAGAGCGTGCGTACAGGAACATCACCTCTTCGGAACGTAGGTTGAGTGGATGTTTGAGAGATTTGTTCTGCAATAGCTGACCAACTGGTTGCAGGAGGGGGGGAATCCCAATTGTTGAGTTTTTGGGCCAATTTTTTTTCGGCATTCCATTCGCTCATTTCACGGGAAATATTTTCCCAGGCGCCTGGTGGCGGACTGGCTTCCCATTGATTTAATTTATGGCTGAGTGGATCCCTCATCTGTTGGCTTGTTTACGTTGTACCCCTAAAAATTCAGCAACTTTTTTTTGCAAAATTGATTTTGCCCTTGCCAGTTGCGATTTACTTGTTCCTTCACTTATGGATAAGAGTTCCGCAATTTCCTTGTGGGAGTATCCTTCAATCACATAAAGATTAAAGACTGCCCGGTATCCTGGGGAAAGTTCCTGCACCAGTTGTACAATATCCCTTTCAGCGAGTTGATCCAATACGGAAACCGAAGCATCTTCTATGCCTCGTTCCTCCTGTTCTGAAATACTGTTCAGATGAACTTTCCTACGGTATTGCTCAATGGAAGTATTGACAAAAATGCGCCGCATCCAACCTTCAAACGATCCTTCGTGCCTGTATTTTTCCAGGTTCCGGAAAACCTTTATAAATCCTTCCTGCAAGAGATCCTGCGCATCATCATTATTGCCTGCATACCGGAGACAAACCGCATACATTTTAGGTGCATACTTCTGGTAAAGGGCCTCCTGCATTTTCGGATCACCTTCAATACTTCCTTTGATTAAGTCGCTATCGTTCATAGTTTGGTTGCCTCCACTAATAAAAAATCCACCAGTTTGTCGGTGGCTTTTCGCCTGTGACTGTATTGTTGTTTCTCTTCCAGCGTCATGTCGGCGAAACATCTGTCCGATCCATTGGGAATGAATACCGGATCATATCCGAAGCCCTGGTTACCACTTGGCTGTTTGCTGATGCGGCCCTCACAAATACCTTCGAACTGGAATTCCTTCCCGTTTAAAATTAAGGAAATGACGGTTCTGAACCGGGCCCGGCGATCATTTTCATTCCGGAGTACATCCAACAACTTGTTTATATTCTCTTTTGCACCTGCCGTTGAACCGGCATACCGGGCTGTTTTGACGCCTGGAGCCCCATTTAGTGCCACTACTTCCAATCCGGTGTCTTCACTGAAACAGTTGGCGCCCGTGATTGAGTGTATCACCCTCGATTTCTCACTGGCATTAGCTTCCAGGCTATCATGAGGTTCTGGTATCTCCTGTTCAATTCCCGCCTGCTTAAGTGTTTTCAGACGGATGGTGGCAGGTAATAAGGGTTGGATTTCAGCAATTTTATGGAGGTTATTGGTAGCAAATATCAGTTCCATATTGTTTCTTTTAGGCTATATGCCCAGCATGGTTTTCAATCCTTCCCACAGCAGTCTTTTCAGCGGTTTCACTGCCTCAGTTTGCTGGTTCAGTTCTTCCAGGGAGGGGGCTATCATCAATTTTAAATTCAGAATAGGCTGAGGAGTCAATACCGGCAAACCTGCAGGTAAGCCCACAACCGGATGAGGCAGCCCAAAGCAGAGCATTTGCCGGGGAGCCAGTTCCTTTTGCAACTGCTCCATTCCGGGGTTTTGCCTTGCCATATTTACAATGGCTACATCGGCGAGGGTTAGCTGGCAGGCTTTTAATACAGAGCTGAGGAATTCCAGTGAGGCCTCGGCTATATGAACGGTATCGGGATAAAATACCAGGATTGCCAGGTTCCGGTTGTTCTTACCAAGATACTGTATGGGCACTTCGGGCTGTATGGGCGCTTTTTCCCATCCTCCGGATTTTTCCTCCATGACGACGGGTAAATCTTCAGCCCTGCCTTTTGTGGAAGCGATATCAGTTGTCAGTACCAGACTTTCCGGATACAAATCGGCTACCTGGTGCTGGGTTAGTCGAATCGAGTTTAACGACATGAAAACTTGCGGTATTTTTTACTAACAATTGTTAGTGATTTTGGCCGGATGGTTTGGCTACCCAGCAAAATCATTGTTTCTTTGCAGCAAATGTACCAAATATGATTGCAGCATTCGATATACCGGTTACGAAAGTTGACCGGAGCAGACTGAGTGATACACCTTTGGAAAACCTCCCGTTTGGCCGATATTTTACAGATCATATGCTGGAAGCGGAATATGCGGATGGTGAGTGGAAGTCTGTACAGATCAGGCCATACCAGGCACTTAGCCTGGAACCCTCCCTTGCAGCCCTTCATTATGGCCAGGCCATTTTTGAAGGTATCAAAGCCTACCGTGATGCAGAGGGCAATGCTTTTATTTTTCGACCTTTCGACAATTTCAGACGATTCAATACATCTGCTGCCCGGATGAATATGCCGGAAGTGCCGGAGGAAATCTTCATGGAAGGTATGCGTAAGCTGATTGCGCTCGACAAGAACTGGATCCCTGCCATTAAGGACCATTCGTTGTATATCCGTCCTTTCATGTTCGCTACTGATTCCATGCTGGGGGTTCGTCCTTCTGCCACCTATAAATTTTTGATCATTTTGAGTCCCACCGGACCCTATTTCGCAGCACCTATGAAGATCCTGGTAGAGGAGCACTATACCCGTGCTGCGCCGGGCGGGGTAGGTTTTGCCAAGAATGCCGGGAATTACGGGGGCAGTATGCTGGCCGTAACCGAAGCTCAGAAACAGGGCTACGACCAGGTGCTCTGGACCGATGCGTTTGAACACAAATGGCTGCAGGAAGTGGGAATGATGAATGTGTTCTTTATAATTAATGGGGTAGCAGTAACACCTTCCCTGGAGGAAGGAACCATTTTACATGGAGTTACCCGCGATAGTGTAATGGTGGTATTGAAAGAAATGGGACTGCCTGTTGAAGAGCGCAGGATCAATATTGATGAACTCCTGGCTGCCTATGGCAAGGGGCAATTGCAGGAGGTTTTCGGAACCGGCACTGCTGCTGTAATAGCAATGGTTAAAGAGTTGAAGTACAAAGAGTTTCAGATGACATTTAATGTAGATAACAGCCCCATTGCAAAAGCCGTAAAAGAACGCCTGAATGCTATCCGGGAAGGAAAGGCCGAGGATTTGCACCAGTGGATGTGGAAAGTTTAGAATTTAATTTTGTTTTTTCGGTAAGGGATTCTACCTTTGCCGTCCCAAATAAATAAGGTTAGAATGCCTACAATTCAGCAATTAGTAAGAAAAGGTAGAGAAATCATCAAGGCAAAGAGTAAGTCCAGAGCACTGGATGCCTGTCCTCAACGCAGAGGTGTTTGTACCCGTGTGTACACCACTACACCTAAAAAACCGAACTCCGCTCTCCGCAAGGTAGCTAAAGTTCGTTTGACCAATAAGGTGGAAGTTATCGCTTATATTCCGGGTGAAGGTCATAACCTGCAGGAGCACTCCATCGTATTGATTCGTGGAGGTCGTGTGAAGGACTTGCCGGGTGTACGTTATCACATTGTTCGTGGTAGCCTTGATACTGCCGGTGTGAAAGACAGAAAGCAGAGCCGTTCCAAGTACGGAACCAAGAGAGACAAACAAACTGGTAAAAAATAATTTAAAATAGTTCTCCGATGCGTAAAGCACAAGCCAAAAAACTTCCTCTGGCCCCTGATGCCAGGTATAACGATAAACTGGTTACCCGTTTTGTCAACAATATCATGTGGCAAGGGAAAAAGAGTGTAGCCTTCGAAATTTTCTATGATGCCGTTGATAAGGTGAGCAAAATCACCAATGAAGATGGTTATGAAATCTGGAAAAGAGCGATTGCTAACGTAACTCCTGCTGTTGAAGTACGCAGCCGTCGTATCGGTGGTGCAACCTTCCAGATTCCTTCTGAGGTTCGTCCCGACAGAAAGATTTCCCTCAGCATAAAATGGCTGATCCGTTACAGCCGCGAGCGCAACGGTCGCAGTATGGCTGATAAACTGGCCAATGAGATCATTGCAGCCAGCAAAGGGGAAGGTGGTGCTTTCAAGAAAAAAGAAGACACTCACCGTATGGCTGAAGCCAACAAGGCATTCTCACATTTCCGGGTTTAACATTCTAACTTACCTTTTCATAGGCCGGTCCGCTCACAAGCGGACCGGTTTTTTTGTGGTGTATCTGAAACACTTATTTCGTACATTCATTGCCCAAATAATACCCAAAATTTCAGGTTATGTCTACCAGGAGAACTTTTTTAAAACAAGCCTCCCTGCTCACGCCTGCGGTGATGCTTGTGCCCGATTTTTTAATGGCGGAAAAAAAGAACCGTTCTGTCGGTATCCAACTTTATACATTGAGAGAACTTGTAGCGAAGGATCCCCGTGCTGTTTTGCAGCAGGTGGCTGCTGCCGGTTATAAGGAAGTGGAGTTATATGGATTCGGAGGAGGTAAGTTTTTTGGCATTCCCGTAGCTGAATTTTCATCGTATATGAACGGCCTGGGACTCTCGGTACCCAGTGGGCATTACATGCCTGTAAAATTCCTGTTTTCAGACGAGGATGCCGGTAAAGCAGAGCTGGATGAACATATCCAGGCGGCCCTTACCATGAAAAGCAATTTTCTGACTATTCCCTGGTTGCCACCCGATAAGCGTTCCAGTTTGGATGATTATAAAAAGATATCAGCCAAATTGAATGTGGCCGGAGAAGCCTGTAAAAAAGCAGGTATCCAGTTGGCCTATCATAACCATGATTTTGAATTTGCAAATCATGGAGGTCAAACCGGTTTCGATGTGATGACCAGCTCAACCGATGCAGACCTGGTAAAATGGGAACTCGATTTGTATTGGGTCGTATTTGCCGGCCTGGATCCGGTTCAGATATTCAGCAACCTGAAGGGAAGGGTTCCTATGTGGCACGTGAAAGATATGGACAAGGCAAACCGGGCTCAGAATACAGAGATCGGAAACGGTACTATTGATTGGAAACGAATCTTTAAAGCCGCCAAAACTTCCGGAATGAAGCATTTCTTCGTAGAGCAGGAAAACAATTATGTTCCTGATCATTTGGAAAGTGTAAAGCGGAGTATAGGCTATATCAAGGGAAGCCTGATCTAAGTGAAACGTGAGACGTGAGATGTGAGACGAATAAAACAGATTCTCACGTCTCACATCTCACGTTTGACATCTCACATTTGACATCTCACGTCTGACGTCTCACTACTTCCTCATTGCCCAACGAATTCCCTCCGCTACATGCATGAGGAATTTCTCATCCTGGTAGGCTTCACTGGTGTGACCAAGGCCGGTATAAAACAGACGGCCTCCATCAAATTCCTGGTACCAGGCAATGGGATGGCTTGTCCCCATTTTACCCCCTTCGTAGGACTTTTCATCAAGTTCAAGTAATACCTTAATTGCAGGGGATACAGATTTGTAGTTATACCATTCATCTTTGTGAATCCAGCTGGATCCAAGATGTGCAGTTGCCGGATGCTTTTCCTTTACGATAAGCGTTGCCGACTGTATAGCCGGGTGTGATTCGAAATATCCGCCGATCAACTGGTTATACCAGGGCCAGTCATATTCGCAATCAGCTGCAGCGTGAATTCCTATAATTCCCCCACCTGACCTAACATACTGTTGCAGTGCTGCTTCCTCATTGGGACCAAATACATTACCCGTATTATTCAATAAAATGATAGCACTGAATTGTTTCAGGTTATTAGTATTGAAAACAGAACTGTCTTCGGTAGTCACCATCTTCCAGTTGTTCTTTGCAGCAATTGTTCCGATCGCTTTGATTCCATCCGGAATAGAAGCATGCCGAAAACCACGGGTTGCAGAAAAAACCAGGATGGTATTTTCTGTTTTCGCAGGAGAGCCGGATTGATCAGGCAGCGCGAAGAATGCTGTCAGCAGCAGTAAAGGGCTCATTGCCCAAAGAAGAATTGTTTTCATGTTGAAATGATTGTTGCAGGAAAAAAAACTGCCCCCTCAGGAGCAGTTTTGATATCAGAGTTTACGAATCTTGATGTTTTTGTACCAGACATTATCACCATGATCCTGTAAGGAAATATGACCGGAACGGAACACTCCGAAATCAGAAAGATCCTTGAATTTGCTGTTGGCAACCAGATTTTTCCAGGCATCATCCCACAGTGTTGTTTTCACTACGGTAGTACCATTCAGTTTCAGTTCGAGTTGTCCGTTATTCTGAATGATTTCAGCAAGGTTCCATTCACCCACCGGTTTAACGGTTTCCTGTGATGATTCGATCAGATCGTACAAATCTCCTGCTCTGTGTTTGCGGATTTTCGCATCTGGGTGACCGTTATTATCCAGAACCTGCATTTCCATACCGGTATACCAAACATGTTTGTATTTGGAACGGTCATCTTTCACATTGAAAATGATACCACTGTTACCATTAGGCGCGATTTTCCATTCCACTTTGAAATGATAATTTTCAAATGCCTCATTGGTTACGATATCACCGCCGCCTGATGTCTGCCATCCGGCTTTGTTGGTGGCATCTAAATAAAGTGTTCCGTTTGCCACTTTCCAGGCTGCACCTACTTCATTTTTTCCATAGGTATGCCAGCCATTGGTAGTGGTTCCATCAAACAACAATACCCATCCTTCCTTCTTCTCCTTTTTGGATAATGTGTTATCAGTAATTAATTCTTTTGAGCTGGAACAGCCGGCCATACCAATCAGAGCAAGTCCAACCATTAGATTTTTAATCATATTAGTTGGTTTTCAATGAAAGGATATATTTTACCATGGTCTTAGCATCATCCTCAGAAATCTGAGGGTGTGGAGTCATGGGTACTTCTCCCCATACACCGCTACCGCCTTTGATAATTTTACCTGCCAGGTCGGCGATTGTAGCATCATCCGCAGTGTATTTATTGGCTACATCCTGATATGACGGACCAATTGCTTTTTCATTTACTTTATGACAGGTAAGGCAATCACTTCCGGCGATCAGTTCAATGCCCTTTTCTTCTTCTGCGGAAGGACCTGCAGCAGGAGCAGTTTGTTCAGTGGCAGCGGCTTCTTCTGTTTTTTTCTCTTCAGTTGCCTGGTTTCCACAAGCGAAGGCAATGGCGCTGATGCCTGCCAGAATCAAATACTTTTTCATGTTTTTTTGTTTATTGAATACCTAAAATCTTTTTGTTGAAATTTTCATCTGATCCTGTTCCTGCAAAATCATCAAATGCTTTTTCAGTAACGCGGATAATATGATCCTGTATAAAGATAGCACCTTCTTTAGCACCATCTTCAGGATGTTTAAGGCAGCACTCCCATTCCATTACAGCCCATCCTTTGTAATCATAGGCCGCCAGTTTGCTGAATACACTTCCGAAATCAACCTGGCCATCGCCCAGCGAACGGAAACGTCCGGCACGGTTAATCCAGCTTTGATAGCCGCCGTATACCCCCTGTCTGCCGGTTGGATTGAACTCAGCATCTTTTACATGGAACATGCGGATCCGTTCGTGATAGATATCTATATAGTCCAGGTAATCCAGGCACTGTAACACAAAATGGGATGGATCGTATAAGAGACAGGCTCTGGCGTGGTTGTTAACTTCCTTCAGGAACATTTCATACGAAATGCCATCATGCAAATCTTCTCCAGGGTGAATTTCATAACAGAGATCTACACCGTTTTCTTCAAATACATCCAGGATGGGTTTCCAGCGCTTGCCCAGTTCACGGAATCCTGTTTCTACCAGGCCGGCTGGTCTTTGAGGCCAGGGATAAACTGTGTGCCATAACAGCGAGCCGCTAAATGTGGCATGCGCATTTAATCCCAGGTTACGGGATGCCTGAGCAGCATATTTCAACTGTTGTACGGCCCATTCGGTTCTTGCAGTGGCATTACCTCTAACCGATTCAGGAGCGAATCCGTCAAAGAGTTCATTGTAAGCGGGGTGAACTGCCACCAGTTGCCCTTGCAGGTGCGTGGAGAGTTCAGTAATGGATAACCCACATTCTTCTACTGTACCCCGTACTTCATCTGCATAAGTGTTGCTTTCAGCTGCTTTTTGCAGATCTATGCACCGCGGATCCCAGGTTGGAATCTGTACACCTTTAAATCCCAGTGATTCCGCCCAAAGGCAGATGGCCTTCAGGTTATTGAAGGGAGGCTGATCGCCCAGAAACTGGGCTAAGAAAATACCAGGACCTTTTAATGTTGTCATGATGTTTGATTAGTGAATATGGTGAATAAGATGAATAGTGAATTAGAGCTTTGTCCATTTTTGTTCACTGGCATTGCTCTCCACAACTTTTTCAACAAACAGCATACCCCGGATTCCCTCTTCTATGCCAGGGAAATCAAGCCATTCCGGTTTCGCATCCGTACCATTCATCCGGGCCTGAAGTGTAAATGCAAAGTTGCGATAGATATTGGCAAATGCTTCCAGGTATCCTTCCGGATGGCCGGGAGGTGTACGGGTTCCCATCCGCGCAAAACTGCTGAGATAAGGCGTACCTGCTCTATACACCTGGGCAGGTTCATGTAACCATTTTACCATCAGGGTATTGGCATCTTCCTGTTGCCACTCAATTCCACCTTTTTCACCGTAAACCCGGATTTTCAGATTGTTTTCTTCCCCGGCAGCTACCTGGGTAGCGAAGAGATTGCCACTTACTCCATTTTCAAAACGAAGCAGTACAGAACCGTCATCATCGAGCAAACGACCAGGTACGGTGATCTGTAAATCTGCGCAAATCGCTTCTACTTTTAAGCCGGTAACATATTCGACCATATTGAATGCATGTGTTCCGATATCACCCATGCAGCCGGAAATACCACTTCTTTTGGGATCCGTTCTCCATGCTGCCTGTTTGTAATTACTGCCTTCCCTAAATTCGGTTAACCATCCCTGTGGGTATTCAACATATACTTTCCGGATCTTACCGATTTTACCAGTGGCCAGCAATTGTTTGGCTTCCTTGATCATCGGATAACCGGTATAGGTATGGGTGAGGCAGAAGAGTGCTCCTGTTTTTTCAATCACCTGTTTTAGTTCCAGGGCTTCTGCGAGGCTAAAGGTGACGGGTTTATCCAACACCACGTGGAAACCGTTTTCCATGGCCAGTTTAGCCGGACCAAAATGCATATGGTTGGGAGTAACAATGGATACGAAATCCATGCGTTGATCTTCCGGCAGTGTTTTCTCTGTGAGGATCATTTCCTCGTATGAAGCATATGTACGGATAGGAGGGAGCCTGAGTGCTGCTCCGGTTTGTTTTGATTTGTCTGCACTGCTGCTGAAAGCACCACAAACCAGTTCGATTTCTCCATCCAGCCAGGCTGCCATACGGTGTACCGCCCCAATAAATGCATCCAGGCTTCCGCCTACCATGCCCATTCTGAGTTTTCGTGCAATCGTCATCTATGAGAGATTTGATGGAATTGAATTTATTTATAACTCACACATTCGGTATTCTCCTTTTCGGTATAAGCGAGGTTGTATTGCTTTAATACATCTTCGGGTACTCCATTCCACTGGTTTGGTTTGTTACCTGCATAACCAATATCCTTTACCCCGATTTCCGAGGTGTAAAATCCGGTACAGGTAAGATCGCGCATGAGGTTGAAAAAGTTAACCCCAGGTTTCATTTCAGCTTTGGCTTTATTGGGATAGGCAATCTGATCCACCATAGCTATTCGTTGTTGCTCATTGCAATCCTTAAACGATTTTTCAAACTGACGCAAACATTGCAGGTCCAGCCACCGTAATCCACCGCGCATGGGTGTCTGGTGTTCAGGCATATCCTTTACTATAAACTCAATAAAATCGGGCACTTTGGCATCAGATGCACTGCCACTCACCTCATCTTTCGGAATGATGATATCTGCCAGTATGGTGATGGTTGCCATCTCGTGTTCGGTAAAGAACTTATCTGCAGTGATTTTATTGTAGTGCTCCACTTCTTCCGGCATCCGGTCAATTTTACCGGCACCGGCAGCATCCGTTTTGGGAGCATCCGCTTTTTTATCCGTTTCCTTACAGGCATCCAGCAGGAGTCCGGTGGAAAGTGTTCCCAGGGCAAGTGCTTTGAGCGATTTTCTTCTATCCATAGTAAGGAGTATTTAAAGGTTATTCTTTTTAAGCTGATCAACAATATATTCACTGGCCCGCATGGAAAGCGCCAGGATGGTCCAGGTGATATTTTTATCTGCCTGGGAAACAAAAGGCGCACCATCTACAACAAACAGGTTTTTGCAATCATGTGCCTGGTTCCATTTGTTGAGAGCGGATTGTTTGGGGTCATTTCCCATTCTGGCGGTACCTGCTTCGTGAATGATTTTTCCAGGTGTGTGCAGGCCGTAATTGTTCTCCGGACCATCATCACCTCCCCAGGTAATCACAGCTCCCATTGCATGCATTATTTCCTTGAAGGTTTCCTTCATGTGTTTGGCCTGGTTGATCTCGTGTTCACTCCATTTTACATTAAATTTCAGTACAGGAATACCGTATTTGTCAACCACATTCGGATCAATTTCACAGTTGTTATGCCGGAAGGCAACAGCTTCGCCGCGACCTGCCATTCCAATGGAAGCTCCATAGAAGAAACGCTGGTCTTCCTTGAGTGAAGCGCCATATCCACCGGCTTCTTTTTGTTTGCCATTCACCAGGAATTTTCCATTCATACTCTGGATGCCCATACCGAATCCATACGCAGGCTGGCCTTGTCCACCCCAATATTCAATATGATATCCTCTTGGGAAGTCCAGCTTCTTATTGTCCAGCCACCAGGGAGAGTACACATGCATGCCTCCAACGCCATCTTCATTATAGCGTTTGCGATCGAAAAGTTGTGGCAATACACCACCCATATCTGCACCGGTGGAATCATGCAGGTAACGGCCAACCACATCCGAAGAATTCGCAAGACCATTCGGGTGTCGGGGAGATTTGGAATTCAGCAGGAGGCGGGCGCTTTCACAGGCACTGGCAGCCAATACCACGATCCGTCCCTTTACCTGGTATTCCATCAAATCATCTTTATTTACATAGGAAACTCCGGTAGCCAATCCCTCTTTGTCAGTCAGCACTTCACGTGCCATGGCGTTTGGAATGACATCTATGTTGCCGGTTGCCATTGCGGGTTTTACCAATACGGAAGAAGAGGAGAAATCTGCATACACCTGGCAACCACGACTACACTGTCCGCAGTAGAAACAGGCACCTCTTTTATCATTGATCGGTTTGGTGAGCATGGACATGCGTGATGGTATCACACGAACACCGGCTCTGGTTGCCGCGTTCTTGATAAAGAGTTCGTGCAGGCGGGGTTTGGGAGGCGGAAGAAAAAATCCGTCCGGATCGTTTTCCAAACCTTCATTTGTTCCAAATACGCCAATTAGCTGATCAACTTTATCGTAGAAGGGTTTAATATCCTCATATCCAATTGGCCAATCTTCACCCAGACCATCTATACTTTTGCGTTTAAAATCCTTGGGACCAAAACGCAGTGAAATTCTTCCCCAGTGATTGGTACGTCCACCTAACATACGGGCGCGGAACCAGTCCCACTGCGTACCAGCCGCTTTGGTATAAGGTTCTCCATCAATATCCCATCCCCAATAACAGGCGTCAAAATCACCGAATGGGCGAAAACGCGTAGCAGCACCTCTGCGGGGAGATTCCCATGGATTTTTAAGCTGTGTAACGTTCTTTGCGGGGTCGTACATCGGTCCCGCTTCCAGTAAACAAACCTTTAATCCGGCGTTGGCCAGTGTATAGGCAGCCATACCTCCACCGGCTCCTGAACCAACAATGATTACATCGTAGTTGACGGCCTGCTTTTTAATTTGTAATTCGCCCATTTTGTTGCTTGAAATTTGAATGATCTATAAAAAGAGGGTTGAAAATACGGATGGTTTTGGACACTATCAACAAACAGTTTCTATATAACAAATTAGTTTAACCTAACGACTGTTATCTTCTTTTTTTTTACCACATTCTTCTTCGATGATGGAAATATCTGTGAAAAACATAAATTTATGACTGCCTTTATTTTTAACAACCTCAATGATATGCAAGCCAACATTAACCGAAACAAACTTTTTGTAGCAAGTTGTCTCTCTCTTTTAGTAACCTCTTTGTCATTTGGAATCCGGGCCGGTATCCTGGGAACACTGGGAACACAATTTAACCTGAGTGCATCAGAACTGGCCTCCATTGCGGCTACTGCATTCTGGGGATTTCCGCTGGCCGTTGTAATTGGTGGTATGGTGGTGGATGCCATCGGGATGAAGAAATTATTGGTGATCGCCTTTCTCTTTCACCTGGCAGGAATTGTGCTCACCATTTTTGCGGGTGGATTTTGGACCTTATTCCTTTCAACCTTATTAATTGGAATTGCCAATGGTACAGTGGAAGCGGCCTGTAACCCACTGGTTGCAACTTTGTATCCCGATAACAAAACCACCAAGCTCAACCATTTTCATTTGTGGTTTCCAGGTGGCATATTCATCGGTACTTTAATTGTGTTCCTTTTTGAAAAAATGGGAATTGGCTGGCAGATCCAGGTTGCGATCATGCTGATCCCGACTGTAATCTACGGCTACCTCTTTTCCAAGCTTGATTTTCCGGTTACAGAGCGGGTTGCATCAGGTGTGTCAACTGCAGAGATGTATAAATCAGTAGGTACGCCATTATTTGTTTTCATGTTTATCTGCATGTTTGGAACTGCGATCACTGAATTGTTTACCGGCCAGTGGGTAGGTGTTTTATTGAATAATGTAACAGACAATGCGATCCTGATTCTGACGATCACTACAGGTGTAATGGTGGTTGGTCGCGGATTGGCTGAGCCGATCGTTCATCGCTTTTCACCACAAGGCGTATTATTGATATCAGCCATACTGGCTGCTATCGGTATTTATATGATGAGTACGGTTACAGGATCCATGCTGTATTTTGCTGCACTGATCTTCGGAATCGGGGTATGCTATTTCTGGCCAACCATGCTGGGATTCGTTGCCGAAAACATTCCGAAATCAGGAGCACTTGGATTGAACCTGATGGGTGGAGCCGGTATGTTTGCCGTATCCATTTATACTTTGTTTATGGGTGGGTTTTATGATCGCCTGATTGCTGAAAAACTTCCTGAAGGTGCATCCATGGAAGCCTATCGTACAGCCGCTGCCGGAACTACAGAAGCAGCCAAATATGCAGAAGCGCAATTGACTGCTGGTCCGGATGTACTAAAAGCGACTGCAATTATTCCGGTTATTCTTACTGTTGCATTTGCCGGACTGGTTTTTTACATGCGAAATAAAAAGAAACCTCAGTTGGCTGGAGCCTGATCAGTTATGAAAAAAGTAAATTCGAGAAGAAAAGCCGTAAAACAGATGCTTGCTGCAGGAGCTGGAATTGCTCTGGCACCGACTGCAGGTTTCGCCGCCGAAAAATCAGCGGCATCCATTACCATGAAGGGAAACATCAATCATTCTGTATGTCGCTGGACCTATGGTCATTTAAGCCTGGATCAGTTGTGTGTAGTAGCAAAGGAAATTGGAATCAAAGCTATTGACCTGGTAGGGCCGAAAGAGTGGGATGTGTTGAAAAAGCATGGCCTTGATTCTTCCATGTGTAATGGTGCCGAAATAAACCTGGTACAAGGATTCAACAATACGACGTATCATCAGAAACTGATTGAAAATTATGCTGCGATGATACCCCTGGTGGCAAAAGCCGGTTACAAAAATCTGATTTGTTTCAGTGGTAACAGGGATGGCATGGATGATGAAACAGGCTTACAGAATTCGGTAATTGGTTTGAAGAAAATCCTGGGACTGGCTGAAAAGCATGGGGTGATCCTGACTATGGAATTGCTGAACAGCAGGGTTGATCATAAGGATTACATGTGTGATCGTTCTACATGGGGTATTGAATTGTGCAAACGACTGGGATCTGAAAATTTTAAATTGCTGTATGATATCTATCATATGCAGATTGATGAAGGCGATATTATACGTTCCATAAAAAGCAATCATCTTTATTATGGACATTATCATACAGCGGGTAATCCAGGCAGACATGAGCTGGATGAGAACCAGGAGTTGAATTATCCAGCTATCATGAGAGCGATTCATGCAACAGGCTTTAAGGGCTATGTTGCACAGGAATTTATTCCTACGGCTACCGATAAAATAGCCTCACTAAGAAATGCAGTTACTTTATGTGATATATAAAACCAAAACTAAACGCTACATTTTAAACAACTGTTATGGCAGAGAATACGTACGATGCAATTGTCATAGGGTCTGGCATCAGTGGAGGCTGGGCTGCTAAGGAGCTGACCGAAAAGGGGCTCAAAACCCTTATGCTTGAAAGGGGACGTGACGTAGAGCATGTAAAAGACTATGTAAATGCAAACAAGCATCCCTGGGAATTCCCACATCGGGGAGGAAGAACTCAGCAAATGATCAAGGATTACCCGGTATTAAAAAGGGATTATCCATTAAATGAGACCAACCTTGATTTCTGGGTGAATGAAAAGGATTGCCCTTATACTGAGGTAAAACGTTTCGACTGGTTCCGTGGTTACCATGTGGGAGGGCGATCGCTTACATGGGGGCGTCAGAGTTATCGATTCAGTGATATGGATTTTGAAGCCAATCTGAAAGACGGGCATGGCGTGGACTGGCCGATACGTTATAAAGATATTGCTCCCTGGTATAGTTATGCTGAAAAATTTGCGGGTGTAAATGGTTCGAAGGAAGGGTTGCCTCATCTGCCAGATGGAGAATTTCTTCCCGCGATGGAGCTGAACTGTGTAGAAAAAGATGCGGCTGAGCGGATTCGTAAGCATTATAAGGATGCACGTCGCCTGATTATTGGCCGAAGTGCCAATCTTACGGCTCCCCATAATAACCGGACCAATTGCCAGTATCGCAATAAGTGTTGGCTGGGGTGTCCGTTTGGAGCTTATTTCAGTACACAGTCAGCAACATTGCCCGCAGCAAAAGCTACTGGAAATCTGACGCTTCGTCCATGGTCAATTGTTACCAAAATCCTGTATGATAAGGACACCAAAAAAGCAAAAGGGGTTGAAATCCTGGATGCAGAGAACAATAAGACCTATGAATATTATGCAAAGATCATCTTCCTGAATGCCTCGGCCTTAAACAGTACCTGGATTCTGATGAATTCTGCAACAGATATCTGGCCGGATGGATTAGGAAGCAGCAGTGGTGAATTAGGCCATAACCTGATGGATCATCATTTGGGTGTAGGCGCTGGAGGAATTGTTGAAGGATACGAAGACAAATATTACTTCGGTCGTCGCCCCAATGGTTTTTACATTCCTCGTTTCCGCAACCTGAATGGAGATGAAGGCAGGGGATATGTACGTGGATTTGGATACCAGGGTGCTGCCAGTCGCCAGGGTTGGAGCCGAGATATCGCAGAACTGAATATTGGTGCAGAACTTAAGGAGGCGCTTACCGAGCCGGGTACCTGGACGATGGGTATGGGTGGATTTGGAGAGATCCTGCCATATCATGAAAACAAGGTAACCCTGGATAAAACACGTACTGATAAATGGGGGCTGAATGTTCTCGCTATTGATTGTGAGTTGAGGGAAAATGAGCTGAAGATGCGGGAGGATATGATGAACGATGCTGCGGAGATCCTGGAAGCAGCGGGAGTTAAAAATGTAACCAAGCGGGATGGAGATGGTACTATGGGACGCGGTATTCATGAAATGGGTACAGCCAGAATGGGCCGTGATCCGAAAACTTCCGTATTGAATGGATGGAACCAGGTATGGGATGCGCAGAATGTATTTGTGACAGACGGGGCCTGTATGACATCCGGAGCCTGTGTGAATCCATCGCTGACGTATATGGCTCTTACTGCAAGGGCTGCCGATCATGCCGTATCTGAATTGAAAAAAGGAAATCTTTAATTGATAAAACGAACTACTTATGAAACGTAGACAAGCCGTTTCGACAATGGCCGTCATACTTGGAGGATCCATGGTTGGATCACAGTTGTTTTTGACGGGTTGTAAGCAAACAGAAAAAAAAGCGAACATCACTGATTTTTCACCGGAAGAGATTGCTTTACTGGATGAGATTGGCGAAACCATTATACCCACTACGAATACACCTGGAGCCAAAGCAGCTCAAATTGGTGCATTTATGAAGATCATGGTAACAGACTGTTACGACGAAGCAGCTCAGAAAGTATTTGTAGATGGAATCTCCAGTTTGAAAGAAGCCAGTAATAAAAAGTTCGGCAAAGGATTTATGGAGCTGGAGCCTGGTCAACGCAAAGAATTGCTGGTTGAGCTGGATAAGGAACAGCGTGAATATCAGAAGAATAAAAAACCCGAAGAGCCCAATCATTATTTTAAAATGATGAAGGATCTGACCTTACAGGGCTATTTCACTTCTGAAATCGGAGCCACACAGGCATTGCGGTATGAAGCTGTGCCCGGACGGTATGAAGGTTGTATGCCTTATCAGAAAGGAGATAAAGCCTGGGCGACGTAAGGAAGTGAGAAGTGAGATGTGAGACGTGAAAAGTAAAACATGAAATAAAAATACCCGTCGGTTAGCCGACGGGTATTTTTGTAGGTATAAAAGTGATTATGCTTCTGCACTACCTTCTGCTGGTGCGGTAGTTCCTTCTGCTGCCGGAGCTTCTACTACAGGAGCTGCGGGTGCTGGGGCTGGAGCTTGTTTTTTTACAGATTTGCGGGCTGCTTTCTTAGGGGCTGCCTTTTTCGCTGCTTTTTTAGGAGCTGCTTTCTTTACTGCCTTTTTTGGGGCTGCCTTCTTAGCGGCCTTCTTCGCTGCCTTTTTGGGTGCTGCTTTTTTTGCTGCCTTTTTGGGTGCTGCCTTCTTAGCTGCTTTTTTTGCTGCTTTCTTAGGAGCTGCTTTTTTAGCTACCGCTTTTTTCAGTGCTTTTTTAGCTGCCTTTTTAGGAGCTGCTTTTTTAACCGCTTTTTTAACTGCTTTTTTAGGAGCTGCCTTCTTAGCTGCTTTTTTTGCTGCTTTCTTAGGGGCTGCTTTTTTAGCTACCGCTTTTTTTACTGCCTTTTTGGCCGGTGCTTTTTTAGCGGCCTTCTTTTTGGTGGGCATATTAAACTGTGATTTTTAGTGAAATAATGGGTTAACAAGATTGATTTCTAAATTTACATCCCTTGTGCATATCTACCAATATGTCAGTGCTTTTTGAGCAACTATTTTTTTATATAAGGCGGAATTTGGGGAATCGGACCATTATCAGGCCCGAAACTTAATTTTTTGGTAGTAGTAAACAAGGTTTCATATTTCCGGGAGAATACTTACCTTTGCGTCCCAAATTAGGTTTTTTGGGTATTTCAACCGTTAGACTTAACATTTTTAACATACAACAATGGCAGACTTAAGATTTCAAAGAAACTTTGGTATTGCGGCCCATATCGATGCCGGTAAGACCACTACAACAGAGCGTATTCTGCGCTACACAGGTATGATCCACAGAATCGGTGAAGTGCACGATGGTGCGGCAACAACCGACTGGATGGAGCAGGAGAAGGAGCGTGGTATTACCATTACTTCCGCTGCTGTAAGCTGCCAGTGGAATTTCCCAACTAACAAGGGACAGGTAACACCTGACTCTAAAAAATATTCTTTTAACATCATTGATACCCCAGGTCACGTGGACTTTACTGTTGAGGTGGAGCGTTCCATGCGTGTTCTGGATGGTTTGATCGCCCTGTTCAGTGCAGTTGATGGTGTTGAACCTCAGTCTGAAACAGTTTGGCGCCAGGCAAACCGCTACAAAGTTCCCCGTATCGGATTCGTTAACAAAATGGACCGTTCCGGTGCCGACTTCCTGAATGTGGTAAAGCAGGTTAAAGAAATGTTGGGTGCGAAAGCGGTTCCACTTCAGTTACCAATTGGTGCTGAAGACAATTTCAAAGGTGTGGTTGACCTGATCAAAATGAAAGGGATTATCTGGCACGCTGAAACAGAAGGTATGACCTTTGACGAAATTGAAGTACCTGCTGATATGGTGGAAGAAGCTAATGAATGGAGAGGAAACCTCGTTGAAGCAGTAGCTGAATATGATGATACCCTGATGGAGAAATTCTTCGAAGATCCCAATTCCATTACTGAAGCGGAAATGCATGAAGCCATTCGTAAGGCGACCATCGACCTTAGCATCGTTCCAATGATGTGTGGTTCTTCTTTCAAAAACAAAGGAGTACAAACTGCGCTGGATGCGGTATGTCGTTACCTGCCAAGTCCGGTTGATATTGACGCGATTGAAGGTACTCATCCTGAGACAGGTGAAACCATTTCCCGTAAGCCGGATGCGAAAGAGCCTTTTGCAGCTTTGGCTTTCAAGATCATGACAGACCCATTCGTAGGTCGTCTGGCCTTCTTCCGGGCCTATTCTGGTCACCTTGATGCAGGTTCCTATGTTTTAAACGTGCGCAGCGGTAAGAAAGAGCGTATCAGCCGTATCATGAAAATGTTTGCCAACAAACAAAACCCCATTGATTTTATCGAAGCAGGTGATATCGGAGCGGCAGTAGGTTTCAAGGAAATCAAGACCGGTGATACCCTTTGCGATGAGAACCATCCGATTACACTGGAGAACATGTTCATTCCAGAGCCTGTAATCGCTGTAGCGGTTGAGCCTAAAACGCAGGCAGACGTGGATAAAATGGGTATGGCTATTGCGAAACTGGTAGAAGAAGATCCTACCCTGCGTGTAAATACCGATGAAGAAACAGGTCAAACAATTCTGCGCGGAATGGGTGAATTGCACCTGGAGATCATCATCGACCGTATGCGTCGTGAATTTAAAGTAGAAGTTAACCAGGGTAATCCCCAGGTAGCTTATAAAGAAGCATTTACCGGAAAAGTTGAACACCGCGAAACGTTGAAAAAGCAAACCGGTGGTCGTGGTAAATTCGCCGATATCTATTTCGAACTCAGTGCCGCTGATCAGGACTGGTTGGAAGCAAATCCTGGAAAGGGCTTCCAGTTTGTGAATGATATCTTCGGAGGATCTATTCCTAAGGAATTCATTCAGCCTATCCAAAAAGGTTTTGAAGCCTCTATGACAAATGGTGTACTGGCCAACTACCCTGTAGTAAACATGAAAGTGCGCATTTTCGATGGTAGCTTCCACGCGGTGGACTCCGATGCGATGTCTTTCGAACTCTGTGCAAAGCAAGGCTTCCGTGAAGCTGCCCGCAAAGCTAAACCGGTATTGCTGGAGCCAATCATGAAAGTGGAAGTTGTTACTCCAGACCAATACATGGGTGATGTTACAGGTGACCTGAACCGTCGTCGTGGTATGATGGAAGGTATGGATAGCCGTAACAATGCGCAGGTTATTAAAGCAAAAGTTCCACTGAGTGAAATGTTCGGATACGTAACGCAATTGCGTTCTTTGTCATCCGGCCGCGCTTCCTCAACCATGGAATTCTCTCACTATGCTCCTGCTCCGAATAACATTGCAGAAGAAGTGATTGCCAAGATCAAAGGAAAAGTAAACGCTTAATAGTAAACCGGCTTCGGCCGGTTTTTTTATGTTATTTTATTAAATGCATCAATGTTGCATAAATAATTAGCCCTCTTCCTCTTGACAATGTGGGAATCTCTAGACTACTTTTACACGTGATTCCAAGTCAACTTTAGAAAATCCCTCCTTAGAAATTACCCCTCCAGAAAACAGATTCTCGTTACCGTACCATTCATCCTTCCAAAGCCAGTCGAATACAAGTTTTTAACCTAAACCTGGCTTATATGCTTACTACTTTTACACGTCTTCAGCAACTTAAAAAAATGACTGTGCTGTTGCTGGCACTCTTTATCGGGCTTTCACCCGTCATTGCCCAGAACAATAATCAGGGTCCCAACAATGATAATTGTTTGGATACCGAATATGAATGGGGATATGACCGCCTCCACAAAAAATGGCACAAATACAAAAAAGATCGCAAAAGGAACAAATTCAAGTGGAATGTATTTAATCCCAGCAAACCGGAACTGTTTTACAGTTTCACGCAGGATTTTTATGGTAACACAAGGGAAAGAGCTTGTACGCCAGATGGCCGAAACCTGAGTTCATTGGAAATCATGGATATGAGCATGGGCAACATGTACTATCAGACATTGTTTTTTGGCTATCTTGAAACTGACCGCTATTTCTACGCGTATCAAAGCGAAGCTGCCAAATTACAAAAACTCTTACCTGGCAAAGGTCCGAATACCCTTGTAGATGGAATTTACAGTGTTGATTGGAATACACCCTTAAAAAGGGGTAAAATTAATAACAGCCTCCTTGCAGAAACGATCACGCTCGCATTGAATATGAACCTTACTCCTGATCGGGTATTGGAAGATTTTCCACTGGAAGCCGGGCGTTGGCTGGTAACACAGGCAAAAGATCCAAGATCAGCCTGTAACAAACCCCGTATGATGGATTGTGGCTGGAATGGTAATTCAAAAAAGGCAATTGATTCCTGGCGCATACCGGCCAATGTGGTAAATGCCCTGGGAGAAGATAAAACCGTTTGGGGATTATTCTGTCTTGCAGGCTTTACAATCACAGGACGTCCGATTCCGGAAGGTGTTTCGTTGAAAGATATTGAAGAAGCAGTGGAGGCAATAAATGAAGCATTTCACGAAGGACGCTATTTTATCGGTTGGTCAGACCGGAATGTAAATTGTGCAAACTACTGGTATTACAAATGGACTGCTGCTTTCTATCATTGGTATGGCGGTGGTCAGAATTCCGGAATCAATACGGATGAATCTGTAGCAAAAGCAATACCGGAAATTACTGCCACAGAAGTGAAGGCATTCCCGAATCCTTTTGTTGACAGAGTTAATTTCCAGATTAAATCAAATGCTGATGGACCGGTTTTGGTAGAAGTATACAATACAGCCGGACAAAGACTTGAATTGCTTTACAATGGAAACATGAGAAAAGGTGAAACAAGGAACTTCGTTTATATTCCCAGGCAGGGAGGAACTGAAGCGGTAATCTATAGGGTTACAACAAACGGTAAAACATTCTCTGGTAAACTTATTAAACGACTGAGATAACGGTTAACTACAAACGAAAGGAGTTGTCTTCGGGCGACTCCTTTATTTCACTTTTTTTATTGCACATGGTGGTTGTCTGAAATATTTAAATTCAATCACTTGACAATGCGGTTAATTTAGTAGTATTTTTATATCTGATTCCAATCTTCCTTTCAAAGCCTTCTAAAAAGAAAACTGACCAGCCGGTCCCCTTCCGTACCCAAGATCCCTCGTAAAGCCAGTTGAGTATTGATTTACATTCCATTAAATGTACCGACATGGCCTTTAAACTATTTTCCCGCCTGAACAGGCGTATCTGTTTTGCAATTGCACTACTTTATCTGCTGAGCAATAACCTGTTTGCTCAAAATGCTGTTGATTTATCGGCACGTACTTCCCATGGCAGAAAAGCTTCCTGGATATCAGTTGAACATCTTTCTGTTTTCAACTCAGAAAAGGAGACAGGGAAGTATGATAAGGCGGTAAGCCAGGGTGCTACCATATTATTTAAAACGCAATCTCCTGCAAAATACGCCAGGCAAACAGAAATACTGAGTGCAGAATTAAAGGATTGGAAAGGGGTTGAGCTTCGATCTGGTAAAGGAGTTCAGTTACTTACGCTCCAGCCAGATCAACTCATTAGTCTGCAATCTCTGCTGATGGGAAAAGTGTATGATCCTACTTTTTTAAGGCAGGAGATTCTGTATACTGAAAATCTTTCACAGTCCTCCTTAAACCGGGAATTACTAAGCCAGGTGCTGGCTCTTCAACTTAACCGGATGGTTATGAAAAATGAACTACTGGAAGAGTTTCGTATTGAATTTGACTCCTGGCTGGTTACACAACAAATGGACTTTTCAGGAAAAGAGTTAAGTCCTGGTGGAATGCCTTGTGGAAATGGGATGGATTCCAGGGTAGTGTATTCCTGGAAGTTTCCGACATCACTTCAGTCAATTCTCGGAACAGATAATACCGTTCGTGGTTTACAGGACCTTGCTGTGGAGGTTTTGGCAGGGAGCCGGTCGGTGTCTAAGTCGCAGGTTGAAGATATACTGCAGGGAGTCCGGATCATTAATGAAGCCTTTGAATCTGGCAGGTATCTGCTGGGCTGGAGTGATCAGTTTATTACCTGTTCCAATAGCTGGATTCTGCGTTGGAAAATAAAGACACCTGCTCTTGAAGTGCCAGTGAGAGAAGATTCCTATACAACAAGGGCTAGTTTGAAAACTAAAGGAGGAGAGATTCGGTTAGAAGTGGATGCATTGGAAAGTTCACGCGTGCTGATTGAATTATATACAGAAAGGGGGAGCAGGATAAAAAAATTCTATCATGATCGTTTAGACAAGGGAGCGCAATTGTCTTTTTTGATTGATAAGACTGGCGTTGCAGACGTTTTGATTTATAAAGTAACGGCCGAAGGAAGAACCTATTCGGGACTGATTCCCTAACTTCAGGTCCCAATACTGAAGTTCATGCGAATTTTTTTTCCCATTATTGCTTTATTCATTTCAGGTCAAGTTGTTTCCCAGCAGTCTCATCAGTGGGCTCCGGATGGAAAGGGATATTTTTCTGTGAAGGATAATGATATCCGTTATTATTCTTTGTCTGGCGGAAAGGATTCTATCTTCCTTTCGGCGGGTGAACTTACTCCTACCGGAACAACTTCGCCCATTAAGATAAAATCATGGAGTCTTTCCGAATCACAGGACCAGGTTTTACTATATACGAACGCAAAAAAGGTTTGGCGATATGAAACCAGGGGTGATTACTATCTCTTCAACCGTAAAACCCGGCAATTTAAAAAAACCGGAATTGGGTTCGCTCCCTCAACCCAACAATTTGCTAAACTCTCTCCGGATGGTAAAAAACTGGCCTATGTTGTTGAGTATAATCTGTATGTTGAAGACCTTGAGACGGGCGTTATTATTCAATTAACCAATGACGGATCACGTAAGCGCATCAACGGTACATTCGACTGGGCTTATGAAGAAGAATTTTTTTGTCGCGATGGCTTTCGGTGGAGTCCCGACAGCAGGAAAATTGTTTTCTGGCAAATCAATGCTGGAGTAACCCGGGATTACTATATGCTAAATGCAACGGATTCAATCTATCCCCAGGTGATTCCGGTAGAATATCCGGTTGCAGGAGAAAAGCCATCTACATATCGAATCGGTGTGGTTGATATCACCAAATCCTCAACCCGCTGGATGCAGATCCCGGATGATCCTACATGGGGAACTTATCTGCCAAGGATGGAATGGGCAGCCAATTCGGATGAACTGATTATGCAACACCTGGATCGAAAGCAGCAGGTATCAACAATCTTATTGGGTAATTCCATAACAGGAGAAACCCGGCCGATCTATATTGAAAGAGACAGTGCATGGATTGATATTTTGCCCTCCTGGGACCAGGATTATACCAACGGTGGGTGGGACTGGATAAAGAAGGGGGCCGCTTTTTTATGGGCATCAGAAAAAGACGGATGGAGGCACATATATGCCATCAGCAGAGATGGTAAATCCAGCCAGTTAATCACCCGGGGCGATTTTGATGTGATGGATATTGCGGCTGTGGATGAGAAGGGAAATTATCTTTACTATATTGCTAGTCCCCATAATGCGACCCAGCGTTATTTATACCGCAGTCGCCTCGATGGTAAAGGGGAAGCAGAACGTGTAACACCAACCAATCAACCCGGAACACATTATTACGATATTGCCCCTGGTGCAAAATATGCGCATCACCAGTTTTCCAATCATTATATTCCACCTATTGAAGAATATGTAGAGTTACCTAAACATGCTGCTTTAAATAAAGAAAGTGCAGTTGCGGAAGCATTGAAAACTGCGGATCCGGCATCCGTTCCGGTTCAGTTTTTTACTGTTCGTACAGTGGACGGGGTAGAGATGGATGGTTGGATGGCAAAGCCGGCAGGGTTTGATTCGACTAAAAAATACCCGGTAGTTTTTTATGTTTATACGGAACCATGGGGGCAAACAGCAAAAGATGAATTTGGTGCTGGGTATAATCATCTTTACAAAGGCAGTTTGCTGCAGGATGGCTACATCTATATCAGCCTTGACAATAGGGGCACACCTGTTCCGAAGGGGAGGGCCTGGCGTAAATCGGTTTACCGGAAGATTGGGTTGGTAAATATCAGGGACCAGGCTATGGCAGCAAAGGAAATTCTCAAGTGGAAGTATGTTGATGCCGAACGCGTGGCTGTATGGGGATGGAGTGGAGGTGGGTCTGCAACTCTGAATTTACTGTTCCAGTATCCTCAAATTTACAAAACCGGAATAGCTGTGGCTGCCGTGGCCAACCAGTTGACTTACGACAATATTTACCAGGAACGCTATATGGGATTACCCCAGGAAAACAGGGAGGATTTTATCAAGGGATCACCCATTACATATGCGAAAAACCTGCAAGGGAATTTACTGTATATCCATGGTACGGGGGATGATAATGTTCATTATAACAATGCTGAAATGCTGATTAATGAATTGGTAAAGTACAATCGGCCGTTTCAGTTCATGAGTTATCCGAACCGATCGCACAGCATTTCGGAAGGACCAGGAACGTTTGAACATCTGAGCCAATTGTATACGAATTTTTTAAGAACCTACTGTCCGCCCGGTGGTAGGTAACAGGTTGGAAAATGCAAACAACAGACCAACTAATTTTAGCCATATGTTTAGGTATATCCCTCAGTGCCTGCTGCGGTTTCAGGGTATTTCTACCCCTTTTGGTGACATCAATAGCCATGAAAGCAGGCTGGTTACCGGTAGCCGGATCTGAGGATTGGATGGGCAGCTGGACGGCCATCCTAAGTTTTGGGGTAGCTTCTCTGTTGGAAATCGGTGCTTATTATATCCCGGTTTTGGATAATCTGCTCGACACCATTGCCACTCCTCTGGCAGTGGGAGCCGGCACCCTGCTGGCAGCCAGTTTTTTGCCGGTGGGGGACTGGGATCCGATGTTGCGTTGGGGACTCGGCATTGTGGCTGGTGGCGGAATGGCGGGTACCATTCAGTTGGGAACCAGTGCAATCCGGCTATTTTCCACGAAAACGACCGGGGGTACTGGGAATGTCCTGGTGGCTACAGGAGAGCATCTGACAGCCGGCATTGGCTCCATAATGGCCCTGTTGCTGCCAGTGCTTATGGCAATTTTGGCGCTTTTAATGGTTATTTTTGTCTTTTACCGGTTATTTCGAAGGTCGAAAGTGTAAAATAGTTGGAAAAATCTTTTGTTGATTATGAAATGACCGTTACCTTTGCACTCCCAATTCAATTTTTGGATAATAGGTATGTCACAGCGAATTAGAATCAAATTACAGTCTTACGATCACAACCTGGTGGATAAATCTGCCGAGAAGATCGTTAAAACAGTACGTAGCACCGGAGCAGTAGTTACAGGTCCTATTCCTTTGCCGACGCAAAAGAAAATTTTTACCGTACTGCGTTCTCCCCACGTTAATAAGAAAGCCCGTGAGCAGTTTCAGCTTTGCACGCACAAGCGTTTGCTGGACATTTACACTTCCTCTTCCCGTACTGTGGACGCACTGAGTAAGCTTGACCTGCCTTCAGGGGTTGAGGTTGAGATCAAGGCATAACCGCCTGCTGTTTAAAGACAGTAAAAAAGTAAACAACTAGTTCTTATAAATAACTGCCCTATCTCTCAATTCGGTTAAAGCGGAGAAAAGAGCGCTGGGGTTGGATGAAAAGGCAAATTCTTAGGAAAATCCTTTATCATTCATTAATTAGTAAAAGTAAATATGAACAAGCCGTTCAGGGTTTGTTTACTACTGGTACTTCTGAAGTCTGTCTCTTAAAGAGGTGGCCAAAAAAAGAAAAGGTCAGTAGCAAACGGGGATTGAAGTCCATCCACCACCATTCCAGCAGGTCTGGAAATTCAGCTGTGTAGCAGTTGTTTAGGGTGGAATGTCCTTTTAACCATGCGGCACAAATGGTAACTTAAATGAAAGGAATTATTGGAAAAAAAATTGGGATGACCAGCATCTTCAGTCCCGATGGCAAGCAAACTGCCTGCACTATTATCGAAGCTGGTCCGTGTGTCGTTACCCAGGTTAAGACAAAAGAAACCGACGGGTACAATGCTATCCAACTTGCATTCGGCGACAAGAAAGAGAAGAATACTACCAAAGCCGAAGCCAATCACTTCTCCAAGGCACAAACTGCTGCCAAACGTTTTGTAAAAGAATTTCGTGATTATTCCATAGAAAAAGCACTTGGTGAAACCATCACTGCAGAGATTTTCGCTGAAGGCGATAAGGTTGATGTGGTAGGTAATACCAAGGGTAAAGGTTTTCAGGGGGTTGTAAAGCGCCACGGATTCAGCGGGGTAGGTGAAGCCTCCCACGGTCAGCACGATCGTCAGCGTGCTCCGGGTTCTCTGGGTAACTCTTCTGATGCATCCCGCGTAATGAAGGGTATGCGTATGGCTGGTCGCATGGGGAATGACCGTGTGAAAATGAAAGGCCTGAAAGTTCTGAAAGTATTTCCTGAAAAGAATTATATCCTGGTGAGTGGTTCAGTTCCTGGCCACAATGGTTCCATTGTTTTTATCCAGAAGTAAACCATTTAATCTGAAGTACGATGCAAGTAGATGTTTTAAATATACAAGGACAGAAAACCGGAAGAACCGTTGAGTTACCGGAAGAGATCTTCGGGATTGAACCCAATGATCACGTTATCTACCTCTCTGTAAAGCAATACCTGGCCGCACAGCGTCAGGGTACACATAAGGTAAAAACCCGTATGGAAGTTAAAGGTGCCAGTCGCAAACTGCACCGTCAGAAGGGTACAGGTGGTTCCCGTAAAGGTAACCTGCGTAACCCGCTCTATAAAGGTGGTGGTACCATTTTCGGACCTAAGCCCCGTGATTACAGCTTCAAGCTGAACCGCAAGGTGAAGGATCTGGCCAAGATGTCTGCACTGGCTTACAAAGCAAAAGAAAGTGCCATTGTAATCCTGGAAGATATCAGCATGGAAGCTCCTAAAACCAAAACGTTTACCGGTGTATTGAAGGCGCTGAATATTGCCGATAAGAAAGCATTGTTTATCCTGCCAGAAAATGGTGAGAACGTTTACCTGAGCCTGCGTAACATTCCATCTGTGAATGCGAGCCTGCTGAGCGATATGAACACGTATGATATCGTGAACGCACAGGTTCTGGTATTAAGTGAAAGTGCTGCCAATGTATTTACTGAAGCAGACGTAGAAGAAACCGCATAATCAAACATTCTAAATAGAAAGAAATGAAACTTTCTGAAGTTCTGATAAAGCCCATCCTCACTGAAAAGGCAAATGCCCAGCAGGAAAGTCTGCGTCGCTTTGCTTTTAAAGTGGCGAGAAAGGCAAATAAACTGGAGATCAAAAAGGCGATTGAAACCTTTTATGGTGTAACTGTAGTAGATGTAAATACTGCCGTAATTCCCGGTAAAAACAAAACCCGTTTTACAAAAGCTGGTTTCATCCAGGGCCGTAAGCCGGCTTACAAAAAGGCACTGGTAACCGTGGCTGAAGGTGAAACAATTGATTTGTACGGAGCAGTTTAAGAGTAGGTGAGACGTCAGACGTGAAACGTGAGACGAAAAACCGAATAGAAACAAGAATAATTAAAGTAGTGCGACGCTGAAAAGTTCGCAGCAAAAAATAAGAAGATGGCATTAAGAAAGTATAAACCGATGACAGCAGGTACGCGCTGGAGAATTGGAAACGCGTATGCTGAAATTACAACCAACGAGCCTGAGAAGAGTTTGTTGGAGAAAAAGAGTGGTACCGGTGGCCGTAACGCTCAGGGACGCAGAAGCATGCGTTACATTGGCGGTGGTCATGCGAAAATGTATCGTCTGGTTGATTTCAAACGCGATAAGAAAGACATTCCTGCAAAGGTTGCTTCTATCGAATACGATCCGAACCGTTCTGCTTTTATCGCCCTGTTGAATTATGTAGATGGTGAGAAGCGTTATATTCTGGCTCCCCAGGGATTGCAGGTGGGTGCTGAAGTAATCAGTGGTGACGCAGTTGCTCCTGAACTCGGAAACTCGCTCATGCTGAAAAACATGCCGCTGGGTACTGTAGTACATAATATTGAGATGCAGCCTGGTCAGGGTGGAAAGATTGCCCGCAGTGCTGGTACATCTGCACAGCTGAGCAACAAGGAAGAAAAGTACGCTGTATTGAAAATGCCTTCAGGGGAGTTGAGAAAAGTATTGATCAACTGTTATGCAACCGTAGGGGTAGCATCAAACAGCGATCATAACCTGCAGAGCATGGGTAAGGCTGGTAGAAATCGTTGGAAAGGTATTAAACCGCGTAACCGTGGTGTTGCGATGAACCCAGTTGATCACCCGATGGGTGGTGGTGAAGGTCGTGCATCCGGTGGACATCCGAGAAGCAGAACCGGTAAGTATGCAAAAGGTCTGAAGACCCGTAAGCACAAAGGCTCTGACAAACTGATTATCCAGCGTAAGAATGGTAAGAAGTTAGCCAATAAATAATCTACAATCATCAATCAGCATTCTAAAATTTAGATATGGCTCGTTCAATTAAAAAAGGTCCTTACGTAGACGTAAAACTGGAGCAGAAGGTGTTGAATATGACCGAAGGTAAATCCAAGAAAGGGGTTATCAAAACCTGGAGTCGCCGTTCAACGATTACACCTGATTTCGTTGGTCACACGTTCGCAGTGCACAACGGCAACAAGTTCATCCCGGTTTATGTAACGGAGTTCATGGTAGGTCACAAGCTTGGTGAATTTGCTCCTACCCGCAACTTCAAAGGACACTCTAGCAAGAAAATGTAATTAAATAAATGATCCGCCCTGCTTCCGGCAGGGTGGGTTAAAGAATCATAAAACAATGGAAGCAGTAGCTAAACTGAGAAATTACCCCACATCGCCCAGAAAGATGCGTTTATTGGCTGACCTGGTGCGTGGCATGGAAGTAGAAAAGGCGCTGGCTGTGCTGGAGCACAATGCCAAGCATCCCGCTGTTCCTTTGCGCAAACTGGTAGTAAGTGCCATCAGCAACTGGAAGCAGGCAAACGAAGGTGGTGATGAGACCCAACTGGTTGTTAAGACCATTTTTGTGGACGGTGCAAGAACGCTGAAGCGTATGCGTCCGGCTCCCCAGGGTCGTGGTTACCGTGTGCGCAAGCGTAGCAATCACGTAACTGTAGTTGTAGATACTAAATAATTCAATCGTATAAACTTAATATACCAAACAAATGGGTCAGAAAACAAATCCTATTGGTGCAAGGTTGGGAATCATCCGCGGTTGGGAAAGCAACTGGTTTGGCAGTAAAAAAGACTACTCGACCAAGTTGATTGAGGATCACAAGATCCGTACCTACCTGATGGCTCGTATTAACAAGGGAGGAATCTCTAAAATTGTTATTGAGCGTACACTGGGTAAGCTGATTATCACCATCCATACGTCCAAGCCTGGAATCATCATAGGAAAAGGTGGTAACGAGGTAGATCGCATCAAGGAAGAATTGAAGAAGCTGACAGGTAAAGATGATGTTCAGATAAATATTCTGGAGATTCGTCGCCCTGAACTGGATGCCAACATCGTTGCCGACACCATCGCCAAGCAAATCGAGAACCGTATTAACTATAAGCGTGCCATCAAAATGGCGATTGCCTCTGCGTTGCGTATGGGTGCTGAGGGAATCAAAGTGAAAGTAAGCGGTCGTTTGGGTGGAGCAGAAATTGCCCGTTCAGAAGAAATCAAACAGGGTCGTACTCCTTTGCATACACTTCGTATGGATATTGATTACGCTAATGTGTTTGCACTGACTGTATACGGTAAAATTGGTATCAAGGTTTGGATCTGTAAAGGAGAAGTATTGGCCAAGCGTGATCTGAACCCGAATTTCATCGGAGGTAAAGACAGTGGTCCGATGGGTGATCGTCGTGAGAGCAGGGGAGGTGATGACCGCAGAGGTGGTGGTGATCGTGACCGTAACCGCGGCGGCGGAGGCGGTGGACGCCGAAGAGGCTAATACCCAAGTAGACGTGAGACGTGAGACGTGAGAAGACTTTACAGAATCTGATTTTAAAAAGAACATTGACAAATTAATATAAGATGTTACAGCCAAAAAGAACAAAACACAGGAAGATGCAGAAGATGCCTGTGAAAGGCAATGCAAAACGTGGCACCAGCCTGTCCTTTGGTTCCTTCGGTCTGAAAGCGCTGGAAACAGTGTGGATGACGGATCGCCAGATTGAAAGTGCCCGTCAGGCAATGACCCGTTCCATGAAGCGGGAAGGAAATGTCTGGATCCGCATTTTCCCTGATAAAATCGTTACCAAGAAGCCCGCTGAAGTAAGGATGGGTAAAGGTAAAGGTAACCCTGATCATTGGGCTGCTGTAGTAAAGCCCGGTCGTATTCTGTTCGAGTGCGACGGCGTTTCTGAAGAGGTAGCAAAGACCGCAATGGAACTGGCTGCTCAGAAATTACCGATTAAAACAAAGTTTGTAGTTCGTCGTGAACTGCAATCCTAAGCTATAACAACAAAATCGACCATACGATGTCAAAGAAGACCGATTTCGTAGCCACCCTGAAAGATATGAGCCTGGCTGATCTGAAGGCTCGCATTCAGGAAGATGAACTGCGTCTGAAGAAGCTCGAGTTCGCTCATGCGATCACTCCGCTGGAGAATCCGATGAGCATCCGTTCTCTTCGCCGGGATATTGCCCGTCTGAAAACGGAATTAACCAAAAAACTGGCAACTGCCTGATCAGGTAGCCCAGGTGTATTCAAAAAGCGAATAAGCTAAAAAAGATAACAATGGCTGAAAGAAATTTGCGTAAAACAAGGATTGGTTATGTAACCAGCAACAAAATGGAAAAAACCGTTACCGTTGCCGTTGAAAGAAAGGTGAAGCACCCAATCTACGGTAAGTTCGTAAAGAAGACTACCAAGTTCCATGCACACGACGAAAAGAACGAGTGCAGCATTGGTGATCTGGTACGAATCATGGAAACCCGCCCGCTCAGCAAAACAAAGCGCTGGAGAATGGTGGAGATCGTAGAGAAAGTGAAGTAATCCCTCTGTTTTACATTACTAATTGAATAAATTAATTAAAGATGATTCAGCAAGAAAGCAGACTGAATGTAGCTGATAACAGTGGAGCCAAGGAAGTGCTGGTTATTCGCGTGTTGGGTAACAGCGGCCAGGACTATGCCAAGATCGGCGACAAGATTGTCGTAACTGTTAAGGACGCCATTCCTGCAGGTGGTATCAAAAAAGGTACCGTTACCAAAGCGGTAATTGTACGTACCAAAAATAAACTGCGCCGTAAAGATGGTTCCTACATCCGGTTTGATGACAACGCCGTTGTGTTGTTGAACAACTCTGATGAACCTCGTGGTACACGTATTTTCGGACCTGTAGCAAGGGAATTGCGCGACAAGGGATATATGAAGATTATTTCTCTTGCTCCGGAAGTATTATAATTGTACCTTTGCGCCCCGATTAAGGGAGCACGGGCAGAAAACAAAAGTGAAAAATAGATAAACAGAATCTACATGAGCACAAGATTCAAAGCTAAATACAACATTAAAAAAGGCGACACGGTGGTAGTTATTGCCGGCGACGACAAAGATCTGAAGAAACCCCGCAAGGTTTTGGAAGTAATGGTTGACGAAGGTCGCGTGATCGTTGAAGGGGTGAATATCATCACCAAACACACGAAGCCTTCTGCACAGAACACCAAAGGTGGTATCGTAAAGAAGGAAGCTGCCATCAATATCTCCAACATTATGTTGTGGGATGCTAAAGCTGGTGCTGCCACCAAGGTGAAGCGTACCCGTGAAGCTGGAAAGTTAGTTCGTGTTTCTAAAAAATCAGGGGAGGTAATTAAGTAATGAGTACCGTTAAATATACTCCGCGACTGGCAGACAAGTACAAGAAAGAAGTTGTACCTGCCTTAATGAAGAAGTTTGGCTATGGCACTGTAATGCAGGCTCCCAAACTTACCAAGATCTGTCTGAACCGTGGTGTCAATGGCGCTGTGGCTGACAAGAAGCTGGTTGACATTGCAGTAGAAGAGCTGTCTACCATTACCGGTCAGAGAGCTGTAGCTACCATGTCTAAGAAAGACATCTCCAACTTCAAGCTGCGTAAGAACATGCCAATTGGTGCGCGTGTAACCCTGCGTGGTGAGAAGATGTATGAATTCCTGGATCGCCTGATCTCTGTATCTCTGCCACGTGTACGTGATTTCAAGGGAATCAGCGAGAAAAGCTTTGATGGCCGTGGTAATTACACCCTGGGTGTTACCGAGCAGATCATCTTCCCGGAAATCGATATTGATAAAGTGAACAAGATCACTGGTCTGGATATCACTTTTGTTACTACTGCAGGAACCAACGAAGAAGCATATGAATTGCTGAAAGAATTGGGAATGCCGTTCCGTAATATCAAAAGAGGAGAAAACGCTTAACTTACTTTTTAACTAATAATATGGCAAAAAAATCAGTAGAAGCCAGACAAAGGAAAAGAGAGGCGATGGTAGCCAAGTATGCTGAAAAGCGTGCTGCTCTGAAAGCTGCCGGAGATTACCAGGCACTTGATAGCCTGCCGAAGAATGCTTCTCCCGTTCGTTTGAAGAATCGCTGCCAGTTGACTGGCCGTCCGAAAGGTTACATGCGTTATTTCGGATTGTCAAGGGTTATGTTCCGTGATATGGCCCTGGCTGGAAAGATTCCTGGAGTAAAGAAAGCCAGCTGGTAAGGAAATTTCCGGCAGGAGAGAAAATTTGTTGATATCAGCTAGGATATCGCATTGTAAAACAATTATCAATCAAACTTATTTTAGACAATGGTTACTGATCCTATAGCAGACTTCCTGACCCGCATTCGTAATGCACAAATGGCTGGTCATCGTATCGTGGAAATTCCTGCTTCTAACCTGAAAAAGCGTATAACCGAAATTCTGTACGATAAGGGATATATCCTTAAATACAAATTCGAAGAAGATAACAAACAGGGCATCATCAAGATTGCCTTAAAATACGATCCCTCTACCAAGCAGCCTGCAATTCAGAGCCTGGAGCGGGTTAGTCGTCCCGGTCTTCGTCAGTATGCCAAACCTGCTGATTTCATCCGTGTTAAAAATGGTCTCGGTGTTGCAATTCTTTCTACTTCCAAGGGAGTTATGACAGATAAGGAAGCGAAATCACAGAATGTAGGTGGCGAAGTACTTTGCTACATTTACTAAGATACTTATTGCGCAATGGCAACATTGCGCAATTCACATATAACTGGCTGTTGATACATTAAGGCGTCCTATACCCGTCTGACCGATCAGCAGACTCAAACATAAACTTTCAATTTTTTAAACATGTCTCGTATAGGTAAAAAACCCGTTAACGTTCCTGCAGGTGTAACCATCACTGTTGGAAAGGACAATGTGATTACAGTTAAAGGTCCTAAGGGTGAACTCAAGCAGGCGATTGATCGCGATATCAACGTCGAAGTTGTGGGAAATGAAGTGTTGATCAAACGCCCAACTGATCAGATCCGTCACCGTGCGTTGCATGGTTTGTACCGCGCTTTGCTGGCAAACCTCGTAAAAGGTGTAACTGATGGATTCAAAGCAGAAATGGAATTAGTGGGTGTGGGTTTCAAAGCTGCCAATACCGGTAACACACTGGACCTGGCACTCGGTTACTCTCACAATATCGTTTTTGAAATTCCAAAAGAATTGAAAGTTGCTACTGTAACTGAAAAAGGACAGAACCCTAAAATTATCCTGGAAGGCTCTGATAAGCAATTGCTTGGTCAGGTTGCTGCCAAAATCCGCAGTCTCCGTAAGCCTGAGCCGTACAAAGGAAAAGGTGTTCGCTTTGTGGGTGAAGTGGTACGTAAGAAAGCTGGTAAAGCTGCTGGTAAATAAATTTAAATTGTTCAACGGCTCCGGCAGCATCGGAGCTCTAAATAAACAGAAATGGAAACAAAATCAATCAGAAGACAGAAGATCCAGTACCGCATTCGTAAGAAAGTGTCTGGTACTGCTCAGAAGCCTCGTCTGTCTGTTTTCCGCAGTAACGCAGAAACCTATGCACAATTGATTGACGATGAAAATGGAGTAACACTGGCAGCGGCCAGCACCCGTGACAAAGACATCCTTGCTCAGAAAGTTACAAAAACGGAAAAAGGTAAACTTCTGGGAGCAGCAATTGCTACCAAAGCAAAAGCACTGGGACTGGAAACAGTAGTGTTTGACCGTGGTGGTCGTTTGTACCATGGCCGTATTAAAGCGGTTGCGGATGGTGCTCGTGAAGGAGGACTCCAATTCTAAGCATCGTTCCAAAAAATCTAAACTCAACTTAATTTCTGCAATAAATGGCACAAGTAATTTTAAATAAAGTAAAAGCCGGTGACCTTGAGCTCAAGGAGAAAGTTGTTGCAATCAACCGGGTTGTAAAAACTACCAAAGGTGGTCGCTCCTTCAGTTTCTCTGCACTGGTTGTGGTAGGAAATGAAAATGGTGTAGTTGGTCACGGACTCGGAAAAGCCAAAGAAGTTCAGGAAGCAATTACGAAGGGTATTGAAGATGCCAAAAAGAACCTGATCAAGGTTCCTGTAATGCATGGCACTATTCCTCACGACCAATTGGCAAAAGAAGGTGCTGCGAAAGTACTGATCAAGCCAGCTGCACATGGTACCGGTGTAATTGCCGGAGGTAGCATGCGTGCTGTATTGGAAAGTGCAGGTATCACCGACGTATTGGCAAAAAGCCTGGGTTCCGCTAATCCGCACAACGTGGTAAAAGCGACTTTCAAAGCGCTGGCTACGCTGAAAGAACCCGTACAGGTTGCTAAAACCCGTACCGTTAGCCTGAAGAAAGTATTTAATGGATAATCTCCCAATCAGAATAGAGATGAAAAAGATTAAGATCACACAAGTTAAAAGTGCCATCGATCGTCCCGAAAGTCAGAAGCTGACCCTGAAGGCGCTCGGTCTGAGAAAGATGAATTCCTCCCGCGAGGTAGAAGCCACCCCTCAGATCCTGGGAATGGTACGTAAAGTTGAACACCTGTTGAAGGTGGAAGAAGCGTAATAAGAAGTGAGATGTGAGACGTGAAACGGAAGAAAACCACTTCATTTCACATCTCACGTTTCACATCTCACATTTCGCCTTTCGCCTTTCACTTTTCACTTTTCACATTAATGCGAGGGGTGATTCCCCGAAAGTTTAAAATCAGAAAAACATGAAACTGCACAATTTACAGCCAGCAGAAGGCGCTACGCACAAAGAAAAAAGATTAGGTAGAGGTGAAGCATCCGGTAAGGGTGGTACTTCTACAAAGGGTAATAAGGGTGGTCAAAGCCGCGCAGGTTACAAATCCAAGCGTGCACACGAAGGTGGTCAGATGCCAATTCAACGTCGTGTTCCCAAGCGCGGATTCACCAATATTCACCGTATAGAGTTTAAGGTGTTCAACCTCGGACAGATTGATCAGCTGGCAGAAAAATACAACCTGACTGAATTCAGCCTGGAAACATTATATATTAATGGTTTGATCGCTCATACTGATTCAGTTAAAATTCTGGGTACTGGTGAGTTGAAAACCAAACTGAATTTCAAAGTAAACGCTGCCAGTGACAAAGCTAAAGCAGCAATTGAAGCGGTAGGCGGAACTATTGAAATTGTAAAGTAATTTTCTTTATCTTGCCGGACGCATTGGAAAAATGCGTCCTTTTTTTATTGGAGGCTCACTTAAATTTCAGAAATCCGTGAAGAAATTAATTCAGACGCTGAAGAATATCTGGAGCATTGAAGAGTTAAGAAGTAAGATCATAACCACACTGCTGCTTATTCTAATTTACAGGATCGGTGCACACATCGTGTTACCCGGTCTGGATCCTAATAAAATTGATACCGAAACTGCCAAATCCGGAGCACTCGGATTGATTGATGCTTTTGCCGGTGGTGCCTTTTCCCAGGCTTCCATATTTGCATTGGGTATCATGCCCTATATCTCTGCTTCCATCTTCATGCAGCTTATGACCATCCTGGTTCCGAAGATGCAGAAGATCCAGAAAGAAGGAGAAAGCGGCCGTAAAAAAATCAACCAGTGGACACGCTATTTAACAGTTGCTGTAACTGCAGTACAGGCGGGCGCTTATGTTGCTTACCTGAATCAGGTTAACGGCGCAGCTATGCTGGCTTCCTATGCTCCCTATTTCTGGTTATCAACTACTGTCGTTCTTACAGCAGGTACCCTTTTCGTAATGTGGCTGGGTGAAAAAATCACAGATAAAGGGTTGGGTAATGGTACTTCCCTGATCATCATGGTTGGTATCCTGGCTCGTTTGCCTCAGTCTGCCATCCAGGAATGGGCTGCCAAGAGCAACCGCGGCAGTGGAGGATTGTTGGTTTTCGTAATTGAAATCGCTGTATTGATTGCTATTATCATGGGCTTGATTGTATTGGTTCAGGGTGTTCGTAAGATCCCTGTTCAATATGCTAAGCAGATCATTGGTAACAAGCAGTTCGGCGGTGCCCGTCAGTTCCTCCCGCTGAAAGTGAATGGTGCTGGTGTAATGCCTATCATCTTCGCACAGGCTATCATGTTCCTGCCAACCCTGTTTTCTTACACCAGCTTTGAATCTGGTCAGGGTATTGCAAGAATCTTCTCTGATCCAAGAGATGCCTGGCACATGGTAATTTATGCAGTAATTGTAATTGGATTCACGTTCCTCTATACGGCTTTGATCTTCAATCCCAAGCAGATTGCTGAGGATCTGAAGCGGAACAACGGTTTTATTCCCGGCGTTAAACCGGGCCAGGAAACCGCTGATTACATCGGAGCTGTAATGGACCGGATTACGTTACCAGGTGCGGTATTGCTGGCATTGGTTGGTATCCTTCCCGGTTTCGCACAGCGCCTTGGAATTACGCAGGGATTTGCATCGTTCTTTGGAGGAACTTCGCTGCTGATCATGGTTGGTGTTGTGCTGGATACTTTACAGCAGATTGAAACACAACTGCTCATGCGCCAATACGACGGACTGATGAAAAGTGGTCGGATCCAGGGGCGCCAGGCGGTTAGCACCACCACTATTTAATTAGACATACGCTAACTAATATAACTCCCGGCAATGGACTACCTTTGCCGGGAATTTTTTTTGACATATGATATATTATAAAACCAGTGCAGAGGTTGAACTGATCCGTGAAAGCAGTTTGCTGGTAAGTAAAACTCTTGCACATGTTGCCAGTGTACTTAAACCTGGTATGACTACCCTTCAAATTGATGAGGTCGCGGAAACCTTTATTCGGGATCATGGGGCAGTGCCATCTTTTAAAAACTACAAAGGTTTTCCTTTTACCTGTTGTATCAGCGTGAACGATGCCGTTGTTCATGGATTTCCCAATGACCGACCGCTTCACGATGGAGATATCGTTTCTGTTGATGTAGGTGTTTATAAAAATGGATTTCATGGAGATAGCGCTTATACGTTTGCGTTAGGTACTATTACAGATGATGTGAGCCAGTTACTGGAAGTAACCAAAACATCTCTATACCTTGGAATTGAAAAAGCGGTGGCGGGTAACAGAGTGGGTGATATTTCGTTTGCTATCCAGGAATATGCTGAGAAAAAATTCAAATACGGGGTAGTTCGGGAATTGGTTGGTCACGGTTTGGGCAGACACCTGCATGAAGAACCCCAAGTGCCCAATTATGGAAAAAGAGGTAGTGGAGCCAAACTTAAAGACGGCCTTGTAATTGCTATTGAGCCCATGATTAACATGGGTGTGAAGGAAGTGTGGTATGAAGAAGATGGCTGGACAGTGAAAACAAAAGATGGCTTACCGGCTGCACATTTTGAACATACAATTTGCGTGCGCAGAGGAAAAGCTGATATTCTTTCCAGTTTTGAAGAGATTGAAGCAGCGGAGAAGGCGAATACTAATTTGTTTACGAAGGACTGATACTTTTACGCGTGTATTAACCTGGTCAGATTGGGTGATTTCACTCCTGACCAGGTTTTTTTTATTTCCCATGTTTACACCGATGTAAGAATTTATCATCAAAACATGGAAAATGAAAAAGGACCAACAACTAAAACTCGAAAATGAGCTACTGAAAATTCGCTTGCTGGCTGAAACTGGGGCAGTAGTTCATATTGATAGCGATGCCAGCCCTGAAATGGAGCATGCTTTTTTACAAATGGTTTTGTCTATTGAAAGCCAGTATCCACTAAAAAAGACAACAGTACACAATTTTATCGGTGAGCCTTTGTTACCAGTGTTGAAGTATCTTGAAACGGAGCAGGATTGTTCCATAGAAGTGGAAAAACTGTTACAGGTGCTGGACCTGAATTTCATTGACGTAGTATTCCCGGAGCATTTATCCTGGAAGGAAATGCTTCGGTTCCTGGTCCAGGATCTGATGCCCGAACCGATCGATGACATCCGAATACCACAATTAAGGGCGCTGTTCTTCTATGATACGTTTCATCCGGATAGTCCGCTCTTTTTGCCTAATTGAAGCACAGTATATACCTATTTTTGCCGGAATGAAAACAAGAACCCTGGTAGTAATAGGAGGGGGCGCGGCCGGTTTTTTTTGTGCGGTGAATGCCGCTGCATTTGATCCCTCTTTGCGGGTAATCATACTGGAAAAATCGTCAAAGCTGTTATCTAAAGTCAGAATCAGTGGGGGAGGAAGGTGTAATGTGACACATGCCTGTTTTGAAGTGCCTGCTTTATCAAAGCGCTATCCCAGGGGGGAACAGTTTGTGAAAAAGAGCTTTGGGTATTTTAGTCCATCCGATACCATTCAATGGTTTGAAAAGAGGGGCGTTCTGCTGAAGGTGGAAGCCGATGGCAGGATGTTTCCGACAACCAATGATTCCTCCACCATCATTGAATGTCTTTTGAAAGAAGCCGACAAAACAGGAGTGGAGATTCGTATGAACCAGGAAGTAAAAAAACTGGAAAGAAAAGGTATTCAATGGCTTATTCAGACAAATAGCGGAGAGCTAATTGCAGATAAGGTTTGTATAGCAACAGGCGGTTATCCGAAGGCACAGCAGTTCGACTGGCTGAAAGTAACCGGGCATAGTATTCAGGAACCAGTTCCGTCTTTGTTTACGTTCAATTTGCCAGGACATCCGATCCGGGACCTGATGGGAGTGGTAGTGGACCCGGTACAGGTGAAAATACAAGGTTCCAAACTCCAGGAAAATGGACCGGTCCTGATCACACATTGGGGGCTAAGTGGCCCGGCTATCCTGCGTCTAAGTGCCTGGGGAGCAAGGCAATTGGCTGCTTCCAACTGGACATTCAGGTTACTGATCAATTGGGTGCCAGGCTACCACGAACAGTCTTTGCTGGAGTTTATTCGCCAATTCCGGAATGAAAAAGGAGCACTTAAAATCCAGAACCGGAATCCATTTGGGTTGCCCCAGCGATTCTGGGAATGGTTGATTTCAGAAGCGGGTGCTGGCCTGGAGACCAAATGGGGAGAATTACCCGCAAAGGAGCAAAATAAACTGGTAAAGTTACTGTCAGCTATGGAATTGGAGGTCAAAGGCAAAACCACCTTTAAAGAGGAATTTGTAACAGCAGGAGGGATAAGTCTTGCAGAGGTAAATCCCGCTACGATGGAAAGTAAATTGAGCCCCAGTTTGTATTTCGCAGGAGAAGTGCTGGATGTGGATGGAATTACGGGAGGGTTCAATTTTCAGCATGCCTGGACCAGTGGCTGGCTCGCTGCCCAGAACATCGTTAAAAAATAGGCTCAAAAGGCCGATGGAAGCGGATTTTGCCTATCTTTGCAGGCCCGAATAAAACCATCGGGAAATTTCTATGTTTCATAACATTTTTGCTAAACAATTAAACGCTGATGCTCAGGAGTCTGCTGCTGCCCCGGCAGAAGCAACTACAGCGACAACAACTGCACCTGAGGCGCCGGTAGCGACTGCTCACGACGATTTTGACTGGAGCATCGACAAGCGCAATGTAGCTTCCTATAAGGAAGAAGAAAAAGCGAAGTACGACAAAGTGTACGAAGCTACTTTCGTATCCATTACAGATGGAGAACTGATTAAAGGTTCTGTTGTTGGTTTAACTAAAACCGACGTAGTACTGAATATCGGTTTCAAAAGTGATGGTCTGATTTCACTGAACGAATTCCGTGATCTGCAGGGATTGAAAATCGGTGATGAAGTGGAAGTGATGGTGGTGGAAAAAGAAGACCGCCAGGGTCATCTGCATCTCAGCCGCAAGCAGGCTCGTATTACCCGTGCCTGGGAGAAAATTGTTGAGGTTCACAAGACCGGTGAAATTGTTACCGGAACTGTTACCAGCAAAACCAAAGGTGGTCTTATCGTGGATGTATTTGGTATGGAAACCTTCCTGCCAGGTTCTCAGATTGATGTGAAGCCTGTAACTGATTACGATCAGTTTGTTGGTAAAACCATGGAGTTCAAAGTGGTGAAAGTAAACGAAGCCATCAAGAACGCGGTTGTTTCTCACAAAGCACTTATCGAAAGCGATATCGAAGCACAGCGTGCAGAGATCATGGGCAAACTCGAAAAAGGTCAGGTACTGGAAGGTACTATCAAGAACATTACCGATTTCGGTGCGTTCATGGACCTGGGTGGCCTCGATGGTCTGCTCTATATTACCGATATCAGTTGGGGACGTATCAACCACCCTTCAGAGGTGTTGAAATTGGACCAGAAGCTGAATGTGGTAGTACTGGATTTCGACGACGACAAAAAACGCATCAGCCTTGGTCTGAAGCAACTCACTCCGCATCCTTGGGATGTGCTTCCTGAGAACATTGCGGAAGGTAATGTTGTGAAAGGTAAAGTAGTGAATATCGAAGATTATGGCGCGTTCCTGGAAATTATGCCGGGCGTAGAAGGACTGGTACACGTTAGTGAAATTACCTGGGCGAATACTCCGATCAATGCGAAGGAGTTCTTCAAACTGGGTGATGAATACGAAGCGAAAATCGTTACCCTTGATAAAGACGCTCGCAAGATGAGCCTTTCTATCAAGCAAATGACTCCTGATCCCTGGAATGAGATCGAAAACAAGTTCCCGGTTGACAGCCGTCACAGTGGACTGGTGAAGAACATTACTCCATACGGTGTATTTGTTGAACTCGAGCCTGGAATCGGTGGCATGATCCATATCAGTGACCTCAGCTGGCTGAAGCGTTTTAATCACCCTTCTGAGTATACCAAAGTGGGTGAGAAGATCGAGATCATCATCCTGGGCATTGATAAAGAAAATCGCAAACTTCAACTCGGACACAAGCAACTGGAAGAAGATCCATGGAATGCATTGGAAGATACCTTTGCTATCGGTACCGTGCATGAAGGAACTGTTATCCGCAAGGACGATAAAGGTGCGATCGTACAGCTGCCATATGGCCTGGAAGGATTCGCTCCAAACCGTCATCTCTCTAAAGAAGATGGTAGTTCTGTAAATGCGGATGAAACCAACCAGTTCATGGTGATCGAATTCGATCGCAATGAAAAGAGGATCGTGGTGAGCCATGCCCGTACCTGGGAAGTTGCCAAAGCTGAAGAAAGAGAAGCAATCAAGAAGGAAGCTAAAGCAGAAGCCGACAAAACCAAGAAGGCTGTTAAAAATATCCAGAGTAAGGTGGAGAAAGCTACCCTTGGTGACCTGGGTGTGCTGGCTGAACTCAAGAAGAAGCTGGAAGGCGGAGAAGGCGAAGGTGCTCAGTAATACAGAAAGGATTCCAAATACAAAAGGTGCAGTTCAACACTGCACCTTTTTTTATGGCTGGAAACAAAAAAGCCTGCCTTGAAATGCTCCATGGAATAAGTAAACCTAGAAGGTTGGCTGCTGATTACATAAACATTCACTCCGTTTATTTGGCCAAATGGTTTTAATTCCCCCTTCGCTACTACGCACCGGTTGCATTCAAAGCAGGCATAAAATTTTAAAAGAGCTGGTTTCCCCTTGAGGGCAAAAGTTTACAGGGTATTGGGGTGGTGGGGTCGGAAAACGGCGGAAGAGATCAATTGCCGTGGATTTTCATGGATCTTAGAAAAGAAAGTTGATTGACATTGGATTCGTCGGTTTCATAAGATATTGAAAGAGTTCTGGACGGTTGTTACTGGACATTGGATGGTTGGAGGTTGCGATTCCCGTCAATCAACTTCTGATACAAATGTAGTAAGCCTGAAGGCCCGGTACAAGAGCGGAATTGCTGAATTTTGGGGATTCGGTAATTACTGCTTGTTTCGTAAAATTTCGACTGCCAGAAAGGATAGTTACGATGGGAAAAAGGCTAATTTTATGAAAAATCCCCAGCATGGTAGATTCCGCACACATATATTTACGTAGAATTACTATAGTGGATATTCCGGATTTTTTACATCTTGCAAACCGAAATCTGCTGTATAGCAGGGTTTCACCAATAGTAAAATTCACCGTATGAAAAAACCAGACCCCAACCATCCTATCAAGGTGGCGATTGCCGATGATCATGCTCTCTTTCGCGCTGGCGTTAAAACTGCCCTGTCAGCGAAAAAAGATGTAGAGTTGATTGCAGAGGCGGATAATGGGATGCAGCTTTTGAACCTTCTGAAACATATTGAGCCGGATGTGATCCTGCTTGATATCCAGATGCCAATCATGGATGGAATTAGCACCCTTCCTGAGATACGTAAGATTAATCCGCATGTAAAAGTGATTATTCTTTCAATGCACAATGATCATTCCATGATCTCCAAACTAATGGAAATTGGTGCCAATTCCTATCTTACCAAAAACTCTGATTCGGAAACCATCTATCAGGCTATAAAGACCTGTTATGAACAGGAATTCTTTTTTAACGAACTCACCAATAAAGCGTTACTGACTGGTTTGCGTACGCGTAAAAATGAGCCTGAACATCTCATGGATGCCCAACTTTCGGAAAAAGAAATCCGGATTTTGAAACTGATGTGTGAAGAGAAGACCACCAAAGAAATTGCGGATATCGTGGATATCAGTCCCAGGACCGTAGAAGCAATCCGTGATAAATTAAAGACTAAAACCGGTGCTAAATCAATGGCCGGACTTGTAATGTATGCAGTGAAAAAAGGGTTCGTTCAGGAAACCTGAGCACACCTAAAAGCTACTTTATAAAAATGCCAGGCTAAGGCCTCCGGATAATTCAACCGGTAGAACTTCTTCCTCTGTTTGTTCATCTTTTGAACAGACAGAGGATTTTTGTTTGCATATAATGCCGGCATTTGCACCTGATATCACGAGGCTGCCGGAAAAAATTACCAGGGCAAAAACGAATGTGAATTTTAACAGAAGGGCTTTCATCTCAAATGGTTGTGCCCATTTTGACAGCATTCAATAACCTTCCGTTGTACCAGCACAAAAAAAATCAGGGTACTTATCAGGAACCTCGTAAAATTTCTACAATGTCTAGGTATTAGTACTCAATTTGGGCATCCATTCGTCGAAATTTTCGATAAAAGCTTTCATTTCTTCGACGGTAGTTAGAATTTTAACGTTATATCCTCGTATCCAAATCCGACTATGAAAAAACTATACTTATTTCTATCCCTATTACTCAACCTTATATTTTACCAGGTCGGTTGGTCACAGGCCTGTACTCTGACCATTAACTCAGCAGTACCCCAGGAATCAAGATGCAGAGCTACCGGATCTATTACGGTTGCTGCTTCAGGTGGGTCGGGTAATTACAATTATCGCGTAACCGGGCCTCTTTCTACGCCCTATACGTCCTCGACAACTATTTCCGGATTATCTGCAGGCACCTACACCGTACTGGTTCAGGATGTAACCACCAATTGTGTAGCAGAACTACAGAATATTGTAATTCCGGGAACTTATGAGGATCCCCGTTTCAACCTGTCTAAAACAGACGAAACCTGTTTGAACGCCAGCAACGGAACAATCACGGTTAACAATCAAACCGGTGGACGGGCTCCCTACACTTTTACAATTGTCGCTCCTTCACCGGCCGGTGTTGGTACTTCCAATTCATCTGGAGTTTTTACCGGTTTGCCTGGTGGAGAGTATGCCATTGAATTGAAGGACTCCTGTGGTGGTATTCAGACACGCCGTATCAATGTACTTGCATACGATTGGTGGATTGAAAACCATAGTGGAGCCAGAGTGAATTGCCGGGATGCCAATTTTGAATTGAGGCTGCGTGATTCAAGAGGTAATTCCAATACAAGCTCATCGGTATTCGATACCTTCCAGTATGGAGTGGTCAATAGCCCTGGTGATACCAGCTGGTACAGCAGTTATCAATTTACATACGACCTTGAATCACGTCGATCTGTTCGTTTGGTAGCAAAAGACGCTTGCGGTAATGTGAGAGGAGTGAACTGGTCTGATAATAGTATTCCTTCAGTTGCCAATGTTGTGGCTACTTCTTTCCAGTCCTGTAATAGTTTCACAGCAACTATCACCGGACAAACCAACCTGACCAATCCAACCTATTGTCTGTTCAACAGCAGTAATGTTCAGATTGCCTGTAATACTACAGGAATATTCCCTGGTATTCAGGAAGGAACCTATTCCATCACAGTACGTGATGACTGTTTTGACACAACTATCACCCGCAATTTTGTGCTGGCTCAACCAGTGTTGAGCCTGAACCCGAATGTCAGTTTAAACAGAGTGAGTTGTGATCAGGTTTCCGCCTCTGTAAGCGGACTGGTGAATTTTACCAATCCCAATTTCTGCCTGTTCAACAGTGCCGGTGTACAATTGGCATGTAATACAACGGGAAGTTTCCCCAATCTTGCTAATGGATCCTATTGTATTGAGGTGAAGGATGGCTGTTATGATACCACCATCACCAGGTGTTTCTCAGTAGAACCCCTCATTCCTTCCGTAGCAGCCAGTGTAACAGTGAGTGATCCTCAGTGTGACAACGTGGATGTAAGCATAAGCGGACAAACCAATCTTACCAATCCACAATTTTGTTTATTCGACCAGGCCGGTGTGCAAATTGCATGTAATACTACCGGAAGCTTTGGAAACATTCCTTACGGAAATTACTGCATGCGCATTACGAATGATGCTGCCTGTTATGATACCACAATTGAACGTTGTTTTACCGTATTGCCAATTCCACCGTCTGTTAACTCACAACTGGATGTGGTAAGAAATTGTTCTACCATTGATCTGAGTATAGGCGGACAAACCAACCTGACCAATCCTCAGTATTGTTTGTACGATGCTGCAAATACCCTGATTGGTTGTAATACCACTGGTGTATTCCCCGGACTGCCTTATGGTTCCTACTGTATGGATATCCGTAACGACGTAAATTGTTATGATACAACGATACGACGTTGTATAACAGTTACTCCCAATATCCCATCTGTTGGATCTCTCCAGGTTGGTAGCAGGGGTTGTACCGGATTTACGATGAGTCTGAATGGACTGACTAATCTTTCCAATCCACTCTTCCGTTTGAAAAACAGCAGTGGAACCGTAATTGGGACCAATACCAATGGTGTATTCAGCAATGTACCTTATGGTACCTACTGTATGGAAGTACAAAACGATCCGGCATGTTACGATACATTGATTACACGTTGCATGACAGTAACGCAAAATATTCCAAATGCAGGTAGCGCCCGGGCCTTTAATAGAACCTGTACAGGTTTTAACGCAGAAATTCAATGGGTGTCAAATTTTAGCTCACCAACTTATACCCTTAGGGATTCTGCGAATAATGTAGTGGCATCGAACACTACCGGCAGATTTTTTAATCTTCCGTATGGTTCCTATTGTATTGGAATCCGGGATAACTGTTATGATACAACGATTACACGTTGTCTGGAAGTGCGTCGTTCTTCTCCAGGTATCTCCCTTCTTGCGCAACCATCCTGTGTGTTTAACAAAACCAATATCAGGGTTACTGCATCCAATGGATTCGCCCCTTATACTATCAATGTTTATACACCCGAGGATTCGCTGGTTGCAACCGTAACCAGCTGGAGTACCACCTTATGGGCGAATGAACTGGATATGTTACCGGGAGGTCAGCAGTACCGGGTAGAATTAACCGATAATTGCGGTAGTGCTACCAGTAGTAATGTAACACCTGTGATGAGCACCTTCAATAGTGATCTGCAGGTAACAGCCAAATGTCCCTCTGGTGTGAATCAGAATGGTTCTTCTGAGTTAACCGTAACCGTTAGTTCCAATCTTGGGATTATTAGTCCAGTTATCATTCGAAAAGATGGTAATGTGGTGAACATGCCATATAACACCGGATCCGTAGCGGTTTATAAATGGATGGATCTGGAACCGGCCACCTATGTAATTCAATACAATCTACCGGGAAGTTGTAACAACAAAGGATACGACACCGTGGTGGTAGGTGCTTATCAATATCCTCAATTGGATAAATCAGCTTCCTACCAGTGTGATAACAATTCCTTCAGCGTAGGTGCCAACGTAACAGGGGGGGCTCCACCGTTCATGTATGAAATTATCGGAAGTGTTCCGGCAGCACCATCAATCGTTGCACCACCCCAGGCAAGTCCGGTTTTCAATATCAATAATGGAAGCAGCTATTCCCTGGTTCGTTTGAGAGTAGTGGACTACTGTGGTAATGCAACGTTGAATGATGTCAGCGTACTGCCATTGCAGAATATCGTTGTAACTGCACAATCAGACTGTTATTATACGGATGTTACCCTTTCTGTACCGGTTTTCCCCAATGCCAGTTATGAATGGTATCAGAAATTATCTGACACTGATAGTGTGCTGGTAAGTACAGATCGGGAGTATATGATTCCTTACCTGGAGCCTGACGGAATAGGTGAATATGTATCAAAAGTATCTGTAAACAACGGATGTTTGATCCGACTCAGCTATTACAACGTAACCGGAAATTGCGGAGGCGTATTATCTGATAAGATTAAACTGAATGGTAAAACCATCCGGAAAGCACACCAGTTGACCTGGAATCATTTACAATCCGGTGATATCGTTCGTTACCAGGTAGAGCGACTGCATCCTGTAACAAACGAATTCCAGGTGATAGGTGAAGTAAACGTAACAGGAAATCGTGCCGGAACTCAGTTTAGTTATACCGATGACCGCCTGACTGGGCCACTACACCAATACCGGATCAAAGCCATTGATAAGAGTGGCAGAGTAAGCTATAGCAACCTGGTGAAATTAAAAGCGGAAGCGTCAGCGGTACTTCCAATCCGGATCTATCCAAACCCGGTGAAGGATGTTGTGAATATCGCGTTCCAGGCAAATCAACCGGGACTGTATCAGTTGGATCTCATGAATGTTGCCGGCCAGGTATTGTACCAGACCCAGAAAGCGGTAGGCGGACCTGTAACCGTTACACTCGAGCGTAAAGTATCCATGAAGCCAGGTGTTTACTTCCTGAAAGTCAGAAATACGGAGACCGGGGTGGAAACTATTGAGAAATTACTGTTCCAATAATTTGACTGCAGCATATAAGTAATTATTTTTACTAATATGCTGCAGTTATTCCCTAAAACTACTGGCCTGGTGCTGGTTGTTTTTTTACTTTCCTGTACCAAATCGGGTGAATCAGGTACTATTCAACCCTTGTTTAAAGAACCTGTAGGTGCGCTGTTGCCGGGGAATTTTCCCGGGGAAGTATCCGGTATAGCAGACAGTTATACTCAGCCTGGTTCTATCTGGATGATTCAGGACAGCCAAAATGGGAATGAGTTGCTCCGGGTAAATCATTCCGGTGAATTACAGGAAGCAGTTGCTCTGCCAGGTTCCGAAAACCGTGATTGGGAAGATCTTGCAATTGGCGCGGGACCCGATCCGGCACTAAAGTATTTATACATTGCTGAAACCGGCGACAATGCGAGCCAGTATTCGGAATATGCCATTTACCGGATCGAAGAGCCCGGAGCAGGAGTTACAACCGTACAGAATCTCGTTAAAATCCGGTTTGTGTATGGTGATGGAGCTTCACATAATACGGAAGCCATTTTGGTTGACCCTTCTTCAAAAGATATCCTATTGGTAACCAAAGAAAAGCCTGCAAAGGTTTTTGTACTGCGTTACCCCTATAAAACAAATGAACTGAATTCAGCTGTACTCGCTGGAGCAACCAAACTGGAAACAGTAACAGGCGCAGCTATTGGAGGAGACGGAAAGGAATTGTTATTGAGGACCTATACAGGAATCTTTTACTGGAAAAGAAACAATGGTGAATCTGTTGAAGCGGCGTTACAACGGGAAGCGGTTTCGATACCACCGGCACTTGAGCCTCAGGGAGAAGCCATTGCTTTCAAGACTGATTTGAAAGGGTTTTATACCTTAAGTGAAAACGCGGGATTGCCGGTGACACTCCGACTCAATTATTATGCACGGAATTAATTGCGGCTTCCAGTTCAGGCATGGAAATCCCCATATGACTCGCAGTATAAACAATAGATTCATTCCGAATCAGGAGAATCTGAGGAGATTCATGTTCAACACCAAAGGTATCAGCTACAGCATTGGAAACTGGACGATATTGAATCAGATCCAGATAATGAAAATCAATGCCTTCCGGTGGAGTTGATTTTTCCAGTCTGTTTTTTGCCATGGCACTAATCGAACAGCGTGTGCTGTGCTTAAAAATAACCTGGGGTTTATGGAGAGAAGCCTGCCGGATTATTTCAATTTGTTCCAGGCTGGAGAGCATATTCCAATTCATAGTAATAGCTATTTAATAACCTATCATTCCGGAAGACATCTTACAACCACCTCTTGAAGTTGTGCAAGAGCTGAAACCCACAGCAAGCAAACTTGCCAATCCAATAACTAGCAACAATTTTTTCATGATTTCCAGATTTATGGATATACCCTTGCAAATTACATACCTAAGTCCAATCTGCCAGTGAAAAAGGGTAGATACATACAAATTATTAATAATTTATGGTATGGTTAACAGGAGCTGATTGGGCAAACTGTCAATAAGTGTACATTTGCGCCATGCCATTACAATTACAGCGACCCATAGCATTTATTGACCTTGAGACAACCGGCACCAACCTGGGGACCGATAGAATTGTGGAGATAGCGATCGTAAGGATCGGAAAGGACAACAGCAGAACAAATAAACGGAAATTAATTAACCCGGAAATGCCGATCCCGGTGGGTGCTTCAGACATACATGGCATCACAGATGAAATGGTTAAAGACGCACCGACTTTTCGCCAGGTAGCCAATGAATTGAAGCAATTCATGGAGAACTGTGATCTGGCCGGATACAATTCCAATCGTTTTGATATTCCGCTGCTGGTGGAAGAGTTTTTACGCGCAGGTCTTGAGTTTGAAGTAGGTTCCCGCAGATTACTGGATGTTCAGAAGATCTTTCACCTGATGGAACAGCGTACGCTGAGTGCAGCATATAAATTCTATTGTAATAAGACATTGGATGGTGCGCACAGCGCAGAAGTGGATGCAACAGCAACATGGGAAGTGCTGGAAGCGCAACTGGTCCGGTATCCGCAATTGGGCGATTCAGTGGAATCCATCATTAAATTCATTGGGGAAGAACAAATCGTTGATTTCGCCCGTCGCTTCGTTATGGTAAATGGAGTGGAAGTATTCAATTTTGGTAAACATAAAGGCCGCCCTGTTGCTGATGTCTTAAAATCAGAGCCACAGTATTACGACTGGATGATGAAGGGCGATTTCCCGCTTCATACCAAACAGAAATTGACTGAAATTTTAAACAGGACCCTGCTGAAGAAGCCTTAATTCAATTAATTTCGCCTCCGTTTTTGGAAAAGATAGTCATCATACCTACGTACAACGAGAAGGAAAATATTTCTTCCATCCTGCAGGCTATATTCGGGCTGCAACAGGATTTTCACGTATTGGTAATAGATGATGGGTCGCCGGATGGTACTGCACAGATTGTACAGGGTTTACAGCAACAGTATCCAGGTCAGTTATTCCTGGAACAGCGTACCGGTAAACTTGGCTTGGGAACTGCCTATATACATGGCTTTAAATGGTCCCTGGCCAAAGGGTACAAGTATATATTTGAGATGGATGCCGATTTCTCACACAATCCCAAAGACCTGCAGCGGCTTTACCTGGCCTGTTCAGAAGGAGGGGCCGACCTTGCGATAGGGTCCAGGTGGGTAAAAGGCGGTGGCACTGTAAACTGGCCCTGGGATCGGATCTTTTTATCAAAAGGAGGAAGCTGGTATACCCGCATTATAACCTGGATGCCTGTAAAAGACACTACCGCAGGATTTGTCTGTTACAAACGGGAAGTACTGGAAGCAATCAATCTGGATGAGATTCGCTTTCTCGGTTATGCATTTCAGATAGAAATGAAATTTGCCGCCTGGAAACTAGGATTTAAGATAAAAGAGGTTCCCATCATCTTTGAGGACAGGCAGTATGGTGTATCCAAAATGCACAAAGGCATAGTAAAGGAAGGTGTTCTCGGGGTGCTGAAACTTCGCTGGGAGAGTCTGTTTAAAGACTATCATAACCGGATGAAAAATAATGAAGAAGAAGCTGCCGCATGAAAACAGCTTTTATTCGGTTGCATATCGCCGTTATACTAGCAGGTTTTACAGGTGTCCTGGGCAGATTGATTACACTCAATGAGGCACTGATCGTATTTTACAGGCTGCTATTAAGTGCGCTCGCACTCTGGCTCATTGCAGTATTCCGGAAGACCATCAAAAAAATTCCATTATCGCAACTGGCTGCCATCTTCGGAGTTGGTTTCATTGCCGCCATACATTGGGTAACATTTTATGGAGCGATAAAATATTCCAATGTATCAGTTACGCTGGTCTGTTTTTCCGCTATCGGATTTTTTACCGCACTTATAGAACCTTTATTGCTGAGGAAAAAACCGGTCTGGCAGGAGCTGGCACTGGGCTTATTGGTGATTCTTGGCATATTCATCATTTTTCAATTTGATACCCGTTACCAAACCGGTATTATTATCGGGGTGATATCGGCCTTTCTGGGGGCCATCTTTCCTGTGTTGAACAGAATCCTGCTGAAGAAGGTTACGGTTGAAACTTTGGTAACCTATGAGCTCACAGGAGGGTTTCTTACATTGAGTTGTTTAATGCCTGTTTATTTTTATTTTTTTCCGACAACGGTGCTTACCCCAAGTTGGACGGATTGGGGTTGGTTGCTCGTGTTATCACTGATTTGTACGGTATGGGCATTTTATTTATCCTCTTATGCCCTTAAATATATTTCTGCTTTTACTGTAAATCTTACCTATAACCTGGAGCCGGTTTACGGCATATTGCTGGCTTTTTTTCTATTCCAGGAAAATGCAGTACTTGGGTTACATTTCTATATTGGGCTGCTTATTATTGTATCAGCCGTTTTACTGCAGTTGTTTCGCGTCTGGAAAGCACATCGATAAACCGGATTGCTTAATTTTAGCTACTAAACAGTACACACATGCGGAATTTTTGTTGGGCTCTGTTCCTTCTGATTAGCTATCTGCCTGCCAGTTCCCAAAAAAAGCCATTGAATCATAGTGTTTATGATCAATGGCAGAATATTGGTGAACGAATCCTGAGCAGTGATGGCAAATGGCTCGCTTATACGGTAGTAGTTCAGGAAGGCGATGGGCATTTATCTATCAAGTCAACCAGTGGAGATAAATCCTGGCAATTTCCACGTTGTTACCAGGCGATGTTTAGCTATGATAGTCGCTTTTTGGTTGCGCGTATCAAGCCTTTTTTTAAGGACACCCGTCAGGCAAGAATTCTTAAGAAAGGGCCAAATGATATGCCTAAGGATTCCCTGTTAATCCTTGATCTGGAGAAAGGTACCGAGCAACGGATTGCAGAAGTAAAATCTTACCAGATGCCGCCAAAAGGCGGCCACTTCCTTGCTTACAATAAATGGAAAACTAGCCCCGTATCTCCCCGGCCAGTTGTTACGGATTCACTTACCCGGTTGCAGCGTATGTTGCAGATGGCAGACAGCCTGAACCGTGTCTCTGATAGTTTGCGTAATAAAGTAAATGAAGCACGGATTAAAGGCATGGCAGCTATCCAGCCAGCCAAACCGCAGGCTACTGGCAAAAAGCCCGAGTCTGTTGAAGAAGGAACAGAATTGATTGTTCGCGATCTGAGTACAGGTAAAGAATGGATTCATAAGCTGGTATTGGAATATAAGTTTGCAGAATTTGGACAGGGATTGGTAATTGAACAGAGCAGAAAGAATAATGACAGCTTAAGTGAAGCCCGTCTGTTGTGGCAGGATTTTACCAATAACCGGATTGATACCATCTTGTCCGGTTTCCAGGAAGCAAAATCATTTGCCATTTCAGAAGCAGGTAATCGACTTGCTTTTGTAATTCAAAAAGATAGCAGTGCAAAAGCGCTGAAAAAATATTACCAGTTGTATTATTTTGAAACGGGTCAGGGTAAAGCAAAAGAGCTGCTCAACAGATCTTCACCGGGGATGAGTAAGCAACTGGTCATCAGTCCGGATTTCTCGAATTATTTCAGCCAGAATGGTAAGCGACTTTTCTTTGGACTCGCTCCTGATCGTCCGGTTAAGGATACCAGCCTGGTTGAATTTGAAACGGCTAAACTGGATGTCTGGAATTATAAAGATGATTATCTGCAACCACAGCAATTGGTCAATCTATCCAATGAGCTGAGAAAAAGCTGGCTGGCTGTATGGGATCAGGAAACAGGAAGCTGGTTGCAGCTGGCTGATGATAGTTGCGAAACTGTGATGCCGGGTGATGAGGGAAATGCAACCCATGCATTGGGAATGAGCAACCTGGGTTACCGGGTTGAACAACAATGGAAACAGGATGGTGCGGTTCGTTTATACCTGGTGGATATAAAAACCGGGAAACGCAAGCTGATTACAGAGCGGGCTAACCGCGGAACTGTACGTTTGTCGCCCGGTGGAAATTTTGTGCTTTGGTATGATCCGATACAGAAGCACTGGATCAGCTATTCAAATCAGTCTGGCCTAAAATCGGTTATTACAAAATCAATTACAGTTCCCCTCTATGATGAAGAGCATGATACACCTTCAGATGCGCCGCCGCATGGATTGATGGGATGGAAGGAAAAGGATGAGAAAGTGTACATCTACGATAAATATGATATTTGGGTAGTGGATCCGAATGGAAAGGAAACAGCTAAATTACTGACCCAGGGATGGGGCAGAAAAAATAAAATCAGCATTCGGAATGAAGTGCTGGATCGCGAAGAGCGCTTTCTGAAAGATGGTCAGTCTTTGTTGTTTCAATTGTTTGACAATGTTTCAAAAGGATACGGATGGAAAACCTATACAATGGGTGCTGCATTTATAGCAGGTAATCCGGCTACTTTAATCCATCCATCAGTAGTGGATGGTGCGATCAAAGCGAAGAAAAGTAATGAACTGCTGTTTGTAAAAGAAATGCCGTCTGCCAGGGATCTCTGGTTGACGAGCTTAAACGAAGCCGAAAACGCAACAGCCCATCGAAAAGTCAGTGAACTCAATCCACAGCAGCAGCAATACAATTGGTTTACGGTGGAACTTCATAAATGGAAAATGCTGGATGGAAAAATGAGTGAAGGGCTACTCTACAAACCAGAGAATTTTGATGCCTCAAAAAAATATCCGGTGATCTTTTATTTCTATGAAAAGAATGCGGACAGGAGGTATAATTATATAGAACCTATGCCAGTTAGGGCTTCTGTTAATATCGCCTATTACACCAGCAATGGTTACCTGGTTTTTGATCCCAATATTTATTATAAAACCGGTCAGCCTGGTGAAGATGCATATAATTCGGTTGTATCGGCTGCACGGTATTTGTCGAAGTTCAAATTTGTGGATTCCACAAAAATGGGATTACAGGGACATAGCTGGGGAGGTTACCAAATTGCTTACCTGATTACCCGAACCAATATGTTTGCAGCAGCAGAAGCAGGTGCACCGGTTAGTAATATGACCAGTGCGTATGGAGGCATTCGCTGGGGAACAGGCATTAGTCGCCAATTCCAGTATGAAAAGACCCAAAGCAGGCTAGGTGCCACGCTTTGGGAGAAACCTGAACTATACATTAAGAACAGTCCGCTTTTCCGTGCTGACAAAGTTAAAACGCCCTTGCTGATGTTGCACAACGATAAGGACGATGCCGTACCCTGGTACCAGGGCATTGAATATTTTACGGCATTACGCAGGTTAGGCAAACCGGTGTGGATGATTAATTACAATGATGAATTACACGGAATCAATGAACGTAGAAATAGAAAGGACTGGACCATCCGTATGGCTCAATTCTTCGATCATTATCTGAAAGGTGCACCTGCACCGGTATGGATGAAAGAAGGAGTGCCGGCAACACTGAAAGGAATCAACTGGGGCCTCGACTACTAAGAGATATATCGCACAAGGCAGCGCTTAGCTATAGGTAAAAGCGTTTCCTCTACAGGAAAAGAAAGATCTGAACAGATGGTGTACACCGCCGGATTGGGAAGTTCTTTCTTTTCTTTTATCAGTAATCCTTTCATTTGCTCAAACGTATTACTGATACTGCGATGCCATTCCGCTACAAAATTTGTTTTGATGGCCCGATACTGTTCGTCGTGTTTTTCGAATATACTTAACCGGTAGTAATAGATTAGCGTTTCTTTTCTATTGGTAGTACTTAGGAAAAAATAACCTTCTTTGTTTTCCAGTGGAATGATCCCTACCGGTTCAATCTGAATGTTGTCTTCTACAAATTCGAAGATTTCTGTACCACTTCGAATCGTGTCTTTCATCTTGCCGGTTGAATAGTGAATGATGTTTTCAAGTTCTTCCATCATTTCATCGTCTTCAATCATCTGTTCATAGAGTAATTGCAATTTTTCAAGCTGGATGCCTGTGAGGCGTTTGGGAAACTGTTCCTGCAGAAATTTTTTATTCTCCCTGAACTGAACAAGGTTGTTATAATGAAAGATGATATCTGCCAATTGGGGATAGAGCCGGTTTTCATTGAAGTGCTGGTTAACTTCCTGCAGATAAGCAAGCAGGGTATATTTTTTCAGTTCGAAATCAATATATCCTTCGGCAAACCAGGTTTGGGATAATGTTTTCATGGTGAACTTATTTTCCTTAATTTACTGAAATTGCTGTTAAAACAACGTTTATGAAATCAGTCCTGCCATTGCTGCTCCTTACTTTTTTACTAACGGGATGTTATCAGAAATATTATATCGTACGGCATGCGGAGAAGGCGCAGGAAAGTAGTGGCACTACCATGCAAACGGCTGGTAATCCACCCTTATCAGATGCAGGACAACAGCGTGCAAAGGATTTGGCTGAACGATTAAAAGGAGAGAAGATTGGCGCGATCTATTCAACCAACACAACAAGAACCAGGGAAACGGCAACCCCCTCTGCCGCACAGGCAGGACTGACTATTCAAACATATGGCAGAATAGACTCCAGCCTGATCAATCAGTTTAAAGCATTGAAATCAAACACGCTGATCGTTGGTCACAGCAATACGGTAGATGATCTGGTCAATGGATTAACCGGAGAGCAATTGTTGAACGACCTGCCGGATGCGGCGTATGATAATCTGTATATCATCACCAAAAAAGGAAAAAGGCTGACACTTGTTCAATCCAAGTATGGTCAGCCCTCTCCGCAGTGATCTCTATGTGTGTGCTTAGATTTCCCTATGCGAATCGAAATGTTCCAGTTCTCTGGCAACAGCGCTTAAGAAGGTAGCTCCCAGGCTGCCATCAATGATGCGATGATCGTAACTCATGCTGAGGTACATCATGTGCCGGATCGCGATGGAATCGCCCTGTTCGGTTTCTATAACTACCGGACGTTTTTTAATTGCTCCAACGGCCAGGATTGCTACCTGCGGTTGCGGAATGATCGGTGTACCCATCAGGCTTCCGAATGTGCCCACATTGGTAAGTGTAAAGGTTCCGCCCTGTGTATCTTCCGGTCTGAGTTTGTTGTTACGCGCTGCATCTGCCAGTGTGTTCACCTGTTTGGTGAGTCCCACCAGGTTGAGCTGGTCGGCATTTTTAATCACTGGTACAATGAGGTTACCCGAGGGAAGGGCAGTAGCCATCCCAATATTGATATCTTTTTTTACGATGATCCGATCACCTTCCACACTACTGTTGATCAGCGGATATTTTTTTATGCAACGAACAATGGCTTCAATGAAAAGTGGTGTGAACGTGATCTTGGTACCTTCCTGTTTAATGAATTGCGACTTCACTTTATCGCGCCATAAAACAAGGTTAGTCACATCTGCTTCAGTAAAGCTGGTAACATGCGGACTTATCTGCTTGCTCTTCACCATGTGATCGGCAATCAGTTTGCGCATGCGATCCATTTCTATGATCTCTACATTATTGCCATAAGAACCGGAGGTTCTTTCAATCAACTGGCTTGAAGCCGGAGCAGGTTCTGTAGGTTTTGTAGCAACAGGTTGTTGTACTGGTGTAGCAACAGGTTGTGGTGTTCCTGATTTTTTATTCTGAACAAACTGAAGAATATCTTTTTTTGTTACACGTCCTTCATTACCGGTACCAGGAATCTGTTCCAGTTCGCTCATGGAAACTCCTTCACTTGCTGCAATATTTAATACAAGCGGCGAGTAAAAACGATTACCATTGCCAGTTATGGTATGTTCCGGATGGGTGGCCACAACTGGTTCAACAACCGAAGCAGGTGGTGCAACTTGAACAGCTACTGCTTCCGGTGCTTTCTCTTCTATGGGAGCAGCAATAGCCGGAGCCGACGTTTCAGCTGCCGCACCATTGGTACGGATGCGGGCAATAACAGAACCAATGGGAACTACATCATTGGGTTGATACAATACCTCTTCAATCACTCCGTCCGCCGTACTGGGAACTTCACTGTCTACTTTATCGGTTGCGATTTCCAGTACGGTTTCATCCTGCTTCACCGTATCCCCAGGGTTCTTCAGCCATTTCAGCACGGTGGCTTCCATGATACTTTCTCCCATTTTAGGCATTACCAGGTCAACTAGAGCCATAAGCATTCATCATTTGTGCGCCAAAGGTAAGGATTCAGTATTAATGTTAATGACTGTTAGTTTTTTCCGTACCCCGACTGATTATAAATTTTCTTAACAGGTTAAAGGCGTTGGTGGCGGTTAGTTCGATATTCCTGCGCCGGTCGAACCGGAAATGAAATTGCTGGGTGATGATTTCGTCCTGATTGCCAACAGCCACCCAAACTGTACCAACCGGTTTTCTGGAGGATCCACCATCCGGACCCATTATTCCGCTGGTAGCAATAACATAATCCGTTTTGAGAGCTGCCAATGCCCCTTTGACCATCTGGATAACAGTAGCCTCACTTACCGCACCTTCCGATTCCAGGGTAGAATCCGGCACATCTAACAGGTGTTTTTTAACCTGGTTGTCATAACTGATGATACTGCCCAGGTAATAGCGGCTGCTGCCGGCAACTGAAGTAAGCAGCTGAGCGATATAACCACCTGTGCAGCTTTCTGCTGTTCCCAGGGTTTCTCTACGGTCCAGCAACATCCGGGCAACCACCTGGTCCATGGATTCATCCTTGTTGGTGACCAGCACGTCTGCCACTTGCTCCTGCAACAAGGTGAACTGCTCCTCCATGATTTTTTCAATGGTTTCTTTATCATAACCGGAGGCACTGAGCCTGAGTCGTACCATTCCGTAATTCGGCAGGTAAGCCAGTTTTATGAAAGCAGGCAGGCTGGTTTCAAAAGCATTGATGCGTTCTGCCAGGAAGGATTCACCAATACCGGCAGTAAGGAGGGTGCGATGTACAATAACAGGAGGCTGAAAGTGCTGCAATAGGCGGGGGATCACTTCATCGCTCATCAGACCCTTCATTTCATGCGGCACACCAGGAAGCGAAGCAACAATCTTATTGTTTTTTTCAAACCACATACCAGGAGCAGTACCATTCCGATTGTGTAACACGGTGCACACATCCGGTACATCTGCCTGCCGGATATTCCGTTCAATCATGGGTCGTTTCAGTACTTTTTCAAAGAGGTAGGTAACATGTGCCAGTACCTTCGGATCACTGACCAATTTACCGCCAAAATATTCACAGAGCAGGGGTTTTGTGATGTCATCGGCGGTAGGGCCGAGGCCACCAGTAAGTAGTATAATATCGGATTTTTCGAGCTCTTCGTCGAGTGTAGACCAGATGGCATTCCATTCATCTCCTACGGCAACCCTTCTGCTAACGGTGATGCCTACCAGATTTAATTGCTGTGCCATCCAGGCACTGTTGGTATCAATAACCTGACCGATCAGTAATTCGTCGCCAATGGTAATAATACTGGCTCTCAGTAATTCCATACAATTGATTCAATGCGTAAAGGTAGCAGCAATTCTTCCTAAATTGCCGGATGAGTTGGAAACAAATCTGGAGCGGTGTTGGTTCTGTATTGATTGGTATTTCGATGCAGGCGCAAACGGTGCCTGTTAGGCTTTCTCAAAAAGTTCAGGCGTTGCTCAAAGAGCCGAGTATGAAACATGCTGCTGTAGCCCTATCTGTTTTGGATGGAGTAACCGGTAAACCAGTGTATGAATACAATGAACAGATGGGGCTGGCACCAGCCAGTACACTGAAAGTATTAACGGCGATGGCTGCTCTTGAATCCCTGGGACCCGACTATCGTTTCGAAACCCGACTTGATTTCCGGGGTGAAATCAGGGAAGGGATATTGGATGGAGATCTGCTGATCAGGGGTGGAGGCGATCCTTCCCTGGGTTCGTGGAGGTATTCAGCTACCAAAGAAGACGTATTCTGGGAGGCCTGGATAAAAGCGCTGAAAGCAACAGGCATAAAAAAAATAACAGGAAGTATCCTGCTAAGTGAAGAGGAGCCGGATTTGGAACGCATACCGGATGGATGGATCTGGCAGGATATCGGTAATTATTATGGAGCTGGAGCAGGTTCCCTGAACTGGAGGGAAAACCAGTATGATGTGGTATTGGCAGCCGGACAAAAAATCGGGGATCCTGTACGGATTTTGCGTACCAAACCTGAGTTGCATGGAGTGGAACTGAGATCTGTTTTAACAACCGGCGCAAAGGGAAGTGGCGATAATGCTTATATCTATCTTGCTCCTGGCTCAAATCAGGGAGTAATAAGAGGCACGATTCCCCTGGGGGAGCAGGCTTTTTCAATATCCGGGTCAATGCCCGATCCGGTTTCTCAGTTCATCGCCACTTTTAAACAGAAGCTTTCGGATGCAGGAATAGAACTCTCCAATGAAAACGGGGGGACAGCATCAGGAAAGACAGGAACGCTCGCGAAAACAGCATCGCCCCGGCTGGACTCACTGGTATATTGGTTCATGCGGAAAAGTATCAACCTTTATGGCGAGGCGATGATAAAAGAACTGGCCCGTAAGATGGGAAAAACACCTTCAACAGCAGCCGGAGTAGAGCACCTGGTTGCATTCTGGAAAGCCATAGGTATCGAACCGGGTGCGCTTCAATTGATGGATGGCAGTGGATTATCTCCACAAAACCGCGTTACAGCAAATGCATTGGCAACTGCTATATTCTGGTCCACCAAACAAAGCTGGCACAGGCAATTTTATGATTCCTTTCCCCTCTATAACGGTATGCAACTAAAAAGCGGTTCCATTAATGGCGCCCGAGCCTATACAGGTTTTCATACTGCTGCAGATGGAAAAAAATACGTCGTTGCCATACTGGTAAACAATTATACCGGTTCTGGCACTGCTGCTGTTCGATCGCTTTATTCTGTTTTGGATGTGTTGAAATAAGGCGCCAGTTTCTGGAATAAGGCATCCGGCATGGATGTTTTTTCCTTTGTATCAGCTTTAATAAAATAAAGTACCACTTTTCCGATGGTCAGCAATTTCTGGTGTTCATTGAATACTTCCTGCTGGAATTCAATCCGGTGATTGGTTGGCAGATGCGCCAGGGTAGTACGCACGGTTAACAGATCGTCGTAATGAGCCGGACGTAGAAATTTGGTGTGCAATTCCACAATGGGCATGATAACGCCCATCGCTTCCATGTCTTTATAACTGAATCCGAGTTGCCTGATACTTTCAGCACGGGCCACTTCGAAATATTGTGCATAATTACCATGGTACACCACATTCATCTGGTCGGTTTCTGCATACCGCACACGTACCTGGGTTTCTGAAATATACATTTTACACTTTCTTATGTTAATTTATTCTTCTCACATCTCACGTCTCACATCTGACGTCTCACGTCTCACATTCCTTACCTTCCCATCATGCGGTCGAGAGAGGCTCTTCCAGGGCCAACCAGCAGGATGGAAAGAAAACCAACAAGGAAAAGTGCCGCTTTTTCTCCTTCCTTAATGTCATGGTTATGCGCAATAAAAAAGGCTACGCCCATTGCAATTACAAGCGGGATAGCTGCCAGCCGGGTAAACAATCCCGCCATGATCAGCAGACTGCAAAACACTTCAGCAAAGATGACGAGAATCAGCGACCAGTCGGATCCGATATGAAAAGGATCGCTGAATTTGCTCTGCAGACTTGGGTATTTTGTTAATTTCTGAAAACCATGATCAACCAGCATTAAACCTCCGAAAGTAATTCGCATCAAAAAGCTCATAGTATCAAATGCCCATTCCTGGTAGCTGGTGGAAAGTAGTTTTTTCATTCTGGATTTTTTGCCAAAAATAGGCACTCGACAGAAAGAATTGTTAATGATTTCAATTATCCACAGTTGTTTGGAACGTTATTTGGTCAGGATTAAAATATTTGAAAACTTTACCCGGTTTCAAGTGGCCTTTGAAAATAAAATCAACAACAAGTGAGAAACTTCGTCGCAACGATCCTGTGCTGTTCCCTTCTTCAATTTGGACAGGCACAACAAACTGGATTTTTCACTGATCCCCGGAACGGATATAAACAAGCCAAGGAATATTATCAGCAGGGACAATACAGTCTTGCTTACCCGATATTTCGTGAATTGTATCAGCAGCAGCGGGAACCAGATCTTACCAATAATGCGCTTAACTCCCAGGAATTACGGTTTTATACATTGTCCTGCGGTTTGATGCTACATGAAAAAGGCGCTCTGGAGCAGGCAACAGAATATGCAGAACTGGAAGAAAACGTAAGCAGGGTAGAGCTGATGAGTTTTCATCTGGGAGAATACTATTTTCGCCAGAAAGATTTTTACCAGGCTGTAAATTTTTACGAAAAGACATCCCTGACAAACCTGGAAAACAGCCAGGTTGCAACCCTGAAATTTCACCAGGGCTACAGTTATTTTAACCTGCAGCAGTTTGATAAAGCAAAACCGCTGCTGGATGCAGTACGCCAGATGAAAAGTTCAGAGCATTATGTGGATGCCAATTATTATTATGGCTTTATTGCCTTTAGAGACCGCCAATACCGCACAGCGCTGGAATCGTTCCGGATCGTGGAAAATGCGGAAGCCTATAGTGATGTTGTGCCCTATTATATTGCCAGTATTTTGTATATAACCGGAGAAAAGGAGAAGGCCCTGGAATATGCCGGCGGAAGGCTGTCAAAAGGGAAAGGCTATTATGACCTTGAATTATCCAAGCTGGTGGGACATGGCTGGTTTGAAAAAGGTGAGTATGGGAAAGCTCTTCCTTACCTGGAAAAATTTGCAGAGCGAAATACACTGGGCCGGTACGACCAGTATGAATTATCCTACACGCAATACCAGCTGAAGCAATACGAGAAAGCTATTGAAGGGTTCAAAAAACTTTCTGGAAAAGAAGATTCGCTTGCACAAAACTCGATGTATCTACTTGGAGATGCTTACCTGAAAACCGGGCAGAAAGCAAATGCACGAAATGCATTTTTGTTTTGCGCCATCAACAGCTCCAATCCAACGCAGCAGGAGATATCAAGATTCAATTATGGGAAGTTGTCCTACGAACTGGGCTACCATGATATTGCCTTAAATGAGTTGCAGCAGTTTTTAGCTACTTATCCCAATTCCAGTTATGCAGCAGAAGCGCGGGAGGTATTGGTAGGCGTGATGGCCACCACAAGCAATTTTAAAGACGCGCTAACCTTGCTGGAAAGCATTCGGCAACCATCGGAGCAGGTAAAGCGATTTTATCCTTCCATTTTGTACGGTCGTGCAACTGAACTGATCAATGATAACCGATTAGCAGAAGCCGATCTGTTGCTAGATAAAGCCTTGAAGGCACCTTATAATACAGCTATCCTTCCGTTGACCCAGTTCTGGAAAGGAGAGCTGGCATACCGTACCGGTGCAGTTGAAGAAGCAATTGAATATTATACCGATTACCTCAAGAATCCGGTAACCAATAATGAAGTCAGCAGTACCAATGCACACTACAATTTGGGTTATGCATATCTGCGGAAAGAGTTGTACCGTCAGGCACAGGCCAGTTTTGATGCTGTAATAAAAACACCCGCAGCAAGATCAACTCAGGTGGAACAGGATGCTTATATCCGGTCTGCCGATGCGGTTTACATGCAGCGTGATTATAAAAAAGCTTCCTCCATGTATGATCGTGCCATCCAACTGGGATGGGCGTCGAGTGATTATGCGAATTTTCAGAAAGCCATGATCGCCGGCATTTCCAATTCGGGCGATAAAATCCGGCTCTTGCAGCAACTACAACAGAAGTACCCCAATTCTTCTTTGATACCGGATGCAAATATGGAAATTGCCCAATCTTACCTGGCAAACGAAGATTTTAAAGAAGCAATCCCTTATCTGCAGGCAGTAATGAAAGATGCCCGCAGTGAAGCACTGAAGCCAAGAGCCTATTTGCGTGCAGGAATTGCCCATTATAACCTGGGAAACAATGAAGCAGCATTAAAGCAATACAATACGTTACTGGAACAATATCCCAATTCAACGGAGGCGGAAGATGCACTGGACAATGCGAGAAGCATTTATGTGGAAGAGGGACGCACCAGTGAATACATTGGTTATGCCAGGAAAATGGGCCGGGATATTTCCACCAGTCAACAGGATTCACTTTCTTATGCTGAGGCAGAAATACAATTGAGCAACGGAAATTTCACCAATGCGATCAGCCGGTTTGATGCCTATCTGAAAAATTATCCCCAGGGGCGCTATGTAGTGGAGGCAAACTATTATAAGGGAGAAATTCATCTAAGCAGAAAAGAATTTGCACCAGCAGCTGCAGCTTATGAAGCCGTGGCTAGTCGGGTGCCTAATAAGTTTGGAGAAAAATCACTGTTGCAGGCGGCCCGGATCAATTTCTTCGATCTTAAGCAATATGAAAAAGCGGCCGGCCTGTATGCACAGTTAAAGAATTTTGCAAGCACGGAGGAAAATAAACTGGAAGCAATGCGCGGTCAGTTACGAAGTGAGTTTCAATTAGGACAATGGGCTCAGGCCGTGGAAAATGCCAAGGAGTTACTGAAAGCAAAAGGCGCCAGCGGCGATGATAAGCTGCTCAGTAACATGGTGCTTGCCCGGGCAGCCCAGGAAGAAAAGAACTATGACCTGGCCATTTCATATTACAAGGCGGCAGTGACAGGTGGCAAAGGTGCTTACAGTGCGGAAGCCAGGTACCAGATCGCCTGGTGTTTATTTGAGCAGTCTAAATTAAAAGAGTCGGAAAAAGCAGCATTTGAAGTGATCAATAAAAGCGGTTCCTATGAAGAATGGGTAACACGTTCTTATATACTGCTGGGTGATATCTATATGAAACAGCAGGATTATTTCAATGCAAAGGCAACTTATCAGAGTATTGTAGAGAATGCCTCCATCCCTGAATTAAAGGAAATGGCACAACAAAAACTCAAGCAGGCAACCGAAGCGGAAAGCAAACAGAATACCATCTCTGCTAAAAATTGAATCAACTAAAGAAAGTATTTCCATGAGCATTATTCAGGTAATTGGAAAATCGCTGGTAGTGGGAGCAGGGTTATTATCCCTGGGACTATGCGCAATGGCACAGGATAGCAGCAAAAGAAAAACCATTGATATAACCTCCACCTTTAAACCGGTTTTGCGGGATGCGGTAAAGCTTAACTTTTCAGCCGCACAGCCGGCACTTGATACCACCAGGCCGGTTTTGGGTTATTCCATACCCGTTCAGCAGGTTAAATTGCCATACCAGCCGGGAACCTTGAAACCGGTTGCCATGCAGATTGACTCTTTGGTGCCCTGGAAGAATAGCCAGTATGTAAAAGTTGGCGTGGGCAACAATCATATTCCCTATGCACAGGCAGGATTCAGTTTTGGTGAAGGCAAAGCATCATACCTGAATTTGTATGGAGAAGTATTCGCAAGTAAAGGAAAGCTTGATTTTCAAAAGCATAATATGGCGGAAGTCAGAGCCCGAGCCGGACAAATGCTAAATCAAAATCATCAGGTATCGGCAACGGTTGGTTTCAAAGGGGAAGATTATTTCTTATACGGCTACCGGCCAACTACACTGGATTTCACCAAACGTGAATTACGGCAGCAGTTTCAGACACTGGATGGTGAAGTTACCTTACGCAATACCAATCCTACGGAATTTGGATTGAGTTATCAGCCAACTGTAAGGGTTGTATCCTTCCGTCACAATAATGCCGACAGCAGTGCCCGGGAACAGAATTTCGTATTTAAGTTACCGGTTCAGAAAACCTTTGGAAAAAGTTTTGGTATTAACCTGGCATTTACCGGAGACCTTACAAATTATAAGGCAGATGGAAAATCAACCATCAAAAACAACCTGTTTCAACTGGCGCCCTCGCTTTTGTTGAAAACACCGAATGTATCTATTCAAACAGGCATCCTTCCGTCCTGGGATAACAAGGTGTTCCATATGTTGCCCAATATCCTGGCAGACTTTACCACCAACGACAAGCAGTTTACCTTCCAGGCCGGTTATATCGGATATTTCAATAAGGGAAGTATGCAGCGATTTTCAACCATCAATCCCTGGATTGCACAACCCGATCAATTGCTTAACACCCGGGTAGTGGAACTATATGGTGGAATTAAAGGGGTGCTGGCGCAACATTTTACCTACAACGCCAAATTGGGTGTACAGAAACAACGGAATGTAAACCTTTTTGTAAATGACCTGCGAGATGGTAAAACCTTTTTAACGGTGTATGCCCCTGAAATGGATGTTGTAACAGTGCACGGTGAAATAGGGTATCATAAAGGAGAGAAGTTAACATTTACCTCCGGAATTACGTACAATAATTTCGTCGATGTGGAAGGACAGGAAAAAGCATGGGGACTGTTCCCTCTAGAAGTAAATGCAAGCCTTCGCTGGAAAATCATTGATGATCTGTATTTCAAAACAGATTTCATCGGTTGGGATGGTCCTGCTTACCGGAATCAATCCGGATTGGCATTTAAAGGAGATAAGGCGTTTGACCTCAGTTCCGGATTGGAATTCAAGGTTACTAAATCCATTGATCTCTGGTTACAAATGAATAATATCCTGAACAATCGGTATGAGCGCTGGAACCAATACCAGGTGTATGGTTTCAACGTGCTGGGAGGGGTGATTTTGAGATTGAACCGCTAATCTGATAAGTATTTTTTGACGGGTCAGGTAAAATTCGGTTTTTTGTCCGATTGGAACCTGTATGGAAAGACTGGATGTATTAACCAATTATTTATTGCAACAAAAGCGAATCAGCATTCCTGGTTTGGGCACGCTGCATATGGAGCGGGTACCGGCAAGAACAGATTTTGTGAATGCCCGGATTCTTCCGCCTTTGTACAGATTCCGGTTCGATCAATATTTTGATGCGCCGGATAAAGACCTGTTTGGTTATTTGTCCAACCACCTGGGTATACCGGATTTTGAAGCTGTAAAATGGTACAATGAATTTGCCTATGCATTACGGTCCAAAATCAGGAATAACGAATCTGCAGCATGGCCCGGACTGGGAAGTTTTGTTTCAGATGATAAAGGTGAAATAACATTCGAAACTGAGAAGCCTTCTTTTGATCTTCCGGATCCGGTTCCGGCTAACAGGATCATACACGAACACACGGAGCATGCAATTCTGGTTGGAGACCGTGAAGTGGTGGTATCTGATCTTACGGAAAGATCGTCCGAGGCAGTTTTCATTGAAAGGGGTTCCTGGTGGATCTATGCATTGATTATCGCGGCGCTGGCATTGATTGCCATCGGGTACCATTACTTCCTACAGGATGCTGGTCAACAAAGCGGGGGAAGCCAGCAGAAAGTTCCGGCCTACCAAATGCCCTCCACCAGCAGAACTATTAATAACTAGTATGGGATCGATTCATATTACTGCATGCCCGGTTTGTTCTGGTGGTAACATTCACCCGGTAGTAGAACTCCAGGATTTCTCGGTATCCAAACAGGCATTTGCGATATGGGAATGCGAACAATGTAGTTTTCGCTTTACGCAGGATATCCCTGATCAGGCGGCCATCACCCCTTATTATAAATCTGAAAATTATGTATCACACAGTGATACCAATAAGGGATTGATAAATCGGTTATACCATCTCGTTAGACGATTTACTTTAAGAGGCAAACGTACTTTGGTAGAAAGGGAGAGCGAAAAAAAATCCGGCCGGTTGTTGGATGTAGGAGCAGGTACTGGCGCTTTTCTTATGGAAATGAAAGCTGCCGGCTGGGATATAACTGGTCTTGAGCCGGATGCGGATGCAAGAAAACTGGCGCAAACTAAAACAGGTTTGTTGCTTCAGGAGCCGGATACACTGTTTCGACTACCTGCTGAAAACTTCGATGTTATCACGCTTTGGCATGTGTTGGAACATGTTCATGCATTACATGAATATCTGGATCAGTTTCATAGTTTATTGAGGAAGGATGGTGTTTTACTGATTGCAGTACCCAATTATACCTCCGGTGATGCGCACCATTATCAGCAATATTGGGCGGCTTACGATGTGCCGAGACACCTGTATCATTTTTCTCCCAGGGCGATGCGCACACTAATGGGAAAACACCACTTCAGTGTGCTGCGAATACTGCCAATGTGGTTTGATAGTTTTTATGTAAGTATGCTGAGTGAAACCTATCGGAAGGGCAAATCCAACCTGACTGCAGCTTTTTGGCAGGGATTGAAATCCAATCTTGCTGCCATGGGGGATCGTGAGAAAGCGAGTTCCCTTATTTATGTTATCAAAAAAACTAGTTGAACCGAACTTCCAGAAGTACCGGCCAGAGTTTGCCGGTAATATAGATTTTCCCGGAGGCAGGATCATAGGCAATTCCATTTAATACAGCATCTCCGTTATTGTAATCGGTATTGGGAAAGTACTGTTGTTTCATAGAATCCAACATGCCAGATAAATCAGCCCGGGCTATCACCTGTCCGTTTGAAGGATCTATTTTCAGGATATGATTGGTTTGCCATTTATTCGCATAGATATAACCGTTGATATACTCCAGTTCATTCAGGTTATTAACCGGACCGTATTGATCGGTAACACTTAGTATGCGGGCAGTTTTAAAGTCAGCTGGATCAAGAAAATACAGATTGCTGGAACCATCGGATAGAATCAGGTGGGTGCTGTCGTGGGTGAGTCCCCATCCTTCGGTTTTGATCTGGAACTCGCCTGTTTTTTTGAGCGTGGCCGGGTCGTATATAAAGCCTTTTTTTTCGGTCCAGGTAACTTGAAATAATTTATCCTGGAATACGGTAATTCCTTCACCAAAATAATCCTTGTCAAGTGGCTGGGTGGATATAGCTTTTCCTGAGCCAAGATCTATTTTGGAAATTTTGGATGTATAATCATTCACACCCGGTTTACCTCCCGTGCCTTCCAGCAATTGTCCCTTATATACAACTAACCCCTGGACATAGGAACTTGCATCATGCGGAAAAACATTCACCGTATTTACCTGCATGGTTGCAGGAGCGGGCAGATTATTGGAGGGAAGCTGCTGGCTATTTTCTGCAGGCTGCGGAGCATTGTTGCAGGCGCTTGCCAGAAAGCAAACCAGCATCGCGAAAAATGAGTTCTTTTTCATAGACATGAAAGCAAAGGTAGGATGCCCAAAGCTTCCATTCGTCTAAAAAACGCTAAAAAAGGGCCATTAATCTTTGAATTTCAACTAAAAAGCAGTTGTTTTACAGTTCTTCATCGAATATCCTCTGACCATTACTGTCGAAATCTACCCAATGAATTGCTGTTGATCCACGCTATGATTGGCCGTCCAAACAATCGATTTGTTCATGAGACGGATTCTGGTACTCTTAATAATATTGATCATACCTGCCCTTATATTCGCCCAGAAAGCGTGTGTACAGGACGGCTCTCCCCTTATTGCCAATTCTTCCTTCTCTATATCACCTGCAGTTTCATCTTCTCCGCTTGCTCCGATTTTTGAAATTCCTGCTCGCATAACGGTTCCCGTTGTGGTGCATATTCTTGAGTCTGCTGCATTCTCTGTTTCTGATGAACAGGTACAATCTCAGCTCGATGCGCTCAACCGTGATTTTCAGGCAGCAAACGCTGACCTGGTAAGGGTTCCGGATCGCTTTAAACACCTGGTGGCCAATTGCAATATCCGCTTTGAGCTGGCCAAAGTGGATCCATCCGGAGAGCCTACATCAGGAATCGTTCGTGTAAAAGCCGGGGTAAACCAATTCTCTCTTGATAACCGGATCAAGTTTCGCTCCAGAGGGGGATCCGATGCCTGGCCTGCTGCTCATTACCTGAATATCTGGGTTGGCAATATGGTGAGTGGTATAATGGGGTATTCCAGTATGCCCGGGGACGCACCAGAGCTGGATGGCGTGGTATTAAATCACACGATATTTGGCACATTGAATAAAAGAGGAAGATATACACTCGGGCGGGTGGCTGTGCATGAGGTCGGTCACTGGTTAGGCCTCAAACATATCTGGGGAGATGCTTATTGCGGTGATGATGGAATTGCCGATACCCCACCTCAAAAAAGTTATAATCGCGGTTGTCCTTCGGGTATTTTAAATTCCTGCGGAAATGATCCTAACGGTGATATGTACATGAATTACATGGATCTCACAGATGACAGTTGCATGTATATGTTTACCCTTGGGCAACGGGAAAAAATGCGTTCGGTATTTGCGGCTGGTGCACCAAGAAACAGCATTCTCGCCGGACTGGCGTTACAAACAGATGGAGATCCAATTGACCCGGAATGGGGACTGCCGGACCCTGCCAGCATAAAAGCACAACCCTTACAGGTATTCCCTGTACCAGCCTCAACTGAAATCAGGGTTGAGATTTCGGATTACGAAACACTCAAACAGAAGCAATTATTCATTTATAACATGATGGGTCAACAACTAATGCAGGTGCCCATCCGCAGCAGCCAGGTGATCATTCTTATTGGCAAACTGGCACCTGGTCAATACCTGATTAAAACGGACAGGCCAGACCAGGCAGTGGGGAGGTTTGTGAAAATGTGAGACGTATGGAAGTGAGACGTATGGAAGTGAGACGTCAGACGTGAGACGTCAGATGCACTTAGGAAGAATTGTGGATGCCATAGATAAAAGTAAAGTGTATTAGCTACGACTTAATCTGACAGTTAGGGTTAACTTTAGAGTAACTACAAACCAAAGTTTAACCCCTTAAAACTGTCAGAAATGAAAGTAGAAACTAAGTTAATCAAAACAAAGTTAGGTTTACTGCAATTAGCCGAGCAGTTAAACAACGTTACGCAAGCTTGTAAGTACATGGGCTATAGCCGGGCAATTAAGAGCCAGCAATGAGCTGCGCAAGATCGGTGTGTTCATCTCTGCTGCGGGTATCCGATGTGTATGGCAACGGCATGACTTGGAGACTTTCCCGAAGCGTTTGAAGGCGTTAGAAGCCCGTATGACCCAGGAAGGAATTGTTCTTACAGAAGCCCAAATGATGGCACTGGAGCGTAAGAAGGAGCAACGGGAAGCCCATGGTGAAATTGAGACAGAACACCCGGGTTACCTGGGATCACAGGATACCTACTATGTTGGAAATATCAAGGGTGTAGGGCGGATTTACCAACAGACATTTATTGATACCTACAGCCGGGTAGCTTTTGCGAAACTCTATACTTCCAAACATGCTATTACGTCGGCTGACATCCTGAATGATTGTGTAATCCCCTTCTTCGAGCAACATCAAATACCGCTGTTGCGGGTTCTGACTGACCGCGGAACGGAGTATAACGGGAAGCCAGAACACCATGAATATGAGCTGTATTTACAACTGGAAGAAATAGAGCATAGTAAAACTCAGGTGCGCCATCCTCAGAGCAATGGAATCTGTGAACGCTTACACAGAACAATGAAAGATGAGTTTTACTCCGTAGCGTTCAGGAAAAAGATGTACGATAACTTAGAGCTTCTTCAGCAAGACCTCGACAGCTGGCTTCAGTTCTATAACAATGAACGAACACACTCTGGAAGATACTGCTATGGCAAAACGCCTATGCAGACTTTTTTAGAATCATTACCTTTAGCTAAAGAAAAGCTGATCCAATATCCGGAATCAGCTTAACTATATCCTAACCCTATAAAACTAAAAAAAACCTTGATTGTCAGATGAAGTCCTAACTATTACAAGAAAAGGCTGCACTCAACAAGTGCAGCCTTTTGTTATTATGTTCCTTTCGTCTCACATCTCACATCTCACATCTCACATCTGACGTCTCACGTCTCACGTCTCACTTTCCTACAGATGAATCGCTTCTCCATACGCCACTTCAATCGCGTCCTTGATTCCTTCAGAGATGGTGGGGTGGGGGTGGATGCTGTTCAGCACTTCGTGGTAGGTGGTCTCCAGTTTGCGGGCCACCACGGTTTCTGCAATCATTTCGGTTACATTGTATCCGATCATGTGCGTACCTAACCACTCGCCATACTTGGCATCGAAAATCACTTTAACAAATCCTTCCGTAGCACCGGCAGCCTGCGCTTTACCGGAAACGCTCAGCGGGAATTTACCCACCTTGATTTCATAACCGGCTTCTTTCGCTGCTTTCTCTGTATAACCAACAGAAGCGATCTCCGGAGTACAATAAGTACATCCCGGAACATTGTTATAATCCAGGGCTTCCGGCTGATGATGGTATTTCTTCTCAGCATAGCCGATATTCTCCGCACAAATGATTCCTTCTTTGGAAGCTACGTGCGCCAATGCTTGTCCTGGTACACAATCTCCTATCGCATAGATACCTGGAACACTTGTCTGGTAGAACTTATCTACCACAATTCTTCCCTTATCTGTTTTGATGCCATTTTCTTCCAGGCCAATTCCTTCGATATTGGCTACCACTCCAGCTGCACTCAGTACGATATCCGCTTCCAGTGTCACTTCCCCATTTGGAGTTTTCACTTTTGCTTTTACACCTGTGCCGGATGTGTCAACTGATTCAACGGATGAATTTGTCATCACCTCAATGCCGGATTTTTTATACGACTTCTCGAGTTCTTTGGAGATATCTTCATCTTCCACCGGAACAATGCGGGGCATGAATTCAACGATGGTCACTTTTGTTCCCATGCTGTTGTAGAAATACGCGAACTCCACACCAATGGCGCCACTTCCTACTACAATCATGCTCTTGGGCTGCTGTGGCAATACCATTGCTTCGCGATAGCCGATCACTTTTTTACCATCCTGCTTAAGGCTTGGCAATTCACGACTGCGACCACCGGTTGCGATGATGATGTGTTTGGCTTCCACTACTTCTTTGGTGCCATCCGCCTTGCTTACTTCCACTTTACCTTTTGACTGTACCTTTCCGAAGCCCATGATCACATCGATCTTGTTCTTCTTCATCAGGAATTGTACACCCTTACTCATCTTATCAGCAACGCCACGACTGCGTTTAATTACTTTTTCAAAGTTGTGCTTTCCACTTGCTTCGATCCCATAGGCTTCCGCATGTTTGATGTATTCCATTACCTGCGCACTTTTCAGCAATGCCTTGGTAGGAATACAACCCCAGTTCAGACAAACTCCTCCCAGGCTTTCCTTTTCAATAACGGCTGTTTTAAACCCTAACTGTGAAGCACGGATAGCGGCCACATAACCACCAGGTCCACTACCGATCACAACAACGTCGTATGCCATAATCTATATTTTAATTGTAGGTTGATATTTTGTTATCTGATCTGCGAAACTAACTTAGAAGCCCCAAATCGCCAAACCACTACCGATTGGCATCGTTCATGCGGATCTTGCGACCCTTGTACGTCTTCCCGTCAATCGCTTTGATCATCTTGGATGCGGCAGCTTTGTCTACTTCAATCCAGCTGTTCATTTCCTTCATATCAATACGGCCCAGAGAATCTTTACGCAAATCACTCATGTCCAGAATGAACTGAAGAAAACTGGCTTTATAGAACCCATCTTTCGTGCCAAGATTCACAAAAAGCTTGGTGGTATTGGCCGGACCTTCAAAGCTCCTTCCACGACCCGCATCTCTGTCCCGGCGTTGTCCATCACCTCTACTGCCGAATTCTCTACCAACCTGCTGGCGACTTCTGCTGCGGTCTTCGCGTATGTTCAGGTCCTCCGCATTTTCATAATATTTCAGGAAACGGTCAAATTCCATGGCAGCCACCCGCTTCAGAATATCTTCCTTACTCATGTCGGCAAACTTCTCTTCCAGCATGGGCACATAGGTTTCATAATTACCATGACTGATATCTGTTTCCAGCAGTTTATCCATGAAGTAGAAAAATTGCTTCCTGCATACGTCTTTGCCGGTTGGAATTTCCAGTTTATTAAATGGCGCCTGAACAATTTTTTCAATCTGGCGGAGACGGAAAGTCTCACGGCTATGCACAATCGACATACAGATACCGGTTTTTCCGGCACGACCAGTACGGCCGCTTCTGTGGGTATATACTTCTATGTCGTCGGGCAATTCGTAGTTGATCACATGCGTGATTTCTTTAACATCAATACCACGAGCAGCCACATCAGTTGCAATCAGCAACTGCAGGCTCTTGTCGCGGAACTGGCCCATCACTTTATCCCGTTGTGCCTGGGTAAGGTCGCCATGCAGGGCATCGATATCATAGCCTTCACGTGTCAGCTTTTCCGCTATTTCCTGAGCATCCAGTTTGGTGCGGGTAAAGATGATACCATACATACCCGGGTTGAAATCGATCAGGCGTTTCAGTGCTTCATAACGGTGTTGTGCAGACGTTATGTAGTATTGGTGATCAATGTTTTTGTTTGCTGTGTTCACCTTTCCAACCTGCACTTCTTTCGGATCATTCATGTACCGCTTGCTTACCTTCTTGATTTCAGGTGGCATAGTGGCGCTGAACAACCAGGTGCTTTCGCGTTGGGGAGTATTCTTCAGAATGAATTCAATATCATCCTGGAAGCCCATGTTCAGCATTTCATCAGCTTCATCCAGCACAACATATTTGATCTGTTCGAGATTGATTGCTTTTCTCTCGATCAGGTCGATCAAACGACCTGGGGTTGCCACTACAATCTGAACACCGCGTTTAATATCGCGGATCTGTGCACCAATGGAAGTTCCTCCATAAACCGCCATCATATTGATGGAAGTTTTGAACTTTTTGAACAATTCCATTTCTGTTACAATCTGCATGCAGAGTTCGCGGGTTGGACAAACAACCAGCGCCTGCGGGTATTTATCGGTAGTGGAAATCAGCTGTAAAAGGGGTAATCCAAAAGCTGCCGTTTTACCGGTGCCGGTTTGTGCAAGTCCCACTAAATCAGTGGTTCCGCTAAGAAGAATAGGAATCGCTTTTTCCTGAATCGGGGTAGGGTTTACAAATCCAAGGGCCGTCGTCGCTTTAACCAATTGCTCATCAAGTCCTAACCCATCAAATGTTATCATATATCAAAATTTGCGCAAAGGTAGGATATTAAACCCACTACATTTGCACATTATGAAACTAGACCTATTGGCAATCGGTGTCCATCCAGACGATGTAGAGCTGGGCTGTTCGGGCACTATCATCAACGAAATTCGAAAAGGAAAGAAGGTTGGAATCGTGGATCTGACACAGGGAGAGCTCGGTACCCGGGGAACCATCGAAACCCGCTATGCCGAGGCTGCGGAAGCCTCCCGGATCATGGGAATTCATGCAAGGGAAAACCTGAAAATGCGGGATGGTTTTTTTGCCAATGATGAAAAACATCAGTTGGAATTGATCCGCATCATCCGTAAATACCAGCCAGAGATTGTATTGGCAAATGCACTGGAGGATCGCCATCCGGACCATGGAAGGGCAGGTAAACTGATTGCGGATGCCTGTTTCCTTGCGGGATTGATCAAGATAGAAACCAGAGACGAGGAAGGCAGGATCCAGGACCGCTGGCGGCCTAAATATGTGTTGCATTATATACAGGACCGCTTGCAGGAGCCGGATCTGCTGGTAGATATTTCCGATGTATTTGAGCAGCGGATGAAAGCAATCGAAGCCTATTCCACCCAGTTTTACAATCCGGATATGGAAACAGAGGGCCCCGCAACCTATATCTCAACACCTGATTTCAGGGAGTCGGTTGTAGCCCGGGCCCGGATGCTTGGAAAACGAATCGGTGTTCGTTACGCGGAAGGGTTCACAACACAGAAAACATTGGGAATCAGTAGCCTGGATGCACTGATCCAAAATGAGACATAAGATTAACAGTTTAAAGACTAAACACAAGTGAAATGCGTGAAGGTTTTTTGTACCTTCACGCATTAATTTTTTATTTCGAACCTGTTATTTTCTCATGGTTACTCCAAAGTTTAGTTCTTCTGCCCAATCCTTTCATGCAGAATTGAAAAGACGTATCAATCAGTATTTTGAAGAAAAAGGAAAGTCCACCACCGGCAACATGACCTTGTATACCAAGGCGATAATTCTGTTGGTTGCTTTTGTTTTTACCTATGTGCACCTGGTGTTTTTTACGCCGGTAACCTGGGTAGCGATCCTCGAATGCCTGCTTTTAGGCGGTATTGTAGCAGCGATCGGTTTTAACATCATGCACGACGGTGCGCACGGAAGTTTCAGCAAATACAAATGGCTGAACCAGGTAGCTGCTTTCTCCCTGAATGTATTGGGCGGCAGCAGCTTTATGTGGAATGTAAAACACAATGTGATCCACCACGCCTATACCAATGTGGATGGCTTGGACGACGATATTGATATCCAGCCATGGATGCGGATGAGTACAACTCAGCCCAAATATAAATTCCATAAGTACCAGCACATTTACTTCTGGTTTTTGTATGCGCTGTTGTACATCCTCTGGATTTTTGTGCTCGATTACAGTAAGTATTTCGCGAGCAAAATCGGAAGTATGCCACTGAAGAAAATGAAGCTCGGTGATCATATCACCTTCTGGGCATTCAAAGTGTTCAATCTATTCCTGTATGTAGGGTTGCCAATTTACATGGTAGGGTTCCTGCCCTGGCTGGTAGGGTTCCTGGTGTTCACCATGTTTGCCGGACTGGTACTAAGTATCGTATTCCAGCTGGCGCATACAGTTGAGCATACTGCTTTCCCGGTTCCGGATGTGAATACCGGCAGACTGGAAGATGAGTGGGCTGTACACCAGTTGAAAACCACAGCTAATTTCGCAACCAATAACAAACTGGTTTGCTGGTTGGTAGGCGGATTGAATTTCCAGGTGGAACATCATCTCTTCCCAAAGATTTCACATGTGCATTATCCGGAGATCAGTAAGATCATCAAGAAGGCTTGCGCTGAGTATGGTATTCCTTACATTGAGTATCCGAAAACAAGACTGGCGATCGCTTCGCATGTATCCTTCCTGAAGCAGATGGGACGTTCCTGATAGTCGGGAACTCTTCTTACATTTGGCGCTCTAAATTCTACTGAATGTCAACTGTAAGGGTGGGAATGGTACAAATGAGTTGTACCGCCAAAAAGGAAGAAAATTTACAAAAAGCCATAGCGGGAGTTAAACAGGCTGCTGAGAAAGGCGCACAGATCGTCTGCCTCCAGGAACTGTTTACCTCCCTTTATTTTTGTGATGTGGAAGACTATGCCAATTTTGAATTGGCGGAACCTATACCCGGACCATCAACTGACCGGCTCAGTTCAGTTGCTAAAGAGTTGGGCGTGGTAATCATTGCCAGCCTCTTTGAGAAAAGAGCACAGGGATTGTATCACAATACAACAGCAGTGCTGGATGCGGATGGAACCTACCTGGGCAAGTACCGCAAAATGCATATCCCGGATGATCCGGCTTATTACGAGAAATTTTACTTTACGCCGGGAGATCTCGGATATAAAATCTTCAAAACCAAATTTGCAACCTTCGGTGTTTTGATCTGCTGGGATCAGTGGTACCCGGAAGCAGCGAGAATAACTGCTTTGATGGGCGCAGAGATCCTGTTTTATCCCACGGCAATCGGCTGGGCCACTTCACAGGATGAAGCCACCAATACCGAGCAATACAATGCCTGGCAGACCATTCAAAGGAGCCATGCTGTTGCCAATGGCGTACATGTGGTAAGTGTGAACCGCGTTGGATTTGAACAGGACGGCGCCATGAAATTCTGGGGAGGATCCTTTGTCAGCAATCCATTTGGTACCGTATTGTACCAGGCATCGCACGAACAGGAAGAAGTGCAGGTAATGGAGATTGATTTGTCCAAAACGGACCGGTACCGGACGCACTGGCCTTTTATGCGCGACAGAAGAATTGATTCCTATCAGCCCATCACCAAAAGATATATCGATGAATCTTAAGACACCGGCAGAACTGGGTTATTATTTTCCTGCTGAATTTGAGTTGCACCGCGCTACCTGGCTAAGTTGGCCGCATAAGGAAGCCAGCTGGCCGGGAAAAATTCATACGATTTTCCCTTACTACGCTGAGTTTGTAAAATGGCTGGCCAAAAGTGAACGAGTATGCATCAACGTTAGAGATGAGGCCATGAAGGCGTTTGCCCTTTCGCATCTCGAAAAAGCCGGTGTTGATTTGTCGCAGGTGGATTTCTTTTTCTTTCCCACCAATGATGCCTGGTGCCGGGATCATGGTCCGGCTTTTTTGCTCAACCCGACGCTGGAGCAACCGAAAGCGGTTGTGGATTGGGGTTATAATGCATGGGGAGGGAAGTATCCTCCTTTTGATCTGGACGATGTGATACCAACCCGAATCGCGGAACATTTTGGACTCCCGGTTTTTCATCCGGGCATTGTGATGGAAGGAGGTTCGGTGGAGTTTAATGGAAAGGGAACAGTAATGACAAGTACGGCCTGTTTACTGAATCCGAATCGCAACCCTTCTCTGAACCAGGAAAAGATTGAATGGTATTTGCAGCAATATTATGGCGTGCAGCAGGTATTGTGGGTTGATGAGGGTATCGTTGGAGATGATACTGATGGTCATATTGATGATACGGTTCGCTTTGTGAATGAAGACACGGTATTAACGGTGATTGAAGAAAACAAAGCAGATGAGAATTATGAGCTGTTGCAGACCAATCTGAAGCAGCTGCTGCAGATGCGCCTACTCAATGGTAAGCAATTGAATATTGTAGAATTACCCATGCCGGATGAACTGGTATATGACGACCAGCGGTTGCCTTGTTCTTATGCCAATTTCTACATCGCGAACAACTATGTGATTGTTCCCACCTTTCGTTGTACAAAAGACGACCGCGCATTACAGATCATACAGGGTTGCTTCCCCGACCGCGAGGTTATCGGGATAGATTCCACTGAGATCATCTGGGGTCTGGGAAGTTTTCATTGTTTGAGCCAGCAGGAACCAATGGAACTGAGAAGTTAGAAGTGAGAATTATGAAGTAGGAAGTGGGATTCGTCCCGGGTACTTTTATTTCCTTAACAAATGTGAATTTAATAAATTATATTTACATTTGTTAAGGAAATATTCTTTTATGAAACATCCAAGTTTAGGGGAATTTGAGGAACTGGTTTTATTAACAGTAGCAGCGCTGCATGATACTGCATATGGTGTATCTATTCTTGAAAATCTGGAAGCTGAGCTGGGTAAACAAGTTAGTATTAGCGCCATCCATGTTAGTTTAAAACGGATGGAGGAAAAGGGCTTTCTCAACTCCAGGTTCGGGGGCATAACAGATGAAAGGGGAGGTAGACGTAAGAAGTATTATGTTATAACTGCATTGGGGAAACGTATGCTGGATGAACAATATGCACTGCGAACCAATCTTTATAAGCGAATTCCTTCAATCTCTTTTAAATGAGAAAAGTACCCAAAAGCGCGGTTTCCTTTCTGCGGTGGTTTTGCCGGGAGGATTATATCGAAGAAATCGAAGGCGACTTACTGGAGGTTTTTTTCAGGCAAGAACAGTTCTCTCCACGTTTGGCAAAACTTGCCTTCTGGATTAATGTGCTGATGCATTTTAGACCGGCTTTTATAAAGAAGGTGAATATATTTCAACCAATACCTTTTTTGCTTATAAAATACCACATAAAAATTGGATGGCGGAGAATAAGGAGCAATAGTTTTTTTTCTGCAATCAATGTAATCGGACTGTCAATTGCATTGCTTTGTTGCATAGCCATTACACTTTATGTGTATGATGAATATCAATTCGACCGATTTCATAAAAACCTTCCACAGTTGTATAGGGTTGTGGAAAAGCAAAATCAGGCAGGTGTGTTGTATGATGTTGCAAGCACACCAGGACCATTGGGACCCGCAATGGAGATTGATTTTCCGGAAGTACAACAAGTCTGCAGATTTGGAAGAACTATTGGAAGTTTGCACTACGGTGAAAAACAGCTTGAACCAAAGGATATTCGTTATACAGATAATTCGATTTTTTCCATGTTTGATTTCCGCCTGCTTAAAGGGGATCAACAGCGTGTATTAACTAATCCGGAAGAAGTTGTAATAACCGAATCTACAGCAATCCGGATTTGGGGTGAAGAATGGAGGTTGCAACCAGACGTAATTGGAAGCACCATTACATTAACATCCTGGGGAAAGGAGTTTCCCTTACGTGTAACAGGAATTGCTGAAGATCCTCCAGTTCATTCGCATATTCAGTTCTCCGTATTACTTTCATTTAAAGCGCTTGAAGGAACGGATTATTTCACCTGGGATAATAATGCCTACAGTACCTACCTGTTGTTGGACCCTGATGTACAACAACAGGAATTCAATACTAAACTTCGCACGTATATTGACAGATACTCTGAATATGGATCTGAAAACGAAGCAAGAACATTGCGTCTTCAACCCATGAAAGATATTTACTTGTTTTCTGATTTTGATTTTGGTACAAATGATGCAAAGGCAGGTAATATTGTAGCACTGCGTATTTTTTCGATTGCAGCAATAATGATATTTGTAATTGCCATTTTTAATTTTATTAATCTCTGTACTGCGAAAAGTCTAAACCGGTCAAAGGAAGTCGGCGTTCGCAAAATTATGGGTGCTAACCGAGGGCAATTGATTTCACAATACCTGGTTGAAGCTTCTATGCTTTCCGGAATTGCAGTTGTTGTTTCGCTAATGCTGGTACAGCTTTTTCTTCCGTTCATAAATGCTATTTCAGGAAAACAGGTTGCATTACCCTGGCTTAATCCAGGATTCTGGTGCCTGGTAGTCTTGTTTTCAGTAGTTGTAGGAATTCTGGCAGGTATCTATCCTGCATTCTATTTATCGCGTACTAGATCCGGCATTAAGAGCAATGCAGGATATTCAACCGGATTTAAAAGTCCCTTACGGAAATTACTTGTTGTGGGGCAGTTTAGCCTTGCCGTACTATTCATGATTGCATCAATCATCATTTTCCGGCAATTACAATTTATGCAGGAAAAAGAGCTTGGCTTTAACCAGGACCAATTGATTTATGTTACGTTGAAAAATGAGCTTCGCCAGAAGGCCGGGCTGTTAAAAAACGAATTAAAAAAGATGCCTGGAATTACGGAGGTAGTACCAACTTCCAGTAACCTGGTGGATGCAAACAGTTCAACTACCCAGATTAGCTGGGAAGGTCAGCTCACTACAGATGAATTTTTGATTACCCAAGTAAATACAGATGCTGATATGCTGCCTGCAATGGGAATACAGTTGCAAGCCGGAAGAAATTTTTATGAAGATGGATCAGATTCAGGTTCCTATATAATCAACGAGTCGGCAGCTAAGAGAATGGGTTGGACGGCTGAATCAGCTATAGGGAAAAAGTTGAGTTTGTGGAATGCAGAGGGAAAAGTAATAGGTGTAGTGAATGATTTTCATTTTCAACCGCTCACACGGGCAATAGAACCTTTTTTATTCCGTAGTTGGATGGACCAGCCCTATTCGGGTCTGTTGATTAAAATAGAAGCCGGACAGGTAGCTGCAGCATTAACCAGCATTGAAGAACAATACAAAAAGTTGGAAAGGAATAGCACCTTACAGTTTCAGTTTTTAGACCAGGCAATTTCCCAACAATATTTTCTTCAACAGAAAACGAGTAAGCTGGTGCTGATTTGTACAATATTGGCTGTCTTTATATCCTGTTTAGGTTTATTTGGTTTGGCAATGTATGCTGCGGAACAAAGGCAACGTGAAATTGGTATCCGAAAAGTATTGGGTGCAAGCATACTGAATATTGTAAACTTATTGACAAGTGATATCGTTCGTCTAGTAATGATATCCATTCTTATAGCTGTGCCGGTTGCTTATTGGTGTATGAACAAATGGATACAAGACTTTGCGTACCGTATTGAACTGGATGCATGGCTTTTTTTAGTTGCCAGCCTTTCTATAATGTTGATTGCATTCATTACTGTTTCCTTCCAATCCATTCGGGCGGCATTGATGAATCCGGTTAAAAGTATCAAAGTAGTATCCTGATTATTTTAAATGGAAATTTCTGTTCATTCATCTGCAACGATTGAATGCAATATTCTGAACACAGCATAAAATATTGTCAAATGCCTGGGATTTATGTAAATTTTTTTGCGCTTTCGCAACCTTGGCTGGTTTTTTGGGTTATGCTTTCCTGAATAACCTACAACTAGCAGAACACCAGGGCCCGGTGAAATTATTTCAGTCAATCATGTTATCCACCAAGAGTGGGTAAGAAACGGGTAATTAATCTCAACAATTAAAAAACATTTTATGAAAAAGTTTTTCCTTTTCATGGTAATCGGTGCTGCCTCTATTTTTTCAGCAAACGCACAAAGTAAAGACATCGTTGGAGTGGCTGCAGGAAGTGCAGATCACAGCACGCTGGTGGCCGCTGTTAAAGCAGCTGATTTAGTAGGAACCTTGCAGGGAGCCGGACCTTTCACTGTATTCGCTCCGACCAATGCGGCATTTGGCAAATTGCCATCTGGAACTGTAGATGGCCTGTTAAAGCCTGAGGCAAAGCCGGCACTTACTAAAATCCTTACCTATCATGTAGTAGCCGGTAAACTGGATGCTGCTGCAGTAGTAAAAGCCATCCAGGCAGGTGGCGGCAAAGCTGTATTGTCGACTGTAAGCGGTGGCAAACTGACAGCTACACTGGATGGAGGTAAAGTAAAACTGACCGATGAAAACGGTGGAACTTCCTGGGTAACTGCAACCGATCTGCAAGCAACCAATGGAGTAATCCACGTGATAGATAGTGTGGTATTGCCTAAGTAAGTCGCACTATTTTTCCATTCGGATAAATAATTCAGCATCTTTCCGGGGAGGTATGGAGTTGTAACAAGGCTCCATACTTCTCCGGCTGAATGTTGAAGCAAAAAGTTGCTCATATTCTTCTTTAGATCCTCCAAATGGCGGTCCCCCTTCAAAAGCCCTGTTAAAGAGTACCCCCACCAGCTTTCCGCCGGGAGCAAGTAATGAAAACATTTTGTCTACATACTGAGAGCGCAGAGATGGATCCAGCGCACAAAAGAAAGTCTGTTCAATTATGATATCATAGACCCCCTGGTGTTCAAAAAAATCACCGGTAATGATGGTAAGCTCTTTGCCAACATGGGGTGCAAACTTTTTAGCGAGTACAGCTGTCAGCTCCGGCGCAATATCAATGACTGTAATATGCTGAAATCCTTTCTCCAATAAGTAAGCTACTTCATAAGCATTACCACAACCCGGAATTAAGATTCGTTTATTCTTATCCGTTAGCTGATCAAAATAATTCGTAAGGGGAGGGGATGCATAACCAATGTCCCAACCGGTTTCCGCATTGCGGTAACGATTGTTCCAATAGTTGCTGTCAAGTATGGTAGCCATTTTTCAAAGCTACTATATCCCTTCAAATTAGGGCATTAAGTAGTTGACAATTAAATAGTTGCAAAACGAACCAATTTTTTTACAAAAAATAGCTAACAATCGTTAGTTGAACAGGTTTTTCGGTTATTTTTGCTCCACTTTAAGCGTATCCGATGCAGTTTCAGTTGACAGAAGAACAATTGATGATTCAAAAAGCGGCCCGGGATTTTGCACAGCAACAATGTTTGCCGGGTGTGATTGAGCGCGACGAAAAACAACAGTTTCCCAAAGAGCAGATTCTGCAATTGGCAGAACTCGGTTTCATGGGAATGATGGTTGATCCAGCCTATGGCGGTGCCGGAATGGATACCATCAGTTATGTGCTGGCAATGGAAGAGATCAGTAAAGTGGATGCCAGTGTGAGTGTTTGTATGAGCGTAAACAACAGCCTGGTGTGCTGGGGATTGGAAACTTTTGGAACAGAAGAACAGAAGCAAAAATACCTGACCCCATTGGCTCAGGGAAAAAAGGATGGCGACTTGTATATCGGGGCCTTTTTGTTAAGTGAACCGGAAGCAGGAAGTGATGCCACTTCACAACGTACCACAGCGGAAGACAAAGGTGATTACTACCTGTTGAATGGTACTAAAAACTGGATCACCAATGGATCATCTGCCTCTGTTTACCTCGTGATTGCGCAAACAGATGTTGCCAAAGGTTCTTCCGGCATTAATGCCTTTATCGTTGAAAAAAACTGGCCCGGCGTAAGTGTTGGTGCCAAAGAAAATAAAATGGGGATCCGCGGCAGTGACACACACAGTATCTCTTTTTCAGATGTAAAAGTGCCAAAGGAAAACCGGATTGGTGCGGATGGATTTGGATTTAAATTTGCCATGAAAACCCTTGCGGGTGGTCGAATTGGAATTGCCGCCCAGGCCCTTGGAATCGCAAGTGGTGCCTATGAATTGTCTGTTGCGTATGCCAAACAGCGGAAAGCATTTGGTAAGGAGATCATGCACCACCAGGCTATTCAGTTCAAACTGGCGGATATGGCTACCAAAGTGGAAGCAGCCCGTCTCTTATGTCTGAAAGCGGCCTGGGAAAAGGATAACGGTATCGACTATACGACAAGTAGTTCAATGGCCAAAGTGTATGCCTCCGAAGCAGCTATGTGGATCAGCACGGAAGCTGTACAGGTACATGGTGGCTATGGTTATGTTAAGGAATATCACGTTGAGCGATTGATGCGCGACGCCAAGATTACCCAGATCTATGAGGGTACATCCGAAGTACAACGCATTGTAATTGGTCGCTCCGTACTAAAATAGGTTTGGTTTTGCTTGCTTGAGCGCCACTTCGAAAGAAGGGCGCTTTTTTTGTGAGATGTCAGACGTGAGACGTGAGACATTCCCGTCTCCTTTTTCCCGTCTCCTTTCCCCCTCTTCTCACGTCTCACGTCTGACGTCTCACCTTTTCGTACCTTCGCACCATGTCTGTCAACCTTACTCAATACCAGAAAATTAACAAGGAATGTGCTGCTGCAAATGCGTTGCTTGTGGCAGTGAGCAAGATCAAGCCGGTGTCGGATATCAAAGCTTTGTACGATGCGGGGCAGCGTGATTTTGGAGAAAATTATGTGCAGGAACTGGTTGATAAACAGGCACAGTTACCGGAAGATATTCGCTGGCATTTTATCGGACACCTGCAATCCAACAAGGTGAAATACATTGTTCCCTTTGTATACCTCATCCATGGGGTGGACAGTCTCAAACTTCTAAAGGAAATCAGTAAGCAGGCAGTAAAGCTCAACCGGCGCGTGAATTGCCTGCTCCAGGTTCACATCGCGCAGGAAGAAACCAAATTTGGTCTGGATGAGGCAGAGTTACAGGAACTTGTGGCATCCGTTTCCGCTAGTCCGGAGGCGTTTGAAGGGGTTCAAATTCGAGGGTTGATGGGAATGGCTTCCTTTACCGAAAACGAGGCGCAAATCCGCCAGGAATTCAGGCAATTGACAGAGTGGGCGAACAAATACCTGCCGGCGATCCTTCCTGATAACAATAGTAAAATACTGAGCTTTGGAATGAGTGGCGACTATACCATCGCGCTGGAAGAAGGCTCCACCCTGGTTCGAATCGGCAGTCTGCTTTTTGGTGCCCGCAACTAAGGATTTTATCCTCCGCGAAAAGGCCGTAAATTCGCCCTTCCAAAGGAATCATTACGTATGAGCGACATCAAGAAAGAAGAAGAGAAAGGCCTCAATTTTATTGAAGAGATCATTGAAGCAGATTTAGCTGCCGGAAAATACAATTCCATCATCACCCGTTTTCCCCCGGAACCTAATGGGTATCTTCATATCGGGCATGCTTCCAGCATCTGCCTGAATTTCGGTCTCACCCTGAAGTACCCAGGTTATACCAATCTCCGGTTTGATGATACCAATCCGGTTACTGAAGACACGGAATATGTGGAAAGCATTAAAGAGGATATCAAATGGCTGGGTTTTACCTGGAAAAATGAACTCTATGCGTCTGATTATTTTGATCAGCTCTACACATTTGCAATAAAACTCATTAACAAGGGATTGGCCTATGTAGATGATTCTACTTCTGAAGAGATCGCTGCCATGAAAGGTACTACCACCCAGCCTGGCGTGAATAGCCCTTATCGGGATCGGTCTGTAGAAGAAAACCTGGAGTTATTCGCCCGTATGAAAGCTGGTGAATTTCCGGATGGGAGTCGCACGCTGAGGGCAAAAATCGATATGGCACATCCCAACATGATCATGCGCGATCCGGTGCTTTATCGGATTAAACATGCTCATCACCACCGTACAGGTGATGCCTGGTGTATTTATCCGATGTATGATTTTGCGCATGGTCAATCGGATTCCATAGAGGAAGTAACACACTCTCTGTGTACCATGGAATTTGTACCACACCGTGAACTGTATGACTGGTGTATAGAAAAACTGGAGATTTATCCTTCCCATCAATATGAATTTGCCCGTCGTAACCTGAACTACACGGTTACGAGTAAACGAAAATTGCTGCAACTCGTAAATGAAAAACATGTTACGGGTTGGGATGACCCGCGTATGCCTACTATTTCCGGTTTGCGCAGAAGAGGTTATACTCCTTTCAGTATCCGCGATTTCTGCGACCGCATCGGTATTGCAAAACGGGAGAATATGATTGATGTATCCCTCCTGGAATTTTGTGTACGGGAAGACCTGAATAAAAGTGCACTGCGCCGCATGGTGGTTTTTGATCCGTTAAAAGTGATCCTTACGAATTATCCCGAAGGGCAGGAGGAATTGCTGCAAAGTGAAGACAATCCGGAAGCGGAAACAATTACACACAGGGATATCCCATTCTGCAGGGAATTGTATATCGAACGCGAAGACTTTATGGAAGTACCACCAAAGAAGTTCTTCAGACTCGCACCCGGACAAATGGTGCGCCTTAAAAGTGCCTACATCATCCGTTGCGATGAAGTAGTGAAAAATGATGCAGGAACTATTACCGAACTGCATTGTTCGTATATCCCTGAGAGTAAGAGTGGCTCCGATACATCCGGTATTAATGTAAAAGGCACCCTGCATTGGGTAAGTGCCAAACACGCGGTATCTGCAGAAGTAAGATTATATGATCGGCTGTTCAGAGTGGAAGATCCTTCCAGTGAAGAAGGCGATTTCAAATCCTATATCAACCCCGATTCATTACAGGTGATCGATCACGTTTATGCAGAGCCTGCTTTGCTCAAATCCAGTTTTGACGAGCGTTACCAGTTCCTGCGTAAAGGTTATTTCTGCCTGGATAAAGATACCAGTGAAGAAAAACTGGTCTTCAACCGCACGGTAACATTGAAAGATGCCTGGGCGAAAGAGCAGAAAAAGGGTTAAAACCCTTTTTTTGCTGGTGCCTGTTTCTGTTTCGCCTGGAGATTGGCATAATCAAATACCAGGTGGCAGAAAGCTTTTACACCTACATCCAGTTGACTGTCATCAATGAAGAAATCCGGTGTATGATGGCCCGGTGCTTTAGCAGGATCGGTACCAACCGGCATGCCTCCCAAATTGAAAAACAGGGCAGGGGCTTTCTCACCAAAGAAGGAGAAATCTTCAGCGCCGGTAGTCCAGGATTGTGTTTGCACTTTATCCTTTCCCGCTGCTTTCTGAAGTGATGGTGCCATCATGGCTGTCAGGCTGGAATCATTATCGGTAACCAGGGTTTTGGTGTCAATATCTACTTCCACAGTTGCACCACTGGCTTCTGCAATCTTTTCAGCAGTTTTTTTGATGCGTGCATGCACATCGCGCTGCATTTCGGCATCCAGCGTACGAATGGTGCCTTCCAGTATTGCTTCCTCGGGAATGATATTGCTGCGTACGCCGCTATGGAATTTACCTACGGTAATCACCACCGGTGCTTTGACAATATTTTCCTGGCGACTCACAATTGTCTGCAATCCTGCTATGATTTGAGTTCCCACAACAATCGGATCAATGCTGCCCCAGGGAGCAGAACCATGTGCCTGTTTGCCTTTCACTTTGATGGTGAACCAGTCGGAGGATGCCATAAACGGCCCTGGCTTGTATCTGATACTGCCACTTTCTGTATTGGATGAAATATGCAAACCGAAAATCGCATCTACTTTGGGATTGTCCATCACGCCTTCTTTCACCATTAATGGTGCGCCGCCTTCTTCCTCACCGGGCGGACCTTCTTCTGCAGGCTGAAAAATGAACTTCACAGTTCCTGCAATGTCTTTTTTCATGGCAGCCAATACCTCTGCCGTACCCATCAGGATGGCCACATGGCTGTCATGCCCACAGGCATGCATAACCGATACTTCCTGCCCAAGATAATCTGCTTTCTGGGTTGATTTAAAGGGCAGGTCCACTCTTTCTTCCACAGGCAGGGCATCCATGTCTGCGCGCAGGGCAATCACAGGGCCGGGTTTGCCTCCTTTTAAGAGTCCCACTACTCCTGTTTTTGCTACTTTATCCTGTACTTCAATGCCAAGGGAACGCAGGTGATTCGCGATGTATTCCATTGTTTTGAATTCGCGATTGCTCAGCTCGGGATATTGGTGGATATGCCGCCGCCATTCAATCACTTTGGGCAGAACCTGTTTGGCTTTCGCCTGGATGGTTGCATCCAGGTTACTTTGTGCCCCGGCTGTCAGGCAGAAGCTGGAAGCTGCGAGCAGAAGGGTAAGAAATCGAACCATGATGTGTGGGTTATGTTGGTCAGTAAGTTAAGAAAAATCAGCTAGCGATGTTCTCCGAATACGCCCCTGAGTTCATCTGCAATTTCTCCCAACGTACATTTTTGTTCTACGGCCTCAATTACTGCCGGCATCAGGTTTTCACCGGAAGCCGCTTTGTCGTTCAGATTTTGCAGTACCTGGTCAACCATTGCCGGATTGCGGTTATTCTTTAAGGCATTCAGTTTTTCAATCTGTACCTGCCGTATGCTGTCATCCACTTTGAATATAGGAATGGAAGCTTCAGTATCAATCTGGAATTTATTGACACCCACAATGATCTTTTCACCGCTTTCAATCCCTTTCTGGTATTCATAAGCGCTACGCGCGATCTCATCCTGCATGAAGCCTTGTTCAATGGCAGATACACTGCCGCCCATGGCATCTATCTTTGCCATTAAAGCCAGCGCTTCCTGCTCAAGTTGAGAAGTGAGCGCTTCTACAAAATAGGAGCCTGCCAGGGGATCCACCGTATCGGCCACGCCACTTTCAAAGGCAACGATTTGCTGGGTTCTCAAAGCAATACGAGCCGCTTCTTCAGTTGGCAGAGAAAGCGCCTCATCATACCCGTTAGTATGCAGTGATTGTGTGCCTCCCAGTACAGCGGCCAGGGTTTGAATCGTTACCCGGCTGATATTGTTCTGGGGTTGTTGCGCAGTAAGGGTACTGCCACCTGTTTGGGTATGGAAACGCAGCATCATGGCCTTGGGATCAGTAGCCCCCAGTTCCTTCATGATAGTTGCCCACATGCGACGGGCAGCGCGGAATTTGGCCACTTCTTCAAAGAGGTTGTTGTGTGCGTTGAAAAAGAAGGAGAGGCGTTTGCCGAAAACATTGATGTCGAGTCCGCGCTCCAGTGCTGCTTTCACATAAGCCTTCCCGTTAGATAGTGTAAATGCGATCTCCTGCACTGCAGTTGAACCGGCCTCACGGATATGGTAACCTGAAATGGATATCGTATTCCATTTGGGCAATGAACCACTGCACCATTCAAAGATATCGGTGATGATACGCATGGATGGTTTGGGTGGATAGATATAAGTGCCGCGGGCAGCGTATTCTTTCAGAATATCATTCTGGATGGTACCACTGATTTTGCTGAGATCGGCTCCCTGCTGTTTGGCCAGTGCCACATAAAAGGAGAGTAATATGAATCCGGTGGCATTGATCGTCATGGAGGTACTGACAGATTCCAGTGGTATGCCCTGGAAGAGTACCTGCATATCCTGTAGACTGTCAATTGCCACCCCCACTTTTCCAACTTCACCTTCTGCCATGGCATGATCACTGTCGTATCCGATTTGTGTGGGCAGGTCAAAGGCAACTGAAAGTCCGGATACCCCCTGCGATAATAAATAGTGATAGCGTTTATTACTTTCCTCGGCAGTAGAGAAACCGGCATACTGCCTCATGGTCCAGGGCTTTCCCCTGTACATATCGGGTTGAACGCCCCGCGTGTAGGGGAATTGTCCCGGTTGTTCGGAACCATCCCATGCAGTCGGCAAATCACCGGGGTAATAAACCGGTTTAATTTCTATACCGCTGTCGGTGGTGATTTTTTTTTCTGACATGGCAATTCATCGTTTTGCAATCAACTCAGTAATTTCTTTGCTTCATAGCTTAAGGCTTCCTGCACCAGGCTATGCATGGAGCCCTGGGGCTGGTTCATTACAAACTCAATGATCTTTTTGTTGAATTCCACACCACTCATATCATCCGGCAGGATGGCGGCGAGCTGATTTACAATCATGATGTTCTGCTCTTTCAGGTTGCGAATCGCGTCCCAGGCAGCAGCACTCACATAGATCTGTTGAGAGAGATTATATTCAAATTCCTGTTTGATGGTTTGGGTAAGCAGTTGTTGCATTCCACGTTTATCAAAAGAGGGATCATTGCTTCTGCTGATGAGGTTGGGCAGTGCGATTCTGTCGGCTAAAATTACCAGTCGCTCATAGGCCGCCAGCTGCATTTGTTTGGAAGCACCTGCCACCTGTTGATCTTTACTGGTAGCGGCATCCACTTTCTGACTGATATCGGCGATGGACTTTTTGTCCTTCCGGTAGAAATAAAGATAGAGGCCTACAAAACCAACAAGTGCAATGCCGGCAACGATCCAAACGATTGTATTATCCATAAAAGCTTAACAATTAAGCAGCAAAAGTAAAGGATTTACCTGACCGGGTGGAGTGGCCGGAATCCTTAAATTTGCAGTATGGAAATGACAACAACTACACCGGTTACAATGACAGCAGGGGCTATCAGTGAGATCAAGCGCTTAATGGAGGCTCCGGAATTCGACAAAAGCCAGGTTTTACGCGTAGGCGTAAAGGGCGGCGGTTGTTCAGGTATGAGTTATATCCTCGGTTTTGATAAGATGGAAGAAGGCGATGAGCAGTTCACCATCGATGGTATTCCCTGTACCATGACCAAATCTCATGGGATCTACCTGATGGGTATGGAAATCGACTGGCAGGACGGGCTCAATAATCGTGGTTTCACTTTTACCAATCCCAATGCCAGCAAGACCTGCGGATGCGGTACTTCCTTCGCTGTTTAATAGGATTGAATCAACCCCGGCGAAAGGAAAAGCCCACTCCAAGGGTATAATAGATATCCTTGAAATCAATCATTTTCCCGCCGCCGCGTAGCTGGAAGCCTCCTACATCAATAATAGCGCCTGCTTCTACCACCGGTTTTATGAATTGCTGATCGGTATTTTTAATCCATTCAGATTCTATAAATCGTCCACTGTCATTGTATTCATCTACCTGAATGGAGAGTTGGGAATAATTAATTCCCCCTCCGGCATACAACCATAAAGGGAAGGCGATTTTTTTGGTGAGTCCCAGCATGCCATCAAAATGACTGGTACGCGTTTCTCCGGTTGGGCGAACATCATCAAAAACACTCCCATCATACATACCCTGGTCATTCACTGTATAAAAACTATTTCCCTGGAAGAGGTTCTCATTGGCGCGAACTGTAATGTACATACCCACTTTACGGTTATTGATAGTACCAAAAGATAAACCGATTGGAGCCAGGCTATCATAAACATATGCAATGAAGCCACGATTGGGTCTGCCATACCGGATTGCTTTTTTGTTGGCTGTTTTCAGTGCAGTCTCCAGCGCCGGCGTACTACTGCAGATGGTCTTTACTTTCGTTAAATACGCGATGGATTGCTTTTGCGCAAATGCTGTTTTTTTATCTTTTTCTTTATCAGCTGCAGCCTGGTAGGTATCGCACATGGTTTGACGGGCGGCTGTGTTTTCTGAACCATTTGGATATTGTTTCATGTATTTACCGAAGTAATACTCCATGTCTTTGAAATTGTTTTCTGACGCAGCTTTATTTCCAAAACGGATTAGCGCGCGCATCACAATATCATCTGCTTCTGCTTTATGATTACGTAAAGTAGTGCCTTTCAAATAGTTCTCGAATGCTTCAAGTGTATTGGTCTTGCGGGTAGTTTGCCAGGCCAGTTCATCCTCTGCCAGTTTTTTCTGCGAACCAGCTTCTACATCATTCGGCTGGAAACGAAGTGCAGTTGAGAAGTTGCTAATGGCTGTACTGTAATTTCCGTTTTTCATATTTTGTTTGCCTAATAACAGGGCCTCATTATAACCATTGATTTTGGTCATCTCCGGGGTACTGTTAATTCGCTTATATAAGGCCTGGGCACCAGGATCATTTGCCATGGCTGGATCTTTTAAAATTTCCAGCGCCTGCGGATAATTTTTTTGCTCAACATATAACTCAACTGCATTTAGTGCATACTCGGTTTTCAGTTTATCGAGTTCCCAAAGCTTTTTCCACTCATCAGCAGCTCGTTTGCTGCCCTGTTTTTCCTGTTTTTCGGCAAGTTCTAATACCTGGTTTGCTTCCCGGTACTGGTTAATCTCATTTTTTAATGTTGATAACAAGGGCTTTAGCTCTGCATCTGCCAATGGTTCTGCCTGTGCAAGGTATTCACTGGCCTTATCTGGCTGGTTTAATTTCAGGAATGCCATTGCCGTATAATAGTATCCATTCCCATTGGTAGGATCTGCAATTACAAGATCAGGTGCAGTTACCACCACTTCATCCCAACGACCATTTTTGATATGATCTTTGATCCTTCTTTCAATGGTGAAAAAATCATCGGTTTGTGCTATTGCTAGTATGCTGCATACCAGTAGAAGTCCGGTTAGAATTGCCTTCATATTTTGATAATAATTGAATTAATTGGTGATTTTATTCAGGATCATGTCGTACCTGGTTTTGGATGAGCTTTTGCGAAGCGCATCCATATCGGAATCTGATAAACCATTTACCCAGGAATGGTAATGGCTTTTATATCGTACGGATTCTTCTTCACAGCCATAATAAACACTATTATTGGCATGCAGGTTATCCATTGAGCCTACGCAAGTAAGACGATTGTTGGCGATCAGGTTAAATTCTCCCTGGGCATCCCTGCCATAACAGGAACAACCTGCCTTTTCACATGCTCTTAATAATCGGATTCGTTCATTATTTGCTTTGGCATCATATTCGGATTGTTTTTTCCTGTACACATCTGTTTTATTGTTTACCAGGCTGCCAAGCCGCTCCAGTGATGCAATGCGTGCTGTATGTGCATCCTGCAGAATTTTTCGTTTCGTTGTAAATGCATTCCGTAATCCTTTCAATGCCTCTTCCTGTATGGATGACAGGTTTACTGTCAACTCCCAGATTTTATCTTCAGCTTGCTTTATTTCTGCCAGCAGTTGCCGGCGATCTGTTGAATATTTTTCTTCATGTGCCTGTATTTCACTCACCTGCTGACTGATCCGGTTCTCAAGCTCCTTGCTGTTGGCATCCATTGCCGTTTTTTCCTCTGCTGTTAGTTTCGTGTTTAGTTGGAGCTCAGATTTGATCGAGGATAATTTTGTTCTGAGTGCGTTTAATTCGGAACGTAATCTGCTGATCCGGTCCTTGTGTAATTGATCCAGTTCATTGATGCGACTCCGGTTCGTGGTTATTTTCTCATTGAGTTGTTTCTTATCCTGCTCCACTTTTTTGGCTACTTTTTCTTTCAGTTCACTCACAGCTTTTGCCTCTTCCTGTTGCAACTCACTTAGTTTAACATTGATGATATTAATACGGTCTTCCGCATAATGTTTCTCAGCCAGCGTTCGTAATATTTCATCCACCCAGGTCAGGGTAATTGATTTTGCTTCCTGAACAACTTTATCCTTGTAGTCTTTACTTAGGGCTACAATTTTTGCCCGCATGTCATCTGTTTTACCTCGCAGTTCATTCATTTGTTTATCAATGTCTGCCCGCTTTCTGGTAAACTCATTTTCCTCTGTCTGGAATTTTTTGATCAATTCCTCCTGGGCTGCGATCAGTCGATCGTATTCGGCCATCTTACTATCAATATGTTCTTTGGTTGCCGGAACAGATACACCATTTACCCTGCGTAAATGCCCCTGGTAGGTCTCAGAACCTCCTCTTTCAATTTCGGATTTTGGTCTTTTACACTGACTGCAATAGAGTCCGCTGCGAAGTTCTTTGAGTGCATTTGCTTTCTCCGCAATCAGGTCATTCAGTTTCTTTTTTAGCGCCAGGAGTTTCTGATTTTCAGCATCATAAGATTCAAGATGCTGTCGGTTGAGCGCTCCAATTTTTTCATCGTTAGCCTGGATGGTATTAGCCAGGCTTTCAATGGTAGACAATGTACCTGCACCAGCCGTTTGGGCAAGCAGTTGCAAAGGGGTGCCCACCAGTATGGCAGCCACCAGCATACTAATCAGTTTCATCGGCAAAGGGTTGAACTAACTTCAACGGCTAAACGCAGAATTTATTTTAACTTATCATGATCAGGCGGATTAAAATTGTATAAATATAAAAGGCTGCCTCCATTGAGGCAGCCTTTTTTATATTAAAATATTCTATTACGCTTTCGCTGCAGCTGCAGGTGCAGACTCCATTACCTCGTTAGAATCACCTCCCAGCGGTTTGCTTTTACCGAAATCCACCAGGATCGGAGCAGCCACAAAGATGGATGAATACACACCGGTGATCACACCAATCAACATCGCAAAGGCGAATCCTTTGGTTACCTCACCACCTACCAGGAAGAGGATCAGGATGGTTAGGAATACCGTTACAGAAGTCATAATGGTTCTGCTTAAGGTATCGTTGATGGATTTATTGATGATTTGTGCACGGGTAGCATTCCTCATAAGGTGACTGTTTTCACGGATCCGGTCAAACACGATCACCGTATCATTGGTAGAGAAACCAATCACTGTCAGGATCGCAGCAATAAAGTGCTGATCAATTTCCAGTGAGAAGGGTACGATGTCCTTAAAGAAGGAGAATACAATCAGTGTTACCAACGCATCGTGAATCAACGCCACAATCGTACCGAAAGAATAACGCCAGTCGCGGAAACGAATCAGGATATACAGGAAGATACCCAGCAATGACCAGAAAGTGGCCCATTTAGCACCTTGCTTCAAGTCATCCGAAATGGTGGGTACTACTTTCTTGGAACCCTGCTTGTATTTGGTATCAAATTCCTCTGCTGTAGCATTTGCTGGCAGGAAGTTTTTCAATCCTTCAAACAGTTTCGCCTGCACCTGGTCATCCACTTCCGGACCGGATTGTTCAATCAGGTAATCAGTAGTGATATCCAGTTGGTTGGCACCGCCATAAGTTTTGATGATTGGCGTGCTTCCCAGTACTTTCTCCAGGTCATTCGCAACTGCTGTAGTAGAAACCGGCTTGTCAAACTTCACGATGAAACTGCGTCCGCCACTGAATTCAACACCCTGGTTAAAACCGTTGATCAAAGCTCCAATACCAAGTGCCAGGATGATGGCAGAAATAACATAGGTTACTTTCCGCACTTTCACGAAATCAAAATTCGCATTCTTAAAGATGCTACGACTGATGCCTGTGAAGTATTTGAAGTGACGATTTTTATTGGTCCAGAAATCAGTTACCAGGCGGGAAACCAGGATACCGCAGAACAGGCTCAGCAACAAACCGAGGATCTGTGTGGTTGCGAATCCAAGCACCGGACCAAGACCGAAATAGAACAGAATAAAGGCAGTTATCAAAGAAGTAAGGTGACCATCCAATACAGGTGAAAGTGATCGGCTGTAACCATCATTTACGGCCTGCTGGTAAGATTTACCTCTGGTCAGTTCATCCTTGATACGTTCAAAGATTACCACATTGGTATCCACCGCCATACCGATGGTCAATACCAGACCCGCAATACCAGGAGCTGTCAGCGTTGCATTCAGCGAACTCAGTACACCCACGGTAAAGAGCAGGTTCAACATAAGTGAAATATTGGCAACCCATCCGGCAGTGTTGTAATACACCAGCATCAGGATGAAGATCACAGCAAAGGAAATAAGGAAAGAAAGAGAACCACCGGAGATGGCTTCCTGTCCGAGTGTAGGTCCAACTACCTGCTCCTGAACGATTTTCGCAGGGGCATCCAGTTTACCGCTTTTCAGGATATTGGAAAGATCCTGACCTTCCTGAACAGAGAACGAACCGGAGATCTGTGAGTTACCACCAGTGATGGGTTCATTTACATTGGGAGCTGAGTAAACGATATCATCCAGGACAATCGCAATAGCGCGTCCAACATTATCGCCGGTCATCTTAGCCCAGATTTTTTCACCCTGCTTGCTCATGGTCATGTTTACGGTAACCTGGTTGGTAACAGGGTTGAAATCCTGGAAGGCATCCGTAATATTCTCTCCTTCGAGTTTGGCTTTTTCAGAACCCGGAATCGTTTTGATCGCATAGAGTGCAACAAAATCCTGCACTTTGCCATCTTCGTTTTTCTCCGGCATGCCAAAGAGGAACTTCACATCACCAGGCATATTATTCTGAACCACGGGGTTCTTTAAATAAGACATTGCCAGGGCTGTATCTTTCGTTGCTACATAACCGAGGTTAGGTGCATAGGCAACGCGGCCATCCTGACCCTGCTGAGGTGGTATAAACTGGATAGTTGCCAGCAGCGGGTTAGCTGCACGGGCTGCTTCCGGAGTCTGAGCTGCTGCAGTCTTGGAAGTATCACCACTCTTCAACACATTGGCAAGAGAAGTCGTATCAGACGTTTTGGCGCTTGTATCAACTGCTGCAGGTTTTGCAACCGTGTCGGTTGTAGAAGTTCCTTTCAGGTAAGCAGCCAGGGCTTTGTCTGAAGCTTCCAGGCTACGATCCAGTTCACCAATATTATATACTTCAAAGAACTGCAGGTTGGCAGTAGACTGAAGATATTTACGAACCCGCTCAGGATCACTTGCACCAGCCAGTTCTACTGTAATAATACCCTTGGTTTCATCCAGTGAAATATTCGGCTGTGCCACCCCGAACTTGTCGATACGTTTGGTCAACACATCATAGGTCTGCTTCATGGCAGCGGTAGCCTGTTCGCGGATATAACTTACAACAGCTTCATCCGAAGCATCCACTTTCAGGCGGTTACGGGTGCTGTTAGCAAACAGGGGCGCCATTCGGATACCCGGATTCACTTCCTTAAAGGATTGTGCAAACAGGGAAATGAAATCCGCATCAGAATTTGCCTTTCTGCGGGTTGCTTCATCAATCGCTTTTTTCAGATTCGCATCAGCAGGATTATTGCTCAATCCTTTGATTAGTCCGTCCAGCGCAACATCCATCGTTACGTTGATACCGCCCTGCAAATCCAGTCCCAGCAGCAATTCGTTCTCTTTTGCTTTCTGGTAAGTGTGCCCCCACCAGGTAATTTTTTCATTGCGGGTGCTGTCCTGCAGACGACGAACCGTTGACTTCTTGATCTCATTCAGCGTATCCTGGTACTGGAGTTGAAGTTCCTGGTTACCGGGGTACTTTTGTTCTGGTTTAGGGTAGGTGTTTACGTACCGCAGTGCCTTTTCTTCGATGCCTTTTTCATGCTGATTTACGAACCAGGTAAAAGACAACTGGTACAAAGAAATCAGAATTAAGAAAGCAGTAAAGATGCTCACGAGTATTCTCATCGCAATACTTGTTTCGTTTTTTGTAGTTTTTTAAAGAGTGGCAAATATAGGATTTCGGATGAAATATTGACAGGGTGGGAGTTTATTGCTGCCGGAACCGGAAAAATTCCGGAATTTGTGCCTCCTGGAACTAAAAAGAAACTATGAGTTGGAGGAATACGATCCTGGCGGGATGGATTAGCTGCCTGACACTTTCAGGCTGCCTGAAGCATGAGGACAAAACCGATGAGGGACCGAAAACCAATATCCTGCTGGTAAATGCTGCCCTGGATGCTGCGGAGGTGAACCTGCTACTGGATGGAGAACCACTGGCACCGGCTGATCTTGCTTTTGGAGAAGCCGGACAGGTAAATGAAAATGGCTATATAAAAGCCCGGCCCGGAGTTCAAACTATTGGCTGGAAGATTGGCGGAGAGACTCTTACAGATGATAAGTTTTTGATCTGGGACCCGAACAGCTATTATACCGTACTACATTTTGACACAGCGGTAAATGGTTTTGGGCGATGGACCATCATTGAAGATGAGCCAGAATTTTCAGACACCCTGGCAAAAGTGCGTTTTATCAATTGTATCGCCGGAACCGATTACCTGAATTTGATACTCATCAATAATGAAGATACTCTTCAGGTGGCCAATCGCCGTGCCTTCCTGGAAGCCACCGGAATTACCGGAACCGCCTTTTCTGTAAATGTGTTCCCGGGAACCTGGCGGTATGAACTGACAGACAAGAACAACGTATTATTGGAAACTGCTGATCTTTTATTGACCAGGGGAGAAGTGTATAGCTTTATCGGAATCGGTGAAACTGGTTCAACAGGAGAGAAGCAGCCCCGGATACTGGCCGTTCGGCAAAAGAAATGACTGGAATAAACCGGCCAATTCGTATTTTTACCAATTGTCAAGCAATCATTCTTAATCAAACCAATTTAGCAACACAAAATGTCTTTATCATCCCGGTTGCAGCGCTTTAGCGAACCCGAAACGCTGCGAATGGCCAAAATGGGCCGTGAACTTCGTGCCAAAGGATTTGACGTAATCGATCTGAGTTTGGGTGAACCTGATTTTGATACCCCAGAACACATCAAGGAAGCAGCGAAAAAAGCAGTAGATGAAAACTGGAGCCACTATCCTCCGGTTGCAGGTTATCCGGATCTGCGAGAAGCTGTGTGCACCAAACTGAAACGTGATAACAACCTCGATTATAAACCGGAGAATATCCTGGTATCTACAGGTGCTAAGCAAAGTATCGCGAACCTGATCATGGCATTGGTGGATACGGGTGATGAAGTGATCATACCAACACCATATTGGGTATCCTATTCTGAAATTGTGAAGATGTCGGAAGGGGTACCTGTGATGATCCGCACTTCTGCAGCATCCGGATACAAAGTAACGGCGGCAGAAGTAGAAGCGGCCATTACGCCGAAGACCAAACTCTTCATGTTTTCTTCTCCCTGCAACCCTACCGGTGCTGTATATACGAAGGAAGAGTTGTCGGCATTAGCTGACGTATTCCGCAAGCATCCGCAGGTATATATCATGAGTGATGAGATCTATGAATACATCAATTACGTGGGTAAACATGAGAGCATCGCGCAGTTTGATGATATCAAGGATCGTGTGATTATCATCAATGGATTGAGCAAGGGCTTTGCGATGACCGGTTATCGTTTGGGCTTTATTGCCGGCGCTCCGGAGATTGTGAAAGCCTGTGAAAAAATACAAGGACAAATCACCAGTGGTGCCAATGCAGTAACACAGCGTGCGGCGATTGTAGCACTCACCACTGACCTGGCTCCCAGCAAGGCAATGGTGAAAGAATTTGCAGAGCGTAAGAAGGTAATCATGGCGCGACTAGCAGAGATTCCAGGAATCACCTGTAATGAGCCGGATGGAGCATTTTATGTGTTCCCGGATATCAGCTCCTATTTTGGAAAATCCGATGGCACTACTACAGTAAATAATTCGGATGAACTTTGTTTTTACATACTTGAGAATGCGCATGTAACAACTGTTACCGGTAAAGCATTCGGAGAAGATAAATGCATACGCATCGCGTACACGAACAGTCTGTCTAAGATTGAGGAAGGGATGGCAAGGATTAAGGCAGTGCTGGCGAAGTTGAAGTGAGATGTGAGACGTGAGATGTGAGACGTCAGACGTTAGACGTTAGATGTGAGAAGAGAAACACCCGACGGTTGACCGTCGGGTGTTTTTATTGAAACTTTCATACCATTCGGGGGCTGCCAGCTAACCATCCGGCTTATTTTGACCACTCACTGACCTGTCTGTACCATTGATTGACCACTCTACCACCACTCTGTAACCAGTAGTGAACCGTCAGTGAACCACTCTGCAACCACTCAGGACTGTTCAGGAAGGAATGTATAATTACAAGGGGGTGAAATAACTTGAATAATATTACGAAAATTCAATCTCAGCTCAAAAAATTATTTCAGGCGTTCATGCAGTTTCAACACCTGAGGCAGCACTAATTGCTGCTCGTCATTCACTACTACAAAATCACAGAGTTTCATTTTGACCGACTCTTCAATCTGGTTAGCCATGCGCTGCAATACCTGCTCGCGGGTTAGGTTATCGCGTTGCATAACACGATGGATGCGCAGGGCCTGTGGTGCATATACTCCAATGACAAAGTCCAGTTCATCCTGAGTGCCGGATTCAAAGATCAGGGCTGCTTCTTTAATAGCGTAAGGCGTAGTTTGCCTGCTCATCCATTCTTTTCCAAAGCGGATGGTTGCAGGATGTACCAGGGCATTGAGTGCCTCCAGTTTGCTTCTGTCTTTAAATACGAGGGAGGAAATATAGGAACGGTTGAGGGTACCGTTGAGGTAGGCATCGGGACCGAATAAAGCGGTTATGGATGCCCGTAAGGCAGAATCATTTTCCATCAGGCTTTTGGCGGCGGTATCTGCATTGTAAACCGGAATGCCCAGGTGTTCAAACACCTTTGCTACCATCGATTTACCACTGCCGATACCGCCGGTTATGCCTATTTTTAACATTATGCTTTATCAGCAGCTGCTGTTTTGTTGATATTCTTGGTCCACTCCAGGGAGATGGCAGATTTTTCAATCTTCATGTAGCTGCCAGGAGAGGTTTCCAGCATCAGGGTACCGTCTTCGTTTACTTTATTAACGGTGCCATGAATACCAGCGATGGTAACGATCTTGTCTCCTTTCTGCATATTGTCCTGGAACTGCTTGGCTTCCTTGGCTTTTTTAGCCTGGGGGCGAATCATGAACAGCCAGAAAACGAGAATCATACCTCCCAGCAAAATCAACTGGAATGTACCACCACCGGCGCCGCCGGCCTGAAGAAAAACTAAATTGGTCATTTTGAATTTTGAATTATGAGTTGTGAATTGAGAATTATTTTGTCCCGGCTGCAGGTGCTGCCGCTACTTCTACTTTAAACTGAAGGTGATGATCCATGCTGCCATTTGTATTGGCACGAACATGAATGGATTTGTTATTGGTACCTACACGTCCCTTGCTATCAAATGACCCTTTGATCACACCTTCTGCACCAGGCAGGATTGGCTCTTTGGGAGGTTCTGCAGCTGTACAACCACAGGCAGGAGATACTGAATAGATTACCAGGGGCTTGCTGCCACTGTTTTTAAAACGAAAAGCTACTTCCACCTGCTGACCTTCGGTCACTTTGCCATAATCCTTGTCCTGGTCCAGCCATTCAATGCTGGTGAACTGGGAACTATCAGGTAGATTGGTGGCTGTTGCAGGCGCGGTTACGGGTGCTTCTGTAGCGGTTGCTTCAGATGCCGGGCTGTTCTGGCAGGCCACTGCTGCCAATGCGAACATGGATAAAAAGAGAAAACGCATAGTCTGTTATTTTTTGAAGCTTACTTTATGCAATTTATTATCTCTGACCAGATCTTTATGAATATTATCGAGGATTCCATTGACAAACTGTCCGCTTTGAGGCGTACTGTATTCTTTTGCCAGGTCAATATATTCGTTAATGGTCACTTTTGGTGGGATAGTTTCAAAATAAAGTAACTCACAAACACCCATCTGCATCAGGATCATATCCAGGGTGGCAATTCTCTCGGGATCCCAGTTTTTCAGTTTGGGTTTGATCATTTCCAGGGTGATATCCCGCTTGTCAAGCACCGCATTCAGCAGGCTTTTGGCGAAATCCATTTTTTCAGCACTCACCATCAGCTGGAAATTAAAACTGCCAGGTTTGGACAGGTATTGTTGCACGAGCTGGTGAACCATCTCGCAGTCATCGTCCCAGTTATTGAAGATTTCCTCCAGGTGAGAAGTAAAGACTTCCTTGCCGATCAGCAGGTTCGTATAAATAAACTCAAGGATTGCTTTTTCCTGTTTGTATTCCCGGCTTTCAGCATTGATATATTGCTGGTATTCGGGAGTATTTACCAATTCAAGATAGATTTTACGTACCAGTTCCTTATCGAGGAAGCGCTCCACTTTATCATCTTCCAGGGCCGCTTTCAGGGAAGTGTCTTCCAGTATTTTCCAGAGTAATTGGTTGCCGGCGATCCGGGTATTTACTTCCAGGTCGGCTGCACTGGGCAAATGTTTGCTGGCGCGATTCCGGGCATCGGTTTCGGCATAACGGGCCACTTCAGTAATAAAGTGAAGGATATAGGTAAGTAACTGCCTGGTCTGATCGAATTGCTTTTGTAATAATCGAACGGGTTCACCGGGCTTAGAGGGCTGGGTAAAGGAATCCAATGCGTACAGGGTCTGCATCACTTTTACCCGAATAATTCTTCTGCTGATCATACCTCCAAGAGCTTTGTTAAGGCGGCAAATCTAGGTCATTTCAGTTCGCTTACCAAAAGGCGAACTGTCAATTAACGAGGTCTTATAGCTACAATGGAAATGATCTCCAGCCCGGTACCAGGATTGAAGGTGCTTTTTCTGCCGGTTCGGCGGTATTGAACTGAAACAGGCTGGTCGTCTATTTGAAAATTAGCTGGCAGATCGGGGGCTTCATACGCGATACCATTCTGCATTACCAGCACCCAGGCACTGGCGTCACAGGCCGGTCCGCAGGGGTAGCGCCAGGTTTGCACCAGGGCCGGATCAGCTGTCAGGACCGGTGCTTCCATTTCCGCCTTCTGACAGGATAACAGCAAAAGGCTGCTCAAAATCAGCAGGATACAGGAGGATATTACGGAACGGAGCAGTGACATAACCTGAAAAATTGGCACGGATTGCAGTGCTGTCAGTAAATTGAACGGCAAACTGTTCAAAAAATTGCGCCCCGGCTGCAAAAATGGCTTTATTTGAGCCGGTTGGGCAAGTTGGCATGTAATTCGTTCCGGATTGCTCGCCTATGGGGCGATTGCTCCAAAATCAATAACTCACTTAATAAAAACCAAGTAATATGGCTAAGAAGTTGAACATTACTCCTTTGCACGACCGGGTGGTAGTTAAACCCGCCCCTGCTGAAGAGAAGACTGCAGGCGGTATCATTATTCCTGATACGGCAAAAGAAAAGCCCCAGCGTGGCACCATCGTGGCAGCCGGTAACGGTAAAAAAGATGAGCCGATGACCGTTAAAGTGGGCGATACAGTATTGTATGGTAAATATGCCGGTACCGAATTGCAACTCGAAGGCGGCGATTTCCTGATCATGCGGGAAAGTGATATCCTGGCAATTATCTAATTCAATCAATCAACAACTTATTTAAGTCAACTACTATGGCAAAGCAAATATTCTTCGACCTCGACGCGAGAAACAAAATGAAGAAAGGGGTGGATACCCTCGCCAATGCGGTGAAAGTAACCCTGGGACCTAAAGGTCGTAACGTGGTAATCGAAAAGAAATTCGGTGCTCCTGCTGTAACCAAAGATGGTGTTACTGTAGCAAAAGAAATTGAACTGGAAGATCCCATCGAGAACATGGGTGCCCAGATGGTGAAAGAAGTTGCCAGCAAAACTGCTGATGTAGCAGGTGATGGTACCACTACTGCAACTGTACTGGCTCAGGCAATCATCACGGAAGGTCTGAAAAACGTAGCAGCAGGTGCTAATCCAATGGACCTGAAGCGCGGTATCGACAAAGCAGTTGAGAAAGTTATCGTGGCACTGAAAGAGCAGAGCCAGACTGTTGGAAATGATTCCAAGAAAATCGAAGCGGTTGCTACTATCTCTGCCAACAACGATGCTGAAATCGGTAAGCTGATTGCTGAAGCGATGGCTAAAGTTGGTAAGGATGGTGTAATCACTGTTGAAGAAGCAAAAGGTACTGACACTACTGTAGAAGTAGTAGAAGGTATGCAGTTCGATCGCGGTTATATCTCTCCTTATTTCGTTACCAACAGCGAAAAAATGGAAGCTGAACTGCAGAACCCATATATACTGATATACGACAAGAAGATCAGCGCAATGAAAGATATCCTGCACATCCTTGAGAAAGTAGCACAGGGTGGTCGTCCGCTGGTAATCATCGCGGAAGATCTGGAAGGTGAAGCACTGGCTACTCTCGTAGTAAACAAACTGCGTGGTACCCTGAAAGTGGCTGCTGTTAAAGCTCCTGGCTTCGGCGACCGTCGTAAGGAAATGCTGCAGGACATTGCGATCCTGACAAAAGGTATCGTGATCTCTGAAGAGCAGGGTTTCAAACTGGAGAATGCTGACCTCAGCTACCTGGGACAGGCTTCTTCCATCACTATCGACAAAGACAATACCGTTGTTGTAGGTGGAAAGGGTAAGAAAGAAGATATCAACGCACGTATCAACCAGATCAAGGCGCAGATTGAAACAACGACTTCTGACTACGACCGTGAGAAGTTGCAGGAGCGCCTGGCTAAGTTGAGCGGTGGTGTAGCTGTACTGAATGTAGGTGCTGCTACTGAAGTTGAAATGAAAGAGAAGAAAGACCGTGTGGATGATGCTCTTCATGCAACACGTGCAGCTGTTGAAGAAGGAATCGTTCCTGGTGGTGGTACTGCCTTCATCCGTGCGATCAGCGCGCTTGATGGATTCCGCAGCAGCAACGAAGATGAGAAACTGGGTGCACAAATTGTTCGTCGCGCGCTGGAAGCTCCGATCCGCACCATCGTTGAGAATGCCGGACTGGAAGGAAGTGTGATTGTGAACAAGATCCGCGAAGGAAAAGGTGATTTCGGATTCAATGCTCGTACAGAGAATTTCGAGAACCTGTTCAAAGCGGGTGTAATCGATCCAACTAAAGTAGGTCGTGTTGCCCTGGAGCATGCAGCATCAATTGCTGGTATGTTGCTGACCACTGAGTGTGTAATTGCAGACAAGCCTGCTAAAGAAGCAGCGCCTGCTCCGCATGGTCACGGTGGTGGCATGGGTGATATGGGATATTAATATCCACCTGGAATATAAAACTAAAAACTGCCTCCGATTGGGGGCAGTTTTTGTTTTATCAACAGGCTTGTGGAAAAGTTTTTACTCGTATAAATACGATCGTAAAATTACTAATATGATGATTTTTTATCTGTTTTTGGTGTAAATAAGTAAAGGATCACGGTAAATATTGCAGAATTCTGAAATGCCTATGTGGATTGATGTTGCATCAATTAAATGTTGAAAAATATTTTATTTCTACCATTAGAAAATCTGATAATTAGGCCTATTTTTGAGTCATCCTTATCAGAGTTAAGCCGAGTAACTCCATTATCCGTATTGAAGCGCCTTGCTCAGATGATTAGTGCCTCAACCACAAAACCTTTTACGGATAATGAAACAGACGAATCACATGATTTGGCGTATCAGTTCTGTGCTAACCTTGATCCTTACCCTTTTTGTTAGCAGTACGAAAGCGCAAGCACCTTTACCGGCAATACCCGAAGGTAGATTACTAAGTTGGCCACTTTCTGATCAATTGTATCCAAGAAATTTGAATACAAACCAAGCTAGCATTCCTGTTTCTATTAGAATGAGGGGATCCACTCAGTTTAATAGATTGCAAGTGCAATTTTTTAGAGATGCCAATAATAATACGTTCTATGATGAACCTCCAGTATCAACAACAACATTGTTGCTTTCCAATTTTCCTATTGTTAATGATTCAATAACAGTGTCTTTTCCGAGTTATACTATAAATGCAGAGCTTCGCCATTATGGGTTTATTTTAAATGGGTTAAGAATTGATAACTCAAGTCAACAATTAGCTGTTTCAACTGATATAGTTGCGGGAGATACATACATAATTCAAGGTCAATCAAATTCTTATGCTGAAAGGAGAGCGGATGGAGATGCACAAAATGAACCCAATAGTAGGTTTATTAAATCTTATGGAAGTTCCCATCCTAATGGTGTGAGCGCATATTCTCGTACTTGGGGTAAGGGAAATGGCAATGTTAATAATGCAACTAATTATAACGTTGGAATGTGGGGAATGAGGCTAGCGACACAAATAGCAACCTTGGAGCAAATTCCTGTCGCTATTTTTTGTGGTGGTTTTGGAGATAAGATATCAATTTTCGAATCAAATTCTAATGCTTATATCTCTACTGATAATGAAAATAATTATAGAAGATTAAGAAGAAGATTATTTGATGCTGGAGTACAAAATAATGTAAGAGGAATCTTTTGGTGGCAGGGTGAATCGGATGGAATAATTGAAACAAATAAAACATCGAGAACAGACTATATAAATTCATTCAATGCAATAAAAACTGCATGGTTAAATGATTACCCTACAGTCGAGAAAATTTTTATTGTCCAGATTAAGTTAGGTTGTTACGGTGGATCAACACCTCCAATATCAAGTGCACTCGAGATAATGCAAGCTCAATTGGATTTGGCAAAATCTGATAATAACATAGAAATTTTTTCTACCCAAAATCTCGAACATATTTTGGAAACAGGCACAGGAATACCTCCTGGGGGGTGGTACTGTCATTATGGTTATAATAATGGATACCTTACTGCTGGTAATCTTTTTCTACCTACTGTGAGACAGGAATTATATGGACTGGCATACCAAAATAATACTCGAAGCGGGTATCCAGTTGCAGCAGATGTTACAAGTATAGGGTTTCCTGCAACTCAAATTACAGTTGAACTTAATAACCCTGAAGATACGTATCAAATAATACCACTAACAGGGAATAATATTGCTGAATATTTTAGAGTTGAAGGAGGGGGAGGTGGTTATGTAGTAAATAATGTATCCATAAATGGGAAAAATATAATCATAAATTTTTCGAATCCAGGAAATAATATACCAACCTCAGTTTCTTATTTTGGTAGACAACAATTTGGAGCCCCGACAATAGAAAACTCCGGAGGACACGCAATTGTTGCCTTCACTCAACCAATAGTTGGAGGTTCTCTTCCCATTGATCCACTTTTACTTACTGTATCCCGTACCGGAGGCGCACACCAACTTCGCTGGAAGGCAGAGTCCAATGAGCGGTTTGATCAGTTCGTTGTGGAAAGAGGAGAGACCAGGAATTCGTTCAAGACAATCTATGAAGTATATGGGACCGGTCAATCAGGAACCATTCAATATGATTTTACCGATAACAAACCGAATGCTACAGTAAGTCATTACCGGATTCGCGCGATTCAGCAGGATGGAAGAGAATTGTTCAGCCAGGTGGTTACAGTAAACAATCGCCTCAACAGTGTAAAAGAGTTCAGGGTGTATCCGAACCCGGTTGCTGGTTCTGCTAATGCAACCATCAATATGAATGAAGCAGCATTGGCAACTATTAACCTGCACGACGCATCAGGACGGCTCCTGTCTTCCCGTAAACTGCAATTGCAGAAAGGAAATAACCAGTTCTCGTTGGGAGAATTGCTGGATTATAATCCGGGCACCTATATCGTTCGGGTTGTGACTGCAACTGAAACACAGCAGATCCGCGTGGTGAAAGCAAAATAAAAAAGGGTTAGTTCGTACATAAACAAAAGAGGCTGTCGCAGTAATTGCAACAGCCTCTTTTTATTTGCCAGTACGTCTTCTTATTGTTTCTGGAATTTCCGCGTTTCCGGAGCCATTCCATCGAATTGTACCCGAATTACATAAGTGCCTGCCGGGAAGTTCGAGATATTGTAGGTCTTGTTGAAATGGGTTCCCTGTTTGTTGATTTCATCGCGCTGTACCAATACACCACTGATGCTGTAGAATTGTACGGTACCTCTACCGGATGAATTATCATCAAGGCGCAGGTGCAACACTCCATTGCTTGCAACCGGGTTCGGATACAATTTCATGGAAAGGGTTTCTTTTCCTGAATTGCCACGAACGATTACATTCACTTCTTTTCTAACAGTAATATTTCCATTGTCACGAATCAGGATTTCGAAGGTGTAGATGCCTGATACCAGTCCGCTTAAACTGAGAACGGAAGTATTCTGGTTGCGCATTGCGGCATTACTCGGGCCATTTACCAGTTTCCACTGGAAGATGCGAATTTGGCCATCCGGATCATAAGATTCACTGGCATTGAGGGTAGCAGTATCTGCGGGCAGCACTACTTCCACACTATCACTGGTAACAATAACCGGGGCTCTGTTAGGAAGCACGCGCACGGATACAGTGGTAGTGCCCTTCAGTCCGGCATTGTCAGTAACTTCCAACTGGAACTGGTAGGTGCCAGCTACGAGGTTGCCAACAACTGTTTTGCTTCCGGTAGGAGTGAGGATGGAGGCAGTTGCGGGACCGCTTTGCTGCGACCAGCGATAGGCGCGAATGCTGCCATCCGAATCAGTTGATCCAGATCCATCCAGTTCAATGCGGTTGGTTGGCAATGAAATGGTTTTATTGGCTGCTTTTGCTACAGGTGCAACTGGTGGAGGTAATACTTCCAGCGTCATGGTGCTGGTAGCTTTCATACCATCGTTATCGGTAACTTCCAACTGGAAGCTGTAGGTACCGGTAGCCAGGTTACTAACTGTGGTATTGGCAGATCTGGTAGAACTGAAAGTGGCTGTGTTAGGACCATTCATTTGTCTCCAGCTATAAGTTACAATTGTCCCATCCGGATCATAGGAAGAAGAACCATCCAGGGAAGTTGATTTTGTATTAACTGTTTTCTTGCCGCCGGCATTGGAAACAGGAGCTCTTTTCACTGCTGCTACAGGTGCAGGGTTAACTGTTACGGTAACATCATCTGCATCACGCGCACCATCATTATCGGTAACGGTTAAACGAAATACATAGGAGCCTTCAACCAGATTGGAAACACCTGTGCTGGTTGCTGTTGCAGTTGCAATGGTAGCTGTGTTCGGACCACTCACCTGGCTCCACCGGTAAGTAGTAATGGTACCATCTGTATCTGTACCTGAGCCAGAAAGCGTTGTTGAATTGGTGGGGAGTGTGATAGAGCGATTGCTTCCTGCATTGGCAGTTGGAGCTGCATTAGGAACCGGGGCAGGATTCACCACAACCGTTGTTTCATCAGAATCTGTTGCACCGTCATTATCTGTTACAGTTAACCGGAACACATAAGTACCAGCAACTAAAGAAGAAACAGTAGTACTTGCAGCGGTAACCGGGTTGATCAATGCTGTGCTTGGTCCACTTACCTGTGTCCAGCGATAAGATGCAATTGTTCCATCATTATCAGTACCTGAACCAGCGAGTGTAGTATTATTTGTTGGAAGAGTTATGGTGCGGTTGCTGCCTGCATTAGCCACTGGTGCTTCATTGGCAGGAGCAGCAGTGTTCACGGTAACGGTCATTTCATCTGTTCCGGTAGCTCCATCATTATCGGTGGCAGTCAGTCGAAACGTATAGACACCTGCTACGAGTCCGGATACCGATGTGCTTGCATTACCGGCATTGGCGATGGTGGCAGTTGATGGACCATTCACCTGTCTCCAGTTATAGGATGCGATGGTGCCATCTGTATCAGTTGCGGTACCAGAGAGGTTGGCGCTGGAGGTTGGAAGTGTAATAGTAACATTTCTTCCTGCGCTAACAGTAGGCGCCTGATTGGGAGCCGGATTTACGGTAACATTCATATCATCTGAATGTGTAGCGCCATCATTATCGGTTACGGTTAGCCGAAAAGTATAGGTACCCTGGATTAATCCGGAAACAGATGTACCTGCTGTTGTGGCACCTACAATATTTGCAGTATTCGGACCGTTTATTTGTCGCCACCGAAAACCCGTGACCGTTCCATCCGAATCTGTACCTGAACCCGAAAGGGTAGTGGAACTGGTGGGTAAGGTAATATTTCTGTTAGAACCTGCATTTGCAACCGGAGCTACATTATCAACCGGAGCTGGATTTACGGTAACTGAAACAGTTGCCGCAGCGGTTCCACCTGCATTATCAGTAACAGTAAGGCGAAAACTATATGTGCCCTGCACCAAATTAGAAAAAGTAGCAGTGGCAGTTGTTCCATTGGTAATGGTAGCAGTATTGGGGCCGGAAACTTGTGACCAGCGAAAGGAGCTGATACTTCCGTCAGCATCTGCAGCAGTTCCGGTAATAGTAATAGAGTTGGTAGGTAAAGTTATGGTTCGATTGGTTCCTAAATTTACAGTTGGTAATTGATTTGCGGGAGGGGGAGCAGTAGTGCCATCCAGGAGGAAGTCTTCCAGTTTGGCGTTTTGATTGCCAAAACGAACTTCATCCATATACATTTCAACGTAGTTTACATTTGGAACAGGATTGTGGTTATTTCCAAACGCCCATTTGTAGAGTCCCATTTGCATATAAGGTTCTTTACTGTGGCGGCCATCATCCTTCCAGTTGGGACCAATGTATTCTGCTACCAGTTTTCCATTTTTGTAAAGACGTACAAATCCGGAAGAAGAAGAAGTGAAGTCGCGGTTCATTACCCAATCTTCCCACTGGTCTTTCACAACCGGACCAACATCTGTTTTAGTAATAGTGGCCGCACCGGAAGAGGAAAGTTTGGTAATGATAAAAATGTAACGACCATTTTCCATACCCAAATAAGTTGGTGTTGGCCAATCGTCTTCAACCGGTTTGGTATTGAAAAGGATGGAAGTGATTGTGTTGTAGTCATTATTGCTGGCGGGGATCAAGGTAGATGCTGCCATCCAGCGAAGGCCCAGCGGTTGACGATAATAAGCAGTCTGATCTCCAACGGTACCAAGTGGTGACCCGGCTGGAAGGAAGTTCCAAGCCAGTTCGGCTTTCATATACTGCCAACCGTCGTTGGTTGAATTACTTAAAGTGTGTTTGTAACTGTAGCTGCCTTTGCGAGCGTAGGCTGTAGATCTTGCGATAGTACTATTAGTGGAGCTTCCCTGTCTGCTCGTCCAGCCCGCGGAAACATTTCCATTTGTTCCCACCATAACTGGTTTATTCGAAGCTTCACAATCATCGTAAAAGATGATGCCTGTCTGTGCTTTGGACGCGATGCTGAAAAATAGCATACACGCGAACGCACACGTTTTCACTACATGAGTGCGGGTACTGGATTTCATGATATTGGATTTTGAGAACTGAAAATTAAGTTACCAAAATCTGTGCCAAGAATGTGTGGTAAAAAAAATTCACAGTTGCAACGATAAAACGGAGAACAGTTTCCTCAAATTGTTCGAAATAATGTGAAACAGCTGCAATTTTTTACTACAGGATACGTTAATGGTAAACCCTTATTAGATTTGAAAACTACCAAACAACTGATTATCAGCTTGTTATTTTGATCCAGTGCCACCCTATGCAAGAACTGAATTTGGTCATTGGTAAAACCTGCTAAACATTTGCAAAAAGTCAGGTGAAGTATTACTTTTACGCATCTTAAACAAGCGTAAAAATTCGTAGTAAATACTTCAGGCTTTTACGGGTGTGAAAGCTGTAGTTTACCATTAAACCCCTGTTACCTCATGAATCGTTTCTTGTTACCCATCTGCACTAAATTTAGTTGGATGTTCCTGGTAGTGGTTACCCTTTTTCTTGGCTCCTGTGCCAGTGTAGAAAAAGCAAGGTATTTCAATGAGTCAGTGCCATCACAGTATCCCCTGGTGGATGCCAACCTTGATCCCATCATTCAGAAAGCGGATATCCTTGGTATTACGATCAGTTCACTGAACCCGGATGCCAATCTCCCGTTCAATTCTCTAAATACCACTCCGGCTGGTTATTTCAGTAATACCAACAATTCAATGGCTCCTGTAGGCTACCTGGTAGATCCTGAAGGAGTTATTACCTTTCCGATGCTGGGAAGATTACAGGCGGCTGGCTTAACCAAGGCACAGTTTACGGACTCTCTTGCAATAGCATTGAAGAGCCGGAAATTACTGGTGGATCCAATTGTGAATGTGCGGATACTTAATTTTAAAGTTACTGTTTTAGGGGAGGTTGGAAAACCAACCGTGGTTTCTGTTGCCAATGAACGCATCAGTTTACTGGAGGCAATAGGTATGGCAGGTGATCTTACATTAACTGCAAAAAGAGATAATGTATTATTGATCAGAGAAGAGGGAAATAAAAAAATTACGCGAAGGATTAATCTGAATGATGAATCCCTGTTCCGGTCTCCCTATTATTTTCTGAAGAACAATGATATCATCTATGTAGAGGCGAATAAAGCCAGGGTGCAGAGTACCAGCCGGTTTACCACCCTGCTACCTGCTTTGCTTAGCGGTTTTGCATTACTTGCCATCATCATTGACCGTGTGGCCAGATAGTTCCATTCCTAACTCTGAAACAGTTTCCCATGCCTCCAACACAGTACAAAACTTTCAAAGCGAAAGAGGACGATCTTTTTAAGCAATTGCTCCAGAAGTATTTACCCTTCTGGCCTTTGTACCTATTATTAGTTATTCTGTTCCTTGCAGCTGCTTATATCTACGGAAAAATAACCATTCCGGTTTATGAAGCGTATTCATCAGTAGTTATCAAGGATGAATCAAAAGGTTTAAATGAATCCGAAATGTTGCAGGACCTCAACCTTTTCCGTGGTAAAAAGCTGGTTGAAAATGAAATTGAGATACTGCGTTCTCATTCCTTTATTTCGGATGTGGTAAACAACCTCGGTTTATACGCAGATGTTATGGAAGAGAAGAAAGTGCAGAAGGCGCCGGCTTACCTGACTTCTCCCATAAAGTTGCGATTCAAGGATCCGACAAGAATCAAAAAGGTAGAAAAGATTCCTTTTACGTTTAACCGCGATGCCAGATCTGTAACAATTGGCAAGGATAATTTCCCGATTAACCAATGGGTTACTACCAAGTGGGGAGAGATCAGTTTTATTCCGAATTATAAATACAACGGAGATACGGTAACACGCAATCTCTATTTTCTATTATATCCTAGCCAGGCAGTACAGGCATCGCTGATGAACCGGATCAAAGTAGTACCTGCCAGTAAACTGGCTACGGTTATCAATATTTCGATTAAGGACCAGGTTCCTGATCGGGCAGAAGACATTTTAAATGAACTGGTAAAAGTTTATACAGAAGCAGAGATTGAAGATAAAAACCAGCGTGCGGCCAGTACGGTTGCCATGGTGGAGAATCGCATTCGTTCAGTAGCAGGCCAGCTGGATTCGGTTGAAAATGAAATTCAGCGTTACCGTACCAATACCGGTGTTATTGATATCAGTACACAAGGAAGACAGTACCTCGAAAATGTGGGCCAGTATGATCAGCAATTGGAACAAATCAAAAACCAGATAGCTGTTTTGAATGAAGTGGAGAAATTCATTGTGCAGAAAGAGTCAACAAGCTCAGGTATTATACCCTCTGCAGTAGGTGTGAATGACCCTGCATTGAACCAGATGCTGGATAAACTGAATAACACCCAGTTACAGTTTGAAAAACTAAAGCGCACAACAGGCGAGAATAGTCCCATCCTGGTGAATCTGAAAGAGGAAATCGAAACACTGAAGCCGGGTATTCTTGAAAATATCCGCAACCAGAAGATCAACCTGAATATTACGCGGAACAGTATTGCGAGTACTGGTAACCGTTACTCTGCCATGCTGAGTACGATTCCGCAAAAGGAAAAGCAACTGATTGAGATCAGTCGCCAGCAGGCCATTAAAAACCAGCTCTATGCTTTTCTTTTGGAGAAAAGAGAAGAAGCGGCCTTATCCTTCACGTCAACAAACAAAGGCGATACCCGCATTATTGATAAAGCGTATTCATCTGTTCAGCCGGTTAGTCCGAATAAGTTCCTGCTTTACCTGGCTGCACTGGTAGTTGCATTAGGAGCGGGTATAGTATGGGTAAGTCTGAAAGAGGGACTGAATAAAAAGATCCTGTTCCGTTCTGAATTGGAAAAGCTTTCTCCCATTCCGGTGGAAGGGGAAATCCTGTATGATAGTTCCAAAGATCCCTTTATTGTAAGAAATGAAGTTGGGTCAAGGGTCAGCGGACAATTGAAAAGCCTTCGTAATAAATTGTTTTTTGGCGCCAATAACAAACAGGTTAAAAAAGTAATAATTACATCTGCTTCCAGGGGAGAGGGAAAAGCCTACATAGGTTCTAACCTGGCAATCAGTCTGGCAATGACAAATGCCCGGGTTGTATTGGTTGATCTTGATTTTTATTCTCACGAAATCAGTTCCCTGTATGAGTTGGATAGCGCAAAAGGTATGGTTGAATACCTGCGCGGAGGCGCCTCTTTGGGTGCATTGCTTCATACAGATAAAACTACATCCGGACTCAGCATATTACCAGTTGGAGCAACCAATGATGGTACTGCTGAATGGCTCATGAGTGGCAAATTGGAAGGGCTCATCAAGGAATTGGATGCCAGTTTTGATTATATCGTAATTGTTGGTCCGGCTTTTAGTGATGATGTAAATATTCAGGCACTTTCACATATTGCTGACGCCAGTTTATTCGTTATCAGACAAGGAGTTACATCCAAAGCAGACCTTACCATGCTCTTGTATAACGGGCATATGGAGGCACTTAAAAACCCTGGTTATGTATTTAACGCTGTTAAAGGTCGTGGCTGGGGTATTAGAATGTTTGGGAACGGATATGGGTATGGCAACAATCCGGGTAAATAGTCCGGCGCAGTATTCTTCCGCATTTCCAGACAGATAAAAAATTTAACGGATCGATCGTACCCGGTCTCAACCGCATGGATGGGACTGAGGAGGCGAAGCTTTGGCCGGAACCCAAGAAATATGAGAGCGAGAAACTTAAGCAGTAAATTCCTTCCTGCCTTTTTAAAGTCGGATAATGCCCGGACCAGCCTTGCAATCAAAAATATTGTAGGGTCGCTCTTCGTGAAAGGAGGAAGTGTACTGATCAGCCTGGTGATCGTTCCATTGACCATTAGTTATGTGAACGCCACCCAGTATGGAATCTGGCTCGCATTAAGTTCCATCATTGCCTGGTTCAGTTTTTTTGATGTTGGTTTAGGTAATGGCCTGAAAAATAAACTGGCAGAAGCCCTTGCTAAAGAGGACCGTGTTCTTGCCAGGACACTGATCAGCACCACCTACGCATTGTTGGTTTTGCTGGTTCTGGCATTTGTGCTGATATTCCTGGTGGTTCACCATTTTGTTAGCTGGAGTGCTATACTCAGTTTGCCCACCTCCATGGAAGCTGAATTACGAAGCCTGATATCACTGGTATTCATCCTTTTTTGTCTGCAGTTTATTCTTCAAACCATTGTTGTTATACTCACTGCGCACCAGCAGGTTTCTACTGCATCATTCCTAAGTTTTCTCGGCAACCTGCTTTCGCTGGTCTTTATTTTTATTTTGACCAAAACAACCGAAGGTAATTTACTCTACCTGGGATTGGCATTTAGCGCTACCCCTCTGGTTGTTTATTTTTTCTCCAGCCTGTTTTATTTCAAAACCAAATACCAGTTGATCGCTCCGTCTTTTGGAAGTATAAACTTTTCCTATTCCAGAATTCTGATGGGATTGGGAGTGAAATTTTTTATAATCCAGATTGCTGCCATCATTCTGTATCAGACTACAAACATTTTGCTGCTCAAGTTATATGATGCAGATGAAGTGACTTCCTACAATATCAACTACAAATATTTTGGTGTTATTACCATGGTATTCTCCATTGTGATGTCGCCTTTCTGGGTCGCTTTTTCAGATGCTTATCATAAAAATGATAAGATGTGGATCAAACAAACAGTCAATAAGCTGCTCAAGATCTGGGCGCTGATTGCTGCAGGCGGATTGGTAATGCTCCTGGTGAGTGTACCCCTCATTAAACTATGGGTGGGGGATACGGTTCGTTATTCCCTGCACGCAGGATTTGCCATGTGGTTATATTTTGTAACCAGTTCCTTTGGGTCAATTTTTGTGTTTTTTATCAATGGAACAGGGAAAGTATTTCTTCAATTCCTGACCAGTATAATTGCCCCGATCCTGTTTATACCGCTGGCAATTTTGCTGGGGCGTTACCTGGGACAGGCTGGCTTGATCTATTCCTCCATTATATGCAATGTATATGGGATTTTTATTGCGCCGCTCCAATACAGAAAAATTATTCAGCAAACAGCAACCGGAATCTGGAATAAATAAATCAACACTATGAAAGTTCTCTGGTTCTGTAATACTCCTTCAAATGCTGCTGCTGAACTTGGTTCAACCAGTAAGGGAGGTGGCTGGATTTCATCTTTGGAAACACTGGTAACTGATCAAACCGATATAGACCTGGGGGTTGCATTTTTTTATCCATTGGAGCAAGACCGAACCATAGTAAAAGGGCGTACTACCTATTTTGCAGTTGCCCTTGAAGAAAAGGGACCAATTGGGAGGATCAAAGACAGGTTTTTATTGAATCTTCCATCAGATACCAAGTTGTACCGATTAATTCAGATTATTGATAAGTTCAAACCGGATCTTATACATGTATTTGGTTCAGAAGAAGTATTCGGGATGGTAGCCAAATATGTGACAACACCGGTGGTATTGCATATTCAGGGAATACTGACGCCTTATCTTGATCAATGGTTCCCTAAAGGTGTTTCTAACCTGGCTATATTGAAGAAGAGTCCGATTAAGGATAGTTTAAGAGCAACCGGATTGTATTTTGATTATCGGACTATTTCCAAAATGGCAAAAAGGGAACGCCAGATATTCAAGTATTGTAAAAACTATATGGGAAGAACCTACTGGGATGAATCCGTTAGTCAATTATTATCTCCTGGTTCAACCTACTATAAATGTGAGGAAGTTATAAGACCCTTTTTTTTCTCCGTGCAATGGGAGCAACCAGCCAAAGAGGTACCATTTACTATTAGCACTACTATTAATCCCAACATTTATAAAGGACTTGATATAATACTGAAAACTGCAAAGTTATTGAAACAGCAAGCCGGGTTGGAGTTTCAGTGGAATATATATGGAATTAATGAAACACATCTGCTTGTGAGGCTTTTCGAAGGACTTTTGAAAGATACATTTAAAACGAATGGTGTTGTGTTTAAAGGTCCTGTCGACGCTGCTCAATTAGTTTCTGAATTACGCAAAAGCCATTTGTTTGTTCACCCCAGTCATATTGACAATAGCCCGAATTCTGTATGTGAAGCCATGTTAATGGGAATGCCGGTAATAGCCGCAAATACTGGAGGTGTTGGATCTTTATTGGAACATCAAAAGGAAGGGATCCTTTATCCGGATAACGATCAGTACTTACTGGCCCGGCATATATTGGATTTGGCAAAACAACCTGAGCAAGCAAAACAGTTTGGAGAGCAGGCAAGAATAAGGGCTACCATCCGGCATAATCCAACCACTATTATTAAACGGCTGGAGGAGATATATACATCAATAGTACAGAACAGCAAATCGTCAACTGCCAATTTTCAAATGCAATAAGTGAAAAGAATCCTTGAAATAATATTATTACTTGGTTTGATGGCAACATCAGGAATGCCATTGTTTATTGATAATGTGCCAGTCTTCCTGGTTTATTTCGGATATGCAGCATTCTGTTTTCTGTATTTCAAAGTGAATTTGAGGTATTTTTTGCCATTCCTGCTTTTTTTTGCATTAATACTGTTCGTTCAATTGCTCAATACAGGTCAGCATTATTTACTTACTGCAGTTGCTCAGATAATGATCATGCTAACCGGAGTAATTACAGTTGATGTACTTAAAGAACGTTTTGTCAGCAGCTTTCTACAAATCATGACTTATATAGCAGTTATAAGTCTGATCTTCTTTATACCAATTTATTTGCAGCCATCACTCACTGATTTTCTGATTGCTAATTTTCCCATACATGTTCCGATTGAAAAAGAATCCTATGGTATAAGACAAATCATCCATAGCTTTTTGTTTTTCAATTTTTCTCCTGATTTCAATTTTCGAATTCGTAATGTGGGCCCCTTTTGGGAAGCAGGTGTTTATGGGGGGTACCTGGTAGTTACGCTGATTCTGAATTCTATACGAGAGAAATCGGTATTTAATCGGCGCGGTATTTTATTTATTATTTGCATTCTAACCACCTTCTCAACTACAGCGTACCTTGCCTTATTTCTTTTTATTGGTGTGTATTATGCAGTAAAAATAGGCAGTCCGATTCTGAGGGCTATAAGTATTCTTGTATTTGCAGTTGGTTTTGGTTATGCTTACTCCGAATTGGAGTTTCTTGGGTCAAAAATCGATGACGAATTAAAGTTGGTAGCTTATGATGCCCAGGTGCAGGGAGGGAATTCAAGGATGGCCAGCGCTTATCTTGATATTGTTGAATTGAACGAGAATAAATTATATATATTTTTTGGTAGAGGTAACCACCCTGAACACAGGGTAGCAACTCGAGATAAGGCTGTACAAAGAAATAATGGCACAACGGATGTAATTGCAGTGTGGGGCATTCCTTTTTTTATTTGTTATGTTTTACTAATGGGAAGATCGATTCGTTCTTTCTGTTTGTATTATAAAGAGAAAACATATTTGGCTGTCCTGTTTGTGATTATAATGCTAACGCTTGGAGTGAGTGAGCCCTATTTCCGATTCGGGTTCTTTTATGCGTTAATTCTATTGTACATACCCTATGAGCGGGCTTTGGAGGCAGAGGACGCTGATCAGGACCTAATACTTCAACCTAATCTTGCATGAGCCGCTTCACGTCCATCATAAATAAATTACGTATTAAAAAGCAGGACTATTCGGTTCGCTATTATTCTGCGTTAACCTATCTCTTTGCACGTATTTATGGAATCAAGCTGGGAAAAAATGTAATGTTTTTCAAGTTTACCACTTTTTTTATGCAGGAGGGATCCCGGATAGAAATTGGAGATAATGTTCAATTCAGATCGGGAGTAGTAACTAATTTGTTTGGCTTGAATCACCGCTGTGTAATTTCAACCCACCGGCCTGGAGCAAGCATTAAAATAGGAAAGGGAAGTGGAATGAGTGGAAGTACTATTGGGTGCGCTACTTCTATTGAACTGGGAGAAGATGTTATGGTAGGTGCGAATACAGTGATCACAGATTTTGACTGGCATAGTATGAATCCGTACGACCGGAATGGAGGTGAGATTTTATCCAGGCCGGTAAAAATCGAAGACAGGGTTTGGATTGGTGCCAATTGCCTGGTGTTGAAGGGAGTAACGATTGGAGAAAACACGGTGGTGGGTGCAGGTAGTGTGGTAAGTTCCAGTCTTCCTGCCAATATGATTTGTGCGGGCAATCCCTGTAAGCCGATTAAACCTTTGAAAACGACAAATGGGGGCTGAATTTAAAAACGATAAACTGAATGTCTGCTTTGTAGGAACAAGCGGTTTCCCTTTCGGCCTGGCACAGGTTGAAAGGCAAAAGCTTATTTCCAAAGGATTACTTCAAGCTGGCGCATCTGTCCTTATTATAAACAGGTATGGACAACAGCCGGAAGGCATAAGAATTGATCTATTACATGAGCCTTCTTTTGAGGGAATTCCATTTGTATATGCATCCGGTAATCCTTACCGACCCGCTTCTTTCTGGCGTAGGAATTGGGGGAAACTAAAAGGTATGTTCAACGAGTTTTTCCTGGTGCGAAAGGAGAAAAGAAAAGAGGGAAAAACAGTTCTGCTGGTTTCAACACTTGAGTTTTATAATATCGTATTTTATAAAATGGTATCTGTCTTATTGCGGGTACCTATGGTAATTGACAATGTGGAGTTTTTCTCCGCCATGAATATTCCCAAATCAAAATTCGTGAAATGGGATAATCATTGGTACGACCACCTCGCCAGCAAGCTGGCCGATAAAGTAGTTGTGATCAGTCATTTTCTAAAGGACATGGCTGCCAGGCAGAAAAAAGCTGAAGCTATTATTCAAATTCCTTCAATTGTAGAGTTTGAAAAATTCCAAACAAAAGAAGTAGCAAAAGAACCTTTTTTCCTGTATTGCGGGCATGCTGGATATTTTGAAGTGATAGCTTTTATTCTGAATGCTTATGAGCGGTTACCCGGTTATCCATATGCGTTATATCTTGTTTCAAATGGCGCAGCATGGGAGATGGACCGGCTTAAAAAACGCATTAGTGAAAGTCCGCGTGCGGATAGCATTAAATTGTTTTCCAGGTTACCCATGCAGGAGTTGATTGATCTGTATATGACGAGTAAAGCCCTGCTGATTCCCTTGCGGCCTACCCCCCAGGACCAGGCCCGCTTTCCTCATAAAATCGGCGAGTATACTGCTGCCAGGAAACCTATTCTTTCCACCAAAATCGGCGAAGTTGATAAGTTTTTTAAGGATGGTGATACTGCCCTCCTGGCTGATCTGTACGATGAAACAGCGTTTGCTGAAAAAATGAAACTGGTCATGGAGCAGCCTGAATTGGCAGAACAGATTGGCCTAAACGGATATAATCTTGGATTGCAGCATTTCGATCATAAAGCGTTAGGGAGAAAATTAAAAACATTTTTGAGTGAATAAGCCGTTGGAGCATAGTTTGAAAGTAATGATTGTGGTGCCCAATATGTCCACCCAATTGGAAACCATTACGGGTGGGGTTCATTCCGCGGTTATGAATCTGCTTCGTGGATTTGCTGCATTGGGAAACCCTGAAGTGATGCTGGTATCTATCAATGAATCACTAAAAGAACCAGTTGAAATTCAGTTCGCAAGCAACGTGCGTATTTACTATTTGCCGGAAGGGCCTTTCCCATCTTCCAGCCTCAATTATTTTTTTGTAAGCACCGGAAGATTAAGAAAGTTGATAAAGTCCTTTCAACCCGACCTGGTGCACTACCAGATAGGAGGCACGCTTTTATTCACCCGCTGGGCCAGTATGTTTTCCTTACCTCATCTGATTACCATTCATGGTATCCCCTGGGCAGAATTAAAAATTGCCAAACACTGGAAACAAAAACTCACCATTTGGTTAAATGCAATAATCGGTGACTGGTTGTATCCTGATACTATTATCCAGATTTCTGCCTACTCCAGGGAGCAGTTCCGGAATCGGAAAATCAATCGTTTTTGTATCATCCCCAATGCCATCCCTTCCCGGTATGCAGATATAGATCTTAAGGAGAAAATGACCAATCACCTGGTATTTGTTGGCATTATCAATGACTTAAAAAATCAATTATTCATATTACAGGTGCTGAAGGAGTTGAGAGATTCCGGCTATTTATTTACCATTGAATTTTGTGGTGGCTTTGGAAATGCGGAATACCAGCAAAAGATAGAGTCCTATATTAAGGACCATCACCTGAATGATCATGTTCGGTTTAATGGTTGGGTAGCCTATTCTGATCTCCCCAAAATATTGGAACGATCTGATATGCTGGTGCTGACCTCCCGACAGGAAGCATTGCCCATGAGTATTGCGGAAGCTATGGCTGCCGGAAGACCGGTACTGGCTACCAGGGTAGGAGGTATCCCGGAAATGATCAATGATGAAGTAAATGGATTCCTGGTAACCATTGATTCTACGAGGTTGGCTGTGGAAGCTCTTAAGAAAGTTTATAATAACGATAGCCTTATGCTAAGGTTGGGTAAGGCTGCCAAAGAAAAGGCGCTTTCCAATTATCTGGCTGAATCCGTGGCAGAACGAACCATAGAGTTTTATCAACAAATACTGATTTCTAAAGCAACCGTACCTGCCGTATGAGTCTGATAAAAGAAATAATTGGAGCCACACTGATGGGATTGCGACTGGTAAGTCGACCGGATGATAATAAAATTCTTTCGGTGTACTTCCATAATCCCTCTGTTAACCTCTTTCATCAGATGATTAGCTGGCTTCATAAAAAAGGCTACCGGTTTATTTCTATCCGGGAGTTGGATGAACTCATAGTACAAAAGCAGGCGCCTTCAAAGCGGCTTGCTTTTATCAGTTTTGATGATGGAAACAAAGAGTACCCGGACCTGCTTCCAACGATTGAAAAATTTAAAGTACCGGTTACGGTTTTTGTACCAACCAATCCGGTAGTAGAAGGCAATTATTGGTGGGATTATGCAGGCAAAAAGGAGCAGTCAAATTTTACTGGATTGCCTACAGTTGAGTCATTTAAGGTGCTTCCTGTGCAGGAATTTGATCTCAAGCTCGATGTACTTAAACAACACCTGAAACTTGAACGTAGTTGTATGACCTTGTCTGAGTTGAAAGTACTGGCAAAAAATCCCTATATAACCATCGGAGCACATACAGTAAGCCATCCCATTCTTAAGAATTGTGATGCGGCCCGCCAGTCTAAAGAACTGGAAGAAGGACAATCGCTATTGAATGAATGGCTTCAGCAAAACACTGTATACCTGGCTTATCCGAATGGTGATTATAATGACACGACATTAGAACTGGCTGATAAATACGGATACCGGTTAGGGTTTACAACCAAACCCGGACAAATCAATACAGCTACTGTATCCCGATTGGAGATACCCCGATATTCCGTGAATGATGAAGGTGGTTATTATGAAAACCTGGCCAAAATAAATGGCTACTGGCAACGATTGTTTCCACCTAATTAAACCTGTTTCCGAACCGTAGTAAAACAAAGAGCAGATGGTAAGTTTTAAGAAGAAGTTTTTATTCCTGAATGTTAAAGAGAACTGGTATCACTGTGAACCCGGATTTTGGGATATGCTGATGCCAACCGCCTGGTTGCATGTTAAGAACCGTAAAACACCGGTTAAGCCTGGCTTTTCGGATGTTACGTACACAATTGAGAATGATCTGACCCTGGATCATGATACGATTTATGCAGGATTTCTGAAGTCGAACAGGCAGCAGATCCGGCAAGCTGAAGAAGCAGGTGTTGAATTTGAATTCCACAATGATGTGGAAGGTTTTGTAGAATTTTTCAATGAATTTGCCCGTTCCGTAAATATCGGTACTACCAGTGTGCGCCGGATTAAGGAGATGGAGGGCTTCTTAAAATTGAGTTATGCCAAACACCAGGGGCGCATCCTGGTTGCTCACAGCACTTTAATTGATGATACCTATAAAATTGTTAGAGCGTTTCATTCGGCCTCTAAAAGAACCGATGATGCCTTTGATAAATCTCTGATCGCAAAAGCGAATAAAGCGCTTCACTATAAAGACATGATGCATTTCCGGGAACTGGGTTATAAAGTATACGACTTTGGTGGTTATACCCAGAATACGGAAGATAAGGCCCTGCTGGGTATTAATAATTTCAAACAGTCTTTTGGTGGTGAAGTGGTAGCCTGCACCAATTATTATACGGTTAGCTATCAATTGCTAAAAAAAGTCGGCTCACTGATGGGTGCGCTGGGTAAAGGTTGATCCTGAATTCAAACTGTAACGAACCTCAGATATATGCTGTTTAATTCTATAGAGTTTGTCATCTTTTTTATCCTGGTAACTTCCCTGTATTTTGTGCTACCACATAAATACAGATGGTTTCTGTTGCTGGTGGCGAGCTGTTATTTCTACATGGCTTTTGTGCCGGTGTATATACTCATTCTCTTTTTCACCATTGTGATTGATTATTTCGCCGGAATCTGGATCGAGGAGGCCCAGGGAAAAAAGAAAAAGCAGTTCCTGGTCTTAAGCCTGGTAGCCAATATTGGCGTACTGGCCGTGTTCAAATACTACAATTTTCTCAACGATAACCTTACTTTCCTGCTGCATGGCGTCGGTTGGGAAAACCCTATTCCTTATCTGTCCATCCTGCTTCCAATTGGCTTGTCTTTTCACACATTCCAGGCCATGAGTTACACTATTGAAGTGTATCGGGGACACCAGAAAGCCGAGCGGCATTTCGGGATCTATTCCCTTTATGTGATGTTCTATCCGCAGTTGGTTGCCGGTCCAATTGAACGTCCGCAGAACCTGCTCTTCCAGTTCAGAACCGAACATAAATTCGATTATGAAAGAGTGGTGAGCGGTCTTCGATTGATGTTATGGGGCTTATTCAAAAAACTGGTAATCGCAGATCGGCTGGCCATCTATGTAAACGCAGCATACGGTAACCCGGATGAACATACAGGCATAACGCTGGCAGTTGCTACCATGTTTTTTGCTTTCCAGATCTATTGTGATTTTTCCGGTTATTCTGATATTGCAATTGGTGCAGCGCGGGTAATGGGGTATGATCTGATGAAGAACTTCAATCGCCCTTACCTTTCTGCGAGTATTTCTGAATTCTGGAGTCGCTGGCATATTTCACTATCCACCTGGTTTAAGGATTACCTGTATATCTCTATGGGAGGTAACCGGGTGCCCATTCCCAGATGGTATTTCAACCTCTTCTTTACCTTCCTGATCAGTGGTTTGTGGCATGGAGCCAACTGGACCTATATCATCTGGGGTGCACTGAATGGTTTCTATCTTGTATTTGCGCTTATTCGTGCCCGATATATAGACAAACACCTTGATGGTAAAGTCCCATTACCTGCATGGATAAAGAAGACGGGTAATATTCTCATGACCTTTATTTTGATCTGTTTTTCATGGATCTTCTTCCGGGCAGAATCAGTACAGGATGCTTTCCTGATTGTGAAGAAAATCTTCACGCTGAATGGACCGCTCTTTACTGATTTTACGCAGATGTTTTATGGTCTGATCGGACTGGCGATTTTAATGGCCAGGGAAATCAAACACGAATATTTCAAGAATGTTTCACCATTGCTGGAGCACCGGAGCCCGGTTGTCCGCTATGCTACTTATATGGTATTAATTGCGCTGATTCTGCTCATCGGAGTGTTTGACGGAAGCCAGTTTATCTATTTTCAATTTTAACCAGTATGCTGAATCAATTAGTTGCCAATCCCGGATTTAAAAAATTCCTGGTACGCCTGGTGATCTTCCTGGTAGTATTATTTGCGATTGATTTCGTTGTTGGAAATGTCTTGCGAAAATTATACTTCCAGCAAAAATCCGGTCCTGATTATGAAACCATCTATGCGATGGAAAAAAGCACTGAAGACCTGATGGTCTTTGGCTCTTCCCGCGCTCGTAATCATTACCATCCGAAAGCTTTTGAAGAAGCACTGGGTATGTCCTTTTATAATGCAGGAAGAAATGGAAATTTCATTTTGTACAGCAATGCAGTAGCGCAGGCGGTGCTAAAGAGGCATCAGCCTAAAATTGTGATACTTGATATTGTAGGGCATGAGTTCGAATACTATGCCCCCAATTATGAGAAACTATCTGTACTCTTACCCTTTTATAAAACACATCCTGAGATTCGGTCAACAGTAAAGCTTCGTGGAGAATTTGAACCTGTCAAACTATGGTTTCAAATGTATCCTTTCAACAGTACCCTTCTTTCAATCGGTTTGGGAAATACTGAGTTTTATAACAAAAAGGATCCGATCATTAAAGGTTATTCCCCTATCAACCGGGAGCTCAATCATGAACCTGTTGTGGACACCATAAATCTGAATTATGAAATTGATACCGTGCAGGTAAGAAGTTATGAAACCTTTATTCAAAACTGTAAGAAAGCCGGTGTACAACTCTATGTAGTATGTTCTCCCTATTTCAATAAGTTTCCGGTTCGTGATAAATCCATCGTACTGGCAGAAGAAATTGCCCGTAAATACGATGTGCCTTTCTGGGATCATTCCCAGGATCCGGCCTATAGCGGAAATCCAAAGAATTTTTATGATATCAGGCATTTGAATGAACCGGCTTCGCTGCGTTTTTCATACATGCTGGCGGAAAAAATTAAATCGGCAGATGGCAAACTGGCAACCCGTCCCTAAGATGAAAAAAATGCTGCTGGTTGGACCAGTTCCTCCTCCTGCTGGAGGGGTGAGTATTCACTTATGGAGATTAAAACATCTGCTTAGTGATCAGTTCGAAATTGACCTGGTGGATGAGTCCAGGAATATTAAACCTGCTTTTTTTAACATCCGGCAAAAGAAATTTCTTGCCTATTGGAAAAAAATTGCCTGGTCTGATTTTCTTTTTATTCACTCCGGTTTAAATGCACTACGTTTTTTTCATATTCTTTCCGCGAAGCTGCTGGGTAAAAAAATTGTTATGACCCTGCATGCGTATCCGGAGGAAAAATCCGGCATCAACAGATGGCTGGATGAACGTTTGTTCAGCTGGTGTGATGCCATCATCAGTGTGAATGCAGAGATGCTGGAAAGAGTCAGTTTGCCGAAGCATAAAACCTTTGTGCAATATGCCTTCCTTCCACCTGTAATGGAGGAAGAAAAAGAACTTCCCCAAAAGGTTCAGCAATTACTTTCTGAACAAAAGGTTGCAGGGAAAAAAATCATTGTTTCCAATGCCTGGAGGCTCGATCGCTTTAATAACCAGGATGTTTATGGGGTTGATATGTGCATCGCTGCGGTACAGAAAATAAAGGCAGCAGGCATACCGGTACATTTCATTTTCAATATTGCAACCATTGACATGTTTGGCCCTGCTTATGAAGCCTATCAGCAGGAAATAAAAAGCAACGGATTATTGGATTCCTTTTCCCTGATCAACGAAGAACTCTCTTTTGTGAAATTAATGGAGCAGGCCGACCTGGTAGTGCGTCCCACCAATACGGATGGTGATTCCCTTTCCATACGGGAAGCCATTTTTCTGAACAAGCCCATTATTTCATCCGATGTAGTAAAAAGGCCCGAGGGTACTATTCTGTTTGCGAACAGGAATCAGGCAGCGTTTGAAGCAACCCTGTTGAAGGTATTGCAGGATGGCAATCAAGGTACCAGTACTATCGCGTCTAATACCTACGACTATTATAAATCCTATTACACCAACTTGTTAGGAACCATCTAACACCTAAAACCAGACTATGTGCGGATTTGCCGGATTTACAGGTTTCGCGGATAACCAGGCTCTAGCAGCCCTCGCGAATCAATGCCAGGCCCATCGGGGACCGGATAATCAATCCGTATGGTCAGATGATTACATCGCGCTGGCGCATCAGCGACTTTCCATCATCGACCTGAGTGAGCGCTCCAATCAACCTTTCCACAAGGGGGATTATGCGATCATCTTTAACGGTGAAATTTATAATTACCAGGAACTGCAGGTCCAATTGCAAAAAGATAAACAGGTAAACTTTATCACTACCGGCGATACGGAAGTGGCATTGGAAATGTTTGTGCAATACGGACTGAAAAGTCTTGATCAACTGATCGGGATGTTTGCCTTTGCCATCTATAACAAGAAGACCAGGGAACTGGTATTGGCAAGAGATCATTTTGGTATCAAACCCCTTTTTTATACTAAGATCGGTTCCGGACTGGCATTCAGTTCAGAGCTGAAGACATTGGTGAAACTTCCTGGTTTTGACAAAACGATTGAACCCAAGGCCCTGGTAAGTGCATTGAATTATTCCTGGGTATCGGGCAATCAGTCGATGTTTCGCAATTGCTTCAAATTGCCGCCGGGACATTACATGCTCTATCATCCGGATCAGCGCATGGAGATTGTGCGTTACTATGATCTGCAGCCGGTTAAAAATCCGGCCTATCAGTCAGAGGAAGCCATCATTGCCGATATTAAATCCACTGTAGAAGCTTCTATTGCGAGGCATATGGTGGCCGATGTACCGGTCAGCAGTTTTCTGAGCGGAGGTCTTGACTCATCCCTTATTTCTGTATTGGCGAAAAAGTCAAATCCGAATCTATCAACTTATACCATTTCCACCACCAGCCGGGATAAACAGGTGGAGAAAATGCCAGACGATGAAAAATACGCCCAGGAGCTCGCCAATCAGTTTGGCTTTGATCACAACGTAATTGAGATTACGCCGGATATTATTCGCATGCTGCCTGATATGGTGAGAACCCTGGATGAGCCGATTGGTGATCCAGCTGCCATCAATACCTATATTATTTGCAAAGCGGCAAGGGATAAGGGGGTGAAAGTGCTGTTATCCGGCATGGGTGCTGATGAGATCTTTTTTGGATACCGGCGTCAGAAAGCTACTCTTTTGTCCATGCGCTTCAACCAGTTGCCGGGATTCGTAAGGACTGCCGGGAAATTTACGGCATCCCTTTTGCCAGTCAAGATTGGCGGGAAAGGCTTTCGCTTCGGGCGCTGGGCCAAGCGTTTTTTCAGTCTGGTATCCCTTCCTCCCAGCCAGACCTATATGCGCAGTTATTCTTATTATAGTCCGGATCAGCTGCGGGAACTCGTAAAACCGGGTTATCAGGAGGCAATTCCAGCGCTTCTGAAAGAGCACGACGAACTATTTAACGCAAAATTCAAGGGCGACCTGGTCAATCAGATGTGCAACACTGATCTGAGTATGTTTATGCTGGGACTGAACCTTACCTATACAGACCGGGCTTCCATGGCCGCATCCGTGGAAGTGCGGGTACCATTTATTGATAAAATAGTGATAGAGAAGGCCATGCAGATCCCTGGTGAGTATAAAATATATAAAAAAGAACCTAAGTATATATTAAAGAAGGTGGCTGAGTCGTTCTTGCCTAAGAGTATTATTTACAGGCCTAAAGCGGCGTTCGGAGCGCCTATCAGATCCTGGATTTCCAAGGATTTGAGGGGTATGGTGGATGAATTATTGTCAAAAGAAGTAATAGAAAAGCGTGGCATCCTTAATTTCGGGGCCGTAAAGAAACTTATTGAGGACGATCGGAGAGGGGTTGAAGATAATGCTTACCAGATCTATCAATTGATCACACTGGAACTTTGGTTCCGGGAATTTTTAGATAACTGAACCAAAAAGAAACATGAAACAGGTTATTCAGAATTTTAAGACCGGAGAACTCTATGTTGATGAAGTGCCCTTGCCCAAGCTCTCCAGTGGAATGGTGTTAGTGGAGAATAACTTTTCACTTATCAGTGCCGGAACAGAAAGAAGTACCGTAAAAGTGGCGCAGGCCAACCTGCTCAACAAAGCAAGGCAGCGTCCCGACCTGGTTGCACAGGTACTGCAAAATGTAAAAAAAGAAGGATGGAAAGCCACACTTGAAAAAGTGCGCACCAAGCTGGATTCACTGAAAGCGCTCGGTTACAGTACCAGCGGAACGGTGCTATCTTCTCTTGATAGAAATGGGAGTTTCCAAACCGGCGACCGGGTAGCCTGTGCCGGACTGGATTATGCTTCCCATGCTGAAATCATAGCGGTTCCCCAGAACCTGGTGGCCAAGGTGCCGGATAATGTTAGCTCTGAAGAAGCATCCTTTACTACATTGGGTGCCATCGCCCTGCAAGGGGTACGCCAGGCAGAACCCAGACTGGGAGAAAAAGTATGTGTAATCGGCCTCGGCTTGCTGGGTCAGATCACCGGCCAGTTGCTGAAAGCAAATGGCTGTACTGTTTTCGGAATTGATCTTTCGGATTCTTTTGTAAAGATGGCCAATGAATATTCGGCTGATCTGGCCTTGAACCGGAATGATCCCAACCTGATAGCAGCCTGTGAAAACTTTACCAATGGTCAGGGATTTGACAGTATTATAATTACAGCAGCTACGCAGTCGAGTGATCCGATCGAACTCTCCACTGAATTGTGCAGAAAGAAAGGCAGAATTGTAGTGGTAGGTGCTGTTAAAATGGATGTGCCCCGTGACCCTCACTTTTACAGGAAAGAACTCGAGCTCAGGATTTCCTGTTCTTATGGACCGGGCAGATACGACACCAATTATGAAGAGAACGGGCATGATTATCCCTTTGCCTATGTGCGCTGGACAGAGCAACGTAACATGGTTGCCTTCCTTGAATTGCTTTCACGCAAACTAATCAATCTGCAACCGCTGATCACTCATGTATTCGATATAGACGAGGCTGAACAGGCCTATGATATCATATTGGGAAAAGTGAAGGAACCGCATATTGGCATTCTGCTGAAATATGCGCCCAATACAACCAAACATGCAACCCGGGTTGAACTGAAAAAAAATCCGCTTGCAACGGTAAATACAGGTTTTATTGGAGCTGGCAGCTTTGCTCAGAGTTACCTGATCCCGAATGTAAAATCTGCAGGTGGTTCATTGGACGGAGTAGTTACTTCAAGGGGAATCACTGCGAAAAATGTGGCAAATAAATTTGGATTCAATTTCTGCTCTTCGGATTTGCAGGATGTGTTAACCAAAGATTCGATTAATACAGTCTTTATTGCAACTCCGCATTCTTCGCATGCAGGGCTTACCATCAAAGCCCTTCAGGCAGGCAAACACGTGTATGTGGAGAAGCCACTGGCAATGAACGACGATCAACTGGCGGATGTAGTGGAAGCCATGAAGAAGTCTGATAAAACGCTGATGGTTGGCTTCAACCGCAGGTTTGCGGAAGTGAGTAAAAGAATCAAAGCCGAAATGGCCAATTCAGGCGAACCCATGGTTGTGAATATTCGCGTAAATGGCGGGCATATTCCCAAAGATCACTGGATTCAACAACCTGAAATTGGTGGTGGCAGGATTATTGGTGAGATCTGTCATTTTATTGATCTGATGCAATATTTCACGGATGCAGAACCCATAAAAGTATATGCTGATTGCATCAGTACGCAGAATGCTGCGATCACTCCTGCAGATAATATTTCCATTGTTGTGAAGTTCTCTGATGGATCAGTTGGAAACCTTACCTACCTGGCTAACGGAGACAAAGGAATGCCTAAAGAACTGATAGAAGTATTCTGTGCAGGAAAGATTGGAGTGATCAATGATTTCCGGGATGGCCTGCTGTATAAAGCAGGTAAGGAGATCAAACTCAAATCACCCGGAAAAGGACATAAGGAAGAAGTACATGGATTTATTGAATCCCTGCAGAAGGGCAGTGGCAGTCCGATCAGCTTCCGCTCCATTTGTTTGACCACGCTTACCACTTTCCGGATTTTAGATAGTTTAGCAACCGGCTTACCACAAAATATTGAATTCAATGAGCAATAAGATAGCAGCCTCTTTTCAGAAGCTTAAGGAATTCTGTGAGCACGAAGAATTCAAGGGATATGATCCGTATGATGGGTTGAACAGCAGTTTTTTTCAAAAACTTCCCTGGGCACCCAAAAATCGGTTTGCCCGCCTCGTTTGGATACAGGCATTCAAAAGAATGCCATTGAACCTTCGACCTGTTGTAGGTATAAAAAAAGAATACAATCCTAAAGCTTTGGGTATTTTCCTTTCCGGATATTGCCAGTTATACAGGATGGATCCAAAAGAGGAATACCTGGAGCGGATTCGATTTTTTGTAGATAAGATCATTGCCTCGGAAACCCCGGGATACAGTGGTGCCTGTTGGGGATATAATTTCGACTGGGAGTCGCGTGCTTTTTTTCAACCCAAATTTACACCAACGGTAGTGGCATCTTCTTTTATTGCCAATGCACTACTGGATGCCTACGATATTACAGGAGAACAATGTCTGCTGGATAAAGCAAGAAGCACCTGTGATTTTTTCCTGAAAGATTTAAACCGGACAGAAGATGCTGATGGCAACTTTGCCTTCTCCTATTCCGGTAATGATAAGGCTATTGTATTTAATGCTTCCTTACTCGGCAGCCGGTTACTGGCAAGAGTATATCATCATACAGGTGAAGAAGAATTAAAAATTATTGCACGCAAATCAGTTGCCTTCTGCTGCAATCATCAGAAACCAGATGGTTCCTGGAGTTATGGTACCTATTCCTTTCACCAGTGGATTGATAATTTCCATACCGGATACAACCTGGAATGTTTAACGGATTATCGTGATTTTACAGGTGACAGAAGTTTTGATGCCGTAATTGAAAAAGGACTGGATTATTATCTGAAAACGTTCTTCACCAGTGAAGGAATTTCAAAATACTATAGTAACAAAACCTATCCAATAGATATCCACGCACCTACACAGCTGGTTATTACGCTTGCCAAACTGAATCGGTTCCAGGAGCATAAAGCGCTTATTGATAAAGTTGTAAACTGGACAATTGATCACATGCAGGATCCACGTGGATATTTCTATTATCAAATCAACAAATATTTTCATTCCAGGATTCCTTATATGCGTTGGTCGCAATCCTGGATGTTTTACGCATTGGCTATTTATTTACGCCAGGTAAAGGAATTATCGCGCCAATCTAATCCCCGAGTTGCTCATGAAAATCTGGTTTGATCTATCCAATTCCCCGCATATCAACATGTTTCATGACATGATCAGGGATCTTGAAGCCCGGGGTCATGAAGTGTTGATTACCTGCAGGCCACTTGCCAATACAATTGACCTGCTAAAGCAGCGAAATCTGGAGTATCATGTAGTGGGAGAGCATTATGGCAAGAATCTCTACAAGAAATTATTCGGTTATCCCATCAGGGTAAATCAACTCAGAAAGTTTTTAAAGAATAAGCATATTGACCTTGCTGTTTCGCAGTCTTCTTTTCATTCTCCGGTAGTTGCAAAACTGCTCGGAGTTCCTTCTATATATACGAATGATAATGAACATGCAATGGGGAATATCCCTTGTTTCATGTTTGCTAACCTCGTGTTGATACCGGAAAATCTGCCAGTTGAAAAAATTGTCAAAAAAGGAGGATCTGCCAAACGGATCAAACAATATCCGGGTGTAAAGGAAGGGATTTATCTATGGCAGAAAGGGGAGCAGATACATGCGGCCCGAAAGCAAAATCCGGCGGATAATAAAACTATTTATGTTCGTCCGGAGCCCTTGACAGCGCAGTATTACAAAGGGGGATTGAATTTCCTGGACAGTACCTTGGAGGCATTGCAAGATCGTTTTTCAATTACGATATTACCCAGGGATAAAACACAACTCGAACATTACCGGCAATCCAAATTTTCGGGTATACGGGTTCCGGATAAACCAATGCATTTTGATCAGATCGCAAAAGAATGCAGTTTGTTCATCGGCGCGGGTGGATCCATGACTCGGGAACTGGCTATTTTGGGAATCCCAACCATTTCAGTATACCAGGATGAACTACTGGAGGTTGACAAATTTTTGCTGGAAGAAGGAATTATGGCACATGAGCCCAACCTGAAACCGGAAACAGTTGAGCAGATGATACAGTCGCTGGAAAACAAAGAACCGGATTTGCAACTGATGCAAAAAGGCAAACAGGCATACGATTTATTTATAAGTGAAATTTTAAACTACAACAGATAATGGTAAAAGTCGGATTGATCGGAGCGGGTAAAATGGGAATCTCTCATCTCGCAATATTGGGTGCGCATCCTGATGCTGAAGTGGTGGGTGTTTGTGATACCTCCAAAATGGTAATAGAAGCATTGGAAAAATACAGTCCGTTTCCCTGTTTTACAGATTATAAAAAAATGCTGCAGCAATCCAAACCGGATGCAGTAGTAGTGGCGGTTCCTACCAAATATCATGCTTCCATGGTGAAGGAATTGTTGCAAATGGGAATACATGTATTTGTAGAAAAGCCTTTCTGTCTTCGTCCTGAAGAAGGAGTGGAACTGATTCAACTGGCAAAGTCCAGGAACCTGGTAAACCAGGTGGGATATCATAATAAATTCGTTGGCACTTTTGAAGAAGTAAAACGTTTGTTGAATGCTGGTGCCATTGGTGATATTTATCATTTTATGGGGCAGGCATACGGTCCGGTGGTGATCAAGCCCAAACAGGATACCTGGCGTTCCAATCCCGAAGAAGGTGGGGGCTGTTTAATGGATTATGCATCGCATGTGATTGACTTAATCAACTACCTGCTTTCACCAGTGCAGTCGGTGCAAAGCAGTAGTCTCAAATCGATTTTTTCCAAACAGGTAGATGATGCTGTATATGCCATGATGTCGTTACAAAATGGGGTATCCGGAATTTTATCTGTAAACTGGAGTGATGAAACGCATCGTAAGATGACAACTTCTGTCAGCATCAATGGAACTAAAGGAAAGATTGTTTCGGATGCGAACGAGTTAAAAGTATATTTCAAAGATGCCGCCTGTCCTGCAGGTTACAGTCGCGGCTGGAATGTTAAATATGTTACTGACCTGACTGCTCCTGTTGATTATTATCTCCGTGGAGAAGAATATTCTGCGCAAATGGATCACTTTATAAAAGCGATCCAGGGTAAGGTGCCGAATGAAGTGAACTCATTTGAATCCGCAGCAAAAACAGACAATGCCATTGCCTTAATCAGAAAAGCACAACAGTGATGAAGATGGAAAGAATATTATTCGGAGATAACCAGTTTTTTGCGGTCAACCATATTTCAGATGAAAAGTCGATGGCACAGTCTATCCGCTTTAAAGATGATGCTGCCATCATTAAGACGCTGGATCATGCTATGGACGCAGGCATCCAGACCTTTATGTGTACTACACACGACCGGATTGCCAATATTTGCGAAGTGATTCGGCAGCAACCGGAAAAATATAAGGATTTCAAGATTTATCCCTGTATGCCGTATGCGCATAAGTATGCCAATGCTGTTACGGAATTGGGCATCATGGGTACGATTAAACAATATGTTCCTGGTAACTTTTTTGGATCCCTGTTTAAGGGAGGGGTAGCCTTCCTTTCTAAAGATTTTCTTTCCATCATGGAATTACTGATTGATGCTGAAATGAAAATGTTCAAGGGTATCAATACACCCGTTATTTTTTTGCAGAACGTGGTTACTGATTTGCTACTTGGATTGGGCATGAAAGATATCCTGGTTGCCTTTCATGATTATGTGAAAAAAAAGTACAATGCGGAAGCCGGATTTATTACGATGAACATGCCTGCTTTGTTAAATATGCTGGAAGAAGGTGGTGTTAAGAACCCGATAATTTGTGCATCTATCAACAAGGTCGGATTCCGTATGTCAGGTGGTAAGGAATTATACGAAGAAACCCTTCGCACCCGGCAGTTCCGGGCCATTGCCATGCAGGTACTTGCCGGAGGAGCAGTGTCTCCGAAAGAAGCAATCGAATACGTATGCGGATTACCGAATATAGAATCCATTTTGTTTGGTGCTTCTTCGAGGACAAATATCAATGATACAGTATACCTGATTCATAAATATGACCAGGTTTACACTACTACCCCTTAATACTCGTACATGAAAATTACCATTGTTGCGGGAGCACGCCCCAACTTTATGAAAATTGCACCGATCATTAAATCGATCCATTGTCGGAAGGCGGCAGGTGCTTCTATTGAATACCGGCTTGTTCATACAGGTCAGCATTACGATAAAAAGATGAGTGCTGACTTCTTTGAACAATTAGGAATTCCTGAACCGCATGCCAACCTCGAGGCCGGAGGTGGAAGCCAGGCAGAGCAAACGGCTGCCATCATGGTGCGATTCGAAAAAGAATTAATGGAGCATCGTCCCAATCTGATCCTGGTTGTAGGAGATGTTACCTCCACGATGGCCTGCACCATCACAGCTAAGAAACTTTGTATTGATGCTGTACATGTGGAGGCGGGTATCCGATCCGGCGATATGACCATGCCTGAGGAAATCAACCGGATTGTGACGGATTCCATTACCGATCATTTTTTTACTACCAGTGAAGTTGCCAATGAACACCTGCGCAAATCAGGTGTAGCTGAGAACCGGATTCATTTTGTTGGAAACACAATGATTGATACGCTGCACCAGAATCTCAACAGATTGGTACAACCTGAACTCTGGAATGCTGCTGCGTTGCAGGAAAAGAAGTTTTTTTTGCTAACGTTGCATCGTCCGGCAAATGTGGATGATCCGGCCAACCTGAATCATTTACTGGATACCATTATGCGTTGCACCGGTGATTTACCAGTTGTTTTCCCCGTGCATCCAAGAACAAAAAAAATTCTCGACAGTATCGGTTTTCAGAATGAGAAACTGGTACTGGCAGAACCTATGCCATATCTTGAATTTATATACCTGGTAAAAAATGCACTTGCTGTGATTACAGATTCAGGTGGCATTACTGAGGAAGCTACAGTTTTGCATGTGCCTTGCATGACGATGCGGGATTCTACAGAAAGGCCTGAAACGGTGACGATGGGTACCAATGAACTGATTGGTACAGATCCCACCAAACTGGAACCTTATCTTGAAAAAATAATGAAGGGAACCTGGAAAACAGGGGCTGTTCCACCCTTGTGGGATGGAAAAACGTCGGATCGGATCGTTAAAAAACTGGAAGAACTTTATAATTCATGAACAAACTCTCCTACGTTTTTTACAGAACCATGTTATGGCTCTGGGATATTTTTTCCCTGAACCTGGTATTGATACTGGCTGGTTTTTTTGTTGAACGGGCAGAAGCGTTTAGCCAGGCACCTTATCATGTGTTTTTTGCTGTTATCAACCTTGCGTGGATAGCATCTACCTATCTTACCGGGCTTTATCTGGCACAGGATTGGCTGGATTTTGAAGGTTTCAGCAAACGAACCATTAAGGCCTATCTGATCACACTGCTCATATTATTCTTCTTCACGTTCATTTATCATTTCCCTTATTCCAGGTTATACATTCTGGTGGTGGTTGGTGGCTTTGCCGGGCTTCTGACGATCAACAGAATTGCATTTAATATCTTGATCTTTTTTCTCCGGAGCAGATTCCGTCTTCAGAAAAATGTAGTGATTCTTGGATACAATGACAACTCAAAGCGGTTGCTCCGTTATTTTCGGGAAGAGTCAAAATTTGTTCATGTTGCCGGCTGTTTTGAAGATGAAGAAAGAGTAATAAAGGATGAAAATTTTCCAATCAAGGGAAATCTCAATGAAGTGATGCCTTTTGTGCTGGAAAACAAGGTAACGGAAATCTATTCCACTCTTGCCCCGGAGCACTTTCCGGATCTGTATGAATTGGCAAAACAGGCTGAAAACCAGTTTGTGCATTTCCGTTTTGTTCCGGATTATAAAATTTTTGTGAACCGCAATATCTACGTGGATTTCATTGATAATATTCCTGTTTTATCACTTCGGAACGAACCACTGGAAGATACTGGTAACCGGATTAAGAAAAGACTCTTTGATATCGCATTCAGCAGCCTGGTAATCGTGTTCCTGTTGTCCTGGCTGATACCTATCATCGCAATCCTGATTAAGCTGAGTTCAAAAGGTCCTGTATTTTTTACGCAGATGCGATCTGGTAAAAGCAATCAACCATTCCTCTGTATCAAGTTCAGGAGTTTGCGGATGAATGATGATGCCAACAAAAAACAGGTTACCCGCAATGATGACCGTGTTACCAAAATCGGACGGTTTATGCGGAAGACGAACCTGGATGAATTACCACAGTTTTTCAATGTATTTATGGGAGATATGTCGGTAGTGGGCCCGCGTCCGCACATGCTCAAACATACCGAAGATTTCGCCAATATTTACAAGCAATACATGATCCGTCATTTTGTGAAACCCGGAGTTACCGGCTGGGCACAGGTCAACGGATTTCGTGGTGAGATCACCGATAACCTGTTTCTGAAAAAGCGTATCGAGCATGATATCTGGTATATGGAGAACTGGACCCTCATGCTGGATATGAAGATCATCCTGATGACAGCTTTTCTTTCTGTAAAAGGTGATAAGAACGCGTTCTGATTAATTTCCTTCCTTCTCTACCAATACCACGCGGCTTGCATAAAAAATCCGCAGGGAATCTTTAATCCTCGTCGTATCTGCAACGGTAGCTGGCAGTGAAAAATACAATTTGAATGTAACAGAATCTGCTGTCTCCATTTTAATACCACTTTTGATTTCCAACAGTTGATTGTAACGACGCAACGCCCTCGCTTTTTTGTTGGTGGTTTCAATGATGAATTTATAGCGATTGGCCGCTGTAACAGCGTTCAGTCTGCTTGTATCAATCAGTGGTCGGCGACTCACTGAATCAACTGTTGCCACAACTGTGGTATCGGTTTGCAGAACAGGTTCCGGCTGAATGCTGGTTACTGTTTCTGTGTTTTCTTTTTCTTCTGCTCCCTTCTGCGACCATTTCCATCCTCCCCAGATCACGATGCCCAGGGTTGCTGCGATACCCAAAAAGATTGCCAATTTTCTTCCAATTCCTGATCCGCCATCATATCGCGGATTTTCCTCAAATACCGAAGTTTTTTTGGTCTCCGGCATGCGCTCATCAAGGCGCTCCATTACCATGTCTCCGGGCGTGAATTCAATTGAGCCCTCCTTCGCTTTTACCAGCGTACCAATTCCCTCCATGTAAAGAGCCTTTCCGATATTGAGAAATTGACTGTTCAGCATGATATAGGATTCCAGGTCGGATTTCGCCAGAGCGGTCATTTTGCCGGTGTGGGTTCTGATAAATTCCACCAGTTCCGGATTCAGATCAGTGTCTGCCGAATTGCTGAACTGAATACCGCCGTTTTCCATGGTGAAAGTTCCTATTCCGGGTAAACTCAGTCGCTTCTGCTGGTATAAGTATTGCGTAACGAGGTGATCAATTTTCAAAGCAATCGAATATTGGTTAAAGCACAAATTAAGCAAAAAAGAGCGGAGAGCTGTATTTTTGCCAAAAGCCCGGAATGCTTACAAAAGAAGAAAAAGACTTTATTGTGTATTGGGAGCAAAACCGCGACCGTCAGAAAAAGACCTTCCGGCAGTGGCTGATCGGTCTTCCAATAGGCCTGTTGTTTGCTGTACCCATTTTTCTGAATTATGCCCTGGGCTGGTATAAAAGAGCAGGAATGGTAGCCGGCAGCCAAAGCAGTCCGCTTATTCTAATCATTGCCATACTGGCCATTATCACGTTTATGGCCATCTTCTACAAACAATACCAGTGGGATCAATACGAGCAGCGTTATCGTGAACTCAAAGTTCAGCAAGACCGCGAATCGTCCGAGACGTGAGACGTGAGATGTGAGAAGGAACCCATCCTCCATTCAACCATCTTCCATTCTCTTTTCTTCCTTGGATTATTCTCCGGTGCCGTCTCACGTTTCACGTCTGACGTCTCACTTTTCACCTTTCCATGCAACATATCCTACCCTTTGCTGGTCTATACCAGTATCAATATATATATTCGCGCAAAAATTTGGGAAATGGTGAAAAAGATAATCGTACTCCTGGGAGTTTGTCTGGTGGCTGTGAGCAGCTGGCATTGTAATAAATCCGATAATGATAACAGCTGCACGGTTGTGCCTCCTGCCAATGAAGAGCAGGCCATCCTCGCCTACAATGCAGCTAACAATATCAATGGTGTAAAAGATGAAACAGGTCTGTATTATGAAATACTTGATCCAGGTACGGGAGGATCTCCCAATCTGAATTCTCAGATCTTCATTAAATACACCGGTAAACTGACTAATGGTACCATATTTGACTCACAGAATGATCCTAACCGAACCGGCTGGCGCCTGGCTACCCTGATCCCTGGTTGGCAGATTGCTATTCCTAAACTCAAAAAAACGGGCAAGATCAAAATGGTGGTGCCTTCTGCGCTTGCCTATGGTTGCCGCGATAATGGAAATATTCCTGCCAATTCCATTCTCTATTTTGAGGTTGAACTGGTTGACTTTTACTAAGCCTCCGGATTTTCCTAATTTCGATCAAAATTATCCTGCTTGTCTTACGAGCCGATATCTGTATTTGATATTTTCAAAATTGGCGTAGGGCCTTCCAGTTCACATACCCTGGGGCCCTGGCGTGCGGCACTTGCATTCCTGAACCAGCTTGACCAGGAGGGGGGACTTATGCAGGTTGAAGACCTGGTGGTGGATCTGTACGGTTCGCTTGCCAAAACAGGAAAAGGACATGGTACAGATGTAGCTGTTTTGATGGGACTCATGGGCGAAGATCCGGTGAGTTGTGAAATTGATTCGATTACACCAAAAATTGCAGCAGTTCGAAACAATGGAATACTGCAGCTGAATGGTATAAAGGCTTTGCCTTTTGAACTGTCGCGCCAGCTGAAATTTCATATGCTGGAATTTCTCCCGGCACATCCCAATGCACTCAGTTTTCATGCGCTGCTGAAAGACGGCAGTAATATATCTGCTACCTATTATTCCATTGGTGGCGGTTTTATATTGCAGGAAGGGGTGGAGGCAAAACGAAGCGACCAGGTGGAACTTCCATTCCCCATCGATAAAGCGGATGATCTCCTGCACTGGTGCCGTAAAACAGGGCTCTCCATACATGAGATCGTTGCAGAAAATGAAACCGCCTGGCGACCCGAAAAAGTAACACGTGAAGGTGTAATGCAGATTTGGGAAGTGATGAAATCCTGTATGTACAGAGGATGCCACACAGAAGGTGTACTGCCTGGTGGTTTACAGGTAAAACGAAGAGCTGCCGCTTTAAATAAGAAACTCTTAAGAAACCGGCACTACGATGGCTATGAGCAGTGGGTGGAAGCAATCCGGGCCGGTGGCAATGATTTTAAATACATTCTCGACTGGGTATCCTGTTTTGCACTGGCGGTGAATGAAGAAAATGCTTCCTTTGGAAGAGTGGTAACAGCCCCAACCAACGGAGCTGCTGGCGTTATTCCGGCTGTATTGCAGTATTATGAGGTATTCTGTAATGGATCCAAAGAATCCATTTATCAATTTATACTGACAGCGGCTGAAATAGGCAGCATATTCAAAAAAGGATCAACCATTTCAGCTGCTATGGGCGGATGCCAGGCAGAAATCGGCGTGTCTTCCTCTATGGCAGCCGCCGCACTTACCGAATGTATGGGCGGAACGCAACGCCAGGCCCTGATGGCGGCGGAAATCGCGATGGAGCATCACCTGGGACTTACCTGCGATCCAATCGGAGGATTGGTTCAGGTACCCTGTATAGAACGAAATACCATGGGGGCGATCAAGGCAATAACTGCATCCCAACTTTCCTTACAAAGCGCGCCTGATTTTGCCAAAGTATCTTTGGATGCGGTGGTAAAAACCATGTGGGAAACAGCACTCGACATGAACAGTAAATACAAGGAGACAGCTGATGGTGGCCTGGCTGTTAATATTCCTTTAAGTTTGCCTGAATGTTGATCAACAATTCTGTTGAATTGCTGTTATTGCAGCCGGAACTCTCTTTGAACGAAACTTGTAAATGACCTATAGCTATGGCTAAACCTGGATTGAATCCTGTAAAAAGGATATTGAAGATTTTGCGCTTTCAAAAGAAGGATATTTCAGCCATTTATTTTTATGCTATTCTTAATGGCCTTGTCCAACTTTCACTTCCGCTGGGAATTCAGTCCATAGTAAGCTTTGTTTTAGGAGGAGCCATTTCCACCTCCATTGTCATCCTGATCATAATGGTAGTTATGGGGGTTTTCTTCAATGGCTTTTTCCAGGTTAACCAGATGAAGCTGATTGAAAAAATTGAACAACAGGTATTTGTACGGTATTCCTTTGAATACGCTCAAACCATCCCCCGATTGAATCTTAAAAGTGTGGATGGTTATTTTCTGCCTGAACTCACAAACCGTTTTTTTGATATTTCAACCCTCCAGAAAGGATTGGCGAAATTGCTGCTTGATTTTCCAACAGCCACGATTCAAATCATATTTGGTCTGATTTTGCTTTCGTTCTATCACCCCATCTTCATTTTATTCAGCCTGGTATTTGTTACAGTGGTCTATTTTATTATCCGGATGACCAGCGTAAAAGGATTGGAAACCAGTGTGGAGGAAAGCAACCACAAATATGAAGTGGGCGGATGGCTGGAAGAAATAGCAAGGGTTGTAACCAATTTTAAGTTCTCCCGTGATTCTACCCTGCACCTTCAACGGACCGATAAAATCGTAACCCGCTACCTCGATGCCCGCACCCGCCATTTTCGTATTCTCAAACTACAGTACTGGGCACTGATAGGATTTAAAATAGCTATCACAGCCGCCATGCTGATCGTGGGAAGTATCCTGCTGGTGGACCAGCAACTGAATATCGGGCAATTTGTGGCAGCGGAAATTATCATTCTATTAGTGATCAATTCCGTGGAAAAGCTGATCATCAACATTGATAACGTTTATGATATTCTTACCTCGGTGGAGAAACTGGAAAAAGTAACCGATCAACCGCTGGAGAAGGAAGGGAATAGGGAGCTGGTGCCTGCTAAAGCGGGAGTTGAGATTGCGGTTAACAACATGAGTTTTTCCTACCGGGAGGGCCATGCACCTGTTTTAAACAATATCAGTTTTAATCTGAATCCGGGGGAGAAAGTGCAGGTGATGGGCATCAATGGATCTGGTAAATCAACCCTTATAAAAGTATTAAGTGGTGCCTACCAGCCTTTTGACGGTACTATAACCTATAATAGCATACCATTGGAGCAATATAATTTTGCTTCTTTTCGCAGTAAAACCGGCATCTTCCTCAGCACACAGGAATTGTTTGATGGCACGTTGTACGAAAACCTTACCATGGGCAATGACAGGATTCCCATGGAGGAAATTATGCGGCTTTCGGAAGTAGTGGGACTTCGCTCTTTTTTGAAAAATTCCAAAAAAGGGTTGGAAATGATGATTAATCCGATGGGAGAGCGATTACCCAAAAAAATAGTTCATAAACTGCTATTGTTAAGGGCGCTGATCAACTCGCCATCACTATTAATTCTGGAAGAACCCTGGTTGGGACTGGAATCAGAATATGCCCAGCGAATTAAAGATTACCTGCTGAGGGATATGCCGGCCACTACTGCTATTATCGTAAGTAATGATAAGGAATTTGCCAACAACTGTAGTAAGATAGTATATATGGAAGATGGAAGCATCCGTCATATTGGAACCTGGAATGAAATCAAAGAACAGATAACCAACGATAACAATGGAACACGTTAAAGAAATCATTACCCGGCAGGCTCCGGGAAAGGAATTCGCCTCGTTTGAGTCTGTTTATATGATCAACAGACCCAGTAAAGTCAAGTACTGGACCTTGGGGTTATTAGGCTTTCTTTTAGTTTGTCTTTTTTTACCATGGACACAGAACATCCGGTCAAGGGGAGCAGTAACGACACCCCGGCAGGAACAACGACCCCAGGAATTAAATGCAATTATTGGTGGCCGCATTGTAAAGTGGTTTGTGAAGGAAGGAGATACAGTAAGTAAGGGTGATACTATTCTACAACTTGCGGAAGTGAAAGTGGATTACCTTGATCCCAACCTGGTTTCACGTACCAAAGAACAGCTCTCTGCCAAGCAGGATGCCGTTGAAAGTTACAAGGGCAAAGTAACTACTATCAATCAGCAGTTGCAGTTTTTGCAGCAGGCCCTGGAACTTAAAGTGAGTGAGCTGGAAAATAAAATTCAGCAGCAGCGATTCAAGATTCGGAGCGACAGTATGGATTTGCAGGCGGTAGAAAATGATCTGGCATTCAAACAGGAGCAGTACAAACGCCAGCGGGTACTTTATGATTCTGGTGTAGCTTCTCTTTTATCACTGGAACAAAGGAGTCAGGCCGTTCAGGACGCTATGGCGAAACGTACCAGTGCAGAAATCAAACTTGCCAATAGTATCCAGGAACAAACAAGGCTACAGTTGGAGTTAAATGGTGAACGTCAGCAATACCTTGAGAAAATATCCAAAGCGGAAGGCGATCGCTTTACTACCTCCTCCCAAATTGCTACCGGCATTGGAGATATTGCCAAACTGGAAAATCTCTATACAAGCTATGATATCCGGAACCAATTGTACTATGTAGTGGCACCGCAAGACGGGCAGGTAACAAAAGCCCGGAAAGCTGGATTGAATGAAGTCGTGAAAGAAGGGGAGATGCTGGTCGAAATTGTACCATCCAATTATCAATATGCGGTGGAGGTTTTTGTAAAACCTGTTGATCTTCCATTGGTAGCAACCGGCCAGAAAGTCCGTTTTATATTCGACGGTTTTCCTGCAATTGTATTCAGCGGCTGGCCACAGGCATCGTATGGTACTTTTGGTGGAATCATTACTGCTGTTGAAAGTTCGGTAAGTGAGAATGGGTTATTTAGGGTGCTGGTTACCGAGGATCCAAAAGATAAACCCTGGCCAAAAACACTCCGGATGGGAACAGGTGCAATTGGTATTGCGCTTTTAAAAGATGTTCCGATCTGGTATGAACTCTGGCGGAATATAAATGGCTTCCCGCCCGATTATTATGTTCCGCAAAAGGATGGAAAAGAAGAAAAGAAAGATAAATCATCGATCTAATTGAACAGCATGAGGGTTTCAGTGATTAGGGTTATAATCTGGCTGATATGTCTAGTACAAGGCATTCCAAATACAGGACTGGCGCAGTCCACAGATTCTGTATTGTACACCTTGAGTGAATCAGAGTTAGTAGCGATTCTTCGTAAATACCATCCCTATCTGCAGCAGGCAAACCTGCAGGTTGACCAGGCTAAAGCATTTATCCGGGAAAGCCGGGGTGCATTTGATCCGCTGATAGCAGGAGGATGGGATAAAAAAACCTTTGATCAGCAGTTGTATTATAATTATTTCAACCCGGAAATAGTAATTCCAACCTGGTATGGAATTGAAGTGTATGGCGGCCTGGAGGAAGTAATAGGAACTCGCACTGATATTGAACGATCTTTAGGTAAAACCAGTTATCTCGGGATCAGCGTACCGTTAGCCAAAGACCTGGTGCTGGATAAAAGAAGAGCAGTTTTGCAGCAGGCAAAGATCATGCTGAATCAAACAGGAGCAGAACGACAAAATCTTATCAACGATTTACTCAATGATGCGCTTTCTGTGTATTGGGCCTGGACCCGCAATTACCAGGTTTATAAAATTCTGAATAACGCTGTACAGGTAAATACAGATCGCTATCGGTTTATCCGCCTTGAAGCTGAACAGGGCTTACGTGCGGCTATTGATACTACGGAGGCGCTTACGCAATTGCAGCAGTTCCAGTTAATGGAAGCGGATGCCTGGCTGCAGTTTCAGAATGCCGGACTGGAATTATCGAATTATTTATGGCTGGAAGAAAGCCAGCCTTTTGCCTGGAACGATCGCATTGTTCCGGATAGTAGCTGGATGACGATCAACGATTGGAATAATGACCTGCCTGCTTTAGATGAGCTGGTTCGGACCGCCAGCCTGGAGCATCCCAAATTACAGTCCTATCAATTTAAACTGGGAGTTCAGGAAATTGAGCGGCGTCTGAAATTTCAAAGTCTGTTACCAAAGGCGGATCTCAAATACAATCTCCTGAACAAAGGGTACAATGTGCTTGATAAAGTTGACCGTGCTTTTCTGGAGAACAATTATAAGGTCGGGATTTCTTTTCAGATGCCACTGTTTCTTCGCCAGGGCAGAGGCGCCTACCAGGCAGCGCAGATCAAGATCCGTCAAACCAATCTGGAAATTGACCAGGTTAGATTAGAGATCGAAAACAAAGTGCGAAACTATTATAATGAACTCATGACCTTGCGAAAGCAGATCGGCATCAATGAAAATTCGTACGAAAATTATCTTCGTTTGTTCCGTGGTGAAAGTCTGCGATTCGAAGTAGGAGAGAGTACTCTTTTCCTGCTGAATGCACGTGAAAACAAAGTGCTGGAATCACTCCAGAAACTGGTTGAATTAAAGACCAAGTGGTATAAGTCGAAAGCCAGCCTGGTATGGGCAGGTGGAAGATGGGGCGTGCTCCCTTACACCGCCGCTTCGGAATAATCCTGGATCACATTATACAAGGTATCACGCTCAACAGGCTTTCTTCTGGCCTGACGGATCAATTGAACCAGTTCATTGGTGGTCATGGTGGGCGTTTGTTCTTCTGAGCCTGCCATGGAATAGATCTTGGTAGAATCATCGATGGTTCCATCAATATCATTCACCCCAAATGAAAGCGTGAGTTGCGCATTGTTTCTTCCCAGCATAGGCCAGTAGGCTTTCAGGTGCGGGAAATTATCCATATAGAGACGGGCTATCGCGTACATCCGCATATCTTCCACAATAGTACTTTCAGGAACATGACTCATAGCATTGTCCTTATTGCGGAATTTAAGCGGGATGAAGGTGTTGAAACCACCAGTCTGGTCCTGCAATTGCCGCAGCCTTTCCATGTGATCGATGCGGTGATGAAAACGTTCGATATGTCCGTATAACATAGTGGCATTGCTGTGCATTCCCAGTTCATGCGCAATACGGTGAATTTCCAACCAACCTTCCGCATCTACCTTATCAGCACAGATCTGTTCCCTGATTTCAGGTGCAAAGATTTCAGCACCACCTCCGGGCAGGGATTGCAGGCCTGCTTCCTTCAGGAATTCCATGCCTTCTCTTCTGCTCATCTTTGCTTTGCGGAACATATAATCCAGCTCCACAGGAGTAAATCCTTTTACATGTAAATCGGGGCGATGCGCTTTGATCTTTTTCAGCAGGTCTGCAAAAAAATGAAGGGTCAGTTTGGGATGAACGCCCCCTACGATATGAACTTCCGTCACCGGCTGGCCATCGTATTTTTTTACAATATCCAGCATTTGCTCTGCTGTCAGTTCCCAACCTTCTTCCTTGTGCGCATACAGCCGCGAATAAGAGCAGAAATCGCAGCTGAATACACAGATATTAGTAGGTTCAATATGAAAGTTGCGATTGAAATAAGTGGTATCGCCATGTTTCTGTTCTCGTACATGATTGGCGAGTGCACCTAACCAGGGCAGACTTGCTTTTTCGAAGAGTTGTATACCTTCTTCCGGGCTTATTCTTTCTCCTCCAAAAACCTTTTCAGCTATGCGTTCCAGTTGTTTGTCTGACTGATTGCCATAAAGTTGTTCAAATACTGCTTGCGTCATCTTATCGGGTGGTCTTTATGATTTTCGTAGTACGAGCTCTGTTCGTGTAGATCAATCGCACATAGTAGGTACCTGCTGCCTGCCTGCGGATGTCCACCGGGATATAACTACTGGCATTTCCGTTATAGGAAGCGGACCAGACTGTTTGTCCCGCTGTATTAACAACTTCAATGCGGCGAAGGTTCTCAAGATCCCGATAATGCCGCACCACCAGCTGTCCGTCGGTAGGGTTCGGAACCACGAGGTACCCCTGCTCTTTTAATATCGGCGGCAAAGTTATGCTATAGAGCTGGATGTTATCCAGGTAAAGATTGTTGCCCTGCTGGTTGATATTCCTGAAAAATACCTGGAAAGGTTGATTCGCACTGACCAATCCTGTTAAATCAATGGAATCAGTTCGCCAGTGACTGCGTAGAGAAGGTACAAACTCTACTGTTCCGGGTGTATTGGGATCCGTTATGGTTTGGAGATCCTGGCCCCACTGGCTGAATAATAGCACGGAATCCCGCCCACAGTTGGTTGTCAGCCAGATTTCAAGTGTATCTGTAGGCGATCCTGCTGGTTTTGACGACAAGTAGGCAAGATCAAATTTCAGGAATACAGAATCAAAGTTTCCTGTAAGCATGGGCGGTAAAAAAAGTTCATCCCTGTCTCCCGGTACCGGGTTGATATAATTCCTCATAAGGGCGGATCTCAATCCGGTAGTTGCCGGCCCGGCTGCCACCTGCCACCCCGGAGTACCTTCCCGGCCTTTTACAGCCAGGTTGGGAGGTGGGAAATCGCCCTGTTCAAAGCTTTCTGTAACCGGTAAACTGGTTGTTTCAAACAGGAAGAAGTTGCTGACAAGCGTATCATTGGCCGGCAGCAGATCGGGCTGGTTATTGGGCCGGTCTGTATATACCACAAAGCGATTGTTTCCATTCGCAAACCCAATAAAACTGCTGTCATAATTCAACTGGAAACTACCTCCGGAGGGTATGTTGAGGCCGGTAATGGTTCGGCTGACCACGGTCTGCTGATTCAGTTGTAAGAAGATCCGGAAACTGTTAATGGCGGTACGTCCGCTGTTTACCAGTTCAATAACCGGACTAAATTGATCTGAACAGAGCCGGTCTTCAGGTTGCAAAATACTGCGTACCGAAAGATCACGCAAGGGCAAACTGAAAGGAGCCAACTGAATATCATCGAGGAAAATGTTCTGACCGAATTTATTAACGCTCACAAATGCAAAACGAACATTTCCGGCACCATTGAATCTACTAACCGGAATGCTGATTCGATTATTCCTCCATTCTCCTGCTGCCGGTATCCAGTTCAGATCACCGGTGGTTCCAGTGGTAGATGCCAATCCGGCTCCTCCTTCCTTCCAGACCAGTTCCGTGAAACTGTTTCCGCAATCGAGGGAAGCCATCAGCATCAGGGTGTCTGCAAATTCAGCAGAGTTGGAATAGGGTTTATAAGCATGCGCAAAACGAACAATGACGGAATCAACATTATTGAGCTGCATGGCGGGTGCGATCAGGTAATCCAGATCACCCGGACTGTTATAATTGAACACATTCAGAAAAGCGGAAGCTGTACCACTGTTACTGGCAAGTGTAGAGCGTGCCCAGGTTATACTGCCGGTGTTTGGATTCAATACATTCCAGCGGGCAGGAGGGAAGCTAGCCCCTTCAAATCCCTGCGTAATAGTACCAGTAACAGGTGGTTGTAAAATAAAATCAACCGAAAGACTGTCATTGAAACTACGCTCATCTGCCACACCGTTCGGCTGGCTTACAAATACCTGGAGCCGGTAATTCCCTTCAGTGCTAACAGTAATGGGTAGTTGAAGATTTACTGTTTGGCCAAATGCCAGGTTTCCATTGTAATTGATAAATTGAATCGCACCATTGTTGAGTCGCCAGTTAATACGGGCGCTGGTTAATGGCAGGTTTCCGCTGTTGGATAGCTGTATGGTTGCCTGGAATCCGGTGGCAGTACAAAAAATCTGACCGTTTAACGGAGCATTGATCGCTGCGAGTTTGGCATCGTTGTTTTTATTCGGCGCCAGCTTGATGGCGGCTACTTTTGTTTTCCAACCACCCTGGGAGCCGTACATGGAGGTGAGCCAGAAAATCGAATCTTCCAACGGATCGGGTGCAATCATGTTGTAATCGCCCCACCGCGATGAAAAGGTTCCATAACCGGATCCTGTAACGATGGATGTTTCATCCGCCGGCAGGGTGCCGGGAGCATCATTCTGATTTCTTCCGGTTACCCGAATAGAGGGCCAGAGTGTACTGGAAGATGCATTGTAAACAGCTGCAATTTGTCCCAATGCATTTATATTCATGGATGGGTAAAAACGATGAGTGGCATCAGGAGAATAGGTGCCCTCCTGGTGGAGGGTCCAGTTTGATCCGGATCGCCTGAGTTCATGCCAGCGAATGCCAGCCACACCCGGATTACCAGCGTTTACCGTATGATAAATCAGAATGGATTCATGGGTTGGGAAACGGCGGTAAATGGGTTTATCCATCACGAAATTGGTGGTGGCCATCAGGCGATTGTTATTACCGGGAGTGGTAATACAAGCCTGGAAATATCCTCCATCCTCGCAAATGGTGGTATTAAAGGGGGCAGTTAAAATAGAGCCTGCATTCGTTAACCGGCTGTTTGCTACGTTGTTGAAATCAACCTGAAAGGATAGCAGACCAATACTGTCGACATCCGATTGGGTGGTGCGGGCATCATCATTCCGGTAAGCAAATAAACCAGGGCTACCGGCATCCGGCATTTCTGCGCCGAATGCATTCACTGGCGCGATGCCATCATATTTATTCACATCCGCGAGGCGAACCCTTTGCATCTGGATATTGGTTTCCCCATTCAGCATCTGGTTTTTATTGAATGCAAAAAGGGAGTTCCCTGCAAATATGTTCTCGGGCAAACTGAAATCCCGGGATGTTGCATACCAGGCATCCGGCCAAACTGAAATTTTGGGGTAATCCGGAAAGAAACTGGCGTCGGTAAATTTGTAAATATTCCAGGCCCCCAGTGGGTCTGGGGTTTGAGAAACATAAAAAATCAGGGTGTTGATATCGCCGCTTCCAACGGGGGTGCCGAACTCCATCATCACAAAACGATTGGCATATTGATCGTACAAACAGATGCCATCACCCGCACCGCTGTAGCCCGAGGCTTGAGTAAGGTTATCAAGATAAACCGGCTCGGTCAATTGGGCTCCAGCTTTACTAAACACCTGGAAATAGGCGCCTGATGGGCCATTTACCATCTGGATAATATGATTGGGACCTACACAAATTGTAGGATCAGCCGGGGTAAGTTCTGCGGCTGACATGCCTTCACTGTTCACACTTATTTCCGGCGACAATATGATGGAGGAGGAAAGCGGTTGGGGTTGCCTACCGGGTTGCCCGAATCTCAAAGGATCTTCCTTGAGGTAGAGCGCAGTAGGGTCTTTTGGAGGGCGGGGGCCTTTGCGTTTACCCCGGTTCCAGAGTAGTCCGTGCCGGTCGCGAACAACCGTATTTTGCTTGCCGGGAGGGATGACCAGGTTGCGTATGGTAGGCGTATTTCCGATCTTCTGGCCCATGCCCGATCGGATCACGGGTTGCTGCGCCTGAAGGGAAGCAAATAAACCCTGAATACAACAAATAATAATAAATAAATTCTTGAGCATGAACAGCTTTTCCCTTGGCCGAAATACAAATATAACTTACAGAAGCCAAGGATTGAAAAAACATATATCTTGCTGCCACTAAAAACTGCTGTTCATGCATCGATTCCAGGGTCTCATTGGTATCGTTCTCATTTTAGGGATCGCTTATTTATTCTCCAATAACAAAAAGAAGATCAATTTACGGGTGGTAGGCAGCGGAATTGCCTTGCAATTACTGATTGCCATCCTGGTTTTGAAAGTGCCGGCTGTTACCCGGTTTTTTCAGTTATTGGGGAAAGGCATGGAAAAGATAGAAATATTTGCCAGGAAGGGGGCATCCTTCGTATATGGCGGAATTGCTACCTATCAGCCAGATGGCACAGTTGGAAATTATGTGGCAGGCGGATTTGTTTTTGCCTTTAATGTTACGGCCACAATCATCCTGGTTTGCGCACTGGTAGCCGTTTTTTATCATTTCGGGGTCATGCAGCGTATTGTGGCTGTGATCGCCAAAGCCATGAATTTTGTGATGCGGGTAAGTGGTGCGGAAGCCTTGAGTAATGTGGCTTCTGCATTTGTTGGCCAGGTAGAGGCACAAGTTATGATCCGTCCTTATCTACAAACCATGACCCGAAGTGAACTGCTGGCCAGTATGAGTGGAAGCCTGGCCTGTATTGCGGGTGGGATTCTGGTTGTTTATGCCAACATGGGGGCACAGGCCGGATTGGATCTTGCTCCCAAATTGATTATGGCAAGTCTGATGGCAGCTCCCGGCGCACTGGTGATCTCTAAAATTGTATTCCCCGAAACCGAAGAAAGCCAGACCATGGGTAGGGTGAAACTGGAGGTTAAAAGCCATTATACTAATGTGGTAGATGCTATTTCGCATGGTGCAGGTGATGGATTCAAAATTGCCATGAATGTTATTGCCATGCTGATTGGGTTTATTGCCGTGATTGCCTGTATTGATTGGGTACTGATCAAAATCGGACATATTTTCAACCCGGAGTTTGAACTCAGCCTGAATTATATTTTCGGAAAGATTTTCTATCCTTTCGCATGGGCCATGGGAGTACCCCTGGATGATGTTGACAATGTGGCTACCTTACTGGGACAAAAACTTACCATCAATGAGTTCGTAGCCTTTCAGAACCTGACCAACCAATCTGTGCCAGTAGTATCTGATAAAGGATTGCTGATCGTAAGTATTGCAATTTGTGGTTTTGCTAATTTCAGTTCGGTTGGCATGCAGATCGGTGGTATCGGTGAAATTGCTCCGGGAAGAAGAAGTGATCTCGCTAGGCTGGGATTAAAAGCCCTGCTCTGCGGAACCCTGGCCTCTTACCTGAGTGCTACCATTGCTGGCATCCTGATGTAAACCTTACTGGTTTCGGATTACTTTGAACCGAAAATTAAAGGGCAGGGTACGATTGCTGCTTAGATCACGCATATTCCCGTTTGCAGTTCCTTCAATGTATTCTCCCACCTTTCCGAACTGGGTGATTTTAACCAGCCAGGTACCTGCACTGGTAAGCTGTGTTTTATTCTGGCTGAACTTTAGTGTAGTTACGGGGTATTCACCGGGGTTTTCATTACCTGAAAAACTCAGGCTGAAAGCAACAGCAGTTGGATCATTTGCTTTGTAACAGTTGATCACATAGGTTCTCTCACCATTCGCTTTAGCCTGAACCAGTGAATCGGTTGGAGCTTGCAAGAGATAATTGGTTCCGTTCAGCGTATAGCTGATATACTGCATGTTTCTTTTATTACAGGTGCTCAGTAACCCGAGGTCAACCGATCCTGTAGAAACTTCCATCATGATTGAATTACTTTCCTGGTTGCCCTCTTCATCCACTGCCGTTATTTTCGCATAGGTATTGGTGTTATAGCAGCGATTCAAGTTCAATTGAAAATTGCCGTTGTTGATACTGGCTTTGTATTGCTGACCATCAATTACCACATTCACCCAGCCCTTGTAAACCGGAGCTGCTTTGCAGTTTTGCACTTTGCCTGAAAGTACCAGGTTGTTTCTGCCAGTAGTACCGGCCTTAATAGTGCCGAGCCAGTTGTTGGAAGAACCGGTATTGATTTGCTGACTTGCCAACACTTCATCACAGGAATTAATGATGCGGATTTCCATTGCCTGGTTGCTCGGCGCATTCATTAAAAGATCCCCTTTATTGTTCGTGTGAACAGGGCTGCCAAGCAGTTGTTTTCCATCCGCCGTATACAATTGAATTCGGGCAAAAGAAAATGCTTCACCGGCTATATCGGTAACAGTAGCCTTAAGAGGAGCAGCAGGAAGTGCTGTACCTACAGCCCATGTTGAAAAATGCGGAACCTGGGCGATATAAAAATTTCCATCGCGGCGGGCTTTCCCTTCTTCTTTCCACTCGGTGCTGATGGGGTCATAGGACCAGAGAGAAACTGCTCCTGGCAGATTCATCTGCCTGGTTGCGGGAATGGGGAAACGCACAGTTGCAGCTTTACCTGTTTTCAACTGAAGTTGTTGACCTGCGTCACCGGTTAATTCGGTTACCACTGCGCTTATAAATTGGATAGATACTGCTTTGTTTTGTAAGTCTCTGCCCTTGGACCCAGGAATTACTCCATAAAAGGTTGGGTCATCTGAATCTTTACTGAAGGCGTTTGCCTGTACGTTTCCTGAATACTGCTGCCCATTTGCTGCTTCTGCAATAGCATCCGGACCAAACTCAATCCCTGAACCGGATGGCAAGGTATAGGATCCACCACTGGCGGCTGCAAAACGTACACCGCTGTTCAGGGGCTCCAACTGCATCCGAACATAATGTTCTGTTTCCGGCATCACCTCAAACCCTTTGTACTCGCGGAAAAAACCGTTTACCGAAACCTCCACCAATCCGCTGTTGGGTTTTACCCGAATGGACGAAAACCGATAATTTCCATTGATATCAGTGGTGGTTACATGATTTCCGGAACGTACCACTGCGCCAGCTACCGGGGCAGTCTGCTGATCCGTAATCCTCCCCTGAAGGGATATAGTAACCAGTTCCGTTTCTGTGGATTTGCCTACAGGCGGGAGATCTGCCTGTTGATCGGGCTTTGTACAGGCATTTAACAGGACAGCGCAAAAAAGCACAATCCAGCCTTTACGGATGATTGGATTTGACATAGGGTATGAATCTTAATCTTGAACGACCTTAAACTTCAAATAGTATGCCGTAGACGCCAGTTTCCTGCCATTCGTCGAATAAATTCTGCGGTCATTGACCCGGATCAATAAAAACTAAGAGGTCCCCCTTATGGAAGACCTCTTATTATCCCTGGTATCTGAATTTTATCAGATATGAGCTTCGATTTTCTTTACAAAATTGGACTTTGGTTGAGCTCCAACCAGCTTGTCAACCACCTGGCCGTTCTTCACGAACAGGATTGCCGGAATGGAAGTAATGCCATAATTAATGGAAAGTTGCGGGTTATTGTCCACATTTACTTTTCCGATCTTAACCTTTCCATCGTACTCTTTGGAAAGTTCTTCGATAACCGGACCAATAGCGCGGCAAGGGCCACACCATTCTGCCCAAAAGTCAATAACACTTAATTTATCAGACTCCAGTACTTCAGTCTGGAAATTGGAATCGGTGAATTCTAAAGCCATGATTCTGTATTTTATGATGTTTATTTGATAACTCTTTAAACGCAAAAATAGTTCCGTTGGTTGAAAGGGGCTGTTATGACATAGCCAATTGTTAAGTACTGTTAAGTTGTGTCAATTTTTACCTCGATTTCAGGTCTGCCCTGAATCCAAACCGCCAATTCGTCATTCATATTGAGTCCCGGCCCAAGGCTGTACAAACTTGTTAACCGCTGGTTCTTTACATCCATCAAATTGATTCTCAGTGAAGTGCTTCCGCCTTTGTACTTGACCAGGTTTCCTTCGAGGAAACTGATCATTTCCTCCGTTACATGCCTTGGTTCCACAAAGAGCGTTACCTGCTTGGTCATACCATGTTTGATGGATTCCAAAAGGCTGATCCGCTCCACTTTGAACTCATATTTATCGGAATTGAATCGGTTTTTAAAGGACCCTACTACAAAGATAATCTTGCCCTTTTCAAGGTAGTCCTTGAATCGCATGTAATCATCGCCCCATAACATGATCTCCGTTTTGCCGGAGTAATCTTCCACACTCAAAGATCCAAAGCTTCTACCGGTTCGGGTTTGCCGGTGTTGACCGTCCAGTACGAGACCTGCCAGACGGTATTGCTTACCGCTTGCCTGAAGGGTAGTGCTTTCGAGCACTTCCAGGAATTCCGAAATCGGTGTAATGCCGTAATGTTTCATCTCGAACCGGAAATTATCCAGGGGATGTCCACTCATGAAGATGCCCGTTACTTCCTTTTCCTTCTCCAACCGGTCTGTCAGAGACCAGAGATCACAGGCTGGGATTTTGGGGGCCGGGATGTCCAGTACAGCAGGCAGATCACCAAATAAGGTGTTGGTAGTACCCTGCGACTGAGCCTGGTAAATATTCCCGTATTTGATGATCTTTTCGAGGCCCGTGCTGGTATCGCCCTGCGGGATAAAAAAATACTGGGCCCGGTGCAGTTCGGGGAAACAATCAAAGGCACCCGCGTAGGCCAGACTTTCCAATGTTTTTTTGTTTACCGAACGCTGATTGATACGTTTGATCATATCGAAGATCGAAATGTATGGACCGGCCTGTGCTCTTTCACTGATAATGCTGTCTACCGCTGCTTCTCCAACGCCTTTCAATCCTCCCAGGCCAAAACGGATGGCACCTTCCCTGTTCACAGCAAATCCCTTTTTGGATTCGTTGATGTCCGGTCCCAATACCTCCAGTCCCATACGCTTACACTCTTCCATAAAGAAGGTGATTTTTTCAATACTGCCGGCGTTATTTAATACGGCCGCCATGTATTCAGAGGGATAATGGGCTTTCAGGTAAGCGGTCTGATAAGCCACAAATGCATAACAGGTGGAATGCGATTTATTGAATGCATATTGAGCAAATGCTTCCCAGTCTGTCCAGATCTTTTCCAGTTTGTCTTTGGGATGGCCTTTTTTCATGGCGCCTTCCACAAACTGGGCTTTCATTTTGTCCAGTACTGCTTTCTGTTTTTTACCCATCGCTTTTCGCAGTACATCGGCATCCCCCTTACTAAATCCGGCAAGGCTCTGGGCCAGCAACATTACCTGTTCCTGGTAAACGGTGATACCATAGGTTTCCTGGAGGTATTCGGCCATTTCCGGCAGGTCATAAGCAATTTCTTCCCGGCCATGTTTTCGGTCGATGAAATTCGGAATATAAGCCAAAGGTCCCGGTCGATACAGGGCGTTCATCGCAATCAGGTCAGCAAACTGGTCGGGTTTCAGATCGCGGAGGTACTTCTGCATACCCGGACTTTCAAATTGGAAGGTCCCGATCGTGTCTGCCCGTTGATAGAGTTCAAAAGTGGCTTTATCGTCTAATGGAATATCGTCGATCACAATATCCACCCCATGATTCTCTTTGATCATGGCGAGGGCATTTTTGATAATGGTCAGGGTTTTCAATCCCAGGAAGTCCATTTTGATAACCCCTGCATCCTCAATGATGCTGCCTTCGATCTGGGTTACCAGGAGATCAGAGTCTTTGGCGGTACAAACCGGGATGATGTTCATCAAATCATCCGGTGCGATGATGATACCTGCTGCATGCAACCCGGTGTTTCGGACAGATCCTTCCAGGCGTTCCGCTTCCTGCAAAACATGTGCTCTTAAATCGGTGCCGCTGTAAATCGCACGAAGTTGGCGCACATTCTCCATGTCTTCCGGCGCCAACTGTTCCTTTGCTTCCAGTGATTTTTCTCCGTCTTTTTCCGTGAGCGGTGCTTTCAGTACCCGACCCAGTTCAATGCCCGGTTTATCCGGCACCAGTTTGGCCAGGGCATTCGATTCCGAAAGTGGCAGATCCAAAACGCGTGCTACATCCTTTATACTCATTTTGGCGGCCATGGTACCATAAGTAACGATTTGTGCTACCTGGTTTTTGCCATATTTCTGAACCACGTAGTCAATCACTTTCTGTCGGCCGTCATCGTCGAAATCGGTATCGATATCGGGCATGCTCTTACGATCCGGGTTCAGGAATCTTTCGAACAGCAGGTTGTATTTGATTGGATCAATATTGGTGATCCCGATACAATAGGCTACCGCACTACCGGCTGCTGAACCGCGGCCCGGTCCCACAAATACGCCGAGATCTCTTCCCGCACGGATGAAATCACTTACGATCAGGAAGTAGCCGGCAAACCCCATGGTCTTGATTGTAAACAATTCAAAGTCGAGCCGTTCCTGGATATCAGGGGTGATATCCGTGTATCGCATCTTTGCACCTTCATAGGTCAGGTGACGGAGGTATTCCCACTGGTTGAGATTGGAATCTGCGTGCACCTGAAATTCTTTTGGAATCGGGAAGGCAGGTAGCAGGATGTCTTTCTTGAGGTTCAGCAATTCTACCCGGTCAACGATTCTATTGGTGTTGTCAATCGCTTCCGGAATATCGCTGAAAAGCGCCGACATTTCTTCCGTGCTCTTAAAGTAAAACTGATCGTTGGGAAATTTAAAACGACGGTTTTTTACTGCTGCATCATCGTTCACAAAGTCATCAAAGCCAGGCGTGCTCTGCTTTTCACCTGTGTTGATGCAAAGCAGGATATCATGCGCATTTGCATCGTCCTTATCCGTATAGTGGCTATCATTGGTTGCGATAACCGGAACATTGTATTTTTTTGCAAACTTCAGGAGTGTCTGGTTGATCTGTTCCTGCTCCTTCATATTATGGCGCTGCAGTTCGATGAAGTAATCTTCGCCAAACATATCGAGCCACCATTTGAATTCTTTTTCTGCCGCTTCTTCTGATTCGTGCAAAATGGTTTGCGGTACATAGGCGCCAATGCAACAGGTGGTAGCGATCAGGCCTTCGTGATACTTCTCAATGAGTTCCTTATCGATGCGTGGATATTTGGAATACATGCCTTCCGTATATCCGAGAGAAGTTAATTTGATCAGGTTTTGATAACCCACTGCGTTTTTGGCCAGCAATACCTGGTGATACCGTTCGTCTTTCTGTTCTTTGGTAAAGGTTTTACGATGACGGTCCTTCACTACATAGAACTCACATCCCACTACGGGTTTTACAAGCGGTTTGCCATCCTCACCCTTGTGCTTATAGGCTTCGGATACAAATTCAAAAGCACCGAACATATTGCCGTGATCTGTAATGGCAATAGCGGGCATATTGTTCTTGATCGCTTTTTTATAAAGTGACTGGATATTGGCCGCACCATCCAGCAGGGAATATTGGGTATGGCAATGAAGATGTGAAAACCTGGACATAGTCCTGCAAGTAACAAATTTTTACCGCCCGCCCGTAAAATACTAATTCGTTATTTTTGCACAGTTGTTTTTAAAATTGATATTCTTGAGTAAAATTGTTTATATAATCAGCGCTGCATTTCTTATGGTAAGTTGTGGTGCTACGAAGTCTCCGCAAACCAGTGGGGCATCGCCAACCGTAAAGCGAACCAAACCCAGTGTCCCCGGAGATCCACGCTTTATTGATGGTATTACAATGACGCCGGGAGAGGAAGGTCCTTCTGATCCCAATCATCCCAATACCGGCTGGTTCGGATCTCCTGCTGAGGCAAGGTCTACTGGTGTATACGGAAACATTGAAAACAGTACAGAACTGCATTTTAAATATGCTGTATTACTGGATCAACCGGTGGAATACCTGACCAATTTATCCTTATTGCAATTTATAGAAGACTGGTATGGAACCCGTTACAGGTTTGGAGGCAATACTAAACAGGGTGTGGACTGTTCAGGATTTACCTGTAATCTGTCCAATTCCGTTTTTGGTAAAACCCTTCCACGTACTGCCCGTGAGCAATACGATGCTGCACAAAAGATTCCCGTTGAATACCTGCAGGAAGGTGATCTGGTTTTCTTTAATACAAGGGGTGGGGTTTCACATGTTGGCATTTACCTGGCCAATAACAAGTTCATTCATGCATCCACATCCAATGGGGTTGTCATCAGTGATCTGAATGAAGAATATTACCGTAAACGATTTATTGGTGCAGGGAGACTTTGATCAGGGAATTTGTTTTACCGTGATATAAAAATTGGAATCCGGCAATAGTCCGGATTTTATTTTACCCGGATGTTTTTTCCATCCGGTGCCCGGATGAATCCAATGCTGTTTTTCATTGAACTCCACTTTTATGGGCATGTCAAAACCAGCCACGCAGTTGGTCCAGCGATAGGAGAGGTGTCCTTTATGGATTTTGTATTCCAGTACCGGTATTTGGATGGTACGCAGGTACTGATCGAAAATTTTATTAAAATCCTTGCCTGCAAAGCGATTGATATATGCTTCAATTTCAGCGGAGGTCGTGGTCTGGTGGTAATAGGTTTTATTCAGGCTCCGTAACAGTTGCCTGAATTTTTCATCATCACCCATGATCTGGCGGATGGTATGAATTACGCTGGATCCCTTTGAATACATATCACCGCTACCTTCTTTGTTTACGCCGTATGGACCAATAATTGGAATATCGTTGTCAATATTTTTTCTGCTGCCAATCTGGTATTCATTCCCTGCCTGCGCATTATTCTGGCATTGCGTGAACAGGGTTTCACTATAGTTGGTAAAACCTTCATGCACCCACATGTCTGCAATGTCTTTGGTGGTGATATTGTTGCCAAACCATTCGTGACCGGTTTCATGAATGATGATGAAATCCCATTTCAACCCCCAACCGGTGCCCGAAAGATCATTTCCCAGATAGCCATTTTTATATTGGTTTCCATATGCAACAGCACTTTGGTGTTCCATGCCCAGGTGGGGCGATTCCACCAGTTTGTAACCATCTTCATAGAATGGATAGGGGCCAAACCAGTGCTCAAAACACTGAAGCATGGGTTTCACCTGCTGAAATTGTTTTTTTGCTTTTTCCAGGTTTTCTTCGAGTACCCAATAATCGCAGTCCAGTTTTCCTTTTTCACCATCAAAGGTTTCCGAGTAATGTGCGTATTTGCCAATGTAAGGAATGATGTTATAGTTATTGATCGGGTTTTTAACTTCCCAGGTGTAGACTGTCCGACCGCTATCCAGGCTCGATTGGTTGATCAACCGGCCATTCCCAACCGCGGTTAATCCCTCTGGTGCAACAATCCGCAATTCTGCACCTAGCTCCGGTTCATCACTCTGGTGATCTTTGCAGGGATACCATACCGAAGCACCCAGCCCCTGGCAGGCCACACTCATCCAGGGATTTCCGGACTTATCCTTTCTCCAGATCCAGCCACCATCCCAGGGGGGACGGATGGCTTCAGTGGGTTTGCCGGAGAAGTGTACCACAATTGTCTGGTGTGTTTTTTCCGGAAATCCACCTGGAATGTTTACAAAAAAATGATTGCCATCCCGGGTATAGGTAAATTGCCGGCCATTTGATTCGATGCGATCAATCTGCATGGGTTGTTGCAAATCCAGTTGCATCAGGGTATGATTTTTTACTACCTCTATATTGAGTTGTACATACCCTTTAATGGTTTTAGCGGCATAATTGGGTTCCACGTAAATCGTATACTTTTTCACATCCCACCAGGTGCGGTTTTCGTTTAAGCTTCCCCGTAAGCTATCCTGGCGTGTGATGGCCTGGTTACCGGATAAAGGTTGTGCAAAAAGGAAAGTGGAATTGGTAACAGTTGCCGCCAAAAGGAGAAAAAATATACGCTTTAACGTAAGTTGCATAGTGAACCGAATTTTCAATAAATATACTCGCTTCAATCCGGATGCGCACATATAGGAATTACCGTTTATGTATTTGGATCTTCCTGATAAGCCTGTGTTGCTGGTCATGTAGTTCCAGGGATGCTGGAGACGCCGGTTATTTTTGTTACAATGAATCAACCGGCATCGCTAGCCTGGATCCTGCATTTGCCAAAAACCAGAGTATCATGTGGGCGGTGCACCAATTATACAACACACTGGTGGAGGTGGACAGCAATCTGCAAATCAAACCTTCATTGGCAATCCGGTGGGAGATCAGTGAAGATGGGTTGGTGTATCGGTTTTTTTTAAGGCCCGATGTCGTTTTTCACGATGATCCCTGTTTCCCGGGAGGTAAAGGCAGGAGGATGCTGGCATCAGATGTGGTGTATAGCCTGCAGCGGATTATGAACCCGGCAACAGCCAGCAGCGGAGCCTGGATATTTAATGACCGGGTTAAAGAGAAAGATGGTTTTCTAGCTGTAAATGATACTTTACTCGAAGTGCATTTGATCGCACCTTTTCCCCCAATACTTGGCATTTTAAGTATGCAGTATTGCTCTGTATTGCCAAAGGAGGCGGTGGATTTTTATGGCCCTGATTTCAGATCGCATCCGGTTGGAACCGGGCCGTTTCAGTTTGTTGCACTGGAAGAGGGACAGGCTCTTTTAATGAAGCGAAATTCATCCTATTTTGAAACGGATGAAAGGGGCAGACAGTTACCCTATCTGCACGGCATCAAAATAAGCTTCAATGACAGTAAGGCAACTGAGTTTTTATTGTTCCGCCAGGGTAAACTACATTTTGTAAATGATATTGATGCTTCCTTCAAAGATGAGATACTGACAAAAACAGGACTCCTGCGAAAAGACTGGGAAGGGAAAATCACACTTAATAAACATGCTTACCTGAATATTGAGTACCTGGGTATATTGGTGGATAGCAACAATGCTCTTGTTAAAGTTTCTCCACTTCGTTTAAAAGCTATCCGACAGGCTCTGAACTATGGTTTCGATCGGCGTAAACTGATGCTCTACCTGAGAAACTCCATTGGTATTGCCGCTGAATCAGGGTTTGTTCCAGCGGGCCTTCCCTCTTTCGATTCACTGGAAGTGCGGGGTTACAGGTTTGATCCGATAAAAGCACAAAAACTATTAGAAGAAGCTGGATTTCCGGGCGGAAAGGGATTGCCTGAAATAAGATTACTTACTGTTCCTATTTACAGTGAACTGGCAAGTTATATTGTTCGCGAATGGCAGGAACTTGGCATACCCGTTAAAGTGGAAGTGGTACAGAAAAGTTTTCTGTTGGAGCAGACGGCTCAATCACAGGCATTGTTTTTCAGGGGCAGCTGGATTGCCGATTATCCGGATGCAGAGAATTACCTCAGTGTTTTTTATGGAAAAAATCCTGCACCACCGAATTATACGCGTTACAATAATCCTGCATTTGATCGGTTGTATGAAAAAGCACTAACAGAAACGAACGATAGTTTGCGTTTTGAGCTCTACCGGCAAATGGATCGGATGATTCTGGAAGATGCGCCCGTGGTGCCACTTTGGTACGATGAGGCGATTCATCTTGTTCAACCTTTTGTTAAAAATTTTGAACCAAACTCACTCAATTTACTGGAACTCAGAAGGGTGGAAATTAACGAAAACTGATTTCAAATTAGTGTATCTTTGACCCTCAATATTTTCAACATTCAGAGATGACGGTTATTTTAATTTTCTTTTTTTCTCATTGGTTTTTGTCCCTGTTCTTTCACACATTCTTCCTGCATCGGTTCGCTTCCCATCAGATGTATACTACCAGTAAAGGTTGGGAACGCATGTTTTACCTGATGACCTGGTTTACCCAGGGATCTTCCTACCTGGTTCCGCGTGCTTATGGTGTTATGCATCGTATGCATCATGCCTACAGTGATACAGAAAAAGATCCGCACAGTCCGCACTTCTTTAAAGATGTTTGGGGCATGATGATGCATACCCGGAATATATACAACAGTTTTGTTACTCGTACAAATATGCCGGATGCGGAGTTTACCAGCTCCTATCTGCCGGTTTGGGAAAAACTGGACCGTTTTGCGGATCACTGGCTAACCCGTTTAAGCTTTGGAGTAGCGTATACATTGATCTATGTGTATTTCGCACCCAGCTATTGGTGGTTCCTGTTGTTGCCTATCCATTACCTGATGGGACCCGTGCAGGGCGCTATCGTAAACTGGTGCGGTCACAAGTATGGTTATGCGAATTTTAAAAATGGGGATCATTCAAAAAATTCAGAACCCTGGGGTATTTTCTTGCTGGGAGAATTGTTTCAGAACAATCACCATAAGGATGGAGAGAATCCCAACTTTGCCCGCAAATGGTTTGAACTGGATCCTACTTTTTACGTGATGCGGTTCATGAACTTTATTGGTATCATTAAATTGAAACCTGCTGTTATTGAACGTGGTCATCACCACCATCATTAATAAAGATATCATTCAATAAAAAAGCCGGGCTTCTTCAGGAGCCCGGCTTTTTTATTGAATGATAAAATCTTATCTGTTCTTCGTTTGTACCTGTGTGTTACGTTTTAATTTATCCTTAAATACTTTTTCGAATTTCTCCAGTTTAGGACGTATTACAAAATAACAATAGGGTTGTGATCCGTTGTTCAGATAATAATTCTGGTGATAATCTTCGGCCACATAGAAAGCTTTGAACGGAGCAATTTCAGTTACGATTGGTTTATCCCAGGCGCCGCTTTTTTCTAATTGCTCTTTATAATAAAGTGCTTTCTTTTTCTGATCATCGTTATGGTAGAAAATGGCACTTCGGTACTGCGGTCCAACATCATTTCCCTGCTTGTTCAGCGTAGTTGGATCATGGGTTTGCCAAAATACTTCCAGCAATTCATCAAAAGTGATCATGGAGGGATCAAACACCACCTGGATTACTTCTGCATGACCAGTATTCTTTTCTGAAACCTGCTCATAAGTAGGATTGACTACATGTCCGCCAGAGTACCCGGAAGACACTTTGAGTACACCCTGTAATTGCTGGAATACAGCTTCCACACACCAGAAACAACCGGCGCCAAGGGTAGCGGTGTCAGTTACCTGCTGGTAACCAGCATAAACTACATCATTGCTCATAGACCTGTTAGGGTTTTCTTTCTGCGCGCAACTGCTGCTTAGTAGCAGGTAACAGGACAGTAAAGAAAACGTTGTAAAAAGTTTCAAATGCGACATTTTAGTTCAACACGATTGGACCTGCAAGTTACAACCGCAAGTGCTGTTGGGGTATGGATAAAACGTTAAATTACCTCAAAGACAACCAGGAGGGCCAAACCTGCTGCAAGCAGCCAGAAGAAAGGCAGGGCGGAAAATACGATCAGTCCGGTTGCCAGCAATGCAATACTTGCCCAGAAAGGCCAGCCAAGGGTCCGTTCCTTCAGGTATATAGCAAGTGGTGGTACCAGAATACCCAGAATAATCAGCAGAACCTGGCTGGCATCTGCCTCATCTGCCTGGCCACGCCGGAGGTCTTTCCTGTACTCACGCAAAACCGATTTGGCTGCTTTAAAACGTGATTTACGCTCTTTTCGGTCAAGTGATCTGAAGGCGTCCAGCTCCTTTTTAAGATCCGGGGCTGAAGAGGTTGCGGTTACCTCATTGGGTTCCGAAAGGGAGGGATGGGCTGCTGAAAGAGGTTGTACGAATAGAGTGGTCATGCCGGTCAAAAGCATGATAACAGCTGATTTCCAATACATAAAATAGAATTGAAGGTATGAAAATAGGACTTTTAGCATATACTCTTATCTTTGCGCGCTATGACACAGGAACAATTGAAATCATTACGGGAACGGGTTACTGTTCTAAGGAGGTTTCTTTGACGTCGCTAACCGCGAAGCAAAGATCCAGCAGGATAAACAACTGACCCTGGCTCCTGGTTTTTGGGATGATAACCAGCGGGCCACTGCCATTTTAAAAGAAATCAAAGTTCACGAATACTGGCTCGAACTGTTTCATTCTGTTGAAACAGCGGTAGAAGATTTTGCCGTTTTGTTCGAATTCTGGAAAGCCGGTGAGGCTTCAGAAGAAGAAGCACGGGAAGCCTACGACAAAGCGCTTGAAAACATTGAAGAGGCAGAGTTCAAAAGTACTCTTAATCAGCCCGAGGACGAACTGCCGGCGGTGGTTCAGATCAACAGTGGAGCCGGCGGAACCGAAAGCCAGGACTGGGCCCAGATCCTTTCCCGTATGTACCGAATGTATGGTGAAAAGCAGGGTTGGACAGTTACTGAGCTCGACTGGCAGGATGGGGACGGCGCAGGCATTAAAAGTGCCACTTTCCAGTTTGACGGTCCTTTCGCATACGGTTTTCTCAAAGGAGAAAGCGGCGTTCATCGACTGGTGCGGATATCGCCTTTTGATTCCAATGCGCGCCGCCATACTTCTTTCGCTTCCGTATTTGTTTACCCGCTGGTTGATGATACCATTGAAATCGAAGTGAAGGACAGCGAAGTGAAAATGGAAACTGCCCGAAGTGGTGGTGCCGGTGGGCAGAACGTAAACAAGGTGGAAACCAAAGTAATGTTGACGCATATCCCAACTGGTATTGTTGTAATCTGTCAAACGGAGAGAACCCAGTTAGGCAACCGGGAGAAAGCCATGCAGATGCTGAAAAGCCGTTTGTATGAAGAAGAATTGAGGAGGAGAGAAGAAGCCAAAAATTCAGCCAATGCCAGCAAGAAAAAAATTGAATGGGGAAGCCAGATAAGGAGTTATGTATTCCATCCGTATAAAATGATTAAAGATCACCGGACTGATTTTGAAGTAGGTAACGTGCAGCCGGTGATGGACGGAGAACTGGATGGATTCATCAAGGCTTACCTGATGAGTCAGAAAGAAGAAGAACCTGCCAGCTAACACAAAAACACATACCATGAGTATTGGAACTTTCTCTTATCCACTACCCGTGAACGAGCCCGTTTTAAATTACGCGCCCGGATCACCGGAAAAGCTTCGCCAGAAAAAAGTACTGGAGGAGCTCAAGAAAAAAGAAGCAGATATTCCCATGTATATCGGAGGAAGAGCAGTTAGAACCGGTATCCGGATCGCCATCAATCCTCCGCATGAAAGAGCTCACGTGCTTGGCTATTTTCACCAGGGAGATAAAAAGCATGTGCAGCAGGCCATTGATGCAGCACTCAAAGCGAAAGCTTCCTGGGAAGCGATGAGTTGGGAAAACCGTGCTGCCATCTTTTTGAAAGCGGCCGATCTGATTGCTACCAAATACCGTCCCTACCTGAATGGTACTACCATGCTGGGACAAAGCAAAAATATTTACCAGGCTGAAATCGACAGCGCCTGCGAAATCATCGATTTCCTACGCTTTAATGTTCATTTTTTAAGTGAGATATACAAGCAACAGCCTATAAGTGCTCCGGGTATCCATAACCGTTTGGAATGGCGCCCTCTGGAAGGATTTGTACTCGCGATTACACCGTTTAACTTTACAGCTATTGGCGGTAACCTGCCAACATCTGCTGCCATGTGCGGAAATACCGTTGTGTGGAAACCAGCCAACACGCAGGTGTATTCTGCACAAATGTTCATGAAAATCCTGATGGAAGCCGGTCTGCCGGATGGAGTAATCAATCTGATTTATGTAGATGGACCAACTCTTGGAGAAGTATGTTTCCAACACCGCGATTTTGCAGGTGTACATTTCACCGGATCCACTGGTGTATTTAATCAGATCTGGACAACTGTTGGAGCCAATATTAATAAATACAGAACCTATCCCCGTATCGTTGGTGAAACAGGTGGTAAAGATTTTGTACTGGCGCATCGTTCCGCAGATCCGGATGTGGTGGCAACTGCCCTGGCAAGAGGAGCTTTTGAATTCCAGGGACAGAAATGTTCCGCAGCCTCCAGAGCCTACCTGCCTTCCAATATTGCGGATGCGGTGAAGCGTAAACTGATCGCGCAGATCGAAACTATGAAAATGGGTAGCGTGGAGGATTTCAGCAATTTCATCAATGCGGTGATCGATGAGAAGAGTTATGATAAGCTGAAAAAATATATTGATAATGCGAAGAAAGATCGAAAAGCAAAAATCCTGGTGGGTGGGAACTGCGACAAACGTAAAGGATTTTTTATTGAGCCAACCGTTATAGAAGTGCGTGATCCGAAATACGTAACTATGTGTGAGGAACTGTTTGGGCCTGTACTTACTATATATACCTATGATGCGGATCAGTTTGAAAAGGCATTGACCCTGGTGGATACGACATCAGATTATGCACTGACTGGTTCCATAATTGCACAGGACAGAGCCGCGGTTGAATTGGCGGTGAACCGGTTGAGAAATGCTGCAGGTAATTTTTACATCAATGATAAACCAACCGGTGCAGTTGTAGGTCAACAACCCTTTGGTGGTGCCCGTGCCAGTGGAACCAATGATAAAGCCGGTTCTATGCTGAACCTCTATCGTTGGTTAAGTGCAAGAACAATCAAGGAAACGTTTAATCCTCCTACAGATTATCGGTATCCGTTTTTACAGGAGAGTTGATTTATCAGATATATTTGATCCGGCTGCTGTTACAGGCAGCCGGTTTTTTTTAACGGGGTTGAAGCCTTATTTTAGCGTAAAATTGAGCGAGTGAAAACCATACTCAGTGAAGATCAGATCAATTTAACGGTAAAAAGACTGAGTCATCAGATTTTGGAGAACTGTCCGGATTTGAGCAAAGCCTGTATCATAGGGATACAACCCAGGGGTAAATGGTTGAGCGACCGGATCATTCGGGAAATCCGATTGATTTCTCCGGCTTCATCTGTTTCGTATGGAATCCTGGATATAACTTTTTACCGGGATGATGTTCGCAATGAGATACGCCTTGCCAACGAAACGGATATTCCGTTTTCCATTGAAGATAAACAGGTGATCCTGGTGGATGATGTATTGTATACTGGCCGCACGATCCGTGCCGCCATGGATGCGCTCCTGGATTTCGGTCGCCCGGCCAAAGTGGAACTCTGTGTTTTGATAGATCGGAGGTTTAGTCGCGAGTTGCCCATCCAGCCTGATTATGTAGGTAAATCCATAGACTCCATTATTACCGAAAGGGTGAAAGTAGGCTGGAAGGAAAATGAAGGAAAGGATGAAGTGGTATTACTCTAACAATTAACTTTGCACCCTAATGCAACTAAGTACAAAACATCTGCTGGGCATTAGAGAGCTGGTTCCACGGGACATACAACTGATTTTAGACACGGCCACCCAATTCAAGGAAGTTTTACAGAGACCTATCAAAAAAGTTCCCTCGTTGCGTGATGTAACGATTGTGAATCTTTTTTATGAAAACTCCACGCGTACAAGAATTTCATTCGAGTTAGCCGAGAAACGCCTGAGTGCGGATACCATTAATTTTTCAGCGAGTGGTTCTTCGGTGTCCAAAGGAGAGACGCTGCTGGATACGGTGAACAATATCTTAAGTATGAAAGTGGATATGGTGGTGATGCGGCATAGTGCCAGCGGAGCACCCCATTTCCTGGCCAAACATATTCCGGCTGCTATTGTGAATGCAGGGGATGGTATCAACGAACATCCAACACAGGCATTGCTGGATGCATTTTCCATTCGGGAAAAATTGGGAACCCTGGAGGGTAAAAAAATTGCCATCATCGGTGATATTATGCATTCCAGAGTGGCTCTCAGCAATTTATATCTATTAAAAAAAATGGGTGCGGAAGTAATGGTTGCCGGTCCGCCCACCCTGATCCCCACCTACATGAAAGAAGCCTTTGATGTTCGGGTGGAATATAATCTACAAAAGGCATTGGAATGGTGCGATGTTGCCAACGTATTGCGCATCCAGTTAGAGCGGCAGAACCAGGTATTGTTCAGTTCACTTCGGGAATACAACCTGGCTTATGGAGTAAAAAAATCACTTTTGGACCGATTGGATAAAGAGATAATCGTTATGCATCCCGGACCTATAAACAGAGGTGTTGAACTGGACAGCGATGTGGCGGACAGTAAACAATCCATCATTCTGCAACAGGTGGAAAATGGAGTAGCCGTTCGGATGGCTGTACTCTACCTGCTCGCGGGAAGGGGAGAATCACAAAACAATTAATCACCATGAAGATCTGCCTCTTTCCCGGGACGTTTGATCCCATTACACTGGGCCATGTGGATATTGTAACGAGAGCCTTGCCGTTATTTGATAAAATCATCATTGGTGTGGGCCTGAATGCTGCCAAAGCGCCGATGTTTTCAGCGGAGCAAAGACTTTTGTGGATTAAAGAGATTTTCAAGCATGAACCCAAGGTGGAGGGCGCTTCTTACGAGGGCCTAACCGTAAAGTTTTGCCAGGAGATCGGTGCCAACTTTATATTAAGAGGTATACGATATGTAAGCGATTTTGAATATGAAAAAACAATCGCAGACGCGAACCGTACCCTGGATAAAAATATTGAAACCATTTTTCTGACGGGAGAACCCAAATATACATCGGTAGCTTCTACCATTGTGCGGGATATCATCCGTAACAACGGCGATGCCTCTCCCTTTATACCAGCTGCAGTATTTAATAGTTTACAACAAAACAGTTGAGCATGCCTGTTATATGGTTTAATCCAGAATTGCGCCTGGCTGATTTGTTGCCGCTTGGCCAGGGTACAATGGGTGAACACCTGGGTATTGAGTGGATGGAGCTTGGGGAAGACTTTATCAAAGCCCGGATGCCTGTTGACCATCGGACCAAACAGCCTTATGGTTTGCTGCATGGCGGCGCCTCTGTTGCACTGGCGGAAACCCTGGGCAGTGTAGGAGCTGCATTATCAGTTGATCCAACCCGTTATATAGCCGTGGGAATGGAAATCAATGCGAATCATATACGATCCGTTCGCGATGGGTTTGTAATTGGTACAACCCGGCCGGTTCATAGGGGTGCAACCACACAGGTATGGGAAATCCGGATTGATGACGAGCGAGGCAAGTTGGTATGCATAAGCCGCCTGACGGTTGCGATCCGAAAAATCACGGGTTGAGTTTTTCAAGCACGTCCAGGATGGAAGGGAAGCTGTTTTCTTTGACCTTGTCCCACTGATCAGTCGCCAGCCAATTGATTTCGGTGATCTGTTCTTCCTGTTGCGGGATCAGTTGCTGTTGTCCCCCTGCTTTCATTTCATACCAATAGGATTCTTTCAGTATGTGTTTTCCACTTTCATGGTAGGTATGATAGGTGGTAAGCAAATGGCGAATCAGGTGGGGCGCTTTTATGCCGGTTTCCTCTTCTACTTCCCTGACAGCGCATTCCTCAATGGTTTCTCCATCGTCTAATTTTCCTTTGGGCAAATCCCATTTACCCCGACGGAAAATAAAGAGCAACTCTTTCTGATCGTTCCAAACGGCACCCCCTCCGGCTTTCAGTACGGTGAATTTTTTCCAGAATGTATGTTGAAGGGAATTAAGGTCGGAGTGCAGCAGGATACCTGCCTTAAATTTCGGCAATTCAATTTCATGAATCAGGGATCTTATCGCCGGGGCGCTGTTTTCTTCAAGGAAAATAACATCATCCTTGTGCAACAGGGGCTCCAGCTCAGCGCTTATCGAATCACACAAAAAAACAGGTTTATTCCCGAAATAGATTTTGATGTACATAACTTTACAGGTCAGGCAGGTTTAGCTCGTCCAAATATAATCAGATCATTGAACCAAGCCTGACCGACACCTAAATTGTTGACATGAAATCAAATGAAAAGGCGATAGCCGAGAAATTGTTACAGACGAATGCCGTTCGATTGAGTCCGGAGCAGCCCTTTACCTGGGCAAGCGGTTGGAAAAGCCCGATTTACTGCGATAACAGAAAGGTATTATCTTTTCCTTACATCCGGGATTTTATCAAGTCTGAAATGTGCAACCTGATATTCGAACGTTATCCGGATGCGGAGATGCTGGCAGGTGTGGCAACAGCAGGGATTGCCTGGGGCGCAATGGCCGCAGATCAGTTGAAGCTGCCTTATATCTATGTTCGCCCCAAGCCGAAAGAACACGGACTGGGAAATCAAATTGAGGGGGCTTATGAACCCGGACAAAAAGTTGTAGTGATTGAAGATCTGATATCTACCGGAAAAAGCAGTCTGCAGGTAGTGGATGTGTTGAAAGCGGCCGGGTTAGAAGTGCAGGGTATGGTATCTATTTTCACTTATGGATTTCCGGTAGCCGATGAAGCGTTTGCAAAGGCGGAAGTTCCTTTTCAATCGCTCACGAATTATAATCAACTGATCAGCCTGGCCCTTGAAAAGGGAATGTTTGACCGGAAGTTGGAGCCGATACTGTTAAAATGGAGGGAAGATCCCGCAAACTGGACAGGAGTTTAGTAAATTAGTACATATAAAAAATCGAATATGAAGAAACTATCCGTAATGCTGTTATTCCTTTTTGGTATTTCAGCCGGACTTCTGGCTCAGTCTAAAAAAGCGATCCAGACTGTAACCATTAAAACTCCAAGTGTGCAGTGTGAAAGCTGTAAAAAGAAAATTGAATCCTTCCTGGCCAGGGAAGAGGGAGTTGAAAAATCTGTGGTAGATTTTAAACGCAAGACAACCAAAGTCACTTTTTATACGGATCGCACCAATATTGAAAACATCAAAACGGCGATTGCCAATGCAGGGTATGATGCCGATGATGTAACCGCTAATGAGGAGTCTTATCAAAAATTACCGAAGTGTTGTAAGAAACCTGAAGATGGTGGTGGGATGAAAAAACAGTAGATAGTATTTATTCTAATATATCCGGTTCCGTTTGGAACCGGATTTTTTTTTCCCTCCTTACGCCGGCGTGAATGCCACCTTCAAGTGGACGATGTATCACCATTCGATTTTTTGCTTGCCCTGGTAATTGACCGGAATATTCATAAAGAAGCCGGATCGTCCCATCCGGATGGTGCCATTCACTTTAATATCCAGTTCATCATTCATGAGCAATGTCAGTGCATTACCAAGCAGTTGCTTCAGATTGACCTTCATCTGAACTGGCACATAAAACGTATCCTTTTTTGGAATTCGGATCAATGTGTCCAAAACTGTATTACCAACCGCCCGGTCATTAATGGCAATTGCGAGGTCTGCCCTCCGAAATTGTAACTCATAATTATTTGGGTTGTAATATTTCAAATCTGCCGAAACGACAGTTTCCTTCATTCCAATTTTTCCCAGACTAAAGTTTTCCAGTGCCTGGTATTCCGGAATCTCGGGTTGCCGGCAAGCCATCATGCCTGAAAAGGAGAGGATCAGAAAGACCATTAAAGGCGATTTAACGCCGGATTTAATTGAAGGTATCATTTGCAGGCAAAATAGGGGATTTGCCGTTTATGCGCAAATTCAATTGATTGAATTAACCTATCTTTAGTGCCAAATAAATTGGCATAGAACCTATCTATCTGCAGATTAAATAAGGATAATAAGCGCTATTAATTTTAGCTAAATTAATTTTATTTAAATAATTGTTTTACAGTTTATTACATATATTATATTCTGATTAAAAATAGTTATTCAAAGTACATTAATTGCAATTAGGCCATTGAAATAGTAAAATTCCATATTGTATTGTTATATATTTAATATGAATTCATTAAAAATTGATTTACAATATTTTGCAAATGTTAATTGGTATAAAAAAGCATATAAATATAAATATGTTTATTTATCATCATGTGATATGCACACTAAAATGAGTTTTCGTAACCGTACTATGATTGCGGGGGCTACCGGACCACTCCGTTTATCTGTTCCGATTGTGGATGGAAGGAATGAACGACAATTTTATAAGGAGGTAAAACTGGTGGATGGAAGATGGAGGATGGAGCATTTCAGGGCGATTGTTTCCTGTTATAACCGTTCGCCCTGGTTTGAATACTATCGAGACGAAATGTCAGAATTATTCCAACACCCTTTTGAATACCTGTTCGATTGGAATTTGCACTGCCATGAGTGGGTAGTAAAAAAGTTGGGCTTGGAAAATCCTTTTAAGATTACGAACGGGGATGAATTAATCACTGGTGACTTTGAAAATGCCGTCAATGAATTTGCGCCCGGTACTTACTCCAACCAGATTAATCTGCCTGTTTACACGCAGGTATTCAAGGAAAAAACCGGCTTTATAGCCGGTTTATCCATACTTGATCTGTTATTTTGTGAAGGGCCATCGGCCGTTGTATGGTTAAAAGAACCTTAGATGTGAACGATTTTGTGCTTTTTACGTAGCTCTGCTTCTTTCTTTCTTAACTGTTTTTCTTTGATTTCCAAGGCCTTTTGTAAAGACTCTTCCAGTTTCTTCAGCTCCTGATCCAATTGCTCCAGTTGCTGCAGCGCCTGTTGGTAAGAAGCCGCAAGTTGCTGTTGGTTGGCCTGTTTCTGAAGCATTTCCTGGCGGATTTGATTTTGTAATACTCGTTCGGCTTCCTGCTGAACAGCTGTCCAGTTGATCTTTGCCAGTTCGTTTTCCAGCAAGGATTTGATTTCTTTTTCAGATCCGGACTGATGGCCAAGCTCCAATAATTGCTGCTGAAGGTTTACCCAATTGATTTTATTTAACGCCAATTGAGTCTGAAGGGCGGCTTCCATTTCCTTTCTTTCTGCAAGTAGTCTTGCCTCAAGCGCTGGCAACGTGTCGATGGCGGCAACTATTTCGAAACTCTTTTTTGGTACATAGGGCAACATATAAAAGCTGGCTGCTTCTTCGGGAATGCTCAGGGTTGCCTGCGACCTTTCGAAGGAGAAAGCTTTCATCTCCTCTATTACTTCAGCAGCTGCAGAATGCATAACAGGGGCTGCATCCGTTTCCTGGCTTACCCATGTTAATTCATTGGGAGGCAGTTTATCGTCTATTTGAATTACAGTTTCAATTAATTGATTATCAGTTTCTGAAATAGATTTATCGGTATTTTTTAAAACTTGAACTTGAACAGATTCTGGGCGTTCAGCGGATTGCTTTTCAAATATCGTAAGGTAGGTAGGTTCTGCAGGAAAAAGCTGGTTCCAGGAGGAGATCCCGGCATTCCATCCGTTCAAAATTTTTGCTTCAGCCTGCTTTTTAGCCACAGTCCCGGTATCGGTCCTTCCGGTAGAAGGAAAAAACGGACCAATGAATGTGCTAGCCAGGATCAAAAACAGGAGACCGGCTGAGAGTTGTTTTTGTTGATTTTTAAACGGAAGTTGAAGCATTCGTTTTACCCGGTTCAACAATAAAGTGCGATGGGAGCCACCGGCTGCCAAAACCAGGCTCAGGGATTTGCTGTTGCGTTTTTGCTCAAGGAGCAATAAGGCTTCTGCATATTCACTGGGAGTAAATGGAAACTGTAATACCCAATCATCGCATGCATGCTCCCTTTCCTCCCGAATAACAGAAATAAATAATTTGACAAATGGATTGAAAAAAAACAGATTTTCTAATATAGAAACTATCCAATTAAATATATAGTCATTTCTCTTTATATGTGCTAATTCATGAATCAAAATAGCTTCTATCTGTGCTGGACTTAGTTGATTAATGGCTGAAACAGGGAGCAGCACGATGGGTTTTATCCAGCCCATGATCTGGGGGCTGTCGATTTTATCAGAAAGCCAGATCTCCACTTTTTTGCCCAATGTCATACGACTGCTCATCGTATCAACAAATATCCTCAAGGTAGCAGGTGATTTGTGAAGTCCCATACGTGCATCTCTTCTCAGATCCTGGTATTGAAACGCCAGCTGGGTAAAACGATAAGCCAGCCAAACCAGGTAAAAAAGAGAGATAAAGGAAAATAACTGGTAAAAACCCCTTTGCAGTTGCTCCCACCAGGATATCCCAAGAAGAGCAGAATTGTCTTGTGCAAGACCTGAATACAATTGGTCACTGGCTTCAAAGGTGAATCCAGTTGAAACAACCCAGGCAGAGCCAAGCAACAGTAGCGCCATTGCCAGGTTATATTTTGAAGCGGCTGAGGGTAGGGGCCAGAGTTTTTGAACGAGCAACCAAACAATCCACAGAATTCCAAACTGCCACCAGCTGTTAACTATAGCCCATCCCAGTGCCTCTAACCAGGCATTCTGGGGGAGCAGGTCCATATTATTGTTTTTTAAGATTATTCAATAAACGCTGGATTTCCTCCAGTTCCGCCTCAGAGGCTTTGTGATTACCCAATGCCTGCAGTACAAGCTGGGTAGGGGATCCACCAAACAAGCCGTCAATCATTTTATTAAGGAGGTGCTTTTGCGTCTTTTCCCGACTTACCGCGGCCTGGTAAATATGGGTTTTTACTGAATCGTCTCTTCTAACAAGTCCCTTCTCATTCATAATCTGCATCAACTTCAGCGTAGTGGTATATCCCACATCCTTGGTTTTTGAGAGTTCTTCATGTACTTCCCGAACACTGGCTAACTCCTTTGTCCAGAGTACCTGAAGAATCTCCAGTTCACTTTCGGTAGGTTTGATATACTTGGTTGAAGCCATGGTAAAAGATTTGAATCCGAATATACGATTGTTTTCGTAAAGCCTTGTTAAGGTGGTGAAAATTTTATTCATGGCGATTTCTTTGAATCAAATTTAAGTCATAATATTGATATATCAAATAATGATTTATCAATATTATTATGACAGAAAAACTGAATGCGACTTTTTTTTACATCCTGGAAAAATCAATCAAATCCTACCGCCAAATGGCTCAGCGTACTATTTCAGACGAGTTCGGGAGCATCACAGTTGACCAGCTCCTGGTTTTGCAAACGATGAAAGACCAGCCGGAGTTGACGCAGCAGCAGATTGCTGCAGCGGTATTCAAGGATTTTGCATCCATCACCCGGATTATTGACTTGCTGGTTCGAAAAGGATTTCTGAAACGTTCAGATCATCCTACCGACCGGCGCCGTTTTGAACTGACTTTAACCACTGAAGGGATTGATCTGCTGGAGCAGGTTAGACCAAGAATTCTTAAAAACAGACGAGTCGCATTAGAAGGAGTGGAAGAGGAGGAAATGGCAATCGCCCGGAAAGTGCTGGAAAAAATTGTTGAGAATTGTTCTAAATAAAAAAGCCCCGGCGTAGACACGTCGGGACTTTTGGTATTTGGATCTGATTAGTTTCTGTGGTAAAGATAGAATAAATATCTATCTGGTTGTCAGCTTATCCATTTTCTTGATCAGAATTAAGAAATTTTAGTCTTTCTTAACGAGTACCTTGGGCGCTTCGCTTACGGTAACTTCAATTTTCTGTTCAACCGGACCAGCATGGTTCTGAGATTTCGTGTCGAACATATCGGCCAGGGTAGGCGCAATAACCAGGGACACAATACTCATCAGTTTAATCAAAATATTCATAGAAGGACCAGATGTATCCTTGAATGGATCACCTACGGTATCACCAGTAACAGAGGCTTTGTGCGGCTCAGATTTTTTATAATACATCTCGCCATTGATTTCAACGCCTTTCTCAAAGGATTTCTTTGCATTGTCCCATGCACCACCGGCATTGTTCTGAAACATTCCCATCAATACGCCACTCACGGTTGCACCTGCCAGGAATCCACCAAGTGCTTCGGGGCCCATCAGGAAACCAATGATCAGCGGAGAAACAATCGCGATAGCACCCGGCAACATCATTTTTTTGATGGAAGCTTCGGTTGAAATGGCCACACATTTATCGTATTCCGGTTTACCGGTTCCTTCCATGATGCCAGGGATGGATTTGAACTGGCGACGCACTTCTTCCACCATTGCCATGGCTGCTTCACCCACTGCGCGAATAGCCAGGGAAGAGAAGATGAAGGGTATCATGCCGCCTACAAACAGACAGGCCAGTACATCCGCGTGGTAAATATCAATTCCGCTAATGCCGGATACACCTACGAAAGCGGCAAAAAGTGCAAGAGCTGTAAGGGCTGCAGAGGCAATAGCAAAACCTTTACCGGTTGCAGCAGTAGTATTACCAACGGCATCGAGTACGTCGGTTTTTTCGCGAACTTCTTTGGGCAGTTCACTCATCTCGGCGATACCACCTGCGTTATCAGCAATCGGACCGAACGCGTCAATTGCTAGCTGCATTGCAGTAGTGGCCATCATACCGGCGGCGGCAATAGCCACACCGTATAATCCGGCAAACCAGTAAGATCCATAGATACCACCTGCCAATACGAGGATGGGAAGGAACGTAGATTCCATACCCACTGCGAGACCACCAATTACGTTTGTGGCGTGACCGGTTGCAGACTGGCGAATGATACTTAATACCGGACGTTTTCCCATTGCAGTAAAGTATTCGGTAATAATACTCATCAGGGTTCCTACCACCAGGCCAACAACAATGGCGTAGAATACATCCATACGGGTGAATTCAAAACCACGGAGGCTCATGGTAGTTTCCGGTAAAATATATTGAACCAGGAAGAAAGAAGCGATAGCTGTAAGAATAATGGAACCCCAGTTACCCATATTCAGTGCCTTCTGTACGGCATCGGTACTGATACCGGCGCTATCAGAGATTCTGACAAACCAGGTACCAACAATGGAAAAAAGAATTCCTACACCGGCAATTAGCATCGGCAGCAGGATAGGAGAGAAACCGTTATAGGCATCTGCTGCGATGGTTTCCTGTCCAAGTACCATGGTTGCCAATACGGTTGCAACGTACGAACCAAACAGATCGGCACCCATACCAGCCACATCTCCTACGTTATCACCAACGTTATCCGCAATGGTTGCCGGGTTACGGGGATCGTCTTCGGGAATGCCCGCTTCCACTTTACCTACGAGGTCAGCACCCACGTCAGCAGCCTTGGTATAAATACCACCACCTACACGGGCAAAAAGAGCGATGGATTCTGCACCCAGTGAAAACCCGGTCAATACTTCAATGGCTTTGGCAACCAGCATATCGTTTGCTGCTACTCCAGGAGCAAATGCCTGAACCAGCACAATGAAGAGTCCGCCAAGTCCCAGCACTGCCAAACCGGCAACACCGAGTCCCATTACAGAACCTCCGGTGAAAGATACGTTCAGCGCTTTTGATAAACTGGTTCTTGCCGCCTGTGCAGTACGCACATTGGATTTGGTAGCGATACGCATGCCAATGTATCCGGCAAGTGCACTGAATACGGCACCAACCACAAAAGCAAGCGCGATGGTCCAGTGTGAATGTTCATTTCGGCTGGCCATAAAACCTAAAAGAATGCCTACAATCACTACGAAGTAGCCAAGGATTTTCCATTCTGCCTTCAGAAAGGCCATGGCACCTTCAGCGATGTAATTACTGATTTCTTTCATGCGGTCGGAACCTGCATCCTGTTTGGATACCCAGGCAAATTTTACAAAGGTGTAAAGCAAGCCTATCACACCCATTGCCGGAACCAGGTAAAACAATTTGTCCATAATGAAGTACTTGTTAACAAAATTTTAGAGTGGGCAAAAATAGGGGAGAAAACGCAAAAAAGCGACCCCGAAGGCTTTCGGGAGCGCCTTTTATTTTCACCCGACCGGTGCCACCGGTCGGGTAAACAGTATCTTATTGATTTTTTGTAGTGTCTGAGGCGGGCTTTTTCTTTTTCCTGAGTAGGTCATTCAGAATACCTTTTGCAGCCTCTTCGGCCCTTTTTGGGGTACTCGTTTTTGCGGAATCGCCGGCTGCGGTGGAATCTTTCGCCCCCAGCAATTTTTTGGTAAGCTCTTTTTGAGCATCTTTCAATACCTCCGCTTTGATCGCGGCAAGACTGTCTTTAGCCCGCTGTTTAGCAACATCCAGGGCGGAATCCGCTTTGGCTTTCTGTTCAGCGGCAATGTCCTTCACTTTAGACTCGAGTTCGCTGGCAAGGCTGGTGCCCGCTTGCGAAAGGTTATAATTCAATTGCGGATTGGTCAGAGAACCACCCATATTCACTTTCAGATTTACGGTTTCACCCGGATTAACTGCCAGCCCTTTTTTTGTCAGTTCTGCAGCCAGTCCGTTGATCAACTGATTGGCATCTGTTCCCAGTTTCGCACGTGGAACTTTCATATTGACCAGGTAATCCATGCTTTGGTCAAAGCCATGCATACCCCCAATCTCCATTTCGATGTCTTTGATCTTAACTGTAAATGGCTTGACCAGCACTTTCCCGTTTACGAATTCGAAATATTGTTTGATGTCTTTGACACTGATCTTTTCCAGTTCCGTAAGCTTCAGTTTGCTGGCCAGCATTTCCACTGGTTTGAATTTGGCAAGAAAACCTTCGATCAGCATCACAACCCCGTTCCCGGTAAGTGAACTCAGTTCGGGCATCATTTGCTCACCCAGCCGGCCATTAACCGTTAAACTTGAATTCAGTTTTCCGGAAATGAATTCTCCAATTGGCATCAGGTATTTTACGGTATTAAAGGCCTGAAAGGTTTTGGCTACATCCAGATTTTGCAGATTGTAAGAAAAACTGATGGCAGGTTTTAGTTTGTTATCCCGGGTGGAGTAGGAACCGTTGAGCCCGATTGTACCATCCAGTGCCTGCATACTCAGGTTCTGCAGCGTTACGGTTTCATTGGCGATATTCAACTGTCCCTTTACATTATTATAATTGACTTTGTCATAGACTACCTGGTCAACATTGGCATTTACACCGAAGCGAATATTGGAGGGAACAGCAAAGGGTTGGCTGCTGCCGGCGGTTGGTTCTTCTTCTGAAGCGGTCCCCATCCATTTATTCAGATCCACTTTATCAGCTGTAAGATTCAAACTTCCGGCAAGTGGTTCGTCCTTAATCGCATAGCCAATAGCGTTCGTGATTTTTCCATTTGCTGTAAAATTGGTTTGCTGAAAACTACCGGTTGCATTTTGAATAGCGATATCCTTCGGTGTAAACTCCAGTTTAGCTGATTGTAAAGCCAGGCCCTCCGGATAATCAGGTGTTTTAAAAACGATGTCCTGGAGGTTAACTACCCCGCTTGATTGAATAGCATCATATTGCTCTTTATCTATCTGGGATTTTTTCCCCTTGATGCGAACATCAGCATCCAGACGACCTGCCAGGCTGGTGCCGGGATCAAAGCTATAAAATTGCTTAACCCTGCCAAGATCAAACCCTCCTTTAAGTCCTGCATCAAAATTGGGATCAGAAGCGGGTTGTGTAAGAATCAGGTTAAAATCCAGTTTGTCTGCTCCAAATTCAGCGTGGCCAACCGGAATCCGAACAACAGTATGATCAGGTACCCCATCCGGGTTGCTCACTTCAATAGTAGCACTTGTGTTTTGTATGGGTTGAGGGAATTCTTTGGATGCATAGTAAATATTCGAAAGTTGAACCAACCCTTTTGCCTGGAATGGGCCAGGCTGTTGCTGCAATACAACGTTCAGGTTACCTTTTGCTTCGATATCGGCATTTACCTGGCCGCCAATTTTAGTGCCTTCCTCCAGTTTGATAAACTGTCCTACAGTTCCCAAATCCAATTTCCCTTTTGCGGCAGCATCCAGGTACTGAACAGTTTCCGGATTTTTATAAATAACCCGGAAGGAAAAGGGCTCTTTTCCAAACTGCAGGTTGGCCGTAGGGATTTCCAGAACCAGATTATCCGGTTGTCCATCTGCGTTAGAAGCTTTCAGGTCAAGGTTGATATGCTGAACTGGCTGGGGCAATTCCGGATATTGAAAAAATCCTTCTTTGATGATCGCTTCTACAGCATAAGCAGGCATCCTGTTAGGCGCATACTCACCCTTTACAAATCCTTTGAAAGCTGCAGTACCACTTGTTTTCAAAGAAGCAAAATCATTGGTATAGATTGCAGGAACGAGTGATAATATATGACGGAACTCATTTGAAGGAGTATTGAATTGAATATCCATGCCATATGTGGAATCGTTCACCAATTGGAAATATCCATCCGCATTAAGTTGCATTTCATTAAGAACGGCTTTCAGTTCTTTAAAGCTGTATTTGCTGGTAGCGGTATTGATATCAAAATTGGCATCCAGGCTGGTTTTGGTGCGGGCCAGATAGGGGATACCTTCATAGCTGAAACTAACTTCTTCCGCTTTTGTTTTGGTTTCTAAAAGAAATTGATCTGCATTGAAATTTCCGCTGCCTGTATGGTTAAGTCCGGTGATGGTAGCAAACATATTCCCCTGCTGATCACTGTATCGGACCAGTCCGTTTTTTATTTCATATTCTTTGAGGTCCAGGCTAAAGCTGCTGGAACTTGTATCAACCGCTTCCTCCTCCGTTGATTCTTTCATGATATCCCAATTCACTGATCCGTCTTTTCCGACAATGGCATGAATCCGTGGTTCATCAAGGACTACACGAGCTACTTTAATGGGACCGCTGCCGAGCAAACTGAAAAGATTTACGGCAACATCAATTCTTTTGGCACTCACAAGAGTATCGCTGGCATATTGTCCGGGACCGGTAATGTATAATTTATCCAATCCGACACTCAGCTTTGGAAAATTGCGGAAAAAGGAAACTGAAACATCTTCAAAACCGGAAGGGGCTTTTAATTGTTTATTCATTTCCTCTTTGGCGAGTGTTTTTAATTTGTCACCAAAAAGAAGGGGAATGGCAATTGCCGCGATCAACAACAATCCCAGTAGAATTCCTAAAATTGCCAGTATTCTTTTCAGCATAGTTGGAAAGGTTTTAGCTTAGCTTTAAAATATCGTGCCCGGCAAATATAAACTATCCGGGAGCAGCGTCCGGTTTATGAAAAATTTACTTTGTTTTTTACTCTTATGTTTTGTGTTTGGAATTGCTACTGCGCAATCCGTGAAAAAACTTTCAATAGACGAACTTGAAAACTATATCAATGCATCGCAAAAGCCGATGGTAGTAAATTTCTGGGCTACATTTTGCCGTCCCTGCATTGAAGAATTACCTCATTTTCTGGAGGCTCGTCAGCAATATCCACAGGTTGAGCTGGTGATGGTTAGTCTGGATCTGCCTGGATTTTATCCCGGCAAAATTGAACAATTTCTTAGTTCCAGGAACTTCGCTGGGCCCACACAATTCTGGCTCAATGAAACAAATGCAGATAGTTTTTGCCCCCGCATCGATCCTTCCTGGGATGGAGCGATACCGGTTACCCTCTGGATCAACCCGGCAAAGAAATACAGAAAATTTATAAACAGGGCCATGACTGATGCCCAGATCAAACTCGCATTCCAGGAACTGGCCTACTAATTATTTTCCTTTTCGTTTGATGCTGCATCCAATAGACCGACTTTTTTTGACTGTCACTTCTCTTCCTTCGGTCATTTCAGTAATGGCCAATTCCAGGTGTTTTCGTTTAATCTTGGTTTCATCTGCCGGGTTATCGTCTATTGCTCCCTGGTAGACAAGTTTTCCTTCGCTGTCAAACAGGTAACATTCAGGAGTTCTAGACGCTCCAAATGCATCCGCGAGTTCATTTTTACTATCTATGGTATAAGGCCAGGCGTATTGTTGTGCATGTGCATATTGCTGCATGTCCTTATAGGAATCATCGCTATCGCGAGAGCCTTCATTGGAATTCACAACAATAAATCCAATTCCTTTTTCCTGTGCGAAAGAGCCAATTGCCCGGGTACGTGCCTGGTTTTTCTCAACATAGGGGCAGGTGTTGCAACTGAACATAACCAGCAAGCCTTTGGGGGTTCGAACATCAGCAAGGGAAATTAGCTTGCCGGAAACATCCTTCATGCGAATGTTTGCTTTGGGAATGGAAGCTCCAAGCTCCAGCGGTTGAACCTGGGCTATCAAACCATGAGTAACCAGCAGTGCCAAAACAGTGGTAAAAATCAGTTTCATATGTGCAGGCATTTGGTAAGCAACTTAAAGTTCGGTTTTTTCTCTCAAACGGCCGATTGACTGGCTTCTTTTCTGGCTCTCTCGGCAGCCATCATTTTGAGTGAATGAATACTGACATTTAATTCATATCCAATCAATAAAACAAGTGAACTAAAATAAATCAGTAACATCAAAATGAGTATGGTTCCGATAGAGCCATAAACTTTATTGAAATTATCAAACCATTGTAACCAGAGCGAAAATCCTCCTGCTGTTAATACAACCAGTATGGTTGCCAGCGTTGTACCTGGAGAGGATAGTTGCCAGCGTTCATGGATGGCAGGAGCATATTTATAAATTACCGCGATGAAGTAATAAACCATTGCCAGGATAAAAACCCAGCGTAGGTTTTTGACCAGCCACCGGACCAGCGGAGTATTGATTTCCATTTTTGTGAGAGCCCAGTTAAGAATGGTACCCTGTGCAAGGATCAGGCCCATCGAAATAATGAAAAGCAGAATTAAGATGGTAGTTATGCGCACTGCTACCCATCGTTCCAGTAAGAAGTTTCGGTCGCGTGTGTACATAAGCGATTTATTGAAAGTGCGCATGATACCCAAAACGGCATTGGATGCATAAAATACTGCCAGGAAAAAACCGATGGAAAGCAATCCGCTGCGTGGCGTTTCCAGGAAATCCTCCAGGAAATCTTTAACCAGTAAAAAAGTATTCATGTTGGGGGTAACATCCCTTGTAACCAGTAAGAGTTGGGTTGTTATTTGACGGCTGAAAGGCATATAGGGTAGGAGGGTACAAAGAAATATGGTTGCAGCCGGAATTGCCATCAGCAGGTTGAAAGAGATGGCGGCGGCGCGGTCATTCAATCCTACCTTTTTTACCTGCTGCATAAAAAAGATCGTCACATCGTAAAGGGGAAGACCTTCAAATCCTGGCAGCACAATTTTCTTGCTTTTGGCAATGACCCACCGGATTACAGGTAGCTTACGAAGGATGTGATTTAAATTAAACATGTTTCAGTTAAATCAGCTGCCGGTATCCTCCGGTTGATTTTTCTTTTTGAGATAGATATCCAATGCCTTCTGATATACACGGGCATTTGCCAGGTGTTGCTGGTAATTCTCTGCAAAAATATGGGTGCCGTCAAATTTAGGACTGGCTACAAAATACAGGTACTTGGTAGTCGCAGGATTTAATACGGCATCTATGGTTACCTGTTGCGGTGTGCAGATTGGACCAGGTGGTAATCCCGCTACCCGATAAGTATTAAAGGGTGATTCCACAGCAAGGTGTTTATTATAAATCCTGCGTAAGGAAAAATCCTTCAACGCAAATTTTACGGTGGGGTCGGCTCCGAGTCGCATGTTTATTTTCAACCGGTTAAGGTATACTGAAGCAATGGTATCTTTTTCCGGGTTGTTATTGGTTTCTTCTTCCACGATGGAAGCCAGTGTTATTACCTGCTCCGGGGTTAGACCCAGTTTAGCGGCCTGTTGCTTCCGGGTATCATTCCAGAAATTTTTCCTTGCAGCCAGCAATTTTTCCATTACCCGTGCAGGTGTGGTATTCCAGAAATATGTGTAGGTATCCGGAATTACGGTGCTTATCAGGGTATTCGTGTCAAGTCCCCAGTGTTTCAGGGAATCCGGATTTAAAACGTATTGCATAAAAGCCGCGGAATCGATCTCCAGCTTTCTGCCTACCAGGGATGCAAAGTCTTCCCTGGTACGGAGTTTATTAATAACCAGGTTCACCGGATCCTGCTGCCCATTTCTTAGTTTACGTACAATGGTGAGTAGGGAACTACCCTTTGAAAGGGCGTAGCGGCCGGCTTTGATTTTTTCGGGGTAGTCGAGTCGGTTGGCTACAAAACTGAAAAGCGAAGGTGATTTTAGAACCGTATCCTTTTTCATAATTGCAAGTACATCTTCATAGGTACTGCCCGTCGGGATCTCGAGGTAATAAGTTTTTTTGCTGAAACCGGTGGCTGATCCACTGAAGAGCCAGAGGACAACAAGTAGTCCGATTGCAGCCACTGCAAGAAGGATGATCAGAGTTTTTTTCATGGATGCCTGATTGGAGGCTAAAGTAAGCAAAAACCCTGCTGGTAGAGCAGGGTTTTGAATATCGTAAAATGATGACTTGTATTAATTCGCGGGCTTGGCTTGACTGTCGGCAGGAGCCGGTGCAGGAGTCAGCGACTGATTACCAGGTGTGGCAGGAGTTTGGATCGGGGTAGTTACAGCCGGCTTGGTATTCAGTTCATCCAGCATGGTATTGGTATTGCCGGTTGAAGTTGGAATAAATACGGCCGAGAACAGGCAAAGCAGGGCAACTACAATCGCAAATGTCCAGGTACCTTTTTCCAACAGATCGGTTGTTTGTTTTACACCCATGAACTGGTTGCTTAATCCACCCACATTACCAGCCAGTCCGCCACCTTTCGGGCTTTGAACCAGGATGATAAATCCAAGAATTGCACTTGCCAGGATTATCAGAATCAGAAAAAAGAGGGTCATGATCGGTTATTTAATTGTTCAATTCGAGTCGCAAAATAAGCGGATTTGTCGGGATGAGCCAAACTTAATTTCCGGAAAATCTCTGCCGCCCGGGCTTTATCTCCCTGCTTCAGCAACACTTCCGCCATGGTTTCCGTTAGAATTTCCCTGGTTTCAATGGAATCAGCTGCCAGGGCTTCGATCGTTTCTCCATGTCCGGACTTGAGCAGTTTTTCTTCAATAGCCGTTTGGGGCAGTTTTTTCATGGTACGAATCCATTCCGTAAAGGATTTTAGCTGTTTACCGAGTTTATCCTTCGGTAATTCATTTCCAAGTTTGATTCCCTGGGAGGCGAAATAATCAATGGTATGGTAGGGTTCAAAACTGGGCATATCGTCGGTTACCGGTCCCAGGTCTTTCAAAGAAGGGATCCGGATCGGAGATTCTTTCAGGAGCAGGTCTTCCCGCAAAGCCGGCCCTTCATCTTCCAGGGAGGGCAGCTCCTGTTCTGCTGGAAGTGCAGTGAGGGATTCCGGTTCTGTCGCCGATTGGGCGATGGCTTTTGCCAGGGCCAATGCATCCGCCAGTTCAGTGGTGAGTTCTTTCACTAGCTTTTCCTTAACCGGTTCTGTGACAGAGTCAGAAGGTTCTGATTGTGGGATGTCAATATCTGCAGGTTCCGGAATCCTGGATGTTGGGGCTACTGGTTCAGCTTTTGATCGCTGCATCAGGGAGTGTAAATAATAAGGATTCTGAAAATAGAGCAGGGTTTTCTGCCACTGTTTGTCAAGGTCCCCTGATTTCTCCTCCTTCATTTTTTTCAGGAGCAGGTATTGCAGCGTACCAATATAAGGATACCGCGCCGCCAGTTGTTCCAGTTCCTGAACGGTTACTCCCTGCAATCCGGTCTGATGAAAATAATGTTGTATGGTTTTGTTAAGCTCCATGCCGCTGCCAAGATAAGGTATTTACCAGTTGGAGAAGATGCGGTTAAAAATTTCATCACTCAGGTTTCGAATGATTTCATCCTGTAACTGGAGTTGTGCCTGGTCGAGCGTGAGACTGGCACTGAAGTCGAAGTTTCTGGTTACGGAAGCTTCGAAATTTTTGGATTCATCCAGGCGGTTCTTGAATTCGATCTGTACAGTAATGTTTAAACGGTTACTGGCTGCCTGCTGATTGGAAATACCGGTTGTTGATACCGAACAATCTGTGATCGTTCCTGCGATATCATAATCTGCATCTTCTCCCTGCACCTGTGTAAGACGGGTTTGGCTTATTACTTTCTGACGAAGTTTATCCGTGAGGAGTGGACTTAATACCGGGTTAAACAGCCTTGCTTTGTTTTCGAAATACTGAATGCGTACGGTTTTAACTTCCGGGGGAATAGATACATCGCGGAATGAATAACAGCCGCTGAATAGCAGCATCAGGCTGATCAGCAGAACGCTGGCAAATGAAAGCGGATTGGATTTACTCATTGATATCATACTCCTTCAATTTACGATAAAGTGTACGTTCGCTGATGCCCAAATCAGCGGCAGCATCCTTGCGCTTGCCTTTATGTTTTTTCAATGCCTTTAATATGAGTTCTTTCTCTTTATCCATAATGTTCAGCGACTCTTCTACTTCCTCGTGTTCATGAATTTCATCATGTGTGTGAGGCATCAGAACGGAAGTTGCCGCAGCTGGTTGTACATAGGTTGCAGGTGAGGGCAGCACTGTAGCCGGAGCGGTATATTCTACCGGTGATGGATATTCGCGTAACAGGCTTTCTTTAGTATAGGCAGCCGCAGCAGCAGCTTCACCAGGGTTTTGAAGGATTTCAACGAACATTTTTTTCAGTTCGGTTACATCCTTTTTCATATCAAAAAAGAGCTTGTACAGGATTTCCCTTTCACTATTGAATTCATGACCACCTGACCCCTGGCTGTTACCAATGAGCATGGGTAATCGATTATTTGCCTGCTCGGGTAGAAAACGTTTTAATTCCAGTGCACTAATTGATTTGTCTCCCGCAAGCACACTGATTTGTTCTGCTATATTCTTTAATTCCCTAACATTACCCGGCCAGGAATAATTTATTAGTAATTGCCGGGCATCTTCTTCCAGTTGAACCGGAGCAGTTTTATAACGTTCTGCAAAATCCACTGCAAATTTCCTGAACAGGAGGGGAATGTCCTCTTTCCGATCCCGAAGTGCCGGAACCCGAATTGGCACTGTGCTTAATCTGTAATAGAGGTCCTCCCTGAATTTTCCTTTCTGCGTGAATTCAAGTAGTTCCCGATTGGTAGCGGCAATTACGCGAACATCCGTTTTCTGCACTTTGGAAGAACCTACCCGGATGAATTCACCGGTTTCCAGTACCCGAAGCAGCCGGGCTTGTGTACCCAGCGGCATTTCACCGATTTCATCCAGGAAAATGGTACCTCCGCTTACTGTTTCGAAATAGCCTTTTCGGCTGTCAACTGCACCGGTGAAGGCACCTTTTTCATGACCAAATAATTCGGAGTCGATGGTCCCTTCCGGAATAGCACCACAGTTTACAGCAATAAAAGGATTATGCTTACGGGCGGATAATGCATGAATGATTTGAGAGAATGCTTCCTTACCCACACCGCTTTCACCAACGATCAGTACACTCAGGTCTGTATTCGCTACCTGGGCAGCTACATGCAGTGCGTGATTCAATGAAGGCGCATTACCAATAATGCCGAATCTGTTTTTTATGCTTTGGATGTCCATTTTTTCTATTAGTTTTTCCTTTCTCCCCGTCTCAGGTTTCACTTCTCACGTTTCACATTTCCTATCAATGTCGCCTGCGTACAATCGGTCACTGTTACCTCCAGATAGTCGCCTTTTTTTAGTCCCGTTGGTTTTGGAAATACGATTACTTTGTTCTGGCTGTTGCGACCCATCCATTCATCCGGATTTTTTTTACTTGGCCCTTCAACCAGCACCTTGAATGTTTTGCCAAGATCTTTTTCATTGCTTTCCCGGCTTAATCTGCCCTGCAGGGCTACAATTTCACTAAGCCGTTGTTTTTTTGTTTCCAGCGGTACATCATCGGTATAACGGCGGGCTGCCAGGGTACCCGGCCGCTCGCTATAAAAGAACATATAACTCATGTCGTATTTGCTGTACTCCATGATGCTGAGGGTATCTTGATGATCTTCATCAGTTTCAGTACAGAAGCCAGCGATAATATCGGACGAAATACCACAATCGGGAAGCACTTCACGAATGCGATCCACTTTAGCCATATACCATTCGCGGGTATAGGTCCGATTCATGAGTTGTAATACACGGGAACTGCCACTTTGTACAGGGAGGTGTATGTATTTGCAGATATTTTCATATCGTGCCATGGTCTGCAATACCTCTTCGGTGATATCTTTTGGATGAGAAGTGGAGAAACGAACACGCAAATCAGGCGCAATCATCGCTACTTTTTCCAGCAGATGCGCGAAGGTCACAGCTTCTCCTATGGATTCATCAAAGTAGTGATAAGAATCTACGTTTTGTCCCAGCAGGGTCACTTCTTTATAACCCTCTCTGTACAGTGTTTCACATTCGGCAACGATGCTGGCGGCATCCCGGCTCCTTTCGCGGCCCCTGGTAAAGGGAACCACACAAAAAGAACACATATTGTTACATCCGCGCATGATGCTTACGAAGGCTGATACTCCGTTGGAATCAAGGCGAACGGGTGCGATATCAGCATAGGTTTCTTCGCGACTAAGCAGCACGTTAACGGCTTTCTGGCCTGTTTCCGCTTCTTCAATAAGCGCTGGAAGCGATCGATAGGCATCGGGCCCTACTACAATATCCACCAGCTTTTCTTCTTCCAGGAATTTAGCTTTCAGGCGTTCAGCCATGCAGCCCAGTACACCGATCAGCAATCCCGGGTTGGATTTTTTCGCCTTTTTGAAATCGGTCAATCGTTTACGGACGGTTTGCTCTGCTTTTTCCCGGATGGAGCAGGTATTGATAAAAATCAGGTCGGCCTGTTCCAGGTTTCGGGTTGCTCCGAAGCCCTGTTCCTGCAGAATGGAAGCCACTATTTCGCTGTCGGCGAAGTTCATCTGGCAACCGTAACTCTCAATATAGAAGTGTTTTTTGTATTGGTTTTCATCCACAGCGAAAGGCGCATACGCTTCTCCTTGCCTGTTTTCGTCATGTACTTTTTGCGTCAGAAAATCCAGCATCCCAATCAGTTTAAGGGAGCAAAATTAGCGAAAAACCAGCAATTGTGCCAAATTGACAGGAAGGATTACCAGATTGTTTTTCCCTGGTAAAAATCCAGCACCCTGGTTCGGAATACATATTCGTATTTGGCGATGATCAGGTTTATACTTGCCCTATCCAGGTTGTTCTTGGCGGTCAGGTATTCCACCGAATTCAGCACTCCTTCACTAAAGCGGGCTTCTGCCGTACGAAAGGATTCCTGGAACGCTTCAACCTGCAGCAGCAAGGTTTTGTATCGGTTATAGGTTGCGTTCATATTGAGGTAGGCCTGTTCCACCTGTTGTTGCAAACGTATCCGGGTGTTTTTTTCAACTAACTCGGCAGTTTTTAATTGAATTTTTGCCCGGTCGATCCGGTTGCGTGTTTGCAGGGAATTCACGAGGGGAATCCGAAGTGCCAGGTTGATATTGGTACCGTAGTTGTTTTTGAACTGATCACTGTAGGTGATTTTTTGCATGTCAAATTCTTCCCGCATGGTCAGAACCGGAGATTGTGTACCATTGATTTGAACATAGTCACCGGTAGTTGTTTCAACCGTGCGCAGAAACTGGGCTGTACGAGCTGCGCTGGAATAGTTCGTGTATAGTGCACCATTCAGGCTCAATGTTGGCCAGAGTTGGCTTTTCCAGGTTTTAACTCCTTTTTCAGCACTTTCAGTGCGAAGCCGGGCAGCTTTTACAACGGCCAGTTCATTAATCGCTGCCTGGTAAATGGTGGTGGCATCTCCCAGGTAGGATTGCAGAAAATCTTCTGGTCGGATTGGTTCGAGTTCCAGGCTGGGGTCGTACGGAATATTCATCCACTGACAAAGGGTAAGCCTGGCTGCGTCCAATTGATTTTGGGTATTGACAAGATTGATTTCGTCGTTGGCGAGTTGACCTTTCAGGTCGAAATACTGCGAGGGTTGAACGGCACCTTCCTTGTGTAGGATTTCCAGGCGCTCCACCTGCCGGCGGCTTAGTTCTGCCTGAAGGCGAATCTGCTGCAGCAGATCTTTAGTACTTAATACAAGCAGATAAGCATTCATAAGATTCAGGCTCAGGTTGTCTTTAGCCTGTTGAATCTCTTCCTTGCCGGCTGCAAGGGCAAGGCGTTGTTGCTGGATATTGTTCTGTGTTGCCAGTCCGTTAAAAAGCACTACGCCTCCGTTAACAGCATAGTTTGCATAGTCAATTTTCTGATTCAGGTAACTGTTGGTAAAAGGATCGATATTTCTACCCTGGTTGGAACCATGTTCAATCAGCCCGTTTACCTGGGGCAACATATTTTGTTTGGCCTGTCGGTAATCAATACCCGTGGTGGCCGCCAGCAGTTCTGCCTGTTTGAGTTCGAGGTTATTGGTATAAGCAATATCCAGGCATTCTTTCAGTGATAACTGCCGACTGCTGTCTGTCTGCGCCATCAGCCTGGTACCTGCCAGTAGCAGGACCAGACTTATCGCGCATATACATAGGAGTGAGGTTCTATTCTTCTTCATAAAAAAAGGTCGCTTATCGGTTGTGTTCAATTCTTCCATCTAATAAATGAATGATACGATTGCTGTAGGCTGCGTTTTTTTCCGAGTGGGTTACCTGGATTATGGTAACTCCGTCTTCTTTGTTGAGTTGGGTGAAAATGTCCATGATTTCCTCGCCTTGTTTGCTGTTCAGGTTGCCGGTTGGTTCATCTGCCAGGATCAGTTTGGGTTTTGCGATCAGGGCCCTTGCAATGCCTACGAGTTGCTGCTGTCCTCCTGAAAGTTGAGCGGGGAATAAATCTTTTTTACCCACGATATTGAACCGGTCCAGCATATCGGCTACCAGCGCTTTTCGGTCGGAGGATTTGGTATCCTGATAGAGCAGCGGTGTTTCAATGTTTTCGTAGACCGTCAGTTCATCGATCAGATGGTACGCCTGGAATACAAAACCAATATGTTGTTTGTATAATTGGGAGCGTTGTTTTTCTTTTAGCGTATGTACGGGCTGATCATAAAATTGATAGGAGCCTTCATCTGCTGTATCGAGCATACCGATCACGTTCAGCAGTGTGGATTTTCCTGAACCGGAAGGTCCCATTATCGAAACAAATTCTCCTTCTTCAATGCCAAGGTTGATGTCTTTGAGCAGGAAGATGCGATTGTTACCCTGGTTTACCCATTTTGAAATATGCTCCAGTTTAATCATGATTCGTCGGTTGAATTATCTGCTAAGACAAAATGAAATATTGTGCCAATTCTGTAAAATTATGATTATCAGTTTGTTGAGGCCTGTGTTTGACTTTTAACTGTCCGGTATTGATACAGTCATTGTTCGGTTGTGCCCTATCAATCAACAGGTAACCAATGGATAGATGTTCTGACTTAAGTTATTCCAGGTAGAAATACACCTGCAACAAACCTGCGATACCAAAAGCTTGCCTGCAACTGGTAGTACGCTGTTCACTTTGTTTTGTGTAATTAAGATGTGGATTATTCGGTTTTAAGGCTTTTAACGGGGTTTGCTAAAGCAGCTGAGATAGCTTTGTAACCAACCGTGAGCCAGGCGATAAAAAGGTTAATAACTACTGCGATTAAAAAAATCCACCAGGCTATTTCGATTCGGAATACAAAATTCTCAAGCCAACCATTCATCATATACCAGGCTACAGGAGCCGCCATTGCAAAAGCTATCAATATAAGAAGGGTGAACTCTTTTGAGAATAAAACCACAATACTGCCAACCGAAGCACCGAGTACCTTACGGATTCCAACTTCTTTTGTTTTCTGCACGGCCATAAAGGATATCAGTCCGTACAGCCCCAGGCAGGAAATCACGATTGCAAGTGCAGCAAATACTTTATATAATCTGCTGAGTCGTTCTTCCTGCTGGTAAAAGTTGTTGATGGTTTCATCCAGGAAACTGGCACGGAAGGCATATTCAGGATAAAACCGATTCCAGACTTTTTCAATTTTACGGAGCGCCTGTCCGGGGTTACTGGTTTCCAGTCGGATATTGGTTTGGGCCATATAATTCCCTAATTTACCAGGCGCATGGAAAAGAACAGTAGGTTTAATAGATTCCCTGAGTGAATTGTTTTTAAAGTCCTTTACTACACCAGCAATGGGCATCCATTCCGATATACCAAGCCGGATTGTTTTTCCGATGGCTTCCTCTGGAGTTTTTAATCCCAGTTTTTTTACCATTGTTTCATTAATAACCACTTTGAGGAGAGAGTCCTCCGATCTGTAAAATTCACCCGCTGCCATCTTTAATCCGAACGTTTCAACGTAGGATCCATCGGCCATCTTAATATGCGTATCAAAGGGGAGATCCTCATTAATCTGGTTGAATGCAAAATTCATTGTCCAGTTGTTATCACTGGACGGAGCATCCATGGAAAAGGAAACATGTTTTACTTCAGGTAATTGTTGCAGCGCAGCTTTGAATCCGGTGTGCTTTGCGATACTGGTACTATCCATATTTCCTGACAGCAGCAGTGTAGATTCTTTATTAAATCCCAGATCTGTATTTCGGATAAAATTCATTTGTGAAACAGCAATAATGGTCGCAATTACCAACAACTGTGCAAAAGCAAACTGAAGTACAACCAGTACTCTTCGTAGGGAAAGTCCGGCTATTGAATGAGCATGAATTTTGTTTTTTATAGCTTCTACCGGGTTGAATCTGCTTAAAACAAGTGCAGGGTAAAATCCGGAAAGTAAAACAGTTACCAATAATATAATTACTAAAAACAGGAGCACATTGGTTTGAAAAAGGGGAAGTTTTTCCTGAATATCTGTGATGTATTTAAGGTAAGGCAGGGTCAGCCAGGTTATAAGCAGCGCTATTATCAAAGCGAATAATACAAGCAAAAAGGTTTCCGCCAATAACTGAACGCGTAATTGGCCACGGGTGCTGCCCATTACTTTTCTGATTCCGATTTCTTTGCTCCTTTTTACTGCCAGAGCGGTGGAGAGGTTGATAAAATTGATGCAGGCCATCAGCAGGATCAACAAACCAATTAACTGCAATGTCATCAGGGATGATTTGCTGCTGATATGAGTGCCATTGTTTCCAAATCTGGTGTCGAAATGGATTTCTTTCATTGGGAGTAAAAAATGAAAAATTTTACCAACGGCTTCGGGACGGTAATATTTTTTTACAAAATCCTGCAATTGTTTATTTACCTGTTCCGGTTGAACTGATTGTGGCAAAAGTGCATATACCTGGTGGTTGGAGGTGGAAAATCCCCAGGATTCTTTGTTTTGCTCATAACCCCATAGATCCAGATTGGATTCTAAGGTGGCATAGGAGGGCAGCATTTGAAAATTAAAATCCGTGTTGGGAGGTGGATCCGCAAATACGGCTCCAACCTGTAATCTGACTTTGTTTTCAAATAAGAGCGATCGACCGACTGCATTGCTTTCGGAACCAAAATATTTGATAGCCTTGGAGCGTGATAGGGCGATCATATCAGGTTTACTGAAGATTTCCGGAGATCCTTCAATCCATGAAAAGGAAAAAAAATCTGCGATCCCCGGATCTACAAAAAATACACCCTGCTCTTCCAGGAATTTTTTATCGCTTACCTGATCGGCTGCATCCAATACGGTGAATTGCGCGCCGAATGAAGTAAATAACTCAGTAAACTGTACTGTCGGGAAATCATTGCTGAGTGCTTTTTTAGCCGGAAGGGCGATACCACCATAAAAATCTTCATTACCCGCTTTTACTTCTTTTTTTACTACCTGGTATATCCTTTCGGCATTCGGATGATAGGTATCGAAACTATATTCGTGTTGAACTACCAAAAAGATAACAAGACATGCTGCCAGCGCAATGGCCAATCCCGCAAGATTGAGGAATGAATTGGTCCCGTAACGGCGAATATTCCGGATGGCTATGGTAATATAGTTGCTGATCATGGAGTAAGTTTATTCTGATTTCAAACTTTTTACCGGATTGGAAACAGCAGCTTTTATTGCCTGGATGCTGGTGGTTAAGAGTGCTATCGTCAGACTTAAAAAACCGGTCGCCACAAACACCCATACATCTATGGAAGTTTTGTAAGCATACCCTTTCAACCATTGGTTCATTAGTATCCAGGCAATTGGTGAAGCAACGATGAAGGAGATCAGTACGAGTTTCAGGAAATCTTTGGACAATAAGCTGGTTATGGATGCAACAGAGGCGCCCAATACCTTCCGGATGCCAATTTCTTTGAACCGGGTGGCAGCCATATAAGTGGCCAATCCAAATAAGCCCATGCAGGAAATGAAAATAGTCAGACCGGCAAACAAGGCTGCCAATGAACCCATTTTTTTCTCTTCTTCAAATTTGGAAGCGTAAGCCTGGTCAACGAATGTGTAATCAAATGGATAGCTGGGATTGAATTTTTTGAATATAGTTTCGGCGTTTTTAAGATTCGTACTTACACTGTTAGTGGGATTCAGTCGGAAATGAATCACATTAAACCATCCGTGTGCACCTTCAATTACCATTGGTTGTGTTTTGGCAAAAGGAGAATGGAGGATAAAGTCTTTAATAACTCCGATCACGGTCCAATCCTGGCCATTATCCTGAATAACCTGGCCGATGGGATCGGAAAAGCCCATTGCTTTTACTGCAGATTCATTTAACAATACGGCAGCTGAATCAGCCGGATGTGCAGCCAGATCAAAATCCCTTCCTTTCACCAGTTCTAGTCCGGCTGTTTTTACAAATTGCTGATCAGCACAAAAGCGATCAAATAAGGTGCGATCGTCGGGCTGTTTTCCTTTCCAGCCTATTCCCCAGGTATTACTCCAACCTTCGGTAAGCGGGGCGCTTGTTTTAGTAACAGAGGTGGCTATACCTGAAGAGAGGAGCTCGTTTTTTATAAGATCATAATTTTTTTCAGCCGTGCCAGTCAGGAAATAATACAATAACTGGTCCTTGTTATACCCATTGTTCCGGTTTTGAGCATAATTGATTTGTTTTTTTATGACCAGCGTACTGATGATCAGAATAATGGCGAATGTGAATTGTAAAACCACCAGTACTTTTCTGGGATTTATAGCCGATTGTGTTTTTTTGAATGTCCCTTTTAATACTTTGGTAGGCTGGAAACCTGATAGAAAAAAAGCCGGATAGCTGCCTGCTATTAATCCAGTTAGCAGAATAAATCCAGCCCATAATGCCCAGGCTAGCGGATTGGTATAATCGATTTCAACCAGTTTGCCTGTAAAAGTATTAAAGGCTGGTAAGGTCACTTGTACCAGTAGTAGAGACAGTATTCCAGCCAAAAATGCAATCAGGATAGATTCACCCAGGAACTGTCCCATTAAATTATGGCGCATGGCGCCGATTACTTTACGGATACCAACTTCTTTCGCACGTTGCTCACTTTTGGCAGTGCTGAGGTTCATGAAATTTATGCAGGCAATTAATAAGATAATAGCACCAACGATGGTAAAGATTCGGATATATTCGATCATTCCGCCTTCTTCTACACCTTCTGTGAAACTGGAATAAAGTCTCCAACGCTCAATTGGATACAAAAAGAAACCTCCTGTAGGATCATCGCGATCGTATTTTTTGCGGAAATTTTCCAGTTTTGCATTGGCGCTCTCCACTTTTGATCCTGGTTTTAGTAAAGCATAGGTACGTGTAGAGTTATTCCCCCAGTAATCATCATCCCATCCCTGTGCACGCAGAAAAGCCCAGGGTAACAGGCATTCGAATTGAAAACGGGAATTATTGGGAGGATCCTGCACAACTGCTGTAACTATTAACTGGAATTTTTCATTCAATTCAAGGGTCTGGCCAATTGGGTTATCTGTTCCAAATAATTTGGCTGCAGTCGATGCTGTTAATACCACACCGGATGGATTCATCAGGGCATTTTGTATATCTCCTTTCAGTACCGGAAAACTGAATACCTGAAGAAAGGTTGAATCCACCATGGATGCTTTCATCATAATGGTCTTATCCCCAAATCGTGTAAGGTAATTGTCAGCCCAGTTTACTCTTGTAGTGGTTTCAATTTCGGGTATATCTGACTGTAAGGCGCTGGCCAGAATTTTAGGAGTAGTATTCCAGCAGGAAACCTTACCGTTGAAGCTGCCTTTATTCCAGGCCTCAAAAATCCGGTCTTTTTTTTCATGGAACCGGTCGTAGCTAATTTCATGACTAATCCAAAGAAAAATCAGAATGGCAGATGCCATTCCTACAGCAAGGCCCAGGATATTGATGGCCGAGAAACCCTTGTATTTAAGGAGGTTTCGGAAAGCGATCTTGAAATAATTAAATAGCATACAACTAGTTTATTCTGAACGAAGACTTTTGATCGGATTGGTGATGGCTGCTTTTATTGCTTGTCCACCTACTGTTACCAAGGCAATCAGGGCTGCAATGCAACCTGCCAGCAGGAATACCCACCAACCCAGGGATGTTTTGAAAGCGAAATTCTCCAGCCATTTGTTCATGGCATACCAGGCCAGTGGGAAAGCTATAATGGATGCAATACCTACCAGCTTCAGAAAGTCGCGCGTAAGCAGACTCACAATTTGTTGAACGGAGGCACCCAATACTTTTCGTACACCAATTTCCTTATTCCGTTGTTCAGCCATGAAGGCTGCCAGTCCAAATAAACCCAGACAGGCAATCAGGATAGTCAGGATCGCGAAGCTCAACGCCAGCTGTCCAACCCGCTGTTCTGCATCATACATGCGGGAGAAGGATTCATCGAGAAAGCTGTATTCAAACGGCATTCCCGGAGCCATCTTATTCCAGACTCCCTCAATCCGGGTTATTAATGGCTTGATTTGGCCAGTATTCACTTTGAAAGCAATTGACCAGTCGGCCGGATTAAGCCAGAAGGCAACCGGACCAATCTGCTGCTTCATAGACTGAAAATGAAAATTCTTTACTACGCCAATAATTGTGTAGGGGTCAGTTGCTCCACCGTTATTCCCAGCATATAATTTTTTGCCTACGGGATTATCCAATCCCATTAGGGCTGCTGTTGTTTCATTGATGATGATAGCAGCTGAATCCGTTCCAAATTCTTTTGAAAAATTCCTGCCGTATTTCATTTCCATTCCCAGCAGTGGAATATAGTTTTCGTCGATTCCCCAGATTTGCATGTTCAGTCCGGAACTGGAGGTCATTGCTGCCTGGGTAGAAAAAGTCCGGTCATTTCTTGCACTTTCTGCTACTGGCATAAAGCCGCTGTAAGTGCTTCCGGTTACGCCTGATAACTTCATAACTTCATTCCGGAATCCTTGCTTCTGTGTACCTAATGTATAGGTATTGTTGATTACCAATACCTGGTCTTTATTAAAACCAAGGTTTCTGGTTTGTATATAATTTAACTGCCGATAAATGATGATGGTTCCAACAATAAGGATGATAGAGGTAACAAATTGTACGACAACAAGTGTACTTCTCAGGCCAGCTTTGCTGCTTCCTGTACTGAATTTCGATTTCAATACCTGCAGTGGATGAAAAGAAGAGAGGAAAAATGCTGGATAAGTACCAGCGAGTAATCCGACCAGTAAAGGCAGAAGTAAATAAATACTGATTAATCCAGAAGTAAACAGGTCCTGAAGTATAAATTGTTTACCGGAAAGCTCATTGAACAGTGGAAGCAGCAATACTGCGCTCAGTAATGCAATTCCTATTGATACATAGGCCAGCAGTGTGGATTCAGTCAGAAACTGCTTTACCAATGCTCCTTTACCAGAACCCAGCACTTTGCGTATCCCAACTTCACGGGCACGGTTAGCCGATCTTGCGGTTGCCAGGTTCATAAAATTGATACAGGCGATCAGTAATATAAACAGAGCTACTGCGGAGAAAATATAAACATATTGGATATTACCATTTATCGCCAGTTCCGGAAATCGGTTGGAATGCAGGTGTATATCAGTCAGGGCTGTTAAGCTGTATTGTAATTTATTCCCGGACTGCTCAAATTCTTCAATACTTTTAATCTGCATTTCCTGTTGTGCTGCCGGTAACACATGGCGCATAATATATCCCGGGAATTTTGCTTCCAGGCTTGCCGGATTGGTACCTTTTTTAAGCAGCAAATAGGTCTGGAAATTATGGCTCAGGATTTGCCCAAACTTATAACCGCAGTTTTCCATGGCAAACAAAAAGTCTGGGCGATAATGAGATTGTTTGGGTACATCTTCCATTACTCCTGTAATCTTGTAGAGCGTGGATCCATTTTCATTGGTTTCGAGGTTTTTCCCGATTACATCCGTGGTTCCAAAATATTTTTCAGCCATTGAGCGGGAGAGGACTACTGTGTTGGGTTCATCCAAGGCATTTTTTAAATCTCCGGCCACAGCTTTTGCGGAAAAGACATCGAAATAAGTGGAGTCTACATGTGCTACATTAGTTTCATTTAAAAATGCCGATCCCTTTTTGATCATTTTGGCTCCTGAGCTATTATAAATTCGCGTATACTCTTCTATTTCGGGATAGTCTTTTTTTAATAATTCTCCCATGGGATCAGATGCAACTGCCAGATTCAATTCCGTTCCTCCCATAACAATATCTGAATTGATCCGATAGATACGATCGGCATTTTCATGATACTGGTCATATCTTAATTCATTGGTTACATATAACATGATCAACAGAAAACAGGTGAGGCCTGCTGCAAGTCCCACAATATTCAGTGTCGTAAAGAATTTATTCTTTACCAGGCTGCGATAAGCGATTTTCCAATGATTCGTCAACATGTTAATATTTTTATGTCGTTTCATCCACCGGTTGGGTGGCACTCACTATTCTGATCTCAAAGAGGTAACCGGATTTTTTAGAGCAGTACGGGAGGCATTGAGGCTTATGGTAATCCATGCAATGATTGCCACCGCAGCTGCCACCAGCAGAAATACAAAAGGATTGATACTAATACGGTACGCATAATTCGACAACCAGCCATTCATCATCCACCAGGTCACGGGTATGGCAATCAGGAAAGCTAATGCAATGAGAACGGCAAATTCTTTGGAAAGAAGGAGTAACAGTTGCTGTACAGAAGCTCCAAGGACTTTTCGGATACCGATTTCTTTCTTGCGGCGCTCGATTGCGAAGGAGACCAGTCCAAATAAGCCAAGGCAGCAAACAAAAATGGCTAATCCTGAAAATATTACAGCAAGGGTTCCCACCAGTTTTTCATTGTTGAATTTTTCATTGAAAAAGTCATCAATAAAACGGTATTCGAACAGGTAATCAGGGCTTAGCTGATTGTGCAGTTGTTCGATTTTAGCAACTGCTTTTTGAATATCTATGCCTTCCTTAAAGCGTATATTAATGCGGCCGGTCCATCCACCTTCTTGCACCAGCATCATTGGGTCGGGAGCTGCATAGGGTGAGTTGATCACCATATTATCAATGATTCCAACAATTCTTCTCGTTCTTCCAGCCCATTCAATTTCTTTACCAACAGGGTTTTTAATGCCCATTACTTCTATTGCCGCTTTGTTGAATATCACCTGGTGCGTGTCACTTGCAAGGAAGTCGCGACCATCCAGTAGTTTTGCCTGTACTGTTTTTACAAAATCCGCATCAGTGAACATGAAGCCTATAACCAGGTTATCCGATTGGGGCATACCACTCATTCGAATACCGGATGTATAACCGAAGATATCTGTTATCTGGTTACCGGTTCTGTTGACAGATTCCACCCATCCTGTTGCATACAATTCATTTTTAAAAGCAGAAAGTTGCCGGTCTAGCTGAGAAGAGGAGTTCACCATGAGCAGGTTTTCCTGTTTGTAACCAAGGTCTCTTTGCTGAACGAAGTTGATTTGCTGATAGATCAATAAGGTTGCAGAAATCAACAGGATGGATATCGTGAATTGTGCCGTAACCAATACTTTGCGTGGTGCGAGGTTGGCTTTCCCCACTGAAAAACTACCTTTCAGAACTTTTACCGGATTAAAACCAGACAGATAAAATGCGGGGTAACTGCCTGCAATGATTCCAGTTAACAATACAATGCCTCCTCCAAGTAACCACCAAAAGGGATCCTGAAATGGTAAACGGATGGGTTGATTCAAAAGGCTGCTAAAGGGAGGAACAGTTATCCATACTATTAAAATAGCGACCAGGAATGAAGCAATTGCCATTAGTACGGATTCTGCGATAAACTGAAATACCAGTTGGTTGCGCATAGAGCCCAAAGTTTTCCGGATGCCTACTTCTTTAGCTCTTTTTTCTGATCTGGCAGTGGAAAGGTTCATGAAATTGACACAGGCAATCAATAAAATCACTATTGCTATCCAGGTGAAAAGTTGCACATATTGAATCCGTCCGCCAGTATTAATACCCTCCCGGAATTCTTCGTATAACCGCCACCGCTCCATTGGATGAAGTATGATCTCTCCGCGTGTGGTAGGATTTTCTGAGCCGGTTTTCTCTTTGATCAATGCCAGTGTTTTGGCTTCCACTGATTTTTTATCAGCGCCCTCCCGAAGCAGAAAAAAGACACGGTTGCCGCAATTCACCCAATCAGATTGGGCTTCTTTTACCCATTGTGCAGAAGGATTAAAGGATTGGAGCAGGTCAAATTGAACCGTGTTGGTTCGTGCTGGATCTTTTACAACTGCTTTTACATAAACAGTACGGTCATTATTTAATTTCACCGCTTCGCCAACAATGTTGATACGGTTAAAAAGGCTGCGAGCGGTAGATTCTGTAAGCAAAATACCATCCGGATCCTTCAATCCGCCTGGTTCACCTTCCATGAATTCAACAGTGAAAATATCCAGGAACTCAGGAGTTGTGGTCACTGATTGCCGGTTCAATTTCTTTTCTCCAACAGTAAGCTGTACTGAAGAAGGAAAACCTGTCACACTTGCTTTTTCCACTTCTGGTATCGAACTCATTGCTGCTGCCGGAAGCGGAAACATCATATCACTTCCGGTATTAATCTCTCCATTAAAATTCCGGTTCACCATTACATGGTGAATCCGGTCGTATTTTTCATTGTCTTTGTCCCAGGAACGTTCGCTATACACCCAAAGGAAAATGAGCAGGGTAGCAGCCATTCCGATGGATAATCCTGTAATGTTCAAGAAGGTAAAGAACCTGTTTTTGAGCAGGTTTCTGTAAGCCAGTTTAAAATAATTGAAAAGCATATCAGAACTATGTTAGACCATGATATTTTCCATAACTGTCTGACCATCCAGCATCCGGACGATGCGATGGCTGTACCGGGCATCGTGCTCGGAGTGGGTTACCATGATGATCGTGGTGCCCTGCTCGTTCAGGTCTGTTAACAGTTGCATTACTTCATTACCATTGGAAGAATCGAGGTTTCCGGTCGGTTCATCCGCAAGTATCAGTTTGGGATTATTCACTACGGCCCTAGCTACCGCTACCCTTTGCTGTTGTCCGCCTGATAATTGCTGAGGATAGTGGTTACGGCGATGCATAATGACCATTTTGTCCAATACATCCTCCACGATCTTCTTTCTTTCGGCAGGTTTTACCCCGGTATAGATCAACGGAAGCTCAACATTTTCATATACTGTCAGTTCGTCTATGAGGTTGAAACTCTGAAATACGAAACCGATATTGTGTTTTCTGAGATCTGCCCGTTTGCGTTCGTTGAATCCGGCCACCTCAATTCCATTGAATAGGAAGGAACCTGCATCGGGGTCATCCAGGAGGCCCAGTATGTTAAGTAAGGTGGACTTACCGCAACCGGAGGGACCCATGATGGCAACAAATTCTCCTTCTTTAACTTCCAGCGAAAGTTTATTTAAGGCAACCGTTTCTACTTCTTCGGTGCGGTAAATTTTTTCGAGATTACTGATCTTGATCATACAAGGGATGATTTATTATATGGTTGTGAGAATAAAAAGAGGGGAGGACTCTTCCAGCGTGCTTTTAGATTCCTCCTGGACAAGGTTTAATGGTTCTGCCTTACAGGCTGTTTGTTTAAATGGATTTACCGTGCAACGTTCTCCACTCATAAGAGGAGCTGTGCTGGAAATCGCTAAGACCAGCAGCAGAAATATTTTTGTAAGCATGGAAGACATTGTATGGAATTATGAATTATGAATTATGAAGTTTGAAGTAGGAATTAGGAAATAGATGTATTAATTCATACTTCCTAATTCACACTTCTCACTTTAATATGAGTTCCTGGTTATCGCCGAAGTTTTCATAGCTGGAAGTGATTACTTTATCTCCTGGCTGTAGGCCTTCGAGCACTTCATACGTATCCGGACTCTGCATTCCCAACTGCACATTTACCTTGTATGCCATTGTCCCGGCCTCGTTCAGTTTATATACCCAGTTACCGCCGGTTTGCTGATAGAAACCACCTTTCGGTAGCAGAACAGCCTGCTTTTCATCAGAGAGCGCCAACCGGATCTGCAAGGTCTGACCGCGACGTATACCTTGGGGTACTTCCTTTTCGAATTCCATATCCACCTGGAACCGACCACCCGTAACCTGTGTATAAATCTTTTTGATCACCAGTGCATACTCTTTTCCCGCAAAGTTGAACGTTCCACGAAGTCCGGTGAAAATACGGGAGATATAGTGCTCATCTATATCCACCCGTACTTTGTATCCACTCATGACATCCAGTTGCCCGAGTCGCTCGCCTTTGTTTTTAGATTGACCGATTTCTGCATCCAGGGATGTAAGCTGTCCGTCTACGGGTGCTCTCACAATAAGGTCACCCACTTTCTTTCGCATTAATTGCAATGCGTTTTGCATGCGCTCAAAACTTTGCTGCATTTGTGAAAGTTGTTGACGGTTGGAAACAGAATCTTTATTTAAGATATCTACAGTCAGTGCTTTTCTGCGCACCTGGTATTCATAGAGATTTTTGCTCGACTGGTATTCTTGTTTACCGATGGCTTTCTGATTAAAGAGGCGCTCATTAACTCTGTATAAACGCTCCGCCTCTTTCAGTGCATTGTCAACTTCTGCCATCTGATTGAGACGAGTAATGGTATTTTGATCGGCATTGTTTTTTGAAATCTGCATTTGCGTTAATACATTGAATACCTGGGTCTCCTGGTTGGATAAACTCAATTCAAGATCCGTATTGCTCAGCCGGAGAATGGGTTGCCCCTTCGTCATCATCGCACCATCTTCCACATATTTTTCTTCGACCCGGCCACCTTCAGTAGCATCCAGATAGATAGTTGTTACGGGTAATACAATACCATTTACGGGAATATTTTCCTGGAAAACACCTTTGGTGATTTCACTGATGGTAATACGTGCCGGGTCCACATTCAGGCGACTTGCACCCTGGGTGAAATAATAGCTGCCAGCAAGCAGGGCTACCAACGCAACCACACCGCCGATTGTTACCAGCTTTTGGGATGACCATTTCTTTTTTTCGATGACTCTGTCCACGTTCTGAAATTTTTCTTGTTAGGCTCATACAGGTAGTCTAAACCCTGTGCCAAAATGTAAATCATTGATTATCAAAAAATAGTAAACCTATCCTGATCAGGTGGTGTTCGCTTTTGATACAATTACTGTCCGCAATTGAGATATACGTACAGCAGAAATAAATCCTATACTTGTGTCTCTGAATTATGACACTGAAAAACGCATCCATACTGGTAATCGACGATGATACGGATGTACTCACAGCAGTACGTCTGTTACTAAAATCTGAAGTCAAAGAGGTAGTAACGGAGAAAAATCCGCAGGAAATCAATCACCTGGTGCCTGGCAACCGCTTTGATGTCATTTTGTTGGATATGAATTTCAACAGTTCCCTGCATACTGGAAATGAGGGACTCTTCTGGTTGCGTCGTATCAAGGAATTGAAAAGTGATGCAGGAGTAATCATGATAACAGCTTATGGTGATGTAGATCTCGCGGTGCGGTCACTTAAGGAAGGTGCATCCGATTTTGTAGTGAAACCCTGGCACAACGACCGGCTGATCGCTACAATAAAAGAAGTATTAAAAAAGCGGGCGGGAAAAAATGCAGGAGAGCCTGCAGAAGCAAAAACGCTTATTGGATCTGAGCTGTTGGGAGAATCGGAGCAGATGGAAGCGATATTCTACAAAATTGAAAAGATTGCACCCACAGATGCGAATATCCTGGTGCTCGGTGAAAACGGCACCGGAAAGGACCTGATAGCAAGAGCCATTCACCAACATTCCTTACGTGCAGCCGGACCCTTTGTTAAAGTGGATGTTGGAGCGCTCACTGAATCCCTGTTTGAAAGTGAATTATTCGGGCATGTAAAAGGAGCGTTTACAGATGCCCGTGAGGACCGGATGGGGCGATTTGAAGCAGCCAACGGAGGTACAATTTTCCTTGATGAAATTGGAAATATCAGTTTACAGCAACAGGCCAAGTTACTCTCTGTTTTGCAGAACCGAACCGTGACCCGCCTTGGATCCAATAAGGCAACACCAATAGATGTAAGATTGGTTTGTGCCACCAATCTTCCGATTCAGGAACTCGCCAATGAAAACCGGTTCCGGAAGGATCTGATCTACCGCATCAACACCGTCGAAATTATTGTACCACCCCTTCGTAAAAGAGGCAAGGATATTTTATTGCTGGCTGATCATTTTAATGAATTATATAGTCAGAAATACATGAAGCCGCAATTGCCCTTTGATAAATCAGCCCGTGAAAAACTGCTGAGTTATCCGTTTCCGGGTAATGTGCGGGAATTGCAGTATACGATTGAGAGAGCAGTGATCATGGCCGAGGGGGATGAACTGAAGGCAGCAGATCTGTTGTTCTCACCGATTGAATTTGCTGCGGAAGAGGGGGAAGAACCCAAAGAAACCAATTTAAGTACGGTGGAGAAAAATACCATTTTGAAAGTAATCGAAAAACACAACGGAAATATAACCAAGGCTGCTAAAGAATTGGGCTTAACCAGGACCGCATTATACCGTCGACTCAGTAAATATGATATCTGAATTCTGGGAAAATAATAAACTCTTTATCAAGATAGCACTGCTATTTGCTGTGTTGTGCCTGCTTTCCTGGTTGCTGGTGGCTGGGCATTTTCGTTTTCTAATACTGGTAATTCCTGTGGCTGCCTACCTGGTGTATGATTTATACCGCTACCAGAAAAAAGCGGAAGTAGAATTGAAGCAGTTTGTAGAAAGTGTGCATTACCGTGACTTTACACGGTATTTTGACGTGAAACATGCTCCAACTGAATTGCAACCCTTGCGGCAGGGATTTAATGAAATCAACACTGCTTTTAAGGTAATCAGTAAAGAAAAGGAAACCCAATACCAGTATTTGCAGCGAATCCTTGAATTGGTGGATACCGGTATACTTTCTTACGAATTGGCGACCGGTAATGTAGTATGGATGAATGAAGCATTGAAACGAATGTTGCAAATCCCTTACCTGAAATCACTTGATTCGCTTAGCAGGAGAGACTCCGAGTTGGGAGAAGTGGTAAAAAATATCAAACCCGGAGAGGGGAAAATTGCGACCGCGCACAGGGAAAAAGATGCGTTTAAAATCCTGGTCAGCTGTTCGGCTTTTCAAACGGAATCACAAACGTACAAACTGATTGCTTTTCAGAATGTCAGTGAAGCGTTGGATGAAACGGAGAGCAAAGCCTGGCAACGCTTGCTGAGTGTAATGACTCATGAGATCATGAATTCGGTTGCACCGATTTCCTCTCTTGCAGATACATTGAAAAAAAGTTTGCAGAAAGCATCAACTGAGAAATCCGGTAATGGCGGGTATGAGGATCTTGAGTTGGGTATTGAAACCATCAAGCGCAGAAGTGAGGGCCTCTTGCGCTTTGCTGAAACCTATCGTAACCTGAATAAGATCACTAAACTGAACCTTCAGAAAGTACAGGTGCTGGATCTCTTTGTAAACCTCCAACAGCTGATGCAGCCAAAGCTGGAGCAGTTGCACATTGAGCTGGAGATCATATTAAAAGAACCGGGTATCACCATTGAAGCAGATACTAACCTGGTGGATCAGGTCCTCATCAATCTGCTGGTAAATGCAATGGATGCCGTTCGCGATCGTGAGCAACCTAGAATTATCCTATCAGCCAGTAAGGGCCCCAATAACCGGACCCTGCTCAAAGTGGCAGATAATGGCACAGGTATGCCAGCTGAAATCATGGATAAAATATTCATCCCCTTTTTTAGCACGAAAAAAAGTGGTAGCGGGATCGGCCTGAGTTTATGCAAGCAGATCATGATGTTGCACAAAGGCAATATCAGCGTACAAAGTGTGGAAGGCGAAGGAACAGCCTTTATCCTTCAGTTTTGATCAGGCAGATTGCAGAGGCAGTTTAGACTTCAGCCAGCTTTCTTTCACCGGAATAATCCAGTTGTTTTCCAGCTCAGCTTTGGTACCTGCCAGATTATTGAAATAAAGGGTATCCCCGGTTACAAAACCGCCTTGGATCGCTGGAGCCAGTTGTGCCATTGGAATCAGTTGAACTTTATCCTTTACGACAAAAGCAAGCAACTGCCGGTCGAACAGGCTTACGCCAAAGCGTTCTTCAATTGCCTTGATCAGGCGAACCGAGCTGTCAGTTGAACAGCCACTCACTCCAGTTTGGGTTTCATCTGCCATTAACACAATGAACTGACCGAAGAAGAGGGTGGCAAACCCCTTAACTGGCGCGCCATGAGCTTGCCACTGATCGGTGAATGCGGTTAATATCTTTTCAACTTCAAGGGCTTCCATCATACCGAAAAGGCGGTTACTCTGATATATCCACACTCGGGAGCCGGAGTCAAAATTGGCCGGCAGTAAATTTTTGTATTCAAGGTTCATACTGCAAAGTTAGGGACTTGGCCAGAAACAGCAGGGCGGTTCGGTGCTGGTTCGAATATTATCCTTTCAATAATTTGAAAAAAGCTGCACGGTAGGTATCCGATACAGGGATGGAAACAGTTCCAATGCGGATACCATCTTTATCAATGGACTCAATTTTGCTAAGGGAAACCATGTAGGATTTATGTACTCTGCAGATAGAGGTGCCGGCAAGATCTTCTTCCAGTTCACGGAAGGTTTGGAGTGTCATGATTTTGCGGTTGTTGGCCAAATGTAGTTTCCGGTAGTCGCGCATACCTTCGATATACAGGAGTTCATCCAGGTTGATTTTTTCAATCTGATGAGCCGATTTTATAAACAGCCATTTTTTTTCCTGAACAGAAGGTTTGTGCAGATTATTCTTTGCTTTTTCCACTGCCTGGGAAAAGCGCTCAAAGCTATACGGTTTCAGGAGGTAATCAGTAACCTGGAGATCATAACCTTTAAGCGCATAATCTGAGTAGGCGGTAATCAGGATCACTTCAAATCTTTTGCCCGTAGTTTCAAGTAGCTGGATGCCTGAAAGTTCTCCCAGGTTGATATCCAGAAAAACAATATCAATGGAATTTGTTTGCAGGTAAACCAATGCAGCTGCGCCATCTGAGAATTTCTCCCGGATGCTAAGCCAGGGGAAACGTGCAATATAGGTACAGAGCCTGTCCATTGCCAGGGGCTCATCTTCCACTACGATACATTCCAGGTTCATGATCAAATATAAGCAGGTCTACAGAATAGGTTTGATTCTGGTTGGTGATGTTTAACTCATAATTTCCAGGATAGAGCAGTTCCAGTCTTTTGCGTAGTAATTCATTCCCAAGTCCTGAATGATCACCTGGCGTGTTGTCTTTTCGATATTTATTACTGCAGAAAAAATGAATTTGTTTGTCGTCTATATCAATGTTGATAATGATAGGGCTAGTTGCTTTTAATTGTTCACCGTGTTTGAATGCATTTTCTATATAGGATATAAAAAGAACGGGTGCAATGGTTCGGTTGGCAGGGTTTCCTGTAACCTTGTATTGAATAAAATCCGGATTGGCCGTTCGGATTCGTTGCAAATCCAGGTATTGTTCAATGTAGCTGATTTCTTTTTCAAGGGGTATCCACTCCGGCTGCGCTTCATAGAGCAGGAAGCGGAGCAGTCCGGATAATTTATTCAGATAGACAGAGGCTCGTGGGGCATCAGTTTCAATCAGTACATCAATATTATTGATAGTATTGAACAGGAAATGCGGATTGAGTTGGGATTTTATTAAGGCGAGTTCGGTTTGCATGTTTTTCTTTTCCAGGTCCGCTTTGATTTTGATTTCACCATACCAGGTAATGAAACCCCGAAGAATCAATCCGATTACACCGTGAATAATGGCAAGAAGGGAGAGCATTCCCCAAATAATCAGCCATTTATCGAACCTTTCAGTTACTTTCCAGGGGAACCCTGGTAAATACAGCAACAGAATGGGAATAACTCCGCTGACAAGAGCAGCAGCGAGGATTCCAACAAAAAAAGGTACTAATCTTTGTTGCGTTAACCACCGGGGAAATAAAATTGCATAACAGCTGTAAAAACAGATGACGCCTGGAAGGATGGTCATTAGGAGCAACGGACTTTCAAATGCAATGATTTTAAAAGTGGATGAAATTGCCTGTTTGGAACTGGCACTGAGGATGATCAGGAAACTGCTGATCAGTAACAGATACAATATCCAGTATCCTGCATGCAGCAGAATTTTAATGGATCGTTTCATGCAGTGCTTAGGTTTTATCTGCCTTGGTAAGATAAATTATATAACTGATACCTGTAAATAGCAGGCAATATATTGCAGGGAGCCAATGAAAATTAAACTGTGTTGCTCCGATGGTGGATTTGCCGGAAAACTCATAACTGCTGTAGATATAGGGGAGTATATAGCCGTACTTCCAGTTCATGCCTATCATGGAAGCAACATAGAGACCAAACCCGGCTCCGATGGGTATCAGAAAATTCCGGAATTGCAGACTCAGCAGGAACTGAAATGCAACTATCGGTAGCATATCCAGGAAAAATTTAGCATTCCCAAGCAACATTCCTTTGAAAGGGAAGGGGGCTTTTGGAAAGAATACATCCTGATAAAAAACAGCTGGCAAGGTAATCATGCCAAAGGTCGCCAGGTTGAATAAAACAAATCCAAGTAACAGGAGGCTAAGTATCACCGTTAGTTTACTTAAGAAGATAATGCTGTAGGGCAGGGGCGCTGTATGTAGTTGTTTCCAGGTGTTATTCCGGACTTCCACCTGTGCCACAAGGCTGGTAACCAGTATGACGCCCATGGGCAGGAGCAGGTTTCCCATATAGTTCCAGGCTCTTGAGTAGAATTTCGTCCATACAATGGGAGCTGCATTTTCAGCCGGAATGAGTTCATGGTTATAAAATCGGCCTATCAGTAATATGACAGGAATAAGGAGTCCGCCGGTGATGACCAACCACCAGGCGGCGGATCTTTTTGTTTTCATCCATTCAGCCTGAAGGCTTGCCGTCAAAAGTTTCATATTAATTCTGATTGATAAGGTTCATGAAGGTTTGTTCAAGACTGGTTTCTGGTGCGTGTACCTGGAAGAGATCAATTCCTTCTTTCATAAGTTCCCGGTTGATCCGGGCAATTTCCTCACGGGGTAACAAAGGCAGAATCAGAGTGTCCTGGTCCATATCCACCACAATGTTGCGTTGTCTGAGAAAGGTTTGAGCCGCAAGGTTGTCACTGGTCTTATAAAACAGGCTGCAGGCGGCTTGTTGTTGCTGCATGAGTTGGGAAAAAGTTCCTTGAAAAACCAGGCTTCCATTATTAATGATACCGGTATGAGTTGCCAGTTTTTCAATTTCCGACAACAGGTGACTGGAAATAAGGATCGTAATACCCATATTTCGGTTGATAGACCGAAGCAGTTCCCGCATTTCGATAATGCCAGAAGGATCCAGACCATTGGTGGGCTCGTCAAGAATCAATAACCGTGGATTGTGCAGCAAGGCAACGGCGATGGCTAATCGCTGGTTCATGCCAAGCGAGAAAGAAGAACAGCGTTTATTCCCTGTATGTGAAAGCCCGGTAAGTTCCAGTACGTATGAAATCCGATTGGGATTACATTGATAAATCCGTTGATATAACAACAGGTTTTCCCGGGCTGTGAGATGCAGGTAGAGCGAAGGAGATTCAATAAGGGAACCGGTTTGTTGCAGAATGGACAGGCGGTCAAAGTCAAGATCTTTACCAAAGATCCTGACCCTGCCCTTCTGCTTGCGTAGCAGACCCAACACCAGTTTGAGGGTAGTGGTTTTGCCTGCACCGTTAGGTCCGAGGAATCCATATATGGAACCCTCGGGTACCTGTAATTGGATATTATTTAATACTGTTTCCTCTTTTCGGAACTGATAGGAGAGTCCTTCTGTTTCCAGCAGATACATAGTAAAAGGTTGAATGGTTAATGGTATCTGCTGTAAAACTAGGCATGCGTGTTCGCCTTCTGGTAACCAATCTGTAAATGCCTATTTACTTTCTGCAAAAGGGCAAAAAGGTTCTGCAAGTTTAGTCCAGGGTTCCGAATTTTCCAGCCCTGAACTCTTCCATTGCTTCCATTAATTCAGCCTGGGTATTCATAACAAACGGACCATAACTGGCGATGGGTTCATCAATTGGTTCACCACTCATAACCAGGAGCACTGCATCTTTAGAAGCATGTATGGTAATGTCAGTTCCCTCCTGACCAAATAATGCCATATGATGTTCAGGGACAGTGGTGCCGTTTACTGCTACCTGGCCATGAAGAATAAGAATGGCGGTAGTATGACTTTCATCGATGGATGTCCTTAAATCAGCCCCCTTTTTTAAGCGGATATCCCACAAATTGACTGGCGTGTAGGTGTTTGCCGGACCTTTAATTCCGTTATAATTGCCTGCTATAACCCTGACAACACCCAGGTCTTCCGATAAAGTAACCTCTCTGATCAATTCATTTGTTAATGCCTGATAATGAGGTGCTTCCGTTTTGAAACGGGCTGGAAGGTTCACCCATAACTGGATCATTTCAAACTTGCCCCCCTTACTGCTGAATTCCCGCTCATGGTATTCCTTGTGTAGAATACCCGATCCGGCTGTCATCCATTGTACTTCACCCGGATAAATGATGCCATGATTACCTGCACTGTCGTGGTGTTCGACCGCACCCTGGTAAGCAATCGTAACTGTTTCAAATCCTTTGTGCGGGTGCACATCCACACCACGCAGGTGTTGGGATGGGGGGAATTCAAATTCCGCCGCAAAATCAAGCATCAAAAAAGGGCTGATCCTTCTTTGGGATATAGGTCCACCGGGGAAATAATGATAAACACGAAAACCGTCTCCAACCATGCCCGGGTGCACTGGTCTGGATATAATTTTTTCAATTGCTTTTTCCATGATAGATTGATTTATGCAAATATAATGTTTAAACATTGAAAATGCTGTTAAGGGATGTTTAATACACTCAAAAAGAGCTACAAGTACTTCGCCAGGAAACTATCCGGGTTGTTCTGTTTAAACTGTCGGTAACGTACGCAGGCTGGGTAGAGGATTAACACTGCGCATATCCATACCAGGTAGACTACTCCTAGCGAATAACCATTGGGTTGTTGTAAAGGGCGACCAAATCCAAAGCCTCCGAAATTTAATTGATCCAGGGTATATCCGTCAATAAATAATGTAATGATCAATGCTCCATGGATGAGATACCAATGAATGATATAATAGAATAACGGCACAGAACCATATACTTCCAGCAGGTTGTTGATGGGTTGAGGTAAGGTTTGTTTTTTCAGGATAGCATAAAGAAGCAGGGCCATACCCAGCATAAAAATGGTGAATAAAAGAGATGGGGGATATTTCTCTACGCGGATAAAGGATAATCCAGTCAGAATGTTGTTTTTCTGTATTGCCCAGCCATTTGGATCACCAAATCCGGAAAAGGCGCGAAGCAAGATCCCGCCTGCCAGCAGGATTAATCCAAGTCTCGCAAACCAGGCAGCATTTTTAGTGCCCTGTTTAAAATAGGGGCCCATCCCAAACCCAATCAGCATGATGGCAAGCCAGGGTAAAGGTGGGTAAGCAACAATAAGGGTATGCGCTGGCCCCAGTTGCTGAACTACCAGGGTAGATAAAGCCGGTACATTGATAAATTGATTAACCGTGATGAGTAGCAGGCCTGTCAGCATGAGCAATCGGGGTGCGATTTGCTGAAGAAAAGCCATCGCTATAAAACCGGTTCCAATGGCTCCGATTACCTGGAACAATATTGAATTGAAGTGTACATTAAACCAGATACCGAAATTTACTACCGTAAGCTCCAGGAGTACCAGCCAACAACCACGTTTCAGCAGTTTGCTTTGAAGTGCAGCAGCGTTCTGTATTTTGTCCTGTTGAAGGTAGATGGAGACTCCAGAAAGAAAAACAAAGGTCGGGGCACAAAGATGTGTAATCCATCGGGTAAAAAACAGGAGAGGGGTTGTTGTATCCAGGTTGAGCGGATCTTCCGTCAGTGATCCTTCATGAAACAGATCCCTGGTATGATCCAGTGCCATAATAATCATGACCAGCCCCCTCAATTGGTCTATGGAATGAATCCTTTTAAGAGATAAGGCCGCCATGGTTGCATGGTTTATTTAGGTATCCTGAAAGGTAACCATTTTGCCATTCTCCAGTACCAGCTGCCTGTTTACGGATGCGGGAATTTCATCAGCGTAATGACTTACATAGATCAGACTGATATGCGTTTGACGACATAGTTCATCGATCAGGTGTTTAATTTGTTCGGTTTGGTTAGGATCAAGTCCCTGGCAGGGTTCGTCGAGGATCAGGAGCGGCGGATACTTAACCAGAGCCCTTGCTATCAGCGTTAGTCGCTGTACACTGGTTGCTACCTGTTGCAATCTGTTCATTGCATAATCACCAATACCCAGTGCATTCATAACCGCAAGGATTAAGCTTTCATTTTCCATTACAGGAGTCCGGTATAATCCGATAGTATCGTATAATCCAGATTCAACTGCCTGAGCAACCGTGGTTTCTTGTGGGAAGTATTGAAACAATTCAGGAGAAACAAATCCAATCTTTTTTTTGATTTCCCAGATGGATTCACCTGATCCTCTTTTCCTTCCAAACAATTTAATGTTGTTCGCATATGCCTGGGGGTTATCACCTGTAATCAGGCTGATCAGGGTAGATTTTCCGGCTCCATTATGGCCACTGATGGACCAACGCTCGCCTTTGGCGATTTTCCAGTTAATGTTATCCAGGATGATACGGTTTCCGTATTGAACACGTCCGCTTTGAATCTCAACGATTTCATCAAATTCAGCAAAACGGCCCAATTTCAACCAGCTATCAAGTAGCATCTTGTGACTGCTTTCCGTTTGCTTTTTTTCCATCACCTGACGGTATTGTTCCCTTGTGGAAATGGTCTGGATTCGTCCATTCTTTAATTGCGCGATATGTGTTATCGAAGCGGGTAGTTCATGGTGTGATAGACTCATAACAACATGGATTCCGGATGCAATGATGCGGGCAAGCAATTGTTCAAATCCTATTCTTGTAAGCCTGTCAAGTCCGGCTGTAGGATTATCCAGCAATAACAAAGCAGGGTTCTTTAATAATGCCAGACCAATTAATAACCTTCTGGTTTCGCCATTTGACAACAGGATTACCTGTTTGTCGAGCAATTTTTCAAGCCTGCAAACAGCTATTACATTTTCTACCGTCCACCCAAACCAGGCCGGCTGGCTGCCTTCCTGGTTCAGCATCTCAGATACGGTCGGTGCATCTTCTGCATCACAGGAGTTGTATCGTTGCTGATAATAAAAAGTATTGGTATGGGAAAGGTTGGTAAACCGATGCCTCGCATCAATAAAGGATACCAGGTTTCGCCAGGAAAACAAAGGGTCCTTAGGTATATTTCCGGACTTTTTGAGTGACTCAAAAAATGCGGCCTCCCATTTTCCCCCGGTAATGGGTAAATGGCCGGCAAGTGCTTTTAGTAAGCTGGTTTTTCCTGACCCGCTATCGCCAGTTAGCGCCCAGGTTTCTCCCTGCCGTATCGTAAAATCCAGTTCCTGGAACAGTCGTTTGTTCTGGTATTGTATGCAGCCTTTTTCAATTTTGAACAGTACAGTTGTTTCCATTTTAGCTCAGGCTTGGAGTGGTGGGGTTTTAGGCAATGTAAAATAAAAAGTGCTGCCTTCTCCTGGCGTTGATTCTACCCAAATGGCTCCTCCCAGGTTTTCTACAATTTTTTTAACTACAGCCAGTCCAATTCCTGTTCCTCCATAGTCTTCCCTTTTGTGCAAACGTTGAAAAATGATAAAGATCCGTTCGTGATATTCCTGAGCAATTCCGATACCATTGTCTTCAATGGCAATTTTCCATTCAGTTTCTTCATCAGTTGCCCAAATGCGAATTGTTGGCGGCAAATCAGGTTTGCTGTATTTAACTGCATTCGTAATAAGATTTTGAAATACCTGCCGGAGGGGAGAGTGGTAACTGGAGATAACCGGCAGGTCGTTCAATATCACTTTTGCCTTTTTTTCTTCCAGTAAATTCCTGTTCAGGGTGATGGTTTCTTCCACCAGTCGGTTCAGGTTTAATGCAGTTGATTTTTCTTTCTGCTTTCCTATTCTTGAAAAATCAAGCAGATCCAGGATGATTTGCCGCATTCGTTTCGCACCATCTGTTGCATAGTAAATATATTGATGTGCTTTCTCATCGAGGTATCCATGATATTTTTTCTCCAATTGCGTTAGAAATCCGGTTACCATTCGAAGTGGTTCCTGCAGATCATGGGACGCAACATAGGCAAACTGTTCAAGTTCCTGGTTGGATATGGCCAGTTCCTTTACTTTTTTCTCCAACTCCTGGTTTAGCTCTTCCAAAGAGCTTTCATACTCTTTGCGATGCGAGATATCAGACATAGCACCCAGGGCACGAAGAACCTGTCCTTTTTCATTTCTGAGAAAGATGGCTTTATCAGATACGAATGCATATTCTCCGGTTGATTTTAAGAACCGATATTCTTCATCCCAGGTTTCTGAAGCAATACTTCCACTCATATAACCCTGAATTTTTGCAACAACCTGTTCCCTGTCGTCAGGATGAATCAGGCTTATCAGGAGTGGAAAATTTGGTTTGATTTCATGGGGATTGTAGCCAAATAAGGAATAAAATCCCTGGCCCCAGAATAATTTATCTTTTTCTACATCATAATCCCAGATGGCATCATTGGTTGCCCGGGTGATTATTTCAAATCGTTCATTGGATTGCTGAATTTGGGCTTCAGCTATTTTTCGATTGGTAATGTCACGGATAAAAACTGAATTACCGTTACCTGCAGGATAAATTTCAATATCAAACCACTGGTTAGTTGACTCTTTATGAATTTCTATGGACTTTTTTTCCCGGCTGTAAAAAGTGTGAAGCAGTATATCTGACTCGGGTATCTGCAAGGCTTCAGCCAGCACGCTTGCTGCTGTTCTTTTTTCAACCTGCTGTCTTGGAAGGTTGAAAATTGTTTCCGCCTGTTTATTCCAATAGGTAATTTTTCCTTCCTGGCTAATGGCACAAAATCCGTCACCAATACTTTCTAAAATCGTATTCCTTTCAAACAGCGCATGCTCCAGTTGTAGCTGATTGTTTTTGCGCTGAATGGCTGCTGCCAGATTAACCGTAACATTGGTAAGAAAACTGATTTCAGATTCTTCCCAAAATCGTTCTTCCCTGCAGGCATCGAAACCAATCAGACCCACACATTGATTCTCTACCATTACCGGTAATGCCAGGCAGGATTTGATCTGCTGATTTTCCAGGATCCAATAAAGATCTGCATCCTTCACTTTTGCTGTAACCAGTTGCACAGGAGAACCGTTCAATAATGGATCAAAAAAACCTGGATAATTCTGAACTGGTACTTGTTGAAGGTATGGATTGTCAATTTCTTTTGATATATCATCCCTGGTCCATTCGTAACGCTGACTTGAAAGTATGGTACCAGTTTGTGTATCCTGGTGCAATTCAAAATAATACACCCTGTCAACTTCCGCTGTTTGTCCGGTTATTTCAAAGATTCCCGGTAGTATGGTTGTCCAGTCTTCAACCTGCAAAAAGCCACTGATTATTATCGATAAGGTGTCCAGTAACCGGTTCTTTCTTGAAAGTTCCAGTTCATTTGTCTTTTGATGATGAATGTCCTGAATACTTCCATATACCTTGTTGCATTGATTGTCAATCCATTCAGCTTGTCCAATTATCCGAACCCATTTTTTATTACCTGTATAGGTTGTTACAGGAAGTTCAAGATCAAACTCAAGTGCATCCAGCATTAATTTATCTACAGCCTGCCTGAGTTGTTCTTTTGATGGACCTACTGCCAAATTCAGGAAGTCTTGCCAGCTGGGAGAAAGTAAGGGTCCGGTTTCCAGAATTTGCCGGGCTATTTCAGAGCAGGTAAATGCAGGCTTATCAATATGGCTAAAATTGAGTTCCCAGCCCCCAACAAGTGCCAGTTTGGAAGCATTATCCAGCAATTTCTGCAATTCTTTAGTTTCTGTGGTATCGCGCATTAGGCCAACCATTCTCACAGGTTTGCCATTCGCGTCTCTTAAAATATGGCCAATTTCTTCCACACTGGCATACATCCCTTCTTTTCTGCGAAATCGGTAACTGTATTCCCACCTTTCCATTTGAGGGTCTGCCAAAAACAGCGCAAGGCTCTCGGATACCTGTTGAACTTCATCCGGATGAATCCGTTCCATCCATCTGTCCATTTGAATTGGCTTGTTAACCTGTTCTGTATACCCAAATAAACGACCGTACCCCTCACCGAATACCAGGTGATCCTTTTCAATATCCCAATCATAAATCGCGTCTTTGGTACCACGATTGATCAGTTCAAAACGATCATTGCTGATCTTTAGATTTTCAAGGTTGTCAAATTTGGTAATCACCAGCGATAACAAGCGCTGTGATCTTTCAATGGCAAACTCTTCAAATGCGTTTGGCCACCGGGGAGTTGAGAAATAAAGAGCGAGTGTGGCAACTACTTCCCCCTGATCATTTAGCAAGGGATGCGACCAGCAGGCTGCAAATCCAAATTTTTCAGGCAAGGTAATGTGGGTTGCCCATCGTTCATCATCAAATACATTTCCTGCGATTACTTTTTCTTTAAGATAGGCAGCAGTGCCACAGGAGCCTTGGTTGATTCCGATTTTTATCCCATTAATAGCTTTACAATAGGCTGAAGGAAGTGAAGGAGCTGCCAATACATACATAGCGCCATTCTGAATTTTCATAACCGATGCCTTCATATCCGGAAATAGTTTTTCCAGATCCAGGAGGTAAGCTTCAATAATATTAAATAGCCGGGTGTCCTGGTGAATGGCGGCTTCCAGTAATTTTTTTTCAATTTTATCCAGATCGCCGTAAAAATAACTTGAAGAAACATCCAGCATAAGGCCGGTTAGTTTTACTGGTTTGCCTTCCTTGGACATTACTTTTACGCGGTCATGAATCCATACGTAAGAGCCTGATCGGGTTCGAAAACGATAATCGAAAATATGGTTGTTTAGCGCAGCAGTTTCACTATGGCAAAATCGAATGGCTGCATCCCGGTCTTCTGGGTGTATGTGGTTACTCCAGAAATTCGGATCCGCCAACCACTCTTCAGGAGAATATCCGGTTATTTCTTCAACTTGGGGAGAAATATAGGTAAAACGAAAATCTGTTGCATCTGTTGCCCAAAAAATACCATCCGCATTTTCCAGCAAGAGGTGACTGGTATGGCGGGCTTCTTCCAGTTGTTGCCTTATTTCAACAAACTCAGTTATATCATGAAAAACACCTATTAACTTGATTGGCTTTCCCAATTCATCTCTGATGATGGATGCTTTGGATTGCACCAGTATGGCCTGGCCGCAGCTGTTAATAAGCCTTTTGGTTATGTTGTATTCCAGATTTTTCTGAAGCACATCCTGCATGTGCTGTATAGCTCGTTTGCGGTCATCGGGATGAATGGTATTGGTTCCAACTTCAAAATCAACAGCGAAGCATTGCGGCTCATAGCCCAACATTCTAAACACACCGTCAGACCAATATATCGCATTCTGTTGCAGATCAAAGATCCAGGTGCCTGCTTTAATCAGCGTTTCTACATGATGCAATTGGGTTAGTTCAGTAGAAATTGGATTGTTTAAAATACTTGACATATCCTGCATGAAAGGGTTTAGGAATTGGACTAAGTAAATGTACAAATTCTAAACCCAAATAAGGATGTCTTATTGCAGAACCAGGGGAACTATTTTTTTACCAGCTTTCAGATAATAAATTCCAGCTGTTTGACCATCAAGTGAAACGCTGGATCGACCTGCTGGCACGGTTTTCGTCAAAATCAAAGCACCTCCGCTGGTAAAGAGTTGAATGGTGGTCGGCATGCTTACTTCCAACTGAAGCTGGCCCCCAATAACCGGATTGGATAGAACCCTGACCAGAACAGCTGCCTCCTGATTATACTGCACCTTTATGACTTTACTGGTTGTTTGGCGACCGTTCAGATCACGTTGAACAATCCGGTAAAAATTGCTGCCCTGTACTGGTTGTTGATCGTTCCAGGTATACTGTCTTACTCCCTGCGCAGAACCCGCTGCAGACAACTGTCCAATAGTTTGCCATTGTTGTGAATTGGAGCTTCTTTCAATTACAAAATCAAAGGTTTGTTGTTCCTGGCTGGTGCTCCAGTTCAACTGAATGGAACTGCTTTTAAGCTGGCCGCTAAAACTTACCCAGTTTAATGGTAACAGCGTGCTGTAAATCAGGGGGTCTGAAATTGCCGGACTCAGACTGGAGGAACTGAAACGCAGGGTATGCGTGTTGTTTCCATTTAATGAAAGGTCATGGAAGAAGGCAATGCCATTTGCATCCGTATACTGCGTAAGGGTTCCTGCGACCTGTCCGTTTCCGGATTCAACAGTCACTGTTATGGCCACATTGGGTTGAAGAATCGGTTGATTAAAACTATTCAGTAGTCGCACCTGGAATGCAGGATTCAGTACCTGGTTTGTTTGATAAATAGTTGGCTGTGCAGATATGCCCAGCCGCGTTGGCAAGTTTACCGATGGTTCATTAAATGCAACAAATGCAGGATCTGATTGCCCGGATGTTGTATATACCAGCTGTGTTACCTGCGTATAGTTGCTGGTTGTAATACCGAGTTGTGAAAGATCCAGTGCCAGCATCACGATAGGCCGGATTGTATTGATAAAACTGGTGGTGGTTTGTGTACTGTTGATATTATAGAAATCTGCCCGCCAATTGGCAAGTCGCGGGAACATGGCAGAGCTTGATAGGTTAAAAGTAAATTCGGTTCCAACCGTTGCACCGCTGCTGTTTATGAATTTCAACCGGTCGCCGACTGAACTTGGATCAGCTATCTGAACAAATAATACATCGGGAATACCATCTCCGATTGCACTTGCTGATATACCGCTGGAACCTAAATTAAATTGCAAAACAGAACCTGCCGGAATATTGGCTAGGCCGGTACCTACATTCAGACCATTAATGCCATCTGTCAGAAAAGAGGCCAGTGTGCTGGCACTCGCCGGACTGCCCTGAAAGGGTTGGCTGGAACTGTTATTTACACCGTTGTGCACGCCATCATATAATTGTCCTAGTCCTACAAAATAGCTACTGCCCCCACTGACAGGAACATTGTTAAGCGGGATAGCGCGAAATGTTTGAGGTACAAAACTTACACCATTGGCAGTAAGTTTCGAATCATCCACACCGGTTGAATAAGTAGTGCCATTATAGGTAAAGCCAAGCAGATTATGACTGTTATCAGGCAATACCGTATTGATTTTATTTGATTGCGATGAAAAAAAACCGTTGTAATCGGTTATAATCCTGGTTACCCTGGCCTGGCTAAAAACTACCAGTTGCAATAGGAGAATCCAGCAAATAAGTATAAGTTTTTTCACAGCGGGTACGGTTTTCTAAGTAGAAATTTGTAATTGCACTACAAAATTGCACTTATTCCTTCCGCTGTCTAAACTTATTCGACGGTAGGCTACATATTTTCTTTAAATGGAATTAAGTATATTCTTTAGAGTAGAAATACGAACTATTATTTCAGTTGAACCCTTCTTTGCAGGATCTGCTGATGGTGCAGTAACTTCAATTCAACCTGGCCCTGCCAGCTGTTTTGCTGCATGGCTGTAAAAAGGTCTGTCAGGTTATTAACAGCTTGGCCATTAATGGCCAGGATAATATCTCCGGCTTCCAGTTTGTTGCTGGCTGCCTGGCTTCCTTTGGGAACCTCAACCAATAAAACGCCATTTCGGTCGGTGGCACCAGAGGCGGACTGTTCTCCAAGCGTTTCTATGTTTTTCACGCTGGCTCCAAGCCAGGTCATTATATCAGTGGAAGTTTCCTTTTGTAAAAACAAAACTGGCAACACAGGTGGCTGAAGTGCCATCCTTTTCAGCTCTGCGGAACGAACACCGAATTGATTCTGATCAATTGATTGAATACCCAATGCGAAAACAGGTGAGTTTGGCAGTAGTCCGTAATTTCCTTCCTGAGGTTTAATGAATAAGGGATCACCGCTCATGCTGTTAGCATCTGTATGCAGTTTGCGTGCTTCCTGCAATCCCTGGGGATGGATGAAAAAATTGGAATCAACTTTCAACCCCCAGTTGCGAACACGAATGGGCGCATAAGCGGTTGTTACAATATTGCGGGTAAATACATCCTTGCTGCTGGCATACCAGACGTGAGGATGAAAGGTATTATTGATAATAAAGTTATTACTCACTACGCGATCAAATCCTTCGCGCAATTTCAGACCACCATTGAGGCAAATATTATTATAGATCCGGTAGCGACTGCTACCATCATCCAGGTCTATGTCCCATCCATGAGCACAATGAAATCGGTTATTACTGATGGTTATCGGTTTAATTATGTCTAGATAGGGAAGCTGCGGATGTTTTTCAACCAGGCTGTCAACTGCTTCAATGGAAGGAAGCCAGTAACGGTCTCTTCCCCAGGAGTTGAAAGCTCCATGATCTCCTGTTTCCTGTACGGTATTGAATACATCATTTTGACTGATGATATGTCCGCCCCAGCAACCATCCCCAATATTAATGCCTGCCCTTGGTACGTTATAAATGGTATTTGATTGCACCCATATATCCATTGACATACTGATCTGAACTCCTGCCACCTGTTTCTCGATGGTCCCGATATCATGAATCAGGTTGTCTTCAACCTTGCATTCGGCCGGGTAATGCACCGACTTTGGCCCTGGAGTAAGATCCATTTCCTCCAGCGTTTGAGTTTGTTCATACCTGAACAGTGGTGAACGCACTGCGCCGGGATCTCCGACAAATGCAATTCCATTTCCACCGATAGAATGGATGTGATTCGATAGGGCCTGCCCCCTGCGGTTGTATCTGCTGAAAAAAATTGCATGTCCTCCCAACTCAGTGAACTCATTGCGTTCAATCCGGATATCTTCCGTGCCTTCTATATATAGGGCAGCACCCCGGTTGATCGTCCAGTCACTTCTCAGCAACGGCTCTCGGTTATGCATAAACGTACGGTTGGTGCCTGTAAGTGTTAAACCGCTTATAGTCAGATTTTTTACAGGCTTTTGAGCAGTTCCTTCAATATGAAACAACTCATCCAGTTGGGAAATTGAAAAACGGGTGCTTGATAGGTTCACGCCAATCGGTGGAATGATATAAAGAAAACCAGATTTTGAATCGTAATACCATTCGCCAGGGGCATCGAGTTCTTCCCAAATATTTTCCACAAACCGGTGTTGCCGATGCATGGGGGATGGGCGGTTGTTTTGCCAACCTCCCTCCATTTTCAAACTGTCTTTTCCTGTTTTGCCAAGTATCCTGAAATGAAGGTCACCCCACTCAGCCTGGTGAAGGGCATGTATGTATCCGCCTGCCGGATTTGTCCAGGTTTTGATCCGCTCAGGTTGCAACGCGTCTGCCGATGTTCCTTTAAAAAAGCGGGCGCTGGAGTCCAGGTTTGGAAATCTTGCCATGGGCAGTGAGCGGCCTTCGCAAAACAACTGGTCCACTTTTTTAGATTTCCCGATGAAGGTTTTCCATTTTCCCTGACTTTCCGGAGTCCAGTTACCGGAAAGAGGAGCTGCGCCACTAATTACTACTTTTTCGTTTTCGGCTGACATGATTTTTACTACATGCTCTTTTAAAACAGCAGGGGTAATCCGTATCGTCTTTGGCAGGAAATACGTTCCTTCCCGTAAAATCAGGTGAACAGGTCCGGAGGGGGCGGAAGAAATCCTGGAAATGGCAGCAGCGAGGTTTTTCAACGGTTTTTCCTTTGTGCCGCTATTGCGGTCACTACCATTAGGAGCAATATAAATGCTTGTTTGAGCCCAGACCGAAAAGTTCAGAAGCGCCAGACAGTAGGCGGTGGTTAAAAAGGGGACTATTTTTTCTTTTACCTTCATAAGGATAACAAAATAATGAACAGTTCATCAGTTGATTTGTAAAAGGAGAAAAATCGATAATTATTTGCATTTATGAAACAAGTCTGCCTGCTTTTGATGCTCCTGATTTTGGCCATATCCGGCCGCGCTCAAACGGATGCCATTACTACCAGTAAAGGAATACTTGAAATCCATCCGGTTTACCATGGATCTTTCTGGATGAACTGGAACAATGTGAATATCGCTGTTGATCCTTATGGCGGGGCAGAGCGCTACAAAGAAATGGGTAAAGCCAACCTGGTATTAATCACGGATATACACGGAGATCACCTGGATAGCAGCACACTGGTTAAACTGGACCTGGTGAATACCGTACTTGTAGCTCCCAAAGCGGTTAAAGAACGATTGATAAAATTTCTTCCTCAGGATCAGAAAATACTGGAGTTAGCTAATGGTGATTCATTGGAATGGAATGGCATTCGGGTTCATGCGATACCAATGTATAATCTGCCGGATACGGCCGGGTCCAGGCATCCCAAGGGTAGGGGAAATGGCTATGTACTTACTATGGGCGGAAAGAGAATTTATATTTCCGGTGATACCGAAGACGTTCCCGAAATGCGGAACCTGAAAAGAATAGATATTGCCTTCTTATGCATGAACAAACCCTATACAATGGATATTCAGCAGGCTGCAAGTGCCGCTTTAGCATTCCAACCGGCTATTGTATATCCTTTTCATTTCCGCCAGCCCGGAGGATTCAGTGATGTAAAAGAGTTTGCCCGACTGGTGAAGGAAAGCAATACTGCCATTGAAGTAAGGTTAAGGTCCTGGTACTAAACAACTACAATTACTGGGGAAAGGATATCCAAATGGGTATTCCTTTCCCCATTTCGTTTTGTAAAGGGCATTGGTACTGTTACATACAGGCATGGCATAATCGTTGAATAGGTGTTCGTGAACCTAAATACAACATTATGAAATCAAGACAGTATTTAATCATGATTGGAATAGCAGCCTCTTCGCTGGTTGCCTGCGAGAATAACAGTGCAAAAGATGAACAGCTTGCTGATGATATTGACAATTATGTAGATTCAGTGACTACCAATGTGTCAAACTATACAAAAGAAACATGGGACGATATCAGCGCCACATATGCTGCAAAAAAAGCGGAGTTGAAAGCGGAGGGCCGTGAATTGTCTGCTGAAGTAAAAGAAGAATTGGACGAAGCTGAACAAAAATTTGCGTCTCTCAGAACCAAGTTTGAGTCGAATATAAAAGCCATAGAATCAAAGCAGGCCATGCGGGATGAGCTTTTCGGTGCAGGTAAAGTTGGCAATGATCTGTCATTTGCCTGGGTAACAGCTGCCAATGCAAAAGAAGTGTATGTGAACTTTGTAAATACCGTTGAAAGAAATAAGGATCGTTATACACGTGAAGACTGGGACGAAATAAAAGTACTTTACGAAGCGCTTGACAATCGCAAAAATGAAATTGAAAAGGATCTTGCAGGTGCTGATAACCGTGAGATTGCCAAACAAAAAGTAAGATTTGTAGGAATTAAGGCTGTCAATCGCCTCACCGCAAAAGTGGATGAAAATACAGACTCCAAAAAATAAGTAAGTAAATAAAAGCTTAGCAGGACGGTTGGTTTAGCCCCTTATCTCTCGGGATAAGGGGCTTTTTTTATATACTGGATGCAATTAATTCGGCTATATCCAATACCTGCATGCTGTCTTCCTTCTCTTTGTTTTTAATACCATCTGTCATCATGGTATTGCAAAATGGACATGCTGAAGCTACCACTGTAGCACCGGTTTCTATGGCTTCTGCAGTTCGTTCCCAGTTTACCCGGGTTGTTCCTTTCTCTTCTTCCTTGAACATCTGTGCACCACCTGCCCCACAACAGAGTCCGTTACTGCGGCATCGTTTCATCTCCACCAATTCTGCATCCAGGGCTTCCAATACCTTACGGGGCGCTTCATAAATATTATTGGCTCTTCCCAGGTAACAGCTATCATGGAAAGTGATTTTTTTCCCTTTGTAACTACCGCCATCCGTTACCCGCACTTTCCCTGCATCAATCAGTTCCTGGAGATAAGTGGCATGGTGTACTACTTCATAGTTGCCACCCAGCTCGGGGTATTCATTTTTGAGTGTGTTGAAGCAATGCGGACAGGTGGTGACAATTTTCTTAATACCATATCCATTCAGGATCTGGATATTCTGGTAGGCCATCATCTGAAACATAAATTCATTTCCAGCTCTGCGGACAGGGTCACCGGTACACATTTCTTCCTTTCCCAATATGGCAAAACGAACGCCCACCGTGTTTAATATATGAACAAAGGCTTTGGTGATTTTTTGAGCACGCTGATCAAAACTTCCTGCACAGCCTACCCAGAATAAGATTTCCGGTTGCTCGCCGCTCGCCATCAATTCTGCCATTGTTGGTACCTGCATAGTAGTCGCAATTTTTTGTAAATCTAGAGGAAATGAACGAAATCTCCCTGCAACTGTAGAGCAGAATTTAGGTAAATTGCCGTAAACTGTTCAATGAATGGGTGCAACGGATCAGCTGCTGCTAATACGTAATTACAACCTTTGGTCTGATTTATCAGATGAAGAATATGAGGAGTTAAATCTTATTCATCATTTTAAGGAGGCAAAACGAAACGAATACCTCTATTTTGAATCTCATCACCACAACAAAATTTATTTTTTGAAAGACGGTTTTATTAGAATTGGGTATATAGATGAACATGGGAGGGAGGTTGTAAAAGAAATCATTCGAAAAGGTGAGGTATTTGGGCAAATTACATTGGAACCATACAATCTTAACGGCGAGTTTGCCCAGGCCTATAAGGGTGATGTTAGTTTGTGTGCTTTTAATATTGATGATTTTGAAAAGTTATTGAACCGCAAACCCCGTATTGCACTACGCTACAGCAAACTTGTAGGTCAGCAAATGAGACGGGTGGAAAGCAGATTGATCAGTCTGCTGCATAAAGACGTAAAAACAAGGCTTGCCGGTTTTTTTCTGCTGATACTGGATAAGGAAAACCTTCAGGGGAATACAGCCAGCATCCCCAATTTTTTGCGCCATGAAGATATTGCCCAGTTAATAGGGGCTTCCCGCCAAACCGTAAGCACGACCATCTCAGAACTCGAAACAGCCGGACTGGTGACATTTTCACGCAGCCTTATTTTTCTTTCGAATGTTAAGGCACTGCAAAAGCTGGCATCTGTCGGCTAGCTGACATGAAATCGATCATAAGCTTGCTAGTTTTAGGTATAAACTAAAGCTATGAGGTCAATCTTTGTTATGGTACTGGTTTTGATATTCAACCAGTTTGCAAGTGCTCAGTCTGCAACTATTCATTGGAACCTGGAAAAAGGAATCGCCTTGCAAGGGTACGATGCAGTTGCCTATCATACACAAAAAAAAGCTGTCAAGGGTAAACAAACCTTTTCCTTGTCGCATGGCGGTGCTCTCTGGTATTTTGCAAGTGCAGCCAACCGCGATCTCTTTCTCAAATCGCCGGCAACCTATGAACCGGCTTATGGTGGCTGGTGTGCCTTTGCTATGGGCGATTATGGAAAAAAAGTAGAAGTTGACCCCGAAACCTTTAAACTGATTGATGGCAAACTCTACCTCTTTTACAATAAATATTTCAATAATACCCTGACCAGCTGGAATAAAAATGAAGCTGCTTTGAAAAAACAGGGGGACAGTAACTGGGCAAAGCTCATTCAATAAGTTCAACATTACAAAATCATGAAAAAGAACTGGATACAATGGAGCTGCCGAATTATTGCAGCCCTTCTTTTAGTACAAACGCTTTTCTTCAAATTTACTGCACATCCTGAATCAGTTTTGTTATTTACTACACTTGGAATCGAACCCTGGGGGCGTATTTTAACCGGTATATTGGAGCTGATAACCTCGATTCTCTTACTCTGGCCACCCTTTACACGTTATGGTGCCCTTATGGGAGCAGGTACAATGGCAGGAGCAATCTTTTCCCATCTCACAATCCTTGGTATTGTATTTAACGGAGATATTCTGCTATTCGTTTATGCATGCCTGGTATTTGGTTGTTGTTTTGTTTTGCTATGGTTGGAAAGGGAGAAACTTTATTCTTTACTATCAAAATTTAAAAAGTCATGAAATCAAAACTGCTTTGGGTATTATTTACTCTTTTGTTCATTTCCTGTTCAAAGGAAAAAGAAACGGCCACTGATATATCGAATGATATCATTCCGGCAAACAGCGTTGAATTATATGATGGCGATTTTGTAAGTGCTGCACATCCCACTAGTGGAAAAGCCAGGATAGTTTCTGCGGAAGGCAAATGGTATTTGGTGTTAGAAAATTTTTCAACAGATCGCGGACCTGACTTGAAACTGTATTTGTCAAGTAATCGGGGTGCTGCTCAGTTTGTGAACCTGGGAAATTTAAAATCTACGAATGGTCAGCAGGTTTATGCTATTTCAGGTATGCCTGATCCGAAAGAATATCCTTATGTGCTGATTTGGTGTCAGCAGTTTTCCGTTCTGTTTGGAGTCGCCAGACTTTCTTAACTAATTATATCAATTTTTAAACCTCAGGTATGAAACATGTTCTAACCATTTTATTGGTTTTTATGATAGGCACGGTTCAAGCTCAGAACCGACTCAGACCTACTGTTGATCTTACACTTGCTGCGGGAAGTTCACAGGCAACTTTCAGTTTGGTTGGATGGCATCAATGGCAGCTGGGTAGAAAACAGCGACTCTCCATTGGAGTAGGACCCAGAATAACTTCCTACGTTGGAAATAAAAAGGATTTCTGGACGGCACCGGCAAGTATTGCACGTGGCAGTTCTACTCCTTTTCTTGTTGTACTCTCATCCCAGGAAACACAAAATTGGGATACACTGAATGTGCAGCGCCCGTTTGTTTTTTCCATGAATGCAGCCGTTCAGGTAGCACACCAGATTGGCAAACGGTTTCGGGCTGGTTTCAATATCGACCTGGTCGGCTTTTCCGTTGGAAGAACTTCAGCAGCAGTATTTACATCGGATGGAAGACAAGAGACAACGGAAGCAAAGCCCGTACCATTTAACCTCCTGCTAACAGGAGACCTTGACCAGGGTTCCCTTAATTCAGAATTCTTCGTACAATACAGGTTGAAAGAAAAATGGAGTCTTCGGGCTGTTTACCAGTTTTATTTTGTTGAATATAAAACCAATACCAGCATACAGCAACTACCCGAACCCAATGACCGGTTCAGGAACAAAGCGAATCTGCTGGGTATCGGACTCAGTTATTCCTTAAATTAGAGTATATGGTAAGGATTCTGTTTGTTTTTTGTATGCTGGTACCGTATTTCCTGGTGGCGCAGGCACTACATCCTGTAGATACCCCCGGTGCTGTCAGTTTTATCATAAACAACTTTGGGTCGGGGGTAGATGGCAGTTTCAAAGGGCTTAAAGGCGAAATCAGGTTTGATCCCACAAAGCTCACAGAGTCGAATATGAATGTTACGGTTGACGCTGTTACCATTGAAACAGGCATCAATATGCGAAACCGGCACCTCCGGGGTGAAAAGTATTTTTATGTAGACAAATTCCCTGTTATTTCTATTTTGGGCACTCAGCTTAAATCCGCCGGTAAACCGGATACGTATAATATGACAGCCAGGGTAACAATCAAAGGTGTCAGCAAAACATTCTCTTTGACCTTTACTGCCAAACCCCAAAAAAATGGCTTCTTTTTTGAAGGGAGTTTTACCCTGAACCGTAGGGATTTTAACATTGGTTCCGGTAGTATTTCCCTTGCAGATGAGGTGACTGTTCGGCTGAAAGTACTGGCCCAATAATAATTCATTCGAAAAATTATGGAAATCATAAAAAGACTAAATTCGAAACCAAGATTTTAAATTCATGCATTTACAGTTAGCTGTTCAGAATGCATTTGGTCAGATGACAGATGTTATGGATCAACTGACCGATGCCCAATACACCCAACCCTGTGTAAACTTATCAGGTGCTACCATCGGTCAGCATACCCGCCATATTATTGAAATGTATCAATGTTTATTGGTTGGACTGCAGGACGGAGTGGTGAATTATGAGGCCCGGCAAAGGGATATCCGGATCGAATCGGATAAGGAATTCGCTGCCCAATTACTCTCAACTATTGAAAAAAAGATTGATCAGCCCAACCAATCCCTTTACCTCTGTGCCGGGTTTGATACCGATACCAGGGAACAGGTGCAACTCGATACCAATTTTTACCGGGAAATTGCATATAACCTCGAACATACCATCCATCATATGGCGCTTATTAAAGTTGGACTGCTGGAGATTTCTGGAATTACTATTCCAGAGGGCTTTGGCGTTGCATCTTCCACCATCAAGTACAGACGTTCATGTGCACTGTGAGTTTTATTCCCGTACCCGGAGGCGCCCTGATCTGTTCCAACAGGGATGAAAAAATACAGAGAGCCCGTGCCATTCCTCCCAAATGGTACCAGGTAAATGGAAGTTCACTCTTATTTCCAAAGGATCCCGATGCACAAGGTTCCTGGATTGCTATGAAACCCAATGGCCAGATGGCTGTTTTGCTAAACGGCGGTTGGGTCAAACATGAACCTGCTTATCCGTACAGAAAAAGCCGGGGTCTGGTATTCCTCGAAATCTGTTCAGCCGATCAGTTGCTGGATGGTTTCGACGCTGTTCAACTGGACAAAATCGAGCCATTTACCGTGATTGTTTTTCAGGATGGTATTCTCCAGGAAAATCGCTGGGATGGTGTTCAGAAGTATAGCCGGCAATTACCTGCTTCGGATCCCCATATCTGGTCCTCCGTTACCTTGTACGACCCTTCCACAATTGAAAGAAGGAAATCCTGGTTTACTGGCTGGCTTAGTGAAAATCCTGAACCCAACGCCAGTTCTATTCAACGTTTTCACGAATTCGGCGGTGAGGGAGACCAGGAAAATGACCTGCTCATGAACCGACGCAATGAAATGCTGACGGTCAGTATCACCTGCATGGAATGGAACCGGGATACTGCCTGTATGTATTATACAGATCTGCAAAGCCGGGAACAATTTGAATGTCGTTTGGATGCTTTTTCACTTTCTGAACTCTCTTCATGAATTTACTGCAAAAGGTACTCCACCACCCCTTTTTTATACGGCTGTTTAATTGGGAATACTGGTCATTTGGAACAGTATACACACCTGTAATACCTATCTGGCTCTGGTACTGCCTCCGTGCCCGCTCTTTCTTCTTCTTCTCTGCTTCCAATCCCTCCATTGAAAACGGGGGATTCCTGATGGAATCGAAAAAGAAAATCTATGATCTGATTCCGGAAGCCTACTACCCAAAGACAATTTATGTTGAACTACCTGCAGATCCCCAAAATGTGGTGAACCAGGTCAAAAACAAAGGACTACAGTATCCTCTTATAGCCAAACCGGATATTGGTGCCCGTGGAATGGGAGTGCGGAAATTAAATCAACCAGAAGACTTACAACGATACTGCCTTGAATCACCCCTGGCTTTCCTGGTGCAGGAATATGCCGATCTGCCCCTGGAAGCCGGCATCTTTTATTGCCGGCTGCCAGGTGAAAAGAAGGGGCGTATCACCGGCATTGTTACCAAAGAATTTTTAACAGTTTACGGCGATGGCCGGCATACCATCCGGGAACTCTGCCAGCAGGACAAACGTTTTATTCTGCAACTTACCGCTCTGGAGAAAATGCATGGAGACAAGCTGAACGAAGTATTGCCGAGCGGGATAGCAAAAGAATTGGTTCCCTATGGAAATCATGCCAGAGGGGCCAAATTTATTGATGATTCACACCGGGCTTCACCTGCGCTGGAAATGCAAATAGACAAGATTCTGCAGCAGGTAACCGGTTTTTATTACGGACGAATGGATATACGGTTTCGTTCATGGGAAGAATTGGAGCAAGGCCTTCATTTTTCCATCATTGAATTAAATGGTGCCGGTTCGGAACCCACACATATGTACGATCCAAGGCATTCCATATTTTTTGCCTGGAAGGAGATCATCCGGCATTGGGACTGGTGTTATCGCATCAGTAAAATCAATCACCGGAAAGGAATACCCTACATGAGTTTCCGGGATGGACGAAAAATGTTTCGGGAAAATGCTCAATTTGAAAAGACGATTGCGCAACTTTATATCTAGCCGACTTTTTCATGAGTGCATTATTTCTACTCTTTGGTGCCGGACTGCTGATCAGTTTTCTCGGAAGTCTTCCGCTGGGAACACTGAACATAACCGCCATGCAGATTGCGATCCAGGAAAATACGCGTCGTGCTATGTCCTATGCGGTTGGGGTGGCGATCGTTGAACTGATGTATGTTCGGCTTTCATTAAAAGGAATCGACTGGATACTGGCCAATCAAAGGATTTTTTATTATATGGAATGGGCAACAGTGGTGCTGTTTTTAATTCTTGGACTAAGCAGTCTGGTGGCCGCCAGGAAAAAAACAGGAACCGCAAAACCCATTCAGCTCAACAACAGGATGCATCGTTTCTGGCTGGGTGTTTCCATGAGTGCCATTAATCCGGTTCAGATTCCTTTCTGGTTCTTATGGAGCAGTTATTTGTTCAGTACAAAACTCCTGCAGTCAGATTCGCTGCATTTCAATGTATATACCATTGGCATTGCAGTGGGAACAGTAAGCGGACTGCTGCTTTTTATTTTCGGAGGCAGGTGGCTGGTGAACAGGATTAATGCTTCCCAGCGAATTATCAATTTACTGGTAGCCGCCATTTTTTTGCTGTCAGCAATTATTCAGTTGTTCCGGGTGCTGAATAAGCCTATGCAGGAACGGCTGCAACCAACTGCTTTCTCAGCACCAGCCCGGTTGGACTCGATTGCCGAAACACCAGTTGTTCTTCCCCCATTTTCGTATATCCATGCCTGTAGTAAAACTCCTGTGCTCTGACATTGGGAATATAAACGTGCAACCAGATATGCCTGAAGCCACGCTTACTGCTTTCTTCTTCAGCCATTTTCAGCATGGCAGAACCCCAGCCTCCTGAACGATGCGCTGCGTCGAGGTAAAAACGTGCCAGTTCAATTCCCGTCAAATCTGGTTTTGACAGTGCCAGTGTCGGACTACCCATGCGCAGGCATCCAACTACTTTATCCTGATGAACCAATACCAGATAAAACCGATCCGATTTTTCAAGGTCTGCTTCAATGGCTGTAGCTGAATAGTGTAACTCACAAAACAGGACCAGGTCTTCGGGTACAAATCCGCTCTCATGTACCCTGGCAAAACCGGAACTGCATAATGCAGCAATGGCCCCTGCATCAGGGGCCATTGCGTATCGAATTTCATATTGATCCATACATCAGAATTGAACCCCTTCACTCATATTTTGCATGTTCTGCATATCTCCTTTAATGTTCTTACGCTTAAAGAGTGAGGTGTCAAATTTACCAAATCTCCAGCTGAAATTAAGACGCAGGATCTGCGGATCGCGCAATCTCCAGGTATTTTGTTCAAAGCTGGGAGAGGAGCTAAACTGATCATAGCGGTTGGTGCGGAAGATATCGTTGATGGCCAGGGTCAGGTTCGCTCTTCTTTCTTTCAGGAATTCATACCGAAGAGCAGCTTCCACTTCATAACGCGGACGAATAAAGCCCTGTGCTGTGGTTTGCGGTCCGCCAAACATAAAGCCACCACCGCCACCACCACCAGGAGGAAGAATGGTTTTGGAAGTATAACTTCCGCTTAATTGCAGCGTAAGCTGTTTTGCCAGTTTGATATTATTATTGATTTTGACAAAATAAGATGTTATCGCTTCCTGGTTTGGAATTCCCGGCTGATTGGCATTGATCTTTGATTGGTAAAGGTTGAAGTTGGAGATCAGTTCCCACCACTTTGTCAGTTTATTTCGTCCAATCAGTTCAATACCCCCAATCTGGCTGTTATCCGCATTGATATAGCTGATCACCAGTTCCTCGTTTTTATTGAAAGGATTGATAAGCTCAACCTGGTTGCGGGTGATAAGATTTGTTGTGTACTTATAATAGGCACTCGCAATAAATGAATTACCATTTCCATATTTTTTCTGGTAGCTCAGTTCAAAAGATGCGGTAAACTCCGGCCGCAGGTTTGGATTACCACGGGTGAGGTTCAACGTATCTGAATAATCCGTAAAAGGAAAGAGCTGGAAGAAATTCGGACGGTTGATCCGGCGTGTAATATTGAAAGCCAGCTCATCATCATCAGTTAGCTGATAAGTCAGGAAGGCACTCGGGAAAAGACTAAGCGGAAAACTGTTGCCGTAGGTCAGGAGTGTATCCTTGCTTCCGGGAGGAGGGGTGGTAGTCAGCACCTCTCCATCGTAGTCAGAACTTTCTGCCCGCAATCCTAACTGGTAGCCAAGTTTTTTCCATTTGTTTGTATAGGTAACATAACCGGCATAGACGCGATCTGTATAATCAAATTGAGAAGAAAGAGAAGGAATAAAAACAGCATTTCCATTCCCATCCACCAGGCTGATATTATTCACGCTTTCCTGGCTCCGGACATTCAGACGTAAGCCTGTTTCCAGCTTTGCATTACCATTTAAAGGATTCACGAAATCAGTCTGGAATGTGATATTGGAACTGCTGCCATTACCGGTATTCAACTGACCGAACCGGCGTATAATGGAACCATTGGGAGCAGTTAATACATCGTTACTAATCGTGGTATTGTTATCGTTTTTGCTGCGGTTATAGTTGATATCAGCAGTGAATTCGCGACCAGGTTTGGTGAAGAGACGTTTGTAATAAACCGAAGATCCGAGATTCCGGAAAGAACGTTCTCCATCTGATATACGACGACTGAAGCTGGATTGTGTATCTCCCGGAAACAGACTGTCTGTCTGGATGTTACTTTCATTATCAAAGTTGAAACTTCCCCGAACCGCATTCACGGAGAACCCAACAGTATTTCGGTTATTCATGAAATAGTCAAGTCCCGCCCTTCCAAACATGAACTGACCTGTGTTTACATTATAGTCATCCTGATCGAGGACTGTTACAGGGTCTTTAATAAATGTTGTACGCGAGGTATTACCTTCTGATATAGACTTCCTGGTGCGGATATTACCACTGGCAAACATATTCACCTTACCCTGTTTAACATTGATGTCAGCGCCACCATTGGGTTGCCAGCGGCTGTCAATACCTGCCCTGATACTTCCGTTATAACCTGCTTTCCTGTTTTTCTTCAAAACAATATTCAGGATTCCGGCAGTACCTCCGGAGGCATCAAATTTGGCAGAAGGGTTAGTGATAAGTTCCACACTTTCGATGGCATCGGCCGGAATTTGATCGAGTGTTAGTGTTGTAGGGCGGCCATCCACAAAGATCTGTGGAGCAGCATTCCGGAGAGTTACACTGCCATCAATATCGACCTGCAGGGAAGGAATATTGCGCATGATATCTTCCGCGGTATTGCCGGTAGAAACCAGGTTTTTATCTACGTTGTACACTTTCCTGTCGATACCCATCGACATCAATGGTTTGGCCGCCGTCACAGTAACGGATTCCAGCATTTTCGGATCGGCTTCCAATTTGATATTGCCGAGGTCTTTATCAACGCCGGCAAGTGCTTTTTGCATATCGCCACCTGCCATGTTTAATTCAAAGCCAACTTTTTGTTCAATTTCTTTAAACCCGATTGCAGAAATGACTAGTTTGTAAGATGCTGCTACAGGAAGCCCCTCAAAGCTGAATTCACCTCTTCGGTCGGTAAGCATTCCCGCGATGATGGTATCTTTTCTCTTTTTGGTTGCGGCATCAAATTTGTTCTGAATCAGTTGAACGGAAGCTGCGTCAACCCCTTTATTGGTTGCGGCATCAATAATCCTTCCGTAAAATCGGCCGATATTCATGTTGCCACCGCCTGGCCGGCCTCCGGGAGCACCCACCCCGGCAGGTATTTGTGCAAAGCTGAAGGTTCCGATAAAAATGGTCAATAAGACCAATACATGTTTCATTCTTCTGTTTTTTCTCTGAGTGTGTGCAAAATTGGGCAAATATGGATGCCTAAACGTTGCGATTGGGATGAATGGTATATGACAATTGAACGGCTACTAAGTTTAACAGTTTGGGACGGGTGGACTTTTTTTGGTATGAGCGGTAACAAATATGGATCAGGAACCTGCCAAAAATGTGATGGCGATCTGTACCAGCCCGATCAAGAAGCCTAAAATCGCTCCAATTATCTCTACAAAACGGAATTCTCTTGCCATTATCTGGTAAAGGATCTGTTCCAGCTTATCGGAAGAAAAGGCCCTGACTTTTTCTACCACGATCTTTTCAAGGTCCAGTTGATCTTTTAGTGTTCCCATATATTTTTCCATGATTACCGGGAATAACAAGCGGAGTTCTTCCAGGAAAACGGCTTTTAACTGGGCGATGGTTTTATCTCCTATGAACATACTGATCATTGGCATGGTTTCCTTCAGTTTTACCCGAAGAAAATGATCTATGTGTTCTTCAATATAGGGGGAAAGACGGTCAAGGTTTTCCGGGCTGGTAAGTTTGTTGGAAATGTCAGAAAAAGATAACAATTCCTGGCTGACCAGTTTCCCCAGTTTTTCTGCAAACTGCTGTTGACGTTTGGGAAAAATCCCCTGGAAAGTGATACCCAGGAAATTCCGGGGCTCGCGGGGATGAAACAACATCTTGATGGCAATCCAGTTGGTAAACCATCCGATAAATGCGGAAATCAGCGGTAGTAATAAAAGCCAGGGCGACATAATTACAGAATTAAAAATCCCCCACAACAGTGGGGGATGGGAGGGAGGCTGATGGGTCTCGAACCCACGACCCTCAGAACCACAATCTGATGCTCTAACCAACTGAGCTACAGCCTCCATGCGGGTTATCGCAATGCTTTTTTCAAAGCGGGCACAAAAATAAGTAAAAAATTGAATCCTGATACAGGAGCTAAAAAAAATGTCAGAAACCACTCATCATAATCCATTGTTAATTGGTGCTGTTGGCAACAAGCCTGGTTGTTTTATCGTTATTTTTGGAATAATGCAAAATCTGGTGAAAATTATGTTTAGTAAAAGAAGCCTGCCCGTGTTGTTGGTACTGTTGTGTTGTGCCCTGTTCATCGGTTTCCGTTCAATGGGAACCAACCATGCTGATCCACCTGGTAAATATGAAAAAATCCTTCACAATGTTGCAGATATTCTGCAACAGGTTCATTATAACCCGAAGAAGATAAACGATGAGTTTTCAAAAGAAATTTTTTCCAAGTACCTGGAAACGGTGGATGTAGAAAAGAATGTCTTTTTGCAGAGCGATATCCAGGCACTGAAAAAATATGAACTGAAAATTGATGAGGAGTTGCTGGGTGGTACTGTAGAATTTGTACCTGCTCTATCTGAGATATATAAAAAACGGGTACTGGAAGCTGAACAACTTACCAAAGAGATTCTTGCTAAACCTTTCGAATTCCAGACGGATGAAACGATCATTCGCGACAGTGAAAAACTGGAGTTTCCCAAAAACCTGGATGAGAAAAAAGACCGTTGGAGAAAACGCCTCAAATACATGACCCTTGAGCGTTTTGCCGATATGCAGGAGAACCAGGAAAAGAACAAGGGCAAGGAAGGCTTTAAAGCACAAACAGCCGCTGAAATGGAAGCCAGTGCACGCGAAGGTGTAGCAAAAGTTGTTGGTAGAATGTTTGACAGGCTCAAACTTAAATACAATGACGACGAACGTTTCAACCAGTTCGTAAATGTGATCACCAGCACCATGGATCCGCATACCACATTCTTTCCTCCCCGCGACAAGCGTTATTTTGATGAACAAATGAGCGGGCGGTTTTTTGGTATCGGAGCTTCTCTGACATCACAGGAGGGAAATATCAAAATTGCCTCCGTAATTACCGGGTCACCAGCCTGGAAGACAAATGAAGTAACCGTGGGTGATGTAGTGCTGAAAGTGGCCCAGGGTGCGAACGAACCGGTTGACCTTACAGGATTTGATGTTGAGGACGCCGTTAAAATTATCCGGGGCAGCAAAGGAACCGAAGTTCGACTTACACTACGCAAAGCTGATGGCTCTGTAAAGGTGGTTTCCATCATACGGGATGAAATTGTTCAGGACGAAAGCTTTGCAAGAAGTGCAGTAGTGGGCAATGGTAAGAGTAAAATTGGATACATTATGCTTCCGGAATTCTACGCCGATTTTGAAAATCCGCGTGGGGCTCGCAGTGCAGTGGATGTAGCTAAGGAAGTGATCAAACTGAAAGAACAGAAAGTTGACGGAATTATCATAGATCTCAGGAATAATGGTGGAGGATCTTTATATGATGTGGTTCAAATGGCCGGACTATTTATCGAAGACGGCCCCATAGTACAAGTCAAAGACCGTGACGGGAAGCCGAGCATTTTAAAGGATCGTGACAAGAGTGTATTGTATGATGGTCCGCTTGCCGTAATGGTAAATGAATTCAGTGCATCCGCTTCTGAGATCTTTGCAGCCGCCATACAGGACTATAAAAGAGGGATTGTGATAGGCAGTACCTCAACCTATGGTAAGGGAACTGTGCAGCGCAATATCGGATTGGATAAGGAAACCGGAATGTTCAGCTCCAACAGTGAACTGGGTACCATTAAATTAACCCTGCAAAAATTCTATCGCATTAATGGAGGCTCAACGCAGCTGAAAGGCGTGGCTTCAGATATTGTTGTACCCGATGTACTGGAAAAAAGTAAGGTCCGTGAAAAAGACGAGCCTACTGCACTAGGATGGGATGAAATCGCGAAAGCGCAATACAATACCTGGAAGTCGCCATATGATCTTAACCAGGTTGTGCGTAACAGCCAGGAACGTGTTAATCAGAATCCGGCATTCAACCTGATCAAAACAAATACAGATTGGCTGGCTGAACAAAACGATCGCGTTTATTCCCTGAATCTGCAGAAGTTCAAAGAGGAAAAGAAAAAAGTAAACTCAACAGTAAAGCAAATTGAGGCCCTGTACAAATTGAGTCAGGAGCTGGAAGTGGAAAGTATTCCAGGTGATGAAGAAAAGTTTGCAACAGATCCGGACAAATTGACTCGCTATAAAGCATGGAAGAAAAATCTCCGCAATGATATTTATCTGGATGAAACGATCAATGCGGTAAACGACATGATTTACCAGCAGAACCTGGCAATTAAAAAAAGTGCTGACAGCAAACTGGAGAAATCGAAGCAGGAAAATTAATGAAGTGAGAAGTCAGACGTGAGACGTGAGAAGTCCTAGATGTCTTTTTCACCTTTCACTTCTCACCTTTCACAAAAAAGCCGGCATTAGCCGGCTTTTTTTATAGATACCTTTCCTGTAAAATAGTAAGGTGGTGTTTTACATGTCCGGCCATGATGAAACAAATCGCAACAGCTGTTATCGGGTTGTTGGATGCATTTCCTTCGGCATTCAGTTGTTCATCTGTGAAAGATTTGATCATCCGCAGGTTGCTTTTCCTGAGCTGGCGCAGTTCCTTGAGCATGTCTTCCCAACTGCGGGTGGAAACAATTGCATTAGCGGCATACAGATTTTCGTCAAAGCCAGGGAGGGGAGTGGTATCCAGGCGGGCAATTCGTAATGCACGGTAAGCAAAAATCCGTTCCGCATCGATCAGGTGCTGCACTACCTGTTTAATGGTCCACTTTCCTTCGGCATACGCATAATCCAGCTTTTCTTCCGGGATGGTTTCCAGGAATTCCAGCATCTCCTCGGTATTTTCTTTTAAGGTTTTCCGAAGATTATCCGATTTTACCAATTGTACGTAATTCTCAAAATAAGGAGCGTAAATCAGGTTGTACATAACAGTTGTTTTGGGTTCATTTCACCCGACCGATAACACCGGTCGGGTAAAATGAAATTATCCTTTTTTGTCTTTTTTCAGGGTTGATTTGGGAGCTGGTTTGCTCTTTTTCTCTGCTTCCAACGTAGCTGCAACTTTGGCTGCTTCAAATGCATTCAATAATCCACCGGTTTTGCTGATTTCAGCGAGTTCCACTTCTTCATCAGAGCCAGGAATCTTAACCGTCATATCCGGACCAACAGCTGATTTTTCAATCGCTTCTTTAATCTGCTGGGGTGTTAATGTTGGATAATAACTCATCAGGAAAGCGGCAACACCGGCAACAACAGGGGAAGCCATACTGGTGCCCTGGGCATTACCGTATGTATTACCACCCGGTATGGTAGAATAAATTTTGGTACCAGGCGCAAAAACATCCACTTCTGATTTTCCATAGTTGGAGAAAGATGCAGTCAGGCTCCTGAAACCGGGCTCTGCAAGCGGGTCAGAACTTGCACCCACAGTAATCCAGTTGGAAGCTCTGTATTTGTTCTTCAGGAAAACGGGATTTGGAAAATTGTCAACGGAATCAATATTAGAGGCGTCGTTACCTGCTGCATGTACCAGTAACACTCCTTTGGTTTCTGCATATTTAACGGCATCATCCACCCAGTTTTTCTCTGGGGAGAAGCTTTTACCAAAGCTCATATTGATCACTTTTGCTCCGTTGTCTACCGCATAGCGGATGGCCAGTGCGATATCTTTATCATGCTCATCGCCATCGGGTACAGCACGAATCGCCATAATGCGAACATTGTCGGCCACACCATCCATTCCCACTCCATTTTTACGCTTTGCGGCAATAATACCTGCCACGTGGGTGCCGTGGAAGGGTGTATTTGCCATTACATCGTTGTTTCCATAAAAACGGTCGTTGATATCATTGTAATTGTCTCCAACAATTGCCCCGCGGTAGTCTTCCGGTGCTTTTTCAGCCGCTTCTTTTTTTCTTTCTTCTCCGCTTACGAAATCTGCGAAGCCTTCCAGGAACTCACCATTACCGGTTTCCATCATATTGAAGGCTTTCAGTATATAGAGCATGCCGGCTTTCGCTTTCTGAGCTTCGGGGGTAGAAGGGGCAAATTTTTCAAGTTCTTTTCCGGTATAGGAAGAAGTATCCATAGCTACGCGTAGCAGACTATCATTTTTCTGGCTGCTCTCCAAAGCTCGCTTCAGGAAAATCAGATCTGCACCACCACCGCCTGCATCGCCTTCTACTTTATCCTTCGCTTTTTTCCACATTTCATAGGTAGCTTTCTCGTCTGCAGACAGATTGCCGGGATTGAAATCCGCAGCTCCATATTTTGCTTTATACTTGTGATACACACGCGCACCTTCATAGCTGTCCTGCTTCACATTACGGCCATCTTTGCCTCCGATAAAATTCCAGCCATAGATATCATCTATGTATCCATTCTGATCATCATCAATTCCATTTCCGGGAATCTCTTTCGGATTTCTCCAGAGAACAGGCTTTAGGTCTTCATGCAGTGTATCAATTCCACTGTCAATTACAGCAACCACAACGGTTTTACTGGGACGGTTCTTCACAAATTCATAGGCCTGATCCAGGCTAATACCATAAAATCCGTCCTTGGCACGGTCAGCCAGGTGCCAACCTTTGGGAAGTTCCTTGTTCACATTTGATGTTGTTCCCTGTGCGGATGCGTTTCCGAGGCTAAGGATCGCCAGGGCCGCGGTGGCTGGCAAGATTCGTAGAAAATTCATGCAGAGCTTATTTTGTTTCTGATACAAAATGACGCAAAAAGGCGGTATTTAGTTTGCCGCTTGCGTAAATTTTGCATCCTGTTAAATGGATATTGTTAAAGATCAAATTTAATACCTTGAGCCAGAGGCAGTTTGGTGGTATAATTGATAGTGTTGGTCTGCCTGCGCATATAGGCTTTCCAGGCATCGGAACCACTTTCACGTCCGCCGCCGGTTTCTTTTTCTCCTCCAAATGCGCCGCCGATTTCAGCCCCGCTGGTACCAATATTAACGTTGGCGATGCCACAATCACTTCCTGCCGCACTTAGGAATTGTTCCGCTTCCCGAAGGTTGAGGGTCATAATTGCTGAGGATAAACCCTGAGGAACCCCATTTTGAAGCGCGATAGCTTCATCGATGGTTTTGTATTTCAGCAGGTATAAAATGGGGGCAAAGGTCTCGTGCTGTACAATCTGGTAATGATTTTCAGCCTCGGCGATACAGGGCTTTACATAACAACCACTTTCATAACCTTCTCCTTCCAGTATGCCTCCTTCTACTACAAAGTTGCCACCTTCTTTTTTACAGGCCTCAATGGAGTTGAGGTACTGTTGTACGGCATCTTTATCAATCAGCGGACCAACATGATTTTGCTGGTCGAGCGGGTTACCAATGCGTAACTGTTTGTACGCATTAACCAATTTGTTCTTGAACGTTTCATACACCGATTCATGAATTATCAATCTACGGGTAGTAGTACAACGTTGTCCGGCTGTACCTACAGCCCCGAACACTGCACCAATAAGAGACATATCCAGGTCTGCGTCCTGGGTAATGATGATTGCATTATTGCCACCCAGTTCCAATATACTTTTACCCAATCTTGCGCCTACTGCTGCTCCAACGGCTTTACCCATGCGGGTGGATCCGGTGGCAGATATCAGCGGGATGCGGGTATCATGGCTCAACCATTCACCCAAATCACGACCGCCATTCACGATGCAGCTGACACCTTCCGGTACATTGTTCTTTTTGAAAACTTCATTGATGATATTCTGGCATGCAATGGAGCAAAGCGGCGTTTTTTCAGATGCTTTCCAGATGCAGACATCACCGCAAACCCATGCCAGCGCTGCGTTCCAGCTCCATACTGCTACCGGGAAATTAAAAGCGGAAATAATTCCAACAATACCCAGGGGATGCCATTGTTCATACATACGGTGACCCGGTCTTTCACTGTGCATGGTCAGGCCATACAACTGGCGAGATAAGCCTACTGCAAAATCGCAGATATCGATCATTTCCTGCACCTCACCATATCCTTCCTGCAGGCTTTTTCCCATTTCGTAGGATACCAGTTTGCCCAAGTTTTCCTTTTGCGCACGAAGAGCTTCACCCACCTGCCGAACAATTTCCCCTCTGCGAGGAGCCGGCCACTGTCTCCATTCCAGGAAAGCAGCACCTGCCTGCTTAAGAATGGCCTCATAGGCAGCTTTATCGGTTGTCTGTACAGAACCTATCAATTTACCGTCAACGGGAGAATAAGACGAGATGGATGGGCCGGTTGATTCAAGCCAGTTTGATCCGGTAGAACTGCCAATATTTTGAGCATCTACCCCAAGTGTGCGTAAAAATTCCATTGCAAGCTGTTTTAGCCGGCAAAGGTACAGTTTTCCCAATCAGTATGAGGATACCTCAGTATTGTTCCTGTTCATTAGGGAAATCACCGCTGCGAACATCTTTCACATAATGTCCAACTGCTCCGAGGATCTGATCGTGCAGGTTCAAATATTTCCGTAGGAAGCGAGGATTAAAATCATTGTTGATGCCCAGCATGTCATGCATTACCAGTACCTGTCCATCGCACTGGTTGCCTGCTCCGATACCGATAGTTGGTATGGTAAGTGATTCGCTCACTTCTTTCGCCAGGGTGGCTGGAATTTTTTCAAGTACAATGGCAAAACAGCCGGCTTCCTGCAATAGCAAAGCATCCTTTTTCAGTTTTTCTGCTTCGGCTTCTTCTTTAGCTCTAACAGTATAAGTGCCAAATTTGTAAATGGATTGCGGTGTTAGTCCAAGATGCCCCATCACTGGTATGCCTGCATGCACAATCCTCCGGATACTCTCTGCCACTTCCTCACCACCCTCCAGTTTAATGGAATGTCCGCCGGTTTCTTTCATGATCCGGATGGCACTTGCCAGTGCAATATCAGAATTCGACTGATAAGAACCGAATGGAAGATCCACCACCACCAGCGCTCGGTTTACCCCTCGTACCACACATTGTGCATGATAGATCATATGTTCCAGTGTGATGGGAACGGTTGTATCATGGCCAGCCATTACGTTACTGGCAGAATCACCCACCAATAATACATCTACACCCGCTTCATCAAAAATCCGGGCAAAAGAATAATCATAAGCCGTAAGCATGGCTATCTTTTCCCCCGCAGATTTCATTTTCAGCAGGGTATTGGTAGTAACCTTTTTAACTTCTTTATGAACCGACATGAAATACTGTTATATAAATTGAATATTGATAGTGCTCTCACTTCTCACTTCTCACTTCTCACTTCTGACGTTTCACCTTTCACTTTTCCCCTTTCACTTCTTCATAAAGTATATGCACCAATCCATCCGCCAAACCAATTTTGGGAACAAAAATTTCCTTTGCATCGGCCCATCGCATCACATTAATGTAGATGCTAAGGGCAGGAACAATAACATCCGCACGGTCCTCCCGCAAATTGTAGAGCCGCATCCGTTGTGATACGGTGAAACTGCTAAGTTCACGATGATAATCTTTGAGAAGTTCCAGGGGAAGTGATTTGCCATCTTTCTTCTTGGACATAGAGAATATTTTGTTGATATTCCCCCCGGATCCTATACAAGTAACAGATTTTGCGCCTTTGGTGAATTGCCGGATCGTTTCCTTCATGTCATCCCAATGTGCTTCAGTTACCTGGTTTTTCAGGATACGGATCGTACCTATGTTGAAAGATTTTTTGTAAGCAAGTTTACCTTCGTTGAAAAAGGTTAATTCTGTACTGCCTCCACCCACATCAATGTAGAGATAGGATTGATCTTTATCCATATTCTCGGCAATGTGATTTTCATAAATAAAGGAGGCTTCCTGGTCGCCGGAAATGATATCAATCTGAATGCCCGTTTCTTTTTTTATATGATCGATAATTGCCGGACCATTGCTTGCATCCCGCATCGCAGAAGTAGCACAGGCTTTATAATGCTCAACACCATAAACATCAATCAGTGCCCTGTAGGCCCGAATGGTTTTTATAATATGTTCCTCCTTTTGCGGAGAGATCGTCTGATTTTCAAACACATCAAACCCTAACCGGAGCGGAACCCTGACCAGGTTTAACTTATTAAAACGTTCATTGCCCTGGTCGTCTGTGATTACCTCTGTTATCAGTAAACGTGCGGCATTACTTCCAATATCGATAGCGGCTAATTTCAAGGCTGCTGATTTTCAGAAATACTTATGTTTCGGTTGCTTCCATTGCAGGCAGCTGGTTGAGGCTGTCTGTGATCTGCTGGCGGCTTCGCTTGGATTGAAGGTAGTTGTATTGTTCCACTTGGGACCTTACTTTTTTCCCTTTGTTCCTAACATATTGGTTCTGTAGATGATTGTCCAGAACTCTCGCTTTCACGTTATCATTCAGTTGAATTTCCAACATGTTCTTCAACACTTTTTGAATATCCGGATCAAAAATCGGACAAGTGATTTCAACCCTATGATCCAGGTTGCGAACCATCCAGTCGGCCGAAGATATATAAACTTTCTCTTTGCCTCCGTTGTGAAACCAAAACACTCTTGCATGCTCCAGGTATTCATCCACGATGCTAATCGCCTGTACCGTTTTTTTGTATTTCTTGCTCTCTGAATACATACAGAAAATTCCTCTTACAATTAAGCGTACAGGTACACCTGTCCGCGCTGCTTCGTATAATTTTTCAATCAACAGCTCGTCAGAAAGCGAATTCATTTTCAGGGTGATGCCGCTTGGCTTTTTTTTCCTCGCTGCCCTTATTTCATGATTGATGAGTTTAATCAGTTCTCTTCTAAGTGTACCGGGGCAAGGAATAAGTGATTTACAGCCTTTAAGAATGTCAGGTGAAGTGCGATGTTTCTCGAGGTATAAAAACACACGGTTGATATCCGCCATAATACCCCGGTGAGCTGTCAGCAGGCAATGATCTCCATAGATAGTAGCCGTACTTTCATTCATGTTGCCGGTACTTACAAATCCGTATTGTATAGTCCGGTTATTGATTCGTTTGCGGATGATGCAACATTTCGCATGTACTTTCATGTTAGGAATGCCGATCAGTACCCGAACACCTTCCTCTTCCAGTTTTTCCTTCCATTCAAGGTTGGCTTCTTCTTCAAATCTTGCCCGGAGTTCCATCATCACGGTTACTTCTTTTCCGTTTCGGACAGCATTGATCAGGGCATTGATAATTTTGGAATTGGAAGCCAGTCGATATGCGGTGATCTTGATCGACACCACATCTTTATCAATAGCGGCTTCTCGTAAAAGATCGATCACCGGGTTAAAGGAATGGTAGGGGAAATGCAGCATAATGTCCTGCTCCAATACGATGTCTGTTACCCGGGAAGTACCTGCCAGCAAAGGATGCTGAAAGGGTTTTTTCCGTTGTGATTTTTTGCTGAAGACATTTGGAAAATCCATGAAATGACGGAAGTTGTGAATGCGCCCGCCCGGTATCAGGTTGTCTTTACTGGTCAGGTTCATTTTGCGCATCAGAAATTCAAGTAATGCGGCATCCATCTCTTTTTCATACACGAAGCGTACCGGTTTTCCTCTCCGGCGGTTCTTGACGCCTTTTTCAATTTTCTGAATCAGGGTAGTGGATACATCATTGTCAATGTCAATTTCTGCATCCCTGGTCATTTTAAAGATCCAGGATTCAAATTTTTCATAGCCAAAATAAGAGAAGATAGAAGGCAGATTAAAACGGATGATATCTTCCAGCAGGATGATGTGTTTTTCACCATCAGGGGAGGGAAGCTGGATAAAGCGACCGACAGCTTTTGTAGGTATTTCTATCAATGCATATTTGCGTGCAAAATCTGCAGATTTCCGGCTCATCAGTACAGCGAGAAACAGGGATTTATCGCGTAAGTAAGGAAAATTCGGAACCTGATCAATCATAAGAGGAATGGTATTTACCCTCACTTCTTCTTCAAAAAACTGTTTGACAAACAGCTTTTGTTCACGATTGAGCTGTTTTTCTGTGATCAGGAATATTTTTTCCTTTCTCAGATCGGCCTGTATCATTCCCCAGATCCGGTTGAACTCATGTTGCTGCTGCAGTACCCGAATCATGATCTCTTCCAGGATTTTTTCCGGTGAGATTTCCAGGTGCATATTCAGTTTGGCCTTTTTAGTATTACCCAGCTCAATCATTCGTTTCAGGGTGGCTACACGAACCCGGAAAAATTCATCCATATTGTTGGAGAAAATACCCAGGAACTTAATGCGCTCCCGCAGTGGATTGGTCGGATCTGCTGCTTCCTGCAAAACCCTGGCATTAAACGCAAGCCAGCTAATATCCCGGGGTATCGTCTTTCTTTTTCCATCCATATCTGTCATAATCAGCCATTTATATCCAAAATTCCGGATCTGGCAGATGTACCCAAATTAAGGAATTGTTAGCGAACCAATCTTCGATTAGAGTGATTACCTAAAGGTTACCTCATAGTTACCTCATCCTAACCTGGCTTTTTATTTTTTTAGTTTTAGTTTTGATTTTATTAAGATTTACTCCTACCTTTGCCGTCCTAAATTTTGACAGTCATGGCTAGAGTATGTCAGGTTACGGGTAAGACTCCGATCACTGGTCATCGGGTTTCTCACTCAAATATTAAGACAAAGCGCAGATTTTTACCAAATTTGCTGACAAAGCGGTTTTATATCGCTGAAGAAGACAAGTGGATTACATTGAAACTGTCTGCTGAAGGACTGCGGACCATCAATAAAAATGGTCTGTATGCAGTAGTAAAGGAATTGAGAGCAAAAGGAGTTAAAATCTAAAAGAAATTAATTGCCGCTTCGGTGGCGATCCTTATAAAACGCATTACAATGGCAAAGAAAGGTAACCGAGTTCAGGTGATTATGGAATGTACCGAGCATAAGACCAGTGGTCAGCCTGGTACCAGCCGTTATATCACTACCAAGAACAAGAAGAACACTCCTGAGCGTCTGGAGTTGAAGAAGTACAATCCCATTCTGAAGAAAGTGACTGTACACAAAGAAATCAAATAAGACGCGTAAACCTGATTTACAAATTTTCTAATTTATTATACCATGGCAAAAGCAGCAAAAACCGCGATCAAGACCAAAGACCAGAAGGCAGCAGCTGAAGCTAAGAACTGGACCAAAGTGATCAAGGCTGTTCGTAGTCCCAAGACCGGTGCCTATACGTTCAAAGAGGCAATCGTTCACAAGGACAAAATCAAAGAATTCCTGGGCGAAAAATAATTCCGGGTACTTAATTACCTGATGAGCTGTTCTGATATTCGGAACAGCTTTTTCTGTTTTATCCAATTCCGGTTCAGAAGGGAATCCTGAAAAACCAGCTGGGAATCTTACCTTTGGCATCCCATTCAGGGAAGACATTTGCCAATTTTTACAACTACCATTTTACAATACCGCATATGGGTTTTTTTGATAAATTATTCGGAAAGAAAGAAAAGGAGTCGTTGGACCAGGGGCTGCAGAAAACCAAGGAAAGTTTTTTAAGCAAGATCACCAAAGCGGTAGCTGGAAAAAGTTCAGTGGATGACGAAGTGCTGGATAGCCTGGAAGAAGCACTGGTTACAGCTGATGTGGGAATAGAAACCACCGTTCAGATTATTGAGCGAATCGAAAAAAGAGTTTCCCGCGATAAATACCTCAATACCTCAGAACTCAACAATATTCTACAGGATGAAATCCGTGGCGTATTAGTGGACGCACCGGAAAGTAATACCTACTCCTTCCAATCGGACCTTCCCAACAAACCTTATGTAATCCTGGTCGTTGGCGTGAATGGAGTAGGTAAAACCACTACTATTGGAAAGCTGGCTTATAATTTCAAGAAAGCAGGAAAATCGGTATTACTGGGTGCTGCTGATACCTTCCGTGCTGCTGCGGTTGACCAGTTAACAATCTGGAGTGATAGGGTAGGAGTTCCAATTGTAAAACAGGATATGGGGTCTGATCCGGCTGCCGTTGCATTTGATACAGTTCAAAGTGGTGTTGCACGCGGTACGGATGTTATTATTATTGATACAGCGGGTCGCCTTCATAACAAGGCTCACCTGATGGATGAGCTGGGTAAAATCCGGCGGGTAATCCAGAAAGTAATCCCAAATGCTCCTCATGAAGTGCTGCTTGTTTTAGATGGTTCAACCGGACAAAACGCCCTTGAACAGGCAAAGCATTTTACAGCCACTACAGAAGTTAGTGCACTTGCCATTACCAAACTGGATGGAACAGCAAAAGGAGGTGTAGTGCTGGCCATTGCCAACCAGTTCAAAATACCCGTGAAGTTTATTGGAGTAGGTGAAAAAATGGAAGACCTCCTGGTTTTCGATAAGCACGAATTTGTGGATAGCCTCTTCAGCCTTCAGTCCTGAACCCTGCCTGTTTTGCCGCTAAAACAAAAAAATTTTCCAAACTGTTTTGCAGCCTGGGAACTGCCCCTTTCCCCAGCGAGGGGAAAAGCGTAACTTTGCGCCTTATTAAAATTGCACATGAAAGCCAGAACGCTGAAGAAGGACAAAGTGAATATCATTACCCTGGGGTGTAGTAAAAATATGGTGGACAGTGAGGTGCTCAGCGGTCAGTTGCTCGCCAATGATATCCAGGTAGTGCATGAAAATGCAAAACTGGATCATAACATCGTTGTGGTTAATACCTGTGGTTTCATTGATAAGGCCAAGGAAGAATCCATCAATACCATACTAGATCAGGTTTCCCTTAAACAGAAAGGTAAACTGGATAAAGTATATGTTACCGGCTGTCTTAGTCAGCGGTATCGGGACGATTTGGAAAAAGAAATCCCTGAAGTGGATGCCTGGTTCGGCACTATGGAACTGCCGCTGATTTTAAAAGAGCTGGAAGCAGATTACAAGGCTGAGTTGCTGGGAGAGCGTATGCTGGCTACGCCAAAACATTATGCCTATCTGAAAATTTCGGAAGGCTGCAATCGCACCTGCTCTTTTTGTGCCATTCCCCTGATGCGGGGTGGCCACGTTAGCCGGCCGATAGAAGAACTTGTAAAAGAAGCGGAGTCCCTTGTTAAAAAAGGCGTGAAGGAAATCATGCTGATTGCGCAGGAACTCACCTATTACGGCCTTGATCTGTATAAAAAAAGACAATTGCCGGAATTGCTTCATCAATTGGCTGCCGTGCCTGGTATCGAATGGATCCGACTGCATTATGCCTACCCATCCAAGTTTCCAATGGAAATCCTGGATGCCATCAAAGCCCATCCTACTATCTGTAATTACCTGGATATGCCCCTGCAGCACGCTTCCAACAATATGTTAAAAGCCATGAAGCGGCAGATTACAAGAGAGGAGATGGAGACACTCATAGCTGCTATACGTGAACAGGTGCCAGGAATCTGTATCCGAACCACCCTGATCACCGGATTTCCTGGAGAAACCCGGGAGGATGTGGAAGAACTGAAAGACTTTTTAAAGCGGATGCGGTTCGACAGAGTGGGTATCTTTACCTATTCACACGAAGAAAATACAACAGCTCACGACCTGGAAGACAATATCCCGGCGGAAGAGAAAGAAGCGCGTGCGCAGGAAATTATGGAAGTTCAGCAGGAAATCAGCCTGGAAAAAAACCAGGAAAAACTGGGCCAGATTTTTAAGGTAATAGTTGATAAAAAAGAGGCAGGTCGTTATCTTGGAAGAACGGAATTTGACAGTGTGGAAGTAGATAACGAAGTGGTGATTAATACCAGTGAAAAACTGGTGCCCGGACAATTCGTTCAGGTAAAAATTACAAAAGCCTATGATTATGACCTTGAAGGCGAACTGATTAATATAATATAGCATAACCAAACGCACATGAAAAAAATTGCTGTTGCATCCGTACTTACGATTAGTGTAATAATGTTCTCGGCCTTTGTACAGAATCCGAAAGAGGCCAGTATAAAACGTGGTAAAGAAGTTTATGACAACAATTGTATGAGTTGTCACCAGGAAAACGGGGAAGGTATTGAAGGAAGTTTTCCTCCACTTGCCAAATCTGATTATTTCCAGAAGGATCCAAAAAAGATTATTACAGTTATTCTGAAAGGCCTTAATGAAGAAATAAAGGTGAATGGCAAAACCTATAACATGATGATGCCCGAGCAATCTTATCTTTCAGATGAAGAGATTGCCGATGTAACCAACTATGTGGCCAACAGCTGGGGTAATAAATCCAAAGCGGTTTTCACTCCCGCCCAGGTAAAAGCGGCACGCAATTAAATCAATCTGCCGTTGCTTATGCTTCCGGCAGATTGGTCAGCGAAAAAGGAAGTTTTCGAATACGCTTTCCCGTTAAGTCATAAATCGCATTACACAAAGCAGGTGCCAGAGGAGGAAGACTCGGTTCTCCAACGCCACCTGCTTTTTCGTCGTTTTCCATGATGATCACTTCAATTTCAGGCGTATCCTGTATTCTTGATAAGCGATATTGATGGAAATTGGTTTCTATTGCCTTGCCATCTCTGAAATTAGTGGCGTGAATGGTTGCTGCACCCAGGGCCATGATTACACTCCCTTCCACCTGCTGTTCAATAATGGTTGGGTTTACATACCAGCCGCAGTCAATTACAACAGTTACTTTGTTTACCTTCACACCATTCTCGCCGTTTTTGGATACCTGTACTACTTCTCCAATGATGGAACCAAAACACTCGGCAAATGCAACACCATATCCCTTTCCCCGTTTATCCCAATTCGTTACCTCCTTCAACTTGTCAATCAGTTTATGGTAGCGGTCATGGTTATCCCAAATATGTGCTTTCCTGAATGCCAGCGGATCCTTCCCGGCCGCTACTGCCATCTCATCCCAAAAACTTTCAAATGCAAAAGCATTGGTGGATGAATAAACAGATCTCCACCACATCACAGGTACAGGCGATTCTGTTGGAATATCAGCAAAGCGATAATTCGGTATGCTTTCAAAATAAGGCTCCAGCCAACCTTCTGTAGTACTGCGATTGTAATCCATTTTATCCGGGTTGGGTGACCATTGATGATCCATATTCTGACCGGACAATTTGATCTCCAGCGCATTGATCCTGTCACCCTGTAAAACTGCCTTGCATCCATAAACACCACCTGGACGGAAAGGTCCCTGGGTCATATCATCTTCCCTTGTCCAAACCACCTGAACCGGTGCATTGATCGCTTTGGAAATATATACTGCTTCTGCCGGGTAATCGGTAAATGCTTTTCTTCCAAATCCACCACCCAGGAAAGTCATATTTACTTCCACTTTTTCTATTGGCAGTTTATACCGCGTTGATAAATCCGATTGAATCCAATCAGGTCCCTGGATGGGCCCCCAAACCCGTATGCTATCCGAAGTATAATGAGCCGTGCAATTCAATGGTTCCATTGCACTATGACTTTCATAGGGCGTTTCATAAATGAGGTCCAGTTTTTTCTCTGCCTTATCAAAAAACCGAACCGGATCTCCCAGCGCTTTTTGGGGAAGTCCGGGTTTGGCCAGGTCCTCCTTCATCCGCTGGTAGAGAGACTCTGTACTTACCCGTTCAATTCCGGTATCTTCCCATTCAATTTCCAGCATTTTTTTTGCTTTCAATGCAGCCCAAGTATTGTCCGCAATTACTGCTACACCTTCACGGGTTCCTGAAAAAACAGGCATTTCCACTTTGATTACATCAATCACTCCTTTAACCGCACGGGCTTTTTTGTCATTGAAGGATTTGACTTTACCATGGAAACGAGGGCTGCGCTCCACTGCAGCATATTTCATTCCGGGTAAACTGACATCAATTCCAAAAACTGCCTTACCGGTTATTTTATCTGGGTTATCTAGTCTGCTAACCGGCTTGCCAATATATCTGTAATCTTTTCTTGCTTTTAATTTTACGGATGCAGGTGGAGTTAAGCCCGATGCTTTTTCCACCAATTCGCCGTAACCCAGTTTTTTTCCACTGGGACGATGAATTACCTGACCTTCCGATGCATAACATGCCTCAGGATCCACCTGCCAGGTTTGGGCCGCTGCGGTAATTAACATTTCCCTGGCTGCTGCACCCGTATTCAGGAGTGCTTTAAAAGATCCCCTTACGGTTGAGCTACCTCCCGTTATCTGGCTGCCGTATTTGGAGGGGTGGCCTTTTGCGAATTCAACTTTTACTTTAGATAAATCAACTTCCAGTTCTTCCGCCACAATTTGCGGAATGCTCTGGTAGGCGCCCTGACCCATCTCGGCACGGTGACTAAAAATCGTTACAAGGCCTGTTTTGTCGATTCGTATCCACGCTGTTAGATCAATTCCCGCGCTCGCTGCTTCTGCTGTGCTCATAATGGTTGGTTTTCCGTTGGCAAGTGCCGGCACGAAAAAACCGATTGTCAATGCAGCTCCGGTCAAACCGGAAAGCCGAAGAAAATTTCTTCTGCTGAGTGAAGAAGAAGTCTGGTCGCTCATATTCAGTCGATTTAAATTGGTGGTGAAAAGTTACAGAATCTACCAATTTGTTCCATACCGTTTATCCAGCATGTTTTAAGGCTTCCCGTTTAGCGAGGCCGTTAATGCCAGCTGATTCAACAAAAGCTTCCACTTTCCCTGGCGCAACTCGGTGATACTGCCGGAGCGACCAGCCGATGGCTTTTTGAATAAAAAACTCCTTTTTTCCTTTCAATTCATGGATAGCCCAAAAAAGAAAATCAGGATCGGTTTTTTCTTTATAAAACAATTGAAACAGAAGGGTTGTCCGGTTTTTCCATATATTTTCTGATGCAACCCATTTTTTCATGATGCTTCGATCGGTTTTATGCTGCAAACAGCCACCGATCAATTTGGCTGCTATAAAATCAACCGTATCCCACCAGGATTTTTCCGTTACCAGAGAAAGGAAAAACTTTTCAGCTGCAGGATTCCATTTTTTACGTTCTGCATAGAGCAATTCCATCGCCACATATTGATATTCACGCTCCGGTAATTCCCATAGTTCAGCAGCATACTGCAGGATTTCAGCCATGTCCAGTTTTTTTGCCGCCTTAATAAACGGTTTTGATAACTCTTTCCGTATCGGTTGGTTTATTCCCAGGTATATAAATTTGCCCTTCATATAGCGGGACATCTGCTCCGCTTTTTCAGGATCACGATGAAATTCCATGGCCTCCTGTAATTCTCTTACTGTCCTACTGGTTTTCATTTATTTCTTTGGAAAAGATTACAATTAAGATAGTAATTCTGTCGTTGTATATGTATTTTACCGCGATAAACTCCGGTTGATGAATAAAATCCAATACCCGATACTGCTTTTAGTGGCAGTGCTGTTGTCAATTCCCTGCTTCTCTCAGCATCAATGGAAGCATGGCAGATTGAGAGTGAGTGCAGACGCACATTACCTTGAAACTACTAACGGTCGCCCTTTTTTCTGGCTGGGTGATACCGGATGGGAATTGTTTCACAGACTCAGTTTTGAAGAGATCGTTCAATACCTGAACGACCGCCATAAGAAGGGCTTTAATGTAATCCAGGCCGTTGTCCTGGCAGAACACGACGGACTTACGAAGGCAAACCGCTATTCGGCACTTCCGCTTTTTCAGAACGATCCACTCAAGCCCAATCCCAAATATTTCCAGCTGATTGATACTACCATCCGTATGGCAGCTGAAATTGATATGTTTGTTGCTCTCCTGCCCACCTGGGGCGATAAGGTATCCAAGGAATGGGGAAAAGGCCCGGTTATCTTCAACGAACGAAATGCCTATCTATATGGCAAATGGCTTGGCAACCGGTACAGAAATGATGAAAACATTATCTGGATGTTAGGAGGTGATCGCCTTCCGGTAAAGGATTCCAATGACTTCAGACCCATCTGGAGAGCTATGGCCCGGGGGATCCAGGAAGCTACTGACTACAAAGCTTTTATTACCTATCATATTTCCGGTGGAGAATCCACTTCCAAATACCTGCATAAAGAAACCTGGCTGAATATGAACACTGTTCAAAGCGGTCATGGTAGCGGCCATGATGTGCCCGTGTGGAAATGGATTGAGCGCGATTTCAACCTGCCGTCTCCCAAACCTACAATGGATGCAGAACCTAATTACGAAGATCACCCGGTGGATCCCTGGCCAAAATGGGATGAAAAAAAGGGTTATTTCACGGAGTATGATGTTCGGAAGCAAAGCTATCGTTCGGTTTTTGCCGGCGGATGTGGTGTTACGTATGGCCATCATGGTGTATGGCAGTTCTACAGCGAACGCGAAGAGCCCATCACGTATGCTGACTGGAGCTGGACGGCCGGAATGGATCGCCCCGGTGCCTACCAGGTAGGTTATCTGCGCAAGATCATTGAATCACGTCCCTACCTCGGCAGGGTATATGACCCTAAGATGATTGTAGAGGGACAAAGCATGAAGAATTCCGAATTCATTACCGCTTTTCGCGGCAAGGACAATGATTTCGCTATGATCTATATGCCGGTGGGCAAGACCATCAAAGTGGATACCCGTTTCATGAAAAGCTCTGATATCAAGATCTGGTTTGTGGATCCAAGGATCGGGCATGTAGTTCGAGGTATCTCTACCTACCGCAAAGACGTGCTTGAAATCAAGCCGCCTACCCTCGGAGTCGGTCAGGATTGGGTTATTGTTTTGGATAACCCCGATTCACAGTACCGTCCGCCTATGGAGTAAGTGATGGACGTGATTGCTGCCTTACAAAATAATAAACTACCAGCGTTGAGCCGATAAAATAACTGGCCAGGAAAACCGGAAGGAAAGTTCCGAGTGAACTCAATCCAAACCAATCGCGCTGGTAATAAAGAATGGATAAGCCCAGCAGGTTTTTCGCAATTTCCCAGTAAAGCGCATCACGGTGGTTGTCCATCAGCTCGGTGTATGCGTAGACCATCAGGAAAACAAACAAACCGTAGAGAAATATTCCGGGGGAACCTATCTGTGCTATATAACCGAAAAGATAACTGATCAGCAACAGGCAGATCAAGATCTGAAATAAGCTCCACCACCGTACAGTGGCAGGAACTGTCGGTTCATATTTTTCAAAATGATAAGGATCTTCAATTTTAAAAACCGGGTATTTTTCTTCTACATCTTTTGGTCGCCAGCCTGTTGGCATCAGCCAAATGCGGAATTTATCTTTCCAGCTTTGAGCCCTCCAGGCATCCTGGATCAGCAGCCATAAATGCATGAAATTGATTTTTACGGGGTTCCAGGTTCTCACTGGTCGGGTAATACCGTATACAGCAGGAACCGAATCCAGTTCTTCCTGGTAGGTACCAAAGAGCTTGTCCCAGAATATGAAGATCTGTCCGTAATTCTTATCCAGGTATTCGGGATTCAATGCATGATGCACGCGATGGTGGGAAGGAGTTACAATAATTTTTTCCAGCCATCCCATTTTATTGATATGCTGGGTATGATACCAGAATTGCGCAAATAAATGAAGTGGAGCAACTACTGCTACAACCTGTTCCGGTACTCCAAAAAGAGCGGCTGGCAACAGGAAAATAGTAAACAGTTTTACAATAGAGGAAATACTTTGCCGAAGTGCACAAGCCAGGTTGAAATCTTCACTACTGTGATGAATGATATGATTGTTCCAGAAAAAATTATACTCATGTGCGATGCGGTGCGTCCAGTATCCGGCAAAGTCGAGTGCAATAAAAGCAATTACATAGGTAGGCCATCCATCCGGAACTTTTACAATCGCAAGATGATCTGCCAGCCATCCATAACTGATGATAGCAATACTTAATCCTAATACATCTTTGGTAACATTGGTGATGCCTGAACTCAGGCTTGAGATCATGTCCATCGTACGGACGGTTTCTTTACCCTTTCTCCATCCGTACCATTTTTCAAAAAGAACAAGCAGCAAAAAGACCGGCATAGCAATCAGCAATATCCTTCCGTAAGTTTCCATGTGCAGGAATCGTTTCTACTAATTTAGGCAATTCTGTACATTCGTTGCATTTATCAAACTATGAAAGCAATCATCATTGGGGGTGGGATAGTGGGACTTAGTTCAGCTCTGTACCTGCGTCGTTCTGGTTGGGAGGTTACAGTTATTGACCGGAACGACTTGAGCGATAATTGCAGCTATGGCAATGCGGGATATGTATGTCCTTCGCATTTTGTACCCCTGGCAACTCCAGGCATCATCAAACAGGGGTTTAAATGGATGTGGAACAGTAAAAGTCCGTTTTATGTTCAGCCCCGGCTTAGTAAATCACTGATCGACTGGGGCTTGCTGTTCATGAAATCTGCCACTCCGGAGAAAGTGAAAGCGGCGGCCATTCCCCTTCGGGATATCGGTCTGCTAAGCCAGCAGGCGTATCTTTCCTGGCAGTCAATTCCGGGGATTGAAATGGCCTACGAGCACAAGGGGTTGATGGAATATTTCCAGACTCCTGAGAAAGAGGAACACGCGCATCATTTTTGCGAGGATGCCCTGAAACTGGGATTGGAAGCAGAGCTGCTCAGTTATGAGCAGGTACAGGCCCTGGAACCACAAACCCGGCTCAATATAAAAGGAGCACTCTGGTTCAAATGTGATGCTCATGTGTACCCTAACAAAGTTATGATCAGCTTGCGCCAACACCTGTTTGCAAATGGCGTGGTGTTTCGTTCGAATGAAGAAGTAACTGGATTTGATAAAAAAGCAGGAACAATTACGCATGTTCGAACTACCAAAGGGGTATACGAATCAGATAAAATAATACTGGCAGCTGGAAGTTGGAGTCGTGAATTGGCGGCGCAACTGGATACCCGCCTTCCCATGGTTGGTGGAAGAGGTTACTCTGTTACACTGGAAGATTCACCCAATAAACTCAATCATCCTGCCGTATTGATGGAAGGCAGGGTAGCGCTAACGCCCATGGATGGGAATAAAATCCGGTTTGGGGGCACTATGGAAATAACATCCCTGAATAAACCACCCCGGTTAAGCAGGGTAGAAGGTATTTTAAATGCCGTTCAGCGATATTTCCCCGATTTTCAATTACCCAGGGCAGATGAGGCAAATGTTTGGTATGGGTTCCGCCCCTGTTCAGCGGATGGTCTGCCTTATATAGGGAGAAGTTCCAGGTATAAAAACCTGTTATTCGCCACAGGGCATTCAATGGTTGGCATGAGCCTGGGAGCCGGTACTGGACAATTAATCAGTGAACTGGCGAATGAAGAGAAACCCTCCATGGATTTGCGGCCATTTGATCCGGAACGGTTTAACTAGGTTTGGTTCATCGAATCCTAATAAGGATTTATAACTTTATTGGCAGCAACTTGTTCTATCTGCATGGAACTTCGTGCTTCTTTTACATCTGATTATATTAACATGACCCATACAACCAGTCTGTCTTCTGTTAGTAGTCTGCCTTATGCAGCTACCGGATTTTATAACGATATCGTACTGGATTATATAAGCGGAGATGAAAAACTTCGTCCTTTTTATCAGCATGCCGTTTCCTGGGCGGGCATGGAAGCTGCAATGAATGCACGTGAGCTTGCTCCGGTGAACCGGAAGGTATTGGTGGAAGCATTGGAACAACAATACAAAGCGGCCGGACTGAATGGTGAGGCAGCAGTTGATAAGGCAATCCAATTGTTGGCAGAGCCAACTACCTATACAGTGTGTACGGCACATCAGCCCAATATTTTTACGGGATATTTATATTTCATATATAAAATTCTGCATGCGATCAGGCTTGCTGAAAGTTTGAGGGAGCGGTATCCAACGTCCTCTTTTGTACCGGTTTTTTATATGGGCAGTGAGGATGCCGACCTGGATGAACTGGGAAAAATCAATCTGGGCGGGGAGAAGCTTGTTTGGAATACAAATCAGAAAGGAGCAGTGGGACGGATGCAAACAAAAGGGCTTGAACCTTTACTGCAACGAATTGAGGGCCAACTTTCTGTACTTCCTTACGGCCCGCAATTAGTGGGACTGCTACGAACAGCTTATCTTGGTTCAAAGGATATACAAACCGCCACCTTCCACCTGGTGCATGAATTATTCAGGCAATATGGATTGGTGGTGCTGATCGCTGATCAACCAGATTTAAAAAGAATCATGCAGCCGGTATTTGAAGATGATCTCTTTAATCAAACGGCATCTGCCATAGTAACGGATACGGTTAGTCGCTTATCAACTTCCTATAAAGTACAGGCCAATCCTCGTTCCATTAATTTATTTTATTTGAAAGATGATATCCGAAACCGGATTGAAAGAACGGAGAATGGGTTTGCGGTAGTAGATACCGGAATTGCGTTTACAGAGGAGGAAATGAAAAACGAGTTGGAGCAATTTCCTGAACGGTTCAGTCCGAATGTAATCCTTCGTGGTTTGTACCAGGAAACGATTCTACCCAATATCGCTTTTATAGGGGGTGGGGGAGAATTGGCTTATTGGCTTGAATTGAAAGAGTTGTTTCAGCATTACAAAGTTCCCTATCCTGTTCAGGTGTTACGTAATTCATTTTTACTGATACCGGAAAACCTGGCGGCCAAAATTGATCGCATGGGCTTTACCCTTCCTGATTTTTTTCAGCCAACGGATGAATTGATGAATCAACTGGTGAAACGTGATAGTTCTGTACAGGTGCATTTAAGTTCAGAGTTGCGTGATTCGCAAGCCTTTTATCAGCATCTTCAAAACCTTGCCGGAAAAATAGATACCACCTTGGTGCCCCATGTGCAGGCATTGGAAAAACAAATGCTGCATCGGTTAAAGGAACTGGAGAAAAAAATGCTTCGTGCTGAAAAAAGAAAATTCAGTGATCAGTCGCGCCAGTTACAAGCTATTCGAAACATCCTTTTTCCCAATAATGCATTACAGGAAAGAGTAGAGAATTTTCTGCCTTACTATGCACAGCATGGGCCGGCATTTATTGATAAAATCTATTCTGAAAGCCCGCCATTGGAACAGGCATTTAGAATTGTGAAGTATGAATTGTGAAGTATGAATTAGAGACTAACACGTAATCCTGATTCTCAATTCATACTTCATAATTCTCACTTCTTACTTCATAAATCATACTTGTTGGGGTTTCCGTTTTGCTTTAGTTTTTCCACTTTTACCAATACTTCTGATTCGAGTTGTTGCTTGTAGGCGGTTACTTTATTACCAATAGCGCTGTCAAAAGCACCGATCATGGTAGCGGCGAGAATACCTGCGTTTTTAGCTGCATTAAGGGCGACCGTTGCTACCGGTATACCATTTGGCATTTGAAGTATGGATAAAACGGAATCCCATCCATCGATGGAATTGGATGATTTGATAGGAACACCTATTACCGGAAGGGACGTGATGGATGCTACCATTCCAGGAAGATGAGCTGCGCCACCTGCTCCTGCTATAATAATCTTCAGTCCTCTTTCTCTTGCGGTTTGCGCATAACTCACCATTCTGAGCGGGGTCCTGTGGGCGGAAACCACGGTCAGTTCATAGGCAATCCCAAATTCTGTTAAGATATCTGCTGCAGCCTGCATAATGGGAAGATCAGAATCGGATCCCATTATGATGCCTACCTGTGGATTTGTTGAAGTTGACATATAGAATGGCGGGTATTTGTTTGCGCAAAGAACCGGAATTTCTAGTATTCAGTCACACCTTTTAAGCGCATTAATTCAATTTCAGCGAGTTTGGCATTGAATCGGGCTGCAATCAGCCGGTTATAACCATCAGCCAGGCTGATCTGTGCTTCTCTTAATTCAAGGTAGGTGCTGACTCCCTGTTTGAATCGTTCAAGTGCAATGAATACATTTTCCTTGGCAAGCAGTATGTTGTCCTCTTCAAGAGCCAGGTTCTTCTTTTGTAACTCATAATCGCGAAATGCATTGTTAATCTGCACATCCAGCAGCGTACGGGTATTATCCAGTAACAATTCCTGCTGCATGATACCGATCCTGGCCTGTTGTTGCAGCCGTTTGGCATTTAAGCCATTCAGTATCGGTAAGGTTACACTAAGTCCGTAATTAAAGCCCAGGTTTCGGTTGAAGAGGGGGGTAAAGTTGTTGATAACAGCCTGGTTGGTCAATCGGTTCAGGTTATAAGCCGAATTGAAACTGACAACAGGATATCTGTCTCCAACACGTTCTTTGAACACCAGTTTGGCAATATCAATGTTTTTGCGGGCCAAAAGCAATTGCGGACTCTGATTTTCCAGATCGGTGCGGATTTCATCCAGCGTAAGATCCTGTCTGATAGGGATGGAATCCACTACTTCATAGACCGCGTTCTTGTCAAAGCCAATCAATTGATTAAGCTGTTCCTTTAATTGTTCGATTAGGGTGTTTTGCTGGTATTGCGAGGCGGTAAATGCATTCAGATCGACTTTGGCCTGTAATAATTCTGGCTTTGCTCCTAGTCCGACACTCAATTTTTTATCAGCCAGTTTCACTCTTTCCTCGCTGATACTCTTTTGTTCGAGTATGGCTTTCAATTGTTGCTTTTGGCGAACAATATTATAGTAATTGCTGATCACCGCTGCCGTTGTGTTCACCACCTGGTTGCGTAACGACAGGATGCCCAGTTTTTCAATTTCGGCTACCCGTTCCCGTGTGGCAAACATTTTGAATCCGTCAAACAGGGTGAGGTTCATATTGAGGGATGCCTGCAGGGTACTCGAACGCAATCCGGAAGTGTCTCTTTTGGAACCATTGGCCAGCTCCTGTTTTTGGGCATTGGTATTCCAGATTTTGGTAGCTGTACCATTGAATCTCGGCAAAAAGGCGGCCCATGCATAATCGTTGTCCAATGCAAAGGAACTGGAGTCGTTTTTCGCCAACCGGATATCATAATTATTCCGGAGTGCCAGGTCAACGGCCGCTTCCACTGTCAGCACCTGCTGTGCCATGCTTTGGTTCAGGGAAAGAATTACAAGTAGTATAAGAAGTAGGCTGCGTGTCATAAAACTGTTCGATTGATCAGGCAGATACCGGAACGGTAATTACCTCATCGAGTTCACTATGCGTTTTTTTCTTGGACGATAAATAGGAGTACATGGCAGGAATCACATAAAGGGTAAGGATCAGTGAAAACATGATACCTCCTGTGATTACAATACCTAATGGAATACGGCTGGTGGAAGCGGCTCCCAGGGAAAGTGCCAGGGGTAAAGCTCCCAGTGCCATAGCCAGACTGGTCATCAGAATGGGGCGCAGCCTGCTTACTGCCGCATCAATTACTGCCGGAGATTTTGCCATTCCCTCCATGCGTTTGTGGTTCGCGAATTCCACAATAAGAATACCATTTTTGGTAACCAGTCCGATCAGCATGATCATCCCGATCTGTGAAAAAATATTAAGGGTCTGGTCAAAGATCCACAAGGCAATCAGCGCTCCGGCTATTGCCAGCGGAACGGTAAACATGATAATGAATGGATCAATAAAACTTTCAAACTGCGCTGCAAGGATCAGGAAAATCAATCCCAATGCCAGCAGGAATGCAAAGCTGGTATTACTTGAGCTTTCCTGGAAATCTCTTGAGGACCCCGATAATGCAGTTGAAAAACTTTCATCCAGTAAGCCATCTGCAATCTTTTCCATTTCTTTAATCCCATCACCGATGGTTTTACCAGGTGCGAGTCCGGCTGATACTGTTGCGGATTTATATCTGTTAAAATGGTAGATGGTTGGTGGGGTGGTTTCCTCTTCAAAGCTTACAATATTATCAAGCGATACTACCTGCCCTGTAGAACTCCGTACATATACAGTTTTTAAATCAGTAGGCTCATCCCGATCGTTTCTGGCCAGCTGCCCGATTACCTGGTATTGTTTACCGTCTTTCGTAAAATAGCCGAGGCGACGATTGCTGAGCGCCAGTTGTAGTGTGGATGATATATCTTCTACTGAAATACCAAGCTGACTTGCCTTAAGACGATCTATATTCAGGCGCAGTTCTGGTTTGTTGAATTTCAAATCGGCATCAACCCCCTGGAATACCGGGCTTCGATTGGCTTCTTCCAGGAATTTCGGAAGTATTTCCCGGATCTTTTCAAAGTTTACATTCTGGATTACAAACTGAACCGGCAATCCACCTCTTCTGTTCACCTGGATGGTCTGCTCCTGGATTGCGAAAGCGCGACCTTCATTAAACCTTCCCAGGTTACGGTTTACCATATCTACAATCTGTTGCTGACTTCGAACTCTCTCATCAGGATCCACGAGCGTCATCCGCAGGAAACCGGTGTTCACTGAACCTGTACCTGAAAAACCGGGAGCTGTAACGGTGATCATTACACGCTTTTCAGGAACTGAATCCAGCATGAAACTTCCGATCCGGTCAATATAGTTATCCATGTAATCAAAGGAAGTTCCTTCGGGTGCCGTTATAGACAAACGGAACTGGCTGCGATCTTCCATTGGAGCCAGTTCAGACTGCATATTGGTGCCAATAAAATAAATGGCTGCAAAACATATTGCAATGATCAGGAAGGCAATCCAGCGTACTCTCATAAACCCGGACAGGGTACGGCGATACAGATTTTCCATTCCCACGAAAAAGGGCTCTGTTTTCCGATAGAACCAGGATGGTTTCTGTGATTTTCGGGTGAGCTTTACGTTTAGTACAGGTGTGAGTGTTAGTGATACAAATGCCGATATTAATACCGCCCCTGCCACAACAATTCCAAATTCACGGAAGAGTCGTCCAACAAACCCTTCCAGGAAAACGATCGGCAGGAATACCACGGCGAGTGTAATGGAGGTCGCAATTACTGCAAAGTATATTTCTTTTGAGCCTTCCTTTGCAGCCTGCCATTTATCCATGCCCTTCTCCATTTTTTTGAAGATATTTTCTGTTACCACAATACCATCATCCACCACCAGGCCGGTTGCCAGTACAATTGCCAGCAGGGTCAGTACATTGATGGTAAATCCAAAAAGGTACATAATGAAAAAGGCTCCTATCAATGACACAGGGATATCAATCAGCGGTCGGATGGCTATGATCCAGTCGCGGAAAAAGAAATAAATAATCAATACCACCAAAACAAAGGCAATGATCAGGGTTTCTTCTACTTCCAGTATGGAGCGCTTGATAAATTTCGTCTGATCCAGTGCGATGTCAAGAGAAATGTCCTCCGGCACATCTTTTTTGATCTGTTCATAGCGTTTGTAGAACTCATCACTGATGGCTACATAGTTTGAACCTGGCTGAGGCACAAGGGCCAGGGCAATCATTGGGATAGTACTTTCTTTCAGCACGGTTTCTTCATTCTCAGGTCCCAATACGGCTTCACCAATATCTTTCAGTTTGATATCGGAGCCTGCCACGTTTTTAATAATGATATTATTGAATTCTTCTTCGGTATTGAGTAAGCCGAAGGTTCGTACGGAAAGTTCAGTAGCATTACCGGATATTTTTCCGGAGGGTAATTCAATGTTTTGGGTTCTTAAAGCGGTCTGTACATCCCCTGGAGTTAATCCATAGGCTGATAATTTAGCCGGATCGAACCAGATCCGCATGGCATACCGTTTCTCACCCCAGATCTGTATTCCACTTACACCCGGAATGGTTTGAAGTCGCTCCAGCAGGTTATTGGTGGCATACTCTGTTACCTGTAACTGGTTGCGCGTATTACTCTGAACGGTCATGGAGATGATTACATCGGAGCTGGCGTCTGCTTTGGACACAACCGGGGGGGCATCCAGATCATCTGGTAGAGATCGAACTGCTTGTGAAACCTTATCCCGAACATCATTGGCGGCAGCTTCGAGGTCGATGGATAAATCAAACTCAACGGTAATATTGGAAGTGCCCTGGCTACTGCTGGAAGTAATATTTTTTACACCGGCAATACCATTCACGGCTTTTTCCAGGGGCTCTGTAATCTGGGATTCTATGATGTCTGCGTTGGCTCCGGGGTAAGAGGTTCGAACGTTAACAACAGGGGGATCAATCGCCGGGTAATCCCGAACCCCCAGAAATTTATAACCGATCAATCCGAAAACGATGATCACCACATTCATTACGATGGCCAGAACCGGCCGCCGTAAACTCAGTTCGGATATATTCATGGCTGCTTAATTAAGTTTGGATATGGCAATTTTGGCTTCCGGTTTAATGGAAAGCAGGCCGGTTGTTACAATAGTATCTCCCGCTTTCAATCCTTCTATGATTTGTACATAACTGCTATCTCTTACTCCGGTTGTTACGGTTTCAAATACGGCAGTTCCATCCCGGTAAACAATCACTTTTTTGAATCTCGCCTGGGGTATTACAGCCTGGGTTGGGATCATCAGCGCATTGTTGTCTTTTCCGAAATCCAGTTGCACTTTAGCGAATGCACCTGGTATCAATTGGGGTGCCTTACCCAGCACTACAGCACGGATGCGAAGGCTTCTGCTGTCTTCCATAACTGCTTCTTCAGTTGCCAGCACTTTTGCCGGGATCGTTTTGTCCAGTCCTTCTATGCTGAATCGTACCATCGAGCCTGCTTTAATGCGGCTACTGTATTTTTCCGGTACAGTGAATTCCAGTTTCAATTCATTTTCCTGGCGGATATTGGTGATCAGTGTGGCTGGTGTTACATAGGCACCCAGACTCACATTGCGCAATCCAAGGCGACCAGAGAAAGGGGCCCGGATTTCTGTTTTTTCAATGGAGGTACGGATTAACTCCATATCTGCTTTGATGTTATTTACCTGCAGTACACTGAGGTCATATTCCTGCTTGCTGATACCATCTATTTTTAAGAGTTCTGCCTGGCGACTGGCAGTTTGTTCGTAGATATTTAACTGCACCTGTAATTTTTTTAATTGAGCCTGAAGATCATCATCATACAGTTTAACCAGCAAAGTACCCTTGCCGACCTGTTGCCCTTCCCGGATATTCAATTGGGTTACTCTTCCGGAAACCTCAGGCCTTAATTCTGTTGCTTCATAGGGCATCAGGGTACCTGGAACTTCCAGTTTCTCACTTACGGATCCGGGTTTGAGAATGAACGCCTCTACTTTAATCACTTGGGATGGCCGTGCCGATGTTCCTGCAGCAGGAGGGGCAATTTTTTTCTTGTCATCTGATTTACAGGAATTCAACCCTCCAATAAGACCGGAGAGAAGTAAAAAAGTGAACACACTGGATATTGATCGCATGAATTTTCCCTGATTTAATGTTGGGTCAATGGTAAAATTAACAGATAAATCCTGCCTAATGTTGGCAGGCTTTTCAGAAGTCGTCAAATCACTACAGTTTCCTATTTTCTTGGGATGAACGGTGATTAATCAGGATGATTGGAAAAGACAGATTAGGAATGACTTTTAACTCTTCACCTTTAAAATGCGTTTGATCTGGTGGGCTTTCCTTACGAGGTCATGCCTGTCCTTACCAAGTACAGTAACATGTCCCATTTTTCTACCTGGCTTCGTTTGTTTTTTACCATAGAGGTGAACATACACATCCTCCATATTTAATACTTCCTCCAATCCTTCATAGTTTACGTCTCCTGAATAACCGGGTTCACCAATCAAATTGACCAGGGAAGAGGGCAGCAGTGCAGTGGTAGATCCAAGTGGAAAATCTAACAGGATCCGCCATAACATATCATACTGGGAGGAGGAATGGGCTTCAATAGTGTGATGACCGCTGTTATGCACCCTTGGCGCTGCTTCATTTACCAGTACTTCTCCGTCTTTGTCTATAAAGAGTTCAATTGCAAACAAACCCGGAGATTCAAGTGCTTTCACCAGTTTCAGTGCAATGGCCTCCACTCTCCAGAGTGTTTTGTCTTCCAGGTCTGCCGGAGCAATCTGGTAATCCAGCAAATTCAGATTGGGATCGAATACCATTTCAACAGGGGGGTAGATGGCTTGCTCTCCTTTATTATTGATGGCTACCAGCACTGCAATTTCCTTTTCAATGGCCACTTTTTTTTCTAATACACTGGGTGCATCGAAGGCAAGTTCAAATTCCTCAAATGAATGGAGTAATTGAACTCCTTTTCCGTCGTATCCGCCTTCGCCCAGTTTTTGTGCAGCCGGTAAAAATTCCAAATGGGATTTGAGCGCTTCTTTATTGGCCACCGTTACAAATGCGGCAGTAGGAATGCCATTGGCCTGGTAAAATTCTTTCTGTGTTATTTTATTCTTGATGGTTCTCAGCGCGGACGGCTTCGGAATCACTTTTACACCTTCTTTTTCTAACTGTTCCAGCGCATCCACGTTTACGGATTCAATTTCGATGGTAATTGCATCCAGTTGTTTGCCAAATTGGTATACATCATCAAAGGAGCGAATATTTCCGGTTACAAAATGATGGCAGAGATGAGCAGCAGGGCAGGTGGGATCGTTTTCCATTACCCATGTTTCGACCGGATAATTAGCCGCTTCCTGTAACAACATTCTTCCCAATTGTCCGCCTCCAAGTATTCCAACTTTTTTCATGGCGCAAAAATAATGATTCCGCTGCCTGCAGGTTCAGGATTCTTATATTTGTACCATGACTCCGGATTATCCACATAAACTGTTTTCCGATCACCGGCAGCAGTACTGTCTGCTGATGGAGTCATTGGCGATGGATTCAACTTCACTGGTTTAAGTTTTCGACAGGTCCGGATTCCCGGCCCCAATTCTTCATTTCTTTTAATTACCCGCAAAATGAACCAGGTATTATCCAAACTTCAGCAGCATGCTGCAACTGATTTTCTTCCCTTGCAGGGAACGGATTATGTAGAATTTTATGTAGGGAACGCCAAACAGGCCGCTCATTTTTACAAGACCGCCTTTGGGTTCCAGAGCCTGGCCTACGCAGGCCCGGAAACCGGGGTAAAGGACCGTGCGAGTTATGCAGTGCGGCAACATAAACTAACTTTCGTATTTACCACCCCTCTTCGTCCTGATAATGCAATCGCCGATCATATTTATCGTCATGGGGATGGAGTTAAAATGCTTGCGCTTCGGGTCGAGGATGCCACAAAAGCATGGAATGAAACCACATTGCGGGGCGCAGACTCCTATATGGAACCACAGCGTCTGACAGATGAATACGGCGAACTGATTATGAGCGGGATTAAAACCTATGGGGATACAGTTCACCTTTTTATAGAGCGCAACAACTATTCAGGACCTTTTCTTCCGGGTTACCGGGCCTGGAAATCGGAATATAATCCCACTGAAACCGGGCTTTTATATGTTGACCACTGCGTCGGAAATGTGGGCTGGAACCAGATGGAAAAATGGGTTGGATTTTATGAAAATGTAATGGGCTTCCGTAATATTCTGAGTTTTGATGACAAGGATATTTCAACAGAATATTCTGCTTTGATGAGCAAGGTGATGTCTAACGGAAACGGATATGTGAAATTCCCCATAAATGAACCCGCAGAGGGTAAGAAAAAAAGCCAGGTGGAAGAATTCCTGGATTTTTACAATGGAGAAGGATGCCAGCATGTGGCCCTAGCTACCAATAATATTATTGAAACGGTTACGGCATTGCAGCAAAGAGGAGTGGAGTTTTTGAAAGTGCCTGGGTCTTATTACGATGAATTATTGGATCGGGTGGGACAAATAGATGAAGAACTGGCACCCTTACGCAAGCTGGGCATCCTGGTAGATCGTGACGAGGAAGGGTATTTATTGCAGATCTTCACCAAACCGGTGGAGGATCGACCCACCCTGTTTTTTGAGATCATTCAGCGAAAAGGAGCAAAAAGTTTTGGAAAGGGAAATTTCAAAGCCTTGTTCGAAGCTATTGAACGGGAGCAGGAAAAAAGAGGTAATTTATAATAAACATCCCCGGAACAGCGTTTCCGGGGATTATTTTATAGCTTTCTTATCAATTGTTTGTACTATTTTAGTGCTGTTCTGATCAACTATGAAAAAAATCAGCATCACCCTATTGATCCTTAGCTGGGTACTTGCTGGATTCTCGCAAACTGCCTACAATGCCAGTTTTGCAGATTACCAGCGAAACTTTCCCCGCCTCCATGATATCCTTCGCAAAAAAGAAGACAGTCTTCGTCGACAGTTTATGGAAAAGGGATTGTCCTGGCCAGCCAAATATATTTACCTGCGTTCCTTCAAATATGACAGCCAGCTCGAAGTATGGGTTAAAAACGATAAAAAAGAACCTTTCCAGCTGTTTAAAACCTACAAGGTTTGTGCCATGGCAGGCACATTAGGCCCCAAACGGATGGAGGGTGATTACCAGGTACCAGAAGGATTCTATTACATCAATGAATTTAATCCACGCAGTGTTTACCATTTATCGCTGGGCTTAAATTATCCCAACGCATCGGATCGCTACCTGAGTGATGCCATTCAGCCAGGTGGAGACATCTATATTCATGGCAGTTGTGTTACTACAGGTTGTATCCCGATTACCGATTCCCAGATCGAAGAGTTGTATGCACTGGCTACTTATGCCAAATCATCCGGGCAGGACTTCATTCCGGTTCATATATTCCCAGTACGCTTCAATGTAAAAAAGAGTGCAGATTATTTGGGCAGATATGTGCGTGATTTTGCAGATTATGCTCATCTCGCCAACAGTTTGAAGGAAGTGTTTTATTATTTCGAAAAACACAAACAATTGCCGCTGATCATGGTGAATAACCGTGGCAGTTATGTGCTGGATGAAGAAGTGAGAAATGCCTTACCCAGTGCTGAAAAAAAGGTACTGCCTCCGCCAGTGGTTAAAAAGAAACGCAAGCTTACCGAATTTGATGAATCAGAAATTCCCACTACCGTTCATAAATTACCGGAGTTTCCCGGTGGTTCGGATGCCTTCCGGCAATACCTAAGGGATTTGAATAAAAAACTGGGCCCCTATCTTAACGATGACCAGCATACTGCGTATGTATTGGTGGAATTCATCGTAACTGCAAAAGGCAAGGTTTTAAACCCACGCATCATCCGTGGTGGCAATGATTTGCTCAATGAACACCTGCTGGATGCCCTTGAAGAAATGTCCGATTGGTTACCTGCGGTCCGCGAAGGTAAATCGGTACCAATGAAACTGAAGCAGACAATCGTAATTGAAAATAAGTTGCCAGGGGTACAGGTTGGAAGCTAATGGAAGTGTGAAGTATGAAGTGAGAACTTAGAAGTAAGAATTTAGAAGTGTGATTGGGGATAATCTAATTTGAATAGTCCATTTGATGGCAAAAGGGGTGCGGCAGCTATTACCGGAATTGGTTTGGGGCATACTTTCTATCTTATTGACCTTTCTACTAACCAGAATCTTAATCGGTAGTTTTGTTTTTGCGGGTACAATAGATATCCACTTGCATGATACTTATTATGTAGTTCAAAGATGGCTATTGCTGATGCCTTTGTTTTTTTTCACTACTTTTTCATTATTTATCATCAAAACAAGCATCCGGAAATTTTCTTCCACTTATAATTATTGGATACTATTAACTTCCGGAATTTTCCTGGTGTGGTCATTAGGTTTCCTCATAAATAAACTATCACAGGTTGCAACAACAGGTTGGTCCGTATATCCGCCGTTAACTGAATCTGGACAGCAACATTTTCCAGTTCCGCAACCAGACCCAATATCCCAAACCCTAACCAATTTTTTGCTACTGGTTCAGCTGCTGATTCTGATCACAACTGTATTCTTTGCGTACCGACTTGGTACATCCGCTCAAAAACAATAAAAGATTGTCTCCCGTTTCCTTTGTCTCCATTCTTCCTTTGCTCCATTCCTCCACTCCTCCATCTTCCATTCCTCCATTCTCACGTCTCACGTCTCACTTCTAAAAAGCCCCTGCACTGTCTCTGTTGTTTCCTGTTTCAGTACCAATTTTTTTCCGGCACTTAGTTTTTCGAAAAGCTCTGGTATAAAGTGACGTATGGTAAGCAGCGACAACCCTTTTTCTACGGTAACTTCAAACTGGCCCGCTGCTGAATGTGCCAGTTCATCCATTTTTTCCGGGTTATCATCCAGCACGCAGGTAAAACTGATGGCTCCATTCTGTGTCATATTGGGCCGAAGCGATAAATGAGCAAATGTTTGATACAACTGTGCAACGGGTTGTTCTCCAACAAAGGAGAAATCTTTTGATTTAAATTGAAGGAGTACCTGATTTTCTTTCCATACAATGATGGGTGGCAGATCTTTCACCGGCTTGTTGTGAATGAGGGTGCCAGGCAAACTGGTATCAAGAAAACACTTTACCTGTAACGGGATACTTTTGTTCTGAAGCGGCTTGATGGTTTTCGGGTGTATTACCTGGGCTCCATAATAGGCCATTTCAATTACTTCCGTATAATTTAGAGTGGAGATGAGTTGTGCATCCGGAAAGCATTTGGGATCTGCATTCATTACACCTGCAACATCTTTCCAAATGGTTTGTGCACTGGCATCCAGCAGGTTTGCGAATACAGCAGCACTATAGTCACTTCCTTCCCGACCAAGGGTGGTGCTTTCGTTTTCATCCGTTGAGCCAATGAATCCCTGCGTAAGTACAATGCTGGTTTTACTGAACAAGGGATTAACCACCTGATTAACTTTAAGAGCACTGTATTCCCAATCGATATTTGCATCACGGAAATTGTCATCCGTGCGAAGTACATCTCTCACATCCAGCCATTGGTTAAGAATGCCGGCTTCATTCAGAAAGGCGCTGACAATAGCCGTAGAGAGCAGTTCGCCAATACAAACAATCTGATCGTAATAGTAATCGAATGATTGCACCGGCTGATCATGCAGCAGCCATTCCACTTCTGTAAAAAAATTCGTAAGCTGTTCTTCACAGGCAGCATATCCGGTATTTAGTAAATCACCGGCCGTTTGCAGGTGTTGCTGCTTTATTTCCTGAAATAATTGCAGGGCGGCATCTCTATTGACATCATAAAATGCATGGGCTACCTTTTCCAGGGCATTGGTGGTTTTACCCATTGCAGAAATAACTACCAAAAGTTGCTGATCCCTGAATTGATGAAAAATAGGGACCAGGGCACGGATTCGTTCAGTGGTACTGACACTGGCTCCCCCGAATTTAAATACCTGCATGAAAACTGGAAATTTTGCCAAAGATAACAGCGTTGGGTCAGTTAAATCCTTCTATTTTTGTTGCACGACAAACGACTGCTACCATGCTAACTGTAAACAGACAGGTCCTTACCCTGGACGAATTCACCATCCAGCAATTACGTAATTTTCCACAGGCCACCGGCCAGCTTAGTAACCTGCTTCGTGATATTGGATTAGCCGCCAAACGGATCAATGTGGAAGTAAACAAAGCCGGACTCGTAGACATCCTTGGTAATAACGGAAGCGTAAATGTTCAGGGAGAAGAAGTGAAAAAACTTGATGTTTTTGCTAATAACCAGATGATGGGTGTACTGCGCCACGGGATCAGTTGTGCCGGTATCGGTAGTGAGGAAATGGATGATGTGGTGGTGTTTGATGACGAGGTCAGTAATCAATCCAAATATGTGGTATTATACGATCCGCTGGATGGCAGCAGCAATATTGATGTAAATGTTTCTATCGGTACCATATTTTCTGTTTTTCGACGCACCAGCGAAGTAGGTAAACCCTGTACCCAGGCTGATTTCATCCAGAAAGGCATTCACCAGGTAGCGGCAGGTTATATTATTTATGGAAGCAGTACCATGCTGGTTTACGCTACCAGGCGAGGAGTAAATGGCTTTACGCTTGATCCTTCCATTGGAGAATTCTGTTTAAGCCACCCGGATATGAAATGTCCTGCTGATGGCCAGATATACTCAGTCAATCACGGTAATTACTTTCAATATGAAGAAGGTGTGAGGCAATATATCACCCGGTGTCAGCAAAAGAATGAAACTAACGGTGGACCTTATACGCAGCGATACATCGGCAGTATGGTAAGCGATGTACATAGAAATCTCATTAAGGGCGGGATCTTTATGTATCCGGGCACTCTCAAAAAACCGGAAGGTAAGTTGCGGTTGATGTATGAATGCAATCCCTTTGCGTTTATCCTGGAAGTGGCAGGTGGCAAGGCTACAGATGGTAAAAACAGGATCCTCGAATTGCAACCGGAGGGGCTGCACCAGCGATCCCCTTTCTTTGCCGGCAGCAGTAACATGATGGCTGAACTGGAGGGCTGCATGGCGGGATAATAATTATTATCTTTAGCCTTGTAAGCAATCTGCGAATATGGTGAAATCTGTTATCCGGATCTTTTTCCTCTTTTTGATTGCCGTAGGCATTTCCTGCAAAACAAATCCCGGTATTAAAACTGAAAAGACAGGTGGCGGCGCTACCGCAACAGTTTCAGCAAGTTCTCTTGAGCAGGATATTCTTAAGGAAGTAAATGATTACCGGAAGAAAAAAGGTTTGCCTGCTTTGAAGGCGAATTCGGTAATCGCAACAGAAGCGAGTGTGCACAGCCAGGCGATGGCGCGCAAGCAGGTAGCATTCGGCCATGGTGGTTATGGGGCGAGGGTAAAACGAATCAGCCAGCGCCTGGAAGGAATCGTAGGATCTGCAGAAAATGTGGCGGTAGGAAACATGAGTGCAGCAGAAGTAGTGAAAAGATGGATCAATAGTCCGACACACCGGAAAAATATTGAAGGTCCCTACAACCTGACCGGCATCGGTGTTTCAAAAGACGTTACGGGTCGCTTCTACTATACCCAACTTTTCATCCGTAAATAATTCCCACTTCATAAATCATACTTCATAATTCACACTTCATATCATGCGTTATCCTATCGGTCATTTCGAGCCAGTGCCTTATTCTGAAAAAAAATTTCAGGAATGGATTACTGATATTAAATATCTCCCGCAACTACTGGAAAATGCTGTTCTGAATCTGGATGCAGCTCAATTACATACACCCTACCGGGAAGGAGGATGGACTCTTCACCAGGTGGTACACCATGTAGCCGATAGTCATATGAATGCAATCATCCGGTTTAAGCTGGCCTTAACGGAAGAGCAACCAACTATTAAACCTTACGATGAAGAAGCCTGGGCCAAATTGCCGGATGTGGAAGCACTGCCGGTGAATATATCACTTACACTCCTGCATGCGCTTCACAGTCGCTGGTATGAACTGATAAAGGGATTAGACGAAACAACCCTGATGAATCGATCAGTCATACACCCCGAACATGGTAAGGTGATGAATTGCTGGCATCTATTGGGTATGTATAGCTGGCACGGCCGGCACCATGTGGCACATATTACCAGTCTTAGGGAAAGAATGGGCTGGTAGTCAACGGCAACTGACCGATTTACTGTTTCTTTGTTCTATGAAATGGAAGACTCTCGAATCTGAATACATCAGTGAACATATTTATTTCACAGCCCGGCGAGATCGCTGTCAACGGGAAGATGGTGCGATCATAGATCCCTATTTTGTAGTGGAGATGCCAACTTCCGCTACAGCCCTGGCACTGACTGCAGACAACAAAGTATTACTGGTGAATCAATACCGGCATCCAATTAAAAAAGTGGTGCTTGAATTCCCCGGAGGCTTCGTAGATCCCGGCGAAGATTTTGCCACAGCCATGCACCGTGAATTGCTGGAAGAAACAGGTTATCGTTTTGATAAGGTAGAATGGGTTGGAAGAGTGGCCGCCAACCCGGGAGTGCTCACCAATTATACGGAATTATTCCTGGCAACCGGTGGAGTAAAAACACAGGAACAACAACTGGATCACAATGAAGAAATCGAAGTGCTGGAGATGCCTATGGAAGAGTTCCTGGAAAAAGTCAGGAAGCAGGAACTGGTGCAGGCATTACATGTTAGCTGCCTGTTTTTTGCCCTTCTCAAATCTGGAAAACTGGCTTTTACCGGTTGACTTCACCAATTACAAAAACACTGCCGCATACCAGGATCAGATCCCGTTTATCAGCTGCTGCTTTTGCCGCTGCGATAGCCAGGTTTACATTCGGGTAGGCATTCCCGGAAAGCTGAAAGCCGGCAGCCTTTATTCTAAGTTCTTCAACAGGCAAGGCCCTGGGAATCTGGGCCTGGGTAAAATAGTAGGTAGCAGTATTAGGTAGGAGAGACAATACTTTGGAAACATCCTTGTCCTTTACCATGCCAATAACCAGGTGCAGGTGGTGAAAATTGCACAGTTCAAGTTGTTTCAGAATTGCCCGTATACCATCTTCATTATGGGCAACATCCAGTACGAGGTCGGGCGACTGATCAATCAATTCCCAACGACCATGGAGGCCCGTCAGCTGCTTCACATGCACAAGTGCCTCCCTTAACACCCCTGCAGGAATTTTCCATCCCAGCTGCTTCAGCAATTCAACAGCCTGTAAAACGGTGCAGATGTTTTTTAACTGATAATATCCGGGCAAATCCAATTCCAGGTGCAGGGCATCCTGTGCAGTTCGGTGTCTCACGGTAACCTGTAAACGATGGTTGCTAAAATTCCATTCCACCATTTCCTGTTCCTCTTCTGCAAAATGAATCCGTGCCTGCTTTGCTTGGGCCGCCTGCTCAAATACCGGCCGCGTTTCCGCCAGTGCTTCCCCAATTACAACTGGAATCCCTGTTTTGATAATGCCTGCTTTTTCCCAAGCAATAGTAGGCAGATCGTTGCCCAGGATATGCATATGATCCCATCCAATATTGGTAATTATGGATAATTCCGGGATGATGATATTGGTGCTGTCCAGTCTTCCCCCCAACCCGGTTTCAATAACTGCGATGTCTACCTGTTCTTCCGCAAACCACTGAAATGCCATGGCTACGGTTATTTCAAAGAAAGAAGGCTCGATTGCATCCATGAGGGGGATGTAAGCTTCTGTAAGCTCAATCACCCGTTGTTCCGGAATCATCTGACCATTGATGCGGATACGCTCCCGAAAATCTCTCAGATGCGGGGATGTGTACAAACCTGTTTTATAACCGGCTTTCTGCAAAATAGCAGCCAGCATATGACTGGTGGAGCCTTTGCCATTCGTACCGGCAATATGAATGCTTTTGAATTTAGTATGTGGGTTTCCGTTAGCCTGTTCCAGCGCACGGATATTGTGCAGGTCTTTTTTAAGCGCACCTGCTCCCTGTTTGCTGAACATGGGCAGCCGGCTGTACAGAAAATCAATGGTTTCCGCGTAGTTCATCCCTGCAAAACTAGGAGTTCTAATTTCTCAATCGGAAATTAAAGACAATGGTTCCTATTTGTTCTTCTTCATTGCCACTATTGAACTTCAGTTGCATGGCTTTCCGGATCGCAATGGCCTTCAGGTTATTGTTAGAAGTGGTTGATCCCTTTGGCTGATAAACAGCAGAAATTACCTTGCCCGCAGCATCAATGCGAATGTCTACAGCCACTTTTGCATTTTCGTTGAAATCATCCTCAAAACTCGGCTGCCTAATTATTTTTCTGCCCTGCAAGCCTCTTGAGATGGATACCCCGGATTTACCTGTTCCACCATTTCCTTCATAATTGGTGGAATTCGGGTTGCCGCCAGGTTTGCCCTGGTCGCCGGTGCCACCTGCAATTCCCTGGTTGCCTCCTTTCTGGTAGGAATCTGCTTCATTGCCACCTGTACCTGTTCCACTTACACCTTTAAACACTGCTTTGGGTTTTGCAGTGGCAGGAGTTGGATTCTCCACTGGTTTAGCGGGAGCTTTGGTTGGTTTTACGGCTTCTTCCTTCTCCGGAATTTTGGTCGCATTGGGTTTAGGTTTGGCCGGTGTTTTAACTACCGGTGCTTCTTCGTCGCTATCGTCTGTTTCCACATCGCGTGTATCTTCCGCTGCTGCAGCACTTGCACGGGGAGGGGTATAAGTAACGGGGGTTGCAGGAGCCGGACTTTCGGGCGACATAGGTTGATCGTCGCCCAATCCCTCATCACTATTGCCGAGGTTTACTTCAATTCCTTCATCCAATGGAGGCGGAGGTGGAACCGGTATCGTCCACCTTATAAAAAACAGAACAATCAACAGCAGCACTACAACAAGTGCTGTATATCCTCCTGCTCTGATATTTTTTTGTACTTCAAATTCGGTTGCCATAGTGTTGGGTTAGTATGCTAAAGGTACGATACAATTTTACGTGATTTGGAGCATGTGCAGTTTCAAAGCCTGTTAAAGTTTTTGGATCCGGTTGGCCAATACCAATCCGGATAAAATTAACAACCCACTGATCAGGTGTACCCAACCCAGTTGTTCATTCAATAACCACAAGGCTTCAATACTGCTGAACAACGGGATAAGATTTCCAAACAGGGAGGTTCTCACTGCACCAATTCGGCTGATAGCCCCATTCCAGCAAAGAAAAGCTATCACCGATGCCCCAAGTCCCAGGTATAGAATGATCCCCGCCAGCCCAAGATTCCATTGAACTGGTACAGAACTATTCAATTCCCATGCATAAAATGGAACCAGGCAAATAGTGCCGATCAAAAAGGCCAGAAAAAGAAAGGAGTCTGGCTTCAGAGAATCGTTTTTCTTACGCACCAGCAGGGTGTAAATCGCAAAAGCGAGGGCTCCCGCAAGAATCCAGAGATCTCCCTTCCCAAAACGCAAAGCCAGCAGATTTTCCCAGCTGCCTTTGGCCATCAGGAAAAGAATGCCGCTCATACAAAGCAATAAACCAATTGCGCGTAACCAGCTGATTCGCTCCTTAAATACAATTCTGCCCAGCAGTATTACCATCAGCGGTGAGCTGGTAGTACCAACCAGTGCCAGGTTGATAGCCGGAGAATATTTCCCAGCTACATATACAAGTGTGTTAAACAGACTTACACCCGTTATGCCGATGGCCAGGTAGTAGCCTGGTTGTTCACGCACTGCCCTGGCAATGGCAACGCGGTCTTTCCATACCAGGGGCAACAAGATAAGGGTGGCACAAAGCCAGCGATAAAACGCCAGGGAAACAGGTGGTATTGAATTATGTACCGAGCGGGCAATGATGAAATTTCCACTCCAGATCAGGGTGGCGATGACAGCTAACAGCACACCCAGCCAGGATTTTGTTTCAGTTTTCATCAATGCGCAAAATCCTGTTCATAATTTCCTTTGATCCGTTCAATCGGCGGATTGTAATAACCGAATTTCAGGTTGGGAAACTCCTCCCGGATCAACTCCATCAGTTGTTTTACCCCCATACACTCTCCTGTATCGGTTACTCCAATTTTTCCCAGGTACCAGTCGGGGTCTATGTTGAAATTGCGCCATTGGATCATACAGAGATCGGTTTCCCGGATAAGCTTTCTAAGAGCTTCGTATTCTTCTACACTGTCAGTCATTCCCGGGAACACAAAATAATTGATGGAGGTCCATCCGCCATAACTGCGCACTACTTTCAGGCTCTCAACGATATCTTCAAAATCATAATTATTCGGCCGGTAATAAGGCATGTAAATTTCCCGCCGTGCACTGTTTGTCGAAACACGGATACTGTTTAGTCCCGCTTCACACAAGGCTTTTACTGCATCGGGTTTTGATCCGTTGGTGTTGATATTTATACTGCCTTTGGTAGTGTGCTTGCGGATTTCGGTTATGGCATCCCGTAAGGTATCCCAAACCAGTAAAGGTTCTCCTTCGCAACCCTGACCAAAACTGATGATCGGATAGGGGGCAGACTCCAGGTGTGGCACCGTATACTCAACAATTTCTTCCGGACTTGGACGAAAACTCAATCGATCCTGTGTGGATACGATGACTTCCTCATCCGGCTGAAGAGATATACAGCCTACGCAGTTTGCATTGCAGGCTGGGGAGGCCGGCACGGGGCATTCCCAGCGGCCCATGAAATAATTTCGGGCTGCCGGACAGTGGTAGGTGTTACAACAGTTATCAGCGAGGTGCTGAACCAGGCGATTATGAGGGAAAGCGCTCACCAGTTTTGAAAGTCCGGATTGAATAATGGCATCATCATAGCCTTTACATTCCTGCCGGATATCAGCCTCAATTCGGACAGCCGGAACCACAAACTGATCATTGATCCAGCCAGCTGCAGTGTAACAGAACAGCGGAAGTGTGGGTGCATCGGGCTGGGTTTCATAGGCTGCCAGAAACAAACCGGTATGTGCCGGCGGGATAAACGCCGCCACTGCCCAACCTTTTTCACAGAGTCTCATCTCACCGGTCACCACATCAATACCGATCCCTTTTCTGCCGGGTAGTTCATATAAATTGCCACCATCGGGAAGGGGAATCCAGTCTTCGTCAGGAACCGGGTACACATCCCATCCAGACCGGCCTGTTGCATAAAGGGTATCGTCTTCGAAAATATTTCCTTTACCATCTGAATAAAGGAGAAAAGGGGAACTTGCCATCCCGCAAAGATAGAGAGATAGAGGGGATTTACAGGCTGGCGTTCAAGCGTTGGCGACAATAGCTATTGAATTCATCTTCTTCACAATCATCCTCATCATCGTCCACGGTTTCGCGCTGAAAGAGCCGGTTATTGGCATAATCAAGGGTAAGCAGGTTGTCTTTCAACACAATATTAGTGAATTCATTCCAACTGTAATGTTTGCGGGGAATGCTGTTAAATACGATTTCCTCATCCGAAAACCCAATCTCCAGGTCTTTTTTTGCCTGATGTTCAATAAGTCCCATCAGAATGAGTGGAATACTCAGCCAGGGGTAAACCGGCATACCAGCCCATACTAGTCCGGTTAACATAAGAAGATAATTGAACCGTACTCTTTTATTCAATTTTAAAATACGGTATGCATTAAAAGCTGTTAACAATAATACCAGCACAGCTCCTAAAACCAGGATCATTAATTTTTCATTGCCGGAGAAATAAGCTTCCAGGAAAAGCAGGGCAGAGACACCACAGACCAGCATACTAAATCGGTCAATCGTGTCGCTGAATTTATTTTTTAAGGTAACTACGTACTGGTAGATCATGGCTGCGAAAATAGGATTTAGAGGTTCGCAGCAGTTAAGATATTACAAAGTTTGTACAATACACGGGCCCCCACATTGGCATCCCAGTCATTGTCACCCACACCCACTTCATTGAGATCAAAACCAATGATTTTCCGGCCGCTTTCATGTACTTTCCGGAAGAGGTAAAACACCTGGTCTGCTTCTAGTCCGCCGAATACAGGAGTACCGGTATTGGGGCAGTGTTTGGGATCCAGTCCGTCAATGTCAAAACTGATATAGACTTTTTGCGGCAGGCTGGCCACGATATCTTCCACGATGTTTCTCCAGCTATCGCCATCGTATAAACGATTTTTAAGATCGCGGTCAAAAAAGCATTGAACCCTATTATTGCTGTTGCGGATATAATCCACTTCTTCATCACAAAAATCCCGAACGCCCACCTGTACCAGTTTACTTACCTGTGGCAGTTCTTCCAGTACATTGTACATAATACTTGCGTGGGAATATTTAAAACCTTCATACTGTTTTCTCAAATCACAATGGGCATCAATTTGAAGAATGCCGAATGCTTCGTGTTGTTCAGCAAGGGATTTGATAAAGCCAAATGGTGTGCTATGATCGCCGCCTAATAACCCCACCAGTTTTCCTTTGGACTGAAGTTCCCGGCATTGCGCATATACCCAGTTATTGAGAAAAAGACTTCCTTCATTGATATCCTTGAGGGAGCGACACATGAAATTATTTTTTTCTACGTCGTCTCCATTGGAGATATAATCAATGTAGAGTTCCGCTTCTTTGCGGAGGTAATCACTTTTTAACAAAATCTTTTTATCGACTTCCCGCATGAAAAAACCCTGTCTCCAGCAGTCGTGATACTCGGCATCGTAAAGGTCTACCTGTAGACTGGCCTTCAGGATATTATCAGCTGCACGGGCTGTACCTGCACTGTAGCTAACGGTAACTTCCCATGGCACTGGAACAATGACCAGGCGGGCATTCTGCTCATCCGTTGGCAATCCAAAGAGGTTGTTATTGGGGTTGCCAAGGCTGTTGGCGTCGTGTTGGGAAAGGTCCATACTGAATAATTAAAACGGCCGCAAGTTAGTACAGCCGTACATAGATGCAAAATTAAAACCATAAGTTGTATGGGGTAAACAAATGACCTGACTATCTTAAATTGACCTACCTTTGCGAAGTTAGAATTGCGAGTATGAAAAAGACACATATCATCATCCTGATTTTCATTGCCGTAGCGATTGCCGTACTCATTAGTTTTATGGGTGATTTGACCACCTATGATACCGTTGCTTCCGCCCGTCAAAAGGAAGGTAAATTTGTTCACCTGATTGCCAAACTAGACAAGTCCCAGCCGGTGGAATACGACCCCATCACAAATCCCAACTATATGAGGTTTGTGGCTGTTGACACGCTTGGAAATTCAACACCTGTTATCTATCACAATGCCAAACCAACCGACTTTGAAAAAAGTGAACGACTGGTTTTGAAAGGCAGCATGAAAGATGGAACATTTGAATGCGATGAAATGTTAATGAAATGTCCGTCCAAGTATAAGGAGGATGTGGAAGCAAACAAGAATAACCTGAGCTCTAATTAATGTCTTTCTCTCATGAACTATATTGGTGAACACCTATTGCCCGGGCAACTGGGCCATTTTTTTATTGTTTTGGCCCTGGTTTCCGCTCTCGTAGCAACCATCTCTTATTTTAAAGCAACCAATACCCGGGATCTTTCAGATGAACGAAGCTGGAAAAAGCTGGGCCGGATTGCCTTTGGTATAAATGCATTTTCCATACTCTCAGTATTCGCTCTGCTGGTTTACATAATGGCTACTCACAAGTTTGAGTATTATTATGCCTGGAATCATACCAGCAGGGATATGAATCCGGAATACCTGCTGGCCGCTTTCTGGGAAGGCCAGGAGGGCAGTTTCCTGTTGTGGTCTTTCTGGTATGTGGTAATCGGGCTTTATTTCATTGCCCGCAAAACCAAGTGGGAAGCTCCTATCATGTCGGTCATCGCAATTGCACAGATCTGCCTGGCTACCATGGTGATGGGACTTTACATTGGGGATACCATGATTGGAAGTAATCCCTTCCTGCTGGTAAGAGAAAAATTTGCAGATGCACCTGTGTTTGCCAGGGCGGATTATCTGAATCTGCCGCAGATGCAAGATGGACAGGGATTGAACCAATTGTTACAAAACTACTGGATGGTGATCCATCCACCGGTGTTGTTCCTTGGATTTGCAGCCTCCATTATTCCTTTTGCCTACGCTATTGCTGGATTGTGGAAAAAGGATTATGGTACCTGGACCCGTGAAGCGCTGCCTTATTCACTGTTCGCAGCAGGTATACTCGGACTTGGAATTATGATGGGTGCTGCATGGGCTTATGAGTCACTCACCTTTGGAGGTTACTGGGCCTGGGACCCGGTGGAAAATGCATCACTGGTACCCTGGCTGATCCTGGTAGCTGGTGTACATACGCAGGTGATATTTAATGCAACCGGTCATTCGCTCAGAACTACTTACCTGTTCTTTATTTTAAGTTTTATCATGGTGGTATTCTCCACTTTCCTGACGAGGAGTGGTGTACTTGGTGATAGCTCTGTTCACAGCTTTACTGACCTGGGAATGAATACACAGTTATTGCTGTTCCTGCTGATTTTCACTATACCTTCTCTGGCGCTATACCTGGTACGATACAAACAAATTCCTCATATTGCCCGTGAAGAGGAGACTTCTTCCCGGGAATTCTGGATGTTTATCGGCTCACTGGTATTATTCCTGAGTGCCATGGTCATCACCTGGCAGAATTCATTCAATCCGATTTATAACAAGATTACAGGTCAAAGTACGGCTGCTCCGGAGGATGTTGAATTCTCCTATAACAAGATCCAGATATTTGTAGCCATCGTAATTGGCTTGTTGACAGCTTTCGCGCAGTACCTCAAATACAAAAAAACCGGTGATGGATGGCTTAAAAAATTCGTGGTACCCACTGTCATAACAGCAGCCATCTGTGTGATTTATTTCCTTGTAAGCGGACTGGAGTACGATAAAAAAGGCATCGGATTCCAGATTGCCATTTACCTGGCATTTGTTGCCGGTGTGTATGCATTGGTAGCCAATGCAATTTATATATGGTCCGGGCTGAATGGAAAGCTGAAAGCCGCAGGCGGATCTATTACTCACGTAGGATTTGCACTGAGCCTGGTTGGCATTTTGATCTCTGCCTCCAACCGAAAAGTGTTAAGTTTCAATACTACAGGTATTAACCTTAAATGGGATGAACGCAGCAAGGAAAAGCCCCTTGAGAACCTGACCCTGATTAAAGGGGTACCGACCGATATGGGCGATTATATGGCCACTTTCGTAAATGCCGACAGTACCAATTCGAACGGCAATATCAGTTATTACAGAATTGATATGATTCGGAAGGATAGTGCGGAGAACTTTACACTGTATCCCAACCTGATCCGAAATACCAAGGGTATGGAAGGATTTTCCAATAACCCTGATTCAAAACATTACTGGAACCGGGATATCTTCAGCTATATCACCTATGCGGCGGATATGGATAACCGTGATGATACGGCACAATTCAAACGCTATACTGTCAATGTGAAGGATACGGTATATTATTCAAATGGCTTCTTCACCCTGAATAACGTGGTTCCAAACCCGAATAATAAGAAATACCAGTTCCAGCCAACAGATACTGCGTTGATGGCAGATATCACGGTGTTTTCCAAAGAGGGTACGCGCTTTACTGCACAGCCGGTATTTTATGTAGAGGGAAATGAAGCTCGTTACATTGTGGATACTGTGTTTGCGCAAAATATAGCCATTGCTTTCAGCCGGGTATTGGAAAATCAGAAGATCGAGTTGCAGGTGAAGGAAAGCAACCGGATGGTACCTTTTATCGCTCTGAAAGTGTATGAATTCCCGCACATTAATCTGCTCTGGGCAGGCATTATTATCATGACAATGGGCTTCGGTGTATCTATGGTTTATCGCAGGAAACAGGGGCGTTTGAAAGCTATCAACAAAATTTAGGAAAGCCGTAACAGCCGAAAGCTCAATACTTGTGTCTTAGAGTCGTTATTGATAGTTTAGCAGCGCATGCAGAGAGTTCTCCATCATACGGTTTTTAGTTTTCTGATACTGGGAATGGTATTGGTTGGACTTGGTGCGCAGGCCCAGGCTCCACTTCCGGCACCTGTACCCGGACCAATACCTTACAATCCCAAATGGGGGCCTAATGATACCATCATCGTGCCCATATTTGTTGTAGAGGGGGATACCCTGCCATCTGGTTGGCTGCAATATGTTTACGTAACCGCTCCCATGCCACCGGCTATGCGGAAGCGTTATGCAAAATGGACAAGACTTCGCAATGCGGTATACGTGACCTATCCTTATGCTAGAAAGGCAGGATATATCATCAATGATATCAATGCCAAAATGGCGAATATGTCGAAAAAGGAAAGGCGTAAGTACCTGGAAAGCAGGGAAGAAGAACTCAAGAAAGAGTTCTCCGGCCCGCTTACCAAGTTATCTGTTTACCAAGGTAGGGTGCTGATGAAACTCATCAACCGCCAAACCGGTAACAACTGTTATGAACTGGTCAAAGAGTACAGGGGTGGGGTTTCCGCACGATTCTGGCAGACTGTTGCCTTCTTTTTTGGGTCCAGTCTAAAACAGCCCTACGATCCCTCCGAAGAAGACAAAGAGATTGAACTTATCGTACAGGAAGTTGAACGGATGTACCAGTAACCTGTTCTGAAATTATTTACCGCCCTTTAGCTCAGCCTGCAATTTTTTCAATTCCTCCCATTTGCCATTGGCAGCCAGTTTCGCCTGCTTAGGCCAGGTTGCAGGGTCATGTACTTTGAATTTTGATCCTGCAGCTTCAAGGATTGCCTTTAATTTTTTGGGAGTTGCTTTGGATAGCTGCTCAAAACTTTCGATTTCAGCATTTTTCAGGAGTTCAGCGATCTTTTTTCCAATCCCTTCGATTTTGGTAAGATCATCCGGTTTAGCAGCTGCTTTTATTGCAGGTTCAGCTTCAATCTCCTTTTCAACAGCTGCTTTTTTAGTGCTTGCTTTTTTTTCAGGAACGGTGATAACACAGTTATCTACATGATATACGGGATCAAAGTAGTAGTAATCTGCATTACCGTCGTTTACCCAGCGACCATCATTCAGGAAATACCGGTATTGATAGGTTTGTCCGGGTTCAAGGGTTACTGTAGCTTTAAGGGTGCCATCTTTCTGGACTTTCAATCCGATTCCCTCATTGGGATTCCAGTTATTAAAATCACCCACCAGAATCGCTTCTGTTGCTTCTCCTACAATTTCCGGACTCAGGGTAAAGGTTACTTTCGTTGCCATGATAGTTTTTTTTAATGAATAGACACCCTTAATACTGTGCCAGAGAAATAGTAACCCGGTTTTGGCTTTGCTATTTTCCACAGCTTGTGGAAAATTCATGGTAGAATTCCTATTTTTAGAATCCTAATCTCAAAAACAAGCAACAATGAACCGAAAACTTCGAATGGGAATGATTGGTGGTGGAAATGATGCCTTTATTGGTGCCATCCATCGCCTGGCTGCCAATATGGATGGAAAGATTGAACTCGTTTGCGGAGCCCTTAGTATCAATAAGGACATCGCAATTGAGAGTGGAAAAACACTTTTTTTAGCACCGGAGCGCACGTATACCAGTTATGATGAAATGCTGGAAAAGGAAGCCGCTTTACCGGAAGATGTGCGCATGGATTTTGTAACCATCGTGACTCCCAATTTTGCGCATTTCGCACCAGCCATGATGGCCCTTGAGAAGGGTTTCCATGTGGTGATTGAAAAGCCGATTACGTTGTCTCTGCAAGAAGCGATTGCACTGGATCAGAAAGTAAAGGAAACCGGACTCGTTCTTTGCCTGACGCATACCTACACCGGTTATCCGATGGTGAAGGAAGCCCGCAATTTGATTCAAAGCGGAAAAATAGGAAAGGTTCGTAAAGTTTTTGTAGAGTACCGCCAGGGCTGGCTTAGCCGTTTATCTGAGCGCGAAGGCAATGCAGGGGCAGCCTGGAGAACCGATTCGAAAAAATCAGGTAAGAGTGGGGTGATGGGCGATATTGGCACCCATGCCTTCAACCTGGCAGAATATATCAGCGGCCTGGAAGTAGCAGAGCTTTGCGCCAATCTGAATGTGGTGGTGGAAAACCGGGCCCTGGATGATGATGGTGCTGTATTGCTTAAGTTTAATTCCGGAGCCAGTGGTGTGTTGATAGCCACCCAGGTAGCAGCAGGAGAGGAGAATAATTTATCTATCCGCATTTACGGAGAATTGGGTGGTATCGAATGGCACCAGCAGGAACCGAATTCACTGCTGCTGAAATGGTACGACAAACCCATGGAAACGCTGCGTGCGGGATCTGGATACTTGAGTGATATAGGTCGTCATAACTGTCGCACTCCGGGTGGCCACCCTGAAGGATACCTGGAAGCGTTCGCTAACATCTACCGTAATTTTTCACTGACATTGGCAGCAAGAATCAATGGTACTACCGTAAACGCTGATGTGGTGGAATTCCCTTCAGTAAAAGAAGGCATTCGTGGTATGGCCTTTATTGAAAATGTAGTAAAGAGCAATGAGAGTAGTGAGAAGTGGGTCAAATATGAAGTGTGAAGTATGAATTATGAAGTTAGAATTGGGGTCACTGGGAACAGTGACTCCAATTTTAAATTCAGGAAAAGTTCTGTAGAAGCGCTTCCTCTTTTGCTTTTCTCCAGTTCTTGTCGATCCAGTAGATCAGTGCAAACGCGATAAGGTTCAGGTTCACTTCCAGCCGCTCATAATGCCTGTTAATATTGATATCAACTTTTGAAATACCTGCACCAAATCCAAGTTGTATGGAGTCCGTGAGATCTATTCCAATCGTGAGGTACAATCCTGCTGCATATTGAAATCCAAAACCAAGAATAGCAAAGCCGATGACCTGCATAATCTGGTTGATCATGGAATGCCGGAAGGCCTTTTTATTTATTTTTAAACAAAGCCATCCTGCATAAACAGAATACCCAAAAAACAAAAAGACGATTGTAAACAAGAGTATCATTGAAAAATTAATGGAACCACCATTAATCATAGTCCACCCAATTAATAAAAATCCAATTAGTCCGCCTGCAACCTGATACAGTCCTAGTTTTGTTAACGCAGATATAGTTTCTTCCGATGAAAAGTTATTCATAGTGTAGATTTATTTCAGGAGCTATATTTTTCCCGTCTCCCGCCTCCCGTCTCCCGTCTCCATTCTCCCTTTCTTCCTTTCCTCCATTTTCCATTCCTCACTTCTGACTTATTCTCCTTACAATACTCGTGGTTGAATAACCTTCCACAATCGGGTTAATTATCACCTGGCCGCCGTTTTCAATTACTTCGCGGTGACCTACCACTTGTTCTACCCGGTAATCGCCCCCTTTTACGAGCACATCCGGCATGATGGAAAGGATCAGGTCGTAGGGAGTATCTTCATCAAATACCACCACCGCATCTACCATGATCATCGAAGCAATCAGCAGGGCCCTGGATTCCTGATCGTTAATTGGGCGCTCGGGACCTTTATTCAGACGCTTGACGGAAGCATCGCTGTTGATGCCTACAATCAGGATATCAGCCTCCTGTGCGGCCTGCGTGAGCGAATATATATGACCGTGATGCACGATGTCGAATACGCCATTGGTAAAGGCAATACGTTTACCAAGAAATTTCCAAACTGCTACCTGGCGGATCAGGGCATCGCGCCCGTACACTTTCTGATGAATGATACTGGCATTTCGCATATGGGGCCTATTTAGTTGTTTTTTTTCGGTTGAGCACGGGAAGCAACATCAATGATACGGCACCTGCCACCAGCACCAGAACAAACTGTGCCAGCCAGAGAATATACCCGAAGGCATTGCCGATCCCTTCACTTAATCCATACAAAGACATGGTTTCCTGTACTAAAATCGGATAAGCGCCCATACCACCGGGAGTTACTATCATGCCTACGCTTCCTAAAGATAAAACAGAAAAAGAGGGTAACCATCCATATGGCTGGGTGGCCGTCATGGCATAGAACCCGATCCGGATACTAGCCAGGTAGAGAAACCAGATCAGAAAAGAATGAAACAAAAACCAGCCTTTATGCTTGAGAAACCGAATGCTATTTATGCCCTGCCAGATTCCGCCAACCACCGCTTTGATTTTTTTTACAAAACCGCTATCCGCATACCGTCGTAGTAACCACCAAACCAGGAGCAATAGAAAAAACACAATACCAAGCCCGATATACAGCCCCTTATTTCCGGCCTTTTCGGCACCACCATAAAGCAATTGGTTCAACAGGTCGCCCGCATATTTTCCAATAACCGAAATCTGTGAAAAAAAAGTAATGGCAAAAACCAGGATCAGGCAGAGCAGATCGAAGGCGCGTTCCGCTACAATGGTGCCAATCAGTTTATCAGCAGGAACTTTTTCATACCGGCTTAAGATGGTACATTTCAGTACTTCACCTAATCTTGGTACCCCCTGGTTGGCAAAATAGCCAATGAGTACTGCCAGGTAGGTATTGATCAGGGAGGGCTTGTAACCCATGGGTTCCATGAGGATCTTCCAGCGGATGGCCCTGCTGAGATGGCTGACCAGTAAGGCAATGGCCACAGGCACCAGCAACCAGTAATTGGTTTCGCGCATGGCGGTTTTCATTTCCTCCCAGTGCTCGTCGGAAATTTTACTGAGGCTCCACCACACTAAAAAGATCGCCAGCCCCAGGAAGAAAGCATATTGAAGCAGGCTGTTGATCTTCTTTTGCATAGGACCGTTATTTATAACAAATTACCTTCTTTCGGGAAAATTACCCAGGGTTTGAATGTCTTTGCTTCTTCAAACGGCATCCGTGCATAAGATATGATGATCACCACATCCCCCACAGCGCCCTGGCGCGCAGCCGGACCATTCAGACAACATACACCAGATCCGCGTTTGCCTTTAATGAGATAGGTTTCGATACGGGAGCCTGTATTCACATTTACCACCTGGATTTTTTCATGTTCGATCATATTTGCAGCATCCATCAGGTCTTCATCCAGGGTCAGACTTCCAACATAGTGGAGATTGGCTTCTGTTATGGTAAGGCGGTGTACTTTGGATTTCAGTATCTCGATGTCCATTTGTTCAGATTTAAAATGCTAAAACGCTTCGCAAGGTAGGATTTTTGTTTACTTCCCGCTTTGGATTAACATATTGTCAATAAGTCGCACTTCATCCAGGTAGGCAGCAGCCAGAGCAACCACCGGTTGTTGGCCATCCCAATGGTCCAGAAGATCGAGGTTGTCAGCATTTGCCAGTGCAACATAATCCACTTTAAAACCTGCTTTCTCCAGTTTTTGTTCAGCTGCTTGTAATAATAGACTTGTTAAACCAGGCTGAAGGGTAACACAGATTTCTTTCAACACCTGTGAAATTGTAACGGCCTGTGCCCGTTGTGCAGGTAAGAGCCTGGTATTCCTGCTACTCATAGCGAGACCATCTGTTTCACGCAAGGTAGGGCAGGTATGTAAACGGGTAGGAATCCGGGTAAGTTCCAGCAAACGCTTTACCACCATACATTGCTGGTAATCTTTTTGTCCCATGTAAAGATTATCAGCTTTCACGATTTCAAGCAGGCGATGCATTACCTGGCAAACTCCTTGAAAATGTCCGGGACGGTATTTGCCTTCCAAAATGGTTTCCAGAAATCCGATCGAATAGTTCGGCAGATTGCCTGTTCCATTCGGGTAAATCTCTGAGACGTATGGTAAAAAAAGAAGGTTGGTATTGCTTTGAATCAACAGTTCAATATCCTTTTCCAGTGTGATCGGGTATTTTTCAAAATCCGAAGGATCATTGAATTGGGTTGGGTTTACAAAAATGCTGCAAATAACTGTTTCATTCTCCTTTCGTGCGGCTTCCAATAAGGATAAATGGCCCTGGTGAAGTGCTCCCATAGTGGGTACAAATCCAATACTGCGGCCCTCTTGCCGGAACTTATCCAGTGCCTGCTGTAGGGGCTCCACCTGCTTAAAAAGGATCATGTGTTGCGGGTTTTAGCCGGAAAAATACTACCTTTGCACACTATTTGAACGAAAAAACAGAAGGTTTTCACCAATAGTAACCGATCAAATGTCAACAAAGAAAAGAATTTTATTCATTGCTAACGAGATGTCGCCGTACCTGGAGCTGACAGAATTTTCTGAAATGGTGAACAGGCTGGCAATCAAATCGAACGACAATGGCTTTGAAGTGCGTTGCATTATGCCAAGGTTTGGAACCATCAATGAGCGTCGCCATCGTTTGCACGAAGTAGTTCGTCTTTCGGGAATTAATGTATCGGTTGATAACGATGATTTTCCCCTTCAGATTAAAGTTGCTTCTTTGCCCAATGCCCGTTTGCAGGTTTATTTCCTGGACAACGAGGACCTTTTCAAGCGTAAATTTGTTTTCCACGACGAAAAGGAAGAATGGTTTGAAGACAATAGCCTGCGGACCATTTTCTTCTGTAAAGGAGCATTGGAAACTGTTAAAAAATTCGGATGGCCTCCTGATATCATTCATTGCAGTGGATGGATGAGTGGATTGATTCCGCTGTATCTGAAAACTGCCTATAAAAAAGAGCCGGTATTTAGTCACAGTAAAACTGTGTTTACCATTGGACAGAATACGTTCAAGGAAAAGCTGGGACCGGATTTTATGAAGCAGGCTATCATTCACACCAATATTAAGGAAAAAGACCTGGAGCCTTTCAAGGAAGGAACCAATCTTGCTATGTTTAAAGGCGGAGCTACCTATTCAGATGCCATTACATTTGGTGCTGAAAAAGTAGATAAAAAACTGGCGGAGGAATTCGCTAAAGCAAAAGGCAAGAAAATTCTGGCATACAATGCGGAGTCTGATTTAACAGACTATTTACAACTGTATACCGACCTTGCTAAATAGTCATTGCTGAATCTAACTTTTTAAGATTAATAACCGGATCGTTTGTGAAGAAACTTCTGTTGAGCCTTTCCTCTGTAATCGCTCTCGTATTACTGATTGAGTCCTGTACCAAAATCCGGACAACCGAACTCGGCGGGGGATTAATCCCCGCTGTTGATAATGTAACGGTTTTTGATACTACGCTGGAGGTGATCTCTTCGGTTTTTGGTCTACCTGACAGTACTCGTCAAACCCGTGATGCAGATCATCTCTTTGGTATTCTGGAAGATCCATTTTTTGGGACTACCACAGGTGAAATGTACGTTCAACTGCATCCCAATCTGTTTGGAACGTATCCATTCGGCAGTTCCCGTGATAGTCTGATTGGGCTGGATTCAGTGGTTTTATCACTTCGCTACAAGTCCATTTATGGGGATACGAATTCCGTGCAGGGATTCAAAATCTACGAAATTGATCAGTCTGCCCCGTTTCGTGATTCCTCTACCGGTTACCTCATCAGTCATCCTTCTTTTGCAGTTTCCAATCTGATAGGTGAGAAAAATAATGTTTCCTACCTGACACTGAATGATAGTTTGCAGTACATCCGCGCAAAGGATACGGTAAAAGCAGTCAATGAATTACGTATTGTATTGCCGAATGAATTCGGCATGCGCCTGATGAATTTTGATACTACCATTTACAAGACGGACTCTGCTTTCAATGCTAATTTTAAAGGTTTGGCAATTCTGCCAGACGCGGCATCTGCGCTTAAAAAGGCGATTGCGTATTTTAATCTGGCGGATCAGGGCGGAACACGTTTAAGTTTTCACTATCGTACCACCCGTAATGGTAAACCGGATACTACTGTAACTGACTTTGTTCTACGTACCAATTACCGGGCAACCGCCAATATCGTGAGGAAGGATCCAACAGGTACACCTTTTGGAAACCAACTGGCAAATGGCGGGGATAATCAATCCGAAGTATTTATTCAAAGCACTCCCGGTTCCTATAGCCTGATTAAAATCCCTGGCTTACAGGAGCTGAATAACCGATTATTATACAAAGCTGTACTAATAGCTGAACAATTAGAAGGTTATGAAGAAGCAAGTTTCCCTACACCTGGGCTCCTGTTCCTGGATGCAGTCGACAGTGCCAACTCAAGGTTTATTACCATACCCAATTCATGGGTTTTCCAACAGAATAGCAGTCCGCTTTTTTATGATCCAGGAACTTTTGGCGGTTTTCTAAACAACAAACGATTTGAATTCGATCTCACCTCTTATATTCAGGGAATTGTAACAAGGAAAGAAAAATCGTTTGCCCTTCGGTTGTATGCGCCTTTTACAACACGGCCTGTGGTGACTTCCATTGGCTCCAATCAGATTCCGATTACGATCAGTAACAGGTTAGGTTCCGGCAGGACGGTAATTGGGGGTGGTTCGCATCCCACACAAAAAATGCGTCTCTACCTCGTTTATTCAAGGTTGTAAGCATTAGACTATTATATTTGCTCCGAATTTTTTAAATTATCTTTTTACATGCCTTATTTATTTACTTCCGAGAGTGTATCAGAAGGACATCCGGATAAAGTGGCTGACCAGATTTCAGATGCACTCATAGATAATTTTCTCGCATTTGATCCGCAATCCAAAGTTGCTTGTGAAACGCTGGTAACCACCGGACAGGTGGTACTGGCAGGTGAGGTGAAAAGTAAAGCCTACCTGGATGTACAGGAAATTGCCCGTGGAGTGATTAAAAAAATTGGCTACACCAAAAGTGAGTACATGTTTGAAGCCAACTCTTGTGGTGTATTATCAGCTATTCATGAACAATCACCCGATATCAACCAGGGTGTTGACAAAAAGAAGAAAGAAGAGCAGGGGGCTGGAGACCAGGGAATGATGTTTGGTTATGCAACCAATGAAACAGAGGATTACATGCCGCTGGCCCTGGATATTGCACATAAAATTCTGCAGGAACTTGCTGCATTGCGCCGTGAGAATAAGCAGATCAAATACCTGCGTCCTGATGCAAAGAGCCAGGTAACACTGGAATACGATGATAACAACAAACCGATCCGTATCGATGCAATTGTTATCTCTACCCAGCACGATGATTTTGATTCGGAAGCCAAGATGCTGGCAAAAATCAAGCAGGACATGATCGAGATCCTGATCCCGAGAATCAAATCAAAGTATAAGAAATACGCCAAACTGTTCAACGATAAAATCAAGTATCATATCAACCCAACCGGAAAATTTGTGATTGGTGGTCCGCATGGTGATACTGGTTTAACCGGCCGTAAGATCATCGTAGATACCTATGGTGGTAAAGGTGCACACGGTGGTGGAGCCTTCAGTGGAAAAGATCCTTCCAAAGTGGATCGTTCTGCTGCCTATGCAACCCGTCATATTGCTAAAAACCTGGTGGCTGCGGGTTTGTGTGATGAAGTACTGGTGCAGGTTTCCTATGCAATTGGAGTAGCTCAGCCAATGGGGCTTTATATCAACACCTACGGCACTGCTAAAGTGGAGCTGACGGATGGTGAAATTGCGAAGAAGGTATCAGAGCTGTTTGACATGCGTCCTTTCTTCATTGAAAAAAGACTGAAACTGCGTTCTCCGATTTACAGTGAAACAGCAGCATATGGACATATGGGTCGTAAGTCTGAAATCGTGGAGAAAAGCTTTAAATCCCCGGATGGTAAAGTAGTAAAGAAAAAAGTTGAACTCTTTACCTGGGAAAAACTGGATTATGTTTCCAAAGTGAAAAAAGCATTCGGACTTAAATAATCAGCAAGCCACCTTCGGGTGGCTTTTTAATTACCTTTAACCCATGAAATCGTTTCGCTCCCAGCCTCAACAGAATCGTCCCAAAAAATCAGCTCTCATCATTGGTCGTGTTAAGCTAATAGCAGCCATGAAAGAGGGCCGCCAACTGGAACGGATTTACCTAATGAACACGGCCCATGGTCCGGAGATTGAAGAAATAAAAAAACTGGCAACCAGCCTCCAGGTGCCGATCAACAAAGTACCTGTTGAAAAACTAAACGGATTTAATATCACGGATCATGAAGGCGTGGTTGGATTGATTGCCAAGATTCAGTATCATGACCTGCAGGATACCATCAGTTTTATAGTTGAGAAAGGCGAAACGCCCCTTTTGTTGATACTGGATGGGGTTACGGACATCCGGAATATAGGGGCGATAGCGCGTACCGCCTATTGCTGCGGTGTGCAGGCGATCATCATACCAGATAAAGGAGTGGGGGCGTTGAATGATGATGCTATTCAGACATCTGCAGGTGCTTTGGAAAAAATAAAGGTTTGCCGGGTGAATAGTCTGATGAAGGCAGTGGATACCCTGCACCTCAACGGTATTGCAGTATATGCCAGTGAAATGACTGCGGAAAAACTGGTATATGATTGTGATTTTGCAGCACCCGCCGCTGTTATCATGGGCAGTGAAGACAAAGGAATTTTTCCAGCATTAATGAAGATTGCAGATACCCCGTTTCGCATACCCATGGCGGGTGGCTTTGAGTCTCTGAATGTGTCAGTAGCGACCGGCATGATCCTTTATGAAGCCATGCGGCAACGATCCGGTAAAAATTGAGGAAAAAGAACGAATTTAACGTACCAAACTTGTCTATGTCTAACAACCAGACTTTGCAGCTAATAGAATGTCCGAGGGATGCCATGCAGGGATGGCCACAGATGATTCCTGTTTTCCAGAAAGTGGCTTACCTGAATGCCCTGTTACATGTAGGATTTCATACCATTGATTTCGGAAGTTTTGTATCACCCAAAGCCATACCACAAATGGCAGATACGCGGGAAGTTCTGGAGGCGCTGGACCTGAGCGCTTCCCGATCCGGACTGCTGGCAATAGTTGCCAATACCCGCGGAGCACAGGATGCAGCGGCATATGATACTATTCAGTCGATCGGTTTTCCCTTTTCTGTTTCTGAAACTTTTCAGCGCCGTAATACCAACAGTACTATTGAACATTCCTTTGGAACCGTGAGTGAAATACAGGAAATCTGTATGAAAAAAGGAAAGGACCTGGTAATTTACCTGTCGATGGGATTTGGAAATCCTTACGGAGATCCCTGGTCGGAGGAACTGGTACTAAGCTGGGCAGAAAAGATAGCGGCAGTAGGTGTCCGAACCATTTCACTGGCTGATACAGTAGGACTGGCTGAGCCTGACCAGATCAAACAATTAACCGGTGCATTAATTGCTGATTTACCGCAAGTGCGGATTGGTGTACATCTGCACGCTAAGGCTGAGAACCGTCTGGCGAAGCTGGAAGCAGCCTTCAAAGCAGGCTGCCGGCGATTTGACGGAGCACTCAAAGGAATCGGGGGCTGTCCCATGGCAGGTGATAAACTGATAGGAAATATGGATACCGAATTTATCATTCAGTTCCTTGAGGCCCAGGGCATCGAAACCGGCATACACAAGGGTGCTTTGCAGAAAGCCAACCTGTTATCCAAAGAAGTTTTTTCCCCGGTGATTTTATGAAATGGATGGCGGATATTGATATCAGGGGTCCTCAAAAAGGAATTACCTACCAGGATCCCATCTTTCTGATTGGTTCCTGTTTCACAGAGCATATCGGCAATAAATTACAGGAACTAAAGTATTCCGTTTGCCAAAACCCACATGGAATTCTTTTTGACCCCATAAGCGTGTGTCAGAGCCTGGTGAGTTATATTGAAGGAAGACAATACGGCCCTTCCGATTTATTTTTTTATAATGAACTCTGGCAGAGCTGGGCGCATCATTCGCGGTTTTCGGGTATGGACCAGGGCCTGGTGTTACAGCAAATCAATGCCTCACAATCACGGGCAGCCGAATTTTTGCGAACTGCCAAATGGCTGATCATAACCCTGGGATCTTCTTATTCGTATCGGTTGGTACAAGAAGGGGAGAAGCCAGTCGCCAATTGTCATCGCGCCCCGGCACAATGGTTCCGCAAACATTTATGTACGATTGATGAAACAGTAGCTGCACTGGATAATACCCTTCACCGGCTTTTTCACGGGAACCCAGATCTGCAGGTGATCTTTACTGTGAGTCCGGTTCGTCATTTAAGAGATGGGGTGGTGGAAAATAACCGAAGCAAGGCACGATTACTGGAAGCGGTACATCACCTGGTAGGAAAATTCAACCGGCTGCATTATTTCCCGGCCTATGAGCTCGTAATTGATGTGTTGCGTGATTACCGGTTTTATGATATCGATTTGGCACACCCGAATTACCAGGCAACCAGTTATGTGCTGGAGCAGTTTAAAACGCATTATATAGAGCCTGCTGCACAGGAATTGATGGATAAGATACAGCAAATAATACATGCGCGGCGGCATAAGGCCTTTCAGCCTGAAACGCAGGCCCATCAACATTTCCTGGCCAGTTTTGAGAAGAAAACTGCTGATTTGGCGGAAACCCATCCTTTTTTGGATCTGTCGGAGGAGCTGGCTTATTTCAGAAATGGGAAAGGTTAATGAATTCGGTCGCCCCTTACAGTTAGTTGCTGCATGATGACGGATTCCGCTTCCAGCCATTCGGCCCAGCGTTTGCGTACTTTTTCCTTGTCGATATAATGTTCTGCCAGCTCAATGAAAAGTTTGTAATGCCCGGCTTCGCTCTCCATAAAACGGCGATAGAATTTACGGAGGTATTCATCCTGCAAACCTTCGCTCAGCCGTTTGAAACGCTCGCAGCTACGGGCTTCAATCATGGCCATGGTGAGCAGTTGGTCCAGGAAGCGATCCTCCGGATGACCACCTTTCTTCTGAAAGTTCAGCAGGTGATTTACGTATTCGTCTTTTCTTTGGCGCCCCAGTTGTTCGCCTCTTTTCTCCAATTCCTGTAAAACAAGACGAAAATGTCCCCACTCCTCGGTAACAATGGGAGCAAGTTCTTTTACCATAAGGGTTTTCTCGGGGTAGCGCTGAATGAGGGAGATGCAGGTGGTGGCGGCTTTTTGTTCGCAATAGGCATGGTCGGTAAGAATATCCGCTATGGAAATGGCGGCGAGGTCAACCCACCTGGGATCCGTAGGTAACTGGAGGCCCAGGATATTTTTTACTTCTGAAGAAACAGGTGCATCCATAATAGGTGCAAAAATCCTATTTCATCAGCATCAAAACAAACAGTATCATGAATAAAATACCCAGATACAATTTTGGCCGGTAAGATGATATGACTGATCTTGTTTTCATATCTGTTTGACATGCAAAAAGGCCGCCTGGTTTCATGAAAAGGTGTTAAATAGAAATTAATATTATTTTTAAGGCTCTTAACCTTGCGCTATATGAGGAGATACCTGAGTTTTGCCGCCGCGGCGCTTGCTACTATCGGACTTGTTTATACGCTGGACAGCCGGCAGCTACTGCCTGCTCCATTGGGTAAGCTGTTGAGCCCGCAGCATGGAATCTGGCAAAATGCGGAGCCCGCCAACCAGTCTTTTAACCTGAACCTGTCCTTCCCACAGTTATCAGAACCCGTGTCTGTTTATATAGATGAGCGCCTGGTGCCCCACGTGGTTGCACAAAACGAGCCCGATCTTTATTTTGTGCAGGGATACCTCCATGCCAAGTTTCGCCTCTGGCAAATGGAGTTTCAGACCCATGCTGCAGCTGGCCGTATCAGTGAGATCCTGGGGCCTGGTCCGGATAACCGGATCTTAAATTATGACCGGAGCATGCGGCGTCTAGGCATGGTCTATGCTGCAGAGCAATCCGTAAAGGAAGTAGAGAAATCGCCAGAATCACTTTCCCAATACCAGGCTTATGCAGATGGAGTGAATGCCTATATTGATCAGTTGACGATTTCTGAGCTTCCCATCGAATACAAGTTGTTGGGATATTTCCCGGAAAAATGGTCGTTGTTGAAAACCGCGTTGTTTCTCAAGTATATGAGCTATGACCTGGCTGGTTCAGAATCGGATCTTGAGTTTACGAATGCGAGAGCTAATTTTTCACAAATGGATTATGAGCAACTGTATTATTTCCTCGCTGATTCCCTGAAGCCGGTTATTCCGAATACGGTGTTGAATCCTTATCCTACGGTGCCGGCTGTGAATATGGAACCACCTGCTGATGCAGACTCTCTTTATTTCTCTTTTTTGAATTCGGGAGATACGGTAAGCAATGTGCCGGAGAATAAGCCGAATCCTGAAAATGGGAGCAATAACTGGGCGGTATCAGGAACAAAAACAGCTTCTGGCCGACCCATACTTGCCAATGATCCCCATTTGTCGTTGAATCTACCTGCGCTCTGGTTTGAGATGCAACTCACTACACCTGAATTCAGTGCATATGGGGTAACATTCCCCGGCTCCCCCAATGTAATTATTGGATTTAATGAAGATATTTCTTTCGGTTTCACCAACGCCGGCAGGGATGTGAAGGATTATTATGAGATCAAATTTAAAGACGGGACCAAATCCGAATATTGGTTTAACGGAGAATGGAAAAAAGCTGACAAGCGGGTAGAAATCATCCGGGTAAAAGGTCAGCCGGACTTGCTGGATACGGTAAGTTACACCCTGTTTGGGCCGGTTATGTATGATGATACCTATCGGGCAGATGACCAGGCGGAACGCTATCTGGCTGTGAGGTGGAAAGCCCACGATCCCAGTAATGATGGCCGTGCCTTTTATGAACTCAATCATGCTAAAAACCTGGAAGATTACAAAGCCGCTATTCAATACTTAACCTGTCCCGGCCAAAACTGCATATTTGCTTCCAAAACAGGTGATATCGCCTTGACACAACAAGGTGTATTCCCAGCCAAATGGCGCCGGCAGGGCGATTTCATCATGAAAGGAACGGACAGTTCCTATATGTGGAGGGGCATGATACCTGTGGAGGAAAATCCCCGGATGATCAATCCTGAGCGGTCCTATGTGAGCAGTGCCAATCAACTGGCGGTGGATGGTTCCTACCCCTATTATACGGGAACTGAATTTCCAATATATCGCGGTTACATGATCAACCGGCTGCTGGATTCGATGCAGGGGATCACACCAAAGCAGATGATGGAATTGCAAATGAACGATTACGATGCAAAGGCGGAATTCGCCAAACCGATCCTGATGCGGACCAATCCGGCCAGTCTGAATGAATCCGCCAGGAAGTATTTTAATCTTTTCCGAAACTGGGATTTCAGGAAATCAGTAGGGTCTGAAGGCGCCACTGTATTTGAATTCTGGTGGCAGCAGCTTCAACGGGCTGTATGGATGGATGAGTTTGAGCAGACAGATCTGATGATGCCCTGGCCTTCTGAGTTTACGCTGGTGGAAAGTCTGAAACGTGACTCTGCTTATTCATTTATTGACAATATTTCAACCAGTCAGAAAGAGAGCCTGGAAGACCTGCTGGCTCAATCGCTGAACCTTGCTTCTGATACATTGGATAAGATAGCAGCAACAACTGGTTTGGCATGGGAGAAAGTAAAAGCTACCCGTGTGAATCATTTGCTTAAAGTAATAACACCCTTTAACCGCACCAATTTGCCAATCGGTGGAGGTAAGGGAGTAATCAATGCTACGGCTGCAGATCATGGGCAGAGCTGGCGGATGGTGATTCATATGACAGATGATATTGAAGCGTATGGAATATATCCAGGCGGACAAAGCGGAAATCCAGGCAGCCGATACTATGATAGTTTTGTGGACGATTGGGCTGCGGGTAAGCATTACCGTTTGCTTTTCATGAAGCGGGGAACAACCAGTGATCCGCAAATCAAATGGACGATGGAATTCCGGAAAGGATAGACCAAAACAACTTTAACATGAAATTTATCATATCAACGATACTGACAGCGCTATTGTGCTTTGTTCTCGGACTATATTTACCCTGGTGGAGCATTGCGATAGGTGCTTTTATTGTTGCACTCGCCGTTCACCAGGCTGGATGGAAGGCATTTTTGTCGGGTTTTATCGCCCTCTTTCTGTTGTGGTCTGGCCATGCCTGGCTGATCAGCGAAGCCAATGAAGGTTTGCTGGCTAAGAAAATTTCTGTGTTGATTCTGAACATAGAAAACCCTTTCCTGTTGATCCTGGTAACCGGATTGATAGGAGCCCTGGTAGCCGGATTGGCAGCAGTTACCGGAAGCCTTGCCCGGAAGATCGTTTAAGTATGCAAAAAATTGGGTTGGTTTTTTTATTGCTCCTGCAGCAAACACTGCTTCATGCCGGAATGGTAAGCGGGTATGTACGGGATGAACAGGGAAAGCCGTTGCCGTATGCATCGGTTTATGTCAAAAATGGACAGCAGGGTACTACCTCGGGCGTAAATGGATTTTTTCAATTGAATTTACCGGAAGGAAAGCTCACCCTGGTGGCACAGCACGTGGGTTATACCCGACAGGAACAGGAAATAATTGTTCAGGCTGCAGCCATGCAATTAAGCTTCACCCTTGTTCTACAGCAGGCCAGCCTCAAAGAGGTGGTGGTTAAACCGGGGGCGGAGGATCCTGCTTATGAAATTATCAGGAATGCCATTCGCAAAAGAAAGGAACACCTGGAAGAATTAAGCGGCTTTCAGTGTATGGTATATACAAAGGAGCAGTTGCAGTTGCGCGATTTTCCTACCAAATTTTTCGGACAAAAAGTTGATTTTGAAGACGGTGATACCAGTAAGCGGAAAATTCTTTATCTGAGCGAAACGGTATCGAGGTATTCGGTGAAGGAGGCGGGACTGGATAAACTGGAGGTATTATCCACAAGGGTAAGTGGAAACAGCAATTCATTCGGACTAAGTTTGCCGCGCATTATTAATTTTTACCAGAACAGCATCGTAGTACAGGGGTTGAACCAACGCGGATTTATCAGTCCGATTGCCAACAATGCCCTGTACTATTACAGGTATCAATACGAAGGTAGTTTCTGGGAGGAAGGCAGGGAAATTAATCGTATAAAGGTGATCCCTAAACGAAAATATGAACCGGTATTTTCAGGTACCATTTTCATTACGGAAAATGACTGGCGGATCCATAGTCTCCAACTGGAACTCTTGAAAACATCTCAGATGGAAATTCTGGATACCCTGCAGGTGGAACAGCTATATGCGCCCTATGATACCAGGCAGTGGGTGATCCGCAAACAGGTACTGTATCCAACGGTAAAACGATTTGGCTTTGACGTGATAGGCAGCTCGGTAACGGTATATTCGGATTTTGACCTGGAGCCGGAATTTGCACCCAAGCATTTCAACAATATTGTGATGAAGTACAATGAGGGGTCTAACCGAAAATCTGTGGGGTACTGGGATTCCATCCGGCCGCTACCCTTGCAGCCGGAAGAGATACTGGACTACAGAAGGAAGGATAGTTTGGAGCAGGCACGTAAGGATCCCCGTTATCTTGATTCGCTGGATCGAATCCGAAACAAGGTTTCTCCTGTTGCCTTGTTGTTGACGGGAGAAAATTTCAGTATTCAGAAAAAGCGGGTAACCATCAGTGTGAATCCTGTCATACAGTCGGTGAGTTTTAATACCATAGAGGGACTGGCCATAGCTGCTTCCGGGGTCTGGACAAAACGCTTGGATTCGTTGAACACGGGTCGCTCCATCAGTATTAAGCCAACCTTCCGGTATGGATTCAGCAACGGGCATTTGAATGCCAGGGTTCAGGGCGTTTATAACTTCGGTACCCGCAATCCATCCAGCCTGAGCTTTGGTGGTGGAAAATATATTTTTCAATTCAACAATGAAGCACCGGTGGGACCGCTGGTGAATAGTTTTGCTACCCTCTGGCGGGAACTGAACTATATGAAACTGTATGAAGCCTGGTATGGTAAAATGCAATACCGGAAAGAGTTGAATAACGGGTTTGTTGTGATGGGAGGTATGCAGTATCAGGATCGCTGGTCGGTGAATAATAGCACTGATTATAAGTGGAGAAATCTGAAAGACCGGGAGTATACGCCGAATTTACCAGGTAATCTCCTACTGGCTCCAATGGAGGCACTCCAGGCATTTACCACTGAATTGAACATCACCTGGAAGCCAGGATTGCGGTTTGTGGAATTCCCTGATCGAAAATTGAATTTGGGGTCAAAATACCCGTCAATGTCGGTGGGGCTAACCAAGGGCTGGAAAGGAATCCTCGGTTCGGATGTTGATTACCTGAAATGGGAAACTGGCATACGGGATGATCTGAATCTGAAGATTGGAGGATTATTTCAATACTCGGTGGCTGTGGGAGGGTTCCTGCAGCGCGATGCGGTGCAGGTTCCGGATTTCAAACATTTTAATGGAAACCAGCTCCTGTTTGCAACACCTTATATGACCAGCTTCCAGGGATTACCTTATTACAAATTCAGTAATGCTTCACGGTTGTGGATGGAAGGCCATGTGGAACACCACCTCAATGGCTTATTGACGAATAAAATTCCAGGCTTCCGCCAATTGAACTGGTTCCTGGTGGGGGGCGTTAATGCACTTTGGCTGGATGGCAACCGGCATTATGGCGAAGTGCTCCTGGGGTTGGAGAATATCCTGAAAATCATGCGGGTGGATATGGTATTCACCTTTGATCAGGGCCGGTTTGCAGGAACTTACGGGCGGTTATCTATCCGGGGCTTTTCTTTTGGCGCTACTGATTAAGGCGTTATTTCCCTACCTTTGCGGCGCAACAGAAATTTTGTTCACCAGGCAAGTGTCCTTAAAATTTCAACTAAAATGGCCGTATTACACAATCGTATCTCCCAGGAGGAGCTGAAACGTCGTTTGATGGAGGAAACCGAACCCCGGACCACCATTTCCTTTTATCAGTATTTTTTTATTGAAGATCCACAGGCTTTCAGGGATCAGTTGTATGTACACCTGAATGCATTGAAAGTGTTTGGAAGGATCTATGTGGCGCAGGAGGGTATCAATGCACAAATCAGTGTACCGACCCCCAATTTTGAAGCGTTCCGCAATTATCTGTACAGTATCGAGCCCTTAAACGGCCTGCGCCTGAACATCGCTGTGGATGACGATGGGAAATCCTTTTGGGTACTGAAAATTAAAGTGCGCGATAAGATCGTGGCGGATGGAATTGAGGATCCTGCATTTGATATGCGTAACAAAGGACGCTATGTGGATGCGGTTACCTTCAATCAGTTGACGGATGATCCCAATACCATCGTGGTGGACATGCGCAATCACTATGAGTACGAAGTAGGTCATTTTGAACGTGCCATTGAAGTGCCGAGTGATACCTTCCGCGAGCAATTACCCATGGCGGTAGATATGCTACAGGAGGATAAGGATAAGAATATCATAATGTATTGCACAGGAGGTATTCGCTGTGAAAAAGCCAGTGCCTATCTGTTGCATAAAGGATTCAGGAACGTTTTCCACCTGGAAGGAGGAATCATTCAATATGCGAACAAGGCGAAAGAGTTAGGCCTCCCGAATAAATTCAAGGGTAAGAATTTCGTATTTGACAACCGTTTGGGAGAGCGGATAACAGAAGAAATTATAGCTCGTTGTCACCAGTGTGGAGAACCAGCCGATGATCATACCAACTGTGCCAATGAGGGTTGTCATCTCCTTTTTATTCAGTGTAAAAAATGCGCTGAAAAATATGAGGGTTGTTGCAGTACAGAATGCCAGGAGGTGACCCATCTGCCACTGGAAGAGCAGAAGGCTTTACGTAAAGGCATTATTAAAGACCAGAATATCTTCAATAAATCCCGTGCACGTCTGCGCCCGCGGATCAATTCCTAACCTCACCCGGCCGGTGCCACCGGTCGGGTAAAATGATCAGGCATAAATCTGGTAGAATCGAAAATTCGTAGGTACAATACAAGCGATTGATTATCGTTTTATAACCTGTGTAAGACCGAATAAACCGCCGTGCCATGATCAATTTGCTGTTGTTGAAATCAGGTTGGGTTCATAAAGAAAAGGTAGAAAGCGCTGAAATAGTAGTAGATCCGTTGGAGACTCGCAAAATGCGCATCTTTAACCGGCTTAACTGGCTGGGCTTGTTAACTGGTTTATGCCTTCCGATTGCAGGAATGTTAAACAACGATCAATTGCCTCTGATTGCCTGGATCGTTGCCTGTTCCCCAGCCTTTATCAGTGGGACAGTTTTGCTTTTTAATTATTATGGCAAAACAACCACAGCCCTGATGACCTATTTCACCTGTTACCCGGTGCTCAGTACCATGGTATATGCGGCTGATCTGGATCTTGGAATTGAGTTGTTCTTTGTTCTGTATGGTGTTTTATCTGTATTCTTTCTCCCCAAAATCTGGCAGGCGATTTTTTGTGGTGCCATTGCAGCAGTTTGTTATATTCTGGTGTATGTTTTGAAACGGGATTATCCCATCCAGTTATCCACACTTAATTATCCATTTTTCATCGTCAATCATTTACTGGCGCTGTTCTTTATATTTTATGCATTGTACCTGATCAAAAAAGAAAATACCGGCTACCAGCAGGAGCTCCTGCAGTCCAATCAAAAATTACAGGCACAGAAAAAACTGGTGGAACAGCAATCAGCCCAGTTGAGTGATTTGAATTCACTCAAGAATAAATTGTTCTCTGTTATTGCGCATGATCTTCGCACACCCATGTATGCACTAAAAAACCTGTTTCGAAATATTGAACAGTATGATATGCCTGCTGAGGAAGTAAAGATGATGATCCCGGATATCAACCAGGAAATGCAGTTTACTACCAACCTGATGGAAAATCTGTTGCAATGGGCAAAAAGCCAGTTACAGGCTGCGGCGGCGCATCCGGAAGAATTGAACCTGGCACTGCTGACGCAGGAAGTGGTTGGGCAGGTACGCTTGCAGGCATCAGGGAAATCTATCCAGGTAAAAAATCGCTTACAGGAAAATAAGCTGGTGTGGGCGGATAAGGATATGACCCAACTGGTGCTGCGCAACCTGGTGAGCAATGCATTGAAATTCACACCGGAAAACGGCCAGGTTGAAATCGGCTCCAGGGAAATGGACAGCCATATTGAAGTGTATGTAAAAGACAATGGCGCTGGCATGTCTGCCGAAACCATTTCCAAACTCCAGGAAAATGCATTTTTCACTACTCAGGGCACCAATAAGGAAGCCGGAACCGGTATCGGGCTGATGTTATGTCGGGAATACCTGCACCGAAATGGTGGCTGGCTCACCATCCATTCTGAAGAGGGCCAGGGGAGTGAGTTTTGTTTCACGCTTCCCAAACGCTGATTTCACTCCGCCCTTTGGTGGATACCACCCGGACCATCACCAACGACCAAGGCGGAGTGAGGGAAATCGTTAACTTTGCGGCCTATGAAATTGTTCCCGGAGTCGGCGATTGTACAGCTGGAGTTTGATAAAATCAGGACCCTTTTAGAAGCGCATTGTAAAACTGAATATGCCCGCCTGAAAGCGCAGGACCTTCGCATCCATACCAGGTTATCTTATATTGAAACAGAACTGCGTCAGACGCATGAATATCGGGGTTTATTGCAGCATGCGGTGTATTTTCCCAATGAGTTTATCGCCAATCTTTCCAAGGAGTTAAAACTGCTGGGAATCCCGGGCGCGGTCTTATCCGGAGAGCAGTTTGTTCAGGTAAGAAAACTGGCTGAGAATATGGAGCGACTCTTTCGCTGGTTTGACAACGAACGCAGAGAAACCTATCCCGGTTTAACCCAGGTAATTGAAAACAGTTATTACGAAAAGTCCATACAGGTTGCCATTAATGAGGTGCTGGATGAAAATGGCAATGTGCTGGATAATGCCTCCGAGGAATTGAGAAGGATCAGGATCAGCCTGTACAAAAAGCGAAACGATCTGCGAAGAGTTTTTGAACGCATCATTCAGAAACTGAATAAGCAGGGATATCTCGCAGACATCGAAGAATCATTCCTGAATGGCAGAAGAGTAGTGGCAGTATTCGCCGAACAGAAACGATTGATCAAAGGAATCCTTCACGGCGAGAGTGATACCAGGAAAACAGCCTTCATTGAACCGGAAGAAACCATCGAGCTGAACAATGAAGTTTATTCCCTGGAAAATGAAGAAAGCAGGGAAGTATACCGTATTCTACGCAGCCTGACCGCGCAGTTATCATCACATGCACCGTTGCTGAATACCTATCTGCAGATCTGTGGTGAATTTGATTTTATCCGTTCCAAAGCAAGGTTTGCGCAGGATTATAACGGAGAGTACCCGGTAGTATTGGACAAAGCGCATATTCACCTGGTAAATGCGTACCATCCGCTGTTATATCTCTATAATAAACGCGCGGAAAAACCAACCATTCCGGTAACACTGACCCTGGATGATAAAAACCGGATACTCGTAATCAGTGGTCCCAATGCCGGAGGGAAAACGGTAACCATGAAAACGGTTGGCCTAACCCAGATGATGGTGCAGGCCGGATTGCTGGTACCGGTGCATCCTTCCTCGGTTTTTGGCATCTTCAAGCAACTCATGATTCATATCGGAGATACACAAAGCCTCGAATTTGAATTGAGTACTTATAGTTCGCACCTCAAAAACATGAAACATTTTATGGAGGTGGCGAATGGTAAAACCTTGTTCTTTATTGATGAACTGGGAAGTGGATCGGATCCTAACCTGGGAGGAGCTTTTGCTGAGGTGATCATGGAAGAACTTGCGCGTAAGCATGCCATGGGAATAGTAACCACGCACTACCTGAATCTGAAAGTAATGGCGAATAAAACGCCAGGTATTATCAATGGTGCGATGGCATTCGACGAGGAGAACCTGTTACCCATGTATAAACTTATCATTGGCAAGCCGGGCTCTTCCTATACCTTTTCAATTGCACAACGAATAGGGCTGGATAAGCGATTGATCGACCGGGCCCGGAGTATGGTGGATGAAGATCATTTCCGACTGGACAAATTGCTAAACAGAACTGAACAGGATCTGCGGGAGCTGGAAAAAAAGGAAAAGGAACTCAACAAACTGCTGCGTGAAAATGAAAAGCTGAAAAAGGAGATGGAGCAGGTGATGGATAAGGAAAAACATCGCCAGCAGGTGGAATTACTGAAGCAGCAGAATAAGATCACCGAAGACCGGATCGCGTACCTTAAAGACATGGAGCGTAAGATCAAACAGATCTTGCTGGAATGGAAAAAAACAGAAAACAAGGAGAAAGTAATGAAGGAAATGTTCTCCCTGCTATTTAAGAAAGACGACCAGAAGGTAGTCAACAAACTTCAGAAAAAAATTGAATCCAAATTTGATGAAATCGCTGGTGAAATTGCTGTTGGCAGCAAGGTTAAAATGAAACGCAATCACCAGGTTGGAGAGGTAATTGAGCTCCGCGGTAAACGCGCGGTGGTAAAAATAGGTCTCTTACCCATGCAGGTAGACCTGAAGGACCTGGTGATGGTGAGGGAGAAGGAAGTGAAAGAACGTGAAAAGTGAAAGGTGAATATTCCTATTTCACTTTTCACCTTTCACTTTTCACTATTTTTCACGTCTGACGTTTCACCTTTCACGTTTACGAGTGTATATAAGATTGCAAATGCGAAATTGTTTCTTCCTGGTTAGCAATCACCGCTTTGATCACGTCGTTAACGGATATGATGCCAACTAAATAATTGTTATTGAATACCGGCAGGTAGCGGATATTATTGGCAGACATTAACTGCATACACTCCTCTATGGTGCTATCCGGACTAATACGCGGCAATTCAGTAGACATAATATCATGCACACGGGTATCTGTGGAGGATTTGCCTTTCAGGATTACTTTACGCGCATAATCACGCTCGGTAAGAATTCCATTATACTGACCATCGGAATCAATCACCAGGATAGATCCAATGTTGTGATCGCTCATGATCTTGAGCGCATCGAGTACGGTAGTGTTGGGAACCACACTAACCAGGTGCCTGTTCTTTCGGGCGAGGATGTCTGCTACTTTTTTCATATCGAAACTTTAGAGTTCCCTTTAAGTTACATATTTATTCCGATAATACGAAAAGCAGGGGAGTCCTTATCTTTACTGCTGAACCGAAACGAGAATAGATGAACGAAGAGCAGCAACGACTAAATGATCCGAAATGGAAAAGGTGGGGTCCCTATGTGTCTGATCGTCAATGGGGTACAGTAAGGGAAGATTATAGTGAAGATGGAAATACCTGGGAATATGTTACCTATGATATGGCCAGATCCTATGCTTATCGCTGGGGAGAAGATGGAATTGGCGGCATATCGGATCATCACCAGACACTCTGTTTCTCATTAGGGCTCTGGAACAAAAAAGATCCCTGGATCAAGGAGCGCTTATTTGGCCTTACAGGTCCAAGGGGAAATCATGGGGAAGATGTAAAGGAACTCTATTATTATTTGGATTCCACCCCAACCCATTCCTACATGAAGATGTTGTATAAATATCCTCAACAGCCCTTTCCATACGACTTATTATATGCTGAAAATGATCGCAGAAGCCGGGAAGAATCAGAATATGAATTGCTGGATACGGGCATCTTTGACAACGGAGATTATTTTGATGTTTTCATTGAATACGCGAAAGCAAGTCCGACTGATATCCTTATCAAAATTTCAGTAGCCAATCGCCACAAGGAAGCTGCAGGGATTTCCTTATTGCCAACCCTTTGGTTTCGCAATACGTGGTCCTGGGGACGCGACGATTACAAACCTGAAATGCATGCGGAGGGCAGCAATATAATCGCCAATCACCGTAAGATGGGAACCTATCACCTTTATTGCAATGGGAACCCGGAGTTGCTGTTTTGTGAAAACGAAACCAATGCAAAACGACTCTACGGAAAGAAAGGGATTCAGCCCTATGCAAAGGATGGGGTCAATGATTATATCGTTCAGCGAAAAAGAACCGTAGTAAATAAAGCCAAAACAGGCACCAAGGCAGCAGCCCATTACAACCTGATGCTTCGGGCAGGCGAAACTGTTAGTTTGCAATTAAGGTTGAGTAAGGAAGCACTGGATTATCCCTTTCATGATTTCGATGCCATCTTCTGGCAGCGCCTTGCTGAAGCGGATGGTTTTTACGCAGATAAGCAGCGTGTGGTATTGTCGCAGGAGGATCGCATGATTCAGCGGCAGGCATTTGCCGGAATGCTTTGGAGTAAGCAATTTTACTACTACGATGTGGAGCAATGGATGCAGGGAGACCCCAATAAGCCTGCACCTTTTAACCGGGCCTGGGGCCGGAACAACGATTGGACACATCTCAACAATGCGGATATAATATCGATGCCTGATAAATGGGAATACCCCTGGTATGCAGCCTGGGACCTGGCTTTTCATTGCATACCGTTGGCTTACCTCGATCCCAGTTTTGCAAAAGGGCAGATCAGTTTGCTCACGAAGGAATGGTACATGCATCCCAATGGACAGTTCCCTGCCTATGAATGGAATTTTGGTGATGTAAACCCACCTGTTCATGCATGGGCTACCTGGCGGGTGTATGAAATTGACAAGATCAATAATGGCGGAGTTGGCGATCTGAAGTTCCTGGAATCAGTCTATCATAAACTCCTCCTGAATTTCACGTGGTGGGTTAACCGAAAAGACCACGATGGTAACAATATTTTCCAGGGTGGATTCCTTGGACTGGATAACATTGGTGTATTTGATCGCAGTGCGCCGTTGCCTGGTGGCGGACACCTGGAGCAAAGCGATGGAACATCCTGGATGGCGATGTACTGTCTTAACCTGTTGCGCATGTCACTGGAATTGGCCAAGCACAATCATGTATATGCAGATATGGCGACGAAGTTCTTCGAACATTTTGTTTATATCGCCAAAGCCATGAACAGTTTTGGTGCCAAAGGAAATGGATTGTGGGATGAGGAGGATCAGTTTTATTACGATGTGCTTAAAAAACCGGATGGGTCGGAACAAACACTCAGAGTGCGCTCCATGGTCGGAATCATTCCTCTTTTTGCAGTGGAAGTAATCGAGCATGAACTCTTTCAGCAAATTCCGGAATTCGTGGAAAGGATGGATTGGTTTCTGAAAAATAAATCCGCTTATGCCTCTGTAATTTCCGAATGGTCAAATATGCTCTCCAATTCCAAGCACCTGCTTTCCCTGATCCGGGCAGATAAATTGGTTGCTATACTTACCCGCCTTTTAGATGAGACCGAGTTTTTGAGTGACTACGGATTAAGAGCGCTTTCCAAATACCATGAAGATCATCCCTATGAGATCAGGGTGGACGGGAATCGCTTTGGTGTAAAATACCTCCCTGCAGAATCGGACAGCAGCATGTTTGGAGGAAATTCCAACTGGCGGGGCCCAATTTGGTTTCCGCTTAACTACCTGTTGATCGAATCGCTTCAACGCTATCATTTCTATTATGGCGATGCATTGAAAGTTGAATATCCAACCGGTAGTGGAAAATTTCTGAACCTCGACCAGGTAGCTGATGAAATTTCCAGTCGCCTCCTGAAAATATTCAGAAGGGATGAGCAGGGAAGAAGGGCTGTATTTGGTCACTATGATCTGTTACAGAAAGATCCCTATTTCAAGGATTATATTCTGTTTTTTGAGTACTTCCATGGCGATAATGGAAGGGGTGTGGGTGCTTCCCATCAAACCGGGTGGACCGGACTGGTATCTAAATTATTACACCCCAGGCATCCCGGATCATGAGACTAATCATTCGTTTACTCCCGGCTGTGAGTTTGCTCTTTCCTTTGCTGCTGCATGCGCAGGATAAGTCGGGCCCTGCTGCGCCTAAAACCGCCCGTGAGCTTGGGTTGGAAATTGGTGTTATGGCAACTGGAAAATGGAATGCCATAACGGATGTTACAGGGGTTAAAGTTGGCCATCATACACTTGTTCAGGGTGATTCAGTTCGGACAGGTGTAACCGTTATCCTGCCTCATAGTGGCAATCTGTTTCAGGAAAAAGTTCCGGCGGCCATTTTTGTAGGCAATGGATTTGGCAAACTGGCCGGTTCAACACAGGTAATGGAACTTGGTAACCTGGAGACTCCAATCGCACTTACCAATACGCTTAGTGTTCCGGTTGCGATGCAGGCATTGGTCAACCATACACTGCAACAACCCGGCAATGAATCGGTACAATCAGTTAATGCATTGGTTGGAGAAACCAACGATGGTTGGTTAAATGATATCCGTGGCATGCATCTGAAAGAGGAGCATGTCTGGAAAGCAATTGCGGCTGCAGATTCCGGTAAGGTGGAACAGGGCACAGTAGGAGCCGGTACAGGAACCGTTTGTTTTAATTTTAAAGGAGGGATTGGTACTTCCTCACGTGCACTGCCCGCCAGTTTGGGGGGATATACAGTGGGGGTTTTGGTTCAAACCAATTTTGGGGGTGTGTTACAAGTGGATGGCATTCCGGTTGGGGAATTATGGAATCAGTTTTCATTTAGTAACCACCTGCAGAATCGGGTGGATGGCTCCTGTATGATTGTGGTGGCAACCGATGCACCAATTGATGCCCGTAACCTAGAACGACTTGCTAAAAGAGCTTTTATGGGACTTGCCAAAACAGGTGGAATTGCTTCAAATGGAAGCGGTGATTATGTAATTGCTTTTTCCACATTCAAAGGCAACCGGATTTCCCATAATGCGCCCAACCCGGTGCAGACCATCCAAAACCTCAGCAATGATGGGATGTCGCCCCTTTTTATGGCTGCTATTGAAGCCACCGAAGAAGCTATTCTGAACTCTCTCTTTATGGCTGTAACTGTCAAAGGTTATAAAGGAAGAACAATATCCTCCATACCCCTGCCCAAATTGCAGGAGCTTTTAAAAACCTATCATAAAATACCCAAATGAACTACGCCTGCATCAATGGAGAATTCTGCAACACCGATAATGCAATGATCGGCATTCAGGATATGGCCCTGCAAAGAGGGTATGGCATGTTTGATTTCTTTAAGGTTATGGGTGGACAGCCGGTATTCCTGGATGACCATCTAGATCGCTTTTGGGAATCAGCCAGATTACTTCGATTGCCCATTACCCTAAGCAGGGAATCATTAACCAAACAGATTCACCAATTGATTGAGATGAATCAATGGTCGGATGCAGGCATCCGGATGACACTTACTGCGGGTTATGCACCGGATGGTTATTCTATTCATGAACCGAATCTATTGATGAGTGGACAATCTGTTCAACTGCCGGATACCCTGTCAGAAAAGGGCATCCGGTTATTTTCGTATGCACATCAGCGTCAGTTGCCACTGATAAAATCTATTGATTATCTCATGGCTGTTTGGATACAGGATGAAGTTAAAAAAGCAGGAGCCGATGAAGTGCTCTATCATCAGGGGGGCTGGATCAGCGAGTGTCCGAGGGCCAATATTTTCCTGGTTACTGCAACAGGTGTACTGGTAACACCGGGAGAGCAGGTATTACAGGGAATAACCAGAAAGAAAATTCTGCAGGTGGCTGAAAAGATCACCAGGATTGAAACCCGGCCTGTTCACCTGAATGAATTCAAAACAGCAAGGGAAGCGTTTATTACCAGTACCACCAAATTGCTTACTCCGGTTGCTGTTGTAGACGGAATACCGGTAGGAACTGGCGGTCCGGGTGAATTAAGCCGCGTTTTATTTGAAGAATATTCCAAGCTACTACCGGCATGAATCGAATCGACCGACTAACAGCCATATTAATCCAGTTGCAATCCCGGCGGCTTGTAAAAGCGCAGGATATTGCCAACCGGTTTGGTATCAGCCTGCGCACGGTTTATCGGGATATTAAAGCTATTGAAGAATCCGGCGTACCAGTAATTGGGGAAGCAGGACAGGGATATAGCATTATGGAGGGATACCGGCTTCCTCCCGTTATGTTCACCAAAGAAGAAGCGATCTCTTTTCTCACAGCAGAAAAGCTGATGGAGAAGTTTACGGATGCTGGTTCCAGGAATGCCTTTCAATCGGCCATGTATAAAGTGAGGGCTGTTTTGCGATCCAGCGAAAAAGACCTGCTGGAAAATATGGAAGGGCATATTGAGGTATTGAGTCAGCGTGGTTCCTTATCAGAACAACCGGATCTGAAATTGCAGCAAACAATTCTAAACAGTGTCGCTACAAAAAAAGCAGTTTCTATCCGCTATTTTTCCAACTATAAAAGGGAGAAAACCAGTCGAATCATTGAACCGCTGGGTTTGTTTTTCATGGGCGGGCAATGGCACCTGATAGCATATTGCAGGATGCGGGCCGATTACCGCGATTTCAGGCTTGACCGAATCGAAGCCCTGCAACTCACAGACGAATCTTTTACGAAACAGCATATCAGTCTCCAGGAATATATCAGAAAGTCGGAATCAGAACATCCTATTGAAGAAATAATCATTCGTATTCCGAAAAAATATCTTCATTACCTGGGCGATCAGAAATTTTATATGGGACTGATACGCGAAACAGACTATGGGGATGAAATGGAATTGCAATTCATGTGCCCCTCCTTAATGGGATTTGCCCGCTGGGTGATCATGTTCGGCGATATTGCAACCATTTTATATCCTGAAAAACTGCGGCAGGATGTATATAAGATCGCTGCTGGAGTGCAGGGTAAAATAGAAGCAGCATCTGATACTTTACAACAGCACTCTAGTAAAATTTAAGTTGCATATCCTCCTAATTTTACAGGATTTAATTTCTGAGTATGAAGCAAACTACCTGGTTGGGAATCCTGCTCTTTTTATTGCTGAATAATAATGTATCAGCGCAGGAAACCATAACAGACAAACCTATCCATATTATTCCCAAACCACTCGAATTGGTGAGGGGAAAAGGACAGTTTACCATTCTGCCAAGCACACAAATCCGGTATAACCCTGCCTTTTCGGATCTGGCAGAAGCAGGGGTTTTCCTGAATAAGAGAATAAAAGAAATTAGCGGTTATTCTTTACCGGTAGGAAATGCTGCTTCGAATAGCATTGAATTGTTGCTGGTAGAAAACCTGGCTCTGAATAAGGAAGGATATACTTTGTCTGTACAAGCCGACAAAATCAGGTTGGCTGCACCCTCCAAAGCCGGACTGATTTATGGCATGCAATCACTGCTGCAATGTTTGCCAGCTATCCGCACCAATGCCCGGCTGGAAATTCCGGTTATGGAAATTCGCGATCAGCCCCGCTTTGGATACCGGGGAATTATGATTGATGTAAGCCGCCATTTTTTTGCGACACAGGCGATCAAAGACATCATCGATCTCTTGTCTGCTTATAAAATGAATGTGTTTCACTGGCATCTTACAGACGATCCGGGATGGCGGATTCAGATTGATAAATACCCTGCCTTAACCAGTATGGCTGCCTGGAGAGTTGACCGTTCAGGAATTCCCTGGAATGAGCGCAAAGCTGCACAACCCGGGGAGAAAGCAACTTATGGCGGGTATTATACCAAGGAGCAGATACGTGAAATTGTTGCCTATGCCACAGAAAGAAATATCACCATCATTCCTGAGATTGAAATGCCTGGACATTCTGTAGCAGCAGTATCTGCCTATCCATTTTTATCCTGCACCGGACAGCAACAGGCATTGATAACTGGCGGACAATATCCTTCCGGTATTCAAACCAACTATTGCGCCGGAAACGATAGTTCATTTCTATTTCTGCAGGATGTGCTGGATGAAGTACTGGACTTATTTCCATCCCGCCTGATACATATTGGCGGAGATGAAGTTGATAAAAGATCCTGGCAGCAGTGCAGCAAATGCCAGGCACGCATGAAAAAGGAGGGATTGAAAGACGAACACGAACTCCAGAGTTATTTCATCAAGCGGATGGAAAAATACCTGAACGCAAAGGGAAGACAGATCATAGGGTGGGATGAAATCCTGGAAGGCGGACTTGCTCCCGGCGCAACGGTGATGAGTTGGAGAGGAGAAGCAGGCGGAATAGAGGCTGCTAAAATGAAACATCCAGTGGTAATGACACCCGGCTCGCCCTTGTATTTTGATCATTACCAGGCTGGTCCTGCCGGGGAGCCGATCGCATTTGGAGGTTTTAATCCGCTTAAAAAAGTATATGCTTATGAACCTATTCCGCAGGAACTCAGAAACACTGAATTTGCCACCTATGTAATGGGTGCGCAGGGCAATCTCTGGACAGAATCCATTGAAACCCGCGAGCACCTGGAATATATGTTATTGCCCAGAATGATGGCGCTGGCTGAGGTGGTTTGGTCAAAACCCGAGGCGCGCAACTGGGTGGATTTTCGCACCAGGCTGGAAGCACATTTCACCGGACTGGCGCAAAAAGGATTTCGGTTTAGTGAAGGAAATTTTACAGTGGGTATCAAGCCGCTGATAGCAGACGGACAATTAAAAGTAGCATTGGAAACGGAGGCGCTGGATGCGACTATTCATTATACACTGGATGGATCTTATCCTACTACCGGAAGCCCGTTTTATACAAGTCCGATTACCATCAATGGCAATGCAACATTGAAAGCCATAACGGTTAAAAATGGACGGGTGAAAGGAAATGAGCCAGCAGTGCAACAGTTTGTGAAACATCTTGCAACAGGGAAAACCGTTTCCTATCAATACCCAAATTCCAATTCCTATATGGCGGATGGTCCTAATTCACTCACGGATGGTATTCGCGGAACCGGGCAGGTTGGTAAATACTGGCATGGCTTCAGTGGAAAGGATATGGTAGCAACCATTGATTTGCAGCAACTGCAAACCGTACGGGAGGTAAGTGTAGGGGTGATGCAGCATTATAAGGACTGGATCTTTTTCCCGACTGGTGTAAGTGTTGAACTTTCAACAGATGGAAAAACTTTTAAACAGGTAGGGACCTATTCAAACAGGATTGCGGCGGATGAAACCAAATCAATGCTGGAAGATGTCAGAATCGCGTTTTCGCCTAAGCAGGCCCGTTATATCCGGGTAACTGCAAAAGTATTGCCAGCTTGTCCGAAGGGACATCCCGGAGAAGGACAGGCCGCCTGGTTGTTTGTGGATGAGATCCTGGTGAAATAAGCTTATTCAAAAGGGAACTTCAGCCCGATTTGCCGGCGTACAGTGTCCATGATTTCCTGGATACGAAGGGATTGATCGAAACGCATAACCGGACTTTCGGTTAGCCCTTTACGTAAGCAATCTGTAACATGCTGCATTTCAAAATGAAAGCCTCTCGTCGAACGGCCATCCGACCAGGTTTCCAGTAGTTCATCCTCATTGGAATAGCGTTCGATGGTAGTGGAGCGCCAGAAGCTGGGTAATTTAATATAACCGGTACTGCCAAACAGGTAACCGGTATTGGTGCCTTTGGAAACGATAGAGGTATAAAGATTAGCGCTGGTGCTTCCAAATTCGAGCAGGACACCGGTACGCTCGTCCACACCACTTGCAGCAAGATGAGCAGAGGCTGTAATTTTATACGGCAATCGATCCATAAAATAATTGGCGAAAGCAATAGGGTAGATGCCAATATCCAGCAAAGCGCCCCCTGCCAGCGCCGGGTTCCACAATCGTTCCACAGTCGGTTCAGAAGGAAAGCAGAAATCAGCCTGGATTAATTTTAAGTCACCAATTCGTCCTTCACGAACCCAGTTCCTGGCTTCTTCCAGGGCGGGAATGAAATAGGTCCACATCGCTTCCATCAGAAACTGATTGGTGGTTTTCGCAATCGAAATCAAGTCCTTTAATTGACCCTGGTTCACACAAATTGGTTTTTCGCAGAGTACGGCTTTCCCTGCTTGTAAGGCTGCACTAGCCTGGCTGAAATGAAAAGGGTGGGGCGTGGCAATATAAACAGCGTCGATGTCAGGATGGTGGATCAGGTCTTCATAATTCAACGCCTGGGGAATAGCAAATTCATTGGCAAATCCCTGAGCTTTTTCTGCTTCACGCGATCCAATTGCGAGTAGCTCTGCTCCTTTCAGGTATTGGAAATCGGTAGCGAAGGCCCGGGCTATTTTACCGGCTCCCAAAATTCCCCAGCGAATGTTTTTAGCTTCGTTCATGTCATGTTGTGCTTTGTTCCTGCAATACACGGGCAGTTACCAGTGCTTGTCCGGTGTGGCGCATCATATGTTCTGCGGCATGAAATACCAGTCCTAGTTGGGTGGTTGGGATTCTTTTTCTACCAATGTATCTCACTGCTGTTGGTGCATCTTCTCCCATGGTGGAAAGTTCCTGCAGACAGTTTTCTACCTGAGTATGTACTGCCTGAAGTAACTGCTTTAGGGTAATTTGCTCATTTCGGACACCCTCCGTTTTCAGGTAACTGAGTTGTTCATCCGAAAGACTGTTTTCTTTGGCATAGGTATACAAACGATCCAGTACTCCAACAATATGCTGCAGGTGAAAACCAATGGATGCCATACCATAAAGTGGTTCCCAAAGTAATGCTGTGGGAAAGCTTTGAAGTGACTGCTGCAATTCATCTCTCGATTGCAGTATGGCATGGGCAGCAGGTTGAAAAATGGGATGAATATCCTCTATCGGGCCTCTTTGCCACCATTCCAGTGCAGGTGTGGTTGATTCAGCCATGATTTTATTTGTTTGTTGGTGTTAGCGAAGCTTTACCCTTAACAGGTACATATCTGCCGTAATGTACAGTGTTTTTTCATCTGCGGATAAAGCACAGTTGGAACTGGCAACGGGTAATTTAATGCGCCCCAGTGGTTTGGCGTCTTTGTTAAAAAACCAGATGCCACCAGGACCGGTTGCATACACATTTCCGGCCTTATCAATTTTAAAACCATCTGGTCCGCCCGGAGTAGTTTTGGCATAACTGCTGGCATCAAAAAAGATGCGGGCATTGGTCAGGCTGTCGCCATTTCCAAGATCGAACGCATACCAGACTGCTTTTTCAGATTCTGAGTTGGCAACGATCAGAGTTTTGCCATCGGGCATTAACCCGATTCCATTCGGGCGGTTGATACTATCTACCAGCAGATCTACCTTTCCGTTTGTGCCTATCCGGTAGACACCCTGGTAAGGAGCTGCCTTGGTACTGTCATCAATGTATTTTTCAAGTCCATAGGGCGGATCTGTGAAATAGATATCCCCATTGGGATGTAATACCGCATCATTGGGGCTATCAAATTTTTTCCCCTGGTACTCACCGGCAAGGGTTGTGAATTTGGGTTCGGGTTTGTTGATCGGCGCATCCATCCGGGCTATCCGGCGATCACCGTGCTGGCATAAAATAAGTTGGCCGGTGTTATCAAGCAATAATCCGTTTGATCCAAGTTCACCACCACGGGGGGCTTCTCCGGTATAACCGGCTGGTTTCAGGTAAAGTTCTTTGCCAGCTTTTTCGGTCCATTTGAAAATGGTATTATTGGGAATATCTGAAAAGAGCAGCATCTGTTCGGATTCTACCCAAAGGGGTCCTTCACTCCATTCAAAGCCGTCTGCAATGATTTCTACTTTTGCATCATTCGTTACCAGGTCCCGAAAGGCCGGATCCAGTTCTTCGATGGCACCAATCTGTTCATAGTTTTGCGTGCCAGAACAGGCCAGGATAAAACCAATACTGCAGGAAGTCAGGACTTTCACAGCAATTTTTCGGTAACTTAATTCAGTAAAGTGTGGCATGGCATTCGTGTTTGATAACCTGAAAATACAACTTCTAAAAAAGCCTGCTGATGCAACGTCGAAAATTCCTGAAGCTTTCTTCCACAGGGTTACTGGTACCGGTATTACCTGGCATTATTCCGCTTACGCAGTATGCAAAATATAAAACTGCCCTGATCGGTTGTGGCTGGTGGGGCATGAATATTCTGCGGGAAGCAATTGCAGCGGGTTCCTCCAAAGTGGTGGCAATTTGTGATGTGGATGGCCGGCACCTCAAAGCCGCGGGCGCAGAAATCAACAAACTGAATGGTGATCAGCCAAAAGCGTATAAAGATTACCGTGAATTGCTGAAGAAGGAAAAGCCGGAGATTGTGATTGTTGCCACGCCGGATCACTGGCATCCGTTGATCTGTATTGCCGCCATTGAATCAGGAGCCCATGTGTATGTAGAGAAACCAATCGGGCATACCATCAATGAAGGTAAAGCAATGGTAAAAGCAGCAAGGGCAGCTAAAAGTGTGGTGCAGGTTGGAACCCATCGAAGGGTATCCCCGCATAATATGTCTGCCATGGAATTTTTGCGATCCGGAAAAGCCGGTAAGATTGGTATGGTAAGAGCTTTTGTTCATTATGGAGGCGGGCCGGGAGAGAAGATCCCGGATTCAGAAGCACCTGCCGAAATGGATTGGGATTTCTGGTGCGGACCAGCACCTTACAGGCCGTACAATTCGGCTATACATCCGCGTGGGTTCCGGCAATTCATGGACTATGCCAACGGTCAGTTAGGAGATTGGGGAATTCATTGGATGGATCAGATTCTCTGGTGGACAGAAGAAAAGGGGCCGCGTAAGATATTTTCAAGCGCTTCCCGTCAAATCAGAAAAGATACTACGGATGCACCGGATACCCAGGTTGTCAATTATGAATTTGAATCCTTTCAGGCGGTTTGGGAACACCGGCTTTATGCAGCTAATGAAGCAGAAAAAACCAATGTAGGCTGTTATTTCTATGGCACGGAAGGAACTTTCCATCTGGGGTGGCTGGACGGATGGACTTTCTATCCCTCCAATAAAAACAAGCCGGTTATCCATGAAGAACCGAAGCTTCATACAGTGGATAATCACAACGTGAAGGAGTTATGGGCGGATTTTATTGCAGCTGTTGAAAACAAACGGCGACCTGTATGCGATATTGAAATCGGCCATCGATCCACCAATATGAGTTTGCTGGGTATACTTTCGGCCAAGGCAGGAAGAAGTATCGAATGGAATGTGGATACGGAACAGATCCTGAATGATCCGGAAGCTGCCAAACTTTTGCAACGTCCTTATCGGGGGCCCTGGACCTATCCGGTTTGAAACTGCTTATTTTTTCAATCTCAATACCAGTGATTCATAGGCTGGCACCTGAACATGTATACTGCCTTCTCCTTTACTAACAATAAGGGGTATCTGGTTTTTTCCAAAAAGCACCTGGTCCATGGAGTAAGTCCCGTCTTTAAGCGCCCATTTCTGTACCAGGTCGGCAGGAAGCACTAGCTTACCTTCATATGGTTGATTGGAGAAATTATTCAGTACGACCAATTTGGAATCCATATCCCATCTGCTGAATGCAAAAAGTTTGTCGTGGTAACCAGGTGTATGCTGTCTGTTATGGTATTGAATGGCTGCATAGTTACCTTTTAAAACAGGTTGACTGATGGTGAACTGCAACAATTCCTGGTAGAAACTACGCAGTTTCCTTTCCTGCTCGCTGGATTGTCCACCATCAAATTTCCCCTTGTTCATCCAGCGTTGGTGGTGAGGAACACCTACATAATCAAAAATACTGGTGCGGGTGGGCTGCCCGAATCCACCCGTTTCGGCACCGGGCTCTCCGAGTTCCTGGCCAAAATAGATAAGGGTGGGAGAGGTTGATATCAGAGCAGAAACAACCATTGCCGGTTTGGCTTTTTCGGGGTTACCGGCAAAAGCAGGACATGCAATCCTTTGTTCATCATGATTTTCCAGGAAGTGCAGCATATGGTGTTCGATATCCGCCATGCCTTTTTGAATGGCTGCGAGGTTATCAGCAGATCCATTTCCCTGAATAATATGTTTCAGTGTATCATAGAATTCAACTTTATCATAGAGATAATCCATCTTACCCAACTGTATATAAGGGCGATACAGGCCAGGATTATATACTTCCGCCAGCAGCAGTGCTTTCGGATACCTGGTTTTGATGGAAGAATTCAAATAACTCCAGAACTCAACCGGTACCATTTCAGCCATATCGAAGCGAAATCCGTCTACACCCATATTCAGCCAGTACAGGGCAATATCCCGGAATTTTTTCCAGGAAGAGGGGACGGATTTGTTTTGCCAGAATTGAAAGTGGTCATCAATGCCAAGATTGGCATAGGTTGTGGGTAAAGTATCAAAGTCTTTGCTGCCATCCGGACGAATACCGTAATTGATCTTAACGGTTTCATACCAGTCGTCCTGTTTCGGTTGTGCAAGCCGACTTCCATTGCCGGTCCATTTAGCCGGCAGTTCGTGAAATTTACCATCACTCAAAGGATGATAAGCACCACCCAGGGGCTTGTATCCAACGGCAACGGGTACCCGAAAACTATCATTGGGCAGGTAATAAAAATTATTTTCGCGATGGTATTCTTTGGAAATGTCATCATCCGCTCCAAAATCTCGTACACTATCAGGTTTGGAAAGTGAGATATAGTGCCTCGCAACATGGTTGGGAACAATATCAATGATGAGTTTTAATCCGTTTTTATGAGTTCTGTCTATGAGTGCTTTGAACTCATCGAGTCGTTTTGCAGGATCAACCGCCAGATCAGGATTTACATTATAATAATCTTTCACTGCATAAGGGGAGCCGGCTCGTCCTTTCACCACATCCGGATCATCGGTTGAAATGCCAACCGCGGAATAATCCCGGATTACTGCATGGTGAGGCACACCGGTATACCAAATATGGGTAACACCTAAGTTGCGGATGGATTGTAGCGCTGTGTCGGTAAAATCATTGAATTTACCTACTCCGTTATCTTCAATGGTTCCCCAGGGTTTATTGGTGGAGTTGGTGTTGCCAAAGAGCCGGGTGAATACCTGGTAGATGACAATTTTTCCTTCATTGCCAGCAATGGATCCGGCTGGCTGATCAGAAGGCTTTTGCTTACAACCAGCAGCCAGGAGAATCAGTGTTGTAAAAAGTATGGTCGCTTTCATTTTTTCAAGAGTTTGTTGTGAAGGATTTTTTCCAGCACGCTTTCTTTCAAGGATCTTGAAACGCTCACTTCCAGGTCCTGCAATTGAATCAAATTACCTTCAATACCTGAAATTTTATTCATGTTAATGATACTCGACTTATGTACCTGGATAAACTGCTCAGGCAACTGTTCCAGGACTTGCTTCATGGTCATGTGAACCAGGTGTTTTTGTGTGGTGGTATGAATGCAAATATAATTCTCCATGCCTTCCAGCAGCAGGATCTCATTCCATTGGAGTTTTAGGTATTTTCCATCTGATTTGATAAAAAGTTCATCTATCCTGGTTGATGATTCCTTCTTATAAAAATAGTCCCTGGCTTTATTGGCAGATTTTAAAAAACGATCGAATGAGATTGGTTTTAACAGGTAATCCAGCACATCCAGTTCATAACCTTTAATGGCATATTGTTCATAGGCAGTTGTGAAAATAACTTTAGGTGGGTGGGCGAGAGACTGCAACAGGTCAATCCCACTGATATAGGGCATTTCTATATCAAGGAATACCAGGTCAACCGGAGACTGGTGAAGCTGGTTGTTGAGGCTGACCGCGTCTTCACATTCAGCCACGAGGGTCAGGAAATCAATTTTTTCAATATAGTTTCGAAGGCCTGCTCTAGCAATAGGCTCATCATCTGTTATAAGGCAGGTGATTTTCATAATTCGATACTAAGTTCGGCATGAAACAGGCTATCCGTTTTGTGATATTGAAACCGGTGTTTGCCTGGATACAGTAAATGTAACCGTTTTTGCAGATTTGTCAGCCCTATGCCCCCTTTATTGTGTTGTTGAGCAATGGCTGGTATGGAGTTGGTAACCTGATACTGTAATTGCCCGTTTTCCAGTTTGATATCAATTTTTATTTTATAGGAGCCGCCGACGTATTTAAAGGCATTTTCTACGAGGGGTAAAAGCAGCAGCGGATATAGCTGTGCCCCATGGGTGGATGAAGGCCAGTTGATGACCAGATCCAACTGACTGTTTGCGCGTTGTTGTTGCAGATCGATGAAATTCTTCAAATGGGTAAGTTCGCGATCAAGTGGCACTTTTGCATCCTGGTCGTACAATTGATAGCGAAGTAAATCAGCCAGTTTTTCCAGTGTAAAACGGGCGCTTGCATTTTGTTCATCAATCTGGAAATACAGGGTATTTAAAGCGTTGAAGAGGAAGTGCGGGTGAAATTGAGCTTTCAGCAACTGCAGTTCATTTTCCAGTTTGTCCTTATTAATTCTTTCCAGTTGTAAAGCCTGTTCATGGGTAGTATGAATGTATTGTTGCCCCTGTTTAACACTGAAATAAAACAACCAGAAGCTGACGATGGTAAAACTCAGTATGACTACATCATACCATTGCAAACCATCATCTGTCCATTGAGCGAGTGGAAACACAAAACAGATTACTACCAGTTCAAGATAAACGGCAAGTGATAAAAACTGTTTGAGAGAGGCGGATGGGCCTGGTTGAGTTTTGTTGTCATCTGCCAGTTGCTGAAGAAAACTATTGGTTACAAATTCAAAAATGAAACTAATCAGCACACAACCTGCTATCTCTGCCAAATTAGTCTGAATAGGGCGTAGCCAGAATTTGGTTTCAGATATAACGTCGTTGAGTAACCGAACAAAACCATAGGTCATTAATCCATACAGTACAATGAACAGGATCCGGCGAAGAGACCATTTTTGTTTAGCGACCTTTTTAAACGTTTCGGATTGAATGAGCAGCATACGGCGTCAGGATTGTTTTTTTGAATCGGATTTCATGCCGAAAAGTATTCCAATTGCAGGGAAAGGTCGGATAAAGAGATGAAAAATAAACAGGCAAAGAAAGAGGGTGGTCATTGTCAGAAAAACCCACTTGAAGAATACAGTATCGGGGGTCTGGACAACATAATAAGCAAGGATAACGATAATTGTCTGGTGTAAGATATAGAAGGGATATATAAGCTGGTTGATATAGGGCAAAAAAGCGTGAGATCGGTTCAGGTATTTTTTACCATAGCCCACCAGTGCAAATACCCAGAGCCAGGTATGAACAGGCTGTCGGGCCAGGTAAAGCCAGGTAAACCAGGAATTGGTATCATGGCTGCCATCAAACCAGTTGAAATCATTCCAGCGAAGCGAATTGATCAGCACTAATAACAGAAAGGCGAGACTTAGGGAAAGTCGGCGGTTGCATTCCAGGCTATCCAGGAGTGTTGGTTCAACAAGACAAACGAAACCAGCCAGCACAAAAAGCAACCAGTAAATAAAGTAAACCGGATCGTCAATAAGTGCATTTGTTTCGGGATACTGTAAAATGCCCGCAGTGTAAATAAGTACGGAAGGGACCATCAGTAAATAAATCCGCTTTCCTTTTGACAGCCGGAGGAGAAATCGTTTGAAGCCATCGGCACTACTACTTTTGCACCAGGTAAAAAATGGCGCAAACAGTATATCATACAAAAAAAGATAGGCAATAAACCAAAGGTGATGCCAGCTGATATTTCCTTCCGGATAGGGGCCTGAGGAGAAGAGCTGACTATAAAAATCCAGGAAGCTACCGGTATAACCCTGGTGTTTTCTTTCCATATATACCTGGGGAGGAATGATCAGCAGCATGCTTGCAACCAATGGGAGGAACAGTCGTTTCAGCCGGAGTAAGATGAAAGAACCGGTCGTTCTTTTTTTGACCATATACCAGGTAACAGCGCCGGAGAGGAAAAAGAGCAGGGGCATTCTGAACCGGCTTAGGAAGAAATTAAATTCATCGAGGAGATTACTTTTGTCATGGTTATTGATATGCCAGGGATCATCCGGAATAAAGGGACGAGCACTGTGGTAAAGTAATACACCGAGAATTGCGAGAACCCGGAGCCAGTCGATATAGGCAAGACGGGTGGTTGGTTGGTTCATGAAAAAAACTTTTCACAAACCTAACAGAACAGGGGGAGGTGAATGGGAACGTTTGACGAACTGTCAGAAATCTTTGACGAATAACAGAAAAAGCTTAGAAACGCAGGTTGCAATAATATCCGCGGGTGCTGTCTGGTGATAAAAAAAGGAGCTCTTCTGTTTTGCCTTTTGGGTTAGTAAACTTAAATGCAAGGGCAGAATCACCGAGCGACGCTGGGGCAAACCAGGATGGCTTTTCCTCCACCGCGGGTTCTGCAAACCGTAGACCTTCTTTGTTCAGTTTGGTGGATTGGTAAGGATGCTGAGCAATAATTCTGGCAGCTTCTTCCGGGCAGGTAGTAAATTCCAGCCAGATACAGCAATCAACTACTGGCACTACGCGATCTTTTGAATTTATGACCTGTATGCAGGATACATTACTATTGCCAAAAAGATCCGTATAGATCGCAACGCCTGGTCTGGGTTCTATTGCTTTTTCCACTTTGCCGGCAACTTTTTGGTAGGTTTTGGAAAGAATATGATATAAACTGATACTTCCCGTGATAAAGGATAGCCCTAGTGGAATAAGCGATAGCAAAGCAAGGCTCTTTCTCTTCTGGTAAATGCTGATCACCAGGATGGAAATAAACCCAAGAAATAATCCAATTGTAAGAAGAATCCAGTTCCACATAACTGAAAATTAATAAAGAATTTTTGATTTTCGGCGATATCAGGGTTTCGCTGGAATTCCCTTGACTGTACTGCCAGCAGGAATATCATGGGTAACAACAGCACCAGCAGCAATAATGGCATTATCGCCAATTGTAACACCCATCAGAATTACAGCATGTGCACCAATCCAGACATTTTTGCCAATATGAACCGGATGTGAAACCAGGTCGTTTTCATTTAGATTGCCAGGTATAGAAGTATTGTAGTTATGATCGGTTATGAAAACAAAGGGGCCAATCCTGGAGCCATCTCCAATCGTAATGGATTCAATGCAGTCAAGGATCAGGTACCGGTTGGCATATAGATTCGCACCAACCGAAATTTTCCCTTCTCTTCCCTGTACCGTGTAAGAAAGTAAAGCCCCATAGTCGTCTATATAGGTATTCGCACCAATGGAAATGCTGCCAGTGTTGCGTGGGATATTTACCAAACGCCCTACCAATGCGCCTTTTCCCATTTGCACACCTCTTAACCTTAGCAGAAGGGTGTTGACTCGACGAATTAGAGCAGCAATGATTCTGAACATAAAAATTATCTGACCGATGCCAGCAGATCGGTTAATTTTTTGATTGCGTAATAAGCAGGGCTGGCGATGTTACGAAAGAAGAATTCTTCTCCGCCGAAATTTTTTTTGAACTGATTTACTCCTTTGAATTTTTTATAATCAGGATCTGTTGGTTGTGAATATCCTCCAAAATCATAGTTTGTGAAGCCTTGCTCTTTAAAGTAATCCATAGCTTTAAAGTGCATGAATTTATTGGCTGCGCCTATATCATTTTTTTCAAGATGAGGCAAAAAATACCTGCCGGATGCGGATCTGAATAACTGGACCTGTCCGCTCGGTGCATGCAGTAGATATAAATGCATGGCTACAATTTCACCCTCCAAAAAAACTTTGGAAATAAGAAAATTGGTATGCAGTTCAGAAAAATCCTGAATAGAGAGAGATGGTATCTTTTTGAATAGTGCGAATTTGTTGAAATAGCTTACAAAACCTGCCAGGTCTTCATCAAACCGCACTGGCAGGGCTTTCTTTTCAGCCTGACGAATATAGTTTTTGGTTTGTTTGCTGAACCCCTTCCAGATTTCAGTTTTATCCTGCCGGAGATTTACCTGCACAGATCTGCCTGTGAATTCAATCATGCCAAATGGCTTTTTGTCTGTTTCCGGTATTCTGAAGTATACAGCCATGCACAGTAAATCAGACCAGTGATAGGTAAAATCAAACCAGTGTTCACGAATCGGAATGAACTGCCATCGTTTTTTTTCTAAAATCATAATATGTGAATCGGGTACTGTCGATGGTTGTATCCCGTAATTTACATACAAGATTGGTATATTCTGGTAAGTTCCTGAAGGTTTTTTTGGGGTGTATAGTGTTCCTTGTAAGTTCTTAGTGCATTAGCACTCATCTGGTTCTTTTCTGTAATTGAGAGCTTGTTCCATTGCTGAATTGCTTCTGCAAGGGATGTTGCATTTCCGGGCTCAAAAAGTAATCCATTAAACTTATGCTGGATGAGGTGAGCAGGCGCACCAATATTGGCAGCAATTACGGGAGTGCCATGGGCAAACGATTCAATGATTACCATTCCAAAAGGTTCCTGCCAGATGGAGGGAACGATCAGTGCAGAAGCTGCTGATAACTCATCATATACCATCTGTTTATTAAGTGAACCGGCATACCGTATCCAGTCGTATTTAGAGGATGCGTCTGTAATCAATGATTTTAATGGTCCATCTCCTACAATAAGTAGAGGTTGTTTTGCTGTTATAAATGCATCCAGTAAGCTGCTGATCCCCTTTTCTGCAGAAAATCGCCCAACATACAAAAAGTTAGTTTTCTCTTTGGGAGATGTTGAAGCAGGTTCTGTGAAATTCGGTTTAACGGTTACTTTGTGCATGGGAAATTTCCAGGAAACTTTTTCAAAGAAAGGGAGCATCGATGCGGATGGTACCAGGTAGGAATGAACGAGGTTCCAGGTTCCGATTATTCTATGGAAATACAAAATCAGCGAAAGCCAGAAACTGAGCAGTATACTGTTTCGATAGGTTTTTTTTCGCACAGCTTTCCAGGGAAATCCATTCGTCAGACTTTCATAAAACAATGTTTCATTGTGAAAAAGACTTGCTGAAGGACATAGAATGCGATAGTTGTGTAAGGTTGCTACTATTGGTACACCTTCTTTAGCGGCGGCATGAAAAACAACAGGCCCTGCTGCAAAATGCCAATTATGTATATGCACGAGATCCGGCCTGAAATCAAGTATTTTTTTCCGGACCTTATGGCCTGCTCCCGGGTTCCAGATGGAAATAAGAAATTGAATAAGGCCGCGCCAGCCGCTCTCATTTTGAAACTCCAGCAATTCAACTTCATGTTCCTGTCTTAATAGATCAATTTCCAGGTCAACAAGACTGTCTTCACCACCTTTTTCAAGATAACGGGTATGAATTACCAGGATTTTCATTTTTTTTTGATACGGATATTGAAGAATTCCTTGATGTACAAATAGACAAATATGGTATTGGTTACCAGGTATCGTTTATGGAGTCTGGCTGGTTCCTGGAGTAACCGATATAACCATTCCAGGCTGGCTTTTTGCATCCAAACCGGGGCTCTTTTTTTAATTCCAAGCATAACCGGCATCGCTCCACCGATACCAACCATGCAACCATTGATCCTTCCTTTCATGGCAGCCATCCATTTTTCCTGTTTGGGACAACCAAGTGACACCAGTATGAGTTGTGCACCTGAGTCATTAATTTGTTTTACAACCTGATTTTCCTCCTTTTCAGAAAGAGGGCGAAAAGGAGGGCAATAAAAGCCACGCAGATCTAATCCAGGTAAATGTGTTTGTGCATATGTATCAAAAAGTGGTTTCAATTTTGGATCACCTCCATAAATATAAACCGGAATTTTTTTGGTTGCGGCATTGGCGAGCAGATCCGGAAGTAGATTCATGCCGGCCACCCGATCCTGTTTGATGCCGTAAAAATGTTCCAAACCCAGGCAAATCGGCATACCATCAGGCGTTACAATGTCAGCAGCATTTACAACCTTTGCAAACTCTTGTTCCTGGTATGCTTCTACCAGCATATGCACATTGGCAACACATACATAGGCTGAACCTTTCTCCTTTGCAAGTTTACCAATTTCATGAATAAAGGAGGGATAAGGTCCAGTGTCTACTTCCAATCCTAAAAAATGCTGTCTTTGTTTCATTACTGCAAATCAGAAGAAAATAGTGTGCTTAAAAATTCAGAGGGATGGTGTTCTCTATAAAAGCGATCAGCACCTTCATAATTGTGTGAATTAATTTCGCGTTCTGCATGCTCCATTGATTTGGCAACAGCTCTTACATCCAGGGGGTCTACTGTCAGACCAAGATTATATTGCTGAGTTATCGAAGCAAGTAATCCTACTGAAGGAGCCAATACAAACTGCCTGTGTTTAGCTGCCCGGCCGATCAGGCCACTTGATCCATAAAAATTCCGGTAAACCAATATGGAAATATCTGTTTGAGCATGGTATTTTTCCATTTCTTCGTCTGAAACAAAATGGGTATTAAACAGAATGTTTTTTTTATGTTCCTGGCCTTTTATATGGTCTGTTGCCAGTTTTTTTAAAGTGTTCAGATATGCTTCCGATTCGGTTTTTCCAACCAGGTGTAAAACTGCCTTTTTCTGGAAATTAGCAAGACCAAATGCTTCCAATACAAGGCTGATATTTTTACGTTCAGTTAAAGCGCCAAACAGTAGAAAATGTATTTCTTCTTTGTTACGTTTTAGCTGATTTGCTTCAAAGGGATAATCAAAAATTGGGTCCGGCAGGTATTTGAAAACAGTTCTTCCATGATAAGAATTCAGGAATGATACTCCTTCGGAATCATTCAGAATGAAAACTTTCTCTAATGCGGTATTGTTAAGAAGTAATTTTTCTGCAAGAATTTTTTTGAATCGTTTAATCCTCGTTATCAGAATTTGTTTTCCTGAGTCTGAGTAAATCGAAATTCGATGGTGCGGTCGAAAGTAAATCCCACTTATTCTGAACGGCGTTCTGCTGAGTCCCACAGGTAGCTGGAACTTGTCAAAATCCATGAAATACATTTGATCAACAGGGATTCTGCTCAATTTTGAAAGTATCCTTCGCCAGATTTTCCACCTTCCCCATGCAGAGGATCGCCATTGTGGCGGAAATGAAATATAATCAACACTGACACCTGGTTGTGTGGTTAGATATTCTTTTCCTTCTTCATTAAACAGAAACAGGCATTCCTTAATGCCACTGACCTCTTTGATTTTATCAGCATGGTCAAGTAAATATTGATTGTAACCAATATAGTGACCTTGTTTATAAATGTTGATATCACAAATGACCAACATGCTCCTGCTGTTTAGGTTTGTACCTGGTTTCAACCAAAATGATTCCCATACTAAGCCAGATTAATAGATAGTTTATTGTGAACGCGGGTCTGTTTTCAATACCGGTTATTATAAATTGTACCAATAAAAAGAAAGCAAAACGAAATGCCATGGATCGGACAGGAGCTTGTACAAACCCAAGGTATAAGCATCCAATCATTAATGCATAAAATGGAATGAGCAGGAACAGCCCTCCTTTCAGCAGGATTTCCAATGCACCAATTTCTATGGAAAAGCGTTGAAAATGATCTCCGTCGTCACCCTGCCATTCATAAAACCATTGACTGAAATAGGATCCCATGTAACCTTTCCCGCCTAACCACTGGAGTCCTTTGAAATCATCAAAAAACTCTGTGTATAGAAAAGTTCTGGTATCCGTTGTGTCAATTGAAAGTTTTTCCAGGTAAGTTGTAAAAAACTGAAAAGTACCTTCAAAATGAAAACTTAACAGGTATATGAATACAATTGATCCGGATAATACTGTAAACCTGAGTACCCGGTTTTTTAGAAACGGAATTAACAGGAATGTAAGTAAGCCAAAACTAACAACAAGAAGCCGAATGGCAACCATTCTGTTATCAAACAGGATCTGAATTACAATCAATACTAACGTCAGTATTGAAATGTAAAGTTTTCTTCCTGTCTTGAGCTGTTCAAACAATAACAATTCAACAAACAAGAAGAAATGCAATTCATTGATTCCTGCCGGCTGCTTCAAAATTACCAGGTCAGCGATAATTGCAAACGGCAGCAGTGTATTGACAATCCTTGCAAAACCAAGTAATTCTTTTTGTGTTCCCGGGTGAACGGTTAGGGCCATTATAGAAATGAAAAAAGCCAGAAATGCATATGGATGAAAACTGAGTGTCAATAGATCTTTGAGGTTCCCATGAATAGAATAGGCCAATGGAATGATTGTGAGAAAGGTGAACAAAAAAAACCAGATACGTGCCTGAACACCATTCGGTTTAAAAAATGTTTTCCTTCTTTCCAGTATAAAGAGTCCAAGTGTTAATAAGAAAATAGCCGCAAACAGAATAGAACCTACGCGATAATAAAATTGGTTTGAAACAATAAAACAGGCATACAAAAAGCTGGAAATGGTTATTCCGGAATACAGGTGTATTTCCCTGATTTTATAATTTTGGACTGCAGCAGGTAAATTCATAAGGTACTATCTGCAATTTTGGATCTGAGAAACGATTTGAACTGGATAGGAGCTGCAATAAAGCCATTTACATTGGCGAATATCAAAGCCAGACTGACTCCCGCTATTCCAAGATTCAGTGTTACTATGAAAAAATAGGCTGCTGGAAAAAACAGTATCAGTAATGCGATCGCTATGTAAAATTGTACATTCAGCAACCCCATTCCATTCAGAAAATATACATAAATCATACTGTACGTATAAAGTCCAACATAAATAGCGATGCTGATGCTGGTTACCCATCGAACCTCTACACTGGTTCCCAACCACCAATAAAAAAGATAAGGTGAAATCAATACCAGAACCACCAGTCCCAGCATGGATAATAACCAGTTTTTCTGAAGTGAAGCAGCCGTTGAGCGAATCCATTCATAATCTTTTTTGGCGATGGCTTCACTGGCAGCACTCCAGATTGGTGTTATTAAAATGCTGAATGCCATTGTTACTACACTAAAAAGTTTATAAGCTACATTGTATTCAACTACATCTACCGAATTCAGGTAACGGCTGATCAGCACATTTGCAATCTGAAACTGAAAAATCGAAACTACCTGGAGCAGAAAAAATTTACCTCCAAGAGCAAACAAATCTCTGACTTCCTGACGCCGGATACCAGTAAATACAGGCTTCAGATCCGGGCGGTCCATTATAAATAATTTGAGGGTAAGCAACAGAAGCGACAGGATAGTTCCGCCTACAAATGCAAGTCCCATCCAGAACAATCCTTTAATACCTGCCATGCTCAGCGCCAGCATCGCAAGTAGGGACAAAGCGCTTCCCAGTAAAAAAGACAAACCAACCATGGCGGGTTTCTGAAGGGCGTAGTAAATCGTATTGATGAGTTGAGCTGTGAATTGAATGCAAAATGTGATAATTATGATGTGGAAGAGTGTTTGAAATTCTGCACTTCGGTTTGAATCCAGGCCTAATATTCCTACCCAATCAATAACGCTGTTTAATAACAGCCAGATGCCAGTTAGCAGAAATGAAATTATTGCTGTAAATAGATAAGCAGTACCAATTAATCTTCTGCTCGTTACCAGTTCTCCTTTTGCGAGCGCTTCCGCCAGTTTATTTCGTAGTCCGTTTCCAATTCCAAGATCGAAGAAACTGGCCATGGTGATCAATGAACTGATTGTTAGCCAAATGCCATAGTCTTCTGTATTGGTAAAATCAAGACTGACAGGTACCAAAATAAAATTGATAATGATACTCGCACCTTTTATCAGGAGTGAGTATAGTATGCTGCTATTGACACGAAGAGATCGTTCATCATCCTTGTTCAATAGAAAGGGTAGCTTTCTAATCCAGTTTTTACCGATCATTTTTCCTTACGGTATTCAGCGTAGTAATCTTTCAGGTAAACATTTCTGGTCCTGCTTCCATTGTATACAACGGATACGTTGTTTAAACGATTCAAAATTCCTTCCCGTTGCAACTTCTTAACCAGTTTCAATGGAGTTACATCTTTTCTGACTACAAAAAGAGTGGCCGAACAAAAACTGCTTAATGAAAATGCATCACTAATTAGTCCGATAGGTGCTGAATCAATTACAACCAGATCAAATGCGTTACCCAGATGCTGAATAAGTGCTTCAATTTTTTTGTGGTTAAGCAAATCGGAAGACATTTCAATTGGCTGTCCGGCTGGTACTACATAGAGGTTGGCATGCTCCGGAACAGACATGCTTAAATTTTCCAGAGGCTCATTATTTAGTAGATAATCGGTAATGCCTTTGTCAAACTGGAGTTCCAGTTTTTTAGTGATCGTTGGATGGATCAGGTCAAATTCAACCAGGGCAACTTTTTTACCGGTTGCTGCTACACTTGCTGCAAGATTCAGAGAGATAAAACTTTTTCCTTCTCGTGCAATAGAGGAAGTTACCAATAGCCGGTTGTTGGATGCCTGCACACCCAGGTAGGGTAAACTGCTTCTAAGGTGACGGAATTGTTCAGCAATTTCTGTTCTGGCTCCTGTTTGTGCAACTAATTGCTCCGGACCTTTATGATGAACGATTTCTGCTATAACCGGTTTACCTGTTACATGTTCTACCTGTGCAGGCTCACTAAGTGTCGATTTAACTGCTTCTTTAAGTAAGACGATTGATGCCGCAATCAGCAATCCTGCTGCCAGAGCCGCACCCATTACCAGGATGGATTTCGGCTTTACCGGTTTTACTGTACTTACTGCGCTGTCAATAATACGATTATCAGGTACTGCTGATGAAATGGATAATTCTGCTTCTTCTTTCTTTTGAAGCAGGTAATTGTAGAGATCTGTTTTCTTACTTTGTTCCCGGGATATTTCAACGATTTCTCTTTCTTTAACCGGCATTACATTAAGATTAGATGAATACCGGCTGTTTGCGGCAAGCAGACTTCGTTCATTTTGTTCCAGTGACCGGATCTGGTTGGCAATATTGTTGGAAATGACAGGACGCAATTTGTTGATATTGTCCTGTATCGCAATCATAATCGGACTATTCTGGGCGGTTGTTTTTTGAAGGGATTCGTATTTGATCTCTAATTCATACAGCTGTTTGATCAGGTCTACCAATAATTTGTCATCTACATCAATTGCAGAAGGAGCCTGCATTAATTGACCATTTGAATTATTCAAATCTGCCTGCAGTGAACGAAGCGAACGAAGCTTTCTTTGCAGATCTGCTACTTTCTGGTCATTGTCTGTGATATTTTCAAGCAATAATTTGCTTTGCGAACTAACATCCATGGCCCCAGCCTGCGACTTATAGGATTGAAGACTCAACTCAATAGAGTCGAGGTCTTTTGACGCTATAGCAAGCCGTTCATTTACGATTTCAAGTGTGTTGTTTGCCAGTTGATTTTTTTCCTTAAAAGCAATGGAATTGTATTCTTTTAACAGTTGATTCAGAATGTCTTCCGCTTTTTTGGGTGAGGCATCATGCAGGCTCAGGTTTATTACTGACGCCAGTTTGTTTGCAGTATAAATTCCCAATTCCTTAGACAATTCCTCTGCTACAAGTTTTGGATGTTTAAACCGTATACGATATTCTTTTCCTTGCTGAATTTTACTTCTGTCAATATGGGTTATTCGAAATACACCGCAAGAAGATTTAATCCATTCGTTCAGCTTATAAGTTGATGTTCCGATAGTGAAGCTATCGTCTCCTCCTGTACTGGTTATATTTACCGGGTCACATTTTTGGATGGAATCCGGAGACCGTACTTCCACTAAAAATGGAGGTTTCTCGTATATTTCCCGCCCAATAAAGTATTCAGTAGCTTCAATTGTAGTATATAGTTTAAGTTCATTGATTACTGAAAGAAGTAATTCTTTCGATCGTAATACTTCAATTTCATTTTCTACTATTTTATTGGCTGCAAGTTGATTTAGTGACTGGACCATCTGGGCATCTTCTGTCCCTTTTTTTTGATCCTTAATTAATATAGCGGCTGTAGTCTGGTATTGTTTTGGAACAAGTTTTAGAAATAAAAATCCACCACTTAACGTAATCAATAAAGAGATTAGAAAAACAGGCCAGTTGCGCAGGAATTTTATGAGATTCGCCTTGATTCCGAATCCTTCTTCGTTTTCGTACATGGGTTAATGATTAGGTATTATGAAAGCACAGTGGTTTATCAGCCCAAACGGAGGTAGGTATCGGATTAACAGGTGGCAAAATTACATTTTAATTTCAGAAATAGCTTCGCCACCTCAGTCACAAATGCATTTTATGTGATACTGCTTTGTGGCTGCATTAATTGTTTCAATAAGCTGTTTAGCAATGGTTTAGGGGCTTTGCTGAGGATTTTGGCCGGGTTTCGATAGGAAAATATAGAACGGAGCGTTCCATTCAGGGTTGGTGCAAGAATAATAGTTTAAAGTCAGAAATCAAAGTGACAACAAAGAATAAGTTTGACATTTTCGTTATTAGAAAATTATTAGAGCTGCCTGAGAAATTGTGTTATTGTCTTTGCTGCAGTATTCCAGTTTAATCTTGATGCAAACTCATGGTAGGATGCCAGGCATAGTTCTTCGTATTGCGCATTGTTCGCAAGTAATGATTCGATATAGTCTGCATACCTGCCTGGTGTATCTGTCAGAGTAAAAAGTTGGCCATTCTGTCCATTTTTAATGATGGTTGGAATTCCTCCAACAGTTGTACTGATGCAGGGTAATCCAAAGGAATTGGCTTCTGAAAAAACGATTGGGGTGCAATCAGCGATCGTAGGTAATACCAGAAAATGGCTGTCCTCTAATAATTCACGGATTTTTTTATTTCCTGATGCTGAGTTTTTAGTTATCCGGCCATGTAACCGAACATACGATGGTTGTGTATCTAAAGGAAATTTATCAATTCCAACGATGTGAAGTATGGTTTTTAATCCTCGTTTATTTAAGTCAGCAGCAATTTCAAGTGCAAGGTTTCCTCCTTTTCTTTCCCAATCCACTCCAAGAAAAAGCAGGTTGCATTCCGTTTCAGGTCTTTTGCGAATAATAGACCGAATCTCTTCATAAGCAGGTGTTCCTTCGAGATTGGCACCAAATGGTACCACTTTAACTTTTGCGGGATCGGTATGGTAATCTTTGATTGCCGATGCAGCGGCCCATTCGGAACTGTAAATAGCAAGATCTGCTGTATCCAATGCTTTTTGTTCCAGGTAATTGCCGTCGCGTATTGATTTAGCGGATAGGTTGGAGAAATCTTTATAAAAGCCCAATATCCCGGCAAATGTAGAGTCGGTATAAAATGCTTTTGGTTTCGAATGTTCCAGTAGTGCCATCGGGATACTACCCGGTGAAAACAAAACATCAGTGTCCGTATTGATTCTCTTCCGGATCTGGTCTGCATATGCTTTTACCACCGCAAGGTCCCGATCCAATGGATATCCCTTCTTCAACAGTTTCCTGTAATAAAAGGCGTTCAGAAGGGTAGATGCTGTCAGTTTACGGTTGAGGTTGCCGATATAATCAAGAGTATTACCCTGATCGGTTAATGCTTTTGAAATATAATAACCGAGTCCCGACCAATTGTTGACATCACGGGCATCATAGGTCGTAATGTAGGAAAGCCTCATGCTGCTAGATTACTCAATTTTGTGAATTACAGACGAATTGATTTTCCCGTCGCCGCAGCACGATAAATAGCTTCCACGATCCGGATATCCCGCAGTCCTTCTTCTCCCGGCACTGACAGCGCCTGGCTATTCAGGATAGCCAGAGCATCGGCATCCATTTGCATGGTCTGTTGCATGGGTACCGAATAGGAGTGCTGAATTTTTCCTAACGGACTTGTTACTGTTTGTCCATTATAAGCCTGATACGGATTTACCTTGATTTCTCCTTTTTCGCAGCGGATATCCAGGAAGTTGATGTTTTCACCAAAACTTGTTTTGATATCAGCAATCACGCCCCCTGGGAATTCCAGTTTTGCAACGGTAGTTTCATCCAGTCCGTTTTTGTAAATCTCGGGCCTGGTAGTGGATGTGGTGGCGGATAGTATATTGATTGGTTCCATACCGGTACCAAGTCTTGCTCCCTGTATGGAGTAAACGCCCATATCATAAAGAACCCCTCCTCCCATTTCTTTTTTCTGTTTCCAATGATCCGTTCGGTTATCGCGATAGCCGGCTGCGCAGTTGAGTGATTTCACTTTACCGAGCGCCTGCTCTTTGATCAGCTTACGCCAGGCTTTGGTATTCGGTTCATGTTGTAAGCGATATCCGATGGATAGGGTTTTTTTATTAGCACTGAAGGCTGTAATCATTTCCCGGCATTCCTGTTCTGTCATCGCCATTGGTTTTTCGCACCATACATGTTTGCCGGCATTTGCAGCACGGATGGTATATTCCTTGTGCATTGAGGGAGGTAAGACTACATACACTACATCGATATCGGGGTTATTGGCAATCTGATCAAAATTGCTGTAGTTGTAAATATTTTTATCCGGGATATTGTATTTTTTCTGCCAGGCTGTAGCCTTCGATGGTGTTCCGGTAACAATTCCTGCCAGGTAACAATGACGGGTTTGCTGAAGCGCAGGTGCCAGCAAATCTGTACTGTAATAACCAAGTCCGACTAACGCAACCCCCAATCGCTCCTTCTTTTTACCGGTAGTTGCCAGTAAGCTAGTAGGAGAAAACAGCAGTAATCCACTGCCTGTCACCAGGGTTTTGATTGCATTTCTGCGCGTAGTGGAGTTCATGGTATTATATTTATACACCCAAGCTACTAAACATGTCTGATTTTTCAACCAGTAATCGTCGCGGTTTTATTACTGCCCTTGCGCAGCTCAGTGCTTTAAGTGCAATTAGTTTGTCGCCTCTAAGAAGTTTATCCGCTCCCTTGCGTAATTCATCCGTTTCGATTGTAACCGGACCTTATTTGCAGGCAGTAAGCCCAACCAGTATGAGCATCCGATGGATTACCAGTAACAATTCTTATGGCTGGGTGGAATATGGCGAAACAGAAGCGCTTGGCAAAAAAGCCCATGCTGTAACTGATGGATTGGTAAATGCTCATACCAGGATTCATGAGGTAGTAGTGAGCGGTTTGGAACCGGGCAGGCAGTATTATTACAGAATTGCATCAAAGGAGATTCTGGACTTTCAACCCTACAAGCTGATTTACGGAGAAACTGCTCACAGTGCCGTATATACGCTGAAAACGGTTGATCCGCAGGCCATTCAAACCAACTGGCTGGTACTGAATGATATTCACGACCGCCCTCATTCTTTTGGCGAATTGATCAGACATAATGGAGATGCTCCATATGATTTTGTTTTTCTAAATGGCGATATGTTCGATTACCAGACGGATGAACAACAACTGATCGATCATCTGATTCATCCGTGTACGGAAGCATTTGCCAGAAAAAAGCCCTTTCTGTTTGTTCGCGGAAACCATGAAACGCGGGGTAAATTTGCACGGCAACTGAAAGATTATTTTACCAATCCGGGCGGACAGTATTTCAGTTTTAAAACAGGGCCGGTATTTGCAGTAGCACTGGATACCGGAGAAGATAAACCTGATACGGAGCCAGTATATGCAGGTATTGTGGATTTTGATCAATACCGGATGCAGCAGGCAATATGGCTCGAAAAACAATTACAGCTAAAAGTAGCCAGGAAGGCGCGCTTTCGGGTGGTGATGATGCATATACCGCCCTTTTACTCGGGTGATTGGCATGGCACGCTGCATTGCAGAAAATTGTTTTCGCCCTTGTTTGACCGGTACCGTGTGGACCTCGTAATTGCCGGACATACGCACAAACACGGTATTCACCCACCGGTGAAAGGTGAGCATTCCTATCCCATTATCATTGGCGGCGGACCGAAAGAAGGGAAAAGAACTCTGATTAAAGTAAGTGCTGATGCAAACCAGTTAGCAGTGAAAATGTTGGGAGATACGGGTGCGGAAATCGGTGAGTATAAGATTAGCAGTCGGTAATAAGATTGGACATACGACAAGAAATATTTTTCCATAAAAACTAAAAATTTATTGAAAAACAATAAATATTTCTATATTTGTGTTGTAAAACCAATAAAGACCAGCCAATATGAAATTTAGTACCAAGCAGTTACTCGTGGTTATCCAGGTCATCTCCTGGATCATTTTTGTAGGTGTTTGTATAGAAGCAGGGGGATTTTTATTTAATACCATTTATACATTTTTCTTCAATCAAAACGAAGCCAGAATGTATTGGTCCAATGTTGATTTGTCGGCTTTGTTTCGGTCCGACAAAGGACAGTTCTTAACCATTACCACTCTGATGACAATTGTTGCTATTCTGAAAGCAGTGCTTTTTTACATCATAATAAAAGTATTGCACGATCAAAAACTGGATCTCTCAGAACCATTTAAACCGGTAATCGGCCGGTCTATTTTCAACATGTCATATGTGTCTTTTGGCATTGGACTCTTTGCCAATTGGGGAACACGCTATACGGATTGGTTGGAACAGCAGGGGACAAGCATGCCGGAAATCCAATACATGGGACTTGCAGGTGCAGATGTATGGCTTTTTATGGGAGTGGTGCTTTTCGTAATTGCATTGATATTTAAGAGAGGTATAGAAATACAAACTGAAAATGATCTAACTGTTTAAGCCATGGCAATTATTGTAAACCTGGATGTTATGATGGCCAAGCGAAAAATGTCGCTGAATGAATTATCTGAAAAAGTGGGACTTACTTTATCTAATCTTTCCATTCTTAAAACGGGAAAAGCAAAAGCTATTCGTTTTAGCACGCTGGATGCCATATGCAAGGCATTGGAATGTCAGCCGGCTGATATTTTGGAATACCGCGAGAAGCCGTAGCTCAAACTTTCAATAAACCCCGAAATCCTCTTGCTGCATAGTAAGATTCCGCGCCATTGTGGTATATGAAAACGCGTCCAAATCGTTTGTCCCCAAAAATAGCGCCACCTAATTTTCGTATAGTCGCAGGAGTTAGTAACCAGCTGGATGTTTTGAGATCATAGCTGCCGGTTTGCTGCAGTAAATGGTATTCCTCTTCGGTTAACAGCTCAATACCCATTTCTGCTGCAATATTGAGGGCGCTGTCTGCAGGTTTGTTTGCTTTCCTTGATTCCAGTGCTTCGGGATCATAGCAGTAACTTCTTCTGCCGGCCGGACTCTCAGGCGAACAGTCCACAAACCAGTAGCTGTCTGTTTGTTTATCATAGCCTATCACATCCGGTTCACCTTCGGAAGCCTCCATTTGCTGTAGCGACCATAATTTTTCTGGCTTTTTCTCCAGTTTTTTTTCAATCTTATTCCAATCCAGTTCTTTATGGCGGCCTGGATTTTTTTCAAACCTTGACTTTAAGGTAGCAAGCAATTGCTGTTTTTCGATTGCGGATAGTGTCTTGTCTGAATGATGGTTTTTTTTCATGGATCAAAATTTAAGGTAGTGTATGTAAAATAAGAAAATAGAGGAAAAGTCTAAATCCTTAAATTGGGGATGCAAGCTAAATTATGGTACAAATGGGAATCGACCGGTTTATAGCCGGTTTTGAACAACAGCAGGCTAATAGGTGGGGGCTTGTAACCAATGAAGTGGCGCTAACGTCTACAGGTATACGAAGCAGGAAGGCTTTACTGGATGCAGGATTCAATCTTATTCGTTTGTTTGCTCCGGAACATGGGGTGCGGGCAACAGGTGCAGATGGTGCACGGCAAATGGATGGTATAGATGCATTAACCGGTTTGCCAGTTATAAGCTTATATGGAGATAAAATGGCTCCTGACCCTGAAGACCTGGTGGATCTTGACGCCGTGCTTTTTGATATTCCGGATGTGGGATGTCGGTTTTATACGTATTTGTGGACCCTGACCTATGTGATGGAGCGTTGTGCCAGTTTGCAAAAGCCATTGTATGTTTTGGACCGGCCTAATCCATTGGGTGGTGATCCTGGCAGGGCAGAAGGTCCCATGTTAGACGAAAATTATTGTTCTTCTTTTATTGGTAGTTGGTCCATCCCGCTTCGGCATTCCTGCACACTTGGAGAACTGGCCAGGTATTTTGCGGCAACCCGTTTGCCTGATCTGAATGTAAAGGTGATCCCTGTAAAGAATTGGAACCGGTTGACTACCACTGCTTCATCCGGCTGGACATTTATTCCCACTTCTCCCGCCATCCGGGATATTGAAACGGCCCTCTTGTATCCTGGCACCGGTCTGCTGGAAGGTATATTTATAAATGAAGGCAGAGGCACGGATCGCCCTTTTACCTGTTGTGGTGCGCCATGGATCAATGGCGAAATGCTGGCCAATGCGTTTACTGCATTGAACCTTCCAGGTGTTCTGTGTCAATCTATCCATTATATTCCGGATAGCAGTATTTACCAGGGGGAAACATGTCATGGACTTCAATTCCGTGTTACTGATGAAATTCATTTTCGTCCGGTACGGATGGGTATTGAGTTGATACTGCTGCTAATGCGTTTTTATCCTGATCAGGTATTGGAGCGCAGGTATTATACGGCAGCCAATCCAGACGGTACCAGGCATTTGGATAAATTATTGGGAATACCTGAGGCCTTCTCTACAATCAGCTCAAATCAGTTGCCTCCTTTAGATGTAGGTGTGGAATGGAAGCAGATCATGGCAGCACATCTGCTTTATTAAAATGGTTGTACTACTACTACTTGCTACACCCCAAACGGATAAGTTTCCGGCATTTGGGCTGCTGCAGCATCAACATGGAGTGGATGGAGCGCCCTGGTTTCATCCAGGTGAATAAATGCATCGTATCGAAGTGGCAATATGCTGGGAACATAATTGCCATATGCTTCGTATTGCGGATTGTACACAACACCAACGGCTCGATGTCCAATGGGATGCTCAAGTAGTGTATCATTGGATATGAAATCCTCCATAAGTAATAGTTGATTTTGGTGGCCTGCCTTATGCAGCAGGTCTTCCCAGCTTCCCCTTGCAGCATCCGGTAACTTCCATGCCTGCATGGGAGCGCCCCAGTTTTTGCCTGCAATAACAGATCCTTTATAGGAGCCAAATCCCACCAGTACTACATTGGGCTCTCCGTATTTAATCCTGGCCAGTTCTCCTAAGTTAAGCATGCCATCAGCTGCCATATCTGTAGCTCTTGCATCTCCGATATGGGTATTGTGGGCCCATACAATTACCTTGGCATCTTTTCCATGATATTCCAATAAATCATCCAGGGTATCAGCCATGTGCCGGTCGCGCAGATTCCAGCTATGCGGTCCCCCTTTTATCATGGCGCGGTAATATTTTTCCGCATTAACAGCGATCCGTGCATTCTGTTCTACACTGAAAACATTCTCAGGGTCGGAATTATAAAGGACGGATTTAGACTGAATTTCTTTCAGTAACTCAACCACTTCCTGCTGACATAATTCAGGTACAAATTGAGAAGCTCTTGCATAACCGCGACCTTCTTCTTTCTGATACGGTTCAAAACAACGGAAAGCCTCCAATGCAGTTGTTAAAGAAGCAGGGTCGGTTTTTTCCAGGTATCGGATTATGCTTTCCATACTTTCCCATAAACTATATACATCCAATCCGTAAAATCCTGCCCGTTTGTTAAGTGGTATGCTCTTATTGAATTCATATAGCCAGTCGGCCAATGCAACCATCTCCCAGTTGGCCCACATCCAGGTTGGCCATCGGTTAAAAGCCTGCAATACTTTAAATGCGCTTTTGTCCTTTTCATCTAATCCTTTGATAAACCGATTGAGCCGGTAGCAATCTGGCCAGTCGCCCTCTACTGCAATGAACTGAAACCCTTTTTCCTGAATTAACCGCTTTGTAATATGTGCACGCCAGGTGTAGAACTCATGGGTTCCGTGGCTTGCTTCTCCAAGCATCACAATGCTGCTATCCCCAATTCTGTCAAACAAAGGCTGCAAGTCGGCTTTACTATTTAGAGGATAAGCCCATTGTTTAATAAGGCTTATCAATTCTGTTTCATTGATATCCGGGGGTGTTGTATGATGGCGTTGCATGCATCAAATCAACTCCTTTTATTACCCACTGCCAATGAGCACAGTCAAGGCTTTTGTTGAGAAGCGTCAAGGTTTTTCGGAATTGATTTAAATACATTTAGAGATGAATTGGAAGTTCAACAAAATTGTAAGTATTCCCATACAGGATGTGGAAGTAGAAGGTGAATTAATGATTCCGGAGCAGGCAGTAGGCGTGGTGATATTTTCGCATGGGAGTGGCAGCAGCCGAATGAGTCCGCGCAACCAGTTAATGGCCGGTTACCTGCACCAGCATAAAATCGGTACCTTGTTATTTGATTTGTTAACCTGGGAAGAGGATTTGCTTTACCAGAACAGGTTCGATATTGGCTTATTGACCAATCGTCTGATAGGGGCTACCAAATGGCTGGAAGGTCTTCCCTTTATGCAGGAACTCAGTCTCGGGTATTTTGGTGCCAGTACGGGTGCTGCATCTGCTCTAAATGCGGCGAGCAGCCTTCCCCAGATCAGGGCGGTTGTGTCAAGAGGTGGCCGACCGGATCTGGCAGGAACTAAAGCGCTTTCCCAATTGAAAGCTCCTGTGTTATTGATTGTGGGTGGCCTGGATGAAGAAGTGCTGCAGTTGAATGAACAGGCTGCCGCAAGGATGGTTTGTGAAAAAAGAATTGAAATCGTTCCGGGTGCCACTCATCTTTTTGAACAAAAAGGGGCGATGGAAAAAGTAGGTGAACTGGCCATCAGCTGGTTTGAAAAATACCTGTTGTCTCATTAATACTATTCAAATGTTCCAGGATCGGATCGAAGCCGGTTTGGCGCTGGCTCAACAATTAAGCAAGTATAAAAACGAGAACGGCATCGTACTGGCAATACCCCGGGGAGGAGTGCCGGTTGGTTATGCCGTAGCGCGCGAGCTGGGATTACCCCTGGAACTGGTACTAACCAAAAAGATAGGGCATCCGAATAATAAGGAATATGCTATCGGGGCAGCCAGCCTGACGGATTATTTTATTGTTCCACATGAGGAAGTGCCAGCAGAATATGTCGAACAGGAGTTGATTAGGGTCCGGGAACGTTTGACCGAAATGCATGATCGTTTTGAAGCAAAAAAGGAGGCCGCAGAACTGGAAGGTAAAACCGTGATCATTGTGGATGATGGCATTGCTACTGGTAATACCTTGCTTGCCACTGTGCAACTGATTAAAAAAAGCCGTCCGAAAAATATAATAATCGGAGTTCCGGTTGCTCCCGAAGCGGCGGTAAGCAAGCTAACTAAGCAGGTAGATGATATGGTTGTGTTGCTGATTCCGGATATGTTTTATGGGGTAGGAGGGTTTTATGAGGATTTCAGCCAGGTGAGTGATGAAGAAGTTGCCGATTACCTTGCTAAAAAAGCCAACTAGCGCTTCAAAAAAACCGGTCAGCACTAATAAGTTGTTTAACGTTTAGAATGAATTGTAAAAAGTTAGAAGGAGGTGTGAGTAGCCAAAGATCTCTACTCTAAGACAACAAAAAGCGCAAACCCTTACCAGGCCTGCGCTTTTGCTTTTTAGATGCGGAGAGAGAGGGATTCGAACCCCCGGACCTGTTACAGTCAACGGTTTTCAAGACCGCCGCATTCGACCGCTCTGCCATCTCTCCGGGCGCAAAATTAGGGGTTGAGTTCAATTGCCAAAATTTTTTTTCAGATACAGGCCATTTTCTTCGAAATTCCTGAAAATCAATGCTTGTCTGGCCCATTGGGCAACCGACAGGTATATATAATTGTCTGTATGCTAATAACTTGTTAATATAATCGAATAATTTGCGCAATTTGACGGCCCCATCAGCCTGCTAAGCCAGTAATTTTCCAGAATTAAATGGATTATCCATAAATCAAGTTTGCATGTCATCCAAAAACAAGTATCTCTTACCGTTTATCCTGGTTACCTCGTTGTTTTTCCTTTGGGCCTTTTTGCACAATATCAACCCGATCCTGATTCCCCATCTGAAAAAAGCCTGCCAGCTAAATGATACGCAATCTGCACTGATTGATTTTGCTGTTTATATGGGATATTTCGCGATCGCTTTACCTGCCGGATGGTTCATGAATAAATATGGATATAAAAAAGGTATCATATTTGGATTGGTTCTGTATGGTGCTGGTGCTCTGCTGTTTCTTCCTTCTGCAGATACCCGTTCCTATACCTTTTTCCTGATTGCGCTGTTTGTAATTGCCGCGGGTGCAACCTTCCTGGAAACAATTGCCAACCCATATATCACCAAACTCGGTGACCCCGCTACTGCTACGCAACGATTAAATTTTGCTCAGTCCTTTAATGGTGTAGGCGCTTTTCTCGCTCCCCTGATTGGTGGTAAATTCATTCTTACCGGTATTGAACACAGTCCGGATACCTTAAAAGCCATGGAACAAAGCGGTACCCTACAGGCCTACCTGCAGGAGGAAGCAAACGCTGTTCGGATGCCCTACCTCATTATAGGAATTGTTGTATTCATACTGGTTGCGCTTTTCCTGGTGGTGAAATTGCCGGAAGGAGAAGAAGCCACCGTTGATGCCAATCAAAAAGAGGATAAATTCTCCTTTTCAGTATTAGCTATTCCCCAGGTTCGCTGGGCTGTATTGGCGCAGTTTTTTTATGTAGGCGCGCAGGTAGGAGTGGGTAGTTTTTTCATTCGATTTTCCAAATACACAATGGATCTTCCTGAAATTCCCGCCTCACAATACCTGTCACTGGCAATGGTCGGATTCATGGTAGGTCGGTTTACCGGTACCTTTTTTATGAAATTTATCAGTCCGGCACGCCTGCTTGTTATCTACTCTTCCATTTGTGTAGTGCTGTTGTTGCTGGCATCCTTTGTTTCAGGTCCCATAGCAGTTTATGCAGTAATGGCAGTGCCTTTCTTTATGTCGATCATGTTCCCCACCATTTTTGCGTTGGGAATCGCAGGATTGGGTGCTGCTTCAAGAATGGCTTCGTCTTTGCTGGTAATGGCAATTGTGGGAGGAGCATTCTTCCCGGTATTAATGGGACAACTTTCTGATCTTACCGGCGGAAACATTCAGATTTCCTACCTGATTCCATTGATCTGTTTTATAGTTGTTGGAATTTTCGGTTACTCACAGTCAAATAAAAACGAAGTGGTTGCCCTGCAATCCGGACACTAATTATATAAAAATGTTATTCAATTATTCCAATAAATCAGTTGTTATAACCGGGGGTGCCAGTGGTATCGGGAAAGCTGCCACTATTGCCTTTGCCAGGCAGGGAGCTACGGTTCATGTAATCGAACTCAATGAAAACGGGTGGCCATCACTGCAGGAGGAACTGCACGATTATTCTGCAAAAACGTTTATCCATACGGGTGATGTATCCGACCAGGCTCGAATGCTGGAAATCTTTCAGCAAATCGGTCCGGTTGATGTACTCATTAACAATGCGGGTATCGCTCATGTAGGCAGTGTAACAACTACTACGGAAGCAGATTTTGATCGCTTGTTTCGCGTGAATGTGAAAGGTGTTTACAATTGTATGTTGGCCGCCATCCCCCAGATGCAGGCAAAAGGAGGAGGAGCGATCCTGAATTTGAGTTCCATCGCGGCGGTAGTTGGACTCTCGGACCGGTTTGCTTACAGTATGACCAAGGGAGCCGTATTAGCGATGACATTATCTGCTGCAAAAGATTACCTGAAAGATAAAATCCGGGTGAACTGCATTTCACCTGCAAGGGTACATACACCATTTGTAGATGGATTCATCACGAAAAATTATCCCGGAAAAGAAAAAGAAATGTTTGAAAAATTATCGGCCAGTCAGCCTATTGGAAGAATGGGAAAACCGGAGGAAATCGCCAACCTGATGATCTACCTCTGTTCTGATGAAGCCTCTTTCATCACCGGATCAGATTATCCGATCGATGGAGGATTTATTACGCTAAATACCTAGAAATGAAACTGATTCGATTTGGTAACCCGGGCCATGAAAAACCGGGGGTTCTTATAGATGGAAAACAACTGGATGTTTCCGCGCATTTTGATGATTACAATGAAGCTTTTTTTGCGGAAGATGGTCTGAATCGGCTGGCTGATGTGATCAGGGAACTGGGTGCGGAACTGCCTGAAATACCTGCCGGTATCCGGTTAGGCGCTCCCATTGCCAGACCTTCGAAAATTGTTTGCATCGGACTCAATTATATTGACCATGCAAAAGAAACCAATGCTACACCACCTGCCGAACCGGTGATTTTCATGAAATCCACCACAGCGTTGATTGGACCAAATGACAATGTAACCATCCCCCGCGGATCCGAAAAAACCGACTGGGAAGTGGAATTGGCTATCGTCATCGGAAAAAAAGCCAGCTATGTGGAAGAAGCCGAAGCTCTGGATTATGTAGCAGGTTATGTACTTCACAATGATATCAGTGAACGAGCCTATCAATTGGAACGGGGTGGTACCTGGGATAAAGGAAAAGGCTGTGATACGTTTGCCCCCATCGGTCCCTGGCTGGTAACTAAAGATGAAATCAGTGATGTCCACAACCTTCGGTTATGGCTCACCGTGAATGGACAAAAAATGCAGGATGGCAATACCAGTAACCTGATTTTTAAAATACCGCACCTGATTGCTTATACTTCCCAGTTTATGACCCTGCTGCCGGGAGATATCATTTCAACGGGAACACCGGCAGGAGTGGGACTGGGCATGAATCCGCAGGTATACCTGAAGCCAGGAGATTTGATGGAACTGGGAATTGACGGACTCGGAACTTCCCGTCAGGAATGTTTTGCTTTTAATCGCTAACAACAATAAGATTACATGAATTTAGAACTGCAACATAAAGTGATCCTGGTTACCGGTGGTGCCAAAGGCATAGGCGAAGGCATTGTAAGAGTGCTGGCTGCTGAGGGTGCTCACCCGGTAATTATAGGAAGAGATGCAAAAGATAACCAGAAACTGGTTGATGAATTACTGGCCGCCGGACAGAAAGCGGATCAGTTTGCGGCTGAATTATCAGACCCCAAAGCCTGTAAAGCCGCCGTTGATTATGTATTGCTCAAGTTTGGCAGGATAGATGGATTGGTAAACAATGCCGGTAAAAATGACGGAGTGGGATTAGAGAAAGGCAATTATGAAGATTTCATGGCTTCCCTTCATCGCAACCTCGTGCATTATTACCTGATGGCGCATCATGCCTTACCGGCACTGATCAAATCAAAAGGATCCATCGTAAATATCAGTTCCAAAACTGCTGAAACCGGCCAGGGAAACACATCTGCATATGCAGCGTCTAATGGTGGCCGTAATGCACTCACCCGCGAATGGGCCGTTGAATTACTGAAATACGGAATTCGCGTGAATGCCATCATAGTAGCTGAATGCTGGACACCCCAATATGCAAACTGGATTGAAACCCTTCCGAATCCAAAAGAAAAACTCGACAGCATCAACAAGCGAATACCCTTTGAAAACCGCATGACTACACCGGAAGAGATTGCCAACACAACGGCCTTCCTGCTTTCGAACAAATCAAGTCATACCACGGGGCAACTGATTCATGTAGATGGTGGATACGTTCACCTGGATAAAATTATTACAGAATAACCTGCAACAATGAATGCATCAATACTGCAAGTACATCCAAAAGACAATGTACTGGTAGCACTTACAAACCTTACCAGAGGGGAACTGATTGAATGGAATGGGCAGACTATTCCGCTTCAGTCAGATATTCCTGCCAAACACAAATTCACTATAGCTGCGCTGAATGCAGGAGATCCTGTTATCATGTATGGTGTGCTGGTGGGTAAAGCGCAAACAGCGGTACCAACCGGCGGACTCCTGACTACTGAAAATCTGAAGCATGCAGCAGATCCCTATGCTTTTAGAAACGTGCAGTTGGATTGGGAAGCGCCTAATGTAGACAAATTTCGCAACCGCAGTTTCCTTGGTTATCACCGGTCAGATGGAAGGGTGGGAACTGCTAATTACTGGCTATTTATTCCTACCGTTTTCTGTGAAAACCGAAACCTGCAGGTAATTAAAGAAGCCCTTATAAATGAACTGGGATATGGTGTAACGGAGAAGTATAAACGCTATACGAGGGACCTGGTAAACGCAATGCAAAAAGGAGAAAGCCTGATCAATGTGCAGCTTCACTCAAATGGAGCATCTCAGCACCGGGTTTTTCCAAATGTGGATGGGATTAAATTCCTGAACCACGACGGTGGTTGTGGAGGTATCCGGCAGGATTCTGATATACTTGGAAAACTGCTTGCCGCTTACGCCAATCATCCCAATGTAGGAGGGGTTACCATTCTCAGCCTGGGTTGTCAGCACCTGCAGACCCGGCAACTGCTTGACGAATTGAAAGCACTCAATCCAAATTTTGATAAACCGCTTTTTGTTTTTGAACAGCAGCAATCACAGTCAGAAGAAGAGTTGATTACCAGTGCCATTCGAACCAGTTTCGAAGGCCTGCAGCAGATTAATCAACAACACCGGCAACCGGCTTCCCTTGATAAATTATGTATTGGTGTAAAATGCGGAGGCAGTGATGGCTTCAGTGGAATCTCTGCCAATCCTGCTGTGGGTTACTGTGCCGATCTGGTGGTGGCTCTTGGAGGAAAAGTATTGCTGGCTGAATTTCCTGAACTCTGTGGTGCGGAGCAGGATCTGATTGACCGAAGTGTGAATGAAGCCACTGCGCGAAAATTCATCCGGCTGATGGAATCCTACGACGCACTGGCACACCAGGCCGGATCCGGATTTTTTATGAACCCTTCTCCCGGTAATATCCGGGATGGCCTTATTACAGATGCGATTAAAAGCGCGGGTGCAGCCAAAAAAGGAGGAAACTCCCCGGTGGTAGATGTTCTTGATTACACGGAACCGGCAACCAAACCAGGTCTGAGCCTGGTTTGCACGCCTGGTAATGATGTGGAGGCTACCACGGGTAAGGCAGCTTCGGGTGCTACGCTGATTCTTTTTACAACCGGGCTGGGTACGCCAACCGGGAATCCTGTTTGTCCCACCATTAAACTCGCCACCAATAGCGCACTTGCCAAACGCATGGCAGATATCATCGATATTGATACCGGACCGATCATTACAGGTGAAAAGACCATTGCGCAGATGGGAGAGGAGATTCTTGAATATTGTATTCGCGCGGCCAGTGGAGAAGTGATTCCAAAAGCCGTTCAGTTAAATCAGGATGATTTCATTCCCTGGAAAAGAGGCGTAAGTCTATAAACTACCTGTCTCAAAAGAGGAAGATTAGGTATCTTTAAGCATAAGCTTAAACGATGCGTAACTTCCTCTTTTTAATTTCATTTGCGCTGCTCAGCAGCAGCGTTCGTGCACAGGATCTTTCCCAATACGAAAAGAAAACCTTTGTCAGTAGTCGCGGTGATACGCTACCGTACCGGATCCTCTATCCACTGAACTATGATGCTTCAAAAAAATATCCGATGTTCCTGGTTTTACATGGAGCGGGAGAAAGAGGTAATAACAATGAAGCCCAGCTCACACATGGTGCCAGATTATTCCTGGCGGATTCCAACCGGACAGGTTATCCGGCAATTGTTGTATTCCCCCAATGTCCACAAAATAGTTTCTGGGCCAAAGCCAATGTAAACCGCAATACCACTCCTTTTGAAATCAGTTTTGATTACAGTGGTGCCGCCAGTGCACCATTGAATGCAGCGATTGAATTGACCCGTCAATTGATAAAGGAAGGATCGGTTGATAGAAGAAAAGTATATGTTACAGGTTTATCCATGGGAGGCATGGGCACCTTCGAGGCCGTTTACAGAGAACCAAAATTATTTGCGGCGGCCGGACCCATCTGTGGTGGTGGAAATGCCAAGGCATATAATAAAAAAACAGCCAGGGTTCCTTTCCGTGTATTTCATGGTGCGGCAGATGCAGTAGTGAATGTGAAATTGTCGCAGGAAATGGTGGCCCGCCTTAAAGAATTAAATGCAACAGTTGAATATTTTGAGTATCCGGGTGTGAATCACAACAGTTGGGACAATGCATTTGCAGAACCCGATTTTATAAGTTGGTTTTATAAACGCAAAAAATAATCAGCATAACAGCACATGAAAAACAGGTTTATTATCGCATGGCTGCTGGTAATACTGGTGGCTTGCCATTCGGAGCCTAAGGGCTGGACAGATTCGTATTACCTGAAAACCGGCGACAGTCTTTCTGCTTTAGCCTTTCAAACGATTCGGGGCGCATTGCAAACTGCCATAGCAGATAGTGGAGTAGAAAAAGCCATCCGGTTCTGTCAGCTGAATGCCCTGACATTAACCCACCAGTTGAATACTGATTCTATTAAAATCGAACGCCTGGCGGAACGGTACCGCAATTCGCAGAATCACTTAACTGATGAAAGCAAAGCAGTCTGGGATAATTATAAGAGTAAACTAGCAGCAGGGGATTCACTTCAGCCAGTGCTTGTACATACGGCTAATCGGGTTGATTATTATAAGCCGATTTTACTTCAGCCAATGTGCCTTACCTGTCATGGGCAACCCAATTCCAATATTCCTGCTTCGCTGGTTGCAACCATTGATTCATTGTACCCGAATGACCTGGCTAAGGGTTTTTCCGTAGGTGAGCTGAGAGGCCTCTGGCAAATCCGATTTCAATTGCCTTGATGTATTAAAACAAATTGTATGTCAATTAAATACCGCATTCCTTAAGAAAACTTTAAGGAATTTTTCATGATGCCATTGGTCTAAGAGTGATTTCCTCGGTTTAACTTTGAAACGATTCAACAAAACCCAGGACCGATATAATGAAATTACCTTTACAAAAAGGGTTACAGGCTTTTATTGGCATGTTTCTGCTACTGATGTTACCATTAGCAGGTACATTGGTAAAGCAGACAGCTATCAAGAATAATTTTGATGCAGTAAGTCAAGCTGTGGTGCTGGAGAATTATGAAAACCTGGAAACAGATCTGAGTTTTTCATCCCTGAGATTTGAATTTGGAAACTGGATACCGGAAGCCATACGGAGTGTTACTATCCGGATGACTCAACTTGCCTTTCCGGATAACGGACTTGATATCTTCATTAAATTTATACCTGCGCTGGTGATCTTTCCACTGCACCAGCCGGAAGATTTCTCCATCAAACCTGATTTTGTAGGATATCTTTTTCGCCTTAAGCCTTTTTGATGATCACTTGCCAATTGTGAAGCAAGTATTTTTTAAGTGATCATTATAATAATTCAACATGACTGGACATTTCCGTGCAGCAGCGTGGGGCATCATTCTTTTTTTATACGGTTGTAGCAGCGATGATAAAAAAGCAACAACTGAAGAACCGGACCAGATTCCGGTAGTTAAACTGGCTCAATCTGACACAACATTGTATACAGGGTATGTAGCCGATATTCAGGCCATCCAAAATGTAGAAATCCGTGCCAAAGTGAATGGTTTTCTGGAACAGATTTTAGTAGATGAGGGACAATTTGTAAGGCAGGGGCAACCTCTTTTTCTTATCAATGTGGCAGAATACACGAATGCCGTGGCGAGAACTGAAGCACAATTGTCCAATGCGCATGCTGAAGCGCATGCAGCAGAATTGGAAGTTGGCAGGGTAAAAACACTGTCCGATAAAAATGTGGTGGCCACTTCCGAACTGAAACTGGCAGAAGCCCGGTTAATGGCGGCACAGGCTAAAGTGAAAGAAGCCCTGTCGGCTCATGACCTCGCGAACCTGCAATTATCTTATACCACTATCAAGGCACCGTTTGATGGAATCGTTAACCGGATTCCACTAAAAAGGGGTAGCCTTCTTGAATCTGGTACCCTGCTGACTACCCTTTCAGATAACCGTTCGGTTTTTGCCTATTTCAACGTTTCTGAAATTGAATACCTGCAGTTAACGAAAGGGAATAAAGCATCGCTTACTGAGACAGAAATTGTCAGTCTGATTCTTGCAGATGGAACTGTATATCCACAGAAAGGTAAAATCGAAACCATTGAAAGCGAATTCGATGAAAGTACCGGATCCATTGCCTTTCGGGCCCGTTTCCCGAACCCCGAGCGCATCCTCAAACACGGCGCGTCCGGCAGGGTACGACTCAGCAATATTGCATCCAATATTGTAATGGTGCCGCAGAAATCTGTATTTGAAATACAGGACAAACATTTTGTTTATGTGGTGGGATCGGATAAAAAAATCCATCAAAAACCATTTATACCAGCGCGTCGGGTTGCTGAATATTACATCGTGGCATCTGGCCTTGATGCAGGCGATACCATCGTATATGAGGGTATTCAGAACCTGCGGGATGGTATGACAATTAATCCACTTTTCACTTCGGTGACTACTTCTAATTAACTACAATAATGGTAGAAACTTTTATCCGGCGACCGGTATTGTCGCTGGTTATTTCCCTGCTGATAACGCTTCTGGGTTTGCTGGCATTATTTACACTACCTGTAACCCAGTTTCCGGATATCGTACCACCTTCCGTGGTTGTTAGTGCCAAGTACACAGGTGCTAACGCCGAAGTATGTGCGAAAGCGGTGGCAACGCCACTTGAGCGTGCCATCAATGGTGTGCCGGGCATGACCTATATGTCTTCCGTATCCAGTAACAATGGTAATACGCTGATCCAGGTATACTTTGAGGTGGGCACAGACCCTGACCTGGCAGCAGTGAACGTGCAGAACCGGGTAACAACTATCCTCGATGAATTACCGGAAGAAGTAATCAAAGCCGGTGTTACGACGGAGAAGGAAGTAAATAGTATGTTGCTTTACCTCAACCTGATGAGTTCTGATCCTGCAGCAGACGAAGACTTTATCTACAACTTTGCCGATATCAATATCCTTCAGGAACTGAAGCGAATTGATGGGGTTGGTTTTGCTGAGATCATGGGTCAGAAGGAATATTCCATGCGTGTTTGGTTAAAGCCTGATCGCATGCTGGCCTATAATGTATCAGCCGATGATGTGGTGCAGGCATTGCGCAACCAGAATATTGAGGCTGCTCCTGGTAAAGTGGGAGAGAGCTCCGGTAAGCAGACCCAACCGCTTCAGTACGTTTTGCGTTATACCGGAAAATTTTTCGAACCCAAACAATATGCGGAAGTAGTAATTCGATCCCAGGAAGATGGATCCCTGCTGCGTTTGAAAGAAATTGCAGACGTGGAGTTTGGAGCGATGACCTATAGCATGGTGTCAAAGACCGATGGCCGTCCTGCTGCTTCCATCATGTTGAAACAGCGCCCGGGCTCCAATGCACGGGATGTAATTCAGGCGGTAAAAGACCGGATGACTGAGTTGAAGGAAACCAGTTTCCCTCCGGGAATGGAATACAATATCTCTTATGATGTATCTCGTTTCCTGGATGCTTCGATAAATGAAGTACTAAAGACCCTGTTGGAAGCCTTTATCCTCGTGTTTATCGTGGTGTTTATCTTCCTGCAGGATTTTCGTTCTACTCTGATTCCCGCACTCGCTGTGCCGGTTGCCCTTATCGGTACCCTGGCATTTATGCAACTATTTGGCTTCTCCATCAACCTCCTTACACTCTTTGCATTGGTATTGGCGATTGGTATTGTGGTGGATAACGCGATTGTAGTGGTGGAAGCGGTGCACGTTAAAATGACACAGGAACACCTGCCACCACTGGAAGCTACCATTAAGGCGATGAAAGAGATTACAGGTGCGATCCTGGCGATTACTCTGGTAATGTCTGCGGTGTTTATTCCGGTTGCGTTCCTGAGCGGACCGGTGGGAGTATTCTATCGCCAGTTCTCTATTACGCTTGCTATTTCAATTGTGATTTCGGGTGTGAATGCCTTAACGCTTACTCCGGCACTTTGTGCTTTGCTGATGCGTCATGATGAAGTGAAAAAGCGCAACCTGCTGGGGCGATTCTTTGAAGGCTTCAACAATAAATATGATAAAACAGAACGCTGGTACTCCAGGCTGATTCAGCGGATCGCTGGCAAACGGGTACTGACCTTCTCCCTTTTCCTGCTCTTTTGTGTACTGACGTTTGGTATCATCAAAGTATTGCCATCCGGATTTATACCTACAGAAGACCAGGGTATGATTTATGTGAATGTAACCACACCGCCTGGTGCTACTGTTGAACGTACCGAAAAAGTGCTGGATGAAATTCAGAAAGTAGCCAATGACCTTGGGCCTGTTGAAACCATCGCTACCCTTGCGGGATTCAGCCTTATGAACGATGTGGCAGGAGCTTCCTATGGTATGGGTATGATCAACCTCAAGCCCTGGGATGAACGAAAAGAATCTGTACAGGACATGATGGAGGAGCTGGTTACCAAAACCAAACATATCAAGGATGCGCAGATAGAATTCTTTCCTCCGCCAACGGTACCGGGTTTCGGTAACGCAAGTGGATTTGAATTCCGGGTGTTGGATAAAACCGGAACCGGCAATCTGCAACAAACTGCCGCGGTAACCAACCAGTTGATTGAAAAGCTGGAAGGTTCTCCGGTAATAAGTGGGGCTTTCACCAGCTTTGACCCCAGTTTCCCGCAATACCTGATTCATATTGATTATGAAATGGCCGCCAAAAAAGGGGTAACAGTGGACAATGCGATGAGTACATTGCAAACCCTGCTGGGTAGTTATTATGCCACCAACTTTATCCGCTTTGGCCAGATGTATAAAGTAATGGTGCAGGCGTATCCGCAATACCGCAAAAATCCGGATGATATTCTTCAGCTCTATGTGAAGAATAACCAGGGTGAGATGGTGCCATATTCTACGTTTGTTCAACTTGAAAGGGTATATGGACCTGAACAATTGACGCGCTATAACATGTACACTTCCGCGATGGTTACGGGAGATTCAAAACCAGGCTTCAGTAGTGGCGATGCGATCAAAGCGATTGAAGAAGCAGCTGCTGATTTACCCCGCGGATTCAGTTATGAATGGAGTGGTATGACACGTGAACAGATCCTCTCGGGTAACCAGGCTGTTTATATCTTCCTGATCTGTCTGATCTTCGTGTACCTGCTGCTGGCAGCTCAATATGAAAGTTTCCTCTTGCCATTACCGGTGTTGTTGTCCTTACCTGCCGGGATATTCGGAGCCTTTTTTGGTTTATGGGCACTCGGACTGGAAAACAATATTTATGCGCAGGTTGCCCTGGTAATGTTGATTGGTCTGCTTGGAAAGAATGCCATCCTGATTGTAGAGTTCGCGATTCAGCGCAGGGAAGAAGGGCGCTCTGTACTGGAGGCGGCAGTCGAAGGCGCAGCTTCGCGCTTGCGTCCAATCCTAATGACCTCCTTTGCATTTATAGCGGGCTTATTACCGCTTTGTCTTGCTTCCGGTGCCGGTGCTATGGGTAACCGTTCCATTGGTACTGCGGCTGCTGGTGGTATGTTGATCGGTACACTCTTTGGTGTGCTGGTGATACCTGGATTGTATGTGCTCTTTGCGAGTTTGCTCAAAGCGCCGGTTAAGAAAAAAAATACAGAAAATGAAACAATTGACGGTGATGCATAAACGAAGTATGAACCTCCTTGGTAGCACCCTTGTGGCAGTCCTTTTTATGGCTGCCTGCAAGGTGGCGGCTCCTCCGGCTTTACCGGATGTGAAACCTTTACCGCCAGAGTTTCTGCCTAAAACGGATACCAGTGCTTCCATGATGGACAGTACCTCCGCGGGTAATTTTCACTGGGATGTTTTTTACAGTGATTCCTTGTTATTAGAACTGATTGATACCGTATTAAAAAATAATCCGGATCAGCAGATTGCTCTGCAGCGGGTGGAAATCATGAACCAGTTGGTGAACCAGCGCAGAGCCGCCTTTCTGCCTTCTTTCCAGGGAGTGTTAAGTGGCGGACTGGATCGCTTTGGTGAGTATACAATGAATGGAGTGGGCAACTGGGACATGAATCTCTCGCCCAATCTCAGCAAAGAACAAATCGTACCAAACCCGGTTCCCGACTTATTTGTAGGAGTTCGGAGTCACTGGGAAATTGATATCTGGGGTAAACTGAAAGCCCAGAAAAAAGCCGCCATCGCCAGGCTGATGGCAGCTGAAAATGGCAGACGTTATCTTACAACGCAACTGGTGGCACAGGTGGCATCTCTTTATTATGAGCTGGCCGCCAGTGATATTGAACTGGATATCATCCAGAACAACGTCAAACTGCAGCAACAGGCATTGGAAGTGGTGAAAGTACAGAAGGAGGGTGGTCGCGCTACCCAACTGGCAGTACAACAGTTTGAAGCACAGTTGTATCGTACACAATCACTCGAGTGGATGATGAAACAGCGGATTGTATCCATCGAAAATCAACTGAGTGTACTGGCTAACCAGTATGATCAACCGATAAAGCGGCAGAAGTTCTCCTTTCAGGATATTACTCCATCTCCCTTACCCGTTGGATTTCCAAGTGACGTATTGTTAAATCGCCCGGATATAAAAGAAGCGGAGTTGAAACTGCAGGCAGCAAAGAGTGATATTGAAGCCATCCGTGCTGCATTCCTGCCAGCTCTGACCCTGCAACCCATGATTGGATTGCATACTTATAATACGTCCAAATGGATCAATCCTGAATCACTGACCTGGGGAATACTGGGTGGATTAACGGCGCCCTTGTTAAATCGCCGGCAGTTGAAAGCCGATTTCAATATCTCAACGGCAGAGCAGAAAATTGCTTTTAACGGTTACCAACAAACGCTGGTAATCGCATATAATGAGATCAGTACACAGATGAATAACTGGTCGAACCTGAGTCAACAGTTTTACCTGAAAGAAAAGGAATTTAATGTGTTATCAACCGCAGTGCAAACAGCGAGGGATTTGTATGTAGGAGGCTATGCGAATTACCTGGAAGTGATTACAGCACAGAAAGGGGTTTTGGATGCCGAACTGGAATTGGTAGATACCCGCTTAAAAATGATGCAGGCAAAAGTAGATCTTTATAGAGCATTAGGAGGAGGATGGCAATAAGCCATCCTCTCTCATTTAATTTATCAGGCCATCTCCTTGCCTACTTTTTCAAGCAGGGCCTTGGTTTTGCGGATGCCTTCATCTTCACTTAAAACTTCTCCTTCGTATTCAATACCGATATAACCGGTAAACCCGGCTGATTTTACAATCTGCAGCATTTTCTTGTAATCGGTTTCGGTTTCATTTCCCTGTGCGTCAAAATCATGTGATTTGGCACTAACGCCTTTGGCAAAAGGCATGAGTTCGGTAGTGCCCTGGTAGCGGTCATAAGCTTCCAGGCAGTTGCGCCAGTTGCCCGGTTCGCGTTTGATACAGAAGTTGCCGAAATCTGGAAGGGTTCCTACATTGGGTTTGTTGACAGCCTTCATTACACCGGCCAGCCAGGCACCATTGGAAGAATAACCCCCATGGTTTTCTACAATTACATTGATCCCTACTTTTTCGGCGTATTCACCCAGGCGGCTTAATCCGTCGGCTGCTGTTTTGGCAATTTCCTCTGCTGTTCCTTCACCTGCGGCATTCACCCGAATGGTGGCACAACCCAGGTGTTTGGCAGCATCCACCCACTTATAATGATTTTCAACTGCCTTGATGCGCTCTGCTTCCACTTTGTGACCAATATCGCCCTCACCATCGATCATGATGAGGTGATTTTTCACATCGTTATCACTGCAGCGCTTCAGCATTTCGTTCAGGTAATTGGTGTCCTGGGCCTTGTCTTTGAAGAACTGGTTTACATATTCCACCACACCGATGCCAAAATCTTTTCTGGCTTTGGCGGCGAAATCAAGATTGTCCATTTTCTTTTCGAAAAGGGTTTTGTGCAGCGACCATTGAGCCAGGGAGATCTCAAAGAATAATTTTTTGGCAGCCTCAGTAGTGCCGGATTCAGCAGCCTCGTTTTTTTTCTCGTCCGAACTGTTCAGGCAGGATACTCCTGTAACTCCTATGGCAAGGCCACCCATTAACTTAAGAAACTGTCTGCGTTGCGATTGCATGTTTGTTGAGTTGTTGGTGATAAATAAGGACAGAATTTACAACTATTTTTATTGACGATGTACAAGTCCCGGAATTATTGACGAAAAACAATTCGTAATCGCTTATTAAATACCATTTTCCCTTTCACCCATACCTGAACATAATAGCGCTGGGCCGGCAAATAACTCATATCATACTGGAAAACTCCTTCCTTCATGTTTTCATACACATGTTCTTCCACCAATTGGTTGCCCGGATCGGATATAAATCGAACCGTCACTTTTTCAGCGGAATTGCTGAAATAGTCGAGGGTAGTGGGACCTGCGCTCATAGTGGGGTAGAGACCAACAGCGGGAATTTCCACAGAAGCCTGGTGTTGAGTGGAATCCTGCACCACTTCGAATGCATAAAACAGGCTGCTTCCGAAATCCGATTCAAAGAGGTGCAACATCCGGCGCTGGTGATCTAACAGTCTGGCATAACCGCGACCGCCCCGGCGGTTGAACCAGAATTCCAGTCCGTCTCCTGCGCTGTCTTTTACCTGGAGGGTATAGATTCCGGGTTGCAGTTGCCATTGCTCCTGGTACAGGCTATCTGCTTTCAGTTCACCTTCTTTTCGTTGCTGAACAATTTCATTGTTTGAATTGGTCAGGGTAAAAGAATTGTGTTCCGGTTGGCGGTTGGTCTTAAATTGGAATACCAGGCTGGCGCCATGCTTTGGAATGGCTTTGAACACACTGCTCATAAAGTTATCAGCCAGGTAGCCATCCTGTTTTCCATTAGGGCGACTGAGTTCAACCTGGAACTCATTTTCACCTGGAGCTGCTGCAATAATACCAGGCAATTTCACGATCGCAGTTTCTCCTGGCTTCAATTCTCCTTTCCATTGGAAGAGCTGACGGGCTTTGGCTTTTGTACCATAACTGATTTGCAGGGTTTTTAGCAATGCGCCACCCAGGTTGCGAAAAGCAATCACCGGGTGTACACCAGCCGGGTTGATCCTTGAATGAATGTCTTTATTGGAGGGAACGATGATATCTTCCATGGCCACATCCTGCTTACTTCGATAGGCTCCATATTCCACCACATAGGCGGAGATCACTTCAGTTGCGCTGGGCTTGGGTGATTGATAAGGCTCCATATTGATGTCCACTACATTATTTCGGTTAGGCTGGATGGTTAGTTGATACCGGTCGGCATGTTTCAGCTCTCCCGGGCACCAGTAAGCACGATCAATTATCCAGGTGCCGGCTTGCGGATAGAGGGGGTTATCGCCGCATTTCTGCCAGATATCCCGTTTGTCGATCAGTTGGTCATTGAAGAGTACTTCACGGTAGCGGCTGCAGAATTCGCCACATCCTTCGGGGTCCATACCATGACCGGTCTGGTAAATCAGCAGGCGGGCATTCCGGGTTTTTGAATTTGAAGTAAAGCTGACCGGTTTAAGTGCTGCTTCAATTGGTTTGCTACTATCGCCGTAGGCATAATGCCCATCATAAATCCGATGAATGGCAAACGGTGGGAGGGCAGGAGGACCGGGAGTAATTTCAAATTGTACAGTGATCTTCCAGCCGCGGTCGTTATTGGGTTCATAACCCGCATGCCGGTATTCCACTTCCACGCTATCGCGCAAAAGCAGGCTGAAATCAGTAAGGTCTGTGGCCCATTCAAAATTCCAGTTCTTCCCAAAAGCGCCACCATAAGGGGTAAGCATGCGCCCGATTTCATAACTCAGATCTGGAGCATTTTGTCCCCCTTTACGCCGGATCAGGATTTGGTCCATATAATCCCAGTCGGCGCACCTGAGCGTGTCAGGACAACCAAACTTTACAACCATCCGGATTTTACGAATGGGTGTGTTGGTTGCGGGAAATTTGCCCCATCCCAGGTAGGTATTACTGCCTTTTGAAGGATCGGTAACCACTGTGATCTTATCATGAGTGGTGATGGTTTGGATCGCAGTTTTTTGTGCAGTAGCATCCATCGACAGCAGTACTGCAACTGTGCCCAGTAACAATAGGGTAGTAAAGTAGCGTTTCATCATGCTGCAATATCTCAAACCCCTTCCAACTCCGCCTCCTTTATTTTGCTCAATCCTTCCATTCCTCCTTTCTTCCCTTTCCCCATCCTCCCTTCTCCTTTGTCCCCTCTTCCATGCCTCCCTCTTCCATTCCTCCCCTTTCCCTTAATTTTGCCCCTTCATGAAACACCTCAAAAGTCTCAATCAATATCTCTGGAAGTATCGCTGGCGGTTTTTCCTGGGGATATTGTTCATTATATTATCGAACTATTTCAGGATTCTTGCACCCCAGATAACCCGGTTTGTAATCGATGCGGTGGAGCAGCAACTGCCGGGATACCAGGGAGCCAAGAAAACAACCTACGACTGGGTAGTTTATTTCCTGGTGGAACATACCCGCAGCAAAGATTTTGGCCAGTTGGTGCTACTATGCGGACTCGTATTGCTGGCTACTGCCATTTTGAGTGGCTTCTTCATGTTCCTGATGCGGCAAACCATCATCGTGATGAGCCGGCACATCGAGTTTGATCAGAAGAATGCGATTTACCGGCATTACCAGCAACTCGATCTCAGCTTTTATAAAAAGAACCGGACCGGGGATCTTATGAATCGCATAGCCGAGGATGTGAGTCGGGTTCGGATGTATACGGGGCCGGCTATCATGTATTTTGTCAACCTGGCCTTTACCATTAGTTTCTGCCTGGTGTACATGCTGCAGGCCAATCCCAAATTAACCCTGATCGTATTGTCTCCATTGCCCTTACTGGCCATCACGATTTACAAAGTGAATACTATCATTCACCGCAAAAGTGAACGCATCCAGGCATTGCTTTCCAAACTGACTACCACAGCCCAGGAATCCTTTTCGGGGATCCGGGTCATCAAATCCTTTGTGCAGGAAAAAGCGCAGCAGGATTATTTTGAAAAAAACAGCGAGGAGTACAGGCAGAATACCATCGGGCTGGCTAAAATGGAAGCGATCTATTTTCCCACCATGGCCCTGATGATCGGGATCAGTACCCTGCTGACAATACTGATTGGTGGCATTTATGCCATGCAACCGGGTTCGAATGTAACAACCGGTATGCTGGCTGAATTTGTGATGTATATCAACATACTTACGTTTCCTGTCAGTGCTATTGGCTGGACCGCCAGTATGATCCAGCGGGCGGCTGCTTCCCAGAAACGAATCAATGAATTCCTGGATACAGAATCCAGGATACAGCAACCTGCTGATGCAAAGCGCCCTGAAATCAAAGGCAATATCCGGTTTGATAAGGTTGACTTTACGTATGAACATACCGGTATTAAAGCAATAAAAGGAATGAGCCTGGAGATTCGCCAGGGAGAGAAAGTGGCTATAATAGGACGTACCGGAAGTGGAAAAACAACGCTTGCTCAGTTGTTGCTCCGATTATTCGATACCAACGCAGGAACTATCAGCCTGGATGCTGTTCCTGTTACGGAGATTGATTTGAAACACCTGCGCGAAAAGGTCAGCTATGTACCCCAGGATGTATTCCTCTTTAGTGATACGATCCGTAACAATATTGCTTTTGGCAAGGACCAGGCAGATGAGCAGGAGGTTGAACAAGCCGCCCGTGCAGCCAGCATACACCAGGAGATTATGAGTTTCAGTCAGCAATACGATATGGTGATCGGAGAGCGTGGCGTTACACTTAGCGGTGGTCAGAAACAGCGGATCAGCATCGCACGGGCGCTATTGAAAAATGCCCCGATCATTATCCTGGATGATTGTCTGAGTGCGGTGGATGCCAAAACTGAAAAAACCATTATAGCCAACCTGGCCGGTTTCCTGGAAGGAAAAACTTCCATTATTATCACTCACCGGATCTTTTCCCTTTTTTCCTTTGATAAGATAATAGTTATGGAAAATGGCCGGATTGCGGCTACAGGCACACATGAAGAGCTGCTGAAAACAAGTGAATATTATCAATATTTATATGAACATCAGCAGGAAGAGAAAGAAGATGAAAGCGAAATAAGTGGGATACGGGAAAACACTTAGTGTTGCATAAAAGTTTTCTAAAATTTTGCTAATTCACAAACAACCCTATATTTGCTCCTACATTATTCGCAAGCATATTTTTTTAACTGCAAATAAAACAACAACTGTGGCGTACGAGAATAACGACAAAAAGATGGAGAGCGTTTACAGTAAGCGCATCAGAGCCGGTAAAAGAAGGACGTATTTTTTTGATGTGAGAGCTACCCGTAGTAATGATTACTACCTGACCATTACCGAGAGTCGTAAGAAATTTGATGACAATGGGTATGATCGTCACAAGATTTTCCTGTACAAAGAAGATTTTAATAAATTTTTGAAAGCATTGACTGAGGCGGTTGATTTCGTGAAAACCGATCTCATGCCCGATTTTGATTTTGATGCGTATAACCACGACAACCTTGAAGAAGGGGAAGGCCTTGAAAATGGTGACCAGGAAGTTGTTGCCGTAGCTGCTGCTGCACCTGTGGTAAACAATGTATCCAGTGTTCCCCCATCTGCAGGCGCAGATGAAGAGGTTGATAAGTGGTAATGTTTGACCAACCAATTGCTTATTCACGGCGGCCTGCTTTCTGCGGGCCGCTTTTTTTTGCGTTATAAATGTTTGTAATACAAGTAGTAACCACAATAAATTCTTAACAATATTGTTAAAGGGAAGCCTTCAATAGCTAAATTTGCACAAATCATAAACACTAGTGCCGTATGCAATGGTCTGAATTCTTCACCTCATCGGTTGGCAAGAAATTCGTAATGGGGCTTACCGGTTTATTCCTGATTTCTTTCCTTGTTATTCATGTTGGTATTAATGCTACCATTTTTGCCGATCTGGTTGATCCAGATGAAAATGGTGCGATGTTTAATAAAGCAGCCCATTTCATGGGTTCAACTGTATTGATACGTATCCTTGAAATCGGATTATTTGCCGGAATCATTCTCCACATTGTACAGGGGTATATGCTGGAAGCCAAAAACCGCAGTGCCCGCTCAGTAGGTTATGCAGTTAACCTTGGCAATCGTGGCAGTAAGTGGTACAGTCGCGCTATGGGCCTGCTGGGAACTATTATCCTCCTGTTTCTTATCATTCACATGGCACATTTCTGGGTAAAGGCCCGGATTACGCATACACTTGCTCCAGTTACCTATAATGGAGTTGAAATGCACGATATGTTCAGCGAAATGAAAGCCGTATTCTCAGAGGGATGGGTAATTGCTGTATACGTACTGGGTTGTATTTCCCTGGGCTATCACCTGGCGCATGGGTTCCAGAGTGCTTTCCGCACGGTGGGAGTACACAACAATAAATACAATTCGCTGTTGGTTAATCTGGGATATGGATTTTCTATTCTCGTTTCTCTTCTGTTTGCACTCATGCCGATAGCAATGTATTTCGGATGGGTGGGGTAAGGAAAGTGAGACGTGAGAGGTGAAAAGTGAGACGTGAGAGGTGAAAGGTGAGACGTGAAACGTGAGACGTGAGACAGGGGAAATAAAATCAACAAAAGCGAGGCAAACAAAAATTGCCGGTTAATTTTCAGGATAACTTATCTAATTGTCGATATATGCTCAACTCAAAAATTCCTGCCGGACCTTTAGATCAGAAATGGACAGAGTTTAAAGGACATTGTAAACTGGTGAACCCGGCGAATAAAAGAAAGCTGGAAGTGATTGTTGTGGGAACCGGACTGGCAGGTGCTTCTGCTGCGGCTTCCCTTGGGGAACTGGGATACAAAGTGAAAGCCTTCTGTTTCCAGGATTCACCCCGCAGGGCGCATAGTATCGCGGCCCAGGGTGGTATCAATGCTGCCAAGAACTATCAGAATGATGGAGACTCTGTGTTCCGTCTGTTTTATGATACGATTAAAGGTGGCGACTACCGGGCGCGTGAAGCCAATGTACACCGGCTGGCGGAAGTGAGTGTGAACATCATCGACCAGTGTGTGGCACAGGGTGTTCCCTTTGCCCGTGAATATGGTGGCCTGCTTTCCAACCGCTCTTTCGGTGGGACCCAGGTACAGCGTACCTTCTATGCTGCCGGACAAACCGGTCAGCAGCTCCTTATTGGTGCCTACCAGGCCCTGGAGCGCCAAATCGCCCTGGGTAATGTTGCGATGTACAACCGCCATGAAATGCTGGATGTTGTAAAAATTGATGGCAAAGCCCGCGGTATCATTGTTCGTAACCTGGTAAGTGGTAAGCTGGAACGTCATTTCGGTCATGCCGTACTGTTATGTTCCGGAGGTTACGGAAACGTATTCTATCTTTCAACCAATGCGATGGGCAGTAACGTTACAGCTGCCTGGAAAGCCCATAGAAAAGGTGCCTACTTTGGAAACCCCTGCTTTACGCAGATTCACCCTACCTGTATCCCGGTGAGTGGTGACCACCAGAGTAAGCTCACCCTGATGTCTGAATCACTTCGTAACGATGGTCGTATCTGGGTCCCTAAAAAGCAGAACGATACCCGTCGCCCGAATGAAATTCCGGAAGAAGAAAGAGATTATTACCTGGAAAGAAGATACCCTGCATTCGGTAACCTGGTACCCCGCGACGTGGCCTCCCGTGCCGCCAAAGAGCGTTGTGATGCAGGTTATGGAGTAGGTTCATCCCGCCAGGCCGTTTATCTTGATTATGCAGATGCCATCCAGCGTTATGGAAAAGCAGAAGTAAACAAGCGTAATATCCAGGGTGCAACTGCTGATCAGATTACCCAGTTAGGTAAGGATGTAGTAAAAGAAAAATATGGTAACCTCTTCGACATGTATGAAAAGATTACCGGTGAGAATCCTTATGAAGTTCCAATGCGTATTTATCCTGCGGTTCACTACACCATGGGTGGCCTCTGGGTGGATTATGAACTGATGACATCCGTACCGGGCTTGTATGCGTTGGGTGAAGCCAACTTCTCTGATCACGGTGCTAACCGCCTGGGTGCATCAGCGCTGATGCAGGGATTGGCTGATGGCTATTTTGTGATTCCTTACACCATTGGTAACTATCTCGCAGATGAAATTCGTACACCAGCCATACCAACCGATCATCCGGCATTTGTAGAGGCAGAAAAAGAAGTAGCAGATCGCATCAACCAACTGATGTCCATTAAAGGATCTCAAACTGTAGAAAGTTTCCACAAACGTCTTGGTAAGATCATGTGGGACAAATGCGGTATGGCGCGTAGTGAAGAAGGATTGAAGCAGGCAATTGAAGAAATCCGCCAGCTGAAAAAAGAATTCTGGTCTGATGTTCGTATACCCGGTAGCGTTACTGAAATGAATCCGGAACTGGACAAAGCCAATCGCGTTGCTGACTTCATCGAATTGGGTGAATTGATGTGTATTGACGCCCTGGACAGAAGAGAAAGCTGCGGTGGTCATTTCCGGGAAGAAAGCCAGACAGAAGAAGGAGAAGCACTGCGTGATGATGCGAACTTCTCGTATGTAGCTGCCTGGGAATATGCCGGTGAGCACAACTGGAACCTGCATAAGGAAGAACTCAACTTTGATGTGGCCAAGCCAACTCAACGTTCTTATAAATAATCTGAATTATTAAACAACCATAGTTGATATGGAACACTATACTATGAACCTCACCCTGAAGGTGTGGAGACAAAAGAATAGCCAGGAGAAAGGAAGATTTGAAACCTACCAGGTGAAAAACATTTCGTCGGAAATGTCCTTCCTGGAGATGTTCGACGTGTTGAATGAAGAATTGATCCGTGAAGGAAAAGAGCCCATTGCTTTTGATCACGATTGCCGCGAAGGAATTTGTGGTATGTGTTCTATGTATATCAATGGAAAGCCGCATGGTCCCTGGCATGCGAACACTACCTGCCAGCTGCACATGCGGGCGTATAAAGATGGCGATACCATCGTGGTAGAACCCTGGAGAGCAAATGCCTTCCCGGTGGTAAAAGACCTGGTGGTGGATCGCAGTTCTTTTGACCGCATTATCCAGGCGGGTGGATACATTTCCGTAAACACCGGTAATGCGGTGGATGCAAATGCTATCCCAATTGAAAAAGACAAAGCAGATAATGCATTTGCAGCAGCAGCCTGTATCGGATGTGGCGCATGCGTGGCAGCCTGTAAGAATAGTTCAGCGATGTTGTTCCTCTCTGCCAAAGTATCTCACCTGGCATTATTGCCCCAGGGTGGTCCGGAGCGCAAGAGTCGTGTACTGAATATGGTGGCACAGATGGATCGGGAAGGTTTTGGTGCATGTACGAATACTGGTGCTTGTGAGGCTGTTTGTCCGAAAGAAATTTCCATTACCAATATTGCGCGGTTGAATGCAGAGTATATTGGTGCGGGATTGGTAGTAGAGTGAGACGTGAGACGTGAAAAGTGAAAATATGTAGGCCGCTCCGGAGGGAGCGGCTTTTTTTATTGGAGCAGTTAGTAAATTCCGGCAGTATTCGTATCTTATGATTACATTATTAGTTACCCGATTTTTTAATTGAACCAACAATATTCGGGTCATTGCTTACACCTGATCTGCAACAATAGTAATCCCGGCCCAGAAGAAAATTGACGTTAAGGATTTTTTTAGCAGCAACTTAAACTAAGTTGTATGATTAAAAGATTGCTGCAGATCAGCCTTCTGCTCCTGGCTCCGTTGTTCCTGTTCTCACAAGTCATTATTTATTCCGATTGTAATTACAGAGGACGTTATGAACAATTAGGTCCGGGTAATTACCTGAATCCTTTCCAGTTTCGCCTTGGCGATAACACCATCAGTTCCATCAAAATTTCCCGTGGATTCAGGGTTGAGTTGTATGATAACATTAACCTGATTGGAACGCCCATTGTATTAAATGCGAACTATGCCTGTTTAAGTGCTGCTATAAATAACCGCATCAGCTCCATACGGGTAACCTACAGCAATCAGAATCCATGGGAGCAGACCAACCCGGCCGGAGGTGTGGCATTATTTACAGCTTGCCAGTTTTCAGGAATCAATGCGTTTTTACCTCCCGGAGATTATTCCAGGCTCTCCGGTATTATTGGTGATAACGCTGTCTCTTCTTTTAGAATTCCGGAAGGCATGGTATTGGAATTATTTACCGAAGCAAATTTTCGGGGAAATAGTTCTGGCCCGATCACAAACGATAATACCTGCCTGCCATCTTACTGGAACAACCGGGCTTCCTCTGCCAGGGTGTACTACAGGGAGAATGGAAGTTGGCTACCTCCACCACCTCCCGCTAACTCAGAGGAAGTAGTACAATTGTATGTTGGATGTAATTATTGGGGACGACCTGTAACAGTGAGAGCAGGAGAATACAATAGCCTTGATGCATTGCTAAACCGGCAACCATTAGGAGCAATTCAGGTGCCGCCCGGAATGACCATCGAATTGTATAGTGGTCAGGGATTAAGTGGAAATTTGCTGGCCCGGTATACTTCCAATCAGTCCTGTTTACCAACACTTATCCAGTTCAGAGCACAGTCAGTTCGTGTGATTTCCAATGAATCCGGCGGTAACTGGAATGGGAAAGGAGCTACCTTGTTTAATGATTGCGATTTTCGGGGCAGATCCAGGGTCTTTCCAGTTGGTCGTTATTCGAATATCAACCAGAGTTTTGGTATAAATCCGGCTTCCATCAGGGTTGGTGCAGGTTATGTGGTACAGCTTTTTCAGCAGCCTAATTTCCAGGGAATTTCTTCCGGCAAATTAACTGAAAACAACAGGTGCCTGGGCACTTCATTCAGGGGACGTGTACGATCTGTAATTATAACTTATGAGCCCAACTTAGGGGGCGGCGGGAATTTTGAAGATGTTATTTTATATGGTGATTGTTATTACCAGGGAAGGAGTTTGGCTGTGCGTCCGGGATATTTTCCTTCGCTCAGCAATTACGGAGGCATATCTGTGAACCCTGCCTCTTTGAGAGTTCCGCAGGGCTATGAAGTGGAGCTGTTTACCGGAGAAAATTACAGTGGAAGCCGATTTGTCATCAACTCGAACAATACCTGTTTGCCCAGCACACATAGAAACAGAATCCGTTCAATGGCGGTTAAATACAATGGATATGGAGGAGGAGGTAGTGGTTCCGGCTGGAGCCAGGAAGTATCTCTTTTTTCCAGCTGTTATTTTGGAGGCAGCAGCACTTCGCTTAGGGAAGGCCGTTATAAAGATTTGAGATCGGCAGGGGTAAGCAATAATTTTGGAATAGCTTCCTTACGGGTACCGCAGGGTTTTGAAGTAGAGTTGTATCCGTATGCAGGGTTCCAGGGTGCAAGGGCCATCATAAGAGGCGATAATACCTGTTTGGGTACAGCGCTTCGTGGTAGGGTGAAATCACTCATTGTGCGACGTATCCAGGGCTTTCAGCCTGCTGGTGTCAGAACTGCAACAGATTCTACGCAACAATAAAAACCAGGCCGCTTCCAAATCAGGAAGCGGCCTTTTTATTGGGTGTTTTAGGGTGTAGTTTCACGTCTGACGTCTCACATCTCACCTTTCACTTTTCACCATTTCATATAGCTCATCTTTCAACTTCACCCGCTTCATCCTCAATTCATTAAGGAAATGATCGTCGGCGGGTTCAATTCCATTTTCTATTCTTTCTACCTGGTGATTGGTTTCATTATAGTCTTCGTAGAGCTTTTTGAAGTGGGCATCACTGGCTTTCAATTCCTGGATTTTATCCTTCAATTCGGGAAACTCGTTCAGAAAAAAATGTTTGTCCATAACTACTGTTTAGGAGGCTAAGATCAGCCTAAAAACAGGAATGGCAACTGACTTTAGTAGGTCGAAGGGGTGAGTTTTGTCAGGTTCACTGCCAGGCTTATACGATCTGTTTGCGATTCAGTTTTTGGAGTAGTTGGGGGCGCGTGTTCAGCAGAAAGGCGAATACTGAAACAATCAGTGTGATGGATGTACCGATATTCTTAAGACGTACGAATATCTGTTGATCCGGAAAGGAATTGCTGATAAAATAGATACTGTTACCAAACCAGAACATGGTATAGAGTGCAGCAAAGAATACAAGCCAGCGGAACATACTTTTGTTGTCCTCCGTTTGTGATTTTTCAACATCGAGTTTGAAGGCAGCCAGCCTGGCAAGTATAAGCAGGAGGTAAAACAATCCAAACAGGATAAGTGCCGGCTGGTAGTAGGAGGGCTCAGCACCAGCCAGGAAGGTTTCCATAATGGTTAGTTTTTCTGCCTTAGCTGCCAGGTAGAAGGGCAGGAGATAAAGAATAGAAAAAATAGCCGGAATGAAATGAATCCAATCGGATTTTGGGGTGAAAACTTTGCCCGTACTTACCGATCGCACGTAGAGGTAAATCAGTGGGGCGGGCACAAAGTACAGCGGTAATATGCTGCCCCAGAAAATCGGCCAGGATTGGATACCACCTGTTTCTATCAGCAGGTTATTGATCGAGAACAAGGTGAAAAGCAAAAAATACAGCCCCAGGAAACGACAGCAGAGCCCATTTTTACGGAATCCCAGCACCAGCCGGAGGATGGCAGCCAGTCCCATGAGAATAGCTCCTGAAAATATTAGCTGGTTCGGGTTCATAACTGATTTCAACGGCAATATCTAAAGATTCCACTTAGAACATCCTTGATTTTCGACCAATCGGCTGTATTCTTCGCCCGATGGCGGGGCATGGAGCAGCAAAAAATGAGGTAAATGAGGTGAATATGGTGAATGAGGTGAATGGGGCTCCCTTCTTCTTCTTCCTTTCTTCCTTTCCTCCATCTTCCGTACCTTTGCGCCTCCAAAGAAGGAGATTTTATCATGATTTCAGTTAACAACGTCACATTATCATTCGGTAAAAGGGTTCTATTTGATGAGGTAAACCTCAATTTCACCAAGGGGAACTGTTATGGGGTAATCGGTGCCAATGGTGCCGGTAAATCCACCTTCCTAAAAATCCTCTCCGGGGAAATCGAACCCACCAAGGGATCTGTGAGTATCAGTCCGGGTGAGCGGTTGGCCGTTCTGAAGCAGAACCATTTTGCCTACGACAATATCACTGTGCTGAATACCGTATTGATGGGGCACCAGAAAATGTGGGAAGTGATGCAAGAGCGGGATGCCATCTACGCCAAAGCTGATTTCAGTGAAGAAGATGGTATGCGTGCCGGTGAACTGGAAGGCGAATTTGGAGAAATGGGCGGATATACTGCCGAAAGTGATGCTGGCAGCATGCTCGGGGAACTGGGTGTACCTGAATCTTTCCACCAGAGCCTGTTGAAAGATATCCCCGGTAACCTCAAAGTACGGGTATTATTGGCACAGGCCCTCTTTGGAAACCCGGACATCCTGCTGCTTGACGAACCGACGAACGGACTGGATATTGAAACCATCAGCTGGCTGGAGAATTTCCTGGCGGATTATGAAAATATTGTACTGGTAGTATCGCACGACCGTCACTTCCTGGATGCCATCTGTACCCATGTAGCTGATGTGGATCGCCAGAAGATCAAGATCTTCACCGGTAACTATACCTTCTGGTATGAGAGCTCTCAATTGATGAGTCGCCAGATCAACGACAAGAACAAGAAGGTAGAAGAGAAGCGTGCTGCTCTCATGGAATTCATCGCCCGATTCAGTGCGAATGCCTCCAAATCCAAGCAGGCTACCAGCCGGAAAAAGGCCCTCGAGAAACTCACCATTGAAGAAATTGAGCCTTCTAACCGTCGTTACCCGGGTATTATCTTCCAGCCCCTGCGCGAGGTTGGAAACCAGATCCTGAATGTAGAAAAACTGAGTGCCTCTGTTGATGGCCGTCCGCTGTTTAACAATGTGAGCTTCAGTGTAAATAAGAATGATAAGATCGCGATCCTGAGTAAGGATCCCCTGGCAGCAACTGCTTTTTACGAGATCATCAATAATAAACGCAAGGCAGACAAGGGCAGCTTCGAATGGGGTACTACCATCACCAGTGCTTACCTGCCGGTTGAAAACAATGAATTCTTTACAGAAGGATTGAGCCTGCTGGAATGGCTGCGTCAATTTGTGCCAGCTCATGTTACTGATGCGGATGAGCCTTTCCTGCGCGGTTTCCTGGGCAAAATGCTGTTCAGCGGAGATGATATCATGAAGAAAACGAATGTACTGAGTGGTGGTGAAAAAGTGCGTTGTATGGTGAGTCGGATGATGTTGCAAAATCCCAACCTGATCATGCTGGATCAGCCCACCAACCACCTCGACCTGGAAAGTATTCAGAGCTTCAACGAAGGTTGTCAGAACTTCCCTGGTATTGTTTTACTGACATCACATGACCATACCTTCATGCAAACAGTGGCCAACCGTATCATCGAACTCACACCCAATGGTATCATTGACCGCCTGATGAGCTTTGATGAATACCTGGAAGATGACCGGGTTAAAAAGCTGAAAGCAGAAATGTATGGTGAAGCTGTTCCGGCTTAATTAAAGCCGGAAGCTGACTCCTGATTGCACAGCTCCATAAAAATTTCCAGCTGATAAACGCACAAATCCTGTTGTACGGCGTACCGTAAAATGGAAGGTGTTGTTGATATAAAAAGGCGTGAAGTTGTTATAGGTGAATTGTTCATAGTTGCGTAAGCGATGTAAGGATGACCCTATCGCCAACTGATAACCGAGTCGCACATCCCGATTCCGGGGCTTGAATATCCACTCGGTAAATCCACCCAGCGTCAAATGCGTATTTCGGCGATCTGAAATTTCTACTACCGAATCAGGTAGTGCCAGTCGCGTTTTGTAATAATCGCCAAACTCTCTGCCAAAGCTGGACTCGAGGCCAAAAACCCTCCATTCCACGCGGGTTCCAAGGGGAATCACTACTGCCAATCCGGCTGTTGAGCCCACGGAAGCAGTAAACTTATTACCTGTTGGTCCTTGAAAGTAAATAGGCTCCCCGGTTACCGGATCATATTTGACGTTGTTGTCATAGGCGCCACCGGAAATGTCATAACTACCCACACTGCCATGCAGTCCCGCATATCCCTGGAGATTCTTTCCCAATTGTCCGGCTACATGATACTTGCCCTGAAAAATATAAATCGCATCAGCCAGCCAGTCGTTGGAGCCGCCTAATGTTGCAGAAGCTGTGAGATAATGAGCTGTTTTCTTCTCAACCGAAAGGGTCGGCATAACATGGTAAGTATTTTGCTGATTGGTATACGGACTTCTAAAAACTGTTCGGGTGGTACAGGAAGCGGCCAACAGCAGGCACAAAACCAGGCTAAACAGGGTGTTGGAATAGGTTAAACGCATGCAGCTTTGACAATTGCGCCAGGAAGAGCGCTGCATGGCTATATTGGGCAATAATCAGTTAATTTTATCGCTTTAAGTGGAAACGGGCCTTTTGCTAAAACAACTGCTGATATCGTTGTTGATCGTATTGTGGGGACAGTTACTCCTGGCACAGGAGCCTTCAGCTTTGAAGCAGCTCAAAACTTCGAATGCCCGGCAGGCTCGTATTCCTGTAAAAGCAGGGAAAATCACACTCGATTCTCTCACCATAATTCCTGGTTCGGTTCGTATACCCGGACTCGCAGACAGTTTGTATACCATCGACTGGCTGGATGGCAGTATCAGCTTCAAACAACTGCCTCCCTTTGATTCGGTACTGGTGCAGTGGCGTAATTTTTCCACCCGGCTTAACAAGGTCAAACAGGATCTGAATTTTGACAGCATACTGAACTCCTACGTGTCTCAGCAAACCATCCGCAGTATGGGTGAATCCAACCGGCGCGATGATGAGTTTTTCAATTTCGGCAACATCAATTACAGCGGAAGCTTTGGAAGAGGGATCTCCTTCGGTAATGCGCAGGATGCGGTGGTTACTTCCAACCTCAATCTTCAGATCAATGGCTTTCTGGGCGATAGCATTGAAATTGCTGCAGCCATCACCGATAACAATATTCCTATCCAGCCGGATGGCACCACACAACAGTTAAATGAGTTTGACCGCATCTTTCTGCAATTCAAAAAGAAAGGATGGCAGCTTAGTTTGGGTGATATCGATATTCGCCAGAACCGGAATTATTTCCTGAACTTTTATAAACGCCTCCAGGGCGGCGCTTTTGAAAACACCAGCAACCTGGGCAAAAATGTGGTGAATAGAACTATGTTCAGTGGCTCCATCGCCAAAGGAAAATTCACGCGAAATATTTTCGACGGATTGGAAGGCAACCAGGGACCTTATCGTTTGACAGGAGCTAATAATGAACTCTATTTTGTAGTGCTGGCAGGTACGGAAAGAGTTTTCCTCGATGGAGAATTATTGCAACGTGGTGAAGACCGTGATTATGTGATCAATTACAATACAGCAGAAATTACGTTTACCCCTCGCCGTATGATCAACAAGGATCGCAGGATACAGGTGGAATTTGAATATGCCGACCGGAACTACCTTAACACCAACCTCTATCTTTCCAATGAAACGGACATCGGTAAGCGCTTTCGCCTGCGGATGGCAGCTTTCTCCAACAACGATGCAAAAAACTCTCCCATCAACCAAACCCTGGATCCACAACAAAAACGTTTTTTAGGGTTAGTGGGAGATAGTATCCAGTCAGCGTTTTATCCAATTGCTTCCATTGATACCTTCTCTCCGGGTAAAATTCTTTATAAGAAAATCGAAGTGCTGGTGAATGGAGCACAGGATTCAATCTATGTATATTCAACGAACCCCGACAGTGCGCGGTATAACCTTAACTTTATTGAGGTGGGACAGGGAAGAGGCAATTATATACCCGATCTCAATGCTGCCAATGGAAAAGTGTATCGTTGGGTGGAACCAATCAACGGTGTGCCGCAGGGAAATTTTGAAGCAGCTACTTTGCTGATCACGCCCAAAAAACAACAGGTGCTCACGTTTGGAGGAGATTATTTCGTCAGTGGCAAAACCACCATCAGTGCAGATATCGGCATGAGTAATTTCGATATCAACACATTTTCCACGCGGCAAAAAGGAAATGATAAAGGCTTTGCTTCGCGCTTTCAATTCAAACATATCGAAAGGCTGAATCCATCGTTAAACCTGCAGGGAGATGGATCTTTTGAATGGGTGGAGCATAGTTTCCGACCACTGGAACGCTTAAGAAATGTGGAGTTTACCCGCGACTGGGGATTGCCACTGCAGGTATTGCCAGCTGATGAAACCATGTATGCAGCAGGATTGGAACTTAATGATAAAAAGAACAATCGCCTGCGGTACCAGTTTACCGGTTACCAGCGCAGTGATGGTTTTAAAGGAGGCAGGAACAGCCTGATACATCAGCAGAATACGAAAGGATGGACCTTCAATAACCAGTTAAACATAACAAAATCGTCCAGCCTACTCGACGATGGATATTTTCTCAGACCCAGTTTGAATATCGCGAAAACCCTGGCAGGCTTGCGCAACTACACAGTTGGAGTGAGTTATGAGCTGGAACATAATGAAGCCCGGAACAAACAAAGAGATACAGTTACGCCCTATAGTTTTTCCTTTGATATCCTGAAGATCTATCTGAAATCCGATGAACAGAAAGCCAACAAATGGGGTTTCAGTTATTATACCCGAAGTGATCAATTACCAATAGGAGGTGAGTTAGTAAGAACCGATCGTAGCCAGAACTTTACGTTAACCGGAGAACTGATGTCGAGTCCGGCACACCAGCTACGGGTGAATGCTACCTATCGTACACTGCAGGTCTTCCAGAAGACCAATACCAATTCGGAGTCAGATAAATCCTTGTTGGGCAGGGTGGAGTATCAGATTAATGAGTGGAAGGGATTGGTAACCGGAAATGTGTTGTATGAGTTGGGAGCGGGACAGGAGCAGAAGCGCGACTTTGCTTTCCTTGAAGTACCTGCCGGGCAGGGAGAATATGCATGGTTTGATTACAACAACGATGGGGTGCAGCAGCTCAATGAATTTGAAATTGCGTTATTCCAGGACCAGGCCAAATACATTCGCATCTTCACGCCCACCAATGAATTTGTAAAAGCGGCCTACAATAGTTTTAATTATAGTATGGCGATCAATCCCAGGGCAGTGTTGGATCCACTCTCCTCGAAAGGGTTCAAGAAAATGCTCACCCGGTTTAACCTGCAATCTTCTTTGCAGTTGTACCGAAAGCAACTGGCAGATGGATCCATTCAGTTCAACCCATTTGATAATAAGCTAGTAGACAGTACCCTGATCAGTTTAACCAGCGTCTGGATTAACAGCCTGGCGTTTAACCGGTTTAGTTCTCGTTGGGGATTTGATATCAGCAATATCCGAAACAACGCCAAAGTATTGCTGACCTATGGACTGGAAAGCAGGTCGCAGGAGGAATGGAATATCCGCAGCCGCCTGAATTTTGCAAAACGATATACGCTAGAGTTGATAGGTAAAACAGGACAAACACAATTAGCCACTGGTAATGAAAAATTTGATAACCGGAACTATTCGGTGCAGCAATATTCACTGGAGCCGAAATTAAGTTTCACGAAAGGAGCCAATTTCCGAGTAGGAGGAGGGTATCGCTACCAGCATAAAGAAAATCAACTGGGCTTATCAGAAAATCTGAGTTCACATGCCATGAATGCGGATGTGAAATACAATTTGCTCCAGAATGCATCTCTTCAAGGAAAGTTTACCTATAACACCATCCGGTTTCCTTTTCCAACCAACACTACGGTCAGTTATATCATGCTGGATGGATTGCAGCCCGGAAAGAACCTGTTATGGTCGATAGACCTAACGAAAAGATTGGGCAAAAACCTGGAAATGAATATTCAGTATGAGGGTCGTAAGCCCGGAGAAAACAGGGTGATTCATATCGGCAGGGCATCCCTTCGTGCAATATTATAAGCAATATTTTGCGTTATAACTGGGATGAATACTTGCAGTTGTTAAAGCAATTGTAAGACTGGGTACGATACTTGCATATACCTTCTTTATTGTAATTTGCGTCATCTAAAATCTCATTTATGAAGAAACTACTATTATCCTTTGCAATGGCAGCCGGACTTATGAGTGCAAAAGCGCAGAGCGACTACAACAGTGCTATAGGTCTGAGAATTGGGGGATATGATGATCTGGTATCCGCATCGTATAAAACACATGTAACCAAGCCAGGCGCACTGGAATTTAACCTTGGTTTCCGTGGCCGTAGCTATGGCAGTTTTGATTGGGTAACCGTTGCGTTCAGTGCAGCTTACCAGCACCATTTTGAAATTAAGCCGGTACCCGGCCTGCGTTGGTTTGTGGGTGGTGGTTTGACCGCTTATAATTCCTTCTCGAATTATGATGATTACAAAGGATTTGGTTTGGGTATTTTCCCAACCGGCGGTATTGACTATAAGTTCGAAAAAATTCCGTTGAACCTGTCTGCGGACGTTCGTCCGACATTTGGAATTGTTGATCCTTACGATGCGCCAGGATACAAGCACCGCAATTTCCGTGGCGATAACTTCGGTATCTCTGCCCGTTATACCTTCAGATAATCCTGAATCGGAAAGTATATTTAAAAGTGCCTCTCTTGCAGAGGCACTTTTTTTGTTTTTTTATTGAAACATTCGACTCTTAATTCAATTTAATCCAGGCTTTTTATTTTGTAATCCGTGCAGTTCGGCCTATTTTCTCCGTCCATTCGGGCACTTTTCTCTATCCATCCAGTCATTCAGGACCACTATTGTACCATTGTTTGAGCACTCTACAACCACCAGTGAACCGCCAATGAACCATCCGTGAAGCACTCTGGAACTATTCTTCCACTTTTCCAGTGGGGCTCATTTTTATGCGCGAAGTTTTGACGTGCAGACATCCATGCCTCCTATGTCCCTTCTTCCATTCCCCCTTCTTCCTTTTCTCCATCCTCCATAAAAAAGGCCGTCTCACTTGAGACGGCCTTTCACACATTATACTTATGAGGATGCTACTTGCTTACTAAGATTAACCGAACAGGCCACCTTTCTTCAGTTCGCGGGTTCCTTCACCAATCTTGAAACCATTGTGGTAGATTTCAATTTTGTAGTTACCACGCTGGAAGTCGTTAGAAGATTTCCAGGCAAACTCAACTGGAGTTTTCTTACCAGTTTCGATCTTTACAGGAACTTTAGCAGTGAACGGCTTTTCACCTTCTTCACGTGTAGTGAATGAACCGGAACCCAGGCTCTCCTGAGAAACAGGCTTGCCATCAGGACCTACAACCACTACATATACTTCAGCAGTACCTGCTGGTGCGATACGGTTATCAACATCGAAAGAAATAACCAGTTTGTCAACACGCTTTGCAGTAGAAGTTACTTTTTCTTTACCGCTGTTCTTTTCATTGATCGGAGTGATCGCAATATTGTAAGCATTCAGGGTAGAAGCGATATCAACTGTTTTTTCCAGTTCCTGCTTGGCAGAAGTGGTAGTTGCGAGATCACTGGTCAACTGAGTTGTTTTTTGTCTTTCTGTACCGAGATCAGTGTTCAACTGAGTGTTCTCAGCAGTCAGACGGGCAACTTCCTGCTCCAGGTTAGCAACCTTCTCGTTCATTTCTGCGATCAGGGTTTTTGCTCTTTTCAGTTCAGATGCAGTTGCGTTGCTCTTGTTCAGAATGCTGCGGATTTCTTTTTTCAGTTTAGAAATTTCGCTGTTTCTGTCGTTCAGTTTTCCTTCCAGTTGATTGTTGTAACCGGTAACGGAATCCAGACGTGCCAGAGAAGCATCAAAGTTGCGCTGCAGTTCAGTTTTTTCATCTGTTACCTGAGCGATGGTTGCTTCTTTCTGCTGAATGGTTTGTTCGTTCTTGTTATTATTCCATAACAAATAACCCCATGTTCCCAACAGACCTGCTGCCAGGAGGGCAATGATCAACCCTTTATAGTCTTTTTTAGGTTCTTGTGTAGGGGTGGCTGAAGGATAGTTTGATGTGCTCATTATGTATTGTTTTTCAGTTTTTAAATTGGTTCTGTAACCGGGTTAACAAGGTTTTTGGTGTTTGATATGGAAGGCATTTCGAAAACCGTGCCAAAAAAATAAAAGAGGGTAAACGGAGTAGTCTCCAGGAAGGGTAGAATGCAGGCGCTGCGCGAATTTCCGATTTTTTTCCCAGCTTTCAATTATTATTGCAATCCTGAATAAAAAAGCATGTCGGTAGAAAAAATTCTGGAGAACTGGAAGAAAAAACAATACCAGCCGGTTTACTGGCTGGAAGGAGAGGAAGACTATTATATTGACAAAGTGGTGCAGGTTGCAGAGCACCAGATACTCACCGAATCGGAAGCAAGTTTCAATCTTTCCATTTTTTACGGACGTGAAGCCAACTGGGCGGATGTGATCAATGCCTGTATGCGGTATCCTATGTTTTCTGAAAAGCAGGTAGTGCTTTTAAAAGAAGCACAGCAAATGAAAGACCTGGATAAACTGGAAAACTATATTGCCAATCCACTTGCCTCTACGATCCTGGTAGTGGCGCACAAAGAAAAAAAGATAGACGGCAGAAGTAAACTTGCCAAACTGCTGAAAGAAAAAACAGTTTTCGTACAAACCAAGAAAATGTATGAAAACCAGTTGCCTGCCTGGGCGGAAAAACTGGTTCAGTCGAAGGGCTATTCGATTCAGCAAAAGGCCTGCTTATTATTAGTGGATCATATCGGCAATGATCTCAGCCGGATCGAAAACGAGATTGATAAATTACTGATCAACCTGGGCGGACGAACCACCATCACCGAAGATGATATTGAACGGTTCATCGGTGTGAGCAAGGAGTTCAATGTGTTTGAACTGCAGGATGCCATCGCGCGTAAAGATCTGCCCAAGGCCATCCGGATTGTTCAATACTTTGAAAGCAATCCCAAAGCGGGACCGATTCAGATGATCCTGCCGGCTCTGTATAATTATTTCAGTAAGGTATTCATGATTTTTGGCGCGCGCAGCAACGACGAAAAGCTGATCGCCTCCACTATTGGCACTTCCCCTTTTTTCGTGAAAGACTATATTCAGTGTTCCCAGCGCTACGGGTATGAAGGGGTCGAAAAGATCCTGCTGCTTTTACATGAATACAACCTGCGTTCGATTGGTATTAATGATGGAGGCACTTCAGACAGTGCGTTGATGAAGGAATTGCTGGTAAAGATCATGCAGTAATTACAGGCTGTTCAGGAGCCCCACGCTGGTGGCTTTATCCCTGGCCAGTTGCTCTTTCAATGCTTCCAGTCCGCTGAATTTTTGTTCAGCACGTAACCAGTGCTTGAGGGTAACCTGGATGGTTTGACCATATATATCGGCGTCAAAGTCAAAAATGTTTACCTCAATCACGCGGCTTAAGCCATCCACGGTAGGGCGCACCCCGATATTCATCATACCTTTCAGTTGTGCTTCACCGTTACTAACAGGACCGGATAACCGCACGGTGACTGCATACACCCCGTTTGCCGGAATCAGTTTTTCATTGTCGGTCAACTGCAGGTTGGCGGTAGGGTAACCCAGGGTTCGACCCAACTGGTTACCTTTAACTACCATTCCGTCAAAGAAATAATCATAACCCAGCAAGTTGGATGCCAGGTGTACATCGCCCTGGAGCAGGGCCTGGCGGATGCGGGTGGAACTGATAGTAGAAGCTTCCAGCAGTTTACCGGGGATCTCAACCAGTCCGAATGCCTTGTTTTGGGCATAGGTTTCCAGCAATTTGAAATCGCCTTCGCGGTTATGGCCAAAGCGATGATCGTATCCTATAATGACCGTATGCGGTTTGAAATAGCGGATCAGAAAATCTTCCACGTAAGCCCTGGGAGGCTGAATAGCAAATTCGGGCGTAAAGGGAATAACCACCAGGTGATCAATCCCTGCTTCTTCCAGTAGCCTGATTTTTTCAGGCAGGGTATTCAGCAACAAAACCGCCTGTGGTTCCTTACCTACAATGCGCCTTGGGTGCGGGTGAAAGGTCAGGATAACTGTTTCGCCAGCTACTTCCTTTGCGAGGCTTTTCATTTGCGCAATTATGGAACCATGTCCCAGATGCACACCATCAAAAGTACCAATGGTGAGAATGGCATTTCGGAAGGAGGGTAGTTGTTCTATGTTGCGGTGTACCTGCATAGGAGGCGCAAATATAGTGAAACGTGAGACGTCAGACGTCAGATGTGAGACGTCAGACGTGAGACTTCTCACGTTTCACGTCTCACATTTCACTACTTTCGCAGTTCGAATAACCAATCATGAGTCTGTATTCAAAAAGGGGAGTATCTGCACAGAAGGAAGAAGTTCACAAAGCAACCGAAAAACTGGACCAGGGTCTGTATCCCCATGCATTTTGTAAAATATATCCGGATTATTTAGGAAATGATGCCGACTGGGTGAACCTGATGCACGCAGATGGGGCCGGTACCAAAAGTATCCTGGCTTACCTGTATTGGAAACAGACTGGTAACCTGGAAGTGTGGAAAGGCATTGCGCAGGATGCCATCGTAATGAATATAGACGACCTGCTCTGTGTGGGTATTCATGATAATCTCTTGTTTTCCTCCACCATTGATCGCAATAAAGGCTTGATTCCGGGGGAAGTGCTGGAAGCCATCATCTCCGGAACCCAGGAATTCTTTGACCAGATGAAGACCTATGGGGTCAATATTCATTACCTGGGTGGGGAAACCGCGGATGTTGGTGATGTGGTGAGATCCATCGCGGTAAATGGTACCATGACTGCACGCTGGCCCAAAAACAAGCTGGTTACCAATGATTTGATTCAGGCAGGGGATGTGATTGTAGGATTTTCAAGCGCCGGCCAGGCTAACTATGAAACAGCCTATAACAGTGGTATTGGAAGCAATGGGCTGACCAGCGCCCGGCATGATGCCCTGCATAAAGACTATGCCCGCAATTTCCCGGAATCCTTTGATACCAACCTGAACGATGAAGTTGTGTATATCGGGCCACACCGGCTGACGGATTCCATTGAGGTACCAGGCTTCCCGACTACCGATATCGGGCATCTGCTGTTGAGTCCGACCCGCACCTATGCACCTCTCATGAAAGTCTTGCTGGATGAGCATTTCAGCGATATACACGGATTGGTGCATTGCAGTGGAGGAGGACAGACCAAGTGCATGAAATACCTGCCGGCTCCCTTCAAAATCATCAAGGATAATCTGTTTGCGCCACCGGTTGTATTTGACCTGTTGAAAGCTGCTTCGGGTAGCGATTGGCGGGAGATGTACCAGGTATTTAACATGGGGCATCGTCTGGAAGTTTTTACCAGTGAAAAAGCGGCGGACCAACTCCTGGCAGCAGGAGCAGCCCTTGGCCTGGAAGGCAAAATCGTGGGCAGAGTAGAAGCATCGGAAAAGAAAGAATTAGTTCTGCACAGTCCGGATGGCAGTATCGTAACCTATTAATTTCGGTTACGCAACCGTTTTCGGTAGGCCCAGCCTGCATTTCAAGGCGCTATAAGTCATGCTTTAGCCTTGATAAGCAGATAATTATCCACAAAAGCTATGAGATCTGGAAGGCAAAACTTAACTTTGCAGACAGTTCTGGACCATTTTCGCCTATCTTTAACGTACACCTCGACAACGATCGGCGAACCGTAAGCGTCTTACGAGCGTTATTCACTAAATTAATAGACAGGCATGAGGCAGCTAAAAATTGCTACACAGATTACCAACCGGGACTCCCAGGCGGTAGAAAAGTATTTACAGGAAATCTCTAAAATCTCCATGATTACGCCGGAAGAGGAGACAACTCTTGCGCAGCGTATTAAGATGGGAGATCAGAGAGCGCTGGACAAACTTGTTCAGGCCAACCTTCGTTTCGTAGTATCTGTGGCTAAGCAATATCAGCACCAGGGTTTGTCTCTGAGTGACCTCATCAATGAAGGAAACCTCGGTTTGATCAAAGCTGCACAGCGTTTCGATGAAACCAAAGGTTTTAAATTCATTTCTTACGCTGTATGGTGGATTCGTCAGTCTATTCTGCAGGCTTTGGCTGAGCAGGGACGTCTGGTTCGTCTGCCCCAGAATAAAATCGGAACTTATAACAAAGCGAATAAAGCTTATATGGCTTTCGAACAGGAGCATGAGCGTGAGCCTTCAACTGAAGAGCTGGCTGAGATCCTGGAGATGAGCGAAACTGAAATCAATAATATTTTCCAGAGCAATACCCGTCACACTTCTCTTGATGCGCCTGTTCACGAAGCAGAAGATGTAGCCATGGGTGATTTGCTGGAAGGAAGTGATGATACCGATGAAGACGTTATGCAGGATTCTCTGCGCAATGAAATCCGTCGCGTATTGAAATCACTGAGTCCCCGCGAAGCGGAAATCGTAAATGCTTATTTCGGTCTGGATGGCGAAAATGGTGTAACTATTGAGCAGATTGGTCAGAAATATGATCTTACCAAAGAGCGTATCCGCCAGATCAAGGAAAGAGCGATCAAGCGCCTGCAGAAGGCCCGCTACAGCAATGCATTGAAAGCATACCTGGGTTAATATCCCGGTTTCAAGATAACTACGGGCCATCTCTTTCAAAGGAGATGGCCTTTGTTTTTAACCTTTTCCGAAGCTTCTTGTTATATCGCATATGCGCATCCTTTTGTTAACCCTTATCTTTCTAACCACCCTGGTGGCCTGTGAACGGTCGGTTGATTTCGATCTGGATAAACAGGAGCCCAAACTGGTGGTAGAAGCTACCATTGAAGCCAGGCAGGCGCCCCTTGTATTTTTATCCCGCAGCCTTGATTTTTTCAGTGAGATCAATCCCGAAATCCTGACGGGCTCTTTTGTACGGAATGCCATTGTGCGCATTTCCAATGGATCCAGAACACATCAACTGAAGGAATACAGCATACCAACGCCGGCCGGCACCATTATTTACTATTCGATTGATTCATCCAACCTGGCAACAGCTTTCCCGGGTGTGGAAGGAACTTCTTACCGGCTCGAGATTGAAGTAGATGGTAAAACCTATACTGCCACCACTACTATCCCGGTACATGCTAAAACAGTGGATTCGATTTGGTGGAGGCCCTCAGAGAATAACCCGGATACCAACAAAGTGGTCTTATGGGCAAGGGTAACAGATCCTCCGGGATTCGGAAACTATATCCGCTTTTTCACCTCTACCAATGGCGGTCCTTTTAATCCGGGATTCAACTCGGTATTTGATGACCAGATCGTGGATGGCAGCAGGTACGATATCCAGGTAGAAAAAGGAATTAACCGCAATGAAGAAATTGATTTCGAAACCTATTCCTTCTTTGACAAAGGTGATACGGTTATTCTGAAATTCACCAATATTGACAAAGCCAACTATGATTTCTGGCGTACCATGGAATACAATTATGGATCTATTGGTAGTCCGTTTGGCAATCCCACCAAGGTATTAAGCAATATCAGTGGCGGTGCCCTTGGTTATTTTGGGGGCTATTCCGTGCAGTTTGATACACTGGTTATCCCCAGGTGATTTCCCTCACACTGATTTAACATATTTGCCCCTATTTTTGCAGGCCGTAAATTTTTCAACCGTATGGACAATCAAGCAAACGAACACGTACACTGTTTAATCATAGGCTCTGGTCCCGCTGGATACACAGCCGCTATATATGCCTCCCGTGCTGCACTGAAACCGGTATTGTACCAGGGAATTCAGCCAGGCGGACAGTTAACCATCACTACAGAAGTAGAAAACTATCCTGGTTATGCCGAGGGCGTACAGGGACCGGAAATGATGGTGGATTTTGAAAAGCAGGCCAAGCGCATGGGAGCTGATATCCGTTATGGATTGGCAACCAGCGTCGATTTTTCAAAGCGCCCCTTCAGTGTGGTAATAGATGAAGAGAAAACCATCACAGCAGATTCAGTGATCATTGCAACCGGTGCATCTGCCAAATGGCTGGGTATAGAAAGTGAGCAGCGCCTCAATGGATTTGGAGTAAGTGCCTGCGCGGTATGTGATGGCTTCTTCTTTAAAGGAAGAGAAGTGGCCATTGTTGGTGCGGGTGATACTGCCTGTGAGGAAGCGATCTATCTATCCAAACTGGCTACGCGGGTGCATATGATCGTGCGCAAAGGGGAAGATGGTATGAAGGCATCTAAAGTGATGCAGGATCGCGTAAAAGCAACTCCCAATATTACCATTTACTGGAACAGTGAAACAGATGAGATCCTGGGTGATAAAAAAGTAGAAGGTGTGCGAATCAAGAATAACCTTACGGGAGAAAAGACAGAAATCCCGGTAGGAGGTTTCTTTGTAGCGATTGGTCACCAGCCCAATTCAGATATTTTCAAAGGATGGCTGGACATGGATGAAGCTGGTTATATCAAAACGGTGCCCGGAACCTCCAAAACCAACGTGGAAGGGGTTTTTGCGGCGGGCGACGTGCAGGATAAGATCTATCGCCAGGCTGTAACGGCGGCGGGTAGTGGCTGTATGGCAGCCCTGGATGCAGAGCGTTTTCTGTCTGCTACCGGTATCGTTTAAAAAAATTAATACGGCAGTCTATGCCGGAATCAATAATTTGGCGGCCTGTAAAGCCGCCAAATTTGTTTTTATGGTAACCGTCCATCTTCATCAGTTAATCTTTCATGGCTTCCATGGATTGTATCCGGGCGAAGAAATAATCGGGAATGATTTTGAAGTGAACCTGGATGTTGAATACCATGTAAAAAAAGACAAGTACGACAGTCTCAAGCACCTGGTCAATTACGAAGAAGTGTATGAGATCGTCAAAGCTAGAATGGCAATAAACACCCCTTTGCTGGAAGAAATTGCAGACTCCATTATTGGCAAGATTCACCACCGGTTCAGCAATGTTACCCGGATTACGATCAGCATTTACAAACTAAATGCACCCATCCCGCATTTCAATGGGAAAGTTGGAATCAGTATTGATCGTATTTTTGACTGACATGAAGAAGATCCTGTTACTCTTTTGTTGTACCTGGTGTTTGCTGATAACCGGCTGGTCGCAGGATGTGAAGCAGTTGCTTCAAAAAGGCGAAGAACTCGAAGCTGGCTTGAAAGATGAAACAGCCTATCAGCAATACCTGAAAGTACTTGAATTGCAGCCCAACAATCATACGGCCCTCTATAAAGCCAGTATACTGGCCGACAGGTTGGGCAATCGGCTCAGTGATAAAGAGCAACGAAACCGCTATTACAGAACAGCCTATAAATACGCCTCCAAAGCCCTGCAGTTGTATCCGCAATCAGCGGATGCCCATTTTGCGATGTCGGTATCCCTGGGCAGGGTGGCCCTGATGAGTTCAGGAAAAGAACTCGTGGAGTCGGTTAAGAAAATCAAATATCATGCGGACCGTGGGATACAGCTCAATCCAACTGATTTCAGGCCTTATCATGTATTGGGCAGGTGGTATTATGAGATATCCAACCTGGGAAGTTTCAAAAGAGGCGCTGTGAAATTATTTTATGGAGCCTTTCCGGATGCCAGTTTTGAACTCTCTGCCAAAGCGTATGAAAAAAGTTTATCATTGAATCCTTCCTTTATTCTGAACTACCTGGAACTGGCGCGTACCTATGATCAGCTGGATCAACGCACCAGGGCAATTGAAATGCTGAAGAAACTGCAATACCTTCCCGCCAAGATGGAAGATGATCAGCGTATCAAGGAGGAGGGCAAAAAACTGCTGCAGAAATTAAGTGCCTGACCCCATAAAGGCGTATTATTGCAGCATAGGTTATGTCATATACAACCAACTATAGTATTGAATTAGAAGGGCCTGAAGCGGTGACGGACAAGCGATTGCTGGTTCAGCAGACAGAAGCGGGTTTTCGCCTGTTTGGTTATACTGCAAACCACCAGCCGCTCCTGCTGGAAGTGATACAGTTTGATGAAGGAGCCGAAGCGATGGATGCTGCACTGGCAGACTGGATTGCAGAAAAGAAAGACTGGTTAAGGCAATGGCAGCAGGTGGATTTCATCTATCAATCTCCCCAGGCAGTTTTGATACCAGCCGCATTGTATGGAAATGATAATGGCAAGGAATGGCTGGATTGCCAGTTTGGGGATCTGTTCAAAGGCACCACGCTGACCGATTTGCATGCAGATGCATCTCATTATACTGTTTTTCGGTTATCCGCCACCGTTTATTCGGCATTGGCGGGTGCGCATCCCAATAGCACACACCGGCACCAGCTAACCTGCTGGATGCAGCAATTGAATCAGTTGCAGCATCCTGAATCAGGCATCCTTTACCTGGTAATTGATCAGCATATTATTTATGCCGCCCTGCATCACGGAGGATGGAAGTTCTTTCAGCAGTTTGAATACCACTCGCCGGATGATGTAAGTTATCTGGTGTTGTCGCTGCTGCAGCAAGCCGGATTATCGGCTGAAACGACGCCTGTTATTTGGTCGGGCTGGATGGATAGTTCAAGCGCACTTTATTTGGATCTGTACAAATACCTCGGCAATCTGAAACTGGATGTGCAACCGGAAACGTTTCAATTAAATGAACGCCAGCTGCAGGGAATGCAGCCTCATTTTTTCACTCCCCTAATTCAGGCAGCGGTATGCGTATCATAAGTGGAAAATTCGGGGGACGAAAAATAAGTCCGCCTGCCAACATGCCGTATACCCGGCCTACAACAGATATCGCGAAAGAAGGACTCTTCAATATACTGCAGAACAATATTGAGTTTGAAGGAGCCAAAACCCTGGATCTGTTTGGTGGCACAGGCAGCATCAGTTATGAGCTGGCTTCGAGGGGTGCTGCGGAACAGGTGATTGTGGAGAAGGATCCTTCGATGCATGCGTTTATCTCTAAAACAGTGGAGCAGTTGGGACTAACAGAAACCATCCGGGTGGTTCGCATGGATGTGTTCAAGTATATGGAAAGCTGCACGGATCAGTATGATTTTATATTTGCGGGTCCGCCGTATGCACTCACCACCATTGATGAGTTACCCAAAAAAGTGGTGGAGAAACAATTGCTCAAACCCGGAGGAATGTTTGTGCTGGAACACACGCCCCGTAATAATTACCAGGGATATGAATGGTTTGTGCAGGAGCGCAATTACGGAACTACTGTATTCTCTTTTTTCATCAATCGGTAAGTATGACGAAAGCAGCCCTGAGAGCCGAATTCCTGAAGCGCCGCATGGCGTTGGCGGAACAGGAGAGGAGTCGCCTGGATGATCTGATCCTGATCCTTTTTCAGCAATGGTATTGGCCAGACCAGCTGCAAATGGTTTTGTCTTATTGGCCGCTAAGAGAAAGAGCAGAACCCAATACTTTTTTACTGACAGATTTCATGGAGTTCCGGATTCCGGAACTGCGGTTATGCTACCCTGTTATCAATGCCAAAGCCTCCACAATGGAAGCGAGGCTGGTAGACATGGACACCGATTATGTGAAAAATCAATATGGAATTGCAGAGCCGAAAACTGAGGAGGTAATAGCACCCATTGAACTGGACCTGGTATTGGTGCCCTTGCTGGCGGTGGATAAAAAAGGGTACCGCCTGGGATATGGAAAAGGCTTTTACGATCGCTACCTGTCACAGGTAAGAACTGATTGTTATACCCTGGGAATTAGTTATTTTGAACCGGTAGAGGAGATCCCGGAGCGGGATGAATATGATCTGCCACTGAATGGCTGTTTAACCCCGGATGCATTTTATGAATTTTAATTTTCCCTTGCTGAAGCCCCTGCGGATCTTGTTGTTTCCGTTTTCACTGGTTTACTGGCTGGCCATTTTTGTACGCAATAAACTCTATGATGCAAATATCCTGAAAGCTGCAAAGTTTAATATTCCCATTGTATGCGTGGGTAATATTGCTGCAGGCGGAACCGGTAAATCGCCTATGGTGGAATGGATCCTGCGACAGTTTGAAAAGGAACTGCAACTCGCAACTCTGAGCAGGGGGTATAAGCGTAAAACCAGGGGCTATGCGCTGGCCAATGAAACCACCACTGCATTGGAAATTGGGGATGAACCCATGCAGTTTCACCTGAAGTTTCCGGATGTTTCAGTAGCGGTTGGAGAAGAAAGGGTAGTGGCAGTACCCTTGTTGCTGCATGATCGTCCGGATACCAAATTGATTGTGCTGGATGATGCATATCAGCATCGGGCGATTGAGGCGGGGTTGAATATTGTGCTAACAGATTACAGTAATTTATACACGCGCGACTGGTACCTGCCAACAGGAGATCTGAGAGATGAAAAGCGAAGTGCCGCCAGGGCGGACCTGATCGTGGTAACCAAATGCCCGCTTAACCTGAGCCAGGAAGATGCAGAACTGATCCGGCAGGAATTGAATCCGGCTCCTCATCAGCAGGTGTTTTTTTCGGGCATCACCTATGGCAAACCCTACCAGTTGGTGGACAGACAGGAAACAGTATTAAGTGCTGAAATGGAAGTGTTGCTGGTAACCGGTATTGCGAATCCCAAGCCACTTAAACGTTATCTGGCCAACCAGGTAGGCAGTTATGAACAACTGGCCTATAGTGATCACCATATTTTCACCATTGACGATATAAAAGAGATCCAGCGAAAATTCAACCAGTTGGGAGGGGGGCAGAAATTGATCCTGACCACTGAAAAGGATGCGGTTCGCTTAATTAAATTCCAGCAGGAACTGAGGGACTGGCCGATCTATGTGTTGCCCATCGAAATGACATTTTTATTTGATGCGGGGGACCGGGTTCGCACGATAATCGGTACATTTAGTAAACAGTATTCTCCTTCTGCTTAACTATGAAAAAATGAGTAAAAAGAAATCTTCTTCAAAGAAAAATAAGGCAAAAGGTACTGGTCCTGAGTTGCCGGTAGGCAGACTTGATATAACCCGAAGTGGAATGGGATTTGTGATCATAGAGGGACTGGAACAGGATATACTGGTAAAGCCGAATGATTTCAATACCGCCTTACATGGAGATAAAGTAAAAGTGCAGGTGATGCGTTCCTCCGGAAGAGGTGGTGGACGCCTGCAGGGAATGATTACAGAAGTGGTAGAGCGCAAGCAGCAATCCTTCCTGGGTAAGATAGAGCTAAGTAAAAGTTTTGCCTTTTTCATTCCGGAAACAGACAAACCCATGCCGGATATTTATATCCCGCTGGATAAACTGCATGGGGCTGAGAATGGCGCGCGGGCAGTAGTGAAAATTGTGGAATGGTCGAACAACAAGAAGCCGGTAGGGGAAGTGATGGAAGTACTGAAAGAAGAGGCTGCGAATGATACGGCGATGAAAGAAATCCTGCTGGAGAATGGATTTCCACTTTCATTCCCGGAGGATGTGCTGGAGGAAACAGCCCGCATACCGGAAACACTGGATGCAAAGGAGATTGCAAAGCGCAAGGATATGCGGGAGGTGCTGACCTTTACGATAGATCCTATGGATGCGAAGGATTTTGATGATGCCTTATCGATACAATCGGTGAAAGGAGGATATGAGATCGGGGTGCATATCGCGGATGTGAGTTATTATGTAGAGCCCGAGACCGAGCTGGATAAGGAAGCTTATCTGCGCGCAACTTCGGTGTATTTACCTGACCGGGTGAATCCCATGTTGCCGGAAAAGATATCCAATGAACTCTGTTCCCTGCGGCCGCATGAAGACAAGTTCACGTTCTCGGCAGTATTCCTGATCAATGCAAGAGGAGATGTAAAGGAGAGTTGGCTTGGCAGAACTGTGACCCATTCGGATCATCGGTTTACCTATGAAGAGGTGCAGGAGATCATCGAGAATGAAGATGGGTTGTACAAAGAGGAAATACTGCTGCTGAATAAATTTGCGCAGCGCATGCGCAAACAGCGTTTTAAAAAAGGCGCGATCAATTTCTCCTCCCAGGAAGTTCGCTTCAAGCTGGATGAGAACCGCAAGCCAATAGGCATCATGATTAAGGAGAGCAAGGAAGCGCATCAGTTGATCGAAGAGTTTATGTTGCTGGCAAACCGGACCGTGGCAGAATTCATCAGCAAGATAGAAGTCAATAAAAAGACATTGCCCTTTCCATACCGGGTGCATGATCAGCCGGATGAGGAAAAGCTTACACCCTTTGCAGCATTTGCCCTCAAATTCGGACATACGTTTCATACCAAATCACCGGAGCAGATTGCAGCATCCTTTAACCAGTTGTTACAGGATGTGCAGGGCAAGCCCGAGCAGCATGTGCTGGAGCAGTTAGGCATCCGTACCATGGCGAAAGCGGTATATACGACCAAGAATATAGGGCATTATGGATTGGGATTTGAGCATTATGCACACTTCACTTCTCCTATTCGCCGCTACCCGGATGTATTGGTGCATCGCGTGCTGCAGCAGGTGCTGGATGAACAATACCTGCCAGACAAGAAGATGGAAGAAAAGTGTAAACACTGCAGTGAACGCGAGCGGGCAGCAATGGATTCAGAAAGAGCTTCCAACAAATACAAACAGGTGGAATACCTGATGAATTTTCTCGGGGATGAATTTGACGGCGTGATCAGCGGGGTATCTTCCTTTGGATTCTGGGTGGAAACGGTTGAGCATAAATGTGAGGGATTGGTAAGTATTACAAGCTTATCTGAATATGATGATTTCCGGCATGTGGAGTCGGATTATATGCTGGCCGGCAGAAGATCGGGGCGGACCTTTCGAATGGGGGATAAAGTGAGGATCAGGGTGGTGGCAGCCAACCTGGAAAAGCGCCAGCTGGATTACGAGTGGGTAATCGCAACCGCCATGAAAGAAGAAACCGGGGATGCGAGAGCAAGAAAAGCGGCAGCTAAAAAAGCAGGAAATAAAAAACACGGAAAGAAAAAATAAGACATTGGAAGAATCCATCAGTATAAATAAGTTCATCAGTGATACCGGTTATTGCTCCAGAAGAGAGGCCGATGACCTGATTGTAGCAGGAAGAGTGTTGTTGAATGGTCGTAAGGCCAAACCAGGAAACCGGGTAAAGCCAGGCGATGAAGTAGAAGTGGATGGCAGTTTGATTACACGCAAGCAAAAAGAGAAACCGGTATATATCCTGCTCAATAAACCGGTAGGCATAACTACTACCACGGAAGAACATGTGGCGGGTAATATTATTTCCTTTCTGAATTATCCCAAACGAGTGTTTCCCATAGGCAGGCTGGATAAGGATTCAGAGGGACTTATCCTGCTTACCAATGATGGCGATATTGTAAACAAAGTGTTGCGGGCAGGAAATGCTCACGAGAAAGAATACCAGGTGAGGGTGAATAAGCCTATTGGTCCCGGTTTTGTAGACCAGATGGAAAAAGGCATACCTATACTGGATACAGTAACACTACCCTGTAAGGTTCGGGTAACAGGTAAGCAGCAATTTACAATCATACTAACGCAGGGGCTTAACCGACAAATCCGGCGTATGTGTGAATACCTCGGGTATGAGGTAACAGCGCTGAGAAGGGTACGATTCATGCACCTGACAATTGGCAACCTGGCTATAGGAAAATGGCGGATGCTGAGTCCGGTTGAACTGGAGAAATTGAATGCGGCCATTGAAGATTCTTCCGGACTACCGGTGAAGATTAAACGAATCAAACCGGAGAGGGCTCCAAAAATTAAAAAGGCGCCTAAAGAAGCACCTGTAGAAAAGGAAACTGTTAAGGCTAAGGCAAGGCCAGCAGCCAAACCAGTTGGCAAAATGGAAAAAGAGCCCGCAAAGAAGGGCTCTTATAAAGCGTTTCGGCAGAAAGGTCGCCAGCGCTAATGGTTGGATGGATTACCATCCTCCACCTCCACCACCGCCGCCTCCACCGCCACTTGATCCTCCGCCTCTGCTGCCACCACTGCTGCTGCTTGGTGGGGTGGATGAGGAAGAAATGGTACTGGATAAACCGGAGGATACGCCCCTGGTCAAATCAGCAAATTGCAGATTTTGTGAAAAGCCCCTGCCTGCATGAAAATAACCTGGTTGATATCCCTGCTCCAGTGCTTTTTTCAGAATGGAATCAAATTGTTCCGCCCATTCGTTTTCAACTTTTAAGGCGATCGCATAGGGGAGGTAACGTTCAAACAGATCCAATGTTTTTTCAGGAGGAGCGAGGGTATTGAACATTCGTTGCTCGGTATGCTCCAGGTACATTTTGAACCCTTCAATATGGTCGGCGATCATTCGGCCTTCTTTAGTATAAGCGGGTAAGATCTTGTAAAAGAAGATCAGGGTAATCAGCAGTACTATGAGGCAGGTGGCTGCAAAAATTCCAAGGGGAACGGTAAAGTTTTGGACCAGGAAAAAAATGCTGGCGCCAAAACAAATGAAGAGCAGAAAGGCACCCCAGAAAATAACTCCGCGGTTTAAGGAAAAATAACCCTCTTTTTTGTTGTGCCCTTTTTCTAATTGGAACTTATTCTTCAGTTGGGTTTCCAGAGAAGTATAAAGTGATTTCAGTGTGCTGTTATAGGTACCTGCTTTTAACTGCATGCCATAGAGGGCAGAAATATCCAGACCGAATCGTTGCATCAGTACACTGGCACTGGGACTAGCAACATGCCTGACATTATTAAACACGTATTCGGTACCTGCAAACCAGGAACCACCCTTGTTCACTTCAATTTCCAGCTGTTTTTGAACTGCTGCATCTACCAGGCTGGCAACAAACAGATGAGAGCCGTATTGCTGCTGTTGGATATACCCTACATCAGCGGGGCGTAAACCGGCAGGAGGTTCAAACTGCGGAAAGATGGTACCCTTCTCGGGGTCTTTTCCTTTTTTTCGCCAGATATTCCAGTAAAACAAAGGAACAAAAAAAAGCACGGCCAGCAGGAAGGGCACCAGCCAGTTGGCGCGCATGAAATTGAGTGCATCATCCGCCTTTCCGGGAGGAATAAGAATACCTTTTTGGATATCAGCAGCGATGGTGAGTCCCTCGTAGGGCTGGAGTCCACGGGTTGTCTGAAATTGAATCGTATTGCCGGTTGGTTTGGTAAAACTGCAGTATTGTTCTGTGGAGCCCATCAGTCCGGTATAACATTGCTGGGCGCCGATTTCAGCCTGCGAGGGGAATTCCAGGGTAGCTGCAACCGTATCAAACCGAAAGCCCCAGCCATTGCCATTTACATTCCAGTAGAGTTCATCGCGATCCTGATGGAAAATCAGCTGGCGGTTGGTTTCGTATTTCAGCACATAGGTATAAATCCCTTTGGGAAGAAGATAATCCGCATTACCAATCTGCACCCGGGTTCCATTCTCGAGTGATTGGGTACTGTAGTTTTCTTCCTTACCATCAAGGGTAACCGATTTCAGGTTAAATCCTGTATGCACCCAATAGCCTTTCTGGTGCAGGTATTTGGTTGGAAAATCGCGCAGGATGCCACGCTTGATATCATCGTTCTCGCTGAGTGCACCACCCTCTCCATTGTAAATTTTGATGGTTTCGGTAACCTCGATTTGTCCGTCAGGTTGAACCTTCAGGTAGGAATGAAAATTGAGTACACGATCCGATTCATCAGCTTCCATCAGGGGATGAACAGAGGCCGGTGTTGAAATAATGCGCTCCAGCGCTTCATTCAGTTTGGAGAGATAGGCAGCCTGCCTCGATTGAAAAGCAGGAGAGCCAGTGGCGGGAATGCCGGGCCTGAATTTCATATCCAGTTCCCGGAAGGAAAACAGGGAAAGGGATTTAACTAATTCGGCTATACGGGGCCGATAGGCATTGTAGCGATCATTAAAAAGAGACGGGCCCACAGCTCTATTTGCAGCTGCAGTCCGAAGTGTGGAGCTGGTGATGGAATCCACCATGGTAGGTGGAATATAGTTGGCTGAATAGTCGGTAATGGTGAAGCCTTCCTGCGCAAAAGCGGATCGAAGCAGCAGGCAGCAACAGCCGAGCAGGAAAAGCAATCTGAATGTTCGCATAAGCGGGTCAGTTAGGAACCGAATTTTACTTTTGGTACTTCCCGGCTTTCCGGATTTTCTTCAAAGAAAGGTTCAGCTTTGAAACCGAACAGGGAAGCCACGATATTACTCGGAAACACTTCTACAGAAGAATTGAGATTGCGGACAGTGGCATTGTAGTAACGACGGCTCTGGTTCAGATTGGTTTCAATTTCCTTCAGATCCTGCTGGAGTTGCAGGAAATTCTGATTGGCTTTGAGTTCGGGATACGCTTCTGCCAGGGCAAAGAACTTACTAAGAGCAGCATTCAGCTGGTTGCTGGCTTCCATCTGTTGGGCGGGTGAAGTTCCTGCCTGTAATTGATTGCGCCATTTAATTACATCGGTGAGGGTACTGCTTTCGTGAAGGGCATATCCTTTCACGGTTTCCACCAGGTTGGGAATAAGATCGTTGCGTTGTTGCAGGAAAGTGCCAATACCACTCCAGCCTTCCCGGACCAGAATTCGCTGTTTTACGAGGCGGTTGTAGAAGTAGATCATTACAATTCCAACCAGAACGATGATGAGTATAACCAGGTAGGAGACTGCCATGGATTAAATTTATTTATAATAATAAGGTTTTTCGTGAAATTCGCCCAAAAGGATTAAACAAGACAAGTAACAGGTATTATTGCAGAAATATTTGTACAGGTATGAAGAGAGGGTTCAGTGAAATCGCTAAACAGGCTCCTGTGGGATTGTGTACCCTCATAGGTGAGGAATTTATTGTAGAAATGGCGAATGAAGCCTATCTCGAAATGGCTGACAAAACAGAAGAGGAAGTTTTAAATAAACGGCTATTTGAGGTGATCCCGGAAATTCGGGAACTGGTAGAACCTGTATTTTTTAATGTTTATCACACCGGGATTCCTTTCACTGCAACAGATTATAGGGTTGTTTTAAATCGAAGCGGGAAACCCCAAACAGCCTATTTTAATCTGATTTACCAACCCTTGCGCAATGAGGAAAGCAATATTGTTGGCATCATTGTAATTGCCATTGAGGTAACTGATTTGGTAGTATCCAGGAAAAAACTGGAGCAAAGGGAGCAGAATTTTCGCCAAATGGTGATGGATTCTCCAATTGCCATGACCATATTAAGAGGGCGGGATTTGAGAATTGAAATGGCGAATGAACTGATGTTAACCAGGTTTTGGAGACGCACAGCAGCAGAGGTGAATGGCAGGCCACTGCTGGAGGTATTTCCGGAGCTCAAAGGTCAGCGATTTCCTGATTTGCTGTTGAACGTGCTGGAATCTGGCCAGGTATGCCGGGATAAGGAGGCTGAGGCGATTATTGATGCGCAGGATGGTCGCAAAGTTTTTTACATGGATTTTGAATATGCGCCTCTCATGGAAGATTCGGAAGAAGGGGTGACAGGTGTTATGGTGAGTGCCTATGATGTAACTGAAACGGTACTTGCAAAGCGAGCAGCAAAAGAGGCAGAGGAACGGTTGAAACTGGCCATTGAATCAACCGGAATGGGAACCTATGAAGTTGATCTGCTGAGTAATGAAATGACTCATTCCCGTAGTTTCCTCCAAATATTTGGTATGAATCCGGATTTGCCGGTGGATAGAAAGGAATTGGTAAGCAGGATTCATCCGGATGACCTGGAAATCCGGCGCAAGGCGCATGAGCGATCTTTAAAAACAGGCGTACTTACCTACGAATTCAGGTTAAACAGGGGAGACAATGAATGGCATTGGATCAAAGCCTGGGGCAGGGTATTGTTTGATGAATCAGGAAAACCAATTCGGTTAACCGGGACCATCCTGGACACAACTGATGAGAAACTCACCTTGCTGGCATTAAGAAGCAGTGAGAAGCGATTCAGAACTCTGGCTGATACATTGCCAGCCATGGTTTGGATAAGTGATCCTGAGGGGAATCTGTATTATTACAATCGATCTGTGCACGAATATTCGGGTTTCACACCTGAAGAGTTAGCGAGGGTTGGATGGCTTGAAATTGTTCATCCCGAAGATCGCGAAGAGAATGTTGCCAAATGGATGCACTGTATCCAGACCCAGGAACCATTTTTGTTTGAGCATCGCTTCCGCAGGCATGATGGGGCGTATCGCTGGCAACTGAGCAGGGCGGTTCCTCAATACAATGAAAATGGGCAGGTGGAAATGTGGGTTGGAAGTAGTACTGATATTCATGAGCACAAAATATTTGCGGATGAATTGGAGGAACAGGTAATCCAGCGTACGCAGGAATTGATCAATTCAAATGAAGCATTGCTGAAGTCGAATACGGAATTGGCCCAATTTGCATATGTAGCCAGTCATGATTTACAGGAACCCCTGCGTAAGATCCAGACTTTTGTAACCATGGTGTCTGACCTGGAAAGAACCCGGATTTCTGAAAAAGGTGCAGAAATTCTCCAACGCTTACGGTCAACCGCAGAACGCATGCAACAACTGGTAATTGATCTGCTATCTTATTCCAGGGTAAATAAGATGGAAAATCATTTTGCCAAAACGGATTTGAACTACCTGGTGCACAGCATTCTTCAACAGTTGGAAGAAAGGATTGATCACCTTCGAATCAAATTGCAACTGGATACCTTACCGGTGATATGGGCAGTGCCTTTTCAAATGGAGCAGTTGTTTACCAATCTGCTAAGCAATGCAATCAAATTTTCCGATCCTTCCAAATCCTCCAAAATTGAAGTTCGTTATCAGCACTTGCCTGCAGGAACAGAAAAGAGTGCGTTGTTGAATGAGACATGGGATTATCACAAAATTGAAATCGCGGATAACGGGATTGGATTTGATAATGAATACAAGGAAAAAATATTCCAGGTATTCCAGCGGCTGCATGGAAAAGATATTTTTCCCGGTACCGGAATCGGTCTTGCTATTTGCAAAAAGATCATCGATAATCACCAGGGCCTAATCAGCGCCAATGGGGCTATAGGTGAGGGGGCATTGTTTACGATTTATATCCCCGATTTTTCTCCTGAAGGCCTCTCCAATATTTAATTGGTTCCATCCATAAAACGGAAACTGCACCCGCCAGCAAGCAATAGAGATACAGGTTGGTTTCGAGGTGACGGAAACCAAAGAAATCACGGAAGGCCGGGATCCATAATAACAGTATTGTCAACAATACGGTGAGGAAAGTGATCAGGGGTATCAGTCGGTTCCGGTACTGAATCGTGGTGAAAATGGTAAAGCGAAAAGACCGGTTGACAAGAGTTAAAAAGATATTCGCGGTCACCAGCGTCAGAAACACCATGGTGCGTGTAGCCGTTTCATCCAGTCCGGATCTCCAGGCATACTGATAAATACCAAGGCAGGCAGCTGTTATAACCAATCCCTGTACAACACTCACACTAAGTTCGGACCAGCTGAAGAAAGTAGATTGAAAGGGACGGGGAGGGGCCTGCATGGTACCAGCTTCCATCGGTTCATTTTCATAGATGATGGAACAGGTAGGACCCATAATCAGTTCCAGGAAAATCACATGAACCGGAGTGAAAATGCTGGGGAAAGCCCAGCCTAAAACCAGCGGAATAAATACAGTGAGGATGATTGGAATGTGAATGGAAATAATGTACCGGATGGCTTTTTTGAGGTTGGTATAAATTTTCCGGCCCATGGCAACAGCTTCTGCCATCTTGCCCAGGTCATCGTCAGTAATAACCAGCGAGGCTGCTTTTTTAGCCAGCTCCGAACCTTGGTTGCCCATGGCAATACCAATATGGGCTGCTTTTAACGCGGGACCATCATTCACTCCATCACCTGTCATGGCTACCACTTCCTGGTTGGCTTTCAGGGCTTCAATGATGCGCAGTTTCGCTTCCGGAAAGAGGCGCGCATACAATTGGTATTGTTCCACTTCCTGCTTAAGCGCGGCATCGGAAAGTTTCACCAGTTCATTGCCCTCTATAACGGTGTCGCTACCACGAAAATGAATTTCTTTTGCAATGGACTGGGTAGTCAGGGCATTGTCGCCGGTTAAAATTTTCACCTTGATACCGGCATTGTAGAACGTCTCCAATACTTGCTGAATGCCTTGTTTGGGTGGATCATAAAATGCGATAAGTCCTAATAACCGGAACTGAATTTCCTGCTGGGTTTCCGGATACGCGCGAGATTCCGGATCAAATATACCCTCTGCTATTCCAAGCACGCGATAACCCTGCTTCGCAAAAGTTTCAATAGCCTGATAATAGTCGGAATGTTGGCTGGCAGGAATCTGACTCACGTTTAAAATAGCTTCAGGAGCACCTTTGGCGGCGATGATGCGTTGCCCGTCGGCGGACCTGAAAATATGTGTCATCATAGGAGGTTTGCCTCCCAGCGGATATTCTTTTTCCATTTGGTAAGCCGGACGTTCATCCTGCTCACGGCCTTGTATATACGCTTCGTGCAGAGCCTTTTCCATCGGGTCGAAGGGGATGGGTTCACTGCCAAACATAGCCACCCGGATCAGTTCTTTGATGGCAGGTGAGTGGGAGTTTGCAGGATCATGAAAACTGCGATCCTCCCAGCTGTACAAGCCAGCCAGCGACATCCGGTTTTCGGTAAGGGTGCCGGTTTTATCGGTGCAGATAACAGAAGCGGAGCCAAGTGCTTCTACAGTAGTAGTTTGTTTTACGATGATTCCTTTCTGCAGGAGTCGCCAGGCACCCAGCGCCATAAACGTGGTGAAGGCAACAGGGATTTCTTCCGGCAGAATACTCATCGCAAGGGTGAGGGCTTTGAGCAGGCTATCCAGAATGATTCTTGTTTGCAGGTAATGAATCAACCATACAATTACAAAAACCAAAATGCCTGCCAGGGCCATTTTTTTTACAAAGGAGGCGATCTGAGCCTGCAGCGGGGTGGGTTCTTCTTTAATACTGACCAGCTGTTTGCCGATTTGTCCCATCCGGGTTCGCTTACCCGTTGCTGTTACCCTTGCAATTGCTAGTCCGCCTGTGACAAGAGTTCCCTGGTAGAGTTCATCATTGCGTTCATCGTTGTCACTGACAGATTTGGTAACTGTAAAAGATTCACCCGTTAGAATAGATTCGTTTACGCTGCAATCATTGGCCTGGAGAATGGTGCCATCTGCCGGTATCAAATTGCCTTCTTCAACTATGAAAATATCTCCAGGTACCAGTTCGCTGGAGGGTATGGTCTGGTGCTGGCCATCCCGGATCACCTGGGTAAGGGGTTCAGTGAGTTTTTTGAGCGCATCCAGGGCATGTCTGCTTCTCGCATCCTGGTAAAGAGAAATGGTGCTGACCAATACAGTTGCTACCACCATAAAAATCCCTTCACCTGTTTGGCCGCTGATGAAGTATAAAATAGAGGCAGCCAGCAGCAGGATGAACATCGGTTCTCTGAAGAGGTCCTTTACAGCTCTCCAGATGGGCGATTCACCGTCCTTCTCTAGTTCATTGAGGCCATACTTTTCCCTGGCTGCTGCTACTTCATCTGCATTCAGGCCAGTAAATTGTATGGATGAGGGTTCGGCCATTTAGTTATTGCTAACTGGTAAAAAGTTTTTTGAATGTTGGTGTCACTCTTGCCTTGGCTGCCTGTTCGAATGCAAAAGCAAGACCAAGCAGTACGGACTCTGAATACGCCGGACCAAAGAAAGAGAAACCTACCGGGAGTTCATAAACCAGTCCGGCTGGCACAGTGATGTGCGGATATCCGGAAACTGCAGCAGGAGAAGTCAGCGAAACATCTCCCCAGCGATCACCATACCAGAGATCAATGGCGCAGGATGGCCCCATAGTAATACCGGCAATAGCATCCAGTTGGTTGGCTTTGATCACATCATCCAGAATCTTACGTGAACCTATATGCGAAGCTTGCAGCGCTTCCTTGTATTCTTTTGAATCCAGTCCGCCTAATGCTTCACAGGCTTCCAGGGTTTCCTGTTTGAAGTAGGGCATGGCGCGGTCAACATTGGCTTTATTGAAGGCGATGACTTCGGCGAGGCTTTTCACTTTCGCATTACCGTTAGCCAGGTACTTGTTGACACCCTCCTTGAATTCGTATTTCAGCACATTGTATTCATGCCGACCCAGTTCATCAATTTTATCAAGGTATTCAATCTCAACAACGGTCGCACCCTGGGCAGTTAAAAGCGCCTTGCATTTGTCCAGTAAAGCAAGTATGTAATGATTGGTTCCCTGAGGTTTTTTCTCTATGCCAATTCGTTTGCCTGCCAATGCTTTTGCATCCAGGAATTGCGTGTAGTCCTTTGCTGCTTTACCCTGAGCAGCAACAGAAGCAGGATCCTGTTGATCAGTGGCAGTTAATGCACTTAATGTTATGGCTACATCGGTAACTGTTCTGCCCATGGGGCCTGCAGTGTCCTGGGTGTGGGAAATTGGAATGATGCCAGATCTGCTGAGTAATCCAACTGTAGGTTTCAATCCCACCAGGGCGGCTACAGAAGAGGGACAGGTAATGGATCCATCAGTTTCTGTACCTATGGTGATGGCTGCTAAGTTAGCTGCTGCTGCAGTACCGGAACCGGAACTGGAACCACAGGGGTTATGCGTGAGCAGGTAGGGACTGCGTGTTTGTCCGCCTCTGCTGCTCCAGCCGGAGCAGGAACGATTGGACCTGAAGTTTGCCCATTCCGACAGGTTGGTTTTACCCAGGATGATGGCCCCTGCTGCTCTTAGCTGTTGTACAATAAAGGCATCTTTGGATGCGATATTTCCTTCCAGGGCCAGGGCACCGGCGGTTGTCTGCATTTTGTCAGCCGTATCAATATTGTCTTTGATAAGAATAGGAATGCCATGTAGGGGACCGCGAACCTTACCATCTTTTCTTTCCTTGTCAAGGTCTTTGGCAATTGCCAAAGCGTCGGGATTGAGTTCAATAACGGAATTTAAAAGCGGACCATCTCTATCAATAGCATGAATCCGGTCTATGTACAACTGGGTAATGGCTGCAGCAGTATATTTTCCTGAAGCCATTGCCTCCTGTAATTGAGGGATAGTCCACTCGAGGAGTTCAAACCGGTCTTCCTGATCCTCCGATGTTTTGGTTTCTTTGGGCGTTTCGGTTTTGCAGCCTACCAGGCTGGCGGCCGTAACGGAGAGTCCGGCCAGGCTACCACTTTTTAAAAAATTACGACGATTCATAACATTGAATGTACTGAATCTGTCAGTTATCTGGAGCAGGTTGGGGTGAGATTTCTACAACCTGTTGATGGTGTACCTCTGTTGGGGTATAAAACCCTGAACGTTTCCGTTATAGGGTGCTGGCATAGGAATTGAACTTATACAATTAGTTTTTCATAGGATATTGGATTTAAAAACGGGGTGTATGTCAATACTGCCCTCAATCTTGAACTACAATCAGAACAAAACAAAAGCCCCTGCATTTTTGATGCGGGGGCTTTGTATACTGCTACTAATATAAAGTCTTAAATGTATTTTGTTTTACCTGGAACTGCAATTGGATAGAATCCGTCTGCACCTGGAACAATTGGTGGTGCGGCTGTCCAGCTGAACTCTTTGGGCATAATATCAAGTCCGGAGTTGATTGCTTTATCCCATTCAATCACCTGACCGCTGTAGGTGGCCATACGACCCAGGACGGAAGTCATGCTGCTTTTAGCTCCATTTTCTGCATCTGCAAATTTGTATTGACCCTTTGCGATGGCTGCAAACAGTTCATCATGTTCCGTCTGATAGGGGTTGTTTTCTGTATTGCTGTCGAACTTATAAAGTTGTTTTCCTTTGTTATCTGTGATACTGCCGGCTCCGGTAGCTATTCTTCCTTTGGTACCGATCAGTAATTCATCCACGCGCGCCATGGTGCCGGGAATATGGCGGCACTGGCTGTTGAGAATGGAACCATCTGCATACGTGAATTCCACATAGTGGTGATCAAAAATCTCACCATGATCTTTCCCATTCCGTACCTGGCGGCCGCCCATCCCCTGGGCTTTTACGGGGTAGCCACCTTTGAACCAGTTGATGACATCAATATTGTGAATATGCTGCTCGGTAATGTGATCGCCGCAAAGCCAGTTGAAATAATACCAGTTGCGCATCTGGTATTCCATTTCTGTTTGTCCGGGTTTACGCTCCCGCACCCAAACACCATCATTATTCCACCAGGCTTGTGCTGAAGTGATTTCTCCGATCAGGTCTTTGCGTTTAAAGAGTTCGCGGTAGGAGTTTTGGTAATGACGCTGCAAACCAACCACCACATTCAGTTTTTTCTGTTTAGCGATGGCTGCAGCCGCCAGAACTTTCTGTACACCTGCAGGATCTACTGCAACCGGCTTCTCCATGAAAATATGTTTGCCCTGTTTAACAGCTTCTTCAAAATGAATAGGGCGGAAACCGGGAGGAGTGGCCAGGATAACTACATCGGCAAGTGGAATAGCTTTCTGGTAGCTATCAAAACCACTGAAGCGTCTATCTTCCGGAACATCGATTTTTGCTTTGATGGTTGGGTTTTCTGCTGCTTCACCCATGATGGCTTTCAGCGAATTGTCAAGATTGTCGCGAAAAGCATCTGCCATCGCCACCAATTTTACATTTTGCTTGGTAAGCAGGGCCTGGATGGCAGCACCGGTACCACGACCGCCACAACCAACAAGGGCAACTTTAATAATATCTGAGGAACCTGAGAAAAAATTGGCCTGTGAAAGCAGGGGCGCGGCCATCAGTCCGCCAGCCAGCAAACCTGAATTTTTTACAAACTCGCGGCGGCTTTTGCCGGCATCATTGGAAGCATCGTGTATCATATCGGAAGTTTAGAGGTTTGAATGTAGTTGGTTTCCCTGGTTAATTATGTTACAATTTTATCCATTAGTTGCCTAATATTTCCTTGAAGAAGGCAGCTGCTTCTTCTTTTGTGGGTTGCTGCAGAGGGCGCACCACGCGAAAACCAACTGATGCGGCATCCGTCAGCCACCAGCGGCTCTTTGGGATTTGCGGATCTCTTTTGTTCCAGGAGGGGTCAGATTGTTGACGGTCTGAGCAGCGCAGGGCTGGCTCCAGATCTGTATATCCACCCCCTTTTAAAACCTTGGGGTATTTGACAGGATTCACTGCAACCCGGGGATCCTGTGGCTCACCGGTCAATTGTTGCAGGCGATCTTCCTGGTAGTGATCCAGGGTCCACTCACTTACATTCCCCAGCATATCATAGAGGCCCCAGGCATTTGGTTTTTTCTGTCCGCTTTTCTGAAACTTGTTTTTGCTGTTGCCTTTGAACCAGGCATAGTCGCCAAGTTGTTTGGGATCATCACCATAGTAATAAGCAGTAGTGCTACCTGCCTTACAGGCATATTCCCATTCGGCTTCTGTGGGCAGGCGATAGAAGATGCCGGTTTTATCATACAGCCAGCGGCAGAACATCAGGGCAGTAAACTGCGACATAGAATTGACCGGGAAGCCACCTTCCTTGCCCATGCCCCAGGTAAGATCGATGTACTGGGCGCTTGGCCGGGTAACGGCATCCACTTTAGAGTTCTGGCTGGTGTTGGCATCTTTGAAATAGACATCGAAAATATCTCTGCTGAGTTCAAAGCTGGCCATCCAGAAGGCGGAGAGCTGAACCTTTTGTTGCGGACTTTCATCCGGCTGGCGGTTTTTCTCCGTATCCGGGCTGCCCATTAAAAAGGAGCCAGCTGGAATTGGCACCATGGACATTTCCAGGGGGGTGCCCGGAATGGTTTGTTTGTAGGGTTTGAAATCCGGGTTATTTTCCTGGGCCAGGGTAAACTGTGAAAGCGAAAGCAGCAATCCACCTGCTGCAAGGATTTTCTTCATACTCATACAACTAAGCTATAAATCTAGGATTAATGTTCTGGTTCAGGTGACGCAAACGTTTTCATAAATTCTTCAAAGCCACGAGTGTGCCTGAACAGCAGTTGTTCATTTTTGTATTCCGCCACCAGGAAATCGGCATTCCATTTTCGGGCCAGGCGTTTCGCTTTTCTGTAGGAAAGCAGGCTGACGGACTTGGTCAGCCAGTCGGCTACTAAAGGATCCTTTGCTATAACGGTAACGGATAAGCGTTTTGTAATACCATACCCGGTTTTAGGATTCAGGATATGGGAATAACGCTTGCCTTCATGTTCCATGTATTGATAAAGATCGCCGGAGGTAGTGACAGAATGATCTTTTAAAAGAAGGTGTTCATGTAACCATTCTGCTTCGTGGTGGGGGGTATTGATTGCCACAACCCAGCCGGCTTTACCGGGGGGATTTCCTCTTGCAGTGATATCGCCGCTCACATCCACCAGGGCGGCAGTAATGCCCTGGTCAAGCAGGAAACGCATCACTTTTTCTCCTATATATCCTTGTGCGATGCCACCCAGATCGAGCTGGATACCTGCTTTGAGCATGCGGGCGGTACCTGTTTTAGGATCCAGCTGCAGGTATTTCATGCCAGTCAGTTCTTTGGCGGCAGCAATGGCTTCTTTGGAAGGCCATTGATCGGATTGGCGGGCTGCGCGCCAGAGTTTGGTCAGTCGGCCTATGGAAATATCAAAACTGCCCTTGCTGGTGGCGTGGGCTCTTTTGCTCAGCAGCAGGATATCAAAAAGGGCAGGAGAAATCGGATGATAGGTGGCGGTATCAGCAGCAGTTGCGCAGAATTGATTGAGTTCGCTGTTGGGGTCATAATCCGTAAAGATGGCAGCCAGGCTGTCAACGATATGAAAAGCACGGGCAGCAATCTGTTGTGCCTGCAGGCTGTCGGTATGATAAAATACAATGGTAAAAGGCGAGGCCATTTTGGTTTCCACAAACTCGAAGCGTTTCGGTTGTGCGTAACTGGTATAGCCGGCAATTAACCAGGACAGGGAAAAAATTAACTTCTGGATCAAATTGGTCGTTTTTGAACGGGATTCCGGTAAATTTAGTCATCAAATTGTTTTCCATGCAAAGAAGAAATTTTGTTCGCCAGTCTTTACTGGCTGGGGGAGCCCTGGCCGGCGGTGTTTTAACAGGAACCGGTGCCCTGGCAGCAGCCGGGGATAAACTGGATACCAGTTCTTTATCCGATAAACCCTTCAACCTGGATTATGCCTTTCATGATGGGATGTTTTCGAGCCATGCCGGCAAAGATTTTATCGAGCAGATCAAGTTTGGGCACAGCATGGGCTTCCGGTCCATTGAGGACAATGGCATGATGGGGCGTTCGGTGGACCAGCAGAAAAAGATAGGCGAAACCCTCGCCAAACTGGGCATGCGGATGGGGGTGTTTGTGATCACCTCGGACAGCTGGCATTGGAAAACATCTTTGACTACCGGTAAGAAAGAGCATATTGACCGGATGAAAAAGGATTGCTATCAAGCAATTGAAGTAGCCAAGCGTTGTGGAGCAAAATGGATGACCGTAGTGCCTGGCAATTATGATCGCAGTCTGCCCCATGATCAGCAAACCGCGAATGTGATAGAAGCTTTGCGCATTGCATCGGATATTCTGGCACCGCATGGATTGGTGATGGTGCTGGAAGCGCTGAGTGATAATCCGGACTTGTTCCTTCGTTATACCAACCAGACCTATATGATCTGCAGGGCGGTTAATAGTCCGGCTTGCAAGTTCTTATATGATATGTACCACATGCAGCGCAATGAAGGAGATATCATCAAAAACATTGACCGCACCTGGTCGGAAACGCCTTATTTCCAGATTGGTGATAATCCGGGCAGAAATGAGCCGGGAACAGGTGAAATGAATTACCGCAATATTTTCAAACACATTCATTCAAAAGGATACAAAGGAATATTGGGAATGGAGCATGGAAATGCGAAACCTGGGAAAGAGGGAGAGCTGGCGTTGATAAAAGCTTATCGCGATGCAGATAATTTTATCTAGCAGGTAAAGTTTTCAGAAATTGGACTAATCCTGCTTAAATATTAACCTTCTTATAGCGAAGGGTAGAAAGCAACAACGCAAAAGGACTAAATTGAAGGCGAAACAATAAACCTTCATCAAAATTGCGCTCGTGAAGTTTTCTACCCTTTTTTTAGCGGCAGCGATGACACTGACTGCCGGCAGGATTACAGCACAGGAAAATGAAAATGCTCCTGCTTCGTTTAACCATATCCGTTCAACACATTCCTTTACCAGTGGTCTGATTGCTCCATTTCCATCGAGGTATGGAAGAGAAGCCGTATATAGTGATGAACTGGCCTACCTGTATTTCAACAAGCAGTTACAGGAACCTAAGGAAGGCGCAAGTGTAGGAACTACCGCAGACGGACAACCGATCGTTTGGGAATCATTGGATATTGACAGCACAGGCCGGCTTCGTCCAAAAAGAGGGCGGGCATTGGGAGGCGCACCTGCGGGCCCGGGTGTACGGGCCGGAGCAACCCGGGGTGGATTATCCTGGGGCAGCCGGATTATTTATCTGACCTATACAGCACCCAAAGCACAAACAGCGATATTATCAGTAAAAGGAAACAGCAGTGTATTGATCAATGGAGAAATGCATACAGGTGATCCGTACAACATGGGATTTCTGTTCATACCGGTTCAACTGAAAAAAGGAAAGAATGAATTTTTCCTTCGTGGATCAACAGCAGTAGCCAGTTTGTTATTTCCATCCAAACCGGTGCAGTTGCAGGCGGAAGATATGACCTTGCCACATATTGTACCAGGCGTACAAACCGGAATGCAGGAAGGAGGCGTGGTGATCATGAATACAGGCAATCAACCCCTGAAGGGATTGCGTATTCAGGCCATCGTATCGGGACAAAGCCAGGAGACAACCTTGCCCGATATACCGGCCATGAGTACGCGAAAAGTTGCTTTTCGCTTTGATGGAACCGGCATCACAACAAAAGGAGCTTTTACCGGAACCTTGAATTTATTGAATGGCAGAACGATCCTGGATCAGCGATCTTTCACAGTGGAGAGTATGAATCCGGGAGATGCTTATAGCAGCACCTTTATCAGTGAGATCGATGGAAGTTTGCAATATTATTCGGTACGTCCCCAAACTCCAGGTTCTGTTTGGGAGCCAGGAAAAAATGCCTTGTTTTTATCTGTGCATGGGGCGGGAGTGGAAGCGATCAGCCAGGCAAGAGCATATAAATCCAAAGATTGGGGAACCCTGGTAGCAGCAACGAACAGAAGGCCACGTGGCTTTAACTGGGAGGACTGGGGCCGCCTGGATGCGCTGGAAGTATTGAGTATTGCAAAACAACGATTCCAGCCGGATCCCGCAAAAGTGTACCTGACAGGGCACTCCATGGGAGGACATGGTACCTGGTTTTTAGGAGCAACTTATCCCGATAAATGGGCGGCGATTGCACCCTGTGCGGGATATCCTACAATGAAAGGGTATGGTTCGGCAGACGGACTCATTCCTGATTCCAGTGGTAACCTGTATGAGCAGCTATTGCTCCGGGCCAGTAACCAGAGTGATGTAATTAAGCTGGCAACCAATTATAAACATCATGGCGTTTATATTTTCCATGGAGATGATGACCGTACGGTATCGGTTCGGTATGCTCGCCAGATGAGAGAGTTGCTGGGAACCTTCCAGCCTGATTTTGTGCATTATGAATATCCGGGAGGAAGTCACTGGTTTGGAGATCACAGTGTGGACTGGAAACCATTGTTTGATTATTTCCAGTGGCATGAACGTTTGCCGGACAGCAGTGTAAGCAGTATTGATTTCACAACTGCGCATCCGGGCATATCAGCCAGTTCACGCTGGGCGACCATCCTGCATCAGCAGGAGATACTGGAGTATAGCAGGGTGCAGTTGAATCGCAACCGTGCAAAAGGACTGATCAGTGGTACTACCACAAATATCAAATTACTGCAACTGGATTTGTCCGATTTTTCAGTTGGAAGCACTGTGGAAATAAGACTAGACAGTTTATCGATGGTGAAACATATTGTTGGAACCTCTTCTGATAAAATTGTGTTGCAAAGAACAGCATCCGGATGGGAAAAAGGGGTAGCGCCAACAGCAGATCAAAAAGGTCCACATCGTTATGGAACATTGAAAGAGGCTTTCAATAACCGAATGGTATTTGTGGTTGGAACAATTGGTAATAAAGAGGAGAATGCCTGGAACTGGAACAAGGCACGCTATGATGCGGAGACCTGGTATTACCGGGGAAATGGCGCGGTAGATATCATAACGGACAAAGAGTATTCACTGGAAAAATACAAAGACAGGGGAGTGATCCTGATAGGTAATAAGAGTACCAATGCGGCCTGGAATATGCTGTTGGCGGATTGTCCGATTCAGGTAGAGCGCAACCTGATTACTGCAGGTGAGCAGCGTTGGGAAGGGGATGACCTGGCTACTTATTTTGTATGGCCGTTGAAAAACTCTTCTCAAGCATCGGTGGCGGTATTAACCGGTACCGGCATGAAAGGTAACAATGCTGCTTATGCGAATCAATACTTCGCGGGTGCCAGTGGATTTCCGGACTACATGATCTTCAGCTTTGACATGTTGAAAGAAGGAGCAAAGCACCTGAAGCTGACCGGCTTCTTTGATGAGAACTGGAAGTTGAAATAGTGTTCAGCTAATAGGTTTGAGCCCGTTTGCAGGAAACTGCAGGCGGGCTTTTTTATAAGGCCATATCGCACAAGAATACATGCGAACTGTCAGTGCCGAAAAATAAAGTTTGTGCTCTTTTGGGATTATTACTGTAGCGTAGTTTATAAACAGTATCTCTTATTACTGCAGGATTCCACCAGGAGGGTCTATCTGCAAAAGAAGTGCTTAGAGTCAAGGAATCCGGATGATTATAAATAGAAATCTCGTAATTTTTTTGTTGTACGATTCGTTTCAGTTCATCTGGGCAAAGTTGAATTTCCATCCAGATGCAACAGTCCAGGATCGGCAGTAGCTGATCTTTGGTATTTCTTATTGTAACGCAATTTTCAAGAGGCGGTTTGAAAAGAACTGAATAAATCTGTTCTGGCGTTTTCGGACTGGAGTTTTTAATAATTCTGCTGAGATTTTCAGTCATGTTTCGGGATCCTGTGAAAAGTAGTATAGCGGTAATTGCTACAACAATCAGTATAGCACCTACAAGTATTCTTTTTGTTGATAGCATATGGGTATAAAAACTTGAATTAAAAAAGCTGGTAGGATTCCAGCCGAAAATTAATCAGGTCTGATTTTGCACTATCTCGGGTTGCATTGCTTGCATCCGGATCTGCTCCTGCATCAATAAGTTCCTTAAAAACCTTTCTTAATTGTTCGATGAGGATTCCATTTTGTAAGTCTGCACTGGGATTGTTTATCATTTGTCTAGCATCCAAAATAGCCCTTCCTAAACATGAATTTCCATATGAATCGGTAGCATTTGGATTGGCTTTATTTTCCAACATTCGTTTCAAAAGAGAAAAAGCTTTGTCGAATTTTGAAGTATCCTGTTGAAGGGTATAACTATTGAATATGGTAGCCCTTATGCAATCGTGCAACACAGGTGTAGTCCATTCATTAATGGTGGATGTTTCCTGAAAGTTGACATCTGATCCGCGATCAATCAATAGTTGAGCAATTTCAAACCGGCCTGTTTTAAATGCCAGTTGAAGTCCGGATTGTCCATCGTCTTTTTTGGGTGGTGCAACATTGCAAACTTTCAGGTATTCCGGCTTTTCATCCAGGAGCCGGTTTAAAGTTGCCAGGTCTCCATCAGTTATAGCTTTGAAATAGGTCTTGATTTCTTTTTTCGTCATAACGAAAACAGTGTAGTTTAGGGAATGAAACTACTGCTTTTGTTGGGATTATTTCCCCTGCAGCTATTGGCACAATCCAACTTTTCGGACACTGCCCGCCAGATTGAAACAGTATTAAAACCCTGGTCGAATCCAAACTTACCAGGGATGTCAGTAGCAATCAGCCGGAATGGACAGCTGATCTATGCACAAGCATTCGGCGCTGCTGATTTAGAACACGATGTGCTTAATGATACTGCGACCATTTTTGAAGCAGGATCCGTTTCCAAACAATTTACGGCTGCAGCTATCTTATTGCTGGAGCAGGACGGCAAACTCAGCCAGCAGGACGATGTACGTAAATACATTCCCGAATTACCGGATTATGGTTCGGTAATCACTATTTATGATCTGATACATCACCAGAGTGGTTTGCGAGACTGGGGATCGGTTGCGGAAGTTGAAGGCTGGGGGCGCGGTTCAAGAGCTCACACCAATGCACATGCGCTGCAGATTATTTGTCGCCAGACAGCGCTCAACAACCCACCGGGCACTGAATACATATACAGTAACAGTAACTACAATTTGATGGCCATTATTGTGGAGCGGGTGGCCAAAACAAGCTTTGCGCAATTCTGCAAGGACCGCATTTTTATTCCGGCAGGTATGACCCATACCAGTTGGCGAAATGATTTCCGGCAGGTTGTGAAAAAACGTGCGGTCGCTTATCAGCAAACACCGATGGTACTTAAATTGTCCATGCCTTTTGAAGATGCCCATGGAAATGGAGGCATGCTGACAACCGCCTCGGACCTGGTTAAATGGGCTGCCTTTATGCATGGTGGTAAATTAGGCGGAAAAGTACTGCTGGATCGGCAACTGGAACTGGGAAGATTCAGAAATGGCAAAGTACATCCCTATGCTGCCGGCTTACGCATCAGTACGTTTAATGGTCGGGATCAGGTATCGCATAGCGGGGCTACTGCAGGGTATCGGGCCAACCTGGATTATTTCCCAGAATTGGGATTGTCCATCGCCTTATTATCTAATACCAGTAGTTTTTCTCCGGTGCAAATAGCTGAAAAGCTTGCGCGAATTTTTGTTCCTGACCAACTCCGGATTTCTGCTGCTGCAGAGCCGGAAGTATATAAAGCAGACCCGGCAACGCAAAAAAAACTGGCAGGCTGGTATCGGGATGACAGAACAGATGAAGGCATCTTCTTACAGGTATCGGACAGTACATTATTGATGCCCAATAAGAAACCGGTTTATGCAGCTAAAGATGGTAAGTTGATGGCCAATGGATACCAGCTTCTATTTGAAAAATCAGGTTTGAAAAGGATTGATTTCGGTCCGCCTGCTGATACCTTACAATTTATTAAAGAACCCGCTGCAATCGGATCGCCGGAAGAATTGAAACAATTTGAAGGAACTTATAGCAGTAAAGACGCGAACACCACCATACGGATAAAAGTTAGCGGTAAACAGCTACAGCACATACAGGAACCCACTGCCCTTGTCCAATTTGCTCCTACTTACAAAGATGGATTTGCAGCACCTGGATCCAACATTCGATTCGTAAGAGATAAAAAAGGAAAGATTACCGGGTTTACTTTATCAGTTGGCAGAGCCAGGAGAATTTGGTTTAGTCGTTCAGCTATCTAAGCTTGAACCACAAAATACAGTAACTCTATTCATGTTAACTTTTGAACCGCTAATTTAGCTACATGGCTGACAAGCTTGTATTTTTTATCAGTACAATTGGGTGGTTCAATGGCCTGCTGTTAAGCGCCTACTTTCTGTTTTTCTATAAAAACAGGAAATTATCCGGACTCCTGTTCGGCGCTATGCTGCTGGCCCTGAGTCTGCGTGTAGCTAAGTCTGTGATCTGGTGGTTTTATCCGCAACTCCCGGTTATCTGGGTCCAGCTTGGATTGGTGGCCTGTTTGTTCATCGGACCACTTTTATTTTATTTTCTCAAAGCATCCACCTTTGGAATAAAAGAAATGCCTGCCAGGTGGAGCTATACCCTGGTTGGGTATGCGATTGTTTCCCTGGTGCTGTTGTTGTTCTTTTCGGCCAGGCCGTATTATCCAATATGGCGACAGTATATTATCCCTTTTATTTACCTGCAATGGTTCATTTATATAATCGTGAGTGGCTGGCTGATCAGGCCAGTAGTTCGTAAACTTATCAGGAAGGGGGTATCCCTTCAACCGAATGAAAAATGGGTACTGGGCATTTATATCGGAAGCCTGGTAACCGCTACTGCTTATTTATTGTCCTATTTCGATATCAAGCTATCTTATATTGCCGGTCCCATCAGTTTTTCTGTATTACTGTATCTCAACAGCCTGATCCTGCTGTATCGGAAAAGAACCGATGAGCTGTTTCAGTCGGAGCCGGAAAAATATGCCAATAAAAAGCTGGATGCGCAATTGGCCAGCGACAGTTTGACAAAGTTGGAAGAACTAATGCTCAGCCAGGAGGTTCATGCAAACCCGGATTTAAAACTGAATGACCTGGCTGCGCTACTGAATCTTTCCGGTCACCAGCTTTCCCAGTTGCTGAATGAACGGCTCGGGAAAAACTTCAACACCTATATTAACGAGTACCGGATCCGGCGGGCTTGTGAAATTATTTCGAAGGATCGCAACCTGAAGCTGGAAGCCGTGGGTTATGAAGTTGGTTTCAACTCTAAATCGGCATTCTTCAGTGCCTTTAAAAAATATACGGGCAAAACCCCGAACCTCTTTAAACAGGAGCAAATCCAGTCAGTTTCTGGTTCTGATTTATAGATTTTGACCTAAAAACAGGAAATCAATACCTCTTTTTGATAGGCAAACCTGATTTTCGAAAGATTATCAATTAAATCTTTTTAAATGAAAATCAAGGTCTTGTTGTTTTTTGCCCTGCTACCCATGTTGCTGGTTGGGCAATCCAAACCCATTGCTCAGCATTCAACCCAGGCTGGTAAGAAAGTGCTGATTGTAGTAAGCAGTTATGGTAAAAAAGAGGGTAAACTGCGCCCCGGTTTCGAGTTCGACGAGTACTCACAGGCTTACCTTATTTTTAAAGCAAATGGGCTGGAGATCGATGTTGCCAGTCCTAAAGGGGGACCTGCTGAAGCAGATGAATTTAATCGCGCCAAAGCCTATAATAAAGAACTGCTGGAGGATAAAGTGGCGATGGCCAAATTGCAGCATACGATTCCAACGGCGAAGGTGAATCCTGCGTTGTACTCGGCCATTTATGTGGTAGGAGGTAAGGGAGCCATGTTCGATTTGCCCTATGATCCTTCACTGCAGGAACTCATCAGTTCGATTTATAAAAAACCAGATGGAGTGATTGCAGCAGTTTGTCATGGTCCGGCTGCTTTTGTAAACGTAAAACTGGAAGATGGTTCCTATTTGATTGCCAACAGGAAGATCACTGGTTTTTGTAATGAAGAAGAAGATAAGTTCGGCAAGACCTGGAAGGCCGAGTTTCCTTTTTTGCTGGAAGACAAACTAAAGGCCAGAGGGGCACAGTATGAGCGAAATGCTGCTATGTTGCCTCAGTTAATCAGGGATGGGAAACTCATAACAGGACAAAATCCATTTAGTACCACTGTGCTGGCAGAAGAGCTGGTGAGGGCAATTGGTGTAGAGCCTGTTTCAAGAACATTGTATCCCGATGAGCGCAGCATCAATCTGGTAGATAAATACCTGAAAGGAGCAACATCCTGGGCAGAAGAGGAACTCAGGAAGAATCATGGCGCATATGATCTTGAACTGATTGCTGTTTATGGATACTATGGCTTAATCAAAGGGGATGGCAGTAAAGAAGGCATTGGGTCTGCTCTTGGTATTATTGAACTGGTAAAACCCTGGGTTTCCAATGAAAACCTGGAGTACGAAATGGCAAGGGGTTATTTAAAACTGGGCAATAAAGAAAAAGCGAAAGCAATTTTACAGCAGGTGGTGGCAAAAGCTCCCTCATTTAAGGAGGCAAAAAAATTGTTAGAAGAAATTAACTAGTCTAAAAAAGATAATAAATTATTGTTTTACGATAATTAATATATACATTTGTATAATTAAATCGTAATTGGTATGATCCCTTCCAGGTTGATTTCAAAATTGGTGGCCTTTATTTTTTTACTGCTTGGGGCTGTATATGGGTTGGCATCTATATATGCGTTGATTTGTCTTTTTACCGGTTGGAACATAGTTCCGTTTAATGATGGAACGCAACTGAATATCCTGTATCCCTTTTCGGCAAAGCCCTTTTTGATTTTGGATAACAATGGTCTTTATATTGTTTTTTCATTTTTGTTGCCCTTTTTATTGTATACCGTTTTCTTTTTTTTGACAGCCAGAATGTTCGGGGTATTCAAGCGTCCAAGATTGTTTACGGCTCCCAATCACCTACAGTTGAAACGATTTTATGTATTCAATTTGCTGGTGCCGCCACTTAGTGTTGCTGTAGCTTTTTTCTTTGTAGAAATTGAATTTATAATCGGCGTACTGGTAGTGCTGCACCTGATCATGGGCATCTTTGTATGGTTTGTAGCAGCCATATTCAAACAGGGAATCCAATTGCAAAACGAACAAGATTTATTTATCTGACATGCCGATAATCGTAAACCTTGATGTGATGCTTGCGAAACGCAAAATGCAAAGCAAGGAATTGGCAGAGAAACTGGACATCACACCAGTGAATCTTTCTATTTTAAAAACAGGAAAAGCAAAAGGTATCCGGTTCGATACACTGGAAGCGATCTGCAGAATTTTGGATTGCCAGCCCGGTGATATCCTTGAGTATCGGGAAGAATAAATCAATCAACATATAGCAGTAAAAAATAGCAACTATCAGGTTGCCAGGTATACTATTGTCTAAACCTTATCAATATGAATCAACTTTGCATTGAAAAACTCAACCTTCAGTATAAGAATGGTGTAAAGGCCATTGATGATATCAGTCTTACCATCCGGAATGGTATGTTTGGTTTGCTGGGTCCCAATGGAGCAGGAAAATCTTCCCTGATGAAAACCATTGTCGGACTACAACAACCACAATCAGGGAAACTGCTTTTCAATGGAATTGATATCATTCAACAACCTGAATTTATCCGGAAGCAACTCGGTTTTCTGCCCCAGGATTTTGGTGTTTATCCGCGAACCAGTGCCCTTCAGTTATTACAACATCTTGCTGTACTGAAAGGAGTAGCAGATGCCAAAGAAAGAAAAAAGCAGATTGATATCCTCCTGGAAAAGGTCAACCTGAGCGCTGAGAAAAACAAGGAGGTCTTTCGTTTTTCGGGAGGAATGCGACAGCGTTTTGGCATTGCACAGGCATTGCTGGGTAATCCTTCCATCATCATTGTGGATGAACCAACAGCGGGATTGGATCCGGAAGAAAGAAATCGTTTTAATGGAATATTAAGTGAAATCAGCAAGGAAGTGATTGTGCTGCTCTCTACGCACCTGGTGGAGGATGTACGCAACCTGTGCAGTTCGATGGCTATTCTGAAGGATGGAAGGATCCGCGTTGTTGGTAGTCCGGGTGACCTGGTATCCACCTTGCAGGGAAAGATTTGGGCAAAAAAGATCAGCAAAACTGAATTGACGGATGTTGAACAACGCTTCAATGTAATCAGTCACCAGTGGGTGGAGAATCAGCAGGTAATTTCAGTTTATGCAACCCAACAGCCGGAAGGCTTTGAAGCAGTGCATCCCACACTGGAGCATTTTTATTTTTATACCATCAAGCAGTCAGTAGCATGAGATCCGTATTGTTATTCGATATCCATTCCTATATAAGAAACTATGTGTCTTATTTAGTGCTGCTGCTCTGTGCCGCAATGGGCTGGTATGCAGGCGCCAATTTTAATATTTCAGTAGGAGAAGGGGTGTACCTGAATTCCGCTTTTTCAATAGGTTATATTACAGGTTTTCTCAGCCTGGCTGTAATCTTTATTTCAAGTATCATTGGCAGTCAGTTACTCTTTAAGGATTGGGATGCGCGGATGGACAGTTTACTCTTTACCACACCGCTTTCAAAAGCCGGATTTCTTTCAGGGAGGGCTCTTTCATATGGATTGGTGGTGCTTTTTGTTTTTCTTTCTCTATATACCGGATTCGTGATCGGGCAAAGCAATCGTACCGGTTCCGAAATGCAGCCGGGATTTTTCCTGGTTCGGTACCTCTATGCTTTCCTCGTTCTTGTACTGCCATCTCTGCTGTTTGTTTGCTCATTCCTGCTGTTTGTTGCCATGCGTTCAAAGCATAAGTTGTTATTGGTAATTTCCGGTTTATTAGTGTATGTCTTGTATATGGTAGTGCTGGTCTATTCCAATTCGCCTTTTATGAATGCCGCTTCTCCGCAATCGGTAGTTGCTCAAAAATTGGCTGCACTATTGGATCCGTTCGGACTCTCTGCTTATTATTATTCGGCACGCGACTTTACAGTTGATCAACGAAACCAGGAACTGGTGCCTTTAACAGGTTTCTTTTTATTGAACCGGTTACTCTATAGCGCACTGGCTATTGCATTTATTTATTTGTCGTATCTGTCTTTTTCTGTTAGGCAGGTTAAAAAGAGTGGGAAAGGAAAAAGCCCGGCTGTTCTTCCTGAAAAAAAATCCGTTGCTTTCAGTCCGGTTGTAACCGCGCAGGTAAAGTTTGATTTTTCACAAAAACTAAAAGCGATTTATTCCTTTGTGAAACTGGACCTGGTGTATGTATTTAAAAGCGTACTCCTGCCTGCGTCCAGCCTGCTGTTGGTATTTGCTGTGGGAATGGAAATGTATGGTGAGATTGAAAAAGGGATCCGCATGCCGCAACGCTTCGCCAGTTCAGGATTATTGGCAGGTGTGATCCATGAAAACTTTCAGGTGCTGGGTTTGTTCCTGATCACTTATTTTATCAACGATCTCTACTGGAGGAGTGCAGCTTACCGCTTCAATACGGTAGAGGGCAATACAGGTTTTGCGCATGCGAAAGTTGTGGCGCATGGATTCAGTATAACAGTCCTGATTCTGTTTTATTCCATACTGCTTATTGGAGAAGGATTGCTATTCCAACTGGCTTATCAGTACAGTATAGTTGATGCAGGTGCCTACCTGGGTGTCTTATTATTCAACAGCGTCCCACTAGTACTGTTGGGTAGTTTTCTGTTGCTCATCAATACAATAGTACCGCAAAAGTATATCGCATTGGGATTGGCATTCCTGTTTGCTCTGCTGCTTGCAAGTCCGATTGCGTTGAATCTGTTCAAACATCCTCTAGCATTGTTACTAACCGGTTATTCAGCCACCTGGACAGACTTTAGCGGCTATGGCGGGTATCTTGATTCATTTCTGCAAAAGATGGTGATAGGAGCAGGAGTGGCAGCCATTTTATGGATGGGTGCACACGCAATTGCTACTAGAAGATTTGCGCTTTTTTTGGGAATCTTACCAATTGCCGGATTACTTGCCTTTACAATACCCAACTACATCGAGGGATATAAGAACCTGGATAAAAAGGAGCAAGAGCAGAAAGCTGTCAACTATGAGAAAAGTTATAGAAAATTCCAGGTGCTTGCTCAGCCGACTATACAGCGCGTAACTACCACCATTGACCTGTATCCGGATAAAAGAAGTTATCGAATCGAGGGAACTTATCTGTTGCGTAATACAACTGCTGCGGAAATGCCGGCAGTATTGGTGAATTTTCCGGAAGGATTCCAGCTTGAATCAGCAGCACTCAATTATGGAGAGGAGCTGGTTCCTGTAAAAGAAGCGGTAGAAGCTATTCGATTAAAAAAAGCAATTCAACCCGGAGATAGTGCTTATCTGAGATTTCGTTTGCACTATCAATGGTATCCGGTCAATGCGCACCAGCCAGTAAATCTCATTCAGGAAAATGGAAGTTTCATGCGCATCAGTCGATATTTTCCAAGCATCGGTTATAATGCTGCAATTGAACTGGAAGATTCCCTGGAGCGTGTGCAATATGGGTTAGGACCCGCAACTCAGCTGAAAAAACTGGAGGCCCCAAAAAACAACAGCGAAGATTTTATTGCGCTCGATATGATTGTATCCACCAGTGCGCAGGAGCAGGTGATTGGTACCGGTGAGTTGCTGAAACAATGGGAGCAGGAAGGCAGAAATTATTTTCAATTCCGGGCAGAAAAAATCCCCTTTCGTTTTGCGTTATCATCAGCCAGCTATGCGGTAAGCAAAACTGTTCACAGCGGCATCCCCATTCAGGTGTATCATCATCCCCTGCATAGTGAAAATGTAAACGCCCTGATTGAACAAAGCAAAAGAAGCCTGGACTATTGTCAGCAACATTTTGGAACCTATCCATTCAGGAGTATCACCTATGCGGAAGTTCCTTCTTTCGTGAGAGGATTTAATGCCACTGCTTATCCGGGTGTGATCTTTATGACTGAGCAAATGGCCTTTTCTTCCAATCTGCAGGCAGAACCTGATAACGATGTGATTATTGAACTGGCAGCACATGAATTATCGCATTACTGGTGGGGAAATAACCAGCTTTCACCAGATGAACGGGAGGGTGCCAGTATGTTGACAGAGAGCCTGGCTATGTACACGGAAATGATGCTCTATAAACAGCAATACGGGGCAGCAAAAATGAAAGCGCGATTGGCCCTGCAAGAACAGATTTACCAGGCTGAAAAAGGATATTTTAAATCAGAACCGCTTTATAAGGTTAGTCCCGGAGCCACTCACTTGGCTTATTCCAAAGGTGCCCTTGTGATGGTAAAACTGTCTGAACTATTGGGTGAAGAAAAGCTGAATCTTTTTTTGAAGGAGTTTTTGGAGCGATATAAATATCCGTATCGGGCCACCACGCTGGATTTTCTGGAGCTACTAAAAAGCAGGGTGCCTGCCACGAAACAGGAGGAAATCCTGTCATTGTTTACAAGTATGGATTAAAAAACGAATCATGAATTTAGCAGCACAACTGAAACAGGCTTTTGATCCTTATTTTTCTGCTTCCCTACAGGTATGGGAGCGCGTAGTAGAGCTGGGAGAATGGTATACGGCAAATGCAGGAGAAGTACTGAAGCGACCCAACAGCAGCGAATATTACCTGAGTTTTATCATTCAGGGATCAGGTGGTGTATTCCTGACAAAGCGAAACAGTTTATTCTGTATTGATCTTTGTTATGAGAATGAATTCTTTGGCGACTATATGTCGTTTTTATCTGGCCAGCCTACCGAACTGGAAATTAAAACCTTTGAACAAACGGAATTGTTTCGGATTTCCAGAACCAGCTTTGAGCAATTGCAAAAAGCCAATGCCTATGGCGATAAGTTCTTTCGCTATGCTGCGGAATCGCTGTTCATGCATAAACAACAGCAGCAGATAGATTTGATCAGCAAAACCGCTGAAGAACGATATGATAATTTACAGAAAAAGCAATCTCAAATCCTGCAGCGAACTCCCCAGAAATACATTGCATCCTATCTGGGCATCACACCCCAGAGCCTGAGCCGGATCCGGAAAAAAAGCCTTATCCGGAATTAGCGTTCAGTAAGGCAATAAGTTGATTTCTGGCTTGTTTTGCTTCCTTCATAACTGGTAATAGAGGCCATATATGCGGCATCCCTTTTCCAATAACCAGGGAAAAATTCACATTGGCTTCCTGAAGGCGCTCAGCAAAAACCTGTTGATCCGGATAGGTAATATCAAGTTCCCCTGCAAATAAATGCGTTTCTGGAAATCCTTTACAGGATCCGTAGAGCGGGGAGATTCGGGGGTCTCTTAGATCACCGGCGATCGCGCATAGTTGTTTGGCACTTTTTGCACCTGCTACAGAAAGCATGGGATCCAGGGGTTCAATGGCAGCAATGGCAGGATTGCTGAAACTGGCATCCAGTACCGGTGATAGCAGGATCAGCTTAGATGGAAGCGGTTGCTGGTTTTTAATAAGTCGCTGTACTAATGCTATAATCAGGGTGCCACCTACTGAATCACCCATCAATACTATATTTTCAGCTGCATAGTGGGAAAGCGCAAAGGAATACACTTCGTCCAGGTTTTCTGAAATAAGGTTGATTCGGTGCTCAGGAGCTTTGGGATAGTTGCAGAGCCAGCTGCAAACATTGGCAGCGTTTGTAAGGGTTTCCAAAAAATCCCAGTGGTGCTGACCCGGACCGGCAACAAAAGCTCCTCCATGAACATAGAGGAGCAATCGTTCCGGCCGGCTGGTTTTTCTGATAACTGTTATGGAGCTTTCGTCAATTTTAAAAGTTGTGGTATTAAATTTTCTCAGTAAACCATTGGTAGGACGATAAACATCCTTTTCTCTGATTTGCCGGTAGTTGATTGGGTTTTCACTGAATTGTTTTTTTATACCCTTGATTTTGAGCATACCCAACACCAGGTAATAGGATAAACTGCGACTCATCTTAAAACAACCTCCGTTATTTCGTTTTCATTTTTAACCTCAATGAACTGTTCCAGCCGGTGGTTTTTAGATACGCTGTATCGTTCCTTTTGATAAAAGCGGGTGCCATAGGAATTGGTACCTACTTCTACATCCTGAGAGTAGCGTTGGGTGGTGGTCATAAAGGCCTGAAGAAAATACTTGCCGGGTTTCATTTTTTCAAAAACAAAGCGTCCATAGTTATCGGAAGTGGTTTCCAGCCGATACCGGAAGGCTTCATCTGAAATAAATACACGGGTCCGCTTGTCTTCTTTTTTCTCGCGCAATTCATACCATTCCATAAAATAGGGAGTAACCGGATACAAGGTGATTTTGACACCAGTTCCATAGGTCTTGCCACCCCCAATGGTCATTTTATCTGTTTTTTTAAAAATGATGCCCTTGATTGTGGCCGTTCCGTAGGTCAGCATTTTCTTAGCTGATAGCGAATCAAATGCCTGCTGCGGATATAGGTTTTGGATTTCATTTTTGGAGGCACGTTTGTCTGCATTTTTAACCGGACTGCAGGCTGCCGCTAACATAATGAAGGCAGGATAAAACAGTGATTTCATAGTGATGAGGTAGCTATTTTTATTTTATATCGGTAAAACTGGTTATTAATAACCTGTTCGAGTTTCAGCACTTCTTTGGTTTTTTTGCTGATCCAGAAAGTTTCTTTGTTTCCTTTCGTTTCATGAACCAGTAACCAACAGTCTATTTTTTGTTGATCATATCCTTCCAGTTGAGCCGATCCGGTAACGGTATACACCACCTGTTGCAGCCCTGTTCTGGTGGCAGGATCATAAAAGGGAATTCTGAATACAGCATCTTTTTTGAACGGTAAAGTTGAAAATACCTCGAGGTCGAGATGCCAGTTGAAGTTCGTTTGGGTGCGGCTGTTGGTAAAACCCTGCCAGGCCTCCTTAAATCGTTGTGTGGTATCCTGATCTGAAAGTTCATGATCATTGACTACTAATTTGCCGGCTGGAAAATCAACTTTAGTAGTGCCTGCATTGATCCATTGACTGCCTGATTTCCACCAGAATTCATGGGTGACAGGGGTAAAAGTTTTGGCATCACAAACTGAATGGGTAGTATGAACGATTGTATCTTCAGCAACCCATCGCTGGTCGATTACGAGTTGATTGTTTTGAAGTTGGATGGTTCTGGTCCAGAATTGGGGTTTCGAAATCGGTTTATCTTTTCCCATCTTGAAATAGACGAGATACTGGTGAGTTCCTTGTTTCAGGACAGCGGTTGAAATATGCTTTGAAGTGATGTCCAGTGTGTCCCCTGGATTAGCAAATGATGACAGGTGTAATAACAGTGCAAAAGCAAGAACAGAAAAGCGCATACCTAATTTTTAGGAAAGGTAAAATCGTGCCATTTTCTATTTCTTACCTTATGGTAATTTATCAAGAAATCTAGTTCTTGATAAGTTTGCATTTATCTGTATGATGTAATTTTCCACAAATAATTGAGATGAAATTTTTGGTACTAATCAGTTTGTTTATCAACAGTTCAGTTTGTGCACAACAGAAGGATAGTTTGAATCAGTTATTGCTCGCTGCAGCCCTTCACGGCAATGTACAGGATATTAAAAAGGCGCTTGAGTTGGGTGCTGATATCAACGCAAAAAATGAACAGGGAGCCACTGCCCTGAATATGGTTTGTAAATTGAGTTATGAGTTTTTAGTCCCTTTTTTAATCGAAAAAGGGGCAACTGTTAACAGTCCGAATAACGATCACATATATCCCTTACATTATGCAGTTGAGTATGATAATGTAGCCATTGTTAAGGCGCTGTTGAAAAATGGGGCGGATATCAATGTGTTGGATGGTATCCAGGAAACACCGTTGCACTGGGCAGGCTGGACAGGCAATATCCGGGCGGCAAAAATGCTGCTGAAACGGGGTGCCAATCCATACAAAGGGAATAATAGTGGAGTTACTCCCATTGATTTAACCATCCGGCAGGAGCATAAAAAGTTGCAGCGATTATTTCAGAAAAGAAAGTATCGGCATTTTAAAGCATCTAACTAATGTTTTCAGTTCTTAGATTCAACCACCACTGTAACAGTTGTTCGAGTGAAAGAAGGGATCTTTTGTATTCAATATTTAGATCGGGTTGATCTTTCCAATAAGTAGATTCCTCCAGCATTTCTGCTGGTGTTTTTGCATAGATGGTTTTAACGATTCGCTTCCTGCTATAGGCTTCCATCATTAAAGTAGTAAATCGTTCACGGTCCATTGCAAGTCCGTATTCCAATAAATTGGGAAGTAGGTTTTCTGTACCTCTTTGAGGCATGGAATCAAGGATAAATAGTATGGTTCGCTCAAATATATTCAGTATTTCAGGTCTCTTATCGGGTTCATGTGTGCTGGTTAATATAAGCCCTTCGGCAATCGATACGGCTGACCACTGGTGATCGAAGTTTTCCTTTAAGGCATTTTCCATGATTCCGAGTTCCTTTCGACCTAGTTTCCAGCTTACCCGGTGGCCCATTTCCAGCAAAAAATCTCCCATCCAGAACTCGATCAAGTAGGCAGGTTTGCGAAGGAAGCTTATCCATTCCTCTATGTCTCCTGGCTGTTCCAGTTCTGCCAGTAAAAGAAATCCCGCAAGTGCCAAATCCGGTTGTATGCTTTCCGGAGTGAATTCACGGTAATAAAAGTCGTTAAAATAGATGTCACGAATAGCTGAACGTAAATCAGGCAGTAAACTTTCACGCGGCAACTGTAGCAACTGCATCAGAGCAGGAATATCTTCCGGAAATAACTCCCGTTGCAAAATGGATAGTTCCGGATGCCGTAAGGATGGCATTTTGTAATACTGATTACCTGCAACCTTTTTATAAAGGAGTTGCAGCATCTCGTGCGTAGCAGCATCATATTCTTCCGGCTCAAGATAATCGTCAATTAATTCAATGAGTTCTTCGTATTCCTGGAATTCCTTTGGCATTGTCTCCAATACCTGAATAATTTTTCGGAATCGATCATACCCCAGATGAAATTCACCGTTAACAAACAGCCATTCTGCAACTAATTGTTCATATGGCAACCATTCTTCCAGGGCAACCGACATTCTGTGGGGGAATTGTTGCTCAAATGGTAGGGAGAAATCTGCCAAAACTTCCATCATATCAAATTCTTCCAGCTCCAGTAAAATCTCACCAAGAGAAGTAAGAACAATTGGTTCGCGGGGATAAGATTCATTTAACGGTAGTAAAAGATCAAGTGCCTGCCTGGATTTCTCCTGGTAATGATAGACTCTTGCCAACGTACACGTAGGTTCAGGAAAACCTGGATAGTCGATTCTTAGTGATTTCAACTTATGTACTACTGGTTGATTGCTGTTTAGTACTTGTTCCTCCAGCGTATCCAATTCTAGCTTCAGGCTGACAGGTAGTAGAGGAGATCGATCTGTAGCGAAATAATCGGAAATGATTTTCATGTTTGATATGTAGGCCAGGTTGTAAAAAACTTACCGTAAAGGTGAAGAAAATGAACCAAATAGAATGTAAATTGATTATTCACCTAAATCCGCCAACAATGACCCGATTGTTTCTTGCCGCAATAGTTTGTTTGTCCTCAACAACTCTTCATAGCCAATCCCTCCAGAAGTTGCAACCTGTCTCTTTTTCTGAAGTGACAATTGAGGATGGTTTCTGGTCGCCCAAACTGGCTACCGTAGCAAATGTTACGATTAAAGCATGTATTGACTATACGGAAAATAAAACCGGTCGTATTCGCAATTTCGAGAGAGCGGCCGCTCATAAGCCGGGTGCTTTTGAAGGAATTTTTTACGATGATTCTGATGTGTACAAGGCCCTGGAGGCAATTGCCTATTCTCTGCGCAATCATCCCGATGCTGCAATTGAAGCAAAAGCGGATGAATGGATTGCTAAAATTGCTGCTGCACAATTGCCGGATGGGTATCTCAATTCGTATTATACACTAACTGGGTTGGATAAGCGCTGGTCAGATATGGACAAGCATGAAACCTATTGTGCCGGACACTTGATTGAAGCAGGAATCGCCTATCACAATACTACTGGAAAAAGATTGTTACTGGATGTGGGTGTTCGTTTTGCCAATTATATGGATTCAATTTTCCGGTTGGCAAACAACGCCTGGGTGCCTGGCCACCAGGAAATAGAACTGGCGCTGATGAAACTGTACCATCATACAGGCAATAACCGCTACATGGAGCTGTCTAGATGGTTCCTGGACCAGCGGGGAAGGGGACATTGGAAAGGAGCTATCAAGTACGATGAAAATAGTCGGCAGTACTATCAGAATATGGAACCGGTAAAGGAACAAAAAGAAATCACCGGTCATGCTGTTCGTGCTATGTATCTCTATACCGGAGCGGCGGATGTGGCAGCTGTAACAAACGATGCCGGATATGTACAGGCAATGAAAACCATCTGGGAGGATGTAGTTTATCGGAACATGTACCTGACAGGAGGTATTGGTGCCCAGGCAAGAAATGAGGGATTTGGTGTCGATTACGATCTGCCCAATGAAGATGCCTACAGTGAAACCTGTGCCTCGGTAGGTATGGTCTTCTGGAACCAGCGCATGCACATGCTCAGTGGGGATGGCAAATATGTGGATGTCCTTGAACGCAGCCTGTACAATGCTGCCCTGGATGGCCTTTCACTCAGCGGGGATCGTTTTTTCTATGGCAATCCGCTTGCCTCTACTGGTACGCATAACCGAAGCGAGTGGTTTGGAACAGCTTGTTGTCCGTCTAATATAGCGCGACTCGTAGCATCGTTGGGTAACTACATTTATGCTACTTCAGCAGATGCCATCTGGGTAAATCTCTATGTGGGCAGTAAAACAACTCTGAAGATGACGGGTACCAGGGTAGGGCTGCAACTGGAAACCGGTTATCCCTGGAAGGGAAGTACGCAGCTAACGGTAACACCTGATCGAAAGAAAGCCTTTTCCCTGCGTCTGCGCATGCCGGGTTGGATGAACCAGCCGGTGCCAGGGGCCTTGTATCAATATGCCGAAACTAAAACGATGGCAGCAAGGATTGAAGTAAATGGCAAGCCGGTTGAGTATACGCAGGAGGATGGATATGCGGTTATCAATCGTATCTGGGCAAAAGGTGATAAGGTAACCATTGACTTGCCTATGAAACCACGACTGGTGGTAAGTCGCCCTGAACTAAAGCAGAACAATAACCGGATGGCTATCCAGTATGGTCCTCTTGTGTATTGCGTGGAAGGGAAGGATAACAACAATGCGGCCTGGAATATCGTGCTGCCGGATAAGCCCTCCTTTACTGTTTCGTATCGAGCTGATTTGCTGGGAGGAATTAATGTGATCAATTTTTCTGCACCAGTAACTAGTATTGGAGCTGATCGCAAAACAGTACAAACGAACCTGCAAACAGTAACAGCTATTCCCTATTTCAGTTGGAATAACCGGGGCGCAAGTCCCATGCAGGTTTGGTTACCGGTGTATGTTGAGGAAGTGAAGTTGAATTATTGATGGCTTTCAGCTTTTTTCATCAGTTTATTTTGCTTTGCCGTATAATATTTTTTTAAGTCGGGATTGAACCAATCTTCAATGGATTCAATTTCTTTACTTTTAAAGTAAGCTAAAAATTCAAGTTCATATTTGTCGTCAAATTTTTTTCTTAAACGACCAATTTTACTGTTTGTAAAGACAAGATCATTCTTATTAACGTAACATTCCTCCAATTCTGAATAAATTAAATAATAATCTCCGTATTTAATAATTACTGCTTTTATCTCCCCAATTGAAAAGATTGATATAACTTTTCCTTCTGCGACGCTATATACTTCGGATGGTTTGTTTGTAATAAATACAATTCCATAGAAAGGAATTGACGTTATCATAAGTCCTGAAGCAAATTTATTTGGAAGAAAAATATTAGTGACATTATCTAATGGCATCCTCCATTTGCCCTTACTAAGTTCAAATGTTTTATTTGAGTCTAATTGGGCATAAGCGCAAGAGGTGACAAGGCAACAAAATACAATAATGAAGATGCGAGTGATCATTTCAGTTTTTTGAATATTAAGGGTAAAGTTCAAAAAATTCAATTTCAGATCCCGCGAGTATTATTTTCTTTATATTTTTATTGTTGTTTAAAAAGTTGGTAGATGATATCGCTTTCTTAATATCATTTTTCAGTACATCAACAAGCTGATTACCTGACATCTTTTGATACTCTTGAAGTTGAATATTGGGATGGCCTGCAATTGGCATATTTTTCATTTTGCTCACTAATTCATATAGATCATTTGAACGGTTACTAAAGTAACCCATCGTTAAGTAAAACTGCGAGCTGGTTTCTGCAAGCCGAAAGACAACAATTTTCTCTGTTGTATCTGATGGGTTTGGTGATTTTATTTTATTTAACCATTGATTCAATGTTGGATAGGTTGAATCGGGAGGTAGTGGAGGAGGAGGTTCCTCATATTTTTTTGTGCTGGAAATCGGTTCAAGAACAAGCTGGTTATTCGTGTAATTGTTGCACGATACTAGCAGTGAGATTAGAAGAAATGTAATAATTAAACCATTGGGGTATTTTTGATCGACCATTTAGCACTGTTTAACCATTCAAGTACCACTGTTTAACCACTCCGGCACCGTTCATTAACTACTAATGAACCGCTAGTGAACCACTCTGGAATCGTTCCCAACCGCTCTGTCTGCAAATTAGAAGTAGAACACAATTCTGATTTGCTACTGTTATTTTACTCTTTTTTTTTGAAAATGAAAAGAAAATTTCCTTTGGTAAACAAGCTTTGGAGGGTAAAAGGAAAAGCCATAAGTTTCAGTTAATGAACTATTGGTTATTTGTCTGCTTCTTTTATTTTGGTTCTGTTTTGCCTTTGGTTGCTCAGCAGGAAAGGTATATGCCGCGCTATTCTTCCACCTTGCATACAGTGTTGAAGATGGAAGAAGTTCGGATAGGACGGACAGATCTGATCAATCGTTACGATTCAACCTTTCGGTTGGTAGATCACCTGATTGACCGTGCCCATAAGGAAATAAGTTTCAGTCCCGGTGAAAATTCAAATGCTGCTGCCAAGCTGGTCCTGAAAAATATACACGAATTATTATTGGATGAAGGTTTTATTTTCAATCGATCCAAAGGAAGCTTCTATGAATCATTGACACCTATCGCTCCTGATTCACCTGAAATTCCAAAATACCTGGGCAATCTTCGTCCGGCTGAGCGCCGTGCGGCAGCTAAACGTAAACCGGAAGCTTATTACCTGGCCGATTGTGACATCAGTGTGCTCTTGTATATGGCAATAGGTGAATTGCTGCAACTGCCTGTAACTGCAGTATGGCTTCCTAAACATATGATCTTACGATGGGAATTACCGGACAATAACATGCTGCTGGTAGAAACGCAAACTGGCAGGATTAGCAATAGCGAGGTTGCCTATCGTGAAAAATATCGTATCAGTTTAGCGGAAGAAGTAGCGTATGAATATTTTAAGCCCCTAGGACCAACTGAACTAAAAGGTTTATACAGTATGTTATTTGGTATCGATAAATGGATGTATCCTCCATGCAGCGACAGTGTTCGAGGACAGTTACTAGACCAGGCGCTGCAACTACGACCTGCGATGCCATTTTTACAGGTGATGTGTATCAATCACTGGCTGATAACAAATGATACAGCCCGATTTAATAAAGCATCCGAACTGGCAGCTACCTTACTGAAAATTACACCGCGACACAACTACTATCAATTGGTTCATGCCTATGCAGCCATTAAAACCGGTAAAGCCAGTGAAATGGTAGTACAGCTTGAACAGGAACTGCAGGCAAATCCTGCAAATGGCGCTATGGTTGATATGCTCGGTTATGCCTATCTGAAAACAGGCCAATCTGAAAAAGCATGTGAATTCTTCTCTAAAGCAAAGGTGCTGGGAATTACAGCGCATGCTGAAAAAGAGATCCAGTCTTTTATTGAGAAAAGTTGTAATTAGATACCCTTCTTGATTACGATCAAGAAATGAAATATCTATTCAAGCTGATCTTTGGGGGATTCAAAATTCTACTGCACATGAATGAAACTGAACTTGCCAGTTATTGGAATAATAATGCGCCTGCCTGGATTGAACTTTCACGGGCAGGATATGATATTTACCGGGACTATCTGAATACACCTGCTTTTTTTACTATCCTTCCGGATGTTAAAGGATTAAAGGGAATTGATATCGGATGTGGGGAAGGTCATAATACAAGGCTATTGGCAACAAAAGGAGCAATTGTGGATGCAATCGATATTTCATCCCTGTTTATTGAAAGTGCCATTAAAATGGAAAAGGAATATCCACTGGGGATTCGTTATACCGTTGCGAGTGCAACAAAACTTCCGTTTAATAATGACAGTTTTGATTTCGCTACTTCTTTTATGTGTTTGATGGATTTGCCTGATCAGGAGCAAGCGGTATCCGAAGCGTATCGGGTACTTAAGCCAGGAGGATTTTTCCAGTTTTCAATTGAACATCCCTGTTTCAAAACGCCGTACCAGAGAAAAGTGGAGAATGCGCAGGGAGATATCGCTTTTGAAGTGGGCAATTACTTTAAAAGCGCTAACGGTACTATTGAAGAATGGATTTTTGGTGATGCGCCGGATGAGTTAAAAAACCGCCTGCCAAAATTCCGCATACCCAATTTTCATCGAACCTTAAGTTGGTGGATCAATACCCTCATTTCGGTAGGATTCTCTATTGAGCTTCTTCACGAACCTTATCCTGATGAGGAGGCCGTTCTGAATAAGCCCAAGTTAAAAGCCGCCAGAGAAATTAGCTACTTTTTACAGGTGAGATGCAGAAAATAAACAGCCCAGCATCGCATAATCAAGGCAATTGGATTCGGATTTTACGAAAGGGTATAATTAATTTAATTTAAGAATTCATCTGGGCATTTTTATTGTCGTTCTGTATGGTATATTTAGAAAAAATTATTGACTAGCTGTTTTCAAATGACAAAGAGGCAAGTCGTCATACATTCGGGTAACTGTAAATTAAAAATTACAACAAACAAGCGCACTTTATTTAGCAGGATTATCATAACCTTACTATTTGTACTTTCAATTTTAAGTATTCTACTCTGGATTTATTTAAATATCAATAAAAAGTGGGATTATTTTGAATATCTCTCTTTCAGTATTATTTGCATCTTTTTATTTATACTGTCACAGCGAATGATTCATAATTCATCCTTTACAATTGAAAGCATATCGAATCAGTTCCTTATTAATGGTAAATATCTTCATAGTAACATGGATTCTAAAAGTTTGGTAGTTTACGAATATGCAGGAGAAACAATTATAAATTCAATAGGAAATCTATCGATTAAAATGGGTGGCCGGGAATATAAAATCTTTAATTCGGCTAATGAACAAACGATAAATGAGATTAAATCGGCTCTAAATGAATTTTTCGCTATCTCGTTAAATGTAGAAAAGAAAATTATTTATTAGTGTACCCTATTTTTTGATTTATAAACTGAATTCGATACGCACTTCATTCGTCTTATCCCCAAAACACCTATTTTAGCCCTTCGCAATTTATAGGTATGCAATCATTCGAACAGCTTTCTTCCCAATTCGGTAGTTTTTTTAACCAGGCACATTTTCCTGCGCAGCCGGAAAGCCTTTATCGTCCGGCGGAATATTTCCTGGGACTCGGAGGCAAGCGCGTGCGGCCGGTTTGCTGCCTCATGGGAAATGAACTGTTTGATGAAATCCTGCCCGATACCTGGCAGGTGGCCACCGCCATTGAACTGTTTCACAATTTCACCCTCATCCATGATGATATCATGGACAAAGCTCCCCTGCGTCGCGGGCTGGAGACCGTGCACATCAAATATGGTGAACCTACCGCGCTGTTAGCCGGGGATGTGATGCTGGTGGTTGCGTACGATTATCTCAACAAGGTCAAATCGCCCCATTACCACCGGCTGGTTTCTCTGTTCAATACCACCGCCAAAGAGGTCTGTGAAGGTCAGCAGCTGGATATGGATTTCGAAAAACAGGATACCGTTTCCCTGGATGCCTATCTTCACATGATCGAACTCAAAACCTCCGTGCTCCTTGCTGCCAGCCTCAAACTAGGCGCCATCCTCGGCGGGGCAGGAGAGGGCAATCTTCATCATATCTATGAATTCGGAAAAAACCTGGGCATCGCTTTCCAGGTGCAGGATGATTACCTCGATTGCTTTGGTGATCCCTCCAAATTCGGGAAACAGGTCGGAGGCGATATCCTCTCCAATAAAAAGACTTTTCTGCTGATTCGGGCGCTGGAAACTGCCCAGGGCAAAGACCAGCAGGACCTGCAGGCCCTCCTGCAATCCAACCCGCCTGATAAAGTACAACAGGTGCTCCGTATTTATAAAAATACAGGGGTCGACCAATGGGCCGTGCAACTCAAAAACCAGTTCATGGAGAAGGCCCTCCAGCACCTGGATGATATTGCCGTACTCAGCAAACGCAAGGAACCCCTCCGCCAACTGGCGCATTTCCTGGTACAACGCGATTACTGATCAACAGGAAATCCCTATATTGGCCCTTTAAAACCTAACGCTGCATGTCGAATTCTTTTTTCCGGAAAAAGTCGATTGAGAAAATTATTGCGGATCACGAACAGGGACTGGCCGATGATCACGGTCACGGTGGCATGCGAAAAGTACTGGGCGTACGGGATCTTACCCTGATGGGTATCGCGGCTGTAATTGGTGCCGGAATCTTTTCTACCATTGGCGCGGCAGCTTATAATGGAGGTCCGGGTGTGATCTTTCTTTTTATCATCACTGCCATCACCTGCGGTTTCACTGCCCTTTGTTATGCAGAATTTGCTTCCCGGGTACCAGTATCCGGGAGTGCTTATACCTATTCATATGTAACTTTTGGAGAGCTCATCGCCTGGATCCTGGGCTGGGCCCTGATCCTGGAATACAGTATCGGTAATATCGTGGTGGCGATCAGCTGGAGCTCCTATTTCAAAAATATCCTGGAGAATGTTTTTGGATTTGATTTGCCGGATCACCTGAGTGTCGGGTACCAGACCGCCAAGCATGCCTATGAAGCAGCCCTCGCGGAAGGTAAACCGGTGCAGGATATGATCTACGCAACCGCGCCAAAAATTGCCGGGATTCCATTTATTATCAACCTGCCGGCCTTTGTCATTGTGGTACTGGTAACCATGCTGGCCTATATCGGGATCAAGGAAAGTAAGAATACCGCCAATTTTATGGTGGGATTAAAAATCGCTGTACTGCTCCTGATCGCGGCTATCGGGATCTGGATCATCTTTACGGATGACCTCACAGGTAACTGGTCGCCTTTCCTGCCCAACGGCATGGCAGGAGTGCTTAAAGGTGTGTCTGCGGTTTTCTTTGCCTATATCGGTTTTGATGCTATCTCCACTACAGCAGAAGAATGCCGGGACCCGCAGCGCGATATGCCCCGCGGTATGATTTATTCGCTGATCATCTGTACGGTGATTTATGTAATCACTACCCTGGTGATCACCGGCCTTGTAAAGTACGAGAATTTCAAGGGTGTTACGGATCCCCTGGCATTTGTATTCGACAGCATCAATATGCAGAAGCTGGGTACATTTATCTCCATCTCTGCGGTGGTAGCAGCCACTAGTGTAATGCTGGTTTTCCAGATCGGGCAGCCCCGGATCTGGATGAGTATGAGCAGAGACGGATTGATGCCTAAATCCTTCGGTAAAATTCATAAAAAATACCAGACACCCTGGTTCGCGACCATTATTACCGGATTGGTGGTTGGTATACCTGTGCTCTTTGTGGATGATCTGCTGATGACGGATCTTACCTCCATTGGTACCTTGTTCGCTTTTGTGCTGGTGTGTGGAGGCGTGCTGATTCTGCCACGTATGGCGAATAAACCCGGACGTTTCAACCTGCCTTATATCAATGCGAAGTTTATCATTCCGGTAGTTGTATTGCTGTTTACGATTTTATTCTGGGAGCGGATACAGCTCGCCGTTAGTAACATCAACAATGAAGGGTACCAGGAAGTGTTGTTCCTCGTATTCATGGTGGTGGCCTGGCTGATCGCCGTATTTTCTTTTATCCGCAACTATTCCCTGATCCCGGTACTGGGCATGCTCTGTTGTTTGTACCTGATGATCGAGATCCCGGCCAAAAGCTGGCTGGTATTTTTCGGTTGGATGGCAGCCGGATTGCTGATCTATTTCCTCTACGGGTATCGCAAGAGCAAGCTGGCGGGAAGTTGATTATCTTTGCGCCATGAAATTTGAAGTGGGCGATAAAGTAGTAGTGCGACTTACCAATGAAGACGCGGAAGTAGTGGAAGTCATCAATGAACGGATGGTGATGGTTAATGTGCGGGGAGTGAAATTTCCTGCCTATACCGATCAGCTCGATTTCCCGTATTTTAAACAATTCTCCAAGCAAAAGCTGGTGCCGGAAAAGAAACCGGTTCCTAAAACCTATATTGATCAGGTCCCGACGGAGAAGATCAAACAACTTCCCAAACGTGATCCCAATGGCGTTTGGATTACGTTTATCCCGGTATTTGAGCAGGATGATTTTGGGGATGAAGTAGTGAGCCTGCTGAAAGTGCATCTTCATAACCAAAACGATGAGGGGTATTCCTTTACCTACAAATTGAATTATTTCGGAGAGCCTGATTTCGAGTTGAAGAACCAGGTATTGAGTCACCAGGATTTTTACCTGCACGATATTCCCTTCGCCAACCTGAATGATTCACCCTCTTATCATTTTGAATTCCAATTGCTGACACCGGTCAAAAACAAAGCACCATTTTACGAGGCTTCGTTGAAACTGAAGCCGAAGCAATTGTTTCAACGCATCCAGCAGTTGCAGGAGAAGGGGGAACCTACTTTTTCGTACCAGTTGTTCAAGACCTATCCTGATAAAGTAGAGGAGGAGAAGATGGAATTGGGCAAACTGGCTGCAGCCGGTTATAAAGTATATGAAGCAGCGAAGGCCCGGCAACATTTACCTCCTGCCCGTACGGTGGTGGATCTGCATATTGAAAAACTGACTGACAACTGGAAGAACATGAGCAATGCAGAGATCCTGCAATTCCAGGTGGATGAATTTGAAAAATATTACGAGCTGGCGCTGGCACATTACCAGCCCATGTTAACGGTGATACATGGCCTTGGTTCCGGTAGGTTGCGCGATGAAATTCATTCGCTGCTGAGACTCCGCAAGCCGGTGAAGTATTTTGTGAATCAGTATCATCCGAATTATGGATACGGGGCAACGGAGATATATTTTCAATACTAGAAAGTGAGATGTGAGACGTGAGATGTGAGAAGGTGTGTTGTTATCCTACACCGTCATAGGCGTTCTTCAATGCCGCCATATCAAATTTCTTCATTTTGAGAAAGGCGGCAGTTACGCGTTGAACTTTGGATGAATCCGGGTCGGACATATACTGCGCCAGGATGGAAGGTACAATCTGCCAGGATAGACCAAATTTGTCTTTTAACCAGCCACAGGGACCTTCTTCTCCTTCAAGAGTTAGGTTATTCCAGTAGTGATCAATTTCTTCCTGGGTATCGCAGTTGACCACAACAGAAACGGATTCATTGAATTTGAATTGAGGTCCGCCATTGAGTGCCATAAACTGCATATCATTCAGGGTGAATTCAACTACCATTGCGGTGCCTTCCGGCTTTTTGTGAAATTCAAAACCTTCTTTGCCATACCGGCTTATTTTACCAAGCGTACCATTCTTAAATATGGATAGGTAATGGTTGGCGGCTGCTTCTGCCTGGTCATCAAACCAGAGACAGATGGACATGGTTTGTTTGTTCATAGCTGCTTATTTTGACTGTATGCAATAGGAAGTGATCGATTGTATTTGCCCTTGCTCGTTAAACAGGTAGATATCACACCCATGTACAAAAGAAATACGTTGACCATTGCGAATAAATTCAGCGGTTCCTGTTACTGCAATTTTATTTTTCTCTTCAATTACCTGGAGCACTTCAAAATGGGTAGTAACGGATTTGAAATAAGCGGCCACCTGACTGCACTGTTTAATAATAGCCTGTTTGTTTTCATATGTATTTTCGCCCAGTACCACCCAGCGGGCATCTTCTGAGAGGTGATCATTGGTTTGATCAAATGCTCCTTTTGAAAATGCGATTGCGATAGCTGATTTAGTCATGGTGTTGATTTAAATGTTAAGCCTTCTTTTTTTAGCGCTTCTTTCAATTTAGGTAGGGAAGAGGGCCCTATGCCGTGCAATTGGAGTATTTCTTTTTCCGAGTGCAGGGAAAGATCTTTTACTGAATGGATGCCTGCCTGTTCCAGGGCTCTTCTGGCAGGAGCGCTTAGGATGGATTGAAATCCTTCCAGGGGTTTTCGTGCTGCTTCACAAATCGGGCAGGTGGGACAATCACTGGTTTTGTAGAATGAATGCCCAATAGAACAGGTTTTAAGTGATGCTATTGCCATGCTATTGTTTTCTTGGCATCTCAAATTTGGTTCAATCTATCCTATCTGAGCAGTTAGAAATACGACAGTTTCAAGGGTTGATCGCGACAGGCAAGCTGCAGGAAGAAATACACGCAGTAGTTGTATCGATAAGGGACATCGATAAGAAAAAAATCTTCTCTCCTGTAAGCCGGATTCTGTTCCCGGAGCCGGTTTCCCGGGCACCAGGCCGCTGCCATTTATCTGGCCGCACCATTACTGGGGCGATCTATCTGCCTACCCTCCGGCGTGAAAGCATTGCTGCTTTCTTGAACGGGCCGCTCTCGACCACCGGTTTACATGGCATTTCAGCATACAAGGTTTACCCGCATCATCCATTACTGGAGAATGCCGTAGGCTCTTACCCTACATTTTCACCTTTTCCCTCTTACGAGGGTAGTTATTTTCTGTGGCACTATCTGTGAATGGTTACCCACCCCCTGGCCGTTAGCCAGTGTATTGCCCTATGCTGTCCGGACTTTCCTCGATACGCCAAAGCGCACCGCGGCAGCGCGGAGAGAAGGGTACGAAGATAGCAATATCGGAGGAAAGGAAGAGGGAGGAAAGGAAGAGGGGCCATAGGAGACAAAGGAGGCATGGAGAAGGGAGACGGGAGGAGGGAGGAATGGAAGAGGGAGGAATCTTAACATATGGTAATTTATTTGCTCTAAATGCTGCTTAATTTACCTTGGTTCATCAATAAGAAATACATTAAATGCATCCAAGGCTGGCCAATTGGATTTCTCAGGGTAAGTACACGTCTTTTAATGGGCTCTCTATTTTTTATCGTGTATTGGGAGAAGGTCCTGCCTTGCTGATTTTACATGGTTACCCATTTAACGGATTTGATTTTGAAAAATTGATGGATTCGTTGGCAGAAAGGTTTACTATAATACTTCCTGACATGCCGGGGATGGGGTTTTCAGACAAGCCAGAGAACCACGAGTATAGCTTTGAGGAAATGGCGGATGTTTACTCAGCCGTATTAAAGGAACTCCAGACTACTGAAGTTCATATGCTTGCACATGATTTAGGAGACAGCGTGGTTCAGGAGTTACTCGCCAGAGACCAGGAAAAGACCAACCTGTTTACCATTCGAAGTGTTGCCTTCTTAAATGGAGGATTGTTTTCGGATGTTTATAGACCCAGACGGATGCAGGTTCTCTTATCAAAATCACCTGCTTTTTTAGGAAGTTTTATAAGTCGCAGTCTGACCAAAAAAATGGTGATACGTGCAACCTCCGAAGTTTTTGGTAAATACACAAAACCATCAACGGAATTGGAAGAAATCTTTTGGGATATTCTAAATTATAAAAATGGTAAGCGAATCACTTATTTGTTGGGGCGCCTGGTATTTGCAAAACTAAAATATCAGTCAAGATGGATTACTGCCATGCAACGTACAACTATTCCACTTTCTTTTATTAATGGGCCGGCTGATCCCAACTCCGGTATCCTTATGGCTAACCGATACATGGAACTGCTTCCAAATGGTAATGTATATCTGCTTGGTAAAAATATTGGCCACTGGCCACAAATCGAAGCTCCGGAAGAAACACTCCAAAAGTTTTATGATTTTCATTCCTCTCTCGAAAAATAATATCCAAATGAAACTTTTAATCATTTTGATGGGCCTTTTGAATGGACTTTTTATGTTAGCGGATGGGATATATGTAACCCTGAAGGGTAAATATATTGGTCCGGAAAAACCTGGCCCTTGGGCGGGCATTTTTCAAAAAATGAATATCGATGTGTTTAAAATGGGATGGGTATTTATTCTGTATGGTTTGCTATGGTTGATCTGGGTAATTGGTATATGGCAAAATAAAGACTGGGCTTTTTATTGGGGAATTGCTATCTGTGTCTTGACTTTATGGTATTTGCCAGTTGGGACTATTATATCAATAATTATTTTGGCGATTTTATACTTTAAGGAGCAGAAAATTCTAGGTGATTAACCGAAATTCCACAGGCTCTGTTTCCTTTCCATTGACAATAATGCTGAGTCGCTGGATGCCGGTATAGTATACACGTGTAGTAATGCGGCGGAAAGCATGACTGCGGGATACTTCAATGGAACTGTTTCCTGGAATTGTTTTCTCACTGATCTTGAAAACCTTCTTGCCATACTGTCCATTTTGGCGAAGAAAATACAAGGCATATTCCAATCGTGTTAAAACCGGTTTTTTGCTCTTATTGCTGACAGTACATTCAAAATTCAGTGATTCACCCATACGGAGTTTGCGGGTTTGTTGAAGTTTGCTTACTTCAAGATAACGTGCATCCAAACCATGTATGGATAATACATCGGCATCACCTTTTTTCAGCAAAGTGCGACAGGCATGTTTGATCAGGGCATCGGTTTCAGGGGACAATCCCTTCCACTTACGGGCAACTTCAAGAACTACAGATGGATTGTCTTTAGCGATATCATTCAGGTGATTGGCTACACTCCGGCGAACATATTCAGAAGGATCATTGCGTAAATTCTCCAGCAAGGGCAGTGCTGGGCGGGGATCTTTTTTGAAAGCAGGTAAGGCAATCGCCCAGGGCAAGCGGGGCCGGCTTCCTTCAGAGGCTAATCGTCTTACATGATGATTGCTATGTTTGGACCAGGCGATCATTCGTTTTAACATGGCATCCGGATACCGAATCAAAAAAGGCCTCACCGCAAACTCGCAACTGGTGATCGGTGTGATTTTTTCAAATAGAGCAACTGCCTGATCAAAATGATCTATGCCATATCGCTCTACATAATCCGGTAGAAACATCAGAGCCAGACTTCCACTTGGAAAACGAAAACCATTGAGCTGATCGGTCAGCTTATCAAGCACCAAAGCAGCCTGGGTAAAATCAGCAGGTAACTCACGGTGCAGCATATCCGCCGTATGCCGCATGCGATCCTTGAGTTCTTTTTGGTGCCAGTCGGGCGACTGAATCTTTTTAAGAAATCGTGCTGGCGAAAAGGTCGGTACTACCATCTTTACCTGCTTGCCAAATGCCTGGTAAAATTCTTCGGAATAGATATCCTTCAATAACGTGCTCATGCTGTAAAAATAGTGGCGGAATTGACAACCCTATGTCAGGAGCCAAATCAATATCTGGTAGTTATTTTTTCTATTGGTAAATACAATTTAACGGATCCGCTTTTTAGCCTAACTTGATCAAGATGCCCCATTTTCTGGCGATCACTGGTGATCAAATGCAGGTGTAAAAATGTATCATGATGTGTGAAAATTGTTTTGTGCTCTGTGGAGAAAAATCCAACGATATCAACAGACTGATCAGAAATCATATAATTGACATTGCCTTGATGAGCATCCTGTGGTGAACGTACAGTTGCTCCCTGGGGAAGATTCACAATATGAATAATCGCCTCCTCTGCTATACCGGAGAGTTTGAATAGAAAGGGGCGTGGTGCTTGTTTGGTTTGTTGATCCAAATATACTTCCAACGCCTCTATGGTTTGAATGGAAGGCGGCAGCATTATTTCCTGCCATGCTGGTATATGAGCATAGCCGAAAAAAGGAGCTTTAAGGTTAAATGTTTCCTCCACTCGCATGGCTGTTTGTGAAATCACAGTAGATTTATAGGACTTGCCATCAATAATCAGAATTTCACCCGATAAATATTCAACAGGACCTATTCCATAAAGGTGCTGTTTATCCGCAATGGTGTCCAGGGAAATCTTTCCTTTTAACTCTCCTTTCCACATAACATCTTTCATCTGTCCGACTAATTTTACCCGGCTCAACGGATCCTGTGCTAAAGAAGAAACAAAGGATGCCTGAATCAGTAAAATCAATAAGAAGCTGAATTGATATTTCATTTAATGCAATTTTTAAAGGATCAATCCCAACTGCCGGGACGAATCTTTTTTCGGGTAGCTTTCACGGTGCCTTTCTGTTTTTTGGATTCGATGCGCTTTTCATGTACGGCTTTGGAGATTTTGGTCGCGATCCGAGCTTTCTTTTTGACCAGGGCTTTTTCCAGCAAGTCCTGGAATTTGCGCAGCACGCGTTCTTTATTGCCAGACTGAGACCGCTCTTCCTGGGATTTCAATAAGATGCTGCCATCTTTATTCAGCAGGTGTTGCAGTTTTTGCAACACCAGTGCGCGCTGCTCATCATTCAGGGCAACCGATAGGGAAGGAATCCATCGCCCCTGGACCATGGTTTCCACCTTGTTCACATTTTGTCCGCCTTTGCCACCACTGCGGGCAGTTTGAAATTCAATTTCCTTGCTGATATCGGGTGCCATGGCGCTAAATTACTGCAAATAAATGGTGTGCCTATTTCTTCCAGTACAAGGCAATCGAAGCTGCCAGTTCCATCATCCAGGCAAGTCCCAGGTGCACCACAATGCCCCCGTAAATCGATTGCGAATAACAGGCAAAGATGCCGAGCAGCAGGCCACCAAAATACGAGGAGATACATTCCAGCATGGGTTTTCCGAAATGAATGGAACAGTAAAACACCGCCATCGGTAAAATAGCAGCCGGACCAATCCAGCGTGCTAACAAGACCACCAGGAACCCGCGAAAGAACAATTCAATGGTAAAAAAATCAGACCCGTAGGCCAGTTGAAAAGCGATTTTTTGCCAAAGTGATGGGGCAGGGGCAGCATTCAATTGAAGCAATTTCATTTTGGGATAGGTCTGCAAGAAATCAGCCTGTGTAGCAGCAAAACTCACCAGCGGAATAATTACTGCCAGCATGATCAGGTAGGGTGTCCAGTTAACGCCTGCCAGCTTCAAACCGGTTGCGGAAGCAAACCCGGTCAAGCGACCATAAAGTATTGTGTAGATCAGGATCAGTATACTAACAGTTACGACTAATCGAATTGGCCAGTTGATTAGTACATTGATGCGATGACCTTCTATACCCGGGCGGGCTGCCTGCACCCATTCCTGCCATCCGCCCATCCCTGATTTCAGGGCAAATACGAGGGGGGCTAAGGCAATTATCAAAATCAATGCGGGATTCCAGTTGAAACCCGGTACCAGCAGCCAATAGAGCAGATAGGGAAGTGTAAACGCCAATGCATAAACGAAGTAAAATCCGAGTACGCGTTGTGGGCGCGTTGGTAAGTTATAAATCCACTGCTTCTCCCAGCCCCAGTAATAATTACCTGTAATCAACAGCGCGGTAATCAGGGTGCAAATCAGGAAATGTGGTTTGTTTAATTGCGCGAAGTATTCTGAGATATAATTGAATAACATAGAGAAAGATCAATTAATTAATTATACACTTGTGATAAAATTTATATATTCAGGAATAGAAATCCGAATAAATCGAGAAATTCTCAGGTTACGGCAGATTTGAAAGTAGCATATTAAAAATTATGTTGCTTATGAAAAATGTTCGGAAATCAGCTCAAGTCCTTAGCTGCGCGGTACTACTGGTTACATTTACCTGCTGTTTGAACGCTCAGGCGCAAAAGAAAAAAACAGCAAAAGTTACAAGTTCTGACAGCCGACTGGCTGAAATAAACAAGTTGGTGGGATCCGATTCTGCTAATCTGGTGGAGATATTTAAAGACATCCATGCGAATCCCGAATTGGGTTTTATGGAAACACGAACTGCTGCTATTGTTGCCAAAGAACTGCAGGCGGCTGGTTACGATGTTAAAACAGGTATAGGTATTACAGGAGTGGCAGGCATTCTGAAAAATGGGGAAGGGCCCATAATCATGTGGCGGGGTGATATGGATTGCAATGCAGTAAAAGAAACTACCGGTCTGCCGTATGCGAGTACAAAAGTAGTGAAGCGTGAGGATGGATCTGAATCACCGGTTATGCATGCCTGTGGGCATGATGCACATGTAACCTGGTTGATTGGGTTGGCACGGGCCATGGCACAAATGAAAAATGCCTGGAAGGGAACCTTCATTGTAGTAGGGCAACCAGCAGAAGAACCCATTTTAGGCGCAGAGGCAATGGTCAAAGATGGGCTTTATACAAAACATGGCATTCCCGAGCCAGATTATTTACTTGGTATTCACAGTGCCCCTGTACCAGTTGGTGTGGTAGCCATTGCAAGTGGTGTGCGTATGGCGGGCACAGATCAGATTGATGTTGTGTTTAAGGGGATAGGCGGACATGGAAGTAATCCGCAATTGAGCAAGGACCCTATTGTGATGGCAGCGGCAGCTATTATGCAGTACCAGGTGATTGTGAGTCGGGCGGTTGACCCTCAAAAAGCAGCTGTTCTTACTGTAGGTAGCGTGCAGGCAGGTAGTGATAACAATGTTATTCCTGCAACTGCACTGATAAAAATCAATTTGCGCTGGTTTGATGAGGCTGACCGAAACCTGATGATTGAAGGAATCAAAAAAATTAATGAGGGCATAGCGCACAGTTATAATCTACCCAAAGAATTGTATCCTGAAATGAAGATGAAGGGATTCGCCTATCCTTTGGATAATGATACGACGCTAACTGCAGCAGTATTGACAGGAGTAAGAAAATTGCTTCCTGATAATCAGATTCTTCGTGAAAAGCAGTTGCCTGCCGTTATGGGTTCGGAAGATTTTCATCACCTTGTTATTCATAATAATAGAAAAGTGTATTGCTATTACAATGTAGGCATAGCGAATCCAGCTGTTTTTGCACAGGCCATTAAGGATGGGAAAGCACTTCCCTTTAACGCACACAACGGTGATTTTCAGGTTGACCTGGCTGGTATTCCATTGGGCACCAAAGTAGCTATACTTGGCGTTTTGGAAGCATTTCAGCTAAAAAAATGAAACAAATCAGGATTGGAAGCTTTCCTGCATAATCTGTAGCAGGTTGCTGTCGATCATTTTCTCCGCCAATGTAATCATGTTGGAAAAGGCCCTGGACTGAGAGATTCCATGGCCAATAATAACCGGCTTATTCACACCCAGAACAGGTGTGCCACCATAGTTTTCAAAATTGAAGCGATCAAAGTATTCGTGGTGAATGCCTTTGCGATCTGTGATCTCGTAAATAGATTCAGCCAGCTTCAGGATAATATTTCCGGTAAAACCTTCGCATACCATTACATCCGCTTTATCCAGTAACACATCGCGGCCTTCGATATTACCAACAAAATTGATCGCGGTATTTTCCTTTAAGAGGGGATAGGTAGCCTGGGCCAGCAGATTGCCCTTGCCTTCTTCTTCGCCGATATTAATCAGCGCCACCCGGGGATTATCAACACCCAGGATATGCTTTGCATACAGTGAACCCAGCAGCGCGAACTGGTTCAGGTTTTCTGGTTTGCAATCGGCATTCAGGCCGACATCCAGTAACAAACCGGTACCACCATTTTCTTTTGGAATAATGGTGGAAATGGTAGGCCTTAATACACCTTCCATCGCTTTGAGGGAATAAACTGCGCCTACCAGCATCGCTCCGGTATTACCTGCACTGATAAAGGCATCAATAACGCCTTTGCCCAGGTATCCGAATCCAATAGCAATGGAAGACTGTTGTTTTTCTTTCAGCGCTTTGGTCGGATGTTCATGCATCCCGATTACTTCAGGAGCATGCACAATTTTAACCGCTTCCAGGGGAATATTGTATTCCTCCAGCAGCGGTTGGAGCTGAGCTTCATCGCCGAATAAAAACAGGTTCGCCGGAGAAGTCGTGCCAGACAGATACAGTTGCAAACTTTTTACCGCTTCTAACGGTGCAAAGTCTCCACCCATCATGTCCAGACCGATTTTCATCTCCGGCAAATCGTTTGTATTGTATACAGGTTAATTACTTCTTGATGGGCGCTTTCTCGCTCACCAGCTTACCCTTGTAGAACAATTTTCCTTCACTCACATGCGCACGGTGACGTACATGCAGTTCACCAGTAGTGCTATCTGTGCTGAGTGTAGCGGCTGAAGCCTTGTAATGCGTTCTTCTTTTAGCACTACGTTGCTGTGAATGTCTGCGTTTCGGATTTGGCATCTCTCAACAATTTATAAATACAAAAATCAATTATCCAGGTCCTTAAATTTTTCCAATCCTTTCCAGAGCGGATTGGTACTCTCTGACTGGTTCTCCTCACCGGTTTCCATCTTCTTCAGAATAGCCAGGGCTTCCTGGTTACAGTAGGGATGACTTCCCGCTTCGGCAGTGTCACACATGGTTTGCATAGGTAAACTCAGCAGCAAGAATTCATAAATCCAGTCGGCTACATGCAAATGACTTTCGCCTCTTGAGATATAGTACACATCCGGATCTTCTTCCTGCTCGTTCATCTCTTCGGGATTGTCTACCAGTTTCACCACAATATTAAACTCATCCAACAGATTCCAGGGTAAACTGTTACTCCCGCACCGATCGCAAACCACTTCTGCTTTTCCTCCGATCTCGAACTTCAGCAACATGAATCCATTCTTCTTATCCAGCGACAGTTTCACCTGCGCGGCGCAATTCCTGAATTCGGTTGACTGATACGCTTCAAAAAAGCGATCGCCGATCTCGTACTGATACTCATGAATCCCGGGCTTCAGTCCCACAAAAGCGATATCAAATTCCCGTCTGCTACTCATGACTACCTTTTTAAAAGGTTGGCAAAGGTAATAAAATATTCCAGATTAAACGGGAAATTTTTAAAGGAATCCCGTAATTTCGTCGGCGTATCCAAAAGTACTTTTTTCACAGGCATGAATGCACGTATTAACATATTTGGTGCTTACCTGGCCTTCCTCCGGTCTGCCTGTGCTAATATTCCCTGATCCCCGTGCGCCAGTAGTTTCTTTTTATTCAAGTGATCCGGTGACCCTGGCGTTATCCCCCTATTTTTTATTGTTTTCACTGATTTCCATTAATTCATACATTAAACTTCCTTGTAATGAAGAATGTTGCTGTTATTGGTCTCGGTAAGGTTGGTTCCCTCGTTGGGACCCTGCTGAGCGATGTTTTCACAGTTACCGGTTTTGATCGTCAAAAGCCGGCTACTGAAGTTCCTTTTGATGTGGTTACCGGTTCGGTTAATGATGCCGATCAACTGCGTTCCTTCCTGGCTGATAAGGATGCCGTAGTATCCTGTTTGCCTTATAACCTGAACCTGCCTGTTGCCCAGGCTGCGCATGCACTGGGTATTCATTATTTCGATCTTACAGAAGATGTGCCTACCACAACCGCGATTCGCGAAATGGCCAAAACTTCCAAAGGTGTGATGGCTCCTCAGTGTGGTCTGGCACCTGGTTTTATTGGTATTGTGGGAGCAGATTTGTACAATCGTTTTACCAAGCTGCGCGATGTGGAACTGCGCGTGGGAGCGCTTCCCCGCTATCCAAATGGCCTGATGGGCTATTCCTTTACCTGGTCGCCCGCTGGTGTAATCAATGAGTATATCAATGATGCTGAAGTGATCCATAATGGTCAGCGCAAAATGGTGCCTTCCCTGGATGGTATTGAGATGATCAATATCGAGGGACAGGAATTCGAAGCCTTTAGTACTTCCGGTGGTTTAGGTACCATGTGCGAAACCCTGGCTGGTAAAGTTGATACCCTGAACTACAAAACCATGCGTTATCCGGGGCATGCCAAGCTGATGCGCTTCCTTTTATATGAACTGATCCTGAAAGAAAAGCGTGAACTGGTGGAGCAAATCCTGACGGAAGCAAAACCTCCTGTCCGCGAAGATGTTGTATATGTATATGCGGTAGTGGAAGGATGGAAGGGTGATCAATTGGCCCGCGAAGAATTTTACCAGGCCTATCATCCGATCCTCATTCATGGTAAAGAATGGAGAGCCATCAGCTGGACAACTGCTGCTTCTGTTGCTGCCGTAGTTGAAATGGTGGCGAATGGCACCCTGCCAAAACAGGGTTTCATCAAGCAGGAAGAAATTCCATTTGATGCCTTCATCAAAACCAAAAATGGATCGCTGTACCTAAACCACGAATCCGCGAAATAACCTCACCCGAGCTATGACACAGAATAGTGCTTTAGAACAAGTGCTGGGCGGACTCATGCGCCGCTACCAGGAAAGAGTACCCGATGTGCAGGGTATCATCGCCGCCATGATTAAGGAAGGGCTGATTGAAAAGGCGGAAGATATAGAGAATGACCATATCGCATTCAGAACTATGGGCGTTCCGCATTTAGGTATCCAATCGCTGGAAAAGATCTTCCTGCATCTGGGATACAGGCGGATGGATCATTATGTGTTCAGGGAGAAAAAGCTGGATGCTTACTGGTATGCACCACCTGCTCCTCAATACCCGCGTATTTTCATCAGTGAATTACGTGTACAGGACCTGAGTCCTGTAACACAGTCCATCATTCGCTCTTACACAGATGAAGTGACCAGTGATCCGGTGGATGCTTTGGACCTGAATGATGCTGCTGCCGTGGATCAGTTCCTGCACAGCGGACTCTGGCCCACACCTACCTATGCTGATTTCCTCGAACTCGGCAAGGAAAGTGAATACGCTGCCTGGGTTATTTATAACCGTTATTATCTAAATCATTTTACCGTAAGTGTGCATAACCTGCCGGAAGGATTCAATCGCCTCGAAGCGTTTAATGAATTCCTGGAACGCAATGGTTTTGTATTAAATGATTCGGGAGGCAAGATCAAGGCGAGCCCGGATGGTTACCTGCGCCAGTCGTCAACTGTTGCCCGCAAAGTAGAGGCACAGTTTGCGGGAGGTGAGAACCATCTGATTGCGGGTTCCTATGTTGAATTTGCAGAGCGTGGGGTGCTGAAAGAATTCCAGCACCTGCCTGCTGACCAGATTCGTAGGGAGCATCGGCGCGAAGGATTTGAGGCCGGTAATGCGGATAAGATTTTCGAAAGCACCTACAGTGCGCAGACAAGCCGGGTGAATTAATCACAATTCAACCGGCAAATACTGCAATTCATCGTTAATCCTGCAACTTTGTACCATCTGACTTTGGGCGATACCCTCAATGGGCTATCTTGAAAAAAAGTCTGGATGTTGAACAGTATGGCCTTCCTGAAATATTCCAAAAGTGAAAGGTGGATAGCGGCACTGCTGCTGCCACCTTTTGCTATTATTGCGAATATTTTACTCTTTGGAAGCAAGTATTTCCAGTCTTTATCCGGATTTCTGACTGCCACCCTGATTACACTGGCAGTGATCTTTCTGGTGTATGTTTCCTGCGGAATGGTAGCTGTTATTTTTTTGCATAAGTATCCAAAATACAGCCAGACATTCAAGCGGATCGGCTTCAGTTTACTTGCTTATATCTTAATGATGACAGCAGGGATAAGTCTTTTGTTTTGGGGCTATGATTACCTCGGTTTTATGGGCTTTACCATGAATTATACCAATTTCTTCTGGACGCTTATGGTTGGTTTAGCCTGTAATTTGCTGGCAACCAGTTTTAATGAGGGAGCCACCTTTTACGAGAAATGGAGAGTTCTTGTAGATGAAGCGGAGCAATTGAAAAAAGAAAACCTGCAAAGCCAGCTGGAGGGACTCAAGGGCCAGGTAAATCCGCACTTTTTGTTCAACAGTCTCAATTCCCTGTCCAGTTTAATCAGTGAAGATCCGGGAAAGGCTGAGAAATTCCTGGATGAAATGAGTAAGGTGTACCGGTATATGTTGCGTACGAATGAAGATGGTCTCACTACCCTGGAAACCGAATTACAATTCATTCATAGTTATTTCCACCTGCTCAAAACGCGTTACGGCGATGGCCTGGATATGGAACTAAAGGTCGATGAAAAGCTGCTGCATTACCTGATTCCGCCGCTGACACTTCAGATCCTTGTAGAAAATGCAGTTAAGCATAACATGATTCTTCGCGATAGCCCGCTCGTGATTCAGTTGCTCACTACCAATAGCCGTAAACTCATTGTTACCAACAACCTGCAGCGAAAGAACCGGATGGTTTTTTCCAATAAAGTGGGACTTAATAATATCCATAACAAATACCGGCTGATGAAGCAGGAGGAGATCCTGATCCGGGATGACGGGAAAGAGTTTTCGGTTATTGTACCGTTGATTCAGCCCTGATTTACAGTTCATGCACTGATTTTAGCAACTAATCCGCTTCTTATACCAGAGGCGGACGGGGCATATTAATTTTGTGTAATATCGTTTGTATGAAAGTACTCATTGTTGAAGATGAAGAACTGGCAGTAAAGAAACTGCAGAAGACCCTGCAATCTGTGACATCCGACGCGGAAGTGGTAGGTATTACAGATAGCATCCGGTCTTCAGTTAAATGGTTGCAGGAAAATCCCACGCCGGATCTGATCCTGATGGACATAGAACTGGCAGATGGACAGAGTTTTGAAATCTTCGATAAGGTTGAGGTGAATACCACGGTAATTTTCACCACTTCCTATGATGAGTATGCGCTGAAAGCATTTAAGGTAAACAGCGTGGATTACCTGCTCAAACCGGTTCAGAAAGAAGACCTGGAAGCAGCCCTGGACAAATTTCACCGGATGAAAAAAATGCTGCTGGGTGCTGAGCCTTCGGGCAACCTGAACATGGATAGCCTGGTAAAAGAATTACAGCAGCGATTACAACCCAAAGAGTTTCGGAAACGCTTCCTGGTGAAACAGGGACAAAAACTCGTAAGTGTGGAAGTGGATGAAATCGCCTATTTCTATAGTGATGGGCGCGTTAATTTTTTCAAGACCAAGGACAACAGAAAGTTCATCGTAGATTATACCATGGATGAGCTGGAAGCCATGCTCGACCCTGACCGGTATTTCCGGATCAGTCGCTCATTTTATGTCTCCATCGAAAGCGTGGATCAGATCCATGATTATTTTGGCAATCGCCTGCTCTTGCATCTTCAGCCCGTGGTTGATAAAGAGGCCATTGTCAGCCGGGAGAAGGTAACCGACTTCAAACGTTGGATGGGGAAGTAAGAATGGAAGAGGGAGAAGGGAGACAAAGGAGACGGGAAGCCACATGAGCTTTTGTGAACTTAAAATCTCAAATTGCTGATATGATGTTTTTGTTTTTCTTGGACCTTTCCTCCTGCCTCCTTTGTCTCTAGTCTCCCTCCTCCTTTGTCTCCCTTCTCCTTTGTCTCCTAATCCATACGTCTCACGTCTGACGTCTGACATTTCACGTTTTCAACTTCATCTCCAGTCTCACCAGGGTTCCCGTATTTTTTTCAGATAAAATTTCAAGGTTGGCATTGATGGCGGCAGCGCGACGTTTCATGTCGAGGATACCGCGGCCTTTGGCTACACCGGATGTATTAAAGCCCTTGCCATCATCCTGGATCAGTAGTTGCAGTTTCTGTTTGCGGAGACGCAGTTGTACCTGGATATTACGCGCACCGGAATGTTTCACTGCATTGGTGATCGCTTCCTTATAGATGGAGAGCAGTTCATAACGGTGTTCCATATCCGAATGTTTGTCCTCGATATGCGGGTCGGCTTCAATCTGAATATTGACATCATTAAAGGATTCCTGCTCAAGTGCAAATTGTTTCATCCGCTCCAGGGTTTTCACCATCTGATCATTCTGTGGATTGATGCTCCAAACCATATCATACATGGCCTGTGTCATACGGTTGCTGGTTTCACTGATCTGGTGGATATAATCCCGCGTACGCTCACGGTCCTGTTCAATTTTATTTTTTGCGAGTTCACTAGAAATATTAATGCTGCTCAGTGAATTGGTCAGGTCTTCTGTTAAACTGGTGGCAATCCGGGTCCGTATACTTTCTGTTGCCCGGATCTTTTGCATCCGAAGGCGATCGAGCCAGTATAGAAAAGCCAGCAGAAGAAAGACCATCATCGCCATAAACCAATAGGAACGCCAGAAAGGAGGGCGCACCTGGATAATCAGACGGGTAACGGCTTCCGATTCCTCACCATCACCATTAACCGCTTTTACGAGGAAGGTATAATTGCGATAGGGCAGGTAGTTATAAATAGCCTGATTTCGGGTGGAACGAACCCAGTATTCATCGAGTCCCTCCAGTTTATGATAATACGTAAGTTGTCCGTGTTCCAGGTATTGAAGCGAAGCATAATCGATGGTGATAGAATTGTTTCTATGATTTAATTCCATGCGTCCTTCCCGCATGATTGAATCGTAATTCATTCTTTTGTTCAGTACTTTCAAATCAGTAATGGTTACCTGTGGCGGGCGGGTGGAATGCATTACCATTTCGGGATCAAACACCAGGAAATTGTGACTGGTAGTAAAAGCAAGCAGGGAGTCACCGATACGATAAGCACCACCTGAAGTGAAATTATCAAACTGAATTCCATCCCGGCGATCAAAGACCGTAAAGGAGTTCTGAGAAAGATTCCAGCGGCACAAACCATCCTGCAAACCTATCCATACACGGCCTCTTCTGTCAATTTGCAGGTAGGATGCGGAATTGGAAGGAAGTCCGTCATCTGCAGAAATAATCCGGTGGGTCATACTGCGCGTATTCAGTACCGTTAGATTGGCAGTAGCCAGCAGCAACAGGCTGTCATTATACCGGATGATATCGGTTGGGGAATCATTCCCTGTTTTCCAACCGCTTTCAGAAGAGCGTGTAATATGATGGAGGATAACCCCGGTAACCGGATCAATATGATAGGTGCCCCAGCCAAGCGTGCCGACCCATAAACTGCCATCCCAATCTATATACAGTTTATGTACCAGTCCGATTTCATGGATGAGTTCATATGCTTTAGTGGGATCTCCGCCTGATTTTTTAAAATCCCATTTGATCAGACGTCCGCCCTGGGTACCAAACCAGATATTTCCTTCCCGGTCTTCCACCATTTGCCGGATGGTTCGTTATTTGAAAATGGAGGGTTGGTCGTTGCGTACGGTACCAGTTTTGGGATTGTAGATCTTTAGAAATCCGGTTTGTTCACCTAGAAAAATCAGCCCTGTTTTACTGTGTTCCAGGATACTCCAGATGGTCATTGTATTCTTCCAGGGATTGAATGCAGCCGGTAGTTCCAGTGGCCTGAATTGCTTATCATAGAGATATAATCCTGCTCCCCAGGTGGCTACCAGGATCTGGCCATTTTTTAATTGCTGAACATGCTCAACCGGACCGTCCTGCACATTTTTTTCTCCCGGCCTAACCAGGTAATAAGCATTAAATGCCTGGGCTGTTGGATTGAATAAAAACAGGCCGTCTGTTGTTGCCAGCCAAAGATTTTCTTGTCGGTCTTCATATGCTTGCAGACCTACATCAAACCGAAATTTTTCTGTGTAGGGGGCAGTCTGATGTACAAACTGAAATCGTTGGTGTAAGGTATCGAACTCAGCAATAAAGGGCAGCCCATACACCCAGATCGTTCCGTTTTTTTGTTGGGACATACCTCTGAATTCATGATAGACTCTTGGAATGTAAGGTCCAATATAATGGCGAGTCTTTTTGCCCGTATTGCCATCGTACCAATAGAAATAAGGAACAGGATGTCGATAAGGCCAGTGAAACAGTGCCAGGCTTTTACTATTGTGAATGGGTTCAATTCCCTGGATATTATGTATACCTGCAAAGCTGTCGATGATTGGGTCCCTGGACCGGTTGTTCCCGGGATAGGAGAGTCTTTTCAGATCCGGTTCGTATTTGACCAACCCCGAGTCGCATCCCAGCCAGAGCACTTTACGATTGGCATCCGGTTGAAAATAGAGAACGGTCCAGTTTGCAGGAAGCGTTACCTCCCTGCTGATTGGCAGGAAGCGCTGTTGGCTTTCATCCAGGCGGAATACGCCTCTTCCAATCATCAGCAGGTAGAGGGTTCCTTTCCAGTCCTCTTTAAAGATAGAGGTATGAAAAATATTCAGTGATCTCGGAGGCATTTCAGCTTCTACATCCTTATAAGTGAAGCGTTCATTGTCAAACAGCCCAATTTGGTTTTCTTCATTAATAATCCACACCCTGCCTTTTGAATCGCAGAACATAGTAGCCAGGTTATTGGAAGGTATGCTGTTGGGCTGATTTGGATGGTGTTTGAAGGTGATAAATTCCCTGCCATCAAATCGCTGCAACCCATTGGTAGTGGCCAGCCAGATATATCCTTTTTTATCCTGGCCAACTGCATTCACATGATTGGATACAAGTCCGTTTGCCGTACTGTATTGTGTAAAAGAATACTGTCTGGCCTGTTGTGCCAGCAGGGATGCTGTGCATCCTGCAAAAAAAAGCAGTACTGAAAGGAGGGATTGCTTCAACATTCGTTTGTTCAGGTACTCAAATATACTCCGGTGAAAGGTACCAAAAGGAATGCCTTTACTAATATGCCAGAATCGTGGATGGATTGATGAATTTAATGGATAAGCTGTAATCAAGATAAGCTGGTTACAGTTGGGTGCAAGTTTTTGCGGTTTCATGCAGCAATGCCTTTCCCCGGGGCTTTGGGCAATTTAATATTGCAGACGCTTTTAATAACCTTATCGATCAGCTATGAAATTATCAACCGGCAGGAAGATCCTGTTCGCCAATGTACCGGCAGACGGGCATTTCAATCCACTCACTTCACTGGCTGCCCATCTGTTGGAAGAGGGCTATGAAATTGCCTGGTACTGTTCTGAGTTATACGAAGGAAAGATCCGGCAACTCGGAATTCGCTTTTTCCCCTTCCGGGAAGCATTGGATATCAATGTGCAGAATATTGATGTGTTGCTTCCGGAGCGTTCCAAAAAAAAAGGCAAAATCGCGCAGCTCAATTTTGACATGCAGGAGTTTTTCATCAAAAGAGGGCCGGAATATTACCGCGATCTGAAAGCGGTGTATGCTGAATTTCCTTTTGACCTGCTGATAGCGGACTGTGCATACATGGGTATTCCCTACGTGAAAGAAAAAATGAACATTCCGGTGCTTTCAATTGGTATTGTGCCACTGGTTGAAACTTCCCGGCAGCTTCCCCCGATGGGCCTTGGACTAACACCTTCGAATACCTTTCTGGGAAAACTGTTTCATAGGTTCCTGCGATTCCTGGTACTGGATTTTCTTTTTCAGCCCTCTTTCCGGTTAATGCATTCCCTGCTGGAGCAGCATGGCATTGAACATGGAAACCAGTATCTCTTTGACATGTGTATTTCCAAATCCGATCTCTACCTGCAAAGTGGTACACCCGGGTTTGAATATGAGCGCCCGGATTTGAGTGAGCAGATACGGTATATCGGTCCGGTTTTACCTCTGAAGAAATGGAAGAACCGGGAACCCTGGTATGATGCCAGGTTATCCTCCTACAACCGGGTAGTGCTCATCACGCAGGGAACTTTTGAAAAAGACTGTTCCAAATTACTGGAGCCGGCTATCGAAGCATTAAAAGACAGCAACTGCCTGCTGGTGGTTACAACCGGCGGATTTGGTCGCGATGCACTGTTGAAAAAATACAGCACACCCAATATTATCATTGAGGATTATATCCCTTTTGATGAAGTCCTTCCCTATACTGATGTCTATATATCGAATGGCGGATATGGTGGCGTATTGCTGTCAATACAACATGGAGTGCCCATGGTAGTAGCGGGTATCCATGAGGGTAAGAGTGAGATCAATGCCAGGGTGGGGTATTTCGGACTTGGTATCAACCTGAAAACAGAGCGGCCAAAACCTGGAAAGATACGTGCAGCAGTGGAGGAAATCCTGCAGCAGGACAGCTATCGCCAGCGCGTGAAAGAAATGTCGCGGGAGTTCATGCAATACCAGCCCCAGGCACTAACGGCCTTGTATGTACGGGAATTACTGTTGAAAAATTCATTAACCATTAACCATAAAAACAACCAACATGAAAAAAAGAGCAACAAAGCTGCTGCTGCTGGCAGCGATTATCGGATTTAGTGCCTGCAGTAAAGACAAGGACGAAAAAGGCGGTGTATTTCAAGGTCCGCAGGTAGCATTTCACGGAGGCAAAGCGCATTCTTTTGTCCAGGTAGGAAAGGATGGCAAACCAGAAAAGATGGGTATCTCGATCAATGACCAGGCCTGGAATAATTTACCAGTAGGTGGCGACCAGGGGCATAATCATGCCAATAGTGTTACGCTTCCGCTGCATGCAAAGGCGGAACTGGTTACACCCTTCAAACATATCGGACTGGATTGGAATCCTGCAGGACATGAACCTGAGAATGTGTACACCAAACCCCATTTTGATTTTCACTTTTACATGATCAGTGAAGCAGAGCGGTTGGCCATTCCTCCCTATGAAACGAATGCGGCCGGATTTGATAACCTTCCGGATGCAGCTTTCCTGCCGGCAACTTATATCGCGCCTCCAGGTGGAGTTCCTCAGATGGGAAAACACTGGCTGGATGCAACGGCACCGGAGTTAAACGGGTCAGCATTTACTGAAACATTTATCTATGGTTCCTATGATGGGAAGGTGAATTTCCTGGAACCAATGGTAACCAAAGCGTTCATTGAACAGTCTAATCTCTTTGAAAGGGCGATTCCTCAACCGCAGAAATTCAAAGTGGCAGGTTTTTATCCTACTAAAATGAAGATCGCGCGCGTAGGAACAAGCCGGGAGGTTACACTTGAAAACTTTGTGTACCGAGAAGCAAGCAATTAAACCTAATCTATATGCGCAGGTTCAATTTATTTCAGACATCACACAGCGCGCTTCGGGCGCAGTTGCTGGATGCCAGCCTGCAATTGCAGTTTACGAACTTTACCAAACCCCAGCAGGTGCAGCATCGGTTCGATCAGGTGATCGAACTGGTGCTTGCCTGTCAGCGGCAGGCTGAGGAAGAAAGTAGGTATATCATTCCTGCATTACTCGTTTTTGAGAAAAAAGTACCGGAATGTTTTGCTGCGAGCCAGCAAGTACGTAATTCTCCATTGGACCGAATCCTGGATCATATGCTGGTTTTTGATAAAGAAGCAGGATCCGACCGTGCCAATAAATGGGCTGGTGTTCTTTTCAGGGCCAGTTTCCGGAAATTGTCAGATTGGGTGATTCAGGCCATGCAGCGGCAGGAAGAAATGTTGAACCCCTTGTTGTGGAAACATTATTCGGATGATGCACTTTATATGTTGCAGCTTCGCATTGAAGGCAAACAACCTTTATCTGAATGGCTGGAGCTTTGTTCCTGGATGATTAAGGATATGGATGATGAAGACATTGCAATATGGCTGAATTCTATGGAATCCAGTTTACCCGCGCCGGTTTTTGAACTATTACTGGAGAAGATACTGGGGCAGTTGCCTTTGCTGAAATGGGATATGGTGGAGGAAAGGAAGCGGGAGGAATGGAAGAAGGAGGAATGGAAGAGGGAGTATGGAGTTGTGGTATAAAGAAGTGAAGAGACAAAAAAATACCCGCCGGTTGGCGGGTTTATTTTTTAGGGTAGCTCCTGTTTAGAGTGCACTTAGTTGCTTGGGAGCAGGTACTACGTTGTTGATGGGCTTGCTAGCTTTCAGGTAAAGAAAAATAGCACGCAGGTCATCATCCTTTAACTTTGCAAAATTTGGCCAGGGCATAGGTGGTAACATTGGGCGACCGCCTTCCAGACCCTTGTATTTTCCTTCTCTCATAGCACGGAAAAATTGCTCTTCTGTCCAGGCACCGATACCGGTTGAATCTCCACTGATATTGGCTGCATAGGAAACACCCCAGGGGCCAACAGCGGCGGTTAAGGAAGGTCCAAATAACAGCCATCCCTTTGATAAAACCGATGTATCAATTGGTCCGATTGGTTGTGTAGCCAGGTGACCTGCAAAGCGGAACTCCATATCCGGCTCAGGGCCATGAGCCCCCATTTTTTTAGGAGTATGACAATCGTCGCATCCGATGGTATTTACAAGGTATTCACCCCGTTTAACCGCATCCTCTGCTGTGGCAGTAGTTTCTGCAGCCTTGGAATCTGTAACCGGAGCCTGGCAGGCAATAGCTGTAATCGCAACGATTGCTGCCAATCCTGCTACTGTTAACAAGATCTTTTTCATTGTTGATAGGTTGTTTGAAGATTAATGAATTGGGGGCAAGGTAATCTTCCAAGGCTCCGGAGGCAAGGAATAAGAGGATAAACTGCATAAATTTCAGGATGAAGTGTGCAGCAGGGGGCTACCACTGGTCGATCAGGTCAGATGACGAGATGGCAAAGAAACCTGTTTAAGAAACTCCGCAGCGGCTAAAGGCATACTGGTAAAAATCCTGCACAGTTATCATGCGGGTGAAGTCCTCCGGCTTTACTTTAAAGTTGAGGTGATGTTCTATTACTACCGCCAGGTCAATATAATCCAGGCTGTCCAATTCCAGGGTTTCCTTGAGATGGGCATCAGGGGTGATTTTTTCCGGTTCCACTTCAAATTCTTCCGCCAGAAAGTGGTTTATTTTCTCTATGATCTCTTGTTCTGTCATACTCATAGAAATAAATATATTCAATATCCTATTCAAATGTACAACTAATGCCAAGTGTTTAGTAATTTTCTCGCATGCTAAAACCAGGTTTAAACGACTCCTATGATGTTATAATAATCGGTTCAGGTGTGGGCGGACTGACCGCAGCAGCACTGTTGAGTAAGGCCGGTTATGCTGTTTGTGTGCTGGAAAAAGAGCCCCATGCAGGTGGTTACCTGGCGGGATTTCGTCGCAAACAATTCTTGTTTGATACAGCCATTCACTGGCTGAACCAGTATGGTCCGGGTGGATTGATCTGCCGGATTTTCGACCTTATCGGCTCAGATTATCCGGTTGCTGTTCCCCAACAACGCATTCGTCGCTACCAGGGCAATTCGCATAGTTACCTGCTCACGAATAATCCGGATGAATGGCGTGATCAGTTGATTCGCGAATTTCCTCATGAGGAAAAAGGAATCCGACGCTTTTTTGCCAGCGCAAAAAAAGTGGGCCGGTCTTTTAAGGAGTTCAACACCGTATTTCGTGCCAAGGAGAATATGTCAATCTGGGATAGGGTCAAATCGGGCTATAACACGTTTCGCTTTGTAATGCCGTTTATTCCCTACGTAATGTACAGTGGTGAAAAAGGATTGAAAAAAGGATTGAATAAATTTTTTAAGGACCCGGGACTACATAAAATTTTTGCTGCAGAACACGAACTAATTGGTTGTTTTGTTCCCATTGGCTGGGCTTATTATGGTGATTTTCAAAGTCCTCCAAAAGGTGGCAGCCAAATGATCCCCAAATGGCTGCAGCATAATATTGAATCCCGCGGCGGGCAGGTACTGTTTCAAAGTTCCGTGAATCAGATCCTGGTGGAGGACAATAAGGCCACCGGTGTGCAGTTTACGCATCGCAAGAAGCCCTATACGTTTAAGAGCAGGTACGTGATTGCAGCAAATGATATTGAAACTGTATATGAGAAAATGTTACCGGAACATGTGATACCTGCTAAACTGAAGGAAAAACTTCGGAAGGCAGAATTATATACCTCCTCAGTAACCTTATCCATTGCATTGGATTGTCCGGCTGAAGCGCTCGGTTTTGGTGAAGAGATGATTCATATCATCAATGACGGACAGCCATTTGAGGCTCATTCCAATGGTGATCCGGATACTGTTGAAATGAGTGTGCTCGCAGCAACGGTGCGTGACAAATCACTTTGCCCCGAACACCAGGGTACACTCACAGTTTATATGCCCGCGGAGATGCACTACCGGGATGAATGGCTTACTACCAAAGATGCCGAAGGCAATTATATACGCGGAGAAGCCTACCGTCAATTAAAGGAGGAAATCGGAGAGAAACTGATCCGGAGAGTAGAGGAAAAAGTGGCACCGGGCTTACGGGAACATATCCTGTTTTATGAAGTGGCTACTCCGGTTACGCATTATCGTTATACAGGCAATAAAAATGGTACGATGATGGGAGCAAGACCCGGACGAGCCAACATGCAGGCTAAAATCGCGCATTATCAGACGCCGGTGCAAAACCTGATCCTGGGTGGTCACTGGGCTGAACTGGGTGGCGGTGTTCCGATTGCTGTAAAAGCCGGTGCGAATGCAGCTTTCCTGATCCTGAAAAAAGAAAAGCCAGCTCTTTTTAAAAAGCTGGCCCGTTATATGGATGGGAAATCGGATTTACAGGAGGTGTTAACAGATCCTTCTTTCAGCAGGGAAGAATTTCCATTCAAGGCTTTTCCTACTCCCGCTGAACGGGCTGCCCAAAAAGCTGCAGAACTTTCGTCTGCTTCCTAGGGATAATCCTCCAGTAGTTTATACACCAAATTTTTTCTTCAGGTAAGTCAGTGCCATGGCATTGGCTTCCTGTGTTTTAGCAGGGTCATGTTTGGGATTACTGGGATTCGCAAAACCATGAACTGCATCAAAAATTTTATAATCCAGGGATTTGCCTGCCGCTTTCATATCAGCTGCAAATTGCTCGATGATTTCTTTGGAAATGTATTGTTCAGTTGCAAAAAGTCCAAGTACATCGGAATTCAGGGTCTTCAATAACTCTACATCTTTCACCGGCATGCCATAATAAATTACGGATCCGATATTTTGTTTGTTTCCAATAAGTGCAGAGCGGAGCGACCAGCTGCCACCGAAGCACCAACCGATATTCGCAACCTGTGCTTTTGAACCTGCATAACTATATGCACCTTTCACGATGGTTTCCAGGCGTGCAGGATCTGTACCCTGCATGTATTGTCCGGCCATCTTCGGATCATTGGTTACTTTTCCATCATACATATCAATGGCTATCACATTTACTTTTTCTCCGAGGTCGGCATATAAGCGATCTGCTTCCTGTTTGATCTGGTCATTCAGTCCCCACCATTCCTGGTATACAAACAGCCATTTAGTGCTGGACTTTTTAGCTTTAATCAGGTAGGCAGAAGCAGTTTTTCCATCACTGGTGGGATAGCTGATCATGCTGCCCTTTGCATCCCATTGAATGGCAACCGGAATCGGATGTAGGGCCTGGAAAGCAGGATCGTTTGCAAAGTTTACCATATCGTCTGCCAGGGGATGACATACTACTGCATTCTTCAAATGTGCAGTTGAATCAACGGGTTTCCACCAACCAATGGATGCCAGCAAAAGGCTGATGGGAAGTACTAAAAACTTTATCATTTCGTCTCGATTTAGGAAAAGTTAACAAGGATCAGGACGCATTGTTCAAAGGGAACAGTAAGATTAGCTCAAACGATTGCGTCTGGCGCTTCGGCTCTAATGGTTTATATTTCAACAAATTCAACTGTGTATGCGGTGTTTACCTTTTTTTCTGTTGATGTTATCACTCCATGCAGGTTCCCAGGTTGTACCGGCAAAGGATTGGTTGCTGCAGCCGGAGTCCTTTGTCGCCAGTGTAAAAACCAGTAAGGATGGGAAAGACCTTGAATTAAGCAATGGACTAATCAGCCGGCAATTTCGCCTGCAACCTAACCTGGTTTGTTATAGTTATACCAATCTGTCCAATGGAAGACAATTATTACGTTCCATCCGGGAGGAGGCACGCATTACTATAAATGGTAAAACCTATAAAATTGGCGGATTAAAAGTGCCGGATGAGAAAGCCTATTTTTTGCCTGAATGGCTGGATGGGCTGGCTGCTACAGACAGCAGCTTTCAATACCAGGAGCACCGGATAGAAGAGATAAAGCCTGTTCTCAACTGGAAAACCAGAGGCTGGGCATCCGGTGCGATACCCGCTACGGGAAAGAAACTGATCTTCAGGTATCGGTCGCCGTTAGCTGAACTGAAAGGGCTTGAAATCCTGGTAAATTATGAACTGTACAGCGGCCTGCCATTGGTTAGCAAATCGCTCCAGGTAATTAATAACAGCTCACGAAGCTTGCTCATTGACAGCCTGGTGCATGAAGTGCTGGCGATGGTGGAAGAGGAGAGTGCAGTGATAGGAAGTCCTGAGCAGATGAAAAAACCAACGGGCATTTATTTTGAAACGAATTATGCATTTAACAATGCGATGCGGTACACATTAAGTGATCAAACCCTGCATTGGAAAACGGATCCGGGATATACTTCGCAGGTAAATTATAATTATGAAACACCCTGTTTGCTGGAGATCTATCCCGATCATGGTCCGGGTGTACAATTACATCCCGCCGACACGCTTCAGTCTGTAAAAACCTATGAACTTGCCCAGGATAATGCAGACCGGGAACGAAATGGCCTGGCTATCCGGAAAATGTATCGCACCATTGCTCCCTGGGTTACAGCCAACCCGATATTTATGCACCTGGTAAGCAAGAATGATGAAGAAGTAAAAACGGCTGTGGACCAGTGTGCAGCAACCGGATATGAGGCATTGATCCTGAGCTTTGGCAGTCACTGTAATATGGAAGATACGAGTGCCGAAAATATCAAAAAATGGAAGGAACTGGCTGATTATGCACACAGCAAAAAGGTCCTGATTGGTAGTTACTCCCTTTTTAGCTCACGCAGGATCAATGATGAGGAAGATGTGATCAACCCTAAAACCGGTAAACCCGGTGGCACCATGTTTGGCAATGCACCCTGTTTGGGAAGCCGGTGGGGACTGGATTATATTCAGAAGTTAAAAACCTTTATGAGCCAAACGGGATTTGATCTGTTTGAGAATGATGGTCCTTATCCGGGTGATCGCTGTGCATCCACCAAACATCCCGGGCATACCGGGCTGGATGATTCACAATGGAAACAAATGGAATTGCAAAAAAGCCTGTATCGGTGGTGTAATGAAAATGGGATTTATGTAAATGCGCCTGATTGGTATTTCCTGGATGGTACACATAAGATCGCAATTGGTTACAGGGAAGTGAATTTTTCTTTGTCGCGCGAGCAACAGAAAATCCTCAACAGGCAAAATATTTATGATGGCACTTGGGAAAAAACGCCCTCCATGGGATGGGGTTTTGTTCCCCTGATAAAATACCAGGGAGGCGGACCGGAAGCCATCCTGGAGCCACTTTCAGAGCATTTGAAAGACTATGAGCAACTGATGATGCAGTATTATGGTGCAGGGGTACAGGCCTGTTATCGCGGGCCACGTCTCTATGATACAGAAACAACCAAAGCAACTGTAATCAAAGTAATCAGTTGGTATAAGAAGTACAGGGAAATTCTGAATGCCGATGTGATTCATTTGAGGCGGGCTGATGGGAGAGATTGGGATGGAATCCTGCATGTTGATCCCAGACTTCCTGTTAAAGGATTGGCGATGTTATACAATCCGACCGGGAAGCCGATTACGCGTACCATTCAGCTGCCCTTGTATTATACAGGTTTGCAGCAATCAGTTGTACTAACATGGGCGGATAACCGAAAACAAACCGTTGCGCTCAACCGCGATTTTAATGCCACTATTACAGTAACGATTCCTGCAAATGGGTATACCTGGATGACGGTTAGCAAACCATAAATAATATATTTGGTGTACAAATAGGGAAAGATGAAAATCGTTGTACTGGATGGTTATACATTGAATCCGGGTGACCTTAGCTGGAAGGGCCTGGAAGCCCAGGGCACACTGATTGTTTATGACCGAACAGCACCTGATCAGGTAGTGGAGCGGGCAAAAGAAGCCACGATTGTACTAACGAATAAAACAGCCCTAACGGCGGATCAACTAGCGGAGTTACCCGAACTGAAATTCATCAGTGTACTGGCAACAGGATTTAATATAATAGATATAGAGGCAACTAAACAATTAGGCATCACCGTTAGTAATGTTCCGGGCTATAGCAGTTATTCCGTGGTTCAGTTGTGTTTTGCCTTATTGTTTGAATTAACACATCGTGTACAGCAGCACAGTGATGCGGTGCACCAGGGACAATGGGTTAACGCTCCCGATTTTTCTTTCTGGCAACAACCTCTGGTGGAGTTGGCAGGAAAAAAAATGGGATTAATCGGATTGGGTGATATCGGTCAAAAAATGACGGATATGGCATTAGCGCTGGGCATGGAAGTGCTGGCTCACAGTCGAACCCGAAAAGGAAGACTGGAATCTCAACGTTTCAAATGGGTAGAGCTGGATGAATTGTTCCGTGAGGCAGATGTGGTGAGTTTGCATTGTCCGTTAACACCGCAAACAAAAGACATAATCAATGCAGCCAGGTTGCGTCAGATGAAGCAGACATCCTACCTATTAAATACAGCCAGGGGACCATTGATTGTGGAAGCCGACCTGGCGCAGGCATTGAATGAAGGATGGATAGCAGGAGCCGGACTGGATGTGTTGAGTGTTGAACCACCTTCCGCAGACAATCCTTTATTAACCGCCAAAAATTGCCTGATCACTCCGCATATTGCCTGGGCTTCCGTCGAAGCACGCACACGCCTGCTTGAGGAAACCATCGCAAACGTAAAGGCTTTCATTGCGGGTAAACCAAGAAATGTTATCGGACTGTAATTTTCACCTTTCACCTTTCACTTCTTTTCACATCTCACGTCTCACGTCTCACTTCTCTATTTCAAAGCTCAACTTAACCGTCACACGATACGCGGTTATCTTACCATTTTCAACTGTGGCACTCATGTCCTGGATATAAACGGAACGGATATTATGCAGGCTTTTGGAAGCTTCGGTAACAGCCTGCTGGGCGGCATCTTCCCAACTTTTTGTGGAGTTGGCCATCAATTCCAACACTTTTACAACTGACATAGAATTTGTTTTAATGGTGAGTGAATGGAATGCCTTATAAAGTTAAACTTCTTCCATGAATGTTTAATCATCTAGTTTACGTGATACATCCTGAAAAATAACCACTCAACACATGTTAAAAGTGTTCCTGCAACGCAATGGTAATTTTGATTGTCTCTGCCTTCACGAAAAGAAGAGTAAACATTTAACGAAAAAACAGCATTATGAGGAAATTTATCTTGTACTTAACGGTTTTGATTTCGTTGAGTACAACCGCAGCTGCACAAAAAGCTGTTACGGGTAAAGTGGTGGATGAAAAGGATGGAAGTCCAGTTGTAGGAGCTTCCATTCGGGTAAAAAATGGGGCCATTCTGGGCACAACCAATGAGCAGGGAGGATTCTCGGTTTCTGCTCCAGACAATGCACGTGCATTGGTATTTACCTATGTTGGATACGATGAAATAGAAGTAGCAATCACCGGAAATGAACTGCTGGTTAATATGAAACAGGCCAGCCGTTCCTTAAATGAAGTGGTGGTAACAGGATATGCAACCCGTACACGTCGCGCCAATACAGGTTCTGTATCTGTAGTGTCAATTGATGATATCCGGACACAGCCGAATGCTTCTTTTGATCAGATGTTACAGGGACAGGCACCTGGTATCAACGTAAAAACAGGATCCGGGCAACCGGGTAGAAATGCGGATGTAATCATCCGTGGTAAAGGATCCATCAATGGATCCAATGCGCCTTTGTATATTCTGGACGGAGTTGAAATTCGTGCGGGTGATTTCAGCACCATGAACCAAAATGATTTTGAGTCTGTAACCATTTTGAAAGATGCAGCTTCTACTGCTATTTATGGATCACGTGGTGCTAATGGGGTAATTGTGATTACAACCAAAAAGGGAAGAGCGGGACGTATGCGTCTTAGCTATGATGGCCAGATCGGTACGGCAAGACTTCCAGAGAATCAGTTAAAACTAATGAATACCCAGGAAAAACTGGATTTCGAAATGAATATTGCCGGTAACCCCTGGGGCTGGTCGGCTGCAGATGTGGAAGAGCTTAGTAAGGTCAATACCAATTGGAACGATCATGTTTTCCGCAATGCGGGTATGCAATCACACCAGATTTCTGCTTCAGGTGGTTCCGATAAAACCACATTTTATACTTCACTAGGTTATTACGATGAAGAAGGAATCACGATTGGAACCGGAATCAAAAAATACAATGGCCGGATCAACATCGCACATACTGATAATAACCTGAAAATTGGTGCCAATATGGCCGGCGGCTGGTCAAGTTATACAGGTACTTTTGAAGGAGATCAGAGTATTGGTTCTCCGCTGAATACTGTAATCTGGGCCTTGCCTTATGAGCGTCCCTACAATGCGGATGGTTCTTATGGAGAGTCCGTTCAGTTCCCTTTCTGGATTAATCCGGCTGAAGACCTGATTGAAAACCCTAATCGCAGCTGGCAGTTAAAAGGTTCAGGAAATATTTACCTGGAATACAAATTACCCTGGGTGAAGAACCTGACCTATCGTATCAATGCTGGTGGCGATTATTCTCAATTGGAAGGATTTAGTATCATCAAAAATGGTACGCAGTCGGCTCGTCAGAATGAAGCATTTGGTCAGGATTTCCGCCGGAATGGTGAAATCGCCAGAAGCCTGGACAGACGTTTCCGGTATACTATAACCAACAGTTTGAATTATAAAACCGATCTGGATCAGGATGGTGATCATAATTTGTCAGTATCGCTGTTTACGGAGTTTGTAAAAAACACATCCCGTTCATTCAATTATACAGCTTATGGCTTACTGCTGCCGTTTGAGAATGAAGCAGGGTTGGTACCTGGAACTGTTGACAATGGATTCATTCCGGTTGTAGGTGGTGGATTTCCGGAGAACAATGCCCTGATGTCTTATTTCGGATCAGTGGATTATGCGTATAAGGGTCGTTATTTTCTGACCTTGACAGGAAGAACCGATGGTTCATCCAAATTGAGCCCGGAGAACCGCTGGACACAATACGGATCAGTAGGTGCGAGCTGGATTGTGAGCGATGAAGATTTTTTCAAGTTCAATGCAATGAATTTCCTCAAACTCAAAGCGAGTTACGGATCTGTGGGTAACCAGAATGGTATTGGCGATTTCCCTTATCTGCAACAATATGGAAGAGGTAGTTATGGTGGTCGCGGTTCCCTGAGTGTAAATCGTTTGGGAAATAACCTGCTGACCTGGGAGATCAGAAGCACACTTAACATAGGTGCTGATATGGAATTCTTTCAATCGCGGGTGCGGGCATCTGTTGAATGGTATAACAGCTTAACCAAGGGATTGTATTTCTCTCCCTTTGTTCCAAGTACCAGTGGAGGAAATGGAACCTTACTGAGCAACAATGGTAGCATGCAGAACCGTGGTATTGAAGCTTCCATTGGTGTGAAGATTATCAATAAGCGGAATTTCAAATGGTCAATTGATGCGAACTATGCGTATAATAAAAATACGATTAAGTCGCTCCCGGATGGCCAGGATTTCCAATTGTACAAGAGCTTCCAGGCACTCCAGGTAGGTAAACCTTTCAACAGTTTTTACCTGGTACGGTATGCAGGTGTGAATCCGGCGAATGGAAATTCACAGTACTATAAAGCCGATGGAAAAACAATTACAGAGCAGTATGATGCAAATGACCTGGTGGTGTTGGGAACAAGTGATGCTCCGCACAATGCTGGTTTAACTACAACGGTAAGTTATAAAGGGATCGAGTTTTCTGCCTTCGGTGTTTTATCTGCCGGAAACTACATCTATAACAATGCACGCCTGAATGTGGAATACAATGGTTATACCACTTCCGGTTTTGCAAGAAGTGGATTGACGGCCTGGACAACACCCGGACAAATCACCAATTTCCCCCGGATCAGTGAAACAACAGAGTCCAATACTACCCGCTTCCTGGAGAAAGGAGATTTCTTCCGGTTGAGGAATGTACAACTGGCCTATACCTTACCCGCAGAAGTGGTAAGTCGCCTTAAGATCCAGGGCTTCCGAATTTTTGTACAGGGTCAGAATCTGTATACCAAATTCAAGTTCCAGGGCTGGGATCCGGAAGTATCCAGTGTGAATGATGCAGATCCGAACTCCAATGCCTCGGTAAGTGGAGCACAGTATCCTTCTTTAAAGCGTGTAACCGTAGGCGTTAACCTTACCCTTTAATTCTCAAAAACAGAACACATGAAACGTAGTTTTTTATATACAACCATTTTAGCTGGAGGCCTGCTGGTACTGAGTGCCTGTAACAAACAGCTGGAAACCGAACCGCAGACAGAACTGACCGAATTGAAAACCTTTGAAGATGTTCAATCTGCTCTTCAGGGAAGTTATGAAGGATTTAAAAGTGTAAGGTATTACAATAATCCTGCAGCAAGTGGATTTTCAAGTGCCTGGAGTGCATTACCCGATATGATGGGTGATGATATGATTGAGGCATTGGAAAGTCTTGGTAACTGGCGTATTTTATCTGAGCTGGCCTACAATGCAGATAATGGTGCGGTACAGGGTGCGTTCCGGCAAGGATATGAAATCATTTCCCGTGTGAACAATGTGTTGCAGGCATTGCCTGTATATGAGACCGGAGATACAGAGGCGGAAGCAAAAACGGTTCGGGGGCAGGCACTGGCAATTCGTGCACATGCTCATTTTGACTTGTTGCGTTATTTTGCTCCCCAATACGATCGGAATTCTACCGAGCTGGCAATTCCTTATGTTACCAGTTTTGATCCTTTAAATCCGCTTACTATTTTGCCGGCACGAAATACGGTAAAAGAAGTCTATGACCGGATCTTTGAAGATCTCGACAATGCCTTGACTGCTTTTGAGCAGGGAGGTAATCCTTCCGGAAATACTGCCCGCTATTACATTGATGAAACAGTAGTTCATGCTATGCGGGCCCGAATCAATTTATATGCTGGAAACTGGCAGGCAGCAATTGATGAAGCAACTGCGGCATTGGATGCTCGTGGACTCACAGATGCCGATGGTTATGTAGCAGCGTTTTCAACCGATACAGAAGCTGCTCCTTCGAGTGAAGTGTATTGGTCGATTCCCTCTGACAATTCGCTTACACCTGGTGGTGGTATCTCCGGAGGCAATCCCAATTACCGGGTAGCAACTCCGATCAGTAATATTATTAAAGATATGGGTGGTGCTTACGACGAACCAGGAGTCATTCTCTTTGATCAAACCGGTATTGGTGGTTTTCAACGAACCATCGTTGATAAATACCCGGGCGTAAACAGTTTTAAAGTATTCCGTGCAGGGGAGATGATGCTGATTCGGGCAGAAGCAAAACAGCGTCTTGGAAATCCAACTGCTCTGGAAGATCTGAATGCGTTGCGTACTGCACGCGGTGTGGATGAAGGCAATGAAACGGGTGCAGCACTTCTGGATGCGATCCTGTTGTTGCGCAGAGTGGAATTGCTGGGTGAAGGACATCGCTGGTTTGATATCAAGCGTACTACGCGCATCATCAATAGAACTGAATGTGGTACTGCAGGTGGGTCTTCTTCCAACAATTGTACTGTTGGAGCCAACTCGCGTTCCTGGGCATTTCCCATTCCTTTTAATGATATTCGGGTGAATCCGAACCTGGTACAGAATCAGGGATACTAAAGAAGTTAGAAGTTAGAAGTTAGAAGTGAGAAGTGAGAAGTGAGACCTGGAACGAAAAGCCTCAATTGCCTGCTGGGTAATTGAGGCTTTTGCGCAAATTGAGGGCAGGGGGAGGCGCAGATCCTTTTTCGGGTGCAGCAGATTTCTTATTTTCAGGGCCGTATGAAACAGGCTCTTTTTTCTTTAGTAGCAACTGCAATAGCGGGGTGCGTATTTGTTCCTTTTTATGCTGCTGCGCAAGCGGTCCAAACAACCCAGGCAACAACTGTACTGAACTTCGTTAATCCCTTTATTGGCACTACCAATGCCGAACAGCCTACCAAATGGGGAGCAGAAGGGGGAACCTATCCCGGTGCTGTAGCGCCCTGGGGAAGAGTGCAATTAAGTCCGGAAACAAAAACCGGTGGACTGAAGGGATATGATTACCGCGACTCCATCATCTATTTTTTCAGTTGTACCAATCATAGCAGCGGTTACCCGAACGGTTCTGCAGGAAATATGAAAGTGCTGCCACTTGCGGATTCCAGGTTTCGAAAGAAACCCAGTGCCGGCCGGCCTTTTCGTCATAGGGAGGAAAATGCTCAACCGGGGTATTACCAGGTTCAGTTCACTGATGACCAGGGTACTGCAGAAATGACTACATCCGTTCGTACCGGGCTTTTCCGTTTTCGTTTTCCCAATGGTGTATTACCACGGATCTTTTTGGGCGATATGGGTAAACTCATACCAAGATCCAAGCGCCTCCTCTATAGTGAACGCCAGAACCTGCTGCTTGCATTTCCAACTGATATGATGGGCTTGGAACCTGTTGAAGATGGTGTGATCCTGACTTTTTCACCCCGCTCCGCTGATAACTCGGTGTTGATGAAATTATCAGTATCCTCAGTTGATGAAGCCGGGAGTATGCGAAATATGCAGCGTGAATGTCCGGATTGGGATTTTGACGCTTTCCGGACTGGGAACCAGCAGCAATGGACAAACCTGCTCAACCTCATCCAGGTGGAGGATCCTTCTGAAGTAAATAAAACAAAGTTTTATACGGCGCTTTATCATTCTTTCTTGGTGCCCTGGATTATTTCGGATGTTGATGACCGTTATAGAGGAGCGGGTGGTAAGATTTTCTCCACGAAAGGTACTAATCAGTTCAGTAAATTCTCTCCCTGGGATACCTACCGAAGTTTACATCCCTTACTGGCACTGCTGGTTCCATCTGTACAGGAAGATATGATTCGTTCCATGCTGGACCATTTTGAACAAACAGGTAAATTGCCTAAGGGTCCGATGACCGGTTACCACTCGCTTCCGGTTATACTGGATAGCTGGCGCAAGGGAATTCGTGGATTTGATTTACAACTTGCCTGGAAAGCTATGCTGGCTTCCCTGGATTCCACTATGCAGGAACCTGATTTCGCAGAATACCGGCAAAAAGGATATGTGTCAGCAAATTTCTCTGAATCAGTTACGAAGACGGTAGAATTTTCCTATAATGACTGGGTAATGTCGGAAATGGCAAAAGAAGCAAATGATTCAGCCAGCATCAGTTTTTTTAGTCCGCTTGCATACAGCTACCGTAACCTGTTTCATTCACCCAGTGGATTTATCCTGCCCAAAAAACAGGAGGAATTCATAGTTGAACCAGAGAGTAACGGGTATAAAGAAGGGGATAAGTGGATCTATAGTTATGTGATACCTCATGATGCACGGGGACTTGTAAACCTGATGGGAGGGGATTCCGCTTTTATTGCCAAACTTGATTCCGCGCTCACAACCGGACTTTTGCTATTTGATAATGAACCGGCATTTCATGTACCTTATTTATTCAATTTTACAAATCAGCCTTCCCTTTCACAGGCATGGGTACGCGAAATTATGCAGGAAAAATTTTCTGCTGGTCCGGGTGGTATTCCCGGCAACGACGACCTTGGTTCCATGTCGAGCTGGTTTGTTTTTAGCGCCATGGGTTTTTATCCGGTAGCAGTAGGGGCTCCTGTGTATGAAATCGGATCTCCTCTGTTTAAACAGGTAAAACTGCAACTGCCAGGAGGCAAAACAGTTGAAATAAAAGCAGCTTCGAATTCTGTAGAAAATATCTATGTACAAGGACTAAGTCTCCGTGACAAACCATTGAATCAGTTATTTCTGCACCATGAGGAGCTTGTTACGGGAGGGAAATTGGTATTTGAGCTTGGATCAAAGCCTGCGGATGAAAAATTCCAATCCACGCGGTTTTATGGCAGATCGGCAACGATTCATCCTGTACAACCGGAGCTACTTGGCTACTATATCAGGAAGCAGGAGGTAATGCCCAACGATTCAGTTTGGGTAATTTATACATTGCGAAATACTGGTGCTGATGGAAATGCTTCTGTTCAGCTTCTGGTAGACGGGCAACCGAAAAATATAAAAATGAGCTGGTTACCGGAAGGAGCCACCGTTACAGATTCAGTGCTGCTTCAGGCGTACCAGCCAGGTGAGCATACGATTCAATTGAATGAGGGACACCTTATTCCCTTCTCGGTGAAACTTCCTGCGGAGGCACCAGATCAAAAATTTTTGGTAAAGGAATTGAGGACTGTACCACTGGCTCAATACGGAACCGCGCATCGGCTAGATTATATCGTTCAAAATATAACAGGTAAAACAGAAACAGTGTTGCTGCCGGTATTGGTAAATGGCCGAAAGGTAAAGGATGAAAGTATTACACTGGAGGCTGGTGAAGAAAAAAGGCAATCTGTTCAAGTGCCGGCTGATCTTCCTGGAATTATGCAGGTTCAGATTGGAGATAAGGCTGCCTCAGTTAAAGTTTTTGAGCAAGCTCGGGAGAAAATGATATTGGATATCTCGATGGGTAAAGCGAAGCCGGGAGAGCAAATAAAGGACGGATCGGGGCTTGGAAATCATGGCTTATTCAAACAGGAAACCCGGCTCATGGGAGATAATACTACCCAAACCATTCAATATGTACAGTTTGAGAATTCTCCAAGCCTGGATGAACTGCAGGATGAAATTACTGTAATGGCCTGGGTATTACCAGGAAAACAAAAAGGTATGGCGGATATACTTGCAAAGGGAGATTTTATTGTACTGCAGCAGACAGGGCAATCCTTAAGTTTTTTTGCGGGTGGCTGGGGGCAGGGTTCCTGTGATATGCCCTTGCCAAAGGATTGGGAAAACAAATGGCATCATATTGCCGGTGTGTGTAAAGGAAGAATCTTTACCCTTTACATTGATGGTGTGAAAGCAGGTTCTTTTGAAGTAGACAGGGCAGTGAATTTGTCGAGTCGGCTGCGGTGGGTAATGGGAGGTAATGAAGAGTTTCCTGATCAACGTTATTTCAATGGCAAGATTAATGGGTTTAAAGTATTTGCGGCTGCCTTGAATGCAGATGAAATTGAAGAGGAAATGCTGCCGATGGAATAAAAGCAACAGCAACTCATATATTGATATTTATCATTTTTACTGGGTGAAAACTTGTCTAATCTTGTTGAAACAAAAGGATGATGGCAAATTCAACACAGAATCGATTGCTTCGTGATTACGGTCCCTGGGCCCTGGTGACCGGAGCCTCTTCAGGAATTGGATACCAGATTGCATTGCAATTAAGTGAGATTGGATTTAATCTGGTAATTCATGGTCGTAATACAACTGCCCTGGAATTAATGGCCAATGAAATTCGGTACGGAGGAACGGAGGTTCTTGTGATTTCAGGTGATCTTTCTAAAGAAAAGGACAATGAGAGGCTGCTGGAAAGCACTGCCAATTTACCAATTGGTCTATTAGTGGCATCAGCGGGATATGCTACCTCTGGTTTGTTTGCTGGCAGCAAGCTGGATGAAGAGATTGATATGCTGCAGGTTAATGTGCAGGCAGTACTGACACAGGTACATAATTTTATCCAGCGATTCAAAAGCAGAAAGAGAAGTGGAATTATTTTAATAAGCTCTATCGTGGGCTTTCAGGGCGTTCCATATGCTGCACATTATGCCGCAACCAAAGCATATGTACAAACGTTGGGAGAGGGGTTGTCAAGAGAACTTAAAAAGGAAGGAATTGATATATTGGTTGCTGCACCCGGACCTGTTCATACAGGATTTGCCGGTAGAGCGAAAATGAAAATGAAGCAGGCTTTACAACCGGCAGATGTGGCCCGGGACTGTCTGAGCAATCTTGGAAAAAAAAGCACATTGAAGCCAGGTTGGTTAAGTAAACTGTTATATTATTCTTTGGCAATGTTACCGAGGGCCGGAAAAATTCGCATAATGGAAAAAGTTATGAAAGACATGGTTCAGCGAAAGTCCGATTCATTGGCTTGAAGTTGCTTTCTTACAAATTCAATGAGTTGAGTCCGATCCTCCGCAGTGGTTACGTATTCCTTTTTGTGAACAGGCTCCTGGAGGAAAAGAGCTGCCGTATTTTTTCCTGCAAACGCTGTTTCAAACTTGACTATAAAGCCAATCTCTCCAAATAGTTCGATATAACCAGTCATCCAACCAGTATGCTCGCGGGCTTCCAGGTAAATCAGGTGTATTGGCAATTCAGGATAAAAGCGGGGTACTACCCGGAAATACTTTTGTATGGAATCATAGTGTAGGATTCTGCTAGCAGGTTTCCATTTCCAGAAGTAGAAGTTGGCAAGAATTTTATGCACAGCCAACATCACCATTTCTGATGTAAATGACTGAGGCTTCCAATCCTGGCTGGAATTGATTCTGTCTGGTTGTATACCAAATTTATCCAATTGATTCCGGCAGTATGCTACAAGAGCCTGGTCAATTGTACTTCCCGCTTTTTCATTGCAGGCTTTGCAGAGAATCCGCCGGCTTTTGGTAGAGCCACCCAGTGCGCTGGGAATAATATGTTCCCAGGACTGATTTTTTCGATTTAACAGTGCATGACAGGTATAGCAGGTGGCCATCGCTGTAAATTACTTGATTTGCCTCATCAGTAAACGTATATGAATCAAGGCAGCCAGAAGAAAAAATGCGGGGATATAAGGTGGTTTGATTTTCAACGGCAAGACTGCTGCGGGAACTGCCGGATGCAGGTGTACATACATGCCGGTTGCCATCATCAATACAAGCAGTGAAGCTGAAGTAACTCCCATAAATCTGATTTTTTCGCTGCTGAACTTTTTACGATTGATCACCGTCAGTAACAACATAGCACCTACTCCTATTTCACCAATAATGCCCAGCCAGTAAGCGGCAGTTCCAAGTCCGCTTGAACTAATCTGGGTCTGGTACCAGGAACGAAAGGGATCTATAAATTTGAGGATACCAAAAACAAAAATTGAACCACCTAAGAAGGCAGCAAGAAAATGGATCTGTTTCATAAAGTAAAACTACTGATGGCCAATCGGAAAGAATGGTCAGTTTTGCTCAAAAGCTGGTCTGTTTGGTTCAGGATCCGGGCGATTGTTTCTGAATTCCATTGGTGAATGGCCTGCCCATTTCCGAAAAACTTTAGTGAAATGTGAAGGGTCCTGAAATCCGGTACGGTATGCTATTTCACGAACGCTAAGGGAGGAGCGTAACAGTAAGTTGCAGGCTTCCTGGATTTTTCGTGATTGAATGTATTGTGCCGGACTATCCTGGTAAATTTTTTCGAAATGTCGTTTAAAGCTGGAAAGGCTCATGCCGGTTAAACGGGCGAGGTCATTGATGCTTGCACTTGAAAAAATATGTGACTCAATGATTTCCCTGAACGAGGCAAGTTGAGGGGAAAAGAGTTGATCAATCAAATCATTAATGGATTTGGCATAGTTTGTTTGTACTAGCAGTAAAACCAGTTCACGAATTTTGCCGGTTAATATCGCATCGTTGGTTAATTCAGGTGATTCAAAGTAGATAATAAGAGATTGTATAAATGCCGCCAACACCCGGGAACTGGTTGCTGGAGAAATAATCGATGTGGCTGAGACAGTTTTTATCGTTAATTGATCATCCTGCTGAATCAGTTTTTTGAGAAGATCTTTTGGTAGATGAATGGCTACAACGGTTGCATGGGTTTGATCTGCCTGTTGAAGGAGTTCTGCAAAATAAATTCCACATTTAAGCAACAGGTTCTCCCCTGATTGCATGCTTTGAGTTCCATTTATGGATTCAAGTTCAAGACTGCCTTTGTTCAAATAAAGCAGGCAGGCTTCATTTGGGAAAATAGCTTTGTGCTTAAAAGGAGGTTCAATGGTTAGTTTTTCGAAAACAACCTGGCCATTGATTTGTAAAATCTGTCGTTGACTGATCATGGTTTGTAAATCTCATGATTTTTCAATTATTTATCTTCCGGTTTTCTCGCAACTCCTATTATTGATACATCAATCAGCTCAAGAGATTTCACCATGTCCTTAACGGTTTCCTTGTATTTCAGGAAATGAGCTGTTTTGATGTGCGACAAATAGGCACTGCTATCAGCATAAATTTCAAGAATGGTGATCCGGTGCGGAGCTGTTTTTTCGGCTACCGCATAATAGGTTAGCACTCCTGGTTCCTTTATTATAGCTACTTGCATTTGTTCTCTCAACGCTTTGTTATAAACTTCAACTTGAGTGGGATCCACTTCAATTTTCGCCAATCGCACCATTTGATGTGAAGATTGAGCTAATGAGCAGAGGCTGGTTGCCAAAAGGAAGACAAGTAAAAAAGAATATGTATTCATTCGGCTGCTTTTCTACTAAGGTACTTTAATGGAAAGCTGCTTTCAAATTCTTACATTCGGATTATGAAAAAGATATCCCTGCTCTTTATTGGCTTTCTGCTGGCATTCCAGCTGTCGGCTCAGGATACAGCTGCTATTTACCGGAAACTCGATTCCATCGCCATCATTGACCAGAAGGTTATGATGCCCATGCGTGATGGCATCCGACTTGCTACGGATATCTATCGCCCCAAAGGCAATCAGCAAGTGCCGATTGTATTCAGCCGCACACCCTATAACTTCAATACCTGGGTAGATGGTAAGATGACCACGCGTACCCTGGAAGAAGCCTATGCTGCCGTGAGCCGGGGATATGCATATGTAGTACAGAATGAGCGCGGACGCTTTTTTTCAGAAGGTGAATGGGATATCCTGGGTACGCCGCTTACCGATGGTTACGATGCATTCGAATGGATGTCGAAACAGTCCTGGAGTAATGGAAAGATCGGACTGATCGGTTGTTCCTCTACAGCTGAATGGCAGATGGCTGCTGCCTCGCTGAATCATCCGGCATTGGCAGCAATGGTAGCACAGGGATTTGGCGCCGGAGTAGGCAGGGTAGGAAAATTTTTTGAGCAGGGAAACTGGTACAGAGGCGGAGCCCAGCAAATGTTATTTACTGCCTGGTTGTATGGAACACAACACGATCTGTATCGCCCCAGGCTTCCCAAAGATATCAGTCAGCAAGACCTGCAGCGCATTCAGCGTTTTTATGATATGGGGCCGGAAATGCCAAGAGTTGATTGGGCAGATAAACTGAAGCACCTGCCAGTAAAAGATATCATAAAAAATGCACAGGGATCAACCGGCATTTATGATAAGATGATCGTTCGAAAACCCAATGATCCGGCCTGGTTCCAGGGAGGATTGTACCATGATAATATGCCGATGGAAGTACCTGCTTTCTGGTTTGTTTCCTGGTACGATGTATCCTCGGCTCCCAATATTGCACTCTTTAATCATGTGCGCAATACAGCGAAGAAGCCTGGAGTGGCAGATAACCAATACCTGATTATAGCACCTGTTTTGCATTGTTCTTATAAACGTGCTACTGAAAATACCGTTGTTGGAGAAAGGAGTGTGGGAGATGCGCGACTGAATTATGATGAACTTACCTGGGGCTGGTTCGATATGCTCCTGAAAGGCGAGCAAAATAATTTTAAGACCAGCAATCCGCGAGTTCGGTACTATACCATGGGTAGCAATAAATGGCAGCAGGCGGAAAGTTTTCCTTTGCCTAATACCGAAATGCGCAGCTTTTATTTAAATAGTGGTGGCAGCGCTAACAGTCGGCTTGGAGATGGTATCCTGAGCATCAAAAAGCCCGGTGCAAAGAGTAAACCTGACAGGTTCACCTATGATCCGATGAATCCTGTTCCCTCATATGGCGGAAATGTTTGTTGTACAGGAAATGCCATCCAGGGAGGTTCCTTTGATCAGTCTGCCATGGAATTGAGAAATGATATCCTGGTATACACTTCGGAGGAATTAAAAGAAGGGGTGGAGGTAACGGGATTTATTGAAACCTCTTTATATGTTTCATCAACCGGACCGGATACAGATATCACCATTAAACTGATTGATGTGTATCCGGATGGCAAGGCCTACAACCTGGATGAAACGATTCAGCGCCTTCGCTACCGGGAAGGATACGATAAGGAAGTAATGATGGAAAATGATAAAGTGTATAAGGTGGATCTAACGCCGATGGTCACCAGTAATTATTTTGCGCCCGGTCACCGGATTCGTATTGAAATTTCCAGCAGTAATTTCCCCAGATTTGAGCGTAACCTGAATACAGGTGGTAACAATTATGATGAATCAGAGGGTAGAGTAGTGGAGAATACCATTCACCATTCTGCAAAATATCCATCTGTAATCCGGCTGCCGATCATCAAAGCTGGAAATTGATGCAATCAAGTTCCAGTTCTGCCAGTTGAAGGTCCTTTTGAAATTGTTCCGGGTACTGAATACTTCCTGGAGGCAGGTTCAGATAGTATCGGATTCCGAGATACAGGTTTTTTAGGAAGGTACGGTAGTAGGATTGATTCCTTTCAAATAATCCGGAGGTTTTATCTTCCCCGATTTTTTCTTTTAAAAAATCAATATAGAGATGCAGTTCCGCAATAAACATATGAGGGCGCACTGGATTGGTAACAATATCTGTGCGGCCATAAATATGGTCAGTCATGGTTTGCAGAGAAACCAGCTTTGAAAAATTTACAATGTTTGGGCCGGGACAAATGGTTACTGCATCCAGTTTTTTTACAAAGGTTTGCTCATAATTTATGGCCGCTGAATTACTCAAGCCAACACATAAACATTCCTTGTCTAAAACTTCTGTAGTTTGGCGCTTATATTCAGCTTCCGGTAAACCCAATGTTTTTAACTGCTCCAGTTTCAGGCGCTGGTATTTTTTCGAAGCTGTACAAATGGGCTCTTCTGTGAATTCAGTATTGAATGCAAGGTGTTTTTCGGTGCAGGGACTGCCAGGATTATTTCTCTCGATTCTGCTTTTCCTTTCTTTTTCTGCACTGGTTCCTCTAAGATAGTGAAAACGTACGCCAAGCGGAGAACTATTGCTTAAACTCAGATCACTTTCTCTGGCTTTGCATAAAAGTTCCAGGGTTTCTTTGTCAACTGTGGTGGCTTCAGGAACCAGCAAAAAGGGAGTACCCCAGCCAGTGCTGTCCATTTCATAATAGCTGTGAAGCAATTCATCTTCAGCAGCAGTTCCAATACCGCCCTGAACAGAAAATTGAATCGGTGGAGGAACTGATAATGGCTGCTTTTTTTGAAGGACCAGACTCTGATTAAACATTTCAAAAAGAGTATCTGTTAATTCCTTTCGTTTTGCTTTGAATTCATCCAGAATGGGACCAAGTAAGATTCCATCCGTAGCAAATGCATGGCCTCCACAATTCAGGCCGGATTCAATCCTGAACTCACTAACCCAGCGCCCTTTTTTGGCCAGGTATTTACCCTGGATCAGGGCAGATCTGTAATCACTTACCTTGATAACAATTTTCTTGTCAAAGCTACCCTGTTCATTTAGATCGAAAGCTTTACTGGTACCGATAAAATTGAATAAACGGGGGTTTAATCCCGCTGAAAATACAATAGATGAATTCCTGAGATCACTCTCTGCATACCCTTTCAATGCTGTGACAGCATCTGAATCCCGGTCCACTTTGGTCATAATATTGACATCAATGGATCCTGCAATAATGCTTGATCTAAGGTGTTTTTCAAGTGCTGTTTTTTCAGCCGGACTGGATGCTTTTTGAAAATTTTGATAGGCTTGTTTTAAGGGATTGGAATCCGGCAGCATTTCAAAATACTTAACGATTTCTGAACCCGTTTCAAATGCAGACTGTTTGAGTTGATCCATCTGTTTTTTCACCAGCTCGTTCAGCAGATTCAGGTAATCTGTAATACGTCTGCTACGTGCATCCGGTTCCTGTGCGGTGATGGGCGTATAATTTAGATTATGGAGTGTATAATAATGCTTCCGCATCATTTCAACCAGTTTGTCTTCAACAATCGAGACAACGGAAGAAATACCAAATCGGGCTACTTTCAGCGGACTGTCGATAGTAAATGCCAATCCCATTACCGGAATATGAAACCGGTGCAAATTACTCTGTTGCATAAGTGGGGGCAATGGTACGGTAGAATATTTCTATAGGATATGATTTCCGTCATATAAGGAAGTAATGTCTGTTATTTTGTGCTAAATGAATTTTTATTATACCATACAATATGAAGTGTCTGGATGGTATCGGTTTTAGGCAAAAGCAATGGCTGTCATGATTTTTGGTGGAAAATTTGGATTCTATTATTCTTCTATTATTTTTGAGCCCATTAAAAACTAACTTTTTCTATGAAAAACAATTTCCTTAAGCCACTGGTATTGGCCTGTTCCTCCTTTTTTCTAATTTCAACTGCTTCTTTTGCTCAGGTTAGTGTAGGTCCTGAAGCCGGGTTTACTGCTTCTGGCTTGTATGATCAGGATGCAAATACTTACGCAGGTGTAAATTATCAGCTTGGGGCAACTGCACATTTTCAATTGAATCATTTCCTGGCTGTTCGTCCCTCGGTTTTGTTCCGTGCGGGCAAATTGTCGTATGAAGGATGGGATGAATTTAAGCTGAATCGCATCTCAGTACCTGTTCCCATCATGTATTCTCATATTTTCAACAACAACAGTACAATCTTTGCTGGACTGGGTCCGAATTTTATGTATACACTGTCCGGGAAATATTCCTATGATGGAATTACTGAAGATATTCAATTTGGAAAAGGTGAGGGTGAGATGAAACGAATGGATATTGGTGTGCAGATTAAAGGAGGTTACCAGTTTGCAAATGGTATTGCACTTAGTACTTTTTTCAACTTTGGAACAACTAATTTGTCAAATGTCGATGGACAAAAACTACGCTCACTGGATGCTGTAGGATTTTCCGTAGGTTGGATGTTTGGTAGTCATTCTTCCGAATAGTCCTCTGAACCCTTTTTATTAGGGTTGAAGTGTATGCCAAAGAATCAGAAAAGTCAGGCTTGTCCCAGGGATAACCTGACTTTACTGTTTGCTTGTTTTTTTCACCGCATAATGAAAGAAAATCAGCGAATAAGTTGAAGAAACTTGCTTCGATTTTCCCACATAATCCAGCCTATTACTGCCCATATTATCAATGCCATAATAAGTCCGTCCGGGGCAACCGTCAGGTGTGTCAATAGTACTCCTGTCATAACCGGGAAAACGATTAACAATCCTAGCGCGCGGGTCCGTGGAAAAAGGATTAGCAGTCCGCCCGTTAGTTCAGCGCTGGCAATCAGTGGCATTAGCCAGGATATCTCCATAAGTGCCATGCTATCTTTCATTAATGGTTCCGGCAGGTTTTCAGGTACCGGCATGTAATTGAAAAATTTGTTGAGGCCTCCATTGATCAGGAGCAATCCGAATAAAACAGAAACAATATTGAAAATTTTATTTTTCATGGGTAGGTTGTTTTTGATTATTAACATGAATCATCCAGTTGATACCAAACTTGTCTGTGAAACTTCCGAAATACGCACCAAAGAACATATCCTGCATGGGCATTTCAATGACACCGCCTTCCGAAAGCGCTTTGAATATCCGATCTGCTTCTGTTCTTGATTCGGGTTCCAGCTGGATGTGCATATTGTTACCCTCTGATAAAGTGAATCCCATTTCTTTGGGCGCGTCTGTACCCATCAGGATATGTCCACCAAGTATAGGTAACTCTACATGTAAGACCATGTTTTTTATGTTTTCGGCTACTGGTGGGTGCGAGGAATCAGCTGGGAGATCTCCAAAGCGTTGGATCCCATTTATAAACTCAGATTGAAACACATCCCGATAAAAATAGAAGGCTTGGTCTGTGTTTCCTGCAAAATTGAGATAGGTCGAAACCCTGGCCCTGGAATCTGTTCGGTTTTTCTTTCGCAGGTAAAATTGTGCTGCAATATATTGATCCAGGTTTTCCAGTCCGGCTGTAAATCCTTCCTTGAAGCCCATCTGAATAATAGTTTCCAGGTCTTCCAGTTTTTCAAACTGTAGTTGTATGCGCACCAGGGTTTGCTCTTCGGCAGGTTCAAAATCATTGCTCCATTGTACCCGGGGTTGAGTTTCGTTGATGATGCCCTGTTCATTGCAGAATGCATCCATTCCTGAAAAATGTTTTAATGGTATGATTTTTTCAAAATCAAAGAGGCTCCAGTGTTTTTCGCCATCGGGTCCCTGCATATAATAAAACCAGCGTCCTCCTTCCCTAAAGTTCATTGATTGGGTGACCGCCTGCCAGGGTTTGGGGGCCCACCACTGATCAAGAATTTCGGCTTCCGTCCAGGCAGCCCAAACCAAGTCTACCGCTGCATCAAAGGAGCGTTCCACATGGATCCGTTTGTTTTCTTTATCTGTTCTAAATTCAAATAGGATGGTTTTGTTCATCGTTTGGTATTTTTTAGGTTTCTAAGTACATCATCCAATTGATCGAATCGTTTGGCTAATAGTTTTTTGAATTGCTCCAGCCATTTTTCGATCTCTTTCATTTTTACTGTATTCAGGTGATAGTGAATTTCTCTGCCCTGTTGTTCCTGGGTAACGATTTCACATTCCGACAGAATCTGCAAATGCTTCGATACAGCCTGCCTGCTGGAATTAAAATGCTCCGCAAGGGCATTGGGTGTCATAGATCCAGCTGCCAGTAACAAAATAATAGCTCTGCGGGTGGGGTCGGCTATCGCCTGAAAAACATCTCTTCTGCTATTCATAGTTTTACATGCTACCAAATGGTTGCATAAATATATGCAATTATATGGTTGCGCAAATTATTTTCAATTTTATTTTTCGATCTGCATTAATTTCATTTTGCATTCAGCAGTAATACATGAGCAGTTGTTTATCTCCGATACTAAAAAAATCACTTGCTTTTCAACTTGGACTTCCTATGGATCGGTTGGAGGAATTTCTTGGTATATGTGTGTTTGAAAAACTGGGTAAGAATCAATTGGTATATCCTGGAAACAGGTGTTTTGATCGGCTTTATTTTATCGTGGACGGTGCGGTTCGAACCTTCTATCATACGGATATGGATGAGGAAATAAGTTATCTTTTACAGGTAAATGGAGATTTTTTTGGTGATTATGAAAGTTTTATTACCGGACAGAAATCAAGGTTTACCATTCAGGTAATGGTTGATTCCGAATTCTTTTATTTTACCAAATCAAGTTTACTTACACTTGTTAATCGGGAAGCATTCTGGCTGGAGTTTAAATCAAGAATCGCAGACCTGGCCTTTCTGGACGCAAAAGAAAGAATTAATGAGCTGTTGTTCTATAATCCTGAAAAAAGATACCTTAATCTGCTTACAAAGAATCCGGAGATCGTTCAGAAAATTCCACAAAAATATTTGTCGAGTTATCTTGGAATTACACCTCAATCCTTAAGCAGGATACGAAAACGACTGGCTGCTGGGTGCTGACTAATTAACAATGGTTAACGCGGTATCGGTTGCCTGCCGGTAGCTTTGTAAAAAAAAGAAAATATGCAGGTTGCAATTGTTGGAGGAGGAATAGGCGGACTAACCACTGCGCTGGTACTTAAGAACGCAAATATCCCATTTACGTTGTATGAAGCTGCCTCCGAAATCAGGCAGGTAGGCGCAGGTATTATTCTGGCCAGTAACGCGATGCAGGTGTTAGCAAAGTATGGGCTTGATCAACTACTGTATTCGAAAGGCCATCGAATAGATACTATGCTAATAACAGATGCTGGCCTTGGAACTCTTTCCCAATTTTCGCTAAAAGGATTCGAGCAGCAATATGGATTACAAAATTTGGCCATTCATCGGGCGCACTTGCATGAAATACTTTGGAAAGAAGTGGGAGGTCAGCATATCAAACTGAATAAAAGACTCCACTCGGTTATCCGGGACGGGAACAATTTTGTACTAAGTTTTGAGGATGGCAGTACTTCCCTCGTTACGCATATTATTGGGGCGGATGGTATCAAGTCAAAAGTGAGAGAGCTCTTGTTCCCGGCTGTTCAATACCGTTCTGCTAACCAGGTTTGCTGGAGGGGAGTTTTAAATTTTCAACTACCGGTAAGTTATGAGCATGGTGCAGTTGAAGCCTGGGGAAAAGGTAAAAGGATGGGATTTGTTCAAATCAATGAGCAGGAAGTTTATTGGTATGCGGTTATCAATGAGGATATGATAGCCACGGATCAAACGGTGGATTTACCTGCTTTGTTCAGGGAATTTCATCCCATTGTAAAGGATTTGCTTGAACAAACTTCACCTGACAAACTGATCAGGGGGCCGCTGTATGATATTCAGCCTTTCACTACCTGGAATCAAAGCAGGGTCTGCTTGCTGGGTGATGCTGCACATGCCACCACTCCCAACCTGGGACAAGGAGCCTGTCAGGCCATTGAAGATGCATTTGTGCTGGGTGAATTACTAAAAAAAGGAACGCTGGATCAGGCAATTGAGTGCTATCCGGCTGTTCGCATGGAGAAAGCTCATTATGTAGTGAATACATCCTGGCAGCTGGGAAAAATATCTCATCTGACGAATCCTGTTGGAATGGGTTTGCGAAATTTTGTGCTGAAATACCTCACGCCAGATTTTGTCAATCGCAGACAATTGGACAAGTTGTTTAAGTTGGATACAATACGTTAAATAAGTATGCACTGCCAGTATCATATAGAACCGGACTGGCAGTGCATTATAGTCAAACAGTGGTCAATACTCCATTTCTTCCATCATCCGCATTGAATAAGTTGCCACACCTGCTTTGATGTAGAGTAAAATCACAGATCCCTTATCCGGCCGGAATATCCCCGAGGGCGAACATTCATTAGCTGTCTGAAATTTTTTGATGGCTGCGATAGTTCCTGAACCACATATTCCATCAACCAGAATTCCGGGTGTACCTCCCTCTGCTGCTGAAATCTGACTTAACAACTGTTGAATCAGTCTGACATCAGCAGCTTGATTACTGCCACCGGACCCAACCGATTGCTGGATCCTCTTATTGGTGGTTTCATCTCCGCCGGAAACCGGTTCATTCCCGGCATCCGTATCCGGTTTGGGTGTCTCTTCCACTACTTCACTAATTACCTGGAAGGAGGGGGCACTTGCATACTGGTCGTCGGGGAAAGAAACTTTCCATCCATTCCAGCTGTAGTCAACCGTTGATCCGATTCTGAAATAGATTACCGGTGCATTTTTTAACGCATCCCAGGCATAGGATTTCATGGTATAGGTATTGCCCGATTCCAATGCATAGCCATTTTGTTCGTCTGAATAACTGGCATAGAAATTACTGCTGTTCCTCCTGCTTTCGTGATTGGCTGCATCAAACAATTGATTGTCGGTCGCAAATTCAACATAGTATTGAGGATTCCCAGCCTTATCCACCTGGAAACTTGGTGGCATACTGGCAGCATTCCAACTGGCCGGCGCCTGCATGGAGGGTAAGGCGGATGGGGTTGCGTTTGTTGAAGTGCCACTGCCTGTACCTACAATACAGAAGGGACGCTGTGCTTCAAAAGGAGCAATATTACTGCCAAGTGTCATGTAGTTGGGAGTTTGATCTGCTGGCATATCTGCAATAATGGTATCATAAAATGTTTTGTAATGGCCTGTAAAGGCACCATTGTTCCAAACTTCCAGCAGCCTTCCTGTGAATACGCCATTGGTAGCGCCATCACCGCTTAACTGGTTGTCCTGGCACCCGGAAATATAAATTAGAGAAGCTGGAAATTCATTGGCTGCTTTTGCATTACGGGTCAAAAACTGTATGTTCTGGTAGAGGGTTTTATTCTTCACATAGTTCTGCAGACTCGCAGCAATCGGTATGCTTTTCCTGGTTGGTCCAACCAGCACAGACCGGGAAGGATGTTTTTCGAGTTGGCGATTGAAAATTTCTATGTCCGATTCGGTGAAGGTTTTTCGCAAGGATCGTTTACCCGGATTTTTATCATGCATGAAATTCAATAATAACATACGTACCATGGAGCCACTATGACAACTGTCGGACGTCACAAAAATCCGGACACCTGCCGCAAATTTTTTCCAGCAGCTGAATAACTCATTGTCAATTAATTGCCGGTCGTACAAAACCCATGTTTCATTCATCCCATCTTCTTCTTCGCCGGTTTCATCCGGCACCTGACTACCATGACCAGAATAGGTCAACAGGAAAATATCTCCACTGCAGAGTTGCGAAGATGCTTCGTTTATTTTTTGCAATACATTCATGGCAGTTGCCTGGCCGTCAAGCAATTGATCCGTTGTACTGAACCCGGCTTGTTGCGCAATACTCTTCATGGAGTTGGCATCATTGATGCACCCCGCTAAGTCCGGAATGGTGTATCCGGGATACTGGCTGTTGTCCACCCGGTTGAGTCCGATGTGGAGGGAAATTCCTCTTGACATAATTTGATTTTTTAAAGGTTGATTGATATGAAGTTTCCTTTTTCGCTCAGGTCCTGTTCTGAATAGTTGGTTGTTGGTAGCGTTTCTGTACTGTCGGTTTTGACAAGTTTGCTGATTTTATATTCAATGATTCGCTCCATCAGGAAATGGGTTACCGGCATTTGAATATATACTTCCTGGCTGCGTTCTTCTGCTGATAATTCTAATTTTTGCGCCTCCGTTTGTCCTTTTAGTTTAAAGCTTATTTCAATTCTTGCGAGGCCCGATTCTTTAAAATCCGCTGTGCAAATAAAAATCACCTGGCATTGCACGTCTTCTATGTATTGATTAATCTGTTCCAATTCTACAGGTACAGGATCTACCAGCACGTAATCCGCAATGAATCCCTGGTAATCCAGTTCAGGTACCGTTTGCTCAAACTCTTCGAAGGCATCCAGTTCTGCTATCAGTTCCAGTTCTTCCTCTTTTTCTGAGTCGAGCAGCCCGGTAATTCCTGAAAGCTGTAACCTGGATTCTGTTAAATTGGTTAGCTTCAACTTACCCTTACCATCATACGAAAACACACAATGCCCTTTGTTCCATTCTCCTCCGATATGCTGCAGACTTGGCATTATTCGGCTACTGTATTTTTCCTGTTCCGGCAGGTTAATGGTTAGCAGGCCGTTGATGGCATCCCGCTTAAGCATTTCCAGTAGTATCAAAATAGAACTGATATCGGTTTCAATGGTCATTCGCAGGTATTCACCATATGGATAAATATTGGTTGTTGTGCCCGTCATTTGATCCATCGATAATACTGTTTCACTTGTACCCATCGGGATTTCCGTCAGGTAATGGAGCTGAGGCAGATAGGGCGTCAGTTTCGCACAGGCCTTTTTTAAAAGATGCCGTTGAACCAGGCTGATATCCGGAATTAAGGTAGCATCCAGCACCCATTTACTGGTTCCGGAAACGGCATCCAGTGTTGAATAGAGCAGGATCATTGGTTTAAGCAACTGCCTGCCGTTTTCTTCCACCGCCTGCCTTCCGATTACGTATTGGGTGGGAACAACAAGAAAATCATTGGGTACATTGGTCGACCGGTAAACCTTATACTGATCAGATTCAAGGGAAGCAATCGGGGTATAGAGCACTGGGGATACTTCTCCCAGTTTATAGGCTTCCTTACATCCGATAGCTGTAAAACCAGCTCCTGATTCCTCCTGGTAATAGGTTCCAAAATCAGTGCAGGGGAAATGCAGGTCAACTCCAGAGGATCGTACATAACTCTGGATTTTATACTGTACTGCAGGTTCGATCAGTTGTGCCAACACTACAGGTTGAAGAAGGGTTTCGATTCTGCTATTCCAGGCCGGTTTCACTCCACGATTCAATTTCGTCAAGGATAATTTTGTTCCAACTATTGAGTTTAATTGCAATAATTGCGGTTCCAGTTTTGAGTATCCTGAAAATGCCATTGCCACCTGCAACTTCAACTTTGGTTGGTTGCCGGAAATCGCTGCATAACACATTCGGATCGCATTGTTGAGTAAACGAAATACCAGTTGTGTTTGCCCATTTTCAAGCAATGTTATTTCGCCTGGAGATAGTTGCAGGTTTACGGTTTCCTGTGCGTCATTTACATATGGAATCGTCAACAGGTAGCTGATTTGATCAAACTGAATGGCAGCAATGCTTTTTCCTGGAAATGCTGCTTCTGCTTTTGCTTTCAGCGATTCAGAAATGCCATGGTTCAATGTCACCTGGAGCGATCCTTCCAATACCGGTTTCCCATTGCTTTCTGTCAGTCCCGTATTCCGGAATATAAACCGAAAGGCAGCCTGTTCTGGTGGTGTTTGCAAGTTGGGTATCACCAATTGGGGTTCTGTCAGTACCAGTACTTCCTGTTGATTTCTCCGGTTCAACCAGTACTGGGATGACTCATCCGTTACGATAGGATAATCTTTAATTGTTTCAGCTCCGGAAATAGCAATGCTCCAGTTGTTCAGCAAATGCAGTTTGATCCTGTTATCATACTTTAATTGATCCTGTTTTTGAATGGCTGATATTGGTAGTGCTACAGTAGCTACCTGTGCAAAGGATGCATTCAGGATTTTTCCTTTTTCCATCTTTCCTGATGCCGTGGTTTGAATAGCTCTTGTTTTATCACTTGTTTTTATTTGTTCAGGGATCAGCCGGTAATTGTTGTAAGGCGGATCAAAATATTTGAACTGTACCTGGTATTGATCAAATGCCCGGATCAACTCTTCCAGCAGTAGCTTGCTGTTTATCCTGTACTGATGCTGGCTGTCTGGAGCAACTACATCCGATACCAGGTGCAGGATTAGACCGGATTTTTTTTGTTGTATGGCCAATAACAACGCATCGGCAGCTTTGGCATCCAACACACCTTGCAAACTGGTTGCTGTTCCGGAAAATGTTTTTTCCAGCAGCAGCCGATTGGTTGCACCTTCATTCAACAATAATTTTATTACTGTATTGGTTCGGATGAACCTTTCCTGTTCAGTAGTTTCCGGTAGTTGCAGGGACAGCCGGATTTGCAGTGTTGCCCGTTCAAGTTTCCTGTAAGTAGTTGGATCTTTATTGGGCAGGTATTGATCCTGGAAAAAAGTAAAAGCGTTGTTGCTGCCTATCAGACTTGGATAAATACTGATTCTGCCCAGGTCTTCTTCAAGGTATGGCCAACCTGTACCATTTGGCAGGCGCATGGTTTTTTCCTGTAATAGTTCAGTAGACATGGCAACAACGCTTTAGGGTTAAACTTGTTTCCATCCACCATTTTCACTCACCTCCCGTTGAACAATCTTTCTGGACAGTGGTGTTTTACTGCCGGATGGTGGCTGGTGAATTCTTCCTCCTTCTTCTACGGAATAGGTTCCCCTGATTGGTTCAGCCGGTTGGCTTATTTCGCGGGTAGTTACTGAAACAGGCGGCTGCAGGATGATTTCACGCGCTTTGGATTGGATATCACGTTTGATTACAACACCTTCATCTTCGGTGGATGGTACACTGATGGTAAGCGGTCCGTTTCCAATCATGTTTACCCATGGACCTGTCCATTCCATTCCTTTGGTGAATAAACTTCCTTTGACGATGACCCTTACCTGGTACTTGAAGAATGAGCGGATGGTAGCATCGGAACTGAATACCGACCAAAACCTGGGTGTTTCCTGGTCAAGATGGTTCCAGCTAAATTTCTGGGGTGGAAAGCGGGTAAGATCAGCACCGTTTTCATCTATTGCCTGGAAGGTTACTTCAACCAGTTGTTTGTTGTCTTCCAGTGCCACATTTAATCCAAGTGGTCCTACCCGGATTCGACCTGCTTCATCTGCTCTCACTTCCAATGTTACATCATTCATCAGGCTTCCGTTTTCTCCCGGATCCAGTACAATTTCATTGTCTTCAATTTGTACCCGCACAAAGGGGTTGGCAATTGGATCCGGCGGTTCCAGCATATGAACTTTCCGCCTGATAAAGGTTTTATCAGGTGTCCAGTTGGCTGGAGCATTGCTTACATCGGCCGCAGCTTTCTGTGTGGTTTCAACTTTCCAGGTGTCGGTAGGGGAGGAACTGCTGTCAAAATAATGGCCTACCCAGTTGATCTCACCGGAGGTGTTGGGATATCCAACTTCAACGGATACAAAGGAGACGGGTTCTCCAGCCCAATTGTTGGCAGGTTGTGGCCAGTTTACCACCGGCTTGATGATACGTGCCAGTTTTCTTGGCCAATCATCCATATAAACTGTCACGAAATATTTCTTCTCTGCGTCCGGATCTTTTTTCATTTCCTCAAAAGCTCCTTCCAGGTTGGAAGAAATGACATGATCCTGCAGATAAGCCAATTGCCTTTTCTCATGATAATTGAGATTGAGCTTGGTGCTGTCGCGACGATATTTCAAAGCTACACCACCACCCCAAAGTCCGAACAATCCGCCTGATGAACTGGCTTCAGCAGCCTGCACAGTAGGTTGTGGCGGATCAAAGATGATGCCTTTCGCCTGTTCCATAAATTTTTGCGAAATGAGATCGGTTTTTTTGTCAACATAGTCCTGGATTTTTTCCGCTCCGGGAATGGTCGGATCCACTTTTACATCCACTTCAATGCCACCGCTGATGCGCATGTTGTTAAACTCTGCTTTGATATCTGCAGAGAACCATAAGTACTTGCCTTTTGCATTGGCGGAGAAATGTTCAAAAATGCGGTCCCAGTTTCCTTTTATGGTGATCTCAATAATAGGTACCCAGAATTTCACTTTCATAGCCTGGCATACCCGCACAGGTGTGTATGCCATTTTGAATGCCTGGTAGAGAATACTGGCAGGATAGACACCCATCAATCCGGAGTAGGCATTTTGTCCCATTGGATCAATGGATCCATTGCCCTGTCCCTGCATATTGAAATACCAGGGGTCGAGGTTGCCATCCCGAACATTTCGTTTGTCAAAAGAGCGGGTAGTAAATCCTTTTTCTGTTATAAAGCGTGGCACTGGAACAGTTTCATAACGCAGTTGCCGGTTAGGAGCCGGCGGCCCGGCTGGTCCGGCAGGCGCACCCGGATTCACGGGTGTAGCCGGATTGGCAGGTGTTCCGGAAACGGGTTGTACTACAGATCCATCGGCATTGGGAGAGAGGTTGGAAATAGAGGTATGATTGGATGTGATTACCACCGGCCGGAAAATAGGTTTAACCCGGGAGCGGATACCCCAGAAAAAATCAACTTTTCCCTGGTACATATTGATGATTTCCTGCTGCCCTTCCTCGAGAACATGGTATGGAGGTGCTGCGGTAGTAGTTACTCCTAATACACCACCTGCTACTTCTCTGCTTTCACCTTCTTCCAGTCCGATATTGCCTTCACTGGTTTGCTTTCCTGCAAAGCGCAACATCAGGAACATCAGGTCTCCATCTTCCCGACCATTTTTGCGCGCAATATGAACATAGTTGGGTAGCCAGTAAAATACAGGTGGCTTGCCTTCATTTTGTAGTGCATCATTATTTACATCAGGATAATAGATGAGTTCGTACCCATCTTTGATGATAGGTTGAATCCCACCGGCCATGGTAGGACCCAAAGCGGTAGTTGCCATAACAATAAGTTTAATGTTTGGTAAATAGCGGGCGGACTAAATACAGCTGTAGCTAGGAACCAGAGTGGGGGTTAAATAGATGAATTTGGAATAGGGCGGAAGACTATAAAGATACGAAAAATGGAGGAGAACAAACGGTTGTTTTCATCCTCCTTTGCACGGGAAAAAGACCCTGCAGCAATCGTAAAAGATGAAGTGTTTATTTCGGAAAATACGGTGAAAAATCATGTATATCGATCGGATTTGTTTTAATCCATTTCTCTATTCATTCGCTATGTGCCGCTGCCTGAAATTTCCAGATTTTCAGTTACGAAATAAAGCGTAAAAGGAGGAATTTCCCATTCTCCGGCAAAAAATCCTTCTGATTGATATTGACCAGAATAATTTATATCATAAGCTGGTTCATCATCAAATACTTCCATTTCTCCTGAAAGAGAATTTCTTAAACATAGATTTGGATATTGTTTTGTGAAAAAGATATGCTTGTTTTCTATGAATCCAAAGATATTTCCAGCACTTCTGAATAAATGTTTTGTTTCCTCATCTGTAATGGTCCCAGTTATTTCTATTCCATTCATTTTTAAAATCAGTTCAAACTGTACGGTTTTGCCATGCATTTCCGGTGTATATCCATCTCCATAAGTGAATGTTCCACTCCACTTTCCAGCAATATTCATAGATGCGTTATTTTCTTATTTATTCTAATGTTGACGACAGATAAATTGATCCATTCTTCCTTTTCTCAATAAAAGTCATTGTGCATTTGCTATGATCCTTTTCACTATTTTCAGTAAAATCGAAGCCAAAATGTATCCCTTTGGGAATAGAGAGAACTATGTAGCCTGGTTGAATGTATTTCTTCTCGAAATCCAGTTTTAACTTAAGCAGTGCCACTATAGTTTGTTTAAGTGAAATCTTTTTTTTATCAAAAAGCCACCAATCTGTAATTTTTATCTTTTTGCCACCATCTAATCTTTGTGTAACATAATCCGAGAATATTGACTCCAGCCTGCTGTTCGAATCAAAATAAAACTCAAAATTTCCATATGTCCAGCATGATGAATCTTCCATGCTGTTATTTGAAAACCAATTTTCCGGCTTCAATCCTAAGTCTAATAATTCATTTTTGGAAGTTCCTAATTCGATTTTTCCAAAATCTCCTTTTTCAACCAGCTCTTTTAAATTCAATTTAATTTTTGCCATACACTAAATGAATTATGGTAAAACAAGAAACAAAAAACCCCTGATAGTTACACTATCAGGGGTTTCCATTTTTAACTCGTGCCCAGAACAGGAATCGAACCTGCACTCCCTTGCGAGAACCAGATTTTGAGTCTAGCGCGTCTACCAATTCCGCCATCTGGGCTTTTTCCGGTCTGAACCGGGTTGCAATATTACGGTCTGCTCCAGTTTCAGCCAAAATTTATTTGCAACATGATTTCCGGGGCAGTAGAAGTTTTACGAGGAAACTGACTATTTTTTTAAAAAACATGCCCAAAGTTACCAATTCGTCCGCCAGCTGACATAATTAACGCGTAAGCTGGTTTAGTTTTAACGTCACAACGTAAAAAAATGAAGCATTTACTTATCGGAGTTTTGCTGCTGGGTGCCCAGGTTCTCTATGCCCAGCCATCTGGCCTCCGGGTAGGAGAAAAGGCACCTGATTTCTCAGCAACTGATCAGCATGGTCAACTGGTGCAGTTAGAGAAACTGGTAAAGAAAGGACCGGTAGTCGTATTCTTTTACCGGGGACAATGGTGCCCTTACTGCAACAAACAAATCAAACAGATGCAGGATTCCCTTCAACTGCTCTCCGCAAAAGGAGCCAGCGTACTGGCGGTGAGCCCGGAAATTCAGGAGAATATCGCTAAAACAGTCTCCAAAACAAAGGCGGAATTCCCTGTGCTGCACGATGAAGGCCTGCGCATCATGAATGCTTATAAAGTCACTTATGCAGTTGACCCGGCTACCATTGACCGGTACAAAAAATTCAATATCGATTTTAATCAGGTGAATGGAACAAATGGTGCCAAACTGCCCGTTCCGGCAGTATATATCATCAAAAACGGGGTGATTAGTTATCGTTATTTCAACGAGGATTATACCAAACGTCCGAGTATCCGGGAATTGGTACAACAGCTATAGTTTTCTTAACGTATCAACTTTCCAATCCGGCCATTACCCCCAGCCAGGTAAACAGCCCTGCCGTCTTTTGCTTTTTGCACCACATGATACCCGACAGGTGAAATCAACGACCAGGTGCGGCCACCATCCCGCGACCAATCCACGCCCGATGTACCACAAGCTATCAATTGGTTGCCTCGCACATAACTTATGCCGGAACGATAGCCTTGTGGTGGCGCTGCTGCCTGCTGCCAGCTCGCACCCCCATCCCGTGTGAAACAAATATTACCGGTCCTTTCTTTGTCTTTTGCAAAATCACCACCTACTACTACCCAATGCCGTCCACCCCGTTTGCGGTTGGGATGTTTCAGGGCGATGGCATTCGCACCGGTGCTGGTTTCCCCCTGTTTTAACGGCAGCTCGAATGCCTGGCCAGCATAAAAGACCCGCGATTGTTTTCCGCCACTTACAAATATGGTTTCGGCTTTTTTTAAGGTCACGATATTTCCTCCGCTTGCTGCAAAAAACGCTTCGCCTTCCATGGGTGCAGGATAGGCAGTAGGATAGGGTTGCCAGCTTCTGCCGCCGTCTGCTGTACGCAATAGTAAAATCTTCCCATCTATGGGATCACCAACTGCCATGCCTTCGTCTTTATTGCGAAAATGCAGGGCATCCAGAAAAATTCCGGATCGATTATCCCGATACACTTCCTGCCAGCTTTCTCCTCCATCAAAGGTTCTCAATATCAATCCGGGTGAGTCCACTGCTAGTATTACTGCGGTTACTGCATCAAATGCTTCAATGTCTCTGAAATCTCTTTTCTCATGCCCCTTTACAGTCATCCACTGAAAACTCTTTCCTCCATCCGTACTTCTACCCACCGTTCCTTTATTTCCACTGACCCAAAGCAGCCGGTCATTCACTACGCTTAAACCACGAAAACTAATGCCTTCCTTGCCTGGTAATTCCTGGATTTTCTGCGCTGCCACATCCTGTAGCAAGAGCACGAATGACAGCATACCTATCAATTGAAAAACTGTTTTCCTCATCTCCCAAAGTTGGGAAATTTATCCTATCAACGGGTAACCTTTCAGTACCTGAACATATAGTAATACAAGAAACAGTAACCAACTTGCTGCAATCACCTGCATGGATCGTTTGCTGTGAATCATATAAAATCCAAGCAGAGGTAAGAGTTGCAACGAATGCATTCCAAAGAAATGGATCACCCGCAGATCACCGTGCACCTTGCTCCAGTTCAGTACCAGATAGCCTTCGCCGCCATCCAATCCGCCTATGCTGTGCTGATTGATGATGGACATATGTGCCCCCTGAAAGGCAGACAATACAAAAAATAAAATGCCCAGTCGGATGCCCCAGATATAACCCTGGTTCATCCAGAGTGGAAACTCCTTTTGTTTGAAAAACAAATACCCGATATAGGCTGTCCACAAGGTGAAAATAGTGATGGCCAATCCCATTGCCTGGTATAAAATTGCATTGGTCCAGCTGCTGATATTGAAATGAGAGGCCTGTCCAACTGCTGCCTGATAGGTGATGATACCAAGCTCCACGATCATTGTATAAACCACCACCCAACTGTAGCGCCTAACCGCTTTTTGATTTTTCAGGTACACCATCAGCCAGGCCATAGTAAACATGGCTATTGCAAGCGAAAGGTGAAACTTCATTGGTTTGATCCAGGCCCTAACGCCACCCACTTCAAGCGGACTCAGCATTGCCAGCAACCCGCAAACCAGGGCGCCGGTCAAACTCACGGCACCCACATAAAACAGTACCTTGTTCCGGCTTTTCAGTTTTAGTATAAATTCATTCAACATCGATCCAATAGTTTTTGGTGCGCGCCCAACGGATCAGGAGATACAGCAATAAGCCTACTGGTCCCAGCATGAAAGTAAAAAACAGGCAGGGCAGGAGCAACGCTATCCCGATACCATTTTTACGCGCATTGTTGACAATAAAAATGCCGGTCAGCAGATCAAACGCCAGGTAATGTACCCAACCCGCCAACAACGCTTCACGGTTGACAAAGAGCGCAGCCACACCATCCAGGGATCCAAAACTATCAGGCTGCATTCCTCCGAAATTTTTGGCGATCAGCCAGGTATAAAGAAGACACATCAGTAGAATGATTGTTCCGATTAAAGCCCTGGATATCCAAAGTGTTTTGTGAAAGATGGCTAGCAGGATCCAGCCTATCATGGCCAGGGTGCTGCTGATTTGAAACAACTGATCGGCATGCATAAGATTTGTTTTTCCGAATGTACTATTTGTAAGCCTAGAATTGCACCCGGTACAATAAATCAGGAAAGAAGCCTAACTGGTATACATTGCCGATTCCACCTCTTTGGGCGTTGTACCTTCGTAGGAAAATATTTTCACGGTTGGATACATTTTGCAGATCAAGATAAAATGTCTGGCTCAGTTTGCGCTTTTTACTGTTGAGTCGATACCCGAATTTCAGGTCGAGCCGCAGATAAGCATCAAGCCGCTCGCTATTGTAACGGCGCTCATCCAGGATTTCCCTGCCGGCCAATTGGGAAGCGGCCAGGTCTACCGGTGTGGCATATCGCCCGCCAACAGTGCTGAAGCGGCCATCAACCGTGAAGGCATTGCGCCTGTCTTTTCCAAGTTTCCATTCTTTTCCTCCCAATACATTCCATACATATCCATAATTGAAACTGGTATTTCGTTCTATGTTATCACTTCCCTTGTATTTGGAATCAAACAGCGAAACCGTATTCAGTACATACCAGCCGTTCTGCAGAAATTTTTCCAGGGTAATTTCCAATCCGTAATTCCTGCCGGTTCCTTCATTCACCAGTCCGGCTTTTCTTGGAAACGCAAAGTCAGCACCACTGTTCAGGATAGAGAAGCCGGATGAAATTGACTCTACAGGTACATCAAACAGCTGTTGATAATAGGCTTCCGCTTTGGCTCTCCAGTTGTTTCCAAACCGTTTTTCCAATCCGGCTACAAAATGATGTGCTTTCGTGAAATCAAGCTGTGCATTTCCGCTATTGTACTTTCCCGTGGCTTCATCGTATTCCTGGTAGAGATAAACCGGGAAGGGCTGGGTTTGCGCGTGTAAACCGTAAGACATATATAGATTCCATCCGCCTTTGGGTAACCAGCTCACCGATGCCCTTGGTTCCAGTATGGAGCTTTCATTAAAACTGAAATATTGTCCGTGTAATCCTGCTGTAATCAGCCATTGCTCCGCTGGCTTATACCTGGTTTGCGCATAAACCTGCCACAAGCTATAACGCTGGTTATATTGATTGAGTAATTGGAAGGGTGCATTCGCATCCTGTCCTTCGCGATCTTGCAGGAAGGAGTTCAGCCGACTCATTTCTCCCGTTAAACCCGCCCTCCAGGATAGTTTGGCATTCAGTTTCTGATTGATATAACTGCTAAGGTTAACCGAATTCAAAGTGTTCTTTCGCTCTGTAATCTGCCATCTGCCCTGATAGGGCGGAACAGGATTCGGGTATTGGTAATTGTCAAACTGATCCCGCTGGTATACATAGGCAACGGATGTTTTCCAGTAGGTGCGCTCATTCAGATCCCGCTGGTGTTTGATACCTGTCGTATTCATCCTGTTACGTACATATCCATCCTGGTCCTGCCTTGCATAAAAATCACTGGTGTCGATATCCTTTCCGATAAAATCAATAGCACTTACACCCCCCATGCCATAAAGCGAAACCTGTCCCCATTTGCCTTTGGCCGATTGAAAATTAAATACCCAGTCCTGGTACTTGGGTACCGCATCAGTTCCTACGTTCAATCCAATGGATTGTGCTAACTGCACAAAGGAGTAGCGATAGCCGATCATATAAGAGGCACCTTTCCGCTGTTTGCCAAGTGGTCCTTCCGCCATTAGCTCGAGGCCACTAAACAGATTAAGTTGTGTTGTAAACTCATGTGTATATGCATTGCCTGCTCTGAGTTGCAGATCAAATACTGCCGCGGTTGCATTCCCATATTCTGCCGGGAAAGCACCTGTATAAAAATCTGCCGACTTAAGTGCATTGGTATTGAGTATGGTTACCGGTCCGCCGGTTGTACCCAGACTAGCGAAATGATTGGGGTTAGCAGCGGGTACACCTTCCAGTCGCCATAAAACGCCGGTAGGTGAGTTGCCTCTTACCACAATATCATTTCGATTATCATTATTTGAAATCACACCTGCGAAATTGCTTACCATTTTGGATGGATCATTCCGACCTCCGCTGAACCTTGTTACTTCTTCCATATTGATGGATCGGTTGCTGCCGATGGCATATTCGTTGGAAGCAATTCCTTTTTTCAATTTTGGAGCCTTTACGGTTACTTCCGCCAGGGTATTGACCTGCTGCTCCAGCCGGATATCCAATTGTACTTCCTTTCCGGTAGTAAGCAGGATTTCATGTAACAGGGCGGAACTGTAGCCAATATAATCCACCCTTAGTTGAATACGGCCAACCGGAATACCGGTGATGACAAACCGACCATCTTCGTCAGAGAGTGTTTGTAAGGAACTGCTATTAATCTGAATAGTTGCTCCCTGTAGTGCCTGCTCCGAGATACGGTCGGTGATCCGGCCACGAATGGTCTGGGTCGGAGTTTGTGAAAAGCTAGTGATGGATAGGCTCATGAATACCCATAGGAAAAGTCTTGCTAACATAGTGCTGGTTTTGATAGCAAGTTATTTCCAGTCGGTGCCCTTTTCCATTAACATATATCAAGAAGCCAGATCATATCAACGATCTTGATATTTATCAACGAGGTAACTAGCGGATCATTTTTTTTCGAATGCGGCTGAGGTGCTCCGGACTGATACCTATAAAGGAAGCCAGCATGTATTGAGGAACTCTCTGGATTAGATGATATTGATTGTCTATGATATACTGGTACCGGTCTTCCGGGCTCAGTGTGAGTAAACGCGTATTGTAACGGGAAATCAGAATGAACAATCCCTCCGCAATTTTTCTGCCGGCCTGGTTATAGATTGGATAGTTCCGGTAGAGATCCTGCATTTTTTCATAAGGAAGGTTGATGATTATTGTATCCTCCAGTACATCCATGGATTGAGAGGCTGGCGACTGGGTCAGGAAGCTATCATATTCACTTAGGTATTCCCCTTCTTTGGCAAATCCCGTACAGATTTCCCGTCCATCTACCGTATAATACAAACGGGCTAATCCTTTATGGATATAATAAACGCCTTTACAGTTTTCTCCTTCCCTGCAAACCAGGGACCCTTTGGGATACGATTCAATCACCAGCCTGTTTTCCAGCTGCAGCCATTCTTCATCAGAAAGTTTCGGAATCAGTTCCTGGTAATATTGCCGGATACCATCAAACATCGTGCTTACAACAAATGCTCCAGTGATTTTTCAATTGCAGCCTGTGTCTCTTCGGTTGTCCAGGCTTGTGGAATAAAGGTTTCGCCGATCACCTGCTCGTATAATTGAATGTATCGTTTGCTGATGGTGTCAATCCATTCAGGTGTCATCTCAGGAACCGTTTGTCCTTCTTTACCCATGAAATTGTTTGCGATCAGCCATTCCCGCACGAACTCTTTACTGAGCTGTTGCTGTTTTTCGCCCTTTGCCTGCCGTTCTTCAAATCCATCGGCAAAAAAATACCGGGAGGAATCGGGGGTATGAATCTCATCCATCAGGTAGATGGTATCACCTATTTTCCCAAATTCATATTTGGTATCTACGAGTATCAGTCCGCGTTTGGCAGCGATCTGTTTACCTCTTTCAAAAAGGGCGAGGGTATATTTTTCAAGTATCTTCCAATCTTCGGCGCTTGCCAACCCTTTCGCAATAATTTCTTCTTTGCTGATATCCTCATCATGCCCTTCGGATGCTTTGGTGGAGGGTGTAATGATAGGAGTGGGGAAGTAATCGTTTTCCCTTAGTCCTTCCGGTAATGCAACGCCACAAAGTGATCTTTTTCCGCTGTTATATGTTCTCCATGCATGACCGGTAAGATTGCCTCGAACTACCATTTCAATTTTGAAGGGAACACATTTTTTTCCTATCGAAACATGGGGAGCAGGGGTTTCCAGTAACCAGTTGGGGCAAATGTCGGCAGTAGCTTTCAACATGTATGCAGCTATCTGGTTTAATACTTGTCCTTTATAAGGGATGGGTTCTGGTAAGATGACGTCAAAAGCGGAAATCCTGTCGGATGCGATCATTACCAATAAGCGGTCCTGGATGGTGTAAACGTCCCGCACTTTTCCTTTGTAAAAGGCGGTTTGTGTGGGGAATTGAAATGGTGCCATTTCACGAAGTTATAATCCGTTTGGAAAAAAACGGTACGGAATTAATAAATCCTTATTTTGCTCACGAATAACACATAAAACCTACATGGTATGAGAAAAAGCAACAGCTATCTTGCCATGATGCTGTTGGCTCTGTTCACTTCGATTGCTGCATTTGCCCAAACCGTTACCGTAACAGGAAACGTAAAAAACAGCTCGAACGCTGACGTGGTGCCAGCCGTATCAGTTACGATCAAAGGAACCTCCAGTGGTACCTTTACAGATGACAAAGGAAATTTTAGTCTGACAACTTCCCAAAAACCCCCATTTACCTTAGTGTTCACATCCATTGGATTTGATCCGCTCGAAGTAGTGGTGAACAATGCCAGTGATGCTGTGAATGTAAACCTGGCTCCCTCCAGCTCCCTGGGTACTGAAGTAGTAGTATCCGCCAGCCGGGTTCCTGAAAAAATCCTGGAATCACCTGTATCTATTGAACGGGTTAGTTCCGCTGCAATCAGAGTTTCACCTGCTGCCAGTTATTACGATATCGTCGGCAGTTTGAAAGGGGTGGACATGGTTACTTCTTCACTCACTTTTAAAACGCCTACCACCCGTGGTTTTGCGGGTAGTGGTAATACCCGTTTCAACCAGTTGGTGGATGGAATGGATAACCAGGCGCCCGGCCTGAATTTCTCAGTGGGTGCTATCATTGGTTTATCCGAACTGGATGTTGATAATATGGAATTGCTGCCTGGAGCGTCCTCTGCGTTGTATGGTCCGGGTGGTATGAACGGAACCCTGCTGGTTTCCAGTAAGAATCCGTTTAAGTACACCGGTCTTTCCTTCCAGGCAAAAGCCGGTATTATGAATACCGATAGTCGCTATCGGGGTGCTTCCGGTTATCATAACTGGGCGGTTCGCTGGGCAGAGAACATTAAGGATAAGTTCGCATACAAGATCAATGCGGAATTTATCCATGCGAAAGACTGGCTGGCTGCTGATCAGCGCAATTTCGTTGGTCGCCAAAGCGGTCGTGGATTACCAGGTCCTGGTACCCGCACTACGGACCCCAACTATGATGGTGTAAACATCTATGGAGATGAAACAACAATTGATATCCGGTCAGCAGTTTTTCCGGCAATTGCCCAGGCTGCACCTTTCCTCGCGCCTTATATTCAATCCCTGGGTAACAACCCGATTAATGTGAGCCGTACTGGTTACAATGAAGCCGATATCATTGACCCCAATACCCTGAATTTCAAATTGAGTGGTGCGCTTCATTATAAAATAACTCCCAAACTGGAAGCTGTGCTGGCTGGTAGCTGGGGTACAGGTAACTCCGTGTACACCGGATCTGACCGGTATTCTTTCCGGGATTTCAAAATGGGGCAATACAAACTGGAATTGAATGCGAAAAACTGGTTTGTACGGACTTACACCACACAAGAAAATGCAGGACAATCGTATAATGCTACCGTTACAGCACGTCTGTTGAATGAAGCGTGGAAGCCTTCCACAACCTGGTATCCGGAGTATAGCCAGACCTACCTGGCGAATCTCTTAGCCGGACAGGATAACCAGACTGCGCACAATAATGCCCGTGCTTTTGCAGATCGCAATCGCCCTGCACCAGGCTCTGACCAGTTCAAGCAATTGTTCGACCGGGTTCGTTCCATTCCGATTTCCAGCGGTGGTGGTTTGTTCATCGAGAAATCTGACCTGTATTTTACAGAAGCTCAATACAATCTTTCTGACTGGACCGGCAAATTTGCTGATATCCTGATCGGGGGTAACTGGCGTCAGTATGTTCTGAATTCAGAAGGTACCCTGTTTACGGATTCTGCTGCTCCCATTAAGATCAACGAAGTGGGTGCTTATATCCAGGCCACCCGTCGTCTATTCAATGATGTATTGAAACTTACCTTCTCTGGTCGCTATGATAAAAATGAAAACTTCGAAGGTCGTTTTACACCAAGGGCTACTGCGGTTGTAACGGTTGCTAAGAACAACAATATCCGTTTGTCTTACCAGTCAGCGTATCGTTTCCCTTCTACGCAGCAGCAATTCATTAACCTGAACGTTGGTGGTGGGGTGCAGTTGATTGGTGGAGACAAGAGTTTCCAGAACTTCTACCAGTTCGACCGGAATCGTCCTTACGCTTTGACGAATCCGTCCCAGCTGCATGATTTTAAAACCTTCAAACCGGAGTCTGTAACCTCTTATGAACTTGGTTATAAAGGTCTGCTGGCAAATGGAAAAATCCTGGTGGATGCCTATGGCTATTTTGGCCGATATCAGAATTTTATTGCGCGTACACTCATCGGACAAACAGCAACTGTTGGAGGAACACCAAACCCTGCAACCGATCGTAAGTTCTCTGTTCCCGTGAACATTGAAGACGATGTTACCACCTATGGATTTGGTATTGGAATTGACTATCGTTTCGTACGTGCCTGGACGTTGAGCATGAATCTTTCATCCGACCGTTTACAGGATGTGCCTGCAGGGTATATCGCATTCTTCAACGCGCCTAAATACCGCTTCAATGCAACCCTTTCTAATTCAGGATTTGGTACTGACAAGCGTATCGGCTTCAATGTTAGCTACCGGTGGCAGGATGCTTTCTTCTATGAAGGTGATTTCGCAAACGGTGATATAGCAGCCATCCATACAGTAGATGCACAGGTGTCTTACAAACTGCCAAAAGTGAAAAGTGTGGTTAAACTGGGTGGAAACAATATCCTGAACCAGTACTACTTCAATGCACTTGGTAACAGTTTTGTAGGTGGACTGTACTATGTATCCTTCGGTTACAACATTTATTAATGGAAAAATTATTCTATGCTTACGTCATTTAAAAAATATACAGGTATCGGGCTGATGTCCCTGTTGCTGCTTGGACAGATCACAGCCTGTAACAAGATTCCGGAAGCGGAAGAGATTGTGCCGGGATCGAATCCAGGTCAAACCATATTTGAGATCGTTAATACTGATCCTCAATACTCTATTCTGAAAGCAGCTGTAACCAAGGCGGGAGTGGGGCCGTTGCTGAACAAACGGGATAACAAGCTCACGTTGTTTGCTCCAAATAATGATGCCATGACCCGCTCTGGTATTTCTGAAGCCGTAATTGGTGTATTACCTGCTGCACAGCTGGCTGCAATTCTGAGTTATCATGTGATTCCACAGGAGATTGCTTCTGCTGCGATTCCTGGATTGCCATTACCGAATATCCAGATGCCTAGTTTACTGCAGCCGCTGGCAAGCCAGCCCTTGTTTAAAATGCCCATTTTCCCATCGAAAAGGCCAACCGGAGCATTCGTGAATAATATTCCTATCACGGCAGTGGATAAACGTGCTGCGAATGGTTACATCCATGATGTGTTTGCATTGGTAGCACCTCCTGACAGAACGATGAAAACGCTGATCGCTGGTCAGGCAGACCTGAGCTTTTTACGTGCGGCGATTGCCCGCGCTGATGAAGGTCAGACTGGTTTGAACCGGATTGATTCGCTGCTGAACTATCCCTTCCCGAATATTACGCTGTTTGCACCCAATGATGATGCCTTTAAAGCAGCATTGACCTTGTTGGGGGCACCTCCGGTGGTGGAAGCGTTTGCTGCGCTGCCACCAGAGACCGTTCGTGGTATTCTGGCTTATCATGTACTGGCGGTAAATGGTACACCTGCTTTCCGTGTATTTAGTCCCAACCTGGTTAGTGGTACAGTTGAGACCCTGATTGGTCCATCACCCATGCCTCAATTAACCATTGATGCCACCAATCCGATGGCACCAACCGTAAAAGGTCGGATTAACCCTACACCTGCCAATGTGGTAGCAGCTGATTTGAATGCGGTTAATGGCGTATTACATAAGATTGATCAGGTATTGATACCGCAGATGTAAGGAACGTGAGACGTGAGATGTGAGACGTCAGAAAGCTACTTCATAATTCACACTTCATACTTCATAATTGAAAGGCCCTCCTTGCGGAGGGCCTTCGTCATGGGGAACGTTATTTTCTATTGGGTCGTTTCAACAAAGATGCATCAGAAGATGCTATGCGTTTATTGGTTTCAGTTATAATAAAGAATGTTCAAATTTAGGGGTTTTCCGTCTCACTTCTCACGTCTCACATTTCACCTCCGACTTAACGTCGTTAGACGTTAAATCGGAAATGCATCACATCTCCATCTTTCACCAGGTATTCTTTCCCTTCGATTCTGAGTTTGCCGGCATCGCGACAGGCAGCTTCTGAACCGTAGTGAATGAAATCTTCATACGCAATCACTTCGGCCTTGATAAATCCTTTTTCGAAATCAGTGTGGATTACGCTGGCAGCCTGTGGTGCTTTCCAGCCTTCCAATATGGTCCATGCACGTACTTCCTGCACTCCGGCAGTAAAATAGGTCTGTAATTTCAGGAGTTTGTAAGTGGCGCGGATGAGTTTGTTCAATGCGGGTTCTTTCATTTTGTATTCGTCCATGAACAGGGCGCGGTCATCAGGATCTTCCATTTCTGCAATCTGCTGTTCAATGGAGTTGTTCATTACAATTACTTCAGCACCTTCTTTGGCTACGGCTGCTTTCAGGGCTTCTGAAAATTTATTGCCGGTATGCATGGATGGTTCATCCACATTGGCAACATAGAGTACAGGCTTCTCAGTCAGCAGGAAGAGATCTGCAATCGCTGTCCGATCCTCTTTGCTTAAGCCTAACTCGCGGATATTTTTTCCTTGTTCCAGGTGAGCGTGACAGCGTTTCAGTATTTCAAGTTCAGCTTTTGTTTTGGCATCGCCGGTCTTGGCCATTTTTTCAGCCCGCTGTAATTTTTTCTCCACACTATCCAGGTCTTTCAGCTGTAATTCCGTATCGATGATGTCTTTATCACCAACGGGATTAATGGGGCCCTCATCACGCAGGATATTTTCATCCTCAAAACAACGAATCACATGTACGATGGCATCCACTTCACGGATATTGGCCAGGAATTTATTACCAAGTCCTTCTCCCTTGCTGGCTCCTTTTACAAGTCCGGCAATGTCCACAATTTCAATCTGGGTGGGAACTGTGCGATTGGGCTTTACCAGTTCGGCCAGTTTGTCAATTCGTTCATCGGGCACATTTACCAACCCTACGTTCGGCTCAATCGTACAAAAGCGATAGTTGCTCGCCTGCGCTTTTGCACTGCTGCTCACTGCATTAAAAAGGGTGGACTTGCCCACATTCGGTAATCCTACTATTCCTGCTTGTAATCCCATGCTTCCAGTATTTACGTTTTTCGCGCCGCGAAGATAAGGAAATCCCGCTTCACCCGACCGGTGCCACCGGTCGGGTGGCATCCGTCCAGGCGGATGAATAAAATTCCTATCTTCCCAATTCATAATTCATAATTCAGAATTCATACTTCATCGGATGGCTTTAAATATTGTCTGGATCGCATTTTTTGTCATAGCTTTTGTAGTTGCCCTGATTAAACTGATTTTTGAAGGGGATGTGGATATATTCAAACGCCTGGCCGATGGGGTATTTGACTCAGCGAAATCTTCGGTATTGGATGTAGCTTTCCCCCTGGCCGGAACCATGGTTTTTTTCCTGGGATTGCTCAACATTGCAGAAAAAGCAGGCGCAGTGCGTTTCCTGGCCCGGTTTCTGAACCCGCTGATGAAGCGGATCTTTCCAGAAGTGCCAAGCGGTCACCCGGCACAGGGACAAATGGTTATGAATTTCTCTGCCAACCTGCTGGGGCTCGATAATGCGGCCACCCCATTCGGACTTAAGGCCATGGAAAGCCTGCAACAGCTCAATCCACAAAAGGAGAAGGCCACGAATGCCCAGATTATGTTCCTGGTGCTGCACACATCCGGACTTACCCTCATTCCCTTAACAATTATTGCCTATCGCGTTTCTGTTGGAAGCATACAGCCCGCAGCCATCTTCATTCCCTGTGTTCTGGGTACCATGATGACAACCCTGGCTTCGGTAATTGTAGTAAGTGTTTGGCAACGGATCAAATGGGACTGGGTACTGTATGCCTGGGTAGCAGCAGCTATTGCATTTGTTGGAGTTCTGCTGTATTATGTAGGCGGACTAGATACAGCCGGTAAGGAAACTTTTGGAAAGGTCGTAGGAAATGTATTGCTGATGGTGATTATTCTTGGGTTTATTCTTGGAGGCGTGTGGAAAAAAGTGAATGTATTTGATGCCTTTATTGAAGGTGCCAAAGGAGGATGGGACGTGGTGCTGAAGATCATTCCGTATCTGGTTGGTATGCTTGTCGGTATCCGGGTATTCCGTGATTCAGGTGCGCTTGATTATGTTGTACGCTTTTTCTCCTGGATCATCGGTTCTTTGGGATTTGATACCAAATTCGTGGATGCATTACCGGTAGCGATCATGAAACCCTTCAGTGGGAGTGGAGCAAGAGGTATGATGCTCGATATCTTCAAAAATCCTGAACTGGGTCCGGATTCTTTTGCCGGTTTAACGGCCAGTATCTTCCAGGGTTCTGCAGATACAACTTTCTATATCATTGCGCTTTATTTCGGAAGCGTGGGTATCAAAAATGTCAGGTATTCCATCTGGGCAGGTATGATCGCTGATTTTATCGGGGTGATCGCTGCTATTTTTATTGCCTATATATTCTTCACCTGATAACAACAGAGCAAAAAAAAGCCACCCTGCGTAAGGGTGGCTGGCACTTGTGTGCTTAGTCTGCCTAGTATGTAAGAAAATTGGTAAGCGTTCTGGCTGTAGCACCGGAACTGGCTCCGTAGGCACCTCTGAAAACGATCGTATAAGAACGTTTCCTGGCAGGAGCAAACGTGTTCATAGTAGCCAAGTTGGTGGTAGTTCCTGTTTCACGAACATATAAGGTATCCGTCTGAGCTGCTTCATAGGGAATAAAATCCGTCGCGCTGTTCAGGCTGATATTGGAGAAAACATTTGCACCTCTTCTCTTCGAATATACGTCAACGTTAGGAATTGCGTTTCGGGAAAAAGGGATATTCACAAAACGAACCCTTGCAGATGTATCTGCAGGCACTTCAACCCTGTCTTCTATGGTTAGCTGTTTTGCCTGGGTAGCGGTATCGTAAGTGAAAATGGTATACCGCTTTCCTGCATCAAAGGTTCCCGCCACCGGAACAACCGGTTGTACGGCTCCGGTAATGGTATCCTTGACATTCAGGTTCAGTTGTCCGGCTGGAATAGCACTGTAAAAACCTCCGGTTGCCGGAAAGAGCCCTCCATAACCAACCGCAGCGCCGGTCAGAGGGTTTTCATTCAAATAGAGGAAATTTCTGGCAGTTCCTACTGCTCCATTGTACAAACGAACAAATGCTTTATCGCTCAGTTCAAAATTTTCTTTTACCGGCGGGGCGAATTTCTCGCGCTGGCATCCAATCAGCAGGCTGATGGCCAACATAGACGCACCGGTTGTATAAATTAGTTTATTAGCTAACATGATTAAGTTTTTTGTTATTCAGTAATTGAAAACCACTGTTCCTTGGTATGATAGTCGAGATCCAGTCCGCCAAGCCGATTCAGCTCTTCCACATTGTAGAGATATTCTGAGTTGTAACGAGGCCTTGCTCTCTGAACCGGTTTACCATTGTTATTGATAAAGAGATCCAGGCCGGTTGGTAAAACAAAATCAGCATATACCTGATTGCCAGTCTGCGGATCCAGATCAACATAATGGAAACGGCGCATATCAGTCCAGGTTTCAATCATACCATACCCAAACAATGCGATATATTTCTGCAGCATGATATGAGAAAGTGTAAGGTCTTGTGGAGCTGGTACCACTGCCGGGTTTGCCAGGTAATCTGCGATCGCCTGATCTGTTATTTGTTTATCTGCAGGTACTGATTCATTATAAGTAGTTCGCAGCATATTCATGCTGAGTTCGATACCTTCCTGGTAAGCCTGTTGGGCCTGCGGGCGGCTGCCTTTACGCAGCAGTGCTTCGGCTTTCATGAATTTCACTTCACTGGCTGTAAGGATGGGGAATTCAGCACCATTTTTGAAAATATAGCGTGCAGTGGCATCAGAGGATGGAGCAGCAGTGAGTGCATATCCACGGCCCCAAAAGCCAAAGGGTTGCTTATTTGCAGGCAAAGAACTATTTCCCCGGTTTGGAAGAATACCGGTAATTTCTCCGGTAGAATCTTCGCGCAATAAATAATGCGCACGGGGGTCATAGGCACCATTAAACATGGTTCCTTTTCCGGTAACCAGGTTGGCAACATAAGCTGTCTGGCGCAGCGTACCTACGTTAGAACGAAAGGGGCCATAAAAGTTGGATGTTCCGGTGATTCCAGTATTTGCGAATTTCGCGGATGCATTCTCTGAATTGGAATTGATACCCAGGTCACAATAATGCACTACACTGTCAGCATTGTAAGCACTCTTATTGGAGAGTTGGTTGAAAGAGCGTGCAATGACGGAATAGGCAAATTTTTTCCATTTGCTTACATCCCCATTGTAGAAATAGGCATCGCCTTTTGCCAGGTTCTGCTGACTTACATTTCCATCGGTGCGGTCCAGGTAAGCAATGGCGGTACGGGCAATAGCACGTACCGTGTCATAAATAAATGGCTGTGCATCGTATTTGAAGGTAAGTGCACTTGTGTTGAATGCTTCTTTCACAATCGCTTCTCCATATACATTTGTAAGCGTTAGCATACTCCATGCACGGATTGCAAGGGCTGCGCCAACATAATCCCATTTTTGCTCTTCTGTTCCCCATTCAACAATCCGGTTCAGGTTTTGCCCCATGCCGTAATAATGCATGGCCCATACGGAACCCAATACATCTGAAGCACCGGTAGCTCCTCCCATCTGATCATACTGATTTCCTGCTGTATTGGTTGCCCAAAACTGAACATATCTGCCAATATATAACCCATCATTAGCCGTTCCATAAGCACTACCTGCCGCAGAGGAACTACCTACCATGTTTCCGATAATACCTGGCATTATTTCTTCAATAGGCTGACGAACTGCCGCATTGGGATTTGGATAGGCATCGTCAATTAATTTTGAACAGCCACTGGATACCATGGCAACCAGTGAGCCGGCTAATATTGTATTTCTAATAGTACGTTTCATTGTTGTCTGCTTTTTTAATCATTAAAATCCTACTCTGAATCCGATGTTCACACTAATCGGCGGAGGCAGTGTGCCATAATCAAATCCAAAGCCACCTACACCACGGCTACCAGCTGTGTTCCCACTAACCGAAGGGTCTCCATCGGTATAGTTGGTAATCAGAATCAGGTCGTTACCTGTGAGGAAGGCGCTCAGGTTTTTCACCGATTTCCATCTTGCATACATTGATTTGGGGAATGTATAGGCAAGTGTCAGGTCGCGCAGGCGCAGCCAGTTTACATCCTTCTGAATGAAAGCTTCTTCCGGCATACTGGTAGAGGTATAATAAGCATCATTGTAAGCAGGGATTACACTGATTGTATTGGGTGTTGGGTTGGCAGTATTTTCTTTTCCATCCAGTAACACACCATCCAGAACGCGGGGTTCAAAACGATCTGCAGTTACATTACTGCGACCGATAGAAGTCAGGTACATTTTCGTTGCATTGAAAATATCACCGCCTACTTTGAGATCAAACATGAAGTTCAGGTTCCAATTGCCATAGGACAATCGGTTACCGATGCCCAGGGTGAAATCAGGATTACGATCTCCCCGAACTTTAAAAACACCTTCTAAAACTGGCAGACCGGTTGTCGGATTAATCAGGATTTGTCCTGCTTCGTTTCTTCTGTAACCATAGGAAGTGATGGAAGTAGTTGGACCGTTTAATACCAGTCCACCTCTTGCGTTACCATATAACCAGGTATCTGCCAGGTAGAACTCAGACAACATGGCTGGCATTTTGATCACCTTGTTGTACATTTTGTTGAAGTTCAGGAGTAGGTTCCAACTGAACTTATTGTTAGAAACCATGTTCGCATCAAGGGTTACTTCAATACCCTGGTTGCGGGTGCTGGCAGCATTCTGTGTATTCAACACAAAACCGGTACCATAACTCAAACGGAAATTCTCTACAATCTGTCCTTTGTTCAGGGTATTGTAATAGGTCGCGTCAAGGGAAACACGGTTGTTGAACAATTTGAACTCGGCTCCAATTTCAAAGGTGCTTTGCTTCTCGGGCGCCAGGTTGGGATTGGCATTCACAAATCCGTAAGAATATCCTCCTCCACTTGCGAAGTTGTTTACAAAAACGGATTGGGTAGAGTAAGGTGAGTTCAATCGGGCCGTACTTGCCACAGACCCACGCAATTTAAAGTAATTAAGTACATACCCGCCTTTTAGGAATGGAAGGATATCGCTCATAATAAAGCTTGCACTTACTCCCGGATAATTGTAATTCCGGTTTTTCCTTGGTAAGGTAGAAGCTGATTCAAAGCGGTGGGTATAGTTCAGGAATGCCAGGTTCTTATATCCAATCGCCACTTCTCCGAAATAAGCCAACTGACGAACGATGGATCGATTATAACGGCCAAAATTATTCTGCAACAAGCGGGTACGGCTACCCGGAGTAGTTGCATTGGAGTCGGAAGGAAGACCAACCAATTGGTCTATATTGGCATTGGTTACGATGGTGCCGTTTTTATACATGATACCATTTACAATGGAATCAACGAGCCCATTTCCTGCCACCGCATACATTTGGGTTTCATAATCCTGCCACATAGTACCGCCCATTACACGCAGGCTGAAATCACCAATTTGTTTTTTGGCAGTAGCAGTGATGGTATGGTTATAGCCTGCATAACGGCGGAAATAATTGTCCTGCTGGCCCCGGATACCCTGAGAAATAAAAAAGGATAGTGGGTGATATCTCGTGTACCCATCCTGTTTATACGTATCATAACCGAAGCGGCCAGCAATACTCAACCAATCGGTTGGATTGTAATTGATACCCAGGGTGGCAGTTAAACGATCCGTTACATCCCGGCTTGGGTTTTTATATACGTTGAAGAAAGGGTTGTCAATTTCCGTATTACCGGCATTCGCAGCAAGTAAGGGAAGCTTATTTCCGTTTTCATCTTCATACTGCCTAATATCATTTGTTACAGGCCAGGCATATAATCCAAGGAGGTAACCTCCCGCACTTCTTAATACCTTATCGTTTTCAGAACGGGCAAAAGCTAAAGAGGGTATAACTTCAATCTTTTTTCCAATCTTGGTGGTGTTGGAGATCCTCAGGTTATAACGGCGAAAATCATTGTTCGGTACTACTCCTTTTTGATCGAAGAAAGATCCACTGGCCCGGAAAATGGATTTTCCAAAACCAAAATCTGCACCAAGGTTATGGGTCTGGGAAAAGCCGGTACGAAAGAATTCATCAACATTTTTATAAGTTGGCGTTCCTGCTGGAATTTCCGGACCGAAATAACGGAAGATGTTGGATGCATTTCCATTGGTACCATTGGAATACTTATCATAAGTATCCTGCAATCTTGCAACTTTACTGGCGCGGAATGAATTGTCATACTGAACGGCCAGTTTGTTTGATTTTGCCTTTTTAGTGGTAATAATAATGGCGCCTGAACTAGCCTGGCTACCATAAAGTGCCGTAGCTTCCGGTCCTTTTAATACTGTTACATTTTCGATATCATTCGGGTTGATATCGGAAATCCGGTTGGCATAGTCGTTGTTGCGATTCGGACGGTCAGATGCCAATCCAACACCCGTACCACCACCACTTGTTTCGTCGAGGGTCGTATTGTCGATGATAACCCCATCAACTACAAAAAGCGGCTGGTTGTTCTGAGAAAGCGAATTAAATCCACGTAAAACAATCTGTGAAGAGGCGCCAGCAATACCAGATGTCTGATTGATTGTCAGACCGGCAACGCGACCCTGTAAACTGTTCAGGAAATTTTCCCGCTGTGTCTGCTGAATTTCAGCACCCTTTACCTGTTGGGTGGAATAACCCAGCTCCCTGGGTTTTCTTTTCAGATCCATGGCCACCACTACTTCATCCATAGTGTTGTCCTGTTCTGTAAGGCTGATGGTGTAATTGGCATTTTCAGCTACCCGGATTTCCCTACCGGTGTAACCAACATAACTGATCACCAGTACATCACCGTTTTTGGCAGTAATGGTGAAAGATCCATTGTCTCCTGTGAGTACCGACCGGGTTGTTCCTTTAATGGTGACTGTTGCACCGGATAAAGGCCCGCCGGATGCGGATTGTACTTTGCCGGTGATGGACCTCTCCTGGGCCCATACCAGTACCGACATGCATAGGAGAAACAAGGCCATTAAGGCCTGCTTTGCAGTTCTCATGATTGCGCGTTTTGATTAGTATTTAGTATGTAGTGTATCTGTTTATAGTACCTGTACTCCAGCTGCAGCGTAAGGCTGAAGGGCAGGATCGGTTGCGTTTAGTTCAGTTATTAATGTATTTACTTTTGAAATATCGCAAACATGCAGAGGTTGGGTGGAATTCATTTTTTCAGAAATAGTGAGACAAACAACCCGTTTTGCTGATTCAATCATGGCTCTTTTTACCATCACCACTTCCCAATCATTATCAGTAACTCCATGTTGTATGTCAATGGCATTAATACCTAAAAAACAGATATCTGCACGGATACTTTTTATCTGCTGAATGGCATCTGCACCAACGGTAATCTTGGAGTTTTTAGCTACCTTATCACCAATTACAATTACATCAATATTGGGGTGATTGCTGTATTCCATAATTACCGGAATACTTCCTGAAATAAAAGTGGCTTTTAGCCCGGGCGGTAATGCTCTTGCCATTTCCAGAATAGTTGTTCCGCCTGTTGTCAGGATGAACATACCGTCTTCGATCAGGGCTGCTGCTTTGCGGGCAATTTCCTGTTTATTGGCCTGTGAATAGATTTCGACCGGAGTGAAATTAACCTGGCTGAAGGAATGTGATAGGGCTCCTCCATGCACTTTGATCAGTTTGTTCTGATCAGCTAATTCCTGAAGATCCCTTCTGATAGTATCTTCTGATACATTGATTTCCTGGCAAAGCTGAGCTGATAAAACCTTATTGTGCAAGTTTACCTGATGCAAAATATAAGCTTGTCGCTCTCGTTTAAGCATAGTTTGTTGGTTGGGCCCTCAATATACGAGAAAACCGCACAAACAAGCAAACAATCTTTTAAAACCGCATTAAAATTGCATGATTGCGCTAAGGTTGGGTGTTTTTGGGCTTGCCGCTCAGGTAAAGTAATAGTAATCCTGCAGCAACCGAAACCACAGCGCCAATCAGGATAGCCAGCTTGGCTATATTTTGCGTAGCAGGATCTGTAAATGCCAGCATGGTAATGAAGATAGACATGGTAAAGCCAATGCCAGCGAGTGCGCCCATTCCTATCAATTGCATCCAGTTGGTGCCGGAAGGCCGCTCGCCAAGTCCGGTTGCTACGGTTATCCAGGACGCAAGTGTAATGCCCAATGGTTTTCCTAATACCAGTCCGGCCAGTACTCCCCAGCTCAGGCTGGTAGTAATTGCTTCGCTAAAATTGCCTGGTATTTCAATGGCAGTATTGGCAAGTGCAAAAAGTGGCAGGATGATAAAGTTCACCGGGTCATGCAGGGCATGCTCATAATTGGATAAACGTTCAAGCGGAACAAGAAACGCAACCAACACCCCGGCAATGGTAGCATGTATACCAGAATTGAAGATGCAGTACCAAACCAATAGACCGATGATAAGCGTTACCCACCATTTGTTGCCTCTTAATTTATTCAACAGGTGCAGGATGCCAAGTAAAACAGCAGCTCCGAGCAGATAATACCAGGATATATCACCTCCATAAAATACAGCAATCACGAGGATGGCTCCCAAATCATCAATAATAGCCAGCGCCATTAAAAAGATCTTTAAAGTAACCGGCACACGGCTGCCTAATAAAGAAGCAACCCCTAACGAAAAGGCAATATCGGTTGCCATTGGAATGCCCCAACCACTATGGTAAGGGGTGGATGCATTAAACATTGCATAGATGCCGGCAGGAACCAGCATTCCACCAAGTGCGGCGGCAATTGGGAGAGATGCTTTTTTTATGGAGGACAATTCACCAATCAGTAATTCCCGTTTGATTTCCATGCCAACAAGAAAAAAGAAGACCGTCATCAAGCCATCGTTGATCCAATGCAAGATGGAGTGGGGAAGATGCAGAAAAGGTAGGATATGTGTTTCCTTCTCCATAAAGTGCACATAGGCATCTTTCCATTGGCTGTTGGCCAAGAGAAGAGATATAATAGTACAGACCAACAATGTAATTCCCACTGCCCGGCTGTCTTTGATAAACTCCTGAATCGGACTGATTAGTTGTTTCCTTATGATTTGCCGTATGCTGGGAATGGTTGCCATGCTATTCGTTTATTACCGGGTCCTCGAAAAGTTCAAATTTAGTTTTTGGGCGCCTTTTTTCCAACCATTTAAATCCACGCAAGCGCATTTCACCATGATTTACCTGGCGGAAGGGATACATGGTTCCCTCAACGGAGCTTCGGAAAACAACCCGATTGAGTTCCTTGTTTGCAAAATAAAAATCAATAATATCTGCAGTAGATCGGTTTACTCCGGAATAGGCCGAATCCTGATCCTGCGCATAATATATACTCTCTGCGGAACCTTTCGCCCGCATGTAATTGATTACGCCATCCGTGAAATAGCCATTGATCGTATTACCTTTAATCTGATTGTAAAAATCTTCTGCAGTCCGGTTTATTACCAGCCCATTATCAAATACATGCAGCCGTTCCGGGTCTTTGTTTTTGGTATATAAATAAATGGTATCGCCTGTTACCTGCGTCCCATTTGCCCAGGCTACCGGATCATGAAACATCCGGAAAATGGAATCCACTCCTGAATAAAACAGACTGTCGCAAACCGCCTGCAAAGAATCACTGAATATCCTTACCCGGTGCCAGGCCTGGAAATAACGGTTACGGTTAGTTGTATCTGCCGGGTCCAGTACGGTAAGCCTCCATAAACTGTCAGAAAGCGCCGTGCTGTCGGTACCCAAACTATCCGTTACCACCTGCACAGGGCGGATAAAGGTTTTCTGGTAATCTGCCTTATCCGTTAATCGGGCAGAATACAAGGTATCCGCTGATACGAATACGGAATCCTCTTTTTGTTTGATGATCATCAGCGGTCGTTGCGTTGCCAACAGGGTATTGGTTTTTTTATTCGCTTTCAAATCATTGGCCAGTATGGAGATGCCCTGGGCTGTATCCCGGAATACCGCATTCCCCCTCGCATAACTATCACCGGTATTATCATCAAAACCAACATCATCTCCGGTTACAAATGTGGTTCCGTCTTTGATCACCGGCCGGCGACCGAATTTGGCCACTTTGTTTTTCATATCATAATATCCTTCTGATGTGGTGATATCACGTCTTCCGCTATCTGAAACAATTCTCGTTTTGGTTATAAAGGTAGCTATTCGGCTATCTGTGTTAAAAAGGAGCGAGTCTGTTGCCAGGTCGTATTCCGGATCTTTCATCTTTACGTCCTTTTTGAAATAGACGTCTTTCATGTCGCCGTAATAGATCGCTTCCTTACTGGTCAGTACCGTTTTATCACTGACTACTTTACCTCCATTGGTGTAGGTGCCGATTTTTAAATTGGTATCGTATTCCAGGTCATTGGTTGTTAGCACGCCTTTGCCATCCGTCAGCCTTACATTCTTTTTGAGATAGGCTTTTTTCTCATTGGAATAATAGATCAGGTATTGTGCATAGGTGTGTATGCTGTCGGCATCATTAATATGTACGTTTCCAAAGGCCTCCACAACTCCGGTGGCTGGATTAATCACTGCACTGTCGCAGTAAAATTTGGTGGTTCCCTGTTCTAGGAAAACATTGCCCGCCAGCATCTGGAGCTCGGTCACCGAATCTTTTTTCACGTAACGAAACCGATCGGTTTTACGCACCAGTACAATATCCATGGTATCAGCCGGATTGGCAGGTGGAACAGGCTCCTGCGCAATAGCAGGCAGCATTGCCAGCAAAAGCAACCAGCTTAACAGTAGTCCAACCAGTCGCATTTTATTGAGATTGTGGCGTCGTTTGTGTAGAATCATTTAAGGGCGCCTGCAGGGGTTTATTCTTATCTTTACGACCGAATACCGATACATTAATATATCGTTTCGGATGCACCCTTACATCATCGAGCAAAATATTCAAACTTCTGGTTGTGTTTTCCAGGTTCTGATATAATTGTTTATCATTTAACAGAAGTCCCAATGACCCATCCTTACTGTTCGCTTTCTCCACCAGGCCATTCAAATTGCCGATGGTTGTCTGCAGGTTGTCTACCATACCTTTAATATCGGCAGCAGCCAGTTGATCAGTGGTTTTTTCCAGGTTACCCAGGGTATGGGTAATACTTTCATTATTGGAAGCAAGGTTGCCACTAACCGATTCCAGATTGGCCATGGTTTTATTAAGATTGCTGTTCTGTGATGCAATCAATTGATTTAATGCGGCAGAAGCTTTTGCCAGATTGGCAATGATAGTATGGAAATTATTTTTGGTATTGGGATCAAAATAAGTCCCTACTACCTGGATGAGTGAATCAAGGGAAACAAGTGTGCCATCCAGGGATTTCAGGGCGGGGTTCAGTGTGCCGGTTACTTCATCCAGCATCGCCATTTTCACTTTGCTGCCTATCGTATCCCCATCTGCCAGGAATTCACCGGCAGAACCTGGTTCAATTACAAGGTTGGAGGTGCCCAAAAGACTTGCATCAATAAAGGCAACGGAATTTTTTGGAATGTTAATATGGCGGGCCAGGTTGATGGTTACAACTATTCCGTCTTCAATATTGGGGCTGCGTTCACGAATTTCAGAAACCATCCCGATCTGAAGACCATTGAGTAAAACGGGACTTGAATTCGCGAGTCCGGTTACTTTCGGAAAGATCGTATATACCTGATCGTTTTTGTCGAAGAAACTTTTTCCTTTCAGAAAATTGAAGCCAAGTATCAGTAAGGTAATACTTACCACTGCCAGGATTCCGATCTTGGTTTCATTAGATATTTTCATGCACTATGAATTGGAGTCAAATGTAAGGATTTAATTTCCAGTTGTGTTTCGGGGCAAATGCCGTGGGTTTTCCAATTCTTCTTTATAGCGTTTGAACGCAGTTACTATATTGGTAACCACTTCCTGCTGTCCGGCTTCACTTACCAGGTACTCTTCTTCCTCCTTATTGGTAATAAAACCGGTCTCAATCAGGATGCTGGGCATACCAGTTGCCTGTAAGACCCAGATTCCCTTGTGGTTTCGTTGCTTCACACCAAAGCTTTTCCTTCCTGCATTGGCAAACTCTTCCTCAACAAATTGTGCCAGCAGTGCTGAATTACGAAAGAAATATTTGGTATATAATTGTGCCCGGATTTTCGCTTCGGGGGAATTCAGATCCAGAACGTTGTTTGGATCATCTACCGGTTCTTCTTCACCGCTTTCCTCTTCATCCAGTACGATATTCTCACTTTTTGCACTGGATCGGTCAGCCGCCCAAATATAAGTTTCCGTGCCTATCCGGGTATTTTTCACATAATAACTTTGATAAATCGGTTGTTTGATCAGCTTTTTCTTCCTGGTTTTTCCTTTTCCAACATAAACCACCTTGTTCTTATACCCAACAATTTTTTTCTGATACCATCCCCCGGCTTTCTGACCGGTCGCATTCAGGTGAATGGAGATGAAGAGATCGCCCTTTGCTTCATTGGCCATTTCAGCCCTGATCCTGTTCGCCAGGTTGGGGTCGGTTACTCCCTTTGGAAGATTGGCATCTTTTCTTGTGTAAATGAAATTTATTTCAGGAAAAGCCTGTTCTAATTCCTTACCCAATTTCAGTGCAATTGATAAGGCAACTTCGGCTTCTGTGGAAATAAGTCCCCGTGCTCCGGGGTCCCGTCCGCCATGGCCGGCATCAATGATTACCGTCTTCAGCGCATTCTTGTTGGCCTGGGCGTTGCTGTTTTTTGAAAATATTAGCAACACGCCGGCAGCGATAACTATATAGAGTCGGGTCTTGAACAATCTGATCATACAATAACCTTTGAATAATGGGTATCGAATCCCTATTTTTGCCCCCATTCAATAGTATGAAGGACGGCGGCAAATTTAGTTTAAAATACATTTTTATCGGGCTTTTTGCACTGCTGCTTGTAATATTAACGCACGCTTCCAAGGCGAATTATCCATTTTCTGGAAAATTTAATGCCCCTTTAACGCTTCAGCAGCGCGATACAGTTCCTTCCAAAGTGGATAGCCTGCCACTCAAAAAAGACAGTCTTGGCAACCCGATCAGGGATACAACCGGCAAACTGGTCCAGCAAATTGATACTTTAAATGTTAAGATTTCTTCGGATTCCCTGGATGCCCCTGTTCAATATTCAGCTTCCGATTCCATGGTGCTGGATGTGCCTACAAAAAAAATAACGCTTTATAATAAAGCCAGTACCAAGTACAAAGACCTGGATCTGACTGCCTATAGCATTGAACTGGATCAGCCGACCCAGATTGTGGTAGCTACCTACATGGTGGACAGTTTAGGTGAAAAACAGGGCAAACCGCATTTTGTACAGGGAGAAAGTAATATGGATGCGGATTCCATTATTTATAATTTCAAGACCCAGAAAGGTATCACCAAAAGCACTTTTACCCAGCAGGGGGAGATGTTCGTATATGGCAGCAGGATCAAGAAAGTTAACATCAATGATTTCTTTGCCCTGGATGGCCGGTTTACTACCTGTAACCTCGATACCCCGCACTTTGCTTTCCGCACCAAAAAACTGAAGCTGGTAAATAAAAAACTGGCTGTGAGCGGCCCCATCCATCCTGAATTTGAAGGTGTTCCCGTTCCTGTATATATCCCATTTGGATTTTTCCCACTATCACAGGGGCGCAAATCCGGTATCCTGCCACCTCAGTTTGTTGCTAATGAACAATTTGGTCTGGGTTTAGAAGGGGTTGGGTATTATAAGGTCCTGGGAGAAAAATTTGATGTCATGCTTCGGGGTGATATTTATTCCTATGGTGGCTGGAGGGCCGTACTAACACCTACCTATAAACGACGCTATCGGTATTCTGGCCGGCTCAATCTTTCCATGCAGAATACCCGGATCCTGAGTCGGGATGCGACAAAGGAATTTGATGTAAACAGAAGTTTCAATGTTCAGTGGAGTCATGTGGCAGATGCCAAAGCCAGGCCCGGTACCAGTTTCCAGGCCAGTGTAAATGCTGGTTCTACGCAGTACAACCGTTTTGTTGGAGCCAACCCATCCATCAACTTCCAGAACCAGATGTATTCGTCCATCGCCTACACCAAAAACTGGAATAACAAATTCAACCTTAGTTTAACCGCCGGGCATGATCAGAATAACCGGACCCGCCAGGTAAATGTTCGTTTCCCGGATGGATCTTTCACCGTCAATAACTTTTATCCTTTTCAGAAGAAAGAATTTGTGGGTACACCGAAATGGTATGAAAAACTGGGGATTGGTTTGAACTCTCAATTCCGGAACCAGGTTTCTTTTTATGACAGTGCATTCAGCTTTACCCAGTTGATTGATACCATGCAATGGGGCGCCCAGCACAATATTCCGATTACGCTTTCGCTTCCATCCCTGGGACCCATCCAGATTGCACCGGGTATAAGTTATTCAGAACGTTGGTATGCCCAGCAATTTGATCGTACCTGGAATCCTGCCACCAATAAAATTGATACTTCCATCAATCGGGGTTTTTACACTGCCAGGGACATGTCATTCAGCATGAGCCTGAATACCGCACTATTTGGTACCTATGATAAGTTTGGTAAAAACAGCAGCATACGTGCGATTCGCCATGTGATCCGCCCATCGGTTTCAGCCAGTTATAAACCTGACCTGAACGGTAAGGATTATTATTCCACCCAGGTAGATACTACCGGCAGGCAGGTTCGTTTCAGCAGGTATGCCGGTAGTTTGTTTGGCGCCTTCGGCGAAGGTGAATTCGGTGGTCTCAGTTTCACACTGGATAATAACCTCGAAATGAAAGTTCGTTCGAAGAAAGATACTACTTCGGAGGATGGTATCCGAAAAGTGCGACTCATTGATGGTTTCGGTCTAACCGGCAGTTACAACTTCCTGGCGGATAGTTTTCAGTTATCACCTATCAGCCTGTACCTGAGAAGCACCTTGTTTGAAAAGATCAATATCACGGCTTCTGCGAGCCTCGATCCATACAAGACAGACCGCCAGGGGTACCGGATCAATGAACTGGCCTGGTCAGGAGATGGATTTTCATTGGGTAGGATTACTTCGGGAAACATTGCCGTATCTACTTCTTTTACCAGCAAACAGAAGGAGAAAAAAGAAATTCCACCGGATGAAGACCTGAGTGGAATCGGACTGCCGATGACCAATGAAGAACAGCAGGCATTAATCAACAATGTGCGAAACAATCCGGCTGAATACGCCGATTTCAATATCCCCTGGTCGGTGAACCTATCCTATTCACTGAGCTTCAGCCGCCTTTTAAAAAGAGATTATTCTGGTTATGAAACCCAGATTAATTCCAGTGTCAATGTAAGCGGAGATTTCAATCTTACGCCTAAATGGAAGCTTGGCGCAAGTACCTTCTATGATTTCCGGGGCGCTTCCATACAGCAGCTAACGATGTTCCTTAGCCGCGAACTGCATTGCTGGCAATTAGGTATCAATATCACCCCGGTTGGTTTGTATCGCACCTTCAATATTACGATCAACCCGAAATCAGGGCTGTTGAGAGATTTGAAAATTAACCGGTCAAAATTCTTCTATACGCAATAAGAAGGTGAGATGTGAGACGTGAGATGTGAAAAGGAAAACACTTCTCACGTCTCACATCTGACGTCTCACGTCTCACATCTGACGTCTCACTTTCTCGCTCATCAATTCATACGCCCGCTCTTTCAAACTATCCACTGTATCTGTATCCAATACTTCAATGGGTTCAAGGAATTCGATGCGCAGGGGATGAGGCATCAGGTAAAAAGATTTATGGGGCGGATTAACTTTTCGGGTATTAAAAATTACACCGGGAATAATAGGTGTCCTAGTATCTATCGCTAAACGGAAAGCACCATCGTGAAAAGGTTTTAATGGCTGGTCAGTGGTGTTACGCGTGCCTTCCGGATAAATACACATATGTAAACCCATCGCCAAAACTTCTTTCATGCGGCCATAACTTTCCTTCCGGCTTCTATCGCTTTTACGATCCACCAGCACGCTGCCCAATTTGTAAATGATCCCAAAAACCGGAATCTTTGCCATCTCTGCCTTTGCAATGGTTTTATTGCCTCCGGGAATGGCGGGAGAGGAGATCGGTACATCCATTAAGGCATTGTGATTGCAGATTACAATATAAGGCTGCCCTTTTTTGAAATGTTCTTTACCTTTTACAAAAAGCGGACAACCAATACCCGGCAAGAATACACCCATCCAGATGCGTGAATAACGAATGAACCGATGTGTCCGCCTGGGTTCTCCAATCGTCATACAAAATAAGGCCACTGGTATTAGGAATACCACCATGGTTAGGGTGAATAAAAGGATTGCCCATAAAGCCCATATCCTGCCAAAAACTTCTTTGAACCAATTCATGTTGCGAAGGTAGTTTACAATGACCAATCGATGGGATCAATGCCGTTTTTAACCAGGTACTCATTGGTTTTGGAAAAATGACGGCATCCAAAAAAACCTTTATCAGCACTGAAGGGAGAGGGATGTGCCGCTTTTAATACGAGGTGTTTGGTTTCATCAATCAATACCTGTTTTTCCTGCGCAAATCTTCCCCACAACAGAAATACGATGTGTTCTTTACGTTCGCTGATGGCACGAATCACCGCGTCCGTGAAATCCATCCAGCCAATTTTGGCATGACTTCCGGGTTCATTTGCACGAACCGTCAGAGCGGCATTCAGGAGCAATACCCCCTGTTCGGCCCATTTTTCCAGGTTACCTTTACGCGGAAGCTGCAAGCCAATATCCGCCGCAATTTCTTTGTAGATATTGAGCAGGGAGGGTGGTGGTGTAACCCCATCCGGAACCGAAAAACTTAATCCGTGTGCCTGTCCCGGATTGTGATAGGGATCCTGCCCCAGTATTACAACTTTCAGTTTGTCTGGTGGTGTTTTATCAAAGGCATTGAATATCATAGAACCAGGCGGATAAATGATTTTCCCGGCACTTTTCTCCGTTTTCAAATGTGTCACCACCTGCAGGAAATAGGGTTGATGAAACTCCTGCTTCAAAAAAGCTTTCCAGCCAGCCTCAATTTTTACCTCCATTAAATCTTGATTTAATTCTGAACACAAGTTAGGATGGAACGAAAATCAACGTAAATTATATTTCCAAAATCAGCAATTATGATAGAGAACCTACTCAACCTTATTCGGGAAAATGCCGGGGAAAGCATTATCAACAACCCAGATATTCCCAATGAACGCAATGATGAAGCGATTCAGGCAACCGGTGCTTCCATTCTTTCGGGATTGCAAGGGATGATGGCGCAGGGGAATGTAAAAGAAGTATTGGGCATTTTTGCCCAGGGACAAGTGGATCAGAATAACCCGGTGGTTCAAAACCTGTCAGGTAATGTTATCAGTGATATGATGGGCAGATTTGGCATGGACCAGGGGAAGGCTGGTTCTCTGGTAGGAAGCCTGTTGCCAATGATCCTGAATCAACTGATTAGCAGAACCAATGATCCTTCTAATAATGGTTTTAGTCTGGATGGATTATTTGGGCAATTGAGCGGTGGCCGTACTTCCGGTATGAACCTGGAAGGGCTGGTTGGAAAACTGGCAGGCGGCGGACTGGATCGCGATGGAGATGGGGATGTTGATTTCCAGGATTTGGCCGGCATGTTTACTGGCGGTGGCAATGCCGGAGGTAATAGTGGCGGTATGGCCGGTGGCAATGCACTCGATGCGCTTAAAGGTATTTTCGGAAGATAATTTTCAATTTAACCCTGAACCGGAGCTATTTTATGCTCCGGTTTTTTAATTCATCAAGATGACCAACAGAAGAAATTTTATCCGGCAATCAATAAAAGCCGGAGCCGGGGTATATCTCGGTACCATGGGACTAAGCGCTGCTTCCTATGCCCGTATCATCGGTTCCAATGACCGCGTAAATGTTGGCGTAGTGGGCTTTTCCGATCGTTTTCGCCAATCACTCCTTCCCAGTTTTATGAACCATTCCAGGGAATTGAATTTTGATATGGTGGCTGTTTCCGATATCTGGAAACGAAGAAGGGAGGAAGGTGCTTCCCAATTGAAAGAAAAGTTTGGTCACGATATCAAAGCCTGCGTTAATAACGAGGAGCTATATGCGCTGAAAAATATTGATGCGGTTATCATCAGTACGGCTGATTTCCAGCATGCGCTGCATACGATCGAAGCCATGAAAGCAGGTAAAGACGCCTATACGGAAAAACCTTTCGCGGAGACGATGGATGATAACAATGCGGCTTTGGCTGCAGTGAAGCAGGCCGGTAAAATTGTGCAGATCGGTTCCCAGCGACGAAGCGGACCCAATTACAAAGCAGCAGCGAAATTTATTGGTGAAGGCAAATTCGGTCCTATTACCATGGTGGAACTGACCTGGAATGTGAACCAGCCCGGCAGATGGCGGAGGCCCGACCTGGTGGCAGCTATCCGTGAACAGGATACAGATTGGAAACGCTTTTTACTAAATCGTCCTTATGAAGCCTGGGATCCACGGAAATACCTGGAGTATCGCCTGTTCTGGCCCTATTCTTCCGGTATGCCCGGACAATGGATGAGTCATCAGATTGATACTGTACACTGGTTCTCCGGGCTCGCGCATCCCAGAAGCGTAGTTGCCAACGGAGGTATCTATATGTGGAAGGATGGAAGAACGAACTGGGACACTACTACCGCCGTATTTGATTATGGTCCGGAGAACGATGCCACATCCGGATTTCAGGTAATCTTTTCTTCGCGTATGCATAACGGTGATGAACGCCCCGCTGAACTTTATTTTTCCAATGGAGGGGAATTGAACCTGATTACCAATAAAGTTTCACCAGCCGGTGGATTGCGTAAGAACCATGCCGATGCCATGAAAATGCAACCCAATCTTTTACCGGAAATGGACCTGGTTGCTGAAAAAATTGAAGTGGCTGCGTCTGCCAATACCGGCGGCGATCCGCTAACAAGTGCGCATATGCGAAACTGGATGGAATGTATCCGGAGCCGGAAGCAGCCCAATGCTCCTGTTGAAGCGGGTTATAATCACTCCATTGCTACCATAATGACGAATGCAGCGGTTCGGACGGGTGGCAAAGCGGTATTCGATTCCAAAACCAAACAGGTTTTGGTGGATGGTAAAGTGTTCAAATATTAAAATTTACCATGAAGTCTTTTATTATCGGTTGTGCAGCACTGTTAGTGCTGCCAATTTTTTCCAATGCTCAGTTATCCGGTTTGAAATGGGTGAATATACCGGATCAGAAAATTCATGAACTACACTATAAAAACCGGTTACTGACAGCCTACCGGTATGATGATTCCATTATGAAACCGGTGCTGTATCCTCTAAATACAGTTTCGGGAACTACGGTTACAAGGGGTTTCCCAATTGCACCCAGGCAGGGCGACCGAACCGATCATCCGCACCATGTTGGGTTATGGCTAAATTATGAATCGGTAAACGGACTTGATTTCTGGAATAACTCCACCGCTATTCCCTTTGAAAAAAGAGCATCCTATGGTTCCATTTTCCACCAGGAAATACTGAAACAGGAGGCGCGTGGAGATCAGGCAATATTAGTGGTTCTTACGCTATGGAAGAATAAAGCGGGCGAACTACAATTGAAAGAAAAAACAGAGTTTCTGTTTACTGTAATAGGTGATCAATGGCAGGTCCAACGAAGTACCACCCTTACGGCTGCTGATAAGCAGGTTATTTTTAAAGACGTAAAGGATGGTATGCTGGCCATCCGGGTAGCCCGCGAACTGGAACAGCCTTCCAAAGAAGCCAGTTCCTTTGTGGATGCCAATGGTATAGTTACCAAAGTGGATCAATTGCCAGCAGAAAACATCACCGGCTTGTATACCAGCAGTGAAGGCCTTACTGGTGATGCTGTTTGGAGCAGTCGCGCTCGATGGGTGATGTTAAACGGAAAAATCAAAGCAGCCCCTGTTACTGTTGCGATGATGGATCATCCCTCCAATATTGGTTATCCAACTTATTGGCATGCCCGGGGATATGGTTTGTTTGCATTGAATCCGCTGGGCGCTGCTATATTCAGCAATGGAAAAGAAAGCCGCAACCAAGTTTTGGAGCCCGGACAATCCATTCAATTCAAATACAAAATTGTTATTCAAGGAGGTAAAAACCTGAGTGCAGCGGAAATGAACCGACTGGCGGATAAGTTTGCTAATTAGTCCGTGCTTGCCTTTTCTTTTTTTGGGGTTAAATCAATCCAGCGATTCAACGTAGTTCCGGGAGTTTCGAGTACTACTTTATAAAATTCAGATGGCAAACCCGATACATCCAGTATATAGGACCCTTTTCCAGCCGGAACCCTGGCTAGTTCTTTGTATTCATCCGCTTTCCCGGTCTTGAAATTATTGGTTGTACTGACCAATATTTTTACTTCTGCATTTTTGTCCAGTGCTGTCCAACTCACATCTATCTTCTCCTGAAAATAGTTCACTTGCATATTAGTAATGACCGATGGTCCCAACAGGCTTTGTCCGTCTAATTCTCTTTTAACTTCAACCGGAAGCTGTATGGAAAGAAAATGGGCGATACTTGGCAAAATATCCGTGTTCGCAGGTTTGAAGAATTTGGAATAGGTATTGTCGCCGGCTTTATTCGTCACAATCCAGATATTTCTCTCCCGGTAGGATTGTCCGCCATGCCCCTTGCCGGTTGCGGCATCACGTCCATGATCCGTTGTAATGTAAATAAGCCATTCTTCACCCTGTTTCTTTTCTCTTTCTTTGATGGCATTCCAGATTAGTCCAATTTTTTGATCCATTTCCCGAACCGCTTTAAAGTATTCCGGGTGATCCCCATGCATATGGCCCATATCATCCGTATACTGCATATACACCCAACTCAGATCTGGTCCGTATTGAGTGATATGATCGGCAGCAGCTTGCGCTACTGCCTGATCAATACGTTCCATATACCGATGTTCTTTGTCATGTGGGAAACGAATGGTATCCAGTTCAAATCCATCAGCCACATAATCAGCCTTGATAAAACCGGTTGCGGCTAATCCATCACCTATTAATTTAGTCCGGTTGTCAAGCCAACTTGAAAAAATGCCGATTTTTTTTTGAGGATACTGGTTTTTCAATAAGCGGAAAATAGTTGGATAAAAGTAATTGGGCGCCTCAATTCCATTACCCCAAACATTGTGTTTATTCGCCCAGGTTCCGGTGAGAACAGAGTTATATCCAACTGCAGAAATGGTGGGCGTTTGAGAATAACCTCCCTTCTCGCCGCCCAGCCAGGCCCTGTAATAAGCACCCTGGCTGGCAATTGCTTTCAGTGCAGGAAGATTTTCCCGTTCAATGATATCCGCTGCAATCCCATCCACTATAATAAATACTGCTTTCCTTGTTTTTTTCTGTGCCACTAAACTTAGTGTCAACAAAATGCTGCAACCAATCAGAACTAATTTTTTCATATGTGTTCCTTACTTCAGACTTTGCAAATAATCCAGTAAACTTTCCTGATCTGCTTTGGGTAAATTTTTTATTAATCCCTCGTACATTAATGATTTTTTCTGTGTTTCAAAGATCGCTATTTCAGTACGTTTTACCTGCACTACCTGGTTGCCAATCAACATCAAATCAAATTGTTGTTTATCGGCATTCACAATTCTTCCCAGTAGTACCTTGCCATTTTTTAAAGTGATTTTTGTTCCTTCCATACTGGGTTTGATGATCGCTGAAGGATTCATGATGGATTCATAGATTTCTTCGCGCGACATGCGATTGCCAAGACCTTTCAATGTTGGTCCCAACAACTCCTGTCCGTCTTCAGTTGCATGGCAGGCAAAACAGGCAGTGATTTTGTACAGGTCTTTTCCTTTCTCCAGGGAACTGCTGCTGAATGTTTCCTGTTTTACAGATCGTTGCTGTTGAGTTTTGACTTTTAGTTGTGGGTCATATACCAGTTTATAAAAACCTCCGGAGCTTTCCTGGATCGGATTATACCAGTAATCCGCAACTCCATGTGTGGCTGCATAAAGTGACCCATCTTTGCCAAAAGTTAGGTCGCTTAATTTGGGAATATCAGCCACGGGATATTCAAAAAGGTCTATCTGACCCGATTCTGCTTTTGAAATCCGTACTCTTGCAATACCTCCTCTTTTCCAACGTTCGGCCGGCCCGTAAAACGCGACAAATAAATCACCGGCTGTTCCGCCAAAATCATTTTCCGTTGAATTAAACTCGATTCCACTCGGAGCCAATTCCATTTGGAAGGACAAAACCGGTTTTTCGGTAGAATCAGTGAGTTTGTACTTTTTAGCATTATGCCCATAGAACTTTCCAGGTACCAACCGGTTTAATTCTTCCGTCCGATTACCGTCGCCTTCATTATCAGCAAAAAATAGATTGCCATCCGGATGAAAGCTCATGCCATAAACTGATCGGATTCCTGTTGCAAGTCGCTCTGCCTGTTTCCCATCAGGGGAAATTTTTAGAATTGCACCCCGGTATCCGTTGGGATCTGGTGAAGCGCCTGCATTCCAGGAGTCTGTCGTTACTGCTCCATATAAACAATTGTCTTTTCCAAAACACAATCCGCTGATCCATTCATAGGGATGTTCGCTTTGTAGAATATCTCTGAAAAAAGTCCAGCTGCTATCGGCCTTGCCATCCTTGTCCAGATCGACATAGGCCATGATTTCTTCCCGGGTGCCAATAAAAATCGTATCCCCACGGAAGGCAAATCCACCTGGATTATGCAACCCATTATCCGCAACTGAACAATACAAACCTGCTTCATCTTCTATGCCATCGGCGTTTGAATCCAGCAGGCGGTAAATAGCACCTGAAGCATTGGCGGCATAGATAAATCCGCCCGGACCAGCACTGATCTGAATCGGATTTTGGATGGTTACTCCTTTGGTAATCGGGAGTTTTAAAATTCGATAGGGACCATAGGCGATGGCCGAACTATCTTCATACTGACTATACGTATCCTGCTGTGCATTCTCTTTGCAGGAAATAAAGAGGCTCTGTATGAACAGGAATAAACTGCACAGTACGAGCTGTTGAAATCGCATCTTCATGTTAAAAAAGAAATAGAGAAGGGAAGAATGCACGAATCAGAGTAATTGGAATTTACATAATTTAATGATAAACTGAAAAAGATCTATGCGACTGCTTATAACCGGTGTTTTGTTTTTTCTGGTCTCCTGCCATTCTCCAAAGCCTGTTAAGGTGGAAGCAGCTACCATGGATTCGGTTTATGAGAAAATTAAGACCCCGTATAAATACGGGGTGGTATTCAGACATCCGGATACTACAAAAATGATTGACAGTCCAACTATCTTTCAATGGGAGGGCAAGTGGTTTATGACTTATATCGTATTCGATGGTAGAGGCTATGAAACCTGGCTGGCTGAAAGTCCGGATCTATTACAATGGACTACCAGGGGGCGATTGCTTTCGTTTACCGATTCTGGTTGGGATGCCCAGCAGAAAGCGGGTTACCTGGGGTTGCTGGATATTAATTGGAACGGGACCTATACTCCTCAGTCCTATAACGGCAACTATTGGATGTCTTACCTCGGAGGATCGGAGAAAGGGTATGAAGCAGGCCGGTTGGGTACCGGTATCGCCTATGCGAAAAATCCAACTGAGCCAATCGAATGGACAAGGTTGGAACAGCCTGTGCTGGCTGCTTCGGACAAGGATGCCCGTTGGTATGATAACGGTACGATCTTTAAATCCACGATTATAGAAGATCCGGATCAGCTCCGGGGGTATCCTTTCCTGATGTTTTACAATGCAGCAGGCGATACCGCGAAATATGAAAATATAGCTATGGCGGGCTCGAAAGATCTGAAAACCTGGACCCGGTTGGGAAAGTACCCAATCATTTCAAGAAAAATCAAAGGTAGTATCTGCGGGGATGCACAACTGATTAAGATGGGAGACCTTTATGTGCTATTTTATTTTGGTGCATTCTGGCCCGACAGACCTGGCGCTTTTGAACGTTTTGCCTGTTCCTATGACCTGGAGAATTGGACCGAATGGGAGGGGGACAACCTTGTGGAGTCTTCGGAACCTTACGATGAAACCTATGCTCACAAGCCCATGGTGGTAAACTGGAAAGGAACGGTCTATCATTTTTACAATGCCGTAGGCAAGGAAGGGAGAGTGATTGCATTGGCCACTTCAAAACCTTTAAAATAAAATCTGCCCATGTTATCACTTAAATACCTGAGCTGCCTTCTGGCTGGTTGTTTGTTCGTATTAGCGGGATTTGCTGTACCCATTCGGATCGCTTGCGTTGGTAATAGTATTACATACGGTTCCGGAGTTGTTAATCGGGAAAAAAACAGTTATCCCGCCCAGCTCCAATCCATGCTTGGTGCAGATTATATCGTACGAAATTTTGGCCTGGGCGGAACTACGTTATTAAAAAATGGCAATAAACCTTATTGGGAAAGTGCGCAATTTCAGCAATCACTGGAGTTTCAGCCGGATATTGTTTTCATCAAACTGGGAACAAATGATAGTAAGGCGGTCAACCGGCCTTTTTTAAAAGAATTTAATAAAGACCTTCAAGCACTGATTAAAAAATACCAGGATTTAGCATCCCGTCCCCGGGTTGTATTGTTACTTCCTTTGCCTTCCTTTTCTTCGGATAGTATGGGTATTTATGATCCGGTGATTGTCCAGCAAATCCATCCGGTAATTCAACAGGTAGCTTTGGAATCAGGTGTTGAGCTGGTCGATTGTTATCAATTATTCATCAATCAGGCCAACTTGATACCGGATAAAATTCATCCAAATTCATTGGGGGCAACGGTACTGGCTAAACGATTGTATGAGGTGCTGAAATTCAAAGAAGAGGAAACCCCGGATTGGAAGCAATTCTCTTTTCTTACTGCAACTCTCTCGAACTTCTATGGCTACAGCCAGTTGAACGGAGTGTTTAAAGGTAGAAGCATTCACGTAGTGGTACCTAAAAAAACCGCTATCGGTAGACCCTGGGTATGGAGAGCACGGTTCTGGGGGCATGAGCCACAACTTGACCGGGCACTGCTGGAAAGAGGATTTCATATCGTTTACTGTGATGTGGCTGAATTATATGGAAATGCCAGAGCGATCAGTATCTGGAATGAGTTTTATGCTGCCCTGCAAAAAATGGGAATGGCTCCAAAAGCAGTACTGGAATCGATGAGCAGGGGAGGCGTTTATGCCTACAATTGGGCACTGCAGAACCCGGAAAAAGTGGCCTGTATTTATGCCGATGCACCTGTCCTCAATCTTAAAAGCTGGCCGGGAGGATTGGGCAAAGGACCTGGCAGTAAATCGGATTGGGAGCTTTTCAAGAAGGCGTATAAGTTAACGGAAACCAATGCCCGAAAGTTTGCCCAGTCGCCACTGGATAAAGCAGAACAGATTGCATCCTTGCGAATTCCATTGATTCATGTGGTTGGCGAGCAGGATGAAATTGTGCCGTTAGATGAAAATACGGCACCGTTTGAAAAACGGATTCGGGATGCAGGAGGGCATATTTCTGTGATTCGAAAACCGGGTATCAGGCATCATCCTCATAGCTTGCCGAATCCAACTCCCATATTGAATTTTATTCTTCGGGCAACAGGACATAAAATCAATTTCGCTTCCATGGCTGCACCAGGCAGTGAGTTCCGTTCAGGTGCCGGTTGGAAGGAAGGAGCCGATTGGTGGAAACAACACGAGGATATTGATTCTATGCTGAGAGCTGGTGCAGGCGCAGATATTGTATTTCTAGGCAATTCCATCACCCAGGGAATTGGGGGCAATCGCCCGAATGTGACCTACAAGTTGGGTAAGCCGGCTTTTGATTCCCTTTTTTCCGGTTATCGTTGGATGTCTGCTGGAATCAGTGGAGATCGAACGCAGAACATCTTATGGCGACTTCAGAACAGTGGATTTATACAAGCCAATCCAAAATTGATTGTATTAACTATTGGAGTAAATAATATGCTAGATGATAGTCCGGAAGAAATTGTTGAAGGCATTAAAGCCTGTTACAAATGGATTCGGACCAATTTGCCCAATACCCGTTTGGTCCTGATCGGGCCTTTACCGGCGGGAATGGAAAAAAATGAGTTCAGGCGACAGCAATATGAAAGTATTCATCTCCTGCTGGAAAACCACCAGCTGGAAGGGATCCGGTATCTGCCGCTACACCTAAATTTCCTTACCAGTACTGGTAATCTGGATACCCGGTATTATTCCAGAGACGGAGTTCACCTGGTGGAAGGTGGTTATGCTCAATGGGCAAAAGCATTATATCCTGTAATAAAGGAAGAATTAAGTAAGGATAGCAACTAACTATCGTAAGGTGCCAAAAACCTGGGTCCAGTATTTATTCTGCATACCCACACCTACATATTTAAACCGTCCATTCATAATGTTTTTACAATGGCCCTCACTGTTGAGCCAGCTATTCATGACTGCTGCTTCATTGGATTGTCCACGTGCGATGTTTTCGCCATAAGTACTCCAGTTAAATCCCTGGGCGGTTATACGGTCACCCGGACTGCGGCCATCCTGGCTGGTGTGGGAGAAATAGTTTTTAGCATTCATATCTACCGAATGCAGGTAGCCAGCTTTTGCTAACTTATCATTCCATTCCAGTTTTCCAACCGGGGGCATTACAGTACTGCCGCAGTTGCATCCCTTGCTGCGGACATCATTTATCAATTGCAGCATGGTATTTTTATTCACGTTGTAAACAATGGCATTACTGCCAGTGGAGGTACCCGGAGTGGAGGCTGATTCTTCCGTTGAATTTTCTGCTGGTGCCTCCGATTCCTTCTGGCAGGCGACCAACACAAATAAAGAAGTAATAAGCAATAGCTTTTTCATAGTGGACAGCTTGATACTTAATCGGTTTATCATTTACAATTAGTATGCCTATGCTCTTTATATGTGCTAAAATTTCGATAAATGGACCACAGTTCAAAAGAATTTGTAAATTTGTAATCAATTCTAAACAACCCCCTGGCAACGATGAAGAACTAACTTTTTTTCAGGCTAAGACATTTGCAGATGGTTTAAGTCTGCGCTTCTTTATTTTGAAAAGTTAGTTGTATGTTGTTTATACAGGACGGAAAGTTTGCTCATTCCAATCAATCTTTATTATTTGAGAACCTTCAACTGGTACTTCAGGCGAAGGAAAAAATGGCAATTATCGGTAAAAACGGTGTCGGAAAAACCACCTTGCTTCAGATTATTGCAGGCCATTTATCACTTAGTTCAGGAATCTTACAGCTAAAAACAGCTGCCTATTACGTACCACAGATAGCAGGACAATACAATCATATGACTGTGGCAGCTGCATTAAGGATCGAATCGAAATGGAAGGCTTTATCTGCCATTTTAAATGGAAAAATCACGGAGAAATTATATGAACAGTTGGACAACGACTGGCAATTGGAAGAACGTTGCAGGGAAGCCTTTACGTATTGGGGGCTACAGGAGTTGGAATTTAATCAATCCGTAGCCACCCTGAGCGGAGGGCAAAAAGCACGTTTGTTTCTTGCCGGATTGCAGGTTCACCAGCCAGCACTTGTATTGCTGGACGAACCAAGTAACCACCTGGATGCAGCTGGAAGGTCCTTATTATATGAATACATTCAAAACAGTAAGGTGGCGATGCTAGTAGTGAGTCACGATCGGCAGTTGTTAAATTTGATGAATGCAACAAGTGAGTTAACAGCCGGGGGGCTCATTTATTATGGAGGGAATTATGATTTTTATGAATCACAAAAGGATGTGGAGCTTCAGGCCCGGACTGCTGAATTGAATGAAAAAAGTAAAGCCGTCAGAAAGGCAAAGGAAACAGAGCGGTTAACAAAAGAAAGACAGCATAAATTAAATGTGAGGGGTAAAGCCCAAAAGGAAAAATCCGGCCTTGCAAAAATTATGATGAATACCCTAAGAAACAATGCGGAAAAGACAAGCGCTAAATTGAAAGACGTGCATGCCGGGAAAATCATCCAGTTAAAAGATGAATTAAAACAGATACAGTTAGCGTTGCCGGATCCCAATCAAATGCGGTTTGACTGGAAGGGATCTGGTCTGCATGCAGGAAAAAGATTGTTCGAAGCGATAGCAATTAATCATCAATACCAGCATAAAAAACTTTGGGAGCGTTCGATAGATCTACTTATCAACAGCGGCGAGCGATGGGCTATAAAAGGGAATAATGGAACCGGTAAAACCACTCTTTTGCAATTTATAACCGGTGCCCTTGAACCTGCAGAAGGTTTGGTTTACCGGTCAGATTTTAATGCGGTTTTTATTGACCAGGAGTATTCCATTGTTAACAGGAAGGAATCTGTTCAGGAATTGGCAAGATCATTTAATCAAACCGGGTTGGTTGAACATGAAATCAACCTTCGGTTACATAGATTTCTTTTTAAAAAAGAAAGCTGGGGAACCTGCTGCAAGGACCTGAGCGGGGGAGAGCGGATGCGTTTATTGTTGTGTTGCTTTATTATCGGTCAACGAGCTCCAGACATGATAATACTGGATGAGCCGACCAATAACCTCGATCTTGAGAACCTGGAAATTCTTACAAAAGCGCTTGAGCAGTATACCGGAACCCTGGTAGTAGTTTCACATGATACCCGATTCCTTGAAGAAATATCCATAGATCATGAAATAATTCTATGACCGGGGCTGCCGTGAAAAAAATAAGCCGCTTGGAAAGCGGCTTAAAACTGTGAACCGGATTGGATTCGAACCAATGACCTACTGCTTAGAAGGCAGTTGCTCTATCCAGCTGAGCTACCGGTCCCTCGGGGCGCAAAGATAATGGAATGCGGTTTTCAGGCAAAAAAATGATGTAAAATCTGGGCTTTGATGAGAATCCGGCTATATTTGTATAAGCGCTTATATAAATAAATCACAATTCCTTGAGCTTCTATCAACAAACCGGAGTACTCTTCTTTGGCAGCCGTCTGCGCCGGATCAGTGAATCCTTCCTGGCCGATGTCAACGCTGTTTATAAAAAACACCAAATCCGCTTCGATGCCGCGTGGTTTCCGGTATTTTACATGCTTTCACAAAAGGAAAGTCTATCTATCCGCGATATTTCCACCGAACTGGAAGTATCTCATTCTGCTGCCAGCCAGCTGATCAGTAAACTGCAGGAAAGGGGATTGATCAAAACCAGTTCCGACAAAGAAGATGGCCGGAAAAAAGTGGTGAGTTTCACACCAAAAGGGCAAAAACTCCTGAGACAGGTGGAACCCGTATGGAACGCTCTGCAATTGGCCATGGAAGAACTGCTACGGCAGTCTGATAGTACTACTCACCTGATGCAGGCAATTTCGGAAACTGAAACAGCTCTCCGGAAGCAATCCATCTTTAACCGAATCGAAAAACACCTGAAATGAATAAACGCTTTCAATATGGGGTGGACCACCTGACCATTGCTATCGCTTTGGGTATTGCCAATGGACAGATACAGGGGTACCTGGGACTGGAATCCATTCAGAAAATTCAGACAAGTGCTGCCGCTGTCAATCAGATTGTACAGGAAGGGCGTACTGTTTATGGGGTAAATACAGGTTTCGGGATCCTGGCCAATACGTCCATTTCAGAAGAAGACACCCGAACCCTGCAGTATAAAATTTTACAAAGTCACAGCGTGGGGGTGGGCAATCCGATCGCTCCGGAAATTGCCAAACTCATGTTGATCACCAAAGTACATGCCCTGGCCAAAGGTTTTTCCGGTGTGCAGCTCTCAACCCTGGAACGACTCTGCTGGATGATTGATAACGATATTATTCCCATTGTACCGGAAAAGGGTAGCGTAGGTGCCAGTGGCGACCTTGCTCCATTGTCTCATCTTTGCCTCCCTCTTATCGGATTGGGTGAACTAACTGTCAGGGGTAAACGACGGGCTGCTGCAGATGTGCTGATTGAATATGACCTGGAACCGGTTCAACTGGGGCCCAAAGAAGGACTGGCACTGATCAATGGCACTCAATTTATTCTGGCCCATGCAGTGAAAGCAGTAGAGCGATTTCAAAACTGCCTCGATGCCGCTGATATCATAGGCGCCATGAGCCTTGAGTCGCTTACCGGTACAAAGGCCCCATTTGAGTCTGCCCTTCACGAATTGAGGCCCTTTGCAGGAAATCAGTATGTTGCACATCGCTTGCGCTTGTTGTTGAAGGATTCTGAGATTATGGACAGTCATATTGATTGCGGTCGTGTGCAGGATCCCTATTCTCTCCGTTGTATGCCCCAGGTGCACGGAGCCTCCCGGAATGCCTGGCTGCACCTGAAAGAACTTACGGAAACTGAATTGAATTCTGTAACGGATAACCCCATCGTGCTGGATGCCAACCATACAATCAGTGGTGGTAATTTCCACGGGCAACCCCTTGCGCTTCCCCTTGATTATAACTGCTTTGCTGCTGCTGAAATTGGTAATATCTCTGATCGCAGATGTTATCTGTTGCTGGAAGGGAAGTGGGGTTTACCTATGTTGTTGATGAACAACGTGGGACTCAACAGCGGATTTATGATTCCTCAATACACCACAGCTGCTCTTGTTACTGAAAACAAAACCCTCTGTTTTCCGGCCTGCGCAGATAGTATTCCCACTTCACTGGGGCAGGAAGACCATGTGAGCATGGGTAGCATCAGCGGTCGCAAGCTCAACCAGGTGATCGATAACCTGGAAACGATTCTGGCAATTGAACTCATGAGCGCATGCCAGGCAATAGAATTCCGCCGGCCGCTGAAAAGCAGTCCGGTGCTTGAATTTGCGCATGATCATGTACGTGAGTATGTAAGTTTTGCCTCAGAAGACCGGATTTTCGCCCGTGATATTGAACGTATAAATGAACTGATCCGGAATCAGTCATTTGTAAAAGAAGTTCATCGGTTTGCAGATAGCAGGGGTGTATCAATGACCGAAGGTTTCCCATCTTTCAACATGTAAAACGTTCCATTATGTCTATAGCTGCTCCAAAACGTTGTAAAGGCTGGCTCCAGGAAGCCGCCCTGCTGATGTTACTCAATAACCTGCATCCGGATGTTGCCGAACGCCCTGAAGAGCTGATTGTTTATGGAGGCCGGGGCAAAGCAGCCCGTAACCAGGAAGCACTGGACCTTATCATAAAAGCACTGGAACACCTGGAAAACGATGAATCTCTGCTGATCCAGAGCGGCAAGCCGGTTGCGATCCTGCAAACGCATGAGGATGCTCCCCGGGTATTGATCTCCAACTCCCAACTGGTACCTAACTGGGCCACCTGGGAACATTTTGATGAACTTGAAAAAAAGGGACTCATGATGTATGGCCAGATGACGGCGGGTTCCTGGATTTATATCGGTTCACAGGGGATCGTTCAGGGCACTTATGAAACCTATGCCGCTGTGGCAGCCAAACATTTTGGAGGGAGTTTGAAAGGAACCCTTAACGTTACCGCCGGACTAGGTGGTATGGGAGGTGCACAACCGCTCGCTATCACTATGAATGAAGGAGTGGCTCTGATTGCAGAAGTGGAAGAATGGCGGATAGATAAGCGCCTGGAGACCCGTTATCTGGATTATAAAATAAAGGACCTGGATGCAGCCATCGACCGGGCCCTGGAAGCAAAGGCGAAAGGAGAAGCCATTTCCATTGGTGTTCATGCCAATGCCGTTCATCTTCTTGCAAGATTACTTGAACGTAATGTAGTGCCAGATACGTTGACAGATCAAACTTCGGCGCATGATCCATTGATTGGTTATATTCCGCATACTATTTCATTGGCCGAAGCCAATCAGCTTCGTCAATCCAACCCCGATGCCTACCTGAAGTTATCCTATGCCAGCATGCACCAGCATGTGGCTTATATGCTGGATTTACAAAAACATGGTGCCATCACCTTTGACTATGGCAATAATATCCGTGCCAGGGCAAAAGAAGATGGGCTGGAAAATGCATTTGATTTCCCGGGATTTGTTCCTGCCTATATCAGGCCTCTTTTCTGTGAAGGGAAAGGACCATTCCGCTGGGCTGCACTTAGTGGAGATCCGGCTGATATTGCAGTAACCGACCAGGTTATAGCGGATATGTTCCCGGAAAACGAATCATTACAGCGCTGGTTGAAACTGGCCAAAGAACGAATCGCTTTTCAGGGACTTCCGGCACGCATTTGCTGGCTGGGACAAGGAGAAAGGGAGAAAGCCGGACTTGCTTTCAATGAATTAGTACGAACCGGAAAAGTAAAAGCCCCGATCGTGATTGGTCGTGATCACCTTGATACCGGTTCGGTAGCAAGCCCCAATCGTGAAACCGAAGCCATGCTGGATGGCTCCGATGCAGTGGCCGATTGGCCGCTTCTGAATGCGCTCCTGAATACCGCAGGTGGAGCTTCCTGGGTCAGCCTGCACCATGGTGGTGGAGTAGGGATGGGGTACAGCATCCATGCGGGTATGGTAATTGTGGCGGATGGTACGGATACTGCTGAGCGAAGACTGGCCCGTGTATTACGGAATGATCCCGGCATTGGTGTCATCCGGCATGCCGATGCGGGTTATGATATCGCCAAAGATGTGGCCCGAAAGCACCGGCTCGACCTGAAAGAAAAGCTTGCTATCTTCACGCCTTCCAAATCCTCGAAATGATTCAGACCATTAATGATTTTCAACGTGTGTTTTTTATAGGTGTAGCCGGTACAGGCATGAGTGCCATCGCGCAATACCTAAAGGGTATAGGTAAAGAAGTAGCAGGTTCCGATCGGTATTTCAAACCCGGTGAAAACAATGAAACCCGCACCCGTCTGGAAGCCGAAGGCATTCTCTGTTTTGAACAGGATGGCTCCGGAATTCTTCCTACAACTGACCTGGTGGTGGTTTCCACAGCAGTAGAGGACACCGTTGCTGAAGTGATCAAGGCAAAATCACTGGATATTCCGATTATTCGTCGCAGTGAATTACTGGCAATAATCGCAAAAAGCAAAAAAACCATTGCCGTTGGTGGCACTTCCGGTAAGTCGACAACCAGTGCCATGTTGTTTGATATCCTGCAATATGCGGGTCTCGAACCCAGTATCATCAGTGGAGCCGGCCTGGTAAGCATCATACGGGAAGGAAAGATCGGAAATGCAAAAGTCGGTAAAGGCGATTGGCTGGTAATCGAAGCGGATGAAAGTGATGGTTCCATTGTGCAATATTATCCATCCATAGGACTGCTGTTAAACGTGGACAAGGATCATAAAGAAATTGATTCGCTGCTGGACATCTTTGCTACGTTTAAGCGTAACAGTGAGTTGTTTGTAGTGAATCAGTCGCACCCATTGGCTGCTCCCTTATCGCAGGATCTCAGCCTGGATTTCAGTTGGGATGTTGAGCGGTCTGCCGGCTTTATGGCGCGTGATTTCAAACAGGAGGGACTCAGCATTTCCTTCACAATCAACAATACTCCCTTTCAATTAAAATTGGTTGGAAGACACAATATGGAGAATGCACTGGCTGCTGCTACTGTTGCAGCACATGTTGGTGTGGACCTGACAAAAGCTGCGGAAGCACTGGAACAATATGAAGGAATTTACAGGCGTAACCAGGTATTGGGACAAAAAAACGGCGTGTGGCTGATGGACGATTACGCACATAACCCTGCTAAATGTGCGGCAAGTATCCGATCCTGCCAACCACTTGCCAATAAAGTCGTAGCCTGGTTCCAACCTCATGGGTATGGCCCCACTCGTTTTCTGCGTGCAGATTTTGTAAAAGAAATTGCAGAAGCACTGCGTCCACAGGATGAGATCTGGATGAGTGAGATCTTTTATGCAGGTGGAACGGCTACCAAAGATATTTCAGCGAATGACCTGATCAATGATATCCGGCAACTTGGTAAAGCAGCCTTTTTTGTGGAAGACAGAAATGATTTTGTGCATACTGTACGGTCACACTTAACCGAAAATACGGTTCTGTTATTAATGGGCGCTCGTGATCCCAGTCTCGAATATTTTGCTCAGCAGGTTTGGAATGAATTATAAAATGCGAATACTGTTTCGTCATATCAAGTCATTAGTTGGCATTGGTCAACCGGATGCGCCGCTACGGGGTGATGAACTGGCCATGCTTCCATCCCTTGAAAACGCCTGGTTGCTTATTGAAGACGAATGCATTCATAGTTACGGCAGGGAAGAGGAGCAGGCACCTCCGGCATCGGATCGGATACTTAATTGCTCTAATCGGTTTATCCTTCCATCGTTTTGTGATTCGCATACGCACCTGGTGTTTGCCGGCAGCCGGGAAGCTGAATTTGTAGATAAAATAAAGGGAAAAACCTATGCTGAGATAGCAGCAAAAGGCGGTGGAATCCATGCATCCGCAGGCAAGTTGGCAGCCATGCCGGAAGAACAGCTGTTTCGGGAGTCGATGATAAAACTGGATAAAATCGCAGCAGCCGGAACAGGCGCAATTGAAATTAAAAGCGGATATGGGTTAACGGTAGATGCTGAATTAAAAATGCTTCGGGTCATCAAACAATTGAAAATTCATCACCGCCTGCCAATAAAAGCGACTTTTCTTGGAGCTCATGCAATTCCTCCGGAGTTCAAAGAGGATCGTGAAGCTTATATCCGGTTACTCATTAAGGATATATTGCCAGTGATCCGTGAAGAAAAGCTGGCAGATTATGTGGATGTTTTCTGTGAGAAAGGATTTTTCACACCGGAAGAAACCATCCGGATTTGCGAAGCAGGTAAAAGCATCGGACTTATTCCCAAGATACATGCCAACCAGTTAAACGTTTCCGGAGGGGTACAGGCAGGTATCCAAGTAGGAGCCCTTTCAGTGGATCATCTGGAATCAATGGATGAAGAAGCGATAACAGCTTTGGCTGCTTCTTCAACGATTGGTACCCTTCTGCCCGGTGCAGCCTATTTTCTCCGGATGCCCTATCCTCCGGCGCGTGAACTGATGAAAGCCGGTGCAGCCCTCGCCCTTGCCTCAGATTATAACCCGGGCTCATCACCTTCCTTCAATATGCAGCAGGTTTTCTCAATGGCCTGTATCCAGCTTCGCATGTTGCCCGAAGAAGCATTGCAGGCAACTACCATCAATGGCGCATTTGCCATGCAATTGGAAAAGCAAGCCGGTTCGATTTACCCTGGAAAATGGGCGAATCTGTTGCTCACCCGAACCATACCATCCCTTGCTTATTTACCCTATGCTTTTGGTGAATCCTGCATCGAACAGGTTTATCTGAAAGGCAGCCCGATAAAATAATACCATCTCCATTCTGTATATTACAATATGGAATCCATTCAATCCGAATTATTACTGATCGTTTTATGTTGTGTTGTAGTTGTGTCCTACCTGTTTTCAATCGGTAGCCGGTACATCCGGATACCCTCTGTATTATTATTATTATTGGCTGGGATGGGTATCCGACTGATTGCTGAAGCCTATGAATATGAACTGAACGTACCTCTTTTGGTGGTGGAATCTTTAGGTGTGGTAGGTCTTATCATGATCGTGCTCGAAGCAGGCCTGGATCTGGAACTAAAATCGTCACGAATCAAATTAATTCGCGACTCCTTTCTTTCGGCCCTCATAATCCTCTTACTTTCCACCTCCCTTATAAGCTATATATTATACGAATACCTGCAACAGCCGCTTCTGAATTGTATCGTTTATGCAATACCGCTTTCCATTATCAGCAGCTCCATTGTTTTACCCAGCCTGCATGCCCTGACAGAAGAAAAAAAGGATTTCCTGGTATACGAAGCCTCCTTTTCGGATATCCTGGGTATCATGTTGTTCAATTATTTCGCATCTCCTGAGATCTTTTCCCTGAAATCAATTGGTGTTTTCTCCGGGAATCTGCTGCTTAGTATTCTCTTATCCGGACTGGTATCCATCCTGCTTTTGTTCATTATGACCCGCACTAAACTGTCTATAAAATTTTTCCTGGTCTTCTCTCTATTGGTATTGATCTACGCGGGGGGAAAAATGTTGCACCTGCCTTCGCTGATTATTATACTGGCTTTTGGTCTCATGATCAACAACTGGCATCTGTTCAAATCGGTGCCCTGGATCCAGCAACAGTTTCCACAGGAACAGGTAAATAATTTAAACCAGTTACTTCATTCCATTACAGCTGAGTCTTCTTTTTTAATACGTACTTTCTTTTTTATTCTCTTTGGTTTTTCCATCGACTTCAATATGATGTTGCAGAATGAAGTAATGAAGGTTGGAGGGATAATCGTTCTCAGCCTCTTTGCCGTACGCTTCCTGTATTTCCGCTTTTTTCTCAAGACCAATGTATTCCCGGAAGTCTTTTTCATCCCGCGCGGCCTTATTACGATTGTACTGTTTTATAAAATTCCCCAGGAAATGAAACTTGCCAATTTCAACGAGGGAATACTTTTTTTTATCATTCTGGTAACCGGCGCAATTATGACCCTGGGTATGCTGTTTTACAAGAAAAAGCCTTCAGAATTGGTGGAAGAGCCGGCTTTTTCAGATCGAACTGATATTTTTTAACCATGCTGCCATATGAATCATTTTAAATTTTATAACAAGGAAGATATCCTCTATCTGACCCGCCTTCGAAGATTCGAAACCAAATTGGGGGAACGTTTGCAGGTAATAACGCATCCTGATCAGTTTGAAGAAAAACTGCATAAATGCCAGGCAAATTATATTCTGTTCGGCATACCGGAAGATATTGGTGTAAAAGCCAATTATGGGAAAGGAGGAACGGATTCCGCGTGGCTTCCTTTTCTCAGCAGTCTGCTAAATATGCAGAGTAATGATTTTCTATCGGGAGAAGAAATTCTCCTGTTGGGACATTTTGATTTCGGCGACCTTCAATACCTCATTGAAAATCATGCTCGTTCAGCAGAAGAAAAGATTGAAGCCTACCGGCATGCCGTAAACCAGATTGATGAGGAAGTGGAGCAACTTACCAAACAAATCACTGCAGCCGGAAAAATCCCTATTGCAATTGGGGGTGGTCACAACAATGCTTACCCGCTGATCAAAGGTGCAGCCAAAGGCCTTTTGAAATCTGGTCGGCTTCCGCTGGCACAGATCAATGCCATCAACCTGGATGCACATACCGATTTTCGTCCCGCTGAAGGCCGTCATTCCGGCAACGGTTTTCGTTATGCAGAGGAAGATGGCTATCTACAGAAATACTGCGTGATTGGAGTAAAAGAAGCTTATATACAACAAAATGTATGGTTGGATTTTGTCAATAATCCTTTCCTTGATCTGATTACATACGAAGATATTTTCCTGCAGGAAAAACGAAATTTCTTGCAGGCAGTGGCGCATTCAACCAACTTCCTGGACGAAAATTATTGCGGCATTGAACTCGACCTAGATGTAATTGAAGAAACACTTTCCAGTGCCTGCTCTGCTTCAGGTGTTACTGTACTACAGGCCAGAAAATACATTCAGTTTACAGCACAGGATCTTAAACCAGCCTATCTTCATATCTGTGAGGGCGCAGCCCAATTGAGCGATGGAAGAAAAAATGACAACATCGGTCAATTAATCGCCTATCTGGTTTCAGATTTTATAAAAGCAAGGATGGACCTGAAAACAATCTAGAACATTTGTCGGGAAAACCTGAAACCAAGATTTACGTAGTTGCGTATAAACCGCGACTGGCCACCATACATAAGACTGAATTCAAGCGGACCGATCGGGGAATCTATACCTAACGTAAAAGCATAACCGCTTAACAGGCGATTCGATTGTGCCTCGATAGGTTGTTTCAGAAAACTGGTGTACATCAGGTTGAAAGTAAGAGCGGTATAAACAGCTCCTGTTATCTGGTAACGCCAGTTGGCAGCCCCTTTTATCAAACTGTTGGTTGTAAGAGCGGCGTCCTGAATACCGGCAAAACTTACCTGGTTGCGCATAATGGGTTTCATTCCACCCACGAGGAAATCGTGGAATAAAAATTGCGAAGCATTGAAATTGCCCGCTGCTTCACCTTGCAGTGTTAAATACGATCGTTTGCGAATCGGTATTACTTTTTGTATCTGGAAACGGAGTCGGGCAAAACTTCCGAAAGACAAACCGATGGAATCAATATTAAGTATTGGCTCACCTGCCACATAAAAAATAGCATTGGGTTGTTGTGCAAAAATAATGGAAGGCTCAAAAAGGGTATAGGTGCCTCTCCTTGGAAGAAAAAGCCGGTCGTGTGAATTGTATTCATATCGGAGATACCCTTGCAAATAACGAATTCTACCTTCAACCGTTTGCAGCGCTTCCGTCAGTGGTTTAAAGGAGGCTCTTTCCCAATGAATTCCGAGGGCATATGACTGTCTTCTTTTATAGGCAAGTTGAAGGCGGGTATCAATCGAAGTACTCAACTCTCTACCAAGCCCGCTTGCTTTATAATTGTTGTAGGTTGGAAATTCCTGTCGCTCAAAATAATACTCCGATATCCAGGCCAAAGGCACTTTGGGTGTACCAAATACCTGGCTGTGTTCAGCCCGGAAACGGAAATTTTCCGATATAGCAGCCCCGATTGAGGTTCGGCTTTGTTTGCCCAGGTAATCGCGAAAACTCAGGTTCACGATCAGGCTCATATCGCTCAAGGTGTTGAAATGAACAGCCAGCTTCGCAGTAACTGGAGCATTTTCTTCTGCAATCAAATGCATGTCCGCTACACCTTCTTCTCCTTCAACAGGTTCCAGTTGGTAATACAAGCGATTGAAATAACGGGTTCCATAGGCCTGCCTGATGGCATCCTCCATTTCTTTCACCGTATACGCAGAGCCTTCTTTCAGTCCCAGCATCCTTCGTAAAAAGGGTTTAGTAATATAGCGCAGGCTATCGTTGATTATGTGACGAATGGTGACTTTTTCCCGTACCAGGGGAAATTCCACTTTCGCAGGCGGACCATAAATTGCATTCAGGCTATCAGCCAGTTTTTTAAAATAGGGATAATGCAGGTCTCCCATCTGCAAACCTATGGCAAGGATACTGTCGCTCGAGTTAAAGCTCCCTGCTGTGAAGTTGGATACCGGGTGTTCAATATAATAATCCGTCAGTGCCACTTCCTGCTTACTCAGATTTGCTTCTTTAAAGAAGGCAATCTGCATCAGGATCTGAACGGGGGAAGTGATTTTTTCAGCTGATAACAGTCCACTGCTTACGCTGCTGCCGATTACGATTTCCGCACCCATATTCCGCACATCACTAACCGGGAAATTGCGGATCAGTCCACCATCCACCAGTTTTTTACCATCTAGTTCTACCGCAGTAAATACGGAAGGAATGGCCATGCTGGAGCGAACAGCTGATATCAGATCACCCCGGTCAAGTACAACCGCATCTCCAGTTTCCAGATCTGTTGCGATACATTTAAAGGGGCGCTTAAACTGGTTGAAATCTTTGACTCCATAAACCGGGTTGTAGAGTTCATTGAATTTTAGCCAGAGTTCTTCCGCTTCCAATACACCGGATGGAATACGGAATCTGCCATTTTCCATAGGTAGTTCCAGCGCGTACCGTCCATACTCATTTTTTTCTTCCATGATAAAAGCCTGCAGTGAGGAGCGGTTGCTGAGCAACACATTCCAATCCATGTTGCGGGCAATTTGTAAGATGGAATCACCGGAATATCCGATAGCATACAAACTTCCCACAATGGCTCCCATGGAAGTACCGGTTACATAATCAATCTGTAAGCCTGCTGAATCTATTGCTTTAAGAATACCAATATGCGCAAGTCCTTTTGCTCCACCGCCACTGAGTGTAAGCCCGATCTTTGGTCGCTGCTTGCCTGTTTGAGCCTGCAGGTTATAGTAAGGAGTAAATAGAAGCAGAAGGATAATCCCGGAGATCCACCATGGTTTCATACACCATGAAGTTAGTCCATTTCTGTTTCCATCGAAAGGATCTTTTCAAACAAAGTTTCATACTCCTGGTTCAGCAGTTCTAATGCCTCGCCGTTTTTTTTGTAAGCTGATTCCGCTGTCGCAAATTTCTGTTTATCCGAATACGTAGACGGATCTGCCAGCGCTGCTTCCAGTTTGACTTTTTCTTCTTTCAGTCGGGCGATCTTTTCCTCTACCTGGTTAAACTGTCGCTGTACTTTCTGTAATTCCTTCTTCTGCTCACGATTTAAAACCGGTGCTGCAGGTTTGATTTCGATTATCTGCTGAACAACCGGAGCCGCCACTTCCTTCACTTCTTTCTGTTCGCGCTGTTTTGCCATGCGTTCTTTCCAGTCTACCCATTCAGCATAGGTTCCTTTAAATTCCTTGATCTGGTGATCTTCGATTTCCCAGATCTTATTCGCCGCTTTGGAAATAAAATAACGATCGTGACTTACCAGGATTAAACTCCCTTCATATTTATTTAACGACTCAACCAGCAATTCCACAGAATGCATATCCAGGTGGTTGGTCGGTTCGTCAAGCATCAGGAAATTGGCTTTGCTGACGATGGTTTTAGCCAACGCTACCCTGGCTTTTTCACCTCCACTGAGTACCCTGATTTTTTTATCGGTGTCATCACCACTGAATAAAAAGCATCCCAGCAGTGTGCGTAATTCCTGTTCGGTTTTCTGACTGCCACAGGTTTTCATTTCCTCCAGCAGTGTATTGTTGATATCAAGTGCTTCCAACTGGTGCTGGGCATAAAACGCTTCTTCCACATTGTGACCCCACTTGCGTTCGCCATCAAATTTTTCAATGCCTGCAATGATTCGCAACAGGGTTGATTTTCCCTTTCCGTTGGCACCAATTAATGCAATTTTGTCGCCCCGTTCAATTTCAGCAGAACTGTTTTCAACAATGATATTATTGCCGTATTTTTTTGTGACATTTTTGAGTTCTACCAGGATTTTACCCGGAGTTTTATCAATTCTGAAATTGATCTTGATATTGGGGCGTTCAATTTCTACCTCCTCAATCCGATCCAACTTATCCAGTCGCTTCATTGCACTCTGGGCCTGTGCAGCCTTGGTAGCTTTAGCACGGAAACGTTCAATGAATCGTTCCTGCTGGCGGATGTATTCCTGCTGGTTTTCAAATGCCCGTTGTTGTAATTCCACCCGAAGGGCCTTTTCAGTTTCGTAGAATTCGTAGTTGCCGGAATAAATATGCAATTGCCGCTGGTACACTTCCACGATTTTGGTGACCATACGATTGAGGAAAAACTTATCGTGACTTACAATTACCACAGAACCCTTATAATGCAACAAATATTTTTCCAGCCACTCAATGGAAGGGAGGTCGAGGTGGTTGGTCGGCTCGTCAAGTAATAATAAATCCGGTTGTTGCAGGATCATCTTCGCCAGTAGAACCCGCATCCGCCATCCTCCGCTGAATTCCTGGTAGGGACGGGCCAGGTCTTCCTGTGAAAAGCCCAATCCGTGCAATACTTCTTCGGTACGATGGTGAATATCATATCCACCCAGGGTTTCCAGTTCGTGCAGTTTATCGGAATACAGGTGAAGCGTTTTTTCATCCCCGGTTCTTTCCAGCTCTTTGCCTAATTCTTCAATTTCCTTTTCCAGTTGCTGAACCCGTTCAAAAGCAGTCAGGGCCACTTCCAGGATGGATTGTGTGGTTTCAAAACTGAGCAGGTCCTGGTGCAGGTAACCGATAGTGGTACCCCTGCTTCTTTCCACAGTACCGGCAGATGGCTGGTATTCACCAACAATCAGCTTGAGCAGGGTGGACTTACCGGTGCCATTGTAACCGATCAGGCCTATTCGCTCATTGGGCTGGATATGCCAGGTTGCTTCGGATACAATGACCCGCGCACCAAATTCAAACGTAACATTCTGTAATCCTACTAACATGGGCCGCAAAGTTAAAATAATTGCCGCTTTCCGGTGTAAAATATGAACCATGTATCCAGGTTTTTGTTGAACAGCAGGTAGTTTTACAATCATGAACCGATTTATCCTCTGTTTTTTCCTGACCATTGCCTGTTTCGGCACCATCCGCGCCCAGCAAAAATTCACGCTTAGCGGTTATGTTAAAGATGCTCTTTCCGGTGAAAACCTGATTGGAGCCACTATTGCCATTAATGGTCAGGGCAAAGGCGTTAACAGCAATGCCTACGGTTTTTTTTCCATTACCCTTTCTGCAGGAACTTACCAGGTAAGTATTTCCTACACCGGTTATGAAACCCAAACCAGTAGTCTGCAACTTGATAAGGATGTTAATCTGTCAATCAATTTATCTCCCAGGATCGTTGCGAGTGAAGAAGTAATTGTATATGCTAAGCGGAAAGATGGGAATGTACGGGATGCACAGATGGGGAAAGTTGATCTAAGTATTAGTCAGATCAAATCCCTGCCAGCCATTTTTGGGGAAGTGGATGTACTCAAAACCCTCCAGTTGCTGCCGGGTGTAAGAAATGCCGGTGAAGGTAACGCCGGTTTTTATGTAAGGGGAGGAGGACCCGATCAGAACCTGGTGCTGCTGGATGATGCAGTAGTCTACAATTCAGGTCATTTGTTCGGATTCTTTTCCATCTTCAATTCGGATGCCATTAAAAATGTCAGTTTGATCAAAGGAGGAATGCCGGCACAGTACGGAGGCAGACTCTCTTCTGTGCTGGACATCACCATGAAAGACGGCAACATGAAAAAAATGGAAGTGGAAGGAGGAATTGGAGCCATTGCATCCAGGATAAATATCCAGGGACCCATTAAAAAGGACAAAGCCTCTTTTATCATTTCTGCCCGCAGAACGTATATTGACGCATTGGTAAAGCCTTTTGTCAAAAGAGAAAGTGCTTTTTATGGATCAGGCTATTATTTCTATGACCTGAACACCAAGGTGAATTATAAGTTTTCTGATAAAGACCGGATCTTCCTGAGTGGTTATTTTGGCAGGGATGTATTCACTTTCAACAACACCCAGCGTTCCTTCAGAGCCAATATCCCCTGGGGAAACGCAACCGCAACCCTTCGATGGAACCATCTTTTTCATAGAAAATTATTCTCCAATACCACACTCGTATTCAACGATTATAATTTCGCCTTCAATGGCACGCAAAACAACCTGACATTTAATGTGCAGTCGGGTATCCGCGATCTCTCCGCCAAATTCGATATGGATTATTATCCCGGATCTCAACACAAATTGAAATTTGGAGCACAATACACGCATCATACATTTAAACCGAACCTGGTTTCAGGGCGATCTGATTCTATTGATTTTACCCCAAACAACGCACAGCGTAAATTTGCAAGAGAGTCGGCTATTTATATCCAGGACGACTGGGATCTTACGGATCAGTTTCGTATCAGCGCCGGACTACGTTACAGTAATTTCACACAGGTTGGTGCTTATACTCGTTACCAGCGAGACGAAAATGGAAATAAAATAGACAGTGTTCAATATGGTAGAGGAGATCGGGTCCAGAATTACGGAGGCCTGGAACCCCGGCTCACCATGCGTTATAGTATCAATGATGCCAGTTCCGTAAAAGCATCGGTCTCCAGGAATTACCAGTACATACACCTGGTTACCAATGCAGGAAACACACTGCCTACTGATCTCTGGGTACCAAGTACGCTTTTTGTGCGACCACAATTAAGCTGGCAATATGCTGCAGGTTATTTTCGAAACTTTAAGAACAATACGTACGAAACCTCGGTAGAAGTCTACTACAAGCAGATGGAAAACCAGATCGAATATCGGGAGGGCTATACCCCTTCACTGGCAGACCCGGAAGAAGAATTTGTTTTTGGTGATGGCTGGAGTTATGGAGCAGAATTCTTCGTTCGCAAAAACACCGGCAGAATGACCGGATGGGTGGGTTATACGCTTAGCTGGACATACCGGAAATTCCCTGATTTGAATGATGGCCTTAAGTATCCTGCACGTTACGACAGACGGCATGATCTTTCCGCCGTAGCCTCCTATGAGCTCAATAAAAAATGGAAATTGTCAGCTGTATTTGTGTATGGAACTGGTAACGCCACAACTTTGCCAGAACGATTTTACCTCGTAAACGGGGTACTAACGCAGGAGTTTAGCCGAATTAATCAGTATCGTTTACCAGCCTACCACCGATTGGATTTTTCAGCTACCTATACCCCAATTCCTAAAAAGCCTCGCCGCATCAAAGGACATTGGGTATTCAGTATTTACAATGTTTACAGTCGCCTAAATCCTTATTTCCTTTATTTCGATCAGACAGGTTCTGCGCTGGATGGCACGCTGAAAGTAGATGCCCGACAGGTAAGTCTGTTCCCGATCATACCCAGTGTTACCTGGAATTTTAAATTGTAATGGGGAAAATTGTTCCGGTTTTCAACCAGCTTAACCGGGCATGATTTTTTTGAGGGACTGCTTAGTATGAAACCCAAGCCTTCCCTTTCCATTCTTTTTCAATACAGTTTACTGGTGTTTGTTACCGGTGGATTACTGGCGATTTTCGTATGGCAGTTCAATTTTTTTCTACTGATCTTTTCCAGCATTTTACTGTCCATATTATTTCATGCTATCTCTGTATGGATTGCAAAAAAGCTGAAACTTCGATATAGTTGGGCACTGGTTATCACACTTGTTTCTATTGCACTTGTACTAACCGGATTTTTTCTGATTGCCGGACCTTCTGTATCCAAACAACTGGATGAAATTTCTTCGACCCTTCCAAAATCGATCGATCAGCTTAAAAAGGCGATTCAATCGCATCCGGTTGGAAAAAAACTCATCAAAGAATTGCCTAAAGACCCGGGTAAAGCGGTTACTGAAAACAAGGATTTGCTCACCAAAGCCGCTTCTTATGTAGGTTCTTTTCTTGGCGTTTTAGGTAATATGCTGATTGTTCTAATAGCAGCAATCTTCCTGGCTGCATCACCAACAAACTATTTTAATGGATTGGTTCGCCTGTTTCCTGACAATAAAAAAAAGGCTGTCAGCAACCTGATTCGTCAAGTGTATCAAACACTGGCAACCTGGCTGGCTGCCAAATTCGGATCCATGTTGGTGGTGGGACTTGCTACCGGTATCGGGCTGGCTCTATTGGGAGTACCACTGGCTTTTATTCTTGCATTGATCGCTGCAGGATGTACATTCATTCCGTATATCGGTCCATACCTGGCACTCGTTCCTGCCGTTCTGGTGGGGTTGCTTGAAAGCCAGCAAATGGCTCTCTATATTGTTATTCTGTATTTCTCGATCCAGATTATTGAGAGCTATTTTATAACTCCTATAATTGAGAAGAAAATGGTTGAATTGCCTCCTGCCCTGGCATTGTTCTGGCAGGTATTGATGGGAATTCTGGCTGGTGCAATTGGGTTGTTGCTGGCAAGCCCGATTCTCGCTGCTTTACTAATCATTATTCAGGAAACCTATATCCGTAAAATAGAATACAGTTCGAAGCCTAGAGATAAAGAAGAAGCAGCCGTATAGCGACTGCTTCTCTTTTCATTCATCAAACCACATGTGTGGGTGTAAATCCATCCTGCGTGGGAGAGGGTGTATACTCTTCCACGATCAGCTCATCTATTGTTTTTTGTCCTTTCTTTTTATTCTTTGCTTTTTCCAACCAGCCATCAAATATGGCGTAGATCACAGGTACAATTACCAGGGTAAGGAACAGGGAGCTAATCAATCCGCCAATGATTACCCAGGCCAGGCCGTTTTTCCATTCTGCACCCGGACCCGATGCAATTGCAATAGGTAACATACCAAATACCATTGCGATGGTAGTCATCAGAATCGGACGTAATCTAGCATGGTTGGCCTGCACCAGGGCCTGGAAAGTAGATTCGCCTTCCGCTTTCCGGTGATTCGCAAAATCTACAATCATGATGGCGTTCTTTGCTACCAATCCAATTAACATGATGATACCCAAAATGGTAAAGATGTTTAATGAATTGTTGGTCAGTCCTAATGCGAGGAAAGCTCCGATAAAGGACAGGGGCACAGAGAACAATACAACAAATGGATATACAAAACTATCATACAGGCTTACCATCACCAGGTATACCAACAGAATAGCAGCAAGCAGGGCAATTCCCAATGTGCCAAATCCTTCACTCTGGTTTTCCATATCACCACCCCAGAGATAGTTCACACCCGTAGGCTTACGTAATTGGGAAAATGCCTGCTCCCATTCGGCCGCAATCGTACCGGTAGGGCGACCCACACTTTGTCCCTGTACGGTTACAGAGGGACTCTTATCCCTTCTTTCCAGCTGGCTAGGTCCGGATGTTTCCCGTATGGTCGCAAACTGGGAGAGTTTAACAGTCTGTCCCATATTGTTCACAAACTCAAGGTTGCTTACATCCTGCATATTCGAACGGGAAAAACTGCCGTAACGGATATTAATATCATACTCATATTCTCCGGCACGAAACTTTCCATCAGTATTGCCGTTGAAGGCAGTTTGCATGGTCAGTCCCACCGTTTGCATATTCAATCCAAGCGCTGCCATCTTATCACGATCTACCTGAACATTGATCTCCGGGTTACCCGATTCCACGGTTAATTTGGTTTCAGTTGCGCCTGGGATTTTTTTCAACAAAGCATGTGCTTCATTGGCAAAGGCCAGCGCACTGTCCAGATCCGATGCGGTTACCACCAATGCAAGTGGTGCCAGGTCTGCTGTACCCAACATGCCGATGGGTGTAGTTTTGATCTTGGCACCAACCAATACGTTTTCCAGTTCCCGTTTGATCTTCGCGGCATATACATAACTGTCATCCTTCCGAAGTTCCTTGGGTACCAGTTTAACTTTGATCTCTGATTTATATGCAGTGCTCTGGGATGCTCCCAGTCCTTCACTGGTTTGACCAACAGTAGTGATCAGGTCTACGATTTCAATTTTTTGTTGTAAGTATTTCTCTGCTTTTTGTGTCAGCTGATTGGTTTGTTCAATTGCTGCATCCTTGGGTAATTCAAGCTGCACAAGGAATTCCCCACGATCGCTTTTTGAAAAGAATTCAGAACCCACATATCCGGCGCCTACAATGTAGAAGGAAGAAAGGAACATCACCAATACCACTCCCAGGGTTATGCGCTTATGACGCAGGCTCCATGTCAGGATTCCACTGATCCAGTGGGTAAATCTGTCCAGTCCTTTTTCAAAACCAAGGATGATTCGTCCAAAGATTGTTTTACCTGTTAAGTGTTCCAGTTTACCGAAACGGGATGATAACCAGGGTACAATGGTAAAGGAAGAGAGCAGAGATAAAAGAGTAGAAATAATTACGGTTACACAGAACTGTTTGATGATATTCGATACCAGTCCGGTACTTAGTGCAATCGGTAGGAATACCACCACAATTACAAGTGTGATGGCCGTAACAGTAAAGCCAATTTCCTTGGTTCCATCCATAGCGGCACGCACCCGGTTTTTACCCATCTCCATGTGGCGATAAATATTTTCCAGTACAACGATTGCATCATCCACGAGGATACCAACAACCAGTGAAAGACCAAGCAAACTCATCAGGTTCAGTGTGTAGTCAAACAGCGCCATGCCAATAAAGGTCGCGATCAGGGATGCCGGGATGGACACCATCACAATGACCGCATTCCGCAAGCTGTGCAGGAAGAATAACATTACGAAAGCAACCAGTACAACTGCCAGCAGGAGGTCATGCACAACTGAATCAGCCGCTTCCAATGTAAATACAGTGCTGTCATTCGCGATATTCAGTTTCAGTTCATTGGCACTGTAATCCTGTTCCAGTCGTTGGATCTGTTTCTGCACTTCTTCACTCACTGCCACGGCATTGGCATCCGATTGTTTGATAATTTGAATAGTGATGGCATTCTGCTGGTTTACCCTAGCGATTTTTTCCACCTCCTTTTGACTGTCCTGCACATCTGCTACATCACCAAGCCGAACCTGGATTCCATTGTTGGAAACGATCACCAGGTTGCGTAACTCTTCTACGGTTTTATATTTTCCGGCCAGTCGAACCAGTATACTTTGTTCCCTCGTTTGTACGTTACCGGTAGGAAAGTCGAGGTTGGAACTCAGAATGGCCTGCTGAACCTGGGGAACGGATAATCCGAAACCTTTAATCTTTTGTGGGTCAAGACTCACCTGGATCTCGCGTTCCTGTCCACCCACCAGGTTCACTTGCGCCACACCGTTAACCCTTGATAAAACCGGACTGATCCGTTTATCTACCAGGTCAAAGAACTGGGCTTCTTCCAGTTTGGCGGATGCTGCCAGGGTCATAATAGGCAGATCGCTCAATGAGAATTTATTCAGAGAAGGAGGGTCTACATCATCCGGCAGATCTTTTAGTACTGCATTGATTTTGCGCTGTGCATCATTCAAAGCATAGTCGGCATCTGCCGTACTGTTAAGCGTAATCGTAACCAGGGATACATTCTCCAGTGATTTGGATTCCAGTTTTTTGATATTCTCCAAAGAGGCAACTGCGTCTTCAATTTTTTTAGTCACGGTATTTTCCACTTCACTGGGAGAGGCCCCGGGATAAATAGTGGAAACCGTGATCGCATTGGTCTCAAATTTCGGGATCAGCTCATAACCCAGTTGAGTATAGCTGAAGAGACCACCCAGGGTCAGGATCGTAAACAATACGATCACCAATGAGGGTCTTTTTATCGATAATTCTGCAATTTTCATGTTCCTTCTTTTTTACGGAATAATGGATACTTCGGTTCCGTTGGTTAAGTTGATTTGTCCGCTTGTAATTACCAGGTCACCTTCCTGAAGACCATCCAGAATTTCAACCTGATTATCCAACACCCGACCGCTGGTCAATTTTACCAGGGTAGCTTTATTATTACGTACTACAAATACCTCATTGCTGTTCACACTGCCTACGAATGCGGAGCGGGGAATCAACAATACGGGTTTTTGTTGCTCAAAATCAAATTCAGCTGTACCAAACATACCGGCTTTAATCAGGTTACCCGGATTGGCACCCAGGTCAATCTCAACGGGGAAATTCAGCGCCTGGTCGGCTTTAGCCGCGATAAATGAAATCTTTCCGGTGAAGTTTTTATCAGGGAAAACACTAACGGTAATCTTCACCTGCTTACCCACCTTAAGCTGTGCTACCTGTGCTTCATTTACATGCACTTTTAATTTCAGCTTTGAAATATTTACAATATCAAACAGGGGTGTTCCCGGTGATACAACAGATCCGGGCTCGATTTTACGTGCATTAATAAGCCCATCAATGGTAGCACGGATAGTAGCATCACCCAGGTTGATACCAGCCTGCTGTAATCTGGATTTGGCATTGGCCAGGTTCAATCGGGCCTGATCGAGTTGTTGCTGTGTAACGCCACCGGTTCGGAAAGCATTTTCATATCGCTGCAAATCGGTTTCCGCAGTTTTATAATTGGCTTCAGCAGTTTGCAGGTCTACATTTAACTGGTCAACACGAATGGTTGCAAGTGCCAGGCCTTTTCTAACATAATCACCTTCTTTCACCAGTACATTCACTACTCTTCCAGGCTTTTCAGCTGAAAATGATAATTCCTGGAAGGGCTCAAAATTTCCATTCGCAGTAAGCGCAATAGCCGGATTGGAAAATTGAACGGTGTCCACTCTTACTGCAACAGTGGCGTTGGTGGCTGCTACTATCGCAGTTTTTTCAGCTGCTTCGGCTTTGTTTTTTTTAAGAACGGTTACGATGGCATATAAAGAAGCGCCAATGATCAACACAGTCAGCAGTATTTTGCTATACTTTTTCATATACGATTTAGTTTACGAGTGAATTGAGTTTACCCTGTGTTTTCAGTACCTGAATTTCTGCAAGGCGGTAATCAAGCAGGGCGGTTGAATAATTATTTTGTGAGGTGGTAAGTGAGTTTTCAGCATCCAGTAAATCGGTTAGTGGCGCCAGTCCCTGGTCGTAGTTATTGCGGGTATTCGCATACACTTCTTTGGCCAGCTCCACATTTTCCAGTTGGTTATTCAGGGTGGTGATGGCATTCACCAGCTGCGCTTTGGCATTTTCATACGCCAGGTTCAACGCCCGTTCCTGAAGCTGAAGGTCTTCCTTAATTTTTCTTACCTGGATGTCGGCCTGTCTGATCCGGGCCCGGTTCCCAAATCCGGTAAAGATTGGAATACGCATGGTTACGCCCACATTGGAATAGTCGAACCAGTTCACGTTTTGTGATGGACCTTTGCCGATTGGGAATTTTCCACCCAGTCCCTGGTAACCATAGTTCCCATTTAAGCTGATGGTTGGAAAGGCGGCCGCTTTCACACTTTCTTTCTGGTATTCCAGTAGTTTCTCCTGCGTTTTCAGCAACTGGTAATCCGTCATGTTTTTCACTTCCGGAGCTTCTGCAATCATTGCAACACTTGGCTGAATGGCTTCCATGCTGGCTGCAGGCACAATGATAGTGCCGGCGATATCCATACCCATAAAAAACTTCAGGGTATTTTCCTGTATCTGCACCACATTCAATAATTGCTGGCGTTGTGCCTGCAGGTTGGATATATTCACGCGGGTGCGGTCTACATCGATTTTTTTTGCGAGCCCGTTTTTGTAGAGGCCATCGATTACTTCCAGCACTTTTCTGGAATTGGATATGGTACTATCCACCATGGCCATTTTTTGTCGCTGCACCAATAGTTGGTAATAATTCTGTGCAACCTGTTCAATCACCTGTTCGTCGGTGAGCTTTGCCATTACCTGGTAATATTCACGGGTGGTTTTGGCAGCTTTAAGCCCAGTGAATACAGATTTATCGAATATGTTCTGACTTAAAGAAATTACCGCATTGGCATTCCATTTTTGTCCGAATGGAATCAAAAGGGTAGTACCGGGCTGTCCAGCCAGGTCGCCTGGCACAGCACTTAACTGAAGAATCGGATTATAAGTAATGCCGCTGGTACCGGTTATCTGTGGCAGGGCCCTCGACTTTACTTCTTCGATCTGGTATTCGGCATTTTCTTCATCCAGTTTTGCTTTTCGAACATCGTTCTGATGTTTAAGCGCATACTGAATAGCTTTTGATAAGGTCAGTGATTCCTCCGGATCCTGTGCTTTCATATTATTGCCCACCAGCAGGAGTGCAAATGCGAGAAAGACGGTTAACCGGTTTGTTCTCGTTGTCATAGTTTATGCTGTATTAAATTGTCTGAGTTGATAAAGGAGATTTCCAATCATAACTGGCCAGCATGCCTTCCATTTCGGGAATCGCAGCAGGGGCAATAATGCCATAGAGGAAGAGATATACCGCCTGGCGAAACACTTCGTCTTTGGAGTAATCATTTACTAACTGTGCCGCATATTCGAAGTCTTTCTGAAGGTGCTGCTGCCAGATGCTCATCACCAGGGCCGGATGCAGGCTGCTTCGGAACACCCCTTCCTGAATGCCGTCTTGCAGTAATTGCTGAATCCGGCCGGTCAGGCTCTGTTCCAGTTTGAGGTTGAGCTCGATGTATTGAACAGGGTAGTGGCGGCGCAGGTCCAGGAAGAAATCGGGACTTACCTTCTTACAAAAACCTACCACATTGGAAATGAGTCCCAATAGTTTTTTCAGGTTGCTGATACCTGGATCATCCCAGGGTTGCAAGGATTCCTCGTATTCCTCCGCTACGCGCTTACAAACCTGGTCCACCAGTTCCTGGCGGCTGGGATAAAAGCGATACAGAGTCTTTTTGGAGATCCCCATTTGTGTGGAGAGGTCGTCCATGGTATACCGGCTGATACTTTGGGTAGTAAACACCTGGTGTACCGAATCCAGAATTTGTTGCTCCATGAATTTTCGACTATTTTGTTTAAGGGGTCAAAATTAAAATGAATATTCGTCCGAAATGATTAAATGGTCGAAAATCTTGTTAAAGAGTTGTGAAAGAAGTAGGTTAATCTTCGGCCAGGTTTGCTGAAAGGAGGTATAAATTCAGGTTGTAAAACTTGTAAATCAATGAGAAACAGAAAATACGCCCGAAACTTCCGGTATTTCTGTCGTGTTCTGCTTTGGATAAACCGGGAGGGTATAAGTTTTTTGTAGATTTGTAACAGATCGAAAATCGACTCAAAATGTCAAATGGTCAAACAAATAGTACGGAACTGGATCCAATTCGAAAAGATATCCTGCATGGAGCAAGGGAGCTTTTCATTCATTTTGGATTCAAAAAAACCACCATGGAAGACATTGCCAAAAAGATCGGTAAATCCAAAAGTTCCCTTTACTATTATTTCAAAACCAAGGAGGATATTTTTGAGGCAATGGCCCTGGAGGATATGGAACAGCAACACCAGAATGCCGTTTCCAGTATGAACCAGTATGAAACGGTGCAGGATCGGTTTCGTTCTTTTGTGGTTTCCCTTTTACGTCATCTGATTGAAAACAACCAGCAATATTCCGTATTCAAAGCTGAAGTGATGGAAAATCCTTTCCTGATTGTCAATATCACTGAAAAGCGCAATGCCTATATGGAGAGTTTCCTGAAAGACCTCGTGCTTTATGGTATCCGTAGAGGAGAGATTCGTGAACTCACGCATGAAGAGATTGACATCTGGGCCAAAGCCATCAATGTTTCCTTAAAAGGAATTGGTTCCCGGCTTTTCCTCGGTAACGATCAGGAACTCTTCAAAGACCACCTGGGATTTATTGCGGATTCTTTGTTTACAGGAATTACTATTCGATAAAGTTTTTTTTGCTAATTGCTTCAGGCTTGGTATTGGAACTTGGCAAAAAGATAATTGGAAGTATAGCATTAGTTAAATAGGTGCCATTAAATTCCGAGTACATTATTCCCCTAATCGTAGAGATAGACATTGTTTTTATTAATATATCTAATTCTTTAGGGAAGGTTATGCTTGATTCTTCTGTTTTATCAAGTATATCAGCAAAATCATCAACTTGGAATTGGCATTCTACTAGAATAGATCCTAATAAAATATCTCTGTTTTTATTAGGATGAATTTTAACTTCTGTTTGACTTACAATTAATTTTGCTTCTTTTTGAAGATTAGTTTTTCCATTAATGATAAAATGAAAATCTTCTTGATCGAAATCTTTATCAGGCTTTGGATTCATTGATTTCGATAATAGATTTATTGATTTGAATCTGATTTTAATATCCTTACTTTTCATTTTGAATCAGAGATTTTAATCACGGAGAAATTAAAACTATCAGCTTCTTCGAATTCACTTGAACTAGGTTTTAGGAGGTTTATCATTTTCTCAGTAACTGCTTTTTGTTTTAACGTAGAAAATTCTGATGTTATTGAAATATTTGAATATGGTAGAGTTATAATCCTTAGCATTTGATCAGCTTCTGTATTATTAGGAATATTTTGAACATTCTCTATGATTTTATTGTCTTCCTTATTATAGTTATAATCTGGAAAAGTAATTAACTCGGTGTCTAATGCCTCTGATATTTTAGCAATTGTTTCAAGTGACAGGTTTTCCTTTCCTTTAACAACTTTACTTATATATTGAGGTGACACGTTAATGATGGTAGCCAATTTTTTTTGACTAAAATTTTCTTTGTTTTCAAGAGCTGCAAGTATTCTTCTTGCAATATTACTTGAATATGAATGCCATTTACGGTTTTTCAATCGATATTCAGCATCTTTAATCCAGTTACTTTTTTTCCCTTTAACAAGCTTCATATTAATACTATTGATTATTTAAATAATCTATTAAGGAATCTTTATCAATAATGTTTTCTTGCTTTAAAAACTTTTTTAGGCTATTGAGTTTATTAATTTCATATTCAAAATTTGGGCCATCCATTTTTTGAGATAATTTGATTGCTCCTCCAGTTATAATAAATATCCCGTCTTCAAGCTCGATTGCATATAACCTTATCATAGGTTTTAGAACATTCGCTTTACCTTTTCGGAAATTTTCATTTGTAAAATTTAAGGAGTATATGTTCTCATGCAGCGGTACAAAAACATCAGATAATGAACTATGTTGGTAACCAGGTAGCTGATTAACTATCGAGTATAGTTCTAATTCAATGCTGTAAATTTCATCCAATACTTTTTCAATTGCTTTATCAATTGTAATTCCTTCCCAAAAGGGAGTATTTAATAGGTCTTGATTTTTTTTAAAAAACTCATATAAATATTCGGTGTTTGTGAAATCTTCTAAGAGTTTACTAAATACATCAATATCTTTTTTACCTTTTTTTTCATTAATAGCCCAAAGAAATTCTCGATCTTTCTTTCTAAAAATACAGGAAATTTTCATATTATCAACTTATAGGTTGATTTAAGATTCGGTTTTATTTAAAATCATTAATTTTCAACGATTTATAGAAGTTGAATTTAATTAATTATTTTTTAATATTCATTTTATTCTGCTTAAAAGCTACCTATCGCTCCCGTACCCGAAACCTGACCGCTGCATTTTTTTTATCCGAAGCAGATAAGCGTACTTCATACTTATCCCGCCCTGAACTTACTGTCATCAATGCCGTATTAGGAGGTATGCTGCCTAAATTATCTGCATACATAATGAGTTCGTACACTTCTCCCGCAACCGCTTTCACGGTTACGCTCAGGGCCTGGTTGGTGAGTCGCTGCTGATACAGCAACAACCGGTCGTTCAGAAAAATCGTTACCGTATCGTTGTCAATTTCCGCATTGTCGTATAGGTCAATTTTTATAGTCGGGCTATCCAGCACCAGTGTCTGCACCAGTTCTGTTGTACGCTGCTTTACTTTCAGCAGGCTTTGCTGGTTCACGAGTTGGGAAGAATCGGTTAGGGAGGTCGGAAAATCAGGCTGAAATTCTTTATATAAGGTGATTTTACCAGCGGGACAAGGTCTTTTGCTTTCCGCTTCAACTCCTGTCCAGCTTCCAGATAAAGCATCCCTGGTCTGCTCTTTTGTATAGACCAATTCATAAATTTTCGTGCATACTACACAATCGTAGGGTATCTGGACTTCCAGCAGTTGATCTTCTTTCAGGATCAGTTTTTTATCGGTTGCATTATAGGTTCCTTTAAAATGATGTTTGACAAAACGGGTTTTGTCATAGTAATCAAATGCATATCCCTCAACGTTTGTTCCGCTGCTGATTAACTGGATTTCCAGTTTATAAACTGGAAAACAGCCTCCCGGTTCCTGGGTAAGCGAACCTCTCCAGATCCCATTCAGGTCCTGTGCACCAGATACCAGGTACAGCAGCATTCCTGCCATCATGAACAGCACTTTCATTCGCGCTGGAATTTAAACACGACCATCGCATTTTTCTGCTCCGTAGATGTAATCCGAACCTCATACTGCCTGGTGCCTGCTTTTACAATCATGAGCGAGGTGTTGGGTGGAATCTCACCCAGGTTTTCTGCTACCATCACCAGTTCCACATAATCGTTCTCCTGCTCCAGGTCTATTTCCACTACAATGGGAGAAAGGGATAACATTTCACGGGATACCACCTGGCGGTTATTCAGGTACACAGATACCGTATCCCTATCTATAGTGCCATTGTCGTACAGGCTAATTGAAATTTTTCGGGTAGTTACGGTAAAGGTTTTCACTATTTCATTTGCCCGTTCCTTAAGCACCGGAGGCACCACTACTGGAGCTGCCGGCTTCCTGATTTCTTCCTGCGGCAATGGAGCAGGTAGAGGTTCAGGCGTTTTTTCTTTCTCAATCTTTGGTGTTGGTTTTACCGGTGGCTTTACCGGTTTTGCAGGTTGAGTTGGCGACTTTTGAACTGGTGGCCTGGATGGTGGAGCTTCATTTATTCGAATATTTTCTTCTCCCTTTGGCTTTTTTTGACGTTCCGCCAGGAAAGGTTCCAGGTAAAAATCAGAGGTAGGTACTTTTCTCAGGAATACCGTGCCTCGTCCGCAATCGGATGAGTCGCGGGTGTTCATACTTACATAGGTGCCTTCCAAAAATTCTTCATTCCCATTCCGGGTATATTGCAGGAAACAGGTCATGATACAGGCATCGTTTCCCTGCCGCATCCGGACATCCACAATCTTCAACTCCTCCAGGTAAACTTTTTTAGTTCCGGTATGAATGGAACCCCTGGCATCGGCCTTACCATAAAATTCAGTGGTTTTATAAGAGTAGGTTACTCCCTTGAAGTTTTTACCCTCCTGCAGTAACTGTACTTCAAACCGATACCGGTCTTCCAGGTTGAGCAATTGTAAGGATCGGTTATTCTGACGGAAATGTCCCCGCCAGACACCGCTGATATCCTGTGCGCTTCCAACCTGAGCCGTAATTATCCAAACCAAGAACGTAAAAATCAATCTCATGAATTCCTGTTAGTCGTTCAATTTAAGAAAAAAGGGTCCTCAATTATATACCGCTCAACCAGTTATTGTGGCAATAGTTCGTTAATTTTGCACTCCTTTCAACTCGTTCGTAGGAGTTGCAAAGTTAAAACACTGTACAACCAATGATCAAAATTCATTTTCCGGATGGAGCCCAACGCGAATATGCCCCCGGTACTTCTTCACTTGATATCGCCAAATCCATTAGCGAAGGCCTGGCCCGTAAAATTCTGGCTGCCAGCGTAAACGGGCAGGTGTGGGACCTGAATCGCCCTATTTACCAGGATGCCACTATTAAATTTCTTTCCTGGGAAGAAAAAGATGCAAAAAGTACCTTCTGGCATTCTACTGCTCACCTCATGGCTGAAGCGATCGAAGATCGTTTTCCCGGGGTTAAATTCTGGGTGGGACCTCCCGTTGAGAACGGATTTTACTATGATATTGATTTAGGAGGCAGGCCGCTTCATGAAGAGGATCTGAAGGTGATTGAATCCAAAATGAAAGAGCTGGCCAAACAAAACAATCCGTTCCTCCGGAAGGAAATTTCAAAGGCCGATGCGATCGCCTATTTCGAAGAGAAAGGAGACGAATACAAACTTGACCTGCTGCAAAACCTGCAGGATGGTGAGATTACCTTCTATACCCAGGGAGCATTTACGGATCTCTGTCGAGGACCTCATATCCCGCACACCGGCTTGATCAAAGCAGTGAAACTTACCAATATTGCAGGGGCTTACTGGAAAGGAGATGAGAAAAACAAAATGCTTACCCGCGTTTATGGTGTAAGTTTCCCCAGTCAGAAAGAGTTGGATGAATACCTGGCGATGCTGGAAGAAGCTAAAAAACGTGATCACCGCAAACTTGGTAAAGAGCTTGGCATCTACACTATGGACGATGATGTTGGTCAGGGATTGATCATGTGGATGCCCAACGGTACCATCATCATTGAAGAGCTGGAAAAACTGGCCAAAGAAACAGAAGAAGCAGCTGGTTACCATCGGGTAGTTACTCCGCATATCGCTAAAGAAAGCATGTACCTCACCAGTGGTCACCTGCCGTATTATGCCGATAGCATGTATCCGCCAATGGAACTTGAAGGAGAGAAATATTACCTGCGCGCGATGAACTGTCCGCATCACCACAAAATTTTTGCAGCGGAGCCAAAGAGTTATCGCGACTTACCCTACCGCATAGCCGAATATGGAACCGTATACCGGTATGAGCAAAGTGGTGAATTATTTGGATTGATGCGGGTACGTTGCCTGCATATGAACGATGCACACATCTATTGCACCAAGGAGCAGTTCGAATCGGAATTCCGCGCGGTGAATGAAATGTATCTGAAGTATTTTAAGATTTTCGGAATTGATAAATACATCATGCGACTCAGTTTGCATTCTCCTGAAAAGCTGGGTAAGAAATATGTAAATGAACCGGAACTCTGGAAAGAGACCGAAACAATGGTTCGGCAGGTACTCATTGAATCCGGAATTCCTTTTGTAGAAGTCCAGGATGAAGCGGCTTTTTACGGCCCCAAAATAGATGTTCAGATATATAGTGTAATCGGTCGTGAGTTTACCCTTGCTACCAACCAGGTTGATTTTTCACAGGGCCGCTCCTTCAAACTGAGCTATACCACAGCTGATAACAATCACGATACTCCATTGATTATTCACCGTGCTCCGCTTGGCACCCATGAGCGGTTTATTGGCTTCCTGCTGGAGCACTATGCAGGTAAACTGCCAGTATGGCTGAGCCCGCAACAGGTAAAAATCCTGCCAATTAGTGATAAGTTCATGGACTTTGCCCAAACGGTTAAAAATCAGTTGAAGGCAGCGGGGGTACGAGTATCTATTGATGACAGAAACGAGAAAATCGGAAAAAAGATCCGAGACACTGAACTTCAAAGGGTACCTTACATGTTAGTTGTAGGTGAGAAAGAAGTGAGTGAAGGCAAGGTTTCCATTCGCAGACAGGGCAAGGGAGACGCCGGCACGATGAGTATTGAAGAATTTGTAACCGTTATTACACGGGAAATTAAGGAACGGAGTAGCGGAGATTAAAAAATGATTTAATTTCGGGAAGTAAATTGTTTAACCAAATAAAGTAAATGGCATTTCCACCCAGGCCTCCCAGGGGGGCTTTTAATCCCAGGTTCAAAAAAGAACAGCAGCAGGAACACAGAACCAACCAGATGATTCGTGTACCACAGGTCCGACTGGTTGGGGATAATGTAGAAGTAGGTATTTATTCCATCCAGGAAGCACAGCGAATGGCCCAGGATCAGGGACTTGATCTGGTGGAGATTTCCCCCCAGGCAGATCCTCCGGTTTGTAAGATTATTGACTACAATAAATTCCTTTACGAGAAGAAAAAGAAGGAAAAGGAAATGAAGGCGAAAGCCAAGCAGAGTGAAGTGAAGGAGATCCGTTTTACTCCTAATACGGATGACCATGACTTCAATTTCAAGGCTAAACACGCTGAAGAATTCCTCAAAGAAGGGAATAAGGTAAAAGCTTATGTGCAATTCCGGGGAAGAGCGATCCAGTTTAAAGACCGTGGAGAATTATTGCTCCTGAAGTTTGCGGAACGACTGTCCGAATTCGGTGTGCTGGAAGGGATGCCCAAGATGGAAGGAAAGCGGATGCTTGCTATTTGGGCACCAAAAAGTCAGAAAAAGAAAAAAGAAGGCGGCGAATAATTGCCTCCAGATAAGATACAACAGCCCGCATTTGCGGGCTTTTGTCGTTAAAATCCTTCCACATACATACGAAAATGTCGAATTAGGGGTTATATTTAAGAAGATATCTTTTATATGCCTAAACCCCTGCTGTTAGTCAGGGTACTGTTTTTACTGCTCAGCTGTCATTCGACAACCTGGGCTCAGCACCCGGCTCCAGGCACCCAAACCGTACTGTTCAAAGATCCGTTGGCCAACCAGTTTTTTGCCTCGGCTCCTCCATCGGCTGCCCTTTGGAAAAATCTTCATGCTAATTCCAGTAAGCAAACCTTTTTTCTCAGATTTCAGGATATACCAACACCGGAAAAGAAAAAACACCTCGCCTCAAAAGGGATCGAATTGCTGGAATATGTACCAGGCAAGACCTACCTGGCCAGACTGAATCAGCCTGTTACAGAATCGGAGCTCAGGGCATTTGGTATAAACGGTCTCTTTATGTTGCCGACCAGCCTGAAACTGGAGTCCGGCTATTCAAAGCAGGCAACGCTTCAAAACAACCAGTCAAAAACCAACTGGCATATTTGGTTTACCGAAGGAATGGATTCAGCAGCTGCTGTCCGCCAGATCGTATCTCTACTGGGGAAAGACGCGCCCACAACCGGAGAAATCCGACAGTTATACAACCGAATGCTGGAGATGAAATTGAATGGCCCCGCCCTTGAAAAATTAATGGCCGAACCCTTTACCCTGTATGCATTGCCAGCACCAGAACTTTTTGAGCTAAATCTGATTGGTACAGAATCTCATTTCGGGAACCTGCTTCACCTGGGCGCAAATGGCTTGCCCGGATTAACAGGAAAAGGTGTAACCATAGGAATTGGCGATGGGGGCCGAATCTACCATATAGATCATAACTTTTATGAGGAAGGGCAACTGTATAACGGTAATACACATGCGACGCATGTGGCCGGAACGATGGCAGGAAAGGGACATATTAATCCGGTTATGCGTGGTTATGCTTTTGATGCGGAGCTCGAGGTTGATTATTTCAATACGATTATTTTTCAAACCCCCCGGCTCTACCAGGAGAAACGGATGGTCATTACGAATAATTCCTATGGTGCAGGAAGTTCCTGTTTGCCTTATTCAGGACAATACTCGGGTTACTGCGGGCAGGCCGATCAGCAACTGCTCGATATGCCAAACCTGATGCATGTGTTCGCGGCAGGAAATGCAGGAACGCTTCAGTGTGGGAATTTTCCCGTTAGCTACCGCACCATAGACAATGCATTTCAGGCTGCCAAAAATGTACTGACTGTAGGTGGTACCAACGACAATGGTTCAGTAAATGTATATTCCAAAGGGCCTACCCTCGATGGCAGGATCAAGCCCGAAATCGTGGCTGTAAGTACCAGTGTCTTATCTACCACCAGCAACAATAACTACGGCCGGCTGGATGGAACCAGCATGGCTTGTCCCCAGGTTTCGGGCGGATTAGCATTGCTCTATGAACGTTATCGCCAACTCTTTAATGGAGCAGATCCGGAGGGTGCGCTCATGAAGGCCCTGATTTGCAATACCGCCACAGATCTTGGAACACCTTATGTTGATTTTGCCAATGGCTTTGGCTGGCTGAATACCTACAAAGCGTTGGAGACGATGAATAAAAAGCAGTGGTTTTCCGGAGCAGTTAATCACCAACAGGAGCAGGTTATGGAAATTCAGCTGGACCAGGAAGTCACTGATTTTCGAATCATGTTATACTGGCATGATCGCCCCGCATCTTTTTATACTGCCAAAGCACTGGTGAACGACCTTGATATTACGGTTGAATTACCAGACGGATCCATATATGATCCATTTATCCTGGATACCAGCGCTGCAGGAGTCCTGGCACAGGCAACAAGGGGAAAAGATCGGTTGAATAATATTGAGCAGGTAGTGATTGATCGAGCGCTTCCCGGCAGATACCGGGTGAGAGTAAAAGGCTTTGAAGTTCCTTTTGGTCCTCAGCTATATAAAATCGTATACAATTGGGAAGAACCAGGTTTCGAACTCTTACAGCCGGCCGGAGGAGAATTGTTTAAACATGGAGAGCGCCGTGTAATACAATGGCGGTTTCCAGGGCATGAGAACGACGAATATAGTTTTTCCTTTTCGCTGAATAATGGCATTAGCTGGACGCCCATAACCAGCGGCGTATCTCAACCGGGCTGGAGGTCCTGGACTGTTCCTTCCAGTACCAACACTTCAGTATTGGTAAAACTAACCCATGTTGCCAGCGGACTGGAACGTATTTCGGCCCCTTTCCGCATCCTACCAGAAATCAATTTTACAGTTTCGAGTACCTGTGAATCCAGGGGCCTGTTGCGGTGGACCAAACTCGCTGGAATCGATTCATTCGCGGTTCTCATGTATAATGGAAAAAAAATGGAAAGGATCGGGATAACTTCGGATACCAGTTACCAGGTGGATGGATTAAGAAATGGGAAACCCTATTGGTTCACGGTTCAACCGATTTTGAACGGACTTTTTGGTGAGCGCGCCATCGCGAAAAGGCTGCTGACTGGCGCTGGGATTTGTTCAGGTACAGGAACCAATGGGGACCTGTCTGTAACTGTGCAACAAGCCTTCCTGGTAAGCAGGGCTCCATCGGTTAAAGATTCATTGGATCCTCTTACAGTAGTGGTTCGTAATGAAGGTAGCCTGGCTATCAGCGATACTGTATTCCTGCTCCTCTATAAAAACGAGAATCTGCTGGAAACGGATACCATCGTAAGGAAATGGAATCCGGCGCAGCCGTTTACCTGGACTTCCCGCTTAAGACCCATTGGAGTTCCGGGAGAATCGGCCAATCTAAGGTTAATCTTAAAGGCTGCAGGCGATATTAATCCGACAAATGATACTGCCGCCATAAATTGGCGGTACCTTACTACTGAACCTTTAACACTCCCATTTGAAGAAAATCTGGAGAATATTTCAGATACCAGCATCTATTCTCCCGGATACCCTGGCCTTGCTGGTTTGACAGCTTGGGATGCAGGAATAACGGCAGCTTCTTTGAAATTAGATACCCGCCGGAATCAGGGGTTATTTATTAGTAGTAAAATTGAAGGTCAAATACTGCAACTAATTGGTAATTATAACTTTGAAAATTATTCAGTTGCAGATGACATTCGAATGTTTCTGGATATTCCTGACTTTGGCCAGTTAAAAATGGATTGTTTTATAAGGGGAAATGATACTTCCTCCTGGCTGGGCGTTGCACTGCTGGATCCGATGACCCAGCAACCGGTCATTGACTATCTGAATATTAGCGAAGTATTGGCCAGACACGGTCAGGAATTCAGTTCCAGTTTTCAAATACGTTTCAGGTTTATTCATTCCAGTTACCAGCAACAATTGCAGGTGCTTAAGAAGCTTCGCTTCTTTAAAGTTTCAGAAGACATCAAGCTGGTTTATTTTGCTTATCAAAAGCAAAATGTTACCGATGGCGATTCTGTGCTCAGCTATCTCTGGGCAAGGAACAACAGGCAATCTCCCAGTGCATCGGTAGCATTCGGTATTGAAACTCCCGATGGTAAACGGCAATTGCTGAGGGTGCCATCCATTCCAGCAGGTGACACCGCTATTGTAAGTTTCCGGATCCCTGTATTGAACTGGCCTGATGCGGTAGCGCCTGTTAAAGCCTGGATAGATGCAGAAGGAGATGAATATTCCGCTGATGACAGCTTAAGTGCAACCTGGGCTTATGCCCGAAAGGTTGATCAATTTCCCTATCTCGAGGGCTTTGAGCAGGGAAAATCGGGCTGGGGGTCAACTTTCCTGTATGAACATTCTTCCCGATTAACGGAATCCATCGCTCCTTTTAAGGCGGCGAATGGAAAAGCTTTCTGGGGTACCCAATGGATTGCTTCCATTCAGGGCATCGGTTTTATAGTTCCATCAGGATATCTGGTGAGCCCGGTTTTTGACCTGAGTGGCCTGCAACAACCCTATTTATCTGCATCCGTTAATAAGCAATTATGTGAAGGCAGAGATTCTGTTTTCTTTGAATATTCAGTTGATACCGGTCGCACCTGGATTCGACTACTGGAACAACCCGATCAATTACAATGGTATAACAACCCGGCAAAATCAGCCTGGACGGATTGTGATCCGGTTGGTAGCAATCAATGGAGATTGATCACTACCTCCTTGCCAAACAACCTGGGCAGGGTCCAATTCCGATTGCTATCACTGGCCAGAAATGGGTTTTCAAATGTAATGCCAAGAACTCCTGGTGGATTCTTACTAGATGATTTTCATATCTATAATAGGAATTATCCTTCTTTTATAGGTAGTTCCAGTGGACTGTTGAATCTATCGGTAAGGGATTCCGGTTTTACTCCTGCGCTTAGTTCCAATCAATTGTTGGCGGAGCTGAAGCCAGAGCAGGGGGCAGCCGGGTATGTACAAATTCGCTTTGCCCAGTTGGAAGGAGCGTCCGAGCTATTCGGCAATCCGGTTCTTCCATATAACTGGTCTCTTCAAACAGGAAACAGTACACTTGCTCAAAATGGCAGGGTGCGCCTGTATGTTTCGGATGATAAGATCCAGTCCTGGTTAAATACCAATCCCTGTGATACCTGTTCAAGGAGCTTAAGTGCGTATGACCTGTCTGTTTTCCGCTACGCGGGACCTGTATCAACTGTTAATCAGCGCTTGTCTGATAATGTGGAAGGGTATGAAACGGTATGGGATCCGGAAGGTTTCGATCTCGTTCCATATGACAAAGGTTATTACCTGGAGCTTCCTGCCGGATTATACGGAGAGTTTTATATTGGCCTAAATACCCGGTTGGCGGTGCTGGATTTTATGGCAGTTCGTTCCGGTAAAGACCGGGAGGCGCGGCTGGACTGGTCAATAGCAAACTGGAACGGGTTAATTCGTTTGGAATTGGAACGCTCCACTAGTTCCGATAGAGGATTTGAAACTCTATACACCAGGGATTTGAATGCAGGCAGTCCGCTTACTGGTACCTATACAGACCCAGAACTTTTGGTGCCTGAAACTTATTATTACCGTTTGAAACTTACTTATGCAAACGGAACCGTGCGTTATTCCGCAATTCGGATCGTTCAGTTTGAGTCGGCGTTGAATGTACAGGTATATCCGAATCCCGGTCCGGGTGATCAAATGAAATTGAAGGTGGACCGGTTGGATGGTGCTCAGGTCCAGCTTGAATTAACCGATATCGCGGGAAAACGCCTGGCTGTTAAGCAAAACAGTATAGTCGCAGGATCGAATTGGATCAGCCTGGCACCCCTAACCTGGGGGCTTCCAGCCGGAGTTTATGTGTTGAGGGTAAGTACCGGACAACAAAAAAAGACATTGCGGTTGGTTATTTCGGGAAACTGATTTACCTTTGCGCTCCCTTAGGGGCATCATGGCAACATGGTGGTATTGCCCAAATGGCTCACAAAGTTCCCACCAGTGTGGGGCGCCAGCAGGGCGTAACTTTTTTAGTTATCAAAATGCCAAAGGTAAAAACCAATTCAAGCGCGAAGAAGCGCTTCAAGGTGACAGCTTCCGGACAGATCACTCACCAGAAATCTCACAAGCGTCACATCCTCACCAAGAAATCCAAAAAACGGAAAAGAGCTATGCGCAAAGACGGCGTTGTTGCAGCACCCAATTTATTCTTTGTTCAACGCCTGCTGGGTCTTAAATAATTTTATTTAATCACCAAATTTAAACTCATTAGCATATGCCTCGTTCAGTAAACGCAGTAGCTTCAAGAGCACGCAGAAAAAGGATTCTTGACCAAGCCAAAGGATACTATGGCAAACGTAAGAATGTTTATACAGTAGCCAAAAACCTGGTTGAAAAAGGGATGACCTACAGTTATGTAGGCCGTAAATTGAAGAAGCGTGAATACCGCGCTCTTTGGATTGCCCGTATCAACGCAGCAGTACGTGAAGAAGGTCTGACTTATTCCGTATTCATTCACAAACTGAATGAAAAAGGAATTACACTGGATCGTAAAGTATTGGCTGACCTGGCAATGAACAACCCTGAGTCGTTCAAGGCCCTGGTTGCTTCTGTAAAATAAGGTATCAGGATATACTCCGCAAGAATTAGCCGGTTCCTTTTGGAGCCGGTTTTTTTATTTCCCATTTATTCATGATTTTCTTATAGGTTTGTGCCTTATATGTATCACCCAATTAATCACGTTTTCCGCTAGATGAACAATACCTACTTCGACCTGGTAGATCAAACCTTCAATTTCCCCCAGGAAGGTTTCGAGGTAAAAGACGGTTACCTCCAATTCAATGGCCTTAATGTGAAAGCACTGATCGATAAGTATGGAACACCCCTGAAGTTGTCCTACTTACCGAAAATTGGCATGCAGATCAACAAAGCCAAGCAGATGTTCGCTAATGCTTTCAAAAAGCATAAGTATGAAGGGGAATATTTTTATTGCTATTGTACCAAGAGTTCCCACTTTTCCTTTGTGGTGGAAGAAGCACTCAAGCATAATATCCACCTGGAAACATCTTATGCGTATGATATCGAGATCATTAAAAAACTCTACGCCAGAAAGAAAATCAATAAGGAAACCTTTATCATCTGTAATGGGTTCAAACAGAAGACGTATACCAAACGGATTGCCGGTTTGATCAACAGCGGATTTAAAAATGTAATTCCTGTACTGGATAACGTAAACGAACTGGAAGACTACCGTAAATCGGTTCGTGCACCATTTAAACTCGGGATCCGGGTAGCTGCAGAAGAAGAACCCAATTTCCCCTTTTATACATCCCGGTTAGGTATCAGGGCAAAAGATATCCTGGAATTTTATGTCGACCAGATCGAAGGCTACGAAAATAAATTCCAGCTGAAGATGTTGCATATCTTCCTGAATAAGGGTATTAAAGACGATATCTATTACTGGTCAGAATTGAATAAGGTAATCAACCTCTATTGCCAGCTGAAAAAAATCTGCCCTGAACTGGACAGCATAAATATCGGTGGCGGCTTCCCAATCAAACATTCGTTGGGATTTGATTACGATTACCAGTTCATGATTAATGAAATTGTAAGTAATATCAAGTCTGCCTGTAAAAAGGCGAAAGTGCCCATGCCGAATATTTACACCGAATTTGGAAGTTATACGGTAGGGGAGAGTATGGCACATATCTATTCGGTTATAGCCCAGAAAACCCAGAACGATCGGGAGATCTGGTACATGATTGATTCTTCTTTCATAACTACACTACCCGATACCTGGGGTATTGGTGAACGATTCCTGCTGCTGCCTATCAATAAATGGGATGAGGAATACCAGCGAGTCGTACTGGGAGGTATTACCTGCGATTCGCATGATTATTACGATTCAGAAGAACACATCAACGAAGTGTTTCTTCCCAAGGTAGGAACAGGGGAACCGCTTTATCTCGGCTTCTTCCATACAGGTGCCTACCAGGACCAGATCAGTGGTTATGGCGGTATCAAACATTGCATGATTCCATCGCCCAAGCATATCATTGTGGGCCACGACAAAAATGGAAAACTGGTGGATTGGGTGTATGCCAAAGAACAGTCTGCTCAGAGCATGCTGAAAATACTTGGGTATTGAGTATCCGTTGCGAAATAGTTAAAGGACCTTTTCAAAAGGTCCTTTTTTTATAACTGGTAAGTATATACGATTAGTTAAGCTGAATAAAAATCACGGAATTGTAGCCAACGGTTAGCAGGGAGAGTCCCAGTATACTAAAGTCCCGTGTTTTAACGCTTAGAGCTTGGCTCAAAACTTGCTACTTTTAGTTTATAACCGACTTTATGCGAAATTTTCTGATGGCCTTTCTGGCTTTTCTACCTGTATCGCTGATGGCGCAAGGCTGGCAACTGGTAGGTTTTGGTGGAGTAGCCAATTACCAGGGTGATCTGCAGGACCGGCGATTTACCACCCAACAGGCCCAGATTGCACTCGGAATGGGCATACAATATGATATTAACAAATATTTTTCGGTTCGGGGGATGGCCAATTATGGCCGAATAAGTGCCGATGACCGATTTAATAAAGATGCCGGTTTGCGAAACCGGAACCTGAATTTTAAAAGTCAGATCCTGGAAGGAAGTATTCAGGCGATATTTCGGTTTATGGATCTGGAAACAAAAAAATGGTCGCCCTACCTGGTTGCCGGCGTGGGTGTATTTGGATTTGATCCCTATACACATGATACTCTTGGAAACAAATTTTACCTCCAGCCATTGGGTACGGAAGGGCAAGGGCTGGCTGCTTATCCTGAGAGAGAATTTTATAAACGGGTTCAACTGGTAATTCCATTCGGCGGTGGTGTGATGTTAAGAGTTAATGACCGGATCACCCTTGGCTATGAGGTAGGCCTGCGTAAAACGTTTACAGACTATCTGGATGATGTAAGTACCACTTATGCTGATCCGGATCAATTGCTGGCAGCCAGGGGACCGCTTGCCGTTGAACTAGCATATCGTGGTGATGAACTAAAAAATGGAAGTGCCAATCCAAACTATCCTACGGGCTCCGTTCGTGGCGGACCTGAATTTAAAGACTGGTATTATTTCCAGGGAATCACTGTAAATTTCAGGTTGGGAAGTGGAGGCCGCTCCGGATATAATGGAAAATCCATGGGACGGCAACTCGATTGTCCGCGTAATATTTACTAAATATGAAGCTTCGTTTGTTCTTTAGCGTTATCTCAGCGTTGATCCTGAACCTGTCCGTATCTGCCCAACAACCCAAAACCTTATTATGGCAGGTCAGTGGAAACGGATTAAGCAAGCCGTCTTTTGTATTTGGTACCATGCACTTGCTTTGTTCGGCGGAAGAGATGATGAGTGATAGCCTGTTGTCGGCACTGTCCAGATCAGAGCAGGTGTTTTTCGAAATTGATATGGATAACCCGGGCGAAATGCTGGGTGTTTTCAAGTTCATCCGGATGAAGGATAACAAAAAGATTGGTGACCTGCTTAGTCCGGATGAATACCAGCGGGTTAAAAACTATTTCTCCAATAACAAAACAGTGTTGCCACTTAGCATGATGGAGCGCTTCAAGCCTTATTTTGTGGCTGCCATGCTAAGTGAAGCCAAAATGCCCTGTGGGACCAAAACAGGTATGGAGGAACTTATCCTTAAACAGGCAAAGAAAGAAGGAAAACCAATCAGCGGGTTGGAAACGATTGAATTTCAGGCCAGCGTTTTTGATAGTATTCCATATGACGAACAAGCAAAAGAACTACTGAAAGCGATTGATGAAGAAGCTAAACAGGACAGTTTTACCAACAGGATGGCAGCTATCTATTTAGCTCAGGACCTCGACCAGATTGAACAGTTAACCCTGGATGAGGAGGGAGGAGTAAGTTCCTATCTCGAACTCTTTTTATATGGTAGAAACGCTAATTGGATCCCGGCAATGGAGGCAGCCATGAAAAAGCAACCTGCTTTGTTTGCCGTAGGCGCGGCACACCTGCCGGGAGATAAAGGAGTACTGAGCCTGTTGAAAAAAGCCGGTTATACAGTTGTGCCGGTGCCGAATCCTGTACGGAATTAGCTATTTACCTACAAAAAAAGCCTCCCAAAGGGAGGCCTGTATTTTTTCACGTCTCACGTCTCACGTCTCACGTCTCACATCTTACTTCACTTCTTCCAGCCCACTAAAGAAAAATGCACCTTCAATTGCTGCATTTTCATCGCTGTCACTTCCATGAATGGCATTCTCACCAAGGGAAGTGGCGAACAATTTACGGATGGTACCTTCGTCTGCCTTCGCAGGATCAGTTGCTCCGATAAGGGTGCGGAACGCCGAAACAGCATTTTCTTTTTCAAGAATTGCGGCAATGATCGGGCCACTGCTCATGAACTCAACCAGTTCACCGTAGAAAGGACGCGCTTTGTGTACAGCATAAAATTCACCTGCTTTTTCAGCACTCAGCTTAGTCATTTTCAGGGCCACTACACGGTATCCTTCCTTGATGATACGGTCCAGGATAGCACCGGCATGACCATTTTTCATAGCATCCGGCTTGATCATCGTAAATGTTCTGTTACTCATATATACTTGCTCTTTGGGGCGCAAAGGTAGCTAATTTTACCTACATTTGCCCGGCTTTATGCTACCAATACATCATATTTATCCGAAACTGGCAACACCTGCCAGGGTTGTTATCACCACGCATCAGAAACCAGACCCCGACGCAATGGGCTCTTCTCTAGCCTTGTCGCAGGTATTAAAAGCATTGGGGCATCAGGTTACTGTTATTTCCCCCACCAATTGGGCTGCTTTTCTGGATTGGATGCCTGGTACCGAGGACGTACTTAATTATGAAATAACCCGTGAAAAATCGGCCCGAATAATAGCAGAAGCGAATTGGATATTCTGCCTGGACTTCAATACACTGATCCGCACAAAACACCTGGTTCCGGTGGTGGAAGCAGCAACGGCTACCAAGGTGTTGATTGATCATCACCAGCAACCTGCGGTAGAAAGTTTTGATTTTGGCATCAGCGATATTTCAAAAAGCAGCACCTGTGAAATGATTTATGATTTCATTCTGGAAGCACAGCTGCAGACCTATCTAAATGTTGATGTGGCAGCCTGTCTGTATGCCGGCTTGATTGGTGACACCGGCTCCTTCCGTTTCCCTGCTGCCTCCGTGAGTGTACATAAAATGGCTGCCAGATTGAAGGAAACCGGGCTTAATCATACGGTTATTCACGAAAACCTGTATGATAATTTCATGGAAAACCGCCTTCGGTTTATTGGTCATGTACTGACCAATCGAATGGAAGTTTTTTATGAATACAATACCGCATTGATATATGTTCCGAAAAACGACCTGTTGCGCTATGACATTAAAACAGGAGATACGGAAGGATTGGTTAACTATCCGCTGTCCATCGGCGGAATCAAAATGGCGGCTATCTGTATTGATCGGGATGAAGAAAGAAAATGGAGCTTCAGAAGCAAGGGTAATGTAGATGTCAATACCTTTGCACGTCGCTTTTTTGAAGGGGGAGGTCATTTTAATGCCGCCGGCGGTAGAAGCAGCGCAACGCTGGAAGAAACCGTAAAGACCTTCAGACAGGTGGTTAAAGAAAACGCATCAGAATTTCAACTGATATAAAAAATGACAAAAACGCTTCTATTCTCAACAGCAATTGCTGCCTCTTTATTTGCAGCCTGTGGTAGTACCGACTACAGCAAAACTCCCAGCGGTATAACGTATAAGATTGTGGAAAAAGGCAGCGGTCCGCAGGTAAAAATCGGCCAGTTCCTCCAGGTTCATTATACGCAAAAAATCAATGACTCAACCCTTATGACTTCTGAAGGCGGTATGCCCGTTTTCACAAGGGTAGATAGTGTTGGCCCCGTTTATAATGCGGCAGAAGTATTTCGTTTCCTTCACAAAGGAGACAGTGTGGTCGTTGTTCAGGATGTTGACAGCCTCATGAAACAAAACCCCATGTTGCCCCCCTTTATGAAAAAGGGTGATAAGCTTTACCTGCATTTGCGTGTTGCAGATGTACTGGACAATGAACAGCAGGTGCAGGCTATCCAGGACAAAGAAATGGCCGGACAAAAAGACCGCGATCAGGCAATCGTAGATGAGTACATCAAGAAAAATAACATTTCTGCCAATAAAATTGGAAAAGGTACCTATGTAAAAATTGATGAAGCAGGTTCTGGTGCAAAAGCGGATTCCGGAAAATATGTATCTGTTAAATACCGCGGAAAATTGTTGCTGACCGGTAAGGAATTCGAATCCACTATGGAACCAGGGAAGGATCCAATTACGTTCCCATTGGGAGTAGGCCAGGTGATTCCAGGCTGGGATGAAGGTATCCGCCAGTTTTCAAAAGGAGGAAAAGGAACCCTTTACATACCAGGATTCCTTTCCTATGGTTCTCGTCCGGGTCCTGGTGGACAACCCAATGAAGCACTGATGTTCGACATTGAAGTGGTAGATGTACATGATACCATGCCTCAGCCAAAGCAAAATCCAATGATGCCGCCGGTTGATGGTAAACAATAGTGAAATTTAGTTGTTATATAACTTTCACACACATGAGAAAAGCCTTCGTTAAAAACGGGGGCTTTTTTTGTGAAAGGTGAGATGTGAGATGTGAAAGAGTGAAAAGTGAAAGGTGAAAGGTGAAAGTTGCAGTCTGATTTTTTATGAATCTGTAAGTTTTGTGAGAAGACGGATGGCTTCAACGGCGGGTTTGGGATCGTGGACGCGAAGAATGGTAGCGCCTTTTTGCAGTGCAACCGTATTGAGCACAGTGGTCCCATTCAGGGCTTCGTCGGCAGTTATGCCAAGGGTTTTAGTGATCATTGATTTACGGGAGAGACCTGCCAGCAAAGGAAGTTCAAATACCTGCAGTTCCTGCATTCTGTTCAATAATTGAAAATTGTGTTCACGCGTTTTAGCGAAACCAAAACCGGGGTCCAGGATCAGATCTTTAATTCCCGCTGCTCTGCAGGCCGCGATCCGTTGACTAAAAAAATCAGTTATTTCCAGCAGTAGATCATCATAATTAGCCAGCGATTGCATGGTTTGAGGACTGCCCTTCATGTGCATTCCGATATATGGAAGACCGCTTTTAGCCACTACAGGAATCATTTCATTATCCAGCATACCAAAACTGATATCATTGATCAGGTGTACTCCTGCTTCATAAGCCTGTTGTGCAACGGAAGCGTGAAAGGTATCCACTGAAAAATAGGCCTGGGGAAAATGTTCTGTGAGGGTAGGTAAAACTGGAGCCAGTCTTGCCCATTCTTCATCGGCCGTTAAATAGTTACTACCTGGTCGAGTACTCTGTGCCCCAATATCCAATATAACTGCACCAGCTGTCAATAATTGTTCTGCTTTAAACAATACAGCATCCAGCTGAGCGGATCGGCTGCCGGCATAGAAGGAATCCGGTGTAAGATTAATGATGCCCATTACAACAGGCTGATCCAATACCAGTAAACGTCCTCGGCAATTCAGGGTATACATGCTCGTGAATCCTTATTTTTGAACGATAAAGATGAACATTTTATTCGAACCCATGTCCAATACAACAGCACAGTACAACGAAGTGATCGGGGAATGCAAAGCGATATTTATTCATAAAACCCGTGACTACGGTACTTCCTGGCGGGTTTACCGTCCGATTTCCGTTGTGGACCAGATTTTCATAAAGGCCAAACGGATTCGCACCATCCAGGAAAATAAAAAACAACTGGTAGGCGATAGCATCCAGTCGGAATTTATGGGGATACTGAACTATGCTGTAATCGGGCTTATGCAATTGCAACTGGCCGGAGATCCGGAAGAAAATCTGGCTGCTGAAAGAGTAACTGAACTTTACGATGACCAGGTAAATCGGGCGCGTTCCCTTATGGCACAAAAGAATCACGATTATGGAGAAGCCTGGAGAGATATGAGTCAGGAAAGTTTTACGGATCTTATCCTGGCCAAATTGATGCGGATCCGGCAGATTCTGGCAAACGACGGACAAACCATTATCAGCGAAGGCATTGATGCCAATTATCTCGATATCTTCAATTATGCAGCATTTGCACTGATCCTTTTAAAGGAAGGAAAACACTAAGAAATTATGAAACTCATCTTAACAATTACCCGATATATTGTCGGACTCCTTTTTATATTTTCCGGACTCGTAAAAGCCAATGATCCACTCGGGCTAAGTTATAAAATGCAGGAGTTTTTTGAAGTATGGGGGCTGCATCAGTTGAATGATTTCACGCTGGCCTTTTCCGTATTAATGATCGCTTTTGAGATCATCGCCGGGGTAGCAGTCATTATCGGTTGGCAGATGCGGTTATTCAGCTGGTTACTTTTATTATTGATCATTTTCTTTACCTTCTTAACCGGATACGCACTCTTCTCCGGAAAGATCAAAACCTGTGGCTGTTTTGGCGATTGCATCCCGCTGACAGCAGATCAATCCTTTATTAAAGACCTACTGCTGCTGGGGCTTATTTTATTGCTTTTTGTAAACAGGAACCGGATTATCACGGCGATGAGTACTCGAAATTCAATCATCGCATTAGCCGTCACCACTATTTTCAGTTTTGGCCTGCAATGGTATGTCTTGAATTATCTTCCGATTGTGGATTGTCTACCCTATAAAAAAGGCGCCCGCATTGAAGAACAGATGAAAATACCGGCAGGTGCCATTCCTGATAGTACGGTCATAACGTTTGTTTACAATAAAGGAGGAAAGGAAGTCGAATTTACAGCAGACCAGTTTCCGGATGATTTTGATGAGTCCGTTTATAGTTTTGTGCGCAGATATGATAAACTGGTACGGAAAGGTAATGCAGAACCGAAAATAAAGGACTTTGTACTGCTTGCGCCCAGCGGGGCTGATACTACCAGCGCCATTATCAATCAACCAGGTGAAATGTACTGGCTGTTTATTCAGGCATTGAATGAAACCGATAAACCCGCTATACTTGAACAATTGATTACATTGAAGAAGGATACGGAAAAGACGGGTAAACCAGTATATGTGATCACATCCCTTGCGGGAGAGGTTGAGCCCTTGCTTGCTACCGTGGAAACACCGGTTTTACTGCTTCGCTGCGATGCTGTGGCAGTGAAAACAGCCGCCCGTTATCCGGTAACACTGTATGTTTTACAGGATGGAGTTGTAAAGAAGAAGAGGGCTGTGAAGTGAGAATGGAAGATGGAGGAATGGAAGAAGGGAGACTGGAGACAGAGGAGACAGGAGACAAGAAATGGGAGATGTTCAGATACATAATACATAAAATGCTTTATGGGGTTGCGGTGCTGCTGGGAGTAGTAGTGTTGGTCTTTTTCCTGTTCCAGGGATTCGGAGATCCTTCGCGTCTTGTAATGGGGCAAAGAGCCGATCAGGCTACCCAGGAAAATATACGCCGTGATCTGTACCTGGATCAACCCAAATGGAAACAATTCCTGGGATACCTGAATGATGTTTCTCCAATCGGATTACATACAGAGGAGGAAATTCAGCGGAAGAAGCTGAAAGGAGTTTTCCTGGATATCGGATCCCGCCAACTTGGCTTGAAACGACCTTACTTGCGTACCTCTTACCAGAGCAGGAGAGAAGTTGGCACTATCATAGCGGAAGCTTTGCCAGGCACCCTGATGCTGGCAGTTGCTGCCATGTTTTTTGCAACAGCGGCAGGAATTTCCCTGGGTGTCTTAGCTGCTCTAAAAAAAGGTACCTGGCTCGATACTACCACAATTTTTACCAGCATTCTGGGAATTTCAGCACCGTCTTTTTTCATGGCCATCGCTATAGCCTATTTATTTGGTTTTGTCTGGAGCCAATATACCGGCCTTCATATGACCGGTTCCTGGTTTGACCTGGATACCGAAAGCGGTAAGCCATATTTAAGTCTGGCAAACCTCATACTTCCAGCACTAACACTTGGTATTCGTCCGTTGGCAATTATCGCCCAGCTAACCAGGGCCTCTTTACTGGATGTTCTGGAAGCGGACTTTATTCGTACTGCCCGTGCAAAGGGACTTTCCGAAAGAAAAATAATCTGGAAGCATGGCCTGCGCAACGCTTTGAATCCTGTTTTAACAGCTATCACCGGCTGGTTCGCGGAATTACTTGCCGGAGCCTTTTTTGTTGAATACATTTTCGGGTGGAAAGGATTGGGAAAACTGACGGTGGATGCCCTTGAAAAACTCGATTTTCCCGTTGTAATGGGGGCAGTATTGGTATCCGCTGCTTTTTTTGTATTAGTGAATATCCTCGCAGATCTGCTGTATGGATGGGTGGACCCAAGAGCCCGTATCACCTGACTTTATTGAATGATCACTTCCTTAATGATCTTTTCTCCCAAGGCTTCATTCACCCGGTTGATGATATGTTCTTTTTGAAACAGTAATTCCTGTTTGAGTGGCGCTACCGAGGTGCTGATATAAAGCTTGTCGCCATAGATTTTAATACTTTCTGTATACCGCGCTACCGTTTTGCCCATGATCTGTTCCCACACATCCGTTATCTGCAACGCCTGCACAGAACCTTTTAAACGGCTCTTCTGCAAAAACTGCTGAATAGCTTCTCCCAATGAAAATTCACCCATGGAGCAAAGATAGGTTTCGAACCGATTCGGCAAGCGGAATAACCCATTCAGCTAAATATGTAAAATTTACACAATTCAACTAGTTGTTGATGCAACTAATAGTGAACATGTCGCATCTTTGTGCTGTTATTGGTCCCGTTTTTATATCCAAACCTCGGAAGTAAGAAGTAGGAGCTGTGAATTTAGAAGTAGGAAATATTATTTCTGGTTAGTGGCAGAAGGGTTTGGCAGGGAGGGAATGGTAGGTGAAAAGTGAAACGTCAGATGTGAGACGGTGAGATCCCTCCTGTTGCCAAACAAATTGTGGAAAACCAAATTCCTGATTCCCGATTCCAAATGGAAAATCCGTACCCAATTTTTTTACCTTGATGCAAGGTGTTTTTTCATTTCCGGCCAGAAATTCAGAATTACTGCACTATTCAGTACACCGAATTTCCTGAAACCCTGTACCCAACCGGTCAAAACTTTCCCTTAAGCGTTCGGAATGGGTATCCGTTACAAATACCTGACCATCGTTTGCCAGGCATACCTCCTGTAAAAGGTTGTGCATCCGTTCTGCATCCAGTTTTTCAAATACATCATCCAGCAGCAGGAGTGGGGCAAATCCCTTTTTCTCCTTCAATAACTGAAACTCTGCCAGTTTCAGGGAAAAGAGCAGGCTTTTACGTTGTCCCTGAGAGGCAGTTTGTCGGAAAGGCTGGTCGCCCAGCAACATGAGGATATCATCGCGATGAATACCGGCCTGGGTTCTGCCACTGGTAAGATCCCGCTGGCGGTTCATTTTCAGCAGCTCCGCCATTGAGCCTGCCTGAAGCGGGCTCTCATATTTTAAATTTAGCGCATACCGGTTGCTGGCAATGGAGCCATATCGTTCTATGGACCGGTTTAGCAAATCAGTGCAGTAGTAGCTTCTCTTTTCAAATACATACTGAGCCGGCTGAACCAATTGCTGGTCCAGGATTTCCAGTAATTCGGGCTGTTGTCGGCCTGATTCCAGCTGTTGTTTTAAGAGGCTGTTACGTTGCTGCAGCACTTTATTGTATTTCATGAGTTCCTGCAGATAAACAGCGTCGACCTGTGACAAAAGGGCATCCAGAAATCTCCTCCTCTCTTCACTGCCTTCCAGTATGATTTGAACATCATCGGGGGCAATGAAAACAGCCGGAAACTGACCAATATGATCAGATAAGCGATCATAGGGCTGCCCGTCTATTGAAAAGGTTTTCTTCCCGGTTTCCCGGATCACACCCGTTACCTCGATGGTTTTACCATCGCGAATGAATTTTCCCGCTACTCGTATTCCCTGGGCACCGTGCAGTACAAGATTGGCATCAGAACGCTGAAAATAGCTCTTGGTAAAACAAAGAAAATAGATGGCATCCAACAGGTTGGTCTTACCAATCCCGTTTCTTCCACTGATCGCAATGATACGATCCTGGAAGGCCCATTGTGCCATTCCATAGTTTTTAAACTGATAGACCGATATGGATTCCAGCTGCAGCAAGATGGATGCAATATTACACCCTTTAACTACTTGGTTAGCTGAATTTTCCCTTATCTTTGCCCGTCTCAAAACTTAACAAGTGGCAACAAAATTTTCAAAGGAGACCTATCTCTACTGGTATGAGCTGATGCAGCTGATCCGCCAGTTTGAACTGAAGGCTGAAGAGAAATACAAAATGGAAGGAAAAATCCGCGGTTTCTTCCATGCTTATGTTGGGCAGGAAGCAATTGCTGCCGGATGTATGACCGCTACAAAGGCTGAAGACGCCTTCATCACCGCTTATCGTGATCATGGTCTGGCACTTGCAAAAGGCATCAGTGCAAAAGCGTGTATGGCCGAACTCTATGGGAAAGCCACTGGTTGTGCCAAAGGAAAAGGTGGTTCCATGCACTTCTTTGGTATTAAGGAACGCTTTTTCGGCGGACATGGTATTGTTGGAGCACAGATCGGTACCGGTGCTGGTATCGCTTTCGCTGAAAAGTACAAAGGAACAGACGCTGTTTGCCTGACTTTCTTCGGGGATGGTGCTGCCCGCCAGGGTATCCTGCATGAAACTTTTAACCTGGCCATGCTTTGGAAAATCCCGGTGATTTTCATCTGTGAAAACAATAATTATGCGATGGGTACCTCTGTTGAGCGTACATCCAACGTACATGATATCTACAAACTGGCGGATGCCTACGAAATGCCGGCTGATTCTATCGACGGTATGAGTCCGGAAGCGGTACACGAAAGTGTTGCCAGAGCGGTTAAGCGTGCCCGTGAAGGTGACGGTCCAACGCTGATCGAAATCAAAACATACCGTTACAAAGGCCATTCAATCTCTGACCCACAGAAATACCGCACTAAGGAAGAAGTGGAAGAATACAAACAGAGAGATCCGATTGAAATGGTGAAAAAAACACTGCTTGACAACAAATTCGCCACTGCAGAAGAAATTGCTGCAATTGATAAACGCGTTGAACAGGAAGTGGAAGAGTCAGTAAAATTTGCTGAAGAAAGTCCCTGGCCTGACGACAGTGAGGTGTTGAAAGACATTTATGTGGATCAGAATTATCCTTATATCGTAGACTAACAGAATACAAATAAAACATGGCGGAAAATACGAATGTACCGGTGCAGCCGGATGCCTCAATGGAGGTGGTAGACAAGGTTACTGGTTTTTGGCAGCAGAACAGTAAAAAAATCCTGATCGGGCTAACCGCTATCATTGTGGTGGCAGGTGGCATCGTAGGGTATAAATACCTGGTTGCCGAGCCAAAAGAAAAGAGTGCAAATGATGCTATTTTCAGGGCACAGCAATATTTTCAGCAGGATTCCCTTGCACTGGCGCTGAATGGAGATGCAACCAATCCTGGCTTTCTCAAGATCATGGATAAATACAGCGGTACCAAAGCAGCCAACCTGGCTCATTTTTATGCGGGTGCCATTTATTTGAAGCAGGGTGATTTCGCCAACGCAGAAAAGCACCTGAAAGATTTTTCAACTTCTTCTTTACAAATCAGCGCACGTGCCAAGTCCCTGTTGGCTGATACCTATGCAGAGCAGGGTAAAAAAGAAGAAGCTGCCAAAATGTATCGAGAAGCAGCCGCCATCTTTGAAAAAGATGAGTTCAATTCCGCTGAATACTTGTTCCGTAGTGGTTTTCTGTATGAGAGCCTTGGAAAAAACAAGGAAGCGATTGAATCTTATAAATTGATCAAGGAAAAATACCCTCGTTCTGAAAGAGGATTTGAAGTGGATAAATACCTGGCGCGACTGGGAGAATTATAATCAATATGGCAGCAACTGGAAATACCAATGTTGTAAAGATACCTGCAGGCATCCTACCCAAGGATGCCTGTGTTGTTCTGGTTAGAACAGAATGGAATGATTCCATTGTAGGTGAACTTGAAGCCGGTGCCCGGAAAGTACTGGCTGAACAGGGGATCGACAAGGTAACCACCATCACCGTTCCAGGAGCAGTGGAAATCGCTTTTGCGATTCGTGCTTACTGGGAAGCCAAAAAGTATTGGGATGATCGTCCGCATGCTTTCATCGCCCTTGGTTGTGTGATAAAAGGAGATACTCCGCATTTCGATTATGTATGTAAAGCTGTAACGGATGGTGTGGTATTACTCAATCATGAACTTCCGGTTCCCACCATTTTTGGCGTACTCACCGTTTTAAATGAAGAGCAGGCCATGGAAAGACTTGGCGGTCCACATGGACACAAAGGAGAAGAAGCCGCCATCACTGCCCTGAAAATGATCGCTCTGCAACGCAGTTTTAAAAAATAGAAACCGTGAGAGTACAATTGTTCATTCCCTGTTTTGTAGATCAGTTGTTTCCCTCAACGGCCCTCAACATGATTAAAGTGCTGGAGAAACTTGGTTGCGAGGTAGCTTACAATCCCGAACAAACCTGTTGCGGTCAGCCGGCATTTAATGCTGGTTTTCAAAACGAGGCAAAATTGGTAGCGGAAAAATTTATCCGGGAAAACATAACTCATTCCGATTATCTCATCGCTCCAAGTGCTTCCTGCACCGGATTTGTGTGTAATTATTATCCGCAATTGTTTGATAATTCTTCCATTCATAATCAGATCAAGGACCTGAAATCCCGAACTTTTGAATTGTCGGATTTCCTGGTAAATGTATTGAAGGTGGAAGATATTGGAGCCAGCTTTCCGATGAAAGCAACCTATCACGATTCCTGTGCAGCACTTAGAGAATGCAAAATAAAAGAAGAGCCGAGAAAGCTCTTATCCAATGTAAACGGACTGGAACTTGTTGAAATGAATGATGTGGAAACCTGTTGCGGCTTTGGTGGTACGTTTTCTATAAAATATGAACCAATCAGTATCGCAATGGCCGATCAGAAAGTGAACAATGCAATGCAAACCGGAGCTGAAGCCATCATCAGTACTGATTTATCCTGTCTTATGCACCTGGATGGATATATACAGAAAAAACAACTTCCCATACAAACCTTTCATCTGGCAGATATCCTCGCTTCCGGCTGGTAGGGGGTAGTTCAGAACAGTTATTTTACACTATATAATTAAAAAATTATAGCGCATGGCCTATTGGTTGGTAAAATCAGAACCATTTAAATACAGTTGGGATCAGTTCGAAAAAGACAAGAAAACCTTCTGGGATGGTGTACGGAATTATGCTGCACGTAATAATCTGAAAGCTATGAAAAAAGGGGAGCAGGTGCTCTATTATCATAGCAACGAAGGAGTGGAAGTGGTAGGAATTGCTGAAGTAGTGAAGGAATTTTACCAGGATCCAACAACCACCGAAGAAGCCTGGGTTGTGGTAGACCTAAAGCCTGTAAAAAAATTGAAGAACCCTGTTCCCTTGAGCGCTATCAAGGCGGAACCGCGGCTCGCCAATATGGCACTCGTAAAACTGAGCAGACTCAGTGTTCAACCCGTAACAGAGCAAGAGTGGAAGGTAATACTTGAACTGGCAGGAGAGAAGTAATGAAAAAATTGGTGGTTTTAACAGGAGCAGGAATCAGCGCAGAAAGCGGACTTAAGACCTTTCGCGACAGTGATGGGCTGTGGGAAGGGTATTCCATTGAAGAGGTAGCAACTCCTCGGGCCTGGGCCAGGAATCCTGAACAGGTATTGAAGTTTTATAACGAACGCAGGCAGGCTGTCAGGCATGCACAACCGAATCGGGCACACCAGATACTGGCAGAATTGCAGGATTGTTTTGACGTGGAGATCATTACTCAAAACATCGATGACCTCCACGAAAGAGCCGGCTCCCGGAAAGTATTGCACCTTCATGGGGAAATCTTCAAAAAACACAGTGAGTTTGATACGGATCTGATAGAGGATGTGTATGAGGATATGAGCATCGGGGAATTAGCCCCTGATGGCGGTCGTTGGCGTCCTGCCATCGTGTGGTTTGAAGAACCTGTTCCGAAAATGATGGAAGCCGTTCCACTGGTGAGAAAAGCTGATTTATTCCTGGTTGTTGGAACATCGCTGGTTGTTTATCCTGCAGCTTCTTTGATTGATTATGTTGTGCCTGATTGCCCGCTATTTGTGGTGGATAAAAAGATACCCTATTCCGTTGCTGGAGCCCGCTTGCAGGTATTTGAAAACCTTGCCAGCATTGGAATGGAGGAGCTAAAAAACCAGCTGCTTAACCAGCATATTTAATCTTTCCCTAACAGCCGGGATGCAACAAAACCATTCACTTTGCAACATGAAAAAAATCTGGCTGGTTTCGTTGTTTGTTTTTTTATATGGGCTGATTGAAGCACAACCAGCCGGCCCAGCACTGAAGTTGAAAGAGTATCCGCTGGATACGGCAGGCAATTACCGTTTAACGCCAACCGGAACACCGGCTTTGTATGCAGGAGAGGGGCTTCATTACCTGCAACCCCTGTATGAATACTTCAAACAAACAGTAAGCGGTTTTGATAAGAATCGGTTGGCAAGGCATCTTGCTATGGCAGGAGATTATTTACTCGCAAACTATTACCTGGAACAGTCTTATGATTCCATGATGGCCATCGGATATGAAGATGTGAAGAAGTATCTCGATACGATGGGAAAGTTGCAATTGCTGGACGCGCGTTCCTACATACTGCAACAGGCTGCCAAGGAGCGTGTTGTTTTATTCAATGAGAATGCAGCTCAATTGCAGCAGCGGGCTTATTTCTATACCTTACTGGAGGATTTTTATAAGCTGGGATATCGGTACCTGTCGATTTACTGGCTGAGTCCGTTGGTTAACCCTGCAACGGCTCCGGTCTCCAAATTTCTTGGTTACCAGGTGGCTGATCCCATTGCAGGAGAGATCGTACGAAAAGCAAAACAACTTGGATTTACGCTGATTGCTTATGGTGACAGCTCCATGACCCGAAACACCGGCAATGTGCAGGATGCAGTACAGGCATCCCGATTAGCGGCTTTGTTGCAACAGGATACCGCAGCGAAGATTCTGGTGCTTGATGAACAGGCGCATATCGCAGAGCGGCCAATTGGCAACTTTACTCCGATGGGTACGGTATTAAAGCGACTGACCGGCATTGATCCATTTACCATTGATCAGACTGAATTATGCAGTGGCAGCAGTTTTGAGTATGGCCGTTACTTTTATCGAGAGCTGGTGAAACGAATTCCCGTGGAGCAGGTATCAGTGGTAACCCGGGGCAAGCAGCCGGTCAGCCTCTTGGAAAATGATCTCTATGATGTACAGTTGCTCTTTCCACCCGTTCAGGAAAAATACGGCAGAGCGGATTGGCTAACGCTTTTGGGTAGCCGAAAATTGGCAGCTGTTCAACCGGCTCACCGGGATTTGTTTCTTGTACAGGCTTATTATAAGGAAGAAACGTTTCGAAACCTGCTACCTACTCTTATACCTGCGGATCAGACCTATCTAACCGATAGGGATGGTTATTATCGGCTCTACCTGCAACCTGGCCAATACACCCTTATTTTCCGGGATCTGCATTACCAGGTAGTAGCAGAACGCGACCTGGAAGTTAAGTAAGTCTTCACGGTTTGTATTTACCGATTCCAATAATTCGGGTTTGAACTGCCCTGCCTTTTCCGTTGGCAGGTACCCGTACAGATTGTGATGACAGCGCTTCTATTTTTGCTATTGCTACGATTTCAGTATGGTGAAGGGACTGGTCTTTTTCCAGAAAATCAACTGCGATGGCGATGTTTTCAATCGGCTCTGTATGTTTGTTTTGGATGGTCAGTTGAAGCCTGTTAATACCTCCAAACATGCCTACGTTAATCTGATCGGGGCTTACAGCCAAAAACCTTTTCAAGGCGGCAAATTCAAGTGCCGGATTTTCCGGCAAAGCAGCCGGAAGTTCGGAAGAAGCGTCTATTGAACCAACCGTTTGTAAAACCGGCAGCGGGTTTGAATCAGGAACAGGGCTGGCTGAACGTTTGCTGGTTGAAAAATGAATGAATGCCCAGGTTATTGTAGCGATTGCTAAAAAACCGGCTGCCCAATAAAAAGGTTTCAAAGAAATTTTTCTCTTTGAATGTTTGAGTGGAGGAAGCTGGAGCTGGTCTATAACCTGTTCAGGTGCATTTAAGTCTTTATTTAATTCAGGAGCTTGTTGTATAAGAGAAGCAGCCTCTTTTTTAACTACTCTCAAAACGGGTTCCTGTTTTGGAGGAGGCATACGTTCAGGAAGGATTACTGCCACTTTCTTTCGCTGTTCAGCAGGAATAGGGGCCGTTGCGGATACCACTGGAGTAGAAACTTCTGCATTTTCGGTTAAGCCAGCACTGACTGTAGCAGTGGTTTCTTTTTTTTCAGCAGGCTTGCGGTGAAACTGCTCATAAAAATCTTCTTCGACCCGGGGAGCAACATCTTTGAATTCTGGTAATTCCGAAGGGTAACGCCAGGCCGCACTTTTGCCATCCACCCAAACCAGGTCGTAGGGTTTTAATGGAAGGTGTGCCAGTTCCTTCCAGGTATAAGGGCCTGATTCTTTATTGTTGCGCAACAAGCGGTACTGTTGCATAATTTGTGGGTTTTAGTTGTGCTTTACTGGTGGTTGGTCAGAGATGCTAAAAATACAAAAAAGATAGCCACCAAATGGTGGAAAAATTGGGGTAAAATTGAGGGATTTGTTAAGGTTTTGCCCTTTAAAAACGGTAGATTTGCCCACTTTCTTTAAGGCATTTTATAAAACAACAAAGAACCCTTTCAAAAGGTTAATTTTTTTACAGCATGGAAGAAAATCTGACGCCACAGGAAACCAACGACAGCAACCGGATTATTCAGATCAATATTGAGGAGCAAATGAAAACCGCCTATATCGATTATTCGATGTCGGTGATTGTAGGCCGGGCTTTACCCGATGTGCGGGATGGATTGAAACCTGTTCACCGCAGGGTGCTTTATGCCATGAACGACCTTGGTATCAATTCCAATAAACCCTATAAAAAATCTGCCAGGATTGTAGGTGAAGTATTGGGTAAGTATCACCCGCACGGTGATGCCTCCGTATATGATACCATGGTTCGAATGGCCCAGGAATGGAGTATGCGTCATACCCTGATCGATGGGCAGGGTAATTTCGGTAGCCAGGATGGAGATGGTCCGGCAGCCATGCGTTATACGGAAGTAAGGCTGGAGAAAATCGCGGAAGCAATGCTGGAAGACATCGAAAAAGAAACGGTGGATTTCCAGCTCAACTTTGACGATTCCCTGGAAGAACCAACGGTATTGCCTACCCGAATTCCTCAATTGCTGGTGAATGGTTCTACCGGTATTGCTGTGGGTATGGCGACCAATATGTTGCCTCACAACCTGGGAGAAGTAGTGGATGGCTGTATTGCGTTCATTGATAACCGGGAGATATCGGCTGAAGATTTGATGAAGTATGTAAAAGCACCGGATTTCCCAACCGGTGGAACTATCTGGGGAATTGATGGGGTTAAACAAGGCTTCCTTACAGGCCGCGGCCGAGTGGTTCTGCGTGGTAAAATGCAGATTGATACCAAGCCAAGTGGTCGGGAGCAGATTGTAATAACGGAAGTTCCTTACCAGGTAAATCGGGATTCGCTTTGTGATAAAATTGGTCAGCTGGTGATTTCCAAAACCATCGAGGGAATTGCCCATGTTAACAACGAATCAAATGAGAAGGAAGGTACCCGTATTGTGATTGATCTCAAGCGGGATGCTGTTGCGAATGTGGTGATGAACCAGCTTTACAAGTTCACAGAGCTGCAAACATCCTATGGCATCAATAACGTAGCCCTGGTTAAGGGGCGCCCCAGGACCTTGAACCTGAGGGAGCTTATTCAGGAATTTGTGGAGTTCCGCCATGAAGTAGTGGTGCGCCGTACTCAATATGAACTGCGCGAGGCACAGAAAAGAGCGCATATCTTACAAGGTTTCCTGATTGCACTGGATCACCTGGATGAAGTAATTGCGTTGATTCGTAGTTCGGCAACACCAGATAGTGCAAAGGAAGCACTCGTAAATGCAGGATGGGGATTGGATGAAATTCAGGCGAAAGCGATCCTGGAATTGAGATTGCAGCGACTCACCGGCATGGAGCGTGAAAAGATCCGGGAGGAATACGATTCCCTGATGAAACTGATTGCGCATTTACAGGAATTATTGGGTAATGAAGGCCTGCGCTATGATGTAATTAAAAAAGAACTGATTGAGGTAAAAGATAAATTTGCTACTCCACGGAAGTCGGAGATTACCTACCTCGCCAATGAAATGAACGTGCTTGATTTCATTGCTGAAGAGGATGTGGTGATTACGATTTCTCATCTTGGTTATATTAAACGGACATCCGCAACCGAGTATCGCCAGCAACGCCGCGGCGGTCGGGGAGCCAAGGCCAGCAGAACCAGGGAAGAAGATTTTATTGAACATATTTTTGTGGCGTCCACGCACCACACCATGCTATTCTTTACGGAAAAAGGACGCTGTTACTGGTTGAAAGTATATGAGATTCCGGAAGGAGAAAAGAGCAGCAAAGGAAGGGCGATCCAGAACCTGATGCAATTGCCAACGGATGATAAGGTCAGGGCAATTATAGATGTCGCCAACCTGGAGGATAAAGAGTTTGTTCAGTCCCATTATATCGTGCTTTGTACTAAACAAGGGGTCATCAAAAAGACATTGCTGGAAGATTTCAGTCGCCCTCGCCAGACCGGTGTAAATGCAATTACCATTATGGAGGGTGATCAGCTACTCGATGCCCGGATGACGGATGGCAGCAGCGAAATCATGATGGCGGTGAAATCTGGTAGAGCAATCCGTTTCCCGGAGGATAAAGTTCGTCCAACAGGAAGAGGCGCCATTGGTGTGGCTGGTATCGAAGTTGATGATGCAAATGACGAAGTAATTGGCATGATATGTGTCAAGAAAGAGGACACGGAGAAAACCGTATTGGTAGTAAGTGAAAATGGTTTTGGAAAACGTACCCAGATCGATGAATACCGGATTACAAACCGGGGTGGAAAAGGGGTGAAAACCATCAGTGTAACCGATAAAACCGGACCATTGGTAGGTATTCTGGATGTAACGGAGAAGGAAGATCTGATGATTACCTGTAAAAGTGGTATGACCATCCGTACTTCCATTGCGGATATCCGTGAGGCGGGTCGGGCTACTCAAGGTGTTAAATTGATTAACTTACAGGCTAGTGATTCCATTGCTGCAATCACCAAGCTGGATGAAATGGAAGAAGAAAATACGGAGTCCATAGAAAATCCGGAAACTCCTGAAACTCCAGCTGCCGGAGAGACAACCGAACCTGTTGAAAATCCATCTGAATAAATATTAGTAAACTAAACCTCTAACAAAAATAGGACTGATGAAAAAGCTCTTACTAACAGCAATGCTCGCCACCACGGTACTGGGTTTATCTGCCCAGAATCTGGAAAAGATCAAGAACAATGTGAAAGCCAAAAAATATACTGAGGCTAAGGATCAGATTGAGACTTTCCTGGCGAATGAAAAAAATGCAAAGAATCTCGAAGCCTGGTATACCAAAGCTAAAATTTATGCAGAAATTTCACAGGATCCTGCATTGGCAGCTAGCGTTCCAGATGCCCGTGCTGTAGCCTATGAGACACTGAAAAAATATGTGGATATGGATGATAAAGGCCAGTTGGTATTCCTGCAGTTGGATAATTATAAACCCATCATGGATGTATATCAGGGTTATTTTAAAGCTGGTGCAGATGCTTACAATGGAAACAAATTTGAAGAGGCATATGGCAACTTCAAGAATTGCCTGGAAGTAAGTGATTACATGGTGAGCAAAAAATGGTCGAATCTCGCACTTGATACAACCGTTGTTCTATATGCAGGTATCAGTGCTGAGAAATCCAACAAGCGCGATGATGCCGCTATTTATTATTCCAAACTGGCGGATGCCAAAGTGAATGGTGAGGGCATGGTGGAAATTTATAAGTGGCTGGTGGATTATAATTACAACCAGAAAAAAGATACAGAGGCTGCCAAAAAATACCTGACACTTGGTAAAGAAGTATATCCGGAAGATAAATTCTGGCCTGCATACGAGCTGGATATTGCGCGTGATGGTGGCGACAAAGCCGAACTCTTCAAAAAATACGAAGCGGTACTGGCTGGCGATCCAACCAATACATCCATCCGCTATAACTACGCAGTGGAACTGTATTCTGAAGGCTATAAACCTGATGTAGCTCAGCGTCCGGCAAATTCCAAGGAGCTCATAGCAAAGGCCGAAGAAGAACTGAAAAAGGTGGTGGCCGAAAAACCTGATTATGCTGCTGCTTACCTGGTACTCGGGCAAATTCAGTACAATGAAGGTGTGGACTACAATACCATCAACAAAGCAATTCGTCCGCCTCAGGGTGGCCGTCTGAAGCCGGAAGAACTGAAGCGTAAAGAAGAATTGCGCGGTTTGATTGCCCAGAAATTTGATGCTGCTATCCCATATTTTGAGAAAGTGGATGAGCTGCTAGGAAAAGAAGGCAAGCTGAAAATGGAACAGAAATCATACCTGAAAGATGCGTATGATCTGCTGATCACGATCTACGATAACAAGCAGAACCAGGATAAATTGAAATTCTACGAAGAGAAATTCAACAACGTGGACAAAGTTCACTAATTGACTGATAATCAATGAAAAGCCGCTTCATATGAAGCGGCTTTTTTATGTGCGCCATGCATGGCGTCAGACTCGACGGTGCAAGTCCGTTATGGGGGTATGTAATCGCCAACCATTAGCCAAGAGCAAGGGTGTCTATCGCGAGGTAGAATCTGAAGGAAGCTGGCGGCAAAGT